>NZ_CP108828.1:4800000-7748626 GCF_045207365.1 Micromonospora sp. NBC_00858 | reverse complement strand
ACCCCGTTTCGGGGCAACCGCTCAAACCTACTTGGTCGAATTTTCATTGTCAACCTCATGTTCGAGGCGATCAATGTGATTCGTCCGGACCCACGATGACGCACGCCGTACCCGGCGGTCGTTACTGTCGTGGGAAGCCGCAGACCGGCCGATCGCCACTTCGTGGCTCTCCGCCCGGCTCCTGCCGGCTTCAGAACTCTACCCGGTCGGCTTCGCGTTCGCAACCCCGTTTCCGGAGTGTTCCGCACCGCCCGATCCTCAGTCTCGCTCGGCGTTCCCGCCACGAGCCTGGTGCCTGGTCTCGGCCGGTTTGTCCGGCCTCCCCCGTGCAGAGAGAAAGTTACGCGGACGGCCCCGAGAAGGCAAATCAGGGTTCATCACTGGTTCGGCTCACGAGGGCGCTGCGATGTCCCACGCAGCCGGGGACGCGGGGCGCGTCGGCGTGCCAGAGTGTCAGGCATGGATGAGTCCGGGCTCGGCGCCACGGTGTTCGCCGAGGAGGCGCTGCTGGGCCTCCTCCTGCCGTTCTGGCAGTTGGTGATCGGCGCGGTAGTGCTGGTCGTGCTGGTGCTCTCGGTGGGGCGGTTGGCGCGGCGGGGCCGGTCCCGGATGAGCACCGCCCTGCTGGTCACCGCCGCGGCCATCGCCGGCTTGGCGACGATCGGCGTCCTGTTGGAGGGCTGAAGGCTCAGAGCCGGCGGTTGGCCAGGCTGGGCAGCTCGGCACGGATCGCGGCGAGCCGGTCGAGGTCCAGGTCGACGACGGACACCCCCGGGCCGTCCGGCAACTGGGTGAGGACCGTCCCCCACGGGTCGACCACCATGCTGCGCCCGAAGCAGGTGCGGCCGGGCTCGTGGTCGCCGGTCTGTCCAGCGGCCGCCACAAAGCACTGGTTCTCGATCGCCCGGGCCCGCAGCAGGACCTCCCAGTGGTCCCGCCCGGTGTGGAGCATGAACGCCGCCGGGACCACCAACAACTGGGCGCCCCCCTCGGTGGCGAGTCGCCGGTACAGCTCCGGGAAGCGCAGGTCGTAACAGATCGACAGGCCGACCCGGAGGCCCTCGACGTCGACCACCACGGGCTGGACACCAGCAGCGACGCTCGCCGACTCCAAGTACGAGACCCGGCCGGGAATCTCCACGTCGTACAGGTGGATCTTGCGATAGCTCGCGGCGAGACTGCCGGACCGGTCGAACACCAGCGAGGTGTTCCAGGTGTGCTGCGGGTCCGGGCCGGCCTCGTGGAACGACCCGGCCACCAGCCAGATGCCGAGTCGCCGGGCGATCTCGGCGAAGAAGCTGCCCACCTCGCCGTCCACCGGCTCCGGATCGGGCAACCCGGTGGCGGGGCCGAGGTAGTCGACGTACTCCGGCAGGACGGCGAGGTCCGCGCCGCCAGCGGCGGCGCGTTCCAGCAGGGCCTCCGCGGCGGCCAGGTTGGCCTTGCGGTCTTCCCGGGCGTTCAGCTGGCAGACGGCGACGCGCATGAGCCCAGGGTACGGCCGGGAGGGCCGGCGCCGACAGCTTCAGATGCTGGCCAGCACCAGAGCACCGGCGGCGAAGCCGAGGCCGGCGACCTGGATCGGGCGCAACCGCTCTCGGTCGACGGCGAGCGCGAGCAGCACGGTACTGGCCGGGTAGAGCGCGGTGATCGCCGCGACGATGCTCAGGTGGCCACGGGCGGCGGCGGCGAGGAAGAGCGCGTTGGCAGCGCTGTCGAGCAGGCCGGCGACTGCCGCCCAGCCCAGCACCCGCCGTCCGAGCCGGAGCCGCACGCCGGTCCCGACGGCGAGTGCGAGACCGAACGCGATCGAGCTGGCCCGCACCGCCGCCACCGGCCACATCCCGGCGCCCTCATCGGCCTGGCCGAGCAGCGTGAAGAAGACGCCGAAGAGTGCGCCGGCGGCGAGGGACAACCCCACCAGCCGCGCCGGGACGGACCGCCGGCTACCACCGTCTCCCAGGCTCACCAGTGCGATCGCCAGCACGGCAAGGCCCGCCCCGGTGAGTGCCGCTGCGCCGGGGAAGGTCGCGGTGAACAGGCCGGCGATGATCGGCACCACGGCGGCGGTGATCGCGGTGACCGGCGCCACCACGGCCATCATCCCGCCGGCGAGCGCCCGGTAGAGCAGCATGACCCCGGCCGCGCCGGCCACCCCGGCGAGCAGCCCCCAGGCGATGTCCCCGGCGGTCGGGGTGCCGGGCACCACCAGCACCAGGACGACCAGCAGCGGAACGCTCAGCAGCTGGGAGATCACAGTCACGGCGATCGGGTCCGCACGGCGGGACGCCTTCCCACCGGAGAAGTCGGCGGTGCCGAACGCGACTGCGGACACTGCGGCAAGGACAATGGGGAGCATAGAGTGTTCGTATCACAATAGTGACCGTGAGGGATAGTTTAATGACCGAGACCGGAACCGGCCGGGTGGGCGCGGTCACCGCCGCGGTGGCCCAGCAGGTACGCGAGCTACGCGCCGCCCGGGGCTGGTCCTTCGACGAGTTGGCCGGCCGGTCCGGGGTGAGCAAGGGCATGCTCGTGCAGATCGAGAGCGCACGCACCAACCCGAGCGTCGGCACACTGTGCCGGGTCGCCGACGCGTTCGGCGTCAACATCGCCCGACTGCTGGAGCCCGCCGAGGAACGGACCGTGAAGATCACCTCGGCCGCCGAGGCGCCGGTGCTCTGGCAGGGCGAGCGCGGCGGCACGGGCCACCTGCTGAGCGGGCTGGGCGAGCCGGATCTGGTCGAGCTCTGGGACTGGCGGATGGAGGCCGGGGAGGCGCACCGCTCCCCCGACCACCCGCGCGGCACCCGGGAGGTGCTGCACGTGCTGACCGGCGCGGTGGTCGTCCGGGTCGACGGGCAGGACCACCCCGTCCGGGCCGGCGAGACCATCGAGTTTCACGCCGACCGGGAGCACGGCTACCGCAACGATGCCGACGTACCGGCACGGCTGATGATGGTGACGGTCACCCCGTCGGGCGAATGGGATCGACGAACCCGTTCGCGCCGGCCGCGTCAGGACTGAACGGGCCGGCGCGACGCGAGAACGATCAGGCCGACTTCTCCTCGCGGTCCCGCCGGGCCCGACGGCCGGTGAACTCGCGCGGCACGATGGTCGGGTTGACGTTCTCCAGGACCACCTCGCGGGTGATCAGCACCCGAGCGGCGTCGGGGTTGCTCGGCACCTCGAACATCGCGGAGAGCAGAACCTCCTCGATGATGGCCCGGAGGCCACGGGCACCGGTGCCCCGCAACATGGCCTGGTCGGCGATGGCCTCCAGCGCCGGCTCGTCGAACTCCAGCTCGACGCCGTCCAACTCGAAGAGGCGCTGGTACTGCCGGACCAGGGCGTTGCGCGGCTCGGTGAGGATCCGTACGAGAGCGCTGCGGTCCAGGCTGCGCACATTGGTGATCACCGGCAGCCGGCCGACGAACTCGGGGATCAGCCCGAACTTGAGCATGTCCTCCGGCATTACCTGGCTGAAGATGTCATCGGTCGACCGGTCGGAGACCGACCGGAGCCGGGCACCGAAGCCGGTGCCGCCCTGCCCGGTGCGGGACTCGATGATCTGATCCAGCCCCGCGAAGGCACCACCGCAGATGAACAGCACGTTGGTGGTGTCGATCTGGATGAACTCCTGGTGCGGGTGCTTGCGACCGCCCTGCGGCGGCACGTTGGCCACCGTGCCTTCGAGCATCTTGAGCAGGGCCTGCTGCACGCCCTCGCCGGAGACGTCCCGCGTGATCGACGGATTCTCCGACTTGCGGGCGATCTTGTCGACCTCGTCGATGTAGATGATGCCGGTCTCGGCGCGCTTGATGTCGTAGTCGGCGGCCTGGATCAGCTTGAGGAGGATGTTCTCCACATCCTCACCGACGTAGCCCGCCTCGGTCAGCGCGGTGGCATCGGCGATGGCGAACGGGACGTTCAACATCCGGGCCAGCGTCTGCGCCAGGTGGGTCTTGCCGCACCCGGTCGGGCCGAGCAGCAGGATGTTGGACTTGGCCAGCTCGACGGCGTCGCTGCCGGAGCCCGGCGCGCCGGCCGCCTCGGCCTGGATCCGCTTGTAGTGGTTGTAGACCGCGACGGCGAGCGCCTTCTTGGCCTGATCCTGCCCGACGACGTAGTTGTCGAGGAACTGGCAGATCTCCATCGGCTTGGGAAGCTCTTCCCACTTCACCTCGCCGGACTCAGCCAACTCCTCTTCGATGATCTCGTTGCAGAGATCGATGCACTCGTCGCAGATGTAGACCCCAGGGCCCGCGATGAGCTTCTTCACCTGCTTCTGCGACTTGCCGCAGAAGGAGCATTTCAGTAGGTCGCCGCCGTCACCGATCCGTGCCACCTACGTTCTCCCTGCACTCATCGGCCGGAGACCCGGCCCTGACCTGCGGACGCTGCGCGCCGTCCCGCTCCGTTCACCCCCGCCGGCCCAACCGGCGAAGCGGTACGGACCCGACGTTACCCGCTGGCGGGGCATTCTCCGACCCCCAAAACGGGTGTGTCAGAGGTCGGCCGGGAACCGATGCCCCGGCCAACCTCTGACCCGGTGCTGCTCAGCTGGCGGCGTTGGCTGCCAGCAGGCCCTTCTTGCGGCTGGTCAGGATCGTGTCGACCAACCCGTACTCCTTGGACTCCTCGGCCGTCATGATCTTGTCGCGGTCGATGTCCTTGCGAACCTGCTCGATCGGCCGGTTGCAGTGCCGAGAGAGCATGTCCTCCAGCTGCGTACGCATCCGGAGGATCTCCCGAGCCTGGATCTCGATGTCCGAGCCCTGCCCGTAGCCGCCCTCGGTGGCCGGCTGGTGGATGATGATCCGCGAGTTCGGAAGAGCCATCCGCTTACCCGGCGTGCCGGCCGACAGCAGCACCGCTGCCGCGCTGGCGGCCTGCCCGAGGCAGACCGTCTGGATGTCCGGGCGGACGTACTGCATGGTGTCGTAGATCGCCGTCATCGCGGTGAACGAGCCACCCGGCGAGTTGATGTACATGATGATGTCGCGGTCCGGATCGGTGCCCTCGAGCGTCAGCAGCTGGGCCATCACGTCGTTGGCCGACGCGTCGTCCACCTGGACGCCGAGGAAGATGATCCGGTCCTCGAAGAGCTTGTTGTACGGGTTCGACTCCTTGACCCCGTACGACGTGCGCTCGACGAACGACGGCAGCACGTAACGGTTGTGCACGGCCGCGAACTGGGGCGGCAAGCTCAGATCGGTCATCGTCAGCTCCTCAGCTCAGGGTCCCGGCGCCATCCGGAACCTGAGCGGCCCCGATGATCACCTTGTCGATGAAGCCGTAGTCCATGGCCTCCTGGGCGGTGAACCAACGGTCCCGGTCCGAGTCCGCCTCGATCTGCCCCTGGCTCTGGCCGGTGTGGTGCGCGACCCGCTCCTGGAACATCCGCTTCGTGTAGAGCATCTGCTCCGCCTGGATGGCGATGTCGGACGCCGTGCCGCCCAGACCACCGGACGGCTGGTGCATCATGATCCGGGCGTGCGGCAGGGCGTACCGCTTGCCCTTGGTGCCCGCGCAGAGCAGCAGCTGGCCCATCGAGGCCGCCATGCCCATCGCCACGGTCGACACGTCGTTGTCGATGAACTGCATGGTGTCGTAGATCGCCATGCCGGAGTAGACCGAGCCACCCGGCGAGTTGATCCACAGATTGATGTCGCGGTCCGGGTCCTCCGCGGCGAGCAGCAGCAGCTGCGCGCAGATGCGGTTGGCGACCTGGTCGGTCACCTCGCTGCCCAGGAAGATGATGCGCTCCTTGAGCAACCGGTTGTAGACCGAGTCGTCGAGGTTGCCAATGGTGTCGCCACCTCGGGCATCAATCGCCCGGAGCGGCTTCGCTGGGATGTGCATGTCGGTCATGGCAGCCCTTCGCTCTCCGTACCGTCTTTCCCGACACTAACCGCTGTGCGGGGCGGCAGAGTCCCGGTCGGGGCACTGTTCGCTCTCAGCGCAGCTGTGTCGGGCGTACCCGCGGCGCGGGCTTCCGGGCGTACCCGGAAAAGGATTTGGCCGCCGTCCACCGCACAGCGGCGGACGGCGGCCGCACCCGACGATCAGTGCTCGTGGTTGTGCTCCGCCTCGTTGGCCGCACGCAGCGCGTCAAGGGTGACCTCGTTGCCGGCCGAGTCCTTGATCTTGATCCGCTCCATGACTGCCGCGAGCGCCTTGCCCCGCCGCACGTCACCGAAGACCGCGGCAGCCGCCCCGGAGCGCATGAGCTGGTCGTAGTACTGCTGCGGGGCCATCCCGGCGCGCTGCGCCCGGTGCACGATCTCGTGGCCGAACTCGTCGTCGGAGACCTGGACGTCCTCGGCGTCGGCCAGGGTGTCCAGCAGAAGCTGCACCTTGACGCCCTCGGTCGCCGCCTCGGTCAGCTCGGCGTCGATCTGCTCCTCGGTCTTCTCCTCGGCGGCGAGGTACTCCTCCATCGAGGCGCCGATCCGCTCCAGCTGATCGATCATGGCCTGCTTGCGGCTGGCCACCTCCTCGCGGATGACACCCTCCGGCGCCGGCACCTCGGCGGCCTCGACCAGCTCCGCCAGGGCCTTGTCCCGAGCCGCGTAGATCTGCTCGACCTGCTTGCCCTGGGTGACCCGCGCCCGCAGGTCGCCGCGCAGCTCCTCGATCGTGTCGAACTCGCTCGCCATCTGGGCGAACTCGTCGTTCAGCTCCGGCAGCTCCTTCTCCTTGACCGTGCGCACGGTCACCGCCACCTCGGCGTCCCGGCCGGCGAAGTCGCCGCCGACCAGCTGGGTGGTGAAGGTGGTGCTGTCACCGGCGGCGAGACCGACCGCGGCCTCGTCGAGGCCCGGCAGGAGCTGCTTGCTGCCCACCTCGTGGGAGATGTTGCTCGCCTGGCCGCCCGGCACGTCCTCGCCGTCGACGGTGGCGTTCAGGTCGATCTGGACGAAGTCGCCCTCGGCGGCGGCGCGCTCGACGGTCTTGAGGGTGGCGAACCGCTCACGCAGGTTCTTGACCTGCTCGTCGATCTCGCTCTCGTCGATCTGCAGCTCGTCGACGGTCACCTCGATGGTCGTGGCGTCGGGGAGGGTGATCTCCGGCCGGACGTCCACCTCGGCGGTGAAGTTCAGCGAGTCACCGTCGTTGAACTCGGTGATCTCGACCTCGGGACGCCCCAGCGTCTTGAGGTCGTGCTCGCGTACCGCGGCGAGGATGTTCTCCGGGATGGCGTCCTGGACCGCTTCGTTGAGGACGGTGCCCCGGCCCACCCGCTGGTCGATCACCGCGGTCGGCACCTTGCCCCGGCGGAAGCCCGGGACCTGGACCTGCGAACCGATCTCCCGGTACGCCTTCTTGAGGCTCGGCTCGAGCTCGACGAACGGCACCTCGATGGCGAGCCGCACGCGCGTCGGGCTCAGAGTCTCGACGGTGCTCTTCACAGGCGTACTCCTTGACGGATCTCAGTTGAGTCTGGGCGTGGATTCAGCCCATCGAGTGTAGGTGAGCCGGCCTGACGCTCCGGCATCGCCCGGGGACCGCACGGAAAACTCGGGCGGCACCCGGGGCTACCCGGCCGCGGACGACAGTCGGGGTGGCGGGATTTGAACCCACGGCCCCTCGCTCCCAAAGCGAGTGCGCTACCAAGCTGCGCCACACCCCGTGGCGACGTGCAGTCTATGCCGTCGCCGCTCCCGGGACGTGCCGGGGCCGCCCCCACCCGGACACAATCCCCCGAAAGCCGCGGGCGGCGGGCAAGATCCACACAACTTCGGGGAAAGTGTGGCCTCCCGGCGCGCGGAGACCACTGCATCCAGGAAGTTGTGTGGATCTTGGGCGCATCGCGACGCGGCACAGGGCGAAGCGGTGGCGCAAGGCGGTGGCGTGGCTGCGCGGTCGGCAGGGGCATTGGGTACGCTGTCGGCGCATCCCGTTCCACTGGGATGCACGCGGGCGTAGCTCAATGGCAGAGCTTCAGTCTTCCAAACTGACGGTGCGGGTTCGATTCCCGTCGCCCGCTCCATCGACAAAGGCCCAGGTCGACCGCATGATCGCGGCACCTGGGCCTTTCGCTTCTCCCCCTCTGCATCTTGCGCGCCATCCGCGTTCCATTCACGGTCGGCATCGGCCACTTCCGGCGATGCGGCGGTCCATCGCCTGGGCAGTCTCGCTGTCACGCTCGCTGGTGTGCGGCGAGGGTGTCCGGTGTGGCGCAGGTCGTGGAAGTGGAAGCCGACCAGGCCCAGCGAGGCGACTGTTCTGGTCCACGTCACCGCCCGAGCGAAGTTGCCGGAACGCAGCGGCGCCCCCCTTCGCCGCCGATCGATGAAACAGCGAAACCGGTGCGCGCAAGGCGACGTCCCGCAACCATGGGCGGATGGGGCGTCCATCGGAGCCGGCGCAGACCGGGGGCATCCTGCGTGGCGAGGAGGACGCCCAGCAGGCCAGCTTCCTGGAGCTGTTCTTCGACCTGGTGTTGGTCTTCGCCCTGGTCGGGGTCGTAGGCCGGATGGTGCCGGAACTTCTCTCCGACAGCGCTGGCATGCGCTGGCTGGCGCTGTTGGACGTCGTCGTTCTGGGCCTGCCGCTGCTCTGGCTGTGGACGACCACGGCGTACGTCACGAGCCGGTTCGACTACCGCAACCGCTGGATTCAGCTGCTGGTCCTGGTCAGCGCGTTCGGCCTGCTGATCATGGCGACGTCTCTGTACAAGTTCGAGCAACGCGGCGCCGCCTTCGCCGTTGTGTACGTGGTGCTGCACATCGGACGCCCCTTGCTGCTCCGGCCGTTGTTGCGGGAGCACAAGGAGGTACGGGCGCTCTACACCCGTCTGGCCATCTGGGCCAGCGTCTCCGGCGTGATCTGGCTCGCCGGGGCTGCGATGCGCGGAAACCACCGGATCGGCCTGTGGTTGATCGCCATCACCGTGGACATGGTCGTGGCGCGGTTCAGATGGCCGGTACCCGGCATGGGCCGACCACCGACCAGCGCGTGGGCGATGGCCAGCAGCCGATACCTCCCCGAGCGCTACCAGCAACTGTTGCTGATCGCGCTCGGCGAGACGGTGCTGTCCATTGGCCTCGCCTACGCCAATCACCCCACCACGCTCGCCGCAAAGACGGCCCTGGTGATCACGTTCCTGTCGTCCGTGCTGATGTGGCGGATCTACTTCTATCGCGCTGGCCAGGTGCTGGCCGAGGCCGTCGAGATGGCGTCGAACCGAGCAGCTGCCGGCGGTATCGTCGGCGTGGCCCACGTGCTCATGGTGCTCGGCATCACCGCCACTGCGGCTGGCTCGGAAATCGTGCTGGCCCACCCCGAGGGGCCCTCCGTGCCGGCCTGGCTCGCGGTCATCCTCGGCGGGCCGGCGGTCTTCCTGTTCGGCCGCAGTCGGCTGGAACGGGTCGTCTTCAACCGGCTCGCCGTGCGCCGGCTCGTCGGCATCGCCGCTCTGGCTCTGCTGGCGCCGCCGCTGTTCTTCGGCCCGCCGCTGCTGGCCGCCATCGCCGCTGCCGTCGTGCTGCTCGGGGTCGCCGTCGCGGACGCTCGACGCGCCGCCGGCAGCCCACCGGAGGCCCCGTCCCCGTCCGCCTAGCGGAGACGGCCGCATCCAGTCCGCCAGAGGTCCACAGACGATGGGGAAGCGTTGGGGGATGTCGTACGCCGCTGCCGGTGCGGTCAGTCAAGACGGCAGGACGATCGCAGCGAGGATGCCGGCCACGACCAGTGCGGGGACGGCGGACAGGCTGCCTGTCAGCAACGCGGAACGCCTCCGACTATGGGTGACCAGGAGCCAGAGCGTCACCAGACTGATCAGCAGGGCGAGGAACAGCGCTGGCGTGGCCGTGTAGAGCCCGAACATCAGCATCCCCGACCGGTCGGAGTCGCAGCCCTCGTGACAGTCCGCCGGGACGTCCCCGGACAGCAGGCTCAGATACACGCCGAACGACACGACGAGCGCGCCGTACCAGCCGAGCATCACCAGGAGCGAAGCCCTCGGGTCGGGCCGGGGTGGACCAGCAACGTCCGGACGTGCCGCCGACAGGGTCATGCGGCGAATTGTCCACCACTCGCAGCGATCGGGTCGCCCTGGACAGGGCGGCACAGCCCGCCCCGCTCCGAGAGCACTCGCGTCCGCCCGATCTCGGCCACCCGACCGAGGCGTCTTGACAGGTGTCGATCTGTGCACTGGTGTAAGGACCAGTGACATCGACGTCCGTCAGGAGGGCACATGATCGTCCGACGACGGTGGACAGCTGCCGCCACCACAGCGATCCTGATCAGCGCGGTACTGTCCCACCCCGGTCCGGGCACCGCGGCACCCGCCGCCTCGCCCGCACCGGTCACCCTGACCAGTACCGAGACCGCCCTGGTCCGGGTGCAACTGCGCGATCAGGCGCAGCTCGACCGGCTGGTCGCCGCCGGCGCCGACCTGGCCAACCGGCCTCGGGCCCGGGACGGGCGGATCCTCGCCGACCTGGTGCTCAACGGCGCCCAACTCGCCGACCTGACCGCGCAGGGCGCGACGGCCGTGCAGATCGTGCAGCGCGCCGGGGACGGCAGCCGGCACCACGCCGACAGCGTCCGCGCGGCACAGGCCCGCACCGCTGCAGGGCTGAGCGCTGCGGCCCTCGGCCAGCGGACCACCGCCGCCGCGACGGCCGTCGACACCCTCCAGGTGCAGCAGGCGTACTGGTGGACCACGGGTGGGCAGACGTTCCTGCAGGCCCAGGTGGCCACCACCGCCACCGACGACCCGGACGTGGAGATCACTGTCAGCTGGCGGACGGCCGATGGCGCCACCGGAACGTTCCCGCTGTTCCGGTTCGAGGACTCCGGCGAGTACCAGTACCACTACGCGCTCCCCCAACCGGTGCCGAACCGACCGGTACAGCTCACCGCCACCTCCAGCCTCGGCGGAGTCAGCCGGGTGGTCACCCCGGCGCTCTGGCCGAACGCCACCCCGCCGCCGCTGCCGGCCGGCTACCAGAAGGACTTCATCGACGCGTACCTGACGCCGATGGACATCCAGGCGCGGATCAAGCGGTTGGCCCGCCAGTACCGGGACCTGGTGGACGTGATCGACTTGCCGAACCGGACCCAGGGGTACCGACGCAACGCCGTCGCGTACCTGGGCGACCCGGCGGTGGCCGCCGTGGTGGTCGAGTCGGTCCGCTTCGGCGACCAGAGCATGAACGGCGTGCAGGTGCGGACGGTCGACCCGGGCCGGCGCAACCGCCCGCTGACCGTCGGCTACCGCGACCGGGTTCTCACGGTCTCGCTGGCGACCGACACCGCCGGCAAGACGGTGAGCACCACCGACGAGGTCGCGGCGGCGATCAACGCCCGCCAACCGAACCGTTTCCGGGCCACCGTCGAGGACGGCTCGGCAGGGCTGCCGATGCCGGTCGCCGGCCCCGCCCGGCTCGACGACGGCCTCCAGGGCACCGAAGTGCCGGCGCGGCCGTGGACGGTGCAGGCGCTGCGCCTCGGCGTGCACCGGGACGGCTCCCGGGTCGGGGTGCTGGCGTACTCCCAGGAACACGCCCGGGAGTGGGCCACGCCGCTGGTGACGCTGGAGTTCGCCGAACGGATGCTGGCCAACGCCCGCACCGACCCGGCCACCCGTGAGCTGCTGGAGCAGGTCGACGTCTTCGTCATCCCGACGGTCAACCCGGACGGCGCGAACTACTCGTTCAACGACTTCAACTTCCAGCGCAAGAACCTGGTCAACCACTGTGCCGGGGCGGCCCGCGACCCGAAGAACCGCAACTCGTGGGGCGTCGACATCAACCGCAACTACACCGTCGGGTCGTACTTCGACGGCTACGTGGGTGCCAGCGCCAACTGCCTCTCCGGCAACTACGCGGGCACCGCCGAGTTGTCCGAAGCGGAAAGCCGGAACGTGGTCGCGCTCGCCCAGGCCCACCCGAACATCAAGTTCGCGATGAACGTGCACTCCTACGGCGGGTACTTCATGTGGCCGCCGGGGGCGTACCGGGCGGACGGGCGGATCACCCTGCCCCGGCCGTCGATCGACGAGTCGACGCTGTTCCTGAACAGCGCCCGGCGGATCGTCGGCGCCATCGCCCAGGAGCGCGGCACCGTCACCTGGCCGTCGCAGACCGGCCCGGTCGCCGACGTGCTCTACTCCGCCGCCGGGAACTCCGCCGACCAGCTCTACTACGAGCTGGGCATCTTCGCCTGGGACTTCGAGGTCGGCAACGACCGGTGGAACCCGGCCACCGGCGAGTGGGAGGGCGTCGGCTTCCAGCCGCCGTTCGACGAGGCGCACGGCGAGTCCCAGGAGTACGCGGGCGGGCTGGTGGAGCTGGTCCGGGTGGCCCGCGACTACGCCGCCGCCCAGGCCGCCGAGGGCTGATCTGCCGGCGGTGCCGCGTCCGGCCCTCGGACGCGGCACCGCCGGACCGGCCGACCGCAGCAGGGACCGAGCAGGCCCCGAACGGGGCACCAGTCGGACCGGCCGGCCACGGATGAACCGTGGCCGGCCGGGTAAGCAGCGGCCCTGCCTGGTGGGGAGACGACCGGTGTCGCGGCGTGCTGCGACCGGGCGCACGGGCGGGCGGCGGTGGCCGGCCCGCCCGGGCGTACCCCGGGTCAGTTCGAGGAGATCCAGTTCCAGGCCGAGACGACCCACTCGGTCTGCTGGAGCCAGGCCACCCCGAGGCCGACGAGGAAGACCGCGGTCGCCAGGTGCGCGCCCCGAGCGCTGCGCCGGACCCGTCCCATCTGCCGCTCCAGCACCATCCGGCCGACCAGCCGGGACAGCGCGAACAGGCCGACCGCCACCAGCAGGCTCAGCACCAGCACCAGCAGCGGACCGCTCAGGTCGCCCTGGCCGGAGAGCGCCCAGATCCCCCAGCAGACGAACGCGAAGAGCCCGGCCGCCGCACTCCACTCGCCGCCGCGACGCAACTGCGCCAGGCGCCAGCTCAGCGGCCGGCGGGGCGCCGGTTCGCCTGGCCAGCCGGTGCCGGTCGGATCCTGCTCGACCACCGGGAACGGCTCGGTCCGCGGGCTGCGCGGCTGACCGACCGGGGCCACGCCCCGGCGGAACCCGTCCCGCTGCGGCGGCACCCCGACGCCGGCCTGCGGCGGCACCTCCACGGTCCGTTCCGCCCACGGCTGCGTCTGGTCTGCCATCTCGTCTCCCCCTGACCGGCGGCACACCACCGCCCGGTTCCGAGGGTAGCCAGCCGGCAAATCGGTCGACGAGCCCGTCCGCGCACGCCCGGCACGACCGTGCCGAATCCCACCCCAAGCGAGTACGGTCGGCTGATGGGTGACCCGGACCGACGACGACGGCGGCTGCGCCACCACCCCGACTCCGAACCGGCCGGACGGGGCACCGACGGCCCTACGGTCAGCACGGCCGGGGTGCACGATGGCGCGGAGCCACCGACCCGCCGCCGGGGCCCGGCCGGCGACGAACGCGACGGCGAACGAGGGCTGCGCGGGCTGGTCGGATCCGGCTCGTCGCAGGTGGGGCTGAGCGCCGCGCTGCGGGCCCGGGACGCGGCCCGGCCCACCGACGACGACCTGGCCGAGGCGGAGGCCCGGGTGGTGGTCGTCCGACGCAACTGGGTGCCCCGCGAGGAGCTACCCCGCCCGCCGCGCTGAGCGCCCGCTGGCCGGGTCAGGGCAGGTCGGGCAGCTGCCGGGTCAGCTCGTACTCGGCCACCTGGGCGATCCGGCGGGCGTGCCGCTCGTTGCCGGAGAACGGGGTGCTCAGGAACGCCTCGACGATGGCGGTCGCCTCGTCCAGGGTGTGCTGGCGGGCGCCGACCGCGACCACGTTCGCGTCGTTGTGCTGGCGGGCCAACTGGGCGGTCTCGACGCTCCACGCCAGCGCGGCGCGGACCCCGGCGACCTTGTTCGCGGCGATCTGCTCACCGTTGCCGGACCCACCGATGACCACTCCGAGGCCGGTCTCGTCGGCCACCACCCGGTCGCCGGTGTGCAGGCAGAACGCGGGGTAGTCGTCGTCCGGGTCGTAGCCGTGCGGGCCGACGTCGACCACGTCGTACCCCTGCTTGGCCAGGTAGTTGGCCAGGTGCACCTTCAACTCGAAGCCGGCGTGATCGGAGCCCAGGTAGACGCGCATACCGGGCAGTCTGTCAGGCCGCCGTCGGGGACGCCGCAGGGGCGGCGTCCCCTGGCCGGGTTCGTCACACGGTCGTGCGGACGGTCACTCAGCGGGGCAGCTCGGCAACCACCAGGCCGCCGCGCGCCTTCGGGGTGAACCAGGTGCTCTTGCGCGGCATCTTCTCCCGGGCCAGATTCACCGCGACGAAGTCCGCCACGGTCACCGGCGCGATCAGAATGGCCAGCTCGGCCCGGCCGGCGTCGACCTCCCCGGTGAGCCAGCTCGCCGGGTAGTCACCGCCGACATAGGTGATCCGCTTGTCGCCCGGGTCCAGCCCCAGCGCGTCGCGTAGCAGCAGCCGCTCGACCAGGGCGTGGTCCAGGTTCTCCAGGCGGTCGCCGACGCTGGCGGGCAGGCGCACCGCGTACCCCTGGCCGGGGAGCTGGAGGTGGACGGTGCCGCCGGCCGCCGGAACCTCGACCCGGCCGTCGATCGGCTCGACCTCGGCGCCCGCCGCGCGCAGCCGGTCCAGCAGTTCCTCCGGCGTGGTGGTCAACTCGCTGACCAGCCGGTTGTACGGCTGGATGGCCACCGACGCGGGGGTGGTGACCACGGACAGGAAGCGCGGCAGCCCACCGGTCTGGGCGGCCAGGCTGCGGTGGTTGCCGTCAGCGACGACCAGCTCCCCGCCGCCGGCGAGCGCGGTGAGCGCGTCCTGGTCCGGGCCGGGGCCGAGCAGCCAGATGGCGTGCGTGCGCCCCGCCTGGTCGGTGTCCGTGGCGGCAGGCGCGCCGGCCGCGTCGGTCGCCGCCGCGAGCGCGGCGTGCAGTTGGTCGCCGCACCCGGTCTGCAGCAGGAGTACGGGCGAGAGCAGGTGGCCCAGCGCGTCGGCCAGCGCCACCCGCTCACGCACCTTGGCGATGAAGACGTCCTCGTTGCGGATGACCAGGCCCGGCTCGTCGGCCCGGGTGGAGATCTGGTCGGTGTCCACCATCGCGAACAGCCCGTACGCGGGATCCTCGCCTGGTGCGCTGATCCGGTAGAGCACCACCACCTGCTCGGCGGGGGTGTAGCTGCCGTCGGCCTTGGCCTCGGCGAAGCGGGCCACCGCGTCCGGCAGCGCGTCGAGGAAGGACTTCCCCTGGCTCTCCGGCGCCCGGTGCGGCATCTCGATGCCGAGGGCACTGTGCGGGTTCGCCTCGATTATCGCGGTGATCTCCGCGTCGTCGGCGAACTCGTCGTAGTTCTGCGCGCCGGTGCCGCCAGTGGTGATCCAGGCCCGGGCGATCGGGTGTACGACCGTCATGCCCGCTGACGCTACCGGCGACGGCGTTGCCTGCGGACGGGGACCCGCACGGCGTCCACCAGATGAAAGTGCCGCAGCCTGGGCGGAGCGGTCAGCCGGCGCGGCCCGAGGTGCCGTTGTGCCGGCGGTGTCGACCGGCTGCGGCGGGTCCGCCGTTGCCCCGCCGGCCGGTCCCGGCAGGACCGGTGGTGGCGTTGCGGCGGGGCGCGGCGGGCGGCCCGGGCACGGGACGCGGCTCGGGCGGCGGCGCCGGGACGGGCCGTGGGCTCAGCGGCGGCGTCGGCACCGGCCGCGGGTTGGCGGGCGCCGGCGGGGGCGGCGCGGGCTCGGCGGGTGCGGCCGCCGACGGCACGGCCGGAGCCGGAGCAGACGGTACGGCCGGCACGGACGCCGGGGCCGACGCCGGAAGGTCGGTCGGGGCGCTGCCCGGAGGCGGCGCCGGACGGTGGGTCGGCGCGAGGCCGACGGGTGGCGTCGGCAGTTCGGCCGGCACAGGGCCGCCGGTCGACGGCAGCGGCGCGGCCGGACCGGCGGTGGCCGGCGGCCCGGGCGGCGTCAGGCGGGACGTGACCGGGACCCGCGCCACGCCGACCACGATGGGAGGCGCGAGCAGGTCCACCAGGTGGGCGGGCAGGTCGGGGCGGACCGACGGCCAGCGGGAGTCGTCGACCGACCAGTAGGCCGCGCCGGGAGTCTCGATCACCCCCTGCCGGGTCAGCTGATCGTCACCGGACGCACGGTGCTTGGCCATCGGGATTGCCTCCACGAACTGCGGGTGCGGCCCGGTGGGCCGCTGCGGCGGACACCGAGGGAAACGATGCCGCCCGCCCACCGGTGACGCAGCGACCGCCACCGACCCGAGACACACCCGGACGCCGAACGCGACGTGCCCCCGCCCGGGCAGCCGACGGTGACCGGAACGGGGGCGCGTGGTGTCGTGGATCAGTCGAAGATCGGGCCCTGCTCGCGGGTGCGCTTGAGCTCGTAGAAGCCCGGGGTGCCGGAGACCAGCAGCACGCCGTCCCAGAGCCGGCCGGCCGCCTCGCCCTTCGGCGCCGGCGTGACCACCGGACCGAAGAACGCGACCTGGCCGCCGTCCGGGCCGGGCGCGTGGACGACCGGGGTGCCGACGTCCTGACCGACCGGGCGCATGCCGGCCTCGTGGCTGGCCCGCAGCGCCTCGTCGTACTCGGTGCTGTCGGCGGCCTCGGCCAGCGCCGGGTCCAGGCCGGCGTCCGTCAACGCGGCGACGTAGAGCTCCTGGCCGCGCTCCTCCTTGCCGAGGTGGATCCGGGTGCCGAGCGCCGTGTAGAGCGCGCGCAGGACATCGGTGCCGTACCGCTGCTCGGCGGCGATGCAGACCCGCACCGGGCCCCAGGCGGTGCTCAGGAAATCCTTGTACTCCTTGGGCAGGTCGTCCCGGCCGTCGTTGAGCACGGCCAGGCTCATCACGTGGAAGCGGATGTCCACATCACGGACCTGCTCGACCTCGAGCAGCCAACGGGACGTGATCCACGCCCACGGGCAGGCCGGGTCGAACCACATGTCGGCGGTGACACGATCGGTCACGGTGAGGTCCCTTCATGATGGGTGGCGCCGGCAATCCGGCGTCTCTCCGAATCTTCACCCCGGGTCGCGTCGAGCGGCACCCGAATCAGAGCGTGACCTCGGCCACCGCCAAATGCCCGTACATGGAAGACTCGGATCCGGACCGGCCGCCACGAGCGGTCGGCAAACGGGCGCCGCCGGGCGTACGGCGAGATGTGGGATGGAGACGAACAGTGCCGGGAGTGCGCAACCTGACGCAGGTCGAGGCGACCGAGCGGGCACGCCTGCTCGACGTGACCGGGTACGACATCAGTCTGGACCTGTCGACCGCCGTGCTGGCGGCCGACGGCCGCACGTTCCGGTCGACGACCGAGGTCCGGTTCCGCTGCACCGAGCCGGGTGCGAGCACGTTCATCGAGGTGGCCGCCGACTCGGTGCGCTCCGCCACGCTGAACGGCGCTCCCGTCGACCTGTCGGACTGGTCGGCCGAGAAGGGCCTGACCCTGTCCGGGCTGGACAGCGAGAACGTCCTCGTGGTCGACGCCGACTTCGGCTATTCCAACAGCGGGCAGGGGCTGCACCGCACGGTCGACCCGGTGGACGGCGAGACCTACCTCTACAGCCAGTTCGAGACGGCCGACGCGCAGCGGGTGTTCGCCTGCTTCGACCAGCCCGACCTGAAGAGCGTCTACACCTGGCACGCCACCGTGCCGGCGCACTGGCGGGCGGTGTCCAACATGCCGGTGCAGCGCGAGGAGCCGGCGGGTGAGGGGCTGAAGACCGTCCACTTCGCCGAGGCGCCCCGGATGAGCACCTACATCACGGCGCTCTGCGCCGGGCCGTACCACGAGGTGCGCGACAGCCACGACGGCATCGACCTGGGCGCGTTCTGCCGGGCGTCGATGGCGCAGTACCTCGACACCGACGACCTGTTCCTGATCACCAAGCAGGGCTTCGACTTCTTCCACGAGAAGTTCGGGGTGCGCTACCCGCTGCCGAAGTACGACCAGCTCTGGGTGCCCGACTTCAACGCCGGCGCGATGGAGAACTTCGGCTGCGTGACGCACGCCGAGTCGCACTACCTCTACCGCTCGCAGGTCACCGACTTCGAGTACGAGCAGCGGGCCAACACGATCCTGCACGAGATGGCCCACATGTGGTTCGGTGACCTGGTCACCATGCGCTGGTGGAACGACCTGTGGCTGAACGAGTCGTTCGCCGAGTGGGCCAGCCACTGGTGCAACACCAACGCCACCCGGTTCACCGAGGCCTGGACGACGTTCCTGTCCATCCGGAAGAACTGGGGCTACCGGCAGGACCAGCTCTCCTCCACCCACCCGGTCTACACCGACATGCCGGACATGGAAGCCGTCGAGGTCAACTTCGACGGCATCACCTACGCCAAGGGCGCGAGCGTGCTCAAGCAGCTCGTCGCGTACGTCGGCGAGGAGCCGTTCGTCGCCGGGCTGCGGGCGTACTTCGGCAAGCACGCCTGGGGCAACGCCACCTTCGACGACCTGCTCACCGAGCTGGAGGCGGCCTCCGGCCGGGAGCTGCGCAAGTTCGCCTCGCAGTGGTTGGAGACGGCGCAGGTCAACACGCTGCGGCCGGAGGTGACCATCGGCGCGGACGGCACGTACCAGCAGGTGGTGGTTCGGCAGGAGGCGCCCGCGGCGTTCCCGACGCTGCGGACGCACCGGATCGGCGTGGGCCTGTACGACCTGACCGACGGACGGCTGGTGCGCCGCGAGCGGTACGAGGTGGACGTGGCCGGCGAGCGGACCGACCTCGCCGAGCTGCGCGGCGTCCCGGCGGCCGACGTGCTGCTGCTCAACGACGACGACCTGAGCTACACCAAGCTGCGCCTCGACGACCGGTCGATGGCCACCGTGGTGCAGCACATCGGTGGCTTCGAGTCGTCGCTGGCCCGGGCGCTCTGCTGGACCGCGGCGTGGGACATGACCCGCGACGCCGAGCTGGCGGCCCGCGACTACGTGGCGCTGGCGCTCGCCGGCCTGCCCGCGGAGACCGACATCAACCTGGTCACCGCCACCCTGCGGCAGGCCACCACCGCGCTCACCCTCTACACCGACCCGGCGTGGGCGCCGACCGGCTGGGCCAACCTGGCCCGTACGGCCCGCGACACACTCGCCGCCGCCGAGCCGGGCAGCGGGTTCCAGCTCGCCTGGGCCCGGGCGTACACCTCGGCGGCCCGCTCGGACGAGGACCTGGCCATCCTGCGCGGGTGGCTGGACGGCTCCGGCGTGCCGGCCGGGTTGACCGTGGACACCGAGCTGCGCTGGGCGGTGCTCGGCGCGCTGGTGGCCAACGGTGCGGCCAACCCGGCCGACATTGAGGCGGAGCTGGCCAGCGACCGCACCGCCAGCGGCGAGCGGGAGGCCGCGTACGTACACGCACTGGTGCCGACGGAGGAGAACAAGGCCGCCGTCTGGGCACTGCTGACCGGCCCGGACGCGCTGCCCAACTGGCGGCACCGGGCGCTGCTGCAGGGCTTCGCCCACCCGGTGCAGGTCGACCTGATCGCCCCGTACCGGGAGCGTTACTTCGCGGCGGTCGGCCAGGTGTGGGCCACCCGGGACAGCGAGCCGGCGCAGGAGTTCGCCCAGCTGGCGTACCCGGCCTACCTGGTGGAGGACGACACGGTGGCGGCCACCGACACGTGGCTGGCCGGTGAGGGCCACCCCGCCCCGCTGCGCCGGCTGGTCGCCGAGGGCCAGGACGGCGTGGTGCGTGCGCTCAAGGCCCGCGCGAAGGACGCCCAGAGCGCCTGATCAACCGCCGGAGATCTTGGAAGGAACAGGCCCTCAGCTGGGCGGTTTCCTTCCAAGATCTCCCGGAGCTCGTTCAACACCGACACGCGAAAGCCCGGCCCGCTTCCAGCGGGCCGGGCTTTCGCGTGCGAGTGGTGCTCAGCCCTTGCCGGCGTGGCTGGCGAGCTGGTCGAGGCCGTTGATGATGCCGCCGGCCAGGTCACCTCCGCTGAACGCGCCAACCATGGAGAGCGCGGCCAGCTTGGCGTACGTGTCGGGGATGCGCTTGCGGGCGTGCCGCCCGGTGACGATCTCCAGCTGGCGCTGGTTGGGCGACACCGCGATCAGCACCGACCTGTCGGGGTCGGCGAGCTGGCGGTGCAGCCGCTGGGCGTGCTCCCGGATCGGCTCGTCGAGGCCGCCGACGAAGATCGAGAAGACCAGGCCGGTGCCCTGGTCGGCCAGGCGCAACGCCTCGTCGATGCGCAGCAGCTGGCGGGTCGAGAACGGCCCGTCCAGCACCTCGGGCGGCGTGTCCGTCCCGGTCTGCTTCTCACCAACGGTCACTTGCGCCTCCGGTTCCACCGGCCGGCGCCTCGACGCTGGCCTGCTCAAGCTTGTGGCTGGTCAGCGCCGGCGCCTGCGCGCCAGCGGTCAGCGCGGTGCCGGCCGAGTCGGCCAGCTGCTCCGGGCGGCCCAGGAACCAGACCGGAGTGAAGTCGAAGGACCGGCCCGGCCGGTAGCGCTTGGCACCGCCACCACCGCCGGTGGCACCGCCGCGGCTACTGGCGTACGCCAGACCGGCGATCACCAGTATCGCGGCCGCCGGGATGCCGACGAAGACCAGCAACGTCTCGGTAACAGACAATCCCAACGCCCCCAGGCGGAAGAAGGACCTCGGACAACCGGGCCGGATGGACGATCATGACGCCGACCGCCGGACACCGTCGCCATTCACGTTAGCGGAGTCGACGGCCCGCCAGATTGCGGGGTGCCGATCCCATCCGTCACTGGAGTTCTCCAGTTGCGCAGCGGTCGCGATGAGCCGCGCGTCGTCGCCGTACCGGCCGGTGAGCAGCACCCCGACGGGCAGGCCGTCGGCGGTGACGCCCAGCGGCAGGGAGACCGAGGGTTCACCGGTGACGTTGAAGATGGCGCAGTAGGGCGAGAAGCGGCGTTGCCGGTCGAAATCGGCCGCCGGGTCACCGTCGGCGGTGAACCAGCCGACGGGTGCCTGCGGGGCGGCCAGGGTGGGACAGAGGAGCAGATCGCAGCCGGCGGTGCGGCGGGCGCCGAGGCGGACCTGCGCCTGCAACTCGCCGAGGGTGGCGGCCAGGGCACCGGCGGACACCTCGGCGCCCCGGGCCCGCAGCAGCCGGGTCAGCGGCAGCAGCTCCGCCTCGTGCTGTGGCGGCACCGGGGCGAGCGCCAGCACGTACCAGATGACCTCGAACAGCGGCCACGCCTCCGGCCCGAGCGGCGGCGGCACCTCGACCACCTCGTGGCCGGCGGCGGTGAGCAGCGCGGCGGCTAGGTCCACGGCGGCCACGCAGTCGGGGTGCACCGGCTCGTCGGCGAGCATCGGGGTGGTGAACCGCCCGATCCGCAGCCGGTTGGGCGCGGCCTGGCGGGCGACGGCCAGGTAACCGCCGGACGGTGTGGGCGGCGGCAGGTAGGGCTCGCCGGGCACCGGCACGGCCATGACGTCGAGCAGCGCGGCGACGTCGGTGACGGTCCGCCCGAGCGGCCCACTGGTGGGCAGGCCGAACGCACCGGAGCCGAGTGGCCCGCCGGAGACCAGGCCGCGGCTGGGCTTGTAGCCGACCAGGCCACAGAGCGACGCCGGAATGCGCAGCGAGCCGCCGCCGTCGGAGCCCTGGGCGACCGGGACCAGCCCCGCCGCCACCGCGGCCGCCGCGCCGCCGCTGGACCCGCCAGCGGTGTACGCGAGCTGCCACGGATTGCGGGCCGGTGGCGCGACCAGGCCCTCGGAGTAGAGCGAGCAACCCAGCTCGGAGGTGGTTGTCTTGCCGAGGCTGACCAGACCGGCGGCCTTGATGAACCGGACCACGTCGGCGTCGACCGGCGGGACGAAGTCGAGGAAGGCGGCCGAGCCGAAGGTGGTGCGTACCCCGGCGGTGAGGGTGAGGTCCTTGATCGCGGTCGGTACGCCGTGCAGCGGGCCACGCCCCTCGGCGGGCGCGGCGTCGGCGGCGCGGGCGGCCTCCCGGGCCAACTCCGGAGTGACCGTGACGAACGCGCCCACGGTGTCGCCGATCGCCGCCACCCGGTGCAGGTAATGCTCGACCAGGTCCGCGCTGGACAGCTCGCCGCGGGCTATCGCGGCGGCCTGCTCCAACGCGGTCAGGTCGTGCATTTCGGTCATCCCGTCATCCTGCCGGCCGCCGGCCCTCGGTGCACCCGTCACGCGCCGACGATCGG
The DNA here is from genome assembly GCF_045207365.1 of Micromonospora sp. NBC_00858. NCBI lineage: Bacteria > Bacillati > Actinomycetota > Actinomycetes > Micromonosporales > Micromonosporaceae > Micromonospora > Micromonospora sp. NBC_00858. Next base: position 7,726,479 of record NZ_CP108828.1, on the reverse strand, counting down.
AGACGGACCGGAGCGGTCAGCCGTAGAGGAACCGCCGAGCGTTCGCGGAGAGGAGTTTGTCGCGCTGGTCGGGGGTGAGGAAGTCGGCCGCGTGGACCACCGCGCCGGCCGGCCGCTCACCCAGGGGGTACGGGTAGTCGCTGCCGACCAGCACCCGGTCCTCCCCCATGGTGTCGACCAGCAGCCGCAGCGCGGGCGGCGCGAAGACCACCGAGTCGACGTGGAACCGGTCGAGGTAGCTGCTGGGCGGGCCGGCGGACGCGCCCCGTACCAGGTCACCACGGCGGTGCCAGGCGTTGTCCGCGCGGCCGAGCCAGAACGGGAAGCTGCCGCCCCCGTGCGCGAAGCAGATCCGCAATGTCTCCGGCACCCGGTCGAAGACGCCGCCCAGGATCATCGCCAACACCGACAGGTGCGTCTCGGCGGGCATCCCGGTGAGCCAGCGGGCCATCCACCGGTCCAGCCGGGGGCCGCCCGGCATGTCCCACGGGTGAACGAAGACCGGCGCACCCACCTCGGCGCAGTGCTGGAGGAAGGTGACCACGCCGGCGTCGTCGAGGTCCCGGTCGCCGACGTGGTTGCCGATCTCCACGCCGACGTGCCCGGCGGCCAGGCAACGGTCCAACTCGGCGCAGGCGGCGTCCGGGTCCTGCAAGGGCACCTGACAGAACGGCACCAGCCGGTCGCCGCCGGCGGCGGTGACCTCCAGGGTCAGGTCGTTGAATATCCGGGCGACCCGCACCGCCTGGTCGGCGGGGCGGTCGTAGCTGAAGAAGACCGGGGTGGGCGAGACCACCTGCACGGCCACGCCGTCGGCGTCCATGTCGGCCAGTCGCGTCGGGGCGTCCCAGCACTCGGCGCCGACCGGGCGGAACTCGGTCTCCCCCACCATGATCATCGCGGCCCGCTCGGAGTCGACCCGCAGCCAGGGCCAGCCGGACCCGCCGCACGCGGCGCCGAGGTCCGGCCATCCCTTCGGTACGACGTGCGTGTGCACGTCGACGACACCTGGAGGCATCAGCCCTTGCCCGGGTGCAGGGTCCCGCAGTTGGCGCAGGTACGCGCTGCCTCATCGGCGTAGAACGCCTGGAACACCGGCGGCAGGTCGGCGGCGATGTCCCGGACCTGCAACTCCACCTCGTGCACCCGGTGCCCACACTCCGGGCAGTACCACTGGAACGTCTCCAGGGTGCCCTCCTCGCGGACCCGCTCGACCACCACACCGATCGAGCCGACCTCAGGCCGCTGCGGCGAGTGCGGGGTGTTGCGCGGCAGCATCCACATCTGACCCTCGCGCACGTGCACCGTACGCGGCCCCTCCGGGGTGATCAGGTTGATGTGCATGTTGCCCTTGACCTGATAGAAGAACTCCTCGTACGGGTCCACGTGGAAGTCGGTGCGCTGGTTGGGCCCGCCCACCACCATCACGATGAAGTCGTCCCCGCCGGGGAACATCTCCTTGTTGCCAACCGGGGGCTTCAGCAGGTGCTGGTTCTCCGCGATCCATCCCGGAAAACTGAACGGCTCGGCAATCTCACTCACGACTGACCTCCCGAGGGAAGAAGGGCAACGGCCTGGATCTCGATGAGCAGGTGCGGGTGCGGCAGCTGGTGCACCGCCACCGTCGTACGGGTCGGCCCGGACGCGTCGAAGAACTCCGCCCACACCTCGTTGTAACCACCGAAGTCATTCATGTTGACCAGGTACGACGTCACCTGGACGAGGTCGGTCAGGTCGGCGCCGACCGACCGCAGCAAATCCCGGATGTTCTCGATGACCGCCCGCGTCTGCACCCGGACGTCCAGGTCGGTCGTGCCGAAGTCGTCGACCGACACACCCGCGAAGCTGTTGTCCGGCCGCCGCGACGACGTACCCGAGACGAAGACGAACCCGCCCGCGACCTTGACGTGCGGAAACGCCCCGCGCGGGACGGCCTTCCCCGCCACCACGCTCGCGCCGCCGCTCATGCCGACGCCTTCAACGACGCCGTGCCCAGCTTTTCCACCACGGCACGGACATGAGCCCCCGGACGCAGTGGAACGGCGGCCGTGGCGGCACCAGCGAGAAACACCCACCCGGACTGCAGCCGCACCCCGTGCCGGCCGGCCAGCCGGATGCCCTCGTCCAGCGCCCGGCGCGGGTCGCCGAGGATCGCCGCCGTCGAACCGACCTGAACCACCCGCCCGTCCACCTCCAGCAGCACGCCGAGGTTGTCCAGGCCGGCCGGGACCGCCGACCACGGCCCCACCACGAACGCGGCTGCCGAGGTGTTGTCGGCGATCACGTCCGGCAACGAGAAGCGGAAGTCGGCGTACCGGGAGTCGATCAGCTCGATGGCCGGGGCGACCGCGCGGACCGCGGTCGCGAAGTCGCCGATCGGCTCGCCCGGTTCGGGCAGCCGGTCCAGGAGGAACGCCACCTCCGGCTCGACCCGGGGGTGGATGTACGCGGACGGGTCGACGGCGCCGCCGTCGGGCACCCGCATCGCGTCGGTGAGCCGCCCCCAGATCACCTCGTCCACGCCGACCTGGGCCATCTTCGCCTTGCTGGTCAGGCCCATCTTCACCCCGACCAGCCGCTCGCCACGGTCCAGCCGGCGCTGCACCAACGCCGCCTGCACCCCGTACGCGGTCGGCACGTCCAGCCCCACCTCGGCGGCGAGCTGTCCGATGGCGGTGGCGGTGTCCGCTGCCACGCCCAGCTTCGCCGCGACGCCCGCGGTGTCCACCCCGATCACGGTGCCACCTTCATTCGCGACTGCGGGGCTCGCAAACCCGGCTCACTCCTCACGCTCACGGTGCCACCTCCATTCGCGACTGCGGGGCTCGCAAACCCGGCTCACTCCTCACGCTCACGGTGCCACCTTCTGCTCGCGCTGACCCGCCAGGTCCAGCGCCACGTCCACGATCATGTCCTCCTGGCCGCCGACCATCCGGCGCCGGCCCAGCTCGACCAGGATCGACCGGACGTCGACGCCGTACTTCGCCGAGGCCCGCTCGGCGTGCCGCAGGAAACTTGAGTAGACCCCCGCGTACCCCAGGGAGAGCGTCTCCCGATCCACCTGGACCGGCCGGTCCTGCAACGGGCGGACCAGGTCGTCGGCGGCGTCCATCAGCGCGAACACGTCGCAGCCGTGCCGCCAGCCGTGCAGCTCGGCGACCGCGACGAAGACCTCCAGTGGCGCGTTGCCGGCCCCGGCGCCCATCCCGGCCAGCGAGGCGTCCACCCGCACGGTCCGGCCGTGCGGGGCGTCCGGGCCGGCCGGGGCTGACCCGGTGACCCGGCCGTGCTCGACGGCCAGCACGCTGTTGGCGACGCCGAGCGACAGGTTGTGGTGGGCGTGGATGCCGATCTGCGTCTCCGGCGCCAGCACCTGCCGGTACGCGTCGACCCGCTGCGCCACGTCCGACATCAGCAGCCGGCCGCCGGAGTCGGTGACGTAGACGCAGTGCGCCCCGTACGACTCCATCAGCTTGGCCTGCCCGGCGAGCCCGGCCGGGTCGTTCATGTGCGACATCATCAGGAAGCCGGCCACGTCCATGCCGTTCTCCCGGGCCCAGGAGATGTGCTGGGCGGAGATGTCCGCCTCCGTGCAGTGGGTGGCGATCCGGACGCTGGTCACCCCGAGCGCCTTCGCCGCCCTCAGGTCGGCGATGGTGCCGATGCCCGGCAGCAGCAGGGTGGTCAGCTTCGCCGAGGTCAGCACCTCGGCGGCTGCGGAGATCCACTCGGCGTCGCTGGCCGCGCCGTGGCCGTAGTTGACGCTGGAACCGGCCAGCCCGTCGCCGTGCGCCACCTCGATCGCGGCCACCCCGGCGGCGTCCAGCGCGGCGGCGATGGTGCGCACCTGCTCGACCGTGTACCGGTGGGCGATGGCGTGCATGCCGTCGCGCAACGTCACGTCCTGGATGTACAGATCCGTCATCGGGCGATCACCTCGCGCAGAGCGACCAGCCGCTCCGCGGTGCGCAGCGCGGCGGAGGTCATGATGTCCAGGTTCCCGGCGTACGCCGGCAGGTAGTGCCCGGCACCGGAGACCTCCAGGAAGACCGACACCTGCAACGCCGTGAGCTGCCGCCCGAGCGTCGGCAGGTACGCCTCGACCCGGTCGAACTGCACGTCCTGCTTGAGCCGGTAGCCGGGGACGTACTCCTGCACCGTCGCCACCATGCCCGCGACCGAGGCGGCGATGGCGGCGGTGTCGGCGTCGGCGTCCGGGCAGAGGCAGTAGACGGTGTCGCGCATCAGCAGCGGTGGGTCCGCCGGGTTCAGCACGATGATCGCCTTGCCCCGTTCGGCGCCGCCCACCACCTCGATGGCCCGGGCCGTGGTCTCGGTGAACTCGTCGATGTTGGCCCGGGTGCCCGGACCGGCCGAGCGGGACGCGATCGACGCGACGATCTCCCCGTACGCCACCGGGGTGACCCGGCGCACCGCGGCGACGATCGGCACGGTCGCCTGCCCGCCACAGGTCACCATGTTCACGTTCGGCTCGTGCAGGTGCTCGTCCAGGTTGACCGGCGGCACCACGTACGGGCCGAGCGCGGCCGGGGTCAGGTCGACGACGGTGCGGCCGTGCGCGCGCAGCACCTCGTCGTGGCGCCGGTGCGCACCCGCCGAGGTGGCGTCGAAGACCAGTTCGACGTCGGCGAACTCGGGCATCGCGACCAGCCCGTCCACGCCGTCGGCGGTGGTGGCCACGCCGAGCCGGCGGGCCCGGGCCAGGCCGTCGGAGGCCGGGTCGATGCCGGCCATCGCCACCATCCGCAGCTCGCTACTGAGCCGCAACACCTTGATCATCAGGTCGGTGCCGATGTTGCCGGAACCGAGCACCGCCACCCCGACGCTCATGCCGGCACTCCGCTTCGCTCCGTGCCGCCATGAGGCACCACGACCCTGCGCCGATGATTCGCTCGCTGACGCTCGCTCATGAGGATCCCTCCGTCGAGAAGCAGGTCCGCACCGAGCCGAGGCCGGAGATCCGCGCCTCGTAGGCGGCGCCCGGGGTGACCGGCACCATCGGGCCGAGCGCCCCGGAGAGCACCACGTCCCCGGCGCGCAGCGGGTCACCGGCGCGGGCCAGCGTTTCGGCCAGCCATTGCAGGGCGTGCAGCGGGTTACCCAGACAGGCCGCGCCCGCGCCCACCGACACCGGCTCCCCGGCGTGCTCCAGCACCATCCCGCACAGCCGCAGGTCGACGTCGGCGAGCCGGCGCGGCGACGTGCCGAGCACGAAGAGCCCGCTGGAGGCGTTGTCGGCGACGGTGTCCACGATGGAGATGTCCCACGCCGCGATCCGCGAGTCGACGATCTCGATGGCGGGCAGCACATGGTCCACAGCGCGGATCAGGTCGACCGTGGTGAGCTGCGGGTCCGGCAGGGCCTTGGCGAGCACGAACGCGATCTCCGCCTCGACCCGCGGCTGGAGCAGCCGGTCGATGGGCACCTCGACCCCGTCGCCGACCGCCATCGCGTCGGTCAACATGCCGAAGTCCGGCTGGAACACCCCGAAGGTCTCCTGCACCGCCCGCGAGGTCAGCCCGATCTTCGCACCGACCCGGCGCTCGCCGCGGCCCTGCCAGGCCCGCGCCTGGTGCTGCTGCACGCGGTACGCGGACTCGACGTCCCCCTCCGGCAGCAGCCGGCCGCGCAGTGGCGGGCACGGCTTGCCGGTGCTGCGGGCCTCGGCCAGCTCCCGGTTGGCGGCCTCGATGTCAGCTTTCATGCCCGCTCCTCGCTGCGGCGGCTCACGACAGGTCCACGCACACGTTGGTGAGTTCGGAGTAGAAGTTCAGTGAGTGCACGCCACCCTCGCGGCCGATGCCGGACGCCTTCACCCCGCCGAACGGGGTGCGCAGGTCACGCAGGAACCAGGTGTTGACCCAGACGATGCCGGCGTCCAGCCGTGCCCCGGCCCGATGCGCGCGGCCCACGTCCCGGGTCCACACCGTCGCCGCCAGACCGTACTCGGTGCCGTTCGCCAGGGCGTACGCCTCGTCCTCGGTGTCAAACGGCGCGACGTGCACCACCGGGCCGAAGATCTCCTCGCGGTTGGTGCGGGTGTCCGGGCCGAGCCCGGTCAGCACCGTCGGCTGCACGTACGACCCGCCGTCGCGGGCGTCACCGAAAGTGGGCGTGCCGCCGCCGGCGAGCACCTCGGCGCCCTCGGCGCGGGCCAGCTCGTAGGCGCCGAGCACCTTCGCCCGGTGCTGGTGGGAGATCAGCGGCATGGTCGCCGTGGCCTCGTCGGCCGGCCAGCCGTACGCCAGTTCGCCGGCCCGCTTCGCCAGCCGGGCGGTGAACTCCTCGAAGACCGGGCGCTGCACGTAGAGGCGTTCGGTGCAGAGGCACACCTGCCCGCCGTTGGTGAAGCTGGAGCGCACCGAGCCGGCCACCGCGGCGTCCAGGTCGGCGTCGGCGAAGACCAGGCCGGCGTTCTTGCCGCCCAACTCGAAGCTCACCGCCTTCACCCCGTCGGCGGCGGCCCGCATGATCGCGCCGCCGGTGGCCGACTCGCCGGTGAAGGTGATCGCGTCCACCCCGGGGTGGCGGGTGAGGAACTCACCGGCCGAATCGGGCCCGAACCCGTGCACCAGGTTGAACACCCCGGCCGGTACGCCGGCGGCGGCCATCACCTCGGCGAGCAGTGTCGCCGAGGCGGGCGTCTCCTCGCTGGGCTTGACCACCACGGCGTTGCCGCACGCCAACGCCGGGGCCACCTTCCAGGTGAGCAGCAGCAGCGGCAGGTTCCACGGCACGATGACCGCGACCACGCCGACCGGCTTGCGGACCGCGTAGTTGAGCGCCCGGCCGCCGGTCGGGGTGACCGTGGTGAACGACTCGGTGGGCGCGGTGGCCACGATCTCCGCGAACGCCCGGAAGTTCGCCGCGCCGCGCGGGATGTCCAACGTGCGGGCCTGGGCGATGGACTTGCCGGTGTCGGCGACCTCGGCGGTGACCAGGTCGTCGAAGCGGCGTTCCAACTCGTCGGCGACTCGGCGCAGCACCTCGGCGCGCTCCCGTTCGCCCATCCGGCCCCACGGCCCGCGCAGCGCTGCCCGGGCGGCGGCCACCGCATCGTCCACCGTGGACTTCGACGCCTCGACCACCTCGAAGACCGGCTCGCCGGTCACCGGGCTGGCCTTGGTGAAGGTGGGCCCGCCGTCGACGAACTCGCCGGCGATGAAGTTGCGCAACCGCCCCGGCCCGGCCGGCGCACGGCCGGCCATCAGCCGCGGATCCCAGTTGCCGGTCATGCGCGCCTCCCTCGGCTGAGCGCGGCGCCGATCGCGCCGACCAGCAGCAGCGCGGCGCCGCCGGCGAACGCGCCGAGCACCCGGTGCTGTCGGCGGACCCGGCGGCGAACCTCGGCGTACGGGGTGGTGGAGAAGGACACCAACTCGTACTGGGAAACGTACCGGCCGGGCAGGGCCCGTTCCAGCGCGTGCTCCACCCGGCGGCCGAGCTGGAAGACCGGGGAGGCGACCTTGTCCCGCATCTCCACGAAGTTGGTCAGCGCCATCCTCGCGATGGCCTCGGCGTTCTCCTGCCGCCGCCGCTGGAACAGCGGCAACGCCGCCAACCAGTCGTCGGCGCACTCGTCCAGACAGCGGTCCAGCTCCACCACGTCCTCGAAGGCACAGTTGGCGCCCTGGCCGTAGAAGGGCACGATGGCGTGCGCCGCGTCGCCGAGCAGGCCGACAGTCCCGTTGACCTGCCAGGGGGTGCAGCGGACCGTGCCGAGCACGCCCACCGGGTTGTGCTGGTAGTCGTCCACCAGGTTCGCCGCCAGCGGGACCACGTCCGGGTAGTGCTGGACGAAGTGCCGCTCGATGGCCGCCGGGCTGTCCAGCGAGGCGAAGCTCCCGGCACCCTGGTTGGGCCAGAACAGCGTGCAGGTGAAGGAGCGGTCCGGGTTCGGCAGCGCGATCATCATCGAGGTGCCGCGCGGCCAGATGTGCAGCGCGTCCGGGTCCAGCGCGAAGTCCCCGCCCAGCGGCGGGATCGTCAGCTCCTTGTAGCCGTAGTCGAGGAAGTCCACGCTCTCGCGCAGCAGCCCGTGTGCCAGCAACTGGCCACGCACGGCGGAACCGGCGCCGTCGGCGCCCAGCACCACCGACGCCTTGGCACTGACCGGACCCTGCGGGGTGTCGAAGCTCAGGCCGCCGTCGGTCGGGTCGAGCCCGACCAGCCGGTGGTCGAAGACGATCCGTACCCCGGGCAGCGCGGCTGCCGCGTCCAGGAGGGCGTTGTTCAGTGCGCCCCGGCTGATCGAGTTGATCGCCCGGTCGCCGGCCGCGCTGTACGACTGGAACTGCGGCTCCCCGTCCACCGGGTGGATCATCCGGCCGCGCATCGGCAGCGCGTCGGCCATCACCTGCTCGGCCAGGCCGATCCGGCGCAGGGCGTCCAGGCCGCGCTCGGAGAGCGCCAGGTTGATCGAGCGGCCCCGCTCGGCCGTGCCGGCGCGCGGGTCGGGCCGGCGCTCGTAGAGGGCCACCGGGTAACCGCGCCTGGCCAGGAAGCAGGCGGCCAGGCAGCCGGCCAACCCGGCACCGATGATCGCGATCTCGTCACGCCGGGCGGTCATCGGGACACCTGCCCTACCGTCGCGGCGAGCGCGGCGGCGGCTCGCCAACAGTCGTGGTACGTGGAGTAGAGCGGCACCGGGGCGAACCGGACGACGTCCGGTTCGCGGGCGTCGGCGATCACGCCGTGTTCGTGCCGCAGCCGCTTGGTCAGCTCGGCGGCGTTGCCGGCGCCGATCCGCACCGAGAGCTGACAGCCCCGCCGGGCCGGGTCGCGCGGGGTGACCACGCGCAGCGGGCGATCGGCGGTGACCTCGTCGAGCAGCCGCTCCAGCCAGCCGGTGAGCCGCAGGCTGCGCGCGCGCAGCGCCGGCATGCCGACCGCGTCGAACAGCTCCAGCGAGGTACGCACCGGGCCCATCGCGAAGATCGGCGGGTTGGAGATCTGCCAGGCCTCCACTGTGGCCGGTGGCCGGGACACCGGCGTCATCTCGAACCGGGTGGCCGCCGCGGTGCTCCACCAGCCCTCGAAGCGGGGCAGGTCGGGGTCGCCGAGATGCCGCTCGTGCACGAAGACGCCGGCCAGCGCGCCCGGCCCGGAGTTCAGGTACTTGTAGGAGCACCAGGCGGCGAAGTCGACGTCCCAGTCGTGCAGGGCCAGCGGCACGTTGCCGACCGCGTGCGCCAGGTCCCAGCCGACCACGGCACCGGCCGCCCGGCCGGCGGCGGTGATCGCCGGGATGTCGAGCAACTCGCCGGTGAGGTAGTTGACCCCGCCGAGCAGCACCAACGCCACCCGGTCGCCCTCGGCGGCCAGATAGCCGGTCACGTCCTCGGTGCGCAGGGCATCCTCGCCGGGACGCGGACGCAACCGGACCACGGTGTCGTCCGGGTCCAGGCCATGGAACCGGGCCTGGCTGCGCACCGCGTAGCTGTCCGAGGGGAACGCGGAATCCTCGATGACGATGCGGGTGCGGGCGCCGGCCGGGCGGTAGAAGCTGACCATCAGCAGGTGCAGGTTGACCGTGAGGGAGTTCATCACGACGGTCTCCGCGGGCCGGGCGCCGACCAGTCGGGCGGCCGGCGCCGTCAACAACTCGTGGTACGGCAGCCAGGCGCGCTCCGCCTCCAGGTGCCCCTCGACGCCGAGCCGCTGCCAGGAGTCCAGGTCCGCGAGGAGTTCGTCGCGGGTGGCCCGGGGTTGCAGGCCGAGCGAGTTGCCGGCGAGGTACGCCGACTCGGGGTGGCTGCCGCCGTCCGCCGGCGGGACGTGGAACAGGTGCCGGTGGCCCGGATCGGCCTCGTCGAGGCGGCGGGCCTGCGCTTCGCCAGCGGCGAGGCCCAGAGGCTCGGTTTCAGGGGTGTGCACAGGGGTGTCTCGCTCTCCGGTCACATCGCGGTGCGGGCCGACCACAGCTCCGGGAAGACCACCCGGGCCATGCTGCGCTGCAACCACGCCAGTCCGGCGGAACCGCCGCTGCCTACCTTGGCGCCCATTGTCCGCTGCACCGCCTTGACGTGGTTCCACCGCCAGTCGCCGAACTCCTCGGCGACCCCGCTCAGCGCCTCGCCGAGCAGCCGCAGGTGGTTGTCCGGCCCGGTGTCGGCGTAGATCCGTACCCAGGCCGCCTCGACCGACGGCTGCGGGTCGTGCTCGACCGCCACGTCCCGGTTCAGCAGGTCGGCGGGGAGGTCGAAGCCGCGCCGGGCGAGCAGCGCGAGCACGTCGTCCCAGAGGCTCGGGGCGGCCAGCGCCGCGGTCAGCGCGGCGTGCACCTCGGCCTGCCGGCGGAACGGCCGGATCAGCGCCGGGTCGCGCAGCCCGAGCAGGAATTCCAGGTGCCGGTACATCGCCGACTGGAAGCCGGAGCCCTCGCCGAGCAGGTTGCGGAACCGGTTGAAGTCGGCCGGGGTCATCCAGCGCAGGCCCTGCCAGGCGGCATTGAGGCCCTCCAGGTGCAGCGCGGCGCGGCGCAGCGGGGCCAGCGCGTCCCAGACCCGGTCGTCGCGCAGCAGCCGCTGGGTCTCCCGCAGCTCGTGGCAGGTCAGCCCGAAGTACAGCTCCATGATCTGGCTGACCATCAGGAAGGACATCTCGCCCGGGTCGCTGCTGAGCGGATGCTGCAACTGGTGCAGGGCGCTGGCCTGCACGTACGCGTCGTAGGGCACCAGCTCGGCGAACTCCAACGTCGGCTCGCCGCCGTTGCGTGCGGCGCGGGCGGCCCGCTGCCGTGGGGTCACCGGTCGCACCGTGGCGGCGCGGTTCGGCGCCCGCCGCTCCGTCTGATCCACCATTCGTCTCCCTCCCCCGGACTGGTCGACGTCATGATCTCGCGGTCGGATGGCCTGCGGAATGCCGGATCAACGGCGCTTCCCGCGCTCAGCCGGCAAGCCAAAGGCATCTGGGCGAATCCGGTTCACGAAAGTAAGGTCTGAGCGTGGACGACATGGACTGGGCGCTGCTGCGCGAGTTGCAGGCTGACGCCCGCCTGTCCTTCAGCGAGTTGTCCCGGCGGGTCCACCTCTCGCCACCCGCCGTGGCCGAGCGGGTCCGTCGGCTCGAGGAGGCCGGGGTGATCACCGGCTACCACGCCCAGGTCGACCTGACCCGGGCCGGCCGCACCGTGGTCGCGCTCATCCGGATGTCCTGCTACGGCGCGCGGTGCATCCTGCACGACCCGGCGGTGGCCGGCTGGCCGGAGATCCTGGAGATCCACCGGATCACCGGGGACGCGTGCAGCATGCTCAAGGTGGCGGCCGGCTCGATCGGCGAGTTCGAGGCGGTCATCGACCGGCTCGCCCCGTACGGCCAGCCGTCGAGCACGATGGTCCTGTCCTCCCCGCTGGGCTGGCAGCCGATCACGCCGCTCCCCTCCGGCGGCACCACGCCCCGCCGCCGCTGACCGACCCCACCCTGCCCGCCTGCGGGTTTGCCCCCCGGCCAGCGGGAAAACAGCGCGTGTGCCCAGGGGAGGGTTCCGGCGGTTGTCGCCGGTAGGGGGAAATCATGCAGGGTCTTCGCACGATCAACCGCGCACTCTCGGCCGCCCTGACACTGATGGGGCTGGTCGGGGCATTCGTCCTGTTGTCGGTCTCACCGGCGAGTGCCGGTGAGAACACCTTCGTCGAGGTGACGCCCAGCAGCGTCCAGGCCGGAGGCCGGGTCCAGGTCCGGGCGAGCTGCGACAACGACAACAATCGCCAGGCCACCGTGCAGTCCGACGCGTTCGGGCAACTGATGCTCAGACCGGACAGGGGTTTCCTGACCGGGTCGGTCACCATCCCGGGCGACAAGCAGCCCGGCGAGTACCCGGTCGACCTGCGCTGCGACAACGGTCAGACGGCCACGACCACTCTGACCGTGCTGAACATGGCCTCGCCCAGCAAGGGGCCGGCGACCGGGGGCGGCGGCACCGCTGGCGGCCGGGGCACCGGATCGCTGCTGGTGCTCGGCGGCGTGGCGCTGGTGGCCACCGCCGTCGCGCTCGGCATGGCCGGCGGCCGGCGGCGTACCGGGGCGGGCTCCTGAGCAGGACACGCCATGACCCGATCCTCCGCGCGTGCGCGGCCGGACCGCGGTGCCCGGGCCCGGTCCGGGGCGGCGCTGCGCGCCTCCGGCCGGCTGGTCGCCCGGGCCTCCGGCCGGCTGCGCAGGGTCGCCGGGCAGGCCGTGTCGGCCAGCGTCGCCACCACCGATCCGGCCGCCCGCCCGTTGCCGCCGAGCCGCCCGGCCGGCTCGCCGCTGCTCCGACGTCGGTTCACTACCAACCCGGGAGTGCCGGTACTGGCCGTCGCCGCGCTGATGGTGTTGATCGTGGCGATGCTCGGCATCGAGCAGGTGACCGGGGTCAGCCTGTTGCCGGACCGGATCACCGCCGGCCTGCGGCCTCCGCCGAAGAAGTTCCCGGTGCTGCCGGCCAGCCGCCCGGTGGGTCTCGCCATCCACACGCTGGACCTGCAGGCTCCGGTGCACGGCGTGGGCATCGCACCGGACGGCACCATCGCCGTGCCGGACGCGGCCCGCGCCCAGGAGGCCGGCTGGTACGACCAGGGACCCACGCCCGGGCAGTACGGCCCGGCGGTGATCGTCGGACACGTGGACACCACCAGCGGACCGGCCGTCTTCCACAAGCTGCGGGACCTGAGTTCCGGCGATCAGATCGAGGTCACCCGCTCCGACCGGAGCGTGGCGGTCTTCGAGGTGGACTCGGTGGAGCGGTTCGACAAGGCGCAACTGCCGGTGGACGAGGTGTACGGCGACTTCAGCCGCCCGAGCCTGCGGCTGATCACCTGCGGCGGCCGATGGGTCGGGGGCGAGACCGGCTACGCGGACAACGTGGTGGTCTTCGCGTCGCTGGTGAAGGCTCGTTCTGCGTGAGGTCGGGGTCTGCGGGACCAGGATCAGGCGGCCGCTTCGGGCTCACGCAGGTCGAGCCAGTCGGCCCAGCGCGGATCGGGGGCGCGGTGCCCGAGCACCCGCCAGGCGGTGCCCTTCGGTGCGGCCGGCAGCGCGTGCAGCCGCCAGCCCAGCTCGGCCGGGGTCTTGTCACCCTTGGTGTGGTTGCACCGGGCGCACGCGGCGACCACGTTCTCCCAGGCGTGCCGGCCACCCCGGCTGCGCGGAAAGACGTGGTCGATGGTCTCGGCCGGGCCTCGGCAGTAGGCGCACCGCCACCCGTCCCGGGCGAAGATCGCCCGCCGGGACAGCCCGACGTGGGTGCGGTAGGGCACCCGGACGAAGCGGGTCAACCGGACCACCGACGGCACCGGGAGGGCGTCCCGGGCGCTGTGCAGGATGCCGTCACCGTCGGCGACGCAGACAGCCTTTGCGGAGAGGACGAGGATGGCGGCTCGGCGCACCGACACGACACACAGCGGCTCGTAGGTGGCGTTGAGGACCAGCGCGCCGGAGCCCACCGTGGGTCGTATGTCAGGCATCGCGCTCACCCTCCCGGTTCAGCGGCTGCTGCGGTACCGCCGCCGACCGGGGCCGGGCACGACGGCCCACACGGTCGACGCCGGTCCGCTCACCGACGTCCGTTGCGCCAATAGTCCCTGATCGGACCCCGGATTGCACGTACTAATCCGGGGTCCGACATGAAGCTCTTTCCCGCACCTGTCACGATGGCCGGTTCGCCCCGGTCCGACCCCGCCCTCGGCGGCAGGTCACCCGGCCGGTGGGTCGGCGACGGGCTCGCCGGCTCGTTGCGGTACGAAGACAGGGTGAGTGCCGCCAGCCTGATACCGCTTGCCCTGTCCACCGCCGCCCCGCCGGACTGTCAGGGCAGCACCTCCTGCGAATGGCTGTACGACCTGACCAAGTCGGCCTGGTTCGCCGAGGGCAGCTACTGGATCCTGCTCAAGCCACTGCGGGTGCTGGTGATCGTGGCGGTGGCGATGATCGCCCGCTGGGCGGTGCACCGGACGATCAACCGGCTGGTCCGGACCACCACCAACGGTGCGGTGCCGACGATGCTGCGGCCGCTGCGCGAGCGGGTGCCCACCGCTGCGGTCGACCCGACGGAGTTCGTGCCGGAGCGACGTCGGCAACGGGCCGAGGCGATCGGCTCGGTGCTGCGCAGCCTCACCACCGCGTTCGTCTTCGGCATCGCGCTGCTGATGATCCTGCGCGAGTTCAGTTTCGACCTGGCCCCGCTGCTCGCCAGCGCCGGGATCGCCGGCGTCGCGCTGGGCTTCGGCGCGCAGAGCCTGGTCAAGGACCTGATAGCCGGTCTGTTCATGCTGATCGAGGACCAGTACGGCGTGGGCGACAACGTCGACCTCGGCGAGGCGACCGGTGTGGTGGAGTCGGTCGGGCTACGTGTCACCACCGTGCGCGACGGGCGGGGCGTGCTCTGGTACATCCGCAACGGCGAGGTCGTCCGGGTGGGCAACAAGAGCCAGGGCTGGGCACTGGTCGTGGTGGACCTGCCGATCGGCTTCAGCGGCACCGAGGAGGCCACGGCCGTGCTGCGGACCGCGGCAGCCTCGATGGCGGTGGACCCGGAGCTGTCGCCGGAGATCGTGGAGGCGCCGGAGGTGCTGGGCGTCGAGCAGATGACGGTGGAGGGGGCGGTGATCCGGACGGTGGTCAAGACGACTGCCGACGGGCAGTTCGCGGTGGGCCGGGAGTTGCGCCGGCGGCTGGCGGAGGCACTGGAGAACTCGGGGATCACCGCCCAGATCGCCGCCTCCCGCAGCTATCCCGGCGTCCCGATCCGGCCGCTGGCCGACGGCGAGACAGGTCAGGGCGGCCCGACCTGACCCGGACGACGCTGTCCGGCCATCGAGGGGTCGCGAGCCGCCCGGCCCCTCAGGTATCGTCCGTTCGTTCAGTCGGGGATGCGACGAACGAACCGTTCGCCCTAGCTAGTTGTCAGACGATCGGGCAGAATCCGGAGCACGCGTTCCCGCCGGAGCGTGATCCACATCCTCGCTGATCCGTAGATCTGACGAGTGTTTCCGGCCCCGGCTGTCACGAGCGGCCGTCCCGGGAGCCGATGGAGGCGACGGTGCCCGACGAGCGACCTTCCGCGGAAGGCCCGGCGACATTCCGCGAGGTGTTCGCCCAACGCGAGTTCCGGGCCGTCTTCGCGGCCGGCGCGCTCTCCTGGGTCGGCGACTATGTCGCGAAGGCCGCGGTCACCCTGCTCGTCTACCAGCAGACCAAGTCCGTCGCACTCTCCGCCGCCGCGTTCGCCGTCAGCTACCTGCCCTGGCTGCTCGGCGGCCCCGTGCTCGCCGCACTGGCCGAGCGGTACCCGTACCGACGGGTGATGGTGGCGTGTGACGTGATCCGGACGGCGCTGATGCTGCTCATCGCCCTCCCGGACCTGCCTGTCCAAGCCGTCCTGGTGCTCATCTTCGCCGCCACGCTGGCCAACCCGCCGAGCCAGGCGGCGAAATCCGCGCTGATGCCGCAGATCCTGGCCGGGGACCGGCTGGTGGTCGGGTTGTCGCTGAACAGCAGCGTGGGGCAGGCCGCCCAGGTCGTCGGCTACCTGCTCGGCGCCGCCGTGGCCGCGATCGACCCGGCCCTCGCGCTGCTGATCAACGCGGTCACCTTCGCCGTCTCGGCGCTGCTGGTCCGTCTCGGCGTCCGCGACCGGGCCCCGATGATGACCACCGCGCAGCGCAGCCACCTGCTCCGGGAGACCGGCCAGGGGTTCCAGATCGTCTTCGGCACCCCGGTGCTGCGGGCCATCGCGGTGTTGGTGTTCAGCGCGATGCTCTTCTCGATCGTCCCCGAGGGGTTGGCCGCCGGCTGGGCCAACCGGGACGACAACGGCGACCTGGACGCCGGCCTGGCTCAGGCGGTGATCATGATGGCCAACCCGCTCGGGTTCATCCTCGGCGGGCTGCTGGTGAGCCGACTGTTCGGCCCGGCCCGTCGGTTGGCCCTGATGCGACCGCTGGCGGTGTTCGCCCCGCTGGCGCTGGTGCCGGCACTGTTCGACCCACCGCCGATCGTGGTGGCGCTGCTCGCGGCTCTCTGCGGGTTCGCGGTCGCCGGCATGCTGCCGATGGCCAACGGGCTGTTCGTCCAGGCGCTGCCCGGCGAGTTCCGGGCCCGCGCCTTCGGTGTGATGGCCACCGGCGTGCAGGTCATCCAGGGCATGGCGGTGCTCGTCACCGGCCTGCTCGCCGAGCGGTTCTCCATTCCGCTGGTGGTCGGCGTGTGGAGCGCGGCCGGCGTGGTGCTGATGGTGGTGGCGTCGCTGCGCTGGCCGGACCAGCAGACGGTGGACGGCGCCATCGCGACGGCCTCCGCGGCCAACGCCGGGTCGCCGGCCAACCCGACGCCCGGCGGCACCCCGGCAGGGCCCCCCGAGCCGCGAGCCGGTGACGACCGCCGTCGGCACGCGGTCAGCTGAGCTGATCCGACACGAGCGGCCCTGACACGAACGGCCCTGACACGAACGCGGGCCCGGCGTGACCCGACGCACGGCGTCCGGGTCGGGCCGGCACTGAGCACGCCTGGCAGGATGGAACGGTGACTCCCGCAGGTGACTCCGACCGTCCTGGTGCGTCGACGACCCTCTTCGAGGCGGTCGGCGGCGAGCCCACCTTCCGCAAGCTGGTGGACGAGTTCTACGCCGGCGTCGCCACCGATCCCCTGCTGCGGCCGATGTACCCGGACGACCTGGCCCCGGCGGCGGACCGGATGACGCTGTTCCTGATGCAGTACTGGGGCGGGCCGAACACGTACTCCGCCCAGCGGGGGCACCCGCGGCTGCGGATGCGGCACGCCCCGTTCCGGATCGGCGTGGCCGAGCGGGACGCCTGGCTGCGGCACATGCGCCGCGCCGTGGACCGGCTCGACCTGGAGCCGGAGGTCGCCAGCACACTCTGGGACTACCTGGAGCGGGCGGCGCACTTCATGATCAACGCCACGGAGGACCCGGCCTGACCGCGCCTGACGGCCCGGCCCGGGCACCCGGGTCGCGGCAGGGTCAGAGCAGCGCGCCCTCGTCGTGCAGCCAGTCCACGAAGCTGGTGGCCACTGCGGCGCCGCAGTCGAGCATCTCGACCAGCAGCGCGTCGTGGGTGCCGGCGCCGAGCGGCACCTGAAGCTCGGCGTAGATCGGTAGCTGCCCGCGCTCGGTCGGGTCGCCGATGTACGCCTTGCAGAACCGACGGGTGTGGTTCCACTCGTTGACCACCCGGTACGCACGGTCGGCCCAGTCCGGCGGCACTGTGGCGTGCGGACGTGCCCGCATCACCAGGATCTCGTCCTCCGGCCCCTCCAGGGTGACCAGCACGGCGTGCCGCTCCCACATGGCCAGCAGGTTGCCGTCACCGTCGGCCAAATATCGCACGTCGAGCAGGTCGAGTGCGTCACAGACCCGGCGCAGGCTCACCGGCTCGATGGTGGCCGGCATCTCGGTCAGCACGGGCCGCTCGTTGGACGGGCAGTCGTCCCCCGGCTGGCGAGGGTTGGGCGGTCCGACCCGGACCGCGCTCTCCACTGTGATCCCGCTTCGGGTTTCCGGATCGCCGCCGTCGGCGGGACCGGGGCGCCATGACCACCACGGCATCGCTCGCGCACCTCACTCCCCAGCGGATCCAGTCGCCTACGGTGCGTTGGATCCGAGGATGGACGGTACCCGGACAGCCGAGTTGAAGCACCCCCCCAACGACCGCCCCAGACTAGAAGAATGAGTAGGGGTCATCCGTTCGGACGAGTAGCCAGGGGCGTCACGGCGAGATCGGTGGCCTTCTGCAACCAGGCCGCTCCGTATGGTCCCACCAGGCCAACCCAACGGCCGGCCACCCGCACCTGGACGGCAGCCTCGGCAGGGGCACCGGCCGGGCCGTCAACCGGCCCGAGGAAGCCCATCCGGACCAGCCCCTGAACCAGTCGCTGCGGCACCTCCACCGGCGGGCCGGGCGGACCGTCCGGACTGACCAGCACGGCCACGTGGTCGAGCAGCGCGTCGCGCAGCATCCGCTGACCCACCGCGCGGCCGGCCACGCCGTGCTCGCTCGCCGTACGCAGGGTGCCCGCCGCCGCGTCCGCGATCCGCCGCAGCTCGGCGGCGGGCAGCGCCTCCACCGGCCGGCTGCGGGCCGGCGGCAGCGGCCACCGCCACTGCGCGTCCCGACGCGCCGGCAATGCCGCGCCGCCGCGCTCCAGCTCCGCCAGCAACTCCGCGGCGGCCACCGTGACGTCCTCGGGGGTGCCGTCGGCCGGGCCGCCCGCGACCGTCCGGACCACCAGCACCTGCCACGGCAGCCGTGCCCAGAGGGCGACCCGACCGGCGGCGCCGGCCGGCCGCAGCCGGACCGGCGCGCCCGGATCCAGCCGGACCAGCCGGGCCAGGAAGGCACCCGCGTCGGCCACCCCGGTGACGCCGTGTCCGGCCGCCGTCGCCGTCACCCCGTCCACCCCGGCCGAGTCACGCCGCGCCGCCCTGCGGAGCGTAGGTGAGCAGGAAATCCCGCTCCTCTGCGGTGATCCGCCGGGGCACCTGGCGGGTCAGGTCGAACGGCACCAGCACCGAGCGGGCCCGGCTGGCCAGCACCTCGCCGTCGTACAACTCGTAGGCGACGGTGAACCGGGAGGCCCGGATCTCCTCCACCCACAGCTCGATCCGGACGGTGGGCGCGGCCTCTGCGGTGGCCCGGCCCAGCGCGTAGTCGACCGGGCGCAGGTAGTCCACCTCGTGCCGGCGGATCACCACCCCGTCGGCGAACGAGCCGACCCCCCAGGCCCGGCCGCCAGCGAACATCAACGCCACCCGCGCCTCCTCGTACAGGGTGAGGAAGCGCGAGTTGTTGACGTGGCCGTACGCGTCCAGGTCGGACCAGCGCAGTGTGCAGTGGTAGACGAACCGGTCAGACACCTTGTCGGCCCGGTCAGTCGCGGGTCAGCTTGCGGTAGGTCACCCGGTGTGGCCGGGCGGCCTCCGCGCCGAGGCGGTCGATCTTGTTCTTCTCGTACGCCTCGAAGTTGCCCTCGAACCAGAACCACTTGGCCGGGTCCTGGTCGTCGCCCTCCCACGCCAGGATGTGCGTGGACACCCGGTCCAGGAACATCCGGTCGTGCGAGATGACCACGGCGCAGCCGGGGAACTCCAGCAGCGCGTTCTCCAGGCTGGAGAGGGTCTCCACGTCCAGGTCGTTGGTCGGCTCGTCGAGCAGGATGACGTTGCCGCCGATCTTCAGCGTCAGCGCCAGGTTGAGCCGGTTGCGCTCGCCGCCGGAGAGCACCTTGGTCGGCTTCTGCTGGTCCGGCCCCTTGAAGCCGAACGCGGCGATGTACGCCCGGGACGGCATCTCGACCTTGCCCACCATCAGGTAGTCCAGACCGTCGGAGACGACCTCCCAGACGGTCTTGTCGCCGTCGAGGCCCTGGCGGTTCTGGTCGACGTACGACAGGGAGACGGTTTCGCCGACCCGGACCGAGCCGTCGGTCGGCTGCTCCAGCCCGACGATGGTCTTGAACAGCGTGGTCTTGCCGACGCCGTTGGGCCCGATGATGCCGACGATGCCGTTACGCGGCAGCGAGAACGACAGGTTGTCGATCAACAGCCGGTCGCCGAAGCCCTTGCTCAGGCTCTGCGCCTCGATCACCGTGCTGCCCAGGCGCGGGCCCGGCGGGATCTGGATCTCCTCGAAGTCCAGCTTGCGGGTCTTCTCCGCCTCGGTGGCCATCTCGTCGTACCGGTCCAGGCGGGCCTTGGACTTGGTCTGCCGGGCCTTGGCGTTGGAGCGGACCCACTCCAGCTCCTCGGTGAGGCGCTTCTTCATCTTGGCGTCGCGGCGGCCCTCGACGGCCAGCCGGGCGGCCTTCTTCTCCAGGTAGGTGGAGTAGTTGCCCTCGTAGCCGATCGCCCGGCCGCGGTCCAGCTCCAGGATCCAGCCGGCCACCTTGTCCAGGAAGTACCGGTCGTGCGTGATCGCCATGACGGTGCCGGCGTACTTGGCCAGGTGCTGCTCCAGCCAGGAGACGCTCTCCGCGTCGAGGTGGTTCGTCGGCTCGTCGAGCAACAGAAGGTCGGGCGCCTCCAGCAGCAGCTTGCAGAGCGCGACCCGGCGGCGCTCACCACCGGAGAGCTGGGTCACGTCGGCGTCCGGCGGCGGGCAGCGCAGCGCGTCCATGGCCAGTTCGAGCTTGGAGTCGATGTCCCACGCGTCGGCGTGGTCCAGCTCCTCCTGGAGCTTGCCCATCTCCTCCATCAGCTCGTCGGAGTAGTCGGTGGCCATCTGCTCGGCGATCTTGTTGAACCGCTCCAGCTTGGCCTTGGTCTCGGCGACCGCCTCCTCGACGTTGCCGAGCACGGTCTTGGCGTCGTTGAGCGGGGGCTCCTGGGCGAGCATGCCGACGGTGTAGCCGGGCATCAGCCGGGCCTCGCCGTTGCTCGGCCTGTCCAGCCCTGCCATGATCTTGAGGAGGCTGGACTTACCGGCGCCGTTCGGGCCGACCACACCGATCTTGGCCCCCGGCAGGAAGCTCAGCGTCACATTGTCGAGCACGACCTTGTCGCCGTGCGCCTTGCGCGCCTTTTCCAGGACGTAGATGTACTGGGCCACGGTGCGGGCTACCTCCGTCGGTTGCTGTCGCATGATGGGCGGCGCGGCGCGGGCTGCGACCTCCGCCCGCGGCACCGGCCGGGGGCCGGCCGCGCGCACGCCATCGTCAATCCTGACAGGTTCGGCCCGCTTCGCCCACATCACCCCGCCCCAGGAGTACGTCGTGCCGTCGGAGGACCCATGTTGTTGACAAGATCACCATCCAGATTCAGCCCCTGCGGGGCGGGTAGGGAACTCAGGCACGGGGCACCAGACGCCGCAGCTACGCTCAGTACGCTCATCGCGGTGGACCCGTCAGTACCCGGAGGTGGCCGATCGTGACCGTCCGTAGCTCCTTTGTCGTAGTGGCGAACCGCCTGCCGGTCGACGAGGTGAGCACCCCCGAAGGGCGGCAGTGGCGACGCAGCCCCGGCGGGCTGGTCACCGCGCTGCATCCCGTGCTCGCCGAACACCAGGGGACCTGGGTCGGCTGGGCCGGCGGGACCGGCGCCGCCCCGGAGCCGTTCGACCTTGAGGGGATCCGACTGCACCCGGTGCCGCTGAGCGCCGAGGAGCTGGAGCGGTACTACGAGGGCCAGTCCAACGCGACGATCTGGCCGCTCTATCACGACGCGGTGGAGACACCGGCCTACAAGCGTCGCTGGCGGGAGGCGTACCGCCTGGTCAACGCGCGGTTCGCCGAGGCCGCCGCGGACGTGGCGGCCGAGGGCGCGACGGTCTGGGTGCAGGACTACCAGCTCCAGTTGGTCCCGGCGATGCTCCGGGAGCTGCGGCCGGACCTGCGGATCGGCTTCTTCCTGCACATCCCGTTCCCGCCGATCGAGCTGTTCATGCAGATGCCGTTCCGTACCGAGATCCTGCGCGGCCTGCTCGGCGCCGACCTGGTCGGCTTCCAGCAGCGGCTGGCCGCGCAGAACTTCGTCCGGCTGGCCCGGCACCTGCTCGGGCTGCGCTACGAGGGGCAGATGATCCAGGTCGACGGGCGGCAGGTGAAGGCGGGCGCCTTCCCCATCTCGATCGACACCCAGGAGATGGAGCGGATGGCCGCCGACCCGGCGATCCAGGCCCGGGCGAAGCAGATCCGCGCCGAACTGGGCGATCCGAAGACGATAATCCTGGGCGTGGACCGGCTGGATTACACCAAGGGCATCGAATTGCGCCTCAAGGCCTTCCGCGAGCTACTGGCTGACGGAAAGTTGACAGTTCCGGACGCGGTTATGGTGCAGGTGGCCACGCCAAGCCGGGAGCGCGTCGAGCACTACCAGGCACTTCGGGTCAAGGTGGAGCGCGAAGTTGGTCGGATTAATGGGGAATTCGGCAGGGTCGGCGTGCCTGCGGTGCACTACCTGCATCAGTCGTACAGTCGCAGTGAACTGGCCGCGATGTACGTCGCTGCCGACGTGATGATGGTGACCCCGCTGCGAGACGGAATGAATCTGGTGGCCAAGGAGTACGTCGCATCGCGCGCCGACCAGGGTGGCGCGCTCGTGCTCAGTGAATTCGCCGGCGCCGCCACCGAGCTGCGCCAGGCCTTTTTGTGTAACCCGCACGACCCGGACGCGGTCAAGGACGCCCTGCTCCGGGCCGTGCACGTGGAGAAAACCGAGGCGCGCCGCCGGATGCGGACAATGCAACGTCACCTGCGCACCCACGACGTGGGGCACTGGGCCAAGTCTTTCCTCTCCGAGCTTGGAGTCTCCGAGGCGGAGGCCGCGTGAACACGTCCGTCAACGACGGAGCGGCGATCGCCACCGGGGTGATGGACCCCGAGCTGCGCTCCGCCATCGGCCGGATCGCCCGGGTCCCCCAGCTCCTGATCGCCTGCGACTACGACGGCACACTGGCGCCGATCGTGGAGGACCCGAGCACGGCCGTACCGCTGCCCGAGTCGGTGGCCGCGGTCCGCGCGCTCGCCGCGCTGCCGCAGACCACCGTGGCGGTGGTCTCCGGCCGGGCGCTGCGCGACCTGGCCGCGCTCTCCCGACTGCCCAGCGAGGTGCACCTCGTCGGCAGCCACGGCTCCGAGTTCGACATCGGCTTCGTCGAGCGGCTCTCCCCCGAGCTGGTCGCGGTGCGCACCCGGGTGCGGGACGCGCTGCGCGAGATCGCCGCCGAACACCCCGGCATCCGCTTGGAACGCAAGCCGGCCAGCGTCGCGGTGCACACCCGTGGGGTAGACCCGCAGATCGCCGCCGCGGCCATCGAGGCGGTCCGCAACGGCCCGGCCACCTGGGACGGCGTCACGGTCACCCAGGGCAAGGAGGTTTTCGAACTCTCCGTGGTGGCCACCCACAAGGGCACTGCGGTCGACCAGCTGCGGACCCAGCTTTCGGCCAGCGCCGTGCTCTTCATCGGCGACGACGTGACCGACGAGAACGCGTTCGGCAACCTGCACGGGCCGGACCTCGGCATCAAGATCGGCCCAGGGGACACCCAGGCCGACTACCGGGTGGCCGATCCGCTCGAGGCGGCCCGCGCACTCGGGCTGCTACTGGAGACCCGGCGGCACTGGCTCTTCGGTGAGCGGGCGGTGCCGATCGAGCGGCACTCGATGCTGTCCAACGGCCGCACCGTCGCGCTGCTCACCCCCGAGGCCAAGGTCAGCTGGCTCTGCCACCCCAAGCCGGATTCGGCGGCGATCTTCGCCGACCTGGTTGGCGGCAGCCCGGCCGGTCACTTCAGCGTCGCACCGGAACGCGGGGGCATCCCGCTGGGCCAGCGCTACCGCTCCGGCACGATGACCGTGGAGACCCGGTGGTCCGGCCTCACCGTCACCGACTGGCTGGACAAGCCGGCCCGGGAGACCACCCCGGACGGCCCGGCGGTGGTCACCGGCGACTCGACCCTGATCCGGGTGCTCACCGGCAGCGGCCGGGCCCGGCTGGAGTTCGCGCCACGACCCGAGTTCGGTCAGGTCGCCGTGCAGATGCAGCCGCTCGGCGACGGCCTGCTGGTGCTCGGCTCCAACGAGCCGGTCGCGCTCTACTCCCCCGGTGTGGAGTGGCAAGTCAGCAACGACGGCGGCTACCAGACCGCCAAGGCGGTCGTCGACCTCTCCGCCGCCGGCGGGCAGGTCCTGCTGGAGCTGCGCTTCGGCACGCACAGCCTGGAGCACCACCGGGTGCCGATCCACGACCGGCAGGCCGCGGCCGAGCAGCCGTGGAAGGACTGGGTCGCCTCGCTGAAGCTGCCGTCCACCTCCCGCGACCTGGTCACCCGCAGCGCGCTCACCCTGCGCGGGCTCTGCCACGAGGCCACCGGCTCGATCCTGGCCGCGGCCACCACCTCGCTCCCGGAGGAACTGGGCGGCGTCCGCAACTGGGACTACCGCTACTGCTGGCTCCGCGACGCCGCACTGACCGCCCGCGCGCTGGTCGACCTGGGTTCCCTCGAAGAGGCCGAGGGCTTTCTGCGCTGGGTGGACGGCTGCATCGAGCGCACCGGCGGGCACCCGGAGCGGCTGCACCCGCTCTACACCATCGACGGCTACGAGCTGGGCGCCGAGGCGGTCATCGACACCCTGCCCGGGTACGCCGGCTCCCGGCCCGTCCGGGTCGGCAACCTCGCCAACCACCAGCTCCAGCTGGACGTCTTCGGCCCGATCGCCGACCTGATCGCGGCCGTCGCCGACGCCCGCGGCTCGGTCCGCGACGACGAGTGGCGGGTACTGGACAACATGGTCGAGGCGGTTCGCCGCCGTTGGCACGAGCCCGACCACGGCATCTGGGAGGCCCGGCTGCCACCCCGGCACCACATCTTCTCCAAGGTGATGTGCTGGATGACCGTCGACCGGGCCCTGCACGTGATGCGCCAGCACGGCGGCGAGGACCGCCCCCAGTGGGTGGAGCTGCGCGACCGGATCGGCGCCAACGTGCTGGAGCACGGCTGGCACGAGGAGGTCGAGGCGTACAGCGTCGCGTACGGCGACGAGGACATGGACGCCTCGTCGCTCTGGATCGGGCTCTCGGGCCTGCTTCCGGGCGATGACCCGCGCTTCCTGTCCACCGTGCTCCGGATCGAGGCGGACCTGCGCAGCGGCCCGGTCGTCTACCGCTACCACTGGGACGACGGCCTGCCCGGCCGCGAGGGCGGCTTCCACATCTGCACGGCGTGGCTGATCGAGGCGTACCTGCGCACCGGCCGCCGCACCGACGCCGAGGAGCTGTTCGCGCAGATGGTGCTCACCGCCGGCCCGACCGGCCTGCTCCCCGAGCAGTACGACCCGCTCGCCGAGCGCGGGCTGGGCAACCACCCGCAGGCGTACAGCCACCTCGGTCTGATCCGCTGTGCCCTGCTGCTGGACAACATGCTCAAGCAGTGATCTGACACCCGCAGCGGGCCGGAGACGTCGTCTCCGGCCCGCTGCCGTCAGGCGTCCAGCGCGTGCACCACGTCGCCCACCACGACGACCGCGGGCGGGCGCAGATCGGCCGCCAGCACGTCGGCGGCCACCGCGCCGAGGGTGGACCGCAGCGCCCGCTGGGCGCCCGTGGTGGCTTCCTGGACGACGGCGGCCGGTGTCTGCGGCGACCGGCCGTGCGCGATCAGGGTCGCCGTGATGGCGCCGAGGTTCTTCAGCCCCATCAGGATCACCAGGGTGCCGCGTAGCCCGGCGAGCGCCTCCCAGCGCACCAGCGAGGCCGGCGAGTCGGGCGCTAGGTGCCCGGAGACCACGGTGAACTCGTGCGCCACCGCCCGGTGGGTGACCGGGATGCCGGCCGCGGCCGGGGCGGCGATCGAGCTGGTGACCCCGGGGACCACGGTCACCGGAACACCGGCCGCCGTGCAGGCCAGCAGTTCCTCGCCGCCCCGGCCGAAGACGTACGGGTCACCGCCCTTGAGCCGGACCACCAGCGCGCCGGCCAGTGCCCGGTCCACCAGGATCCGGTTGATCTCCTCCTGGGCGCGGGACGGGCCGTACGGGATCTTCGAGGCGTCCACCAGCTCCACGTCGGGGCGCAGCTCGTCCAGGAGCAGCCCGGGCACCAGCCGGTCGGCGACCACCACGTCCGCCTCGGTGAGCAGCCGCCAGCCCCGCACGGTGATCAGCTCCGGGTCACCCGGCCCCGCCCCGACCAGAGCCACCCGCCCGCCGACTGCCGCAGCAAGAGACCCCTGCTCCACCGCAGGCGTCGACAGGGCGCCCTTGCTCGCACCGAGGAGGTCGCGGATGGCGTCGCGGACGGTCATCGCGCGGCGCGGGTCGCCGCCGCCGAGCACCGCGACGGTGACCGGCCCGTGCCGGGTCACCGCTGGGGTCCAGGCCGTGGCGGCGGTGCGGTCGTCGGCCCGGACGCAGAAGATCCGCCGCTCGGCGGCGGCGACGCTCACCGACTCCGCCGCGATCGGGTCGTCGATCGCCACCTGGACCAGCCACGCCCCGTCCAGGTCGTCGGGCGCGAACCGGCGCGGCAGCCAGCGCAGCCGGCCCGCGTCCGCCCGCGCACGCAGCGCCGGGGTCAGCTCCGGTGCCACCAGCAGCACGTCCGCACCGGCGTCCAGCAACGCCGGCACCCGTCGGGTGGCGACCGCACCACCGCCCACCACGACCACCCGCCGCCCGTCCAGCCGCAGGCCGAGAGGGTACGGGTTGGTGCTCACGTCGCGGCCGCGCTGTCGCGCCGGATGGCTCGCCCGCTGCGCTCGCTCACTTCTCAGCCACGCCGGCCGAGTCGAAGGTGGCCACCTCGTGCAGCACCCGGACCGCGCCGGTGACCACCGGCAGCGCCAGCAGCGCGCCGGTGCCCTCCCCGAGGCGCAGGCCCAGGTCGATCAGCGGGTCGAGGCCGAGGTGGCGCAGCGCCACCGTCGCGCCCGGCTCGGTCGAGCGGTGGCCGGCGACCATGGCGCCGACCGCGTCCGGGGCGAACGCCGCGGCGGCGAGCGCGGCGGAGACCGCGATCACGCCGTCCAGCAGCACCGGCGTGCGGCGGGCCGCAGCGCCCAGGATCAGCCCGGCCAGCGCGGCGTGCTCCAGCCCGCCAACGGCGGCCAGCACGCCCAGCGGGTCGGCCGGGTCGGGGGCGTGCCGGGCCAGCGCGGCCCGCACCACCGCCACCTTGCGGGCGTACGTCGGGTCGTCGACCCCGGTGCCCCGGCCGGTGGCGTCGAGCGGGTCGGCACCGGTGAACGCGGCGATCAGCGTGGCGGCCGGGGTGGTGTTGCCGATGCCCATGTCCCCGGTGAGCAGGATGCCGGCCCCGGCGTCGATCAGCTCGTCGGCGATCCGGATGCCGGTCTGCACCGCCGCCCGCGCCTCGTCCCGGGTGAGCGCGGCGGTCACCGCGAGGTCCCGGGTGCCCCGGCGCACGGTCGCGCTGACGAACCGGGGCACGGACGGGTCGAGGATGGCCGGGCCGGACGCCTCAGCGGCGGGCTGGGCGGGTAGCGGGGTGGCCACGCCGACGTCGACCACGGTGACCGAGGCACCGGCCTGCCGGGCGAACGCGTTGACCACGGCCCCGCCGGCCAGGAAGTTGCCGATCATCTGCCCGGTGACCTCCTGCGGCCACGGGGTCACCCCCTGAGCGTGCACTCCGTGGTCACCGGCGAAGATCGCCACCGCGGCCGGCTCGGGCACCGGTGGCGGGCAGGCCGCGGCGAGGCCGGCGAGGCGTACCGACAGGTCCTCCAGCGCGCCCAGCGACCCCGCCGGCTTGGTCAGCCGGCCGTGCAGCTCGCGGGCGTCGGCCATGGCCGACTCGTCCAGCGGCCGGATCGCCGCGATCGTGGTCTCCAGCATCATGCCTCCATGGTCTCGCGCAGCACCGCGACGAACGCGTCGGTGGTGGATCGGTCGCGCACGGCCACCCGCAGCCAGTCTGGGCCGAGGCCGGGGAAGGTGTCGCCCCGGCGTACCGCCCAACCCCGATCGCGCAGAGCCTCCCGGACCCGGGTCGCGCCCGGCAAATGCAGCAGCACGAACGCGCTGGCCGGGCGGCCGACGACGCGTACCCCGGGCAGGTCGGCCAGGCGGGCGACCAGGTGGTCGCGGTCGGCGGCGAGCTCGGCGGCGATCACGCGTTCGGCCTGGACCGCGACGGGGGTGGCGCAGGCCGACGCGGCGGCCAGCGCGGGGGTGGAGACGGCCCAGAGCGGCTGGACGGCGGCCAGCCGGGACAGCAGCTCCGGCGCGCCGAGCAGGTAGCCGATCCGCAGGCCGGCCAGGCCCCAGGTCTTGGTGAGGCTGCGCAGCACGAGCAGCCCGGGCAGATCACGCCGCTCGGCCAGCGACTCCGGCTCGCCGGGCCGCCCGGGGACGGCGGTGGTGTCGGCGAACGCCTCGTCGACCACCAGTACCCGGCCCGGGCGGGCCAGCGCGGCCAGGGTCCGCGCCGGGTGCAGCACCGAGGTGGGGTTCGTCGGGTTGCCGATCATCACCAGGTCGGAATCGGCGGGCACCCGGTCCGGGTCGAGCCGGAAGTCCTCGGCGGGGTCCAGCAGCACCCGCTCGACCGGGTGGCCGGCGGCCCGCAGCGCCGCCTCCGGCTCGGTGAACTGGGGGTGCACCACCACCGGGCGGCGGATGCCGCGCAGCGCCTGGGCGATCAGCACGAACCCCTCGGCAGCGCCGGCGGTGAGCAGTACCTCGTCCGGGTGACGCCGGTGCCGGGCGGCGACCGCCGCACGGGCCGACGCCGGGTCCGGATAGCGGGCCAGGTCGGTGAGGGTGGCGGCGATCGGGCCGGCCAGCCAGTCCGGTAGCGGTGCCCGGCGGACGTTGACGGCGAGGTCGACCAGACCGGCGCTCGCCTCCGCGTCGCCGTGGTGCGCCAGGTCCGGCTCGGGGGCAGCCCTGGCCCCGGCCCCGGCGGCCGGTGCCAGCACGCTCGGCTGATCACACATGTCCGCGATCCTGCCGGGAAGGCGGCCGGTGGGACAGCCGATCTCGACGTAAGCCGCATCACCACCCGGCGGTTTATGAGTTCTTCTCATGTTCGAATCGGAAATGTCATAACTTGGCCATGTGAGCAACCGACCCCTTGCTGCCGCTGGTCGACTCGTTCCTCTACTCCGCGCCGGGCTGATCGCCGGCATCGTGATCGCCGCCGCCGCGTACCCGCTGGTCGCCCTCACCGGGCTCGGCGCGAAGGCCACCGCGCACGCCGTGGAGCACAAGACCAAGCTGCTGACCACCGCCCTGCCCGCCGAGACCTCGTACCTCTACGCCCCGGACGGCAAGACCGTGCTGACCATGTTCTACGAGGAGTACCGGCAGTACACCAAGCTGTCGGACATGTCGCCGAACATCCAGCAGGCGATCGTCGCGGCCGAGGACTCCCGCTTCTACCAGCACCACGGCGTCGACCCGAAGGGCGTGGCCCGAGCCTTCGTCTCCAACGCCCGCTCCAACGGGGTCTCGCAGGGCGCCTCGACGCTGACCATGCAGTACGTCCGGATGGCCCTGCGGGACAGCGCGACCACGCCCAAGGAGGTCCAGGAAGCCACCCAGCAGACCAGCCTGCGCAAGGTCAAGGAGATGCGGATGGCGCTGGACCTGGAGAAGGAGATGAGCAAGGAACAGATCATGGAGCGCTACCTGAACTCGGCGTACTTCGGGCACCGGGCGTACGGCATCTACGCGGCCAGCGAGATCTTCTTCTCCAAGACCCCCAAGGACCTCACCCCGGTCGAGGCGGCCACCCTGGCCGGGCTGGTCAAGTCGCCGTCGGAGTACGACCCGGCCGACTCCGACCAGAAGGAGGCCACCGGGCGGCGCAACTACGTGCTGGACCGGATGAGCCAACTCGGCTACCTCTCCCCCGACTCGGCCGCCGCCGCGAAGTCCGAGCCGATCCGGCTGAAGCTGACCAACCCGCCGAACGACTGCGCGGCGGTGCCGGACAAGTACAACAGCTGGGGCTTCGCCTGCGACTACCTGAAGAACTGGTGGAGTGCGCAGCCCGCGTTCGGGGAGAACCGGCTGGAACGGATGGACAAGCTGCGCCGGGGCGGCTACCGGATCGTGCTCAGCATCGATCCGAAGATCCAGGAGGCGGCCGAGAAGAACGTCGGCGCCAAGGAGGGCACCGGCAGCCCGTTCGCCAACGGCATCGTGGTCGCCGAGCCGGGCACCGGGCGGGTGAAGGCGATGGCGGTGAACCGGACGTACTCGCTCGACCTCAGCGAGAACCCACAGAGCTCCAACCCCGAGGCCGGGCCGAAGGTGAAGGCCAACTACCCGAACACGGTGGCGCCACTGCTCGGCGGCGGTGACCTGCCGGGCTACCAGGCCGGATCGACGTTCAAGATGTTCCCGATGCTGGCCGCCCTGGACTCCGGGATGACGCTCTCCACCTCGTTCAACGCGCCGTACCGGTACAAGTCAGCGGTCTACGACGGCTGGGCGCCGTCCAACGCCAGCGGCGCCATGACCGGGCAGCAGACCATGTGGTCCGGCTTCGGCAAGTCGGTCAACACGTACTTCGTGTGGCTGGAGGAGAGGGTCGGCGCGGACCGGGCGGTGCGGCTGGCCGAACAACTCGGGTTGCGCTGGCGCACCGACGTCGACCGGGAACAGGCGTCCCCGACGAAGGTGAAGAAGTGGGGCGCGTTCACGCTGGGCGTCTCCGACGCCACCCCACTGGAGATGGCGAACGCCTACGCCGCCGTCGCGGCCGACGGCCGCTACTGCGAGGCGATCCCGGTGTCGGCGATCATGAACCGGGACGGCACGCCGGCCACGTCCGTCACCCCCGGCGGCCTCCACCGTGAGGTGGCCAAGCCGCGCTGCCGGCAGGTGGTCAGCGCGGACGCCGCCCGGGCGGCCACCGACGCCGCCCGCTGCCCGACCGGGGACACCCCGGCGCGCGGAGGCTGCGGCGGCTGGTCCACCGCCGACAGCGTCCGGGGTACGGTCGGCCGCCCGGTGGCCGGTAAGACCGGTACCACCGACAGCACGCGGTCCGCCTGGTTCGTCGCCTACACCCCGGAGTTGGCCGCGGCCAGCTTCATCTCCGACCCGGACAACCCGTTCAACGCGGTGGGTGACGGGCAGTCCCAGATCCCGATCGCGGCGGTCGCGGAGACCCTGCGCGACGGCCTGAAGGGCCAACCCACCCGCCAGTTCACCCCACCGTCGGACGCCATCGTCGGGTGACCGGCCCAGGAAGGGTCAGCGCAGGTCGGCCGCCACGAACGACCACAGCTCAAGATCGACCCGGCCGCCGCGGACGAAACCGGCGTTGCGCAGCAACCCTTCATAGCTGAAGCCGGCCTTCTCGGCGACCCGGCGGGAGGCCAGGTTGCCGGGAGCCACCCGCAGCTCGACCCGCTGGAAGTCGTGCTCCAGGATCAACGCGATGGCCACCGCGTCCACCGCCTCGGCGGCCAGGCCGAAGCCGCGCGCGTGCGGGGCCATCGCGTAGGAGACCTCGGTGAGCCGTGCGCCCCAGTCGGTGCGCCGCGTCCACAGCGAGCCCACCACCTGGTCATCCTCACGACGCAGCACCGCGTAGTGGTCCCCCTCGCCACTGTCGCGGCGCTGCCGGGCCAGATCGGTGCACCAGGCGTGCCCGTCGATCGGGCCGGAGTCGTCGGCCAGCGGCAGCCAGCGCCGGGTCAGCTTGTCGGCGAAGATCTCCCCGGCCGCCGACGCATCCGCAGCGGTGAGCCGCCGCACCTCGGTGCGCGGGGTGGAGACGGTCAACGCCGGGAAGCGGCGCACCGCCACCTGACCGATCACGCCGGCACCCCGCCGGGCTGCGCGGGCACGCCCTCGGTCGCCGGGTCGGTCGCCGCTGCGGCGACCAGCCGGGCGGCGGTCGCCGGGTGGGCGGCCCAGTGCAGGGCGAGCTGGGAGGCGTGCACGTTGCGCCAGACGAAGCCCTCCGGCGCGCCACCGTCCCAGCTCCACGCCGGCCGCTGACCGGCACGCGGGGTGAGCACCGCGCGATGCTCCTTGTGCCCGATCAGGATCGTGCCGGTCGCGGCGACCACGCTGTCGGTCTGGGCGGTCGCCTGCCGGTAGCCAGCCACCAGGCCGTCCCGGCTGACACCGACCGCGTCCAGCACCCCGCACATCGGCAGCCCGTCCATCTCCCGGGCCAGCCAGAGCAGACCGGCGCCCTCGGCGACCACCGGACGCCCGGTACGCGCCAACTCGGCCACGGCGATGCAGAGCCGCCGGTTGGCCGACAACTGCTCGGCGTACGCCTCGGGCAGCCCGCCGCCGACGACCAGCGCACGGGTGCCGGCCGGCAGCGCCTCGTCGCGCAGCGGATCGATCGTGACCACCTCGGCGCCGGCGGCCCGCAGCAGCTCGGCGGTCTCCGGGTGGCTGAAGCTGCCGCCCGGCCCACCGGCCAGCGCCACCAGCGGGCGGTCCGCCAGGACCGGCACCGAACCGAGCGCCTCCTCCGGTGACCATGCCTCGGCGGGCAGCGGCGGGGCGGAGCGGGCCAGCCCGAGCAGCCGTTCCAGGTCGACCGTGGCGGCGACCGCCTCGCCCAGCCGGCGGACCGCGCGAGCGGCATCGGCGGACCCGTCGACGACCGGCGCCACACCGTGCCGACGCGACGGCAGCACCGCCGGCAGGTCCTGCCTGCGCAGTGCGCCGTAGACCGGCACGCCCACGTCGTCCAGCGCCTCGCGCAGCATGCCCTCGTGCCGCGAGGACGCCACCCGGTTGAGGATCACCCCGCCGAGCCAGAGCTGCTCGTCGTACGAGCGGAAACCGTGCACCAAGGCGGCAACCGACTGCCCCATCGCGGCCACGTCGACCACCAGCACCACCGGGCTGCGCAGCGCGGCGGCCGCGGCGGCCGTGGACTCCTGCTCCGGGCGGCCACCGACCGAGTCGTACAGCCCCATGCTGCCCTGCACCACGGCGAGCCCGGCGCCCGCGGCGCCGTGCGCGACCAGCGGGGCGAGCCGATCGACGCCGACCAACCGGGGATCGATCACCCGACCGGGCCGACCGGCGGCGAGGCCGAGATAGGCGGCGTCGACGTGGTCCGGGCCGAGCTTGAACCCGGCGACGTCGACACCCCGCTCGGCCAGGGCGGCGAGCAGCCCGATCGCCAGCGCGTTCTTGCCGTGCCCGGAGGACGGCGCGCTGAGCACCAGACGCGGCACGACGGTCATCATCGACTCCTCGCGGGGGCGGCGGATTCGCGCGACGGCCGACCGGGGGGCCGGTCCGTCCGCGTGACGATACCCGCCCGGCCCGACGCGCGAGCACCGCCAACCGGGGCCGGCTCGACCGTTCCGACCCGGCCGAGGTCAGTGGCCCCGGTCATACGGGTAGCCTCGGTGCCGTGTACCGGTTCCTGCTGAGCCCACGTTGGCTGGGCGCGTTCGCGCTGACCCTGGTCGCCGCAGCGGTCATGGTGCTGCTCGGCAACTGGCAGATGGACCGCTACCAAGGGCGCACCGAGATCAACGAGCGGATCGACGCCGGCCTGCGGATGGCCCCGGTGCCGCTGACCGACGCGCTGCGCGCCCCCACCGGCGGTGCGGGAACGGCCGGCCCGGCCCCCGCCGAGGACAGGGTCTGGACCCGGATCACCGCCACCGGCCGGTACGACCCGACGAACACCGTCCTGGTCCGCGGCCGGACGGTGGACAGCCGGGTCGGCTTCGAGGTGCTCACCCCGCTGGTGCTCGCCGACGGCACCGCGCTACTCGTGGACCGTGGTTGGATCCCGCCGGCGCCGGGTGGGGCGAACGCCCAGCCGCAGGTGCCCGCCGCACCGACCGGCGACGTGACGGTGGTCGGCCGGGTGCACGAGACCGAGAGCGGCGCCGGCGCTGTGGACCGGCGCGACGGTCGGCTGGAGACCCGACGGGTCGGCGTGACGCGGCTGGCCCGCGAGCTGCCCTACCCGGTGTACGGCGGTTACGTGCTGCTGGACGAGCAGACCCCGGCCGCCGACCCCATGTTCAAGGCGGTGCCGGTCGGGCACGCCAACAACTGGCAGAACCTCGGCTACGTCGTGCAGTGGTGGCTCTTCGCCGTGATGTCCCTGTTCGGTTACGGCTGGGTGGCCCGCCGGGAGGCCCGCCGCGCCGCCGGCATCACCCCGGCCCCGCTGGACCGGGCCGCCGAGCCGACGCCGACGCCGAGCCCCTCCGCCTGACCGCCGGTCAGCCGGTGGCCCGGCCGGCGTGGATGGCGCGGACGGCGTCGATGGTGTCCGCCTCGGCGGCGGACTTGTCGTCGCGATACCGCACCACCCGGGCGAACCGGAGCGCCATGCCGCCCGGATAGCGCGAACTCGTCTGCACCCCGTCGAAGGCGATCTCCACCACCTGCTCGGGACGGACCCGGACCACCCAGTCGCCGCGCTCGACGGCGAGGTCGAGGAAGCGTTCGGTCTGCCAGCGCAGCAGCTCGTCGGTGAGCCCCTTGAACGTCTTGCCGAGCATCACGAAGTCACCGGTACGCGGGTCGCGGGCGCCGAGATGCAGGTTGGACAGCCAGCCCTGCCGTCGGCCGTTGCCCCACTCCACGGCGAGCACCACCAGGTCGAGGGTGTGCCGGGGCTTGACCTTGACCCAGGCCGCGCCGCGCCGGCCTGCGTCGTACGGGGCGTCCGGCGCCTTGACCACGACGCCCTCCTGGCCGGCGTCGAGGGCGGCGGCGAACGCGGCCCCGGCCTGCTCCGGACCGTCGACCTCCAGCCGGCCGACCAGCAGCGACGCGTCGACCGCGCCGGCGAGCGCGGCCCACCGCTCCCGGCCGGGCAGGTCGATCAGATCGTCACCGTCGAGGTGCAGCAGGTCGAAGAAGTACGGAGTCAGCACGGCCTGGCCGGTGCTGGCGGCGGCCGCGAGCACCGCCGGAGCGACCGGTGTGCGCCCGGTGATGCTGGGCGTGGTGCGCCGGGCGGCCCGGCTGGAGGTCTGCTGGAACGGCAGCGGGCGGCCGGTCTCGTCCAGGCCGATCGCCTCGCCGTCGAGCACCAACTCTCGACCGGGCAGGGCACGGACGGCGGCGACCACCTCGGGCACCCGGGAGGTGATCTCGTCGAGGCTGCGGGTGAAGACGGCGATGTCGCTGCCGGAGCGGTGCACCTGGATGCGGATGCCGTCGAGCTTCACGTCGACCACGGCCGGCGTGCCGGTCGCGGCCAACGCCTCGTCGACCGAGGGGGCACTCTGGGCGAGCATCGGCGCCAGCGGCCGGCCGACCCGCAGGCCGAACCCGGCCAGCTCGGCGGCGCCCCCGGCCAGCGCGGCGACCGCCACCGCGCGCAGGTCACCGGCGAGCAGCAGGGCCCGACGGACCACCGCGACCGGCACCTCGGCGGCCCGGGCCACCGCGTCGGCGAGCAGCCCAGCCTGGGCGCCCTGGCGCAGCTCGCCGCTGAACAGATTGGTGAGCAGCCGTTGCTCGTCGGCGGTCGCCGCCGCGAAGAGGGCGCCGAGCAGCGCCCGGCGCCGGGCCTGCGAGCCCGCGCCCTGCACGGCGGCGATCTGCTCGATGGCCGCGTCGACGGCGGCCACGGTCAACGTCGGCTCGGCGGCCGGCGGTGGCAGGTCACGCAGGCTCGCGTAGCCCACCCCGGTCTGTCGCTGGCGCAGCTCACCGGCGAGATAGCCGGCGCCGGGCTCCACCTCGGCCGCGTCGAGCCGACGCAGCGCGTCAGCGAGCAGCTCCACCTTGGCCCGCCGGCCGCTGGTGGCGCCCACGGCGGCGGAGGTGGCCGCCAGGTCGATGAACCGCACGGACCTCATCCTGCCAGCCACCTCCGACACCGCCCGGGCATTGCCGTGCCCGGGCGGTGTCGGCAGGGTGCCGCCACCCTGCTGGGTGGCGGATCAGGCGGAGACGGGTTCCTCGATGCGCAGCCCCCGGGCGCGGACCTCGCCGGCGACCCGGGAGAGCACCGAGTCGAGGGCGACCAGGGCGGCGGAGAGCTCACCGAGCTGTTCGTTGAGCGTGTCCTCGGACCACGCGGAGACGTCGACGTCCCCCAGCGCGCTGACGGCGGCCCCCAACCGGGCCATCACCTCGTTCGTACTCATGTTCGAAAGGCTATAACAGCCCCGCGCCCGACACACCGCAAACTCCCAGATCAGACCGGAAGTTACGGTTCCGACACCTAGCTCCCGTTCGTGCCCGCTGCGGCCACCTTGCCCAGCAGCAGCGCCTCGGCGAGGCAGACCCGGGCGAATTCTCCGAGGTGCAGGCTCTCGTTCGGCCCGTGCGCGCGGGCGTGCGGGTCCTCCACACCGGTCACCAGGATCGCGGCCTTCGGGAACATCTCCTGGAAGGTGGCGATGAACGGGATCGAGCCGCCGACGCCCATGTCCACCGGATCGGTGCCGTCCCAGGCGGTCCGGAACGCCGAGCGGGCGGCGTCGAACATCGGCCCGGACGCGTCGATCACGCACGGGTCGCCGTCGTGCTCGAAGCTGACCGTCACCTGGGCACCCCACGGCGCGTGCTTCTCCAGGTGCGCGCGCACCGCCGCGTACGCCCGCTTGGGTTCGTCGCCCGGAGCGAGCCGGATGCTCAGCTTCGCCTTCGCCGACGGGACCAGGGCGTTCGGTGCCTCGCCGGTCGACGGGGCGTCGATGCCGAGCACCGCCAGCGCGGGCTTGGTCCAGAGCCGGTCGGTGATCCGGCCGGTGCCGATGAACTGCACGCCCTCGGCCAGCCCGGCCTCGGCCCGAACCCGGTCCTCGGGGTAGTCGACGACGGCGCCCTCGCGGCCCACCAGCCCGTCCACCGCCACGTCACCAGCGTCGTCGTGCAGGGTGGCCAGCAGCCGGACCAGCGCGGTGAGCGCGTCCGGGACGGCACCGCCGAACATACCGCTGTGCACCGCGTGGTCCAGCGTGCGGACCTCGACGAAGCAGTTGACGATGCCGCGCAGCGAGGTGGTCAACGCCGGTACGCCGATGTCCCAGTTGCCGGAGTCGGCGATCACGATGACGTCCGAGGCGATCTCGTCGCGGTGCTCGGCCAGCAGCCGCTCCAGCGAGTCGGAGCCGTACTCCTCCTCGCCCTCGATGAAGAGCACCACGCCGACCGGCAGTGCGTCCCCGTACGCGCGCAGCGCCGCGATGTGCGCCATGATGCCGGCCTTGTCGTCGGCCGCGCCCCGCCCGTAGAGCCGGCCGTCCCGCTCCACCGGCTCGAACGGGTCGGACTCCCACAGCGACCGGTCGCCGACCGGCTGCACGTCGTGGTGGGCGTAGAGCAGCACGGTGGGCGCGCCGGGCGGG
This sequence comes from Micromonospora sp. NBC_00858, assembly GCF_045207365.1. Taxonomy (NCBI): domain Bacteria; kingdom Bacillati; phylum Actinomycetota; class Actinomycetes; order Micromonosporales; family Micromonosporaceae; genus Micromonospora; species Micromonospora sp. NBC_00858. The sequence goes on along the minus strand of NZ_CP108828.1, from coordinate 7,689,739 downwards.
GCGGCCCGACGGCCGATCACTGCGGGCTGCCCGCCGGAACGCACGATGTTGACGTCCAGGCCACAGCCGCGCAGCAGCTCGGCGACCGCCTCGGCGGAGCGCTCCACGTGCGAGTGGTCGAAGCCCTCGAAGGCGATGCCGGGGATACGGACGAGGCGTTCCAGGTCGGCCCGGACACCGGGCATCTCCCGCTCGACGGCGGCCCGCACCTCGGACTCGGACATGATCGGTGTGGTCATGACCGGCATCGTATGCCGGCCTTACCCCGACGTGCCGGCCGAGCCCGTACCCTCACCGCCACCCGGCGAGCCGGCACCCGCCGGAGCGCCCGGCGCGGCCCGACCGGCGCGCTGCGCGCGGCCGGCGGCCTCGGTGGCGGCATCCATCCAGGAGCGGGCCCGACCGGCGGTGCCGCCCACCCACTCGCCGACGTCGCTGGCGCCGTCACCGAGCCGACGCAGCAACCCGACCAGCGGGTCGGTGGACCGGCTGAACTCCTCCCGGTACGACTCGGCAGCCGCCTTGATCTCCTCCGAGACGTTGGTCGAGCCGTCGTCGTCGCGGCGCGGGTAGTCCCCGGCCAGCACCCGCCCGTACGCCCCGGAGTCGATCCACTGCCGCAACTGGGCGGCCCGTGCCACCGGCGCCGGATGGGTGCTCCAGGCCGTCATCCGGATCTTGTGCAGGCTGTCCCGCAGGTCGCCGCCACCGGAGTATTCGGCGGCCTGTTCCAGGAAGGCGGTGGTGTCGATCTGGGACAGGTCACCGCCGCCGGCGAGCTTCATCAGCAGCCGCAGCGCGGCGGCCGGGTCCTGCCCGGCGAGCAGACCAGCCCGGTCGGCGGACAGCTCCGCCTTGCGCCACCACTCCAGCATCGCCGCGATGATCGCCCGCAGCGCGAACGCGCCGACCGGCAACCAACTCAGGTTGGCCGCCCACCGGGTGAGGATCATCAGCATCGTCTTGTAGACCGCGTGCCCGCTGCCGACGTGCCCCAACTCGTGGCCGAGCAGACAGCGCAGCTCGTCCTCGTCGAACTGCTGGACGCAGGCGGAGTTGAGCACGATGAACGGCCGGTCCAGGCCGACCGCCTCGGCCCCCAGCCAGGGCGACTGGGTCACGTACAGCTCGGGCAGCTCCGCCACGTCGAGCGCCGCGGCGGCCTCCGTGTAGCGCTGCCACACCGCCGGGTACTGCCGGTGGTCGACCCGGATGCCGGAGGCCAGCACGGAGAGCCGGAAGCCGCGTTCGTTCCACATGCCGAAGAACGCCCGCAGCACGTCGTCGAACCCGCGCAGCTCCCGCAACGCGACCAGGGCGCCGCGGTCGGCCGGATGCTCCCAGGCCCGTGAGCTGATGCCGGTCAGGGTGATCCGACGCCGTGCGGGCGTGTCCGTTGCCGACATCTGGCTCCCCGTTCGCCGTGCCCGACCTTTCCCGCATCGTGCCCCAGCCGGTGGCCGGCGTCCATGCCCCACTCGGGTCAACGGGTGCGCACGTAGTACCGCTCAGCGTCGTGCGGCAGCCTCGGCGCACCGTCGACCACCAGGTCGACCCGGGTGACCGTGTCGTCGGCCTCGAAGTGCGCCCGCTCCCCGGCGTGCCAGCGGCGCAGCTCGGGCAGGATCTCCGGCCCGTCCCGGGCGACCGCGCGAGCCAGCCGCAACGGCGCGGGCGCGGTCACGAAGACGGCCAGGGTCAGCTCCGGCCGGACGAGGGCGCGCGCGGCGCTGACCCCTTCCAGGACCAGCACCGGTGCGGCCGGCACCGGGACCGGGCGGGGCAGGAAGCAGCGCCGGACCCAGCTGTAGCGCCGGTAGGCACCGGGCCTCCCGGCGCGCAGCGGGGCCAGCACCTGCTCGTCCAGGCGCGGCCAGAAGGTGAGCTGGTCGTCCCAGCCGTCCAGCAGGTCGTCGGTGTGCACCACCGGCGGCCGATCACCACCGGCCAGCACCGCCAGGGCGTCCGCGAGGTGCGCGGCGAACCGGCTCTTGCCCGCGCCGCTCGGCCCGTCGACCGCCACCAACCGGGTCCGCCCCAACCGCGCCGGGCTCGCGAGCACCCGGCGGGCCAACTCGGCGTACGCCTCGACGACCACCACGGCCGACCTGCCGGTCAAGTGGCCCGATGCCTCCTCGATGTCCTCGGCCCCATCAGCCATTCCCTCGACGTCCCCGGCCCCATCAGCCATTCCCCCGACGTCCCCGGCCCCATCGGCCATTCCTCCGACGTCCCCGGCCTCGTGGCCTGGTGCCGGCCGGCCGGTTTCGGAGGTCAGCGCGGCCTCGCGTGTTCCGGCCGCCTCAGGGCGGGATGGTGGATGCCGTCGACGAGCGGGCCTCGGCTGGCGAGTTCGTACACGACCGAAGTATGCCGCCGCCGCCGCAGGTCAGGGTGATCGACTCCAGATCGCTGACATCGCGGTATCCGCCGTGAGGGATACCGCGATGTCGGGGAAACCGAGTCGATCACGCGGAATCAGCGGCCAGCGTGGGCCGGCCTGACACGTCCGGCTGACGGCCATGGCCGGGCACCGTCACGTCCGGGGGAATTGGGGCGGCGACGGGTGACGCCGCGACCGTTCGCCGCCCGGGGTGGCACCCGAATCGGCATGATCGGGTGGTGCTCCGAGACGTGATGAGCCCCGGCATCGACGCCCTGCTCGAACAGGCCCGCGCCGGGCTGCACCGACTGACTCCGCAGCAGACCGTCGAGGCGGTCCGCGGCGGCGCGCTGCTGGTCGACACCCGTACCGAGATGCAGCGCCGCGAGCAGGGCGACCTGCCCGGGGCGGTCGTCATCGACCGGACGGTGCTGGAGTGGCGGCTCGATCCGGCCAGCGCCTGGCGCATCCCGGAGGCCACCGCCTACGACCGGGAGATCGTGCTGGTGTGCCGGCAGGGTTACAGCTCCAGCCTGGCTGCCGCCAGCCTGCAGACCCTCGGGCTGCGCCGGGCCACCGACATGATCGGTGGCGTCGACGCGTGGCTCGCCGCCGGCCTTCCCACCACCGACCGCCCGGCCGACATCCGCCACTGACGTTGCTGTCGCCGTCGGCGGCCCTCCAGACCGCCCAACCAGCAGGCCAAGGCACGCCCGGCCCGGTCAGGCCAAGGCACGCCCCGCCCGGTCAGGCCAAGGCACGCCCGGCCCGGTTCAGGCCGGTGGCGGCCCGGGTGGGATGAAGGGGAGGCCGGGGGGTGCCCCGGTCTCGATGAGGCGCCAGAGGGCGTCGGTGTCCAGGTACTCCTCAACCAGGTCACCGAGCAGGTCGAGCGAGCGTTCCCGGGCGGCGGCGAAACTGCTGTCCGGAGCGACCCGGAATCCGGTGCGTCCGGCCAGCCGGGCCGCCTCGGTGAGGAATCGGCGGCGGAACCCGTCGGATTCGAACGTGCCGTGCCAGTGCGTGCCGTGCAGGGCGCCGAGCACCGCACCCTCGCCGGTGCCGTCGGCCACGGTCAGTAGCGGGGTCAGGGCGGGGTCGGCGTGGGAGACGTACCCGTGGTGGATCTCGTAGCCGCGCACCGGCAGGTCGTCGCCGGCGGTGCCCACCGACTGCCGGACGGTCTTGCGCGGGTCGAAGGTGATCTCGATGGGCAGCAGGCCGAGGCCCGGGACGCTGCCCTGGCGGCTCTCCACCGTGTCGTGGATCGCCCGGCCGAGCATCTGGAAGCCACCGCAGATGCCGAGCAGCGGCTTGCCGGCCGCCGCATGGGTGGCGATCGCGTCGGCGAGGCCGGTCTCGCGGAGCCAGGCGAGGTCCGCCACGGTCGACTTGGAACCGGGCAGGACAACCAGGTCAGCGGCGGCCAGCTCGGCCGGTTCGACGGTGAGGCGTACCCGGACGCCCGGCTCGGTGGCCAGCGCCTCCACGTCGGTGGCGTTGCTGATCCTGGGCAGCCGGACGACGGCAACGTCCAGCCACTCGGTCCCGTGCGGGGCGGCCGGTCGACCGAGCACCCGCCCGTAGGCGAGCGAATCCTCGGCGTCAAGCCACAGGTCGAGCGCCCAGGGCAGCACCCCGTACGTGGGGCGGCCGGTCACCTGCCGCAGCATCTCCAGCCCCGGCTGGAGCAGGCCGAGGTCACCCCGGAACTTGTTGATCACGAAGCCGGCGATCAGCGCCTGGTCGGCAGGGTCGAGCAGGGCCACGGTGCCGAACATCGAGGCGAACACGCCGCCCCGGTCGATGTCGCCGACCACGATGGTGGGCAGGTTGGCGTGCCGGGCCAGCCCCATGTTGACGTAGTCACCGGCCCGCAGGTTGATCTCCGCGGGGCTGCCGGCACCCTCACAGATCACCACGTCGTACGCGGCACGCAACTCGGCCAGCGCCGCGTACGCGGTCTCCGCCAGCCGGGGACGCAGCTGCCGGAAGGTGCCGGCCGTGATCGTGTCGACCGCCTCGCCGAGCAGCACCACCTGGCTGGCCAGGTCGCTGCCCGGCTTGAGCAGCACTGGGTTGAACCGCAGGTCCGGGGCGAGCCCGCAGGCGGCTGCCTGCATGGCCTGGGCCCGGCCGATCTCGCCGCCGCGCCCGTCCGGCCCGACCACCACCGCCGAGTTGTTCGACATGTTCTGTGCCTTGAACGGCGCCACCTTCACGCCCTGCCGGTGCAGCCAGCGGCAGATGCCGGCGGTGAGGACGCTCTTGCCGGCGTCGGAGGTGGTGCCGGCAACCAGCAGCCCGCCGCTCACCGCCCGCTCCCCTGCCTCGCCGCGACGGCTCGCCAACCGCGCGGCCGCGCACCGGCACCGCCCGATCCGTGCCCACCAATGGCGGCGAACAGCCCGCGCCCACCGCCGCCGCCCGAGCCACGCCGGCCAACGCCGTCAACCGGCCCGCGCCGGCCAAGGGCGTCAACCGGCCCGCGCCGGCCAAGGGCGGCAACCAGGCCGCGTCGACCGATGGCGCCGGCCAGGCGCCCAACGGTCAGCGGGTACGCGGCGGCCAGCCCGAGGGCGGCCAGGCCGACGGCGCCGGAGATCTGGGCGGCCCGCTTCAGGTGGCGCGCCTCGGGGCGGGGGCCGTCACCCAGGAACGGGCGCACCTCGGAGCGTCCGAAGTAGACGTTGCGGCCGCCGAGGCGGACGCCGAGAGCGCCGGCCATCGCCGCCTCGCACTGACCGGCGTTGGGGCTCGGGTGATCGTTGCGGTCACGCTGCCACACGCGCCAGGCCTGCTCCCGGTTGCCGTTCGCGACCGGCGAGACGGCGATGGTGAGCAGCCCGGTCAGCCGGGACGGCACCAGGTTGAGCACGTCGTCCAGGCGAGCTGCCGGGGTGCCGAACCGGGCGTAGCGCGCCGACCGGTGCCCGACCATCGCGTCGAGGGTGTTCGCCGCGCGGTAGCCCAGCAGCCCGGGCAGGCCGGCAACCGCACCCCAGACCAGCGGGGCGACCACCGCGTCGGAGGTGTTCTCCGCCACCGACTCGACGGTGGCCCGGGCCAGCTCCGACTCACCGAGGGTCGACGGGTCCCGGCCGCAGAGGTTACCGAGGCGTCCCCGGGCGGCGGGCAGGTCGCCGTCACGCAGCGTCTGCCCCATGACGGTGGCCTCCTGTCGTAGCGTGCGACCGCCCAGCACGGTCCAGGTGCCGGCAGCGACGAGCACTGCCCGGGTGACCGGCCGATTCCGGGTGGCTGCCGCGGCGATCGCACCGAGCAGCACCGGCCCGCCCACCGCCAGCGCGGTGAACGCCGCACCGGCCGTCCGGTCCGGCCGGTAGAGGCGACGCTCCAGCGCACCGGCGGCCTGCCCGAAGCCGGCCACCGGGTGCCACCGGCGTGGGTCGCCGAGCAGCCTGTCCAGCGCGTACCCGGCCAGCAGCCCCACCGCGTTCGCCACCGGCGCTGTCCGTCGCACGCGCACCACCTCCGGCCGGCCAGCCTAGACGAGCACCCCGTGAACCAACCCGGCCCGCCGCATTCCACGAGCCCATCGGCAGGCGCGCCCCCAATGCGGGCCGCCGCGCCCACGAGCCGGCCCAGCACGCCCGTGAACCGCCCCGGCCGACGCGGACGAGGCCCCGCCCTTGCGGTCACGCGGGGTGACGACGCCGGTCGCGTCGCCACCCCGCCCCCGTCGTGACGTGCCTGCGAACCACTAGCCCACCGACGCGGCTCTCTCGCACCGGTGGAACCGCATCCCGGCCACCGTCCGGGACAGCCCGGAATGGACCCCGTCCCAGCCACCGTCCGCGACAGCCCGGGATGGACCCCGTCCCGGCCACCGTCAACGACAGGCTGGGACGGTCGAGCCGAAGGTCACGCCGGCTGCGGGAGCCGCCCCCGGCCACGCCGGCCCCGGCCGGACGGCGCGGGCTCCACCTCGTCCGGCACCGGGCCCAACTCGTCATCCCGCTCGTCGTCCAGGTCGTCGTCGTCCGTTCTGGGCGGGAGGGCCAGTTCGTCGTCGTCGGCCCCGCCCTGCACGCCGCCGCCGCCGACGGGAGCGCCGTGGTCGACCGGGCCGGCATCGGCGAACGGGCTGGTGTCGGCGAACGGGCTGGTGTGCGGCGCGCCGAAGTCGGACAGCTCGAAGTCGTCGTCCAGCGGACGGTCGTCGGGCAGGACGGGCGCCTGCCCGGCCGGTACCGGCTCGGTGGGCTCGCCGTGCACGCGGCTCTCCGCGTCCGCGTCCTCGACAGTGCTGGTGGTCGTGCTCGGCCGGTTGCGCAGGAACCGCGCCCGGCCCCGGGACAGGTCGTGGCCGACGGCGACCGCCTCCAGCTCGTAGACCGTGCGGTGGTTACCGGCGTCATCGGTCCAGTCGCGGGTGTAGAGCCGGCCGCAGACCACCACCGGGTCACCGACCATCACCGAGGCCGCGACCCCTTCGGCGAGCTTGCGCCAACAGTTGACGCGGACCCGCAGCGAGTTGCCGTCAACCCACCGGCCGGTGTCCCGGTCCAGCCGGCGGGCGGTGGAGGCGACCTTGAAGTTGGCCACCAGGGTGTTGCTCTGGGTGGTACGCCGCCACTCGGGCGTTGTCAGAATATTACCGACAATTGTTACGTAGGTGTCGAACATCGTCCCTCCAGGGGATCGGGGGCCTGCCAGCGCGAGTCGACTCGGCACGAGCCTGAGCGGTCTGGACCGCCGTCGCCAGCACCCCCACCCCGGCCTGTGGATGACGAAGCCACCTGTGGACAACGCCCTGATCACGGCCCGGTGTGGTACGGCCAACCCACTCGGGCGGCGGACGGCGGTTCCGGGTCCGGCCGAACTGGGTATGGACTTGATCAAGGCACCACCGACAGCTCCACGTCGACGAGAGGTCAGCGCCATGATGATCACCACCATCGGCTCCGCAACCGCTTCCGAGGCGCGGCGATGAGCGCCGTGGCGAACCCGGCCACCGTGGCGGAATGCCTGCGGGTTGGCACCGGGTTCTCGCAGGGCGACCGCACCTGGATCGCCGAGCAGTTCGCCACCCTCGACGCCCGGCTGGCCAGCTTCCACGCCGACGCCACCGAGCTGGAGGTGTCGGTGAAGGACCGGGACGTCCGGGGGCAGAAGGTCACGCTGGAGTGCTGGGTCGCCGGCCGCCAGAAGATCGTCACCACGTCCGCCGAGGAGGACCTGCACGCCGCGCTCAACGACGTCCGTGACGACCTGCGTCGGCGACTCAACGACGCCAAGACCCGGCAGGAGCCCCGGCACAACAAGCACCTGCGCGACGTCAGCCAGCCGCAGGGCCAGGTCGACCCCGCCGAGGAGCCGGAGGCCCTACCGGCCGCCGACCCGAGCCGCGTCGACGCGGAAACGGCCTAACCTCCCCCCGCCCCGCGATCTTGCACGTCTCGCGCCTTCCGCACGGAAGCAACAAGTGCAAGATCGCGGGGCGGAGAGGTGCACGCGGGGCGCGGGGCTACCGCTCAGTAGGTTGCCGGCGTAGCGTCGCAAACGTGGAACCGGACGTGTTGGGGCCGCCGTACGAGCGGCAGACGATCGACCTGGGTACCGACGACGAGGGACCGGTCGTCGCGACCCTGGTCCGGCGGCGGGCCGAGCGCCCCACCGGGCGGGCCGTGCTCTACGTGCACGGCTTCGTCGACTACTTCTTCCAGACCCACCTGGCCGACTTCTTCGCCGAGCGGGGCTGGGACTTCTACGCCCTGGACCTGCGCAAGTACGGTCGCAGCCTGCTCCCGCACCAGACCCCGAACTTCTGCCAGGACATCAGCGACTACTTCCCCGAGCTGGACGCCGCCGCCGAGATCATCCGCAAGGACGACGGGCACGACACCCTGCTGGCGATGGGCCACTCCACCGGCGGCCTGATCATCTCGCTCTGGGCGGACGCCCGCCGCGACGCCGGCACCGTCGACGGCCTGGTGCTCAACAGCCCCTTCTTCGACCTGAACGCCCCCTGGGCGGTGCGCCGACCCCTCGCGGCCGCCGCCTCCCGGCTGGGCCGCAGGGCGCCGCACCGCATCCTGCCGCTCGGGCTGGGCAAGGTGTACGGCGAGAGTCTCCACGCCGACCACCGCGGCGAGTGGACCTATGACCTGGCGTGGAAGCCGCTGGGCGGGTTCCCGGTCCGGGCCGGCTGGCTGAACGCGATCCGCACCGGCCAACGCCGACTGCGCGCCGGGCTGGACATCCAGGTGCCGGTGCTGATGGCCTGCTCGACCCGCTCGTTCCGGGGCACCAAATGGCACGACAACGCGACCCTGGCCGACGCCGTGCTGGATGTCGAGCACATGGTCCGGTACGCGCCCCGCCTCGGCCGCCACGTCACCCTGGCCCGCTTCGACGGCGGGCTGCACGACCTCACGCTCTCCGGCCCCGCCGTACGCCGAAAGGTCTTCGACGAGGTCGGCCGGTGGGCCGAGGCGTTCCTTGCCGCAGGCCCCACCGCCCCTGCAGGCCCGGCTGACACCGTCTTGACCGACGATGCTTCGCCCGGCGCCGCCCCAACGGACACCGCCTCGCCCGACACCACGTCGACCGGGGACGGAGCCTTGCTGCCGGAAACTCGGCGTCCGGCGTCCGATCCGGCAGGTGCGGCGACGGCCGTCGGCTGACCCAGCCGGGCAACGGCTCGCTGGCGGCGGCCTCATCCGCCGGCGAGTCGGCGCGGGTCGCGCCTCAGGCGTCGCCCGGCGTGGGCGGGAGGACGGTCCGGATCCGGTCGAAGGTCGCCACCGGGTGACCACCGACGCCGGGCAGCACCAGGCCCAGGCAGTACAGCGACACCTCCCCGGTGGCGTCGGCCTGCACGACGAAGACCGGCGCCCCGACGTACCCCGGTGGAAGCTCCGTGGTGATGCGCACGGTGTCGCCGTCGCGGACCACCCGCTCGATCGCCACCTCCAGGGGCCGCGACCCGTCCTCGCGTACCCCGTGGGCCAGCACGAAGGCGGAGCTCGCGTCGGCGCCGAGGCGGGCGACCACCTCGGGCCCGGCGGCGATCCCGGCGGGCACCGGTTGGACCCGCCACGACCAGCCACCGTCGCCGGCGTACCGGTGCAACCCGCCGGTCGGCAGCACCGCGACGCCGTCGCTCGGGAAGCGTGCCCAACCGGGCCTGATCTCGCCCTCCACGACGGCGGCCGGGGCGACCCCGGCCGGCTCGGTCACGCTCGGCCGCAGACCCAACTCCCCACCCGGGGTACCGACGAGGTCGGCGGCCGTCAGCAGCGACTCCCCCACCGGGTCGTCGGTGCCCTGGAAAAAGAACGCGGTGCCGAAGCGATGATCGGTGTCGTCCGACGACCGGTACGGCAGGATGGCGCGGCCGACGATCTGGCACAGCTCGTAGGCGACGTCGTTCTCGGCCTCGGAGTCCAGCAGCACCAGCCGAGGGTACGGTCCAGCGGCTGGTCGGTCCGTGGGAACCCGGATGCCGGCCACCCGTCCTCCGTGAGACCCTGCTCGGCAACGTGGACGCGGGCACCCTTTTCCCCGCCGGCCGGCGGGGCGGCGGTACCCTCTTGGCGCGACATCCACGCCACGCGCCCGTAGCTCAGCGGATAGAGCAGGGGACTTCTAATCCCAAGGCCGCAGGTTCGAATCCTGCCGGGCGCACCAGCATCACCCCCAGGTCAGCGGCTTTCCGCTCCCGGTCGAAGCGATCACTACGGCCGCCGAAGTCCGTATTGAGTTGGTCAACCTTCCGTAGTCCCTCGGCGGTGTCGTTCACGAAACGACGGCTGGTTGTTGGCCGGCCGGCGGTTACCAGGCGGCGGGTGCGGCACGAAGGTCTTGCTCGACGCGCGCTCGTAGCGCCGTCGGGTCGACGCTGAGGTCACGCAGAATAGCGCTGCCGTCGCCGGCATCGTCCTCGATCAGCGCAAGCAAGAGGTGACTGGTACCCGTGTCGGGGTGCCGGTAGGCAAGCGAGATCTCCATGGCTCGTGCCATCGCGGTGACGACGTCGGTGCCCGTGAACGGGTCGCCTGGGCGCTGACTGCTCAGTTGCTTGGTGAGCACCTCGGCCGGCGGCTCCTCGGGCCCGCCGCGCCGTGCGGCCAGCAGGCGCAGGCGGTCGGCATCGACACCGTGGATGCGCAGGACGGCCGAACCTCGGTTGCGGCTGGAGTGATGGGCGGGCACCCGGACTCGGGCCGCTTCGAGCGAGGCGTCATGTGTGAGCACCGCGAGCAGGATGTGCAGTGGGCCGATCACGTCATGGTCGAGCCGGATTGCCTGGCGTTTCGCCTCGAACTCGACTCCGACCAGGATCGGGCCGAGGCGGCTGAGTCGAGATGCGCGCGCGAAGAACCGTCCCGCGAGTCGGTCGAGCAGCGACCCAGAGCCTGGCCAGAGCGCCAACCTTTCGTCGTCGAGGTCCGGATAGGGCTCGTCGGTCCTGCACATCGTCGGCTCGGCGCCCAACCGGTCAATGGCCGACAGCCGCGCGTACTCAGAGGGGAATACATAGTGGGTCCCGTCGCAGCCGCGCAGCTGCAGCATGCCGAGCACGAGATGAGACAGGTTGGCGAACGGTACACGGTTGTCGCGCGCGGCATGCAGCGCGCCGGCCAGGGCCGTACGAACGCCATTCGTCCACGATGGGCGAGGGCGCGTGTCCTGCACGTCAGGCTTTCTGCGCCGCCTGTCCGGCCGGCGGTTGATTCTCCACTCGACCTCGCGCAGAATCGCTTGCACCTCCTGGTCGAACTCGCTGACCGACTCGGACAACAGTTCGCTGACTGTTCGCCCGGCTGGGATCCGGCGCGGATCAGCAACCATCCGCATGAGGTTCGCACCGTTTGAGCCCGCAAGCAGCCACGGCGGGACCGACTTGGCGTAAAGCGCCACCCGGCACAACAGGTCGAGGGTGCCGACGCTGCTCGCTCCGCGCCGCACCGCCGCTGAATACGCCTGCAGCAACACCCTCATCGGCATCGCGCCGAGCGCGATGAACGGTCGCTGCGCCTCGTGCGGCGGCATTGGCCCTCCACGTCCGGGACGGAATGGCGCCTCGATGACTGACTGGCGCAATGGTGCCTCTGCAACGGGATGTAGAAGGCGGGCTCAGGCCGTAGAAGAGAACGCCTGCGATCGAGGCTTCCATGATCGTGAACCGTAGGCGTCGACTGTCGGTGGGGCTACAGCCATTCGTACAGCCAAGACCACCCCCTCACGCCGGCGATGCCCGACGACAACAGACGTCCTGACCACGGCTGCAACAGCCTGGACAGCAATCCGCAACCCTTCTCTGATCCCAAGGCCGCAGGTTCGAATCCTGCCGGGCGCACATTCCTTACCCCACGTCAGTGGCCGCTGCGTCCCGGTCCGGTCGATCAACCACGGCCCCCGTACAGTCATTCGTACCGACAAGTCAGCCGAAGAGGTGCCTCACGGCCTCGTCCACGGCGGCCCGCTCGATCTCCGGCAGGACATGGGCGTAGGTGTTCATGGTCAGCCCGATCTGGCTGTGCCAAGCACCTTCATCACCGTTTGCGGCGAGGCCCCCCGAGACGAGCAGAAACGTGGCGCAGGCATGGCGCAGGTCGTGCAGGCGCAGCCAGTCGAGGTCGGCCGCAGCCGGATCTTGTGCCAGGTCCGCTCGATGTGTCCGAGCTACAACCGGTCGGCGATGCGGCGCCTCAGTGGGTCCACCGCGTCGATTGCCTGCTCAACAGCCTCAGCCGGCCCTCGATCTGATCTCATGATCTCCTCCAGTGCCGACTCGGCGGCTGCCACGTCCTTACCGAAGGCCGAGTCGGCCAGAGCCCTGGCCGTGGCGTAGAGCAGCGCATGCACGTCGACCACGGTGGTCTGTCGGTCGAATAGCCGGTCGAACGCATCGAGGAGCGCCTCAAGGAGAGGCAGTTCATCTGCCGAGGTCATGCTTCATGATCCTATCGATCCATGGCCCACAGGCAGGAGTCTGAGGCGTGCCATTGGGCCAGGACAGCAGGGCCGGCCGAGGCCACGAGAGACCGCCGGGACCAGGCCGCCAACCCAGTAGACGGCCGGAGATCGACAATTCCCCAAGCTGACAGTCGGTGCGACCTCTAGACCGTCGCCAGCTACGGGAGTTGGTCCTCGTCACCGAGGTTCAGCATGAACGGCGATCCGGGATGATCCGGCTGCCAGCCACGGTCAAGAGCTTGCCGTATGGCGCTGGCGACCGCGGAAGGCAGCACCGGCGAGGCTGGAGCATTCATCCAGTTGTCAGGATGAGGGGACGCCAGCCGGACGATGAGGGTGGCGCAGCCAGGTGGGTCCGCCCGCTCAACAGCAAAGCTCAGCGGCGACCAGGTCAAGCCCTGGCTGTACGTCGGCTTCCGGCGGACGAACCAGCGGTAGCCGATCCCGTCTACAACGATCGGCCTACTGCCCCGCTTCTTGAGCGCCGCCGCCACGAGTTCGTCGGCCTGGCGCTGATGGCGGGCCACGATGGTGCACCCCGCCGGCAGGGTGAGCCCGGGAAATCGAGAACGCGGTGCGTGGTGGCGACCATGTCCGTGTCGAGTTCCTCGTAACGCACGACGTGCGGTTCGATCCCCCACGAGGCGAACCACGACTCCCAGGCCGCGTTGTGCTCTTTGATCGTTTCGATGAGGTGCGTGATGCCGTCCGCGTCGAAGCGGGGTGCCTGCCCGTTGCCGGCGTCGCCGCCGATTTCTCCGTTGCCGCCGATGAACCACGTGGCCGTCTGCTCGGCGCGCAGCCAGGACACCGCTTGCGCCAGTACGTCATCCCGTCGCACGAAGACGAAGCGGGTACGGCCGAATGCCTTGTTCAGCAGGGCGATGTCGTTGCCGGCAAGATCCGGGTAGACCCGCGCGAGCTTGTCGACCACCTCGTCCAACGTGCCCCACATGAGCTTCGCGCCGAACACGCCGTTGTCTGCCCGGCCGGAGGCCAGCGCAGTCCGCACGTAGTCCGCGTAGTTGAGCCCACCCTCGGCGGTGCGGCGGATCTGCCAGCGGTCGACCCACAGTGGTTCATCAGGTGAGCGGAAGTACGCCTGCGGATGACCGGCGACAGCCGTGGACTCCAACAACCCGAGCAGTTCTGAGCAGTTCTGAACTGTTCTGAACTGCCCGTTGCGCGGGTGCCGCAGATAAGATACAAGTCGACACGATCGGAGAGATCCCGCATGCCGCACATAGTCGCAACCAATGCCCGGCGAAGTCGTGGGGTGCCCGGCTTGATGTGGTTGGTGTAGACGTGCCCGTGCTGGTGGTAGCAGGTGGGCATGACCGTTCAGATAGTCATCGAGGTTCCTACGCCTTGTTGATCGTCCGAAGTGGAGAAGGCTCACCACCGAGACTGTCTACGCAATCACCGATCTGCGCGTGCACCCACCACTGGCACTAATCGGCATCACCTGACGATTTTGCCGGGCTTGGACTCAGCGGGGAACGTTCGACTGAACCAGGAGCACAGCTATCCGTTGGGGCTAGTGGGCACGCAACTGATCGGATTGGTGAAGCGATGGCCGCACCGGTGTCAGCATCGAAGGCAGCATTCGTGCAGGCTGGGTCAGCCTGGAGAGCTTCAGTGACCGGCCGCCGATGCCGATGCCCCTGCTTCACCGAATGCGTGACCACAATGGGGGAGGCAAGTTGGCTGCAAGTTTATGTGCGGCGGAAGGATCACTGAGAATCGCCAGGCGGTGGGACGTGCAGGTACTTGTTCAAACCGCCCGTCTTTGCGACTTGGCAGCCGTCAACGACCTGCACAAGCGCTGCTCGCGAGAAGCCCGGCGAGCCCGTTATCACGGCCCGCGCGATGGCCTCCGACCCGCCGAATGGAGGAGGCTGACCGATCCGGAACGAGGTTCGACCGTGTTGCTCAGGGCGAACAATGATCGTGGGCGTGTCATAGGCTTCGCCAGTCTGATGCATCTGCCGGATTCCGAGGCCGAGATAGCACTACTAATTGAAGACCGTTGGCAGAACCTCGGTATCGGAACGGCGGTAGTCAACCACCTCGCCTCCATCGCAAGCTCTCTGAGTATTCAGGCTCTGGCAGCCTGGATCGAACCGGGCAACGCACGGGCTCTGCGCATCATGCATGGGTTAGGCGCCAAGGTCGACCTCACCGATGGCGTTGCTGAGGCGCGAATCCTGTTGCGAAGCCGCGTAGATTCGTCTGTGTGACCTGGGCAGGGCCCCGGCATAGTCGTCAGGTGAGTGCGGAGTAGTGCCAGTGGGCGGGTGCACGCGCAGGCCGGTTATCGCGCTTTGCCGGGCCCTGTAATCGCAACCGAGGTACGCCCGCAACTGAAACGCCGCACGGGCTGACCAGTTCGACGATGGTCCGATCCCCAGCCGGGCAATAGGTTTGTGCCCCTCCAGGGAGGGTGAGCCGGTGAAGAAGCAACGGCGCGTTTCGCTCGCACCGCCTGCCAGTGGCATTCGTCCACGCAGGAAGGTGCTGCTAATGGGGCTGATCATCCTGCTGGCGGGCCTGGGTCTGGCCGGCGGTGCCCTGGCCTACCGCTGGCACGTGTCCTCGGAGGCGGATCGGTTGCGGTCTGACGGCGTACCGGTGACCGCGTATGTCTCCGACCGGGCCGGGGGTGGCGGTCGGGGCAGCGGTATCGACCGGATCGAGGTCTCCTACCTGTACGAGTCGAGGCAGTACAGCACCTGGATCCCCTGCGCCGGTGTAACCGGCTGCCACAAGACTCCCGGACCGAGGATGGCCGTCTGGGTCGACCCGACCGACCCGGAGAAGTTCGTTGCGGAGAACGGGCACACTTCCGGCTCGCTGTCGTTCCTGATGTCGTGGACCACGATTCCGGGTGGACTGTTCTTCGCCGCGATCGGAACCGTCCTACTCGTGTTGGTCGTCCGGTTCAAGGACGACAAGTGGAAATAGCGACGGCCCCGGCCCGAGCTGGGCTCAGCTCGGCCAGCCGATCTCGTCGAGGAAATCCCCCACGGCGACCACGACTCGGCTGAGCACCGCGATCGACTCCGTCAGCGGACCCGGTACGTACATCCCGTGGTCCGCTCCGGGCACCTCCAGCACATGGGGTGACAGCCGGCGGGCGGCGTCACCGTTCCACAGCTTGTCGGCCGTGCCACCGACAAGGAGGAAGGGTGCGGTCGCGCGGGCTAACCCGTCAACCACCCACGGCAGGGTGAGCACCGGCGTGAGCCACACCGCGGGGAGGGATCGCTCGGCGGCGACCGCCGCCGCGTTGGTGCCGAGCGACTTGGCGATCAGCAGTGGGCCACCGCCGACAGTGTCGATCAGCGGGGCGATTTCACCGCGTACCCAGCCTTCGATCTCCGGCTCGTCCGGCCTCGGCGGCTGCTGGGACCATTCGTGCCGGTGCACCGTCGCGCCGCGCGACTCGGCGACATCCCCCGCGTACATCAGCAGGGGCGCACCTGATCCGAACGTACGGCCGGGAATCACGACTGCGTCAGCCACGCGGCCGACACTACCCAGACCCCGCCGATGGGCTGCGGCTTTTTCAGGCTGAGGTTGCGGCCACGCAGAACTCGTTGCCCTCCGGGTCGGCCATCACCACGTGGTGCTCGTCGACTTCCTCCAGGACTCTCCCACCTGCCTTCACCAGGCGCTGCGACTCTGCCCTGATCCGTGCCCACTGCTCGTCGGGGTTGCCGTGGCCCGGCACCCGGATGTCGATGTGCAGCCGGTTCTTCGCCGTCTTGGGTTCGGGGACGTTGAGGATGGAGAGGCGGGGGCCGACGCCATCGGGATCGCACAGCCATGCAGCGTGCTCCGGGAGATCGTCCTCCGGTAGGTCGAACTGCGCGAGCCACTCCTCCCGCGTGGCGAAGGGAGCGGGCGGCGGCTCGTCGACATAGCCCAGGGCCGTCTTCCAGAACGCCGCGAGCACCTGGGCGTCCGTGGAGTCAAGCGTCAGGTCAATGCTGGCTGCCATGCCGGGACCGTAGCCCGCACCTCTGACTTTCACCCAAGGCGCGCCTCGCCGGAATGGCGTCGGCGCTGAGGATCTCGACGCCTGCCTCCTGCACGTAGATCTCACGCCGGTCGACCGCCTGCCCGCGCTTGTCGAGGACGTAGCCGGTCAGCCAGATCCAACCGTGGTAGGTCGGACCCAGGTTCACCGCGGAGATGCGGAGCCGGAGGGCACGGTCGCCGGCGAACTGGACGCTGGCGGCGGCACCGATGAGTACGACGTCGCCCGTGGCAGGAACGCTCACGACGGCCAGTGGCCCCGGCTGATCGGAAGGCGGTGCCGGGTACGGCAGGGCAGCTCCGAGCCGCACCGGCAGACCCGCCGCCAACACGTCCAACTCCACACGGGTCGGTGCCGCCGAGTGAGCGTCAGCGCAGTGGCAAACATGTAGTCGTCGTAGGTGACGCGACGCACCGAGCCTCCCGCCCGCCGGTTCCGATACACACCGACCGTAGTCCAACTCGTACAGGACGTCCAGGACGTACCCGACGATCAGCCCGTTCAAGTCGTCCATATCGTTTGACTCATGATCGACTCGATGTCGCCGACGCCGCTGTACGTACAGCTCGCGGATCTCCTGGGGAAGCGCATCGAGGTTGGCAAGCTCAAGCCACGCCAGCCACTGCCGAGCGAAACCCAGCTACGGCAGGAATACGGCGTCAGCCGCGGGACCGTCCGGGCGGCAGTGGCGCTGTTGCGCGAACGCGGTCTGGTCGTGACGCTCCCGCAGCGCGGCACCTATGTCGTGGAGAGGCCGACAAGCTGACATTGCGGTGTCAGGCCCTTCCACCGGTGCCATATGCTGCGCGCGTCGGCACGGGGCCACGGGGAGAAACACTTGCGACGCCACACCAGGGCAGCGGTCACGGCTGCGCTCATCACGATGACGCTGGCGGGCTGCGGCACGCCGGCCGGCACGGACGGTGACCTGTCCGACGACTGGAAGCCGATGGCCCAGGCGCAGCAGTTCAGCCCGAAGGCCGGCGAGTGCCACGTGATCCCCGAACCGACCGCGTACCTCGCCAGCTACGCGCCGGTGGACTGCGCGAAGACCCACCTGGTGGAGACGTTCCACGTCGGCACCTTCACCGGCGCCCTGGCGGCGCGGACCGCCCCGCCCAAGGTGGAGTCGGCGGCCATGCGCGCCGTCTTCACCGACTGTGACACCCGGGCCAAGGAGTTCGTCGGTGGCGACTGGCGCACGGCCCGACTGTCGGTGCAGGTCGCGCCCACCTCACCGGCCGGTTGGACGGGCGGCAGCCGCTGGTACCGGTGCGACATCTTCGAGCTGGACGAGGTGGACGGCGCCAACGGCGACGGCGAACGGGCGATCCACCGGGCTGGCACGCTGCGCAACGTGGTGGGTAGCCGCTCGCCGCTGACGTACGGCTGCATGAACGAGGATGAGTGGGGTCGACTTCGCCCGGCGGGCTGCACCACCGCGCACCAGTACGAGTTCGTCGGCATCTGGACCGCCCCGGACCGCTCCTACGAGGACGCCGGCCGGGACGAGGACTCGGTGCACTCGGCCTGCCGCACCGCGGTTGCCCGCTACGCCAAGGTGCCCGTCGATGCCAAGCTGCGCTATCGCACCGGCACCTCGTACCGCTTCCCCTCGCCTGAGCTGTGGGCGCGCGGTGACCGGGGGGTGCGCTGCTACTTCTGGTCCGGTGGTCCCAAGCTCACCCGGTCCATCGCCGGCGGCGGCCCGGCGGTGTTGCCGGTCAACTGAGCCGGGTTCGTCAGCTCTTGAGCGCCTGGGCGGATTTCCAGGCCACGGCACGGTTGATCCGGTCCGGGTAGCGCTCGATGATCGCCGCGTACAGTTCCTCGGCACTTCCCGTACGCTGCGCGGCGGCCTCGACCTCCTCCAGGTAGCGGCGGGTCTCCTCGACGGTGGTCAGATCGTCGTCCGCGCCGTCACGTTTGTGCCCGGCGATCACCACGCACGGCCGCAACGAGTTGACCATCTTGAGGGCCGCGTACCAGCTCTGAATGCCGTCGTTGCCCGCCTCGGCGAGGTACAGGTGGACGTCGTTGTAGACCACGTCGCCTGCGACGACGAGACCGAGCGACGGTACGTGCAGCACGGTCGTCCTGTCGGTGTCGGTGTGGCCCGCCTCGACGGCGACCAACTGCTCGCCCTCAAGATCGATCGTGTTATCGGCCAACGGCTCCGCCATCGGTGGATGCTCGGCGAGCTGGTCGGGGAAACCCTTGCGCCAGACACCGTCGAGCCACTGCTCCCCGAGCTGAACGCGCATCTTCTCGACCACGCCGCGAGGTGCCACCATCCGCGCCTGAGGAAAGCGCTCCAGCACGGCTGCCGCGCCGAAGAAGTGGTCGCCGTGGCCGTGCGTGATGTAGATCGTCGTGAGGTTCCTGCCGTTCGCCCCGACCCAGTCGGCCAGGGCCCGGCCCTCGTCGACGGTCAGTAACGCGTCGACCAGGACGGCGTCGTGATCGCCGTAGATCAGCGTCGAGCTGGTGGGCGACCACAGCTCGCGGCTCTCGCCCGGCGGCAGGTTCGTCGACACGACCGGCTTGGCCGGGGCGACATAGGTTGACCAGGTCAACCGTCCCATGGTTGCTCCTCACCGCCCGGCGCGCTCCCCGACACCCAGTGCAGCAGACCACCACGGCGCTCTGGGCGGGATCGCGGAAAGAGCGAACCGGGGGTGGCTCAGCGGCGCCCCAGCAGCTCGGCCAGCGCGACGTCGCCCTGCCCGAGCTGCGACCCACCGGTCGGTGCCACGACCAGGAAGCGCAGGCAGCCGTCGAGTTCCACGTACCGATCGGGTCCGCCGGTGCCGTCGAGCGGGCGCAGCACGGCGAAGCGGGACGCCGGGGTGGCGCACTCGGTCGCCGGCCGAGCGGCGGCCAGTTTGCCGAGTACGGCGGCCTGCCGGTCGGGCGGCAGCGGCCCGCCGTACGCGAAGTCACCGGCCGGTTTGCCGCCGCCCTGCTGCGACGCGGGCACCTGGTAGACGCAGAAGCGCAGCGGCTCCGCGTCCGGGACCGCCGGTGCGGGCGGCCGGGGCCGTCCGATCGTCGTCTCCACCCACACCATGTCCGCCCACCGCTGCTCGCAGCCGGCGGCCTCCGCCGCCGCGGATTCGACCTCCCCGACGGTACGGGTGTCCACCGTGGTCAGTCGCAGCGCGTCCAGGGCCGCCAGTACCTCGGGACGAGGCTTGCGGCATTCGTTCACCGGCAGGTACGGCCGCAGCCAGCGGCCCCGCTCGTCCAGTAGTGCCAACCAAGGCGGGATGACCATGTCGAGGGTGCAGGCGATCTCCCCGTCCGCCTGCTGGTCGGGGAGACGCAGGGCGGCGATCAGCGGACCGATCTCCTCGGCCCGCCGTTCGGTGGCCACCTGCTCCCGACCGCCGCCGGGGCGTGGCCGGACCTCTCGGCCGCACAGCACGGCGGTGACCGGGGTGAACGCCGGGTCGATCCGCCCGATCGCCGGGTCGTCGCCGCCCGGCGCCGGCAGCTCACCGGACTGCGGGGCCGCCTCGGCGCACGAGGTCCACTTCTCGACGATCCGGGCCGGGCCGGGATCCTCCACCACCCCCGGCCCGGCGCTCCGGCCCGCACAGCCGACCAGCGCCACGGCGAGCAGCGCCACCGCCAGTACCGTCCCGCCCGATCGCACCCGGCTCACCACCTTTCCACCAGGCAATGGGACGGGCGGTCACCGCCCCCGGTTCCCTCAGGTGCCGACGTAGGCCGCGAGGTGCTCGCCGGTGAGGGTGGAGCGGGCGGCGACGAGGTCGGCGGGTGTGCCCTCGAAGACGACCCGGCCGCCGTCGTGTCCAGCGCCGGGGCCAAGGTCGATGATCCAGTCGGCGTGCGCCATGACCGCCTGGTGGTGCTCGACGACGATGACCGACTTGCCGGAGTCGACGAGCCGGTCGAGCAGGCCGAGCAACTGCTCGACGTCGGCGAGGTGGAGACCGGTGGTCGGCTCGTCGAGGATGTAGACGCCGCCCTTCTCGGCCATCCGAGTGGCCAGCTTGAGCCGCTGCCGCTCGCCGCCGGACAGCGTGGTGAGCGGCTGGCCGAGGCTGAGGTAGCCGAGCCCGACGTCGGCGAGCCGGTCGAGGATGGCGTGCGCGGCCGGCGTGTGCGCGTCGCCGGAGCCGAAGAACTTCTCGGCCTCGGTCACCGACATCGCCAGCACCTCGCTGATGTCACGGCCGCCGAGGTGGTACTCCAGCACCGATGCCTGGAACCGCTTTCCCTCGCACTCCTCGCAGAGGGTGGCGACGCCGGCCATGATCCCCAGATCGGTGTAGATGACGCCGGCACCGTTGCAGGCGGGGCAGGCCCCCTCGGAGTTGGCGCTGAACAGCGCGGGCTTCACACCGTTGGCCTTCGCGAACGCCTTGCGGATCGGGTCCAACAGCCCGGTGTACGTCGCCGGGTTGCTGCGCCGCGAGCCCTTGATCGCCGCCTGGTCGACCGACACCACCCCGTCCCGGCCCGACACCGAGCCGTGGATCAGCGAACTCTTGCCCGAGCCCGCCACCCCGGTGAGGACGACCAGGACGCCGAGCGGGATGTCGACGTTGACGTCCTGCAGGTTGTGGGTGCTGGCGCCGCGTACCTCCAGTGCCCCCGACGGCGTCCGCACCGACGACTTCAGGGAGGCGCGGTCGTCCAGGTGCTGCCCGGTGCGGGTGCCACTGGTCCGCAGCCCCTCGACGGTGCCCTCGAACACCACCTCACCGCCCTCGGTGCCGGCGCCCGGGCCGAGGTCGACGACGTGGTCGGCGATCGCGATCGCCTCCGGCTTGTGCTCCACGACCAGCACCGTGTTGCCCTTGTCCCGCAGCCGCAGCAGCAGGTCGTTCATCCGCTGGATGTCGTGCGGGTGCAGCCCGATCGTCGGCTCGTCGAACACGTAGGTGACGTCGGTGAGCGACGACCCGAGGTGGCGGATCATCTTGGTCCGCTGGGCCTCGCCGCCCGACAGGGTCCCGGACGACCGGTCGAGGCTGAGATAGCCCAGCCCGATCTCCACGAACGAGTCGAGCGTGTGTTGCAGCTTCGCCAGCAGGGGCGCGACGGATGGCTTGTCCAGACCGCGTACCCACTTGGCGAGGTCGCTGATCTGCATGGCGCACGCGTCGGCGATGTTGACCCCGTCGATCTTCGACGACCGAGCCGCCTCGCTGAGCCGGCTGCCGCCGCACTCGGGGCAGGAGGTGAACGTCACCGCCCGCTCCACGAAGGCGCGGATGTGCGGCTGCAGCGTGTCGACGTCCTTGGACAGGAACGACTTCTGGATCTTCGGGATCAGACCCTCGTAGGTGAGGTTCACGCCCTCGACCTTCACCTTGGTCGGCTCCCGGTACAGGAAGTCGTGCATCTCCTTCTTGGTGAACGTGCGGATCGGCTTGTTCGGGTCGAGGAGTCCCGACTCGGCGTAGGTCCGCACCGTCCAGAAGCTGTCCGACTTCCAGCCCGGGATGGTGAACGCGCCCTCGGCGATCGACTTGGAGTCGTCGTAGAGCTGGGTGAGGTCGATGTCGGAGACGTTGCCCCGGCCCTCGCAGCGCGGACACATACCGCCGGTGATGCTGAATTCGCGACGTTCCTTGACGGTCTTTCCGGCGCGCTCCAGGGTGACCGCACCCGCCCCGCTGATCGAGGCGACGTTGAAGGAGAAGGCCTGGGGCGAGCCGACGTGCGGCTGCCCGAGCCGGCTGAAGAGGATGCGCAGCATCGCGTTGGCGTCGGTGGCGGTGCCGACCGTGGACCGGGCGTCGCCACCCATCCGCTGCTGGTCGACGATGATCGCGGTCGTCAGCCCGTCGAGCACGTCGACCTCGGGCCGCGCCAGCGTCGGCATGAAGCCCTGCACGAAGGCGCTGTACGTCTCGTTGATCATCCGCTGTGACTCCGCGGCGATCGTGCCGAACACCAGCGAGCTCTTGCCGGAGCCGGAGACGCCGGTGAACACCGTCAACCGGCGCTTCGGGAGCTCGACGCTGACGTCCTTGAGGTTGTTCACGCGGGCGCCCTGCACGCGGATCAGATCGTGGCGGTCGGCAGCGTGCAGCTCAGGCGACTGCGTGGCCTTCCCCGTGGCCTTGCTCATCGTGTCTCCATCTGTTGGGCGGGACCGCCGTCACGGTCTCCGTCGGCGTCCGCTGGCTCAGCCGGCAGGGGCGTCGGACCGACCGGTCACCCACTCCTGCCGGGCGGTCGGTCTAGCGCAGTTCCTGGATGCGGACCATGTTGCCCGCGGGGTCGCGGAAGGCGCAGTCGCGGACGCCGTACGGCTGCTCGGTCGGCTCCTGGACGACCTCGGCGTCGCTGGCCTCCAGCTTGGCGAAGGTGGCGTCGAGGTCGGCGGTGGCCAGGTTGACGCCGAAGTAGCTGCCCTTGGCCATCAGCTCAAGGATGGTGCGCCGCTCGTCGTCAGTGATGCCGGGGCTGGCGGTCGGCGGGTGCAGGACGATGGACGTGTCGGGCTGGTCGGCGGGGCCGACGGTGATCCAGCGCATCCCCTCGTATCCGACGTCGTTCCGAACCTCGAAGCCGAGGGTGTCGCGGTAGAAGGCCAGCGAGGCGTCCGGGTCGGTGTGCGGGAGGAAGCTCGAGTGAATGGTGATCTGCATGACGGTCACGCTAGGCGCGGCCCGGGAGCCGGCGCTTCTCGATTCCTGACCGGTCTGGTCACCTGTTTCGCCACGCAGGACGGCATCCCCGCCGTCGCGGCCGCCGCCTCGCGCCGGTAGGTGCTGGGCGGCACACCGACCAACTCGGTGAAGCGGGTGCTGAAGGTGCCCAGTGACGAGCAGCCGACCGCGAAACAGACTTCGGTGACGCTGAGGTCGCCACGGCGCAACATTGCCATCGCACGCTCGATACGCCGCGTCATGAGATAGCTGTACGGCGACTCGCCGTAGGCGAGCCGGAACTCGCGGCTGAGGTGCCCGGCGGACATGTGCGCGCCGCGGGCGAGCGCCTCGACGTCCAGCGGCTGTGCGTACTCCCGGTCGATCCGGTCGCGGACACGGCGCAGCCGCGCCAGGTCGCTCAGGCGCTGCGCCGCGTCGGGTTTGCTGGTCACCTGCGAAATCGTGCCACAAAGCAGGGGCCAACGGTCGAGCGTGACGCGTCCGGTCGACCAGGATCGGCTTCGCTCGGCTGACCGGCTGCGCGACCCCGCCGAGCGGGAGGACACTGCCGGCCGGGGCCGGCGCGACCGCCGGCATGATGACCGGATGGCACATCTGGGACTGGTCGCGCTGCTGGTACGGGAGTACGACGAGGCGATCGACTTCTACGTCGGCGGCCTCGGCTTCGAGTTGGTGGAGGACACCGCCCGCCCGGACGGCTCCCGCTGGGTGGTGGTCCGCCCGCCGGGCGCCCGGGAGGCGGCGCTGCTGCTGGCCCGGCCGAGCAGTGCGGAGCAGCAGGCCCGGATCGGCGACCAGACCGGCGGCCGCGTCGGCCTGTTCCTGTACACCGAGGACTTCGCCCGGGACCATGCCCGGATGGTCGCGGCCGGGGTGCGGTTCCTGGAGGAGCCGCGGCACGAGGCGTACGGCTCGGTCGCGGTCTTCGCCGACCTGTACGGCAACCGGTGGGACCTGCTCCAGCCTCGCAGCACAGGGTGACGCGTCGGCGACACTCCGCGCATGGGGGGTGATCGACTGTCACCGGTCATGTTATTCTCCGATGTCGATCTCTGCCGCGCGGACCCGGACCGGGTCGTTGTCGGAAGGACACCTCCCGATGCCGGCCGTTGCCACTCCGACCGCGCCGCCGCCCGCGCTGGACAATCCGGCCGGCGGCGCGTTCGGCCTCATCTTCACCACGTTGCCGGCGCTGCTGCGGCTGACCTGCGGGCTGGTCGGCGCGGTGGTGGCGCTGTCGGTGCGTACCCCGCCGGTCGAGCCGGCCCTGCTGCTGCCCGGCGTGGCCGCACTGACCGGCTGGTCCGTCTGGTACGCCGCCCGCGCCCTGCGCCACGGGATCACCCCGGCCCTGGTCGCCGGTGACGTCGCGGTCACCGCGGTGGCCTGCCTGCTCATCCCCCGCCTGGTGGCGCCCGGGGTGCTGCCCGGCGAGGGCAGCTGGATCGCGGTGCTGGCCAGCACCACAGTGATCAACACGCAGGCCACCGCCCCGGCACGCTGGTCCATCCCGGCCGGGCTGCTGGTCACCGCCGCGTACGCGGCGGGGGCGCAGGGGGCCGGCAATCCCACCGAGGCCCGGGCGCACGCGGCCACCCTGCTGGTGCAGACCGCCTGCACGGCGATGATGACGGCCGTGATGCGCCGCCGGATCGGGCGGGCGGACCAGGCGTTCGCCGAGCACCAGCGGCTGACCCGGGACGCGTTGGTCGCCCGGGCCGCCCGGGAGGCCGAACGCCGGCAGAACCGCGACCTGCACGACACGGTGCTCGGCACGCTGACCATGGTGGGGCTCGGCGCGGTGCCCGGGCGGTCGGCCGTGTTCAGCGAACGGTGTGCCGCTGACCTGCGTGCCCTCGTCGCGCTGACCGACGGCGGCCCGGTGCCGGGCGACGGTCCGGTGCCGCTGGACGGGCGGCTGCGGACGGTGCCCGACCGGCTGCCGGAGCTGCGGGTGAGCCTGGAGCTGGCGTCGTGCGCGGTGCCCGCCAGCGTGGCCGACGCGATCACCGACAGCGCCTACGCCGCGCTGTCCAACGTGGTCCGGCACGCGCCGGGCGCACGGGCCACGCTGCGGTTGACCCGAGACGCGGTCGCCGTCGTGGTCGAGGTGGCCGACGACGGCCCCGGCTTCGACCCGGCCAGCGTCCCACCGCACCGGTACGGGCTGCGCGAGTCGGTCCGTGGCCGGATGGCGGCGATCGGTGGGCGGGCCGAGGTGCGCTCGGCGCCCGGCGCGGGCACCGTGATCCGGCTGGAGTGGCCCGGTGTCGGCTGATCTCGGTGCCCCGGCGGAGCGCCCTGGAGCACCGGAGGCAACCCTCCGCGCCCCGGGGCCGGCGCTCCAGCCCGGCCTGACCAGCGTTCCGGGGCCCAGAAACCCGGCGCCGACGATGGTGCTCGCCGCGCCGGCGGCGGTGGCACACGCCTCCGACCGGGGTGCCCGGATCGCCGCCGTCGCCATCGCGCTGGCCTGGCACGCCGCCATCGGGCTGCCGGCGGTGCTGGGCGCCCGCACGGAGTTCGCCGCGCCGGCGGTGCTGCTCGGCGGCTGGGCGCTGGTCGCCGTGGCCGGCGCGGTGGCCGGGGTACGGCTGCTGCGCGGCGCGCAGCTGCCGCCATGGCCACTCGCCGCGCTGCTGGTCGCCGTCGACGCGGCGGTCTTCGCCGCGGCCGGCGAACGGCAGCTGTTCACCGCCGGCAACTGGGTGTGGAGCACGCTCGGCTGGTTCTTCCTGCTGGCGATGTGGGGCCGGCGGGTCACCGGGCTGCTCGCGCTGCTCGCCACGCACGCGTTGATCGCGTTGGCCGCCGTGCTCTGGCACGGCCCTGACACGGCCGACCTGGCCCGCTACGTGATGTACGTCTACGGCACCTTCTCGCTGCCGGTGGCGGTGTTCATGGGCAGCGCGGCGATCGTCGGCCTGGCCCGGGACCGGGCAGCCACCGCAGCCGCCGGTCACGCGATGGCTGCGGAGCGGGACGCCGCCGAGCGGGCCCTTCGGGAACGCCGCGACCGCCTCGCCCTGGTCGGCGCGGCGGCCGGGCGGGTGCTCGGGGACCTGGCCGCCGGGCAGGCCGATCCGGACGACCCGGAGGTGCAGCGCCGCTGCATGCTGGCCGCGGCCCGGCTGCGCCGCCTCATCGCCGAATCCGACGACGTGCCCGATCCGCTGCTGCACGAGCTGCGGGCCGCCGCCGACCTGGCCGAACGTAACGGACTGCCGATCGATCTGGTCACCATCGGCAGTCCGCCGGCGCTGCCGGTGGAGATCCGCCGCCGGCTGGCCGACCCGCTCACCGGCGTCCTCGCCGACGCGCGGGGCTGGGCCCGACTGACCGTGGTTTCCGGTCCTGACGAGGTGGTGATCAGCCTGGTCACGCCGGACCGGGAGGGGCCTGCGGCGGCCGGCCCGCCGCTCGGGGAGCACGACGACGGGCCGGTACAGCACCTCTACGAGCGGGACGGGGATATCAGATGGGCGCAGACCCGGTGGCGGAAGTGACCGGCGACCGGCCGGTCGGGGTGGCGATCGTCGACGACCACCCGGTGGTGGTCGACGGGGTGCGCGCCTGGCTCGCCACCGAGCCGAGGCTGACCGTGCTGGCCACCGGCGACGACCCGGACGAGGTGCTGCGGGCGGCGCCGGACGCCGACGTGGTCCTGCTCGACCTCCGCCTGCACGGTCGGATGGTGCTGGACAAGCTGGCCGAGCTGAGCGCCACCGGGCGGCGGGTGGTGGTCTACTCGGAGCACACCGACCCGGAGACGATGCTCGCCGCGTTGGACGCCGGAGCGGTGGCGTTCCTGGCCAAGCACGAGGGCCGGGAGCACTGTGTGGCGACCGTGCTGGCCGCGGCGAGCGACCGCGCGTACGTGCCGCCGGCGCTGGCTGGCGCGATGGTCGGCGACCCGCGACCGGACCGGCCGATGCTGTCCGACAAGGAGCGCGAAGCGCTGCTGCTCTGGTTCCAGTCGATGTCCAAGGCGTCGGTGGCTCGCCGGATGCGGATCAGCGAGCACACGGTCAAGCAGTATGTCGACCGTGCGCGGATCAAGTACACCCGGGCGGGGCGGCCGGCCGCCACAAAGGCGGCGCTGCTCGCCCGGGCGATCGAGGACGGCCTAGTCCGCCCGGAGGAGATCGGCATCTACCGGTCACAGGCGACGCACGACCGGCCGACCCCCTAACGGGCGTCATGACAGCGGCTCGCTGATCCACCAGGCTTCACACCACAGCCAGCTGACCGGGAGGTCGTGACGATGCACGCCGACGCGTCCCCGTTCTTCATCGGCCCCCACCGGTTCGATGCGCCGGACGACGATGTCAGGCCGACCCTCGATCGCCGCTACGACCTGCGCCCGGTGCCCGGCGAGCGGGTGCTCGGCCGGTACCGGCTGCTGGTCGCGGGTTACCTGCTCGGGCCGACGGAGTCGCAGCGTGGCTGGCGGCTGCCCGGGCTGGTGTCGGTGACCGTCACCGACCAGCGGATGTGCTGGGTGAGCAGCGGCTCGCAGTTTTCCCTGGTCGCCGACGACACGTCCGGCCTTCGGCCGGCGGGTCGGCTGACCGGCCTGATGAGCGGTCAGATCCGCTGGCAGTGGCCGTCCCGGTTGGAGCTGCCCCCGGCCGACCCGGACGGCGTGGCGCAGCTGCTGATCGTCTGCGACGCACTGCGCACCATTCAGCAGCCGGCGCTGGCCCTCGGCGGGTCGACCGTAGAGGTCATCGCGCTGGCCCGGCAGGTCCGTCGGGCGGTGGCCACGTTCCGGCTCATCCACCCGCAACTGGTCGACCTCTCCGCGCAGGAGCGGGACGTGCTGCTGCTGCGGGCCGGTTCCGGGTGGCTCGCCGGAAACACCCGGGTCACCCTGCCGGGCTCGCTGCCAGTGGAGTTCCGGTCCCGGGACGACTACTACCGTTCGGTGCCGGAGCCGACCTCGTGGAGCGGGCTCGCAGGCGGCGCAGCATCCGGGCGTCGGTGAAGCCGACCGTCCGCGCGGCAGCCTCCACCGTCGCGCCGTGCCCGATCAGGTGCTCGGCGCGTTCCACCCGTAGCAACTGCTGGTAGCCGAGCGGGGTGAGCCCGGTGGTCGCGCGGAACAGCCGGGTCAGCGTCCGTTCCGCCACTCCGCCGGCAGCGGCCAGGTCGGCGAGCGGCAGCGGCTCGGCGTACCGGCCGTCGATCAGGTCCTGCACCCGGTGCACCGCGTCGGACAGGTGCGAGCGATGCCGCATCATCGCGCTGGCCTGCGGCTCGTGCCCGTTGCGCCGGGCGTAGACGACCAGCGTGCGGGCGATCCGGGCGGCGGTCGCCGGGCCGTGCCGGGTGGCCACCAGATGCAGCGCCACGTCGATGCCGCTGGCGATGCCGGCCGAGGTGACCACCCGGTCGTCGACCACGTACAGCACGTCGCGGGCCACCCGGGCCGCCGGGTACCGGCGGGCCAGGTCGTCCTGCACCTCGTGGTGGGTGGTGCAGCGCCGGCCGTCGAGCAACCCGGCCCGACCGAGGGCGTACGCACCGGCGCAGACGCTGGCCACCGTGCCTCCGGCCGCGTGGTGCTCGGCGAGCCGCCGCAGGTCGGTCGCCGACACCGGTCCCTGCGGGCCGTGCGCCGACGGTCGCCAACCGGGTACCAGCACCAGGTCGTCCGGGGTCAGCTCGGGCCATCGGGTCTCGGCGACCAGGGGTACGCCCTGCACGCTGGGCACCTGCTCCCGCTCGGCGACGTAGTGCAGTCGGTAGTCGTACCCGAGGTCGGCGGCGCTGGAGAAGACCTGGGCCGGCCCGGCGAGGTCCAGCAGGTGCAGCTGCGGGACCAGCAGGAAGACGACCCGGGTCACCTGGTCAGCCCCGTACGCCGGTCAGGGTCGCACCCGTCAACTCGTCCACCGTGCGGATGGTCGCGAAGCGGCCGGCCAGCGCGTACTCGGTGCGGGTGACCATCTCGTCGGCCGAGAGCGTGCGCGGGTCGGCGAGGATCTCCTCGACGGTGGCGGTCTCCGGCAGGTCCCGGTGCGGGGTGGGGAAGGTCAGCGTGGCGTCGGTGACGAACGTCATCCGGTAGCCGAGGTCCGCGCCGACCCGGGTGGTGGTCTCGACGCACTGCTCGGTCCGGATGCCGCAGACGGTGAGGTCGTGGATGCCGGCCAGGGTGAGCAGTTGCTGGAGGTTGGTGGTGCTGAACGCGTTGTGCGCGGTCTTGACCAGCGTCGGTTCACCCTCGGCCGGGACCAGACCGTCGATCAGCCGCACGTGCCCGAGGGCCGGGTCGAACACCCCGCCCGTGCCGGGCTCGGAGTGCAGGACCCAGACCACCAGGTCGCCGCGCTGGCGGGCGGCGGCGACCAGCCGGTCGACCTGCCGGACCAGGTCGGGGTTGGAGCCGTACGCCCAGATCGGGCGCTGGCGGAAGGACTCCTGGACGTCGACAACGACGAGTGCTGCTCTGCTCATGTCTCTGATCCTGGCCGGATGGCGGCCGCGATGGCAGACACCATCATGCCCGGTTGCGGAACGATCCGGTCACCCCCGCCAGGTCACACGCTGGGGGCGCGGTGCTCACCAGCGGCGTCCAGGGCGGCGGCCTCCTCCAGTGTCGGTGCGCTGCCGCCCAGGTGCGCCGGCTGCCACCAGGTGTCGTCCGGGCCGGCCGGCGAGTCCGGGTACTCCCGCTGCGCCCGGTCGACGAGCGCGCTGAGCCTGGTGGTCAACTCTGCGGACAGCACGTTCACGTCCGGAAAGTCCGCCGGGTCGATCGGCTCGCCGATCAGGATGGTGATCGGGGTGTGCCGGCGGGTGAGGGTGCGTGGGCGACCCTTCGTCCAGAGCCGCTGGGTGCCCCACACCGCGACCGGCAGCACCGGCACCTTCGCCGAGCGGGCCATCCGGACCGTGCCGCTCTTGAGCTCCTTGACGGTGAACGACCGGCTGATCGTCGCCTCGGGGAAGACGCCCACCACCTCGCCGCGCTTGAGCGCGTCCACGGCCGTGCGGAACGAGGCCGCGCCAGCCTGCCGGTCCACCGGGATGTGCTTCATCCCGCGCATCAACGGACCGCCGATCCGGTGCCCGAAGACCGACTGCTTGGCCATGAACCGGACCAGCCGGTGCGACGCGTGTGCACCCAGGCCGGCGAAGATGAAGTCGAGGTAGCTGACGTGGTTGCTGGCCAGCACTGCCCCGCCGGTGCGGGGTACGTGATGGGCGCCCTCGATCGTGATCTTCAGGTCGAGGACCCGGAACATCGTCTTGGCGGCGGCGATAACGGGCGGGTACACGAGCTCCGGCATTCGCAGAATCTACCCTGCCCGTCTGTGGATCGCCTGGGTGGAGACCGGGCGGCGACGCCGGGCTGCGCGTCGCCGCCGGTTCACCGGCTCGGCCGGCCGGTCGGGTCAGTCGGCGAGGTTGTGGAGGTCCAGCCGGCCCCGGGCGAACGCGTCCACCCGACCCCAGCGGCCCGGAATGTCCAGCACCTCGATCCGGCCCATCCCCACCGGCAGCCGTGGTTCGACCGCGAGGTGCCCCTCGTGCGGCTCCAAGCCGAGCATGGTGCGCAGCAGCAGCAGCGGCGTACCGGTCGACCAGGCCTGCGGGCTGCACGCCGTCGGATACTCCACCGGGAACTTGGTCAGCTCCCGCGGGTAGCCGCCGAACGCCTCCGGCAACCGGCCGTCGAAGTAGGTGGCGGCGTCCAGGATGCCGCTGGCGATGGCGGCGGCCTCCTCGGCGAAGCCGTACCGGCGCAGGCCCCAGGCGATGAAGGAGTTGTCGAACGGCCAGATCGTGCCGTTGTGGTAGCCGATCGGGTTGTACCGGACCTCCCCCTCGGCCAGCGTCCGCACCCCCCACCCGGTGAAGAGCCGCGGCCCCACCAGGTGCTGCGCGATCTTCTCGGCCCGCTCCGGATCGACGATCCCGCTCCACAGCAGGTGGCCGATGTTGGAGCTGAGGGTGTCGCACTGGCGGCCGTCCGGGTCCAGGGCCAGGGCGAAGTACTCGCCGTCGTCCACCCACCAGTCCCGGTTGAACCGCACCTTCAGCTCTGCCGCCTCCCGCTCCAACTGGTCGGCGAACTCCGGGTCACCCCAGAACAGCCGGGCCATCCGGGCCGCCCGGATCTTCGCGTCGTACGCGTACCCCTGCACCTCGCAGGTGGCCCGGGGGAACGGCGGCAGCGTGCCGTCCCGGTAGGAGATCGAGTCCCAGGAGTCCTTCCAGCACTGGTTCTCCAGGCCGGTGTCGGTGTTGCGCCGCTCGTACCAGATGTAGCCGTTGCCGACCAGGTCGGCGTAGTTGTCGATCCACCGCAGCGCCGCCCGGGACTCCTGCTCCAACTCCTTGACCAGCGCCACGTCACCGGTCCACCGCTCGTACTCGTCGAGCAGCACGACGAACAGCGGTGTGGCGTCCACCGAGCCGTAGTACGGCGAGTGCGGCTGCTCCTCGAACGCGGCGGTCTCGCCGTAGCGCATCTCGTGCAGGATCCGACCGGGGTCCTCGTCCCGGAAGTCGTCGAACCGGCTGCCCTGCAGGGAGGCCAGGACGCGCAGCGTGGTCTTCGACAGTTGCGGGGTGAACGGCAGCGTCTGCAGGCAGGTGAGAATGCTGTCCCGGCCGAACATCGTCATGAACCAGGGCAGGCCGGCGGCCGGCAGGGTGGCGCCGCCGAGCGACAGCGGCGAGAAGCGCAGCGCCGCCAGGTCGATCAGGCTGCGCTGGTACGTGCTGGATACCCGGCCGTGCTCACTGTTGACCTTGGGGGCGTCCGCGATCCACTTCTCCAGGTCGTGCTGGAGGGCGAGCCGTTCGTTGCCGTGCACCCGAAGTCCGAAGCGCAGGTCCCGGCCGCCGGGCCCGACCGCGTTGGTCTGGACGTCGATCGCCGCTTCCCACTGCTCATTGGGCTCCAGGTGGACGGTGTACACGAATCCCGTGCTGTCGTAGCGGGCCGCCACCGACGAGGAGATGACCGTCTCCCGTTTGAAGTTGCCCCGGCGGTAGCCCAACCGCAGCCGGTCCGCCTCGACCTCGGTGTAGATCTCGCCCTTCTTGTTCAGGATCTCGTCCTTGACCTGGAACAGGTCGGCGAAGTCCGACGCCGCGTCCATTCGGATTTCCAGGTCCACCGGCTTCTCGTCGTGGTTGAGGATGGTGAGCTGCTCGCGGAAGCTCCCGCCGACCGCACGCTCCCGGATGATCGACAACTTGGCGTCGATGTAGTGCGTGGCCATCCCCGGCACCAGGAAGAAGCGCGACTCGAAGTACTGGAGGTCGTCGAAGGAGAGCGAGTTGAGCCGCTCGCCGTTCACGGTCAGCACCCAGGTGGACAGAAACCGGGTGTCGATGGAGAACAGCCCGGTCGGCTCGCTCGGCGTCGCCTCGATGTCACCGGTGTCCTCGCAGACCACGAACGTGTTGCCGTCGAGGATCCGGACCGTGTTGCTCTGGCCCATCAGTGCACCTCCCCCGCGAAGCGCCGGCGCGGCCCGCGGGCGTCCGGGGAACCCGGGAAGACCCGCTCCACCTGCACCACCAGCCGGGCGTCACCCAGCACCGTCATGTCCCCCCGGAACAGTGCGGCCAGTCCGTGCTCGCGGCCCGCGGCGATGTCCTCGAAGAGCGCCGGGCTGGTCCCGAGGACCGTGTCGGCCTCCCGGTCCTCCTGGCTCACGTCCACCCGGCCGTGGTCGATCCGCAGCAGCCAGTGCCTGGTCTGCGCCCCCTCCTGCAGGTCGATGCGCAGTGTCCCGGATGCCTTCGCCAGCAGGGGTTCGTACCCCCGCCGGTCCAGGTCCTCGAAGAACCTCGTGGTCGCGTCCACCATCGGGTCCACTCCTCCCCAGTTGGCCGGGCCGGGATCCCACCCGGCGTGCTCGCGTCGCACGCGCGGCCGGCTTCGCACGTCCCCGCACGGGTCCCCGCCGGTCCTCCGGTCAACCTCGCCCGGATCGGGTGAGCCGCCGGGCGGTGTCGGACGGGCCGGGTAGCGTGCCGGGCACCGGGGTGGGCGCGACGGGACGTCCGGGACGGAGGGGCAGATGACGGTGCAGACGCCAGAGGTCGACCGCCGGCAGGTGCTCGCCTACCGGGTCGGGGCCCAGCAGCTCGACCGCTCCGGCGGCCGGCGTCCGGGCGACCTGGCGGTGCTGGCCCTCGGCGTGCAGGACACGCCCTACGGCTCGGCCCGGCAGGCGCTGGCGGCGCGCGGCGCAACCGAGCCGGACGACCGGCTGGAGCTGGTCTGGTCGATGCGGGGCGCCCCGCATCTGCACCGGCGTGCCGAGCTGCCGACGCTGGCCGCGGCCATCTGGCCGCTCAGTGACGCCGACGCCACCCGGCGGATCCCCGGGCAGATCGGCGCGGGCGCCCGGCTCGGGCTGGCCGCGTTCCGGGCCACCGCCGAGGCGTTCCAGGCGGTGGTCACCACCGAGTTGGAACGCGGCGTGGTCAGCCGGGCGGTCTCCGACCGGGTGCCCGCGGAGTTGACCTACGACTGCCGGACGTGCCAGGCGCGGCACATCTCCGGGGCGGTGTTCCAGCAGGTCGGGCTCGCCGGCGGGGTGCGCCTGGTGGTCGTTGGGCGGGCCGCCCGGCTCGCCCCGCTGCCCGACTGGCCCGGCCCACCCGCCGAGGCGGCGCACACGGCCGAGCTGATCACGACCTACCTGCGGCTGCTCGGCCCGGCCACCCCCGCCGACGCGGCCGGCTTCCTGGGCTCCACCGCGACGGAGCTGCGCCGGGTCTGGCCGGCGGGCCTGGCCGAGGTACGGGTCGACGGCCGGGCCGCCTGGCTGCCGGCCGACGCGCTCGACGCGTTGACCGGCGCTCCCGCGTCACGGCTGGTGCGGCTGCTGCCGCCGGGCGACCCCTTCCTCGCCGGCCGCGACCGTGACCTGCTGGTGCCGGAGCGGGAGCACCAGCAGCAGCTGTGGCGGGCGATCGGCAATCCCGGTGCTCTGCTGGTGGACGGCGAGGTGGTCGGCACCTGGCGGGCGCGGCAGGCCGGAAAGGGGCGGCTGGAGCTGACGGTCAGCCCGTGGTCGGCGTTGTCGGCCCGGGTCCGACGGGAGGTCGACGCCGAGGCCGCGACGGTGGCCGCCGCTCGCGCCGCCACCGACGTGCGGGTCCAGGTCGAGTCGACCTGACGGCCCGGAACGGCGCAGCGCCGGCCCTCCCGTGCGGGGAGAGCCGGCGCGCCCGCAGCGGACGGTCAGTTGTTCGGATCGTCGGCGCTGATGTCTGCCAGCACCGACTGTGGTTCGCGCTCGACCGCGAGGTCGCCCATCGAGACCAGGCCGACCAGGCGCCCGTCGTCGATCACCGGCAGCCGGCGTACGGCGTAGGTGCGCATCAGGTCCGCGGCGGCCACCGCGTCGTCGTACTGGCTCACGGTCACCACATCTCGGGTGGTGACCTGGTTCAACCGGGTCGAGCCCGGGTCCATGTTCTCGGCGACACCCCGGACCGTGATGTCCCGGTCCGTGACGATGCCGACCACACTGTCGCCGTCGGTCACCACCACATCACCAATCGCGCTGTCGCGCATCTCCTGCGCGGCTGCGATGAGCGTGTCGTTGCCGTCCATCGTCACCAACCGGGTCGTCATGAACTCTCCGACCGTTGTCATGGTGCTCCCCTCTCGGTGTCGGCACGGCCCGTCTACCCGCCGCCCGGGGCGGGGTAACGCGGGGTGGCCGGCCGACCGTAGGACGACGGGCGAGCGTCAGCCTCGGGGCGGCGCGCCGTAGATCCGCTCCACGGGCAGGCGCAGCACCAGCCGCCGCTCGGCGACCATGGCTTCGCGGTATTCGTCCCAGTCCGGGTGTTCGCCGCGCAGCGACCGGTAGACCGCCACCAACTCCTCGACGGTCTCGTCGCCGGGCTCGCTGGCCGGGGCGGTCAGCTCGGCGTGCCCCTCGACCACCGCGTACGCCCAGCCGTCCTCGCTGCCGACGTGGAAGCTGGCCCGCGGGTCCCGGCGGAGATTGGCGGTCTTGGCGCGGCCGTCGGTGACCGAGACCCGGATCAGCCCCGCCTCCCGGTCGAACGAATAGACCACTGTGGACAACTGTGGCCGCCCGTCCCGCTTGAGCGTCGCCAGCACGCCCATCGAGCGGCCGGCGATCAGGTCGGTCAACGCCTGCTGGGTGCGGTCGTCCGGCACGGCTTCCTCCAGGTGGCACGGTCAGCTTCGTCCATCCAAGCACGACCGGCTGCCCGCCGCGCCCGATGGCCGACCGGCGACATCCCCTGGAACGAGCCGAGGCCCCCGCCGGTTGCCGACGGGGGCCTCGGGTGACGGCGACGGTCAGCGACGCTCGGCGGCGACCAGCTCGGCGATCTGCACCGCGTTGAGCGCGGCGCCCTTGCGCAGGTTGTCGTTGGAGCAGAACAGGGCCAGCCCGTACTCGACGGTCTCGTCCGCGCGGATCCGCCCCACGTAGCTCGGGTCCTGCCCGGCCGCCTGCAACGGCGTCGGGACGTCGGTCAGCGCCACCCCCGGCGCGTCGGCGAGCAGTTCGTGGGCACGCTGTGGGGTGAGCGGCCGGGCGAACCGGGCGTTGATCTGGAGCGAGTGGCCGGTGAAGACCGGCACCCGGACGCAGGTGCCGGAGACCTTCAGGTCGGGGATCTCCAGGATCTTGCGGCTCTCGTTGCGCAGCTTCTGCTCCTCGTCGGTCTCGAACGAGCCGTCGTCGACGATCGAGCCGGCCAGCGGGAGCACGTTGAAGGCGATCGGTTCGGCGAACGAGCGCGGCGCAGGGAACTCCACGGCCGATCCGTCGAAGGCGAGCGCGGCGGCGTGCTCGGCGACCTTGCGGACCTGCTCGTCCAGCTCGGCGACGCCGGCCAGCCCGGCGCCGGAGACCGCCTGGTACGTCGAGACGACCAGGCCGACCAGGCCGGCCTCGGCGTGCAGTGGACGCAGCACCGGCATCGCGGCCATCGTGGTGCAGTTGGGGTTGGCGATGATGCCCTTGGGGCGCTCGGTGACGGCGTGCGGGTTGACCTCTGCGACCACCAGCGGCACCAGCGGGTCCATCCGGAACGCCGAGGAGTTGTCGATCACCACGGCACCGGCCTCGGCGACTCTGGGGGCCAACTCCCGGGCCGTCCCCTTACCGGCCGAGAAGAGCAC
This sequence comes from Micromonospora sp. NBC_00858, assembly GCF_045207365.1. Lineage (NCBI taxonomy): Bacteria > Bacillati > Actinomycetota > Actinomycetes > Micromonosporales > Micromonosporaceae > Micromonospora > Micromonospora sp. NBC_00858. The sequence goes on along the minus strand of NZ_CP108828.1, from coordinate 7,653,560 downwards.
GATGTCCAGACCGGAGTAGTCCGCGGTCGCGGCGTCCTCGACGGTCACCTCGCCGTCGCGCCAGGGCAGCGTCCGCCCGGCAGACCGCGCCGAGGCGAACAACCGCACCTGCTCCGCCGGGAACTCCCGTTGCGCCAGCACCTGCCGCATCACGCCACCGACCTGGCCAGTGGCCCCCACAATGCCGATCCTCATGCCCGCGAGGCTACCCAGCCCGCCCCCACAACCGGGAGCCCTTTCCCACCCCCCGGGTCCCGCATCACACTGCAACCCCAACCCGACCCCCGGACCCCCGGACCCCCGGCCCTCCCCCGCCCGCTCCGGTGATCATGGGGTTGGCGGGGTGTTCGGTGATCGAACTCCCCGTCAACCCCATGATCAACGCGGAATCAGGGGTGGGTGATCAGTTCGCCGAGGTTGGCGGCGGTTAGCTCGTCGCGGATGATGGCGGCGTCGCCCTCGACGACCAGGGTCAGCGCGTCCGGGTGCAGGTGGGTGGCCGCCGCCGCGGAGACCTGGTCCACGTCGGCGGCGAGCAGCGCCTCGCGCAGCCGTGCGTGGTAGTCGTCCGGCAGGTCGTGGACCACCAGCGTGGTCAGCGCGGAGGCGATCGCCCGAGGGCTCTGCAACTCGACCGAGAGCTGACCGGCCCGCCAGGAACGGGCCACCGCCAGCTCGTCCTCGGTCACCCCGGCGACCTGGGTACGGGTGATCTCGCCGACCGCCTCGACCAGGGCCGGCGTGGTCACTGCGGTCTGCACGCCGGAGCTGACCGCGAACCGGCCGAACCGCCGCGACGAGGCGAAGTCGCCCCGAATGCCGTACGTGTAGCCGCGCACCTCGCGGATCAGGTGGTTGAGCCGGGAGGTGAACGCCCCGCCGAGCACCGTGCCGGCGAGCGTCATCGGCACGTGGTCGGGGTGCGCCCGGTACGGCGACGGGTGGCCGAGCCGCAGCGTGGACTGCACCGAGCCGGGGCGGTCCACCAGGATGATCCGCCGACCGCTGTGCATCGGCACGTCGATCGGGCCGCCCCGGTCGGCCGCGCCCCCACCGGTGCCGGCGAACGCCGCGGCGGCCAGCGCGTCCAGGTCGATCCGGTCCAGGTCACCAGCGACGATCAGGGTGCCCGGCCGCAGGAACCACTCGGAGTGGAAGACCGTCACGTCCTCCACGTCCAGCCCGGCCACCGACTCCGGGTCGCCGTACATCGGGCGTCCCCAGCGGTTCTCCGCGCCGAACAGGTCCGCGCGCAGCGCGGCGTCGGCGCGCGGGCCGGGGTTGGCCCAGTCCATCCGCAGCGCGGTCGCCTCGTCGTCACGGACCCGGCTGACATCGGCCGGGTCCAGGCGGGGCGTCCGGACGGCCTCGGCGAGCAGCTGCACCGCGGCGGTCAGCCGGTCCACCGGCACCTGGACGCTGACCTGGAACGAGTCCCAGTCCAGCCCGGTCACCAGCTCGGTGCCGAGCGCCTCGATGGCCAGCGCGAACGCGGTGGCGTCCCGCTGCGCGGTGCCCTCCTCCAGCGCCTTGGCCAGCACCCCGCCCAGCCCTTCCTTGCCGGTCGGTTCTCGGCCGGCGCCGGCGTCGAGCAGCAGCAGCGCGACGGCGAGGTTCTGCCCGGGCAGGTGCGCGGCGACCACCTGACCGCCGGCCACGGCGCGGCGGACCACCGGCGGGAACCGGTACGGGCGAGCGGCACCCGGGCCGGGACGGACGGCGATCAGCGTCATGGAGTCTCCTCGGGCAGGTAGGTCAGGGTCACCCGGTTGGCGGCGTCCAGCACTTCGGCGGCGGCCTCGGCGATCTGCTCGGCGGTCACCGCGAGCCAGCTGGGCAGCCGGTCGGCGGCCCGGGCCGGGTCACCGAACTGGGTGGCGTACCGGCCGAGCGTGTCGGCGCGGCCGTCCACCGTCGACATCTGCCGCCACCACGCGGTGCTCAGCAACGCCTTGGCCCGGTCCAGCTCGGCGGTGGTGACCGGCACGGTGGCCAGTTCGTCGACGACCTCGGCCAGCCCTTCGGCCAGCCGCTCGGCGCTCACACCGGGGCGGGCGGTGGCGGTGGCGATCAGCGGCGCCGGGGCGTGCGCGAGGTCCACGCCGTACGCCCCGACCAGGTCCGGCTGGGCGATCCGCTCACCGTCGGCGAGCCGCTGGTAGAGGCGGCTGCCCCGGCCGCTGCCGAGCACGGTGGCGAGCACCGTGAGCACGTCGTACCCCGGGCTGCCGAACGGGTAGCCGCGGTGCGCCACGTACACCCGGGGGGCCGGCACGTCGGTGGTCACCGTCTCGGCGGCGGGTCGCCCGGTCGCCGGGACGCTCCGGCCGTCCGGGGCCGGCGGGATGTCGTCGCGGGCGGGCAGCGCGCCGAAGTACTTGCCGGCCAGCGCGAACACCTCGGCGGCCGCGGCGTCGCCGACCACGGTGAGCACCGCGTTGTTGGGCGCGTAGTACGTCTCGTGGAACGCCTGGAAGGTGGCGAGGTCGGCGGCGTTCAGGTCGGCCATCGAGCCGATCGTCGAGTGGTGGTACGGGTGCCCCGGCGGGTAGAGCAGCGGCAACAGCCGCAGCCACGCGTCACCGTACGGGACGTTCTCGTAGCGCTGCCGGCGCTCGTTCTTTACCACGTCGCGCTGGTTGTCCAGGGTTTCCTGGGTGAGCGCGGGGACCAGGCCGCCCATCCGGTCGGCCTCCAACCAGAGCGCCAGCTCCAGGTGCTCGGCCGGGACCGTCTCGAAGTAGTTGGTCCGGTCCGGGTTGGTGGTGGCGTTGAGCGAGCCGCCCGAGCCCTGGATCAGCTTCATGTGCTCGGTCTTCGCCACGTTCACCGAGCCCTCGAACATCAGGTGCTCGAAGAGGTGGGCGAAGCCGGTCTGCCCTTCCGGCTCGTGCCGGGAGCCGACGTCGTACCAGAGGTTGACGGCCACGGCCGGCGCGGTGCGGTCCTCGCTCACCACCACGCGCAGGCCGTTATCCAGTCGGGACGTCTCGATGGGCCAGGGGTAACCGCTGTCGGGCATGGCACGACGCTATCCGATCTCGCGGGCGGAAAGGTGACGCGAGGTGGGTCGGCGAGCCGACCGCGCCACCGCGGCTCGGCGCGGACGCGCCGCGCCTGGTGCTCGCGGTCGCGTCCGCCTGGGCCGTGGCGGCCGATCAGTCCGGCGGCTCGACGGCGACCACCGTCTGATCCGAGGTGCGGTGCTCCAGCACCGTGTCCGGGGCCGCGTTCTGGTCCGCCTCGCGAATATCCGACTCGGTGAGGATGGCCTCCGCCTGCGCCTCCGCGTCGTCGCTGCCAACCGCCGCCTCCTCGGGTAGGAGGTGCGCCCGGGACTCGACCCGGTCCTGATCGCTCTGCTCGTCTGTCATGGCACCCCTGTTACCCCCGCCTCGGCCCTGCCACGCGGTGATCGTCCAGCCTTCTGGGACGACCCGCTCAGCTTCACGGCCCGGTCGGGTACGCTGGGCCCGTGACGCGTTCGTATCGATGGTTTAGGCAGCCGGCTCGCACGCCGGTGACTTCACCATGATCTGACGTCACCACGGACCGAGCCGGCTGGGCAGGAGCTATCGTTCCTGCCCTTTTGCGTACGAGCAGCCGGCTCGTCCCGGGCACCGGCCCCGGGCACGGTCGGCGGAAGGATTCCCACCGTGACGACCCCGGAGACCGATCGGGTCAGCGATCAGCGGATCGACCGTGTCGTGCCGCTGACCACGCCTGCACTGCTGCACCACGAGCTGCCCCTGGACGCCCCGCTCGCCTCGGCCGTGCTGACCGGCCGACGCGCGGTGGGTCGCGTGCTGGACCGCGAGGACGACCGCCTGCTGGTGGTGGTCGGCCCCTGCTCGGTGCACGACCCGGTTGCCGCCCTCGACTACGCCCAGCGGCTGCGCGTCGCCGCCGACCGGGTCGCCGACGACCTGCTGATCGTCATGCGGGTCTACTTCGAGAAGCCACGGTCCACGGTGGGCTGGAAAGGCCTGATCAACGACCCGGGGCTGGACGGCAGCGGGGACGTCAACACCGGCCTGCGGCGGGCACGGGCACTGCTGCTCGACGTGCTGCGCCTCGGCCTGCCGGTGGGCTGCGAGTTCCTCGACCCGATCACCCCGCAGTACATCGCGGACACGGTGGCCTGGGGCGCGATCGGAGCGCGCACGGTGGAGAGCCAGGTGCACCGGCAGCTCGCCTCCGGCCTCTCCATGCCGATCGGCATGAAGAACCGCCCGGACGGCAGCATCGGCACCGCCGTGGACGCGATCCGCGCCGCCGGAGTCCCGCACGTCTTCCCCGGCATCGACTTCTCCGGCACCCCGGCGATCATGCACACCCGGGGTAACACGGACGGGCACCTGGTGCTGCGCGGCGGGGGTGGCCGGCCCAACTACGACGCGGAGTCGGTGGCCGGCGCGCTCGACCTGCTCCGCGCCGCCGGCCTGCCGGAGCGGCTGGTGATCGACGCCAGCCACGCCAACAGCGGCAAGGACCACCGCAACCAGCCGCTGGTCGCCGCCGATGTGGCCGCCCAACTGGCCGCCGGCCAGCGAGGGATCACCGGCGTGATGCTGGAGTCGTTCCTGCTGCCCGGCCGCCAGGACCTCGACCCGACCCGGGAGCTGGAGTACGGCCGCTCGGTCACCGACGCCTGCCTCGGCTGGGACGACACCGCCGAGGTGCTCGATCACCTGGCCACCGCCGTCCGGGCCCGGCGGGCCACCCTGCCGACCCCGGCCTGACCTGCCGGTCGCTGTGACGGCGACCACAGGAAAGGGCGGAACAGCGGTGGGGGTCCGCTCGTTGACTGGGGTGTCGGTGTGTCCAGTGTCCCCGGGCCTCACCTAAATAGCCTTCGCGGAATACCGTCCGGCTGGAGCCGCGTAGTGCCACTCGCCGAGAGGCGACCTGCACACCGACACCAGCGCCGCCCCCGGCCCACCGGCCGGGGGCGGCGCTGTCGTATGCCCGCCACGGCCAAGCGCGGGGCCACCCGGCGCGACGTTTGACCGATTACGGCCCGGGTAGCTGATCGGCGTGACCGACGACGCATCCGTGGCCGGCGAGCCGGACACCCAGGCCCTCGACGACCTGCTCGACGACATCTACCGGGGTCAGGAGCGGGTCACCCAGGCGGAGATCTACCGCCGGGCGGTGGCCGCCGAGCTCCCGCCGGACCTGCTGGCCCGGATCGACTCGCTGCCCGAGGGCGAGTACGCGGTGGACGAGGTCAGCGACCTGCTGGGCGGCTCCGTCGGGTGAGCGCGCCCGCCACCTCGCACCCCGACCCCGAGCGCGCCGACGACCTCTGGAGGGACACCGACATGACGCACCACGAGGACCACGACGAGAAGGTGGCGGCGCTGGCCCAACCGCCGAAGGGCAGGGACACCACGCCCGAACCGGACTTCGCCAACGAACATGACAAGACGGCGGTGGACCGGGACATCATCACCGGGGCCGACGAGGACGAACGGGAGCCGGAGTCGCCGCACGGCTGGTCCGGCATGCAGCGCTGACGCGCACGACAGCGGGGGCCGGCAACCGCCGGCCCCCGCTGCGCTCGTCACGGATCAGTCGTCGTCGTGCCCGCCCTCGGCGGCCTGCTGCGCCGTCGCGTACGCCATCTGGAGGAAGTCGGACGCGGCGACCGCGGTCAGCGCGGTGGCCACCAACCGGGTCAGCCGGGGCGCGAGCACCAGGCCCCCGGTCAGCCCGGTGGCGACCCAGACCGCCAGGCAGAACGGGCAGCTCAGCAGCTCCCCGATGGCGTGCCGGGTCGAGCTGCCCGAGTCGCGGACCTGCTCCATCACCTCGCCGCTGCCGATCGGACCGTCGTACCGGGTGAACGGCGCCCGCAGCGGGCTGGTCACCGCGTCCTTGGACAGCAGCCGGCTGAGCTTGTGCGTGGCGATGGAGAGCAGCACCACGTCGGCCGGGGCGGGACGCTCGGGCACCGGCCGCCCGGTCGCCTTCACCAGGCCGGCGAGCGCCCCGGTGACCCCGGCATAGGTGCCCATCGCCACCAGGTAGCCGCCGAGCGGGCGGTGCTCGTGCGGCGCGTACGCCCGGCGCAGTCGCGCCGCCTTCTGTCGCAGGCCAGTGGGGGTCACCCGGTCTCCTCGCGTGTCGTGGTGGTGCGGGCTTGGCCGTCCCGCGCGGCTGGTCGGGGATCGCAGGCCCGCTGCCGGGGCGCCGGCCGGGTTCGGGCCGGCGGAGGTCTCAGCCGGCCTGGAGGTTGTCGGCGACCTCGCGGATCAGGTTGCTCAGCGCCTCGTCGGCCAGCTGGTCCGGCTCCGGCCCGCCCGACCTGTCAACCAGGTCGAGCTGGATCCGGGCGCCGCCGGAGTCCGCCGGCTCCACCCGGATCTCGGCGGACCAGTCGGCGTCGTCGCCGTCGCCCCAGCGGGCCCGCAGTTCCTCCCCACTGATCTCCGCTGCGGGGCTGCCGTCGCCGCGCAGCGGCTCCGGCAACCACGCCGACGCGCGGGCGGGGTCGGTGGCCGTGTTGAAGACCACCTCGGGTGGCGCGGACATGCCGCGCACCGCACGCGCCGGCATCACACGCCCCGCAGGCGGCTCGGGTCGATCTCCCGGCCTGGGTGGCGGGCCAGGTACTCGGTTTCGAGCTCCGCCGTACGCCGCAGGTGGTTGGCGAGCGCGGAGTCCGCCGCGTGTCGGAGGGTGTCCAGCCGGGTGCGGTGCAGGCTGTGCATCTCGCGGATCAGATCCTCGTCGGTCAGCTCCGTCGGGTCGACGCCGAGCAGGTCGCCGTCGGGATCCGGGCCGTCGCCCGTCGGGTCGGCGAGGTGGTCACCGCCCCACTCGGGCACCCGCTGCTCCGGGCTTATATCCCTGTTACCGCTGGACGGAAAGCCGTCCTCGCGTACCGATCCGGTCATCATCGCCCCCCTGGTCTCGTTTGGGCTGGCGTCTAGACGGATGCCCACACCGGGTAATGCCAAACCATCCCCCGCCGTGCGACAACTACGACACGGTGTCGGAGAGCGGCAGCGTGCCCGGTACCCTCGATGCCATGAGGTGGCTCTGGACCCCGGCGTGGATCGCGCGTCACGTGGCCATGGTCGTGCTGGTCGTGGGCTTCCTCGGGCTGGGCTGGTGGCAGATCAGCCGGGCCACCGCCGGCAACAGCATCAGCTGGGGGTACGCGGTCGAGTGGCCGATCTTCGCCGGCTTCGTGGTCTACGTCTGGTGGCGCGAGGTGCGGCTGGCCCACCGGGCCGCCGCAGCGGCCGACGCGCCGCCGGTTGACCCGGCCGCCGAACCTGAGCCGACCGTCACCGCCGGGTCCCGACCGGCGGTACGCCGACCGGTGCGGGTGTCCCGGGTGCCGGCCGGCGGCGAGGCCGTCGACGACTCGGACCTGGCCGCCTACAACCACTACCTGTCATGGTTGAACGCCAACCCGGGCGCTCGACCCGGTGACTATCCCGGCTGAGCCGGGCTCGGAAGGACGGACGAAGGTGGGCGCAGCCCTTACCCGGTACCGCGTGATCGCCTGGATCGTGGGCGTGGCACTGATCCTGCTGGTCGTGATCGGCATGCCGCTGAAGTACGCGTTCGACAATCCGGTCGTGGTCGAGACGGTGGGGCAGGCGCACGGCTTCCTCTACATGGTCTACCTGCTGGCCGCGTTCGACCTGAGCCGTCGGGCCGAGTGGCCGCTGAAGCGGATGCTTCTGGTGATGCTGGCCGGCACCGTGCCGTTCGTCTCGTTCTACGCCGAGCGCCGGGTCAGCGGCTGGCTCGACCGCCCGGCAGAGCGCACCCCGGAGCCGGCACTGAAGTCGGGCTAACTGCGTCCACCCTGACGCCTTCGACCTGCCACACGGCGGCCTCCGGGAACCCAAGCAATGAGCTAGCCGGGCCAAGATCCGGCTGGCTCAAAACTGCTCTACAGGATCAAGAACGGCCCGGCTGACGCCGGGCCGCGCCCACGCGCTACAGCCGTTCCGGCCCCCGCGCGCACGCCGAGCGACGCCGAACCCGCATCGAGATGCCAAACCCGATGCAGGGTCAGGCCGCGACGACCCCTCACCAAGCCTGGTCGAGCATTCCGGTAATCGCCGCTTCACTGCATGGAACGCCACAGCTCGAAGAGCCCGAGCCGACCCCGATACCCTTCTATCGATACACATCGAATTCCTGCTCTCGTTGACGGCAACCGTGACGGCAATGCAGGCTGACGTTGACGAACCTTCGCGCACTCCAGCGATACCGGTCGCCCCACTTGTCGGCCAGGTCGTCGAACGCCGCCCGGGCCGCCTGCAGGTTGACGGCGGTGTAGATCGGCTTGATGTCGTGTTTGAGCGCATCCCAGTAGTTGCGAGACGTCAGGCGGAACGTGTTGCGGATCAGATGGATGATGCAGGTCTGCAGCACCGTGCGTGGCCACACGTTCGTGACCACCTCGGGTCGGCCTTTGAGACCGCCGCAGACGAGGAAGAACACGTCTCTGACGCCCCGGTTACACAGGTCGGTCAGCACGCTCATCCAGAACTTCGCGCCCTCACCACCGGAGCCGGCCCACAACCCGGGGATGTCCTTCTCCCCCTCCATGGTGACCCCAATCGCGGCGTAGAACGGCCGGTTCGCGACCTACCCATCCCTCACCTTGACCACGACGGCGTCGATGAACACGGCCCCGTAGATCTCGTCCAACGGACGGTGCGACCAGTCGGTCATCTCCTCGATCACCTTGTCGGTGATCCGGGGGATCGTCTCCTTCGACACCGACGCCCCGTAGATCTCGGCGAAGTGCGCGCTGATCTCCCCGGTCGTTAACCCCTTGGCATACAACGACAACACCACCTCGTCGACCCCGACAGCTGCCGCTGCCTCTGCCGCTTGCGCACGATCTGCGGCTCGAAGGTGCCGGCCCGATCCCGCGGCACATCGATCTGCACTGGCCCCAACGCGTCAGACAGCACCGTCTTCAACCGGGCTCCGTTGCGGATGTTGCCCGAGCCCGACCCGGCGTGTCGTGCTTTTCGTAACCGAGCTGCTCGGTCATCTCCTCGTTCAACGCGGCCTCCAGGACCGACTTGGTCAACTGCTTCAGCAGCCCGTCCGGGCCGGTCAGCGACAACCCCTGTTCCTTGGCCGCCCGGACCAGCTCGGCCGCGGCCTTCGCCTCCGCCGACAGCTCAGGCCGCTTCTTCCGTCCGGTCCCGTCGTTCAGTGTCGCGTCGTCACGGCACCCCCCTCACCAGGCACAACGCCTAGCGGGTCAGGCCGGAAACACCGTTAGATCCACAATCCCTATTGGGATGTATGCGGAGTTGGCGATAGCGGCCCTGACATCAATCGCCACGCGCACCAGCGCACACTTACGCACAGAACGAAAGCGGTGGGCGACCGGCTACTCAAACCTGAACAACGTACGCACTACCCCATCGACGTCCGGGCAAGCTGCGGTAATGCATCCACTCATATCCGTTTCCGGCCAACAGAAAAGTACGGCGCCTACCTTCGGTATCTTACATTTCTCGCGAAGATCTAGTTCGTCATTCACGACGGATGCATCGAGCCTAGAACCACTATCAGGAGTTAACCAACGCAGATTTCCGTAGACGGCTTCTGACCCGACGAAGCCTTCTACTTCAACAGGGCTGCTGTCGTCAATCCTGATATAGCGCTCCGGTTCAAAGGCTGCAATGATCGACCGTGGTACGACACCAGCTCTGGCCGCCAGAACATCAGTCGAACTTTGAAGAAGATACCATTGTTCTCCACCGAGACCGCCCGCCCACTGGCTGACCAGCAACAGAGAACCACGGCTCTGGAGGAGAGCGTCGAGATCACCCCAGAAGTCGGCGGTAGCGGGCCTGTAGCGTACGGCGTCAACGTCGTCCTGCGAGTATGGAGAGTCTGGGACAACAGCAACGTCAAGGTCCGCTTGAGCCGTCATCACCGACGCCCTATTTGGCGAAGTCCCTAGGTAGACAGCGTCTTCTGATACATGGACCTCAAGACCGTCCGACTCCAGTTCACACCAGAATCTGGGGTCCTTCAGCAAATCGCCCACAAGCCGCAACGTGTCATTTCCGCGAACAGTGCTGCCGTCATGAAACGTGTTGGCCGTCCATGGTCCTCCGAGAACGCGAACCTCAGGGCTTCGAATGGCGAAGACCTCCGTGGAAAGCATAGGAAACGCCCGCGCCAGCGCCCCGACGAAGTTTTCCGGGTCAGCCATGCTACGAGTGACACGATACCAACGGCGATCTTTCATTCGTCATTCACCGATCCACCGAAGTCCACGTACCTCACCATCAACAATATCGACGTCATAGGTGCCAGTCCGTTTGCTCTTTGACCAAAGGTCTTCAATCTTGTTTGCACCCTTGAAAACACCGCCATTGTGCTGATCGATATCACGGCTGATGTACCGCGGCTGGCCCGGTCCAGGCTTCTTGATCTCGAACACATTGGCCTTCCCATAGTTACCCCGGAGTTTGTTGTAGCCGAGGTACTTGGCAATGTCTGTCTGCTGCGCCGCAGTTAGCGGACCACACGACGCGTTATGCACCAGGACCGGCGTCGCACCGGCCATCACATAGTACGTGTGGATGGCCGCGACAGTAAGGTTATAGACGGTCTGCCGTTCGGCAAGATCGATCATCTCGTCAACCGCGAGGTGACGGCCGCCGGCGGAAAGAAGCGCGTCGCCTGGATCGAGGGCGTCAACCCGCTGCCATTCACGGTCGGTCTCATTCCAAAACGGATGATCCTCGGTGGTGGTGAGGACTCCGTCATTGACAGCCAGCGCCACGACATCGTCGTCATGCACCCAGAGGCGGGTGACCTCTCGGGGACCCTCCTCGCCGGTCTCCGGATCGGTCGCCAGGACTTCGTCACCAAGTTCTATCTCGCTGATTGGTTTGGTCGTGCCGTCAGCCATCAAGACACGGGTGTCTCCGCTAAAACTGCAGAACCCGTTTGCGAGTCGGTAACCGAGAGAGTTGGCTGCCTCGAGTTTTCCGCCAGCATTCTGACCTGCCAGCTTGCTCAGCCGCGCGAGAATAGCGGAGTCGGTAGCGGCTGAGCGGAAGCCACCGAGCGCTCCCCTACCACCCATTACCTCGACGCCCCCGGTCACCCCGGCAAGGATCTCGCCGCCATGGGTGAGCACGTCGGGGCAGGCCGTAGCCCCGCAATTCCATTTGTAGCCGAGCTCGTTCATGCAGATGGTGTTGCCCCACCCGTTACCGCACACGAGCTCGACCCAGGCGTTGTACGGGTCGTAACCACCCGCAACCGCGTTACGGGCTTCGTCGCAGCGCGACTTGTAGCCGGGCGCTTGGCAGAACGAGTTGTCGTCGTTGAACGTCTGCACGAACAGCTGCTTGTTGCGCTCCGCCCTTTCCCTTATGTCGCGGTCGGCAGTGGCGGTGCTGCCACTGGAACCGCCCCCGTTCCCGGAGCCGCCGCCGTTCGATCCAGATCCGTTTCCTGATCCTGATCCAGTGCCGCTTGACCCGCCGCCGGTCTGTCCCCAGGTGGAGTTCGGGGTGCAGAGACCGTTGTCGCAGGCCTGGCCTCCCCCAGGGTCGAGGCCGTCGGGGTCGGAGAGGGTGATCGGGCTGTTGTTTGCGTAGGTGTAGCCGTGGATCTGCTGCGGATCCGTGAGATCCATGATCGGGTCGACGGAGATGAACCGGCCGAGCTGCGGATCGTACTCGCGGGCACCAAGGTGAGTCAGGCCGGTGTTGTCGCGGGTACCACCGACGAAGCCCTTGTCGTTCGCCCAGGGAGCGTCGTCACCGCGCGGCGCGCCGAACGGGAACTGCCTGCGAACCGTGGTTCCCTGGCTGATCGCGGTGACCGCTACCTGAGCAGTGCCCTGCGGGTCTGAGGTGAGCCAGGTCAGGGCGGTGGCGGTCCGGGAGGCGACCAGGGCGCCGCCGTAGCTGTAGTAGCGGGTGCAGGTGGTTGCCTTGGTCGCGGTGGTGTACCGGATTTCCTGACCGGGCAGATAGAGCGTCCTGCCCGTCGGATCCCGCCGGATCAGTCGGTTGCCTTCAGCGTCGTAGATGTAGCGGGTCTCGCCGCTGTCGTCCGTGCTGGTTTCGAGGTGTCCTTCGGAGTCCCAGGTCAGCCTCTGGGTACCGGTCGCGCTGGGTCGAGTCTTGGTGTTGCCAACCTCGTCATAGGTGTAGGCACCGTTGACAGCCCCACTCGTGGACGTGAGCGTATGCGCCTGAGCGGTCCCGGGTGCGGGGTAGTTGTAGGTGGTTGTCGAGGCCCCGGAGGCGGTGTGCACGATCTGTTCGCGGCGGTTGCCGACCTTGTCGTAGGTCCACTCATGCCAGTAGGGGGCAGGGCCAGCCAAATGATCAGCATCCGGGGTGCCGCAGACACCAGACTCGGGTGTCCAGGCGTGCCGGAGGCGCCGAAGTTGATCGTAGGTGAAGCACTGGGTGTCGTCAACGGGGTCCGGGGCGACATCCTTGATCATGGTGATATTGCCCGACGGGTCGAACGCGTAGCTCACGTCGGCGAGGATGTTGGGGCTCGAGGAGTCACGATCGGTGCGGATACCGGTCAGCCGGCCGGTCTCCAATTCGCGCGTGAACGCCTGCTTCACCCGGCCGCCAGCACCGGCGTACAGCTCGATCTGATCTACGAGGCCCAGGGCGTTGTAGTCGGTACGGGTGACATACGAGCTGCTCAAATTCCCGTACAGGGTCTTCAGGGTCGTCGGCAGACCCAAAGCGTCGTACGCGTAGAACAGTGTCTCCGCTGGAAGATCACTGTTCGTGGACGGCAGGCTGGAAGAGGCCAGCGAACCATCGGCTGCGTTCCAGGTGTTGTCGAAGTTGTAGGTACCCGCTAGCCCGGTCTCGGAGGCAGGGATGATCACCTGCGTACCGGTCGGCTGGTACGTGTCGGTGTAGCCCATGACAATTGTTTGGTAAGTGGCCGTCCCGACCATGCGCGTCGATTGCGTCAGCTTGCCCTTGGCAAGGGTGTCGTATCTCCACTGGGCACGCTGGGTGCCGCTGAGTTGGTTCTCGTACACCCCCACTTTGCGGTTGAGCGAGTCGTATTGGTATGCGAGCTTCTTGCCGCCCGCATCTGTGGTGGTCACGCGACCCGAGTTGTCGTAGGTGGAGTTCACCTTGCCCTTGTCGGGGTCGGTCGTCTCAATCTGCCGTCCGCGGATGTCGTAGGCGTAGGTCCACTGGTTGTTGTCAGCGTCGGTGACGCTGTCCAGTTGGCCCTTGCGATTGAAGCGGTACGAGAGCGCGTCCCAGCTGCCCGCGGCGGCAGGGGTCGGGATCGCCCCGTGGTACTGCCTGAGTTCGCTGGTGCGGCCCTGGACGTCAACGACGGCTGAGGTGGCAGTGCCTCCGGCCGGTGGCGTGGTGTCGATCCGGTCTCCGGCGTAGTAGGTCGAGTTGCGCCACCGTTCGACGTCATACGGCTGGAAGATCGTGGCGGTGATCCGGCCGGCTCCGTCATACTGCTTCCGCTGCTGGGAGGGCACGAACTGACGTTCCGTCGCGGTATCTAGGGACGTTCCCGCCGCACCTGTCACGTGATACGGACTGAACGTCTTGATCTCGCGTCCGACCGTGTCGTAGAAGGTGTCCGTCAGCACCCGTCCACCGGAGGGGGACGTCGCCTGCGTCTGCCTGGTTCGGAGCAGCCCGTCGTACAGCTCATAGGTCTTGATGTAGCTGCCGGCGGCGTTCAAGCGAGAGGTCGTGACCGCAGTCGCCGCGGCGGTGTTCAGCTGGTACTCAAAGGTCACGTTCGCGGTGACCTTGGTGCTGTCTCTGCCGGGAAGCCAGACTGCGACTAGACGACCGAGCCCGTCGTAGGCCAGGTCTGTGCGTTTGAGGTTGGGATCGACGACCGCGGTGGCCAGTCCCCAGGCGGGGGCGAGAGTGGTGCTCGTCTCGTGCAGCATCGGGTTGGTGACCTTCGTTGCGGTGACAGGACCGCCGGTCACCGGCGTGAAGGAGGTCTTCGTTTCGAAGTTCATCGGGTCCCACACCGATGTCGCTCGGCCGTGGGCGTCATAGGCGGCCCGCCCCTTCACCGCGAAAGTCGGCTGGCCGCCGTTCCAGGCGGACATCTCCTCGGTTCGGGTGACCAAGCCCCGGGTGGGTGCGGTCTCGAAGCCAGTGGCGTTGTCGTAGAAGGTCCGCACCTCGGTCATGACGTCGGCATCGGCGAGTTCGGCGGTGTCGTCCGCTGCCCCGCAAGCCACGGCGTACTGCTGTACCCGGTGAACCCGGTCTACCAGCCATTTTCCGGTGTTCCGTGGTGTGTAGTCGTTCTTGGTGCAGCGCTCGTCGCCGGCGACGCCGTCCCGGCCGGAATCCTCGATCCTGACGGCCATCCCGTATTCGTCGTAGCTGGTGGTCGTCGTCGTGGAGCGTTCGCCGCGGCCCGCGTCAAGCGAGCTGAATTTTTGAACCGTACCCACTCGAGTGAAGCGGGAGGTCACCGTGTCGCCGTTGATCTTTCGGGAGGCGGTCGCGGAGGACGACCAGGGGACGCTCTCTTCCCTGGAGACCACCGGCCCACCCGGTCTGTTGAAGACCGTGGTCTCTCGGGTCATGCCGGCGAACCAGTCTTCGTCGTTGATGCCGTCAACCTTCGTGGTCCGGAGATCGCCAGCAGTCGTTGATGCTCGGTCCCCGTACAGGCCACGGAAGTAACGGGTCTCGGTGTAGGTCTGCTCGCCCGGGTCGCCCACGGTGACGCTGACCCGGCCGTAGCCGCGGTAGTCGGACCAGGTCTTGTACTTCTTGTCGATGAGGCCGTCGTCGTCGCTGTAATGCCAGGCCGCGCCATCGAGGTAGTCGTACTTGTAGACGATCCGAGGACTTCCCTGAGGCGGAACCCCGCCGGTGTTGTCGTTCTCGTAGATTGTCTCGACGACGTACTTGTTGAACCAGTCGGTGACCGGGTTCGAGTAACCCTCCGGCTCCCAGATAACGGGGTAGCAGCGACTCGCGTTGGCGTGTGGTGTGGGCTTGGGGCCGGTCGCGGAGCAGTCCTGTTTCGAATAGTTGATACTGGTCGTTCCGCCTGTCTCGTTACGGATCCTGGTGATTCGCAACCAGTTCATCGCGGCGGCGAAGTCTTCCGTGTCCACACGGTTGGCGAGCTGGACCTCGGTGAACTCGATGTCGGGGACGGTGGTGGTGGTGCCTACGAGCCCGCGATGCGAAATCTTGTCCAGCCACAGTCCGGCTCGGGTGGTGTCGCCAGGATCGGGAAACCGGTGGGTGAAGTTCCACTGCTCAACGTTGTTGTAGCTGCCGCCACTGCGCACCTGTGTGGTCACGCTGAGCAAGCGCTTCGTCGACCAGAACGTTGGCGTGTACTTGTCGCCGCAGGAGGAGCCGGTGCATTCCGACTCCCAGGGAGTGTCCGGCCAGTGCACGCCGTCATGCACCGTGCAGGAGTCCAGGCAACGATCACCTTCGGCGAAGTCGATCCGGTAGGGGGCGGCGGTGGTCAAAACGGAGTCCACCCCGCCAGACTGCCGGGTGCCATAGTCGATTCGGTCGAGCCATCCACCACGGTCGTATCCGGCATCGTCGTCCGGATCCAGGTTGCGGCTGTACTTGTTGGCTTCCTTCTTGTACCAGTAAGAGATGGAGTTGCCGGATGGGTCGACGACGTAGTCGAGGTTCCACCGCCACGCCTGCATACAGTCAGAGTCAGCAAATGCCGTGGCCTGGCAGGGCTCGTTCGAGTCGTTGCCAAAGACGGGAGCCGTCCAGGTCGAGTTCGTCTCTGGCTTGCCGGTCACCCAACCAGGTAGATGATTGCGCCCAAACCAGTACTGCACGCCATCGGTCGTGGTGAGAACCCAGTGTTCGCCGTCGTCGTCGTCGTTGTCAGCCCCCTTCTGACGGGTGATGCGGGAGCCGTCGTCGTTGCGCAAATGCCACTTGTCCTCGGCGGCGTTGTAGATCAGCTCGCCCGAGTTTCCGTTGAGCGACAACGTCGCGTTGTCTGTTTCCCAGCACAGGTCCCCGGTCTTGCGAGTGTTGTTTCGACCGTCGTCGTCCATGTCGCGCGCGCAGGGCCGGTAACGTCGCTCGATGAACCCGCCCGCGACCGTCTCGAAGCCCTCACCGACCCACGAGGGTTGGTTGTTGGTCGCGGCATGCCGTCCATCCACCGACTGGGAGGAGTAGCTCAAGGCCACGACAGGCGCCGTTCCACCCGGCGGTGGTGGCGTTCGCATGGGGTATGACCAGGTGAACGCCCCGGTGTTGCCGCCGGCCGACCAGGTCGAGGACGATTGAAGCGAGGTTGCTGCGTAGTCGCCGGTCGGGCCGGACGAGGCTGCAGAGACGGCGAATAGCGTTGCGGTCGGGCCCACCGGGACGGTGGCGGAGACGGATCGCGCCGCCAGGTCGTTCCTGGATGGCAACGGGGTCGGAGCGCACTCGCTCTTGTGTGGAGCAGTCAGGGCGCATGACGGCACGGCTACCAGACGGAGCCTGCTGGCCCAGTCCGCACCGTACGCATTCTCAAAGGGTCGGTAATCAACTGTGACGTCCGTCGGACCTGCAGAGGCGATGCCATCTGTGCGCTCAGCCCGCAACAGCACCCCCTGTACCTGCGCCCGCACAGTTGCGGCGCGGTCGAGAACCTCGACCCGCACCCGCCCTGGAGAAGGCGCCTGACCCTTAGCTGTGGCAGCGGACGCCTTGATTCGGACCGGCAGTGACCCGGCTTGCTTAGCTTGGTCGAGGCCCCGCGTGTCGGTTAGATCGACTACCTCGCTCCCGGCCGACGGCCAATTCGGAGCTGGCCTGTCGCTGGCCGATGGAAGGCGCTTGATCTCGGGTATCTGGTTGGTCTTGACCGCATTCACGGGAACCGTCGGGACGGGCTTCGCCGAGGGCTTGGAATACCCGCTGGTCGGGACGGCCGCCTGAGCGGGGACGGTCAGCATCCCACCCAGAAGCACGACAGTGACGGTGGCCGCGGCGGCCGAGCGTCCCACCGCGCGGTGGCGCGCCGTTCCACGCGCGCCTGTCGAAGTGGGGTATGGCGACGTCACCGGGCAACCTCCGGGATTCGTGTGGATCAAGGGTGGACAGGTGCTTACCTGCGAGGTGCTCTAGCGAAATCTGATTTGCTGGCCCCGGACCGAGGCATCCAGTCCGGGGCCTGCATCGTTGGATTCAGAACGTTGACGGACTAATTCGAAGGCCGAGACCGGCGCGGAGCACCGGTTGCCGGTGGGTGTACTGGAGCGCGGCGGTACCGTCGGCACCCTCGATGCCGATCGTGGCAGCGCCGCCGCGCTCCAGGAACGTGCCATCGAGATCGGCGTAGGCGAAGCTGAAGCCCCCGGACTCGTCGAAGATCACCTGGAAGGTGACTCGGGTGTTGGGGTCCTCGTACGAGTAGACGTTGCGCCACTCCACGACGAACTGGCGGTTTGGTGCCGTACCGCGCACCGCGGTCCGGACACTGGCCGAGGCATCGACAACCCAGTCGTGCCAGAACGGGTAGACGCCGCTGGCTGGGCTGCCCGCCGATGGGATCGGGTACGGGGACGGGGACGGGTCGTCCGGCCTGGCGAAGCTCATCAGGCCATTGGTGTCCACCCAGGCCAAGCTGACCTGCTGACCGTACAGGGTGACCGGGAAGGGCAGATCGACCCGAGTGTCCCGGTCGTCACCGGAGAGCGACAGGACGGTGCCGTCCGCAGGGGTGTAAGTCACTGGCTGCTCGGCGATGGTGTAGCCAACGCCGGCCGGGGTGGCTCCCACCGCGAAGTCGACCGTCCGTTCCGTGCCGACACCGACCGTAACCTGCTGCACCGCGGATCCGTTGCAGGTGCCGGTCGCGCTGGTAGCGATCACCGCGTACGAGCCACCGGGAACGTTTGTGATCCGGTAGGTACCCGTAGCCGAGGTGGTAGCACTCTGGCCAGCGACCGCCACCGCAACTCCGGCCGCCGGTGCTCCCTGGCAGCTGACCGTGCCAGTCAGCGAGCCGGACCCCATCGGGCTGGGCCGGAAGGTCACGCCCTGGCCGCTCGCCAACCGCGCCTCCCGGTGCAGGTACTGGTAGGCGAGGTTGCCGGCGGCGTTCTCGATGCCGATCGTCGCCGTGCCGCCCCGCTCCCGGTCGTCGGTCGGGTCGATGTCGGCGTAGGCCAGTGCTATCTCGCCGTTCTCGCTGAAGACGACCTCGAAGGACGCCCGGTGCGTCTTGTCGCCGTAGCGGTAGACGTTCCGCCACTCGACCACCCACTGGCGATTCGGCGCGCTGCCGCTGAGCTTGGTGGCGATCGCGCTCGATGCGTCGACGCCCCAGTCGTCAAAGAACGCGTACACAGCGTTGTCGATCGCCCCGCCCGCCTCGTCGTACGGCAGCGGTGTCGGCGTCGGCTTGTCGGTTTCGATGTCCGCGAGGCTGCTGAAGCTGATCAGGCCGTTGGAGCTGATCCAGGCCGTCGTGTGCGTCTCGCCGTAGAGCGTGATCGGGAACGGCGGGTTTTTCTGCCACACCTTGTCGTCACCGCGCCAGGTCTCTACCACGTCACCTGGGATGAAGCTGATTGGTCCCGCCTCGCAGGTGTAACCGAACTCGTCACCATTGACCATCAGCGACAGGTCGAGATCCTGAGCGCCGCCGGGGTGATTGACGAATTGCCGGGCGTACTGGCCTACGCACCGGTTGTCAGCGCCGACTGCGGCGACCGCGTGTTCGCCGACCGGGACGTTGGTGAACTGGTATCCACCGTCTGCCCCGGTGACCGTGGTGCGTGCTCCCGGGTCAAGCGTGACCGTCGCGCCGGCCACCGGCTCCCCGGTTCCGGTCATGGTCAGGGTGCCACTGATCGTCCCAGGGGGCGCTGGCGTGAAGGTGATGGATCCATTGCTGATCGCGGCCGGTTCCATGAAGGAGTAGAGCTTTGCAACCTCTCCGGTGGCGCTCTCAATGCCGATCGTGGCACCGGAGCCCTTCTGGGGCAAGCTGGTCAGGGTGCCGTAGTGGAACCCGATTCTCCCATCCTCGTGCAGCATCGCCTCGAAGCTCAGGCTGTAAGTAGAAGTGAGGGTCCATAACGTCACATTGGACCACTCGATCACGAACGCCCGGTTCGGCGCGGTACCGATGGTCCTGGTGCGGACCGAGTCGGGGGAGGAAGCCAGTTGCTCGTCCCAGAACGGAGCCACCAGCGCGTTGGGGGCATCCCTCGATGGCATGTCCTCGTTGAGAACGGTGATCGGGGCAACCTCGTCAAAGCTGATCAATCCGTTTTCGTTCACCCAACCGGTGGTGTACGTCTTTCCGTGCAGAACGAAGGGAAACGGCAGGGTCACCTTCGTATTGCCCCAGGTGTCCCGCGCCAGGACCGTGTCCGCGGTCACGTAACCGGAGGCGCCGACGGTGCAGGCATAGCCGAGTGAGCCGTAGTCGACCGTGAGCTGCAGAGTGCGAACAGTGTCCTCGGTCAGGTCGACCTGACTTTCGGCCGAAGGCCCGCACCGGTTGTGCTGTGCCGACGAGATGGTGTAGCTGTCAGCCACCAGGTCGGTGAAGCTCCATGCTCCGTCCGCGTCGGTGGTGGTGGTCAGCCCGCTCGGGTCGAGGGCGACGATGGCACCGGCCACCGGCGCACCGGCCGGATCTAGTAAGGCACCGGAAAGGTTGTACTTGGCCAGCGGCTCAGCGGTCTCCGGTAGGGCGAAGGTGACGGCTTGGCCAGTGGCCAGCGCCGGAGTCGAGGCCGAATAGACGAGCCCGTCGTCACCGCTGGGGGCTTCCATGCCCACCACCGCGTTGGCACCGCGCTCAGCGTCGTTGTCGAGCTGGTCGTAGTTCGTGGTCACGGTGCCGTCGGCGGTCAGCAGCACCTGGAAGGAGAGCCGCTGCGCGGGCGACGCCTTCCGGTGCACGTTTCGCCACTCGATAACGAATTGCTCGTTCATGCCCGTTCCCACGGTGCCCGTGCGAACGCTCGCCGTGGAATCGACGACCAGGTCGTCCCAGAACGGGGCGACCAGGCCGTTCGGCTCGGTCGGCGCGGGCAGGGTAACCCCGGCGTAGGGGTGAGAGGCGCCCGGGTCGGTGAAGGAGACGACCCCGTTGGTGTCGACCCAGGCGCTGCGGTACGCGTGGCCGTAGAAGGGGAACGTGAAGGGCAGCGGAACCTCGTTGACCGCGTCGTCACCGGTCAACCCGAGCACCGTCTCGGCCGCCGCGAACGGCTTGGCCGACGTGCTGCACGTGTGTCCCTCGTTGTCGCTGTGCAGTGCCAGGTACAGGTCGACGCCTAGCCCTTGGCCGTCGATCTCGAACGGACCTTGGGTGTCGGACGATCCGCAGCGCCCGCCAACGGATCCGGTGAGGGTGTAGACCCCCGGCGCGAAGCCCGACAAGCTGAATGATCCGTCGGGACCGGCAGTGGTCTGCACCCCACCGGGCTCGAGCCGGACAACGGCATAGGCTGCCGGAAGGTAGGTCCGGGCGTCGATGACGGTGCCGTAGACGAGAGCGGTCACCTTGACCGTGAACGTCGCCTGGGCGATGCTGCCGGTCCGACCACCGTCGTCCATGGCGACCGCGTAGATCGGGCGTTCGCCTACCGTGGTTCCCACGTTGATTGTCACGGTGAAGGCCCCGCCCGCGGCGGTCACGTTCACCGTGTTGGACAAGCTGGTGTCGCCGACGCTGTACCGGAACTTGGTGACGTTGGTGTCGCCGCCGGCGCTGAAAGTGACCTGGAGCTGCCCACCGGCAGTCATCTCTGTGCCGTTAGGGAACGAGATCGCAGGCTGCAACGGCAGCGCCAGCTCGGCCAGTTTGGCAGGTGTTTCGATCAGGTTGTAGACGCGGACGTCATCGACAGCACCGGTGAAGAAGCTGTCCTCGGCGCCGTTCCACCTGCGCTTGCCGATGGTGACCGAGCCGGTGGCGTTGAAGCCACCGACCAAGGTTGCCGTCGCGGTCTGGGCCACCCCGTTGACGTAGAGCGTCATCTTCTTGGTGGCACCGTCATACGTCGCCGCGAGGTGGGTCCATTTGCCCGCCGTGGCCGCCCCGTTCGACAGGACGTGGTGCAGCGGTGCGTTCGCCGTGTCCGATCCGGACATGGTGAACCGCCACCGCTGGTCGGTGCCGGAGTAGCCCAAGCTGTAGGCGTGCATCTGGGTGCCGTTGGCGCTGAGAACCGCCTGGTAGCCGGTGGTCGGCACAGTGCCGAGGCGCGCCCGGGCCGTCACCGTGAAGCTTCCGTCCGTGCGCACCGGCGTGGCAGCCCCGGTATCCGGGTTGGGCGTCATCACCGATCCGGTCAGGGAGGCCGACGCGCTGCCGTTCAGCGCGAGCGCCGAGCCGACACCGGCCCGTCCGGGGGTACGCGTCGCGGGGGCGGACAAGGTGAGGGTGTTGCCGTGACCGGAGTCGTCGGCGGCGGTACTGCCGGTCCCCTCGAAGGTCCACGTCGCCGCCGGCCCGGATCCGGCTCGCACGCTGAAGATGTACGTCGCCGGGACCGTCGAGTAGCGGCCGGAGTGGTCCCGCGACCAGACCCGTAGCGTGTTCACCCCGTCGTGCAGGGGGACGACACTGATCGAGGCACCGAAGTCATTTGGCCGGGCCGGTACGGTCGGCGCCGCCGTGAGTACGCCCAGGTCCAGCGTGTAGGCATACTCCTTGACCTCAGACGCTCTCAGCGTTGGCGGCGCGACTGCGAAGACGCCCGGTACCCCGACACCACCATGCGGAACGCCGTCCTGCGTATAGGTGCTGGAGCTCAGCCCGCCGGGCTTCTCCGGTGGCGTCGCGTCAACGGTGAACTCGCACGTCGCCGACCAGTCGCCATAGTCCGTGCCATCCCAGGTGCGTGCCTGCCAGACGTAGGTCGCGCCATCGGCGAGCTTGCCTGACGGGATCTGCTTAGAGACCGCCGACGGGTTACCCGAAGCCTGTGAGATCTTGTTGGTCTCGTTGCGCGAGCCGCCGGCCGGCCACCAGTAGAA
The DNA here is from genome assembly GCF_045207365.1 of Micromonospora sp. NBC_00858. NCBI lineage: Bacteria > Bacillati > Actinomycetota > Actinomycetes > Micromonosporales > Micromonosporaceae > Micromonospora > Micromonospora sp. NBC_00858. The sequence continues at coordinate 7,631,556 of NZ_CP108828.1, read as the reverse complement.
CCAGGTGGTCAGCGACTGCTGGGCAGAGTCCGGGTCTGACTGCTTGGCGGCCAGGGTCGGCGTGGTGGTAAGCACGTACGGCCGGGAATTGCCCACTGCGCAGGGCTTGCCATCCGACTTACGGTCCGACGGAATGTTGGGCTTGGTGTTGTAGGTGATCGAGAGCTTCGGCGTCGAGTGCTTGAACCGCTTCCACTGGTTCTTGGTGCCCTCGTCGACGGCCCGCAGTCCGACGGTCAGATCGGGCCAGTTGCTCTTCGCGGCTCTGTCCACCATCCGAGTCACGTCGAATTCGATGGTCCCGCTGCCGAGGCAACCGTGGGCGGCACCGAGCTTGCGGTTCGCCGCCGTCTGCGCGGTGTAGCTGCTGTCCCAGGTGGGCTGGTTGTTCCAGGTCGTCGAAGCTGAGATCTTGCCGGTGAGCCAGAGCTTCGCGTTCGACTTGGGGTTGCACGTCCAGGAGTGCAACTGTTCGATCCGGAACTGCGCCTTAGTGATGGTCTTGCCCTTGACGGCGCTGGTGTTCATCCGGAACAGGGACCGGATGATGTGGTCGGCACAGCCATCGCAGTCCTCGGTACGACCCGCCCCGGCGGCACCGTACGTCGACGCTCGCTGCAGAGCCGTCGTGTCCTGCCAGAACGAGCTGGACTTGTGCTTGCTCCATACCGACGTCCAGGCGTTACTGGCGATGCCGCCAGTCCACGACGGGTCGATGTAGATCGGCAGTTTGGTACGCGGGTCGGCCAGCATCGCCGGATCCGGCACGATGGTCAACGCATCGCGGCTGACGCTAACCGGCATCACCGCTCGGCGGGTCACCCCGGCGGTGCCGGCCGGCGCATCGGCCGATCTGCCGGCCTGTTGCGGATCGGCCGCAGCGCCCGGCGTGGTGACATCCGGCTCGGCGCCGCCGACAGTGGCGTCCCACATCAGCGGTGCGGGTGAGGCGAAAACATCCCGACCGCTGGTGTCCCGGGCGGCCAGACCGCCGCCGGCCGTCGGGCCGACCGTCACGCCTTTGGTCGCTAAGCCGAAACGCAGGGACTTGAGCCTCGGATTGGCCGCCGCCTGCCTCGTGCGCACCACCAGCACCTCGGAGAAGCCAAGGGCACCTGCCGTCACCCGCAGGTCGACATCCGGCAGCACGTTCCGGTAAACGGCGGAGGACCCCTCCAGCACCGGGGCCGGCAGGGTGCCGGACCACGACACCGCCAACTCCCGACCACCATCGCGCAACCTCGCCAACGGCGCATTGTCGCCACCCGGCGAGAAGACCGTCGGCAGCACCGAAGCACGGGGCGTCAAGCCTTCCCGGGTGGCCTTGAGCGTGGTGTCGATCGGAACCCACGTACCGGATTTGCGCACCCGGACCGGTTCGATGCTCTGCTCCAGAGTCCGGGAGCCATCGGTGTTGAGGAACGTCTGGGCGTACTCGGTCCGCTCAGCCAGGATCTCCACAGGGCGGCCACACTTGGCGAGCATCATCCGCGCGCGGGCGGCGTCCGGCTGGACGTCGACGCAACTCCCGCTGGCCGCAGCCGATGCCGAGCGGGCCGAAGCCGCCGGTGCCATGAGCACTGACGCCGACATGATCACCACAAGCAGCGACGCGCCGCTGCGTCGCAGCAACCTAAAAAAGGACGCAGGACACCCAAAGCCGACCATGCACGAGCCCCCGTCTTGATCGATCCGCCAGCGCTGCGCGCTCAACGTAATCGACTCGACACAGCGGAAGCAATATGGAAGATCGACAATCTTTGGGCCGCGCGGCCACCCTTCAAACGACGGTCCACCTGGCGCTACGTACGAAGCTAACCATCCGGACCACAACCCAGCCATATCAGGCGAAAGTCGCCAGTCATGCCGGGCCCCGCTTCGATTCCCTCTTCACCACCCTTTGTCCGGCGCTATCGGGACAAGTTGACGCAAGCGTCAAACGCGGCTGCCTTACGCCGGATCAGCGGCTGGGCCGCCACGGGTCGGCCGAGGCGAGCGGGTCCACCCAGCCGCCGTACCGGTTCACCTCCCGGGCGCGCAGCAGCGCCCGGGTGACCTGGCCGAACTGCCGCTCGTCGTCGGCGCTGAACAGCAGCACCTCGGCACCCCGGTGCCACCCCCACAACTCGTACGGCGGTGGCCGCCAGCGGTCGCCGACCAGGGCCAGCGCCGCCGGCAGCAGGAACACCGCACCGAGGATGAGGTACGCCCCGGCGGTCAGCCGCTGCAGGCCGCCGGTGAAGCCGAGCAGCAGCCCGACACCGCCGATCATGGCGGCGGTGATCGCGACGGCCCGGACGGCGATCCGGTCGTGGGGGCCCCGGGTGGTACGCAGATGGGTCAGGTCGGCGACCCGGTAACTCGTCCGGCCGACGGTGAACCGGTCGACGGTCACGATGATGCCGGGTCGCGCGTACAGCAGGGTCGACCTTGCGCCCGGCACCGTTCGCGGCGGTCGCGTCTTTGCGCCTTCACGATTCACGGTTCCTCCCGCGGGGCGGTTCGCCGGGCTGGCCTGCGGGTGAGGCATCGCTGCCTGTCGACGGGATTCCCGGCTCCGGCCTTCATTGTGTTGTGGCGCCGCCAGCCCACCGGGCAAGTTACGGCCTCCCGACAGCTCGCCAGGCCGGGGGACATCGTCGCGAAACAGCATCCATTTCAGGTTTTATCGGTTATGGCGCACTGGTATCCGGCGTCATACGCCCGGAACGACGAAGGTCGTATATCCGTCAATCGACCCAGAAAGGGATCGCGCCGGAAGGCTCGTCGCGCGTCAGCAGCCCCGCTAAAGCCACCTGCCGCAGCGCTACTTCCCGCCACTTTGCCAACATTCGCCCCTGCTTCAACTGCGGGCGACATCCGTCCCGGGTTAGGTTGGGCGGGCCGGTCCGGCCCAGTGCCGTCCGCCCGGGTGGCCCCGGCCGGTGTCGCCGAGGGCATCAGCAGCCCCGTCGGCGGCCGTGGGAGAGGAGCCTTCCGCTCTTGTCATCCCTGAGAAACCTGCTGCGCACCGTGGCGCTGGTCGGCATGTCGGCCGCGCTGATCGCACCGACGGCGGCGGCATACGCCGAGCCGTCACCCGCTGACCTGACCCGCCGGATCGAGACGTCCTCGGCCGAGCTGGAGCGGGTCGTCGAGTCATACAACAAGCTCCGCGAGGAGATCAAGACCAACAAGACGGCAGCGGCCCGATTACAGGCCCGCATCGGCCCGCTCGAACAGCAGGCCGAGCAGAGCCGGGCTGACGTCGCCGAGCTGGCCACGACCGCGTACAAGAGCGGTGGTCTGCGGACCGCGGACGCGCTGCTGCGTCCCGGCGGCTCGGCGGCGCTGCTGGACCGGCTCGGCGCGCTCGATCAACTGACCCGCCAACGGCAGGAACGCATCTCGGGCTTCACCGCCACCCAGCAACGGCTGCTCGATGAGAAGAGCCGCCTGGACGCCACGCTGACCCGGCAGGCCGCGCAGGCCCGCCAACTCTCGGCGGCCAAGAAGCAGATCGAGAAGGACCTGGCCAACCTGTACGAGCTGCGCCGGCAGGCGTACGGGGCGGCCACCGAGCAACCCGCGCCCAGGGCGGCGGCCACCCAGGCCGCGAACGTACCCGCCGTCGCCGGTGCGGCCGGCGTCGCCGTGCGCTACGCCTTCGGCGCGCTGGGCAAGCCGTACGTCTGGGCGGCCGACGGGCCGAACGGCTACGACTGCTCCGGGCTGACCTCGGCGGCCTGGCGGGCGGCTGGGAAGTCGCTGCCGCACAACACCCGGATGCAGTGGGGTGCGGTCGCCCACATCGGTCGGGGCGACCTAAGCCCGGGAGATCTGGTCTTCTACAGCGGGCTCGGGCACGTCGCCCTCTACGTCGGCGGCGGCCAGGTGATCGACGCACCGAGCGCCGGCCGCAACGTGCTCAAGCGGGGCATGAACATGATGTCCATCCAGGGCTACGGCCGGGTCCGCTAGCCGGAACCGGATACGGCGAACGGCCGGCGTCCCCCTATCGGACGCCGGCCGTTCGCCGTCATTACTAGCAGGTCAGGCTGCCTGCAGCCCCTCTGCCCGGGCCAGCTCACGAAGCCGGCCGAGGGCCTGGATCTCCAGCTGCCGGATCCGTTCGCGGGACAGGGAGAACCGGGACGCGACCTCGGTGAGCGAGTGCTCGCGGCCGTCCTCAAGCCCGTACCGGGCCCGCATGATGCCGGCCGACCGGTCGTCGAGGTGGTTCAGCAGCCCCTCGATGCGCTGCCGCTCCAGGCCGCTGAGGACGATGTCCTCCGGCGACGGCGCGTCACTGTCGGCGACCAGGTCACCGAGGTTCGTGTCGCCGTCGTCGCCCACCGGGGTGTCCAGCGAGACGGTGTCCTGCGACCAGCGGCGTAGCTCGTTGACCCGCTCGACGGTGACGCCGAGGGCGGCCGCGATCTGGTCCGGCTCCGGGTCGCCACCCAGCTCACGGGTGAGCTGCCGGGCCACGTTGCGCATCCGGTTGACGTCCTCCACGAGGTGCACCGGAAGACGGACCGTGCGCTCCTGCTGGGCGATCGCCCGGCTGATGGCCTGGCGGATCCACCAGGTGGCGTAGGTGGAGAACTTGTAGCCGCGCTCGTAGTCGAACTTCTCGACCGCCCGGACGAGGCCGGTGTTGCCCTCCTGGATCAGATCCAGCATGGGCATGCCCGAGCGCACGTAACGGCGGGCGATTGACACGACCAGTCGCAGGTTGGCGCGGATGAAGAGGTCCTTCGCGCGCTCCCCCTCGACGACCAGCCACTCCAGGTCAGCCCGGTCGACACCGGCGGGGACGCGGTCCTCGCCGAGCAGGTGCTCAGCGTAGAGGCCGGTCTCGATCGCCTTGGAGAGATCGACCTCCTTGGCGGCGTCCAGCAGTGGCGTCCGGGAGATCTCGTGCAGGTAGACGCCGACCAGGTCGCGCTCCTCGGCAACCTCGTCGGTGCGCATGCCGATGTTCTTGTCCACGTTGCCCACGGTCCCCTCGCTCGCGCCGGTTGCCCGGTTCCTTGCCGTCCCCACGTCCGTCAGCCCTTCCCCGGTAACCTTCTGTTGTGCCCACCGGTGCTGACACCTACACAACAGATGAGACGTGTCAGGGATTCCATGTCCTGAGTCGAAAGTGTCACGAATGCCTGAGTAGTAGCTGAGAGCACGGTCCACGTTTGCTGTCAGCACCCGCCGGGTGGCTCGCCTCTGGGCACCACGTACGGGTTGGCGGGTCGACGAATCGCCGAACGCCCGCAACTATGGCAACACCGCCCGCCGCGGGGGCACAGCGACCCGGGTCACCACCGAGCTGCGATCCTGGTCACTGCCAGATACGCACCGGTGGACCGGTCGGTTCATCTACGGAGGTGGTATTACCCCCCGGCCAGATGAACAATCCGGAGCCCCGTTCGCTTCCCATCCGTCGGTACGGGGTTTGGGGGCTAGGAGGCGAGCAGGGCCAGCGCGCCGCGAACCTGGTCGGCAGAGCGGGCCAGCGCGGCCCGGGCGGCGGCGACCTCGGCACCGGAGACCAGCGAGACCAGCGCGGTCTTCAGATCGCCGTCGGCCTCGTTGAGGGCCCGACGGGAGATCTCCTCCGAGCAGCCGGTGGCCTCGACCAGGATCGAAATCATCCGCCCACGGAGTTTCGCGTTGGTGGCCACCATGTCGATCATGAGGTTCGAGTAGACCCGTCCCAGGCGCACCATGACGGCGGTGGAGAACGTGTTGAGCACCAACTTCTGCGCGGTGCCCGCCTTCATCCGGGTCGACCCGGTGACCACCTCCGGTCCGGTGTCCACCCCAATGAACACGTCGACCGACCGGGCGGCCTCCGCCTCCGGATTGGCGCAGAGCAGCACCGTCGAGGCACCCGTGGCGCGGGACGCGGCGAGCGCCCCGAGGACGTACGGGGTGCGTCCGCTGGCGGCCAGACCGACCACCAGGTCGCCGGCGTGCACACACCCGGCCGCATCGACCGCGCCGCCCCGCTCGTCGTCCTCGGCGTCCTCCACGGCCCGCCACATCGCGTCCGGCCCACCGGCGAGGTGGGAGCAGAACCAGTGCCGGGGCGAGTTGAAGGTCGGTGCCAGCTCGGCCGCATCGAGCACACCCAGGCGGCCGGAGGTGCCGGCCCCGAAGTAGTGCACCCGATGGCCGCCACGTAGCGCCGCGACTGCCAGATCGACCGTTGCGGCGATCTCGTCGAGCACCGCGGCGACCGCCGCCGGTACCCGTCGGTCGGCCTCGTTGATAACGGTGAGCACGTCGCGGGTCGACATCAGGTCGAGGTCGACGCTCAGCGGGTTGCGCCGTTCGGTCGGGGCACCCACCCGGACCGTCGGGCGGGCGGGGCGTGCTGGCGTGTCCTCGTCGGGCTCCACGCCGGCCGTCATCCCCGCCTCCGGTTGGCGCCCACCCGGTGCGACTGGACCGCTTCCGCCGTCGCCTCAAGGGCCTTACGCGCCCTGGAGCGGTTGCGGGCGGCCACGCCCACGAAGAGGCAGTCGACCACCGTGAGCTGGGCCAGTCGGCTGGCCGTCGCGCCGGAACGGTAGGTGGTCTCGCGGGCGGCGGTGGTCAACACGAAGTCGGCCACGTCGGTGATCGGCGAGCGCGGGAAGTTGGTCAGTGCCACGGTGGCGGCGCCTCGCGTCCGGGCCTGCTCCAGCACCTCGATCACGTCGGAGGTGGTGCCGGTGTGCGAGATGCCGATCGCCACGTCGCCGCGACCGAGCAGGGCCGCCGAGGTCAGCGCGGTGTGCACGTCCGGGAAGTAGAAGGCGATCCGGCCGATGCGGTGCAGCTTCTGTTGGAAGTCGGAGGCGACGAACCCGCTGGCCCCGGCGCCGTAGATGTCGATCCGGCCGGCGTTGGCGATCGCCTCGACCACCTGCTCACAGACGGCCGGGTCGAGTTGCTCGGCAGTCTCCTCCACCGCGCGTGCGTCGTTGAAGGCGATGGTGGCGATGATCTGGGCGAGGTCGGCGCCGGGCGGGATGTCACCGCCGACCACCCGGGCGTCCGGCGGCTCGATCCGGCGCGCGGCCTCCGCGGCGAGCCGGATGCGCAGCTGCGGGTAGCCGTCCATGCCGACCGACCGGCAGAACCGGATGACGGTCGCCTCGGATGTCTCGGCCGCGGTGGCGAGGTCGGTGATGGTCCGCCGGGCGGCGGCGGCCGGGTCGGACACGACCAGACGGGCCACCCGCTGTTCGGCTGGCGACAGCGACGGAAGCAGGCCACTGATGTGGACGATCAGCCCACCGGGCTCGTGACTCGCGGAAATCTTCGGACTCTTCGCCACGGATGAAACTTACTTTCATGAGGCGTGAGCGTCAACCATGACTGGCCGTGATGGGAAAAGTACCGTCGATCGGGATCACCCGTCCTGCACAGCGTGCCACTCCCCCAGGAGCGCCGCCTCATCCGCCGGGTCCAGTCCGCCCTGCCGGACGGCGGCTGGTTGTGCGGCCATCCAGGTCGCGGTCGCCCGAACGGTGTCGGACAGCGGCCGGACCGCCAGTCCGGCGTCGAGCGCCGGTCGGACGTCCCGGTCCATCAGGCCGCCCCACTCCGGCAGCCGCACCCACAGCGGCAGTGCCCGCTCCCCCGACCACTCGCGTACGTCCCGGGCCAGCAGAAAATCCTGGTCGACCCAGGTGAGGGCCGGATCGGCGACCTCCAGCCCGGCGGCCACCCCGGCCAACAGTTCAGCTCGGGACAGCGCCGGGCCGCTGCCGTCGTACGTGCCGGTGAGGCGGGTGCCGGCGGCGTGCAGTAGCCAGGCCGCCAGATCGGCGACGTCCACGAACTGCACGCGGTCGGTCGGGCGTCCGGGCGCGAGCACCTCCCCACCGGCCGACAGCCGCCGCACCCAGTACGGAAAGCGGTCGCTCGGGTCCTCCGCCCCCACGATCAGCCCCGCCCGGCAGATGAACGAGCGGTCCTCGCCCATCCGCTCCCGGACCAGCCGCTCGATGCTCACCTTGCACTCGCCGTACCAGCGGTTGTCCGCGCCGACCGGCCCGTCCACGTCCGGCGGGGCGGGTGCCAGCACCGGCGCGTCCGCCGCGTTCTGGCCGGGGGTGGTGTTGTCGGCGTACACCGAAACCGTCGACACGAACGACCAGTGGCCGACCTGGTTGGCCAGCGCGGCCAGCGCGTGCCGGGCATGACTGACCTGGCGGGTCACGTCCACCACCGCGTCGAAGCCCTCCCTGGCGAGCGGCGCCAGGCCGTCCGGGTCGTCCCGGTCGACCGGCACGAACCGGGCCTCGGCCGGGGCAGTACCGGAGACGCCCCGGGCGGCGCAGGTCACGTCGTGCCCCTGCGCGACGGCGAGCTGGGCCAGTGCCCGGCCGAGGAACCGGGTGCCACCGAGAATGAGGATCCGCATCCGCTGATGCTGCGCCGCTGGTGGGCTGTTCACCAAGCCGCTCTGCTCTCGGCAGAGCGCTCTTGCAGCCGGCCCGCAGCCGGCCCGCAGCCGGAGTGGCCGCTAGCGTGGGCGCATGGCAGATCGCAGTGTGCTGGTGACCGGAGGTACGGGCGGGCTCGGCGGAGCGGTCGTTGCCACCTTCTTGACGGCCGGCTGGCGGGTGGTCGTACCGGAGCGGGAAGCCCGGCCCGGGTCGGAGCCGGCAGCGGACGGGCCGGTCCGGCTGGTCGCGGACCTGACCGACCCGGCCGGCGCGGCACGGGCGGTCGAGGCCGCCGCCGGTGAGCCGGCGGCGCCACTGCGGGCGGTGGTCAACCTTGTCGGGGGGTACGCCAGCGGCGGGCTGGTGCACGAGACACCGGTCGAGGAGTTCGAGCGGATGCTCACCGCCAACCTGCGGCCGACCTACCTGGTCACCCAGGCCGCGCTGCCGCACCTGGTGTCGGCTGGCGGCGGCGCGGTGGTCTGCGTCTCGGCCCGCGCGGCGGTCGCCCCGTTTCCCGGCGCGGCCGGCTATGTCACGGCCAAGGCGGCCGTGCTCGCCTTCGCCAACGCGGTCGCCGTGGAGTACCGGTCCCGCAATGTGCGATGCAACACCATTCTGCCCAGCGTCATCGACACCCCGGCGAACCGGGCCGCGCAGCCCGACGCCGACCACTCCCGCTGGGTGACCCCGGCCGAGATCGCGCCGGTGATCCACTTCCTCGCGTCGGCGGAGTCCGCACCGACCAGCGGCGCCACCGTCCCGGTCTACGGGCGGGCCTGAGCCACCAGCGGCCCGGCGGGATAGCGACCGCTCTGCTCCCCCGCCGCCGGCTCGGCGGACGTGGTCACGACGGGTGGCGGCGACGCCGACGGCTCCGGCACGGACGGCTCAGGCGGCACGTCGGACGGCGGCGGGACGGCCGACGGACGGGCGGGGTCGGGACGGGCGTCGGGCGGCAGCCAGGTCGCCAGGTGCGCCTGGATCTGCTCGGTCACCTCCTCGGCCGGGCGGCCCGCGTCCACCAACACGAAGGTCGGGTACTCGGGTAGGGCGCGGTAGGCGGTGTCGGCCGCGGTCAGCCAGCCCATCGTCTCGTGGTCGGTGCCGCGCTGTTCGATCCGTCGGTACGCCTCGGCCGGGTCGACGGCGAGGAGGAAGGTCACCTGGGGCGTCGGGAAGCACCGGTAGCCGGCCCGGGCCAGCCGCTCCCAGCGGTGCCCGCCATGGGCCCGGATGCTGGCGTACTGGCAGGCCGAGTACCGGTCCATCACCGCCGTCCGGCCGGTGAGCAGGCAGCTGAGCAGCGCGGCTGCGATGGCGAGCCAGCGCAGCACGGACTCCACCGCCAGCATGCCGTCGCGCCCGACAAGCCGCTGGGCGTCGGGGCGGCCGAACCGGTGGGCGACCCGGCCGAGCCAGCGGCGCCCGCTCGCGTTGCGCCGGTACTTGGCCGGGCGGCCAGCGGCGGTCAACGCGTCGGCCAGCCGGTGCGCCTGGGTGGTCTTGCCCGAACCGTCAATGCCGATCAGGGCGACGGTGCGCAACCGGGCCCTGCTGCGTCGCATCCCCGTTGATCTGGCCACCCTCAGCAGGTTATCCGACCCGCGCTCCGACTCGGCGAGGTTTATGGTGCTTCATCCCGGTTGGCACCCGCCCGCGACCGGACCAGGTGTGGCCGACCGGAATGCCGGGTACGGGAGATTCAAATCCAACCGCCTGTCCACCGACCTGACCGACGGGAGAACCAGATGGCTGAGCGCGGGGACGAGAGTCTGGTGCACACCCTCAAGAAGGTCGCCGCCGTGCTCAAGCAGTCCGAGATCCCGTTCGCGCTCGGCGGCAGCTTCGCCGTCTACGCCCACGGTGGCCACTCCAGCGACCACGACGTCGACTTCCTGATCCGGGAGGCCGACGTCGAACGGTCGCTGGAGGCCCTGGTGGCCGCCGGCTTCGTCGCCGAGCGTCCCCCAGAGGACTGGCTGGTGAAGGTCTTCGACGACGGGCGGATGGTGGACCTGATCCACCGGCCGATCGAGACGCCGGTGACCGAGGAGACGTTCGGCGACACGGTCATCCGGCCGGTCGACGCGATTCACATGCCGGTTCTGTCCGCCACCCAGCTGATGGTGCACAAGCTGCTCGCCTTCTCCCAGCACTACTGCGACTTCGCCCGCGGCCTACCGCTGGCCCGGTCGCTGCGGGAGCAGATCGACTGGGAACGGGTACGCAAGGAGACGCAGCACTCGCCGTACGCCGAGGCGTTCCTGGTGCTGCTGGACCGGCTGGAGGTGGTGCCGGAAGCCGGCACCCAGGCAGGAGAGGGGACACCGTGACCCACCATCGCGACAGCGGCGCCGGGCCGCCGGACGAGTACGTCGAGGCGGAGATCCACCGGCTGCTGGCCGAGGACCCGGCCGTCGCCGAACAGGGGATCACCGTGGTGCGGCGGGAACGCGCCCTCGTGCTCTACGGCGAGGTGGAGAGCCCGCACCGGCGCGAGGAGATCCTGCGCCGGGTGGCCGAGCGTTTCCCGGACGTGCCGATCACCAGCGACATCGGGGTGATCCGTGTTCAGGCGCCCACGGAGATCGAGCAACTGCCCTGAGGGAGGTTCCATGGTGATCCGGATCGCCGCCGTGGGCGACGTGCATCTGGACGAGGACGTGGTCGGCCGGTTCCGCCCCGCGCTGGAGGAGCTGCCGGAGTGCGCCGACGTGCTGCTGCTGGCCGGGGATCTGACCCGGCACGGCACCGAGGCCGAGGCGCGCTGCGTCGCGCAGGAGTTCGGCGGGTTGGCCGTGCCGGTGGTGACCGTGCTGGGCAACCACGACCACCAGTGTGACCAGGTGCCGCAGGTGGTCAAGGTGCTCGAGGACGCGGGCATCACCGTGCTGGAGGGCAGCGGCGTCGTACTGGACTGCGCGGGCGGGCGACTCGGCATCGCCGGCGTCAAGGGATTCGGCGGCGGGTTCGCCGGTCGGTGTGCGAGCGACTTCGGCGAGCCGGAGATGAAGGCGTTCGTCCAAACCACCAACGACAGCGCGGACCGGCTCGGTGACGCACTGCGCCAGCTGGACTGCGACATGCTGGTCGCGCTCACCCACTACTCACCGGTGCCGGACACGCTGGCCGGCGAGCCGCTGGAGATCTACCCGTTCCTCGGCTCGTACCAGCTGGGGCAGGCGATCGACTCGGCCCCCACCGCGCTCGCCCTGCACGGGCACGCGCACGCCGGCACCGAGCGCGGCACCACCCCCGGCGGAGTACGCGTACGCAACGTCGCGCACCCGGTGATCAAGCAGGCGTACAGCGTCTTCCACGTGGGCGATCAACTTGACACCGACCAGGTTTCCCCGATCGGCGGGTCGGGTAGTCAGAGGTCATGGAGCTGATTCTCTGGATTCTCGCAGTCGTACTCGTGGTCGCCGGCATTCTCGCGCTGTTCCGCCGGCAGATCCTGTGGGGCATCGTCCTCATCGTCGTCGGGCTGTTGGTCGGCCCGGGTGGTGTCAGCATCTTCAATTGACGTTCGTATCTCGTAACACCGGGACCCGCCGGGGTCGCCGCGACCGGAGCTCCGTCCTCCCGACAGGAGCACCGCCCGCGGCGACCCCGGCGTTGTGCTGTCCGAGAGCGTTGTGCTGTCCGAGGCCGCTGTGCTGTCCGAGTGTCTGAGCATCCAGGCGGAGGCGTCCCGCCCGGCCGCCCCCGCCCGGGTGCCCCCTTCAGTCCCTGTCGAGCTGCCCCAGATATGGGGCGCCGGAGCCAGCACCGGTTACAGCCGGTCCGCGCCAGTTGGCCGCCACGACGTGAAGCGCACCAGTCGGGCCACGACGGCGTCCCCGCCCACCCGCGAACACCCGACCGCGCCGCAACGCCACCCACACCGACCGGTTCGGCCACGACCGCGCCCCAACACCACCCCCACCCCCGGTTCAGCCACGACCGCGCCGCAACACCATCCCCACCCCCGGTTCAGCCACGACCGCGCCGCAACGCCATCCGCGCCCACCGGTTCGGCCACGATGGGGGCTGCACAGCGGTTCGGCCTACGAGGGCGTATCGGCACGAGTACGGTCGCGGCGCAGACCGGTCCAGATCTGGGGCAGCTCGACAGGACCGCGGTGGCGCGGGCACCGGCGGCGGCAACCTGGGCGCGAGCCCTGCCTGGGCCGGTGCAGCGTTTGACCGCCGACCAGACGGAAACATCTTGACCGTGAAGAGATCGCAGGACGTGCGTCCAACCTCCAACCGACGGTCGCGCTGGACGTTGGTCGGCTTCGTGGCGGCCGTCTTCGTCGCGGCCGCGATCGGCGGGCTGGGGGTGCAGGGCACCACCGAGGAGTACGCGAGCCTGCGGCAACCCAGCTGGGCGCCGCCCTCGTGGCTGTTCGGCCCGGCCTGGTCGCTGCTCTACGCGCTGATCGCGGTGGCCGGCTGGCTGGTCTGGCGCCGGGTCGGCTTCTCCCCGCCGCTCTGGGCGTGGACCGCCCAACTGGTGCTCAACGCGATCTGGACCCCGCTGTTCTTCGGCGCGGGGCAGTACGGGCTGGCGTTCGCCGAGATCGTGGCGATGTGGCTGGCCATCGGGCTCACGGTGGTGTTGTTCGCCCGGGTCTCGCAGGTCGCGGCGGCGCTGTCGCTGCCCTACTGGGCCTGGGTCACCTTCGCTGCCGCACTGAACCTGTCGATCTGGCGGCTGAACTCCTGACCTACCGGTCCCCGGCGGCGGCGCCCGCCGGGGACCGTGGCCGTTCCCCCGGTCAGCAGCGGGGCACGTTCGGGATGTAGCCGTCGTGACCCGTGTACACGTACGCGTCGGCGATGTAGCGGCCACTGCCGATCCGGTCCCAGATCGAGCTGGTGCCGTAGGTGCCGGTGACCGTGGTGCCGCTGGTCTGGCAGGCGATGGTCACCCGGGTGCCGTCGGCGACGGTCCCCACCGAGGCGTACCCGGTGCCGGGGCCGGAGCGGACGGTCAGCGGGGTGCCGCTGGTGTCGACCGTGCCGGAACCGGCGCCCGAGCTGCAACCGTTGTCGCTGGTGTAGCTCCTGCTGCCCCAGTAGAGCGCGAGGGTGCCGTTGAATCGGACCTGGATGTCGCTGCCGTTGAGGCGCTGCTCGTAGTGCAGGTGCGGGCCGGTCGAGCCGCCGGTGCTGCCGACCCAGCCGAGCACCTTTCCGTAGGCGACCGTCTGCCCGACCGAGACGTTGAAGCCGTTGAGGTGGGCGTAGTACGTGCTGTAACCGCCACCGTGGTTGATTCGGACGTACTTGCCGTAGCTGGTGCCGCCGAGGTCGGTCACCCGGTCGACGGTGCCGGGCGCGCTGGCCACCACCGGGTCACCGAGGTCGTCGGTGCGGTTGAAGTCGACGGCGTTCGCCGGGCTGTGGTTCGTCCGGGTCTGCCCGGTCCAGGACTGGCCGCACGGGAACGGCACTTTGAAGGTCGGCGCGGCCAGCGCCGGGCTCGCCGGGGCCAGGACTCCCCCGACGAGCAGACCCGTCACCAGCAGGCTGATCCACCGCTTACGCATACAGCTCCTCCTATGTCGAAAACCTTCGATGCGTAGCACTCAGCCTGACAGATATCGTCATCCTTCGAAAGAGTCGAAGATCTGGCCCGGGAGCGCGCCCACGAGGCAGCCCGGAGGTTTCCGGATTGTTACTCGCTCGTGTCTGACAGGGGCTGGACCGAACCCGATGCAAGCGCTTACATGTGTGCACGCCCATCGGGACCGGCGCCGGGCCTTTGAGCACGACCGCGCCGGCTAGAAAGGAGGACGGCATGGCGGTCTTTACCAGACCACGCCAGGCCTTCGCGATCGCCGGTGTACTCGGGCTGGCGCTCAGCGCCACCGCTTGCGGTACCGGCGACGACAAGAAGAGCGACAACGCGGGCTCCGCGGAGTGTGCCGCATACGACAAGTACGAGGGCCACGACGGCAAGAAGGTCTCCATCTACGCGTCCATCCGTGACGCCGAGGCCGACCTGCTGGAGCGGTCGTGGTCGCAGTTCACCGAGTGCACCGGCATCGAGATCGACTACGAGGGCAACGCCGAGTTCGAGGCGCAGCTCCCGGTCCGGGTCGACGGCGGCAACGCGCCCGACCTGGCGTTCGTGCCCCAGCCGGGTCTGGTCAAGCGGTTCGCCGACGCGGGCAAGCTGAAGTCCCTCGGTGCCGACACCAAGACGATGGCCGAGCAGAACCTGCCGGCCGACTGGCTGAAGTACGGCACCGTCAACGGCACCCTCTACGGCGTGCCACTCGGCGCCAACGTGAAGTCCTTCGTCTGGTACTCGCCGAAGCTCTTCAAGGAGAAGGGCTGGGCGGTCCCGACCAGCTGGGACGACATGATCAAGCTCAGCGACACGATCGCTGCGAGCGGCGTCAAGCCGTGGTGCGCCGGCATCGAGTCCGGTGACGCCACCGGCTGGCCGGCCACGGACTGGATCGAGGACGTGCTGCTGCGGACGCAGACCCCCGAGGTCTACGACCAGTGGACGACCCACGCCATCCCGTTCAACGACCCGCGGATCGTCGACGCGGTCAACCGGGCCGGCACCATCCTGAAGAACGAGAAGTACATGAACGGCGGCTTCGGCGGCGTGAAGAGCATCGGCACCACCGCCTTCGGTGAGGCCGGCCTGCCCGTCACCACCGGCAAGTGCGCCATGCACCGGCAGGCGTCCTTCTACGCCAACCAGTTCCCCGAGGGCACCAAGGTGGCCGAGGACGGTGACGCCTTCGCGTTCTACTTCCCGGCCATCGACCCCGCCAAGGGCAAGCCGGTGCTGGGCGCGGGCGAGTTCGTCGTCGCCTACGCCGACCGCCCCGAGGTCCAGGCGGTGCAGACCTACCTCGCCTCCAGCGAGTACGTCAACAGCCGCGCGAAGCTGGGCAACTGGGTCACGGCGAACAACAAGCTGGACATCGCCAATGTCGCCAGCCCGATCGACAAGCTCTCCGTCCAGATCCTGCAGGACAAGAGCGGCGTCTTCCGCTTCGACGGATCCGACCTGATGCCGGCCGCGGTCGGCGCGGGGACGTTCTGGAAGGGCATGGTCGAGTGGATCAACGGCAAGGACACCGCACCGGTGCTCCAGGGCATCGAGAGCAGCTGGAAGTGATCTGAACGGTGGGCCGGTCCGCACCCGCGGGCCGGCCCACCGGCGGATCCGGACCTGGGAGGGTCGATGGAGTTCGACTTCGCGGAGGAACAGCCGAAGTTCCTCATGCTGATGTACGGGCTGATCGCTTTCGTCGCGGTGGTGGGCGGTCTGCTCCTGCTTCTCGACGTGGTGCCGGCCTGGTTCGCTCGGCGGCGGGAGGCGCAGTTGGTCGCCGCGTCCGTCAGCGGCACCCCGCTCCCCCGCCGGCGCAAGCAGGGGGAGGGACTCTTCGCGCTCTTCTTCCTGCTGCCCACGCTGCTGCTGCTCATGGTCGGGTTGGTCGTTCCGGCCATCCGCACCACACTGCTGTCCTTCATGGACGCGGGCAGCAACAACTGGGTCGGGCTGCGCAACTACGGCTGGCTGTTCTCCGACGGCTCGATCATCCGGGTCCTGATCAACACCCTGGTCTGGGTGGTCCTGGTCCCGCTGGTTGCGACCGCGTTCGGCCTGATCTACGCCGTCCTGGTGGACAAGGCCCGCTTCGAGGCGGTGGCCAAATCACTGATCTTCCTGCCGATGGCGATCTCCTTCGTCGGCGCCAGCATCATCTGGAAGTTCGTCTACGCCTACCGCGGCGACGGCGACCAGATCGGTCTGCTCAACCAGATCGTGGTCAGCCTCGGCGGTGAGCCCAAGCAGTGGCTGCTCGAATCACCGCTGAACACGCTGCTGCTGATCGTCATCATGGTCTGGATCCAGGCCGGTTTCGCCATGGTGGTGCTCTCCGCCGCGATCAAGTCCATCCCCGGTGACATCGTGGAGGCCGCCCGCCTCGACGGCGTCAGTCCGTGGCAGATGTTCTGGCGGATCACCATGCCGAGCATCCGGCCGGCGCTGATCGTCGTGGTGGTGACGCTCACGATCGCCACGCTCAAGGTCTTCGACATCGTCCGGACCTCGACCAACGGCAACTACGACACCAACGTGATCGCCAGCGAGATGTACAACCAGGCGTTCCGGTACGGCCAGAACGGGCAGGGCTCCGCACTCGCGGTCTTCCTCTTCATCCTGGTCATCCCGGTCGTGATCTACCAGATCCGCAACCTCCGTCAGCAGCGGGAGGGCTGAGATGACCACCGCAACGCCCACCGTGGCCGCCGGCACCCAGAAGACCGACGGCACCACGCCCACCACCGCCGGGCGGGTCCGCAAGCGGCTGAACAGCCGTACCGCGACCCTTGTCTCGGTCGTCATCGCGGTGGTCTGGACCATCCCGACCTTCGGCCTGTTCATCTCCTCCCTCCGGCCGGAGGACGAGATCAAGACCACCGGCTGGTGGACCGCCTTCACCAACCCACAGTTCACGCTGGAGAACTACCAGCAGGTCCTGTTCGGGCGGTCGTCGTCATCCGGGCAGCTCGCGAGCTACTTCGTCAACTCGTTGGCGATCACCATCCCCTCGGTGCTCTTCCCGCTCGCCTTCGCGGCCCTGGCCGCGTACGCGCTGGCGTGGATCAACTTCCGTGGCCGGGACTGGCTCTACATCGCGATCTTCGCGTTGCAGATCGTGCCGTTGCAGATGGCCCTGGTGCCGCTGCTGAAGTTCTTCTCCACCGGCGTCACCCTCGGCGGCGTGACCCTGATGCCGGCCTGGGATCTGGTCGACGAACAGAAGTTCGCCCAGGTGTGGTTCGCGCACACCTGCTTCGCGCTCCCGTTCGCCGTCTTCCTGCTGCACAACTTCATCTCGCAACTGCCGGGAGACCTGATGGAGGCGGCCCGGGTAGACGGGGCCAGCCACCCGAAGATCTTCCGCAGCATCGTGCTGCCGCTGATCATGCCGGCGCTGGCCGCGTTCGGCATCTTCCAGTTCCTCTGGGTCTGGAACGACCTGCTGGTCGCGCTGATCTTCGCTGGCGGTGGCAACGAGACAGCTCCGCTCACCGTCCGGCTGGCCGAGATGGCCGGCACCCGGGGCAACGAGTGGCAGCGGCTGACTGCCGGCGCGTTCGTCTCGATCGTCGTACCGCTCATCGTGTTCCTGTCCCTCCAGCGCTACTTCGTGCGAGGTCTGCTCGCCGGCAGCGTCAAGGGCTGACCCGCATGCCCGCCGCCGCCTGGCCCCTCGGGCGGCGGCGGGCGTGCGGGTAGGGAGCGGGGGAACCGTGACGAAGATTGATGATGTCGCCCGGCTGGCCGGAGTGTCCACAGCCACCGTTTCGCGGGCACTGCGCGGGCTGCCGACGGTCTCGGCGGCCACCCGACGCCGGGTGCTCGCCGCCGCCGAGCAGCTCGACTACGAGGTCTCGCCGAGTGCGTCCCGGCTCGCTGGCGGCCGGACCGGCACGGTCGCGGTGGTGGTCCCCCGGATCACCCGCTGGTTCTTCAGCACCATCGTCGAGGCGGTCGAGGAGTTCCTCCACCAGTCCGGCTACGACCTGCTGCTGTACAACCTGGGCGGCCGGGAACAGGTCCGCCAACGGGTGCTGCGCACCGCCAACCTGCACAAGCGGGTGGACGCGATCATGCTGGTCGCCACGCCGCTGCGGCCGGCCGACCTGACCGCGCTGGCCACCCTGGACCTGCCCGGTGTGACCATCAGCTCGGGGACCAGGGTGCCCAACTGGCCGTGCGTGCGGATCGACGACGTGGCCGCCGCCCGGACCGCCACCCGGCACCTGCTCGACCTCGGTCACCACCGGATCGCGCACATCTCCGGTGACCCCGACGACGAACTGGCCTTCACCACCCACCTGGACCGACGCCGGGGCTACCAGGCGGAGCTGCGGGCCGCCGGCCTGCGACCCGACCCGAGCCTGGACGTCGAGTCGACGTTCACCATCGACGGCGGCAACCGGGCCGCCGCCGAACTGCTGGCCCGGGGCGAGCCGCCGACCGCGATCTTCGCGGCCTGCGACGAGATGGCGATGGGCGCGATGACCGCGCTGCGCGACGCCGGGCTGCGCGTACCGCAGGACGTCAGCGTGATCGGCATCGACGACCACGACCTGGCCGGCGTGCTCGGGCTCAGCACCATCGCCCAGCCCGCCGCCGAGCAGGGCCGGCTGGCCGCCCGGATGCTGCTCGACCCGCTCGGGGCCCGGAGCGTGGGCCCGATCGTCGGTCAGCGGACCGCCGGCTGCGAGACCCCGGTGATCCTGCCCACTCGGCTGGTGGTCCGGGACTCGACCGCACCACCCCGGGCACACTGAACGGACCCATCCGCCGCCGGCCGGCGGCTGGCGGCGACGTGGCCGGCAGCAGCACCGCCCGGCAGTCCACCCACAGCTCGACACGGGAGACGACCCTGAACACCGACCCGACGCAGCAGATCCCCTCCGGCGACCCGATCACCGGCTGGTGGACCGAAGCCGCCATCTACCAGATCTACCCCCGCTCGTTCGCCGACTCGGACGGCGACGGGGTCGGCGACCTGCCGGGCATCACCGCCCGCCTCGACCACCTGGTCGAGCTGGGCGTGGACGCGGTGTGGCTCTCCCCGTTCTACCCGTCGCCGCAGGCCGACGCCGGCTACGACGTGGCCGACTACCGGGACGTC
Organism: Micromonospora sp. NBC_00858; assembly: GCF_045207365.1. Classification (NCBI taxonomy): domain Bacteria; kingdom Bacillati; phylum Actinomycetota; class Actinomycetes; order Micromonosporales; family Micromonosporaceae; genus Micromonospora; species Micromonospora sp. NBC_00858. The sequence goes on along the minus strand of NZ_CP108828.1, from coordinate 7,612,457 downwards.
GATCCACTGTTCGGCACCCTCTCGGACGCGGACAAGCTGATCGCCGAGGCCCGCTCCCGCGGTCTGCGGGTGATCGTCGACCTGGTGCCGAACCACACCTCCTCGGCGCACCGCTGGTTCCGGGCCGCGCTGCCCACCGCACCCGGCAGCCGGGAGCGGGCCCGGTACATCTTCCGCGACGGCCTCGGCCCGGCCGGCGACCAGCCGCCGAACGACTGGCAGAGTGTCTTCGGCGGCCCGGCCTGGACTCGCACGGTCGACCCGGACGGGCGGCCCGGCCAGTGGTACCTGCACCTGTTCGACACCGGCCAGCCCGACCTGAACTGGGACAACCCCGAGGTGCACGCGGAGTTCCTGGACGTGCTGCGGTTCTGGCTGGACCGTGGGGTCGACGGCTTCCGCGTCGACGTGGCGCACGGCCTGGTCAAGCAGGCCGACCTGGCCGACTGGCAGGAGCCGCAGGAGATCCTCTCCGGCAACGAGGTGGACAAGCCGCGCCCGCCGATGTGGGACCAGGAGGGCGTGCACGAGATCTACCGGCAGTGGCGGCAGGTCCTGGACAGCTACCCCGGCGAGCGGGTGCTGGTCGCCGAGGCGTGGGTGGAGCCGGCCGAGCGGCTGGCCCGCTACGTCCGCCCGGACGAGATGCACCAGGCATTCAACTTCGAGTACCTGCTCGCCTCCTGGACCGCACCGGCCCAGTACGCGGTGATCACCCGCTCGCTGGAGGCGACCGACTCGGTCGGCGCGCCGACCACCTGGGTGCTGTCCAACCACGACGTGGTGCGGCACGCCTCCCGGCTCGGCCTGCCGATCGGCGCCGGCCGGCCCAACGGCATCGGGATCGGCGACCCGCAGCCGGACGCCGCACTCGGCCTGCGCCGGGCCCGGGCGGCCACCCTGCTGATGCTGGCCCTGCCCGGCTCGGCCTACCTCTACCAGGGCGAGGAGCTGGGGCTGCCCGAGCACACCACGATGCCCGACGAGGCCCGGCAGGACCCGACCTGGCTGCGTAGCGGGCACACCCAGCGTGGTCGCGACGGCTGCCGGGTGCCGATCCCGTGGGAGGCCGACGCGCCGTCGTACGGCTTCGGCCCGACCGACGCCAGCTGGCTGCCGCAGCCACCGCTGTTCGCGGAGTACGCCCTGGACCGGCAGCGCGACGTGCCCGGCTCGACGTACGAGCTGTACCGCACGGCCCTGCGGTTGCGCCGTGCCCACGGGCTGGGTCGCGGCACGCTGGAGTGGTTGTCCTCCGGCGACGAGGTGCTGACCTTCCGCAATGGCGGGCTGACCGTGCTGACCAACTTCGGTGACGCCCCGGTGCCGGTTCCGGCCGGTGCCGAGTTGCTGGCCGCCAGCGCGCCGCTGCACGACGACGGCGCGGTCCCGACCGACGTGACGGTCTGGCTGCGCGGCTGACCTCAACCCGACCGGCCCGTCCCGTCGACCCCTGCTCCTGACCGGGCCGACGGGATGGGCCGGCGAGGGCCGGGGGCGGCGGGCGGGGTCGGGTCAGAGACGGTCGGCGCGGGTGTGCAGCAGGTCGTGCACGTTGTCGATGTCCGCCGGTGAGGTCCGCGAGGCGAGCCAGTACATGATGCCGGTGGGAATGAAGAAGAGCTGGAACGCGGCCAGCCCGACGGCGTAGTTCAGCGGCGGCGGGAACGCCGTACGCAGGCCCTGGAAGGCCGCCCCGACCAGCCCGTTGCCGGCCGCCCGGCCGACCCCGTTGACCAGGTTTCCCAGGCTGTACACGGTGCCCCGGTGCTCGGGCGGGTTGACGTCGGCGATCAGCGCGAACCAGTTCGGCGAGTTTGCCGAGGTCAGCGCCAGCGCCACCACCGCGGTCAGCAGGCTCAGCCCGACCGTCGGCTCGGTGAACACACTGGACAGCACTGCGCCGACCACCGCGCCGGTGCTGCCGCCGTCCGGCACGTCGATGGTCACCGGCACGAAGAACAGCACCAGGTAGAACGGCAGCGCGGCGAGGATGCCGACCGCGGCGACCAGTGCCCGGCCCCGCGGGGTACGCCGCTGCACCGCGTCGCCGATCAGCCCACCGACGATGGAGAGCACCCCGCCGAGCTGGAACAGCGTGGCGAAGACACTGCCCACCACCACCGCTGTCGACTCCGAGTAGCCCTGGTCCTCGGCCCGCTCGGCGAAGAGCACCGGCAGCCAGACCAGCGAACCGAACGCGGCCTGCGCGGTCAGGCCCTGCAGGATCAGCCACCGGTTGGTCCGCCGGGCCAGGATTCGCGGCAGGTCGGCCCGGCTGATCCGGTAGTCGTACTCGGCTCCGGCCTCCAGTGCCTCGGCCAGCTCCGGCTCGCTCTGGCCACGCCGGATGTCGTAGGTGAACAGGTAGGCCATGGTGGCGGCCAGGCCCACGCCGGTCAGCACCAGGAACGGACGCCGCCAGTCGGTCGCGCCGAGCAGCCCGCCGACCAGCGTGCCGGCCAGTGTGCCGACGCCCTGGGACAGCCCCCAGAAGCTCATCACCAGCCCTCGTCGGGTCGGTGAGATCAGGTCGGTGACCACCGAGAAGCCCACCGAGCCGACCGCACCGAGACCGACCGCCGCGACCATCTGCGCGGCCAGGAACGTCAGGTAGTCGCCGGCGAACGCACTGCCTCCGGTGCCCGCCGCCCAGAGCAGCGTGCCCACCATGAGCAGGGGTTTGCGGTTGGTCCGGTCGCCGACGTAGGCCCAGCCGACCGCGGCCACCGCGCTGACCAGGAAGCTGACCGCGGTGACCAGGCCGAGCAACCGCGCCGAGACGGCGAACGCGTCGGAGATCGGCCCGTACAGCGGCGGGACCAGCCCGATCGCCACGTTGTCCAGCGAGGCGAGCAGCACGAACACCACGACGCTGTACAGCCGGTGCGCCCGGCTGCCGCCCCTGGCCCGCCGAGGCCCGTCACTGGTCACGGTCATGACCGGCAGCCAACCAGACCGCGCCGACGGGTGCGTCACGCGGGTGGGTGCCGCCGGTCAGCGGCGGTCGAGGACCAACCCCCGAGCGGCGGCGTACTGGTCACGGACGGCGGGGACGGGCTCGGCGCCGTACTCCTCGGTGCCCTCGACCGCCCAGGCGGGCGGCGTCGGACCGCCCAGGGCGACCCAGGCGGCCTGCCGGGCGGCGCCGTCGGCGACGTACTCCCCGGCCGGCGGAACGACCACCGGGCAGCCGAAGACCTGCGGCGCGATCCGGCGCACCGCGACCGACCGTGCCCCGCCGCCGACCAGGATAACCCGGCGGACGGTGGCGCCCTGAGCCCTCAGCGCGTCCAGGCCGTCGGCGAGCGCGCAGAGCATGCCCTCCACGGCGGCCCGAGCCAGATGCGCGGGAGTCGAGGTGCGCAGGGTCAGGCCGTGCACCGCGCCGGTGGCCAGCGGCCGGTTCGGCGTCCGCTCCCCCTCCAGGTAGGGAACCATCACCAGCCCGTCCGCCCCCGCCGGCGCGGACAGCGCCAGCTCGGCCAGCTCGTCCAAGCCGACCCCGAGCATCGCGGCGGCGGCGTCCAGCACCCGGGCGGCGTTCAGCGTGCAGACCAGCGGCAGGAATCGTCCGGCCGCGTCGGCGAAGCCGGCCACCGCGCCACTCTCGTCGGCCGCCGCCACGTCGGCGACGCTGAACACCGTGCCGGAGGTGCCGATCGAGACGACCACGTCGCCGGGGCCGGCACCGACGCCGAGCGCGGCGGCGGCGTTGTCCCCGGTGCCCGCGCCGAGCAGCGCACCGCCCGGCCCACCCAGCGTCCCGGCCGGCAGCGTGCCGGCCGGCTCGGCCGGGCCGAGCACCTCGGGCACCGCCAGCCGCCGGCCGAAGGCCCGCTCCAGCAGGTCCAGCCGGTAGCCGCCGGTGGCCGGGGACCAGTAACCCGTGCCGCTGGCGTCACCCCGGTCGGTACGCAACGCGGCCAGCCCTGGCGCGCCGGCCAGCCGCCAGGTCAGCCAGTCGTGCGGCAGGCAGACGGCGGCCACCCGGGCCGCCAGCTCCGGCTCGTGCCGGGCCAGCCAGCGCAGCTTGGTGATGGTGAAGCTGGCCACCGGCACGCTGCCGGTGGCCTCGGCCCAGAACCGGCGCCCGACCGCGTCGCCGCCGGCCTCCTCGACCAGCTCGGCGGCGGCGTCGGCAGAGCGGGTGTCGTTCCACAGCAGTGCCGGGCGGACCACTCGGCCGTCCTCGTCGAGGCAGACCATGCCGTGCTGCTGGCCGGCGACCGAGACCGCCGCCACGTCGGCCAGCCCGCCGGCCTGGTCGGCGGCGCTGCCCAGCGCGTGCCACCAGGCTTCCGGGTCGACCTCGGTGCCGTCCGGGTGCGGCGCCCGGCCCTGCCGGAGCAGGGCACCGGTCTCCGCGTCCCGGATCACCACCTTGCAGGACTGGGTGGACGAGTCAACGCCTGCGACCAGCGGCATGGCGGGCCTCAGCGGGCGCCGAGCAGGTGCTCGACGGCGAGCTGGTTGAGCCGGACGAAGCCGAAGCCCCGGGCGGCCACCGCGTCGGCGTCGAACTCCTCGAAGGCGGACCGGTCGGCGCGCAGCTCGTCGTACCCCTCGCCGGGGTTCAGCGTCGGGGTGGTCAGCTCGGCGACCTTGCTGACGGCGAGCGCCTCGGCCACCTCGGGGTCCGCGCGGAACGCCGCGGCCCGCTCCTTGAGCAGCAGGTACGTGCTCATGTTGGCCGCTGCCGACGCCCACACCCCGGCCATGTCCTCGGTCCGGGAGGGCTTGTAGTCGAAGTGCCGGGGCCCGTCGTAGGTCGGACCGCCGTCCGGGCCGCCGTTCTCCAGCAGATCCACCAGGGCGAACGCGTTGAGCAGGTCGCCGTGGCCGAAGACCAGGTCCTGGTCGTACTTGATGCCGCGCTGACCGTTGAGGTCAAGGTGGAACAGCTTGCCCTGCCAGAGCGCCTGGGCGATGCCGTGGGCGTAGTTGAGCCCGGCCATCTGCTCGTGCCCGACCTCGGGGTTGAGGCCGACCAGCTCCGGGTGGGCCAGCTGGGAGATGAAGGCCAGTGCGTGCCCGATGGTGGGCAGCAGGATGTCACCACGCGGCTCGTTGGGCTTGGGCTCCAGCGCGAAGCGCAGGTTGTAGCCCCGGTCGATGACGTACTGGGTGAGCAGGTCGACCGCCTCGCGGTAGCGGTCCAGCGCGGCACGGACGTCCTTGGCGACGTCGTACTCGGAGCCCTCCCGGCCGCCCCACATCACGAAGGTGCTGGCACCCAGCTCGGCGGCCAGGTCGACGTTGCGCAGCACCTTGCGCAGCGCGTAGCGGCGGACGTCGCGGTCGTTGCTGGTGAAGCCGCCGTCCTTGAAGACCGGGTGGTTGAAGAGGTTGGTGGTGACCATCGGCACCACCAGGCCGGTCTCGTCGAGAGCCTTGCGGAATCGGGCGATGTGCTGGTCACGGGTGGCGGCGTCGGCCCCGAACGGGACCAGGTCGTCGTCGTGGAAGGTGATCCCGTACGCGCCCAGCTCGGCGAGGCGGTGCACCGCCTCGACCGGGTCCAGCTCGGGACGGGTCGCGTCACCGAACGGATCGCGGGCCTGCCAACCCACGGTCCAGAGCCCGAAGGAGAACTTGTCAGCGGGGGTGGGACGGGGTGCCATGAGGAACCTCCGGGGGTGGTGGGGTGGTGTCGTCCACTATTTGTTCAACGATTGAATTATTTGCGCGACGTATGGCACTGTCAAGGGGTGAGCCCCACCAACGCCCCTGCCGGTGCGGTCCGTCAGGGCAGCCTGCGCGAGCTCAACCTCGCCCTGGTGCTCGGCCGGATCGCCGCCGCCGACCGACCCCCGTCCCGGGCCGATTTGGCCACGGCGACCGGCCTGACCCGGGCCACCGTCTCCGCGGTGGTCGAGGACCTGCTCGCCGGCCAACTGGTCAGCGAGGCCGACCCGGCGCCCCGAGCCGGCGCCGGCCGCCCGGCCCGGGGTCTGGTGCTGGCCGACCAGGGGCCGGCCGGGCTCGGCCTGGAGGTCAACGTCGACTATCTGGCGGTCTGCGTGGTGGACCTCGCCGGTCAGGTCCGGCACCGGACCGTGCACCGGGCCGACCTGCGCCCGGTCGACCCCGCCGACGCCCTGGCCCGACTGGTCGAGCTGGCCGGACAGGCCCGCGCCGACGCCGCCCGGCAGGGCCTGACCCTGGCCGGGGCCGCGCTCGCCGTGCCCGGCCTGGTGGACGACGCCGGGATGGTCCGGCTCGCACCGAACCTCGGCTGGCGGGACGTGCCGGTGCCCGCACTGCTCGCCAGGCATTCCCCGCTGACCGAGCAGGTGCCCGGCATGCCGGCACTGGTGGTGGACAACGAGGCCAACCTCGCGGCGCTCGGCGAGCTGCACTCCCGGCCGCCCGGCCCGGCCAGCTTCCTGCACATCTCCGGCGAGGTCGGCATCGGCGCCGGGATCGTGCTGGACGGGGCGCTGTTCCGTGGCGTCCGCGGGTGGAGCGGCGAGATCGGGCACCTCCCGGTCCACCCGCAGGGCCTTCCGTGCCGCTGCGGCGGGCGGGGCTGCCTGGAGCAGTACGCCGGGCAGGAGGCCATCGTGGCCGCCGCCGGGCTGGCCCGGGCGGAGCTCCCCGCGGACACCGCGACCGCGCGCCTGGCCGAGCTGGCCGAGGCGGGCGACGCCGCCGCGCTGCGGGCGCTGCACGACGCCGGGACCGCGCTCGGTGTCGCGGTGGCCGGCGTGGTCAACCTGCTGGATCTGGACACCGTGGTGCTCGGCGGCGGATACGCACCGCTGGCGCCCTGGCTGTGCCCGCCGGTGCTCGCCGAGATCGCCAGCCGGGTGCTCACCGCCGCCTGGTCACCGGTCACGGTCCGGCCGGCGACGCTCGGCGCGGAAGCCGCCGCGGTGGGCGCGGCCGGCTCGGTGGTCCGCCGGATCGTCGCCCGGCCCGCCGGCTGGCTGGCCCGCTGCGGCTGAGCCGGGCCGTCCGCTCTGGGCGTCCGCCGGAGGGGCTCGGTACGCTTTCCCTCCAGCAACGATCCCCGGGCAAGGAGCCAGGAACAGCATGTGCAGAGGTCGTCAGACGCGGGCCGGCGTCGGGCGGTGAGCACGACCCGACAGCCCACCGGCCATCCGCTGCCGGCCGACTCTCAGTTGGCCCGGGAGCTGCTCGACGGGCTCGCCGAGGCCGTGCTGACGACCGACGCGGGCGGGCGGGTCACCCTGGTCAACGCCACTGCGACGGAGCTGCTCCCGGAGATCACCGCGGGCGTCGACCTGTCCCGGTGCCCGGTGCCGCCACTGGCCCGGGCGATCGCCGACGACACTGAGAGCTTCGACGCCCGAGCATCGCGAGGCGCGCGGCGGGCCGCGCGGCGTGGAGATGTTCGGCGAGGCCCGGCTGAGCGCCGCGCTCGCCTCGGCGGCCGGGCTGCCTCCGGCAGCGCTGGTCGACTGGCTGCGCCAGTTGGTCGACGAATGGCTGGACGGGCAGGCCCACGACGACATCGCGATGCTGGCCGTGCGTGCGTCAGCGCCGGCGTGACCGACGGGGCGTCAGGCGGTCCGGGCCACCGGGGGCTCACCGGTGGGCTGCTCCCGGGATGCGCCGACGGTCCGCTCCGGGCCACCCGAGACGCCCGGCCACACCGCCCGGGTCGGCCCGTCCGGATCCTCCACCGAGTCCGTCGGCCCGGTCGGCCGGTCCGGGCCGTCCGGCCCACCCGGCGCCTGCACGTTCTGGCCCCGCTGCCGGCGGGCGGTCTCATCGAACTCCTGCATCCCCCGCAGCAGCGCGTTGCGTCCCGCCGGTGTCATCCCGTTCAGCACGGCGGCGAGCTGTGCCTGCCGGTTGGCCCGCAGCTCGGCGAGCAGCCGCTGGGCCTCCGGCGTGAGGTGCAGGGCGATCTCCCGCCGGTCGAACCGACCCGGCTCGCGCTCCAGCATTCCGGCGGCGACCAGCCGGTCGCAGAGCCGACTGGCGGAGCTGAGCAGCATGTCGAGTCGGGAGGCGAGCCGGCGAAGGTTGATCCCGTCGAATTGCTCCACCACCATCACAGCCCGTAGCTGGGCTCCGGAGACCCGGTTGGCCGTCCTCTCCCGGGCGGACTCCCACACGGTCAGCAGGGCAGCCGCTGCCGCGTCTAATGCGGCAGCCATACTCGTCTCGGGGTCCGGCGGACCGTGCAGTTCGGCCATGGTGGCCCGAGACTACTCCGAACCCACTGGTGGTCGAGCTTTGATCAAGGGAGTGGTGATGAGCGAAACGGTCAATCGGGCACGACGCGCCCTGAACGAGACACCCGCCGATCGACTCGTCGTCGGCATCGGGGATGTTCTGGCCCAGCCGTACGGGATCACCGAGGCGGAGCTGTACCAGGTCGACTACCGACTCTCGAAGCTGTTGCCCCTCACCGAGGGTGACCCCATCACGGGTCCCGGACACCCCGCCTGGCGCGCCTTCGACCATCAGTCGCCGGTGCTCGCCGACGGCACCGCCTGGCTCCCGGTCAGCATGCGCGGCGAGCGTCGGGGCGTGCTGCGACTGGCACCGGTCCCGGACGACCCTGCCCTCCTCGGCGAGCTGGCCGACATCACCACCGCGCTCGCCCACGAGCTGGCCGCCGTCTCCGCGGGCACCGACGTCTACCGCGCCGCGCGGCGCAGCCAGCGGCTCACCCTGGCCGCCGAGATGCAGTGGGACCTGCTGCCGGGCCGCAGCCGGATCCGGCCCTCGTTCAGTCTGGCCGGGCAGTTGGAGCCGGCGTACACGGTGCGCGGCGACGGCTTCGACTGGTCCGACGACGGGCAGCGGCTCTGGTTGTCCACCATCAACGGCACCGGCGAAGGTGTCGCGGCCTCCCTGCTCACCTCACTGGCCACCCACGCGCTCCGCAACGCCCGCCGGGGCGGGCTCGGCCTGGCCGACCAGGCCGCCCTCGCCGACCAGGCCCTGTACGACGAGTACCGGGGTGAACGGCACCTGTCCGCGCTGCTGATGGAGCTGGACCTGCGCTCCGGGGTGATGACCGTGGTCGACGCCGGCTCGCCCCGCCTGGTCCTGCTGCGTGACGGAGAGGTCACCGAGCAGCCGCTGGAGGCGCAGTTCCCGCTCGGCATGTTCGAGGCGACCGACTACCACGAGCAGCGGTTTCCGCTGGAGCGCGGCGACCGGCTCTTCGTGGTCAGCGACGGGGTGGTGGACGCCACCGGGCAGGACGTGCGCTACGGCGAGACGGCGCTGGACCGGTTCCTTCGGCGGACCGGCCCGATGGAGCCGCTGGACGCCGTCCGGTCGCTGATCGGGGACCTGCGCGCGTTCGTGTCCGGTGACCTGGTCGACGACGCGGTGGTGGTCTGCCTGGACTGGACCGGCCCGCAGCCGTAGCCGGCCCGGCGTGTCGTCGCCGGGGATCACCGCCGGCGGACGGTCAGTACGCGCCGCGGCTTTTCAGCACGGCGCCGAAGGTCTTCCAGAGGATGGTGAGGTCGGCGGCGAGGGACCAGTTCTCCACGTAGTAGAGATCGAGCCGGATGCCGTCCTCCCAGCTCAGGTCGGACCGGCCACTGACCTGCCACAGACCCGTCATTCCTGGCTTGACCAGCAGCCGCCGGGCCACATCACCGTCGTAGCGGGCCACCTCGGAGGGCAGCGGCGGCCGCGGCCCGACCAGGCTCATCTGCCCCAGCAGCACGTTGACCAGCTGCGGCAGCTCGTCCAGCGACCACTTCCGCAGCAGCCGGCCAACCCGGGTGACCCGGGGGTCGTCGCGCATCTTGAACATCAGACCGTCGGTCTCGTTGCGGGCGGCCAACTCACCGAGCAGTACGTCGGCGTTCACCACCATGGTGCGGAACTTGAACACGCCGAACTCCTGCCCGCCCCGGCCGACCCGGACCTGCCGGAAGAGCACCGGGCCTCGGCTGTCCAGCTTGATGGCCAGCGCGATGACCGCGATCAGGGGCAGCAGCGCCAACAGCGCCATCGATGAGACGGACCGGTCGACAAAGCCCTTCACCAGCTTCCGCGCACCGCGGAACTCGGGCGCCTCGACGTGGATGAGTGGCAGCCCGGCGACCGGGCGGGTGTGGATCCGCGGGCCGGCCACGTCGGTCAGCGCGGGTGCCACCACCAGGTCGATGCCGGTCCCCTCCAACTGCCAGCCGAGTCGGCGCAGCCGGGTGGCGGTCAGCTCACCGGAGGCGGTGACCGCGACGGTGTCCGCGCCGATCGCGGTCGCGGCCTCCGGGATGCCACGGAACGATCCCACCACCGGCACGTCACCCAGCCGCTGCGCCACCGGCGCCAGCAGCGCGTCGGGGATGCACGCGCCGACCACCTGGTAGCCCGCGTACGGCTCTCGGCGCAACGTCTGCACCAGCTCCAGCACGTGCGCGGTGCCGCCGACCACCAGCACTTTCCGGGACCAGCCGGCGCCCCGAGAGCGGGCCCGGTGCAGGCGCTTGCGGGCGGCGAAGCGGACAACCTCCAGCCCGACGGTGCCCACCGCGAAGGACATGCCGAGGAAGCCTCGGGACACCGCGACGTCGGCGATGTAGCCGGCGATGGCGATCGCACCGGCCAGCCGCAGGCTGGCCGTGCTGACCCGCCGGTACTCGTCCGCCCCGTAGCCGATCACCCGGTCGTCGTAGCAGCCGAGCGCCTTGAGTGAGACCAGCCAGGCCAGCACCAGCCCCGGGGCCACCAGCACGTACGGGATCTTCGAGCCGCTCGGCTCCTCGTTACCGAAGCGGGAGACGTACCCGATGAGCAGCGCGAGGATGAGGACGGTGGTGTCCAGCACCACCAGGATCCGGATGTAGGACCGTTCGTCGGCGCGCGCCACCAGCCCGGCCGGACGGCCTTCCGGCTTCGCCGACGTGCTGGCGGGGGTCAACAGTGTCGCAGTGGTCACCGGCCCTCCCACTCCGCTCAGGACGGCCTCGGCCGACGGGTCGGACCGGAGGCGGGCCGACATTGTCGGACACGTCGACATCCTGCCCCGACAACTGTGGTGAGCGATTACTTACGACGCATTGCCGTCACTTTTCTTTAGCGTTGAGGGCGAAAAAGGGCCCGCCGTACCGGATTGCGGTACGGCGGGCCCTTTCGTGCTGAGCGTCGACTCAGCGCGGCGCCGGGGGACGGAGCGCGATGGCGTTGAGGAAGATGGAGCCGATCTCGGTCGGGTCCTTGGTGACGAAGCTACCGCCACCGGTCACCTTCGTGATCGACTCCAGCTCGGTCTTGCTGACGCCCTCACCGATGCCGATCATGACGACCTGGACCGGCCGCTCCGGGTCGGCGAGCCGCTTCAGCTGGGCGAGCAGCTCGGCCTGGGAGATGCCGTTGTCGTCCTCGTTCTTGCCGTCGGTGAAGAGCACCACCGAGTTGACCCGGCCGGGCTGCCAGTCCGCCTGCACCGTCTTGTAGGCCGCGAGCATCGTGTCGTAGAGGCCGGTGTCGCCGTCGGATGGCTTGATGTTGCCGAGCGCCGCCTCCAGCTGGGCCCGCTGGCCGGAGAGCGGGCCGATGCCGACCAGCTCGCGGTAGTCCCGGTTGCCGACCAGCTTGGTGGAGAAGGTCCACAGCCCGATCGACCAGGAATCGTCGAAGAGGCCGAGGCCGCGGCGGGCCGCGTCCACGGTGACCTCCTCCCGGCTGCGGTTGTTGGCGCTGGGCACCTCTTCCTTCATCGAGCCGGACACGTCGATGACGCAGAGCATCCGACCCGACTGGGTGGCGACCGACCAGGTGGTGACGACGCGCTGGATGGCGGCCGGGTCCAGGCCACCTGCGGCGGTGCCGCCGGTCGCCGGCGCGGTCGACGCGCCGCCGGCCGGGCTCGGTGCACCCTGCGGCGCCTTGAAGCCGGAGCCCCAGTTGCCGTCCGGTGCGCGCAGCGACTGCGCCGCGAGCCGGTTGCGGAAGGTCGGGGTGGTGAGCAGCTCGAACAGCACCCGGGCCGCGGACGCCTTGGACGGCTCCAGGCCGGGCAGCACCGCGTACGGGTAGTCCAGCGGCATCGGCGCCGGCTCCATGTAGAGCGCGGCGAGCTTGACCGGCGGCTCCTTGCTGTTGTACGCGATCACGTCTTCTTCGGACAGGGCCGCCGCGCCGAGACCACTGGCGATGGACGTCGCGTCCTTGGAGGTCGGGAAGCGGGCCAGCAGGTCGTTACGGAGCGAGGAACGGCCGGTGGCCAGCGCACGCAGCGCGCCGACGGTGTTGCGCTGGGCGTCGCCCCCAGCCGCGCTGGCGGCCGTGGTCAGCGAGAGGAGACCGGACAGGCCGGCCGCGTCCCGGGTGGGCTCGACGATCCCGGTGCGCAGCGGCTTGCTGCTGTTGACCTGCTTGAGCAGGTCCGTCCAGGTGAACTTCTTGTTGGGCCAGCCGAGCCGGGTTGCCACCGGCTCGGGCATCGCGACCACGATGGGGCTGCGCGCGATGGACGCGCCGTTGGTCGGAGCGAACGCGGTCGCGTCCTTCTTCAACCGCAGCAGCCACGTCGAGGAGTCCGGCACCCAGACGTCCGGGGTGACGGCGGTGCCACTGGCCTGCCCCACGCCGGCCAGGATGACCCCGTGCTTGGCCGCCACCACGGCGGCCACGTCGACCGGGTCGGACGCTGAGACGTCCACCCGGATGCACGTGCCGCCTACCGCGGCGCCGTCCTTCACCCACTGGGACGCGGCGGCGTCCACCGCTGGCGCGAGCTCGGCCGCGACTGCCACCGAGAGCCGGATCTCGCCCGAACAGTTGGGCTGGATCAGCTCTCGATAGCCGAACCAGACGCCGGTCGTGACGACGAGAACCGTCGCCGTCGCGGCGGCGGCGGCTAGATGAAGTTTCGAACGCATGCGATGGCGGCCTGCTGACACGGTGACCATCTTGCGTACAAGATGCCGTCCTTGCCACAACCGTTCGGACTAAAGTTACGCAGGAGAAACAGTTGATCACTGTTTAGCAACACACAGTGATGATGCGGCCCCGTCGTGTTGCCAAACCCGCGCCGCCCTCGCATCCCGTCCATCGACGCCGAGGCTCACGGCAGCACGCAGGTCGGGCTCGGCACCAGCACGGGCTCCCCGACGGGCGCCGGGACGCCGGTGTCGGCGTTCCGCCGGAAGACCCGCACCATGTCCGCCCGCTCATCAGCGACGTAGAGGTGGTCCCCGACCAGCGCGAAGTGCCGGGGCCACTCGCCACCGGTGTCCACTTCGGCCACCAGCTCGGGCAACTCGCCGGCCAGGCTGAAGACGGCGAGGGTGCCCACCCCGCGGTTGGCGACGTAGAGGAATCGACCATCCGGGGCGACCGCCAGCTCCGACGGCTGGACGTGGCCGGTCCGCTCGCTCGCCTCGACCCGACCACGCTGGTGCAGCGCGCCGTCGTCGGTCAGCTCGTACGCGACGACCGAGGCGTCCAGCTCGCCGACGAGATAGCAGCGCCGTCCGTCGGGGTGGCGGGCCAGGTGCCGGGGCCCGGTGCCGGGCGCCGTCCGGATCCGTGGCCTGCGTGGGACCAGCCGCCCGCTCGCGCCGTCCAGGTCGTACCGGTAGACCGAGTCGGTGCCGAGGTCCACCGCGAGCAACGGCCCCCGGCCCGACCCCGGGGAGACCATGTGGGTGTGCGCCCGCTCCTGGCGCTCCGGGTCCGGGCCGTGACCCTCGTGCACCACCAGGTCGGTGCGCTCGCCGGGCGAACCCTGCGGGTCGAGCGGGAAGACCGCGACGCTGCCGCCGCCGTAGTTGGCCGCCACCAGGTGGGCGCCGTCGGGCAGCACGGCCAGGTGGCAGGGCTCGGCGCCGCCGGTCGACCGGCTGCCGAGCGGGTCCAGCGCGCCGTCCGGCCCGACCCGCCAGGCGCTGATCTCGCCGTCCGTCAGCTCGTTGACCGCGTAGAGCACCGGCTGGGTGGGATGCCGAACCAGGAAGGAGGGCGACGGGGTGACCGCCACCGTGCCGACCGGAGTCAGCGCCCCGGTGGCCGGGTCGCGGCGGGCCGCCACGATGCCGCTGCCCCGCCCGCCGCTCTGCGCCGTGTAACCCCCGATGTGGACGATCTCGCCCTGACCACTCACGTGCAACCCCTCCGCCGGCATCCTCCGTCGATCCAACCAGAGGCTGCCCGCGATGCCGGCCCGTTAACCGGCTTTCCGGCGGCGGATCGGCATCGTCGACGCCTTCGCCCACGACGGCGTCGGCGCTGCCGAACGCGGGCGGCGCCCCGCTCAGGCGGCCGGCACCGGCTCCCCGCGCTGCCGGGCAACATGCTCGACCAGGGAGATCAACACCAACTTGCCGGACTGCCGGTCCCGGGCGTCGCAGAGCACCATCGGCACGTCCGGGTCGAGGTCGAGCGCCCGGCGTACGGTCTCCAGGTTGAACCGGCGCGAGTCGTCGAAGCAGTTCACGCCGACCACGAACGGGATGCCGCGCTGCTCGAAGTAGTCGATGGAGGGGAAGCAGTCGGCCAACCGCCGAGTGTCCGCGAGCACCACCGCGCCGAGCGCGCCGAAGGCCAGCTCGTCCCAGAGGAACCAGAACCGGTCCTGGCCCGGGGTGCCGAACAGGTAGACCTGAAGATCCTCGGTGATGGTGATCCGTCCGAAGTCCATCGCCACCGTGGTGGTCGACTTCCCCTCCACCCCGGAGACGTCATCGGTGCCGATCCCGGCACCGGTCAGCACCTCCTCGGTCTGCAACGGCCGGACCTCGCTGAGCGCGCTCACCAGCGTCGTCTTGCCTGCTCCGAAGCCTCCGGCGATGAGGATCTTCAGTGCCAGCGGGATGGTGGTGCCAGATCCCACATGGTCATAGCGCACGGAGTCCACTGACCACCGCCTTGAGGATGTCGTCGTCGGGAAGGTTGCCGGCGGCCGGCGGTTCGTGCACCGCGACCAGGCCCTGGGCGAGGAGGTCACCGAGCAGCACCCGGACCACCCCGACCGCGAGGTCCAACTCGGCCGCCAACTCGGCCACCGAAACAGGTTGGCGGGCCAGCTCGACCAGCCGCCGGTGCTCCGGAAGCAGCCGCGGGTCGCCCGCCGGATCGAGGTCCAACCTGGCCAGTACGAACGCGACCAGGTCGAAACCGTCGACGGCGGAGCGTACCCGGCCGCCGGTGAGTGTGTACGGGCGCACTACCGGGCCGGCGTCGCCGTCCAGCCACTCGTGCTGCGGCCCGGGCGGCTCAGCCCGCATCACCGGCACCGGCCGACGATCGGGCTGGCGCGGTGAGGTTCTCCCCCACCCGGATCACCAGCATCGCCATCTCGTACGCGACCAGACCGATGTCCGCGTCGGCATCGCTCACCACGGCCAGGCAGGCGCCCTGTCCGGCGGCGGTGACGAAGAGGTACGCCGACTCCATCTCCACCACGGTCTGCCGGACCGGGCCACCGTCCACGTGCCGGCTCGCGCCCCTGGCCAGGCTGGAGAATCCGGCGGCGAGCGCGCAAAGGTGCTCGGCGTCGGAACGCTCCAACTCGGCCGACGAGCCGAGCAGCAGCCCGTCGGCGGAGAGCACCACCGCCTCCCGGGCGGCCGGTACCCGTACAACCAACTCGTCGAGCAGCCAGTCGAGGCCGGCGCTCTGCTTCGTCGAATGCCGCACTAGGCGTCCCTCTCACTCGCGGTCAGGGGTTCGGGGGCCGCCGCCGGTCCGGGCGCGGCGGTGGGCGAGGCAGGCCCAGGGTCGGCAGCCGGCCCGGTACGGGGGTCCGCGCCGACCGGGCTGGCCGGGGTCACCGGCGCGGCCGAACTCACCGGAGCCGCCCCGTCCGCCGGAGCGGCCGGGCTGACCGGAGCGGTCGGGGCCGCCGGAGTGGTCAGGGCCGCCGGGGTGGTCGGGGCCGCCGGGGTGGCCGGGGTGATGACGGTGGCGCGGCCCCGGGCGGTGCCGGCCTGGAGGGCCGACATCACCCGGCGTACCTCCTCCGGCGATCGGGGCGTCGCGGTGTCGGCGACGGTCGACCGGGGCCGGGTGGTGGGGGTACGCCGCCGCACCCGGCGAGGCAGCCCGTCCAGCTCGTCCACCGACTCGTCAGCGGGTGGCACCCGGTCGGCGACACCGTCACCTGGCCCATCGACCGCGGCCGGCGCGGTGACCGGCGACCCGTGATCGCCCAGCTCGGTGGCGTCCGACCCGATCGCGGGAGGCACGGCCGGAGCCAGGCTGCCTGGAGCCGGGGTGCCGGTGGCTGGAGCGGACGGGGCACCCGCGGCGGACGCCGCGGTGGTCGGTCGACTGCGGCCCATCCGGGGCCGGGGCACGGCGCCCCGACGACTGGTCCGGGTCAGCCGCCGGTCCGGGCCGGCCGGCGCGGCACCCGGTGCGGCAGGGTCGGGGCCGGCCGGAGGCTCGGCGGTGACCAGGTCGGTGGGAACCAGCGCCACGGCGGTCACCCCGCCCTCCCCGGACGGGCGTAGCCGCACCCGCACGCCGTGCCGAGCGGCCAGCCGCGCCACCACGAACAGGCCGAGCCGGGCGCTCTGCGCCGGGTCGAACTCGGGCGAGCTGGCCAGCCGGGTGTTGGCGGTCTCCAACGCGGCGGCGGACATCCCCAGCCCACGGTCGGTGATCTCCAGGGCGTAGCCGTTGGCCACCTGCTCCCCGGTCACGGTGACCCGGGTGTCCGGCGGGGAGAAGGCGGTGGCGTTCTCGATCAGCTCGGCGAGCAGGTGGATGACGTCGCCGACGGCCCGGCCCAGCACACCAGCCGGCTGTACGGAGGTGATGTCCACCCGGTCGTAGGCCTCGACCTCGGAGATCGCGCCGCGGACCAGGTCGACCATCGCGACCGGGTTGCGCCAGCCCCGGCCCGGCGCGGAGCCGGCGAGGATCACCAGGTCCTCGGCGTGCCGGCGGAGCCGGGTGGCGAGGTGGTCGACTTGGAACAGCTCGGCCAGCTCGTCCGGGTCCTCGGCGCGTCGCTCCATCCGGTCCAGCAGGTGCAACTGCCGGTGCACCAGGCTCTGGCTGCGCCGGGCGATGTTGAGGAAGACCTCGTTGAGCCCACGACGCAGGGTGACCTCGTCCACCGCGGCCTGGACCGCGGTGCGCTGCACCTCGGTGAAGGCTCGCCCGACCTCGCCGATCTCGTCGTGGCCGTACTCCAGTGGGGGTGCCTCCCGCGCGACGTCGACCTGCTCGCCTCGGCGCAGCCGGGCCACCACGTCCGGGAGCCGGTGCTCGGCCAACTCCAGGGCGGCGGTGCGGACCCCGCTGAGCCGTCGGACCAGCGTGCGGCCGACCCGCACCGCCACCAGCACCGAGACCACCACGGCGACGAGCCCGAGCACCCCGGCGGCAGCCAGGCGGATCAGGATCCGAACCGCCATCGGCACCGAGCGGTCGGTGAGCCCGTCGGCCTCGGCCAGCTCGAAGTCACGCAACTGCTGCTGCACCGCGTCGTGGCTGGCCTGCCAGCTCGCCGCGTCCACCTGCGGCCGGCTGGACCGGTCGGCCACGACCAGCGCGTCCTGCATCGTGCGCAGCTGGGTGAACGCCTCGCTCTCGGTCAACCGCTGGTACGCGGCCCGGCCGGCCTCGGGCAGGTCGGCCACCGCGCTCTCGGTGAGCCACCGCTGGTTGCCGATGGCCTGCACCAGCTGGGTGTGCTCCCCCTCGGCGTACCGGCCGGCGGTCAGCGCGCCGGCCAGCAGGGCGTCGGTCTGGCCGAGCAGCTCGCGGGAGCGGCCCAGCGCGGTGAGCGCCAACGCCTGCCGGTTGAGGTCGGGGTCGGCCAGGGTCGCCATGCCGGCGAACGCCTGGAAGGCCGAGGAGATCATGCCGCTGTAGAGGCCGATCGCGCCGGCCCGGTCCACCTTGCGGTCGTCGATGAAGTCCCGGCCGGCCGGGAGCGCCGCCAGGGCGGTGACCAACTGGTCGACCCGGGTGTCGAGCAGATCGTTGGCAGCGTCGCGCAGCTCCTCCCCGTCGACCCGGCGGCGCAGCTCGGTGACCGCCCGATCGGTGCGCTGCCGTTGCTCGGTCAGCGCGGGCAGCTCGGTGGTGCCGGCGAGTTGGACCACCGAGAGCCGGCGTTCCCGTTGCAGCTCGGTGACCACGACTTCACCGGGGCGACCCAGGTCGTACAGCAGGGTCCGGGCGGAGAGCAGGTTCAGGGCGGGACCGAAGGTCAGCGTGGTCGCGAAGATCCATAACGCCAGTAGCGCGGTGACCGGCGCGACGACCAGCGCGGTCAACTTCGAACGGATCGGCCAGTCGCGGGTTCTCATCAGACCTCGCCCGTACAGGGGTGGCAGGAGGGGCGCCGGCACCGCCGGGCAACGCGCCGGCCGGCTGCGCCCGGCCATGACGCCGGGCACCGGCGCGGGCGCCTTGGGCAGGATACGTAATCGCGGGCCGTTGCACTACCGCCTGTCGCGCCGAGATCGACGCTCCGGAATGCACCCGAGCGGTACGGCGAGCGCCCCGCCGGCGGACCGGCGGGGCGCTCGTGGTGGTGCGGTACGGGTCAGGCGTTGGCGGAGATGCCGAGCCCTTCGGCGACCCGACGGCCGTAGTTCTCGTCGCACTGGCTGAAGTGCCAGACCATCTTCTCCTGGATGTGCTTGTCGCACTGGGCCAGCAGCGTGGTCAGGTTGAGGATCAGGTCGTCGCGCTCCCAGTCCGCCATCTCGCGGAAGCGGCGGCCCGCCTGGGAGTAGTTGTTCTGCCGCTCGATCGGGGCCTTCATGACCTGCCCGGAGACGAACGGACGGTACTCCCGGTAGGACTCGTCAGCCTCCTGGAGGCCGGCGACCGAGGACGGCTCGAAGTTGATGTGCGGGTTGCCGCCCCGGTTGTCCACCCCGTACGACATCTGGCCGCCACCCTGGTTGGTGCTGACCTGGACGTCCTCGCGCGGCCGGTTCACCGGCAGCTGGAGGTAGTTCGGGCCGACCCGGTAGCGCTGGGTGTCCGAGTAGGAGAAGGTCCGGCCGACCAGCATCTTGTCGTCGGAGAAGTCGATGCCGTCGACCAGCACGCCGGTGCCGAAGGCGATCTGCTCGTTCTCGTTGTGGTGGTCGGTGATGTTGCGGTTGAGCGTCATCATGCCGACCGGCAGGTAGGGGAACTGCTCCTCCGGCCAGATCTTGGTGTCGTCGAGCGGGTCGAAGTCCAGCTCCGGGTGCTCGTCGTCGCTCATCACCTGCACGTTGAGCTCCCACTGCGGGTACTCGCCGCTCTCGATGGCGTCGTAGAGGTCCTTGGAGGCGTGACCCAGCTCGGTGGCCTGGATCGCGTCCGCCTCGGCCTGGGTCAGGTTGTGCTCGCCCTGCTGGGTGATCCAGTGGAACTTGACCAGCACGCCCTCGCCCTGGGCATTGACGAGACGGTAGGTGTTCACCCCGGAGCCGCGCATGGTGCGGTAGTTCTTCGGGATTCCGTACGGGGAGAAGAGCCAGGTCAGCATGTGCATCGACTCCGGCGTGTTCGACATGAAGTCGAAGATCCGGTTCGGCTCCTGGCGGAAGGTCACCGGGTCCGGCTTCAGCGAGTGGATCACGTCGGGGAACTTGATCGCGTCGCGGATGAAGAAGACCTGGAGGTTGTTGCCCACCACGTCCCAGTTGCCGTCCTCGGTGCGGAACTTGACCGCGAAGCCGCGCGGGTCGCGGGCGGCCTCGGAGGAGTCCCGGCCGCCGATGACGGTGGAGAACCGGATGGTGACCGGGGTCTTCTTGCCCTTGGTCTGGAACAGCTTGGCGCGGGTGTACTTCGCCGCCGGTTCGTCACCGATCGTCCCGTACGCCTCGAAATCGCCGTGCGCGACGAAACCGCGCGCGTGCACGACCCGCTCCGGGATCCGCTCCCGGTCGAAGTGGCTGATCTTCTCCAGGAAGTGGTAGTTCTCCAGC
Source organism: Micromonospora sp. NBC_00858 (assembly GCF_045207365.1). NCBI lineage: Bacteria > Bacillati > Actinomycetota > Actinomycetes > Micromonosporales > Micromonosporaceae > Micromonospora > Micromonospora sp. NBC_00858. The sequence continues at coordinate 7,592,613 of NZ_CP108828.1, read as the reverse complement.
GTCGCGGGGCCGCGCGAGCCGACCGTCCGCTGCTGCTGGTTGTTGTTGACAGGGTGACCCTGCCGGGTGGTGAGGATCGGCTTGTTGGCCTGGTCGCTCATCGCTCTCCTCCAGGTGGCTGGTGCGGCGCTTCTGATCGGTGCTGGGACTGACAGTCGGGGCAGCGGCCCCAGTAGGTGACCTCGGTGTAGTCGACCTCGAACGCGGCGGCTCCCGGGTCCAGGCAGGGCCCGGGGGCGGCGCTCCGGCCGGTGTCGACGATCGCCCCACATTCCCGGCAGACGAGGTGGTCGTGGTCGTCCCCGCCCACCTCGTACCGGGCCGGCCCGCCGGCCGGGGTGAACCGGCGCAGCAGACCCGCGTCGGTCAGTGCGTGCAGGACGTCGTAGACCGCCTGGCCGGAGACCCGGTCGAGGCGGACCCGGGTCCGCCGGGTGATCGTGTCGGCATCCAGGTGTGGCCGCTCACGCACCGTCGCGAGCACCGCGAGTCGAGGCTGCGTGACCCGCAGCCCAGCGGCCCGCAGGCGTTCGACGTCGGTTCCGAGCGGCATCACCCCACCCAAGCTCGTTTTCTGGAATGAGTCAAGTTTTAGGCGGGTGCGGCACTGTGTGCCTCGTCATCGCCGGGAGGAATCCCGACATCGGACGCGGGCCGGCAAGGAAAGTGCCCCGGATGGGGATTGGCGATCAGTACGCGGAGGGAATACCGGGTAACGAAGGAGGAGCCCATGTCGCCCACGCAGATAATCGTCATCGTGCTCGTCGTGCTGGTGATCGCGGCGCTGGCCGTGGCCGCCCGGTCGCTCATCCGGCGCCGCGAGCTGCGCAGCCGGTTCGGGCCGGAGTACGACCGGGTGGTTGCCGAGCAGGACAGCCGGTCTGCCGCGGAGCGCGAACTGCGCGACCGGGAACGCCGGCACGCCGAACTCGCGCTCACCCCGCTCAGCCCGGAGTCCCGGGCCCGCTACGCCGCCGCCTGGGAGGAGCTCCAGGTCCGCTTCATCGACTCGCCGAGCGAGACCGTGGGTGACGCGGATGAACTGGTCACCCGGCTCATCGAGGAGCAGGGCTACCCGACCGGGGACTTCTCCGACCAGACCGCCCACCTCTCCGTCGACCACGCCCGCACGCTGGCCAACTACCGGGACGCGCACGAGATCCACCTGCGCAACTCCCGGGGCGAGGCCAGCACCGAGGAGCTGCGCCAGGCGGTCGTGCACTACCGGGCACTCTTCGCCGACCTGCTCGGCGAGGAGCCGGTCGGCCACCATCCGCCCGAGCAGCGCCATCCGGACACCCCGCACGACGCCACGAGCCGCTGAGGAGGCCACCGATGCGCCAGGAAGAGCAGCAGGTGAGCAACGACCACCCGGAGGCCGTCCGGTCCGCGCCGGTCCCGGTGCCGCCGGCCGGTGACCGGGCCGGCCGCTCGGACATACCCGAGGACGCCCTGGACGACCGGGGCACGTTCGACGACCCGTCCGTCGCTGACGAGCGGGCCGACGGGTCCCGGCACGACCGGCCGGACGACCGGTCCGCCGACCCGGACGACCGGTCCGCCGACGAGGGCGGGTTCCACGAGCCGGGGCCGCTGCCGACAACGTTCGGTGCCACCACGGTGGCCGACGCGGTGGCGGCTTCCGCGCTGGCCAGCCCGCGCCCGCAGGACAAGCCGGACCCCCGGGGCGAGCGGACCGCCCAGCCGGGCGACGGTGCCGAGGACGGCGAACGCGAGGGTCTGCGCGCCGACCCCACGGCCGAGCTGCACCGCCGAAACACCGACGCGGACGAGGACGCGGACACTGACGACGACTGGCGGGCCGACGCGGACACCTCGCGGACCGTCGTAGCGCCGGGAAGCACGGACGGTGCGCCCGAGCGGCGCAGCGATCTGACCGCGGCCGGTGGCGATCCGGACGCGGCCGCCTACGGCAGCGCGACGCCGGAGATGGTCGACCCGGACGCGGTCTCGCCGGACGCCGACCCGGTGCTCGCCGGACGTGGCGCCGGCACCTCGCTGGAGTCCGCTGGGACGTCGCGACCGGCCGGCTCGACCGTGGCGGCCGAGGCGGCCGCGCTCCTCGACGCGGACACGGCACAGGCGTTCCGGGATCGCTGGCGGGACGTGCAGCTGCGCTTCGTGGACGATCCGCAGGCCGCGGCCGCCGAGGCGCAGGCGCTGGTGGAGGAGGCCATCCAGGCACTCGCCTCGGCGCTGGCCGCGCAGAAGACCACCCTGGGCGGATGGCAGGACGCCGGCTCGGCGGACACCGAGCACCTGCGGGTGGCGGTGCGCCGCTACCGGGACTTCCTGGACCGCGTGCTGGGTCGCTGAGCGACGACGAACCACGGGCGCCCCGGCCGACCGGCCGGGGCGCCCGCGCACATCCGTCAAAGCGCCCGCGGCACCCTCCGGGCGGGCGAAGCCGGGTGGGACAAGGCCCAGGGCCTCCGGATCAACCTGTGGGCCGGCCTGGTGATGCTCGTCTTCGGCCTGCTCATGCTGCTCTGGCAGCGGCTGCGCCCGGCGGAACCACCCGCCCCCACCGAGGAGGAGCCCGGTCGCTGACCATCGGCCGCGCACCGGTGTACGCCGGTGTCGGGGGCGCGGGGCATGAGCGCGGCCCGAGGGGGTACGCGAGGGGGATCAGGCAACGTGTCGGACACAGGAGGCAGCACCATGACCGATCGCGATCGCCGACCGCCGCTGGAGGACAGCCCGGAGGTGGCCTCTGCGGTGGACGATGACAGCACCGTCCCGGAGCTGCGGACCGGCGGCGGCCCCGACCGGGACACCCCGGCCTTCGCCGAGCCCCGCGACCGGCCGGACGACCTCGCGCCGGACACCGACGACCTGATCGGCGACCCGTACGCGGCGGGCACCGGAGCGACCGGGACGGGTACCGGCGCCGGCGGGGACAACATCCGGACTGGGGCGGAGCAACCCTGGGAGCCGGAGGATCTGGTGATGGCCCGCGGGCAGGACCTCACCCCGGAGAACCTGGACAAGGCCCGCCGCGATCTGGCCGAGCAGGGTCGGGCGGCGATCGAACGCACCGTGCCCTGATCCCGGCGCACGAGGGCGGGTCCCCGGCCCGACCACAACGGTCGGACCGGGGACCCGGGGGAACCTGCCGCCGGCAGTGCCTCACCTACTGCCGGCGGCGGGTGGGTGCGGGAGCGAGCCGGTCAGAGCGCCGGGTACGCGTTGCGCATCAACTCCTGGAACTGGGCGGAGAACCAGGCACCGGAGATCGGCGCGTTCGGCAGAGCACCCGTCGCGCTGTTGCCGTTGCGGGGGTTGCCGCCGTAGGTCGGGTCGCACATCCGGTCGAAGCCCTTGCCCTCGTCGTTCGGGATCAGCTCGCTGGAGCCGTCCGACTCGCCCGGAGGCTTCACCCAGACGTACGCGTCGATGCCGGACTCCGGCGCCGACCGGGGCCGCTCGCCGAGGCCCGCACCGGACTGGTTGCACCAGTTGCCGGCGTGGATCCGGCGGTCGATCCGACCCCCGTTGACGTAGGTGTCCACGCTGGTCGTCGCGCCCGGTCCGGTGGGCCGCGCGGAGCCGCCCCAGCCGTTGCGGGAAGTGTCGATCAGCATGCCGATGTTGGCGTCGAAGCCGACCTGGACCAGCTTCTGCCGGAACGCCTGGGCGAAGGACAGCTCGTCGACGTAGAAGTTCCAGTCGACCCACTTGGACTGCCGCACCGACTGGCCGTTGACCGAGTCGGTGATCTTGACGTACGGCTCGCGGAGAGCCGAGTAGTTGGCCGTGTTGACGATGAAGCCGTGCACGTTCGCCACCGTGCTGCCGGAGGCGACCGCGGCGCTCTTGAGCATGTCGGCGGTCGGGCCGAAGTTGCTGTCCCAGCCGATCCAGCCGTGGTGCGCGGCGTCGATGTAGTTGTAGACGTTGCCGAGTGCGCCCAGCTTCGTCAGGGCGTAGCCGACGCCGTTGACGTACGCGCCGTTGGCCTTGACCGTGTCGCACATGGCCGTACCGCCCGGCTGTCCCGAGGTGTTGGTCACCAGGTTCGGCAGCGAGTCGATCTCAATGATGTTGATGATGCGTAGGTTCCGGTACTTCGGGTCGGCCTGGATCGCGGCGATCGGGTCGATGTACTCGGCCTTGTAGCGGGGCAGGTCGTTCGGGCCCAGCTCACCGTTGGAGGCGAGCGCGGCGCAGTCCCGGCCGGGCAGGTTGTAGATCACGAACTGGATGTAGCCGGCGCCCTGGCGCAGCGCCTCCTCCAGGTGGTCCCGCACCCCGAAGGCGCCGTTGGAGCTGCTGTCCGGGGTGCCGTTGATGGCGGCGATCCGGTCCAGCCAGACGGCGGTCGGGTTGTTGGAGATCCGGCTGCCACCCGCCTCGGCGTCCGCCTTGGCCTTCCACTCCGGGTTCACGTACCCCCGCGCCCCGGCGTACGGGTTGTCCACCTTACTGCCGGCGGGCGGCGGCGTGGTCGGCGGCGGGGTGGTCGGGGGCGGCGTGGTCGGGGGTGGCGTGGTCGGCGGCGTGGTGCCGCCGTTGCAGGTCACCCCGTTGAGGGTGAACGACGTCGGCTTGGGGTTGCTGCCACTCCAAGCGCCGTTGAAGCCGAGGCTGATCGAGGCACCGGTGGCGAGGCTGCCGTTGTAGGACAGGTTGCGTGCGGTGACCTGGCTGCCGGACTGGGTGAACTCGGCCGACCAGCCCTGCTGAACCCGCTGGCCCGCGTTCGGGAAGGTCCAGCCGAGGGTCCAGCCGTTGACCGGGTCGCCGAGGTTCTTGAGGGTGATGCTCGCGGTGAAGCCACCGGGCCAGTCGTTCGTCGTGTAAGCGACGTCGCACTGCGTCGCGGCGTGCGCCACGGTGACCGGAATGGTCACCAACCCGCCGGCGACCAGGACGCCCGCGCCGGCGAGCGCGAGGGCCCGGCGTTGGCCGGACAGCCTTCTCCACACATTCATGCCACTGATCTCCTTGGGCGAGACCGGGCTCGCGTACGGCCCGGCGAGACGGCCCGGTGGGCGTCCTGGACGGACGGCCGCCGGCGCCAAACGGGATTCTTCGGGGGTGCCCGACCCGGACGGGCGTGGTGGTGGTGAACGACCGGCACGCGGCCGGGCGGTCAATCGGCGGCGGGACGTCGTCCGGTGGACCGGATGCCCTCGACTCCCTGCCTGCGCGGTGTGGCTCCCCGAACCGCGTGCGCCGATTCTTACATGGGAGCGCTTCCATGGCAATGGCTCGATGCGTTCCCGTGGTGAGGCCCGTGACCCGAGTCGGACGATACCGCCGAGCCGGGCCCGAGCGGCACGAGCGGCACCGTGCTCACCGCTACCGGATGAGCACGACGGGCAGGGCACAGCGAGCGCGGAACAGCGCGGGCCGCTCGCAACGGCGTGCCGTGCCTGAGACGGCACTCACTGCGGCGAAAGCCGCGCAGTGCTTCCTTTGCCACCTACCAACAGCAAACGCCAAAACACGAATCTTTCGCTTCAAAGGTCATGAAACGGTCTAACGTCGGTCGTAGCTCGGTTGTCGCCGGGCTCAGGACAACAGGGATGGAGTGACGCAGGTCATGGCTAAGAAGATGCTCGGGAAGGTCGTTGCGGGCGCCGCGCTCGGGAGCGCGTCGCTGCTGGTGTTCGCGCCGGGGATCGCGTTCGCTGACGGTCACCACGACGACGGCAAGGACCGTGACGGCAAGGTGTTCGCCAAGCCGCACGTGGTCAAGGCCGGCGACGAGGTCAAGCTCCTCGAGATCTGCTCGGAGCGACAGGAGCACGCGTTCGTGTGGTCCAAGGTCACCGGCAAGGTCAAGCTCAAGCCGGTGCACGACGAGCACGGCAAGGACGACAAGGACAAGGACGAGCACGGCAAGGACGAGCACGGCAAGGACGACAGGGACAAGGACCACAAGGGCAAGGACGAGCACGGCAAGGACGACAAGGACAAGGACGAGCACGGCAAGGACGACAAGGGCAAGGACCACGAAGGCAAGGACGAGCACGGCAAGGACGACAAGGACAAGGACAAGGACGAGCACGGCAAGGACGACAAGGGCAAGGACCACGACGGCAAGGACGAGAACGGCACGGGCAAGCCGCAGCCGCCCAACGGTGAGCGGTACGGCCAGGGCGGCGGCGCTGCCGCCGACGAGGGCAGCAAGGACTGGAAGGGCGAGGAGCACGGCCAGGACGCGGAGGACAGCCGCGACAAGAAGGACTGGGAGTCCAAGGACGAGGACAAGAAGGACCGGGACTCCAAGGACCACGACAAGAAGGACTGGGACTCCAAGGACCAGGACAAGAAGGACTGGGAGTCCAAGGACGAAGACAAGAAGGACCGGGACTCCAAGGACCACGACAAGAAGGACTGGGACTCCAAGGACCAGGACAAGAAGGACTGGGAGTCCAAGGACGAAGACAAGAAGGACCGGGACTCCAAGGACCACGACAAGAAGGACTGGGAGCACAAGAAGGACTTCGTCTACTACGGCGAGGCCAAGGTCGACAAGGACGCCCGTCCGGGTCGCCACGAGCTCAAAGGCTCGTGCGGCGAGGGTGAGCTCGTCGTCCTGCCCCGCGGCGGGGTCGACGGTGGTGACGGTGGCGCCAGCACCGGCACCGACCGTGGCCTGGCTACCGGTGGGGCGAGCCTGCTCGGCGCTGCCGCGCTGGGCGGGATCGTGCTGATGCGTCGTCGGCGGACCGATGGTTCGCTCGTCTGACGTGACGACGACACGGGCCGGCGGCCGTCACGGGAAACCGTGGCGCGCCGCCGGCGCGGCCGTCGCCGTCGTCACCCTGGCCATGATCGGCGCCGGCATGATCGGCGCCTCCCTGAAGACCACGCCCGCACCCCGCCCGCCGCAGCCACTGGCCCAGGCCGGTCCCGAGGTCACCGGGCCGACGGTCACCGCCACCGGCGTCCCTCCGGTCGACGGGGAATCCGTCGCGCAGGCAGAGGCTCCGGCCGGACTGGCCCGCTCCGCAGCGACCACGATCGAGATCCCCCGGATCGGCGTCAACGCGACGATCATGTCGCTGGGCACCAACCCGGACGGCACCGTCCAGGTCCCTCCGCTGAGCAAGGCCGACCAGGCCGGCTGGTACGAGCCGGGCGTGAGCCCCGGCGAGACCGGTAACGCGGTCATCGTCGGGCACGTGGACTCGGCGAAGCTCGGCCCGGCCGTCTTCTTCGACCTCGGCTCCCTCGTCCCGGGCGACAGGATCACCGTGGGGCGGGCGGACGGAAAACCGGTCGCCTTCCGGGTCGACTCGGTGAAGTCGTACCCGAAGACGTCCTTCCCCACCGAGCTGGTCTACGGGCCGAACGACCGGGCCGGTCTGCGCGTGGTGACCTGCGGCGGTCAGTTCGACGAGACCGTCAAGAGCTACCCGGACAACGTGGTCGTCTTCGCCACCCTGGTGGAATGACCAGCCAATACCAACGCGGTCCGGCCGGTCGGGGTTACCCGACCGGCCGGACCGCGTCCGGCGTACCGACTCAGGCTGCGGCGGAGGTCCGCACCAGGGTGCGGATCTGGCGCAGCAGCACGGACAGGGCGGCGAGATCCGCCCTCGACTCGTCGAACTCCCCCATGGCTCGGCGGGCCCGGTGGATCGAGGTGGCGTTCGACTGCTCCCACTGCTGCACCCGCTCGTGCGGCGGCAGCTCGTCCGGGGTCGAGTCGAGCACCTCCGCGGTGAGCGCGGCCAGCGCGGCGTACAGGTCGTAGCGCAGCGCCATCCGGGCCAACGTCTGCCAGCGGTCCTCCCGCGGCAGCAGGGAGATCTTCGACAGCAGCGAATCCACCCGGAACAGGTCGGAGAGCACGAAGTAGACCGAGGCCACCTCGCTGACGTCCCGCCCGCTGCCGGTCGCGGTCTCCACCACGTCCATCAGACCGAAGCTGTACATGAGCCGGGTCGCGCGTTCCGCCAGCTCCCGGGGCAGGCCACGCTCGGTCATCGAGTCGATGTGCGCCACGATGCCCTGCCGCTCGGTGCCGTAGAACAGCTCCTCCAGCCCCGGCAGCAGCCGGGCCACCCCGTCGCGCAGCCGGGCGATCTCGGCCGGCACGTCGATCGGCGAGCGCCGGTTGGACACCAGCCACCGCACCGCGCGGTCGAGCAGCCGCCGGGTGTCCAGGTAGACGCTGGTCTGCAGTTCCGGCGCAACCTTGTTGTCCAGCGCCTCGACCGCGTCCCACAGCTCGCGCAGCCCGAACACCTCGCTGACCACCACGTAGGCCCGGATCACGTCGGCCGCGCTGGCCGCGGTCTCCTCGACCACCCGGAAGACGAACGAGATGCCGCCCCGGTTGATCGCCTCGTTGACCAGCACGGTGGTGACGATGTCCCGGCGCAGCCGGTGCCGGCCCATCCGGTCGGCGAACCGCTCGCGCATCGGCGTCGGGAAGTAGTTGACCAGAACCTCGGTCGTCCACTCCTCGTCGGCCAGCCCCTCGGTGAGGATCTCCCGCTCCAGGACGATCTTCACGTACGCGAGCAGCACCGCGAACTCCGGCGCGGTCAGCCCCGACTCGCTGCGGACCGCCAGCTCCTCGTCCGGCGGCAACGCCTCCAGTGCCCGGTCCAACGCGCCCGAGCGCTCCAGGTCGTTGATCATCCGGCGGTGCACCGGGAGCAGCGAGGCGGCCTGGGCCTGGGCGTTGTTGATCGCCCGGGCCTGGTCGTAGTTGTCCCGCAGCACCAACTCCGCGACCTCGTCGGTCATCTCGGCCAGCAACTCGTCCCGTGCAGCCGTGGTCAGCTCCCCGTCGGCGACCGCGGTGTTCAGCAGGATCTTGATGTTCACCTCGTGGTCGGAGGTGTCCACGCCGGCCGCGTTGTCGATGAAGTCGGTGTAGATCCGGCCACCGGTCAACGCGTACTCGATCCGGCCGAGCTGGGTCCAGCCCAGGTTGCCGCCCTCGCCCGCCACCCGGCAGCGCAGGCTACGCCCGTCCACCCGGATCGCGTCGTTGGACTTGTCGCCCACTTCGGCGTTGGTCTGGCTCGACGCCTTGACGTAGGTGCCGATGCCGCCGTTCCAGAACAGGTCGACCGGCGCGGTGACGATCGCCTTCATCAGCTCCTGCGGCGAGATCTGCGTGACGTCGTCGTCCAAGCCGATCGCCGCGCGGACCTGCGGGGTGATCGGGATGGACTTGGCGGTACGCGAGAAGATGCCACCGCCGGCCGAGATCAGCTCCGGGTTGTAGTCCTCCCAGGATGATCGGGGCATTTCGAACAGCCGCCTGCGCTCGGCGTACGAGGTGGCCGCGTCCGGGGTCGGGTCGAGGAAGATGTGCCGGTGGTCGAAGGCGGCCACCAGCCGGATGTGCTCGGAGAGCAGCATCCCGTTTCCGAACACGTCACCGGACATGTCGCCGACGCCGACCACGGTGAAGTCCTGGGTCTGGGTGTCCAGGCCCAGCTCCCGGAAGTGCCGCTTGACCGACTCCCAGGCGCCCCGGGCGGTGATGCCCATCCTCTTGTGGTCGTAGCCGGCCGAACCGCCGGAGGCGAACGCGTCACCCATCCAGAAGTTGTGGGTCTTGGAGATCTCGTTGGCGATGTCGGAGAACGTCGCGGTGCCCTTGTCCGCCGCCACGACCAGGTACGGATCGTCGCCGTCGTGCCGGACCACGTCCTCGGGCGGCACGATCTGCCCGCTGACGATGTTGTCGGTGACGTCCAGCATCGCGCCGACGAACGCCTGGTAGCAGGCGACCGCCTCGTCCCGGTCGCCCGGCTTCTGCTTCAGCACGAAGCCGCCCTTGGCACCCACCGGCACGATCACGGTGTTCTTCACCATCTGCGCCTTGACCAGGCCGAGCACCTCGGTGCGGAAGTCCTCCCGCCGGTCGGACCAGCGCAGCCCGCCCCGGGCCACCGGCCCGAACCGCAGGTGCACGCCCTCGAACCTGGGTGAGTAGACGAAGATCTCGAACTTCGGTCGCGGCGCCGGCAGGTCCGGGATGGCCTGCGGGTCGAGCTTGAAGGCCACGTACGCCTTCGGCCGCCCGTCGGCACGCTTCTGGTAGAAGCTGGTCCGCAGGGTCGCCTCGATCAGCGTCAGGTACGAGCGCAGAATCCGGTCCTGGTCGAGGCTGGCCACGTCGTCCAGCGCGCCCCGGATCGTCTCCACCAGCTCACCGCTGCGCTGCTGACGCTGCTCGGTGCTCAGCTCGCCCGGCGCGAACCGGGTCTCGAAGAGCTCCACCAGCAGCGCGGCGAGCTTCGGGTACGCGATGAAGGTCTGCTCCATGTAGTCCTGCGAGAAGACCGTGCCGGCCTGCCGCAGGTACTTCGCGTACGCCCGCAGCACCACCACCTGCCGCCAGGTCAGCCCGCCGCGCAGCACCAGCTCGTTGAACCGGTCCACCTCGGCCTCGCCACGCCAGGCGGCCGCGAACGCGTTCTCCACGTGCGGGCGTACCTCGGCCAGCTCCTGGTGCGCCTCGGGCAGCATCAGGCCGAAGTCGTAGAGGTACACCCGGCCGTCGATCCGGTCCACCTCGTACGGGTGCTCGTCGACCACCCGGACACCGAGCGAGTGCAGCACCGGCAGTACGGCGGAGAGCATCATCGGCTCGCCGTACCGGTAGACCTTGAACCGGACGTCCATCGCCTCGGTCGGGTCCGCCCCCGGCACGCGGGTGCCGGGCCGGGGCGGGAGCTGCTTGCGGAACAGGTGCATCTCCAGCTGGCCGGGCTCCTCCAGCAGCTCCAGCTTGGCCAGGTCCTTCATCGCCTCGTACGGCGTGTGCCCGTCCTTGTAGCCCTCCGGGAACGCGTCGGCGTACCGGGCGAAGAGGTGCTTGGCCTGCTCGTCGCCGAGCTTGCGCTCCAGCACCAGCCGGTAGTCGTCGTCCCAGAGCCGGGTCGCGTCGGCCAACTCCTCGGCGAGCAGGTCGGCGTCGATCTCACCGGGCGGCCGGGTCGGGTCGGTACGGACGATGAAGTGGACCCGCGCCAGCATCGACTCGGTCACCCGGGTGGTGTAGTCCACCCCGACACCGTTCAGCTCGCGCAGCAGGATGTCCTGCATGCGGAGCCGGTTCTGCGTGGTGAACCGGTCCCGGGGCAGGTAGATCAGGCAGGAGATGAACCGCCCGTACGCGTCCCGACGCAGGAAGACCCGCAGCTGCCGCCGGCCCGCCATCCGCAGCACGCCGATCACCGCGTGGTACAGGTCGTCGGTCTTGATCTGGAACAGCTCGTCGCGCGGGTACGTCTCCAGGATCTGGAGCAGGTCCTTGCCGGAGTGGCTGCGCCGGCTCAGGCCGGAGCGGTCCAGCACCTCGGCCACCTTGCGGCGTACCACCGGCAGTTCTCGCACGCTGGTCCGGTACGCGGCGGTGGAGAACAGGCCCAGGAAGCGCCGCTCGCCGATCACCTCGCCGGCCTCGTTGAAGATCTTGAAGCCGATGTAGTCCAGGTACGCAGAGCGGTGCACGGTAGCGCGCGAGTTGGCCTTCGTGATGATCAACAGGCGCTTCTCCAGCACCTTCTCGTGCGCCTCGGGCGTCATCGACGACAGCGACCGGGCCTCCGGCGAATCCGAACGCAGGATGCCCAGACCGGTGCCGAGCACCGCCTCCAGGGCCTTGCCGTCGACCATGTCCGCGCCGCCGCCACCAGCGGCGTCCACCAACCGGTACTCGCGGTAGCCGAGGAAGGTGAAGTGGTCCTGGGCGAGCCAGCGCAGCAACTCAACCGAGTCGGTGATGTCCTTCTCCGGCACCGGCGGACGGTTGTCCGAGGTGCGGGCCGAGGCCAGCTCGTCGGCGAGCGCGAGGGCCCGCTGACGCATCTTCGGCCAGTCCTCCACCGCCTCCCGCACGTCGGTGAGCACCCGTTGCAGCTCGCGGCGCAACCGATCCCGCTCGGCGGCGTCCCGGACCGGATCGATCTCGATCCGCATCCAACTCTCGATGATGTCACCGGCGATCGCGTCGTCCGGTTCGACGTCCGCGGAAACCTCGGTGAGCCGGCCCAGCGGCTCGCGCCGGACCACCACCAGCGGGTGCACCAGCAGGTGCACGTCCAGGTGGTACGAGTTGAGCAGCGCGGTCACCGAGTCGACCAGGAACGGCATGTCGTCGGTGACGAACTCGACGACGGTGTGGTGCTGGTCCGCGTGCGGTTCGTGGATCCGCAGCTTGAGCTCTCCCGGCACCCGTTGCTGGGCGAGGTCCCGGTGCGCGCGGGCCGCGTCGAGCATCTCCTCCGCCGTGAAGCCGACCAGCTCCTCGTCCGGGGCGAACCGCCAGAAGCGGCCTACCAGGGTCGCCGCGTCGTGATCGTCTCCGGCGAGCGCGACGGCCTGGGCCACCAGGCGCTCCGCGTTGGGCACCGGCTCGTCGAGCTCGGCGTCCTCCACATCGTCGGCCAACGCCTCTGTCGGCAGGCCCAGATCGTAGATCGTGTCGATACTCGACCCGGTCAGCCCGGTCACTCCCGTGTCGAGTCGGCCGTAGCCGTCCCCGTCGGTCGCCGAATCGAAGCTGTCGTCGTCCCGGCCAGAGTCATCCTGCCGGAGGTCGGGTTCCGGTTTGATCGCCGGACGCCGGTCCATCGGTGCCACTCCCCTCGACCCACCACGTTGTGGGTCACTCAGCCCAAGCCTAGGCCCTGCCGTTCTGCACGATCGTCGGCGGACCACCGGCCAGACGTCCGGATCGGGACTCTGTCCTTTCACCCGTTGCGGGTCATGAGGTTGGCCGGTTGCGGGATACCCCGCCACGCGATGTTCATCACACCGGCACGGACCGTCTTTCCGCACGTAGGGCCGCATCACGGGACGTTGAGGACACCATCCGCGTACTACCGTGCAGGGCAGTCCGAGATTGGAAGGACCCGCTTCATGCCCCTGTCGTACCCCCGGCCCCACCGGCCGAACCATGCCCGCCGGCGCATCGCCGCCCTCACCGCGACCCTGGTCGCCGCCGGTCTCCTGGCCGCCTGCTCCGGCGACGACGGGCCGCAGCGCAGCGTCGACGCGTTTCTGGCCGGCTGGCGCAGTGGCGACCTCCAGGCGGTCGGCCTGGTCGACACGACCGGCGCCAAGGTGCCGGCGGCCGAGGTGAGCCGCGAGATCAAGGAGCTCTCCGGTGAGCTGGCGGCCACCCCGCCCACGCTGACCCGCCGGGGCGAGCCGAAGGTCACCGCCGACATCGCGACCGTGCCGATCCGGGTGGAGTGGACCCTGCCCGGTCAGACCCGCTGGGCGTACGACCGGGAGGTGCGGCTCGTCCAGGGCGACGACGACCAGTGGCAGGTGACGTGGGAGCCCCGGGTGCTACACGAGCAGCTCACGAAGGGTGACCGGCTGGGGCTGCGCCGCGAAACCGGTCCCCGGGCCGGGCTGCTGGACGCCGCCGGGCAGCCGATCGTGTCACCGCGTCCGGTGATCCGGGTGGGCGTGCAGCCGAACGGGGTCGCCGACATCAATAAGCTGGTCAAGGATCTCGACGCGGCCTTCAAGGCGATCCGCCCGGCGCTGGTCCCCGCGATCGACCTGACCGATCTGCCCTCGCGGGTGGCGAAGGCCGAGCCGGGCGCCTTCGTCGAGGTGGTGTCGCTGCGCGAGGAGGCGTACCTCCAGATCAAGCCCCGGATCTACGACCTGCCCGGCACCAAGTTCCAGTCCGACAAGATCGACCTGGCGCCCACCCGGGAGTTCGCCCGGGCGCTGCTCGGCTCGGTCGATCAGGCGCAGGCCGACGACCTCGCCGCGCACCCGGACCGGTACGTCGCCGGCGACCTGGTCGGGCACGGCGGCTTGCAGGGCCGCTACGACGAGCGGCTGCGCGGCAACCCCGGGCTGACCGTGGTGGTCGAACGCCCGGACGAGGGCGGCAAGCTGGCACCCACCGGCACCGAGTTGTTCCGTCGGGAGCCGCAGCCCGGGCAGGCGCTGAAGACCACGCTGGACGTGGCCGCTCAGAACGCGGCCGACGGGGCACTGCGTGCGGAGCCCCGCCGATCGTCCCTGGTGGCAGTACGGATCAGCGACGGTGCGGTGCTCGCCGTGGCGAACGGCCCCGGGCCGGCCGGGGAGAACCTGGCCTTCACCGCCCAGGTGCCGCCGGGCTCCACGTTCAAGATGGTCAGCGCGCTGGGCCTGCTGGACCGGGGCGCGGTGACGCTGGACGGGCCGGTGAACTGCCCGAAGACCTTCACCGTCGACGGTCGCTCGTTCAAGAACTCGGACAATTTCCAGCTCGGCTCGGTGCCGTTCCGCACCGACTTCGCCAAGTCCTGCAACACCGCGTTCGCGGCGCTGGCGCCGAAGCTCGGCGGCGACGGGCTGGCCGCTGCCGGCCGCTCGCTGGGCCTGGAGGGGCAGTGGGACCTCGGCGCGGACGCGTTCACCGGCAAGGTGTCGACCGGCGGCAGCCCGGCCGAGCAGGCCGCCGCCTCGTTCGGGCAGGGCACCACGCTGGTCAGCCCGCTGGCCATGGCCGGCGCCACCGCCGCGGTCGCCCGAGGCCGGTTCGAGCAGCCGAAGCTGCTGATCGACCCGGCACCGGCCAAGCCCGCCGCAGCCGGCGAGCAGCTCAAGCCGGAGTCGGTCGCGGCGCTGCGCACGATGATGCGCGAGGTGGTCACCGTCGGCACCGGCAGCGCGCTCAAGGACGTGCCGGGCGGCGAGGTGTACGGCAAGACCGGCACCGCCGAGTACGACGACAACCCGGCCCACACGCATGCCTGGTTCGTCGGTTGGCGGGGCGACGTCGCGTTCGCCGTCTTCGTGGAGAAGGGCGGCGCCAGCACCGCCTCGGCCGTGCCGATCGCCGAGCGCTTCCTGCGCGCCCTGCCGGCCCGCTGACCCGCCCAGGCACTGCGGTGATCCACTCGCAAGGTCGCTGATGTTGGGGTGTCCGAGCCACTGGACACCCCAACATCGCCGATACCGTGTCGATCACGGGCACCGGCCGCCCCCGCGTTGGGGCGGTCGGTGGGTCAGGCCGTGTCGGCGTTCGGGCGGTCGGTAGGTCAGGCCGCCCCCGCGTTCGGGCGGTCGGTGGATCAGGCCGTGTCGACGTTGGGGCGGTCGGTGTCCGGGGCGGCTGGCGAGGGCCGCCGCAGCAGACCCGGGCCGGCCGATGCGGGCGGGCCGACCGGTTCCCGCTCGACCGGAGCCGCGACGCCCGCCGGCTCCGCGTGCACCGACGCCAGGGTGCCGAGCGGCTCCGGCTCGGCGGGGGCCGGAACGCCGCGCGGCCGGCCCGACGGGCGGACGCCGGAGGGGCCGTCGGCGGGCGAACCGGCAGCGACGGCGAGGTCGAGCGCGGCGGACTGCGCCTCGTCGACGGGCGCGGGACGCGCTCCGTCGGGCCGCTCGGGGGCAACCGCTGGCCGCCCCTTCCCGCGCCGCGGGGCGGGGGTGGCGGGGCGGGCCGACAGCAACCGGGGCGGTACCGCCTCCGGGGCGGTGACCGGGGCCAGGCCGGCCACCACGGTGTTGACGATCTCGGCGGCGTAGGAGCCGTCCGGGTCGTAGTCGGGGTCGAAGACGGTCAGCTCGACGCCCAGGCAGTGCGGAGTGTCCACCAGGCCGGCGAGCAGGATCTCCAGCTCGGCGAAGGCGATCCCGCCCGGGTCGGGCGCGTCCACGGCGGGCATCACGGCCGGGTCGAGCACGTCCACGTCGATGTGCACCCAGTAGCCCGCGCAGTCGGCGAGCTGCTCGTGCGCCCACTGAGCCGTCCGGGCGGCGCCCTCGGCGCGCAGCGCGGGCACCGGCCGGGTGATGATCCCGGCCGCCTGGAGGTCGAGCCGGTACTCGTCCTGCGACCGGATGCCGAGCACCACCACGTCGATGTCACGGAAGTAGGGTCGACGTCCCTCCAGCGCGGCCAGGTCGGCCTGCCCCCGCCCGGTGACCAGGGCCAGGTCCTCGCCGGC
Source organism: Micromonospora sp. NBC_00858 (assembly GCF_045207365.1). Classification (NCBI taxonomy): domain Bacteria; kingdom Bacillati; phylum Actinomycetota; class Actinomycetes; order Micromonosporales; family Micromonosporaceae; genus Micromonospora; species Micromonospora sp. NBC_00858. The sequence goes on along the minus strand of NZ_CP108828.1, from coordinate 7,576,696 downwards.
CGCGGCACCCACGTAGGAGGCGTTGCCGGGGTGCCGGAAGTCGGAGTGCCCGTCCACGAAGACCAGCCCGATCCGCCCGCCGACCGCCTCACCGAGGCGGTGCATGGCCAGCGCCGAGCCGAGCAGCACCGAGCAGTCGCCGCCCAGCACCACCGGGAACTCGCCCCGGTCGATGATCGAGCCGATCCGCTCGGCGAGCGCCATCGAGTAGTCGGCGATCTCCCGGGCGTGGCACACCCCGTCGCCGGGCCGCCAGTCGCCCGGGTCGTACCGGGGCGGGGTGAGGCAGCCGGCGTCGCGGGCCCGCAGCCGGGCCAGCAGGTCATGGTCCCGCAGCGCACCGGGCGCCTTGCCGCAGCCCGGGACCGAGGTGGACGTGGGCGGCCGCAGACCAAGATTTGTCGGCGCGTCGAGGACGGCGATCCGGCGCATCATGAGCTCCCGTCCTCGGTGGTCGGGCGGGCCGGCCGGAACGCCGGCCCGCGCTGGCGTGCTACGAACTCAGAACAGGGCGCTAGCCAGAGCCCGGCGCGCCGAGGCGACCGCCGGATCGTCGGGGCCGGCGATGGTGAACAGCGAGACCAGGTGCTGGCGTGCCGTCTCGCGGTCCTCGCCGGCGGTGCGCCGAACCAGGCCGACCAGCCGGGCGTACGCCTGCTCGGCCATGCCGCTGAGCACCTCGATGTCGGCGGCCAGCAGTTGGGCCGCCACGTCGTCGGGAGCGCTCTCGGCGGCGGCCAGCGCGGCGGTCGGGTCGGCGCCGGCCACCCGGCGGGCCACCCCGACCTGGGCCAGACCGGCCTCGGCCGCGGCATCCGCCGGGGAGTCGGCCAGGATCTTGCGGTACGCCCGCTCGGCGGCGTCCAGGTCGCCGCTCATCAGCGCGTCGTCCGCCTCGTCGAGGCGCGGGTCCTCCGGCTCGGCGACAGCCACGCCACCGGCCTTGAGCACCGCCTGGAGCCACTGGCGCAACTGCGCCTCGGGCACCACGCCGGAGAAGGCGTCGATCGGCTGGCCGCCGACCACCGCGTAGACCATGGGGATGCCCTGGACCCGGAACATCTGGGCGATCCGCGGACTTTCCTGCACGTCGACCCGGGCGAGCACCCACGCGCCGCCACTCTCGGCGGCCAGCCGCTCCAGCACCGGGGCGAACTCGTCGCTCTCCGGGAAGCCGGCCGCGCCGAAGAAGACGATGACCGGCAGGGCCATCGACCGTTCGAGCACGTCGGCCTGGATGGTGGCCTCGGTGACGTCGACGATGGCGGCGCTACCGCCAGCGGTGGGCGCGCCGGGGGCGCCTGCGGACGGGCCGCCCTGCGGGGGTGCGCCGGGACGGGTACTGGCTGGTGCGGGGCCGCGCAGCGTGCTGAGGTCGACCGCGCCGCGGGTGAAGATCGACGAGGTGATCCGTGGGTCGCTCATGGTTACCTAGTCTCGCACGTGAGCCCGCGATCTCAGCTCACCCGCAACCCCGACGTTGCAACTCTCACGCCCACCAACCCGCGCCGCCCCCAACCCCCGTGATCATGCACTTTCTGTCCCCGAGACGCGGCATATGTCGGGGCAGAAAATGCAAGATCGATGGGGGTCGGGGGCGGTGAAGGGTCAGAAGCGGGCGGGTTCGCGGTAGGTGCCCCATTCGGCGCGCAGAGCGTCGCAGATCTCGCCGAGGGTGGCTTCGACGCGGACCGCGTCCAGCATGGCGGGGATCATGTTCTGGTCGGTGCGGCCGACCTCGACCATCCGGGCCACCGCCGCGCGGACCGCCGACTCGTCCCGGGCGCCCTTGCGCTCGGCGAGCACCCGGCGCTGCTCCAGCTCCACCTCGTGCGAGATGCGCAGGATCTCCAGCTCCTTGGCGACCGTGCCGGTGTGGCAGTTGACGCCGACGATCTTCTTGTCGCCCTTCTCCAGCGCCTGCTGGTAGACGAAGGCCGACTCGGCGATGTGCCCGGTGAACCAGCCGTCCTCGATGCCGCGCAGGATGCCGGAGGTCATCGGGCCGATCTGGTGCGGGCCCTCGCCGCCGAGCTGCCTGATCCGGGCGAAGATCTCCTCCGCCTCGGCCTCGATCTTGTCGGTGAGCGCCTCGACGTACCAGGAGCCGCCGAGCGGGTCGGCCACGTTGACCACACCGGTCTCCTCCATCAACACCTGCTGGGTACGCAGGGCGATCTCGGCGGACTCGTCGGTGGGCAGCGCCAGGGTCTCGTCCAGCGCGTTGGTGTGCAGCGAGTTGGTCCCGCCGAGCACCGCGGCCAGCGCCTCGACGGCGGTGCGTACGACGTTGTTGACCGGCTGCTGGGCGGTCAGCGAAACCCCGGCGGTCTGCGTGTGGAACCGCAGCCAGAGGGCCTTCTCGCTGGTCGCGCCGTAGACCTCGCGCAGCCAGCGGGCCCAGATCCGGCGGGCGGCCCGGAACTTGGCGATCTCCTCGAAGAAGTCGAGGTGCGAGTCGAAGAAGAAGCTCAGCCCCGGCGCGAAGACGTTGACGTCGAGCCCTCGGCTCAGCCCCAGCTCCACGTAGCCGAACCCGTCAGCCAGCGTGTACGCCAGCTCCTGCGCGGCGGTCGAACCGGCCTCGCGGATGTGGTAGCCGGAGACCGACAGCGGCTTGTAGCGGGGGATCTCTCCGGCGCAGTACTCCATCAGGTCGCCGATGAGGCGCAGGTGCGGCTCGGGGTCGAAGAGCCACTCCTTCTGCGCGATGTACTCCTTGAAGATGTCGGTCTGCAGGGTGCCATCCAGCTTGGACAGGTCGGCGCCCTGCCGCTCGGCGGCGACCAGGTACATGCAGAACACCGGCACGGCCGGGCCGGAAATGGTCATCGAGGTGGTGACGCTGGCCAGGTCAATGCCGTCGAAGAGCGCCTCCATGTCGGTGGCGGTGTCGATGGCGACGCCGCAGTGGCCGACCTCGCCGAGCGCCTGCGGGTCGTCCGAGTCGCGGCCCATCAGGGTCGGCATGTCGAACGCGACCGAGAGGCCACCACCGCCGGCACCGAGGATCATCTTGTAGCGCTCGTTGGTCTGCTGGGCGTTGCCGAAGCCGGCGAACTGCCGGATCGTCCAGGTCCGCCCGCGGTAGCCGGTCGGATGGAGACCCCGGGTGTACGGGTACTCGCCCGGCCAGCCGATCCGCTCGAAGCCCGGGTACGCGGCACCCTCCGGCGGTCCGTAGACCGGGTCGACCGGCATCCCGGAGAGCGTCGTGAAGTCCGCGTCCCGCTTGCGCGCGGAGTCGTACCGGGCCTGCCAGCGTGCCCGTCCGGCGGCGATCTCGTCGGCGTCCATGCGCAGGGCTCCTCCTCGGGTCCTCGACTGCACATCGAGTGTAGAGCCCTCGCCTGAACGATCGCTAAGTCACGCCGTACCCGTGGGTAACGTGAGCTGGGCGGTTTCCATTCGACGGCAGGCCGAGTACGTGGACCGAGTCGGTGAGGGTGCCGGCGCGACGGTGGCCGTTGCCACCGTCGCACCGGAATGAGAGGCCGCCGGTGGCACGGCGGGCGATTGTCATCCCCCTACGATGGCCACCTGCGGCCCACCGCCAGCCGAGGTCAGGAGACTGATCTCAGTAGCGGGTCTTCACGAGGAACTGGTAACCAAGCAACTTGGTGCCGTTGTAGTTGTACATCGGCCAGCACTGCTGGGGCGACGTCCACGACGAGACGTACGTCGGCCTCGCCGCTTTGCACGCCGACATCGTCGGGTACATCGGGCTGTTGTAGTCCGCAAGAGCGGGCGAGGCGGTGCCCAGCACCAAGCCGCCAGCCAAGGCGACCGCAGCGATGAGGGTGCGGGGGCGGGGGTGACGCGAGTTCTTCGCCATCCTTACTCCATTCCTGGTGAACCGTCCATTATGGATCTTGACACCAGGAGCTTAAGGCACCCACCGGGACGCGCACGCCGGGCGTCTACCTCTGCGGCCGCCCTGTCGGAGGTCAGGCCGTCGGAGCCGCGGCCCCGCCCATCTCCACGTCGTCGACCCGGATGTTGACCTCGTCGACCCGCAGCCCGTACGCCTCGACCGCCTCAGTGACCCGGGCCCGCACCTGGCCGGTCACCTCCGGCACCGGCTGGCCGGCCTGGATCACCAGCACCAGGTTGACCACAGCCGCGTTTCCGGTCACGTGGGCAGAGCAGCCCCGTCGGGCATCGCCCACCTCATCCAGCCCCACCTTGTCGAGGAACGAGTTGAAGAACCGGGCGACGTCCCCACCAAGCTCGGCCACCCCGGGCACCGCGCGGGCCGCCGCTACGGCGATCTTCTCGATCACCTCGTCGGAGACCTGCGTCGACCCACCGGCCGCCGCCGACACCGTGGTCAGCTCTCGCGTCGCCTCGTCACTCACGTCCCGCTCCCCTGCTCTTCGCGCCACCGCACTGGCACACGCCCGACCCCCACCGCCGTGGGGCGGTGCGAGCCTACAAGGGCGCCGGGATGTCGGGGTGTCCCTGGTGGACGGTCAGCGGGCGAGCTGGGAGAGCAGGGTATCCGCCGCCGCGTACGGGTCGAGCGCGCCCTCAGCCACCTTGGCGGCGAGCGTGGGCAGCTCCGTACCGTCGCGCAGTGAGCCGATCCGGGCACGGAGCACGCCGAGCGCGATGGCCTCGATCTCGGCGGCGGCCCGCGTCTCCTGGCGGCGGCGCAGCTCGCCGTGCTCGACCAGCCAGCCACGGTGCTTGTCGATCGCGGCGGCGATGTCGTCGATGCCCTCGCCCCGCGCGGCGACCGAGCGGACCACCTGCGGCCGCCACTGCCCCGGGCCGCGCTCACCGAGGGCGATCATGCCCTGGATGTCGCGGACCGTGGCGTCGACGCCGTCCCGGTCGGCCTTGTTGACCACGAACACGTCGGCGATCTCCAGGATGCCGGCCTTGACCGCCTGGATGGCGTCGCCCATGCCGGGGGCGAGCAGCACCAGCGTGGTGTCGGCCAGCGACGCGACCTCCACCTCGGCCTGCCCGACGCCGACGGTCTCCACCAGCACCACGTCGCAGCCGGCGCCCTCCAGCACCCGGACCGCCTGCGGCGTCGCGGCGGCCAGCCCGCCGAGGTGCCCACGGCTGGACATCGACCGGATGTAGACGCCCGGGTCGGTGGCGTGGTCCTGCATCCGCACCCGGTCGCCGAGGATCGCCCCGCCGGTGAACGGGCTGGACGGGTCGACCGCCAGCACGCCGACCCGGTGCCCCCGGGCCCGCAGCGCGCGGACCAGCTCATTGGTGGTGGTCGACTTGCCCACCCCGGGCGAACCGGTCAGCCCGACCACCTGGGCCTGCCCGGCGTAGGGCGCGAGCGCCGCCGCGATCTCCGGCAGCAGATCGTCGCCGTTCTCCACCAGCGTGATCAGCCGGGCCACCGCGCGGGGGTCGCCCGCGCGGGCCCGCTCGACCAGCAGCGGTACGTCCCGGCTACGGCGCACCGACGAGGCGCCCGCCGCCGGAACGTGCTCGACCGCTTCGCTCACTGTGCCATTTTCGTTCACGGCTGCGGGGCTCGCAGAACCGGCTCACTTCTCGCGCTCACTGGTTGGTCTCAGCCTTACCCGGAACATGGATGATCAGGGCGTCGCCCTGGCCGCCGCCGCCGCAGAGCGCCGCCGCGCCGGTGCCGCCGCCACGCCGCCTCAGCTCCAGCGCGAGGGTGAGCACCAGCCGGGCACCGGACATGCCGATCGGGTGCCCCAGCGCGATGGCACCACCGTTGACGTTGACCTTGTCCGGGTTGATCCCGAGGTCACGGGTGGACTGCACGCCGACCTGGGCGAAAGCCTCGTTGATCTCGATGAGGTCCAGGTCCTCGACGCTCAGGCCGCCCTTCTTCAGGGCGTGGTTGATCGCGTTGGACGGCTGCGAGTGCAGGGAGTTGTCCGGGCCCGCCACGTTGCCGTGCGCGCCGATCTCGGCCAGCCAGGTCAGCCCCAGCTCCTTGGCCTTGGCCTTGCTCATCACGACCACCGCGGCGGCGCCGTCGGAGATCGGCGAGGAGCTGCCGGCGGTGATCGTGCCGTCCTTGGCGAAGGCGGGACGCAGCTTGGCCAGCGACTCGACGGTGGTGTCCGGGCGGATCCCCTCGTCCTCGTTGATCACCAGCGGGTCGCCCTTGCGCTGCGGGATCACCACCGGGGTGATCTCCTCGGCGAAGTGGCCGTTCTTCTGCGCGGCCGCGGCCCGCTGGTGGCTGGCCGCGGCGAAGGCGTCCTGCTCGGTGCGGGAGATGCCGTGCTTCGTGCCGAGCCGCTCGGTGGACTCACCCATGGAGCAGCAGTCCCAGGCGTCGCTGAGCCCGTCGTGCGCCATGTGGTCCTTGATCACCACGTCGCCGTACTTGTAGCCGGAGCGCTGGCCGAGCAGCAGGTGCGGGGCGTTGGTCATCGACTCCATGCCACCGGCCACCACGACGTCGAACTCGCCGGCCCGGATCAGCTGGTCGGCCAGGGCGATCGCGTCCAGGCCGGAGAGGCAGACCTTGTTGATGGTCAGCGCCGGCACGGACATCGGCACGCCGGCCTCGACCGCCGCCTGCCGGGCCGGGATCTGGCCCGCGCCGGCCTGGAGGACCTGACCCATGATCACGTACTGGACCTGGTCCGGGCTGATACCGGCCCGCTCCAGCGCTGCCTTGATCGCGATCCCGCCGAGCTTCGTGGCCGGGAGGTCCTTGAGGTTGCCCAGCAGCCGCCCCATCGGGGTCCGCGCGCCGCTGACGATCACCGAAGCCATGCCTGCCTCCGAGGGGGGTGCCGAGCTGTACGCCTTAACGATTGTTCGGTCAGACTAACGCCATGGCTGAGAACTCCCCCGCCGAGCCCGGTGCGGACTACGTCACAGACATCGGGCTTCGCAAGATTGACCACGTCGGGATCGCCGTGGCCGACCTGGACGCCGCGATCGACTTCTACCAGCGGACGTTCGGGATGCGCTGCGTACACATCGAGACCAACGCCGAACAGGGCGTCCGGGAAGCGATGCTGGCCGTCGGGCCGACCGCCGAGGGCGGCTGCGTGCAGTTGCTCGCCCCGCTCACCCCCGAGTCGACGATCGCCAAGTTCCTGGACCGCAACGGGCCGGGCGTGCAGCAGGTCGCGTACACCGTGGTGGACATCGACGTGGCCTGCGCGGCGCTGCGCGCGCGGGGGATGCGGCTGCTCTACGACGCCCCACGGCGCGGGACCGCGGACTCGCGGATCAACTTCGTGCACCCCAAGGACGCCGGCGGCGTCCTGGTCGAACTCGTCGAACCCGCCGCCTCGCACTGAGCCCGCCACGCGGCGCCGCTCGCTGGCGGCCGGGGCTCTGATCAACTCCAGATCGCCGATGTGGCGGTGTCGCGATCGTCCGGACACCGCCACATCAGCGAAATGGAGACGATCAAGCGTCGCGGGGACCGCGCAACGGGCCCGAGAGCGCGTGGGTGCGCGGTTGGCGGGGCCGCCGGACACCTTCACGCATCGGCCGATGCAGTTTTTCACAGAGGACTTCCGGCTTTAGCTACCGTTCAGTAACGTCCCGGCCCACAGGAGCGCGACCGGTGCCGGATGTGTCGAATGCCGACATGGCGGTCGTGCCCACCGGCGCCGACGATGGCAGCACCCGGGCCCGTGCGGGTGCGGACGAACCGGAGGTCACCGTGCAGGACATCCTCGAAGCAATCATGGCGGCGGAGGAATCGAGCGACCCGGACCGCGAACTGGCCGGCCTCGCCGGGCTGCCCGTACCGGAGAGCTACCGGGGCGTGGTCGTCCGCGCCGAAGAGGCCCGGATGTTCGACGGCATGGCCACCCGGGACAAGGACCCCCGCAAGGCGCTGCACGTGCAGGAGGTGCCGACACCGGAGCTCGGGCCGGGCGAGGCGCTGATCGCGGTGATGGCCAGCGCGATCAACTACAACACGGTGTGGACCAGCATCTTCGAGCCGCTGCCCACCTTCAAGTTCCTCCAGCGGTACGGCCGGATCTCCGAGCTGACCAGCCGCCACGACCTGCCGTACCACGTGGTCGGCTCGGACGCGGCCGGCGTGGTGCTGCGCACCGGCCCCGGGGTGACCCGGTGGGCCGCTGGCGACGAGGTCGTCGCGCACTGCCTCTCCGTCGAGCTGGAGGACGCGGCCGGACACGACGACACCATGCTCGACCCACAGCAACGGATCTGGGGCTTCGAGACGAACTTCGGCGGGCTGGCCGAACTGGCCGTGGTCAAGGCCAACCAGCTGATGCCCAAGCCGCGCCACCTGAGCTGGGAGGAGGCGGCCAGCCCGGGGCTGGTCAACTCCACCGCGTACCGGCAGCTCGTCTCGCACCACGGGGCCAACATGAAACAGGGCGACGTGGTGCTGATCTGGGGCGCCTCCGGCGGCCTCGGCGGGTACGCCACCCAGATGGCGCTGAACGGCGGCGCCATCCCGGTCTGCGTCGTCTCGTCGCCGGAGAAGGCCGAGCTGTGCCGCCGGATGGGCGCGGAACTGGTCATCGACCGGGCGGCCGAGGGCTTTCGGTTCTGGAAGGACGAGGAGACCCAGGACCCGGACGAGTGGAAGCGCCTGGGCGAGCGGATCCGCGAGCTGACCGGGGGTGAGGACCCGGACATCGTCTTCGAGCACCCCGGCCGGGAGACCTTCGGCGCGAGTGTCTACGTGGCCCGGCGCGGCGGCACCATCGTCACCTGTGCCTCCACCAGCGGCTTCCAGCACCAGTACGACAACCGCTACCTGTGGATGCACCTCAAGAGGATCGTCGGCAGCCACTTCGCCAACTACCACGAGGCGTGGCAGGCCAACCGCCTGGTCGCGCTCGGCAAGGTGCACCCCACGGTGTCCCGCACCTACCCGCTGGAGCAGACCGGCCAGGCGGCGTACGAGGTGCACCGCAACGCCCACCAGGGCAAAGTCGGAGTGCGCTGCCTCGCCCCCGCCGACGGGCTGGGCGTCCGTGACGGGGAGTTGCGGGCCCGGCACGAGGACGCGATCAACCGGTTCCGGGGGCACTGACCGGGCCGCAGGCCGGACGGACGAGCACCGGATGGCCATTGCGGTGAACGGCCATTGTTCTTCCACCCTATTTGTGGGATACCCAGCCGGATCGAACAAAGGGCCACGGGCACGTCCCGTGGCCCTTTTTCGTGTCACTCTCCGTGGCGTCCGACCCGCCCGGGACCTGCCAAGATCGCCGATTGGTCCGGCCTCGTCGATTGCGGGAGTTGACCATGTAAAGAGGACACGAAAGCTGCGCACCGCTCTTGCGAAGCACCCTGGGGCGTCTGCCAGTATGTCCCAATGCCCCAGCAGCAGTCCTCCCCTCTCGCGTTCTTCGATAACGCGAACTCGCAGCCAGATTTCACCGTTGGCCTGCGCGGATACAACACTCACCAGGTCGACGACTTCCTCGGCCGGATGACGGCCGCGCTGACCCAGTCCGAGCAGGCCCGTGCCGAGGCCGAGCAGCGGATGAACGACGCCCAGCGTCGCCTCCGCCAGGCCGAGCAGCGCATGAGTGCGCTGGAGCAGAAGCTCACCGACACGAACAAGCAGCTCGAAGAGAACAACCGGCCCACCCTCTCCGGGCTCGGCACCCGCGTCGAGCAGATCCTCCGGCTCGCCGAGGAGCAGGCCAACGACCACCGCAACGAGGCCAAGCGCGAGTCTGAGGGCATCCTCTCCGCCGCCCGCCTCGAGGCCCGTGAGATCACGGACAAGGCCCGCGCCGAGGCCGCCGCGATGAAGGCGAGCGCCGAGCGCGAGGCCGGCAACCTGCGCACCGCCGCCGAGCGCGAGGCCGCCGAGGTCCGGGTGCAGGCCCGCCGCGAGGCCGACACGCTGCGCGCCGACGCCGACCGCGAGACCAAGCAGCTTCGTACCGTCACCGCGCACGAGGTGGCCGAGCTGAAGTCGACCGTCGAGCGGGAGGTGGCCACCCTCCGGGCCACCGCCGAGCGGGAGATCACCCAGCAGCGGGCCAAGGCCGCCCGCGAGGCCGAGGAGAAGCGCGCCGAGGCGACCAAGCTGCTCACCGACGCGCGGGACAAGCGCGACAAGGACCTCCAGGCCCTGGAGCTGCAGCTCGCCGAGCGGCGGGAGAAGGCCGAGCGCGAAGAGTCCGAGCGGCACGCCGCCCAGGTCGCGCAGACCCAGAAGATGGTCAGCGAGGCCGAGCAGCGGGCCCGCGCCGCGCAGGAGCGCGCCAAGGAGATCGAGCAGCGCGCTGAGGCCCGCCGGGTCGAGTCGGAGCGCAGCGCAGCCGAGACGCTCGACAAGGCGAAGGCGCACTCGGAGAAGACGCTCAACGAGGCCAAGGCCGAGTCGCAGCGCCTGCTCACCGAGGCCCGCACCGAGGCGGAGCTGACCACTCAGGCCGCCCGCCGCGAGGTCGAGGACCTCACCCGGCAGAAGGACGCGGTCACCTCGCAGCTCGGTCAGATGCTCTCCGGGCTCGCCGGCATCGTCCCCGGCATGCCAGCCGCGGCCGCTCCGGCGGCCAAGCCGGAGGCCAAGAAGGCCGACGGCGGTCAGGAGCGGGCGACGGCGGAGACTGCCGGCTGACGCCAGGCGTCAGGTTGGGGCAACGACGGCGCGAGGTGACACCGGGTAACCGGTGTGACCTCGCGCCGTGTGCGTTTCCCGCCCCTTGGCATTCACCCGTTGCGTCCGGAGTGAAGTAGGTCCCATAAGGGGCGTCCGTATCGCCCCAGCAGGGGCCGTTGCGTGTGAGGATGGGGGCATGTCGCACGGCGAGGAACTGTTCGCACTCGGCGGGGACGTGACCACGGAGCCCAGCTTCGAGTCCGCTCTGCGGGGATACGAGAAGAAACAGGTCGACCGGTACGTCGCGCGTGCCGAGCACGAGATCGCGACCCTCGCCGCCGAACGGGAACAGGCGTACACACAGATCCACAAGCTCGCCGGCCAGGTCGAGGTGCTTCAGCGGGACCTCGTCCAGGTGCGCAAGCAGATGAACGTGGTGGACCGGGCCTCGTTCCGGCACCTCGGCCCCCGGGTCGAGTCGATCCTCGCCCTCGCCGAGGAGCAGGGCGAGGAGATCCTGTCCGCGGCGAACGAGGAGATCGAGGCCCGCCGCGCCGCCGCCGAGCACATCATCGATGAGGCCCGCGAGCAGGCCGCGCGGGCACTGAAGGACTTCGAGATCACCCTCGCCGCACGACGCGCGGAGGAGGAGCGGCACAGCGCCGCCCGGCGCGCCGAGGCGGAAGAGACTCTGCAGTCGGCCAAGGACGAGTCGGCGCAGTTGCGCAAGACGGCGCAGGACGCGCTGGCGAAGGCCCAGCAGGAGGCCACCCAGCTGCGGGACACCGCCAAGGAGATCCACACCCGGGCCCAGCAGGAGGCCACCAAGCTGCGCGAGGCGGCCCGCGAGACGCTGACCACCGCCCGGCAGGAGGCCAGCGAGCTGCGCGAGGCCGCGAAGGAGGTGCACGCCAAGGCCCTGCAGGAGGCCAAGCGGCTCACCGACACCGCGACCGAGGCCGGCCGGGCCACTCACGCCAAGGCGCAGCAGGAGGCCAAGCAGATCATCGACGACGCGTCGATGGCCGGCCGGGCCACCCGGGCGAAGGCCCAGCAGGAGGCGGAGCGGCTGATAACGCAGGCCACCGAGTCGGCCAAGCGCAGCCGGGGCGAGACCGAAGCGTACGTGCAGCGGATGCGCAGCGAGACCGAGGCGTACGTGCAGCACGCCCGGGCGCAGACCCAGCAGGAGCTGGGCGCCTGGCGGGCCGGCGTGGAGCAGGAGGTCAACTCCCGGCGGGAGACGGCCGACCGGGAGCTGGCCCAGCGGCGGTCCACTGCCGAGCAGGAGTTCGCCAAGCGTCGCGACGAGCTGGAAAAGCAGTACAAGTCCCGCCAGCACGAGCTGGAGACCGGTTTCACCAGCCGTCAGGAGGAGCTGGAGACCACCTTCAGCAGCCGCCAGCAGGAGCTGGAGACGGGCTTCATCACCCGGCGCGACACACTGGAGACCGAGTACACCACCCGCAAGAACGAGGTCGAGCAGGGCGCCGACGCGATCCGCCAGGCGGCCGAGCAGGATGCGCTGACCATGCGCCGGCAGGCCGAGGAAGAGTCCGCCGAGATGCTGAGCCGGGCCGAGACCGAGGCGGGCGACAAGCGCCGCGAGGCCGACGAGCATGTCGCGGCCTCCCGCCGCCAGTTCGAGGAGTACGCGGCCACCACCCAGCAGCACCTGGCCACCACCCAGCAGCATCTGGCTGCCACTCAGCAGGAGTCGGCGGCCGGCCGGCAGCAGCTCGCCCAGGTGATGCTGGAGATCGCCCAGGCCCAGCAGCAGCTCGCCGACCTGCGGCAGGAAACCTGGAAGTCCCGGCAGGAGTCCGACGAACTCCAGCGGCAGATGGCCGAGCTGCGGTTGCAGAGCGTCACCGTCTCGACCGTCGACGGGGCCGCGAGCGCGCCGGCCACGCGCGACGGAGCGACGGCGAGCGCGCCGGCCAGCGGAGACGGCTCGACCGCACCGGTTGCTGGAGACGGTCCGACCGCGCCGGTCGCTGGAGACGGCCTGACCGCACCGGTTGCTGGGGATGGCCGCGTGACCGCCCCGGCCACGGCGATCACCGAGGCTGCCCCGGCGACCGCCGGAGCCGCCGCGAACGGGTTCAAGGCCGAGCCTGCCGACGCCCGGCAGCCGGCGAACGCCGAGGCCGAGCCCGCCGAGCAGTCCACGACCCGGCCGGTGGCCGAGCCGTTGACCACCGTCGACGGCGGGGCGGCCAGCGCCGGGGTGGACGGCGAGCCGACCGTGGCCGCCGTTCCGGGCGAGGGTGGCCGGGGCGCCAAGCCGACCAAGATCACCAGCACCGGCGAGAACGGCAAGCGGCCGACCAAGCCGACCACCGACGAGCGCAGTGCCAAGCCCAGCAAGGTCACCGTCGAGAAGGACTGACCCGCACGGCAACAGCCCGGCCCCGACCGCGTCGCTGTCGAGCTGCCCCAGATCTGGTTGTCGAGCTGCCCCAGATCTGGGGCAGCTCGACAGGGCGTCGGAGCATCGGGCACCGGCCTGATCAGCCGGGCTGGCACGGCAGGTCAGGGCCCGGAGGCGGGTCGATGACCGGGCGGCGGAACGGGCCCCACGCCACGAAGCGTTCGAACAGTTCCCGAGGGGTCGGCCCGTCGTAGGGGTTGAGCTGGTACAGGTCGTGTGCCGCCTCGTGATAGAGCCCGGCCAGGTAGATGGTCAGGGCCGCCGGGTCCGCGTCGAACTCCGCCTTGAGCAGCAACCGGGCCTCCGCGCACGGCCACGGCCGGCCGTCGGCCCGGCAGCACCACATCGGCCGCAGCGGGGTGTGCGGCGTCCGTTCACCGCAGGCTCGGGGATGTGCGGGGTACGGCCCGAGCCGCGGGTGCGGCAGCCCGGCCATCGATGTACGCGCCCGCGACCGTCGGGGCCAGCCGGGGCGGCTTGAGCTGGGCATGGGGTACCTCCTCGACTGGGGACGGGAACGCGCCGCCGGGTGCGCGGGCCCGGTGGGGTGACAACCGGAGCTGCCGACGGCGATCCGGTAGGTGACAGTCTGCTGATCACACCGCTACGGTCGGAAGGCGTCGGCGCGTCCGACGGCGGAGCTGCGTCGGTTGCGCGACCCGCCGGGCGGGCCGGTGGAGACGACCCCCGACCTGCGGAGGCACTGTGGAAGGCGACGCCGCGCCGACGGCCGACATGATCCGCGCCCAACTGCGCCGGCTGCGCACCACCGCCGGGATGAGTCAGGAGGACTTCGGCCGGCTGGTGCACTACTCAGGTTCGATGGTGTCCGCGCTGGAGCTGGGTCAGCGCCCGCTGGACCGGCTCTTCCTGGCCCGCGCCGACGAGGTGCTGGCCACCGGCGGCCTGCTGGTCTACCTGCTCAAGCTCGCCGAGCGGGACGGCCAGCCAAGCTGGTTCCGGCCCTGGCTGGACGCCGAGCGCAGCGCCCGCCAGTTGCGCTGCTTCCAGCCCACGCTGATCCCCGGCCTGCTCCAGACCGAGAACTACGCCCGCGCCGTCCTTCGTGGCGACGAGACCCTCAGCACGGACGGCCTGGACAGATTGCTCGCCGGTCGGATGGACCGCCAATCGCTGCTGATCCAAGCCGAGCCGCCGCAGTTCGTCGCCGTCATCGACGAGCTGGTGCTGCGTCGCACCGGTGCGGAATTCCTAGGGCTGATGGTTGAGCAGGTCACCCACCTGATCACCTGCGCGGAGCAACCAAACGTCAGCGTGCACATCGTTCCGGCCGAGGTCGGGCTGCACCCAGGGCTGTCGGGCCCGTTCGTCCTTGCTCGGGGCGCGGACGGCGGCTGGGTGGGGCACCTGGAAAACCAGCTCGGCGGCACGGTGGTGGACACCGAGGATGGTCTGGCTACGCTGCTCGCAAGATGGGAGAGCGTGCGGAGCGATGCGTTGTCCCGCCGACACTCCATCGAGCTGATGAAAAGGATCGTGACGACATGGAGCTGAACGGCGCCGAGTGGCGCAAATCAACCCGCAGCGGCGTGAGCGGGGGCGACTGCGTCGAGGTGGCGGACAATCTTCCCGGGGTGGTGGGCGTGCGGGACAGCAAGGACCGAACCGGCCCGGTGCTGGTCTTCGCGCCGGCCGCCTGGCGCGCGTTCGTCGCCGTCGCCCGCCGACCCAACGCCTGACCCGGAGGTCCTGTTGCCGCAGAACGGCCCGCCGGCCGAGAACCCGGACGCGACGCCCGGTCGCCCGCCGGCCAGTCCCCCGCCGATCACTCCCCCGCCGATCACTCCCTCGCCAACCGAGACGCCACGCCCCGTGCCGATCCCCGACCCGGGCGTCGACCCGGACGAGCCGCCGGCCGTCCCGTCCGGAAAGTTCGGCACGCCGGGGCGTCCGCTTCGGCGCAACAGCTTCCTGATCGGCTTCACCGGCGCGGTCGGCGTGCTGCTGGCGTACACCCTTTATCTGGGGGTCCGCAACGCCGGCGGCATCCTGGTGCTGGTGGTGATCGCGCTCTTCCTCGCGGTCGGCCTCAACCCGGCGGTGGTCCGGCTGCGCCGCTGGAAGCTGCCGCACGGCCTGGCGGTCGCGGTGGTGGCGCTGACGGTGGTGCTGCTGCTCTGCGGCGGCGTGGTGGCGCTGGTACCGCCGATCGTGACCCAGTCCGGGCAGTTCATCGACCAGATCCCCAGCCTGGTCGAGGACCTGCGCCGCAACCCGACGGTCAATGACCTGGTGGAGCGGTACGACGTGATGGAGCGGGTGCAGAGCGCGGCCAACGCCCAGACGGTGGGCCGGGCGCTGGGCGGGGTGCTCGGCGGCGCCCAACTGATCTTCGGCACGGTGTTCCGGACGCTGACCGTGCTGGTGCTGACCATCTACTTCCTGGCCTACTTCAACCGGCTGCGCTCCCTGGGCTACGCGCTGGTGCCGCGCTCACGCCGGGAGCGCGTACAGCTGATCGGTGACGAGATCCTGGCCAAGGTCGGCGCGTACATGGTCGGCGCGTTGAGCATCGCGGTGCTGGCCGGCGCGACCACCTTCGTGTTCGCGTTGATCGTCGGGCTGCCGTACCCCTTCGCGCTGGCCGTGGTGGTGGCGGTGACCGACCTGATCCCGCAGATCGGTGCCACTCTGGGCGCGGTGGTCGTGAGCCTGGTCGGTTTCGCCACCAGCCTGCCGGTGGGTATCGCCTGCGTGGTGTTCTTCCTCATCTACCAGCAGGTGGAGAACTATCTGATCTACCCGAAGGTGATGCGACGCTCGGTCGAGGTCAACGAGGTGGCCGCCCTGCTGGCCGCGCTGCTCGGGGTGGCGCTGCTGGGCGTGGTGGGCGCGCTGATCGCCATCCCCACGGTGGCCGCGCTGCAACTGATCCTGCGCGAGGTGGTGCTCCCCCGCCAGGAGACCCGATGACCGGCCCCTGGGGTCAGTCGGCCTGGCCGGCGAGCGGTCCGGGGACGGGGACGTCGGCGAACGACGCCACCGTCCGGTCGGCGTACGCGCTGACGTCGCCGGCCTCCATCGGGCCGTCCCAGGTGGTCGGCAGCGGCACCGCGACCGCCGGGTTGACCCGACGGACGATCTCGTCGAGCACCCTCTCCGCGTCGCCGACCCAGAGGTGCTTGGCGCCCGGCACCCCCACGACCTCGGCCTGCGGCACCACGGCGAACCGCTCCTCGGCCTCCGCCGGGCGCAGGTAGTCGTCGAACTCCGGCACCAGGGCCACCAGCGGCCGACCGGAGGCGGCCCAGGTGGCCAGGTCTTCGGGGGCCGAGAAGCGCAGCGGCGGGGAGAGCAGGATCGCGCCGGCGATCGCCGGGTCGCAGCCGTACTTGAGCGCCAGGTCGGTGCCGAACGACCAGCCGACCAGCCAGATGTTCGGCAGTTCGGCGAACTCCGCGTACTCGATGGCGGCAGCCACGTCGAAGCGCTCGCCGACGGCCCCGTCGAAGGCCCCCTCGCTGGTGCCGCGCACGCTGCTGGTCCCCCGGGTGTTGAACCGGAGCACGGCCACGTCGGCCAGCGCTGGCAACCGCCAGGCCGCCTTTCGGAACACGTGGCTGTCCATCATCCCGCCGTGGGTCGGCAGCGGGTGCAGACAGACCAGGGTGGCCACCGGCGGCCGGTCGGCCGGCACGGCCAACTCGCCGACCAGCCGCAGACCATCGGCGGTGTGCAGCTCGATGTCCTCCCGGCGGCCGGGCAGGATCGACGACGCGCGGATCGCTGTGCTCACCGCTCAAGTCTGTCGCGAAGTCACCGCCGCCGCCCGCCCAGGCACGAACAGGGTGATCCAGGTCGCTCAGTAGCGCGGAGTGCCCCGGCCGCGCTGCACCGCCGGGCCACGCCGGTCGCGAGCGCGCCAGCAGCCGCTGTGCCAGTGCCGCCGGTCGGTGAGGTCACCAAGGCCGTCCGCCGGCCAGGCCACCAGGTGCGCCACGCCGGGCCGAATCTCCTGGTTACAGCCGGGGCAACGGTACGTCTTGACCGACGCCCCCGCGCCGATCCCGCGTACCTGCCAGGCGCCGTCGGTCCACTGCTGCACCGAGGCGACGCCCTGCCGGACCCGGTCGTCGTCCAGGTTGGCGTTCTCGTCCCGGCGGGGGCGATTGCGACGGGGGCTCACAGTCACCAAGCGTACGGTCCGACGGGCGGGACGGCCCCACGGCCGTCCCGCCCGACGGCTGAGATCGGCGTTGACCCGTCAGCGGTGCGAGTGGTCGCGGAAGCCCCGGCGGGTCTTGCGGCCCAGGTAGCCGGCGGTGACCAGGTGCTCCAGCAGCGGCGCGGGCGCGAAGCCCGGCTCGCGCAGCTCCAGGTACAGCTCCCGCTGGATGGCCAGCGAGACGTCCAACCCGACCACGTCGAGCAGGTCGAACGGGCCCATCGGGTAGCCACAGCCCAGCTTCATGGCGTGGTCGATGTCGTCGGCCGTGGAGTAGCTGGCCTCCAGCATCTTCACCGCGTCGTTGAGGTACGGGAAGAGCAGCGCGTTGACGATGAACCCGGATCGGTCGCCGCAGACCACGGCGGTCTTGCCCAGCGCGGCGCAGACCGCCCGGGCGGTCGCGGTGGTCTCCGGGGAGGTGCGGATGGTGCGGACCACCTCGACCAGCGGCATGATCGGCGCCGGGTTGAAGAAGTGCAGCCCCACCACGTCGGCCGGCCGGTGGGTGGCCATCGCCACGTCGATCACCGGCAGGGACGAGGTGGTGGTGGCCAGCACCACGCCCGGCTTGCAGATCTCGTCGAGGCTGGCGAAGAGCGCCTTCTTCACGCTCAACTCCTCGACCACGGCCTCGACCACCAGGTCGACGTCGGCGAGGTGGTCGAGCGCGGCCGACCAGCTGATCCGGCCCAGCGCGGCGTCCCGGTCGGCCTCGGCGAGCTTGCCGCGCACCACGCCCTTGTTCAGCGAGGTCTTCACCGCCTCGCAGACCTTCGCGGACTTCTCCGCGCCCCGGGTCACCGAGACGACCTCGTAGCCGGCCTTCGCGAAGACCTCGATGATCCCGGTGGCCATCGTCCCCGAGCCGACCACGCCAACCTTGGTGATGGCCCGCGCGCCGTCGGCGAGCGTGACCTCCGAGGCCAGCGGCGTCGCCTCGTCCGGTACGACCACCGGCGAGCCGGGCCGCTCGTAGGTGTAGAAGCCCCGGCCGGACTTCCGGCCGAGCAGCCCAGCCGTCACCATCTGCTTGAGCAGCGGCACCGGGGCGTGCCGGCGGTCCCGCCCGCCGCGCCGGTACATCGTGTCCAGGATTTCGTACGCGGTGTCCAGGCCGATCAGGTCCATCAGCGCCAGCGGGCCCATCGGCAGGCCGCAGCCGAGCTTCATGGCGGCGTCGATGTCCTCCCGGGTCGCGTAGTGCGACTCGAACATGCCGACCGCGTGGTTGAGGTAGCCGAAGAGCAGCGCGTTGGCGATGAAGCCGGCGCGGTCGTTGATGGTGACGTCGACCTTGCCGAGCCGGGCGCAGAGCGCCTCCACGTCGGCGACCACCTCGGGCGCGGTGACCACGGTGCGGACCACCTCGACCAGCTTCATCACCGGCGCGGGGTTGAAGAAGTGGATGCCGATCACCTGGTTGGGCCGGGTGGTGGCCACCGAGATCTCGGTGACGCTCAGCGACGAGGTGTTGGTGGCCAGGATGGTCTCCGGCCGGCAGACCCGGTCCAGCTCCGCGAAGATCCGCTGCTTCAGGTCCAGGTGCTCGGGCACCGCCTCGATGACCAGGTCGACGGAGTGCAGCGCGTCCAGCCCGACCGCGAAGTGCACCCGCTCGTGCAGGGCGTCCCGGTCCGCCGCGGCGAGCTTGCCCTTGGCCACCGCACGGTCGGTGGAACCGGTGAGGGTGACCCGGCCTCGCTCCAGCGCCGGCTCGGAGATCTCGACCGCCACCACGTCGATGCCATTGCGGGCGAAGACCTCGACGATGCCGGCACCCATGGTGCCCAGCCCCACAACGCCTACGGTGCTGAACTCGCGCGCCACGACCGGCCTCCCCAGACAGTCCGCACGACCACTGAACGGCCGCTAAGGTTATGCGCGCGAGTCTGCCACGTGACGCACAGTTGTCGAGGCGCCGTGGCATATTTCACCCACGACGACACCGTCTGACCGGGTTGCCGAGGCTCCGCTTCAGCTCGCCGGGACAGTGGTCAGCGCCAGCAGCTCCGAGACGAACGCCGCCGGCCGCTCCAGGTGCGGACTGTGCCCACAGCCGGGCAGCACCACCTCGTGGTACGCGCCGCCGGCCGCCGCGTACCGCTCCAGCACCGCCCGGGTCTGGCCGATCATCGGCTGCGCCGGGCAGTCCTCCTCACCAGGCCAGCCGGGCACCACACCCAGCGAGCCCAGGTACGCCAGGTCGAACAGCGAGGTGTCCGACACGATCACGTCGGCGTCGCCGCGTACCCAGGTGACCGGGGGCTTGTCGGCGACGGCCACCAGCTCGTCGGCGAGCCGGAACCAGGTCGGCGCGAGCGCGTTGAGCACCCCGCGCTCCCCCGGCGCCATGCCCGGCCAGTTCTCCGAGGACGCCGCCGTGCCGGGGTAGTTGTCGTCCCCGGTCGCGGTGGAGAGCAGGCTGTCCAACAGCAGTTCCTCGTCTGCGCCCAGCGACGCCGGATCAGCCACGTAGGTGGCCCGCAGCACGGCGCGTGGGCTGGTCTGGGCGTCCGCGCTCCGGTCGTGGGCGGCCAGCCGGGCGACGAAGTCCGCGTTGGCCGTGCCGGCGCCGGTCCCCGCGAAGTCGGCGGTGGTCGGTGTACCGACCAGGTCGCGGGTGCCACCGAAGCCGTACGGGGAGACCGGCGCGGCGAGCAGCAGTGCGCCCACCCGGTGTGGGTGGTCGACCAGCAGCCGCATCGCCACGCCCCCGCCGAGGGAGTGCCCGACCACCACCGGGCGGGCGTCGGCGGTGCCGAAGAGCGTCGGGTCGTCCAGCAGTGCGGCCACGTCGTCGGCGAAGTCCGTCAGCCCTCGGGTGGCGTTCACCGGGGCGGTCTCGGAGTCGCCGTAGCCGCGCAGGTCCGGGGCGACCACCCGCAGCGTCGGCGGCAGCCGCCGGACCAGCGGCTCCCAGAACAACGCGGACGAGCAGTTGCCGTGGATCAGCAGCACCGGGATGCCGTCCGGCGGGCCTGCCACCCGTACCGCCTGGGTGATGCCGTTCGCCGTCACGGTCCGCTGCTCGGTCTCCATTCGCGGGATGGTGCCACGCCCGCCGACGCCGGTCCATGTGCCAGCCACCCATCCGCGGTCCGCCGCGAATGTGGCCCACCGGCATCCGAGTGAGGGGTCAGCGGCGCGCGGAGGGCGGTGTGGCCAGGGGCAGAGGCAGCGTCGGCCGGATGTCGCGCCGGGACAGGCCGAAGCTGAGCCCGACCGGATCGGTGTGGGCCACCCCCGGGTCGAACAGGCGCAGCTCGGTGCGGCCGATCCGGATCAGGTCGCCGTCGGAGAGTCGTTCCACCTCGGTGATCCGGCGGTCGTTGAGCCAGGTGCCATTGGTGGAGCCCAGGTCCCGGAGCGAGGCGCCCTCCGGGGCCAGCCACACCTCCGCGTGCCGACGGCTCAGGTGCGGATCGTTGATGACCACATGACCGGTCGGGGCGCGACCGATCACCTGCGGCTCGGCCCGCAGTCGAAAGCTCGCCCCGCGCATCGGCCCACCTGCGACCGTCAACAGTGGCCTCAGTTCCGGATGTTCGTCCATCGACAGTCATCCCTCCACCCACACCGTCACTCCGCGCGTCAGCCTGCCACCAGACGGTAATCGTCAATATTGACCGGCCGGTCAGCTCCGCGCCGCCTCCCGGCCACCTCCCGCTCGACGATTCGGACGGGCGACATCCGGCCCCAAGGCCCTGAACTGCTCTGATCAACGAGTGGGCGGGTCGATGCGACTCCCGTCCCGCCGGCCCGAATCAGGGCCTACCGGCGAGTAATCTCCGGGTCTAGACTTCCGCCATGACGGCTGTTCATGTCCCGGGCACCCCGGTCATCGATGCGGGCCTGCTGGTGTCCACCAGCCCGGCCACCGGCGCCGAGGCCGGTCGCTTCCCCGTCGCCACCGACGTGCGGCAGGCCGTCGACCGCGCCCGCGCCGCGGGCGAGTGGTGGGCCGGTCTGGGCTTCACCGGCCGTCGGGCGCGGCTGCTGCGCTGGCGCGCTCTGCTCGCCAAGCGGATCGAGCAGCTCGCCGAGCTGATGCACCTTGAGGGCGGCAAGCCCGTCGCCGACGCCATCGTCGAGATCGTCACCGCGATCGAGCACGTCGACTGGGCCGCCCGCAACGCCGGCAGGGTGCTCGGCCCACGCCGGGTGCGGTCCCGGCTCATCCTCGCCGAGTTCTCCGGGCACCTCGAATACCAGCCGTACGGCGTGGTCGGCGTCCTCGCGCCGTGGAACTATCCGGTCCTCACCCCGATCGGCTCCGCGGCGTACGCCCTCGCCGCCGGCAACGCCGTGGTGTTCAAGCCGAGCGAGTACACGCCGGCAATCGGCCAGTGGCTGGTGGACAGCTTCGCCGAGGTCGTCCCCGAGCAGCCCGTGTTCACCGCCGTGCACGGGCTGGGCGACGTGGGCGCCGCGCTGTGCCGCTCCGGGGTGAACAAGGTGGCCTTCACCGGCTCCACGGCGACCGGCCGGAAGGTGATGGCCGCCTGCGCCGAGACGCTGACCCCGGTGGTCATCGAGGGCGGCGGCAAGGACGCCATGATCGTCGACAGCGACGCCGACCTGGACGCCGCCGCAACGGCGTGCGTCTGGGGCGGCATGACCAACGCCGGCCAGACCTGCATCGGCATCGAGCGGGTGTACGCCGTCGACCCGATCTTCGACGCCTTCGTCGACAAGGTGGTGGCCCGTGCGGGCCGGCTGACCGTTGGGCCGGACGGCGAGGACATCGGCCCGATCACCATGCCCGGTCAGATCGACGTGATCCGCCGCCACATCGAGGACGCGGTCAGCTCCGGTGGGCGCGCCGTGCTCGGCGGCCCGAGTGCGGTGCAGCCGCCGTACGTGCACCCGACCGTGCTCGTGGACGTACCGGAAGAGTCGGCCGCCGTCCGCGAGGAGACCTTCGGGCCGACGCTGACCATCAGCCGGGTCCGCGACGCCGACGAGGCCGTCGCCCGGGCCAACGCGCTGCCGTACGGGCTCGGTGGTTCGGTCTTCGGCCGGCGCCGCGCGGTGACCATCGCCCGACGGCTGCGCTCCGGGATGGCGTCGGTCAACTCCACCCTGACCTTCGCCGGGATGTCCACCCTGCCGTTCGGCGGGGTCGGCGACTCCGGCTTCGGGCGGATCCACGGCGAGGACGGCTTGCGCGAGTTCGGCCGGACAAAGGCGATCACCCGCCGGCGAGCCCGGTCACTGCTGCCGTCGATGACCTTCGAGCGGACCCCGGCCGACGTCGCCCGACTGGTCAAGACCATCAAGATGCTGTACGGGCGGTGACTCTCAGAAGAGGGTCAGCTCGTCCTTCTCGATGCCCCGCAGCTTGTCGTAATCCACCACCACGCACCGGATGCCCCGGTCGGCGGCGAGCACCCGCGCCTGCGGCTTGATCTCCTGCGCGGCGAAGACCCCGGCGACCGGGGTGAGCAGCGGGTCGCGGTTCATCAACTCGAGATAGCGGGTGAGCTGCTCCACCCCGTCGATCTCACCGCGCCGTTTGACCTCGACGGCGACCGCGCCCTGGTTGGCATCCCGGCAGAGCAGGTCGACCGGACCGATCGCCGTCATGTACTCGCGGCGGACCAGCGTGTACCCCTCGCCCAACGTGCCCGGGTTGGCCGCCAGCAACTCCTGCAGGTGCGCCTCCACCCCGTCCTTGCGCAGGCCGGGGTCCAGCCCCAGCTCGTACGAGGTGTCCTGGAAGATCTCCTCCAGGGTGATCCGCAGCTCCTCGCCGGCCTTGTTGACCACCCGCCACACACCGGGGGCCTCCTCGAGCCGACACGGGGGGCTCATCCAGTTCAACGGCTTGTACGCCCGGTCGTCGGCATGGATCGACACCGACCCGTCCGCCTTCACCATCAGGAGCCTGGTGGCCAGCGGCAGGTGAGCCGAGAGCCGTCCGACGTAGTCCACAGAGCACTTCGCAATGACCAACCGCACCCGACGAGGGTAGCCGAGCACCCACCGGTCGCCAGCGAGCGGCACTGGCGCGTCGATGCGATGCTAAGGCCGTGCTCGAAGTCCTCACCGGTACCGGACTCGCCGCGTCGGCGGGGCTGAACGCCTACATCCCCCTGCTCACCCTCGGTCTGCTCGCCCGCTACACCGACCTGATCGACCTGCCCAGCGGCTGGACGTGGCTCGGCAACGGCTGGGTCATCGTCATCCTGGCCGCCCTGCTCGCCGTGGAGATGGTGGCGGACAAGGTGCCGGTGGTCGACCACGTCAACGACGTGGTGCAGACCGTGGTCCGACCCACCGCCGGCGGCCTGGCCTTCGGCGCCGGATCATCGTCGGAGACGGTGACGGTCAGCGACCCGGCGAGCTTCTTCTCATCCCACCAGTGGGTGCCGGTGGTCGTCGGCGTTCTGCTCGCGTTCGGCGTACACCTGCTCAAGTCCGCCGCGCGGCCGGTGGTCAACGCCACCACCGCAGGGTTCGGTGCCCCGGTGGCCAGCACCGCCGAGGACGCCACCAGCGTGTTGGTCTCACTGGCGGCGATCCTCCTGCCGGTGTTGGTGCTCGCCTTCCTGCTCGGCCTCGTGGCGTTCGTCTACTGGTTCCTGCGCCGGCGCTCCGAACGTCGCCGGGAACGCCAGGCAGCCCGCGCCGCCGGCTTCCGCGTCTGACGGCTGCTGTCCAGGTTCGTCTGTTGTCCAGGTTCGTCGTGACCCTGGACATGCCGCTGGCCGGCACCCCGGGTTGGGGTGCCGGCCAGCGGTCGGTTCATGCGGTGCTGTGGTGCGGTGGGTCAGCTGTTCCAGTACTGGCCGACCAGGTCGGTGGCCTGCTTCTCCCACTGGGCGTAGGCGTCCGGGTAGGCCGACACCTGCACGGTCTGCGCGGCGTCGGTCAGCGGCATGTCCTGCCACCCGTCGACCTGCTTCAGGCCCTTGAGGAACGCGGTGGTCGAGTACTCAGGGTCGGTGATCTGCTCCGGCGTACCCCAACCCGAGCTCGGCCGCTGCTGGAACAGGCCCAGCGAGTCGTGGTCGTTCATGTCGCCGAGGTGGCCGAGGTTCTCCAGCTTCGACTCCTGCAGGCTCGTCGCGATCGAGATGACCGCGGCCCGCTCCGGCAGACCAGCCTTCTTCGTGGCGGCGATGATCGCCTTGACGTTGGCGGTCTGCTCACCGTTCAAATCGATGCGCGACTGCTCACCCTGCGGCGAGACCGACTGCACCGCGGCGGCGGCGGGCTTGCCGTCGACGGGGGTGGCGGCGTGCGCGGCGATCGGACCGGCGAACACACCACCGGCGAAGGCCAGACCAGCAACAGACAGCACACTCTTACGCATGATCGTGTTCATGGGGGTAGCTCCTTCACGGGGGTAAACACCCAGCCGACCGGGGGATCGGCGTTACCGGGTGCGAGCACCTCGTCCGGCGCTAACAACAAAGTCTTTTCGGCGGCCTACAAGCGGGGGCTCGTGGCGCCGGGTCCATGTGTAACGACCACCGGGCCGACATCATTCCGGCCTGGCCCATCCGCCGGCACCCAGTCGAGCGGGGGTGCGGGGGGCGATCGTTCAGGGGATCTGCAACGACCGGCGGGCCGAAGTCATTCCGGCCTGGCCCATCCGTCAGCACCCTGTGGAGTGCTGGGGTGGTCGTTCGGGGGTCTGTAACGACCGGGCTTGGCCTGGCATTCCAACCCGTTGGGTCGGGGCGGCGGGCCGGCGGTACTGCGATCGTCAGGGAATGTAACGACCCCGGGCCGGCCCCCATTCCACCGCACGAGTGCAGCCAGTCACACCCCAGAGACTCCGATAACGGACATTCGGCCCGGACCGCCCACCGCTCCCGGCGTCCGCCGGGACATTCGACACCCGGACCGCCCCGCTCCCGGCGTCAGCCGGACATTCGACGCGCGCCCGCCACCGTCCCGGCGTCAGCCGGACATTCGACGCGCGCCCGCCACCGTCCCGGCGTCAGACCGGGCCGGCTGGGATGGTCAACTCCAGATCACCGACATGGGGGCATCACCGCGGCGGGATACCGCGACATCGCCGACACCGA
Source organism: Micromonospora sp. NBC_00858 (assembly GCF_045207365.1). Taxonomy (NCBI): domain Bacteria; kingdom Bacillati; phylum Actinomycetota; class Actinomycetes; order Micromonosporales; family Micromonosporaceae; genus Micromonospora; species Micromonospora sp. NBC_00858. The sequence continues at coordinate 7,551,509 of NZ_CP108828.1, read as the reverse complement.
GTCGATCACCCCGAAACCTCGCGAACCGACCCGGGGTCGACAACACCGGCGATACCTCACAGGCATATTCATGCCTCACAGGTATCACGCCAACAACAGCGACCGACCGGGAGACGAGGGCTGGGGCTGAGGGCTGGGGCTGCGTCCAGGCGATCGGAGCAGACGGCGACCACCGACGCGCGATCGGGACAGGCGGTGACCATCGACGCGGCGATGGACTGGCCGCACCCAACCATGGGTCGGGAAAGACGACCACTCCCAGGGCGGACCCGCCTGCCAGCGCAGGCATCAGGACCGACGACGACAGCCGACACGGGGTGGAGCCCGCCGCCGTCCAGCGCAGGAGCCAGAAGCGACGGCGACCACCGACAGGGTGGGCCCGCCGTGCCCGGGCGCAGGGATCAAGCCTGACCGCCCGGAGCCGGGCACGGCGGGCCCCACCCCACCCACGACGCAAGCCCACCATCGGGGCAGACGCCACCCCGGGAGGCAAGGGGCAGGCAGCACGCCATAGCCAGCCCAGGAAGCCGACAAAAGCCTAGGATCGGGGCAAGAGCCCGAGGAGGTCGGCATGACCACAGCGATCGAGATGCCCCGAGTTCAGGAGTGCGTGGTAGCTGCCTGCGCGTACAACAACGCCGGCGACTGCCACGCCTACGCGATCACGATCGGCAGCATGGATCACGCCCACTGCCACACCTTCGTCGAGTCACCGGTCCGGGGCGGCATGGAGAGTCTGATCGCCCAGGTGGGTGCCTGCCAGCGTTCCGACTGCCAGCACAACGAGCAGTTGGAGTGCCATGCGCCGTCGATCAGGGTCGGGCCGGACAACGACCTGGCCGACTGTATGACCTACGTCGGCCGCTGACCTGCCAAACCCACCCGCTCAGGGCAGGTCGTTGGCGCGACGGATGACCGTCACCAGGTCGTCGATGATGCTGGTGAGGGCGAAGTCCTTCGGGGTGAAGACCTGGGCCACCCCGGCGGCCCGCAGCGTGTCGGCGTCGCCTGCGGGGATGATGCCGCCGACGACCACCGGCAGGTCCGCCCGGCCGGCGGCGCGCAGCCCGTCGAGCACCGCCGGTACGGCGGCCAGGTGCGAGCCGGAGAGCACTGAGAGCCCGACCAGGTCGACGTCCTCCTCCACGGCGGCGGCGACAATCTGCCCGGCGGTCAGCCGGATGCCCTGGTAGACGACCTCGAAGCCGGCGTCGCGGGCGCGTACCGCGATCTGTTCGGCGCCGTTGGAGTGCCCGTCCAGGCCGGGCTTGCCGACCAGCAGCCGCAGCCGGCCGCTGCCCAGCTCGCGGGCGGTGGCGGTGACCCGCTCGCGGACGTCCGCGAGGCCGGGGTCGCCGCCGGTCCCGGTGGCGCCGGCCAGCCCGGTGGGCGCCCGGTACTCGCCGAAGACCTGGCGCAGCGCGCCGGCCCACTCGCCGGTGGTCACCCCGACCCGCACGCACTCCAGGGTGGCCGGCATCAGGTTCGTGGTGGTCGCGGCGTCCGCACGGAGCCGGGCCAGGGCCGCGTCGACGGCCGCACCGTCCCGGTCGGCTCGCCACCGGCGTACGCCCTCGGCGGCGGCGGCCTCGACCGCAGGGTCCACCTGCTCGACCGCTTCCGCTCCGGCCCCGGTCAGCGGGGAGGGCTCGGTCTCGGCGAACCGGTTGACCCCGACCACCACGTCGGCGCCGGACTCTATCCGGCGGCGACGCTCGGCCAGCGAGGTGACCAGCGCGCTCTTGAGGTAGCCGGTCTCCACGGCGGCGACCACACCGCCCAGCTCCAGCACCTTGTCCAACTCGACCCGGGCTCCGGTGACGATCTCGTCGACCAGCGCGGTCATCACGTGCGAGCCGGCGAAGAGGTCGGGGTATTCGAGCAGGTCCGACTCGTACGCCAGGACCTGCTGCATCCGCAGCGACCACTGCTGGTCCCACGGGCGGGGCAGGCCGAGTGCCTCGTTCCAGGCGGGCAGTTGCACGGCGCGGGCCCGGGCGTCGCGGGACATCGTCACGCCGAGCATCTCCAGCACGATGCGTTGGATGTTGTTCTCCGGCTGCGCCTCGGTCAGGCCGAGCGAGTTGACCTGCACGCCGTAGCGGAACCGGCGCTGCTTGGCCTCGGTGACCCCGTACCGGTCGCGGGTGATCTCGTCCCAGAGCACGCCGAACGCGCGCATCTTGGCGATCTCCTCGACGAAGCGCACCCCGGCGTTGACGAAGAACGAGATCCGCTGCACCACGTCGCCCATCCGCTCGGCGGGCACCTGGCCAGAGTCGCGCACGGCGTCGAGCACGGCGACGGCGGTGGCCAGCGCGAAGCCGACCTCCTGCACCGGCGTGGCACCGGCCTCCTGGAGGTGGTACGAGCAGATGTTGACCGGGTTCCAGCGCGGCATCTCGCGCAGCGTGTACGCCACCACGTCGGCGGTGAGCCGCAGCGACGCAGCCGGCGGGAAGATGTACGTCCCCCGGGACAGGTATTCCTTGATGATGTCGTTCTGGGTGGTGCCGGCGCAGCGGGCCAGCTCGGCGTCCTGCTCCAGCCCCACGGTGCCGTACAGGGCGAGCAGCCACATCGCCGGGGCGTTGATGGTCATCGAGGTGTTCATCTCGGCCAGCGGGAGGCCGTCGAAGAGCGCCCGCATGTCGCCGAGGTGGGCCACCGGCACGCCGACCCGGCCGACCTCACCGGCGGCCAGTTCGTGGTCGGGGTCGTACCCGGTCTGGGTGGGCAGGTCGAAGGCGACCGAGAGCCCGGTCTGCCCCTTCGCCAGGTTGCGGCGGAAGAGGGCGTTGGTCGCGGCGGCCGAGGAGTGGCCGGCGTAGGTGCGCATCACCCACGGGCGGTCCCGCTCGGGCAGCCGCCCCGAAAGTGCCTTCTCGTCCATGGCCGGAGTTTAAGTTACCGTTCAGTAAAACGGGCTGTGGAAAACCACACAGGTCCATGTCGCGGACGTCCGGGTGCGAAGTGCCCGCAGTGGCGCGGACCGACACACCCCGGGCGCCGCTCCGCCCCAGCAAGGACGCACACTGGACGCCATGGATGACGAGCTGGCCATCTCCGTCCGGGGGTTGCGCAAGGCGTACGGCGGCAACGTGGCGGTGGCGGGCGTGGACCTCGACGTCCACCGTGGCGAGGTGTTCGCTCTGCTCGGCCCGAACGGTGCCGGCAAGACCACCACGGTGGAGATCCTGGAGGGCTACCGGCGCCGGGATGCCGGCGAGGTCTCCGTGCTCGGCGCGGACCCGGCCCATCCGGACCCGGGCTGGCGATCCCGGGTGGGCATCGTCCTCCAGGGCACCGGCGAGTTCGACGAGCTGACCGTGGCCGAGGTGATCCGGCACTTCTCCGGCTTCTACCCCGACGCCGACGACCCGGACAAGGTGATCGAGCGGGTCGGGCTGGCCGGTAAGGCGAAGGCCCGCACGCACACCCTCTCCGGCGGGCAGAAGCGCCGCCTCGACGTGGCGCTCGGCATCATCGGCCGCCCCGAGCTGCTCTTCCTCGACGAGCCGACCACCGGCTTCGACCCGGAGGCGCGCCGCGAGTTCTGGGAGCTGATCCGCGACCTCGCCGCGGCCGGCACCACCATCGTGCTGACCACCCACTACCTGGACGAGGCGGAGGCGCTGGCCGACCGGGTCGGCGTGATCAGCGGCGGCCGGTTGGTCGAGGTGGCCGCGCCGAACCGGCTGGGCAACCGGCAGGAGGCGCTGGCGACGGTCTCCTGGCGTACCCCGGACGGGACGCCGGAGAGCGCGCAGAGTGCCACGCCGACGGCCCTCGTGGCCGAGCTGGCCGCGCGCTACGGCGGCGAGGTCCCCGGGCTCACCGTGACCCGGCCGACCCTGGAGGACGTCTACCTCACGATGATCGGACACGCGCGATGACGACCACGACGAAGCCGGCGACGCCGGTCGCCGCGACCCCGGGCCGCCGGCCGGGCGTCGCCGCGCTCGCCCTGCGGCAGGGCCGGCTGGAGATCACCCAGTTCCTGCGTAGCCGGGAGTCCGTGGTCTTCACGATGGGCTTCCCGATCATCATGATCCTGATCTTCGCTTCGATCTTCAGCGGGGAGATCGGCGGCGGGGTCAAGTACACCCAGTACTTCATCACCGGCATGATCGCGACCGGCCTGATGACCGTGAGCTTCCAGAACCTCGGCATCTGGATCCCGATCGAGCGGGACCGGGGCGTGCTCAAGCGCTACCGCGGCACGCCGATGCCCAAGTGGGTGTGGTTCGCCGGCAAGGTGATCATGGTGGTGGCGATCGGCATCGCCGAGACCGCGCTGCTGCTGGCGGTCGCGGTGGGGCTGTTCGACCTCGACCTGCCCGGCACCGCCGGGAAGTGGTTCACCTTCGGCTGGGTCTCCGTGCTCGGTGTCACCGCCTGCACCCTGTGCGGCATCGCCATCTCGTCGCTGGCCCGCACCGCCCGCAGCGGCTCGGCGGTGGTCACCCCGGTCGCCCTGGTGCTCCAGTTCGTCTCCGGCGTGTTCTTCATCTTCACCGACCTGCCCACCTGGATGCAGCAGCTGGCCGCGCTGTTCCCGCTCAAGTGGATGTGCCAGGGGCTGCGATCGGTCTTCCTGCCGTCCAGCTTCGGCGCCCAGGAGCCGGGCGGCTCGTTCGAGCTGGGCCGGGTCGCGCTGATGCTGGCCCTGTGGTGCGTGATCGGCCTGGTGCTCTGCCTGACCACCTTCCGCTGGACCACCAAGCGCGACGGCTGACGCTGAAAAAGGGGGCGGGCGCGCACGGCGCCCGCCCCCTTTCCATGTCCCGCTCAGTACGTGTAGAAGCCCTTGCCGGTCTTGCGGCCCAGGTCGCCGGCGGTGACCATCCGCTGGAGCAGCTCCGGCGGGAAGAACTTCTCGTCCGCCGTGTCGGTGTAGATGTTCTTCGAGGCGTGCAGCAGCACGTCCACGCCGGTCAGGTCGGTGGTGGCCAGCGGGCCCATGGCGTGCCCGAAGCCCAGCCGGCAGGCGGTGTCCAGGTCCTCCGCGGACACCACGCCGGACTCGACCAGCTTGACCGCCTCCACCACCAGGGCGGAGATCAGCCGAGTGGTGACGAAGCCGGCGATGTCCCGGTTGACCACCACGACCGTCTTGCCGATCTCCTCGGCGAAGGCCCGTACGGTGGCCAGCGTGGCGTCACTGGTCTTGTAGCCGCGGACCAACTCGCAGAGCTGCATCATCGGCACCGGGGAGAAGAAGTGCGTGCCGACGACCGCCTCGGGCCGCTCGGTGACCGCGGCGATCTGGGTGACCGGGATGGCCGAGGTGTTGGTGGCGAGCACCGCGTCGGCCTTGCAGATCTTGTCCAGGGCGCGGAACACCTCGTGCTTGATCTCCAGCCGCTCGAAGACCGCCTCGACCACGATGTCCGCGTCCGCCGCCGCCTCCAGGTCGGTGGTCGGGGTGATCCGGGCGAGCGTCGCCTCGACCTCGGACGCCTCGATCCGGCCCTTCTCGGCGAACTTCTCCAGCGACTTCCGGATGCCGCCGAGCCCCCGGGTGGTGGCCGCCTCGTCGAGATCGCGCAGCGTCACCTGCCAGCCCGCCTGCGCCGCCACCTGGGCGATGCCGGAGCCCATCAGCCCGGCCCCGACGACCGCGAGTCGACCCGCCATCTACTTCTCCCTCGCTGCGATTGAGTGCCTCCCTGCACCCTAGTCGGCGAGCCTGAACGACGGCTAAGGGGCTGTCGGGAGACCCCGCAGCCCCTGGGCCATGTCGGCGTCAGATCTCCAGCGCCGGCTCCTCCGGCGTGGTGCCCCGCTCGACGGCCACCCCGAGCGCACGCAGGTCGGCCACGAAGTCCGGGTAACCCCGGTCGACGTGGTGCACGTGGGAGACCTCGGTGAGCCCGTCCGCGCAGAGCCCCGCGATGATCAACCCCGCTCCGGCGCGGATGTCGGTGGCCCGCACCGGCGCCCCGGAGAGCCGATCCCGGCCCCGGACCACCGCGTGGTGCCCGTCGGTCTTGATGTCCGCGCCAAGGCGGGCCATCTCGTTGGCGAACATGAACCGGCCGTCGAAGATGTTCTCGGTGATCAAGGAGGCGCCGTCGCTCACGGCGGCCAGCCCGATCGCCATCGGCAGCAGATCGGTGGCGAAGCCGGGGTACGGCAGCGTCACCACGTCCACCGCCCGGGGCCGGTCGTCCATCCGTACCCGGAAGCTGTCTCCCCGCGTCTCGACCAGGCCGCCGGCCGCCACCACCTTGTCCAGCGCGACCTCCAGGTAGGCCGGGTCGAGCCCGGTCACCGTCACGTCGCCGCGGGTCATCGCCGCACCGAACGCCCAGGTGCCGGCGACAATCCGGTCCCCCACCGTGGCGTGCCGCACCGGGCGCAGCCCGGGCACCCCGGTGATCCGCAGGGTGGACGTGCCGGCACCGGAGATCCGCGCGCCCATCTGGTTGAGCATGGTGCAGATGTCGACGATCTCCGGCTCGCGCGCCGCGTTGTCGATCACCGTGGTGCCCTGGGCCAGCACCGCCGCCATCACCAGGTTCTCGGTCGCGCCCACGCTGGGGAAGTCCAGCACGATGTCCGCGCCGCGCAGCCCGTGCGGGGCGGCGGCGATGACGAACCCGTGCTCACCGGAGATGTCCGCGCCCATCCGGGTCAGCCCGGAGACGTGCATGTCCAACCCACGCGAGCCGATCGCGTCGCCGCCCGGGTGGGCCACCCGCACGTACCCCCGGCGGGCCAGCAGGGGGCCGAGCACACAGATCGACGCGCGCAGCCGGCGGACCAGGTCGTAGTCCGCGTCCGCGCCCGGCTGCTCGGGTACGTCGATGGTCACCGACCGGGACCGGGCCACCCCACCTCGGGCGACCATCGGGTCGACGGGGTCGTCCTCGTCGAACCGAACCTCGCAGCCCAGCCGGCGCAGCACCTCCCCCATGATCGCGATGTCGGTGATCCGCGGGACGTTGGTGATCACGCTGCGGCCCGGGGCGAGCAGAGCCGCGGCCATCAGCTTCAACGCCGAGTTCTTGGCACCGACGACGTGCACGGTGCCGGTCAGCCGGGCGTCACCGCGTACCCGGATGACATCGACGTCGTTGACCGCCGGATCGCCCGCGTCGCCGGGGCCCACCACCGCGGGCCAGCCGGCGGTGTCCGGCCGCGCCGGGATCGTCAGGTCCGGTATCCGTAGGCTGTGCGTCATGGCCGTCCACCTCACGCGCATCTACACCAAGGCCGGCGATGCCGGCATGACCAGGCTGAGCAACAACGAACAGGTGCCGAAGAGCGATCCGCGGATCGCCGCGTACGCCGACGTCGACGAGTGCAACGCGGCGATCGGTGTCGCGCTCGCCCTGGGCCAGCTCGACGAGGAACTGCGGGCCGTGCTGGGCTCGGTGCAGAACGACCTCTTCGACGTGGGCGCCGACCTGTCCAACCCGGTCGAGCCGGAGCCGAAGTATCCGCCGCTGCGGGTGACCGAGGAGTACGTCGAGCGCCTTGAGGGCTGGTGCGACGAATACAACGCGCGCCTGAGCAACCTCGACTCCTTTATCCTCCCCGGCGGCACCGCGGGCGCGGCGCTGCTACACGTGGCGCGGACCATCGCCCGGCGTGCCGAACGGGCAGCGTGGGCGCTGGTCAGCCACGATCCGGAGCGGACCAGCACGCTCCCGGCAAAGTATCTCAACCGGCTCTCCGATCTGCTCTTTATCCTGTCAAGAACGGCAAATCCGGCTGGAGATGTGCTATGGGTGCCGGGCGGGAAGCGCTGAACGTCGGCGCGCTGCACCACGTCGAGGTATGGGTTCCCGATCTCGCGGCGGCCACGCGTAGCTAGGTGAGCTGGGCTGGACGGCTCCACCAGGACTGGCAGGCCGGTCGCTCCTGGCGCCTCGGCCACTTACCTGGCACTGGAGCGCACGCCGGCGCTCTCCGGTCAGCGGCATGACCGGCTCGCCCCCGCGCTGAACCATCTGGCCTTCCACGCCGGTCCGCCGGCGGGGCGGTGATCGACTCCAGGTCGGCGATATCGGGGTATCCAGGGCAGCGGGACACCCCAACATCGCCGATACCGTGTCGATCATTCCCGACGGAGACCCGGATAGCCGGCCGCCACCGGTATCGGCAGGGTGAAAAGCGGCGCTTGGACGACGCACAGCGCCTCGGCAGGGTTTCCGGGGAGCCCGCCCGGCGGAGGGATCAAGCCTGACCGCCCGGAGCCGGGCGGGCTCCCCGGAAACCCCCACGGCGAGAGGGAACTAGGCAGCAGGCCAATCTTGGGAGGCCATAGGCGGCGAGACCGCCCCCGGAGGGGCGGCCTCGAGCCAGGAGAGGAATCCGGTCACTGTCGACCGCGCCATGGCGATCTCCACCGGTGCGTGGTGACTGGTACAGCGGAGGATCACCCAGTCGGCCGGCATGGAGAGGCGTTCCTGACCCTCCGGCAACCGGCGGCGCTCCACCGCGAGCCCTTTGCGGGAGAGCACCCGCTTGGGCCGCAGCGCGAAGCTGAACATCCGGTACCAGCGCAGCTCGTCGCCAGCGAACCGGCCGAAGCCCGGCGACCAGCCGCGGCCGTCGAGCATGGTGGAGACCCGGACACTGAGCCGGATGATGCCACCGCTACGGGTGACCAGGGCTCGCCGGACGAAGAGAATGAGGAGCGCGCCGAGGATGACTGCGACGCCGATCCCGAATCCCTCGACGATCTCCATCCCCGGTACGGCTCAGTGACTCTGCGCGGAGACCGGGGTCGCGCTCTCGGCCAGGACGATGACACCGTCGGCGCTCACCGAGAGGAAGCCGCCGGCCACCTCGTAGGAGACCTGCTCACCACCGGCAAGCTTGATGCGTACCTGGCCGGGCTCGGCGAGCTGGCCGAGCAGCGGCGCGTGCCCCGGCAGCACGCCGAGCTCACCCTCGGTCGTCCGGGCGACGACCATCTCGGCCTCACCGGACCAGACTTTCTCCTCGACGGCGACGAGCTCGACGTGAAGCTGCTGTGCCACGCTGTCTCCTTGCTGCGGCGACGGATTGCCGAAAGTCTAGTCGGGTGGCTGACGCGCACCCAAGGCGGGTGGGGAGAGCTGCGCCACGGCTACTTGGTCTTGTTCTGGAACTCCGGGTGCTCCAGCAGGAACGGGTCCAGTTGTTCATTGTGCAGGGCGGTGAAGAAGTCCGGTACGCCTGCCTGGAACTGCTCACCCTTGTATTTCGACCCGTCGTAGACCGGACCACCGGGCAGCTTGATCATCTGGATGGTGTTCGGCCGGATGTCCTTCAGGGCGAGCCCGAAGTCGACCACGCTGTTGCCCCGACCGTTGAAGATCAGCGACTGGCCGGCGGCGCGGAGCACCTTGTCCAGCTTGAGCGGGTTGGCCACCACGTCGGCGCTGAACGCCTGCCCGACCATCGCCTTGACGAACTGTTGCTGGTGGCGCTGCCGGCCATAGTCGGCGTCCGGGACACCGTTCTTCGGGTAGCGCTGCCGGACGTAGTCCAGGGCCTGCCACCCGCTCAGGTGGTGGTTGCCCTTCTTGTAGACCGCCTGCGGGCCGACGTAGCCCTCGCCGCGCGTGTTGCCGGGCCGCGGCGTGCCGTCCGGCTGCTTGTGCTCGGACCTCACTTCGCGCTCGACGTACATGTCGACGCCGCCCATCGCGTCGACGATCTTCTGGAAGCCGGTGAAGTTGATGATCGCGCCGCCGTCGAAGCGCTTGATGCCGGTCACCGTCTGCACCGTGGTGGCCAGCAACTCGAAGCCGCGCGCCGCGTCGGGTTTCCCGCCGGGCACCCGGCTGCCGAACGACATGGCCGCGTTGATCTTGTCCGTGGTGCCGTTGAAGTCCGACTTGCGGAACGGCGGGATGTCGACGTAGAGGTCGCGAGGCAGCGAGAAGAGGTACGCCCGGTCCATCGTTGCCGGCACGTGCAGCACCATGATCGAGTCGGCCAGTGGCAACGCCGTCGCATTACGTGGGTCGATACCGACCAGCAGGATGTTGAGCGGGCCCTTGATCTCGGACTTCTTCGCCTGGGCCCCGGCCGCCTGGTCGCCGAAGAGGTCGGCCTTGCCGACCGCGCCCTCGTAGCGGGCCATCAGCACCTCGGTGCCGACCAGCACCGCCCCGCTGAGCATGGTCAGCACGGTGCCGAACACCGTGCAGATCCTGGCCCAGCGCGGCACACCCCGCCAGATGGACGACTTGCGGCCACTCTTGCTGGCCTTACCCACGAGCATCTCCGTTCGTTACGCCCACGAGAAGGAGACGGGCGCACGTCGCCGAAAGGTTGCAAAGATCAACGCTCGTTCAGGTGAACGTGCGGAAGAACCGTATCTCGGGTGGCGCGCAACCGACGACCGCGAGAAACGGACTGCGGCGATGGTAAGGCCTGAAGATGAACAAAAGACTGCCCCGGCATTGCCGGGGCAGTCTTTTGGGTCAGCTCTGGTCGGAGCTGTCAGTCCTTCATCAGTTCCTCGGCCTTGCGCTCCAGGTCCTCAAGACCGCCGCACATGAAGAACGCCTGCTCGGGGAAGTGGTCGTACTCCCCCTCGCTGATCTTGCGGAACGCCTCGATGGTCTCCTTGATCGGGACCGTCGAGCCCGGCACGCCGGTGAACTGCTCCGCAGCGTAGGTGTTCTGCGACAGGAAGCGCTCGATCCGCCGCGCGCGCTGCACGGTGATCTTGTCTTCCTCGGAGAGCTCCTCGATGCCGAGGATGGCGATGATGTCCTGCAGGTCGCGGTAGCGCTGCAGGATCCGCTTGACCTCGGTGGCGACCTGGAAGTGCTCGGCGCCGACGAACTCCGGGGCGAGGATCCGGGACGAGGACGCCAGCGGGTCCACGGCCGGGTAGATGCCCTTGTCGGAGATCGACCGCTCCAGGTTGGTGGTCGCGTCCAGGTGGGCGAACGTGGTGGCCGGGGCGGGGTCGGTGTAGTCGTCCGCCGGCACGTAGATCGCCTGCATGGAGGTGATGGCCTGGCCCCGGACGGAGGTGATCCGCTCCTGGAGCTCGCCCATCTCGTCGGCCAGGGTCGGCTGGTAACCCACCGCGCTCGGCATCCGGCCGAGCAGGGTGGAGACCTCCGAACCCGCCTGGGTGAAGCGGAAGATGTTGTCGATGAAGAGCAGCACCTCCTGCTTCTTCACGTCACGGAAGTACTCGGCCATGGTCAGCGCGGAGAGCGCCACCCGCAGCCGGGTGCCCGGCGGCTCGTCCATCTGGCCGTAGACCAGCGCGGTCTTGTCGATAACGCCGGACTCGGTCATCTCGGCGATGAGGTCGTTGCCCTCACGGGTGCGCTCACCCACGCCAGCGAAGACCGAGGTACCACCGAAGTTACGGGCCACTCGGGTGATCATCTCCTGGATGAGCACCGTCTTGCCCACACCCGCGCCGCCGAACAGGCCGATCTTGCCGCCCTTGACGTACGGGGCGAGCAGGTCGATGACCTTGATGCCGGTCTCCAGCATCTCGGTCTTCGGCTCCAGGTCGGCGAAGGCCGGGGCCTTGCGGTGGATGCCCCACCGGTCGTCGGCCTGGATGGTCTCGCCCTCGGTGAGGTTGAGGCACTCGCCGATCGCGTTGAACACGTGCCCCTTCACCGCGTCGCCCACCGGCACGGTGATCGGCTCGCCGCGGTCACGCACCACCGCGCCGCGGACGAGGCCGTCCGTCGGCTGCATCGAGATGGCGCGGACCAGGTTGTCACCCAGGTGCTGGGCGACCTCCAGGGTCAGCGTCTTCTCACCGCCGGACAGGTGCACGTCCACGTTCAGGGCGTTGAACAGGGCCGGCATGGCGTCGCGCGGGAACTCGGCGTCGACGACCGGGCCGATGACCCGGACCACGCGACCCGTGGCCGTCTTGGTCTCTACTGGTGCAGTCATCACACTTCACTTCCCGACGCGGCCAGCGCGTTGGCGCCGCCGACGATCTCGCTGATCTCCTGGGTGATCCCGGCCTGCCGGGCCGAGTTCATCTCACGCGTGTACTTGTCGATCATTTCTTCGGCGTTGTCGGTGGCGCTCTTCATCGCCCGCCGCCGTGCCGCCGACTCACTCGCCGCCGACTCGATCAACGCCGCGTAGATCCGCGTGTTGATGTACCTCGGCAGGAGCGCGTCGAGCAGCGCCTCCGCCTCCGGCTCGAACTCGTACGCCGGCAGCAGCCCCTCGGAGCGCGGCCGGTCCTCGACCTGCATCGGCCCGATGACCTTGGTGACCGGGGTCTGCGTCATCAGCGACTGGAACTCGGTGTAGACGATGTGCAACTCGTCGACGCCGAGCACCCCGTCCGCACCGGCGCTGCCGTCGACGTCGTCCGCACCGGCCGTGAACGCCTTGATCAGCGTCTCACCGACCGTACGGGCGTCCTCGAACGACGGCTGCTCGCTGAACCCGGTCCAGTTCGCCTCCATCGGCCGACCGCGGAACCGGTAGAACCCGACGCCCTTACGCCCGATGACGTAGAGCACCGGCTCCTTGCCGTCCTCCCGGAGCCGCGCGATCAGTGACTCCGCCTTCCTGATCGCGTTGGAGCTGTAGCCGCCGGCCAGGCCACGGTCGCTGGTGACCAGCAGGACGCCCGCCCGCTGCACCCGCTCGCGCGGGGTCAGCAGCGGGTGGTCGATCCGCGCGTTGGACGCCAGCGCCGTGAGCACCCCGGTGATGGCCTGGGCGTACGGCAGGGACGCCTGCACCCGGGCCTGGGCCTTGGCGATCCGGCTCGTCGCCACGAGCTCCATCGCCTTGGTGATCTTCTTCATCGACTTCGCCGAGCGGATTCGTTGACGAAGAACGCGTACCTGGGCCGCCACGGGATCAGCTCTCGGCCGGGCGGTCGGTCGTGCCGTCGCGGAAGCGGGTCACCGTCTCGCGGTTCTCCTCGCCCTCCAGCGGCGCGGCCGGCGCGTCGTTGATCCGACGCTCGTCGGCCTTGCCGAGGAAGACCTGCTTGAACTCGCTGATCGCGGTGTCCAGGGAGCCGATGATCTCATCGTTCCACTGGTTGTCGGCGATCCCGGCCAGCACACCCGCGTGCTTGTGCCGCAGGTACTGGAGGAACTCCGACTCGAAGCGCCGGACCTCACCCACCGGGATGTCGTCCAGCTTGCCCTCGACGCCGGCCCAGACCGAGACGACCTGCTCCTGCACCGGGTACGGCGAGTAGTTCGGCTGCTTGAGCAGCTCGACCAGCCGCGAACCGCGGTCCAGCTGGGCCCGGGAGGCCCGGTCCAGGTCGGAGGCGAAGGCGGCGAACGCCTCCAGCTCGCGGTACTGGGCCAGGTTGAGCCGCAGCGAACCGGCGACCTTCTTCATCGGCTTCACCTGCGCGGCGCCACCGACCCGGGAGACCGAGGTGCCGACGTTGATCGCCGGACGGACGCCCTGGTTGAACAGGTCGGTCTCCAGGAAGATCTGGCCGTCGGTGATCGAGATGACGTTGGTCGGGATGAAGGCCGAGATGTCGTTGGCCTTCGTCTCGATGATCGGCAGACCGGTCATCGAGCCGCCACCCAGCTCGTCGGAGAGCTTCGCGCAGCGCTCCAGCAGGCGGGAGTGCAGGTAGAAGACGTCACCCGGGTACGCCTCACGGCCCGGCGGGCGACGCAGCAGCAGCGACACGGCCCGGTACGCCTCGGCCTGCTTGCTCAGGTCGTCGAAGACGATCAGGACGTGCTTGCCGCCGTACATCCAGTGCTGCCCGATGGACGAGCCGGTGTACGGGGCGAGGTACTTGAAGCCGGCCGGGTCGGAGGCCGGGGAGGCGACGATGGTGGTGTACTCCATCGCGCCCGCCTCCTCCAACTGGCCCTTGATCGAGGCGATCGTGGAGGCCTTCTGGCCGATGGCGACGTAGATGCAGCGAACCTGCTTCTTCGGGTCGCCGGTGCGCCAGTTGTCCCGCTGGTTGAGGATGGCGTCCAGGGCGACCGTGGTCTTGCCGGTCTTCCGGTCACCGATGATCAGCTGCCGCTGACCCCGACCGATCGGGGTCATCGCGTCGATGGCCTTGATGCCGGTCTGCAGCGGCTCGTCAACGGACTGCCGGGCCATCACGTTCGGAGCCTGCAGCTCCAGCTCGCGGAAGCCCTCGTTGGGGATGTCACCGAGCCCGTCGATCGGCTGGGCGAGCGCGTTGACCACGCGGCCGAGGAAGGCGTCGCCGACCGGGACGGAGAGGACCCGTTCGGTGCGCTTGACGCGCTGCCCCTCCTCCAGCTTGGCGGAGTCACCGAGAACGACGACACCGATCTCCCGGACGTCGAGGTTCAACGCCACGCCGAGCGTGCCGTCCTCGAACTCCAGGAGCTCGTTGGTCATGGTCGAGGGCAGGCCCTCGACGTGGGCGATTCCGTCGCCGGTGTCGGCGACGGTGCCGACCTCCTCGCGGGAGACGTCGGACGAGTAGGAGGAGACGTAGCGCTCCAGGGCGCCGCGGATCTCCTCCGTCGAGATGGTCAGCTCGGCCATCCTCTGCTTCCTTAAAATTCAGGGGCCCGGGATACCTAGTACCGACCGGTCCGAATGGCGTCTGTCAATCCGGGCGCTGCGCGGCGGAGCCGCCCCAACGTTGGGCGGCGGAGCTGCTCAGCGCTTCGCGAGCGCGTTGCGGGTCTCGTTGAGCCGACGCAGGATGGTGCCGTCGTACAGGTCGGAGCCGACCCGCACGCTCATGCCACCCAGGACGTCGGGGTCCACCGTCTGCCTGACGGAGACCTCTCGACCGTATATCGCGGTGAGGCTCGCACCCAGCCGCCGCTCGTCCTCGTCACTCAACGGGGCCGCGACGGTCACGTACGCCACCTGCCGGTCGCGTCGCTCGGCGGCGAGCTCGACCAGCCGGGTGAGCGCCCCGATGAAGGAGCGTCCGCCGAACCCGCCCAGCGCCACCTCGACGAGGCGGACGGTCACCGGACGAGCCTTGTCGGCGAGCAGCTCGCGAGCCAGGGAGGCCCGCTGCTCGACCGGGGCGACCGGGTCGGCCAGCGCGTTGCTCAGCGCCGACTGACCCGCCACGACCTGGCCGAAGCGGAACAGCTCGTCCTCGACCTCGCCGAGGTCGCCGGCCTTGTCGGCGCTGGCCAGCAGCGCCTCCACGCCCAGCCGCTCGGCGCCGTCGAGCAACTCCGACGGTGCCGACCAACGGCCGGAGACCAGCGACACGAGCAGGTCGAGCGCGTCGACGCCGATCCGGCCGCCCAGCATGTCACCGAGCAGAGCGCCGCGGTCCTCGCCGGAACGGGCCGGCTCGGACAGCGCCCGGCGCAGCCGCGGCTCACGCCGCAGCAGGGTGGCGACGGAGAGGACGGCGTCAGCGGTGGAGGCCACCGCCGACGGCTCCGCGCCGCGGACGTACGCGTCGAGGCTCTCGGCCGCGATCTTGTACGACTCCCGGCTGGCGGCCTGCATCAGCGGGCCCCCGTGCTCTCAAGACCGCTCAGGAACCGGTCGACGGTGCCCTTGCGCCGCGCCTCGTCGGCCAGCGACTCGCCGACGATCTTGCTGGCCAGGTCCACCGCGATGGTGCCGACCTCGGTGCGCAGCTCACGCACGATGGTGGCCCGCTCGGCGGCGAGCTGATCCTTGCCGGCCGCGATGATCCGGTCGGATTCCTCCCGCGCCTTGGCGAGAACGTCCTGCCGGATCCCCTCGGCGTCGGCCCGGGCGTCGTCGCGGATCTTGGCGGCGTCGGTCCGGGCTTCGGCGAGCTGGGCACGGTACTGCTCGAGCAGCTGGTTCGCCTCGGCCTGGGCGGCCTCGGCGCGCTTGATGCCACCCTCGATCGCGTCGACCCGAGCCTGGAACGTCTGCTCCATGCGGGGGAAGACGAACTTCATCAGCACGAAGCAGAGCACAGCGAAGGCGACCGTACCGACCACGATCTCCTGCCAGAGCGGGATGATCGGGTTGTGGGTCGACTCACCACCCTCAGCGGCGAGGAAATACATGGTTACCTCCCAGTCGAGGGGCGGAATCAGCTAGCAGTGCCGGCCCAGATGAAGCCGAAGGCGATGCCCAGCAGCGCGAGCGCCTCGATGACGGCGAAGCCGATCCAGACGTACGGCAGGGTCATCCGGGACGACTCCGGCTGGCGGGCGGTCGACTGGATGTAGGCGGCGAAGACCAGGCCAACGCCGATGCCCGGGCCGATGGCGGCGAGGCCGTAGCCGATGGCAGCGGTGCTACCGGTGACCTCGGCGAGAACGCTAGCGTCCATTGGTGTGGTTCCTCCTGGGTATCACGCGTGACTCTCACGCGGGACGACAACGGATGGTGCGGTGGATCAGTGCTCTTCGGCGAGCGCGCCCTGCACGTAGCTGGCGGTGAGGACGGTGAAGACGTAGGCCTGCAGGCAGATCACCAGGAACTCAAGGAAGGTGAGCGCGATGGTCATCACCCAGGAGAGCACCGAGACCGGAGCCAGCCAGGCGTTGGCGCTCAGCATGGCGAAGCCGCCGAGCGTGAAGACCAGCAGGAGCATGTGGCCGGCGAACATGTTCGCGAAAAGACGAACCGCGAGCGAGAACGGCCGGACGAGGAAGGTCGAGAAGAACTCGATCGGGATCAGCAGCGGCAGGATGTACCAGGGTGCCGGCGGGATCAGGGAGTTCCGCACGTACTTCTTGAAGCCGTGGTGCTTGATGCCGATGTAGTTGAACAGCACGTAGCTGATCACCGCGAGGATCGCCGGGAAGGCGATGTGCGAGTTCGGCGAGATCTGGAAGAACGGGATGATCGCGAACGCGTTCGTCAGCAGCACGAAGCAGAACAGCGACGTGAAGTACGGCGCGAACCGCACCCCCGCGTGCCCGATCATGTCGACCGCGATGTTGTTCCGTACGAAGCCGTAGATCGACTCGGCGAACCACTGCTTCTTGGTCGGCACCAGTTGCGGGTTCCGGTAGCTCGCCAGGAAGAAGATGATCAGGACGCCGACCGCGATCCAGACCATCGCCGTGATCTTGGTGAACCAGTATGAGTCGTGCGCACCCCAGGGCAGGATGCTGGGCAGGTAAAAGTCCTCCACACTGGGTGGGAATGCCGCCTGGCCCGCTGCCAGAACGTTCGCCTGTCCGAACACCGCGTCCCTTCCTAAGTAGGCGTGCCGAGCCGGCGGACGACGAGGATGATTCCCCCGGCCATGCCGAGCACGACGCCGATCCCGGTGGCGACGCCGCCGGTGTCGAGCCACTGGTCAACCAGCCAGCCGATGAAACCCCACACGAGCATGCCTCCGATGAGGTAGCTGAGCGCGGTCCAACCCTGACCGGCGCCGGACGGAATGTCGTCCGGTTCGCCGGCGGGACGGGGGGTTTGGTCACCAGCCATGACGGGGCGAACGATATCAGCCGGGAAGACGAGGCTGTGCCTCACCCCCCGCACAACCGTCGTTGTGTGGGCATCTCGGGGGCGCCGTCGTCTGTGGGCACGCTACTCCCCTTCCGCCCATGAGAGAATGACCGATGGCCGACAGCTTGTCGCGCGTCCGATGGATGGGACGAGCGGCCGATTGCCAGGTCAGCTACGCGATCGTCGGGCGTGCACGGTGGTCAACCACCAGATGTGCACCGCCGTCCACACTGCCACGCCGGCGACGATGCCGAGGCAGAGCGGGACCAACCCGGGCCAGCCCGTCGACGCCACCGCCACCATCACCACACCCAGCAGGGTGAACTTCAGCGCGTACAGGCCCAGCCCGAGCGGCAGCATCAGCTGTGGGTTGATCCGGTCCGCCCAGGCCAGCACCACGGTGGTGAGGGTGTAGCTGAAGACCGTGACACCGACACCGGCCGCCGCGCCGAACGCGGCCGTCATGCCGCCGGTCACCCCGCCGATCACCGCGGCGACCGCGGCCAGCGCCACTGACGCGGTCAGGAGCACCGGCAGGTGCCGCAGCCGCCAGCGCCGGTCGGCGTCGGGCTCGACCACCCCGGGCTCAGCCACGGGGGTACGCCGGGAACGCGGCAACCAACTCGGCCACCTCGGCACCGATCCGGGCCAGCTCGTCCGCGCCGCCCGGGACGCCGGGATCGGCGCGTACCGCCCGGGCGATCAGGCCGGCGACCTGTCGCAGCTCCCCCTCCCGCATGCCCTGGGTGGTGACGGCGGGCGTGCCCACCCGGATGCCGGAGGCGACCATCGGCGGCTGCGGGTCGTACGGGATCGCGTTTTTGTTCAGGGTGATCGACGCGGCATCGCAGCGACTCTCGGCCTCGGCGCCGGTGACCCCCACCTCGCGCAGGTCGATCAGGGCGAGGTGGGTGTCGGTGCCGCCGGACACCGGGCGCATCCCCTCGGCGGCCAGCCCGGCGGCGAGCGCCTGGGCGTTGCGGACCACCTGACCGGCGTACGTCTGGAACTCGGGCTGGGCGGCCTCACGCAGCGCGACCGCCTTGGCCGCGACCGCGTGCATCAACGGGCCGCCCTGGGTGAACGGGAAGACCGCCTTGTCGATCCGCTGGGCCAGCGACTCCCGGCAGAGGATCATGCCCCCGCGTGGGCCGCGCAGCACCTTGTGGGTGGTGGCGCAGACGACGTCGGCGTACGGCACCGGGGACGGGATCGCCCGCCCGGCGACCAGGCCGATGAAGTGCGCCGCGTCCACCATCAGGTACGCACCGACCTCGTCGGCGATCTCCCGGAACCGGGCGAAGTCGATCAGCCGGGAGTAGGCGGTGGCGCCGCAAATGATCATCTTGGGCCGGTGCGTCAGGGCCAGGTCCCGTACCTCGTCGTAGTCGATCAGCTCGGTGTCCCGCCGGACGGTGTACCCGACCGTGGCGAACCACTTGCCGGAGAAGTTCACCCGACTGCCGTGCGTCAGGTGCCCGCCGTGCGGCAGGTCCATCGCCAGCACCGTGTCCCCCGGCTGCACCAACGCGGCGTACGCGGCCAGGTTGGCGCTAGCCCCGGAGTGCGGCTGGAGGTTGGCGTGCTCGGCGCCGAAGAGCTCCTTCGCCCGGGCGATGCCGATCTCCTCGGCCCGGTCGACCTCGGCGCAGCCACCGTAGTAGCGCCGACCCGGGTAGCCCTCGGCGTACTTGTTGGTCAGCGTCGAACCGAGCGCGGCCAGCACCGCTGGCGAGGTCAGGTTCTCGCTCGCGATCAGCTGCAGGCCGCTGCGCAGCCGGTCCAACTCGCCGAGGACCACCCCGGCGATCTCCGGGTCGGTGGCCCTGAGCTGCGCGAAATCCGGCCCCCAGAAGGTGCTCGTCTCGGTGTCCACAGCGAAGGAGTCTAGGGGGCCGCACACTGGGAACCGTGAGATGCCTGGTCACCGGAGCCACGGGATACATCGGCGGGCGGCTGACGCCGCTGCTGCTCGCCGACGGACACACCGTGCGCTGCCTGGCGCGGAAGGCCGTGCGGCTGCGTGACGTGCCCTGGGCGTCGGCGGCCGAGATCGTCGAGGGGGACCTGAGCCGGCCGGAGACGCTGCCCGCCGTGTTCGCCGACGTGGACGTCGCCTACTTCCTGGTGCACTCGCTGGGCCGGGCCGACTTCGAGGCGACCGACCGCACGGCGGCGACCAACTTCGCGGCGGCGGCCCGCGAGGCCGGCGTACGCCGGATCATCTACCTGGGCGGCCCGGAGCCGGCGTCGCACGAGGAGGTGCCCTCCCCGCACCTGCGGTCCCGGGCCGAGGTGGGCCGGATCCTGCTGTCCAGCGGAGTGCCCACGGCGGTGCTCCGAGCCGCGGTGATCATCGGCTCCGGCTCGGCGTCGTTCGAGATGCTGCGCTACCTGACCGAGCGACTGCCCGCCATGGTCACCCCACGCTGGGTGAGCAACCGGATCCAGCCGATCGCGGTCCGCGACGTGCTGCGCTACCTGGCCGGCTGCACCGCGCTGCCAGCGGAGGTCAACCGGGGCTTCGACATCGGCGGGCCCGACGTGCTCACCTTCGGCGACATGATGCAGCGCTACGCCTCGGTGGCCGGGCTGCGCCGGCGGGTCATCGTGCCGGTCCGCCTGCTCACCCCGTCGCTCTCGTCGCACTGGGTCGGCCTGATCACCCCGGTGCCGAACGCCATCGCCCGCCCGCTGGTGGACAGCCTGGTCCAAGAGGCGGTCACGCACGAACACGACATCGCCCGGTACGTGCCCGACCCGCCGGGCGGCCTGATCGGCTTCGACCAGGCCGTCGCGCTGGCGCTGGCCAAGGTGCGCGACGCCCAGGTGGAGACCCGTTGGTCGACCGCGAGCGGCCCGGACGCGCCCGCCGAGCCGCTGCCCAGCGACCCGGCCTGGTCCGGCGGCACCGCCTACACCGACGTCCGGGAACAGGCGGTGAACGCGCCACCGGAGGCGCTCTGGCGGGTCATCGAGGGCGTCGGCGGCGAGCACGGCTGGTACTCGTTTCCGCTCGCCTGGTCGATTCGCGGCTGGCTGGACCGGCTGATCGGCGGGGTCGGGCTGCGTCGCGGCCGGCGCGACCCGCACCGCCTGCAGGTCGGCGAGGCGCTGGACTTCTGGCGGGTCGAGGAGATCATCCCGGGCGAGTTGCTGCGGCTGCGCGCCGAGATGCGGCTGCCCGGCCGGGCCTGGCTGGAGATGCGGGTACTGCCGACCGACGACGGACGCAGCCGCTACCACCAGCGCGCCGTCTTTCTGCCGCGTGGGTTGGCCGGGCACACCTACTGGGGGTCGGTGGCCCCGTTCCACGCCGTGGTCTTCGGCGGAATGGCCCGCAACATCGCCCGCAACGCCGAACACCTGGGTTAGTTGCCGGTTCGGGGTTCGGTGACCTGGAAGGCGGCCCGTTCGCTCGGCGGGACGAAGTCCCGCACCGGCTGGCCGCGCAGGCCGATGGCGAGCACCTCGCCGACGGCATCCACCATCTGGGCCTGCACCGCCTGACCGACGGCGTCGCGTGGGTTGTCCGGGTTGGCAGCCATCGAGGCGACCGCGAGCTGCGGGGTGAACGCCACCACCGTCTCCACCTCGTACCGATCCGAGCTGCCGGTCTTGCCCGCCACCGGACGGCCGAGCTTGGCCCGGAAGTCGCCCGCGGTGGCGCCGTCGCAACGTCCGTACATCGACTGGTCGCCGACCGGGCAGCGAGCCGCGTCGGTGGCCGCCCGGGCCACGTCGGTGTCGATCACCTGCCGGCAGTCCGGCTTGGCGGCGTCGACCGGCCGGCCGGCCGAGTCGGTGATCGAGACCACCGGCAGCGGCGCGCACCAGGTCCCCTCGGCCGCCACCGTGGCGTACGCCGTGGCCAGGTCGAGTGGGGTGGTCGCGGCCACGCCCAGGGTGAACGGGCCCCAGTTCTTCGCCCCGTACCGGGCCAGCCGGGCATCGGAGTCGGCGCGCAGCACGATGCCGAGCCGCTCGGCCATCTCCACCACCCGGTCGGCGCCCACCTGCGCGGTGAGCCAGGCGAAGTAGGTGTTCACCGAGCGCCCGAACGCGGTCCACATGGTGCGCCGGCCGTCCATCACCGAGGGGCTGGAGTTCTCCGGGCACCAGCGGCCGTCGCAGCTCGCCTCACCGGTCGCCGCGTAGCGGGTGACCAGCCGGCTCGGCGCGTCGAAGTCGGTCGACAGCGGCAGGCCGGACTCCAGCGCGGCCAGCATGGTGAAGAGCTTGAACGTCGACCCACCCTGGTACCCCTCGATCGCCCCGCCGCCGGCCACCAGCTGGTTCACCGTGTTCGGGTGGTTCTTCTGCCCGACCGGGTTGTCCGCCACGCCGTAGCTGCGATTCACCGACATCGCCAGCACCCGGCCCGTGCCGGGCTGCACCACGGCGGTCGGCATGGCCCGGGCATTGGTCGGCTTGTAGATTTTCAGCACCTGCTCGGTGGTGGCCCGCTGGATCCCCGGGTCCAGCGAGGAGACGATGGAGAATCCGCCCCGGCGCAGCGTGCGCTGCCGCTCGTCGGCGCTCGACCCGAACGCCGACTGGCTGCTCCACCATTTGGTGAACCAGTCGCAGAAGAAGCCCCAGTCGTTGTGCCCGTTGGGCACCGCGGTGCAGTCGTTCGGGGTCTCGCTGGGCCGCAGCTCCAGCGCCTCGGCCCGGGCCGCCGCCGCCGCGTCCGCCGACACCTGGCTCGACTCCACCAGTTGGTCCAGCACGTACCCCCGTCGCTGCAGCGCACTGTCGGCGTCGCCGTTGATCGGGTCGTCGCTGTCCGGCGACCGGACCAGACCGGCCAGCATCGCGGCCTGGGCCAGGGTCAGCTCGGCCGGGGACCGCGAGAAGTAGCGCTTGCTGGCTGCCGCGATGCCGTACGCCCCGGCGCCGAAGTAGGCGATGTTGAGGTAGCGGGCGAGGATCTCCTCCTTGTTCAGCTCCCGCTCCAGCGCCAGCGCGTACCGCATCTCCTGGACCTTGCGGGCGGTGGTGACCTCGGTGGCCGCGTCGCGCTGCCGCTCGGTCAGCCGCGGGTCGCTGCGGAGCACGTTGCGGACGTACTGCATGGTCAGCGTGGAGGCGCCCTGCCGGGTATGGCCGTCACGCTTGTTCACCGTGAACGCGCGCACCACGCCTCGCAGGTCCACCCCGCTGTGCTGGTAGAACCGGACGTCCTCGGCGGCCACGATCGCCTGGCGCATCACCGGGGCGACCTCGTGCAGCGGCACGTCCACCCGGTCCTCCTGGTAGAAGGAGGTGATCAGGGTGGTGCCGTCGTTGGCGTAGAGGTTGGAGCGCTGGGCGGTGGGCGGAGTGCGCAGCGTGTTCGGCAGCTCCGAGTAGGGCGTGGAGAGGGCGCTGAAGCCGATCCCGAAGACCAGGGCTGCGGGCAGGGCGGCCGCTGCCAGCACCAGCCCGGCCAGCACACCGGCAATCAACACGGTCAGCAGTTTGTCGAGTCGGGCCCGGATCATCAGCTCTCCCCGCAGGAGCCGGTCACGCTAGGACCCGTTCAGAATGACCCGGAACGCCCCTTTCGCCCCGGGTTTTCCCCAAACCCGGAGGAAATTCGCACGACGCTCAGGGCAGCAGCGCGCCGGCCAGCGGGTGGACCGTCTCCTCGATCTCGTCGGCAACCCGGCTGAAGCACTGGTCGCCACGACCCCACGGGTCGTCCAGATCATCGGTGGGCAGCGACGAGGCGCCCAACCGGGCGCTGTGGGCCGCCGCCACCAGGGCCATGCCCCGGGCGTACACCGCCTCCGGGGTCGCCTCGGCCGGCGGCAACGCGGCGGCGTCCACCGCGGCCAGCAGCCGACCGAACTCACCCAGCACGAACGTGCGGGCCGCCGCGTCCGGACGCAGCGCCACCACGTACTCCTGCTGATCGGCGGTCGCGGTCAGGACCAGGTCGGCGGCGTCGATGTGGTCCGAGCGCAGCTTGCGCGCGGCGAACCCCTCGACGTCCCCACCCCGGCCGGTCACCTGCCGCGCCGCCGGCGGGTTCATCTCCTCGCCGGCGTGCCAGCCGCCGGTGCCCGCGCTGTGGCTGTGCAGCAGCTCCTCGGCCCGGGCCGGGTCCTGCTCGCGCCGGGCCAACCGCTCCCGCACCGCGAGGGCCAGCAACCGCTCCGCCATCGGCGAGCGGCAGATGTTGCCCATGCAGACGTGCAGAACGGTGAAGGGGGGCACTCAGACCCCCTGGCCGTCAATGAGGTCCGGCACCACGTCGCGCAGCTTCTCCAGCGGGATCGCACCGGCCCGCAGCAACTGCGGCACCTCGCCGGTCAGGTCCACGATCGTGCTCGGCACCGGGTCCGAGCAGGGCCCGGCCTCCAGGTACGCACGCACCGAGTAGCCGAGCTGGTCGCGGGCCTCCTCGGCGGTGACCGCGGCGGGCTGGCCGGTCTTGTTGGCCGAGGAGACCGCCATCGGGCCGGTCTCCCGCAGCACCTCCAGCGCCACCGGGTGCAGCGGCATCCGCACCGCCACCGTGCCCGACTTGTCGCCGAGGTCCCACTGCAGGCTCGGCGAGTGCTCGACCACGATCGTCAGCGCACCCGGCCAGAACGCCTCCACCAGGTCTCGCGCTGCGCTGGGCAGCGAGAAGACCAACCCGTCCAGGGTGTGCCGCGAGCCGATCAGGACCGGCGGCGGCATCTGCCGGCCCCGGCCCTTCGCGTCCAGCAGCGCCTTGACCGCGTACGGGGTGAACGCGTCCGCGCCGATGCCGTAGACAGTGTCCGTTGGCAGGACGACCAGCTCGCCGTTCTTGACCGCCTCGATGGCCGCAGCGATGCCGCGGTCCCGATCGGCGGGCGATCGGCAGTCGTAGAGCATCACGAGGAGTCAGTCTGCCACGCCGGGCCGGCGGTGGCGTGCTGGCCGTCCGCCCGTCGGGACGCGGTCGCGTACCGGGGGCGGCCGGTGAGGTCCAGATGCTCCGTGACGTCGGCGAACCGGCCGTCCGCGGCGAGCAGCCCGGGCACGGCCGCGCCGTGCGTGTCGTCGTGCTCGACCGCGAACCCGCCGCCGGGACGCAGCAGCGCCGCCGCCCTGGTGATCACCGGCCGGATCACCGCGAGACCATCCGCGCCGCCGAAGACCGCCTCCGCCGGGTCATGCCCGGCCACCTCCGGAGGCACGACCACGTCGGCCGGTACGTACGGCGGGTTGCAGAGCAGCACGTCCACCCGGCCGACCAGGTCGGCCAGCAGGTCCGGTGCGGTGACGTCGGCCTCGACCACCTCGATCGGGCGGTCCCCCGCCGCGGCCCGCTCCGCCGCGTTGCGGCGCAGCCAGCTCAGCGCCGCCGGGGACCGCTCCACCGCGACCACCCGCGCCCCCGGCAGCTCCTGGGCTACCGCCAGTGCGATCGCGCCGGAGCCGCTGCACAGGTCCACCACCAGCGGGTCCGGCAGACCCCGGGCCTGCTCGACGCCCCAACCGGCCAGCAGCTCGGTCTCCGGCCGGGGCACGAAGACGCCCGGGCCGACCACCAGCTCCAGGTGCCGAAAGCCGGCGAGACCGGTCAGATGCTGCAACGGCTCCCGGGTGGCGCGGCGGCGCACCAGCTCGTCGAGCCGGTCCGCCTGGTCGTCGGTCAGGTCATCGGCGAGGGCCAGCCGGCCCCGGGGCACCCCCAGCACGTACGCCGCCAACAGCTCGGCCTCCGCGCGGGCCGGACCCACCCCGGCGGCGGCGAGCACCCGGGCCGCCCGGGCCGCCGCGGCGGACGGACGGAGCCGGCCTGTCCCTTCGGGGGGGTGTTGCGGCAGAGTGGTCACGTCATAATCATGAAGCGTCGCGGGGGACGCCATGAACGGGTGCGACCATGCGCACACGACGGGAGGTTGCGAGTGGGCTGGCTCGACCGGGTCGATGACCAGGTTGACGCCCTCACGCGCGCTCGGGCGTTGCAGGAGGCCAGTCGCTCCGCGGAGGCGTACGCCCTGCTGGAGCGGGTGATCCGCAGCACCACGGACCCGGCGGCGCGAGCGGACGCCCTGGTGCAGCGCCTCTCCGCGTTGATCAATCTTGGTCGGACGGCGGAGTTCACCCGGGCCATCGAGGAGGCCTCGGCGGCCGTCCGCGACCTCGCCGAGCCCTACCTGCACGGCCACCTCAACGCGCTGGCCGCGCTCGCCGCACACCACCAGGGAGCACTGGACCGCTGCGTCACCCACCTGGTCAAGGCC
The DNA here is from genome assembly GCF_045207365.1 of Micromonospora sp. NBC_00858. Taxonomy (NCBI): domain Bacteria; kingdom Bacillati; phylum Actinomycetota; class Actinomycetes; order Micromonosporales; family Micromonosporaceae; genus Micromonospora; species Micromonospora sp. NBC_00858. Next base: position 7,525,947 of record NZ_CP108828.1, on the reverse strand, counting down.
GCCCGGGCGCTGGGCGCCGTGGAGGACCCGGACCGGGACACCGCCTGGGGCTGGCACGACCTCGCCATGGCCTACAGCTATCTCAGCTTCCACGGGTACGCCCTGGGTGCGATCGAACGTGCCCGGCAGCTCGGGCTGACCTCCGGGATCCCGGAGGAGACGTTCGCCGCGCCGGGGATCCGGCTGCGCAACGCCGTGGCACTGGACCACAACGGCGACAGCGACGGCTGCCTGCGGGTCCTCCGGGACGTGGCCGCCGACCTGGCCCGGTTCGTCCGCACCGGGCGGGCCGGCCGGCTGCGCCCGAGCAGCCTCGCCGCGTACGGGTACGCGGCGGCCCGACAGGCCGCGCTCGGCGACCGGGTGGAGTCCGCCCCGGACACCGAGCCGTCCCGGCTGCTCGGCCACGGCGGGGACAGCGCCCGGGCCCGCGACATGCGGCAGCTCGGGCTGGTCTGCCTGGCCGTGGCCGACGGACGGCCGATCGAGGCGGTCACCCGGCTGGACACCATCCGGGTGTCCACCGAAACGCTGGGCGCCGCCGAGCCGGCCCGGCTGCGCAGCATCGCGCTGACCCGTGCCGGGGACCACCTGGCGGCGCACCGGGCCGACCGGCTGGCGTTCCGGCTCGCCGCACAGCGCAACGACCGGCTGCGCGACGTCTACATCGACGGCATCGCCGCCCGGATCGACCACGAGGAGATGCGCCGGGAGGCGGCACGGTTCGAGGGCGAAGCCCTGACCGACCCGCTCACCGGGCTGCCCAACCGGCGACGGTTGGAGCGGTACATCACCGCCGTGGTCACCCGCGGCGAGCGGGTGGTGATCGGCGTCTGCGACCTGGACGGCTTCAAGGCGGTCAACACCCGGCACGGGCACCACTCGGGCGACCTGGTGCTCCAACGCATCGCCGGGGTGATCAACCGGGTGATGCGCCGGGGTGACTTCGTGGCCCGCTACGGTGGTGACGAGTTCGTGGTGGTGCTGCCCGACACCGGCATGGCCGAGGCCTCCGAGGTAGCCCGCAGGATCGAAGCGGCGGTCAGCGCGGAGGACTGGGAGTCGCTGGTGCCCGGCACCCCGGTCGGGGTGAGCATCGGCTTCGCCGAGGTCTCCGGCGGCGGCGGGCTGCGCGACGCGCTCAGCGTCGCCTTCGAACAGGCCGACCGGGAGATGCTGCGCGCGAAGTCCCGTCCACGCGCGAGCTGACCGCCGGCTGTTCGGCCGTCGCCGGAGGGCGCCGGTGGCGATCCGTCAGCGGCGGGTCAGCTCGGTGTCGCCGGCCAACCGGGCGGCGCGGTCGGCTTCGCTCAGGGCGTCCAGCACCCCGTCCAGATCCCCGGCGAGCGCCAGGTCCAGGTTGTACGCGGTGTAGCCGATCCGGTGGTCGGTGATCCGGTTCTGCGGGAAGTTGTAGGTCCGGATCCGCTCCGAGCGGTCCACCGTGCGCACCTGCGCCTTGCGGGCGTCCGAGGCGGCGGCGTCGGCCTGCTCCTGGGCGGCGGCGAGCAGCCGGGCCCGCATGATCCGCATCGCCTGCTCCCGGTTCTGCAGCTGGGACTTCTCGTTCTGGCAGGAGACGACGATGCCGGTCGGCAGGTGGGTGATCCGCACCGCCGAGTCGGTGGTGTTGACCGACTGGCCACCCGGGCCGGACGAGCGGAACACGTCGATGCGCAGGTCGTTCTGGTCGATGGTGACGTCGACGTCCTCGGCCTCCGGCAGCACCAGCACCCCGGCGGCGGAAGTGTGGATCCGGCCCTGCGACTCGGTGACCGGGACACGCTGCACGCGGTGCACGCCGCCCTCCCACTTGAGCCGCGACCAGACGCCGTTGCCGCCCTCCGGGACGCCCTTGGTCTTGATCGACAGCGAGACGTCCTTGACCCCGCCGAGGTCCGAGTCCTGTGCGTCGATCACCTCGGTGATCCAGCCGTGGCGCTCGGCGTACCGGGTGTACATCCGCAGCAGGTCGCCGGCGAAGAGCGCGGACTCCTCACCGCCCTCACCGGCCTTGATCTCGACGATCACGTCCTTGGCGTCGTGCGCGTCACGCGGAATGAGCAGCTCGGCGAGGCGCTCCTCCAGGGCCGGCAGGGACGCCGCGATCGCCTCGGTCTCGGCGGCGAAGGAGGGGTCCTCGGCGGCCAGCTCGCGGGCTGCGGCCAGGTCGGCACGCGCCTGCTCCAGCTCGCCGGCAGCCTTGCGCAACGGCACCAGCTCGGCGTACCGACGGCCGACCCGACGCGCGGTGGCCTGGTCGGCGTGGATGGCCGGATCGGCCAACCGCTTCTCCAGCTCCGCGTACTCGTCGAGGAGACCGGCCAGACGCTCGCTGCTCATGCTGCGGGTGCTCCTTCAGGGGTTGCGGCGCCGGCCGGGCCGGCCGGAGGGCCGGGGCGCCAGGCGAAACAGGGCGGAATGCGGACGGCGCCCGCGTCCGGTGGAAAACCGGACGCGGGCGCCGAACGAGAAGTTACTTGGCCTTCTTGGCCTGAACCTTGGCGTACTTCTGCTGGAACTTCGCGACCCGGCCGGCGGTGTCGAGAACGCGCTGCTTACCGGTGTAGAACGGGTGGCAGGCGCTGCAGGTCTCGACGTGGATCGCCCCGCCCTTGGCGGTGCTGCGGGTCGTGAACGTGTTGCCACAGGAGCAGCTGACCTCGGTGGTCACGTACTCCGGGTGGATGTTTGCCTTCATCTTGCCTCGGTCCTCTCGTTGGTGGTCGCCGGGTCGCCGTCACCGCCCGTCGCGCCGTGCACGACGGGCTCGGGCGTGAACCGGAACCGGTGGCCGATTGACCAGTGTGCCATGGGCCTGAGCCGACCCGGCAATCGGGCCGCACACCTCGTCCGGCATCGTCAACACGTGCCTCCCCGTCCGCATTCCCGCCGCTCGGCCGGGCATTCACCCGCCCGGCGGGCCGCGGTCGAGTGCCCCGCCGGGGGTACGCCCGCCGAGCCGAAGAGGAGCCGATGAGCCGCCTGATCGCCACCCGGGGCCTGCCTGCGTCCGGCAAGACGACCTTTGCCCGGACCCTTCAGCCGTCCGTGGTCCGGGTCAACCGCGACGACCTGCGCCGGATGCTGCACGGCGAGCGGCTCTTCACCCAGTGGGCGGAGGCGCAGGTGACCGTCGTCCAGCGAGCCCAGGTCGAGGCGCTGCTGCGGGCCCGGGCGGACGTCTGCGTGGACGACACCAACCTGCGCTCGCGGTCGCTGCGGGACTGGGCCGAGCTGGCCGCCCGGTACGGCGCGGAGTTCGAGGTGCACGACTTCACCGACGTGCCGTTGGCCGAGTGCCTGCGCCGGGACGCCGCCCGCCCGGAGGCCGACCGGGTCGGTGCGGACGTGATCTCCCGGCTGCACGAGCGGTACCTGGCGGGGCGGACGCTGCCGTTGCCGGTGCCGCAAGCCCGCACCGGACGACCCGCCAGCGTCCACCCGCCGTCGACCGAGCCGCCGGAGATCGTGCTCGTGGACATCGACGGCACCGTCGCGCTGGCCGTCTCCCGAAGCCCGTACGACATGACCCGGGTTGGCGAGGACCAGCCGAACCTGGCGGTGATCGCGGCGGTCCGGGCGATGCACGCCGCCGGGTACGGGGTGGTCTTCTGCTCCGGGCGGGACGCCTCGGCCCGGGCGGCCACCGAGGCGTGGCTGGCCCGGCACGTCCGGGTCCCCTACCTCGGCCTGCACCTGCGTGCCGTCGGCGACTCGCGCAAGGACGCGATCGTCAAACGGGAGATCTACGACCGGGAGATCCGGGACCGGTACCGGGTGGTCGGTGTCTTCGACGACCGCGTCCAGGTGGTGCAGATGTGGCGGGCCCTCGGTCTCACCGTCTTCCAGGTGGCCGACGGCGACTTCTGACCCGGGCGCCGCCCCGCCCCGTGCGGCTCGACGGGGCGGGGCGGCGGCGGGGTCAGGCCGCGGGCGCGGCGGCCCGGGCGGTGAGGGTGATCGCGGTTTCGGCGCGGACGCCGTTGACGGTGACCGCCAGAACCACCGACCCGGTGCGCAGCGCCGTGAGGGTGCCGCTCGCCGGGTCGAAGCGGGCGATGTGCCACGGGCGTACCCCGGCCGCCGAGCCGATGTGCACGCCCGGCGAGGCCGACCAGTCCGCACTGACCGGTGCGGCCACCGGAACGGTCCGGCCGCCGGGCTGGGTCAGCGTGGCGGTGACCGGTGCCGGGGTGCCGACCGCGACGCTGGCCGGTGCGGTCAGCGCGAGCTGGTCCACGTGCGCGTGGAACTCCACGTCCACCCAGCGGGGTCCTTCGGCGCGCGGGTCGCGCCGGGCCCGGTCCGCCTCGGCCGGGGTGACCGGGTCCACGCCGAACTCCGTCCAGCCGGTGAAGCCGCCCTGGTCCGCCGGGGTGGACGGCGTCTTGCCCGCGTTGCCGTTGATCACGTACGGCACCCCGTCCACCCGCTCGGCGTGGAAGGTGCCGACGTGGCCGCCGACGAAGAGCGCGCCCTTGCCGGTGCGGTGCTGGAAGTCGGCCAGCCACTGCTCCAGCAGCGCCGCCTCCTTGCGGTCGCCGAGCTGGCTGGCCTGCGCCGGGCTGGGGTCGCGCGGCGGGTGGTGGTGCAGCACGACGACCGAGCCGACACGCTTGTCGGTGGCCGCCGCGTCCAGCGTCTCGCGCAGCATCCGGACCTGGTCGAAGCCACCGCCCCGCAGCGTCCCGGTGGACGAGTTCAGCGTGACGAACCGGGTGCCGGCGTGGTCGAAGACCCGCGAGGTGGCGCCGAACGCCGCCTGGAAGTTGCTGATCGGGGCGCCCATGATCTCGTGGTTGCCGGGCACGTAGTACCAGGGCAGCGCGTCACCCAACTCCTCGTCGAGGATGCGCTTGGCCAGCGTGAAGTCGGCCGGGTAGGCGGTGTCGACGAAGTCACCGTTGATCAGCAGGAAGTCCGGCCGGGCCGCCTTCACCTCGCGCAGCGTCCGGCGGGCCTGGGCGACCAGGTCGCTGTCCGGGTTCGCGGCGACGAACTGGGCGTCGGAGAGCACGGCGAACCGCCAGCGTGCGCCGTCCACGGTGCCGTCTCGGATCACCACCCGGTCGGTACGCGGCGCCTCCACCGGCACGTCGACCGAGGGCGGCACCTTCGCCACCAGGTCGTCGATGATCACCTCGCTGCGGTACTGCGCGGTGGCGATGGTCTCGGCCACGTAGAACCGGCGCACCCGGACCGGGTACTGCACGCCGGCAGGGACCGCGAACTCCACGTACCGCCAACCGGTCCAGGTGATCAGCGGGCCGCGCAGCACGTGCTGGGTGTCCTGGGCGTCGTGCAGGTGCAGGCTGGGCCACTCCCCGGTGCCGTTGCCGTGGATCCACATGCCGAACGCCTGCGGCTGGCCAGGCACCTCGATCCAGGCCGGCGGGTCGGCGTACGCGGCCCGGGTGCCGGTGGACTGGCTAAAGTCGTACGTCATCCGCAGGCCGGTGCCGGTGTGGCCGGGCGCCGGCGCGACCGATCCGCTGGCCCGGGCCTGGCTGAACCGCCAGGACGCGGCGTCGTCGAAATCGGCCACCGGCACGTCGGTCAACCCGACGGTGACCGGCACGACGGTGCTGTTCCGTCCGACGTGGACGGTGATCAGGCCGGAGCCGGTGTCCCGCAGCGCGGTGACGGCGAGGTTTCCGTCCTCGGTGGGGGTGACCCGCAGCAGGTCCCGGTCGTAGTCGAGGGTCAGGTCGGCCGGCTCGATCGGCGCGGTGTTGCCCTCGGCGTCGTAGCCGACCACCCCGACCACGGCGTTGCCGTCCCGGCCGGTGAGCCCGACCCGCTCCACGGTGAGGCCGATCCGTTCCAGCGAGCCGAGCACGGTGAGGCCCAGTGAGCCGGTGGCCCGGCCGCGCGCGGCGGTGACCGTGCTGGTCCCCGACGCGCCGGCGTGGAACACACCGTGCTGGTCGACGCGGCCGCGCGCCGCCGGGGTGGCCCGCCAGGTCGGCGTGCCGGCCGCCGGGCCGTACGTCTCGTCGTAGCCGGCCGCGGTGAGGGTGCGGGTCAGACCGGGAAAGACCCGGTCCGGCCGGCCACCGCGCACCGGTGAGACGCCCGGGGCCGCGGTGGGGTCGCTGGCGGTCTCCACCCAGTAGCCGGTGAGCCGGCCGCTGCCCTTCGGCGCGTAGATGGCCAGGCCGTTGGGCACGGGTCGCTCGCTGCCGTCGGAGGGGCTGTTCTCCACCTGCACGGCGGGCGCGCCCGGCTCTCGGGCCAGCAACGTGGACGATCCGCCGCCGTCCAGGTTGAGCGCGTGGTGGGCGCCCAGCTCGGCCATCATCCGACCCATCTCGGTCTGAGTCACACCACGGCTGTCGACCTGCCGGCCATCCACCGTCAACATGATCATCTTACGACCGTCGGCGGTGAAGCCGACCGCGGTGCGCGGGGCCAGCGCAGGGTCGGCGATGCTCTGCACGACGCCGTCGCGGACCAGGACGTTGCCGCCGCCGACCGCCGCGTGCAGGGAGCTGCCGTCGGACGACTTCGGCTGCCAGGCCACCGTCACAGGGTCACCGGGGCGGAGCCCGGCCAGCGCGTCCGCGCCGGCGTCGCGGCCGAGCAGCACGGTGCTGCCGGCGACGATCGGGCCGCTGCCGGCCGCGCCGGCCACCGCGGCCACCCGGCCGCCGGCCACGGTGACCTCGACGACCCGGGCCGCGCCAGCGACCGCCCGCTCCCGGGAGTACGTCCCCCAGAGCTCGGTGAACGCGCCGATGCCGTTGGCCTGCACGATGTTGTTGAACTGGGTCAGCGGCACCGGCCCGCTGGGCAGGGTGGCGGTGCCGTCGAAGTTCACCTCGATCACGCGGCCGAGCCCGTCGGCGGTGACCGCCACCGCGTTGCGGTGACCGCTGACCGCTGACTGGATCAGCTCGCCGTCACGGATGCCGACGCCCTGGGCGGCCCCGGAGTTGTTGATGTCGAAGAAGTCGCCGTTGACCGCGGCGACCGCGCGCGAGCCGTCCACCGCGGTGCGCAGCGGCTCGGCCCGGCTGACCGCTCCGGAGTTGACGTAGTCGACAGTGGCGCCGCCGGTGAGATCGGTGGTGAGCGCGTCGGCACGCAGCCAGCCATCGGCGTCGTACCGGTCGAAGGAGGTGAGCTGCACGCCCGGCGCGACCGGCCGGGTGGCCTTCGTGGTCTCCAGACCGCCGGCCGGCTCCAGGCTGGCGGCGGCGGTCGGGGCGGCGATCGGGGCGGAGATGGCGGTCGGGGCCGGCGGGGCGGCGGTCGCCGGCACCGGAACGGCCAGGGTGAGCAGCGGTGTCAGCAGCAGGACGCCGGTGCGACGGGCGGAACGTCTGCGGGTACGCATGGACGACAGTCAACCCGATGGTGAATAGAAGTTTCAAGATGTACCGACTGAACCGAAGGAAAACTCCACCCCTCGCCACCGGGCGGGGTGGACACGACGAAGGGGCACGGCCGGGTTGGCCGTGCCCCTTCGTCGTGTTGTCAACCGGGGATGGTTACTCCCCCGGCGTCGACTTCGCGATCTGCATCAGGAACTCGATGTTGGTGCGGGACTGCTTGAGCCGGTCCAGCAGCAGGTCCAGCGCCGCCTGCGAGTCCAGCGAGTGCAGCACCTTGCGGAGCTTGTGGATGATGGCCAGCTCCTCCGGCGCGAGCAGGACCTCTTCCTTACGCGTACCGGACGGGTTGATGTCGATGGCCGGGAAGGTTCGCTTGTCGGCGATCTTCCGGTCCAGCTTCAGCTCCGCGTTACCGGTGCCCTTGAACTCCTCGAAGATGACCGTGTCCGCCATGGACCCGGTCTCCACCAGCGCGGTGGCGAGGATGGTCAGCGACCCGCCGTTCTCGATGTTGCGGGCCGCGCCGAGGAAGCGCTTCGGCGGGTAGAGCGCGGTGGAGTCGATACCACCCGACATGATCCGGCCGCTGGCCGGCGCCGCCAGGTTGTACGACCGACCGAGCCGGGTCACCGAGTCCAGCAGCACGACCACGTCGTGCCCCAGCTCGACCAGGCGCTTCGCCCGCTCGATCGCCAGCTCAGCGACAGTGGTGTGGTCCTGCGGCGGCCGGTCGAACGTGGCCGCGATGACCTCGCCCTTCACCGAACGCTGCATGTCGGTGACCTCTTCGGGCCGCTCGTCCACCAGCACCACCATCAGGTGGCACTCCGGGTTGTTGCGGGTGATCGCGTTCGCGATCGCCTGCAGCACCATCGTCTTACCCGCCTTCGGCGGCGACACGATGAGCGCCCGCTGGCCCTTGCCGATCGGCATGACCAGGTCGATGACCCGGGTGGTCAGGATGTGCGGCTCGGTCTCCAACCGCAGGCGCTCCTGCGGGTACAGCGGCGTGAGCTTGTAGAACTCCGGCCGGCGCCGCGCCTCCTCCGGCTCCATGCCGTTGATGGTGTCCAGCCGCATCAGCGGGTTGTACTTGTCCCGCCGCTGGTCGCCACTGTTGCCGCCCTCGCGGGCCGCACGCACCGCACCGGTGATCGCGTCACCGCGGCGCAGGCCGTACTTCTTGATCTGGGACATCGAGACGTACACGTCGTTCGGGCCGGCCAGGTAACCGGTCGTCCGCACGAAGGCGTAGTTGTCGAGCACGTCGATGATGCCGGCCACCGGGACGAGCACGTCGTCCTCGCCGACCTGCGGCTCGCGCCCACCGGTGTCGGCACCGGTCTCGGTGCGCTCGCCACGGCCGCGGCGACGGTCCCGGAAGCGGCTGCGCCGGCCACGCCGGCCGCCGCCCTCGCCGTCATCGTCGTCGTTGTCGCGCTCGGCGCGCTGGCCACGGTCGTTGCGGTCGCCCCGGTCGTTGCGCTCGGGACGGTCACCACGCTCGTTGCGCTCGGCACGCTCGCCTCGCTCGGCACGGTCACCACGCTCGTTGCGCTCGGCACGCTCGCCCCGGTCGTTGCGCTCGCCCCGCTCGGCACGCTCGCCCCGCTCGGCACGCTCGCCCCGCTCGGGACGCTCTACCCGGTCGTTGCGCTCGCCCCGGTCGGCACGCTCTGCCCGCTCCGGACGCTCGGCACGCTCTGCGCGCTCCGGACGCTCGGCGCGCTCGGCGCGCTCCGGACGCTCGGCGCGCTCCGGACGCTCGGCCCGGTCCCGGCGGTTCTCACCCCGGTCGGTCCGCTCGCCGGCCTCCGCCTCGTCGGTGCGTGCCTCAGTGGGACGCGCCTCCGCCGCGGTGGTCCGGCTCCGCCGGGTGCGACCCCGGCCCTCGGTCTCGGCGGCCGGCTCGGCCAGCGCCTGGTCGGTGCTGCGTCCCTCGGCCGCCGGACGGTCCACGGTCTCCCGCACCTCCTCACGAGCCGGAGCGGCCGCAGCCGCGACCTCAGCCCGCGGTCGAGGGGTCCCGGCGGCGTTGCCGCCCTGCCGCTCGGAGATCGCGGCGATCAGCTCGCCTTTGCGCATGCGAGCCGTGCCGGAGATGCCGAGCGACGCGGCCAGGCTCTGCAGCTCTGGCAGCAGCATCGCCGACAGACCGGTGCCGCTACGCCGCCGACGGGCGGGAGCGGCGGTGGTGGCATCGCCAGCGACGTTGGAAACATCCGACGTCACGTCGGTGGTGTCGCTCAATGGATTCCTTCCCTCGATAAAGGCCGGGACTGCCCGGAGTCAGAACTCAGGTGGCCGGGCGGCCTCGGTGCACCCGCCTCGCAAGGACGCGTCGCGGGAGTCTGTGACACAGCAGCCGGTCGGTATCCCGACTCACCAAAGGTCGGTGAGCAGGTCTCGCCGTCTGCGGCGACCTGTGGAAACTGCGGTGCGGCGTGGGCCTTGGGCAGGGGTGACGGGCTGACCGCCGAGAGCTTCGGGGGTGCGCCGCCCCGCAGGAGATCGCGTGCTTCGCGGCTGTGCTAGGTCTAGAGCGTAATCAACTCTTCCGACCTGCGGCAACAGGGTCCCGCTCGGCGTGTCCAAGTCTACCCCGGGCAACCCTTGCACCGCTGACGTCTATCGGTAACTGCCAGATCTGCCAATCTGTTCCCATCGGGAAGGCGGCCGGTGGGTCACTGAGCGCCAGGACAGTCGGCCCCGCACCACTGATCACAGCCGCCACACCGGCCGCTCTCAACTCGCTGACCAGGGCGGACGTCCCCGGCATCGCGGGTGCGCGGTAATCCTGGTGGAGCCGGTCGACGGTGGCCGGCAGCAGCAGCGTCGGGTCGGCGGTCAGCGCGTGCACCAGCAGCGCGGCCCGCCCGGCGGTCAACGCGGCGTCGCCGTGCGGCACGGTGGCCGGCAACGCCGCCCTCGCGGTCGCGGTCAACCCGCGCTCCGCCGGAACGAAAACAGTGGGCCGGACCCCGTCAGCGACCGTCAGGGACACCGCGCGGGCGCCGGTCGACTCGGACCAGGCCAGCGTGAAGCCCCCGAGCAGACACGGCGCGACATTGTCCGGATGGCCCTCGATCTCGGCGGCCAGCCGGAGAACGGCCGCGTCGTCCAGCCGGCGCTCCCCATCGGTGACCAGGGCGCGAGCCAGCAACACACCGGCGACGATCGCGGCGGACGAGGAGCCCAACCCACGCGCCTGTGGGATCCGGTTGACGCATTCCACGCTCAGCCCTTCGGGCTGGGCACCGAGCACGTCGAAGGCGGCCCGCATCGCCCGCACCACCAGGTGCCGGTCGTCGTCGGGCAGCTCACCTGCCCCCTGCCCGGTCACCGTCACCCGGACCCCATCCGAGGTGACCTCGGCGGCCACGTCGTCGTAGAGACCGAGGGCGAGACCCAGCGCGTCGAAGCCCGGGCCCAGGTTGGCACTGGTCGCGGGGACCCGGACGCGGACCGGCCCGGCGGTGAAGTTCGTCGGCACGGGCTCATGCTAGGGGTCGGCACCGACGTTCCGGTCCCACGCCCGCAGCGTGGGACCGGCGCGCTCAGCCGGCCGGGTCGGGAACCGGCTCGGCAGCCGGGGTGGTGAGCGAGAGTCGGCGGGTGGCGATCCGCCAGCCGACCGCGTACACGAGGGTGACCAGCCCACAGCCGGCCAGCACCACCCGCTCGTCCACCACGTCCACCACCAGGGCCACGGCCAACTGGCTCACCGAGATGGCCAGCGTCGCGAGCATCATGTCGGTGGCGAAGACTCGCCCCCGCAACCGGTCCGGCACTTCGCCCTGCAGGGCGAAGTTCGACATCACCCAGTTGCTCCCGCCCGCGAAGTGCGCCACGAAGACAAGCAGCAGCACCAAGGGGAACCAGCGGACCACCGACGCGCCCAGGTAGGACAGGCCGTAGAGCGACATGGACAGCGCCAGCCCAGGCAGCAGCCAGGACCGGTTGGTCAGCACCCGACGCATCAGGATCGGCCCCACCAGAGCCCCCGCCCCGCGCACCGCGAAGAGCAGGCCAGCGCCCAGCGAGCCGACCCCGTACACGCCGGCGAGCAGCGGGAACACGGTCAGCACCCCGTTGCCCAGGCCGACCGCCGACTTCACCGTGACCAGCGCCAGCACCCGCGGCCGGTGCCCGATGTAGCCGAGTGCCTCGCGGACCGCCGGCCAGGTCCGCTGGGCCGGCCGGTCGGCGTCCCGGGGCGCCTGCAGGGGCCGGCGGATCCGTGTGGCGAGACCCGCGGCCAGCGCCAGGCCCACCGCCGCAACCCAGAAGCAGACGTACGGGCCGGCAGCCGAGCTGAGTACGCCGCCGAGCGAAGCGCCGACCACCGTCATGGTGCCCCAGGCTGAGCCGGCCACCGCGTTACCGGCCGCCAGCTCGCCCGGCTCCAGCACGTTGGGCAGCGCGGCCTGGGCGGCCGGCGAGTAGAACGCCTTGGCGACCGCCACCACCCCGATCGCCACCAGCGCCAGCCAGGCCGTTCCGTCCCGGACGCCGAGCAGCAGCAGCACGCCCACCAGCGCCGCCACGTTCGCGGCGATCATGATCTTCCGCCGGTCGAACCGGTCGGCCACCGTGCCGGTGTACGGCAGCAGCAGCGCCACGATGCCGGTGTCCACCGCCAGCACCAGCGCGCCCCAGACCCCGCTGCCGGTCAGCTGGGGCAGCAACACCAGCAGCGGCACCATGACGAACCAGTCGGCACCGAAGACCACCAGCTCGGCGAGGAACAGGTTACGGAAGCTCCGGTTGCCGGTGAGAACCGAGAGGGTGGACGCCACGGAGCAGGACCCTACCCGGATGACAGGGCTCTATTTCGGCGCGACCAGCCACGACCGGTCCCGGGATCCACCCGGAGCCGGCCGGCCTCGGAAGCCGGAACGCCCCCGGCGGGTCGGAACCCGCCGGGGGCGTTTCACCGTGCCGGTCCGACTACTCGGTCGGCTCCGACGGAGGCAGCGGCGAGGTACGGCTGCGCGGCAGCCGCAGCACCTCGAACTGGTCCGTGCCGTCCACCAGCGCACCCGACGGGGCGGGTCGCCCCGCCGCCGGCTGCGATCCCTCGGTCTGCGCCGCTGCCGGCGCACCGGAGGGCACCGCGACCTGGTTCGGGCCGGCCGGCTCGTCGGTCTCCGGTCCGGTCGACCCGGTCACCGCCGGCTGGCCGGAGCGCCGCTGGCGGCGCCGCTCCCGCAGCGACTCCTTGGTGCGCTCCACCATCGTGTACAGCGTCGGCACCAGGATCAGGGTGAGCAGCGTCGAGCTGAGCAGGCCACCGATCACCACGACCGCCAGCGGCTGGGAGATGAAGCCGCCCTCGCCGGTCAACCCGAGCGCCATCGGCAGCAGCGCGAAGATGGTCGCGACCGCGGTCATCAGGATCGGGCGCAGCCGGCGCCGGCCACCCTCGACCACCGCCTCCCCGACTCCCATGCCCCGGGCCCGGTACTGGTTGATCAGATCCAGCAGCACGATCGCGTTGGTCACCACGATGCCGACCAGCATCAGCACGCCGATCAGCGCCGGCACGCCGAGCGGCGTCCCGGTCACCAGCAGCAGGCCGATCGCGCCGGTAGCCGCGAACGGGATGGAGATCAGCAGGATCAGCGCCTGGGTGAGGCTGCGGAACGTCGCCACCATGATCAGGAACACGATCGCGATCGCGGCCAGCACAGCCAGGCCCAGGTCGCCGAACGCGTCCGCCTGGTCCGCGCTGACCCCACCGATGGTGAAGGTCGCCCCGGGCACGTCGATGCCGTCCAGCCGCTTCTGCAGCTCCTGGCTGGTCGCGCCCAGGTTCGAGCCGGTCGCCGTGCCGGTCACCGAGACGCTGCGCTCACCGTCGATCCGGCTGACCTGCTGCGGCCCCTCGGTCCGGGTGACCTTCGCGACGTCGCCCAGCTTGACCGGACCGATCGGCAGGGCGTTCAGCTGCTCCACCGACACCGGCGGCTGTACGCCCAACCGCAGCACCACGTTCTGCTGCTGTCCGTCGAGCGTGACCTGGCCCAGCGGCGCCCCACGGAACGCCTGCGACACGTACTGACCCACCGCGGCCTCGGTGAGCCCGACCCGACCGGCGGCGACCCGGTCGACGGTCACGTCGACCCGCGGCACCTGCGCGGCAAGGCTGGTGGTGACGTCCGCGACGTCCGGCACCCCGGCCATCGCCGTCCGGGCCGCCTCAGCGGCCCGGGTCAGCACCTCCGGGTCGCTGGCCTGGACGACCACCTCAAGCTGGCTGGTCGAGGCGTCCTGCCCGCCGCCGAAGGTGACCTCGCCCAGTCCGGTGCCGAGCGTGTCGAACTCCTTGCGCAGCACCTCGCGCATCTGCTTCGCGTCGGTGTCCCCGTCGAGCGCCACCGACCACGTCGCGATGTTGTTGCCGCCGCCCGCGAACGGGTTGTCCCCGCCGCCGGCGGTCACCTGGTAGGTCTCGACCCCGTCGGTACGCCCGAGCACCGTCTCGACCTGCTTGGCCGCCGCGTCGGTGGCGGCCAGGCCGCTACCCGCCGGCAACTCCTGCTGGAAGCTGAGCGTGTCCTGGCCGGAGTCGTCCAGGAAGTTGGTCTCCAGCTTCTGGGACAGACCGAAGGTGCCGAAGAGCACCAGCAGGCCGAGACCGACGGTGATCCAGCGGGTGGACCGCTTGCGGGTGGCGAACCCGACCACCGGCAGGTACGCCCGCTGCAACGGGCTGCGCAGTTCCTTCTCCTCCGCGCCGCGCCGCACCGCCTCGTCGTCCACGGTGCCGCCGCGCGGCTTGAGGAACCAGTACGCCAGCACCGGGATCACGGTCAGCGACACCAGCAGCGAGGCGAGCAGCGCCACCGTCACGGTGATCGCGAACGGCGCGAAGAGCTGCCCGACGAACCCGCCGACCAGCGCGATCGGCGCGAACACCGCGACCGTGGTGAGGGTGGACGCGGTCACCGCGCCAGCCACCTCACGGACGCCGGTGATGATCGCGTGCTGCTTCTCCTCGCCGTACTCGAGGTGCCGTTTGATGTTTTCCAGCACCACGATGGAGTCGTCCACCACCCGGCCCACCGCGATGGTCAGCGCGCCGAGGGTGAGCAGGTTGAGCGAGTAGTCGCCGATCCAGAGAGCGATCAGTGCCACCAGCACGGAGAGCGGGATGGAGACCGCGGTGACCACGGTCGAGCGCACCGACAGCAGGAAGACCAGGATGACGATGACCGCCATCAGCAGGCCCAGCAGGCCCTCGGTGGTCAGCGACTCGATCGACTTCTCGACGAACGGCGCCTGGTCGAAGACCACGGTCAGCTCGGCGCCGGAGGCGTCCTTCAGGTCGGCCAGCTTGTCCCGGATCTCGTGCGAGATCTCCACGGCGTTGCCGTCCGGCGCCGCGGTGACCGCGATGCCGAGACTGTCCTGGCCGTTGGTCCGGGTGATCGCGGTGGCCGGGGCGACCTGCTGCTCGACGGCCGCCACGTCACCGAGACGGACCGGGCGCGCGCCGGGGGCGACCACGATGCCGCGCAGGTCGTCCAGGGTGGCGACCGGCGTGCCGACCTGCACCGGGAGGGCCAGGCTGCCGTCGTTCACCGCGCCGGCCGGGATCGTCACGCCGTTGGTCTTCAGCGCGGCGCCGATCGCCGTGGGCTGGAGCTTCGCCGCGGCGAGCTTGGCCGGGTCCGGGGTGACCACCACGACGTCGTCGCGGGTCCCGGTCACATCGACCGTGCGGACCCCCTCGATCCCCTCCAGCTCCGGCACCACCGTGTCGCGCAGCTTCTCGGCGAGCGCCCGCTGGTCCGCCCCGCCGGCCGCAGCCAGCACCACCGCCGGCAGGTCGTCGGTGCTGCCCGCGATGACCTGCGGATCGACGCCCTCCGGCAGCTGGGCGTCGATGCGGCTCAGCGCGGTCTGCATCTTGTTGACCATGTCGTCCAGGTCGGTGCCGAACTCGTACTGCACCTGGACGGTGGCCGACCCCTCGCGGGAGGTGGAGGTGACCTTGTCCAGACCGGGGATGCTCTGGAGGGCGTTCTCGATCGGCTCGGTCACCTGCGACTCGACGATCTCGGGTCCGGCGCCGGGGTAGGGGGCCACGATGAACGCGGCCGGGAATTCGAGCGACGGCAGCAGTTGCTGCTTCAGCGACGGTACGGCGAACGCTCCGAACGCCGTGATCACCACCGCGATGAGGGCAACCAGCCCTCGGTTGGCGAGGCTGAATCTGGCGAGCAGCGACATCGGCCTGGCTCACTCCTGAAAGAGAATGCGGGTGGGGATACCCGAAAGTGTGCCGGACTCGATCACCCCGACCCTCGCCGACCCCACGCCGGCCACGTTTCCGGAGCCGGCCGCCGCCGAGACCGGCGGCGATGCGGGGGCGCTGGCCGCTCAGGCCAGGTCGAGGGCGCGGGCCGCGGCCAGCGGGTCGTTCGCGATGGTCAGCGGAGCGGGCGCCGTGGAGATCGCCCACTCCGGGTCCTTCAGACCATGGCCGGTCACCGTGCAGACCACCGTCGAGCCCGGCGGCACCGCACCCGCCGCGGCCTGCTGGAGCAGGCCGGCCACGCTGGCCGCGCTGCCCAGCTCGACGAAGACCCCCACCTCGCGGGCGAGCAGCCGGTACGCGGACAGGATCTCCCGGTCCGTCACCGCCGCGATCAGGCCACCCGAGGCGTCGCGGGCGTCCAGCGCCTTGGTCCAGCTCGCCGGGTTGCCGATCCGAATCGCGGTGGCGATGGTCGACGGCTCCGGCACCACCTGGCCGGTCACGATCGGGGCCGCGCCGGCGGCCTGGAAGCCGTACATCTTCGGGGCCCGGGTGGTGGCGCCGGCGGCGTGCTCCTCCGCGTACCCCATCCAGTAGGCGGCGATGTTGCCGGCGTTGCCGACCGGCAGGCAGTGGATGTCGGGCGCGTCACCGAGCGCCTCGACGATCTCGAAGGCGGCGGTCTTCTGCCCGTGCAGCCGGTCGATGTTGACCGAGTTGACCAAGGCGACCGGGTAGTCCTGGGCGAGCTTGGCGGCCGTCGCGAGACAGTCGTCGAAGTTGCCGCTCACCTGGAGCAGCTTCGCGCCGTGCACCAGCGCCTGGGCCAGCTTGCCCAGCGCGATCTTGCCCTGTGGCACCAGCACCGCGCAGGTCAGCCCGGCCCGGGCCGCGTACGCCGCGGCGGAGGCGCTGGTGTTGCCGGTGGAGGCGCAGATGATGGCCTTGTTGCCGGCCTCGACCGCCTTGGAGACCGCGAGGGTCATCCCGCGGTCCTTGAACGAGCCGGTCGGGTTGGCGCCCTCCACCTTGAGGTGCACGTCGCAACCGAGCCGGGCGGAGAGCACCGGCGCGGGCAGCAGTGGGGTGTTCCCCTCGTGCAGCGTGACGACGGGCGTGGCCGCGGTGACCGGCAGCCGATCCCGGTACGCCTCGATCAGACCCCGCCACATGTCGCTCTCCTCGCCTCTACCGCCGTGCCGACCTGAGCATTTCCAGGCCACCCTGGACCAGCCTGCCGGAGCGACCGGTGGCGCACCCCGGGTTACCCACCTGGCGGGACACGAGGGCCGCACACGGCCTGCCCCACCACCGGGTCAACGACTCACGCGCCGCCCTCGACCCGCAGCACGCTGGTCACCGACCGGACGATGTCCAGACCACGAAGCTCGCCCACGGTGGCGGCGAGCGCGGCGTCCGGTGCCACGTGGGTGACGATGACCAACTCGGCGTCGCCGTCCCGGCCGGGCACCCCGCCCGCCGAGCCCTGCCGCACGGTCGCGATCGACACGTCGTGCCGGGCGAACACGCCAGCCACCGCGGCCAGCACACCCGGACGGTCGGCCACGTCCAGGCTGACGTGGTAGCGGGTCAGCGCCTCGCCCATCGGCCGCACCGCCAGGTCGGCGTACGCGCTCTCGCTGGCCGCGCGCACCCCGGCGAGCCGGTTTCGGGCCACCGCCACCACGTCGCCGAGGACGGCGCTGGCCGTCGGCGCGCCACCCGCGCCCCGGCCGTAGAACATCAGCTCCCCGGCCGCGTCCGCCTCCACGAAGACCGCGTTGAACGCGTCGCCGACGCTGGCCAGCGGGTGGCTGCGTGGGATCATCGCCGGGTGCACCCGGACGCTGACCGTGTCCCGGCCGGCCGGGTCGACGCCGCGGGCCGCGATGCAGAGCAGCTTGATCGTGCAGCCCATCGCCTGGGCGCTGGCCACGTCCGCGGCGGTGACCTCGGTGATGCCCTCCCGGTGCACGTCGGCGGCACCGAC
Source organism: Micromonospora sp. NBC_00858 (assembly GCF_045207365.1). NCBI lineage: Bacteria > Bacillati > Actinomycetota > Actinomycetes > Micromonosporales > Micromonosporaceae > Micromonospora > Micromonospora sp. NBC_00858. Next base: position 7,508,351 of record NZ_CP108828.1, on the reverse strand, counting down.
CCGGGTGTGGAACGCCAGCGAGGCGAGGATCGCCGCCTTGGCCGCCGCGTCGAAGCCCTCCACGTCGGCGGTCGGGTCGGCCTCCGCGTACCCCAGTTCGGTGGCCTCCTCCAATGCCTCGGCGAAGCCGGCGCCGGTGGCGTCCATGGCGGAGAGGATGAAGTTGGTGGTGCCGTTGACGATGCCGGTGACCCGGTTGATCCGGTCGCCGTGCAGCGACTCGCGCAGCGGGCGCAGCAGCGGGATGGCCCCGGCCACGGACGCCTCGTAGTAGAGGTCGCCGCCGCCCTCGGCCGCCGCGTCGTGCAGCGCCACGCCGTCCTCGGCGAGCAGCGCCTTGTTGGCGGTGACCACGCTCTTGCCGGCGCGCAGCGCCTCGACCAGCCAGGTCCGGGCCGGCTCGATGCCGCCGACCACCTCGATCACCACGTCCACGTCGTCGCGCTTGATCAGGCCGAGCGCGTCGGTCGTGAACAGGGTGGGGTCGACCGGCAGGTCACCGCGGTCACGGCCGAGTCGGCGGACGGCGATGCCGGCGATCTCCAGCGGAGCGCCGATCCGGGCGGCCAGGTCGGTCCCCTGCTCGTGCAGCAGCCGGACCACCTCCTGACCGACCGTGCCGCAGCCGAGCAGTGCCAAGCGCACAGGTGACGTCATCCCACATCCAAAGCCAGCAGATCCTCTTCGGTTTCCCGCCGGACGATCAGACGCGCCTGGCCGTCGCGCACCGCGACCACCGGTGGCCGGGGTACGTGGTTGTAGTTGCTGGCCATGCTGCGGCAGTAGGCACCGGTGCCGGGCACCGCGACAAGATCTCCGGCCTGCACGTCGGCGGGCAGGAATTCATCCTTCACCACGATGTCCCCGGACTCACAGTGCTTTCCCACCACGCGGGCGAGCATCGGCTCGGCGGTGGAGGCACGGGAGGCCAGCGTCGCCGAGTAGGACGCGTCATAGAGCGCCGTCCGGATGTTGTCGCTCATCCCGCCGTCGACGCTGACGTACGTGCGGATGCCGTCGAGGTCCTTGACCGTGCCGACCTCGTAGAGGGTGAACACGGACGGCCCGACAATGGCCCGCCCCGGCTCGATGGAGAGCCGCGGCACGGCCAGATTCTCCGCCGCGCACTCCGAGTCGACGATCTTGCGCAGCCGCTTGGCCAGATCCTGCGGAGCGGCCGGGTCGTCCTGGGTGGTGTAGGCGATGCCGAAGCCGCCGCCCAGGTCCAGCTCGGGCAGCTCGACCCCGCGCGCGTCGCGGATCTGCGCCTGGAGGGCGAGCACCCGGCGGGCGGAGACCTCGAAGCCGCTGGCGTCGAAGATCTGCGAGCCGATGTGCGAGTGCAGCCCGCGCAACTCCAGTACGTCCTCGTCGAGGATCTTGAAGGCGGCCGACGCGGCCGCCCCGCCGGCCAGCGAGAAGCCGAACTTCTGGTCCTCGTGGGCGGTGGCGATGAACTCGTGGGTGTGCGCCTCGACGCCGACGGTGACCCGGACCAGCACCCGGGGGCGGACCCCCCGCTCGCGGGCCAGCGCGGTCAGCCGGTCGATCTCGGTGAACGAGTCGACGATGATCCGCCCCACCCTGGCGTCCAGTGCCCGGCTCAGCTCGGCCACCGACTTGTTGTTGCCGTGGAAGCCGATCCGCTCCGGCGGCATCCCGGCCGCCAGCGCGGTGGCCAGCTCGCCGCCGGTGCAGACGTCGAGGTGCAACCCCTCCTCGGCGATCATCCGGACCACGGCCCGGCAGAGGAACGCCTTGCCGGCGTAGTAGACGTCCTCGGTCGGGAAGGCCGCCCGAAAGTCCCGGCAGCGTGACCGCAGGTCGTCCTCGTCGAGGACGTACACCGGGGTGCCGAACTCGGCCGCGATGTCGCGGACGCTCAGGCCCGCGACGGCGACCGCGCCGTCGGCGCCGCGCGTCACCGTGCGTGGCCACAGCGCCGGCACGAGGGCGTTGACGTCCTGTGGGGTACGCAGCCAGGCCGGCCCCTGGTTGCTGATGTCCGCGTGCAGCGCACCAGCCTCATGAGCCCTCATGTCACATCCTCTCGGGTGCGGAGACGCCGAGCAGGTGTAGACCGTTGGCGATCACCGTGCGGGTGGCGTTGTTGAGCCAGAGCCGGGCCCGGTGCAGGTCGGTGACCTCCTCGTCGCCCAACGGCAGCACCCGGCAGTTGTCGTAGAACCGGTGGAAGGAGGCTGCGACGCTCTCCTCCAGGTAGCGGGCCACCCGGTGCGGCTCGCGCAGCTCGGCGGCGGTGGCGACCACCGCCGGGAACTCGGCGAGCGCCTTGAGCAGCTCGTTCTCCTTCTCGTGCCCGAGCAGCTCGGGGCGGAAGTCGTCGGCGCCGCCCTGGAGCAGCCCCACCTCGGCGGCGTTGCGGGCCACGCCCGCCGTCCGGGCGGCGACGTACTGCACGTAGTAGACCGGGTTGTCACGGGTGGCCCGGGTCCACAGCTCGATGTCGATGTCGATCGGGGAGTCGCTGGAGTAGCGGGCCAGCGCGTACCGGGACGCGTCCACCCCGATCGCCTCGACCAGGTCCTCCAGGGTGATCACGGTGCCGGCCCGCTTGCTCATCCGCACCGGGGCGCCGTCGCGCAGCAGGTTGACCAGCTGCCCGATCAGGATCTCCAGGTTGCGCTCCGGGTCGTCGCCGAAGCAGGCGGCCATCGCCTTCATCCGCCCGATGTAGCCGTGGTGGTCGGCGCCCAGCATGATCACGACCCGCTCGAAGCCGCGCTCCCGCTTGTCCAGGTAGTAGGCGCAGTCCGCGGCGAAGTACGTCCACTCGCCGTTGGACTTGCGTAGCACCCGGTCCTTGTCGTCGCCGAAGTCGGTGGTCCGCAACCAGGTGGCGCCCTCGGACTCGTAGACCTGGCCCTGCTCGCGCAGCCGGGCCAGGGCGAGGTCCAGCTCACCCCGGTCGTGCAGGTCCTTCTCGTTGAAGTAGGTGTCGAACTCCACCCCGAAGTCGCGCAGCGAGGAGCGGATCTCGTCGAACATCAGCGCGACGCCCTCGACCCGGAACACCTCCTGGGCGGCGGCGTCGTCCAGGGTCAGCACGTCCGGCCGGCGGGCCTGCACCTCGGCGGCGATCTCCCCGATGTACGCCCCGCCGTAGCCGTCCTCGGGCGCGGACTGGCCGTTGGCGGCGGCGAGCAGCGAGCGGGCGAACCGGTCGATCTGCGACCCGGCGTCGTTGAAGTAGTACTCCGTGCCCACCTCGGCGCCGGTGGCCCGCAGCAGCCGGCTGAGCGCGTCACCGACGGCCGCCCAGCGGACCCCGCCGATGTGCACCGGGCCGGTCGGGTTGGCCGACACGAACTCCAGGTTGATCTTTTCGCCGGCGAGCCGGTCGCTGCGGCCGTACTCCGCGCCGGCCTCGACGATCACCCGGGCGAGCTGGCCGGCGGCGGCCGCGTCCAGCCGGATGTTCAGGAAGCCTGGGCCGGCGATTTCCACCGACTTGACCCCAGGTGCCCGGCCCAGCTCGTCGGCCAGCGCGGCGGCCAGCTCGCGCGGCGGAACGCCCACCTTCTTGCTCAACTGCAGGGCGAGCGTGGAGGCGTAGTCGCCGTGCTCGGGGTTGCGGGGTCGCTCCACCGCCGTACGCTCCGGCAGCGCGGCCTGGTCCAGGCCACGCTCGCTGAAGACGGCGCGGGCAGCGGTGAGGACGACCGAGGCGAGTTCTGCAGGAGTCACCCAGCCATGTTATCGGGGGTAGACTCGGGCACTCGGCGGCTACCCACCGCGTCATCCGGCCCGCCAACATCCCTGACCGACCGACTTGACGAGGCACGATGAGCATCAGCACCCCCGGTGGCCCTGAGCGCCGCCCGACCGTGGTCAGCACCGGCAAGAAGCCGGCCGCAGGCCGGCCGGCGTCCGGCGCCAAGGCCGGTTCCGGCAAGCCGGCGGGCAAGCCTGCGGGCACTCCGCGGGCAGGTGGCAAGGGCCCCCGCAAGCCGGTCACCCCGGTCAAGGTGAGCCAGGGCCGCGCGTGGGGCCCGATCGCGCTCTTCGTCGCCGTGGGCGTGCTCGCCGCCGGCATCATCGGGTACGGCGCCTGGGCGTCGTTCCAGGGTGCCAAGCCGTGGGACAAGCGGGCGAATGCCATCGACGGCATCGTCAACTACCGCAAGTCGGACCCGGAGAGCCTCAAGTACGAGGCACACAAGTCCGGCCCGCTGACCTACAAGTACTCACCGCCGGTGGGCGGGGTGCACAACGCCACCTGGCAGAACTGCATGGGTGACGTGTACGACGCCCCGATCGCCAGCGAGCACGCGGTGCACAGCCTGGAGCACGGCGCCGTCTGGATCACCTACCGGCCGGGCCTGCCGCAGGACCAGATCGACAAGCTCGCCGGCAAGGTCCGCGGCGTCGAGAAGATGATGATGAGCCCGTACGAGGGCCTGGACAAGCCGATCTCGCTTCAGGCGTGGGGCTTCCAGCTCAAGGTCGACAACGCCGACGACGCGCGGATCGACGAGTTCATCAAGGACCTGCGGGTGAACGCCTCCATCGAGGGCCCGACCGCGCTGTGCAACACCGGCGTCACCGCCACCGGCACCACGCCGCGTGACCTCGACTCCCAGATGCCCACCCAGTAAGGACGGCGATGACTGCTCCCGCCACCACTGACAGCGAGCACGACGAGGCTCCGGCCGCCCCGGACCAGGGCGGCCGGGCCCCGGCGCGGCGCTACGGCGTGCTGGCGCTGACCGCCATGCTCGTGGTGGGCCTGCTGCTCGGGTTCGGCGGCGGCCTGCTCACCCCGGGGCTCACCCGACCGGGTGACACCTCGGTGGAGGCGGGCTTCGCGCGGGACATGACCACGCACCACACCCAGGCGGTGGAGATGAGCCTGACCGCGTACCGGTCGGCGACGCTGCCCGGGGTGCGGCAGATGGCAGTCGACATCGCCAGCGGGCAGCAGGGCGAGATCGGCGCCATGCAGACCTGGCTGCGGCAGTGGGAGCTGAGCCCGACCGGGTCGCAGCCGCCGATGTCGTGGATGTCCGACGGGGCCACCGTCAAGGACGGGCTGATGCCGGGGATGGCCACCCCGCAGGAGATGGCCGCCCTGCGCGACGCCCAGGGCATCGAGGTCGACCGGCAGTTCCTGGACCTGATGATCAATCATCACCTGGGCGGCATCCACATGATCGACGCGGTGCTCGGCGAGACCGACAACGCCGAGGTGCTGCGGGTGGCGCGGACCATGAAGTCCACCCAGCAGAGCGAGCTGAACAATCTCCGGCAGCTCCAGGCGCAGGCCAAGGGCTGACCTACCGGACGGGCGCATCGGGCCCGCGTCACCGCCGTGGACCGGCGGGGGCGCGGGCCCGCGTCATGTGGTCGGAACGACCCGCTCTTGTCCCTGAAGTCCTGTATGGGGGTTTTGAGCGGTGCAACCGATTACGTTGCTTAGAGAGTTTTCTCCGCACATATCGTGACCAGTTGCGATTCGGGCTCGTTGCGCAGGACGTGGGGGTTGCACTCAGAGACGCACGGCGTTCGGTCACCAGCTGGTGCCGGCGCCACACCATCGGCGGTGACGGGGCGGTGGCAGCCGCCCGTCGCGGACAGCGGCAGGGCGAGCCGGGAATGCTCAGCCGCGAACAGGAACTCGAACTGATCGACGCGCTCCGGGGCGTCCACCCCGACGAGTTCGGCCTGGACGAGGAGCTGTGGACGCGGCAGAGCCTCACCACGCTCATCCAGCGCCGGTTCGACCTGCCGCTGGACGCGGGCGCGGTCGGGGCGTACCTGCGGGCCTGGGGGTTGGGTCCGCGGGAGCCGCGCGAGCGGGCCTGCGGGCTCTGCGTCAGCGCGGTCGAGCGCTGGGTACGCAGCGAGTACCCGGCGATCACCCGGGCCGCCCAGGAGCACCTCGCCGAGGTCTACTGGCTGGGGCGGGTCCGGCTGCGCGGCACCATGCCGGCGGCCGACGTGATCTCCGCCGTCTCGTCCCGCGGTCGGGTGCGCTTCATGATCACTACGCCGACGGTGGACCCGCCGCTGCCCCGCGACTTCGTGCTGCGACTCAGTGGGGAGGAGCAGCGCACCGTGCACCTGATCGTGGACGGCTCCTGGCCACGCAACGAGTGGCCCCGGCGACTCCCCCGGCGGATCGTGCTGCACCCGCTGCCCAGCTGCGGTCGGGTGATCGCCGCCGCCTGACGGCTACGGGCCCTCGCCGCCTGACCGCCCCGGGCGGTCGGGCGGCTGACCACCAGGGCGATCGGGCGGTTGGCGACACGATCGGGTCACCGGATACCGATTCGGCGTTCACGGAGGAGGTTTGCTAGTCTTCTCCAGTCGCTGAGCCCCCGTAGCTCAGGGGATAGAGCACCGCCCTCCGGAGGCGGGGGCGCAGGTTCGAATCCTGCCGGGGGCACCATCGTTAAATCGCACATAAGGCCTCTGACAGGGTAAACCCCGGTCAGGGGCCTTAGTCGTGTGCCCAGGGCTGGAGCACGTAGCGACCGCGCACCCCACCCTTCGCCATGGCCCGGTGGGCGTCGTCGACCAGGTCCAGCGGCATGACCGTGTGCACTCGGGCCGGCAGTTCGCCGGACGCGGTGCGGGCGAGCAGGTCACCCAATCGAGGGCCGTCGGGGTGCGCTACCACGGCGGCTACGGTGACCCCGCGCTCCATGGCCGGCACGGCGTTCGGCCGGACGCCGACGAAGGCCCCGCCGTCGCGGACCAGGGCGAGACCCTGCTCCTGCAGGGCAGCACCGTCGGCGACCGCGTCCCAGCCCGACTCGGCTCGGGCGGTGAAGTCGGCGCCGAGGCTGCGGACGAACTCCTCGTCCTCGGCTCGGGCCAGGCCGGTCACGCGCCAGCCGCGGTCCTGCGCGAGCGAGGCGACGTACCCCCCGACCGCGCCGGCCGCCCCGGTCACCAGCAGCCGGTTACCGCCGGTGGGCGCGTCGCCGAGCAGGTCGACGATCTGCGCCGCAGCCAGCCCATTGAGCGGCACCGTCGACGCCGCGACCAGGTCCAGCCCGTCAGGCACGACGGCGAGGTCGGCGGCCGGCACGACGAGCTGTTCGGCGTAGGTGCCGAAGTCGCGGTCGAACCCAGCCACCAGACCGGCGACCCGGGTACCTACGGTCAGGTCCACGCCGCGGCCGGCGGCTACCACGATGCCGGCGAAGTCCCAACCCAGGCCGGTACGCTCCGCCTGATTGATCAGTCCCATGGCGTGGAAGAAGCCACCCGCGACCCCGAGGTCGACGGGGTTGACCGGCGCAGCGGCGATCTCGACCCGGACCTCGCCGGGCCGGGGCTCAGTTACGGGAACGTCAATGATCTCGATCGAGCCGGGTGCGCCCGGGGTGCGCACGACGGCGGTGCGGTAGGTGGACATGCTCATGGGTTCGCTCCTCATGGCTTGTGTTCGGCGGTCTTCCCACATCACTATTGAGGGGTAACTCTCCACTAGGAAGTACGCACCTCAGAGTGCGTAGGGCACCGCCCGGTAGGAAGGAGCAGTCGATGCCAACACGGACGGCAGCCCAGAGGCGGGCACAGGCGCAGGCGGACTACGACGCGTTCCTCGCACGCTGCCCCAGCCGCCAGCTACTCGACCGGATCTCCGACAAGTGGGTGACGCTGATCCTGGCGGCACTCGGCAGCGACGGCCCGCATGCCCCCGGCAGCAACCGTGTCGGCGAGCCGCGAGCGATGCGCTACTCGGAGTTGGCCCGCCGGCTGGCCGGCGTCAGCCAGAAGATGCTCACCCAGACCCTGCGCTCCCTCGAACGCGACGGCCTGGTCACCCGCACCGTGACGGCAACCGTGCCGGTCACCGTCACGTACGAGCTGACCGACCTGGGTCTCTCGCTCCACCACCTGATGCGCGCCGTCAAGGATTGGGCCGAGGCGCACATGGACGAGGTGCTCGCCAATCGCGAGCAGCATGACATCCGCGTCGCCTGAACGCTGACCATCAGCGCGAGAGCGTGCTGTTAGCGTTGCCCCCTCAACAGGGGAGACAGAATGACATCGACAACGTTCCGTATCGGAGGAGATCTGGAGGTACGCCGGCTCGGGTTCGGTGCCATGCGCCTGCCGACCGAGGCGGGCGCTGCCCGCGAGGCATCTCTGGCGGTGATCCGGCGGGCCGTCGCGCTGGGCGTCACGCTGATCGATACCGCCCACCTGTATGGCGGAGGAGCAAACGAGGAGCTTCTCGCCGAGGCCCTCTACCCCTATCCGGACGGGCTGCTCATCACGACCAAGGTCGGCGTTGCGCGATCAGGCCCGCAAGGGGAGTGGAAACTGGACGGGCGGCCGGCCGTCCTGCGCGCGCAAGTCGAGCAGGCTCTGCGCCGGCTGCGCGTCGAGCGAATCGAGCTGCTCCAGCTGCACCGGATCGATCCAGAGACGCCGCTGGCCGAGCAACTCGGTACGTTGCGGGAGCTGAAGGCTGAAGGCAAGATCGGCCGAATCGGGCTGTCCGAGGTCACCGTCGCCGAGCTGGACCAGGCGCGTCAGATCGTTGATGTGGCGAGCGTGCAGAACCGGTACAACGTGCTCGACCGCGAGCATGAGCCCGTCCTCATGGCCTGTGAGCGGGCAGGCATCGCGTTTCTGCCGTGGCGGCCGGTCGCGGCAGGAACGTCGGGGGCGAAGGCGGGGATCGCCGCCGTAGCATCCGAGGTCGGCGCCACCCCCACCCAGATTGCGCTCGCCTGGCTCCTGAGTCGCTCGCCGGTGATGCTCCCGATCCCTGGCACCGCCCGGGTGGACCATTTGGAAGAGAATCTCGCTGCAGAGAGCCTTCACCTGACTCCAGCCCAACAAACCAGCCTGGACCGGCTGCAAGAGCTGGCATAGGCACTGCACGATCTCCCAGCCGGGCGGCGCCGGCACCGGGACCCGTCATGCCGGGTCCGCGGCCCGCAGCCGTGGCCACCGCTGCTCGGTCCAGGCCCGCAACAGCCACTCCATCGGTCCGTACCGGAACCGGGCCATCCATGCCGCGCTGGCGGCGAGCTGCACGCAGTAGATCGCGACCGCGATGAGTACGACGACCGGGGGTGCGACGGCACCGGCGAGGCCCAGCCCGACGCCGGTGAAGACCAGCACGCAGAGCAGCGACTGACCCAGGTAGTTCGACAGGGACATCCGGCCGGCCGGCGCGAGTACGGCGACGACCCGCCGCCCCCGGTCGGTCTGGAAGAACTGGAGCAGGGTGGCGGCGTACGCGGCCGCGAGCAGCGGCGCGGTGAGCACGCCCGCCGTCAGCCCGGTCAGGTTGGCGGTGCCCCCGCCCGATGCGAAGATCACCGCACCGGCCAGGCCGACCGGATAGCCCAGCTGCTGCACCCGGCGCAGGAGCTGCTGGTTCCCGACGACGTCGGTGAGTAGCCGGCGCCGCCCGGCCGCGTAACCGAAGAGGAAGGCCGAGAGGGCGAGCGGCCCCTGCACGAGGAGCGTGCCGAACATCGCCGGCAGCTGGCGTACGTGCTCGGTGATCACCGAGCCGATCCCGCCCTGTAGTGCCTCGGTGGACCGCTGCCCCGCCGCGAGTGCCGTCGCCGGATCGGTGACCAGCTGGGTCCCGCCCGTGGCGGCGAGCGCGAGGACGAAGCCGATCCCGCCGGTCAGCAGTACGGCGGCGCGCAGCGCGGTCCCGGCGCCGACTCGCCGCATGCCGAGCAGGACCAGACCGAGCAATGCGTACGTGGTCAGGATGTCGCCCTGGAACAGCAGCACCGCGTGCAGGATGCCGAGCACGAAGAGCCCGGCCAGCCGTCGCCGGAACCGTGGGGCGAAGTCGACGCCGCGCCGCGCGGCGGAATCGAGCTGGAGGGTGAAGCTGTAGCCGAACAGAAAGGAGAAGAGCAGGTACGCCTTCATGGTGAGGAGCAGCTCGACCAGCCACCGGACCGCCTGGTCGCCCCACGAGTCGTGCGCGGGATCCGGAACCAGCTGGAAGGAATAGCCGGAGGCGAAGAAGGCGATGTTGACGACCAGGATGAGGAGCAGCGCCACGGCGCGCAACGCGTCGACGTCGACGATCCGGGAGAGCGTCCCGGACGACGCTCGATTCTCGACGGGCGGGTCTCCGATGGAGAAATTCACGTGACCACCTCCGGAACGGACAGGAATCGTCTTCGATGACTTTCCTGCGACGCTACGAAGCGGTCTGTCCAGATGACAGCCGGTGAGCGGGAAGTTCGCCGGTGGGGCAGGCCCTACCCCCGCGAGGCCGGGGGGCAACGCGACCATGGCCGGAGACATCTACCGGATCATGGGCGTGTGGGGCCGATGTCCCCGTCCGAGGCGACGCCAGCCGAATCTGTTAACAACCCTTGATATTAAACATCACGGACGTCAATATGTGGAGGTCGCGGGTCGTCGAAGCCTGGGGAGTGAGCCATGAGAAGCCGTCGGATTTTCGCAGTGGTAGCCGGGGCGGCGATGATCGTCGCGGCCGCCGTCGCCTTCGTCCCCAGCAGCATGGCCGCCGTGTCCTCGGCGGACGCCGCCCTGCTGGTCGCCTGTACCGCACCGGCCTGGGCCGAGGGCAACACCTACCCGGCGGGTGCCCAGGTCACCTACGGCGGCCGGCTCTACCAGGCTCTGGTCACCCACACCGCACACCCCGGTGCCGGCTGGAACCCGGCCGCGACCCCGTCGCTGTGGCGTGACCTGGGCGCGTGCTCGGGAGGCACCCCGCCACCGACCACGCCGCCGCCCACCACACCGCCCCCGACCACACCGCCGCCCACCACGCCGCCACCGACCACGCCGCCGCCCACCACGCCGCCACCGACCACGCCGCCGCCGACCGATGGGACCTGCGGGGTGAAGTCGCGGCCCGCCGGCAAGGTGCTGCAGGGCTACTGGGAGAACTGGGATGGCGCCTCCAACGGCGTACACCCCGGCCTCGGCTGGATCCCGATCACCGACAGCCGGCTCAGCCAGCACGGCTACAACGTGATCAACGCGGCTTTCCCGGTGATCCGCTCAGACGGCACGGTGCTCTGGGAGAACGGCATGGACGCTGGCGTCAAGGTGGCCACCCCAGCCGAGATGTGCCAGGCCAAAGCGGCCGGCGCAACGATCCTGATGTCGATCGGCGGGGCCGCGGCGGGCATCGACCTGAGCTCCAGCGCGGTCGCCGACCGGTTCATCGCGACGATCGTGCCGATCCTCACGGCCTACCACTTCGACGGCATCGACATCGACATCGAGACTGGCCTGACCGGTAGCGGGAACATCAACACCCTCTCCACGTCGCAGGCCAACCTGATCCGGATCATCGACGGAGTCCTGGCCCGGATGCCGTCGAACTTCGGCCTGACCATGGCACCGGAGACGGCCTACGTCACCGGCGGCAGCGTGGTCTACGGCTCGATCTGGGGCTCGTACCTGCCGATCATCAAGAAGTACGTGGACAACGGCCGGCTCTGGTGGCTGAACATGCAGTACTACAACGGCAGCATGTACGGCTGCGCCGGCGACTCCTACCCCGCTGGCACGGTGCAGGGCTTCACGGTGCAGACGCAGTGCCTGAACAACGGCCTGACCATCCAGGGCACCACCATCCGCGTGCCGTACGACAAGCAGGTTCCGGGCCTGCCCGCGCAGAACGGCGCCGGTGGCGGCTACATGTCGACGTCGCTGGTCACGCAGTCGTGGAACGCCATACCCGGCCTCAAGGGCCTGATGACCTGGTCGGCGAACTGGGACGGGTCAAAGGGCTGGACGTTCGGCGACAACGTGAAGCGCTTGCAGGGGCGCTGAAGGGTCGCGGCTCCCCCGGCCCGAGTGGGAGGGGGAGCCGCGCCGCGAGAGCGAGCGCCCGGACCGTACCCCAGCGCGTGCCGTCAGCCGGCCTGTCGGCGGGCGCGGGCCCGGCGCTTGCCCTCGTGCATGGCCTGCACGCGGGCCACCGGGATGGCTCGCCCCTCGGCCACCAGGTCGGCGGGGAGCGGCTGCGGCGCCGGCATCAGCGCCACCCACGGGTCGGCCCCGGCCACCAGCGACGGCACGGTCCGGATGGTGAAGTCGGCCGGGGTCACCTGGGGCAGGTCGGCCCAGTCGACCGGGAAGGAGACCGGCAGCCCAGGGCGCAGCCGCGGGCTGTACGTGGCCGCCACGGTCGCCCCGCCGGCCCGGGTGGCGTCCACGAAGACCCGGCCGCCCCGGTCCTCCTTGATGTAGGCCGTGGTGGCCAGCGCCGGGTCGAGCCGCTCGGCGCGGACGGCGAGCGCCCGGGTGGCTGCGGCCAACTCCTCCGCCGTGGGCTCGTCGGCCACCGGGACGAAGACGTGCACGCCCTTGGCGCCGCTGGTCTTGACCGCCCCGGCCAGGCCGACGTCGGCGAGCGCCTGGCGGACCAGCAGCGCCGTGGCGACCGCTGCGCCGAACCCGTCCCCCTCCGGCGGGTCGAGGTCGAGCACCAGGTGGGTCGGGCGGTGCAGGTCCGCCGCGGTGGCCAGCGTCGGGTGGAACTCCACGGCCCGCTGGTTGGCGAACCAGAGCAGGGTGCGCCGGTCGTCGCAGAGGGCGTACGAGATCTCCCGGTGCGACGCCTCCGCCCAGACCGGCACCCGGCGGACCCAGTCCGGGGTGTACCGGGGCAGGTTCTTCTGCATGAACGGCGGTTGGCCGGGGCGGACCCGGATCACCGACAGCGGCCGGTCTCGCAGCTGCGGCAGGATCCGGTCCCGGACCGCGTCGAGGTAGTCGACCAGGTCGCGCTTGGTCGCGTCGTCGCGGTCGGACAGCGGCTGGTCCAGGTTGGTCAGGGCCACCCCGTCCCGGGTTTCCTCAGCCTCGCTCACCCGCTCACCCTCCCGGCACCGGTGCCGTCGGTCAACTGGACGCGGCGCTTCGCTGCCGATCGGTTTCGACGCGCGGCGCAGCGGGCCGGTCTCCGGACAGCGTGGTCAACGCGACCAGCAGCGCGGCGATCACCAGGGCGGCGGCGACGGCGAACGCCATCCGGTAGCCGCCGGCCAGCGCGGCCGTCTCGGCCCAGCCGGCGGCCCGCAGGCCGTCGGCGCGCGTGGCGGCCAGGGTGGCCAGCGCGGCCAGTCCGACCGCACCGCCAACTTGCTGGGTGGTGTTGGCCAGCCCGGAGGCGAGCCCGGCGTCCGCGTCGGTCGCGCCGGCCATGGCCAGCGTGGTGACCGCCGGCAGGGTCAGGCCGCCGGCCATCCCGAAGACCACCATCGAGGGGAGTACGTCGGCGAGATAGCCGCCGTCGGCGGGCAGCCGGGCGAGCAGCAGGAAGCCGACGGTCGCCAGACCGAGCCCGGCGAGCAGCACGGTCCGGGCACCCCACCGGGCGATCAGCCGACCGGCCAGGCCGAGCGACACCACCGCGATCACCACCGGGGTGGGCAGGAAGGCCCAGCCGGTGGCGGCCGCATCCAGCCCGAGCACCAGTTGCAACTCCACGGCGAGCAGGAACTGGAAGCCGAAGTACGCGGAGACCATGAGGAACTGCACGGCGTTCGCCGCGACCAGGCCCGGAACGCGCAGCACCCGGGCCGGCAGCAGCGGAGTGGCCGCCACCCGTTGGCGCATGGCGAACCCGCCGAGCAGCAGCGCCGCGAGCGCCGCCGCACCGAGGGTCCGTGGGCTCGTCCAGCCATGCTCGCCGGTCCCCACGATGCTCAGCACGGCGGCCATCAGGCCGGCGGTGGCGAGCAGCGCGCCGGGCAGGTCCAAGCCCGCCCGCAGGCCGATCCCCCGCTCGGCGGGGAGCCGGCGGACGGCGGCGAGCAGGATCACCGCCCCGATCGGGAGGTTGATCAGGAAGATCGACCGCCAGCCGGCCAGGTCGGTGAGCACTCCACCGGCCACCGTGCCGACCGACGCTCCGGCCGCCCCGGTGAAGCTGAACACGGCGATCGCGCGGGCCCGCTCGGCCGGCTCGGGGTAGAGCCGGACGATCATGCCGAGACTGACCGCCATGGCCAGCGCGCCGCCGACGCCCTGACCGAAGCGCGCGGCGACCAGCAGGGCCGGCCCGGAGGCGACCGCGCAGGCCAGCGAGGCCAGGGTGAACAGCGCGACGCCGGCCAGGAAGACCCGCCGGCGGCCGAGCAGGTCGCCGAGGCGGCCGGCGAGCAGCAGCAGCCCGCCGAACGCGACCAGGTAGGCGTTGACCACCCACGCCAGGCCGGCGGCGGTGAATCCCAGGTCGCGTTGCACGGCGGGCAGTGCCACGGCGACCACGCTGCCGTCCAGGATGATCATCAGGCTGCCGGCGCAGAGCACGAGCAGCGCTGGCCAGCGGGACGGGACGACACGGTCCATGGGGACCCCTCCTTGGTGCACGGTTTGTTACCGACGCCATCGTCTGTGACCATGAGCCTGAGCGGAAGGAGGCACTGTTATGTCCCAGAGGAACAGCGATGTGTCCGCGCTGGTCCAGGCCGAGCTGACCTGCGCGGCCGGGAACGTGCCGTTCACCCCCGGGCAGGCCCGGGCGTGCACCGTCCGCGAGGTGCTCGACCGGGTCGGCGGCAAGTGGAGCATCGGCATCCTGGTGGCGGCCTCGAACGGGCCGGTGCGCTTCACCGAACTGGAGCGGCACATCGAGGGGATCAGTCGACGGATGCTCACGCTGACCCTGCGCAACCTGGAACGGGACGGCCTGCTGCACCGGACGGTCTATCCGACCGTCCCACCCAAGGTCGAGTACACGGCCACCCCGATGGCGCTGGAGCTCTACGAGTCGCTGGTGGCGCTGACCAGCTGGGCGGAGCGGCACCGCCGGGCCATCGCCGAGGCCCGGACCAGGTACGACACCGAGCACGCCGGTTAAACCGGGCGGAGGTGTGGGGAACGCCACCCCGGCAATCTGACCGATCGGTCAGGGTCTGACCGATCGGTCAGGCATGCTGGTCTGCGGAGGTGGACCAGTGATGGCCAAGGCGGTTTTCGACACGCACGGCGAGATCCTTGCCGCGGCGGCGCGGCGGTTCGCGGTGACCGGCTACCGGGGCACCTCGCTCCAGGACATCGCCCGCGAGGTCGGCTGTTCCAAGGCCACCGTGCTGTACCACTTCGCCAACAAGGAAGCCCTGCTCGCCGAGCTGATGTCCCCGGCGATCGCCGTCCTGCGGGACCTCGACGACCAGCTCACCGGGCTGACCGGCGCGGCCGCCCAGCAGGCCGCCGGCGTGGGCTTCGTCGACCTCGCGGTCCGGTTCCGGGGGGAGATCGCGCTGCTCCGCGGTGAGTTCTCGGAGCTGCTCTGCCAGCCGGCCTTCGCCCACATCCAGCAGATCTCCGAACGGCTGCGAGACGCGTTGGCCGGGCACTCCGACCGGCCGGTAGCCCGGATCACGGCGCTGGTGCTGCTGGCCGGCATCCCCGAGGCGTGCGCCGAGTTCGTCGACATTCCCGACGACGAACTGCGCGTCGCCCTGCTCTCCCTCGTCCGGCAGGCCCTCGAACCCGTCGACGACGCACGCCTGCCCCAACCACCCACGACCGAGGACAAGGAATCCTGATGGCCACCCTGCTCTACCGGCTCGGCCGGGGCGCGCTGCGCCGGCGACGGCTCGTCGTCGCGCTCTGGCTCGTCGTACTCGTCGTCGCCGGCCTTGCCGCAGCGACCCTGCGCGGCCCGACGGCGAGCAACTTCACCATGCCCGGCACCGAGAGCCAGCGCGCGCTCGACCTGCTCGCCGAGCAGTTCCCCGCGGCGAGCGGCGCCACCGGCACCATCGCGGTCAAGGCGCCGGGGGACGGCCAACTGGCCAGCCCCGAGGGCCAGGCCGTGGTGCAGGAGCTGGTCCAGCAGGCCTCCACGCTGCCCGGCGTGGTCGGTGCGGTCGACCCGTTCCAGGTCGGCGCGGTCTCGCCCGACGGCCGGTACGCACTGGTCCAGGTCCAGTTCGCGACCGGCGCCGACGGGGTGAGCGATGAGCAGCGCACCGCGTACGAGGAGGTCGGTGCCGCCGCCGAGGCCAAGGGTTGGCAGATCGCCCCGGGTGGCGAGGTGCTGGGTGGTGAGCCGGAGATCGGCTCCACCGAGGCGCTCGGCGTACTGGTCGCCGCGATCGTTCTGATCATCACCTTCGGCTCACTGGTGGCCGCCGGGATGACCATGCTCAACGCCCTGATCGGCGTGGGCGTCGGCATGGCCGGTCTGTTCGCGCTGAGCGGCGTCATCGAGTTGACCAGCACCGCGCCGATCCTGGCACTGATGCTCGGCCTCGCGGTCGGCATCGACTACTCGCTGTTCATCACCTCCCGGCATCGGCAGAACCTGCTCGACGGCCTGTCCCCGGAGGAGGCGGTCGGCCGGGCCGTGGGCACCGCTGGCTCCGCCGTGGTCTTCGCGGGCGCCACCGTGGTCATCGCCCTGGCCGGGCTGGCCGTGGTGAACATCCCGTTCCTCACCGTGATGGGTTTTGCCGCCGCCGGCACGGTCACCGTCGCGGTGCTCGTCGCGATCACCCTCCAGCCCGCGCTGCTCGGCTTCGCCGGCCTCCGGGTGCTCCCCCGCCGGCTGCGATCGGTCGCCGCCGACTCCGCGAGTGCCGGTGACGTCGCACCGGTCGACGGTCCGGACGTCAACGACCGGCCGTCCGTCGGGAACGCGCCGAACGAGGACCGGTCCTCGTTCGGCTTCCGCTGGGCGCGGCTGGTCACCCGGTTCCGGGTACCGGTCATCCTGCTCAGCCTGCTCGGCCTGGGGCTGCTCGCGCTGCCCACACCGGACATGCGGCTGGCCCTGCCGGACCCCTCGACGGCGGCCGTCGGCTCGCCCGCCCGGGTGTCGAGTGACCTGACCACCGAGGGCTTCGGACCGGGCTTCACCGGCCGGCTCGCGGTGGTGGTCGCCGGCGACACGCCGCAGGCCACCTCGGCCGCCGTGCCGCAGGTCACCGCTCTGCTCCAGCGCACCGAGAACGTGCTCGCGGTGGCGCCGGCGCAGGTCAGCCCGGACGGCCGGACCGCGCTGCTCGGGGTGGTGCCGAAGACCGGCCCGACCGACGAGGCCACCGAGACGATGGTGCACGAGATCCGTGGCTCGGTGGGCGGGATCCGCGACGCGGACGTACTGCTCACCGGGGCCACCGCAGTCGGCATCGACGTCTCCGAGAAGCTCTCCGACGCGCTGCCGACCTACCTGCTGCTGGTGGTCGGGCTCTCCGTACTGCTGCTGATGCTGGTCTTCCGCTCGCTGCTGGTGCCGATCAAGGCCGCGCTGGGCTTCCTGCTCACCGTCGCCGCCACGTTCGGCATCACGGTGGCGGTCTTCCAACAGGGGCACCTCGCCGACCTGGTCGGCCTGGACACCCCGGCCCCGCTGATCAGCTTCCTGCCGATCCTGCTCATCGGCATCCTGTTCGGGCTCGCGATGGACTACGAGGTGTTCCTGGTGTCCCGGATGCGGGAGGACTTCGTGCACGGCGAGTCCGCCCGGCAGGCCACCATCAGCGGCATGGGGCACGGTGCCCGGGTGGTCACCGCCGCCGCACTGATCATGATTTCGGTCTTCGGAGGCTTCGTCTTCCTGGAGGACCCGGTGATCAAGTCGATGGGCTTCGCGCTCGCCGTGGGTGTGGCCATCGACGCCTTCGTGGTCCGGATGACCATCGTTCCCGCGGTGATGTCGCTGCTCGGCGACCGGGCCTGGTGGCTGCCCCGCTGGCTGTCCCGCGTCCTGCCGAACGTCGACATCGAGGGCGAGGGCCTGCGGAACCACCTCACCGAGCGCACGCCGACCCGGGTCTGACCCGCTGGACCGCGGAGGCGTGGTGGCATTTCGGACACCACGCCTCCGCGGTGCGGGCCTGGTCAGACGCCGGCTGGGTAGGTCTCCATCTCACCGGGGGCGGCCGGGACGGGCAGCGGGTGCAGGGCGGTGGTCTCGTCACACCAGATGAAGGCGTCGTAGCGTTCGCCGAGCCGGGTCGGCACGTAGTTGCCCCAGGACTCGAAGGACGGGTCGTAGACGACGCCGATCGCCCGGTGGTCCACGGTGTCGGTGACCCAGCCGGGCTGGTCCTCCCCGCCGAAGACCAGGACCGCCCGATCCGGCATCAACTCGTGCATCCGCCGCTCGACCGATCCCTCCCGGGCCGGCGGCACCACCATCGGCTCGGGCGTCGAGCCCCACCGGGGGGCGGCGATCACCGTCCCGCGATAGCTGCCGAAGCCGATCAGCGTCACCGCGTCGTCGCCGTGCCGCTCCCGGGCCAGCTGACCAATGTTGATCATCCCGTCCGCGGCCATGTCGGTGGCCCGAGCGTCCCCGACGTGCGTGTTGTGCGCCCAGACGATCCCTCGGGCGTCCGGGCCGTACCGGTCCAGCAGCCGGTCCAGGGTGTCCTGCATGTGGGTGTCGCGGATGTTCCACGAATCCGGCCCACCGGCCACCATCGCCCGGTAGTAGCGCTCCGCGCCGGCCACCACCTCCGCGTTCTGCCAGGCCGAGAAGCGGTCCGGACCGTCGGAGAGGGCATGTTCCCGGGTCCGGGCCAACAGCCGGACCACCTCCTCCTCGCAGCGGGCGGAGACGAACCGGCTGGCCGCGCCGTACTCCTCGACCCGCTTGCCGTACGGCTCGAAGCACCGGTACGCGTCCTGCGCCGCCTCCAGCGAGGTCGGATCCTCCTCCCCCAGGTAGTCGAAGATGGCCTGCATCGACTCCCAGAGGCTGTACACGTCGAGCCCGTGGAATCCGGCCCGTTGCTCCTCCGGCCGTTCCACGTTCCACGCCCGCAGCCACCGGCAGAACCGGGCCACCTCGGCATTCGCCCACATCCAGGTCGGCCACCGCTCGAACCGATCGAGCGCGATCTGTGGATCGAGCGCCCCGCCCGGCGCGGCGGTGACCGAGCGGTGCACCCGGTCGCAGTCCGGCCAGTCGCCCTCCACGGCCACGAACGAGAAGCCGCACTCCGCGATCAGCCGGCGGGTGAGCTGCTCGCGCAGCCGGTAGTAGTCGTAGCTGCCGTGGGTGGATTCGCCGATCATCACCACCCGGGCGTCCCGGACGCGCTCCAGCAACGGGTCGAAGTCGCTCGGCGCGCCGAGCCGCTGAACCAGCATGTCAGCGGCTACCCGGCGGCCGCTGCGACAAACCGTCGGCGCGCCGCGGGCGACACGCCGTACACCGGCCGTCCGGCCGACCGGTGTACGGGTAGAGCGAGCGGGTAGCCGGCCGACATGACCGTCACCGGGGTTCAGTTGCAGGAGTACCTGGCCGGGCTCGACTACCCGGTCTCGCGCGAGGATCTGGTCCGCTGGGGGCAGGAGAACGGGGCCAGCACGGCGATGTTGCAGATGTTCCAGGCGTTGCCGGTGGAGCAGTTCGAGTCGCCGGACGAGTTGAGCGCCGCGCTGACCACCCGCACCTGACCGGGGCGGTGGGGTCATCGGGCGTGCAGCAGCCGGAACAGCACCAGCCACTGTTCGGGCCAGACGTAGCCGACCGGCGTGTCCGATGCGATCCGGGTGGCCCGCAGCGCCGCCGCCACCCGGGACGGCGGGTGATGCCGGCGCAGGCTCGCGGCGAGGGAGCCGCCGACTCCCTCGAAGCCCACCGCCACCAGCCGCTGGTACGCCGGCAGGGCCGCCCGGGGTAGCAGCGGCTCCGCCCGACGCTCGATGCGCAGGATCCCGGCGTCCACCGCCGGCACCGGCCGGAACGCGGTACGCGGTACCCGTCCGGCCAGCCGCCAGCCGAACTCCGGCCAGGTCGAGACGGTGAGCCGGGTCCACCGGCCGTAGTCGCCGCTGCGCCGCCGGGCGTACTCCAACTGGGTGAGCAGGGTGGCCGAGCGCAACCGGGGCGCGGCAAGGCACCACCGCACCACGGCCGAGGTCAGCGACCAGGGGATGTTGCCGACCACCGCGAACGGCTCCGGTGGTGGCTCGGCGGCCAGGAAGTCGGCCTGTCGGTGCTCGACGGTGGGCAGGGTCGCGCAGACGGCGGCCAACTCCCGGCCGGCGGCCGGATCCACCTCGTACGCCGTCAGTCGCGCGCAGCGGGCGGCGAGCGGCCGGGTCAGCTGGCCACGACCGGCGCCGACCTCCAGTAGGAGCCCGTCCGGATCGGGGTCGGCGGCGCGGACCAGCCGTGCCACGGCGGTCGGGTCGGCGAGAAAGTTCTGGCTGAGTATGCGACGGGACCGGTCGCGTTCGGTAGGTCGGGATTTGCGGGGCGCCACGGGTCTTCGTCCTGTCTGTCGCCGTTCGGCGACGGGCTGGACAGGCAGCCGGGATTCCGGGCCTGTCCGAGTGGATCGGGACTCGGACGGCCCTGGACGATGGCGCGGGAACGCGGTGGTGCGGCAGCGACGGGGCGACAGCCCCGGGTGCGGCGGCAGGAATGAGCCGATCAGCGGCGGCGGGGCTCAGCCCCGGCTCGCCGCGAGGGTGAACCGATCAGCGGCGGGTCGCGTCCCGGCCGGCCAGGGCCGGACGCCGGACTCGCGGGCGGGACACCAACAAGAGGCCCCGAGCGGCCGGCGTACCGACCCCCTCGATCAGGGCATGCGTGAACATGCCCGCCACCCTAACCAACCCCAACCCCGCCCCTCCACCCATTTCCCCCACCCCCGACCCATCCCCCGGTGGGTGGGGGTGGGGGTGGGGTTACGGGAGGGGGACTGTGCGGGATTCGGTGCGGGCGATTTCGGCGGCGGCGAGGATGCCGACGACCTCCCGGCCGAAGCGGACGTCGCAGCGGTGGTCCCGGGTACCCGCCTGAACCTGCTCGATGAGCTGGTCGATCGCCACGCCGAACGCCGTCGCGGGGTCGTTCTCCCCGAGCGGGACGGTCTCGATGCCGTTCTCGCCGTAGAACACGAACTCCCGGGCCATCGCCTCGCGCGGTGCGTCCAGGGAGAGCGAGGCGCTGCTGGTGGCCCCACCATCGTGGGTGAGCAGCAGGTGCACCATCCCGCTCGGGCCGTTCATCGCGGCCACCTGAGTCGCCCGGCCCAGCACCGGCAGGATGATCGAAAGCGCGTGCGGGCCGATGTCCCAGAGCGCGCCGTGCTCGCGCCGCCACAGCGAACCGCCGTACGGGCTGCCCTCCTGGAAGATCGACGCGAACGCGGTGGTCCGACCGTGCTGCCAGCCTCCGGCGGCGGCGGTCGCGGCGAGGAACGCGGTCACGTTCGGCTGGAACCGCTGGGTGAAGAAGATGACCGACGCGACCCCGGACGCCTCGGCGGCGGCGACCACCCGGTCGGCGTCGGCGACGGTGAGCGCCAGCGGCTTGTCCAGCAGCAGGTGCCGGCCGGCGGTGGCCGCCCGGACCGCGATGTCGGCCTGGATGTCCGGCGGCAGCGCGACGGCGACCGCGTCGCACACCTCGAGCAGCGCGTCGACGTCGGCGAACGCCGGCACCCCGTACACCTCGGCCAGCGCGGCGGCCCGCTCCGGGTTACGCCCCCACACCCCGACCAGTTCCGCGTCCGGGTGTGCGTGCAGCGCCTTCCCGTGCGTCTCAATCGCCCAGTGACCGGTGCCGAACAAGCCGAACCGCAGCACGTGTACCTCCGCCGTTTCCCCTCACCGCGGCGACGCCACGGGCGAGATCCACGCTAGTCGCCCCACCAGGCGTGCCGGCGGCGGGTCGACCAACCGGAGCCCGGAGGTTCCGGCGCGGGCGGGCAGAGCCAATGCCTGACCGGCGCCTGTCGAGCTGCCCCAGATGTGGGGCAACGACACCCAGCCCCATGAAGAGCCCCCACCCGCTCCTCGCCTACGCCCGAATGCCCGCTATCACTCCATCGCACGCCCGGCCCCCGCGCCACACGCCCACTCCCCCATCGCACGCCCGCGCCCCGCGCCGCACACCCACTCCCGCGCCGCGGCCCCGGCCCCGGCCCTGGGCCCTCGCCCCCGCGCACTTCATCACTGCCCCATTTGTGGGGCAGCTCGACAGCGAGCGGCGATAGACAGCCAGGCGGCATCACCCGTTTACTACGACGGTTAGTAGGCTGTGCCGG
Source organism: Micromonospora sp. NBC_00858 (assembly GCF_045207365.1). Classification (NCBI taxonomy): domain Bacteria; kingdom Bacillati; phylum Actinomycetota; class Actinomycetes; order Micromonosporales; family Micromonosporaceae; genus Micromonospora; species Micromonospora sp. NBC_00858. The sequence continues at coordinate 7,486,377 of NZ_CP108828.1, read as the reverse complement.
TGACCGAGGCAACGACCGGGTGGGTCCGGTGACCAGCGTGGGCGCCGACTCACCGGTGGACGGGATCCTCGCGACGGTTTCCATCGTGCTGTCGCTGCTCGTCGCGGTGTGGGCACTGGTGGCGGCGCTACGCCAGCGGCCGCCGGACCGGGTGCAGTTCATCGGCCTGGGCGTACTCGAGTTGGCGCTGCTCGCGTTGAGTGTGCTGGCGCTGGTCGCCGTCGACGGCGGGGACCGCCCCGGCGAGCCCGGTGCCTTCTTCGGCTACCTGGTCACGCTCGTCTGCCTGCCGCCGCTGGCCTGGGTACTGGCCCGGATGGAGCCGACCCGCTGGGGTTCGGCGATCGTCTGCGCGGTCTGCCTGGTAGCCCCGGTGGTGGTGGTCCGGTTGCAGCAGACCTGGGAGGTGCTCGGTGGTTGAGACACGACCGGCGCGGCGCGCCACGAACACCGGTCCGGGCCGGCTGCTGATCGCGGTGTACCTGCTCTTCGCCATCGCGGCGACCAGCCGGGCGGGCCTGCAGATCGCCACGAAGTTCGACGAGGCGCCGGTGGCGTACCTGCTCTCCGCGCTGGCCGCACTCATCTACATCGTGGCCGCGGTGGGGCTGGCCCGCGCCGGGCACACCGGCCGGCGGGTCGCACTGGCCTGCTGCACGGTGGAACTGGTCGGGGTGCTCGCGGTCGGCGTCCTGAGCGTGGTCGACAAGGAACTCTTCCCGGACGAGACGGTCTGGTCGCAGTTCGGCAGCGGATACGGGTACATCCCGCTGGTGCTGCCGGTGCTCGGCCTGCTCTGGCTCTGGCGCACCCGCCGCGACGCCGCCTGACCGGCAGCACCGCCTGACCCGGCCCTGGCGCGCGTCGAGGGCGCTCCATGCAAACGGAGCGCCCTCGTCGGGAGTGCGGAGGCGCGGGGGTACGGGTCAGTCCCGCGGGCCGCCGGCGACGTAGATGACCTGGCCGGAGACGAACCCCGCTCCCTCGCTGGCCAGGAACGAGATGGTGTGCGCGACGTCCTCCGGCCGGCCCGGGCGGCGTACCGGGATCTCGGCGGCGGCGCGCTTCTGGAAGTCGTCGAAGTCGACCTTCATGCGGGCGGCGGTGGCCGCGGTCATGTCGGTGACGATGAAGCCGGGCGCGACCGCGTTGACGGTCACCCCGAACGGACCCAGCTCGATGGCGAGCGTCTTGGTGAAGCCCTGGAGGCCGGCCTTGGCGGCGGCGTAGTTCGCCTGGCCCCGGTTACCCAACGCGGAGGTGCTGGACAGGTTGACGATCCGCCCCCACTTGCGGTCCACCATGTGCTTCTGGGCCGCCTGGCTGAACAGGAACGCGCCGCGCAGGTGCACGCCCATGACCGTGTCCCAGTCGGCGCTGGTCATCTTGAACAGCAGGTTGTCGCGGAGCACGCCGGCGTTGTTCACCAGGACGGTGGGCGCGCCCAGCTCGGCGGCCACCCGTTCCACGGCCGCCTCGACCTGTGCCCGGTCGGACACGTCGGCGCCCACACCGAGCGCCCGGCCGCCGGCACCGGCGATGGCGTCCACCGTCTCCTTGGTCGCCGCCTCCTCGATGTCGACCACGGCGACAGCCATCCCGTCGGCGGCCAACCGCCGGGCGGTGGCCGCGCCGATACCGCGCGCGGCTCCGGTGACGATGGCGACGCGGGGCTCCTCCGACATGATTACCTCCCGGTAACGTGGGGTCGATCGAAGGAGCTTAGCGTCAGCAGGCCGGGCCCCGGCAGAGGCGGATCCAGCGGTAGCCGTGGCCGGAGAGCTTGACCGCACCGAGCTTGCCCAACTCGCCGTAGCCACGGTCGGTGAGCACGTCGATCGGCAGGTCGGCCTCCGCCTCCAGGCTGCTCAGGTCCACCTCGACGTCGTCGGTGCCCAGGTTGTGCAGGAAGACCATGGTCCCGGTCCGCCCGTCCGCCCGGTGCGCCAGCACTCCGGCCGGCATCGGCACGTCGATGTGGGTGGTCGAGCCGGAGCCGATCTCCGGCGCCTCGCGCAGCGTCCCGATCATGCGCTCGAACCAGGCGAGCAGCGACTTCGAGTCGCCCCGCTGGGCAGTGACGTTGACCTTCTGGTAGCCGAACTCACCCTTGTCGATCACGGGACGGACCAGCTTCTCCGGGTCCGCCGTGGAGAAGCCGGCGTTCGGCTGGTACGACCACTGCATCGGGGTACGGATCGCCTCCCGACCGGGCAGCGACAGGTCCTCGCCCATCCCGATCTCCTCGCCGTAGCGCAGCACCGGAGTGCCGCGCAGCGAGAACTGCAGGGCGTACGCCAGCTCGATGCGACGCCGGTCGTTGCCGAGCATCGGGGCAAGCCGGCGGCGGATGCCCCGGTCGTAGATGCGCATGTTCTCGTCCGGGCCGAACTCCGCGTACACCTGGTTGCGCTGTTCGGTGGTGAGCCGGGACAGGTCGATCTCGTCGTGGTTGCGCAGGAAGGTCGCCCACTGGCCGCCGACGGGCAGCTTCGGAGTGTCCCGCAGCGCTTCGATCAGCGCCTCCGGGTCCTGCCGGGCCAGGGCCAGGATGAGACGGCCGTTGAGCATGAAGTCGAAGAGCATGTGGATCCGGTTGCCGGAGCCGCCGGCGTCGCCGAAGAACGTGGGCAACTGGTCCGGCTCGACGTTCGCCTCGGCCAGCAGGACGGCGTCGGGGCGCCGCCACTGCACGTGCTGGCGCAGCTCGGTGAGGAACTCGAAGTCCTTCGGCGAGTTCGGGTTGCCCGGCTCGGTCAGCTCGATGATGAACGGCACCGCGTCCATCCGGAAGCCGGAGACACCGAGCTGGAGCCAGAACGACATGATCTTCTTGATCTCCGCCCGGACCTCCGGATTGGCGAAGTTCAGGTCCGGCTGGAACTTGTAGAACCGGTGGTAGAACCACGCCTTGGCGGTGCGGTCGTAGCTCCAGGTCTCGTTCTGCTCGCCGGGGAAGACCATGCCCTGGTGCCGGTCGTCCGGCTCGGTGTCGGACCAGACGAACCAGTCGCGGTACGGCGAGTCCGGCGAGGAGCGGGCGGACTGGAACCACGGGTGCTCGTCGGAGGTGTGGTTGACCACCAGGTCGATGATCACGCGGATGCCCCGGTTCTGCGCCTGGTGCAGCAGCTCGGCGAAGTCGCCGAGGGTGCCGAAGCGCGGGTCCACGTTGTAGAAGTCGGTGGCGTCGTAGCCGTCGTCGCGGTTGGGCGACGGGTGGATCGGGTGCAGCCACAGGCACGTCACCCCCAGCCGGGCCAGGTAGTCCAGCCGGCCGATCAGCCCGCGGATGTCACCGACCCCGTCGCCGTCGGAGTCGGCGTACGTGTCGATGTCGAGGCAGTAGACGACGGCTTCGGAGTACCAACGGTCACCCATGCCGGAAGAACTTCTCCGGTTGATCATCGGCGCAAACCCGCCCCGCCCGGTGGCGGACCGCGGTCGGCTCTTTCCGGCCGGTACGGTGCCGGTCATGGAGATCGACCTCGTACCGCCGAGCCAACCGTTGGACTGGGCCCGGGGCGGTTGGCTGCACCAGCCGGTCCGCGCCGAGGAAGGCCCGGCGGGTGAGCTGGTCGTCGAACCGGCGGCGGAGAGCGACTTCTGGCGGCGGACCAGCTACGGGTTCGTGCACGACAACGGCCCCGCCCTGCTGGCCCCGCTGCCGGTCGGCAGCGCCATGGAGGTGAGCTTCCGGCTCGACCTCAGCGGGCAGTTCGACCAGGCCGGCGCGCTGGTCCGGGTGGACGAACGCACCTGGGTCAAGGCCGGCGTCGAGCTGAGCGACGGCGAGCTCCAGCTCGGTGCGGTGGTGACCCGGGAGTTCTCCGACTGGTCGGTTGCGCCGGTGCCGGAGTGGGCGGGCCGGGAGGTGACCGTCCGGGTCAGCCGCGCCGGCAACGCACTGACCGTCCGGGCCCGGGCCGACGGCGAGCCGTGGCGACTGGTCCGGCTCGCCCCGCTGGACCCGGCGGTCGAGGCCATGGCCGGCCCGTTCTGCTGCTCTCCGGTCCGCGCCGGCCTGACTGTGGTGTTCACCGGTTGGCGGCAGGGACCGGCCGACACCGCGCTGCACCCGGAGCACTGACCGCCAGGACATGGTGGCCCGGCTCACCGGCAGGTGTGCCCCTCGGCCGACGGGGTATCACCATCCGATCCCCGGCAGCCGACACGGAAGGACGATCATGGCGCTCGCCCAGAATGTCGACCCGTCCAAGTTCACTGGGTTGACCGGCTGGGTGGCCAGCGTCATCGAGAGCATGGGGCCGGTCGGTGTGGCGCTGCTGGTGGCGCTGGAGAGCATCATCCCGCCCATCCCCAGCGAAATCGTGCTGGCGCTGGCCGGCTACCTGGCCAGCGAGGGCCGGTTCAACGTGGTGCTCGTGGTGCTGGCGGCGACGGTCGGCTCGCTGGTCGGCGCGCTGGTGCTCTACTGGCTCGGCGCGGCGCTGGGCGAGGAGCGGCTCAAGCGCTGGCTGGACCGTATCCCGCTGGTGGATCGTGACGACCTGGAGAAGGCCGACCGCTGGTTCGAGCGGCACGGCCGCTGGGCGGTGCTGATCGGCCGGGTGGTGCCGGTGGTCCGCAGCCTCGTCTCCGTGCCGGCCGGGGCGAACCGGATGCCGCTGGGCGAGTTCATCCTGCTCACCACGATCGGCAGCGGGGTGTGGAACTCCCTCATCGTCGGAGCCGGCTACGCGCTCGGCAGCCGTTGGCAGGACGTCGAGCGGTACAGCGACTGGTTCAACTACGGGATCGTCGCGATCTTCGTCGTCATGGTGGTTTGGTGGGTGATCCGCAAGATGCGCCGACGCCGGACGCGCGACGACCGGCGGTCGGTGACCGCCGGTCGCTGATCCCGCGTCGCCGCTCAGCCCAACCCGGATGGACGCCGACCGGTCAGGGCAGGGTGTCCAGGTGCGGCGCCACCGCGCGGGCGAAGCCGTTGCCGTTGCTGACGTCCCAGTTCACCGACCAGGTCATCGCGCCACGGATGCCGGGGTAGGTGCGCGGCGGCCGGAAGCTGCCGCAGTTGGTGCCCCGGGCCAAACAGTCCAGCGCGGCGTTGACCACGCTGGGCGCGACGATGCCGCCACCGGCCGCGCCCGGTCCGGCGGGCAGGCCGAGGCCGACCTGGTCGGGGCGAAGTCCGGCCTCCAGTTGGATGCAGGCCAGCGCGACGATGAAGTTCACCGTGCCCTGGGTGTACGCGGCGTTCTGGTCGCAGCCGAGCATCGCCCCGGAGTTGTAGTACTGGGTGTTGACCACGGTGAGGATGTCCTTGATGTCCAGGGCCAGCTTGAAGTAGCCGCCGGCCGGGGACTGCATGTCGATGGTCTGCGGCGCCATCGCGATGATCAGGCCCGCGCCGACCTTGGCCCGCAGTGCGCGCAGCGCCTGTGCCATGTACGTCGGGTTGAGCCCGTTCTCCAGGTCGATGTCGATCCCGTCGAAGCCGTAGCGGGCGATCAGCGCGGCGGCCGTGTCGGCGAACACGGTGGCCGAGGCGGCGTCGTTGACCGTGACCCGGCCGGCCTCGCCACCGACCGAGAGGATCACCCGCTTGCCCCGGTCGTGCAGGGTGCGCACGTCCGCGGTGAAGTCGGCGTCGGTGTAGCCGCCGAGCGCGGCGGACAGCCCGGGGTCGATGCCGAAGGTGAGTGCGCCCGGTGTTGCGGTGGCCTCGGCGAAGGCGACCGCCACCAGGTCGTAGTCAGCGGGGACGTCGCGCAGCCGCAGCTCCACGGCGGGGTTGTCGAAGTTGTGCCAGTAGCCGGTGAGCAGGTGCTTCGGCAGCCCACCGGTGGGCGGTGGGTTCGTCGGGGGCGGCGTGGTCGGTGGCGGGGTGGTCGGCGGTGGCGTGGTCGGTGGCGGGGTGGTGGGCGGGGTGCCTCCACCGCAGGGTGCGCCGTTGAGCTGGCAGCCGCTCGGCGAGCCGGAGCCGCTGGCCAGGAAGCCGAAGGAGACCGAGGCACCAGGGGCGATGCTGCCGTTCCAGGACCGGTTGGTGAAGGTGTGCCGCTGGCCGGCGGAGCTGAGCAGCGCGTCCCAGTAGCTGCCGAGGGTGGTGCCGGCAGGCAGGTCGAAGGCGAGGCTCCAACCGTTGATGGTCGAGCCGCCGCCGTTGGTGATGGTGTACTTCCCCTCCCAGCCGGAGCCCCAGTCGGCCGTTTTGACGAAGCTGGCGGTGGCCCCGGCGGCGAACGCGGGCAGCGCGACCCAGGCCGCGCCGAGCGTCGCGACGAGCGCGGTGACCAGGGACAGGACAAGGGATCTGGCAGGTTTCATGCGACCCTCCACGCCCGGGCGGGCATCCATGGACGTCAACGTTGGCGCTAATTATTAAGACAGTTAACTGTTTCTGTCCAGGGGTTGACGCGGATGATCGGGCCTCCCGCCGTGCGGCGACACGACGGGAGACCCGATAGGCCCGCCTCAGCGGCGGAAGGTGAACCAGTTGACGTTGACGAAGTCGTTCGGTTGGCCGCTGGTGAAGGTGAGGTAGACGGCGTGCCGGCCGGTCACCGCGCCGACGTTTCCGGGCACCGAGCGCCAGCTCTGCCAGCCGCCGGTGTTGCCGATCGCGAAGCTGCCGATGGGCGCCGCCGTCGGGCTGTCCAGCCGCACCTCGACCAGGCCACTGACCCCGCCACCCGCGCCGGATGCCACCCGCGCCACGAAGTCCCGCGCCGGCGTGGAGCCGAACTCGACGTTGTCGTAGCGCACCCAGTCGCCGTTACGCAGCGCGCCGATGTTCTGCCCGCCCTCGGCGCACGCCTCGACGAACACTCCGTTCTGCCCGTTGAACGACTCGGCCTCGATCTGCCCGTACGCGTCCCTCGTGCCGCCGGGCGGTGGAGTGGTGGGCGGCGGGGTGGTCCCGCCCCCACGGCGGTACACCGCCACGTAGTCGACCAGCATCGGCCGACCCGGGACGGTCGCCGCGGTGGGCGTGCCGCTGCCGGCCACCCCGTTCGGGAACGCCCCGCCCATCGCCACGTTGAGCAGCAGGAAATAGCCCGCGTGCGAGGTCATCTGCGACCAGGCCGGTTCACCGACCCGACTCTGGGTGACGGTGTGGTAGAGCTGCCCGTCGACGTACCAGCGCAGTTGCTGGGGGCTGATCGAGGCGTCCCACTCGAACCGGTAGGTGTGGAACGCAGACTGGCAGCTGGCGCCCGGGCAGGCCCGGGACGCGCCGATGCCGTTGAACTCGTCGCACGGCCCGCCGGGGGCGACGCCGCAGTGCAGCACGCCCCAGACCGAGTTGATGCCGTTGACGTTCTCCATCACGTCGAACTCGCCGATGCCCGGCCAGTTCTGGTAGTTGCCTCGGTAGGGCGCGCCGAGCGCCCAGAACGCAGGCCAGTAGCCGGCCGCCGCGGCACCGGTGACGTTCGGCATCTGGATCCGGCCCTCAATGGCCAGCACGCCGCGGGCCGGGGCCTTGAAGTCGCTGCGCACGGTTTCGATCCGGGCGGAGGTCCAGCCGCCCCCACCGTCGCGCAGCGGCGTGATCCGCAGGTTGCCGCCGCCGTCGTGGCTGACGTTGGCGGTGCTGGCGGTGTAGTTCTGGATCTCGCCGGTGCCCCAGTTGGCCGGGCCGCCGGGGTAGTTGTGCCCGGTGTCGATGATCCAGTTGGCGGCCGACGGCAGGGTGCCGGCCGCGCCGGTGAAGTCGTCGCTCCAGACCGTGCTCCAGCCGGCGGCGGGGGGCGGAACGGCGGCCTGCGCGGTCACGGTGATGCCGGCCAGGACGGTGGTGGTGGCGACGAGCAGGACGGACGCCAGCCGCAGGCGGCGTCGGACGGGCGGGGCGGCGGTGGCCGCCGGAGGAGGTGGCATGGACGTGCCTCTCTGCGGGGACGGGTCGAGAGAGCGCTCTCTCAGAGTTGTACGTCCCACCGTGACAGTTGTCAACGTCGATCTATGTCGACGCTCGCCGGAGCCGCCTGCGGACGCCGGAGCACCGCCTGCTCCAGTGCCGACCAGGCGGTCGTGGTCACCAGGTAGATCACCGCCGCGAGCGGCAGCACCAGCGCCACCAGCACTGTCGTGAACGGCAGCAGGGGCAGCAGCCGGGCGAGCGTGGCGGCACCCGGCCCCTCGGTGGGCGTACCGGCCACCGTGCCGACCGCCGCCGACGCCCGGCGGGCCCGCCGGGACGACCACCAGGCCAACAGCAGCAGCACGGCCAACAGGATGGCGAAGAGCGGACCGGCCGCTCCGGCAAGTCCGTCGCCGAGATGATGGCCCAGCGGCACCCCGGCCAACCGCTCCTCCAGCAGCCCGGTGCCGCCCTCGGTGCTGCTGAACAACCGGTACAGGACCAGCAGGAACGGTGCCTGGAGCAGCAACGGCAGGCAGCCGGCGATCGGGTTGGCGCCGGCCGAGCGGTACAGGGCGAACACCTCGGCCTGGAGCTTCGCCGGGTCGTCGGCGTACCGCCGCTGCAGGTCGCGCACCTGCGGGGCGAGCGCCGCGCGGCGCCGCTCGCCGCGGACCTGCGCGACGGTGAGCGGCGAGATGAGCAACCGGACGGCGATGGTGAACAGCACGATGGCGGCGGCGGTCGCCATGCCGCCGGCCAGCGGTTCGAGCAGATCGGTGAGCCAGGAAAGCGCGGTGCCGGCGGCGCCGACCGCGCCGTGCAGTGGTGCGAAGGCGAGCATGGGAAACCCCTCGGGTCCGATTCCGGTGGGGTCCTTTCCCGGCGGCGTTAGCCGGCGGGAGGACCGGTGACGGCGGGATCGGCCGCGCGGCGGCGTGGCGCTACGCGGCCGAGGGGTGACCGGGTGCGCGGGGGCGGGGCCGACCGGCGGCGTCGGGGTCGACCTGTCGGGGCACCTGGCGACCACGGGAGCGGGCGCGCAGCCCGACCCAGCGTCGCCCGGTGCCCGGCGGGCTCATGCGGCCCAGCACCCGCGCCGCGAGCAGCGCGGCCAGCAGTGCCAGGGTGGTCAACGCGGCACCGGCGAGCAGGTCAGTCGGGCGGTCCGCAAGCAGGGTGACCTGGGCGAACGCGGACATCCACGCGACCCAGACGAACCCCAGCGGCACCGGCACGGGATCAGCCTAGGACCCGGTGTCACGTCGGCGGGCCGGATCGCGGGCCCGGTGTGCGGCCGAGGCGCGTACCCGAATCCAGCGGCCGGCCGACACGCCAGGTGCGACGTGCGACGCGCCGCCACCACGTTTCCCGGCATCGCCACTGTGGGTAACCAAACGACCGACCGACGCGGACGGACCGCGACCGGCAGGAACGGACGGTGGTGTCGATGACCGGCCAGTTGGCGGAGATGCCGCACGAGACGACCGCGGGGACCGAACTGCTGACCGTGGGTGTCGAGGAGGAGTTCCTGCTCGTCGACCCGCACACCGGGGCCGCGGTGCCCGCCGTCGACCTCGTCCTGGAGCAGGTGCCGGCGGAGCTGCGCGGGCAGGTGGAGCGGGAGTTCCAGACCAGCCAGATCGAGATCGGCAGCCCGCCCGGCCTGGAACTCTCGTCGATCCGGCACTCCCTCGGCGTGCTGCGCCAGGCGCTCGCCGACGCCGCCGAGCGGGCCGGCGTACGGCTGCTGGCCATCGGCACCGGCCCGGTGGACGGCCCGGTGCCGCCGGTGGTGGACAAGCCCCGCTTCGACCGCATGATCGAACGGTTCCGGTTGCTCGTCCCCGGCCCCGGCAACAACGGCATGCACGTACACGTCGGCATCCCCGACCCGGAGACCGGCGTGCAGGTGCTCAACCACGTCCGCCCCTGGCTGCCGATGCTGCACGCGGTCACCACCAACTCCCCATTCGCCCGGGGCGAGGACACCGGCTACGCCAGCTGGCGCTCGGTGGAGTGGGAGCGCTGGCCGTCGGTGGCGCCGACGCCGTGGCTGGAGTCGCACGAGCACTACCAGCGGCTGATCCGCCAGTTGATCTCCAGCGGGTTGATGCTCGACGAGGGGATGCTCTACTGGTACGCCCGACTGTCGGCGAAGTACCCGACCGTCGAGCTGCGGATCGGCGACGTCTGCCCGTCCGTCGACGACGCGGTGCTGGTCGCCGCGCTGGTCCGGGCCCTGGTGGCCACCGCCATGGCGGACGTCGAGGCCGACCGGCCGGCGCTGCAGACCGACCACCACCTGCTGGTCGGCGCGCACTGGCGGGCCGCCCACGACGGCCTGGAGGGCGAGGGCGTCGACGTCACCACCGGCGAGCTGCGCCCCGCCTGGGAGCTGCTGGACCAGTTCGTGGAACGGATGCGACCCGCGCTGGAGCAGCACGACGACTGGGCCGAGGTGACCGACCTGCTGGGCGGGCTGCGCCGGCACGGCAGCGGCGCGGCGCGGCAGCGCGCGGTTTTCGCCCGCGCCGGGCGGCTCACCGACGTCGTGCAGGACGTGGCGCGACAGACCCGCGGCTGATCACCGCGTGACAGGATGGTTCCGTGGCGCAAAGACTGATCGTCATCGGTGGGGACGCCGCCGGAATGTCGGCGGCGTCCCAGGCCCGACGCCGCCGTGGCCGCGAGGACTTGGAGATCGTGGTCTTCGAGCGGGGGCACTTCACGTCCTACTCGGCATGCGGCATTCCGTACTGGATCAGTGGCCTGGTGCCCGACCCTGAGCAGCTGATCGCCCGGGACCCGCAGACGTTCCGCACCGAGTTCGCCATCGACGTGCGGATACGCCACGAGGTGGTCGCCATCGACCTGGAGCGCCGCGAGGTGGTCGCCCGGGACCTGGAGCAAGGCGACGAGGTCCGCGAGCGCTTCGACGAACTGCTGTACGCCGCCGGCGCGGTGCCGGTGAAGCCGCCGTGGGCGGAGACGGACGTGGCCGGCGTGTTCGGCATGCAGACCCTCGACGACGGAGCGGAGCTGCGCGACTGGCTGGACGGCGAGCCGCAGCCGCACCGGGCGGTAGTGATCGGCGGCGGGTACATCGGCGTCGAGATGGCCGAAGCGCTGATCCAGCGCGGCCTCTCCGTCACCCTGGTCGAGCGGGGCGACCAGCCCATGTCGACGGTGGACGGCGACATGGCCGAGCTGGTCGCCGACGCGATGCGCGGCCTGGGCGTCACGATCCGCACCGGCCTGTCCGTGAACGGCCTGGAGCAGCGGGACGGCCGGGTGTCCGCGGTGGTCACCGCCGAGGGGTCGATCCCGACCGACGTCGTGGTCCTGGGTCTGGGCGTACGCCCCAACACCGCGCTCGCCGAGGCGGCCGGGCTGCCGATGGGGCCGACCGGCGGGATCCGGGTGGATCGCAGGATGCGGGTGGTCGGGCTGCCCGGGGTCTGGGCCGCCGGCGACTGCGTGGAGACACTGCACCGGGTCAGCGGGATGCAGGTGCACGTGCCGCTGGGCACGCACGCCAACAAGCAGGGCCGGGTGGCCGGGATCAACATCGGCGGCGGGTACGCCACCTTCATGGGCGTGATCGGCACGGCGGTCACCAAGGTCTGCGATCTGGAGGTGGGCCGGACGGGGCTGCGGGAGCGGGACGCCACCGAGGCCGGCTTCGACTTCGTCTCGGTCATCGCCGAGTCGACCAACCGGGCCGGCTACTACCCCGGTGCCCGGCCGATGACCGTCAAGCTGATCGCCGAGCGACCCAGCGGGCGGCTGCTCGGCGCGCAGATCGTCGGCTGGTCCGAGGCGGCAAAACGGATCGACACGCTGGCCGTGGCGCTGTGGAACGGCATGACGGTGGACGATATGACGGCGCTCGACCTGGGCTACGCTCCGCCGTACGCGCCGGTATGGGACCCGGTGCTGATCGCCGCCCGAAAAGCGGTCGACGTGCTGGCCGCCGCCAGCCGCTGACCCGCGTCCGCCGTGGAGGACCATCCCGTGACCCAGACCCCGATCCGACCGGCCGCGCGCCGCCGCCCGACGATGGTCGACGTGGCCCGACGCGCCGGGGTCAGCCTGAAGACGGTCTCTCGCGTGGTCAACGACGAGCCGGTGGGTCAGGAGTTGGTCGCCCGGGTGCTGGCCGCCATCACCGAGCTGGGGTTCCGGCGCAACGACATCGCCCGCAACCTGCGCTCCCGGCAGCTCAACGCCACCGTCGGTCTGCTCATCGAGGAGATCGCGAACCCGTTTTACGCCACCATCGCCAGCGTCGCCGCCGACATCGCGGCCGAGCACGGCACCATGCTGATCACCGCCTCCTCCGAGGAGGATCCGGAGCGGGAACGCGCCCTGCTCCAGGACTTCACCCAGCGCCGCGTCGACGGGCTGCTGGTGGTGCCGGCCGGCCTGGACCACTCGTTCCTGCGCCGCGAGGTCGAGCTGGGCATGCCGGTGGTCTTCCTGGACCGGCCGCCGCAGGGGCTGCTCGCGGACGCCGTACTGCTGGACAACCAGGGTGGCAGCCGGGCCGGGGTCGGCGCACTGCTGGACGAGGGGCACCGACGGGTGGGTGTCCTGCTCGGTGCTCCTACCGTGCCCACCATTCGCGAGCGGCTGGCCGGCGTGCGGGCGGCGCTGGCCGCCGCCGGGATCGAGCCCGACGAGTCCTTGGTCCGCGACCGGCTCATCGCACCGGAGGAAGCCGGGCGGGCCGTCGCCGAGTTGCTCGACCTGCCGGACCCGCCCACCGCCTTCTTCTGCGGCAACAACCGACTCACCGTCGGTGCACTGCAGGAGTTGCACCGGCGAGGCAGCGACGCCGCACTGGCCGGTTTCGACGACTTCGAGCTGGCCCACCTGATGCCCCGGCCGCTGACCGTCGTCGGGTACGACACCCGGGAGCTTGCCCGGGTCGCCACCGAGCGGCTGTTCCAGCGAATCGCCGGCGACAACTCGCCACCGTCAACCACGGTGCTCCCCACCCGGCTGCTGCGCCGCGGCCTGCCCCCGCCGACCGCCTGAGGCGCAGCCCCCTCTCCAGCGTCGATCATGGAGTTGTGGTGCCTCGCGTATGCCGCGAAGTGCGGTCAAACGCCCACCACAACTCCATGATCGACCCCACAGTCAGGCGCGGAGCAGGGAGTCGAGCTCGGCGCGGCGGGGTGGGTCCGCACCCCGGCGGCCGCAGGTGAGCGCGGCTACTGTTGCGGCTTGGCGGAGCACTGCGGCCCACTGCTCCGCGGTCACCGCGGCGAGCCGGTCGGCCGGCCGGTCACCGAGCGCGTCGAGGTCGGCCAGCGCGGCCAGCAGGCCGCCGGTGAACGCGTCGCCGGCGCCGACGGTGTCGACCACCGTGGTGGGCACCGCCGGCTCCTCGTGCATCGACCCGTCCGGGGCAAGCAGCCAGGCACCGTCCCCGCCCCGGGTCACCACTGCGCAGCACACCCCGGCCGCACGCCACCCGGCCATCACGTCGGACACCGTCCGGTCCGGGTAGAGCCAGGCCAGGTCCTCGTCGCTGGCCTTGACCAGGTGCGCGAGGCTCACCTGCCGTTCCACCCTCGCCTGCTCCGCCGCCCGGTCGGTGACGATGCCCGGACGCAGGTTGAGGTCGATCGAGACGGTGAGCCCGTCCCGGCGGCGTTCGCGGGCGAGCAGGTCCTCCAGCACCTGCGCGCCGGGCGCCAGCGCGAGCGCGAGCGACCCGGTGTGCAGGGCGGTCGCCGACGTCCCGGCCAGTTCGGGCAGCTCCTGCGGCGTCCACTGCCAGTCCGCCGTGCCGATCAACCGGAACTCGTAGCTGGCCTGCCCGGTGGCGTCCAGGGTGGCCAGCGCCACCGAGGTGGGCTGCTCGGCGCGGACCGCCCACCCCAGGTCCACCCGGTTGGCGGTCAGGTGTTCGGTGAGCTGCTTGCCGTACCCGTCGGCGCCGAGCCGGGCCAGCAGCCGCACCGGCTGGTCGAGTCGGGCCAGAGTGACCGCCACGTTCGCCGGAGAGCCGCCCGGCACCGCCCGCTCGCCCTCGGCGGAGACCACCAGGTCGATCAGGGCCTCGCCGGCCACCACGATCACGCGGGCACCTCGCCCGGGGCGAGCGGGCCGGGGCCGCCGAGCCCGTCGGCCGAGCGGGACAGCAGAACCGCCTGGTAGGCGTGGTAGACGTCCGGCCGGCCGTGCCAGACCGTGCTGGCGGGCCGGTTCTGCGGATCCAGCTCGTGCCGCCACCCACTGTCGTCGATCAGGTAGCGGCGCGCGTATCCCCAGAACACCCGGTACCAGTCGGCGTAGACCGCGTCCCCGGTGCGCCGGTGCAGGGTGATCGCCGCCCCGATCGCCTCGGCCACCACCCAGTGCATCCGGGAGCGGACCACCGGCCGGTCGTCCCAGTCGATCGTGTAGACGAAGCCGTCGGCGCCGTCGATCGCCCAACCACGTCGCACGGCGGCGGCGAACAGGGCGCGGGCGTCGGTGAGCAGCCAACTCGGCGGCTGCGGCAGGACCGCCTCCAGCTCCAGCAGCAGCCGGGCCCACTCCAGCCAGTGCCCCATGGTGGAGCCGTACGGCCGGAACGGGTCGGCGGGCCGGTCCCGGTTGTAGTCGGGTAGCGGCGCCCAGTCGGCGGTGAAGTGCTCGGGCAGCCGCCAGTCGTGCCGGGCGCCCTCCCCGTGCACCAGGTGGGTGCCGATCCGCAGGGCCCGGTCGGTCCAGCTCGGGTCGCCGGTGGCGGCGGCCGCGCCGAGGAACGCCTCGACCATGTGCATGCTGCTGTTCGCGCCCCGGTAATCCTCGGTGACCGTCCAGTCCCGGTTCCAGGACTCGCGGACCGCTCCGGCCTCGTCGTCCCAGAACCGGTCCCGCACCACGGTCAGCGCGTCGGCGAGCAGCCGGTCCGCGCCGGGCCGTCCGGCGCGCGCCGCGCCGGACGCGGCAAGCAGCACGAACGCGTGGTCGTAGCCGGCCTTGCGCTCGTTGGTCGGCGACCCCTGCTGGTCTACGGCGCTGAACCAGCCGCCGTACCGGTCGTCGCGCAGCAGTGTGCTGAGCGCGGCGACTCCGTGGTCGACCAGGGCGGCGGCGTCCGGGTCGCCGTTGCGGTAGGCGATGGCCGACACGTGGGTCATCCGGCAGGTGATCCAGGTGTGCAGCGGCTCGGTGGGGTCCGGAGTGCGGTCGTCGGTCAACCACCAGAAGCCGCCCTCGGGCCGGACCGCGCGGCGGACCGTGTCGAGCAGGGTGCGGGTCTGGTCGGCGAGGAACTCTTCGAGGTCGGGCAGTTCGGGCGCCCCGGCCGGGGCGAGGGTCAGTTCGGCGTCAGATCGGGGCACGTCGGTCATCTCAGCTGGTCACCGTCGGGTAGGAAAGGGACATACGGTCAGGATCGGCGGGCGGACCGGGTCCGCGCCGGAAAACCGCCAACGGGACGCCGCGAGCCGGCCGGCCGCGCTACGGGAAGGATCATGAGTACGATTCCTCCCATTTGCCCGTTGACATCGTTGTCTCGACTCCCACCCTGCTCCGGCACCCGTCGGCTGTCAATTCCCTGCCACATCACATCGGCAGCGCGACGACCCGGGTCAGCCGCGCGGCCGCGGATGCTCCACGATGGCCGGATGGAGCTGCCCGAGGGGCTCGACTGGGTACGCGGATCACCCGCCGGCCGGGACTGGCTAACCGCGCTCCCCGGCCGGCTGGCGGAGTGCGCCGAACGGTGGTCGCTGCGACTCGGGCCACCCTTCCGGTACGCCTTCGCCTCGCTGGCGCTCCCCGCCGACCTGCCCGACGGCACGGCGGCCGTGCTGAAGCTCCAGTACCCGGACGGGGAGAGCCGGCACGAGGCCGACGCGCTGGCTCGGTGGGACGGCGACGGGGCGATCCGGCTGCTCGACCACGACCCGCAGCGGCGGGCGCTGCTGGTGGAGCGCTGCCGGCCCGGGACGGCACTGCACGAGTTGCCCATGGACCGGGCGCTGGACGTGCTGACCGGGCTGCTGCCCCGGCTGTGGCGCCCGGCCGGCACGCCGTTCATCCCACTGGCCGAGGAGGCCGCCGGCTGGATCGACCGGATGCCCCAAGCCTGGGAACGGGCCGGCCGGCCGTACGAGCGGCGGCTGCTCGACGCCTCGCTCGCCCTGCTCGCCGGGCTGGCATCGAGCCAGGGCGAGCAGGTGCTGGTCAACCAGGACCTGCACGCCGGCAACGTGCTCGCCGCCGACCGGGAACCGTGGCTGGTGATCGACCCGAAGCCGCTGACCGGCGAGCGGGAGTTCTCGGTGGTGCCGATGGTGCGCGGCCGGGAGTTGGGCCACTCGCCGGCCGCCGTCCGGCACCGGCTGGACCGGCTCAGCGCCGAGTTGGGGCTGGACCGGGAGCGGGTCCGAGGCTGGACCATCGGGCACACGCTGGCCTGGAGCATCGACGGGGACGCGGTGCTCGCGCACCAGCTCGAGGTGGTCCGCTGGCTGCTCGACGAGCAGTGACCGCCCACCGCCCTGTCGAGCTGCCCCATATCTGGTTGTCGAGCTGCACCCCGGTTGTCGAGCCGCCCCACGGTTGTCGAGCCGCACGCGATTGTCGAGCCGCACGCGATTGCGAGCCGCCCCATATCTGGGGCAGCTCGACAGGGCATCGGAGCAGCGTCCGGCACCGGGCCGATCAGGCGGCCTGGCAGATGCGGCACCAGTAGAGGTTGCGGCCGGCCAGCTCGCCCCGACTCACCTCGCCGCCGCAGACGTGGCAGGGCGCGCCGGGGCGGCGGTAGACGTACACCTCGCCGCCGTGCCGGTCCACCCGGGGCGGCCGGCCCATCGCCGCCGGCAGGTGCGCGTCACGCACGGTGTCGATCCGGCCGTGCTCGACCGCGAGCCGCATCAGCCCGACCAGGTCGGCCCAGAGCGCGTCCCAACCGGCCCGGGTCAGCCGCCGCCCGGGCAGCGTCGGCGGCAGCCCGGCCCGGAACAGCGCCTCGGTCACGAAGATCAGCCCGGTGCCGGCCACCACCGACTGGTCCAGCAGCAGCGCGGTCAGCGGCGTCGGGCTTCGCGAGATCCGGGCGTACGCCCGCTCCGGGTCGGCATCGGTGCGCAGCGGATCCGGCCCGAGGCGGCCACGCAGTGCGGCCACCTCGGGCGGGGTGAGCAGCTCGCAGGCGGTCGGCCCGCGCAGGTCCAGCCAGTGCCGGTCACTGGCCAGCCGCAGCCGAATTTGACCGACCGGCTCCGGCGGCTCCCCCGGCCCGTCAGTGAACTTTCCGTACAGCCCGAGGTGCACGTGCAGGGTCAGCTCGCCGGCGTAGTGGTGCAGCAGGTGCTTGCCGTACGCCTCGGTGCCGTCCAGCACCGTGCCGGAGAGCAGGGCGGCGCCCTCGGTGAAACGGCCCTGCGGGCTGGCGGCGTGCAGCTTGTCCCCGGCGAACAGCTCGGCGTGCCGAGCCGCCAGGCGATGAATCGTGTGTCCCTCTGGCACGGGTGCCAAGGATAGTCAGCAGCGACCTCAGAGGGCTGGGCCCCGGTCCACGCAGCCGGTGAGCAACTCCAAGGAATCCATTGACTTCTATTACTAAGGAATATTAACTGTAGGCAACGGATGCCGGACAGGTCGGGGCAATCCGTGACATCCATCTGCCGCGCGAGAGGAAGCCGTCAAATGGCCGCCATCCCCGTACCCCCGCCACCGGGCCAGCGCCGACGGTCCCGACGCCGAACGACCGCGGCGAGCCTGCTCGCGCTCTGCACCGCCGCGGCCGTCGCCACGGTCGCCCTGCCCGCCCCGGCGTCCGCCGCCGGCGAGCCGGTGAGCATCTGGCTGACCACCACCTCGGACTCCGGTGGCCGCCAGGTCAGCCGGGGCCTCCAACCACAGGCACCGGTCACCTTCGCCGCCACCAGCGGCGGCGCGACGCACACCATCACGGTCGACGAGAACACCCGCTACCAGCAGTTCGAGGGCGGTGGCGCGTCGATCACCGACACCACTGCGTACCTGTTCCGAGGCGGTCCGATCAGCGCTGCCACCCGCGACGCCGTGATTAGCAAGCTCTTCTCCCCAACCGACGGCATCGGGCTCTCCTTCGTCCGCAACCCGATCGGCGCCTCAGACCTCTCCCGCCCCGGCAACGTCTCGCTCGACGACACCTGCTGCAACCTGAACGACTTCCACGCCAACGGCTACGACACCAACGTCCGGCTGCTCACCGCGCAGGCCCGGTCGCTCAACCCGGCGCTGCGGGTGATGGGCGTGCCGTGGAGCGCCCCGGGCTGGATGAAGGACAACGGCCGGATGGACCAGATGGGCTGGCTCAAGTCCGAGTACTACCCGATGTACGCCCAGTACCTGGTCAAGTACGTGCAGATGTACCAGGCCGCCGGCGTACCGGTGAACTACCTCTCGGTGCAGAACGAGCCGAACTGCTGCCAGGCCGGCAACCCGACGGCGATGAACTACCCGGGCATGAGCTGGAACGGGTCCGGGCTGGTGGAGCTCACCAAGAACCACCTGTACCCGGCGCTGCGCGCCGCCGGCCTCACCACCAAGGTGCTCGTGCACGACTGGAACTACGGCGACTATCCGAACTTCGGCGCGGTGCTGCTGGCCGACGCCGCCGTCCGCAGCGACCCGCTCTTCGGCGGCATCGCCTGGCACGGCTACTTCGGTGACCCGGCGGTCGGCACCCAGGTGCGTAACCAGTACCCGGCAGTACGCCAGTTCAGCACCGAACACTCCGGTGGCACCTGGATCGGCAACCAGCACAACGAGGACCTGGCCGACATCGTCAACTACGCCCGCAACTACAGCGGCAGCCTGGTCAAGTGGAGCCTCGCCCTCAACCAGTCGATGGGCCCGCACAACGGCGGCTGTGACGTCTGCACCGGTCTGGTCACCGTGCAGGAGGGCGGCTCCCGGGCCGGCCAGGTCGACTACACGATCGAGTACTACACCACCGGGCACCTCACCAAGTTCGTCAAGCCCGGGGCGTACCGGATCGCCTCTACCGCCAACGGCTCGGTGCCGAACGTGGCGTACGTCAACCCGGACGGCTCCAAGGCGCTGATCGCCCACAACGGCGGCACCGGCACCCAGTCGGTCAAGGTGGCCTGGGGCGGGCAGTCCTTCACGTACTCGCTGCCGGCCCGGACCACGGCCACCTTCACCTGGTCGGGCAGTCAGTCCGGTGGGGGCGGCGGGGGCCGGACCGGCCCGATCGTCGGACTGGCCGGCAAGTGCCTCGACGTGGCCGCGGCCAGCAGCGCCGACGGCACGGCCGTCCAGCTGTACGACTGCAACGGCAGCGCCGCACAGCAGTGGACGCTCGGCACCGACGGCACCGTGCGGGCGCTGGGCAAGTGCCTGGACGTCCGGGACAACGCCACGGCCGACGGCAGCCGGGTGCAGATCTGGACCTGCACCGCCGCCGCGAACCAGCGCTGGACCGCGACGGCGGCCCGCGACCTGGTCAGCGTCAGCGCGAACAAGTGTCTGGACGTGGTGGGCAACACCTCGGCCAACGCCACCCCCACCCAGGTCTGGAGTTGCACCGGTGGCGCCAACCAGAAATGGACGGTGCCGGCCTGACCGCCGGTGCGATCGGGTGTCGAAAATCGAGCTTCTGGGTACCTCCGGTGACATACCGCGTGGGTGCCACCCGTTCCGTCGGCCACCACGCATTCATCAGGAGGTGTGTTGTGGTCAGGATTCCTTCGCTGTCCCGCCGGTCCGAGCCGGCACCGACGCGGGACGAGAACCTCGACGGCCGCATTGACGGCCGCGACACCCCGGTCGACAGCGGCCGGGAAAGCTCGGCGGTCACCGGCGTGGGCCGGTCGGACGACAGCCCCGGCCGCCCGGTGGTCACCGACCGGGCCGCCGACCAGACGACGTACCGCAGCGCCACCGCGACCGACGACCAGGCCGGCGACGCCGGCGAGGCTGAGCGGCGGGCGACCGAACGGGCCGCGGTGGCCCGCGCCGCCACCGCCCGTCCGGTGGAGGGCGAGACCCGGCGGCCTGACCCGGAGGACCGGGTCGCGACCGACCGGCCGGTCTCCCCGGCACCGGAGCGGACCGAGCCGCCGGTGACGCGCGGCCCGAAGCCGCGCGCCAGCCTGCTCGCCACGTTCGGCCTCATCGTCGCCGTCGCCGGTGCGCTCTTCGTGCTGACCGGCGCCCTGGCCGGGTACGGCATCGGGCTCGGCGCCCTCGGCGCGGTGCTCTCGGTGCTCGGCCTGTCCGCCACCCGCCGCCGGCACGTCGCCGGCAAGACCGACGCGCTGTTCGGCGTGCTGATCGGGCTGGCCGCGGTGGTGCTCGGGGTGCTGGCGATGACCGGCCAGTTCGACTGGCCGACCACCGACGGCGACTGGGTGCAGCGGTTCCGCGAGTGGCTCGACTCACAGTTTGTCGATCGTTTCTAGCGGGCACTGTTCCGCTCGCCGGTGGTGCACCGGCAAAGCCGGCGGTTCGCCGGCAGCCCGAACTCTCCGGTGGTTCATCGGCCGGGCGACACCCTTTCAGGGGCGGCGGTTCGCCGCCCCTGAAGTGTTTCCGGGGCCTGGTTCGCCAGGCCCCGAGGCGTTTCCACGGCCCCGCCGACCGCTCACGCAACGAATCGCAGCCGTCAACCGCTCAGACGCAACGAATGTTCGGTGTGCGCAACTCTCGGTGGTGGATCCTGCTGCTGGCGCCGCATAACGTTGAGCAACGGCGCCAGCCCGTGGGCCATGGTGGCCGGGCGCGCCCGACCCCTGGGAGCAGGACAATGACGATGGACGCCACCAGCCAGCGCCTGTTGATGTGCCGGCCGACGTACTTCGCCGTGGATTACGCGATCAACCCGTGGATGGACCCGAGCGCGCCGGTCGACGCCGCGCTGGCCGTCCAGCAGTGGGAGCGGCTGCGCCAGACGTACCTCGACCTGGGCCACACCGTCGAGGAGATCACTCCGGTGCAGGGCCTGCCCGACATGGTCTTCGCCGCCAACGGCGGCACCGTGATCGACGGCAAGGCGATGGCCGTGCAGTTCCGCGACCCGCAGCGCGCCGACGAGGCGCCGGCCTACCGGGCCTGGTTCGAGGCCGCCGGCTTCGAGATGTACGACCCGAAGCACGTCAACGAGGGCGAAGGCGACATCCTGCTGGCCGGCGACTACCTGCTGGCCGGCACCGGGTTCCGCACCGCGCACGCCTCGCACGCCCAGTTGCAGGAGGTCTTCGGCTACCCGGTGGTCACCATGCAGCTGGTCGACCCCCGCTTCTACCACCTGGACACGGCGCTGACCGTGCTCGACGAGCGGACCGTGGCGTACCTGCCCGAGGCGTTCTCGCCCGGCAGCCAGGCCGTGCTGCGTCGGCTCTTCCCCGACGCCGTGCACGCCACCATGGCCGACGCCGAGGTGCTGGGGCTGAACGCGGTCAGCGACGGGCGGCACGTGGTGTTGCCCGCGCAGGCCACCGACCTGGCCGCCAAGCTGCGCGACCGAGGCTACGAGACCATCGGTGTCGACCTGTCCGAGCTGCGTAAGGCCGGCGGCGGACCGAAGTGCTGCACGCTGCGACTCCGTCAGGGAAAGGCAAGCAAGTGATCGTGGACGACATGCTGCGGACGCCGGGAGCGGTCCGGGACGCCGAGCGCTGGACAGCGCACAACTACCACCCGCTGCCGGTGGTGATCTCGTCCGCGGAGGGTGCCTGGCTCACCGACGTGGACGGCCGGCGCTACCTCGACTGCCTTGCCGGCTACTCCGCCCTCAACTTCGGCCACCGGCATCCACAACTGATCGCCGCCGCACACGCGCAGCTGGACCGGTTGACGCTGACCAGCCGGGCGTTCATCCACGACCAGTTCGCCGACTTCTGCCGGGAGCTGGCCGAGCTGTGCGGCAAGGATCTGGTGCTGCCGATGAACACCGGCGCCGAGGCCGTGGAGACCGGGATCAAGGTGGCCCGCAAGTGGGGTTACCAGGTCAAGGGTGTGGCCGCCGGTCAGGCCAACATCGTGGTGGCCGAGGGCAACTTCCACGGCCGGACCACCACCATCGTGAGCTTCTCCACCGACGAGGACGCCCGCGCCGACTTCGGGCCGTACACCCCGGGCTTCACCGTGGTCCCGTACGGCGACCTGGACGCGCTGGCTGCCGCGATCGACGAGAACACCGTCGCCGTGCTGCTGGAGCCGATCCAGGGCGAGCAGGGCGTGGTGATGCCGCCGGAGGGCTACCTGCCGGGCGTACGCCAGGTCTGCACCGACCGCAACGTGCTCTTCATCGCGGACGAGATCCAGTCCGGCCTGGGCCGCACCGGCACCACCTTCGCCTGTGACCACGAGGGCGTCGTGCCGGACATGTACCTGCTGGGCAAGGCGCTCGGCGGCGGCATCGTGCCGGTTTCCGCCGTGGCCGCGAACGCCGACGTGCTCGGCGTGCTCAAGCCCGGCCAGCACGGCTCCACCTTCGGCGGCAACCCGCTGGCCTGCGCGGTGGCGATCGAGGTGGTCCGGCTGCTGGCAACCGGCGAGTTCCAGCGCCGCTCGGCCGAGCTGGGCGAACGGCTGCGGGCCGGCCTGGAGGGGCTGGTCGGCAAGGGCCTGGTCGGGGTGCGCGTCCGTGGTCTCTGGGCCGGTCTGGACATCGACCCGGCGCTGATGAGCGGACGGGAGGCGTGCGAGCGGCTCGCCCAGCGCGGTGTGCTCGCCAAGGACACCCACGGCTCTACCATCCGGCTCGCCCCGCCGCTGGTGATCACCGAGGAGGAGATCGACCTCGCGGTGGCTCAGCTCGCCGCCGTGCTGGCCAGCTGAACCGGAACGTACTTCGGGCGGGCGTCGGGACCACGGTCCCGGCGCCCGCCCGCACGTCAGGCGCGGGGTAGGCGCATCGCCATAGTGGGGGCCTCGGCCATCACCGAGGTCGGGGTGAACGGGGCGCCGGCGGGCAGCTCCTCGGCGCGGCCGACCTGCACCCCGGGGTAGAGCTCCACCATGTCGCCCTCGCCCAGCACCCGGGACTGCTGCGGGGCCAGGGGGATCCGGTCGGACTCGGCCATCGAGCCGGCCGGCCGGATGCCGGAGCCGTTGGTGCTGACGTCGGTCACGATGACCTCGCCGACCCGCAGCTCGAAGCGGACGTGCCCACGACTGATCCACCGCCGGGCCTCGTCGTTGAGCCACTGCCCGAGCATGATCCCGCCGTCCTGTTCGGGGGCCCGACCGGCCACCACCGGCTGCTCCTCGGTCAGCACGAACCGCCGCCGGACCAGGCCGCCGACGCGGACCGCGAGCACCTCGGAGCGTGGCCGGGGGCCGGAGTCACCGAGCCGTACGCCGTGCCGGGGGCAGGTCGGTACGCCGTTGCGCAGCGCGGGCGGCGGCTGACCGGCCGGGCTGCGTTCCACCACCCGGGCCAGGTCGGCGAACGCGCCGCCTCCGCCACCACTGCCGAAGAGCGCGCAGCCCGGCTCGGGGCAGCGCCACTGGCGGGCCAGCAGCTTCGCCCCGGTCGGCGAGCGCTTGCCGGCAACCGGCGTGTGCCCGCCACCGACGTGCGCGATGAACGCCGGGCCGCCGGCACCGGGCACCGGGGCGAGCACCCGTCCGGCCTGCTCGACCAGCCACGGGAACCGCCCGCGCAGCCCGTCGAAGCGGACCCGGCTGAGCACCGGAAGCCCGAGCAGGTCGGCGACCTCCAACATCCGGTCGCCCGGGTTGTCGAGCACCTCGACGAGCCCGTCGTCGGCCCAGCGGCGGACCACCATCCGCTCGTTGGAGGTGAGGTCGGCGTCGGAGAGCAGCGCCCGGTGCACCACGGCGTAGACCTGGACGCTGTCCTCCTCCAGCTCGCGGGAGAGCGCGTCGATGACCATGCCGAGCCGCAGCAGGCTGGCCGGCCGGCCGCCGTCGATGTCCTGGTAGCGGATCACCTCAGCCAGGTCGAGCACGGCCCGGGCCAGCGACGGGTCCGTGCAGACCCGGCCCTCGATGGCGTCCAGCACCTTGCTGATCTCAAACCTCATCGGGCGCTCCGAATGATCTCGTCGATCCGACGCGCCAGGTCGACGTCGCGGTGGGTGACCCCGCCGGCCGAGTGGGTGACGCAGCGGAAGGTCAGCGTGCGCCAGCGGATGTCGATGTCAGGGTGGTGGTCCAGCTCCTCGGCTGTCCCGGCCACCCGGTCGACCACCGCGATGGCCGCCGGGAAGCTGGTCAGCTCCACCGTGCGGCTGATCCCGGTGCCATCGCCCGACCAGCCCGTCAGCCCGCCCAGCTCGTCTCGCACCGCCTCCGCGGTGAGCAGGTCTGCCATGCGCCGACCCTACCGGGCACGGCGAGTGTCACCGACCAGCGGTGGCGGGGTGTCGGGGCGGACCCCACACGACGAAGCGGGGGCGGTGCCCTCCGGCACCGCCCCCACCAGGTACGTCCTCAGCCGCGCAGCGGCCGGCGTGCTCAGCCGCGCAGCGGCTGTCCGACGTCGTGCAGGTGGCCGAGCGCCTGCCGGTACGACTCGACCAGCCCGGTCTCGGTGTACGAGATGCCCTGCTCGTCGCAGTAGGCGCGGACGATCGGCTGCGCCCGGCGCAGGTTGGCCCGGGGCATGTTCGGGAACAGGTGGTGCTCGATCTGGTAGTTGAGCCCGCCCAGCGCGGTGTCCACCAGCCGGCTGCCCCGCACGTTGCGGGAGGTCAGCACCTGCTTACGCAGGAAGTCCAGCTCGTCCTCGGCGGTCGGCATCGGCATGCCCTTGTGGTTCGGCGCGAACGCGCAGCCCATGTAGAGGCCCCACAACGCCTGGTGCACAACAGCGAAGAGCAGTGCCTTCCCCGGCGACATGACCGCCAGCAGCAGCGCCACGTAGCCGGCGGTGTGCAGGACGAGCAGCCCCGCCTCGACGGCCCGGTGCCGCATCGGGGTGCTGTACCCGCCGTCCGATTCCCGGCCGACGATCGCCCGGATGCTCGCCACGTGCAGGTTCAGCCCCTCCAGCAGCAGCATCGGGAAGAAGAAGTACGCCTGCCGCTTGGCCATCCAGCGGCCGAACCCACGGGTCTCCAGCGCCTGCTCGGGCGTCCACACCAGGGCACCCGCGCCGACGTCCGGGTCCTCGTCCTCGTGGTTCGGGTTGGCGTGGTGCCGGTTGTGCTTGTCGACCCACCAGCCGTAGCTGATCCCCACTGCGACGTTGCCGGCGAGCAGCCCCACCAGTTCGCTGGGGCCGCGCCGACGGAACATCTGGCGGTGCCCGGCATCGTGGCCGAGGAACGCGACCTGGGTGGTGGCCACCGCCATCACGGCTGCGAGCGGCAGCTGCCACCAGGAGTCGCCGACCAGGAACACGGCGATCCAGCCGGCCACGAAGGCACCGAGCGTGATCACGATGCGGGCGACGTACGCGGCTGGGCGCCGCTCCAGCAGGCCTGCCTCGCTGATCCGTCGGGACAACTGTGCGTAGTCACTGCCTCGCCGACGTACCGGCGGTTCCGCCACCGCTCCGAGCGCCATTGGTGCTCCCGTCCCGCTCACGCCCGTGCCGGGGCGCCCGGGCTCATCTCGAGTCTCCCGGCATTGGTTGCGCTGAGTAACCCTGACAACCCCCGAATGGGGGGTAGGGCGAGCCCTACCCCCGGGGATTCGGCTCAGCCCAGCCGGGCCACCACGGCCCGTATCCGGGCCAGGTCGCGGCGCCGCCGCTCGTAGCTGGCGGCGAGTCCGATCAGCGCCAGACCGCCGGCACCCAGGTAGATCCACCGCGGCAGCAGGTCCCAGCCGCGGGCCAGTTCGTGCAGCGCCAGCACCGCCAGCACCCCACCGCCGAGCAGCACCGGGGCCTGCCAGCGGCGGGTGGCGCCGGCCAGCACCACGCCCAGCGCCGCCACGCCGAGCAGCAGCCGCCGCCACGGCTGCGGGTCCGCACCCGCCAGCACCGACACCAGGCTCGGCAGCAGCGCCGCGACCAGCCCCGGGCCGAGCGCCGGCCAGCTGGTCAACCCGGGTCGGGTGCGCAGCGCCAGCAGGCCCGCGCCGAGTGCGAGGGTCGCAGCCGGCAGGGTGTACGCCTCCAGCACGGTCACCCCGCCCGCGGCCAACAGCACCCACGCCCCGAGCAGTTCGCTGCCACCGGCGATGCCGGCGAATGCCCACCGCCGGCCGGCCGGCTCGCCCCGGCGCAGCAGCCGCAGCGCCACTGCGACCCCCCAGAGCACGCAGACGGTCGCGAGGTGCCGCGCCACCTCGACCGCGAGCAGTGCCGCCACCAGCGCCACCGCCTGCGCGGCACCGTCCAGCACCCGCCCGACCCGGGCCCGCCCCGCCACACTCCAGTCGGCCGAAGCACCCGCCCCGGACGTGTCGGTGGGCGCTCCCACCGCAGCGACCGTCGGACTGATCGCGGCGGCGATCGCCAGGACCAGCGCGGCCACCCCCAGCAGCGGGTACGCCGCCGCCCGCAGCGGCAGCCCGCCGGCGAGCGGCACGGTCACCGCCAGCGCGGAGGCCGCGCCCACCGCCGCGAGACAACCCGTGACGCGCACCTCGACGATCCGCGCCCCGACGGCGACGGCCACCGCCGCCACCAGCAGCATGCCCTCGGCGGCGAGCGTGCCCGCCCGGGTGGCCAACAGCCCCACCACACCGGCGGCGGCCAGCACCGCCCCCACCGGCACCGCCATCGGCGCGAGCGCCGGGCGAGGCACCGCCAGGGCGGCGAGCAGCAGCGCGGCCAACCCGGCGAGCAGGACGGCTACCGGCAGCACCGGCCAGGGCGCGCGGACCGCGACGAGGAGCACCGGCAGCGCACCCGCGGCGAACGGCAGCGCGGGCAGCAGCGTTGGTCGGAATCCCCGGCCGATCAGCGCGGCGGCCACCGTCAACGCGACCAGCGTCAGCCCGGCGGGGAGCGCCGCCGGATCGGCGACGACCGTGGGCACCCCGGACCAGATCGGCCCCCGGCTGCCGTACGGAGCGGCGAGCGCACTCAGCAGTGCCGGCAGTGCGGCCAGCACCGCGACCGCCGCCAGCCCGGCGCCCGCGACCACCAGTGGACCCGACCGGCTGATCGCCGGCGGCCCCCCGACCGCCGACGACCCCCCGACCACCGGCGGCCCCCCGACCACCGGCACCCGCGACTCATCAGGTTGATCGCCGGCTGTCGGCAGGTCCCGCCGGGCGACGAACACGACGCCCAGCGCCGCCAGCGCGGCGTACAGCCCGAGGCGCTCATCCCCCGCCACGACCAGCGGCGCGAGCCCGGCCGCAGTCACCGCGACCGCGGCACCGGTCACCGCGTACCCGGTCAGCTCGACCCGGTGGCGACGCGCCGCGAGCACCGCGACCAGCGGCAGCCCGGCGGCGGCCAGCGCGGCCCGGGCCTGCCACCAGGGCGGTGCACCCGCGGCGAACAGCGCCAGCGCGGCGACCGCCGGCAGCGCGAGCTGCGCGACCAGCAGCCCCGGACCGGCCACCCACCGGTACTGCCCGGCGGCCCGGCGCACGGCCAGTGCCAACCCGAGCACGGTGATCGTCCCGAGCGCCACCAGGGCAGCGGCCGGGGCAGCCAGGGCCACCAGCAGCCCGTGCCCCAGCAGGACGGCGCCGCCAAGCGCCCCGGTGAGCAGCGTGGCCGGTCGGGCCGCCGGACGGGCCAGCACGGCGAGCAGCAGCATGACCCCGCCGACCAGGTCCACGGCCACCACGACCGGCCAGGCCGCCGCCCAGCCGACGGGCACGGCGAGCAGCACGGCCGCCGCGCCGGCCGTGACGAGCGGCACCCGCGCGCCCCGGGGCAGCAGGAGGGCCATCGCGGCGAGCGCCACCGCCAGAGCGGGTGCCACCTGCCAGCCCCAATCCAGGTCCGGACCCGTCTCGGCACCAGTCCACGGCGGCAGCGATCGGGCACCGGCGGCGACCGCCAGCCCGCCGGTGATCAGCACCGCGGTCTGCACCGTGCCCGCCGAGACCAGCAGCGCCCCGACGCGCGGGCCGGTCCGCCAGCCGGCGGGCAGCAGCCGTACGGCGCCGGCCAGCCCGAGGGCCACCGTGGCCGCCGCGAGCAGCAGCAGTGACGGCCGCAGCTCGGCCACCGGGCGCAGCAGCGCGGCGGCGAGCACCGGCACCAGCAGCCCGGCCGCCACCACCCGCAGCGCCCGTCCGCCGACCAACCGTGCCGCACCGAGCCCGGTCAGCGCGACCAGCAACAGCGGAACCCCGGCCAACAGCGGTGCACCCGCCGCCCGGCCGAGCAGCAGCGGCACCAGGGCGCAGCCGGCGGCACCGACCAGCGCGGCGACGTGCCCGATCCCGGCGAGCACACGGCCGGCGAGCTGGGCCGGCCGCCCCCGATCGCGCAGCGCGGCCAGCACGGCCAGGTCGAGCAGCGCCACCCCGAGCAGGACCAGCGCCCAACCGCCCGCCCCCGGCCTAGCCTCGACGGCGAGCAGCGGCAGCACCGGCTGGGCGGCCAGCAACGCGGCGAACCAGGGCCCGGTCAACCGGCTCAACCGGGCGTACGCCACGGCGACCGCCGCGCTGGCCCCCCCGACCAGCGCGGCGTACCTGCTGCCGGGCCAGCCGGCCACACCGGCCAGGTTCACCGACCAGGCCGCGTAGCCGTCCAGCACCACCAGCAGCAGCCCCACCGCGGCGAACGTCTCCGCCGTGCCGCGCAGACCCCGACGAACCGCCAGCAGCGGGGCGGCCAGGACGAGCGCGGTGACCGCCGCCAGGATCAGGGCCCGTCCACCGACCCCCACCGCCGCCCAGGCCACCGCCGTGAAGACCACGGCCGCGGTACTCAGAAGAAGTCCACCGAGGACGAAGAGCAGGCCCTGGACCGTCCGCGTCGAGGTCTCCGCCGCGCCGGGTGCCGGGGATCCCGTACCGACCGGCGCCGGAACCCCCGGCCCGGCGGGCGTTCCCGGCCCCTGGAACGGCGTCGGGCCGGTGGACGGCGTCGGGCGCACGGCGACGGAAGCGGCCAGCCCGGCGCGGACGCGCGCGGCCAACTCGGCCCGCCGCTGCGTACTGGCCGCCAGCCGCCCGGCCAGCTCGACGTACGTCCGGCGGGCCCGCTCCACCTCCGGCGCGAGCTGGGCGACCTCCCGGCCCAGCCGGACCACCTCGGCGGCGACGGGGTCGGGCGGACGACGGCAGCCGGCGCACCCGGTACTCAGGTCGGCCGGGGCGCCGCAGGCGGGGCAGGGATAGCCGGTGTCATCCACCCGGTCATCATCGAGACCGGCCGGGGTGCCCGCCCAGAGTGCGCGTACTCAGGGGCGCGTGTGCTCGTGTACCCAGGTGGCGTAGCCGGGATCGCCGCTCTCCACCCTGGACACCAGAATCTCCGGCACCTCGTACGGGTGGCTGGCCCGGACCTGGTCCACCAGCGCGGTGAGCCGGTCCGGCGCGGTCTTGAACTGCACCGACCACTCGGTGCTGGTCTCCACCCCGGACCGCCACCAGTAGGTGCTGTCCACCTGACCGCCGACCTGGGCGCAGGCGGCGAGCCGTCCGGCGACGGCCGCGGCCGCCAGCACGTCGGCGACCGAACGCGCATCCACCACCGTCGTCACCACGCAGATCTGGTCCACGTCCGCACCCTACGCGGCGACCTCCCGATTGGCCGTGATCCAGGTGTCGATCCGCGCCCACCAGTCATAAAGCCAGTCGATGCGTTCCTGCCGACCGGTCGGCACGTCCTCCGGCGGCACCGACCAGAACCGCATCACGATCCGCTTGTCCATCGGCAGTTCGCGCCACACGTCGGCGACGGTGACCATCCGGTCCAGCCCGGTGTGGGCGACGAAGATGACCCCGGCGTCCGGGGCGGCGTCCAGCGCGGCGAGCACCCCACCGGGCTGCGGGGCGAGCACGTGCCGCATCCGTTCCGCGCGCAGGGCCATTCGCTCCAGGCCGAGGGAGCGCAGCCGGGCGATGGCGCGCAGCCGGCGCTTGGGGGTGAAGTTGCCGCCCTCCGGGAAGATCACGAAGGCGTCGTTGTCGTCCAGGCCGGTGGCCAGGTGCCCGACCTGGCGTACCGTCTCCTCGCCGCGCTCCGGCGTCGGCGCGATGAACCGGTTGGGCAGCCGGTTGAGCAGCACGTCGATCGCCGGGTCCCACTGGAGGCTGTCCTTGAGCACGATCCGCGGCTCCCGGTTGAACCAGTTGACCAGCCCGTGGATCAGGATGAACGAGTCGCCAGGCCCGGCGTGCCGGCAGAGCACCAGCTCAGGCCGGCCGGGCAGGGCGGTGTCGGGGTCGGTGCCCACCACGTCGATGCGCAACCGCAGCGTCCAGTGGGCCTGCCAGAACAGCACCCGCAGGAACCAGCCCGCCAGCACGTAGTGCGCGCGCTGGAAGGCCGGCGACCGGGTCCGCCAGCCAAAGCCGGAGACGACCCAGAGCACGAAGAGCGCGAGCAGCGCGGCGGCGTCCCAGACCAGGTACACGCAGCCGATCCAGAGCAGTCGCAGCGGGCGCAACCGGCCCCGGACCAGGGGGGAGGCGGCCGCGGCGACCAGCGCCCAGACCGGCAGCGTGGTCACCACGGCGACCGCGAGCAGCACCACGGCAGGGGCGAACAGCAGCCGGCGCAGCCACCTGGGGGGCAACGGCATCACCGCACCACGTGGGTGGCCAGGTAGTGCCGGGAGGCGGTGTACGCCCGGCTGATCCGCCGCCCCACCGCCGCCATGTCCCGGTACGCCCACGGGGTGTCGTCGCGCGGGTTCAGCCCCCCGGTCGGCAGGACGTGCACCTCCACCCCCTCGGGCAGCGCGGCCATCTCGCGGAAGAACCGGTGCCGGCGGGAGATCTCGAACGCGACCTGCGCGATCTCCCACGGACGCCGGGGCGGTGTCAGCTCCCGTTCGATCCGGCCCACCTGGAGGACGAAGATCTGGCGGGCCCCGACGGCCACCGCCTCGCCGATCGGGATGGAGTTGACGATGCCACCGTCCACATAGTGCGCTCCGTCGATCTCGGTGGGCGGAAGCAGGCCGGGCACCGAGGCCGACGCCAGCACCGCCGGCACCACCGGACCGCTGTCGAACCAGTGCTCGGCGGCCCGCTCGATGTGCGCGGCACAGCAACGGAACGGCACCCGCAGGTCGGCGAAGGTGGTGTCCACCCCCAACTCGGATTCGAGTAGGCGGCGCAGCGGTCGGGGCGAGTGCAGGTGGGTCCGGGCGGCGAAGCGGCGCACCTGCCGAGCGACCGAGTCGCCGTACACCTCGCTGGCCTCCGGCGAGGCCCAGAGCCGGACCAGCCGGTCGGTCACCGCCTCCGACGGGTCGGCGGCGACCAACGCGCCGTTGACCGCGCCGATCGAGGTGCCGAGCACCAGGTCGGGTTGGATGCCGGCCCGGAACAGGGCACGCAACATGCCCACCTCGACCGCGCCGAGCACTCCCCCGCCGCCGAGTACGAACGCCACCGGTCCCCCCGCCATACCACTCATCCTGGCACGGGCCCGCCGCCGACCGGTCGGCCGCCGTCGCGGGAGGGGGCGGCGCACGACAGGGCCACTCATCGACGACGGCGTTGACAGGCCGGACACATTCGCGCAACCTGATACCGCTCCCACCCCGAGGCAGGTGCGATCCGTGAAGGCAGCACTGCATCCGGGCCGGTTGCTGGCCCGCAGGTACCGGCTCATCGACCAGGTCGGCGCCGGCGGCATGTCGGTCATCTGGCGCGCCCGGGACGAGGTGCTGGACCGGGTCGTCGCGCTCAAGGTGCTCGCCCCGTCGCTGGCCGCCGACGCCCGGTTCCGGGGCATGGTGCGCGAGGAGGCCCGGGCCGCCGCCCAGTTGGTCCACCCGCACGTGACCTCGGTGCACGACTACGGCGAGACGGTCGACCCGGACGGTTCCATCACCTCGTTCGTCGTGATGGAGCTGCTCAGCGGCGAGGAGTTGAAGCTGCGGCTCACCGAGGGGCCGCTGCCGTGGGCCGAGGCGGTCCAGGTCGGCGCGCAGATCGCGGACGCGCTGGCCGCCGCGCACCGGCTCGGCATCGTGCACCGCGACATCACCCCGGCCAACGTGATGATGACCGACGTGGGCGTCAAGGTGCTCGACTTCGGCATCGCCACCCGGATCGGGGCACCGGACGAGGACGAGGACGGCGGCACCTTCGGGACTCCGGCATACGTGGCACCGGAACGGCTCGACGGCGCGCCCGCCCAGCCGGCCACCGACGTGTACTCGCTCGGCGTGCTGCTGCACGAGGCGCTCACCGGCCGGGTCCCGTACCCGGCGGACACCTGGGAGCAGCTCAGCGCAGCGCTGGCGGGCGGCCCGCCGCCGACGCTGGCCGAGGTGCCGGAGCTGCCGCCGATCGTGGCCCGGATCTGCCTGCGCAGCCTGGCCCGGGATCCGGCCGACCGGCCGACCGCCCGGCAGGTCTCCACCGCGCTGCGCGACCAGCTGCTGCCGGCCGACCCGCCGACGGCCACCATCCGGGTGCCCACGCTGACCCCGCCCCCGGCCCCCTCGGTGCCGGACACCGTGGCGACCGAAACCGGCGGGGCGGCGGCGGAACCGGCCGCACCGGAGGCGGGACCGGCCGGCGGTGGGCCGGGCCGGTCGCGTCGCCGGCCGGCCCTGCTGCTGGTTCCGGCCATCCTGGCGGTCGGTGTGGCGCTGGCCGTCGCGGCCCTGCTGCCCGACGATCGGCAGCCAGCGCCACGGACGCAGCCTTCGGCTGGTCCGTCGGCGTCCGCGTCGAACGATCCGTCGATCAGCGAGCCGTCCGGCCCGGCCGCGTCACCGTCGGCGCGGTCGAGCACCGGCTCGCCCACCTCGGAGCCGGGCACGCTGGTGGAGGCCGCCAACCGGCTCAACGGGCTGATCGGCGCCGGGTTGGACGCCGGGGAGATCCGCCCCGACGTCGGTCTCGACCTGCGCAACGAGCTGCGCAACCTGACCGCGGCCGTCGGCTCCGGCCGGGACGAGCTGGCTCCGCCGGTGGCCCGGCTGCGCGAGAAGGTCGCCGTCCGGCTGGGCGAGGGCGGCATCAGCCCGGCGTACGCGGAGCGGCTGGACGCCGCCATCGCCGAGCTGGGCGCGGCCCGGGTCTGACCGCGGCCACAACGGCACCGGGGCAGGCTGATCAGCGGACCGCGACCCCGGCCGACTCGCGGACGTCGTGCCGGCCGGCGACGACCCGTCGGTAGACCTCCTCGTAGCCGGACGCCAGGCGCTCGGTCGAGAAGTTCTCCGCGACGTGCGCCACGCAGTCCTCCGGGTCCAGTTGCTTCGCCGCCCGCAGGGCCTCGGGCAGGTCCTCCGGCCGCTCGCACACCAGCCCGGTCACCCCGGGAAGGACCAGCTCCGGCACCGCGCCCCGGTCGAGTGCGACCACCGGTGTGCCGGTCGCCATCGCCTCCAACATCACCATGCCGAACGGCTCGTCCCACTGGATCGGCATGATCAGGCATCGGGCGTCGACCAGCATCCGCAGGGTCTCCGCGCGGCCGGCGTTGAACACGACCCTGACGTCGTCGCCGATCAGCGGCTCGACCACCTGCTCGTAGTAGCGGCGCTCGGCCGGCTCATTGCACTTGCCCGCCAGCAGCAGCGGCACCCCGGCCTCTCGGCACGCCCGGATGGCGAAGTCCGGGCCCTTGTCCGGGCTGAACCGGGCCAACCACAGCACCGGCCCGGGACCGGGTGCGGTCTTGCGTGGAAAGCCCCGGATGTCCAACGCGTTGTGCACCGTACCGACCCAGGGCAGGAGCGGGTTGAGCCGGCGCTGGGCGTGCGAGATGGCCACCAGTCCGACCCCCTGGTCGACTTCGCCGAGCACGTCGCCGTACTCCCCCACCGGGTTGCCGTGCACGGTCGCCACCGTCGGCACGGCCCGGCGGCCGGCCACCAGCGGGCCGATCGTGGTGTGGTCGTGGATCACGTCGAAGTCCGCCGCTGTGATCATCTGGTTCACCCGGGCCAGGTGGGCCAGCTCCGGCAGTGACTCGCCGAGCCGCTCGTACTGGACCTCGGGAACGGTGGAGACGAAGCCGCCGGCGGCGGTGCCGTGCTCGACGCCGGCACCGAACAGGGTTACCGCGTGGCCGTGCCCGGTCAGCGCGTCCACCAGGCCTGCGACCACCTGTTCCAGGCCGCCGTAGCCGGGCGGCGGTACGGACAGCCACGGCGGGACCACCATCGCGATGCGCAACGACCGCTCCGGAGGGCGGTCGGCGGGCGGGTGGTTCACAACCACGAGTCCTCCCCGTTGATCCCCGGTCGAGCGTCGCCGCCGGCATGGTCTGCGGCGGTTTCCCCACGGCGTCTCCGGTAAACCGGACAAAGACGGACGCTCAACCGCCGACCAGGAGCTGGTCGTGGACCACCCGCACCCCCGGCGCGGACCAGGCCACCCGCTCGACCTGGTCGCGTTCCCACCACGAGTGGACCACCCCGGCCAGGACCAGCGTGTCGCCGTCCACCTCGACGGTCACCCGGTCGGCGCCGAGCGTACGCAGCAGCGCGCGCTGTACGTCGCGCCGCAGCCGCTCGGCGACCGGCGGCGCCGACGGTCGCACCTCGACCAGGTTGGTGATCCCCCGTACGCCGTCCAGCCGGCGCAGCTCCCCCTCGGCAGCGCGGCGCTGCCAGCCGAACTCGACCTCGCCGCGGAGCATCAGCCAGCCGTTGGCGACAGTCACGTCCAGGCGCTCGGCCGGCACGAAGCTGTCCCACTCCAGCGCCCGACTGGCGGCGATGGCGATCTCGGCGTCGGTACGCCCCGGTGTGCCCGGCAGCCGCACCTCGATCTCGTCGGCTACCGCCCGCACCCCACGGACCCGCTGCGCGCAGCGGGTCGCCGCCCAACTGCGGGCGGCGCCGTCGACGAATCCGGTCAGGGTGACCACCCCCTGGTCGACGGTCACGCCGATCTCGTTCGGTTGCAGCTGCGCGTCCCAGGCCAGCTCGGCCAGGACGTCGCGCTGGATCCGCTGGTCGTCGCGGACATCCGTCGCCGTGCTCATGGCATCCACCCCCCATACGGTCGCGGGCTCGCCTTCCGAACGTGCCGGGCGCACGGGTGACGGCGGTTCACCCGATCCGGGTGAACCGCCGTCAGGGCGGAAAAGAGCGGCGGGTGACGGAGCCAACCCCCTTGGCCCCGCCACCCGCCGCCGGAGGGAGGAGGCAGGTTCAGATATCGGTTAGGACGTTTCGGCGAGCGTCACGGTTGCCGACTTCTCGGCGCCGTTCCGCTTGAACTGCACCTCGACCCGGTCGCCGACCTTGCCGGCCTGCACCGCGCCGACCAGGTCGTCGGAGTCGTTGACCGCCTTGTCGCCGAACCGGGTGATCACGTCACCCCGCTGGAAGCCGGCCTTCTCGGCGGGGCTGCCCGCGGTGATCGACGCGACCAGGGCTCCGCCGCCCTCGGCCTGGTTGACGCCGACCCCGAGCGACGGGTGGCTGACCTTCTCGCCGCGCTGGAGCTTGCCCGCGACGTCCTTGGCCTTGTTGCTCGGGATGGCGAACCCGACGCCGATGTTGCCGGTGCTCTGCCCGGAGGTGGCGATGGCGGTGTTGACGCCGATCACCTCGCCCCGGGTGTTGACCAGGGCGCCACCGGAGTTACCCGGGTTGATCGGGGCGTCGGTCTGGAGCAGGCCGGAGATCGAGCTGACCGCCTGGCCCTGCTGGCTCGGGTCCTGCTGCTGACCCTCGCCAGCCCGGATGGTGCGGTCCCGGGCGCTGAGGATGCCGGCGGTCACCGAGCCCTGCAGGCCGAGCGGGCTGCCCAGGGCGAGCACCTGGTCGCCGACCTGCATGCCGTCGCTGTCACCGAAGGTGGCCGGCTTGAGATCGGAGACCCCGTTGGCCTTCACCACGGCCAGGTCGGTCTTCGGGTCGGTACCGATGATCTTCGCTTCGGCGGTCTTGCCGTCGGCGAAGACCACCTGCACGGTGTCCCCGCTGGCGGAGGCGACCACGTGGTTGTTGCTGAGCACGTAGCCGTCGGCGCTGAGCACCACGCCGGAGCCCTCGCCACTGTCGGTGGCGATGGAGACGACGCTGTCCTGCACGGCGGCGGCGATCTTCGGCAGGTCAGCGCTGTTGAGCACCGGGGCCGCGGAGTAGGTGCGGGTGACACCGCCACCGTCGTCGTCGAGAGCGAGCGCGAGCGACCCGCCCGCCACGCCGGAGCCGAGCATCAGGGCGAACACCGCGACACCGGCGCCGGCGAACTTGGCGATCCGGCCCGGCCGGGGCCCGGTGCCGGGCGGCGTGGCCTGCGGACCCCACGGCGGCACCGGCTGCCCCGGGTGCTGCTGCTGGTGCTGGTGCTGCTGGTACGCCGCGCCCGGCTGGCCCCCGCCGGCCCAGCCGGACTGGTGCTGGCCCGGGTACCAGGGAGAGCCGGGGTACCGGCCGGCGGTCGGCTGCGGGTAGCCGTGCTGGCCGGGCGCCGGGTGCCCGGAGACCGGGTACGGCGGCGCGGAGGGGGTGGCGGCCGAGGGCTCGTACCCGGTCGGCTGCCCAACGGCCGGTGGCGCGCTGGCCGGCTGGCCGGGCTCGTACCCGGTCGGCTGCCCAACGGCCGGCGGCGCGCTGGCCGGCTGGCCGGCGGAGGCGGCGGCTGGCACGGCCGGGGTGACGGCTGTGGTCGCCGCGTCCTCGGTGGTCGACACGACCGGAACAGGGGTGGTCGGGGAGTCGGACTGCGCGCGCTCGTCGCGCGGCAGCTCGGCGGTGGGGTGCGACGGCTCGGCGTCGGTGGCGGCCGGCCGGCGCTGCGGGTCGGACTCGAACTCGGTCATGCCACTACCTTCTCCCCGGCCACTGCGATCAAGCTGGATCCGTCCTGGAAGTTGGCTGAAAGTCACTCGCCCGTCTCGTCGACCTGGGGCGCCTGAGGCAGCCGGACCCGGAACGTGGCCCCGCCGCCGGGGGTCTCGGCCACCTCCACCGAGCCGTGGTGGGCGGCGACCAGCGCCGCCACGATGGCCAGGCCGAGGCCGGTGCCGGTGTTGCCGTCGGCCCGCCTGGTGCGCGCCGCGTCGGCCCGGTAGAACCGCTCGAACACCCGTTCCGTCTGCTCGGGGGAGAGGCCCGGACCGGTGTCGGCGACCTCCACCACCGCGAGGTTCCCCGGCTCGGCGCGCAGCCGCAGCTTGATCTCGGCGTCCGGCGGGGTGTGGGTCAGCGCGTTGGTGACCAGGTTGCCGATCACCTGACGCAGCCGCGCGTCGTCGGCGAAGACGACGAGGGGGCCCGAGCCGGGCTCGATCTCCAGCTCGATCCGCCGGTCCGGCGCAATCGCCCGAGCGGCGTGCACCGCGTCGGAGGCGAGCACCGGCAGCTCCACCGGGGCGAGCGAGAGTGGCCGTTCCCGGTCCAGTCGGGCGAGCAACAGCAGGTCCTCCACCAGCAGCCCCATCCGGGCCGCCTCGTCCTCGATCCGGCGCAGCAGGCCGGCGGTCTGCTCCGGTGCCCGGGCTGCGCCCTGCCGGTACAGCTCGGCGAAGCCGCGGATGGTGGTCAGTGGGGTACGCAGTTCGTGCGAGGCGTCCGCGACGAACTGCCGCATCCGCCCCTCCGAGCGCCGGGCCCGCGCCTCGGACGCCTGGGCGGCAGCGGCCGCGTCCCGCGCGGTGCTCTCGGCCGAGCGGGCGGCGGTCTCCGAGGCGGCCCGGGCGGTGAACGCCGCCTCGATCTGGGCGAGCATCGCGTTCAGCGCACGGGAGAGCCGGCCCAGTTCGGACGTGGGGTACTCCTGCCCCTCCTCCGGGTCGGGCACCCGGCGGGTCAGGTCACCGCCGGCGATGGCCGCGGCGGTCCGTTCGATTTCCACCAGCGGTTTGAGGCTGGTCCGCACGATGGCCGCGCCGATCGAGGCCAGCATGATCAGCACCGCACCGCCGACCAGGAGGTCGATCCAGACGAGCTGCTTCACCGCCCGGTCCACCTCGGTCAGCGGCTGGCCCACCGCCAGCACCGAGCCGTCGCGCTGGGCGGCGTAGTACACCCGCCACCGGGTCTGGCCGTCGTGGGACACGACGGTCCGCGGCTCCCCCTCCAGGTCCGCGAAGCCCGCACGGCTGGCGGGAAAGGTGGGCAACTGCTCGGGGTCGAGACTGATGTCGTCGTAGATCGCCCGGTACACCCGCTGGTCGTCGGCCAGGGTCACGACGTAGTCGCTGGGCAGCATGGCGTTGATCTCACCGCTGCGCAGCTTTGGGAGCAGCTGACCGAGACCCTGGGCGGTCGACCTGATCTGCCCGTCCACCTGGCCCACCAGGTAGTTGCGGAGGAAGTAGGCGGTCAGCGAGCTGATCACCAGCAGTGCGACAGCGACGAGCGCCAGCACCGAGGTGACCAGCTTGAACCGCAGTGGTACGCCCCGCAGCCGTCCCTTCGCCTGCTGGACCGCGTTCACGCCGCTGGCTTGCGCAGCACGTACCCGACGCCGCGGAGGGTGTGGATCAACCGGGGCTGGGTGGTGTCGACCTTGCGCCGCAGGTAGGAGATGTAGGACTCGACGATGTTGTCGTCGCCGCGGAAGTCGTAGTTCCAGACGTGGTCCAGGATCTGCGCCTTGGACAGCACCCGGTTGGCGTTGAGCATCAGGTAGCGCAGCAGCTTGAACTCGGTCGGCGAGAGCTGCACCCGCTGCCCGGCCCGGTGCACCTCGTGGGTCTCCTCGTCCAACTCCAGGTCGGCGAAGGTGAGCCGGGACGGGGCCTGCTCCCCCGTGGTGGTGCGGCGCAGCACGGCCCGGATCCGGGCGGTCAACTCCTCCAGGCTGAACGGCTTGGTGACGTAGTCGTCGCCACCCAGGGTCAGCCCACGGATCTTGTCGTCGGTGGCGTCCCGGGCGGTCAGGAAGACCACCGGGGTACGCGTACCGCCCTCGCGGAGCATCCGGATGACCTCGAAGCCGTCCAGGTCCGGCAGCATCACGTCGAGCACCACCAGGTCGGGCCGGTGATCCTTGGCGGCATTCAGGGCCGCGCTGCCGCTGGTCGCGGTGGCCACGTCGAACCCCGCGAAGCGCAGGCTTGCGGAGAGCAGTTCGAGGATGTTCGGGTCGTCCTCGACGACGAGCAGTCGCGCCTCGGTTTGGGTAGCGGGCATGTGCCCATCATCGGTGACCTCACTGCGTCGGCGCTGGACACTTCCTGCAAAAACCCTGTGAGTCGTTGCCGCCACCTCTGCCCGGCGGGCGACGACGGTCAGCGCAGCAGCCGGCGCAGCCCGTCCAGCGCGCCGTCGAGCAGTCGGATCGCGGTCCGCACCTGGGTGTCGCTGAACTGCCGGGCCCGCGCCAGCCGGCCCACCTCGGCGGTGAACGCGGCCAGCCGCTGGTCGAACTCGTCGAGCAGGGCCGCGCTCGGCCCATTGGCCGACGCCGGACCGGGCGGCGGCGGAGGGGGAGGCGCCGCAGGCTCCCACCGGGTACGCCGGGTCTGCCGGGCTGCCGCGTTGAGCTCCCGCTTGAGGTCACGCACCGAGCCGCTCACCTCGCTGCGGATCTCGCCCGCCAGG
This sequence comes from Micromonospora sp. NBC_00858, assembly GCF_045207365.1. Lineage (NCBI taxonomy): Bacteria > Bacillati > Actinomycetota > Actinomycetes > Micromonosporales > Micromonosporaceae > Micromonospora > Micromonospora sp. NBC_00858. The sequence goes on along the minus strand of NZ_CP108828.1, from coordinate 7,447,035 downwards.
GTGGAGAGGTCCGCCACCGAGGCGGCGATGTCCGCCTCCAGGGTGGCCAGCTCGCCGTCGCGCTGGCGCAGCTCGTCGCGGCCCGCGTCGGTGATGCCGTACGTCTTGCGGCCGCCCGCGGCGGTGTGGCTGACCAGCCCTTCGGCCTCCAGCCGCTGGAGCCGGGGGTAGATGGTGCCGGCGCTGGGGGCGTACAGCCCGAGGAACCGGTCCTCCAGGAGGCGGATCAGCTCGTAGCCGTGCTTCGGGCCGTCGTCGAGGAGCTTGAGCAGGTAGAGCCGGAGCCGGCCGTGGCTGAACACGGCGGTCACGGCAGCTCCTTCTCGTCGTCGCGCACCGGCCGGGCGAGCAGCGCGATGCTGCCCGAGGTGGCGGAAGCCCAGAGCTTACCCTCGCCTGCGCCGAGCACCCCCTCGCTGTTGGCCAGCGGGAATGTCGAGGTCCGCACCTGGGGAAACCCGCTGGTGATCCGGCCTGAGGCGGTGTGCAGCCGGACATCGAGGTCGCTGTCCTCCCGGACCCGCACCGTGATGCTGCCGGAGATGGTGGTGAGCCGGATCTCGCTGCCCCGGGGGTTGTCCAGGTCGCAGGTGATAGCTCCGGAAACGGTCTGGGCGTGCACCCGGTCGGCGGCACTGTCGGCGAGGATCACCTCCCCGGAGACCGTCTCCAGGGTGAGGTCACCACCCACCCCGAGCGCCTCCACCGGCCCGGAGGTGATCTTCGCGGAGGTGCTGCCGCGCAGCCCCATCAGGGTGATCTGGCCGGCGGTCACGTCGACCGTGGTCTCCCGTCGCAACCCGGAGGCGACCAGCGAGCCCGCAACCAGGCGGAGGTCGGCGAGGACGTCGGCGGGCACTGCGACGGAGACGTCCACCTTCGGGTAGCGGGTCAGCGACCGGAGCCACCGCAGGGCGTCCGCCCAGCCCCGACCGCGCTCCTGGCGGAGGGTGAGCCGGCCGTCGGAGTGGGTGATCAGGACGGGCCGCCGGCCGACCCGGGTGATGTCGATCCGGGTCGGGCCGTCGGTGGCGACCACGTTGAGCCGCCCGCTCACCAGGCGGACGTCCAGCCGGGTGACCGGGCCGTCCACGGTGAGCCGCTGCGGGCTGTCGACCGTCCATCCGGTCATCGCGTTCTCCCCTCGACGACGCGCCGACGCGCGTCCGACAACGAGACAGTAACGCGATACATCGCGACAGCACAAGACTGCCGCCAGTTGTCAGGCCGCCGGGCGGAGCGGCGTCCACCCCGTGGCGTGGATGATCAGGCCGCCAGGTCCAGCTCCCGGCCGGCGTCCGGCGTCAGCGCGGGCGCGGATGCGGGCGGCGCGACGACCGTCAAGGTGGGCACCGGGTGCAGCCGGCCCCGCGTCGCGCCACCCGCCACGGGCCGCAGGTGTACGGCCGACTCGGCGGCCCGGGCCAGCAACCGCCGGTCGGCGTCGCGGGCCGGGTGCAGCGCGGCGGCGATCGTCACCGAGACCACCAGTTCCCGCGCCGCGACCACCCGCGCCATCGAGCGCAGCAGGGTGTCCGCACCGAGGAAGGCGGCTGCCGTGGTGGCCGTCCCGGTGACCTCGCACCGGTAGGCGAGCCGCAGCGGCACCACCGGGCTGCCCGCGTCGATGGCCGCCTGGAACATCGCGGGCCGGAACCCGCCGCCGGGACGGCAGTCGGACGCGCCGTCCCCGGCGCACCAGGTCGTACCCTCCGGAAAGACCGCAACCGGCCGGCCGGCGCGCAGCGCGTCGGCCACCCGGCGCACGGTGGCTGGCAGCGCCCGCGGCCGGGACCGGTCCACGAAGACCGTGCCCGCCGCCGCGGCCAGCAGGCCGAGCACAGGCCAGGAGCGGACCTCACGCTTCGCCACCATCCGGGTCGGCGCGACCGCCAGCACCGCGAGGATGTCCAGCCACGAGACATGGTTGGCGACCAGCAGTGCGCGCCGCCGGGGCAGCCGGCCCCGGATCACCAGCCGGACGCCGAACGCCCGCGCGGTGCCCCGGGCCCAACCGCGCACCGCCGCCTGCCGCTCCGGTGCCGGCAGCACGGGCAGCAGCACCGCCAGGCCCGCCCCGGCCAGCAGCATGCCGGCTGCGGCGACCAACCGAAGGACCCGGCGGGGCACCGGCACCGTGGGCACCTCGCCGGCCGCCGGCAGGCACTCCTCGTCGCAGCCGGAGGAGGGCCGCCACAGGTCATCCGACACGGAGGTCACCGCTCCACCCCGCCCAGGAAGTGCCGCAGGTAGCGCGGGTTCATCCGGTCGAGCGAGAAGAGCACGTAGAAGTCCGCGACCCCGAAGTCGGGGTCGTACGAGGGCTCACCGCTGATCCACGCGCCGAGCCGGAGGTAACCGCGCAACAACGGCGGCACCAGGGCCCGGCCGGCCGGGCTGGGGACGGTGGTCGCCGGATCAACGAGGGCGGTCGGCTCGGCGAACCAGGGCCGCAGCGGGCGGACCCGCAGCGGCGGCGGCGCCAGGTGCCGGGCCTGGGCCTGTGCCCACACCTCGGCGACCGCGCGACCGCCGTCGGCCACCGGCACCGAGGCGCAGCCGCCGAGCCAGCGCGAGCCTCGCAGGTGCAGGTAACGGGTGATACCGGCCCACATCAGGTTGATCACCGCGCCGGAGCGGTGATCCGGGTGCACGCAGGACCGGCCCGCCTCGACCAGGACGTCACGGAGCGCGTCGAGCGCGGCGAGGTCGAACTCGTCCTCGGCGTACCGCCGGTTGGTGCGGCCGGGCGGCAGCAGCCGGTAGGTACCGACCACCTCGCCGGTGCTCTCCTGGCGGACGATGAGGTGGTCGCAGTGGGCGTCGAAGGGGTCCACGTCCAACCCGACCTCGCCCGGGCGGAGGGTGGCGCCGAGCTCGGTGGCGAACACCTGGTGACGCAGGCGTTGCGCGGCCGCGACCTGGGTGGGGTCGTCGGCGATCAGCAGGGTGTATCCGCTGGTCGTAAGGGGTGCGCCAGCGGCATGCAGAACGGCCATGGGATCTGTGTAAGTGCCCCGGGTTGCCATCCCCGGTGACCACCGGTGTCGATCGGGTGAACGCCGGCCCAACCACCGGATGACCCACCGGCACGGCCGCCGGAGGTGCCCGACGGTGCCCGTGCGAGGCTGCCGGACGGACCCGGCGACGGTGCCGGCACAGCCCTCCGGAGGTCGACGATGCGCATCGAGTCCCGCTACAACGGGCCCTCCGGCTCCGGCAACGGCGGCTGGAGCGCCGGAGTCTTCGCCGCCGCCGCGGGCGGCCCCGGACCGGTCGAGGTGACGCTGCGCCGGCCGCCGCCGTTGGAGACCGCGCTGCGGATGGTCGACGGCGAGGTTCGTGACCCGGCCGGCGAGCTGGTGGCCGAGGTCCGCCCGACCGGAGAGGTGGACGCCGTCGTACCGGCGGTCGACCGGGACATCGCGGTGGACGCCGCGACCCGCTACCCCGGCCTGGTCGAGCACCCGTTCCCCGACTGCTACGTCTGCGGCCCGCACCGGACGGACGGGCTGCGGATCTTCCCCGGCCGGCTGCCGGACGGGCGGACCGCCGCGCCGTTCCGGGCACCCGAGCAGGTCAGCGGCGCCACGGCCTGGGCGGCGTTGGACTGCCCAGGCGGCTGGACGGTGCTCGCACCCGGCCGGCCGTACGTGTTGGGCCGGATCGCCGCCGTGGTCACCGCGCTGCCAGCGCCGGGCGACGAGTGCGTGGTGACCGGTGCGCTGATTCGCGTCGACGGCCGCAAGGCGCTCGTGCACACCAGCCTGTACGGCCCGGACGGCGCCCTGCTGGGCGCGGCCCGGGCCACCTGGATCGCCCGCTGACCCACGGCGTCGTCCGCAGGACGGACCCGCCTCCACCTCGAGAAGGACCACGCCGTACGGACCGCGCCTGATTGACCTTGTTGCCTGGGGCCGTCACGCTGTGCCACGGCGTACCTCGACGCCACACGCGGGAGGAGAACGATGACTGACGGGCAGCGAAGCCCCACCAGCGACGGTCAGATCGTGGTGTCCGGTCTGACGAAGCAGTACAAGAACGTCCGGGCGGTGAACAACCTGTCCTTCACCGTGGCACCGGGGCGGGTGACCGGCTTCCTCGGCCCGAACGGCGCCGGCAAGACCACCACGCTGCGCATGCTGCTGAACCTCGTCACGCCCACCGCCGGTACGGCCACCATCAGCGGCCACCGGTACGTCGACCTCTCGGACCCGATGCGGCAGGTCGGCGCGGTGCTGGAGGCGTCCAGCGCGCACAAGGGTCGCACCGGCATCAACCACCTGCGGGTGATCTGCGCGGCGGCAGGGCTGCCCAAGCAGCGAGCCGACGAGGCGCTGGCCCTGGTCGGGCTGACCCCGGCGGCGAAGCGCAAGTTCAAGGGTTACTCGCTGGGTATGAAGCAGCGGCTCGGCATCGCCGCCGCGATGCTCGGCGACCCCCGGGTGCTGATCCTCGACGAGCCCGCCAACGGGCTCGACCCGGAGGGCATCCGGTGGATGCGGGGATTCCTCAAGAACCTCGCCCACGAGGGTCGCACCGTGCTGGTCTCCAGCCACCTGCTGTCTGAGATGCAGCTGCTCGCCGACGACGTGGTGATCATCGCGGCCGGCCAGTTGGTCCGGCAGGGGCCGGTCGACCAGGTCCTCGGGTCGATGGCGCAGGGCGCCCGCGTGCGGGTCCGCACCCCGCAGGCCGAGGCGCTGACCGCCGCGCTGAAGGCGCAGTCGGCCACCGTCGACACCGACGAGCACGGCGTCCTGCTGGTGGCCGGGGTGGATGCCCCGACGGTCGGCCGGACCGCTCTGGCCGCCGGGGTGGAGCTGCACGAACTGACCACCGAACGGCCCGACCTGGAACGGGTCTTCCTGGAGCTGACGGCCGGAAAGGCGGGCATCCGATGAACCTGGTCCGAGCCGAACTGCTCAAGATCCGTACCACCAACACCTGGTGGCTGCTGGGCCTCGGGGCATTCCTGTCGATCGTCCTGGCCTTCGCGCTGAACGCCTGGCTGGCCAGCGAGGCGCTGAAGGGCAACGGCGAGAACATCGGCCTCACCGGCGACGCCGCCTCCGCTCCGTCCGTGATGGCGAACCTCTACACCTCGGGTCAGTACCTCGGCCTGATGTTCGTGATGCTCATCGGCATCCTCATGGTCACGAACGAGTTCTTCCACCAGACCGCGACCACCACCTTCCTCACCACCCCGCGGCGAACCTCGGTGATCATCAGCAAGCTCCTCGCGGCTGCCGTGCTCGGCTTCGCGTTCTGGCTGGTGACCACCGTGATCGACCTGGCCGCCGGGGCGTCGTTCCTGTCGCTCAACGGCTACGACACGGGCCTCGGGGAGTGGGAAGTCCAGCGCGCGCTGCTGCTCAACCTGCTGGCCTACGGCATCTGGACCATCCTCGGGGTGGGCATCGGCACGCTCATCACCAGCCAGTTGGGCGCCGTGATCACCGCCTCGGTGCTCTATCTGGTGGGTACGCAGGTCGTGGGGGTGCTCTTCCTCCTGCTGGCCAACTGGATGGACAACATGGACATCGTCAAGTGGCAGGTCGTCTGGCCGGCCGCCGCGTCGACCATCATGATCAGCGGGGGCGAGTCGGAGATGACGCCCGCCTGGTGGGTCGGGGCTCTGGTGTTGGTCGGCTATGCCCTGGTCAGCGGCATCGTCGGCATTCTGCTGACTCGTCGGCGGGACATTTCCTGAGCACAGCCGGCCCCGGGTGGCGACCTGCCGTCGCCGCCCGGGGCCGGGGCCAACGGCACGGTCGTCGCCCGGGCCAACGCCACGCGTCGCCGGCTACCCGCCCGGGCAGCTTCGGCCGCCGCTGATCGGGACGCAGTGGCCGACCGGCGGGTCCGGCTCCTGGTCGGCCGGGCTGTGGCCGATCAAGGCGCTGGTCGCCATGCTGCCGGCCAGCGCGACCGCCAGGTAGATCAGCGCCACCCCGCCGAAGGCCCAGCCGAAGTGCCGACGCCAGCCCTCCTCTCCGACCAGCCCGGCCAGCAACAGGCCGACCGCCGGGAGCGCCACATTCAACACCAGCCCGACGGCCAGCAGGGCGTCCGTGGTGGCCCCGAACGCCCGCGCCGCGTCCTCGGTCGGCGTGTACGGCGTCGACGTCCGCCGGATCAGGCCCACCACGAGCACGAACGGCACACCGTAGAGCCAGGCGAAGAAGAGCCCGCCCAGGCCGAGCCGCTTCACGATCGACCCAGGTACGCGCCGGCCACGACGACGCCGACCGCGACGCTGACCGCCACGGACAGGGTGCCGGCCAGCACCACCGAGGGGATCCGGCGAACGAGCAGCGCGTCGACGACCGCCGTGACGATCAGTAACGCCACGAGCACCGGCCCGCCCCAGAACAGCCCGGCCAGTGCCAGCGACTCCAGCGGCGAGAGGCAGCTGAACATCGCCGAGCAGTCCTGCCGCGGCGCGCTCGGCACGCTGGTCGTGCCCACCACCACCGCCGCGATCGCGGTGGCGTACCAGCCGAACGCGACCGCCATGCTCCGGCCGTACCGCCCCGGCGCCTCTGTGTGATCCATGCGGCCGATCCTCGCCGGCATCGCTCCGGCGGACATCCGTACCGGTACTCAGTCGTGGCTGGTCAGCGCCTTTATCAGTGGTTGACGGACCACGCAGCGGTTGCTGAACTTCTGGCATCTTCTGTGAAACGGACCACGGGGCCGAGGCGGAAATGCCTGCGGGATCAGTACGGCGTAGCCTGGGAGCCGTCCTGTCCGTGCTCCTAACTGGGCGCGGCGGACACCGCTTGACACACAAACCCGCTTGAAAGAGGCGATTACCGGCCGTGTCGACCCAGCAGACTTCGCAGGAGAACCCACTGGCGGGTTTCGGCCCGAACGAGTGGATCGTCGAGGAGATGTACCAGCGGTACCTCGCCGACCCAACGAGCGTCGATTCGGCCTGGCACGACTTCTTCGCCGACTACCGGCCGGCGCCGGGCGCCGGCACCCCGCGCGCTGGTGAGCCGACGAGCGCACCGGCCGCCGCGCCGGAGCCGGACGGCCAGCCGGAAGCGGCCGCCAAGGTCAGCCAGCCGAGCGCCACGGCACCGTCGGCGCCCGCCAGCAAGCCGGCCGCCGCGAAGCCGGCACCGGCCAAGCCCGCCGCCGCACCCGCCCCGACGAAGGCCGCCCCGGCCGCGAAGGCCGCCCCGGCGCCGAGCGCCGACGGCCCGCAGACCACGCCACTGCGTGGTGTCGCCGCGAAGATCGTCCAGAACATGGACGCCTCGCTGAGCGTGCCCACGGCAACCAGTGTGCGGGCGGTCCCGGCCAAGCTGCTGGTCGACAACCGCATCGTGATCAACAACCACCTCGCCCGGGGGCGCGGCGGCAAGGTCAGCTTCACCCACCTGGTCGGCTACGCGATGGTCCGGGCGCTGGTCCAGCACCCGGAGATGAACAACTCCTTCGCCGAGGCCAACGGCAAGCCGGCCGTGGTCCGCCCGGCGCACGTCAACCTCGGCATCGCGATCGACCTGGCCAAGCCGGACGGCAGCCGCAACCTGGTGGTCCCCTCCATCAAGGGCTGCGAGCAGATGGACTTCCGGCAGTTCTGGCAGGCGTACGAGGACGTGGTCCGGCGGGCGCGGCGCAACGAGCTGACCATGGAGGACTACTCCGGCACCACGATCTCGCTGACCAACCCGGGCGGCATCGGCACCGTGCACTCGATGCCGCGGCTCATGCAGGGGCAGAGCGCGATCATCGGCGTCGGCGCCATGGAGTACCCGGCCCCCTACCAGGGCATGTCCGAGGTCACCCTGGCCGAGCTCGCGGTCAGCAAGATCATCACGCTGACCAGCACGTACGACCACCGGATCATCCAGGGCGCGCAGTCCGGCGAGTTCCTCAAGGTGATGCACGAGCTGATCCTGGGCGAGCACGGCTTCTACGACGAGATCTTCACCTCGCTGCGGATCCCGTACGAGCCGGTGCGCTGGGTGCGCGACGTGGCGGTCAACTCCGAGGGTCAGATCAACAAGACCGCCCGGGTGCACGAGCTGATCCACGCGTACCGGGTGCGCGGTCACCTGATGGCCGACACCGACCCGCTGGAATTCAAGATCCGCAAGCACCCCGACCTGGACGTCCTCCAGCACGGGCTGACCCTGTGGGACCTGGACCGCGAGTTCCCGGTGAACGGTTTCGCCGGCCGGCAGCGGATGAAGCTGCGCTCGATCCTTGGCGTGCTGCGCGACTCGTACTGCCGCCGGGTCGGCATCGAGTACATGCACATCCAGGACCCGGAGGAGCGGCGCTGGATCCAGGAGCGGATCGAGCGCAAGTACGAGAAGCCGCCCCTCGACGAGCAGAAGCACGTGCTCAACCGGCTCAACGCCGCCGAGGCGTTCGAGACCTTCCTGCAGACCAAGTACGTCGGCCAGAAGCGGTTCTCGCTGGAGGGCGGCGAGTCGCTGATCCCGCTGCTCGGCGAGGTGCTGGAGTCCTCCGCCGAGGGCGGGCTGGACGAGGTCGTCATCGGCATGGCGCACCGGGGCCGGCTCAACGTGCTGGCCAACATCGTCGGCAAGCCATACGAGAAGATCTTCTCCGAGTTCGAGGGTCACCTGGACCCGCGCTCGACGCAGGGCTCCGGCGACGTGAAGTACCACCTGGGCCAGAACGGCAAGTTCACCACCCCCGACGGCGAGCACGCCGTCAAGGTGTCGGTGGTGGCCAACCCGTCGCACCTGGAGGCCGTCGACCCGGTGCTGGAGGGCATCGTCCGGGCCAAGCAGGACCGGATCGACCTCAAGCTGGAGGGCTACACCGTGCTGCCGCTGGCGGTGCACGGTGACGCCGCCTTCGCGGGTCAGGGCGTGGTCGCCGAGACGCTCAACCTCTCGCAGTTGCGCGGCTACCGCACCGGCGGCACCGTGCACGTGGTGGTCAACAACCAGGTCGGCTTCACCACCGCCCCGGAGTACAGCCGGTCCAGCCTCTACAGCACCGATGTGGCCCGGATGATCCAGGCGCCGATCTTCCACGTCAACGGCGACGACCCGGAGGCCGTGGTCCGGGTGGCCCGGCTGGCCTTCGAGTACCGGCAGGCGTTCAACAAGGACGTCGTGATCGACATGGTCTGCTACCGCCGGCGCGGGCACAACGAGGGCGACGACCCGTCGATGTCCAACCCCCAGATGTACAAGATCATTGACTCGAAGCGCTCGGTGCGCAAGCTCTACACAGAGGAGCTGATCGGTCGCGGCGACATCACCGTGGAGGACGCGGAGGAACTGCTGCGCGACTACCAGGCGCAGTTGGAGAAGGTCTTCAAGGCCACCCGGGACGCCGCCGCGGCACCGCGCCAGCTCAACCGGCCGCGCCGCGAGGAGGAGCCGGAGCCGCAGGTCGACACCGCCACCGACGCGGCCGTCGTGAAGGCGATCGGCGAGGCGCACGTCAACCTGCCGGAGGGCTTCACCCCGCACAAGCGGATCCAGCAGCTGCTCGACCGGCGGGCCAAGATGTCCGTCGAGGGCAACATCGACTGGGGCTTCGGCGAGATCATCGCGCTCGGGGCGCTGCTGCACGACGGGGTCACCGTCCGGCTGGCCGGTCAGGATTCCCGCCGCGGCACCTTCGTCCAGCGGCACGCCTCGGTGGTGGACGCCCGCACCGGCGACGACTACCTGCCGCTGAAGTCGCTCACCGGCGACGGCGAGCGTTCCCGGTTCTTCGTGCACGACTCGCTGCTCAGCGAGTACGCGGCGATGGGCTTCGAGTACGGCTACTCGGTGGAGAACATCAACGCGCTGGTGGCCTGGGAGGCCCAGTTCGGTGACTTCGTCAACGGCGCCCAGTCGGTGATCGACGAGTTCATCTCCTCCGGCGAGGTGAAGTGGGGCCAGCGCTCCGCGGTCACCCTGCTGCTGCCGCACGGGCACGAGGGACAGGGCCCGGACCACACCTCCGGCCGCCCGGAGCGGTTCCTGCAGATGTGCGCCGAGGACAACATGCGGGTGTCCATCCCGACCACCCCGGCGAACTACTTCCACCTGCTGCGCCGCCAGGCCCTGTCGCCCAAGCGCAAGCCGCTGGTGGTGTTCACGCCGAAGTCGCTGCTGCGGCACAAGCTCTGCGTCTCCTCGGTGGAGGACTTCACCACCGGGACCTTCCAGCCGGTGCTGCGCGACACGGCCGCCCCGGCGCCGGAGGCGGTGAAGCGCGTGCTGCTCTGCACCGGCAAGATCTACTACGACCTGTTCCAGGCCCGGCAGCAGCGTGAGGTCACCGACACCGCGATCATCCGGATCGAGCAGCTGTACCCGCTGCCGGTGGAGGAGATCCGGGCGGCCCTCGCGCAGTACCCGAACGCGGAGGACTTCGCCTGGGTGCAGGAGGAGCCGGCCAACCAGGGCGCCTGGTCGTTCGTCGCGCTCAACCTGCTGGAGCACCTCACGGACGTCCGGCTGCGGCGGATCTCCCGCCCGGCCGCGGCCGCCCCGGCGGTCGGCTCGGCCAAGACGCACGAGGTCGAGCAGAACGCGCTGATCGAGGCGGCTCTCCCCCGCCCGTGACCTGACCGCACCGTGAGAGCCGGGGCAGGGCCGTCACCACGGTCCTGCCCCGGCCTCCGTCGGTCCACCCGCCCGGCCCGAGCCGGGCCGAGCAGGAGGACGTACCGATGTACTTCACCGACCGTGGCATCGAGGAACTGGTCGAGCGCCGGGGCGACGAGCAGGTGACCCTGGAGTGGCTCGGCGAGCGCCTGCGCGACTTCGTCGACCTCAACCCCGACTTCGAAACCCCCATCGAACGCCTGGCCACCTACCTGGCCCGCCTAGACGACCCCGAAGACGACTAACCCCAAACCCACCCCACCCCCCGGCCCGCCCGCCCGCCCGCTCCGCCCGCCCGCCCGATGATCATGAAGTTGTTTGCGCGTGTCATCGGCGGGTCGCGGCATAACTTCATGATCAACGGAGAAAAGGCCCTGGGGGTGGGGGTCGGAGGGCCCGGGTGGGGGGCGGGCGCGATCTTCTAGGGTGGGGGGCGTGGCCAGGAGCGTGTATCTGACGAGTGTGGGGTCTGGCGGGGGTAAGTCGACGATCGCGCTCGGACTGGCCGAGTTGCTGTCCCGCCAGGTCGGGCGGATCGGTGTGTTCCGGCCGCTGGTCGGCGACAACGGCCCGGACCCGATCCTCGCCCTGCTCAGCGAGCGCTACCGGGTCGAGCTGCCGTTGGCCGAGTTGGCCGGGACGACCTATGCCGAGGCCGCTGCGCTGGTAGCCGACGGCCGGCGGGAGGAGCTGATCTCCGCCATCGTCGAGCGCTACCGGGCGGTGGAGCGGCAGTGCCCGGCGGTGGTCGTGGTGGGCAGCGACTTCGACGACCCGGGCGACCCGGCCCGTCCCCGGGAGTTGGCCTTCAACGCCCGGCTGGCCACCGAGTTCGGCAGCGTGGTGGTGCCGGTGGTGGACGGCTTTGGGCAGGAACCGGCGGCCGTCGCGGCCGCCGTGCGGGGGGCGTACCACGATCTGGCCGACCTGGGCGCCACCGTGCTCGCGGTGATCGCCAATCGGGTGGCCGAGCCGATGACCCTGCCCGACCTGCCGGTCCCCGCGTACGCCATCCCGGAGGTGCCGACCGTGTCGGCGCCGACGGTGGCCGAGGTGGCGGCGGCGCTCGACGCCACCCTGCTGGCCGGGGACGACGCCGCGCTCGGCCGGGACGTACTGGACTTCGTGGTCGGCGCCGCGCACGTGCCGACCCTGCTGGGCCACCTCACCGAGGGCGCCCTGGTGATCACCCCCGGGGACCGGGCCGACCTGCTCGTCGCCGCCAGCGCCGCGCACGTGGCCGGGCAGGTGTCGGTGGCCGGGCTCGTGCTGACGCTCGGCGAGCAGCCCGACCCGCGGGTGATGCGGCTGGTGGAAGGGCTGAACACCGGACTGGCGGTGCTGTCCGTGAGCAGCGACAGCTACGACACGGTGGCCGCGTCCAGCCGGATCGAGGGTCGGCCCAACGCGGCCAACCCCCGCAAGGTGGAGGCGGCGCTCGGCGCGTTCGAGCGCTGCGTGGACACCGACGACCTGGCCCGCCGGCTGCGGGTCAGCCGGTCGGCCCGGGTCACCCCGCTGATGTTCGAGAACGAGCTGATCGACCGCGCCCGCTCGCGGCGCCGACACGTGGTACTGCCGGAGGGCGCCGAGGAGCGGATCCTGCGCGCGGCCGAGATCCTGCTCCGCCGGGGGGTGGCCGAGCTGACTCTGCTCGGCCGACCGGACGACATCGCCCGGCGGACCCGCGAGCTGGGAATCGACGTCGGCGACGCGCACCTGGTCGACCCGGTCACCAGCGGGTGGCGGGACGACTTCGCGGCCGAGTACGCCCGGTTGCGCGCCCACCGGGGCGTCACCGCCGAGTTGGCGCACGACATCGTGGCCCAGCCCAACTACTTCGGCACGCTGATGGTGGCCACCGGGCACGCTGACGGCATGGTCTCCGGCGCCACGCACACCACCGCCGCCACCATCCGGCCGGCGTTCGAGATCATCCGTACCGTGCCGGGGGCCTCGGTGGCCTCCAGTGTGTTCTTCATGCTGCTCGCCGACCGGGTGCTCGTCTACGGCGACTGCGCGGTCAACCGCGACCCGGACGCCGCCCAGCTCGCGGACATCGCGATCTCCTCCGCCGATACCGCGGCCCGGTTCGGCATCGAGCCTCGGGTGGCCATGCTGTCGTACTCCACCGGCAGCTCCGGCGCCGGCGCGGACGTGGAGAAGGTCGCCACGGCCACCGCGCTGGTGCGAGAGCGCCGGCCCGACCTGCTGGTCGAGGGGCCGATCCAGTACGACGCGGCGATCGACCCGGCGGTGGCGGCCACCAAGCTGCCGGGCAGCCCGGTCGCCGGCCAGGCCACGGTCTTCATCTTCCCGGACCTGAACACCGGCAACAACACGTACAAGGCGGTGCAGCGCTCCGCCGGGGCGGTCGCGGTCGGCCCGGTGATGCAGGGCCTGCGCCGGCCGGTGAACGACCTGTCCCGCGGTGCCACCGTGCCGGACATCGTCAACACGGTGGCGATCACCGCCATCCAGGCGGCCACCGAGGAGGCGTCGTGAGTTGCGTGCTGGTGCTCAACTGCGGGTCGTCGTCGGTGAAGTGGCGCCGCTACGACGGCGACCAGGTGCTCGACCAGGGCACGGTCGAGCGGGTCGGTGAGCCCGGCGGCGGGCCGGCGGACCACGCCAGTGCGGTCCGGCAGATCCTTGCCGGGCTGGACCTGGCCGGGCTGACCGCGGTCGGGCACCGAGTGGTGCACGGTGGCCGGAAGTTCAGCACGCCGGTCCTGATCGACGACGCGGTGCTGGCCGCGATCCGGGACCTGGTCCCGCTCGCCCCGCTGCACAACCCGGCGAACCTGGCCGGCATCGAGGTGGCCCGGGAGGCGCTGCCGGACGTCCCGCAGGTCGCCGTCTTCGACACCGCGTTCCACCACACCCTGCCGGAGGCCGCCGCGACCTACGCGATCGACCGGGACACCGCCGAGCGGTACGGCATCCGCCGGTACGGCTTCCACGGCACCTCACACGCGTACGTCTCCCGGCGCACCGCCGACCTGCTGGGCCGCCCGTACGAGCAGCTGAACACGATCACCCTGCACCTGGGCAACGGGGCGAGCGCCTGCGCGGTGGCCGCCGGTCGCAGCGTCGCCACCTCGATGGGCATGTCCCCGCTGGAGGGGTTGGTGATGGGCACCCGCAGCGGCGACCTCGACCCGACCGTGATCTTCCATTTGCGGCGGGAGGGCGGGCTGTCGGTGGACGACATCGACGACCTGCTCAACCACCGCAGCGGCCTGCTCGGGCTGACCGGCGTCAACGACATGCGCGAGGTGCTCCAACGCCGGGGGGACGGGGACCGGGCGGCGGAGCTGGCCTTCGACGTGTACTGCCGGCGGATCACCGAGTACGTGGGCGCGTACTACGCGCTGCTCGGACGGGTCGACGCGATCGCCTTCACGGCCGGGGTGGGCGAGCACGCCGCGCCGGTCCGGGCCGCGGCGCTGGCCGGGCTGGATCGGCTCGGCATCGCCGTGGACCCGGCCCGCAACGACGGTGCCGGCGACCGGCTGATCTCCCCCGACGGCGCCGAGGTGTCCGTTTGCGTCATTCGCACCGACGAGGAACGCGAGATCGCCCGGCAGACCCGGGATGTGGTCCAGGCCGGCTGACGACCGGCCGGGATCAGCGCCCGACGCTGCCGGTGCGCCGGGCCCGGTTCCGACCCGGGTCTCCGGGCGAGCGGACGCGCCGTCGCCCGGTCCCGCACGGTCGGCTCTAGGCGAGCCAGGCGACGAGGGCAACCAGCAGCACGACGACCACCGCCGCAGCGATGATCAGCGGTAGACGGGACGGCGACTCCGCCGATGCGGTGGCCTCCGGCGTCTGGGTGAACGCGCGGAACGCCTCGGTGTTGCCGCTGGGGTCGCTGTAGTTCTCAGGCATGCGGGTGACCCTAGCGAAGCTGGTCGCGGCGCACCGCCCCCGACCCACGCCGACGGGCCGGGTCGACCCGGCCGGCGGGGCGGAGCCGACCGGGTGGCGGGTACAGGCGGGCCGGACGGCGGGGCCGCTGCGCACGCTCGGGCACCTACCGTGGAACGATGGGGGCGGGGCGGCTGATCGCCGTACTGGTGACAGCTCTGCTGGCTGGTTGCGCGCCGGCCACCGCCGTGGCGGGCGGGTCCACCGCCGCCCCGGGCGGGCCGCTGTCGGCGCGCCGGGCGCCCGAGGGGTCGTACGCCGTCGGCGTGCGTACGCTCACCCTCGATCCGCGCTCGGCGCGCCCCCTGCCGGTGACCATCTGGTACCCGGCTGCCGTGGGCGGGGTCGCCGCCGGGCGGTTCCCGGTCGTCATCTACAGCCACGGGTTGGGCAGCCGACCCGACCTGCACGCCGGGCTGACCACCCGCTGGGCGGCGGCCGGTTTCGTGGTGGCCGCCCCGGCGTTCCCGCACACCCGGCACGGCGCGGCCCATTTCACCCGGGCGGACGTCCGCAACCAGCCGGCCGACGGCTGGCGGCTGATCCGACATCTGCTCCGTCTCGCAACCGACCCGGGCGATCCGCTCGCCGGCCACCTGGACACGGCGCGGATCGCCGCCGCCGGGCACTCGGCAGGCGGCTTCACCACCGCCGGCATGTTCAGCGCGGGGCACCCGGCCCGGCTGCGCGCCGGCATCGTGATCGCCGGAGGCGGACTGCCGGGCAGCTTCGCCGGGCCGGCCGCGCCGGTGCTCTTCGTGCACGGTACGGCCGACGCGGTGGTGCCGGTGACGGTCGGCCGAGCCGCGTACGGGCGTACCCCCGGGCCGGCCGCGTTCCTCAGCCTGCTCGGCCAGGACCACGGCGCGTACCTCACCCCGGGCCACCCGGGCTTCGTCCCGGTCCTCGCCACCACGACCGACTTTCTCCGCTGGACCCTCTACGACGACCCGGCGGCGGGTGCCCGCCTCCCCGCCGATGCCCACTCCCCCACCCTGACCCACTACGAGTCCCGTCCGGCCCACTGATGCTGCGGCGGG
Source organism: Micromonospora sp. NBC_00858 (assembly GCF_045207365.1). Lineage (NCBI taxonomy): Bacteria > Bacillati > Actinomycetota > Actinomycetes > Micromonosporales > Micromonosporaceae > Micromonospora > Micromonospora sp. NBC_00858. The sequence goes on along the minus strand of NZ_CP108828.1, from coordinate 7,431,461 downwards.
CCTGAGCGCTGGGTCAGCGGGCGGGCACGCCACGCCGATCCCGGCCGAGCGGGTCAGCCGGACAAGGCACAATCGGTCTCATGTCGCGTCGCGTCACCCCCGCGCTGCTTGCCAGCGCCCTGTTCCTGACCAGCATGGTCGGCTGCTCCGCCGATGCCCGCCCGGCCGAGAGCCGGCAGGCACTGCCGGCCGAGCCACAGCCCACCGTCACGGCGACACCGCAGGTACCCGCCGGGACCGCCCCACAAAAGAGCTTCGCCGTCGGCGTACGCCAGCTGAAGCTGAACCGGGACGGCCGGGCGCTGCCGGTGACGCTCTGGTATCCGGCGGTCGGGGCGGCCGGCGGCGCGACGAAGCGGTCCGCGGCGGCTGCGGACGGCCGGTTTCCGGTGGTGATGTTCAGTCACGGCCTGACCGGGCGGCCGGAGGACTACGCCACGATCCTGACCCGGTGGGCGGCGGCGGGCTTCGTGGTGGCCGCGCCGACCTTCCCGCACACCGCCCGGGGCAGCGACGGCAACATCCTCGACGTGCTCAACCAGCCGGCCGACGTGTCCTACGCGCTGACCCAGGTGCTGGCGCTGGACGGCAAGGCCGGCGACCCGCTGCGCGGCCGGCTGGACGCCGAGCGGGTGGCCGCCGCCGGGCACTCCGCCGGCGGGGTGACCACCATCGGCCTCTTCACCGCCAGCCGGGACGAACGGCTGGACGCCGGCGTGGTGTTCGCCGGTACGGCGCTCGGCGTGGGCACCGCGTTCGCCGGTGCGTCCGCGCCGCAACTGTTCGTGCACGGCGAGCTGGACGAGGTGGTCGACTACGCGGCGGGCAAGGCCGCGTACGACAAGGTGCCCTGGCCGAAGGCGATGCTGAGCCTGCCCAAGGGCGACCACGGGCGTGCCCTGCTCAGCGACGGTGCGACGCTGCGGGTGGTCTCGGACACCTCGGTCGAGTTCCTCCGTTGGACGCTCTACGGCGACGCGAAGGCCAAGGGCCGCATCTCCACCGACGCCACCCGCGGCGACATCGCCACCTTCGACGATCACCTCTGACCACCGACGCGCCTGAAGATCCACGCAACATCAGGGAAAGAGTGGCCTCCGGCAGCGCTGAGACCACTCTTTCCTGGATATTGCGCGGATCTTGAAGGTAACGCCTCGTCAGGCGGTGTGGTCGACGACGATCTTGCCGAAGGTGTCGCCGGAGTGCAGCCGGGCGAAGGCGTCCTCGACCCGGCTGAACGGGATCACGCTGTCCACCACCGGGCGCACGCCGCTGTCGGCGCAGAACGCCAGCAGCTCGTACAGCTCGCCCGGGGTGCCCATCGAGGTGCCCAGGATCTCCAGCTGCATGGCGAAGACCCGGCGGAGGTTCACCGACGGCTCGTGCCCGGCGGTGGCGCCGGAGACCACGATCCGGGCCATCGGCGCGGCCGACTTCAGGGAGTGGTCGAAGGTGGCCGCGCCGACCGTCTCGATCACCACGTCGACCCGTTCCGGCAGCCGGGCGCCCGGTTCCACGGCGATGGCGCCGAGCCCGGTGATGCGCTCGCGCTTGACGGGGTCGCGGCTGGTCGCGTACACCCGCTTGCCCATCGCGACGGCGAGCGCGACGGCCGCGGTGGCCACGCCGCCACCCGCGCCCTGCACCAGCACGCTGTCGGCGTCCGCGACGCGGCCCTTGGTGGTCAGCATCCGCCACGCGGTCAGCCAGGCCGTGGGCAGGCAGGCCGCGTCGGTCGCCGCCAGCCCGTCGGGCAGCGGGACCAGGTTCGACCGGGGTACGGCGACCCGCTCGGCGAGGGTGCCGGGGAAGTGCTCGGAGAGGATGGAGACCCCGCGCGGGTCACCCGGGGTGACCACCACCGGGTACACGACCACCGTGTTGCCCTGCGGGTCCACGCCGACCGCGTCACAGCCCAGGATCATCGGCAGCTGGGCCTCGGTGAGCCCCACCCCGCGCAGTGACCAGAGGTCGTGGTGGTTGAGCGAGGTGGCCCGCAGCTGCACGGTCACCCAGTCGTCGGCCGGATGGGTCGGCTCGGGCCGCTCACCGACAGTGAGCGCGGCGAGCGGATCGGCGTCGTCGAAGCGGGAGGCGAAGGCAGCACGCATGATCGGCACGGTAACAAGCTGAGCGCCCGTTAAGAAGTGCCCGTCCCTACCGGCGGGCGACGCCGTCGCGGCGCGCCGCCTCGGCGACGGCCTCGGCGACGGCCGGGGCGACCCGGGGGTCCAGCGGCGACGGAACGATCGCCTCGGCGGTCAGCGACTCGGCCACCACGCCGGCGATGGCGTCCGCGGCGGCGACCTTCATGCCCTCGGTGATCCGGGTGGCCCGGGCGTCCAGCGCGCCGCGGAACACCCCGGGGAAGGCCAGCACATTGTTGATCTGGTTGGGGTAGTCGCTGCGCCCGGTGGCGACCACCGCGACGTGCCGGGCGGCCACCTCGGGGTGCACCTCCGGGGTCGGGTTGGCCAGCGCGAACACGATCCCGCCGGGCGCCATGCCGGCGACCGCCGCCTCCGGGATCTGCCCGCCGGAGACGCCGATCAGCACGTCCGCGCCGCGCAGGGCCTCGGTGATGTCGCCCTGGCGACCGTCGGCGTTGGTGCTGGCGGCCAACTCGGCCTTGGTGCCGGTCAGCTCGGTGCGGTGCCGGCCGATGATCCCCTTGGAGTCACAGACCACCACCTGGTCGGGGTTGACGCCCCCGGCGACCAGCATCTTCGTCACGGCCACGCCGGCCGCGCCAGCGCCGCTCACGGCGACCCGCAGGTCACCGAGCTTGCGATTGAGCAGGGTGGCCGCGTTGCGCAGCGCGGCGAGCACCACGATGGCGGTGCCGTGCTGGTCGTCGTGGAAGACCGGGATGTCCAGCGCCTCGTCCAGCCGACGCTCGACCTCGAAGCAGCGCGGCGCGCTGATGTCCTCCAGGTTGATCCCACCGAACGAGGGGGCCAGCGCCCGCACCACCGCGACGATCTCGTCGACGTCCTGCGTGTCCAGACAGATCGGCACCGCGTCCACCCCGGCGAACTGCTTGAACAGCACCGCCTTGCCCTCCATCACCGGCAGCGCGGCGCGCGGGCCGATGTTGCCGAGCCCGAGCACCGCCGAGCCGTCGGTGACCACCGCGACGGCGTGCGACGCCCACGTGTAGTCGTCGGCCAGGTCGGGGTCGGCGGCGATCGCCTCACACACCAGGGCAACCCCGGGGGTGTACGCGAGGGAGAGGTCTTCCCGGCTGGTGAGCGGCACCGTCGAGGTGACGGCCATCTTGCCGCCCAGGTGCAGCTGGAAGACCGGATCAGCAGGGTCCATGGTGGACGAGGACATGGCGGTGACTCCAGAATCTGTCGAGGCAGACGGGGCGGCCGGCCCGGCCGCGAGGTTGGCGGCGAGCGGTGGCACGCGGTGCGGGGGGTCACCCGGGCACATTCGAGCATAGTGTCGACACCGCCGCTCGGATGTGAGCAGGGTCATAACGGTCGACGAGGGACCCGTCCGGGGCGGGGCCAGTACCGGGCCACCACCCTCCCCCGCACATCGGCCACTCCGTACGCCCGGGAGTCGTCGGTGATCAGGTCGTTGTCCCCGCGCAGCCACCAACCGCCGTCCTGCGGCCGAACCGCCCGCTTCACCACCAGCAGCTCCGGACGGGTCCGGAAGACCGCGACCACCACATCGCCGGGACGGATCGGACGACCGCCCGGGCGGACCAGCACCGCGTCGCCATGCCGCAGCGCCGGCGCCATGGACGGACCGGTCACCAGGACAGCGGTCAGCGGCCCTCGCAGCCGGGGTGGCACCGCCGGGTGATCGGCCCGCACTGGTTTCACCTCCACCCGGTCCGGGGAGCACTCCCAGGAGTAATGTCGCCTTTGATCATCGCAAACTTCCCATGGAGGATCCCGATGCGACTTCCACGCATCCTTGCGCCCCGCGTCACCGCGAGCGCTCACTGCGACCTGCCGTGCGGCGTCTACGACCCGGCCCAGGCCCGGATCGAGGCCGAGTCGGTCAAAATGATCTGCGAGAAGTACCAGTCGAACACCGACCCGGAGTTCCGCACCCGGGCGGTCATCATCAAGGAACAGCGCGCCGAGCTGGTCAAGCACCACCTCTGGGTGCTCTGGACCGACTACTTCAAGCCGGCCCACTTCGAGAAGTACCCGAACCTGCACACGCTGTTCAACGAGGCCACCAAGCTCGCGGGCGCCGGCGGCGTCAAGGGCAGCCTGGACCCGGCCACCGCCGACAAGCTGCTCGCGAAGATCGACGAGATCTCGAAGATCTTCTGGGAGACCAAGAAGGCGTGACCAACCCGGTCATCCCGACGATCCGGCCGGCACGTCCCGAGGATGTGCCGGCCGTCGTCGCCATGGTGCACGAGCTGGCGGAGTACGAACGCGCTCCCGACCAGTGCCACCTCACCACCGAGCAGTTGACCTCGGCCCTGTTCGGGACTGCGCCGGCCCTCTTCGGCCACGTCGCGGTCGACGAGCACGACCAGCCGATCGGCTTCGCGCTGTGGTTCCTCAACTTCTCCACCTGGGCCGGCGTGCACGGCATCTACCTGGAGGACCTCTACGTCCGGCCGACCGCGCGGGGCACCGGGGCGGGCCGGCTGCTGCTCGCCACCCTGGCCGACATCTGCGTACGGCGCGGCTACCGGCGGCTGGAGTGGTGGATGATCGACTGGAACCCAGCCGCCGGGTTCTACGCCTCGATCGGCGCCGAGCAGATGAGCGAGTGGGTCCCCTATCGGCTCAGCGGCGACGCACTGCGCGACCTGGCCGGCCAGGTCGGCCAGGCGGCGGCTGCCGGCACGCGTACGGACGACCGACCGGGTAGAGTCCCCGACCGGGGGGATGAGGCGTGACTCAACTGACCGGCCAGCCAGCGACCGACGACGACGTGGTGCACCTGACGGTGCCCGCCGACGGCGGCTACCTCGGCGTGCTCCGCACCGCCACCGCCGGTCTCGCGGCCCGGTTGCAGTTCGCGCTGGACGAGATCGAGGATCTGCGGATCGCGGTCGACGAGGCGTGCGCCATGCTGCTCGCCATCGCCACCCGCGACGCCGAGTTGGAGTGCCGGTTCTCCGTCACCGAGGACGCGCTGACCGTCGAGGTCACCGTGCCGACCGTGCACGGTGCCACGCTGCCCGCCGAGTCGTCCTTCGCCTGGAAGGTGCTCACCGCGCTGACCACGTCGGCGTCCGCCACGGCCGCCGACGGCCGGGCGACGATCTCGTTGCTCACCCGCCGCTCCGGCGGATACTGACCGGCCCGCCGCGCGATCCCCTGCCGCGCGCCGTCACCTGCCGCGCGCCGTCACTCGAAGCCGAGGGCCCGGGTCGTCGGAGGGCTGACCAGCAGCCAGCCGACGCCCAGACCGAGCGCCATCAGCGGCACGCCCAGCCAGCCCAGCCCGGCCTGAATCATGAACCACCCGATCGGCAGCAGCATCAGCTGAAGCACGATTGCGGGGGCACGCGCGCCGGCCCGGCGGCGCAGCAGCGCGCGGCCAAGCGCCCAGAGCACGACCGCCGCCCCGACGGCGAGCGCCGTCACCAGCAACGCCGACGGAAGATCCGTGGTGGTAGCGGTGAAATCGGCCCAGACCAGCCAGGCGGCGATCAACCCGACGGCGACCGCCTCCGCCCACAGCAGCCGGACCGCCCAGCGGAGCGTGACGGGAATCGGGTCCGAGTCGATGGTCACGCGCGACACGATACCTGGGCTACTGGGAGGTACAGTGCCGCCCATGCGCGCCGTCCTGGTGGTCAATCCGAAGGCCACCACCACCAGCGAACGCAGCCGGGACGTGCTTGTCCGGGCGCTGCGCAGCGAAGTCGACCTCAGCGTGCGCTACACCCGCCGGCGCGGGCACGCCATGGCGCTGGCCCGGGAGGCCGCCGCCGAGGGGGTTGACCTCGTCGTCACCCTGGGTGGCGACGGCACCGTGAACGAGGTGGTGAACGGCCTGATGACGGCCGAGCCGCCAACCGGCGCCGACGGCGCCACACTGGCCGAGCGGCTGCCCGCGCTGGCCACCGTTCCGGGCGGCTCGACAAACGTGTTCGCCCGCGCGCTCGGCCTGCCCCGGGAGTGGCCGGAGGCCACCAGCATGATCCTCGAAGGGCTGCGCCTGGGCCGACAGCGGACGGTGGGGTTGGGCCGCGCGGACGACCGCTACTTCACCTTCTGCGCCGGGTTCGGCCTGGACGCCGCGGTGATTCACCGGGTGGAGCAGGCTCGGCGTCGGGGTCGGGTCTCCACCCCGGCGCTCTACCTGCGCTCGATCATGAACCAGTACTTCCTCGCCTCCGACCGACGGCACCCGGCGATCACCCTGGACCGACCGGGCGAGCCGGCGGAGAGCGAGTTGGCCACCGTCATCATCCAGAACACCGCGCCGTGGACGTACCTGGGCGATCGGGAGATCAACCCGAACCCGGAGGCCTCGTTCGACCTCGGGCTGGATGTGCTGGCGCTCCGTCAGCTCCGGGTGGCCAGTACGACACGGACAGTGACGCAGTTTTTCTCCCGGCGGCCGGATCCCAAGGGGCGGCAGGTGTTACGACTCCATGACACGGCGGAGTTCACCCTGTTCTCCAGCCGCCCGCAGGCGTTCCAGCTCGACGGTGACTACCTTGGCGAGCGGGAGAAAGTCAGATTCACATCCGTTCCCGCCGCACTGAGAGTAATCTGCTAGGTCTCGGGTACTGCCCTAGGTCGACGCGGCGCCACATCGCACGTCGCGAGTCGCCGCCACACCGAGGGGCAGGTGCCGGAAATGTCAGCAATGTCACGCGCACTGTACTATATTGATCCTCGACTGTGGCACGGCGGGTAACCAGGAAGGCACTGGAACCCGGACAAATGGGTTGTGGGCTTGCTCACCGCCCGGAGTTTTTCCGAGCGTCACCCTTGACATCGCGAGCGTTCGTGAAAGTATTCACAAGCGAACTTGAGTTACCGGGACATTGCCTGGATATGCTCGTCAGGTTGAGCTGTTCCAGCAGGTCCACGGGACTAACTGCCTGCTCACGCACTGCCGAATGGCCGGACGCGAACTGTCACCATCGGCACTGCGGATGCATATAGGAAAAGCACGACCAAGCAATTAATTGCCACCCATCCAGAATGAGGAGTGTTGCCGCCATGGACTGGCGTCACCATGCTGTCTGCCGCGACGAGGACCCGGAGCTGTTCTTCCCGATCGGGACGTCCGGACCGGCTCTCCTGCAGGTCGAGCAGGCCAAGGCCGTCTGCAGGCGCTGCTCCGTGACCGACCAGTGCCTGCAGTGGGCGCTTGAGTCGGGTCAGGACGCCGGCGTCTGGGGCGGGATGAGCGAAGAGGAGCGGCGCGCTGTCAAGCGGCGCGGCGGCCTCCGGGTGCTGCGCGCTCACTCCGCCTGATCCCACGACACAGCTGCAACGCCCCGGCGGGTCCGCCCGCCGGGGCGTTCTGCTGTCCAACCCCGGTCACACCGCTGTCGCCAGGACGCGGCGACCGGACCGGTCGTCGACCCGGCGCAGCACCAGCTCGGCCAACTCAGGGGCGTCGGACAACGGGGCCGCCACCGCCACCGCGCCGGCCGCCCGTGCCTCCTCGGTCACCGCATCGTGAAACAGGCCCGGCGCCAGGAAGTACCCGGACACCGCCACCCGGCGTGCGCCGGCCGCCCGCAGCAGGGACACCGCGACACCCGTCGCCGGCGGAGCCGCCGAGGCGTACGACACCCGGCAGGGCACCCCGAACTCCGCACCGAGCGCCTCCGCCACCCGGCCCACCGAGCCGCGTGCCCGCGCGTCCCGGGTGCCCGCCGCGGCCAGCACCAGCGCATCGAAGCGGCCCGGACGCGACTCACCGAGCCGGCGGCGCAGCCCGGCCAGCAACGCCGGGTCCACCCTCCCGTCCGCCGGCCCGAGCACGTCGGTCACCCGTACCGCCAGCGGAGGCCCGGTCTGCGCCGCGGCTGCGACGGCCGCCGGGATGTCCACCCGATGGTGGTACGCGGCGGTCAGCAGCAGCGGCACCAGCACCGCGCGGCGGTGGCCGGCCACCGCCAGCGCGCGCAGCACCTCGGTCGGACCCGGCTCGGTGTGGTCCAGCCAGCTCGCCCACACCGGGGTGCCGGGCCGGGCCGCCGACACGGCCCGGGCCAGCGCCCGCGTCGCGTCGGCAGCTCGTGGATCGCGGCTGCCGTGGGCGACCAGCACGATCGGAACCGCCCCGCCGGCCACACCGGGCCAGGTCGGGGTCGGAGTCGGGGAGGTCAGACGTGCAGTCCGCACTCGGTCTTCTCGAACATGGCCCACCGGCCGGCGCGCGCGTCCTCGCCGGCCTTGGTACGGCGGGTGCACGGCCAGCAGCCGATCGAGCCGTAACCCTGCTTGAACAGCTCGTTGACCGGCACGTTCCACCGGGCGATGTACGCGTCCACGTCGCCCTGCGACCAGGCCGCGATCGGGTTGACCTTGACCTTGCCGCGCCGCGGGTCGAAGGTCACCACCGGCGTGTTGGCCCGGGTCGGCGACTCGTCGCGCCGCAGACCGGCGGCCCAGGCGTCGTACCCGGTCAGCGCCCGCTCCAGCGGCTCCACCTTGCGCAGTTGGCAGCAGTCGTCCGGCGACTTGTTGAACAGCCGCGGGCCGTACTGGCCGTCCTGCTGCCCGACGGTGAGACGGGGCCGGATCGACCGGACGTTCACCGGAAGCGTCCGGGCCACCTCGTCGCGCACCCGCAGCGTCTCCGGGAAGTGCAGGCCGGTGTCCAGGAAGACCACGTCCACCCCCGGAGCCACCCGGGACACCAGGTGGGCCAGCACCGCGTCGGCCATCGAGCTGGTGACGCAGAACCGGTCGCCAAACGTCTGCGCCGCCCAGCGGGCGATCTCCAGCGCCGGGGCGCCCTCCAGCTCCCGACCCGCCTGCTCGGCCAGCGCCCGCAGCTCTTCTGGGCTGCGCCGGGCCGGGTCGGCCGGCGTCGGACCGCCCGGGCCGACCAGACCCAGGCCAGTCGCGGAGACGAGGCTCATCGGGTCACCTCCCGCGAGAGCAGCCCGGTGAACTTCACCGAGAAGACCCGGGTGCAGGCGTGGCACTCCCAGGCGCCGTGCCCCGCCTCGTGCGGCCGCAGGTCCTCCTCGCCGCAGTACGGGCAGTACAGAGGTGCCGCTCGGTTCTCGCTGCTCATCGCAGTTCCTCCTCGTCGACTCTGATCACCCAGTTGGCGAACGTCTCGCCCTCGCTCCGGCCGGCCAGGTAGCGGCGGGCCAGCCGTTCCACGTACTCCGGAAGCTCATCGGCGGTGGTCTTCAGGCCGCGCAGCTTGCGCCCGAAGCCGGCGGTCTGCCCCTGCGCCATGCCCAGCCCGCCACCCAGGTGCACCTGGAAGCCCTCCACCTGCCGGCCGTCCGGGCCGACCACCAGCTGACCCTTGAGCCCGATGTCGGCCACCTGGGTGCGGGCGCAGGCGTTCGGGCAGCCGTTGATGTGGATCGAGATGTCCGCGTCGAAGTCGCGCAGCCGCTGCTCCAGCCGGGCCACCAGCTCCTCGCCGCGGGCCTTCGTCTCGACGATGGCCAGCTTGCAGTACTCGATGCCGGTGCACGCCATGGTGCCGCGCCGCCAGGCCGACGGCCGGGCCTCCAGACCGATCCCCCGCAGCGCGTCGACCAGCGACTCGGTCCGCTCCGACGGCACGTCGAGGACCAGCAGCTTCTGGTACGGGGTGAGCCGCACCCGATCGCTGCCGTGCGCCTCGACCACGTCGGCCAGCTGGGCGAGCTGCCCACCGGAGACCCGGCCGACCACCGGGGCGGCACCCACGTAGTGCCGCCCGTCGGCCTGCTCGTGCACGCCCACGTGGTCGACCGGCTTCGCCGGCAGGTCCGGTGCCGGGCCGTCGAGCAGCGTCCGGCCGAGGTAGTCCTTCTCCAGGACCTCGCGGAAACGCTCCACGCCCCAGTCGGCCACCAGGAACTTCAGCCGGGCCCGGTTGCGCAGCCGGCGGTAGCCGTAGTCGCGGAAGATCCCGACCACGCCGGCCCACACGTCCGGCACCTCGGCCATTGGCACCCAGACGCCGAGTCGCTGGGCCAGCATCGGGTTGGTGGAGAGACCGCCACCCACCCAGACGTCGAAGCCGGGGCCGTGCTCGGGGTGGTCGACGCCGAGGAAGGAGATGTCGTTCGACTGGTACGGCGTGTCCACCAGCCAGGAGATCGACGTCTTGAACTTGCGGGGCAGGTTGGAGTACTGCTTGTCGCCGACGTACCGGGCCACGATCTCGTCGATCGCCGGGGTCGGGTCGAGCACCTCGTCCCGAGCGACCCCGGCGACCGGGCTGCCCAGCACGATCCGGGGGCAGTCGCCGCACGCCTCGGTGGTCTGCAGGCCGACCGACTCCAGTCGGCGCCAGATCTCCGGCATGTCCTCGACCCGGATCCAGTGGTACTGGATGTTCTGCCGGTCGGTGATGTCGGCGGTGTCCCGGGCGAACTCCCGGGAGATGTCCGCGATCACCCGCAGCTGAGCCAGGCTGAGCTGACCGCCGTCGATGCGGACCCGGAGCATGAAGAACTCGTCCTCCAGCTCGTGCGGCTCCAGCACGGCGGTGCGCCCGCCGTCGATGCCCGCCTTGCGCTGCGTGTAGAGGCCCCACCAACGGAACCGGCCGCGCAGGTCCTGCGGGTCGATGGAGGCGAAGCCGCGGTGCGCGTAGATGTTCTCGATCCGGGCCCGGACGTTGAGCGGATCGTCGTCCTTCTTGATCCGCTCGTTGGGGTTGAGCGGCTCGCGGTGGCCGAGCGCCCACTGACCCTCACCCCGCGGCCGGCGCGGCGCCCGGGTCGGGCCGGTCGTCGGGTCCTCGGAACGGGCCGGGATGCTGCTGACCGCCATCGCGGCGTCCTCCGTTGTCTGCGGTGTCTCGGGCAGGCGCGGGGCGCGGCGGCCGGCCCGTCAAGAGCGGGCGGGACAACGGTGTCTGAGACAGCCGGCGCGGAGCGCGCCCGAGACAGATGGGTCGGGCGTCGTCAGTAGGCCGGACAGATCGCGCTGCGCACGCGGCCGTAATCGACGTGGCGACGTGCCACGAAGCGGCGAAGGACAGCGGCGGTCATGGGCTCATGCTGCCACACGCCAGGGGGTCGGGCCAATGTCCGCGTGCCCGATCCCACATGACGGGTGAGCACTAGCCGACCAGCTGGTCACCGAGGACAGTTCGGGCATAACAGACGGTACGTCCCTGCCGGACGCCGGCAATCAGGCCGTTGTCCCGCAGCGTGGTGAGGTGGTGCGACGCGGTCGCCGGCGCGAGGCCCAGCATCGCGGCCAGTTCGCCGGTGCTCAGCGGCGTGTCGAGCAGGGACAGCGCCGCCGCCCGCGTACTGCCGAGCAGAGCGCCCAGCGCGGGGCTGGGCACCGGCGACGCCCACAGCCCGCCCAGCCCTCCGGGCGGATAGCAGAGGGCCGGCCCCGCCTCACCCTCGATGATCGTGTGCACGGACGGTCCGGCGAAGGCGGTGGGCAGCAGCGTCCAGGGACGCCCGTCGAGACCGGTCGGCCGGGTCGTGCCGACGGCGACTCGCAGCGACGCGCCATCCCAGCGGATCGACGGGTGCAGCTCACGCAGCAGGGTCCGGCCGCCCTGCTCGGCGGCGAGTAGCGTCCGCCGCCGGATGTCGGCCAGGGCGAGCGCCCGCAGCCGGGGCCAGTCCGGAGCGATCAGCAGGGTGAAGTAGCGGCGTAGTTGCGCGACCAGGTCGTCCGGAGCCAGCGCGGGCACGCCGGCCCGCTCCAGTTGCCGCCGTACCCGCGCCGGATCGGTGCCGGCAACCGCCCGCAACTCGGCCGCCAGGTTCGGTGCCACCCCGATCGGGGTGAGGAAGTCCGGCACGTACCCGGTGGGCGATCCGAGGACCGCCAACAGCGGCTCCAAGCCCGCGCCCGGCAGCAGCCGCTCGGCACGCTCCAACCACGGGCGGTGCAGCCAGTACTTCGCCGGTTTGCGCAGCGCCCAGGAGCTGGCGACCAGCTCAGCCAGCGGCGAGTGCGCGAAGCGGACCCGGCTCAGGTCGTCGGGCGTGAACTCGACGTCGATCACGCTCGGATTCGACCACGCTCGAACGGTTCGGCGACAGCGCCGGACGGCTTGAGGATCCTCATATGGAGCACAGGCAACTGGGCCGGTCGGGCCTGCGCGTGAGCGCGGTCGCGTACGGCAACTGGGTCACCCACGGCAACCAGCTCGACGAGGACGCGGCGGCGGCCTGCGTGGCCGCCGCCCTCGACACGGGCATCACCACCTTCGACACCGCCGACCGGTACGCCCAGGGTCGGGCCGAGGAGGCGCTGGGCAAGGCGCTGAGCGGAGTCCGGCGCAGCTCGATCGAGCTGTGCACGAAGGTGTACCTCCCGGTCGGGCCGGGAGCGAACGATTCCGGGCTGTCCCGCAAGCACATCATGGAGAGTTGCCACGCCTCGCTCGGCCGGCTGGGCACCGACTACATCGACCTCTACCAGGCGCACCGGTACGACGACACCGTGCCGTTGGAGGAGACGATGACCGCCTTCGCCGACCTGGTACGCCAGGGCAAGGTGCTCTACGTCGGCGCCTCCGAGTGGACCGCCCCGCAGCTGCGCGCCGGCCTGCGGCTCGCCGCCGAACTGCACGTCCCGTTCATCGCCAACCAGCCGCAGTACTCGATGCTGTGGCGGGTGGTGGAGGCCGAGGTGGTGCCCGCCAGCGCCGAACTCGGTCTCGGACAGCTCGCCTGGGCGCCACTCGCCATGGGTGTGCTGACCGGCAAGTACCAGCCCGGCCACCGTCCCCCGGCCGGATCCCGGGCCACCGACGGCTTCGGCGGGTCGTTCATCGCCCGTTACTCCTCCGACCTGCTGCTCGCCCGGGTGCGCCAGCTCCGGCCGATCGCCGAGGCGGCCGGCTGCACGATGGCCCAGCTGGCGGTCGCCTGGGTGCTGCACCGACCGACCGTCGCCAGCGCGATTGTCGGCGCGTCCCGACCCGAGCAGCTCGCCGAGACGGCGGCGGCCAGCGCGGTCCGGCTGGACGACGACCTGATGGCGCGGATCGACGCTGTGCTCGACGAGCTCATCGAGCGTGATCCGGCGAAGACCGCCCGCCCGAACGACGTGCTGCCCGCCTGGCGCTGACCACCGGCTCTCACCCGTGACCGGGGGTGGCCGTGGCAGGCTCACAGCGTGGGCATATTGTCCGGAAAGTCGACCAGGGCGGCGCGGAGCGGCCTGCACCGCGTCCCGGTCTGGCTCCCCCCGGCGCTGCTGACCCTGGCGGTGACCGGGACCGGGCTGAGCTCCGCCCAGCTCTGGCGCGACGAGCTGGCCACCTGGAGCGCGGCCACCCGGTCGCCCGGTGACCTGGCCCGGTTGGCCGGCACCATCGACGCCGCCACCGGCCCGTACTACCTGCTGATGCACGGCTGGCTCGCGATCGTCGGCGACTCCACGGTCGCACTGCGCGCGCCGGCGGCGCTGGCGATGGCCGTCGCCGCCGGGCTGCTCGCCGTGCTCGGCGCGAGATTGGTCGACGGCCGGACGGGCCTCTTCGCCGGGCTGCTCTTCGCGGTGCTCCCCAGCACCTCCCGCTACGGCCAGGAGGCCCGCCCGTACGCCCTGGCCACCATGCTCGCGGTGCTCGCCACCCTGCTGCTGGTGGCGGCGCTGCGGCGCCCTGGCTGGCCCCGGTGGGCCGGGTACGCCGCCGCCGTGGCCGCACTCGGGCTCACCCACCTGGTCGCGCTCACCCTGCTCGCCGCGCACGCGCTCGTCGTACTGATCGCCTGGTGGCGGGGTGCCGCTACAGCCGGCGTGGCCGGGACGGCAGCGGCCGGCGTGGCCGGGACGGCAGCGGCCGGTGTCGACGACGCGCGCGACGGGGATCGGCCGGATCGGCGAGCGTGGCGGTGGGTGGTCGCGCTGCTGCCGGCCGCGCTGCTGGTCGGCCCGCTGCTCGTCGAGGCCGGCACTCAGCGTTCCCGGCAGTTGGACTGGGTCGACCCGGCCCGGTTGGACGACCTGACCGCGTTGCCCGGTGGAGTGGCCCAGAGCAGCGTGGTGGGAGGCCTGCTGGTCGGCCTCGCCACGCTCGGCGCGGCCCGGCTCGGGCGGCGCGCCCTGCTCCCGGTGAGCGCGGTGCTGCTGCCGGTACTGCTGCTCTTCGCCGCCGGCACGGTCGTACCGCTGTGGGTACCCCGGTACCTGGTCTTCGTGGTGCCCTTCGCCTGCCTACTGACCGGCGCGGCGCTGGCCGGGGTGGCCGCGCCGGCCGCGCTGGCCGTGGTGGTCCTGGCCGGGCTGCTCGGCCTGCCCGATCAGGCGGCGCTGCGGCGGACCCACGAGTGGCCGCGCAGTGCCCCGGTGGACTACGTGGGTGCCGCGCGGGTGATCGCCGAGGGGCAGCGGCCCGGGGACGCGGTGGTCTACTCGCCCCGGCAGAGCTGGCTCTTCCTCGACCTGGGCATCGGGTACCACCTCGACGACCGACCGCGGGACGTACTGGTCACCGAGGACGAGGCCCGCCGGGGTGACCTGTGGGCCGCCGAGTGCCTCCAGCCGGCGCAGTGCCTGGCCGGCACGCCACGGGTGTGGCTGGTCGTCGCCGGGCGGCAGGCCGCGCCGCTGGCCGCCGTGCCGGGCGCCAAGGGTGACGCGCTGCGCGCGGACTTCACCGTCGCCCGGGTCTGGCAGCGCCCCGGCCTGACCGTCGCCCTGCTCACCAGCCGCCCCGACCGCTGACCTGACCGCCCCGGCCGGCGGGCCGGCTGTGTGCTCGTCGGGTCACGCCCACCTTTGTGAGCGTGATACCGCAGAGGCATAAATATGACTCACAGGTATCGCGCTCATCCGCACATCTACGCCCGGAGCCGACCCGCCCGGGCACGGAACACCCAACGCCGGCCGGGGAGGGGGCCGGTAGGTCAGGGTTGCGAGCGGCCCTCGGGCGCGCTGCGGGCCAGCGGGACGACGAGCACCGCCTCGGTGCCGCCGTTCGCGCCGGCACGCAGCTCGATGGTGCCGCGCAACTCCCCGGTGACCAGGGCACGGACGATCTGGAGGCCGAGCCGGCTGCCGCGTTCGGCGTCGAAGTCGGGCGGCAGCCCGCGCCCGTTGTCCGTCACCGAGACGTGCAGCATCTTGCGGAACCGGTGCGCCGAGACCACCACCTCCGGCCGGTCCACCGCCTCGGTCGCCGGGACGACGGCGGGCACGGCACCGGGCACCACGGCCGGGACGTACGCGGGACCCGCCTCGTCCACCTCATCCGCTGGCGGGAAGCCGTGCTCGACGGCGTTGAGCAGCAACTCGTTGAGGACCATCACCAGCGAGGTGGCGATCTCCGCCGGCAGCACGCCGAAGGTGCCCTGCCGGCGCATGCCGACGCTCACCTCGGTCGCCGCGACCTCGGTCGCCGCGCTCGCCACCCGGTCGACGATGCCGTCGAACTCGACCGCCTCGTCGCTGGACATGGAGAGCGTCTCGTGCACCAGGGCGATCGAGGCGACCCGGCGGACCGACTCCTCCAGGGCGACCTTGGCCTCCGGCATGGCCACCCGGCGGGCCTGCAACCGCAGCAGCGCGGCCACCGTCTGGAGGTTGTTCTTCACCCGGTGGTGGATCTCCCGGATGGTGGCGTCCTTGGTGATCAGGGCCCGGTCCCGGCGACGGACCTCGGTGATGTCCCGGACCAGCACCAGCGCGCCGATCGGTACCCCGGCGGGCATCAGCGGCAGCGCCCGGGTGAGCATCGTGGCACCGCGCGCGTCGATCTCCCGTCGGGGCGGCGCCTCGCCGCGCAGCGCGGCCAGGATGCCGTTCGCCGCCTCGGTGCCGTCCAGCGGGTCGCCGGCCAGCCGGCGGTGCAGCGCGGCCAGGTCCTCCCCCACCAGGTGGGCGGCGTAGCCCAGCCGGCGGTACGCGGACTGCGCGTTCGGGCTGGCGTAGGTGACCTTGCCGCCGGCATCCAGACGGACCAGCCCGTCGCCGACACGGGGCGCGGAGGTGGTCTCGCCGGGGTGCCGGGGCGGCGGGAAGGTGCCGTCCGCGATCATCTGGGCCAGGTCGTCGGCCGTGGTCAGGTAGTTGAGCTCCAGCTGGCTGGGGGTACGCGCGGTGGAGAGGTTGGTGTCCCGGCCGACCACGGCGACCACCTCGCCGGCCTCACCCTCAGCGGTGCGCAGCCGGACCGGGATCGCCTCGTGCCGGGCCGGCACGTCGCCGTACCAGACCGGGTCGCCCTCCCGCCAGATCCGGCCCTGGGAGTACGCCACCCCCAGGTGGGCCACCTCCGGCCCGCCGACGATCCGCCCCACCTGATCGTCCTGGTACGCGGTGGGCGCGGTCGTCGGGCGGACCTGGGCGACGCAGAGGAACGTGCCCTCGGCGTCGACCGGCACCCACAGCAGCAGGTCGGCGAAGGACAGGTCGGAGAGCAGTTGCCAGTCGCCGGCGATCCGGTGCAGGTGGTCGATGTCGGCCGGACGGAGATGGGTGTGCTCCTCGGCGAGGTCGCGCAGCGTGGACACGGTGACAGCGTGCCACGCCGCGCCTCACATCGTTGCGGTGACCTTCTTCAACCCGCGCGGTGCGTCCGGGTCCTCGCCCCGGGTCAGCGCCAGGGCCAACGCCAGGCGCTGCAACGGCAGGATGTCCAACAGCGGGGCGTACCGCTCGTCGACCTCGGGAACGGCGAGCCGGGTGGCACCGGGCACGTCGGCGGAGCCGACCACCACCACGTCGGCGCGGCGTTCGCCGAGGCGGGGCAGCACCTCCCCCATCGACCGGCCACCCGGGCCGGAGCCGACCACGGCGAGCACCGGGACCTCCGGGTCGGTCATGGCGAGCGGACCGTGCAGCAGGTCGGCGCCGGAGAAGGCGAGCGCCGGCAGGTACGAGGTCTCCATCAGCTTCAGCGCGGCCTCCCGGGCGGTCGGGTAGGCGTACCCGCGCCCGGTGGTTACCAGTTGACGGGCGAACCGGTAGCGCGGCGCGAGCTTGGCCGGGGTTTCGTCGGCCAGGGTGCGGGCGGCCAGCTCGGGCAGCGCCGCGAGCGCCTCGCGCTCGACCGCCGGGAGCACCCCGTCGCCGGCCCGGATTCCCTCCACGAGCATCAGCAGGGCGAGCAGCTCGGCGGTGTACGTCTTGGTGGCGGCGACCGCGCGCTCGTGCCCGGCGGCGATGTCGATGCTCAGCTCGGCAACCTCGGCCAGCGGGGACCCCGGGGCGTTGGTCACGGCAAGGGTCAGCGCGCCGGAGGCCCGGGCGGCGCGTAGCACCTCGGCCAGGTCGGGCGAGCCGCCGCTCTGGCTGACCCCGACGACCAACGCGTCGGACAGGTCGGGACGGGCGCCGAACAGGGTGACCGCGCTGGGCGAGGCGAGCCCGGCGGGCAGGTTGAGACGAATCTCGGTGAGGTACGCCCCGTAGAGGGCCGCGTGGTCGGAGGTGCCCCGTGCGGTGAAGACCACGTGCCGCGGTCGACGCTCGGCGACGGCCGCCGCCACCCGGGCGATCTCGCCGGCGTTGGTGGTGGAGAGCAGGCGGGCGTAGCCTGCCGGCTGCTCGTCGATGTCGGCGGCCATCCCGGCCCCTGCACGTGTCACGGACACTCCCCCCTTTGCGCGATTGCCGCGCGTTTCCTGCTCAGTCTTGCATCTTTGGCTCGCTCCGAGCAATCGAACGAGCAGTAGTGCGCAGTTGATCACCTACCAATCTCAATATCAACTAGACTTGCCCCGCTTCACCCGGTGTAGCTGCGACGAGAGGACGACGTGCCCGAGGGAAGGGACGACCCCGCGCTCTCCGCGACGGAGGAGCTGGCCCTGGCCCGGCTGGCACTGGACGAGGGTGATCTCGACCATGCCGCCGGCCACCTCGCCGGCGCGCTGGCCCGGGCGCCGACCCTGCCGGAGGTGCACGAGACGCTGGCCCGGCTGGCCGCGGTCGGCGGTGGCGGGCTCGACCTCTTCCCCCTCAATCACCACACCTTCGTCGGCGCCGTCGTCGCCCGGGCCCACCTGCTGGCCGCCGCCGGCCGCCCCGCCGAAGGGCTGGAGCTGCTGGCCGCGGCGACCGGGTACGCACCCGGCACGGAGTGGGCCGGCGTGCCGTGGGTGACCGCGCCCGAGCTGGCCGAGCGGCTGGACCCGGAGCACATCGCCCGGGTCCTCATGCAGGTCTGCTCCGCACTGCCCGATCCGGTGCCGCGGGCCGGCCGGGGCGCGCTGGCGCCGTACCTCGCGCTGGCCCGCAACGCGGTCACCGTCCGCCCCGAGCACGGCCTGCTGCTCGGCGCGGCGTCCGCGCTGGCCCGGCGGCTCGGCGAGGTCACGCTGGCGATCCGCTGGGCCACCCGAGGGGTACGGTCCCAGCCGTCGAAGATGGGCGAGGTCTGGCTCGGGTACGCGTACCGCAGCGCCGGCCGGACCCGCGAAGCCCTCGCGGCGCTCGGCCGGGCCGTCGCGCTGGACCCCGACGACCTGGCCATCTACGCCGACATCGCCGGCACCCTGGCCGAGACCGGCCGGCTCGACGAGGCGCTGGAGTGGACCGAGCGGGCGCTGGCCCGGGACCCGTCGTTCGACTGCGCGGTGCACACCGCCCACCGCCTGCGGCACCTGCGCGACGGTGACCTGTCCCACCTGGTGGCGCTCGCCGACTTCGTCCGTGACCACCCGGACGACAGCCACGAGCACGGCGACCTGGCCCAGTGCTGCCGAGGCCGGCCCTGGCTCGGTCAGCTGACACCGGCCGGCGGTCCGCTGGTCGACGCGCTGCGCCAGGCGGTCGTCGACGACGACAACGGTCTCGGCAGCGCCGTACGCCTGACGGCGGCGCCGCCGCCGAGCGCCGTGCGGACGGCCACCTCGGTGGCGCCCGGGCTACGGATCGAGGTGTCCGGTGCGCCGGACCCGGATCCGCGCGAGCCCCGGCGGGCGTCCGCCCAGCGGCTGTGGCACTACGCGGACACCGTGCCGACGCCCGCGCTACCGGCACCCTCGGCGGCGGCGGTCGAACGGATCGGGCAGGTCGCGCACCCGGCCTGGCCACACCCGCCGGCCGCCTACGACGCCGCCGTGGGCCTGGCCGGTCTCGATGTGGCCGACCTGCTCGGCCTGCTGGTACACCCCCCGGCGGCGCCGGCCAACGCGGTGGGCCGACTGCTGGCCGCCCACGACCCGTCGGTCTGGGTACGCGGCGTGCAGGTGTGGGCCTGCCTGGGGCTGCTGCACCACCGGACCGACGAGCCGTGGGACGGCAGCACCCGGCGCCGGGTGCTGCTGGACCTGGTATGGGGGGTGGAGGACTGGGTCACCGAGGCGGCGCTGTTCGCCCTGGTCACCGCCGCCTGGGTGGACCCGGCGGTGCGGCCGGACGTGGCCCGGGTGGTCGCCGAGCGGCTGGCCGACGCGGCGGCGGTGGCCCGTGTGCGGCCGGTCCCGATCGCCGTCTCACTGGCTCACCTGGCGCTGGCCGCGCCGGCACTGGACCCGGCCACCGCGGCACTCGCCACCGAACTACTCGGCAACCAGTCGCCCCAGCTCCCCCGGCCCCGCAACCCACTCCGCCGGCTCTGGCAACGCCTGACCGCCCTCCGTCCCCGCTCCTGATCAGGCGACCGGGGCCCTGCCGAGAGCGATCTCGGCCTCCTCCTCCGTGGTGGCCTGCGCCGGCGCCTCGTTCGCGGTGCGCAACGGGATCTCCTTGATGAACCAGGCGAGCACCGGGATCGCGATGGTGAACAGCACCGCCCAGAGGAAGACGTGCGAGATCGCGTCGGCGAGACCGCCGAGCACCAGCTCACGCGCCTGGGCCGGCAGCTCCTTGAGCTTCTCCAGGTCCATCCCGCCGCCCTCGCCACCGAAGGCGCCGCCCGCGCTGGAGCCGGACAGCCGGCTCGCGAAGATCGCGCCGAACAGGGAGATGCCGAACGAGCCGCCGATCGAGCGGAAGAAGGTTGCCGCGCCGCTGGCCGCGCCGAGGTCCTTCTGCTCCACGCTGTTCTGCGCGATCAGCATGGAGGTCTGCATGAGGAAGCCCATGCCGGCACCCAGCACGACCATGTACAGCGAGGACTGCACCTTGCTGGTGTTGGTGTCGAGCAGGGTCAGCAGCGCCATGCCCGCGGTCATCACCACACCACCGATGATCGGGTACGCCCGGTACCTGCCGGTCTTCGTGATCGCCCGCCCGATGACCAGCGAGACGATCAGCATGCCGAACATCAGCGGCAGCAGCAGCAGGCCGCTGTTGGTCGCCGAGGCTCCCTGCACGGTCTGCTGGTAGAGCGGCAGGAAGTTCATCGCGCCGAACATCGCGAAACCGAGCAGGAAGCCGATCAGCGAGACCAGTGCGAAGTTGCGGTTGGCGAAGAGGGCCAGCGGGAGGATCGGCTCGGCGACACGGCGTTCGACCAGGCCGAACGCCACCAGCGCGAGCGCGGCCAGCACGGCCAGGCCGAGGATCTGCGGTGAGGTCCAGTCGTACTCGTTGCCGCCCCAGGTGGTGATCAGCACGACCGCGGTGATGCCGACCGAGAGCAGCCCGGCGCCGAGCCAGTCGATCCGGTGCTCGGTGCGGTACTTCGGCAGGTGCATGGTGGTGACCAGCACGAGCAGCGCGACGCCGCCCAGCGGCAGGTTGACGTAGAACGCCCAGCGCCAGGAGAGGTGGTCGGTGATGAAACCGCCGACCAGCGGGCCGGCCACCATGGCGATGGCCATGATGCCGGCGATCATGCCCTGGTAGCGCCCGCGCTCGCGGGGCGGGACCAGGTCACCGATGATCGCCATCACGCCGACCATGAGGCCACCGGCGCCCAGACCCTGCACGGCCCGGAAGGCGATGAGCTGGACCATGCCGTCGCTCGGACCGCCGAAGAGCCCGGAGCCGGCCATGCCGCAGAGCGCGGAGCCGAGGAGGAAGATGCCGACCGAGGTCAGGAAGACCGACTTGCGGCCGTAGAGGTCACCGAGCTTGCCCCAAATCGGGGTGGAGACGGTGGTGCCCAGGACGTACGCGGTGACCACCCAGGTGAAGTGGCCGAGCCCGCCGAACTCGCCGACGATCCGCGGCAGCGCGGTGCTGACGATCATGTTGTCGAGCATCGCGAGCATCATCGCGATCATCAGCCCGAACAGCACGACCCGTACGTTGGGTCGCACTGTGGCCTGAGTTGCCTGAGTCATGGGTAAGCTCCCCCCGAGGAATGCCACACTTACTTGCCGCCCGGCTAGTTACCTTACTAGCCGCACGGTAAGTTGGGTGCCAACTGGCGGTCAACCGATTTGGGGGCATGGGTGAGGGAGAGCACAGGCGGCACTCGGGAGCGGATCAAGGTCGTCGCGCTCGAGCTCTTCACCGAGCAGGGGTACGAGAAGACCTCGCTGCGGGAGATCGCCGAGCGCCTCAACGTCACCAAGGCAGCGCTCTACTACCACTTCAAGAGCAAGGACGACATCGTCGCCAGCTTCGTCGAGGAGCGCTTGGAGCGGATGGACGCGCTGACCGCCTGGGCCGAGTCACAGCCGGCGACCCTGGCCACCCGGCGCGAGCTGATCTCCCAGTACGCCGACACGATGTTCACCGGCGACCAGCCGTCGGTGATGCGCTTCTTCGAGCAGAACCAGACCGTGCTCAAGAGCCTCGCGTCCGGCCAGCAGATGCGCGGCCGGATGATGCAGCTGGCCAACGCGCTCTGCCGGGGCGACGACTCCCCCTCCGCCCAGCTGCGCGCCGTGCTGTCACTGTTCGCGGTGCACAGCAGCTGGTTCGCGGTGCGGGCGCCGGGCATTACCGACGCTGAGCGCCGCCGGATCGCCCTGGAGGTGGCCGACGAGCTGCTTGCCGCCATCGGCGTCGCGCCCGACGAGAAGGCGGCCCCGGCCACCTCGGTCGGCCCGCCCGCCTGATCGACCGCGGGCTCAGCCCCGGCATCTCAGCCTCGGGGCGGCTCCGGCATCTCAGCCTCGGGAGAGCTCCCGGCGCAGGCCGAGCAGGTCCACGCCCGGCACCGGCGACCAGTCCTGCTCCCGCGACCGGACGAAGCCGAGCCGCTCGTACAGCCGGTGCGCCGAAGCGGCCATCCCCGCGCGGACGCAGATCACCACCGCCGTGCAGCCCAGCTCGGCCGCGCGGTCGACGCACGCCTGGGCCAGCGCCGCGCCGACACCTCGACCCTGCCCGGCCGGGTCGACCGCGAGCATCCGGAATTCCGCCTCGCCGGGGCCGGAGAGCTCGGCGAACGGGGTGCCCGGCAGCACGAAGGTGACCGAGCCGAGCACCGCGGCGGTCGCCTCGTCCACCGCGACCAGCACCTCGCCGCTGGAGGCCCGGGTCGACACGTCGGCCAGCACCGCGCCGTACCCGTGCTCGCCCTTGAGCTGACCGTCCGCCTCGTACGCGGCCACGGTCAGCCGGGCCACCGCCGGGAAGTCGGCCGGCTCGGCGCGCCGGACCCGCAGGCCGGTCAATCGATCACCGCGATGAGGTCGCCGTCCTGCACGACGTCGCCCTCGTTGACGGCGAGCTGCTTGAGCACACCGTCGGACTCGGCGATGACCGGGATCTCCATCTTCATCGACTCGAGGATCACCAGGGTGTCGCCCTCGGACACGGTGTCGCCGGCCGATGCCACGACCTTCCAGACGTTCGCCACCATCTCGGCGCGGATCTCCTCGGCCATGTGCACGGCCCTCCCTTTTCCCGATGTGCCTGCCGACGTATCCAATCATGCGGCGGACGACGGTGGGCGCAGAGCGGTGTTGCAAGGGTGCCCGGCCGCCCCTGGGGAAGGTGTCGGGTGCCGGCCGCACTACCATCAGCGGGTTGGAACCGCCGCCGGGCCGCCGGTGGGTGCACCGGCGCGAGGACGTGCGCAGGACGGTTCCGACCCATCACGAGGAGGTCAGCATGGCGAAGAAGTCCCGGAAGAAGAAGGCCCGGAAGAAGAGCAACGCGAACCACGGCAAGCGTCCCAACTCCTGAACGCGCCGACGGGCCGACGGCCCGTCACCGCTCAGCCCAGCCCGGGGGACTCCGGGTACGACGGTGGCCCGGGTCGACATCGACCCGGGCCACCGGTTTGTCCGTTCAGAACGCCGACGTCAGTCGGCCAACTCGCGGGAATCGCTGGTCTCGAAGACCACCAGCTCAGTGAGCTTGACCCGCAGCCGCTCGCGCAGCTCGTCCGGCGCGGTCTCGTTGCCGCAGCAACGAGCCACCAGCGCCCGCACCTCCTGCTCGAGGCCGTACTCGCGCAGGCAGGGCCCGCACTCGTCGAGGTGGTGCCGGATCAGCGAGCGCCGCTCGTCGGCGCACTCCAGATCCAGGTAGAGATAGACCTCCGCGAGCACCTCGCGGCAGTCCGTCTCGTGCGGCTTCCCACAGCTCACGTCACACCTCCCGGCCGGCAGCGGCAGCGGTCGAGCCCTTCGACGAGCGGGCCGGGCTGAAGCCCCGCTCCGCGGCGTAGCGCTCGAGCAGCTTGCGCAGATTACGACGGCCCCGGTGCAGGCGCGACATCACGGTGCCGATCGGCGTGCCCATGATGTCGGCGACCTCCTTGTACGAGAAGCCCTCGACATCGGTGAGGTAGACGGCCAGGCGGAACTCCTCCGGCAACTGCTGGAGGGCCTCCTTGACGTCGCTGTCCGGCAGCCGGTCCAGTGCCTCGGTCTCGGCGGAGCGCAGCCCACTGGAGGTGTGCGACTCGGCCTCGGCGAGCTGCCAGTCGGTGATCTCCTCGGTGGGCGCCTGGATCGGCTGGCGCTGCCGCTTGCGGTAGGAGTTGATGTAGGTGTTGGTCAGGATCCGGTAGAGCCAGGCCTTCAGGTTGGTGCCCTGCTCGAACTGGTGGAAGGCGGCGTACGCCTTCAGGTAGGTCTCTTGGACCAGGTCCTCGGCATCCGCCGGGTTGCGCGTCATCCGCAGCCCAGCAGCGTAGAGCTGATCGACGAATGGCATCGCGTCCCGCTCGAAACGGGCCCTGCGCTCGTCCGTCTTCTCGGTGGTCAACCGCACATCCCCTCGCGTCGGATGCTTTCCCGCCGAGGATACGCGCACGGACCTGCCCACAGATTCACTTCCGGCCGGTGTGCTCGTGCTCACCGCACCCGCCCCGCCCGGTCCCGCCGTCGCGGGCCAGTCCGGGCCATCCAACAGCCGCTTCAGCTGCCGGGCGTCCCGTTCGTCCCGTTCCAGGCTCCGTGTATCGGTTGGCACCCGTCACCCCCCTCGCAGAAAAGTCGTCCGGGGGTAGTAACGCGGGACAACGGGTGGGGCATTCCGGCCGGCCGTCCCGTTCCTGGTCCCAGCCCCGGCGACAGCCGGCGCTGGGACCAGGAAGGGCCTGGGAGGACTGGCACCGCCCGTCCGGATCGGGCCGGCGGCACCATCGGATGCAACGACCCGCGCCCGGCACCGGACACGGTCCGGCCGACCGACCGGTGCTGTGGCAGGCGTTCACGTCGCGCGGCTGCGACCGGGTTCGGCGCGGCAGCGCGGATCAGCCGGCCGCCCAGCCCTGGGCGCGCAGCCAGTCCCGGACCACGGCCGCCGTACCGACCGGATCCCGCCGCAGGTCATGGGTTTCGCCGGGTCGGGTCACCACCTGCACGGCCGGCCCCGGCGCCGGCATCCCGAACGGGTCCCGGTCGCCGTTGACCACCAACGTCGGCAGCCCGGTGTCCAGTTCGCTGGCCCGGGAGCGTTCCGGCCGGCCGGGTGGGTGCAGCGGAAAGGCCAGCGCGACGACGCCGGCCGCGCCCACCGCGCGGGCCGTCCGGCAGGCCACGCGCGCACCGCTGGACCGACCGCCAACCAGCAGTGTCGGGACGTCCGGGTGCCTTTCGCGCAGCGCAGCGAGCACTGCGGTCCACGCCTCGTCGAGGTGCCCGGCGGGGGCCGGCGCACGACGGCCGGCGACCCGGTAGGGCTGGGTCACCCGGACCACCGCCAGGCCGACCGCGACCGCCGCCTCCCGTACCGCGAGCAGGTCGGGCGCGTCCACGCTGCCGCCCGCACCGTGCCCGAGCACCAACAGCGTGGCAGCCGGCCGGGCCGGCAGGTCGGTGTCGATCCGCGCCGGACCGCGCGGAGTCTCGATCTCGTCGCTGGGCAGCACCGCACCATTCTGCGCCGCCAGGTCGGCGCCCGGGACAGGACCCGGCCGGTGTTCAGCTCAGCGGCACCAGGGTCAGCAGGCGGTCCCGCACCGGCGGGCCCGCGTCGTCGACGGCGTCTGGATCCGGCTGGACCTCGCCGCGCCAGGCGACCAGCATCGCCCGCCGCTCCCGGGGCGTGGTGCCGCCCCACACGCCGTGGCAGTCACCCACCTCCAGGGCCCAGGCCAGACAGGACCCCTGTACGTCGCAACTGCGGCACAGTGCGACAGCGGCGTCTGCCGGCTCGTTCGGCGCCGGAAAGAATGTCTCTGGATCGACGCTCTGGCACGTCCCTCTGGTGCGCCAACTGTCATCCTGTCGCCGTTCCTGCAAGGCTCGCAGCAGTCGCGGATCTCGCCGCGCCGCAGCCACCTCGTGCGGGCGGGGCATACGCGCCCGTGTCATCCACCCACCTCCCCCGTGGGACCGGCAAGATCGATGGATGTCGTCCGCCCCGTGCGAATCGACACCCACTACCGGCGCTGTGTTCTATCGCACTTCCGGACACTGAGACAAGGGGTTGCCGGGAACATGACTGAACGGTTAGGAGACGAATCGCACGCAACCCTGGCAAATCGGCGCCCGACGATGCGCGTGGGCCTCAGAACAGGGTCAGCTCCTGCGGCGCGACCGTTGGCGCCACCGGCACCCGCGCGATCAACTGCGGCCCGTCGTTGCGGACGTCGCCCACCGCCGGCCCGACCGGGCGGATCTCCAACCCGGCCAGCTGGTCCGCCGTTGGCGGGGCGAGCAGCCGGTCCGGCTCGTCGGTCGACGCCAGCCACGCCGACCACCGCTCGGGCGGCAGCAGCACCGGCATCCGGTCGTGCACCTCGGCCAGCTCGCCGAGCGCCGCGGTGGTCAGCACACTGAAGGTGAGCCGGGTGTCGGCACCGGACTCCCAGATCGACCAGATGCCGGCCAGAGCGAGCACCGAGCCGTCGTTGGGCGTCATGTAATACGCCTGACGCCCACCGTCGGGCTGGCGGACCCACTCGTACCAGCCGTCGGCCGGGACCAGGCAGCGACGACGGGCGAACGCCCCGGCGTACGCCCGGCTGGTGGCCACCGTCTCCGCCCGCGCGTTGATCATGCGGGCCGCGCCAGCGGCGGACCGGGACCAGTGCGGCAGCAGGCCCCAGCGTCCGACGCAGAGGGAGCGGTGCCCCTCCGGGGTGACCCGGACCAGCGGCACCGGGTCGGTGGGCGCGACGTTGTGATCAGGCAGGACCCGGCCGTCGGTGTCGTCCGACGACTCGAACAACGCGCTCAGCTCACCGGAGCTCCGGGTCGTCGCGTACCTGCCGCACATGGGCACACGCTAACCCGTCGAGGGCCCCGCCGGCTGTCCCGCCAACCGGGAGTACGACCGCCGTTCGGCGCCGCCCACCGGCCGACACGGCAGAATGTAACCGTGGGGAACCTGATCGCGACCCGGCCGCCGCAGCCGTGGACCGCACCGACCGCGTCCGACCCGGTGGCGGCCACGCTGCGCCTGCCCGGGTCCAAGTCGATGACCGCGCGTGCCCTGGTGCTCAGCGCACTGGCCGCCGGCCCGTCGACCCTGGCCGGGCCGCTGCGCGCCCGGGACACCGAGCTGATGGCGGCCGGCCTGCGGGCGATGGGCGCGCACGTGTCGATCAGCGACGACGAACGCTGGCTCGTCCGGCCGCACCCGCTGGCCGGCCCGGCGCACGTGGATGTGGGCCTGGCCGGCACGGTGATGCGGTTCGTCCCGCCGGTGGCCGGGCTGGCCGACGGGCGGATCACCTTCGACGGCGACCCGCAGGCCCGCACCCGGCCGCTCGGCCCGCTGATCGGCGCGCTGCGCTCGCTGGGCGTCCGGATCGACGCCAGCGGCGCGGGCAGCCTGCCGCTGACCGTGCTCGGCTCCGGCGGGGTCGCCGGCGGTGAAGTGGTGATCGACGCCTCCGCCTCCAGCCAACTGGTCTCCGGGCTGCTGCTGGCCGCGCCGCGCTTCGACCGGGGCGTCGTGGTGCGGCACGTCGGCCCGCCGGTGCCGTCCGCGCCGCACCTGCGGATGACGGTGCAGATGCTGCGGGCCGCTGGCGCGGCGGTCGACGACACCACCCCCGACGTGTGGACCGTCGAGCCCGGCCCGCTCACCGGGCGCGGCTGGGAGATCGAGCCGGACCTCTCCGGTGCGGTGCCGTTCTTCGCCGCCGCCCTGGTCACCGGCGGCGAGGTCACCCTCCAGGGCTGGCCGCGCAGCAGCGCCCAGCCGGTCGAGCAGCTCCGCTCGCTACTGCACCGGATGGGTGGCGAGGTCACCCTCTCCACCACCGGGCTGACCGTCCGGGGCACCGGCGTGGTGCACGGCCTGACCGCCGACCTCTCCGACGTCAGCGAGCTGACGCCGGCGCTGACCGCGCTGGCCATGCTGGCCGACTCGCCGTCGTCCTTCACCGGCATCGGGCACATCCGCGGCCACGAGACCGACCGGCTGACCGCCCTGGCGCGGGAGTTCACCGCACTCGGGGCGGACGTCACCGAGGCTCCGGACGGGCTGGAGATCCGGCCCCGGCCGCTGCGCGGCGGCGTGTTCCGCACCTACCACGACCACCGGATGGCGCACGCCGCCGCGGTGGCCGGGCTCGCCGTGCCGGGCATCGAGGTGGACGACGTCGGGTGTACCTCCAAGACCATGCCGGAGTTCCCGGCACTATGGTCAGCGATGGTGACCGGCAAGAGCTGACGCGACAGGGGGCGGTCCTGGCGACCAAACGGCGGGAGTACGACGAGGACGACGTACGGGTCCGACCCGGGAAATCGTCGCGTCCGCGTACCCGCACCCGACCCCGGCACGCCGACGCGGTGGACGGCTTCGTCATCGCCGTCGACCGGGGGCGCTACACCTGCGTGCTGGCCGGGGCCGAACACGGCGTGGTCGGGGCCGAGCTGCCCACGGTCACCGCCATGCGGGCTCGTGAGCTGGGCCGCAAGTCGGTCGTGGTGGGCGATCGGGTCAGCCTGGTCGGGGACACCTCCGGCGCGGAGGGCGCTCTCGCCCGGATCGTCCGGATCGCCGAGCGCCGCTCGGTGCTGCGCCGCACCGCCGACGACGACGAGACCACCGCCGAGGGCCGGCTGGAGCGGGTGGTGGTGGCCAACGCCGACCAGTTGGTGATCGTCAGCGCGCTGGCCGACCCGCCGCCGCGCACCGGGTTCATCGACCGCTGCCTGGTGGCCGCGTACGACGCGGACATCGACCCACTGCTCTGCCTCACCAAGGCCGACCTGGCCGGGCCGGAGGAGGTGCTGGGCTACTACACGGAGCTGGAGCTGCCGTACGTGCTGAACCGCCCCGACTCCGACCTGGACGCGCTGCGCGCGTTGCTCGCCGGCCGGGTGTCGGTGCTGGTCGGGCACTCCGGGGTGGGCAAGTCGACACTGGTCAACCGCCTCGTCCCGGACGCCCTTCGGGCGGTCGGCGTGGTCAGCGCGATCGGCCGTGGCCGGCACACCTCGACCAGTGCGGTGGCGCTGCGGCTGCCACCGATCCCCGGTATCGACACCGACCCGGGCTGGATCATCGACACCCCGGGCATCCGCAGCTTCGGGCTGGCGCACGTCTCTGCCGACAGCCTGCTGCACGGCTTCCCCGACCTGGTGGAGGGGACCGCCGACTGCCCACCCAACTGCCCGCACACGGCCGACGAGGCCGACTGCGGGCTGGACGCCTGGGTGGCCGCCGGCAAGGCCGACCCGCGCCGGCTGGCCTCGTACCGCCGGTTGCTCGCCTCCCGGGCCGGCGAGGGCGACCAGCGCGGTGAGACCGACCAGCGCGGGCCCGGCGAGGGCGACCGGCGCGGGCCCGACGAGTGAGCCACCCGGCGTCGGCTAGGTTGCCGGCATGACCGGGTACGCCGACGACCTCGCCCTCGCCCACCTGCTCGCCGACCGGGCCGACGCCATCGCCACGGCCCGGTTCCGGGCGCTCGACCTGCGGGTCGAGGCGAAGCCTGATCTGACCCCGGTGTCCGACGCGGACACCGCCGTGGAGCGGGAGATTCGCGCGTTGCTGGCCGAGCACCGGCCGGGCGACGGCCTGCTCGGCGAGGAGTACGGCGCCCAGCCGGCGAACGCCCCGGACGGCCGGCGGTGGATCATCGACCCGATCGACGGCACCAAGAACTTCGTCCGCGGCGTGCCTGTCTGGGCCACCCTGATCGCGCTCCTCGACGGTGACCGGCCGGTGGTCGGCGTGGTGTCCGCCCCGGCGCTGGGCCGGCGCTGGTGGGCGAGCGCGGGCGCTGGCGCGTACGCCGGGCCGGGCCCCGCGGCCGGAGAGCGGATCGGCGTCTCCGCGGTGCGACGGATCGCCGACGCCAGCTTCTGTTACTCGTCCCTGAACGGGTGGGATCGCGCCGGGCGGCTCGACGCGATGCTCGACCTGATGCGGGACAGTTGGCGCAGCCGGGCGTACGGCGACTTCTACGGCTACATGCTGCTGGCCGAGGGCGCACTGGACGTGATGGTCGAGCCGGAGTTGTCGCTGTGGGACGTGGCGGCGCTGGTGCCGATCGTCACCGAGGCGGGTGGCACGGTCACGGATCTGGCCGGTCGACCGGCTCCGGCTGGCGCGCCGGGCACCGAGAGCAGCGCGGTGGCCACCAACGGTGTGCTGCACGCCGACATCCTCGCCCGGCTGAATCGACCAGCCGAGCATTGACCCCGGGCAACCTCTATCCTCGCCAGGTGGTCTCCTCCGGCTGGTGCTTTCTCGCGGCGATGATTGTCGCGTACGGCTTCGCCAACCTGCTCCAGTCGGTGGCCGCGGCCCGCACAACCGTGCACCACACCTTCGATCCGGGGCTGCTGCTGCGGCTGGCCGGGCACCGGACGTACCTGGTCGGGTTGGGCTGCCAGATCGGCGGTTTCGTGCTCGCCTTCCTGGCTCGGCGGGACCTGCCGCTGTTCCTGGTCCAGGCCAGCGTGGCCGCCGGGCTCGGGGTGACCGCCATCCTCGGCGTGCTGGTGCTGAAGTGGCGGCTGCCGGTGGCCGAGGTGGTGCTGCTGGGCCTGCTCTTCGCCGGGATCAGCGCGCTGGTGCTGTCCGCGCGACCGGCGCCGTCCCGGCAGCTCGGCACCGCCGGCTCGGTCGCCCTGCTGGTGGCGCTCGGCGTGATCGCGGTGCTCGGTGTCTTCGCCGTCCGGCTGCACGGAGCGCCCGGGTCGGTGGCTCTCGGCTCGCTGGCCGGGCTGGCGTTCTCCTCGGCCGCGGTGGCTGCCCGGCCACTGGCCTCCGCACCGTCGGCCGAGGCGTTCCTCGCCAACCCGCTGTTCTACCTGCTGATCGTCCACTCGATCGTCGGTCAACTGCTGCTCGGCCTGGCCATGCAGCGCGGCTCGACGACCGCCGCGGTCGCCGCGATGGACGCCGCCGGAGCGGTGCCGGCGGCGATCGTTGGCCTGCTGTTGCTCAACGACAAAATCTGGCCGGGGCGGGAGTGGCTGGCCGCGGTCGGTTTCCTGGTCACCCTGGCCGCGGTGATCGGGCTGACCCGGTACGCCGAGCCGCAGCAGCACTCCGCGAGGGCGCAACGCCCCGGCCGGACCATGGTCGGCGCCGGCCGACCCGGCTGAGCAGGCGCCCACGCCACGACTGGCGTGGCGTGGGCGGATCCCGACTCAGACTCAGGCTTCGACCGGTTTGCGGCGGCTCACCACCCGCTCGTAGAGGCGCTCCAGCGCACCGCCGGTCCGTTCCCAGGTGTAGCTGCTCCGGACCCGGTCCACCGCGGCGTGGCCGTAGGCGAACCGCCCGGCGTTGTCGGTGAGCAGCCGGCGCAGGGAGACCCCGAGGGTCCGTACGTCGCCGGGGGGCACCAGCCGGCCGGTGACCTCGTCGACGACGGCGTCCGCCAGGCCGCCCATCGCGTAGCCGACCACCGGCACCCCGCAGGCCATCGCCTCCAGGGAGACCCGCCCAGCGGAGGAGTAGTGCGGCGTGCAGGCCACCACGTCCGCCGACCGGTACCAGGTCGCCATCTGATCGTGCGGCACCGCCCCGACCAGCCGTACCTGGTCGGTCAACCCGGCCTGCTCGGCCAGTTCGCGCAGCCGGCGTGCCTCCGTGTGGTTGGCCAACTGGTCAGCCGGCGGCCCGCCGGCGATCACCAGCTCAGCGTCACCGACCAGCCGCATCGCCCGGATCAGGTCCTCCTGGCCGTGGCCCGGGGAGAGCCCGCCCACGGAGAGGATCCTGGCCCGCTGCTCGCGCGGCGCCGCCTCGCCATCGGGGTGGAACTGCTCGATGTCCACCCCGGCGGGCACCATCGCCACCGAGCTGCGCTGCAGGCCCATCCGGGTCAGTTCGTCCACCTCGTCGTTGC
Source organism: Micromonospora sp. NBC_00858 (assembly GCF_045207365.1). Taxonomy (NCBI): domain Bacteria; kingdom Bacillati; phylum Actinomycetota; class Actinomycetes; order Micromonosporales; family Micromonosporaceae; genus Micromonospora; species Micromonospora sp. NBC_00858. The sequence goes on along the minus strand of NZ_CP108828.1, from coordinate 7,399,889 downwards.
TCTGGGCCACCGCGATGTCCACCGCGCGGGTCAGCGCGCGTTCCAGTGGGATCCGCTCCCCCGGCCCGTCGTACCGACCGCCCAGGTGGCGCAGTTGCTCGACGCCGAGCGAGTGGAAGGTCTGCACCACCGGGATGTCGGTCTCCCGGACGGCGTGCGCGGCGGCCAGGCCGCCGATCCAGTAGTGCCCGTGCACCACCTCGGGCCGCCAGGCGCCGGCCCACTCGTCGGCCAGCCAGCGGCCGAAGCCGGTCACGTGCGGGATCAGCTCGGCGGTGGGCAGCGGGGTGGGCGGCCCCGCCGAAACCCGTCGCACCTGGTAGCCATCGACGTCAACGGTCTCCGGTAGCCCGGGGTCGTCCCGGCGCTCGTAGATCCGGACGTCGTGGCCTCGGCCGGCCAGCTCGGCGGCGACCCGCGCGATGTGCTGTTGGGTGCCGACCGGCGGGCCGTCGGCGTGCCGGTACGAGCTGGTGTGCGCGCAGACGAGGCCGACGCGCATGGGTCACCTCCCTGCGATCTTTCCTCGGCGGTGGTCCTCCCGGTCAGAGCGTCCCATTAACCCAGAGGTCGGGAGCCGAAACCTGGCAGATCGGGAACAGTCCCCGCAGGTGCCACCGACACTTGCGCCACGACAACCACGAAACCGCCCTGCGCAGCCCCCGACGAGGCGGTTCCACGAGGATCGGCGAGGGACCTTTGGTATGACCCGGCCTGGTCGGGGGTACCGCTCAGGAATGCCGCTGACCCGCAGCCTCGACGATTCGACCGTGGTGATCACCGGCGCCTCCAGCGGGATCGGCACGGCCACCGCGTACGCGCTGGCCCGCCGGGGCGCCGCCGTCGTGCTGGCCGCCCGAAGCGAGCCGGCGCTGCTGCAGGTCGCGCAGCGCTGTCGGGAGTTGGGCGGTCGGGCGTTGGTCGTGCCGACCGATGTGACCGACCTGGAGTCGGTGCAGCGGCTGGCCGACCGGGCGGCGGCCGAGTTCGGGCGCATCGACGCCTGGGTGAACAACGCGGCCGTGGGAGCGGTGGGGCTTTTCGACGAGATCCCGGTCGCCGAGTTCCGCCGGGTGGTGGAGGTGAACCTGCTCGGCGCGGTGCACAGCTTCAAGGCCGCGCTGCCGCACCTCGGCGCGGCCGGCGGCGGGGTGCTGGTCAACAACGCCTCGATGCTGGCCGAGGTGGCGATGCCGTACCAGTCGGCGTACAACGCCACCAAGCACGGCATCCGCGGGCTCGCCGACACCGTCCGGCAGGAGCTGCGGGTCACCGGTCGGGGGCAGATCTCCATCTGCACCGTGCTGCCGGCCACCATCGACACCCCGTTCTTTCGGCACGCGGCCAACCACAGCGGACGCGAGCTGGTACCACCGCCGCCGGTCTACCCGCCGGAGGTGGTCGCCGAGACCATCGTCCGGCTGCTGCGTCGGCCCCGCCGCGAGGCGTACGCCGGCGGCGCAGCCCGGCTCCTCGGCCTGCAGTGGCGGCTGGCGCCCGCACTGGTGGAGCGCATCCTCGGCTGGTACACCCACCGCACCCAGTTCGGCCCGGGCGCCCGAGTCGACAGCAGCGGCAACGTGTTCCACGCCGACGCGGAGGGCCACCGGGACGGCGGTTGGCACGGCCGACGGCGGCAGTTGGTGCGGATGACCGCCGCGTTCGGCCTCGCCGCCGCCGGCACCGCGGTCGGCACGATGGCGGCGATGAGCCGTCGGACCCGGCAGGACCAGTGATGCCGAGCATCGAGCGACCGGACGCCAGCGCGAGTAGTGAGCCGGTGCTGCGAGCCCCGCAGTCGCGAGCGAAGGAAGGAACAGTGACGTCTGTCACCAGCGAGCACGATCGGGCGATCATGTCGGCCGGCGCGCATTGTCTGGTGGAGATCGACGAGTCGTCCGCGGTGGTCCGGGTGACCGGTGTGCTCGACGCCCCCTGCGCCGGCACGGTCCGCGACGCGCTGCTCGCCCGACTCTGCGACCGGCCCGGCCCGGTGGTGGCCGACGTGACCGGGCTGCGGGTCGACGACCCGGTCGGGCGGGGCGTCTTCGCCGAGGTCCGCCGGGAGGTCGCCGACTGGCCCGCTGCTGACCTGCTGCTCTGTGACCCGGCGGTCCCCGGGCCCAGTCGCGCGGACACGGCGCTGGGCGGCGTGCCGGCCTGGCCCACCCTGGCCGGCGCGCTGGCCGCGATCGCCGCAGCGCCGCTGGCGGCGGTGCTCACCGCCGAGCTGGCCCCGACGGTCGGAGCGGCCGGGCAGGCCCGCGAGCTGGTGACCACCGGTTGCCGGCGCTGGGACATGCCGGCGCTGGCCGAGCCCGCGTGCATCGCGGTCACCGAGATGGTCAACAACGTGGTGGCGCACGCCCGGACCCCGATGACCGTCCGGCTGGCTCCGCAGGACAGCACCCTGCACCTGGCGGTTCGCGACCACTCCCCGCGGCGGCCGGCGTTCGCCGGGCTGGTGCCGCCGACCCACGCTGGAGGGCGGGGCCTGCTGCTGATCAGCACGATGGCACGGCGGTGGGGCAGCAGCGTGGTACCGGACGGCAAGGTCGTCTGGTGCGTGCTGCACCCCGCAGACGAGGCGAGCGCCCTCGGCTGACGGGCCGTTGCGGCCCTGTTGTCCAACTCGACACCGCACGGCCGGCAGTGCCCCGGTTATGCCGGGAGGGCAGCGGGTAGTGATCAGACATGCGCGACAACGAGTTCCCGACCCCCGTGTCCGACACCGAGGCGCAGGGGCTGCCCGACACCGCCGACGACGACTCGACCGCCAACGACGACGTGCTCACCGGGCGCGAGGCGGACGGCCCGGATCCGGCCCAGCTGCCCGGCGACCGGACGCCCGTGGCGGTGGACCGGTTCGGGACCACCGCCGAGGAGCAGCTCGACGGTGAGTCGTTGGACTACAAGCTCCAGCGGGAGACCTTCGAACGCCCGGTCGACGACCCGCTGGCCGGCCCGGTCGACCCGAAGATCGCCTTCGAGGCGGACAACGAGGCGGCGGCAGCGGAGGCCCAACTGGACGCCGACGTGATGGACCCGGGGCCCACCTCGGACCCGAAGTCCCCGGTCTCCCTCTACGACCACGGCCAGCTCGGCACGGTGGCCGACGCCACCGTGGGCCGGCTGGTGGAACCGGACGAGGGGGCGCACACCGACCAGGAGACCGACTCCGTCGCGTACGACGCCGGTTCAGCCGGGGGCGGGGCGACCGCCGAGGAGTTGGCCATCCACGAGACGGAGCCACCGCGCTCGGTCTGACCCGTCGGCCCGCCGCCGAGTCAGTCGTCGAGACCGCGCTCGATCGCGTACCGGGTCAGCTCGACCCGGTTGTGCAGTTGCAGCTTGCCCAGCGTGTTCTGCACGTGGTTCTGCACCGTGCGGTGCGACAGCCCGAGCCGCTGCGCGATCTGCTTGTACGACAGCCCCTTGGCCACCAGGCGCAGCACCTCCGTTTCCCGATCGGTGAGCCGGGGCGCCCCGGGCTCCGACCCGTCGGCCGGGCCGGCCCCCGACCCCGACCCGGTGCCGGCGGCGAGCCGGCGGTACTCGCCGAGGACCAGCCCGGCCAGGCCGGGGGTGAAGACCGGCGCGCCGTCCGCCGTGCGGCGTACCGCGTCGAGGAACTCAGCCGGCGCCGTCGACTTCACCAGGTACCCGGTGGCCCCCGCCTTGACCGCGTCCAGCACGCTCTGCTGCTCGCCACTGGCGCTGAGCATCAGCACCCGCACGTCGGGCAGCGCCGCGCGCAGCCCACGGACCACCTCGACACCGGAGATGTCCGGTAGTTGCAGGTCGAGGACGACCACGTCGGGTCGGGCGGCGGCGGCCACCCGGATCGCCTGCCGTCCCTCGCCGCTGGTGGCCACCACCAGGAAACCGGCCTCGGTCAGGTCGCGGGCCACCCCCTCCCGCCACATCGGATGATCGTCGACCACCATCACCCGTACCGGGGTCACCGGTCCGCCCTCGGCACGGTCAGCTCGATCTCGGTGCCGACCTCGGGGGTCGACACGATCCGGACCGTCCCGCCCAGGTCCGCCACCCGGCCCCGGATCGACTGGGTCACGCCGAGCCGCCCCTGGGCGGCCGCCTCGGCCAGCCGGCCGTCCGGGATGCCCGGCCCCTCGTCACGGATCGACACGGTCACCGTCTCCCCCTCGTCCTCGATCAGCACCCAGGCCCGCCCGCCAGCGTGCCGTCCCACGTTGTCCAGGGCCGCGCCGGTCGCGGCGGCCAGTTCCCCGGCCGTACGCCGGGGCAGCGGCACCGGGGTGGCCGGCGCGGAGAGCGACACCGCCGGTGAGGCGTACCGGCCGAGCAGGGTCCGCAGGTCCACCGCGCCGGCATCGGCCACGTCCGTGCCGCCCCGGCCGGCGTCACCCGCCGGGACGGCGTCACCGACCGGAGCGGCGCCGGCGATCAGCGCGCGCAACGCGGCCTCCTGCTCGCCGGCCAGCCGGGCCAGTTCGCCGGCCTCGCCGGGCAGGTGCGCGCCGCGCCGCTGCACGAGCGCCAGCACCTGCAGGACCGAGTCGTGGATGCCCCGGGCCAGCCGCTCCCGCTCCCGGGTGGCCGCCTCCAACTCCACCGCGCGTTGCAGCCGCTCCTCGGCGGTCACCGCGAGCCGGGCCACGTGCCCGACCACCACTCCGGCGAGCAGCAACAGGATGACCCCGGTGAACGAGGACTGGCCGATCCGCTCCCGGGTCGCCAGGTCCGCGCCAGCGACCAGCAGCGCGGCCACCGTGCCCCGCCGCCGGCCGCCAGAGACGGCCCAGGCCAGCACCGGGCCGGCCATCCAGGCCACCCCCAGAGTGGGCACGCCGGCGGCGAGCGCCGCGCGGCCGACCACCCACGGAGTGGCCAGCACGAGGGCCATCACCACCCCGAGGTCGGCCAGCAGCAGCGGCCAGCGCCGCCAGGCCGGCCGGGCGTACCCGATCGCGGTCGCCGCGGTCCAGGCCATCATCACCAGGACGAGGGCGCCGACGAGGAACGGATGGGCGTACCGGTCGGCGTCGCGCACCGCGAGCGCGCAGACGTACGCGAGGGACGCCAGCCGGAACACGGTGAGCGCCCGCCAGAGCGGCACCTCGAAACCACCCGGCGGTGACGACATGGCGGTCAGGATGTCACAACCGGGCCCGCCGGGCGGGGAGCGCGAAGTGCGGTCCGAGGAACCCTGACGTACGGTGGAAATGCCGCGAAATACTCCGCGATCGGCCGTCGGGACGGGGCCATGACGAACGCAGATCCGCACGCACCGCGTACGGTTGTGCCCATCGAACCTGCCCTCCTGATCGCCGAGGCCTTCGACCAGGCCCAGGTGACCGAGATTCGACACTCGGTCACCTCCTGCGCGCATGCCTCCGGGCTGACCGGGCAGCGGCTGGACGACTTCGTGCTGGCGATCAACGAGCTGATCACCAACGCGGTGCGGCACGGCGGCGGGCGGGGATGGCTGCGGCTCTGGCTGGAGCCGGGGATGCTGGTCTGCGAGGTCGCCGACCACGGGCGCGGGATCAGCGCGCAGCGGCTGGGCGACCGGCGCCGGCCGGCCCCGGACACCGCCGGCGGCTGGGGCCTCTGGCTGGCCCGCGAGCTGACCGACGCCATGGAGGTCGCCACCGGCACCGCCGGCACCACCGTCCGCATCACCACGGCCCTCACCAGCAACAACCACAACACCGCACGCTGACGCCACGCCCACGGGTGGTGGGTCAGGCGAAGAGGGCGGAGACGGACTCCCCGTTGTGGATCCGCCGCATGGCTTCGGCCAGGGCCGGTGCCACCGAGAGGACCTGCAGTTTGGGGACCCGCTTGGCGGTCGGGATGGGGACCGTGTTGGTGCAGACGATCTCCAGTACGCCCTCCTGATCGCCGAGCCGCTGCAGCGCGTCGCCGGAGAAGAGGCCGTGCGTGCAGGCCAGCCGAATCGAGCGGACCTTCAGGCCACGCAGGTGCTCCATCAGCTCGACGACCGTGCTGCCCTTGGCGATCTCGTCGTCCAGCACGATGACGTCCTTGTCGGTCACCTCACCGATCACGGCGCTGATCTTGACCAGGTCGTCGTTGAACCGCTGCTTCGCCCCGGCCGCGACCGGCGTGCCGAGCAGCCGCGCGAACGCGGCCGCCTCCTTGGCGTTGCCCAGGTCGGGCGAGACCACCACGGTGTTGCTGAGGTCGTATTGCCGGAAGTGGGTGGCCAGCTCGCGCAACGCGTGCAGGTGGTCCACGGGGACGCTGAAGAAGCCGTGCACCTGCGGCGAGTGCAGGGTCAGCGCGAGCACCCGGTCCGCCCCGGCCGAGGTGAGCAGGTCGGCGACCAGCCGGGCGCCGATCGAGATCCGCGGCGCGTCCTTCTTGTCCGAGCGGGCGTACGCGTAGTGCGGCAGCACCACCGTGATCCGGCCGGCGGACGCGCCCCGGGCCGCGTCGATCATCAGCAGCAGCTCGACCAGGTGCTCCTGCACCGGCGGCACCAACGGCTGGATCAGGAAGACGTCCCGCTCCCGGCAGTTGGCCTGCAACTGCACTTCCAGGCAGTCGTTGGCGAACCGGGAGACCCGCACCGGATGCAGCGGCACCCCCAGGTGGGCGCAGATCTCGGCGGCGAGGTCGGGATGGGCGGTTCCACTGAAAACGGCGATGTCGCGCACGTTCGCACATCGTAGGCGAAGCGTTTGGTGGCGGACGGCAGCGGGCCGGAACCGGCCGTGACACCGGTCGACCGGCGCCGCAGGTCCGGGTACGGTGCTGCGGTGACCCCCCAGTACGTCGCCGCCATCGACCAGGGCACCACCTCCTCGCGGTGCATCGTCTTCGACCGGGCCGGGGAGATCGTCGCCGCGGCCCAGCGCGAGCATCGGCAGATCTTCCCCCAACCCGGCTGGGTGGAGCACGACGCCGAGGAGATCTGGGACAACGTCCAGCAGGTCGTCCGGGAGGCGCTGGAGGCCGCCGGCACCGACGCGGCGGGGCTGGCCGCGGTCGGCATCACCAACCAGCGGGAGACCACCGTGGTCTGGGACCGGGCCACCGGCCGCCCGGTGGCCAACGCCGTGGTCTGGCAGGACACCCGGACCGGGCCGCTGCTGCGCGAGCTGGCGGCGGCGTACGGCGAGGAACGGTTCCGGGCCCGCACCGGCCTGCCGCTGGCCACCTACTTCGCCGGGCCGAAGCTGCGCTGGCTGCTGGACGAGGTGGACGGCCTCCGCGAGCGCGCCGAGCGCGGCGAGGTGCTCTTCGGCACCATCGACAGTTGGCTGATCTGGAAGCTGACCGGCGAGCACGTCACCGACGTGACCAACGCCAGCCGGACCATGCTGATGGACCTCGCCACCGTGGACTGGGACCCGGAACTGCTGGACGCCATGGGCGTACCGGCGGCGATGCTGCCCGAGATCCGCTGCTCCGCCGAGGTCTACGGCACGGCCACCGGAGTGCTGGCCGGGGTGCCGGTGGCCAGCGCGCTCGGCGACCAGCAGGCCGCCCTGTTCGGGCAGACCTGCTTCCAGCCGGGCGAGGCGAAGTGCACCTACGGCACCGGCAGCTTCCTGCTGCTCAACACCGGCGCCAGCCCGGTCCCCTCGACGCACGGCCTGCTCACCACGGTCGCCTACCGGATCCACGGCCAACCGGCGGCGTACGCCCTGGAGGGCGCGATCGCGGTCACCGGGTCGCTGGTGCAGTGGCTGCGGGACAACCTCGGGTTGATCTCCACGGCCGCTGAGGTGGAGGAGCTGGCCGGCACCGTGGACGACAACGGCGGCTGCTACGTGGTGCCGGCGTTCTCCGGGCTCTTCGCCCCGCACTGGCGCAGCGACGCGCGCGGCGTGATCGCCGGCCTGACGGGCTACATCACCAAGGGGCACCTGGCCCGGGCGGTGCTGGAGGCGTCGGCCTGGCAGACCCGCGAGGTCGTCGACGCGATGAACGCCGACTCCGACGTGGCGCTGCGCCGACTCCGGGTGGACGGCGGCATGACCGCCAACGGGCTGCTCATGCAGTTTCTCGCCGACGTGCTCGACGTGCCGGTGGTCCGTTCCCGGATCACCGAGACCACCTGCCTGGGTGCCGCGTACGCGGCCGGCCTGGCGGTCGGCTTCTGGCCGGACCTGGCCACGCTGCGCGCGCAGTGGCGCTCCGACGCGCAGTGGGAGCCGGCCATGGCCCCGGAGCTGCGCGACCGGGAGCTGCGCAACTGGCGCAAGGCCGTACAGCGCACCCTCGACTGGGTGGAGTGACCGCCGGTCCCGGCGATCACTCCCAACGGTTGCCGGTGAGCTTCTCGTAGACGTCGATGTAGCGGGCCCGGGTCGCCTCGACCACCTCGGCCGGCATGTCCGGCGCCGGGCCCTGCTTGTCCCAGCCGCTGCCGGTGGCCCAGTCCCGCACGTACTGCTTGTCGTAGGAGAACTGCACCCGCCCCGGCTGGTACGACTCGGCCGGCCAGAACCGCGACGAGTCGGAGGTGAGCAGCTCGTCGGCGAGGACCAGGGTGCCGTCCGGCGCCCAGCCCAGCTCGATCTTGGTGTCGGCGACCAGGATGCCCCGGTCGGCGGCCAGCTCGGCGCCGCGCCGGTAGATGTCGATGGTGATCTGCCGCAGCCGCTCGGCGGTGGCCTGGCCCACCTTGTCCACCACGTCGGCGAACGTGATCGGCTCGTCGTGCTCGCCCACCGGCGCCTTGCTGGACGGCGTGAAGATCGGCTCGGGCAGGATCGACGCCTCACCGAGCCCCCGGGGCAGCGGTACGCCGGAGACGGCGCCGGTGCGCTCGTACTCCCGCAGGCCGCCGCCGGTGAGGTAACCCCGGGCGACGCACTCGACCGGGACCATGTCCAGCCGCTGGCAGCGGATCGCCCGCCCGGCGAACTCCGCCGGCACGTCGGTGGCCGAGATGACGTGGTTCGGCACCAGGTCGGCGAGCTGCTCGAACCACCACAGCGAGAGCGCGGTGAGCAGGCGGCCCTTGTCCGGGATCGGCGTCGGCAGCGCCACGTCGTAGATCGAGATGCGGTCCGAGGCGACCAGGATCAGGTCGTCACCGTCGGCGTAGACGTCCCGGACCTTGCCCGAGTGCAGAAGTTCCACGCGCCCTAGTACACCACGTGGCACCGGGGGCCCCGTTCCGGCCACCCGAGCCGGGGCCGATCGCAGGGGTGACCGGACGGACGTTGACACCTCCCCGCGCCTCCTGCGTGAATGGTCCGACCGCCGCCCGCAGGTGCCAGGAGACCCCGTGCCCTTTGTTCGACCCCCGATCGACCGCTTCGGCGCCGACCCGGGCCGGCGCCGAGTGCTCACCGCGCTGCTCGGTGCCCCCCTGCTGGCCTCCGGCGGCCTCGCCGGATGCAGCGACGGCACCGCGACCTCGACCGAGGAGGGGCCGGTCGAGCTGTCGGTCTTCTGGTGGGGAGGGACGAAGCGGGCCGAGCTCACCGAGAAGGTGCTGCGGCTCTACTCGGAACGCAACCCCCGGGTCACCTTCCGGGTCACCTGGCAGGGCGCCGACGGCTACTACGACCGGCTGGCCACCCAGGCCGCCGGCGGCAACGTGCCGGACCTGATCCAGCTCGACGACGCCATGCTGACCGAGTACGCCCAACGCCAGATCGTCCTCGACCTGAGTGAGCGGGTGGCCGACCACCGATTGGACCTGCGGGGCCTGCCGGAGGGCCTGATCCGCTACGGCGCCGTGGAGGGGCGGACGATGGCCGTCGCCGGTGGGCAGACCCTCGCGGCGGTGGTGTTCAACCGGGACCTGCTCCGGGAGTTCCGGGTGCCGGAGCCGCGCGCCGGGATGTCCTGGGCTGACTACATCTCCTGGGCGGAGCAGGTCACCGACGCCAGCGACGGCCGGGTGGCCGGCACCGCGGACCCGTCCGGCGACTACCGGGCACTCTGGCTCTGGCTGCGCTCGCAGGGCGGCGAGTTCTACCGGGGGCGCCAGCTCGGCTTCGGCGCGGACGAGCTGATCGCCTGGTTCGAGCTGTGGCAGCGGGCTCGCGCCGGGCGGGCCACGCCGGGCGCGGCGCTGGTCGAGCAGGCCGACAGCGGGGAGCCGGCCCGGCAACTGGTGGTCACCGGGTTGACCGCCGCGTCCTTCGCCTGGTCCCACCAGCTACCGGAGCTGCAGCGGCTCACCGAAGCCGAGCTTGGGGTGATCGGCGTCCCGGGGCCGCCTGGTGCACAGTGGGCGCGGGCCTCGATGTACTGGGCCGGGTTCCGCGGCACCCGTCACCCGGACACCGTCATCGACGTGATCGACTTCCTGACCACGAACGGCGAGGCCGGCACCGTCCTCGGCCACGAACGTGGCCTCAACGCCAGTCTCGCCGTCCGCCGGTACACCGAGGGCAGCATCACCGACCCGGCCCAGCAGCGCGCCGCCGCGTTCGGTGCCAGCATCGCCGACCAGCTCGGGCCGGCGCCGGCGCCACCGCCGAAGGGGCACGCCACGGTGCGTACCCTGCTGGTCGCCGCCGCGGAGAGCATTCGCGCCGGACGGGCCGGCACCCGCGCGGCCACCTCCCGTTTCGTCGCCCAGGCCAACGCCGCCCTGGCGGCGTGACCGCTGGCCGGTGGCCCGCCGCCGGTAGCCGGTAGCCGGTAGCCCCCCGACGGTCGGGCACGGCGCGAACGACCGGGTCAGCGCGGCGGCCCACCCCGACGGCTGCGCGTCAGCCGCAGCAGCAGGAACACGACGATCGCCACCACCACCAGGCAGCAGAGCAGGCCGAGGAAACCGAAGCCGCCGCCGCGGGACCGCCGCCGGGCGGCCTCGACCACCAGCTCGCCGGTACCCGTGGACGCCCAGGCCGCGACGGGCACGAAGACCGCCAGCACGACCGCACCGAGGACCGCGCTGAGCCGGCCCCACCACTTGCTGAATGAAGACATGCGCCCATCCTCGCCGAAGGACGCAACCTCGGCATGTTGGTCCACGCCGAATCGCGGGACGGAGACCGCGCGGACCGGACTGGGCCGAACATGCGGAACGGCCCCCGAGGACTTGATCCTCGAGGGCCGTTCGTCGTGGTAGCGGGGACAGGATTTGAACCTGCGACCTCTGGGTTATGAGCCCAGCGAGCTACCGAGCTGCTCCACCCCGCGTCGACTGGTTAACCTTAACCCATCCGTTCTGGCGATGATCAGCGGGGCCGGCATCCGCCCCGGAGGCCGGCGGAGCGGCCACATCAGGCGGGCCGGCGGCCGGTCGGCGACGGCCGGTCGAGCCGGATGGGAGATGCGAAACGGCCCCCGAGGATCAGATCCTCGAGGGCCGTTCGTCGTGGTAGCGGGGACAGGATTTGAACCTGCGACCTCTGGGTTATGAGCCCAGCGAGCTACCGAGCTGCTCCACCCCGCGTCGGTTCGATAACCGTAGCGCACCGACCCGGGGCACCGCAAAGCGACCCCGATACCGCCGCCGCCCACCGCCTTGACCTGGGCTTCCGTCAGTCGAGCCAGTTCTCGATCGCCGCCACCGCCCGCTGGCTGTCGGCATCGACCTGGGCACGCTCGGCCGCCGTGTCCTCCCAGCCCTGTTCCCAGAGCACCGTCACCACGTTGTCGATCCGGACCGCCCGGACCAACCGGACCTCGTCCTCGCCCGGGTCGCCTCTGCCCTCCGGGTACGGCGCCCGCATCTCGAACAGCACCGACTCGTCCCCGTACCTCCCCGAGTCCAGCAGCCGCTGCCGCCAGGTCCTGGTGTCGTCGGGCAACCTCTGCTCGGGGCAGCCGCGGACGGCCTGCCGCAGCTCCCGCAGCGCATCGTCGGCGCGGCCCGCCCGGTAGATGGTGATGGTGTGCCGGTAACTGCCCGCTGGCACGTACCCCGGCGGGGTTTCCGGCCGCTTGTAGGCCAGGTACCGACCGCGGCGCTGCACCACGGCGGAGTCGCTGGGATAGCGGGCCGCGCAGAGCACCGGCAGCGCTGGCCCGTCCACCTGCGACTCCAGGCCCGTCTGGTTCGCAGCAGCCAGGACGAAGAAGGCACGGTCCGGGATCGAGGTGGGCTGCGGGGTCGTCGCCGTACCGGTTGTCGGGGCCGACGGCGTGGCGCTCGGCGTGCTGCGAGGCGGCGTCGGGGACGGCGGCGTCGGGGACCGGGACGGCGGCGCGGACGGGGACGGGCGGGGAGCCGGGCCGCTCGGCAGCGGGCCGGGGGTGTCGGCGGGCCGCGGCAGCGGCGCGGGGCCGTCCGCCGGAAATGCCACCCGTCCCCCGGCGGCCACCCCGCCGAGCAGCAGAGCCACCGCGAGCGCGGTGCCGGCCATCCGGACCCGGGCCTGCCGGTCGGCGCGCCGCCGGACCAGCTCCGGTTGGGTCAGCTCCTGGCCGTCGGCGACAGCGGTGAGCGACCGGTACAGGTCGGAGAGTTCAGCTGACATCGTTCGCCTCCAGCTCCACTGCGGAGAGGTCGGGCAGCAGCGCGGCCAGCCGGCACCGGCCCCGGGACAGCCAGGACTTCACGGTGCCGACCGGGACCTCGGTCTCCCGGGCGATCTCCTCCACGGACATGTCGAAGAGGTAGTGCAGGGCCAACGCCTGCCGCTGGGCGGCCGGCAGTTGGCGGAGCGCGTGGACCAGCAGCACCCCGTCCTCACTCGGTGGCGGGGCTGCCGGCGGGGGGCCGGTACGGCTCAGCACCGCCCGCCATCGGTGCAGGTGGCGCCAGCGATCGGTCGCCAGCCGGGCCACCACCAGCCGCAGCCACGCCTCGGGCGCCGGATGCGCCACCAGCCGCCCCCAGTGCCGCCAGGCCCGGGCGAACGCCTCCTGCACGAGATCCTGTGCCTCGGTGTGGTCGCCGGTGACCGCGTAGCCGTACCGCAACATCCGCCGGGCGGTGCTGCGGTAGAAGTCGTCGAAGCTCTGCGCGTCCCTCACGACTGCCCCCCTCGTCCGCACCCCGTTGCAGTGAGGACGGCGAACCGGTGCCGCAGGTTGCGGGCCGGCCGGACCCTGTCGGAGAGGCGACAACGGGACCGGCTGCGGGTACGGCGGAGCCCCCGGCGTCAGGACCGGATGGGTCCGACGCCGAGGGCTCCGAAAAGGGTGCTCCGGGTAGTGCGGGTCAGCCGGTCGGGCTGACGCTCGGCGCCGGACCACCGGTGGGCGTACCGGCCGGGTTGGCCGCCTGCTGCGCCTGCTGGAAGGCGGTGAGCGCCTCGTCCAGCGCCTTCAGCGCGCGACCGTACCGCTCGAAGTCACCGGAGGTCTGCGCGGCGCGGACCTCGGTGATGGCGGCCTGCACCCGATCCGCAGCGGTGGCCAGCTCGCCGGTCGGCGGCGGAGTGCCGGTGCCGGCGCTCGGCGTCGGTGTCGGCGTCTGCGTCGGTGCCGGCGTCGGTGTCGTCGGGTTGCCACCGGTGGTCGGGGGTGGCGGCGCGCCCTGTCCGGCCCGCTTGCCCTGGTCGACCAGTTGCTTGATGCCGTCGTTGATGTTGTCGGCGAGCGCCACGAACGAGCCGCCGTCGCCGTACGAGAGCAGCACCTTCTGCAACAGCGGGTACGCGTCCTGCTGGTTGCTCTTCACGTAGACCGGCTCGACGTAGAGCATGCCGTCGGCGAACGGCAGCGAGAGCAGGTTGCCGTACTGCACCTGCGCCTGGTTGCTGGAGAGCAGGTTGAGCTGCTGGCGGATGTTGGCGTTGTTCGTCATCTGCTGGTGCACCTGCACCGGGCCGGAGATCCGGGTCTGGTCCGGTAGCTCCAGCACCTCCAGCCGGGGCTTCCCGTCGACGTACGACCCGGAGATCAGCGCGGCGAGGTTCTGCCGGCCGTTCGGGGTGACCGCGGAGGTGAGCTGGAACCGCGGGCCCTCCTGCCCCGGGAACTGCGTGAACAGGTAGTACGGGGGCTGCTTCTGGCCGCTGTCCGGCGCGTCCGGCACGTTCGGTACCTGCCAGAAGTCCTGCGCGGAGTAGAAGTCGCCCGGGTTGGTCACGTGGAACTTGGTGAGCAGGTTGCGCTGCACCTTGAACATGTCCGCCGGGTAGCGCAGGTGCTCGGTCAGCTCGACCGGGATCTCTTCCTTCGGCAGCACCAGGTCACCGCCGAACGCCTTGTTCCACGCCTTGAGCACCGGATCGGTGTCGTCGTACTCGTAGAGCTTCACGGTGCCGTCGTACGCGTCGACCGTGGCCTTCACCGAGTTGCGCATGTAGTTGACGTTCTCCCGGGCCAGCTGGAAGGTGCCCCGGTTGGTCAACTCGTCGGTGGTCTCGGTCTGCAGGTTGACCCGCTCGGCGTACGGGTAGGTCGCCGCCGTCGTGTAGCCGTCGACGATCCACTGCACGCGGCCGTCGACCACCGCCGGGTACGGGTCGCCGTCCAGGGTGAGGAACGGCGCGACCTTCTCCACCCGGTCCCGCGGGTTGCGCACGTAGAGCAGCTTGGAGTCCTTGTTGACCGCCTCGGAGAGCAGGAAGTTCGACTCCTGCTCCTTGATGGCGTACAGCAGTCGCCGCGGGAAGGAACCGATCTCCACGCCGCCCTCACCGGTGTAGGTGTAGGACTCGCCGCCACCCTCACCGACCGGCCGGTCGAACTCGGCCTTCTTGTTCGGGTCGGCCTGGCCGACGATCGCGTAGTCGTCGGCGGCCATCCGCTCGCCGTAGTAGATGCGCGGCTGCTTCGCCGGGATCTGCTCGGTCTGCGAGGAGCACGCCTCCTGGGCCTTCTCGCCGAGGAAGCCGGAGACGAAGAACGGCTGCCCGCCGCAGACCACCTGGTTGGCCGGGGCGGCCACCAGCCCGTACCCGTGGGTGTAGACGGTGTGCCGGTTGATCCAGGTGTTCTGCTGGTCGGTCAGCTCGCCGTAGTTGATCTCCCGGACGCCGACCACGTAGTCGGAGGTCTTGCCGTTCACCCCGTACCGGTCGATGTCCAGCTTGGGGCCGAAGTCGTAGAAGCCACGCACCTGCTGGAGCTGGGTGTACGTCTCACTGACCAGCTGCGGGTCGAGCAGCCGCACGTTCGACACCACCGAGGTGTCGGTGGCCAGGTTGGCCGGCGGGGTGAGGTTGCTCGCCGCGTACGGGGTGGTCTCGGTGGCCGCCAGCCCGAACGCCGCCCGGGTCGCGTCGATGCTGCGCTGGATGTACGGCGCTTCCTTGTCCTTGGCGCTCGGCTTGACCTCGAAGGTCTGCACCGCCCAGGGGTAGATGCCGCCGATGGCCACCGCGGAGACGCCGAGCAGGGCCAGCGAGATGCCCGGCCAGACCAGGTTCCGCATCCACGCGTTGGAGAACACGATGATCGCGATCGCCACGACGATGGAGATGTAGGCCAGGATCTCCTTCGCCGGCAGCAACGCGTTGACGTCGGCGTAGCCGGCGCCGTACAGCTTGGCGCCCTCGTTGTACTCCAGCAGCATCGCGCGCCGGTCCAGCACGTACGCAATGGCCTTGAGCAGCACGAAGACCGCGACCAGGCTGCTCAGATGGGCCCGGGCCGCGTTGCTCATCCGGTCCCCGACGCCCTGGAGGCGGACGCCGCCGAAGAGGTAGTGCACCGCCAGCGCGCCGATCACGGCCAGCACCACGGCGGTGAAGGCGACCCCGAGCAGGTACCGCCAGAACGGCAACTGGAAGACGTAGAAGCCGATGTCCACGCCGAACTCCGGGTCCTTGATCCCGAAGTCGCCGCCGTTGCGGAAGAGCAGCCACTGGTTCCACCGGCTCTGCGCGGAGAGACCGGCGAAGAGCCCCACCACGGCGGCGGTCAGCGCGATCCAGGTGCCGAGGCGCGGGCTGAGCGCCATCCGGTAGCGCTCCAGGGTCGCCTGCTCGACCGAGTGCGGACGCAGCCGCGGGCGCAGCCGGTGGGCCAGCCACAGGTTGCCGCCGACAATCAGCGCCATGCCTAGGCCGACGGCGAGGAAGAGCAGCAGCCGGGTGACCAGCACACCGGTGAAGACCTCGGTGTAGCGGACCTCGTCGAACCAGAGCCAGTCCGTCCACGCCTGAACACCCCACCCGAGCAGGGTGAAGAGCACGAACACCCCGACCAGCACGGCGATGGTGACGCGTCCGCGCCGGCTCATCCTCGGAAGGGGGCTGCTGCTACGCATTACCACTGTTGGCTCCGCACGCTCGAATATGATCGGCTCCGACCAGGCACCCAGAGTACGGGGTGTTCCTGAACGTGGCGGGGCACGGTCACACGAGTCAGCAGCGGGTCGGCTGGCCCCCCGCGCGCAGCGTCTCCAGCGCGGTCAATGCTTCGTCCAATGAGCCCACCCGCAGCAGCGGCAGATCGGGCTGTGGATTGCGGACCGCCTCGGCGCAGTTGTCGGCCGGTACCAGGAATGCCTTGGCCCCGGCGCGCTTCGCGCCGACCAGTTTCTGGGCGATCCCGCCGATCGGGCCGACCGCGCCCTCGTCGTCGATGGTGCCCGTGCCGGCGATGACCTTGCCGCCGGTGAGGTCGGCCGGGGTCAGCTTGTCGATGATGCCCAGGGCGAACATCAGGCCGGCGCTCGGCCCGCCGATGTCCTCCAGGTCGATGTCGAGCGTGAACGGGTGCGGCTGCTGCTGGTCGATCTCGACGCCGATCCGCGGCCGGCCGTCCTGCTCGCGACTGGTCACCGTCGCGGTGGCCGGCACACCGTCACGGGTGTAGCCGATGGCCAGGGCCGTGCCGGCCGGCTTGGCCCGGATCAGCTCGGTGAGCTTCGTGGCGACCGGCACCGGCTGGCCGTCGACCGAGGTGACCACGTCGCCGACCTTGAGCTCCCCGGCGGACGGGCCGTCCGCGGTCACCGTCTTGACCACTACCTGCACCGGGAAGCCCAGTTCGCGCAGTGCGGCGGTCTCAGCGCTGGTCTCCGACGCCTGGAAGTCCTCGGCGTTGCGCTGCTCGACCTGCTCCGTCGACTCCCCCGGCGGGTAGACCAGCTCCCGCGGCACCACCGCCTCGTCGTCCGAGAACCAGCCGGCGATCGCCGCCCGGAGCCGCACCGTGGGCTGCACCCCCACCGTGGTCAGCCGGAGCTGGCCGGCGGAGGTCGACGTCTCCCGCCCGGAGATCTGGATGATTTCCTTGCCGTCGGCCGTGCCGAGGGTGTTGACCGTCGGGCCCGGGCCGAGCACCACGTACGGGATCGGCACCCGGAGCACCCCGATGCTCAGCAGGGCGGTGAACAGGGCACCGAGCAGGACCGTCAGGCCACGACGTCTCATGCGCCAGAGAGTACCGACCGCCCAGAGCGCGGCTGCCGGATGCGCGCACGACTTCGCCCTCAGCGCAACGCCAGCGGCGGCGACCTGGGGCGCGGCGCGCGTACCGTAGACGTCGTGCCTGATATTCCGTTCGGTTTCGCGCTCCCGGGTGGGCAACCACCAGACCCCAACGATCCCGCGCAGATGCAGCAGTTCATGTCGCAGTTGCAGCACCTGCTCTCCGCGCCGGGCAGCGGGCCGGTCAACTGGGACCTGGCCCGGCAGGTGGCGGCCAGCCAACTGGCGGCTGCCGGCGACCCGGCGGTGTCGCCGTACGAGCGCAACGCGGTCGAGGAGGCCCTGCGCCTCGCTGACCTGTGGCTCGAACCCGCCTCGGCGTGGCCCTCCGGCATCCAGTCCCCGGTGGCGTGGAACCGGAACGAGTGGATCTTCAAGACGCTCGACGTCTGGCGCAAGCTCTGCGACCCGGTGGCCAGCCGGATGGTCGGCGCGATGGGCGACCTGGTGCCGCCGGAGGCGCGCGCCCAGCTCGGCCCGATGCAGTCGATGGTGGCCACCCTCGGTGGCGCGCTCTTCGGCGGCCAGTTGGGTCAGGCGCTCGGCTCGCTCGCCGCGGAGGTGCTCTCCGCCGGTGACATCGGGCTACCGCTCGGCCCGGCCGGCACGGCCGCGCTGATCCCGGCCAACATCCGGGCGTACGGCGAGGGCCTGGAGCTTCCCGAGGACGAGGTACGCCTCTACGTGGCGCTGCGCGAGGCCGCCCACCAGCGGCTGTTCCAGCACGTCCCGTGGTTGCGCGGGCACGTGCTCAGCGCGGTCGAGATGTACGCCGCGGGCATCCGGGTCAACCGGGAGGCGATCGAGGAGGCGATGGGCCGGGTCGACCCGACCGACCCGGAGTCGATGCAGGCGATCGCCCTGGAGGGCATCTTCACGCCGGAGGACAGCCCGGCCCAGAAGGCCTCGCTGGCCCGGCTGGAGACCGCGCTCGCCCTGGTCGAGGGCTGGGTGTGCCACGTGGTGGACAGCGCCGCCAGCGACCGGCTGCCCAACGTCGTCCGGCTGGGTGAGGCGTTCCGCCGTCGCCGGGCCGCCGGCGGTCCCGCCGAGCAGACCTTCGCCGCGCTGGTCGGCCTGGAGCTGCGCCCGCGCCGGCTGCGCGAGGCGGCGGCGCTCTGGGCCGCGCTCACCGAGCACCGCGGCATCGGCGGTCGGGACGCCGTCTGGGGCCACCCGGACCTGCTCCCGTCGGACGACGACTTCGCCGACCCGGTCGCGTTCGCGATGAACGACATGGACCTGAGCGAGTTGGACAACTTCGACTTCACCGCGCCCGGCGGGGTGGAGGAGAAGGCCCCGGGCCAGCCCGACGACACCGACGGCGAGACCGACGGCGACGCCAAGCCCTGATGACGGCGTTGGGTGCCCGCAGATCACCGCGGGCACCCGACACCGGGCTTCTCGCGGCCGGTCAGGCTGGTTGACCGGTCAGGCAGGGCGGCCCGAGCCCGAGAGTAGAGCGCGGGTGGCCTCCCAGCCCTCGAAGGCCGGGTCCAGGGTGGCCAGGTCGGCCGGGCCGCGCAGCCGGCGCCAGCCGGCGGTGACCGCCACGTCCTGCGGTCGAGGGGCACCGGCCCGCGCGTCGGCCGGGCTCGCGGTCTCCAGGTCCAGCGGAGGCAGCCAACCCGGCACGGGCAGCCGTACGGCCACCCCGAGCAGGCCCGGTCCGCCGCCCTCCACCGGAGCGACCGCCACCGGCCGGGTGGTGAGCGGGCGCAGCAGCTTGCCGACGGTCAGCGCGGGCAGGTCGGGTACGTCGCCAGCGAGCACCGCCGCCTGGTCGTAGCCCTCCAGCGCGGCGAACACCGCGTTCGGCGTCGGCTCGGGCACCTCGTACACGGCGGTGCCGGGCCAGACCAGCGCGTCCGCCAGAGCACGGTCGGCCGGGGTCACCGCGACCGCGACCTCCACCTCGTTGAGCGTGGCGAACAGGTCGACGACGTCCTCGGCGAGCGCCGCGCGCCAGTCCTCCCGGTCGACGCCGGGCGGCGACCAGTGCACCGGCCCCAGTAACGCCACCACCACCCGCCGCGCCATCCCCCGACCCTAGCGCCCCCGACGCGGCCCAGCCCGGCCCGACCCGGCCCTCCCCCATGATCGACTCCATATCGGCGATGGTGGGGTGTCCCGGAGCGCGGACAGCGCGATATCGCGGACATGGAGTCGATCTAGGGCGCCGGAGGCCAGCCAGCCCATCAGGGCGGGGGGATCAGGTGGGGAGCGGGGCGCAGGAGGCGGCGGCGACGCCTTCGAGGTAGCCGCGGGCTCGTTCCGCCTTGGGGTAGCGGCCGACCAGCGCCCAGAACCGGGCGTTGTGGCTGGGCACGATGAGATGGGCAAGCTCGTGCAGCAGCACGTAGTCGATGACCCACTCGGGCATGTCCTGCACCCGATGGGAGATCCGGATGCTGCGGTCGGCGGGGGTGCAGGAGCCCCATCGGCCGTTCTGGTTGGTGACCCACCGGACGCTCGCCGGCACCGCCTTCGCGCCGTACCCGACGAGGTAGAGATCGATCAGCCGGGTGGCCCGGGCCAACAGCTCGTCGTCGGAGCGGGCCAGCCGACCCTCCCTGGCCGCGAGCCGGGCCAGCATCCGGTCGACCCACTCGCTCTCCTCGGCCCGGGAGAACTGGTCCGGGATGAGGACGACGACCCGCTCACCGTCACGGTACGCAGACACCGTACGTCGTCGGCGCTGGCTGCGCCGCACCTCGACGACCGGCTTGCGCGTCCCCGCCATCACTGGCCCGCGCAGCCTCGGCTACGTGTCACGAAGGAAAGCTAATGCGTACTGACCAGGGGTCCGCAAGAGTCAACCGCACGACACGCGCCCAGAAAATGGCGATTGGTCGCCCGGCGTCCCGAAAATTTCTTGGTCGGGTTGCCGCCAGGCCATCTCGTCACCCTTCGTGAACACCGATGGCGGCGCTGTGCGGCTCCCCTCCACCGTAGGTGATCACCCCCGCTCGCGCCTCCGCGGGGCCACCCGCACGGGTGGCTGAGAGGGTTTGGCCGGCGTGTCCCCGCCAAACTGACTTATCAGACCTAATTCGCCATGCACACTCTCGACGTCGACTAGCTCACAGTGTCGATGCACAGCTGACATGGAACCGCCCAGACCTGGGTAGGGTCCGCGGACCAGCGGTCACGATGGTGGCTGCGGAGTGAGACCCAGCGCCGGCGCCCCCTGTGGCCCGCCGCCGGGCACCCCGCCGGGACGGTATTGACCGGCGGACGAGACGAGGAGGGCACCGTGGCCGACCAGGCCCAGACGACCTACAACGGTTACTGCGTGAAGTGCAAGGAGAAGCGGGACTTCGAGGGGCACGTCGAGGTCTCGAAGACCGGGATGAACATGGCCAAGGGCAAGTGTCCGGTTTGCGGCACAACAGTGAACCGCATCCTCGGCAAGGCCAAGGTCTGACCCGTACGGGTGGACGGGGGCGGGGTGGCCAGCGACGGCCACCCCGCCCCCGTTGCCGTATCGGACGGTGATCACCGCCGTGCGGCCGCCCGGTCATCGACGGTCTGTCGGGTGACCGACACCGTTACCGGCGGGTTGTGGATAACCCGGCAAATCCTGTGGACAGCGCTGGACAGCGGCCCGGCCACCTGTGGACAACGATCGACCGAGCGCACGGACGCGGTCACGATTCGTCATCATGAGCCGTACCGCGCTGCCCCGCCCCACGCTGCTGCCCGGCCTCAGCCGGCTCTGGCGGGACCGACACACCCTCCAGCTCGGCGTCGGCCCGGGGCCCGCCGTCCTGCTGGAGCTGGCGAACCCGCGCGCTGCCCGCCTGCTCGACCTGTTGGACGGCACCCGTAGCGAGCGCGCCGTGCTGGCGCACCCAGCCGCCACCCAGGTCTCCACCGACGAGGCGTACAGCCTGCTCGACGCCCTGCGCGCGGCGGGCCTGCTGGTGCCCGCACACAATCTGCTCCCCCGCGACCTGGCCGGCCCGGTCCGGGCCCGGCTCGCCGCGGAGGCCGCTGCACTGGCCCTGGCCGCGGCCCGGCTGCCCGGCACCCCCGCGCAGGTCCTCCGCCAGCGGCTGGCCGCCCGGGTGCTGCTCACCGGCGCCGGGGCGCTCGGCGGGTCGCTGGCGGTGGCGCTGGCGCAGTCCGGCATCGGGCAGGTGATCCCGCACCTCACCGGCCCGGTACGCCCCGTCGACCTGGTCGGCACCGGCATCCCCGCCAGCGAGCTGGGCCAGCCGTTGGCACCGGCGGTACGGGCCGCGGTCAACCGCGTCGCGCCGGGGACCGGCACCCACCCGGGCCGGCCGACCCGCTTCGACCTGGTGATCCAGCTCGGCACGGACCGTCCGCCCGCGCTGCTCGCCGCCGGTCTCGCCCAGCGCCGCCAGCCGCACCTGCTGGTCACCGTGCGCGAGGGCGTACCGGTCATCGGGCCGCTGGTCCGCCCGCCCGCCGGGCCCTGCCTGCACTGCGTCGAGCTGCACCGGGCCGACCGCGACCCGGCCTGGCCACGGCTCGCCGCCCAACTCGCTGCCGCCGAGCCGATGGCGGCCGGCGCGGCCGGCACGCTCCTCGCGGCCACCGGGTACGCGCTGGCCGAAGCGCTGGCGCAGCTCGACGGCGGCAGTCCGGAGACGCTCGGCGGTGCCATGGAGATCATCGGCGCCGGCCGCTTCCGCCGCCGGGGCTGGCCGCCACATCCCGCGTGCGGGTGCTCGCGGAGCGGGCGTGGGCACCAGCCCAGCCGCAGAGCAGCAACGGAGCCCTCCGGTCGGTAACAATGACCGTGTGACCGACATCCCGCGCCGGGCCGTGTCCCGGACCGCCAAGCTCGCCGCTCTGCCGCTCGGCTTCGCCGGTCGGACCGTCCTCGGCATGGGTAAGCGCGTCACCGGGCTCGCCTCCGACGTGATCTCCGCGGAGATCCAGCAGCGCACCGCCGAGCAGCTGTTCAGCGTGTTGGGCCAGCTCAAGGGCGGCGCTATGAAGTTCGGCCAGGCGCTGTCGGTCTTCGAGGCGGCCCTGCCGGAGGAGATCGCCGCCCCCTACCGCCAGGCCCTGACCAAGCTCCAGGAGGCCGCACCGCCACTCCCCGTCGCCAGCGTGCACAAGGTGCTGACCGAGCAGCTCGGCCCGGACTGGCGGGACCGGTTCGTCGAGTTCAACGACACCCCGGCCGCAGCGGCCAGCATCGGGCAGGTGCACCGGGCGCGGTGGCGCGAGCCGGGGTACGGCCCGGCGGGCGAACCGAACAGCCGCGACGTGGCAGTCAAGATCCAATACCCGGGCGCCGGTGACGCGCTGCTCGCCGACCTCAAGCAGCTCTCCCGGCTGGGCGGGATGTTCCGGGCCATCCAGCCCGGCCTGGACGTCAAGCCGCTCCTCGCCGAGCTGCGCGAGCGGATCACCGAGGAACTGGACTACGAGCTGGAGGCCGAGTCGCAGCGCACCTTCGCCGCCGCGTACGCCGACGACCCGGAGATCTACATCCCGGCGGTGGTCTCCACGTCGCCCCGGGTGCTGGTCACCGAGTGGGTGACGGGCACGCCGCTGGCCGACATCATCCGGGAGGGCACCGAGGAGCGGCGGGACGAGGCTGGCCGGCTGATGGCCACCCTGCACCTCTCCGCGCCGCAGCGGGCCGGCCTTCTGCACGCCGACCCGCACCCGGGCAACTTCCGGCTGCTGCCCGACGGCCGGCTCGGGGTGATCGACTTCGGTGCGGTGGCCCGGATGCCCGAGGGCACACCGGAGCCGATCGGTCGCATTGCCGCGCTGGCCCTGCGCAGCGACGCCGACGGGGTCGTGGCCGGGCTGCGGTCAGAGGGGTTCATCAGCCCCACGGCGGAGATCGACGCCGAGGGGGTGCTCGACTTCCTCCGGCCGATGCTGGAGCCCATCGCCGCCGACGGGTTCCGATTCACCCGGGCGTGGCTGCGGGCCGAGGCGGCCCGACTGGCCAGCCCCCGCTCCCCCACCTACCAGCTGAGCCGGCAGCTCAACCTGCCGCCGTCGTACCTGCTCATCCACCGGGTGACGCTCGGGTCGATCGGGGTGCTCTGCCAGTTGGAGGCGAAGGCCCCGTACCGGAGCATCCTGGAGCGCTGGCTGCCGGGCTTCGCCCCCGTCGCCTGAACACGCCGTTGACGCCAGGAAGGGCGGGTGCCGGTGGCACCCGCCCTTCTGCGTGGGGTGGTACTAGAGAACGCCCAGGTCGCGCGCCGACTGGTTACGGCTGTTCATGGCGACGGTACGGGCGGATCGGGTTGCCTCAGTGCTCGTGGTGGTACGACCGGCCTGAGGCCGCCGCATTCGAGCCCGGGACAACGCTTCGTGGAGTAGTTGCATCTCAAAGGCTCCAGTCGGTACGTGCAACATCGTTTTCTCACTCGCTGCCGGTGTGACACCGGCGTAGTTGGGACGGATCGGGAACATGTCAGGCTGCCAGCCGGACCGCGCCACGCACCTCGGACAGCCCACTGGCCGCCAGGCGCGCCTCGGCCTCGACCCGGAGCTCGGCGTCACGGGCGACGTCCTCCTTGCGCGGACGGCCACGGGGCCGCTTGCGCGGGACGACCGCGCCACGCTCGAAGATCTCGCCGCCCCAGACGCCCCACGGCTCCGCTCGCTCCACCGCTCCGGCCAGGCACTCGACGCGCAGCGGGCAGTCCCCGCAGAGCGACTTGGCCAGCTCGAGCTCGGCAGGCGAGTCGGAGAACCACAGGTCGGGGTCGAACTTCCGGCAGGGCAGGTTCGCCTCCATCTCGACGCTCACGTCGAGGGGGGCCAACGCCAGACTCATCGCCCGGTCACCTCTCTCTCACTTCGATCTCGTGGATCGC
Source organism: Micromonospora sp. NBC_00858 (assembly GCF_045207365.1). Taxonomy (NCBI): domain Bacteria; kingdom Bacillati; phylum Actinomycetota; class Actinomycetes; order Micromonosporales; family Micromonosporaceae; genus Micromonospora; species Micromonospora sp. NBC_00858. The sequence goes on along the minus strand of NZ_CP108828.1, from coordinate 7,375,798 downwards.
ATTCCGACGTACTTCGGCAGGGCAAAAAACTGAGGCCGCGGATCCCGGTATGCGGGTTCCGCGGCCTCGAAGTGAGCCGGTGTCTGATGGTCAGACCGGTCTACCTCGAGGTGGAACGCCGCGGACATCCATGCGCTTCTTGGCGCCCTGAATGCCCATGCCCGTGAAGCCACTGGTCCCCTCGACTCCGGTGGGTGCAACGGTCAGGTTCAGCTCGGCCTGAACCTGGTGCACCTGCGGAACCGACGGTCGTGCAGCCACAAGGGCCACCCGGACAGCCGACAGCGGAGCGTGGACAGCTGGCATCGCCGCCAGACGCTCATAGGTGAAGATCTTCACGGGTGCCACCTCCCTCAACGTTCCTCGGATCGACTGGACCAACCCCCCGTGAGCAGCCGGAATGGCGCCGCTCGCGTGGTGTGTTCTGAGGCTATTCCTCGCGCCGGGGCGAGGGCAAACGAATTTACGACGAGATTTCGAAAGTTTTCTCCGGGCAGACATCGTCCACCCCCGCGCCCCCCACCAGCGCCAGCACCGACTCCCCATAGAGGCCCAACTTGCGGGGGCCGATACCAGCGATGGCGATCAACTCCTCCGGCCGGCCGGGCTTCCGCTCGGCCAGCGCGGTCAGCGTGGCGTCCGTGAAGATCACGTACGCCGGCACCTTCTGCGCCCCGGCCACCCGCTGACGCCACTCGCGCAGCCGTTCGTGCAGCTCATCGTCGATATCGGACGGGCAGGTGGGGCAACGGCCCAGCTTCCGATCCGGGCCGGCGAGCAGGGTCGCGCCGCAGATCCGGCAGGAGACGATCTGGGTGCGGCGCCGCTCGGGGCGGCGGGCCGGACCGGCGCTGGCGACGGCCCGCTCGGTCCCACCGGAGCGGTCCAGTTGGGGGAGGAACCGCGACGGCCGCCGGGCCCGTCCGCCCGGCGAGCGTGCGGCGGCGTACGACAACCAGAGCCACTGCCGGGCGCGGGTGATCCCGACGTAGAGCAGCCGACGCTCCTCCTCGACCTGCTCGACGGTCTTGGCGTACGTGGTGGGCAGGGTGCCCTCGGCGAGGCCGACCAGGAAGACCGCGTCCCACTCCAGCCCCTTGGCCGAGTGCAGCGAAGCCAGCGTCACCCCGTCCACCGTCGGCACGTGCTGCTGGGCGGCCCGGCGGGCCAGCTCCTCGGTGAAGTCGGTCAGGGTGACCGCGCGCTCCACCGAGGCCGCATCGCCGATCGGCAGCACCTCGGGGGTGGCCGCGTACTCCTCGGCCAGCTGGACCAGCGCGGCCAGCGCCTCCCACCGCTCGCGGGCGGCGCCGCCGGCCGGGGGTGCGTCCGGGGCCCAGCCGACCGCGGTGAGCGCCTCGACGACGGCGGTCGGGAGCGGGGTCTCCCCCGGGATCGACCGGGTGGCGGCGCGCAGCGCGACCATCGCCTGGCGTACCTCGGTCCGTTCGAAGAACCGCTCCGCGCCCTGCACCACGTACGGCACCTCGGCCTCGGTGAGCGCCTTCTCGTACGCCTCGGACTGCGCGTTGGTCCGGAACAGCACGGCGATCTCCTTCGCCGGCGTGCCCGAGTCGATCAATGCCCGGCAGCGGGTGGCCACCGCGGTCGCCTCGGCCGGCTCGTCGGTGAAGATCCGCAGGTCCGGCTCGGGACCGGCCGGGCGCTGCCCGCTCAACTCCAGGCGCAGCCGTGCCTCGGTGCCCCGGGCCTGGGAGATCACCGCGTTGGCCAGGCCGACCACCTGCGGGGTGGAGCGGTAGTCGCGGACCAGCCGGACCACGGTGGCTCCCCGGTGCCGGCGCGGGAAGTCGACCAGGTATCCGGAGGTCGCCCCGGTGAACGAGTAGATCGTCTGGCTGGCGTCGCCGACCACGGTCAGGTCGTCCCGGCCGCCCAGCCAGGCGTCCAGCAACCGCTGCTGGAGCGGGTTGACGTCCTGGTACTCGTCGACCACGAAATGCCGGTACTGGCTGCGGACCTGCTCGCCGACGTCCCGGTGCTCCTCGATGCCCCAGACGGCGGCGCGCAGCATGTCCTCGAAGTCGATCACCCCGTTGGAGCGCTTGAGCTGCTCGTACGCGGTGAACACGTCGGCCACCTTCGTCGGCTCGTGCGGGGTGTCGCGCAGCGCCCGGGCCGCCGCCACCACGTATTCCCCCGGCTCGACCAGCGACGACTTGGCCCACTCGATCTCGCCGGCCAGGTCCCGTGCGGCGGCCCGGTCGGTACGCAGGCCGACCCGGGCGGCGGCGAGGGTGACCAGGCGCACCTTGCTGTCCAGCAGCTCGGGCATGGCCCGGCCGGCCAACAGCCGGGGGGCGAAGTAGCGCACCTGGCGCAGTGCGGCGGCGTGGAACGTGCGCGCCTGGACACCGCCCACCCCGAGCACCGTGAGACGACTCCGCAGCTCGGCGGCGGCCCGGGCGGTGAAGGTGACCGCGAGCACGTGCCGGGGGGAGATCTCGCCGGAGAGCGCCCGGTGGGCGATCCGGGAGGTGATCGCGCGGGTCTTACCGGTGCCGGCGCCGGCCAGGATGCAGACCGGCCCGGCGGGCGCGGTCACCGCGGAGCGTTGCTCAGGGTCCAGCCCGGCGAGCACGCGTTCCGACGCTGAGTGAACCACCACAACCAGGAATCATCTCAGCTACCCCGGACGTTGCAGCGAACAGCCTCGGCTTGATCCGCAAGCCGCCGGCCGAAGGAGTTGGAGGATCCGACCATGCTGACGATGTATTCCACCCCCTGGTGCGGCTACTGCCACCGGCTGAAGTCGCAGCTCGACCGGGAAGGCATCGGGTACGAGGTGGTCGACATCGAGCAGGACCCGAAGGCCGCGGACTTCGTGATGAGCGTCAACGGCGGCAACCAGACGGTGCCGACGCTGCGCTTCGCCGACGGCAGCGCCCTGACCAACCCCTCGATCAACCAGGTCAAGCAGCACCTGGCGGCCCTCACCGCCTGACCGGTCGGCTCACCCTCGACGAGCGGCCGCCCTCTGGGGCGGCCGCTCGTCGTGTCCGGTATCCGTCACCGCCCCGGCGGTCGGTGGGTGCCGGCCACCTGCCGCTCGGCGTCCTCGGCCGGGCGCCGGGGTGCCGGAAGCGTCGGACGGCTCGGCGGCGTGGGCGGGCGGGCACCGGGCGGCGCGCTCAGGTGCCGGCCCCGCCAGAGGTAGCCGCCAGCGGCCATGGTGGCGACCCCGATCAGCGCGAACAGCGCCCGGTAGTCCAGGAACCCGACCAGCAGGGCGCCCGCGCCGATGGAGAACGCCTGCGGCCCGCTGATCACCGCCTCGGTGGCCGCGGCCACCCGGCCGACCAGCCCCGGCGGGGTACGTCGCTGGATCAGCGTGTGCAGGCCCACCATGGTCAGCGGGAGCGAGACGCCGGCCAGCAGCACCGCCGCGAACCCGAGCCGGAGATCGGGGTACGCGAGCGCGAGCGCGGCCGGCCCGAACAGGGCAACGCCGGTGGCCAACGTGCCGACCTCGCCGAGCCGGCGAATCAGCGCCGGCGAGCAGAGCCCACCGAGCAGCCCACCCACGCCCTGCACGGTGACCAGCACGCCCACGAACGCGGCGTCCCGGTTCAGCCCCTGGTCGACGTAGGCGAAGATGAGCGACTCGCTGAAGCCCATCACGAGCGACCCGAGTCCGTAGCCGAGCAGTGCCCGGCGCAGTGCCGGCTCACCGGCCAGGTGTCGCAGCCCGGCACCCAGCTCGGCCGGCCAGCGCAGCCGCACGGTCGGCGGCGCCGGGTGCGGGGTGGGCAGCGCGGTCACCACCGCCGCTGCGGTCAGGAAGCCGACCATGCCGATTCCGGCCAGCGCCCACCCGCCGATCGCCGCGTAGAGCGCCGCGCCGGCCAGCGGGCCGATCAGCCGCAGCCCCTGTCGTACGGTCTGCAGCACGCCGTTCGCCTCGGCCAGCAGCTCCACCGGCACCAACTGCCGGATCAGCCCGCTGAGTGCCGCGCTGAGCGTGATGTGGGACAGGCCGTACAGGGCCGCCACCAGGTAGACGAGCCAGACGTCGCCCGAGTCCCGGACCATGAACAACGGGGTGAGCAGCGCCGCGGTGACCAGGTTCGCGGCCACGAAGAAGGGCCGACGCGGGTACCGGTCGACGAACCAGCCGACCAGCGGCGCCAGCGTCATCGGTGCGATGACGGCGAAGATCGTTGCGCCGGCGAGCCCGTCGGAGCCGGTCAGGTCCTTGACCCAGATGGCCAGTGCGAGCAGCAGGATCGACTCGGCGGTCATGCTGGCCAGCAGGCCGCCGAAGAGCAGGCGGAAGTCGGGTCGGCGCAGGACGGTGCGCATGGGTCCCTCCGGCGGGATGGCGTGCCCGGGTAGGCGTGGTCGACGGGCCGCGACCACGGGTCCGCCGTGATTCGGCGTACCCGTGGTCGTCTTTTTCTGCAAGACACGCCCCCGCCGGAACCTCCGACGCCGGCCGCGCCGTCCATACTGACCGTGGGGGGCGAATCTCATACAGTTACCGTTGCGTCTGCAGCGGTCGACGGGAAAGAGGACACTGTGCCTCCTGCCGCACCCAGCCCGATCCTGCGTCGTCGCCGGTTGGGCGTAGAGCTGCGCCGCCTGCGCGAGGCCGCGGGCCTCACCGGCGATCAGGTCATCGAGCGGATCGGCTGGGCCTCCGCGTCCAAACTGTCCCGTCTGGAAAACGGCCGCAGCCGACCCGACCCACAGGATGTCGGCGACCTGCTCGACCTCTACGGCGCCGACGAGGCACTGCACGAGGAGCTGCTCGGGATCACCGGCGAGGCCGGTGACATGCGGGGCTGGTTGAAGAACTTCCCGGTGATGACGCAGCAGCAGCGCAGCTGGGCCGAGTTGGAGGCGGGCTGCGCCGAGATCTCCGAGTACAACCCGGTGCTGGTGCCGGGTCTACTGCAGACCCCCGGGTACGCCCAGGTCCGGATCGTCTCGGCCCGTCAGGTGGGTGAGGGCGCCGGCGAGCCGACGCCTGGCGAGGAGCCGGAGACCGAGGTGCAGGCGCGGCTGGCCCGCCAGTCGCTGCTGACCCGGGAGCCCGACGCGCCGCGCTACACGGCGGTGTTGGAGGAGGCGGCCCTCGGCCGCCGGGCTGGGCCGCCCGAGGTGCTGCACGAGCAACTGCTTCAACTCTGCGAGCTGGCCCTACTACCCAACGTGACGCTGCACGTGTTGCTTCGTGACACTCAAATCGGTAATTGGTACCTTCCGCCGACCGCATTCTCCCTCTACCGGTTCGCCGATCCGCTCGATCCGGAGACGCTGGCCATCGAAGGGGGGTTCACCGACGTCATGTCGACCGAGGCAATCGCACTAAATCGCTATAAAGTAGTGTTCGAGTGGCTATGCACGGCGGCACTGAACGCATCGGACACCCTCTCCTGGCTGATCGAGGCGACGGGACGGCTGACCGAGGCGGCGCCCCCATCCACAGTGGCGTTCGGGCCGGCAACGGCGCCGACCCAACGCCGCCGGGCTTCGGGGCGGCTGACGGAACGGTGATCCACGGGGGACCCTCCGTCGGGGCGTGCGGCACCACTCGTCCCATCGGAGCGGTTCACATCAGGAGTGGAACCATGAACGACATCCGCAACACACCGTCCGTTCCCGCCTTCGACCTGGCGGATGCCCCGTGGCGTACCAGCACCCGTAGCCAGACCTCCAACTGCGTGGAGGTCGCCCCGCTGGGCACCGGCCCGTCGGCTGTCGCGCTGCGCGACAGCAAGGACCGGGGCGGCCCGGTGCTGCTGTTCAACCGGGCGGGATGGCTCGGCTTCATCTCCGGAGCGAAGAAGGGCCAGTTCGATCTGAACTGATCCGGTGATCGGACGGGGCCGTCGGCGCACTGCCGGCGGCCCTGTCGCTTTTTCCGGCTGCCGACCCCGCTGACCAGCCATCCGCCGATCAGCCGAGGCTCGAGACCAATAGGTGCGTTTCAGTTGCCGAGACGAACACGCGGCGTAACATGGCCGACGAGTACGTGGAACTTCCATTCTGGCTCATCTGTCGCGGTTCATCCGGAGACCCTTATGCGGTTCCTGATAGTTCGCACCGACATCCGCGCCGTCGCTGACGGGGACATCGCCGCTGCCTGGGCCGACGGCCACCGACTCCGCGACGAGACGACCACCCCAGAGCCGCGCCGGCAGACCGTACACGCCGACGATCTGGACGCGGCGCTGCTGCTGGCTCGAGCCCTGGCCACGGTCGGCGCGGTCCGCGCAGGCAAGCAACGGGTCAAGGTCGTGCCCCTCGGCGAGCCCCGGCCCACCTTCCGACACCGGCCGGGTCGCACCGGCACCTGACCAACCAGACGTCCGTCGTGGTCGGATCGGCTCCCCCGCCGCGTTTCTCGCCCTAGCCGACCACGACGGCCCGTGTTCCCGGCCCGTGACCGCCGCGGCAACGACGGCCACGGGCCGGGACCGTGCTCACTGGTCGACGTCCACCCAGCCGTCCAGCCAACGGTGGATGAGGAACAACGCGATCGACGACGGCGGCGGCAGGATCAGCCGGGCCCCGTCACCCACGTCCACGGTCCGCCCGGCCAGCGCAGCCCCGATGTCCCGACGGGAGAACCACCGGGCGTACGCGATCTCGGACGGGTCGACCCGCACCGGGTCGGCCGGGTCGGCAGTGGCCAGGAAGCCCAGCATCAGCGAGCCGGGGAACGGCCAGGCCTGGCTACCCACGTACCGAATGCGCTCGACCCCGATGCTCACCTCCTCGCGGACTTCGCGCAGCACGGCAGCCTCCGCCGACTCCCCCGGCTCGACGTAGCCGGCCAGGCAGGAGTAGCGCCGACCGCCCGGGGTGCCCGGCCAGCCGGCGTTGTTGCCCAGCAGGCAGCGCCCGTCCGGGCCGTCGACACCGTCGTGCACCAGCACGATCATCGCCGGGTCGGTACGCGGCCAGACCCGCCCGCCGTTGCGGTCCACCCGGGACCAACCGGCCTCGTCCATCGCGGTCGGCGCTCCGGTCGCCGCCGAGTAGCCGTGCCGGGTGTGCCAGTTGACCAGCGCCAGCGCGGTGGTGAAGATGCCGGCCTCCCGGTCGGCGAGCAGATGACCCACCTCGCGCAGGTTGACCGCCCGGGTGCCCGGCAACGCCGGCAGCGGCGTGTCGACCGCGAAGACCGGCACCCCGTCCGGCTCGACACCGAGGAACATCGCCACCGACTCGGACCCGACCGGCACGTCGGCCGCCCCGAACAGCACCAGCGACGGAGGCGACCCGTTGGTACGGGCCAGCGTCCGCCCCTCGTTGGTCGAGTCGAGCAGCAGCACCCGGGCCCGTAGCCACGCCTCGGTCAGCCACAGCGAGTCGCCCCGCCGGTGGGCGGCCCGGTCCAGCGTGGACCGGGCCAGCGGTGGCTCCGTCTCCCCACTCACGGCGCGCCCTCCCCCGCCGGCGCGGCCGCCCGGCTCACTGCTGCACCGGCTCGGTCCGGACCGTGGTCAGCGCGGCCAGCCCCGGGGTGACCCGCTCGGCGTCGCCGAGCACCACGACCGCAGCCCGGGCCGGCGCGAGATAGTCGGCCGCCGCCCGGGCGACGTCGTCGATGGTCACCTTCGCCAGCCGGGCCGCGTACTCGGCGAGAAAGTCCAGGCGCAGCCCGTTGCCGGCGTACGCGCTGGTCAGCGCGGCCAGCCCGGCCTGGGTGGACATGCCGAGCTGGAGGGTGCCGAGGGCGTACTGGCGCGCCTGCTCCAGCTCCTCGGGCTTCGGCGGCAACGACGCCAGCCGGCCCAACTCGTACGTCGTCTCCAGCAACGCCGGGCCGGTGACCTCGGTGGCCACCTCGGCGGCGGCGACCAGCACCGACCCGGCCACCGAGTGCTCGATCACCGAGTGCGGCCCGTACGTGTAGCCCTTGTCCTCACGGATGTTCTCCACCCAGCGGGAGGAGAAGTAGCCACCGAAGACCAGGTTGGCCAGTTGCAGCGGGGCGTGGTCGGGATGGGTGCGCGACACGGCCGGCAGCGCGATCCGCAGCGAGGACTGCACCGAGCCGGGCCGGTCCACCAGCAGCAGCGGCCCCGGCTCCAGCGGCGGGGTGGGCGGCAGCTCGGCGGTGCGCCCGGCGCCGGCCCAGCCGCCGAGCGCCCGCTCGGCCGCGTCCAGGGCCTTCTCCGGCTGCACGTCGCCGACCACCACCAGTTGCGCGCCGGCCGGGTGGACCCGCTCGGAGTGCAGGCTGCGCAGCGCAGCCGGCCGGACGGCGCGGATCTGACCGGGCTCCGGGGTCTGCGTGGCGTACGGGTGCCGGCCGTAGATCCGCTTCAGCAGCGCCTCCCGGGCCAGAAAGGCCGGTTGGCTCTGCGCCACCTGAATCCGGTCGACCAGACGGTCCCGCTCGGTGGCCACCTCTTCGCTCGGGTAGCTGGCACCGGTCAGCACCTCGGCCAGCAGCTCCAGCATCCGGTCGAGGCCGGTGACCAGGCCGGCGCCGGACAGCATCAGCCGGTCCGGATCGACGCCCGCGGAGAGCCCGCCGCCCACCTTCTGCAGCTCGGCGGCGATCTGCACGCTGGTCATCGACTCGGTGCCGGAGAGCATGGTCTGCGAGAGCATCGCACCGCGGGCCAGGTGGGCCCGACCGAACGGCACCCACAGCCGCAGCTCGACCAGGGGCACGGCGGGCCGGCGTACCGCGATCACGGTGAGGCCGTTGCTCAGCGTGCGTTCGGCCTGCTTGGGCACCTTGAGCTTGCGGGTGGGGCCGAGCGGCGGCAGCGTACGCGGCCCGGCGGGAGCGGTGGTGGTCACTGAGTCACCTTCGATCGCGACTGCGGGGCTCGCAAAACCGGCTCACTCCTCGCGCTCACCGAGCACCTCCGGCGATGACCTCGACGGCTGCGCGGCGCTCCGGGCGCAGGGTGGCCGCAGCGGTCCGGACCTGCTCCTCGGTGACCTCGCCGACCAGCCGGGGCAGGTCGTTGAGCAGACCCGGTTCGCCGCGTTGCTGTTCCAGGACGGCCATCCGCAGCGCTCGGCCGAGCACCGCGTCGGTGTCCCGCAGCAGGTGGGTCGCCATCCGGGCCTGGGTCCGGGCCAGCTCGCCCTCGGTCAGCCCGTCGGTGGCCAGCCGCTCCATCTCCTCGTCCATGGTGCGCAGCACCTTGTCCACGTCGCCACCCGGCGGCAGGTGCGCCTGGAGCAGCAGCGCCGTCGGGTCGCGCACGTCGAACGGGTCGCCCATGAAGCCGAGGTAGCCACCGAGGCTGGTCACCGTGCGGTCGCGCTGGACCAACCGCTCGACCAGCCGCGACGCGTCGCCGTCGGTGAGCACCTCGGCCAGCACCACGTACGGCAGGTAGCCGGCGAAGTCGCTGATCGGGTCGGGCACCCGCCAGGCGCCGGCCACCGCCGGCAGCGGCGCCAGCTTGTCGGTGTACGAGGTGCGCCGCTCGGTGGTCAGGTCGGGCTCGGTGAAGTCGGGCCGCTGCGGAGCCGCACGGGCCGGCACGTCGCCGAAGTGCCGGGTGACCAGCTCGGTCGCCTCGGCCACGTCGATGTCGCCGCTGACCGCGAGCACCGCGTTGCCGCTGGCGTAGTAGCGGCGGAAGAAGTCGGCGGCGTCGGCGACGGTCGCCGACTCCAGGTCGACGAAGGACCCGTAGCCGTCGTGCGCGTTGGGGAAGGTGTCGAACATGACCGGCGGCAGGGTCAGCCAGGGGAAGCCACCGTACGGCCGGTTGAGCACGTTGACCCGGATCTCCTCCTTGACCACGTCGACCTGGTTGCGCAGGTTCTCCTCGGTCAGCCGGGGGCCGCGCATCCGGTCCGCCTCCAGGAACAGCGCGCGCTCCAGCGCGTTGCTCGGCAGCGTCTCGAAGTAGTCGGTGTAGTCGAGGTGGGTGGAGCCGTTGAAGGTGCCACCGGCGCCCTGCACGTGCCGGAAGTGGGCCAGCTTCTCCAGGTTCTCCGAACCCTGGAACATCAGGTGCTCGAAGAGGTGGGCGAAGCCGGTACGCCCCTCCGGTTCGAAACGGATGCCGACGTCGTAGACCACCGCCACCCCGATCACCGGGGCACTGCGATCGGGGGTGAGCACCACCCGCAGGCCGTTGTCGAGGGTGAACCGCTCGACCGGATACTTCGTCGCTGGAATTCTGGATCTCCGCGCCGCCACGGGATCGACCCTAGCGCGTCAGCACCTCCGCTACCGGCGACCTCCGCGGAGCAGCCGCCACCGGGTAGGCCACCAGGGGCAGCACCTCGGCGCCGACCCGCTCGGCCTCCTCCCGGTGCGGCCAGCCGGAGAGGACGAACTCGTCGACGCCGAGCGCGGCGTACTCATCGATCCGGGCCGCGACCTCGGCGTAGCTGCCGACCAGCGCGGTGCCGGCGCCCTCGCGGACCAGGCCGACCCCGGCCCAGAGGTTCGGTGCGACGGTGAGCCCGTCGGTGCGGCCGGCGTTCAGCGCGGCCATCCGGGCCTGACCGACGGAGTCCATCCGACGGAACCGGGCCTGGGCGGCGGCGATCCTCTCGCGGCTCATCCCGGCCAGCAGCCGATCGGCCTCCGCCCACGCTTCGGCGCTGGTCGGCCGGGCGATGACGTGCAGCCGGAGCCCGGTGCGCACGACGCGGTCGTGCTCGGCTGCCAGTGCCCGGATCCGCGTCGCCCGGGCCTCGATCGCCGCCGGTGGCTCACCCCACATCAGGTACACGTCGGCCTGGCGGGCCGCCACCGCCTCGGCGGCCGGGGACGCACCACCGAAGTAGACCGGCGGCGGGTCGGCCAGCGGGCTGGCCAGGCCGCCGCCGTCGACCCGGTAGTGCGCGCCGTCGTAGTCGAAGGGCCGGCCGGCCCAGGCGCGGCGGAGCACCTCGATGAACTCGCCGGTGCGCGCGTACCGGTCGTCGTGCCCGAGGAAGTCGCCGTACGCGCGCTGTTCGGCGGGGTCGCCCCCGGTGACGATGTTGAGTGACAGCCGGCCACCGGAGACGGCCTGGAACGCCTCGGCCTGCTGGGCGATCAGCGTCGGCAGCGCGAAGCCGGCCCGGACCGCGACCAGCATGCCGAGCCGCTCGGTGTGCTGGGCGACCGCCGCGCAGACGATCCACGGGTCGGGGCAGCCGGCGCCGACCGGGGTGAGTACGGCGGTGAAGCCGTGCGCCTCGGCTGCCCGGCCGACCTCGGCCAGGTACGCCACGGTGGCGGCCCGGTCGTGCCGGGCGGCACCCGCCGTGACGGTGGCGGCGCCGACCTGATGGCCGTCGCCGGAGGTGGGCAGGAACCAGTGGAAGGTCATCGCGGAGTCGCCTCTCTACCGGTCGCCGAGGTGGCACTTACCCTAGCAAGCCAGTAGGAAATGCCGACATATCTGAGACCCGACATCCCGGCATGTGGATGGGTCTTGACGCTGACCTCGGCCTGGCCCACTCTTCCTACCAACTAAGTAGGAATACTGCGGATTGGATGGACGATGAGACGGCTCCCCCTGCGCCGGTTGGTCACCCTGGCCACCCTCGCCGTGGTCGGCGCGGCGACCCTGGGCACCACCGCCGCGTGCGGCGACGACAGCGAGGGCGCGGGCGGCAGCTCGGGCCCGGTGACGCTGCGACTCGGCTACTTCCCCAACATCACCCACGCGCCGGCCGTCGTCGGCGTCGAGAAGGGCATCTTCGCCGAGAAGCTCGGCGCCAACGTGAAGCTGGATCCGAAGACCTTCAACGCCGGCCCGGCCGCCATCGAGGCCGTCTTCTCCGGGGCGCTGGACGCCACCTACATCGGCCCGAACCCGACGGTGAACGCGTTCTCCAAGTCCAAGGGCGAGGCGGTGCGGGTCGTCTCCGGCGCCGCCTCCGGTGGCGTGGCGCTGGTGGTCAAGCCCGGCATCAACGGCCCCCAGGACCTGAAGGGCAAGAAGGTCGCCACCCCGCAGCTGGGCAACACCCAGGACGTGGCGATCCGCTACTGGCTCAAGGAGCACGGGCTCACCACCACCAAGGAGGGCGGCGGCGACGTCAAGATCGTGCCGCAGGAGAACGCCCAGACGGTGGAGACGTTCAACAGCGGCGCGATCGACGGCGCCTGGGTGCCCGAGCCCTTCGTCTCCCGGCTGATCAACGCCGGCGGCAAGGTGCTGGTCGACGAGCGCGACCTGTGGCCGGACCGGAAGTTCGTCATCACCAACCTGCTGGTCAGCACCAAGTTCCTCAAGGCGCACCCGGACGTGGTGCAGAAGCTGGTCGACGGTCAGGTGGCCGCGAACGAGTTCGTCAACAGCAAGCCGGACGAGGCCCAACAGGCCATCTCCGACGCGATCGGGAAGATCACCGGCAAGCCGCTGGACCTGAAGCTGATCAAGCAGGCGTGGCCGACGTTGGAGTTCACCAACGACCCGATCTCCTCCTCCCTGAAGACCGGGCTCGACCACGCCGTCGAGGTCAAGCTGACCGACCCGGTGGACCTCAAGGGCCTGTACGACCTCACGTACCTCAACAACGCGCTCAAGGCGCAGGGCAAGCCCGAGGTCGTCCAGCCATGACGTCGACCACGACGACGCCCGGGAGCGCGACCACCGCGGTCGCGCTCTCGGGCGTGACCAAGGTGTACGGACGCGGGGCGAACGCCGTACTGGCCCTGGACGGCGTGTCGCTGGACGTGGCGCCGGGTGAGTTCGTCTGTCTGGTCGGCGCCTCCGGCTGCGGCAAGAGCACCCTGCTCAACCTGGTCGCCGGGCTGGACCGGCCCAGCGGCGGGCAGGTCGGGCTGGCCGGTGACGCCAACCCGGGGCTGATGTTCCAGGAGCCGGCGCTCTTCCCCTGGCTGACCGTCGAGGCCAACGTGGAGGTGCCGCTCAAGCTGCGTGGGCTGCCCCGGGCCGAGCGCCGTGAGCGGGTGGCCGAACTGCTGCGGACGGTGCACCTGTCCGACTTCGGTCGCAAGCGCCCGCACGAGCTGTCCGGCGGGATGCGGCAGCGGGTCGCACTGGCCCGCACGCTGGCCCTGGACACTCCGGTGCTGCTGATGGACGAGCCGTTCGGCGCGCTGGACGCGATGACCCGGGACATCCTGCACGACGAACTCGAACGGATCTGGTCCGAGCGCAAACTCTCGGTGCTCTTCGTGACGCACAACGTCCGGGAGGCCGCCCGGCTGGCCGACCGGATCATCCTGCTCTCCAGCCGCCCCGGCCGGATCATCTACTCCACCGAAGTGGACATTCCGCGTCCACGTCGGATCGACTCCCCCGACGTTGCCGCCATCGCCGCCGAGGTCACCGAGCGGCTCCGTACGGAGGTGGGCCGCCATGGCCAGTGACACCCTCACCAACACGGCGCGCACCGACGCGCAGATATCCGGCCTCGACGCGCTGGAGATCGCCGGCCGGGACAAGGAGACATCCCGGGCCACCCGGCTCTGGGCGGCCACCTGGCCCAAGCTGGCCGCGCTGGCCATCGTCATCGCGGCTTGGCAGTTGGTGGTCTGGTCGGGCTGGAAGCCGCCGTACTCGCTGCCGGGGCCGCTGGTCGTCGGCCGCGAGCTGCTGGCCCAGGCCCAGGGCCCACAGCTCTGGGAGGGCCTGCTCACCACGCTGCGCCGGGCCGCCGTCGGGTACCTCTTCTCGGTCGCGGTCGGTCTGCTGCTGGGCCTGGCGGTGGCCCGGTCCACGGTGCTCCGGGCCGCCATCGGCTCGATGATCACCGCGTTGCAGACCATGCCGTCGATCGCCTGGTTCCCGCTGGCAATCCTGCTGTTCGAGCTGAGCGAGAAGGCGATCTTCTTCGTGGTGGTGCTCGGTGCGGCACCGTCCATCGCCAACGGGGTGATCTCCGGTGTGGACTACGTACCGCCGCTGCTGCTGCGAGCGGGCCGCAACCTGGGCGCGCGTGGGCTCAACCTCTACCGGTACGTCATCGCACCGGCCGCGCTGCCGGCGATCGTCGCCGGGCTCAAGCAGGGCTGGGCGTTCTCCTGGCGCAGCCTGATGGCCGGCGAGCTGATCGTGGTCGGCATCTCGCAGACCTCGCTCGGCGCCCAGCTCACCTACTCCCGCGAGCTGTCCGACGCACCCTGGCTGCTCTCCACCATGATCGTCATCCTGGTGCTCGGCCTGGTCGTGGACGCCGCGTTCGGTGCTGCGGACCGGGCGATCCGACGCCGCTGGGGCGTGCTGGACCAGGCTGGTCAGTGACGTGTACGTCTCCGCGCGCAGCGACTACGCGCTCCGGGCGATGCTCGCCGTCGCCGCCGCCGCCAGTGTCGGCGGCGACGGAGAGGGCGGTGGCGGAGAGGGTGACGGTGGCGGTGGCGGCGAGTTGGTGAAGGCGGCCAGTCTGGCCGAGGTGCAGGGAATACCGCTCAGCTTCCTCCAGGGCATCCTGCTCGACCTGCGCCGAGCCGGCCTGCTGCTCAGCCATCGCGGCAGCGACGGTGGGTACGCGCTGACCCGCCCGGCCGATGAGATCACCGTCGGGGACGTACTCCGAGCGGTCGGCGGCTCGCTGACCACGGTCCGCGGACTGCCGGCCGAGCGGGCCGGATATCACGGGGTGGCCGCCGGCCTGACCGACGTCTGGCTGGCGGTGCACGGGGCGATCGCCACCGTGGTCGACAGCACCACCCTCGCCGACCTGCTCACCCATCACTCGACGGACCGCGCCCCCACAGCCTCCTGATCAGGGCGGTGTGGTCGGGCCGGTGCCCCGCCGACCCGACCACACCTCGTACCGATCCGGACCGGGCCTGCCCCTCCGCCGGCACCGGTCGGGCCGGCCGCTGCTCAGCCCACGTGTGCGACCGTCGGGCCGGAGCCCGGGTCACCGGGGCTGTGCAGCTCCACCAGACCGGCGGGAGCGTTACCCGCCGGGGTGGCATGCCAGGGTGCGAAGGCCGCAACCATGGCGAGCAACAGCCCGGCGAGCGCGACCGCGACCACCAGGATCAGTTCGCGCAGCGCCCCCGAGCCGGCTTCGCCCGCCATGGTCACCCCTCCCGTGCCGGGCCCCCCGCCCGACTTTCCCCCCGCCGGTCAGCTTCGACCACCGACGCCCGCGACGCAGTCAGCCAGCCGACCCAACTGAGGCTGATTACCGACTCAGCCGAGCGGAACGGGCGGCACGGCGGACGGGCCGAAGGTGCGGCCACCCCGCCACCACGGCGCCACAAACGGACCGACCCGCCCAGCCGAAGCGGGGCGGGTCGGTCGGGCGTACGGATCAGACGGTGCGGGGGCGGCGCGGGCGGCGGGACCGACCCGACGCACGGTGCGCCGAGCGGCCGGCACCGTCGGCGACTGAGCCGCCGGACCCACCGGCGGTACGTCCCCGACCAGCGGCAGCCTGCGGGGCGGCGACGATGGTCACCGGCACGCCGGAAGGCTCGCGGGCACCGGTCACCCGGGCCAGCGCCTCGTCACCCGGGCGCACCTGGACCGACTCGGGCCGAATGCCAGCGACTGCCATCAGGCGGGACACGTCCCGGCGCTGCTCCGGCAGGACCAGGGTGACCACGCTGCCGGACTCTCCGGCCCGGGCGGTCCGACCGCCCCGGTGCAGGTAGTCCTTCGCCTCGGTCGGCGGGTCCACGTTGACGACCATGTCCAGGCCGTCGACGTGGATGCCCCGGGCCGCCACGTCCGTGGCGACCAGAGCGGTCACCTGGCCGTTGCGGAACTGCTCCAGGATGCGGGTGCGCTGCGGCTGGGACTTGCCGCCGTGCAGCGCGGCCGCGCGTACCCCCTTGGAGAGCAACTGGCGGGCGAGCCGGTCGGCGCGGTGCTTCGTACCCATGAACAGGATGGTGCGGCCCTCACGGGCGGCGATCCGGGTCAGCGCGTCGGGCTTGTCCACCGCGTCGACGTGCAGCACGTGGTGGGTCATCGCGGTGACCGTGGCGGTGCCCGGGTCGACCGAGTGGGTCACCGGGCTGCTCAGGAAGCGGCGGACCAACCGGTCCACGCCGCCATCCAGGGTGGCCGAGAAGAGCATCCGCTGGCCCTGCGGCGCGACCTGCTCCAGCAGCTTGGTGACCTGCGGCAGGAAGCCCATGTCGGCCATCTGGTCGGCCTCGTCCAGCACGGTGATCTCGACCTGGTCGAGCCGGGCGTCGCCGCGGTTGATCAGGTCGTGCAGCCGGCCGGGGGTCGCCACGACCACCTCGGCGCCGGCGCGCAGGGCGTCCGCCTGACGCTGCAACGACAGCCCGCCGACGACGGTGACGCAGCGCAGCCCGACGGCGCGGGCGTACGGGGCCAGCGCGGTGGTGACCTGCTGGGCCAACTCGCGGGTCGGCACCAGCACCAGGGCCAGCGGGCGGCCCGGGCGGGCCCGGTGGCCAGCGGTGCGGGAGAGCAGCGGAAGCCCGAAGGCGAGGGTCTTGCCGGAGCCGGTACGACCCCGGCCGAGCACATCCCGGCCGGCGAGCGAGTCGGGCAGCGTGGCCGACTGGATCGGGAACGGCTCCGTGATGCCCTGCGCGGTCAGCGCGCTGAGCAGCGCGGGTGCCAGACCGGTATGGGCGAACGAAGGAATAACAGTGGTCACGCAAAAGCCTTCCTCGACGCGGCACGTGTCGAGGGAGGGCGCCGAAGTCGGCGCTGTCGCCAGCGGAAAAAGCCGCCAGGACTCACAAGCACGAACCGAAGGGGGTACGGGCCGGCCCGCCGCCGGGCCGCCGCCTGCTTACGCAGGTCGACGGCGGAGCGGGCCGGTCCCGTCACCGCCGCGCCCGGAGGGCGCGACAGGTAATGCCGACCGATCCGAAGATCAGATCGGGCGGATGTTCTCCGCCTGCGGGCCCTTCTGGCCCTGGGTCACCTCGAACTCGACCCGCTGGTTCTCGTCCAGGCTCCGGTAGCCGGAGGACTGGATCGCCGAGAAGTGGGCGAAGACGTCAGCGCCGCCGCCGTCCGGGGTGATGAAGCCGAAGCCCTTGTCAGCGTTGAACCACTTCACGGTGCCAATAGCCATGTGTTTCGTCTCCTTGACGGAACGTCGGACTCGCACTTGTTGCGAGCCCGAAGAGGAGCGCTCCGCGCGGGAATGCGCGAATCGCCTGTCGCTTCTGGTCGCCCCGCCCGGAGAACTCCGGACACAACAAAGAGCGCCTGGGGCCACAATCCCGCCAGGCGCACACAGAGTCTCTGGTAACCAAAACTGCAACCCGTTCAACCTACCACGGATTTTCCCGCCATGGTCAATGTCGGGCGGAATCTTCGGGCAACTTGGCGATCAGGGCCGTGAGCCCGGTCACGTCCAGCAGGTCGGCGGGGCGCACCGTCGCCCCGTCCCGGACGTAATGGAACGCCGCACCCACCCGGTCGACCGGTACCCCGGCCAGCTCCGCCCACGCCAGCCGGTAGACGGCCAACTGCACCGCGGCCACCTCCGCCGCCGGACCGGAGGGCTGCGCACCGGTCTTCCAGTCGACCACGTCGAACCGGCCGCCCGGCCGAGCGAAGACAGCATCCATCCGCCCCCGGACCACCACTCCGGCGATCACCGTGGCGAACGGCACCTCCACCTCCACCGGTGCCCGGTCGGCCCACTCGCTGGCCAGGAAGCGCTCCTGAAGCTCGACGAGCGCCTCGTCCGGCGCGGCATCCGCGTCGGCCGCGCCGGGCAGCTCGTCCAGGTCGAGCAGCCGGTCGGCACCGAAGCGCTGCTCCAGCCAGGCGTGGAAGGCCGTGCCGCGGCGGGCGTACGGGTTGGGCTCGGTGGGCACCGGGCGGCGCAGCGTCCGGGCCAGCGCCGCCGGGTCGCGGCGCAACGCGACCAGCTGGGTGACGCTCAGCTGGCCGGGCAGGGCCACCTCGACCGCGCCGGAGAGCCGGGTCAACTCGGCCCGCTCGGCCAGCAGCAGGTCCGCCTCGCGCTGCCAGCGCACCACCTCGGGATCCGCCTCCGACCCGCCGGCGACCACCAACTCCGCCGGGCCATCGCTCATCAGCCGGCGGACCAGACCGGCAGCCTCGGCCAGCGCCGGCCGACGGCCACCCAGCGGATCGGCCGGCCACTCCGCGCGGAGCACCACCTCGGCGGTCGGGTTCGTCGCATCCGGGGTCGGTTCCGGCGCCCACGCGTCGACCAGGTGCCCCGGGCCGCCGTCCAGGCAGGCGTCGTACACCTCGCGCAGGAAGACCGACGGGCCACGCGGCCGCTTGGTCCCCTCCCCCCACCAGTACGCCGAGCAGAGCAGCAGCCGGCGCGGCCGGGTCACCGCCACGTACGTCAGCCGGCGCTCCTCCCGCTCGTCGTGAGCACGCCAGGCGTCGGTGAAGTCGGTCACCGCCCGGGCCACCGCCCGCTGGTCCGCCGCCTCGTCGAGCGCCAGCTCGGGCAACCCGTCGACGTCACCGCGCAGCGGGAACGGCAGCACGCCCAGCCCGCCCAGCCAGTGGTCGGAGTTGCGCACCGGCCCCGGCCACAGCCCACGGCTCAGCCCCGCCACCGCCACCACGTCCCACTCCAGCCCCTTGGCGGCGTGGGCGGTGACCACCTGCACCGCGCCCTCCACCACCTCGACCTCGCCGGGGGCGAGGCCGCGCTCCTCGTCCTCGGCGGCGGCCAGGTAGGACAGGAAGCCGGCGAGGGTCGCGCCGGGGGTCTCCCCGCTGAACCGGGCCGCCACGTCGCCGAGGGCGTCCAGGTGCCCCCGGGCCAGGCCGGCGTCGCCAGCGCCGTCCCGGCCGGCCCGTACCGCGACCTCGACGTCCAGGCCGATGGTCCGCTCGATGTCCGCGATCAGGTCCGGCAGTGCCTGGTCCAGGCGGTAGCGCAGCAGCGCCAGCTCCCGGCCGTACGCGCGCAGCCGTGCGAAACCCTCCGCCGAGTACGCCTGCGCCGGGCCGAGGTCGGCCAGCGCCTCCACCAGGGTCGCCTCGTCCAGCAGGTCGGGGCTGATCTCCGAGGTGTCGTCGGCGGCCAACCGCCGCCGGGCGTTGGCGATGGCCCGAGCCCGCCGGTGCAGGGCCACCAGGTCGCGCGGCCCGATCCGCCAGCGGGCACCGGTGAGCAGCCGCAGCAGGGCGGCACCGTCGGTCGGGTCGGCCAGCACCCGCAGCGTGCACACCACGTCGCGGACCTCGGGGGTGTCCAGCAGGCCACCCAGCCCGACCACCTCGACCGGGAGACCGCGCTCGCGCAGCGCCGACTCGATCGCCGGAATCTGGCTGCGGACCCGGACCAGGACGGCGGTGGTCGGGCGCTGCGCCACCGGGATGTGCTCGGGCGCCGCGCCCGGCATCCGGGCCGCGCCACGCCACGCCGCGAGCACGCTGTCGGCGATCCAATCCGCCTCATCGGCGTACGTGGGCAGCAGTGCGCAGTGCACCGTGCCACCCGCGGCCCCACCGGGGCTGCGGTGCGGGATCGGGTCCCGGACCGTCAGCGCGGAGCGCAGCTCCGGCACCCGGGCGCCGGCCGCGCGCAGCGGTGTGGACAGCGCGTTCGCCACCCGGAGGATCTCCGGGCGGTTGCGCCAACTGGTGGTGAGCCCGAGCGCTGCGGCCGGCTGACCGTCGGCCCGGGCGAACTCGGTCGGGAACCGGTCCAACGTTCCGGCGCTGGCCCCCCGCCAGCCGTAGATCGACTGGCACGGGTCCCCCACCGCCGTCACCGGGTGCCCGCCGCCGAACAAAGCGTTGAGCAGCACCACCTGGGCGTGGCTCGTGTCCTGGTACTCGTCGAGCAGCACCACCCGGAAGCGGTCCCGCTCGATCTCGCCGACCCCCGGGTGGTCCCGGGCCACCCGGGCCGCCCGAGCGAGCTGGTCGGCGAAGTCCATCGCCTCGAAGTCCTCCTTGCGCCGGGCGTACGCCCGCACCAGCGGCAGCAGGCGCAGCCGGGTCTGCTGGAGGGCGAGCGCCTTGCGCACGTCGGCGTAGACCCGACCCGGCCGGGACTGCACCTCGGCGAAGAACCGCCCGGTCCAGGCCGCCAACTGGTCCGGAGCGACCAGGTGCTCGTCCAGCTCCCCGGCGAGCGCCAGCACCGCGTCGGTGATGGTGCTCGGCATCCGGTCCACCTCGGACATGTCGCCGTCGTAGTTGCGCACCAGCAGGTCGACCAACTGCCAGCGGGACGCCTCGGTGAGCAGCCGGGTGGACGGCTCGTAGCCGGCCCGCAGCCCGTGCTCGGTGACGATCCGCCCGGCATACGAGTGGTACGTGGAGACGGTGGGCTCGCCGGCCAGCGGATCGTCCAGCGGGTCCCGGCGCTGCCGGCCGACCCGGCGGATCAGCTGGTCGAGCCGGGTCCGTACCCGGTGGGCCAGCTCACCGGCCGCCTTACGGGTGAAGGTCAACCCGAGGATCTGCTCCGGGCGCACGTACGAGTTGGCCACCAGCCAGACCACCCGCGCGGCCATCGTCTCGGTCTTGCCGGACCCGGCCCCGGCGACCACCAGCAGCGGCTCCACCGGGGCGGCGATGATCGCGGCCTGCTCCCGGGTGGGCGCCGGCAGCCGCAGCAGCTTGGCCAGCTCCACCGGGGTGTACCGGGGGCCGGAATCGGCGAGTCGGGGCGCCGGAGCGGGGCCGGCGCCGAACAGGGTGGGCTGGGTCACCGTCCCGCCTCAGCTCGCGACTGCGTGGCTCGCAGGACCGGCTCGCTCCTCGCGCTCACGGCGACATCGTTCGTGACTGCGGGAATCGCACGCTCACTCCTCGCCTTCACGGATGCTCCGGGTGGTCGGCGGTTCGACGACCTGGCGCCCCTGCCCGGAGACCGGGCAGCTGGTGCGCACCGGGCAGACCCGGCACTTCGAGTTGGCCACCGCGGCGAACGTGGCGGCTGCCATCGTATCGGCGGTCCGCCGGACCAGCGCGGTCGCCCAGCCGGCCGCCGGCCCCTCGCCGACCGCCGGCTGGTTCTGCTCCCTGGCGTCCTTGGCGGAGGTGCCGAGCTGCACCAGCGCAGCACCCCCGGACTCGTCGCCGAACTCGGCGAACGCCCCCGCCTCCACCGCCGCCTGGTATGCGCCCAGCTGCGGATGCTCCGCCAGGTCGGTGCCGGTGACCGCCGTGGACTTACCGGTCTTCAGGTCGATCACCACCAGCCGACCGTCCTCGTCGACCTCCAGCCGATCGACCCGACCGGTCAGGTCGACCGGCCGCTGCGGGTCATCCAGGCGGACCGCGAACTCGTGCTCGATGGCGAGCAGCCGGCGCGGGTTGGTCGCCAGCCAGCGCAGCAGCTTGTCGACCATCGCCTCGGCCCGCTCCCGCTCCGGGCCGGCCATCCACCGGGCGGCCAACTCGATCGCGTCGAACCGGGCGGCCACGTAGTCAAGCAGGGCACCCCGGTCGGCGCTGGCGTCCTCGGCGAGCATCGCGGCGGCGTGCACCAGATTGCCCACCCCCTGCGCCGTGCTGGTCGGGCCGCTGCCGCCGTGCCGTTCCAGCAGCCAGCGCAGGCTGCACCGCAGTGCGCTCTCCATCGCCGACGGAGTGACCCGTACCGGCTCGCCGTCATCCACCAACGGCCGGTCGTCGGAGAGCGCCCGCAGCCCCCACCAGTCGTCGGGGTGCGCGCCGGGCACGCCAGCGGCGGCGAGCCGTGCCAGCTCGGTCGCCGCGGCGCGCCGCCGGGCCGCCGGTGCGGCCGGGTCGGTGATCGCGGTACGCAGCTCGGCCACCAGCGCCGGCAGGGTGAGCGCCCGAGGCGGCCGGGTGACCGGCAGTGCCCCGGGCCGGTCCGGCTCGCCGTCGCCGTGAGTCGCATCGCCGCCCTCGACCGCACCGCCGCCGGTAGGCGCGGCGCTCGGAGCGCCGCCGTCGGTAGGCGCGGTGCTCGGAGCGCCGCCGTCGGCGCGTGGGGTACTCGGGGCGCCGCCGCCGGTGAGCGCGGCGCTCGGGCTGCCGCCGCCGGTAGGCGCGGTGCTCGGGCTGCCGCCGCCGGCGGGATCGCTGGTCGGCGGGCCGGTGCGGGGACCGGGCGGTGTGGACGGGTCGACCGGCCCGGTGCCCCCCGGTGGGGTGGGCGGCGCGGTGGGGCCCAGCTCGTAGAGGAAACGGCTCGGCTGCTCCTCGTGGTCGTCGCCGCCGACTGCGGCCGAGGCCACGGCGCTGACCAGCAGCCGGTGTCGGGCGCGGCTGACGGCCACGTGGAAGAGGCGGCGTTCCTCGTCGAGCAACGCCGAGGTCTGACCCACCACGTTCGCGGCGGTGGCGCCGCCGACGGACCGACCCGCCAGCACGTCGACCAGCCGCTCCGAGCCGAGCAGGCTGCCGCGCAGCCGCAGGTCCGGCCAGATGCCCTCCTGCACTCCGACCACCGCGACCAGGTCCCACTCCAGGCCCTTCGCGGCGTGCGCGGTGAGCAGTCGGACCGCCGCGCCCCGGTCGGCGGTCGGGGCGATGGTGTCCGCCGGCAGGTCCTGGCCGAGCACGTGGTCGAGGAAGACCTCGGTGCGGGCACCGGGGAGCCGGTCGGTGAACCGGGCCGCCGCGTCGAAGAGCACCAGCACCGCGTCCAGGTCGCGGTCGGCCGCCTCGGCCCGTCGCCGTCGGGCCAGATCTCCCTCACCGGCCTCCGGCCGCCCCTGGCCGATCGCGCCGGCCCAGCGTTCGGCCAGACCGCTGGCCTGCCAGACGGCCCAGAGCACGTCCTCGGCGGTCGCGCCCGGACGGGCGGCGATGTCCCGGGCGGTGGCCAGCAGCCCGGCCACCGCCTGCGCCGGCTCCGCCCACCGCCGGTCGATGCCGGCCAGCTCGGCCGGGTCACGCAACGCCTCGACGATCAGCTCCCCGGACGGGCGGCGGTCCCCGCCGGCCAGCGCCAGCGCACGCAGGCCCTGCCGCAGTCGCCGCTCGGCCAGCGGGTCGGCCCCGCCCAGCGGCGAGTGCAGCAGCGCGACCGCCGCCTCCTCGTCCAGGCGGGCCGGCTCCAGCGCGCTCCGCAGCAGGAGCAGCAGCGGCGCCACCGCCGGTTGCAGGTGCAGCGGCAGATCCTCGCCGTGCACCGTGGTCGGTACGCCGGCCGCGTGCAGCGCCCGTTGCAGGGTGGGTAGCTGCAACGCGGTCGACCGAACCAGCACCGCCATCCGTGACCAGGGCACACCGTCGAGCAGGTGGGCGGAGCGCAGCGCATGGGCCAGCCAGGCGGCCTCGCTGGTCGCCGAGCGGAACGTGTGCACCTCGACCACGCCGGCCGGGGCGTCCGGCAGCGGGTGCAGACGGCGGTGCGCCGCCGGACCCCGCAGCCGGCGGCCCAGCCGGGCGATCGCGGCGAGCAGGCCCGGCCCGGCCCGGTAGGAGGTGGTCAGCAGCACCTGCGCTGCCGGCGCGCCGGAGGCGGTCCGGAACCGGTGCGGGAAGGTGGTCACCCCGGCCGGGTCGGCGCCCCGGAAGGCGTACGTGGAGGAGTCCGGGTCGGCGAAGGCGACCAGCGGCTTACCCCCGCCAGCGATCACCGAGAGCAGCTCGAGCTGGGCGGGATCGGTGTCGGCCAGCTCGTCGACGTACACATGGGCGAGCCGGCGGCGCTCGGCGGTCAGCAGTTCCTCGTCGTCGCGCAGCAGCCCGGTGGCCGCCCGGACCAGCTCCGCGGGGTCGTACGCGATCGAGCCCCGGTTGCTGACGTCGCGCAGCGCCAGCACCGCCACGTACTCCCGCAGGAACCGGGCGGCCGCCGGCCAGTCGGCGCGGCCGAGCTTCTCGCCCAGCCGGGCCAGGTCGACCGGGCCCACGCCGCGCTCGGCGGCGCGCATGAGCAGGTCGCGGAGTTGGCCGGCGAAGGCTCGGGTCCGCAGGGCGGGGCGCAGATCGGTCGGCCAGCCGACCGGGTCGTCCTCGGGCTCCTCGCCCACCACGTCCAGCAGCTCGCGGATGATCAGATCCTGCTCGGGGCCGGTGAGCAGGCGGGGCGACGGCTCGCCACGCTCGGCGGCGGCCCGGCGGAGCAGCCCGAAGGCGTACGCCGGGAAGGTGCGCACCAACGGCTCGCGCAGCACCCGGTGGCCGTCCTCGGCCACCCGGGCCTCGATCCGCTGGCGCAGGGCGGTGGCCGCTCGGCGGCCGAAGGTCAGCACCAGGATGCGCTCGGGGTCGACCCCCTCGGCCACCCGGGCGGCGACCGCCTCCACCAGGGTGCCGGTCTTGCCGGTGCCCGGCCCGCCGAGCACCAGCATCGGTCCGTCGGTGTGCGCGACCACCTCTGCCTGCACCGGGTCGACCCGCCGGCCCGGCGAACCATCCACCGACCCGGCCCCGTCGCCCCGGTCTGCCACCCCGCTGCCGACGACGCCACCACCCGCCGTGGTGTTGTCGTCGGAAAGCACGGAGTTGTCGTCGGAAAGCACGGAGCTGTCGTCGGAGAGCACGGTGCCACCGGCGGCCACGGTGCTGCCGCCAGGCACGCTCCCGTCCCCCCGCGCCGGCCCCCCAGACCGCCGCACCAACCGGTACGCCTGCATCAGCTCATCCCATCACGCCCATACGACACCAACCCCACCCCACCTCCCGGCCCCACCCCGCCCCCCGGCTCTCCCCACCCCCCGTCCCCACCCCACCCCATCCAGCTCCGTCGATCATGAAGTTAGCGGCGCGACACGCCGACAGCGGCGCCGCTAACTTCATGATCGACGGGAGGAGCGGGTCTGTGGATCTAAAGGTGTTTCCGGCCTGACCTGCCGGGCGTTGTGCCTGGTGAGGAGGGTGCCGTGATGACCGCGACACTGAACGACCAGACTGGACGTAAGAAGCGGCCCGAGCCGTCGGCGGAGGCGAAAGCCGCGGCCGAGTTGGTGCGGGCCGCGAAGGAGCAGGGCCTGTCGCTGACCGGCCCGGATGGGCTGCTGAAGCAGTTGACCAAGACGGTCCTGGAGACCGCGTTGAACGAGGAGATGACCGAGCACCTCGGCTACGAGAAACATGATCCGGCCGGCGTCGGCGCGGGCAACATCCGCAACGGCACCAGGCCGAAGACGGTGCTGACCGACGCATCGGGGCCGGTGCCAATCGATGTGCCGCGGGATCGGGCTGGCACGTTCGAGCCCCAGATTGTCCGTAAGCGGCAGCGCCGCCTGTCGGGGGTCGACGAGGTGGTGTTGTCGTTGTATGCCAAAGGTTTGACGACTGGGGAGATCAGCGCGCACTTCGCCGAGATCTATGGCGCCTCGGTCAGCAAGGAGACCATCTCCCGGATCACTGACAAGGTGATCGAGGAGATGACCGACTGGTCGCACCGGCCCCTGGATGAGATCTACGCGGCCGTGTTCATCGACGCCATCGTGGTCAAGGTCCGCGATGGGCAGGTCGCGAACCGGCCGTTCTACGCCGCGATCGGGGTCACCCTCGACGGGGAGAAGGACATCCTCGGGCTGTGGGCCGGCACGGGTGGTGAGGGTGCGAAGTTCTGGATGAGCGTGTTGACCGACCTGCGCAACCGGGGCGTCAAAGACGTGTTCTTCCTCGTCTGCGACGGCCTGAAAGGCCTACCCGAGGTCGTCACGAACGTGTGGCCCCGCACGGTGGTGCAGACCTGCATCATCCATCTGATCCGCAACACGTTCCGGCTGACCTCACGCAGGTACTGGGACGAGTTGAAGCGGGACATCAAGCCGATCTACACCGCGGTCAACGCCACCGCGGCCCGGGCCGCGTTCGACGACCTGGCCGACAAGTGGGGCGGGCGGTATCCCGCGGTGATCCGGTTGTGGGACAACGCCTGGGCCGAGTTCATCCCGTTCCTCGACTACGACCTCGAAATCCGCACGGTCATCTGCTCGACCAACGCGATCGAGTCCCTCAACGCCCGCTACCGCCGAGCGGTCAAAGCCCGTGGGCATTTCCCGAACGAGCTGGCCGCGTTGAAGTGTCTGTACCTGGTGACCCGGTCCCTGGATCCCACCGGAGCAGGAAGAACCCGATGGACGATGCGCTGGAAACCCGCGTTGAACGCCTTCGCCATCACCTTCAGCGACCGCTTCCCAGCCGCTGAAACCTACTAACCAAGATCGCCGGAAACACCGTTAGCGAGACAGCCCCGGAGGAGCCGGCCGGAGGCCGGGGGGACGGGGGGACGGGGAGAGGGGGGACGGGTGGGGTCAGGTTAGGTGGGATTCCAGGGCGTCCAGGGCGGTGGGGATGGTGTCGGCCACGGTGAGGAGGTCGAGGCCTGCGGGTTTGAGGAAGTGCTGCTCGCCGAGCGTGCCGAGCCAGTCCAGCAGCGGGCGGTAGAAGCCATCGGTGTCGATCAGCACCATCGGCTTGGTGTGCAGGGCGAGAGTGGCGGTGGTCCAGACCTCGAACAGCTCGTCCAGGGTGCCCAGCCCGCCGGGCAGGGCGAGGAAGGCGTCCGACTTGTCGATCATCACGGTCTTGCGGCTGGCCATCGAGTCGGTCACCAGCAGCTCGTCCGAGCGCACGTCGGCGACCTCCAGGTCGACCAGCGCCTGTGGGATCACGCCCAGGGTGCGCCCGCCGGCAGCCCGAGCGCCGTCCGCCAGCGCGCCCATCATGCCGACACAGCCGCCGCCACTGACCAGCGTGTGCCCGCGCCGGGCCAACTCCGCGCCGGTCTCGGTGGCCAGGTCCAGCCAGCGCTGGTCGAGGGTACGGGAGGAGGCGCAGAAGACGCAGATCGCCGCCATCAGCCCTCCCGCGGCTGGTCGGCTGCCTGCTCGGCGGCGGACTGCTGGTCGGCGGCGGCGCGGGCGACGGCCTCGTCACGGACCGCCTCCTGCTCAGCGGAGAGCGCCGCCTCGGCCTCGACGATGTGCCGGACCGCCGCGTTGACGTCGTCGGTGAGGCAGATCAGCTCCAGGTCGACCGGGCCGATCTTGCCGTCGGCTGCCATCGTGCCGCGCAACCAGTCGAGCAGGCCCTGCCAGTAGGCGACACCCATCAGCACCACCGGAAACCGGGTGACCTTGCCGGTCTGCACCAGGGTGAGCGCCTCGAAGAGCTCGTCCATGGTGCCGAACCCACCGGGCAGTACGACGAACGCCTGCGCGTACTTGACGAACATGGTCTTGCGGGCGAAGAAGTAGCGGAAGTCGATGGCCAGGTCGACCCATTCGTTGATGCCCTGCTCGAACGGAAGCTCGATGCCGAGCCCGACGGAGAGCCCGCCGGCCTCACTGGCACCCCGGTTGGCGGCCTCCATCACCCCCGGCCCACCTCCGGTGATCACCGCGTAGCCGGCCCGGGCCAGTGCACCGCCCAACTGCTCGGCCAACCGGCACTCGGGAGTGTCCGGGCCGCTGCGCGCGGAGCCGAAGACGCTGACCGCCGGAGGCAGGTCGGCCAGGGTGTCGAAACCCTCGACGAACTCGGAGAGGATGCGCAGCGCACGCCAGGCGTCCCTGGTCTTCCAGTCGCCCCGCCCACGCGAGTCGAGCAGCCGCTGATCGGCGGTGCTGCTCGGGATCGCCCCCCGGCGCAGCGTGACCGCGCCCCGATGCCGCTCCTGTCCCGGACCGCGGCCGGCCTCCCGCCCGTTGCTCTGGCTCATGGAGCAACCGTAGTGGAGCGGCACCTGTCGGATGGGCGGGGTGCGGACGCGGAGAAGACGCCGAGAAATAGTTCGAGATCTTGGGCAACTATTCGGCTCGCCCGTACGTCTTACTATTCACATACCGGGTATGCCCCGGCGCGCGCCTTCGGGGGAGGAGACAGCGTGATCAGCAACAGCGAGATGATCCGGATCCGTCGCCAGATGCAGCGACGGATCCGAGACGTGGTGGCCGAACGCCGCCGCACCCGCCAACTGGACCCACCCCTAGCCCCCACAGCCGCCGCACCCTCCGGAGCTGATCAAGAGGTTTGCGTCGCCGACAACGGGCCCGGCTGACGCAAACCTCTTGATCACCGGAGTCAAGGGGTCGGGGTCGGCGGGGTCAGGCTGGGGCTAGCCAGCGGTGCAGGGTTGCCGCGCCGTCACGGATCTTGCTGATCTCGACGTGCTCGTCCTTGTGGTGGGCCAGGTTGGGGTCCCCCGGGCCGAAGTTCAGCGCCGGGATGCCCATCGCCGCGAACCGGGCCACGTCCGTCCAGCCCAGCTTGCCGATCGGCGCCGCGCCGACCGCCGCCAGGAACTCCTTCGCCGGGGCCGCCTCCAACCCGGGGGTCGCGCCGGCCGCCGCGTCGGTCACGGCCAGCTCGAAGCCCGCGAAGACCTCCCGCAGGTGCGCCTCCGCCGCCGCCGGGTCGCGATCCGGTGCGTACCGGTAGTTGACCTCGATCTCGCAGTGGTCGGGGATCACGTTTCCGGCGACGCCTCCGATGATCCGGACCGCGTTCAGACCCTCGCGGAAGTCGCACCCCTCGATGGTGACCCGGCGTGCCTCGTACGCCTGGAGCCGCCGAAGCACCTCACCGGCGGCGTGGATGGCGTTCACCCCGTGCCAGGAGCGCGCCGCGTGGGCCCGCTCACCCGAGGTGGTCACGATGGCCCGCATGGTGCCCTGGCAGCCCGCCTCGACGATGCCGTACGTGGGCTCCAGCAACACCGCGAAGTCCGCCTCCAGCCACTCCGGGTACGCCTGGCCGACCAGGGTCAGCCCGTTGTACCGAGACTCGATCTCCTCGGCCTCATAGAAGAAGTACGTCACGTCGTAGCGCGGCTCGGGCAGGCTCACCGCGAGGTGCAGCGCGTACGCCACGCCGGACTTCATGTCGGAGGTGCCGCAGCCGTACATGAGGTCGCCGCGCATGGTCGACGGGAAGTTGTTGTTCAGCGGCACCGTGTCCAGGTGCCCGGCCAGCACGACGCGCTGCGACCGACCCAGATCGGTGCGCGCCATCACCGTGTTGCCGTGCCGGTGGGTGGTCAGGTGCGGTACGCCCCGCAGCACCTCTTCGACGCAGTCGGCGATCGCCTTCTCGTTGAGGGACACGGACTCTATGTCGACAAGAGCGCGGGTCAACGCCACCGGATCGGCGAGGACCTCGGGGGTCAGCGGGTTCTCCATGGTTCGCACGGTACCTTCAGGTCTGTCGGCGCGAGGAGCGAGCTTGCGGGCCCCTGGGGCGAGCGCGAGGAGCCCCGCAGTCGTGAGCAGAGGCCAGCCCGGCCGCGACCGAAAGGTGAAACAGTGACGTCCGCAGATTCCGCCTGGGGCATCGGCCTGGCCACCGTCACCGCAGATGAGCAGGTGCTCGACACCTGGTACCCGACCGGAAAGTTGGGCCTCGGTGAGCTGCCGCTGGTCGCCGGTGAGGACAAGGCGGACGTGCTCGACCTGCCGCCGACCGCGCTCGGCGACCGGTCGCTACCCGGTCTGCGTACCGTGCAGGTGGTCACCGTGATCGGCTCCCTGGACGACCCGATCAAGGACGCCCCCGACGCGTACCTCCGGTTGCACCTGCTCTCGCACCGCCTGGTCCGGCCCAACCAGCTCAACCTGGACGGCATCTTCGGCAAGTTGGCCAACGTGGCCTGGACCTCCGCCGGGCCGTGCCCGCCCGAGCGGGTGGACGAGCTGCGGGTGATCGAGCGGGCCGCCGGCCGTCACCTGGCGGTGTACGGAGTGGACAAGTTCCCCCGGATGACCGACTACGTGGTGCCCGCCGGTGTACGGATCGCCGACGCGGACCGGGTCCGGCTCGGCGCCCACCTCGCCGCCGGCACCACCGTCATGCACGAAGGCTTCGTCAACTTCAACGCCGGCACCGTGGGCACCTCGATGGTGGAGGGCCGGATCGTGCAGGGCGTGCTGGTGGGCGATGGCTCCGACGTCGGTGGTGGCGCCTCGATCATGGGCACGCTCTCCGGTGGCGGCACCGAGAAGGTGAGCATCGGCGACCGGAGCCTGATCGGCGCGAACGCCGGCGTCGGCATCTCACTCGGCGACGACTGCGTGGTCGAGGCGGGCTGCTACATCACCGCCGCCTCCAAGATCACCCTGCCGGACGGCCGGGTGGTCAAGGCCCGCGAGCTCTCCGGCGTCGACGGCCTGCTGTTCTGGCGCAACTCGGTGACCGGCGCGCTGGAGGCCCGCCCGCGTACCGGCCGGGGCATCGAGCTGAACGCCGCCCTGCACGCCAACGACTGACGGTCCCGCCGGGTCCGCGGCGCTCGGCCGCGGACCCGGACGGGGTACGCCTCAGCGCAGCCGGTACGCCTGGATGATCCGTTGGGTCACCGTGTTACCAGCGGCGTCCCGAGCGGTGGCCCGCAGGGACGCGTAGCCGGCACCGGCGGGATGCCGCACAGTGGCGGTCCAGCCGTGCCCGCCGTGCCGGACGCGGGCGGGTTGCCAACTCTGGCCGCCGTCGTAGGAGACGTCGACGGTCAGCCCGGTCACCCGCGACCCGGCGGCACCGGGCTGCCGCCGCACCTGCACCGGGATCACCAGGCTCCGGCCGGCCGGGGCGGCGTTGGCCGCGTCCAGCGGTGGCGTGAACCGGATGGCCGACACCGGCAGCGGCCGATAGTCCTCGCCGGGAACGTGCCGGGACCGGAACGTCCACGCCGTGCTGACCTCGGTGCTGAGATCGGTGAAGCTCCGCTTGGACGACGTCTCCAGCCGGTAGCCCGCGTCGCCGGGCGGCACCGTGAACCGCCCGTAGCCCGGCGTCGGCTGCTCGCCGACCAGCACGCCGTCGCGGTAGAGAGCCGTCCGGGCGGTGTCGGCGACCGAGCGGCCAGCGTGCCCCTCGGCGTCGCTGTACAGCGGCAGGTCCGCCTGGATCTCGTCAGCGAGCCGGGTGACGCCCTGCCCGGGCCAGCGCGACACCGGGAAGGACGGCCCGTACGGGGCGCTGCCCCAGCTCTCCCGGGTGTGCCGGCCGGCCCGGTACACCCGTGGTTCGGCGCTCAGCGTCGCCTTCAGGTCGGTCCAACCGTCGTCGGTGGGCACCCCGAACATCAGCTCCGAGGACCAGCGCACCGATCGGGTGTTGTAGTGCTCGACCCGCTGCCCGGGCACCGCGGTGGGCAGGCCGACCGCCCAGCCGCCCAGGTCCGGATCGAGGTGCGGGAAGACCACCCGCTCCGCGACCAGGCCCGGAGAACCGCCCCGGAACTGGTGCGTGACGCTGGCCAACTCCCGGCTGCGGTAGGTCTTGTCGAAGCCGGTCGGCATCCGGCCGGGGAACTTCTCGGCGAGCGCGTACAGGTACGGGCTGTTGGCGACCTCCGGCTGCGCCCACTGGCTGTTCACCGTGGCGAAGAACCGCTCACCGGAGACCGGCCGGCCGATCTGTCCGGTGGCCAGCCCGGTGAAGTCGAGCGCGAGCAGGCCGAACCCGTAGGAGCCGCCGTCGTCGGTGACCCAGTTGGCCCCGATGTCCACCAGCGCCGGCACGGCCGAGGGCTCCGGGACGGCGGTACGCACCGGCCGGGCCTTCCGGCCGTCGACGGTGACCGTGGTGTCGCCGTCCACGACCAGCTCCGGCTGGGCCAGTTGGGCGAGCCCGTCCTCGGCGAAGAGGAGGCTGACGAGTCCATAGCGGCCCTTGGGCAACCGGGTGTCGACGGTGCCGTCCGGGTCGTACAGGTCGTAGGTGGCCAACGTGTCCAGGTCGACCAGAGCGGTGACGTGGTCGGTGGCGGCCGCACCGGTGGCGTCCAGGTGCCGCACGGTGAGCTGGTAGCTCTCCACCTCCCGGTTGACCGCGACCGGGGTGACCGCCACGGCCGTCCCGGAGCGAGCCACGATCCGCCCGGTCCAGTAGCCGTCCGTTCCGAGCCGGGTGTTCGCCGTGACGGTGGTGCCGGCGGTGCCGCTCGGGGGCACGGTGAGCTGGGTCGTTCCGAGGGCGAACATGCCGGCCGGCGCCGGCTGGCCGTCCGAGCCGGTCACCTCGAGGGACAGGTCCAGGGTGAGCGGGTCCGGGCCGTCGTTGCGCCAGCCAACCTCCCGGGTGACCGGGGTGTCGTCGTCGTGCGGCCAGGCGGGCTGGCCGAAGGAGACGCTGACCGGGTCGCTGACCACCCGCTGGGTGATCGCCCTGGCCACGTCGACCCGGCCGGCGCCCTGCTGGAAGGCGGTCTGCGCCGGGTGCGGCTTCGCCGAGGCCATCAGGGTGGCCTTGAGCTGGCCCGCCGCCCAGCCTGTGTGCTGCTGGGCGAGCAGCGCCACCGCGCCGGTGACGTGCGGCGCGGCCATCGAGGTACCGGAGAGCGAGACGTACTTCTCCCCCACCGGATCGCCGAGCAGCGTGCCGTCGCCGCGAGCGGCGACGATCTCCACCCCGGGGGCGGTGAGATCCGGCTTCAGCCCGCCGTCGCCCACCCGAGGCCCTCGGCTGGAGAAGTCGGCCAGCGCGTCGTCACGGTCCACCGCGCCCACCGCGAGGGCGGCCTCCGCCGTGCTCGGCGAGCCGACCGAGCCGTCGCTGCCGACGTTGCCCGCGGAGATCACGAAGAGCGCGCCGGTCTGCGCGGTCAGCGACTCGACCGCCGCCTCCAGCGGGTCGACGTCGGGCGTGTCGGGACCGCCCAGGCTCATGTTGATCACGTCGGCGTGCTGGTCGACGGCGGCCCACTGCATGCCGGCCAGGATCGCCGACTCCGAGCAGCCCTGGTCCTCGCAGACCTTTCCGTTGAGCAGGGTTGCGTCCGGCGCGACGCCCCGGTACTTACCGCCGGAGGCGGCTCCGCTGCCGGCGATGATCGAGGCGACGTGGGTGCCGTGGCCGACGGTGTCACCGGCCTCGGCGGCTTCGCTGAAGTTGTGCGACTCGGCGACCCGGCCGGTCAGGTCGGGGTGGTTGGCGTCGATGCCGGTGTCCAGCACCGCGACGCGTACGCCCTGGCCGGTGAAGCCCGCCTGGTGCGCGGCCGGCGCGCCGATCTGCGGCACGCTGTGGTCCAGGCTGACCTGCCGCCGGCCGTCGAGCCAGATCCGGTCGGCACCCCCCGCCGTGCCGACCCGGGCGCCGGCGCCGGTGAGCGCCGCCCAGACCGCTGTGGCCCGCTGCTTGTCGGCCGTCGCGGCGACCCCGCCGATGGCCGGCAGTTGCACGGTGACCGTCAGCCCGGCCGGTACGGCGGTGCGCTGCCGGGCGCCCGCGTCGCCGGTGACCAGCACCGGCAGGTGGTCCCGGCGGCTGTCGTCGTAGCCGGCGGCGATCAGCCCGGTCACGTCGAACAGCCGCCGGTCGACCCGACCGGCCCGGACCAGCGGCAGGGCGTCCTGTGGCAGCACGGTGAGGTGGCCGCGGTCGCGGGTGGTGAGGAAGCGGAGATGGGTACGTCCGGGGCCGGGACTGACCGCGGCGGACCCGGAAGCGGTGACGGTGACGCGGTCACCGGTGAGCAGGGTGACGGTGGTCGGGGATGCGGTGCCGATCGCGGTGCGCGGGGCGGCGTCCGGGGCGGTGGTGGTGGTGGGCGGGCTGGCGACGGCAGTCGCCGGAGTGCCCAGCACGAGGGCGACTACGGCGACGGCGGCCATTCTGCTACGTCGATGCAACGGATCCTCCTTGGTGGAGCGTCGGTACTACTGGAGACGCATTGACCACCGTCAGTGTTACATACCGGGTATGCATAATGTGGGCCGAAAAATGACGGACCAACCAACATGCACCGGGGCTGAACCGGCATCATCGACGGGGTGACCTCCATGAAGGACCGGATGCTCGCCGGCGAGCCCTACCTCGCCGACGACCCCGAGATCATCGCCGACCTGGACCGGGCAGCCCGGCTGATGGAACGCTTCAACACCAGCTCCGCGGCGGACGAGGCGGCTCGTCTCGCCGCCCTGCGCGACCTGCTCGGCGAGCTGGGCGAGGGCACCTGGATCCGGCCACCGTTCTACTGCGACTACGGCTGGCAGATCCGGATCGGGCCCCGCAGCTTCGTCAACTACCACGCGGTCTTCCTCGACGTCGCCCCGATCACCCTCGGCGCGGACGTCCAGGTCGGACCGAACGTGCAGCTGCTCACCCCGACCCACCCGGTGGAGCCCGGGCCGCGCCGCGACAAGTGGGAGGCGGCGAAACCGATCACCATCGGCGACAACGTCTGGCTCGGCGGCGGCGCGATCGTGCTGGCCGGGGTGACGATCGGCGCGAACACCGTCGTCGGTGCCGGCGCGGTGGTGACCCGCGATCTGCCGGCCAACGTGGTCGCGGTCGGCAACCCGGCCCGGCCGGTCCGTCAACTGGACTGATCGGCACAGCACCGACGCCGGCACGGCTGCCTGCCCGGCACGGCTTCTACCCGGAACTCCGGTCAGGCCGCCGGTGGCTCGGTCAGTCGGACGACCAGATCGGCGGCGCTGGCGGTGCCGGTCACCAGGGCGGCATTGACCTCGTCGCTGCCCAGCGCCCACGCTCGCGCCTGCTCCGGTGACCGCCCGAACGCCTCGTGCCGGGCGGTCAGCCGACGCAGCCGCACCTCGGCGTCCAGGTCGAGGAACCAGGCCTCGTGCAGCAGCGACCGGATCTCCTGCCACGGGAAGTCCGGCAGCAGCAGGTAGTTGCCCTCGGTCACCACCAGGCGGACCGAGGGCGGGACCTCGATCGCCCCGGCGATCGGCTCCTCCAGCTCCCGGCGGAACTCCGGCGCGTAGACCGAGGTCGGCTCCAGCCGGCGCACCCGGCGCAGCAGCGAGACGTACCCGTTGGCGTCGAAGGTGTCCACCGCGCCCTTGCGACCGGCGCGGCCCAGCCGGACCAGCTGCGCCTGCGCCAGGTGGAAGCCGTCCATCGGCACCAGCCGGGCGGTCGGACCGATCTCGGCCACGACCTGCTCGGCCAGCGTGGACTTCCCGGCGCCCGGTGCGCCGGTGATGCCGAGCAGTTGTCGCGGACCGGCCTCGGCCAATGCCCGCGCCCGGGCCACCAGCTCGTCGACCGACAGCACCCGGGGCGGCGGCATCAGCCCAGGACCGGGTCGCTGATGGTGAACCTCGCCTGCACGGCCGCCTGGACGGTCTGCGGCTGCGGGTCCAACTCCAGCTCCGGCGGGCCTCCGCCGGAGCCCACGTCGAGCGCCGCGCGGGCGAACATCGGCCGGTCGGCAGCGCCGGCGTCGGCCAGCTCGATCAGCGAGGTGACCTGGGCGCCGAGCGCCTCCGCGTACTCGCGGGCGCGCTGCAGCGCGTCGGTGATCGCGGCGTGCCGCGCCTCCCGGTGCGCGGGGCTGTCCGGCCGCAGCTCCCACCAGGGACCGGCCACCTCGACCTGATCCTGGTCCGCCAGCCGGAGCATCAGCTCGCCGAGGGCGGTGAAGTCGGTGACGGTGACCGTGGTGGTGACGCTGCCGTGCCAGGCCACCACCCGCTCGCCCGAGCGCCGCGTCTCCGGCCGGACCCGCAGGTCGCCGGTCTCCCGCCGGGCCACCACCGGCCCGGCGCCGTCCAACAGCACCCGGATCGCCGCGGCGCGCTCGGCGAGCCGGGTCAGGGTGGCCTCCCGGTCGCGGTCCCGGGCCGTCGCGGTGACCGCGAATCGGGCCAGTTCCGGCGGCACCTCCCGGTACGCCTCGCCGCGTACCTGCACCACCGGACCGTCCACCGCCATGCCCATCACCCTAGTCAGTCACCGGAAGCCATGCCGTGTAGGAGACGACGTCCGTGCCGACCCGGCAGCCGGTCAGGTGCCCGCCGTCGTCGCCCAGCCCGCGCAGCCAGGTCACCTCGGCGGAATGATCGCCGTCGGCGGGGAACTCCCGGTCCCGCTCGGCGAAACGCCGGTCGAGCAGCGCCGACCGGGCCGCGCGGGCCTCCGCGTACCGGGCGGTGAGCACCGCGGCGTCGCCGTCGGTCAGGGCGGTGGCCAGCTCGTCCAGGAACACGCGGACCTCGGCCAGCTCGTGCAGCACCCGGTCCCGGTTGCCGAGCAGCATGTTCGCCGTCCGCTCCGCCGGGGTGCCGGCGACCCGGGTGCCGTCCCGGAAGCTGCCCGCGGCCAGCGCGAGCACCGCGTCGCGCAGCCGCGCCCGCTGCGTCGCTCCGGCCAGCGCGCCGGCCAGCAGGTGCGGCACGTGTGAGGCGAGCGCGGCCGCCGAGTCGTGCGCTGGAGCGGACATCGGCACCACCCGGGCACCGAACAGCTCCACCAGCAGCCCGGCCAGCCAGCGGAAGGCGTCGGTCGCTGCGCCCGGAGCTGGGCAGAGCACCCAGGCGGCACCGGCCAGCAGGGTCGTGGTGGCGGCGGTCAGGCCGGCGGACTCCGCGCCGGCCATCGGGTGCCCGGGCACGAACCGGTCGGTCAGCCCGAGCCGGGCGGCCGCCTCAGCCACCTCGATCTTGGTGCTGCCGACGTCGGTCAGTACACAGCCCGGCGCGGTCGCGGCGGCCACCTGGGCCAGCGTCCCGGGCAGGGTGGGCAGTGGGCCGCAGAGGAAGACCACGTCCCGGCCGGCCACCGCCTGCTCGATCGTGGCCGGGGCGGCCACCCCCCGGGCGCGGGCCCGCTCGCGGGTCGCCGGGTCGGGATCCCAACCGGTCACGTCCAGGCCCGCGTCGGCCAGGCGCAGCAGCACCGAACCGCCGATCAGGCCGGTGCCGACCACAGCAGCCCGCACCCCGGCGTACCGCCCGGTCACACCGTCGGTCATCGCCGGGCCGCCCGGGGTCAGGCCCGCAGCCGGCCGGCGACCGCCGCGACGTGCTCGTCGGACTCGGTCAGCGCCACCCGGACGTACTGCCCGGCGGAGGGGCCGTAGAAGACGCCCGCGGCGACCAGGATGCCGCGTCGGGCCAGCCAGTCGACCGTCTGCCAGCAGTCCTCACCACGGGTGAGCCAGAGGTACAGGCCGGCCTCCGAGTGCTCGACCGTGAAGCCCGCGCCGGTGAACGCGGCGGTCAGCACCTCACGCCGGGCGCGGTAGCGCTCCCGCTGCTCGTCGGCGTGCCGCTCGTCCTGCAGTGCGGCCACCATGGCCGCCTGCACCGGTGCGGGCACGATCATGCCGGCGTGCTTGCGGACCTTCAGCAGCTCGGCCACGAGCGCCGGGTCGCCGGCCACGAAGCCGGCCCGGTAGCCGGCGAGGTTGGACCGCTTGGAGAGCGAGTGCACGGCGAGCACGCCGTCGTAGCTGCCGCCGCAGACCTCCGGGGACAGCACCGAGACCGGCTCGGCCGACCAGCCGAGCGACAGGTAGCACTCGTCGCTGGCGACCACCGCGCCACGTTCCCGGGCCCAGTCGACCACCTTGCGCAGGTGCGCCGCGGGCAGCACCCGACCGGTCGGGTTGCCGGGCGAGTTGACCCAGACCAGCCGTACCCGGGAGGTCGGCCCGACCGCGGTGAGCGAGTCGGCGCGGACCACGGTCGCGCCGGCCAGCCGGGCCCCGTCCTCGTACGTGGGGTACGCGATCGACGGCACCACCACCACGTCACCCGGGCCGATGCCGAGCAGGGTGGGCAGCCAGGCGACCAGCTCCTTGGAGCCGATCGTCGGCAACACGCCGAGACCGTCGACCCCGGCGCCACAGGCCCGGGCGACCCACGCGGTGATCGCGTCCCGCAGCGCCGGCGTGCCGGCGGTCAGCGGGTAGCCAGGAGCGTCGGACGCGTCAGCGAGCGCCTGCCGGATCATCTCGGGAACCGGGTCGACCGGCGTGCCCATGGAGAGGTTGATCAGGCCCTCCGGATGCGCCGCGGCCACAACGGCCGCGGCGTCCAGGGTGTCCCAGGTGAACTCGGGCAGCCGTGACGAGACCGGCGCGGGCCGGTTCAGTGGCCCTCGCCGCGCGGCGGCTGCGCGGCGACGAAGGTGGCGTCCTTCTCCACCTTGCCGATCTTCGAGGCGCCCCCGGGCGAGCCCAGGTCCTCGAAGAACTCGTAGTTGGCGCCGGTGTAGTCCTTCCACTGCTCCGGCACGTCATCCTCGTAGAAGATCGCCTCCACGGGGCAGACGGGCTCACAGGCACCACAGTCGACGCACTCGTCGGGGTGGATGTAGAGCATCCGATTGCCCTCGTAAATGCAGTCGACCGGGCACTCCTCGATACATGCCTTGTCGAGCACATCCACGCACGGCTCGGCGATGATGTAGGTCACCGGTCTTCTCCTCCGCAAGACTCGCCGCGATCTCCCGCGACGGTAAGAGCCTAGTATCTCGCCGGGGAGGGGGTCGATCGTGCTCCGACAGCAGGACTTGGGACACCGGATCGTGGTCCGCCGGATTGTGGGGATTCGCGAAGGCCGCCCGCTCTTCTCCGATGCTCTCGGGGAGCTGGTGGAGCTGAGCGAGACTCATCTCACGCTGGCGACCGCGCAGGGTCCGCTGCGGGTCCCGGTGGCGCAGGTGCACCGGGCCAAGCGGGTGCCGCCGACCCGCCGGCCGACCGCCGCCGCCGTGGTGGCGCTGGAGCGCGCCGCCGACGAGGCCTGGCCGGCACCAACACGGGGCGGGCTCGGCGACTGGCTGCTCCGGGCGGCCGACGGCTGGACCGGTCGGGCCAACTCGGCACTGCCGATCGGCGACCCGGACCGGCCGCTGCCGGCGGCAGTGGACGCGGTCGAGCGCTGGTACGCCCAGCAGGGCCAACCTGCGATGATCAACACACCGCTGCCGCTCGCCGCGCCGGTCGGCGCCGAGCTGGACGGCCGGGGCTGGGGCAGCCGCCCGCCGACGCTGGTACAGACCGCGCGCCTGCCCCTGTCACTGTCGGGCGCCGGCCGGACGCCCCGGGCCGGATCAGCGACCGCCGCCGGCAGCCCCGACGAACGGCCCGGCGCTGCGGACGAGGCGGCACTCGACCACGCCAGCGTGATGATCGAACTGGCCGGCGCGCCGAGCGAGGAGTGGCTGGCCGTCGCCGCTGGCCGCAAGGGTGGCCTGCCGGACGCCGCCCGGCACGTGCTCACCGCCGTGGACCAGGTCCGCTTCGCCCACGGGTACGCCAACGGCACACTGGTGGCGATCGGCCGGGGCACGGTGACGGGGCAGGGCCGCTGGCTCGGGCTCAGCCTGATCGAGGTGCTGCCGGCAGCACGCCGGCAAGGGCTGGCCCGCCGCGTCATCGACACGTTGGCCACCTGGGGTGCGTCCGCCGGGGCGACGCACGCCTTCCTCCAGGTGGAGCAGCGCAACACGGCGGCGGTCGCGCTCTACCAGCGGCTCGGCTTCACCACCCACCACACCTACCTGACCCGGGTCGCCCCGCACTGACCCGGGCCGCCCCGCACAGACGCGACCCGCCCCGCACTGACCCGACCGCCCCGCGCAGCGCTTGATCAACTCGACATCCCCGATATCGGGGTATCCGGACGCCGGGATACCGCCGGATCGGCGAAGGCGAGTTGATCAAGCGCCGCGGACCAACGCGGGTCGGGCCAGCCGCGGGTCAGCGGCGGACGACCCGGCGCGGCTTGGCGGCCTTGACCTCGGCGTACCGCTTGAGCTGCTGGGAGCGGTAGTCGCGCCCGAGCGCGGTGAGCACCAGGTACCCGATCAGCGTGCCGGCACCGCTGGCGAGCAGATAGAGCCAGATCTGGGCGAAGAACGTGCCCGCCCCGCCACCGAACGGGTTGTGGCCGACGAGCAGCGGCCCGACCAGCACGGTCAGCGCCATCGCCACCAGCACCACGACGACCATGTCGGTCGACCACTCGGAAAGCGGCCGGCGGCGACCCCAGCGGAAGGCGACCACGGCCAAGGTCAGCCCGATCACCACGAACATCGCCAGCGACACCCGGTCGGCGACGGTGTCGTCACCGTCAAATCCAAGCCGGATGATCAGCCGGGCGACCACGTTGACCGCGAACAGCGCTCCCGCGAGCACCCCGACGTCACGCCACCGTCTGTCCATCGCACGACCTCCTGCCGTACGCCCCGTTGCGGGGCGGCATCCCTGGCAGGAATATCTACCACTCGTACCTGTGTGGCGTCATCATCCACCGAGTGCGGGCGGCGGGGCGAGGATCTGCCGGAAGCCCATCACCGCGAAGGTCATCGCACCGGCCACGATCATGGCCAGGCCGACCCAGTTGTCGCCGGCCAGCAGCAGATCGCCCTCGGTGGTCCGGATGGCGGCCACCGCCATCAGCGCGAACCATGGCACCGCGGGCAGCGCCACCGCCCACCGACGGCCGACCACCTCGTGCGCGAACCACGCCAGCGCGATGTTGGCCCCGACCGCGAGCAGCACCGACACACCGACCAGTTGCCCGCCGACGCGGACCGTGGCGAACAGCAGCTCCAGCACCCCGGTCAGCACCCCGGCCACCACCACGACGAGCCCTCCGGCCAGCCGCAGACCCAGGTCCAGCAGTCGCGGCGGTGGCCCCGCCGACGGCGGGGTGTCCTGGTCCGGCATGACCGACATCGGCGCGGCGGGCAGGGTCACCGGAGACCGGCCGCCGCGGCCGGGGACCGGTCCGGGGCGGTCTCCTCGGGCAGCCCGGCGAAGAGGTCGTCCTCCCAGCCGTACGGGCCGGCGCCCGGGCCCTTCTCGCCGACCGCGAGGGTGAAGTACTCCACGCCCATGAACTCGCCACCGAAGTTGCCGGCGATCGAGTAGAGCCAGGAGTTGGCCGGGATCTGGGTGCCGTGCGCCCGCATCGCGGCCTCCTTGGCCACGTGCTGGTCGGTGGCGTTGATCCGGGCGGCGATCTGGTCGTCCGGGGTGCCGAAGGGCAGGTCGGCGAGGTCCTCGATGCCGCCGAACGGGTTGTCCGAGGACTCGGCGAAGTGCGTCATGCCGGCTTCCATCACGCTGCTCGGCATGGCCGTCCAATAGACCTTGAGCGGGGCGCAGCCCTCGGCGGCGGCCAGTTCGACGGCGCGCATCGCCACCCGGTGCGCCTGGATGTGGTCGGGGTGGCCGTAGAAGCCGTTCGGGTCGTACGTGATCAGCACCTGCGGGCGTACCTCCCGCATGATCTCCACCAGATGCCCGGCGGCCTCGTCGAGGTCGGCCTGCCAGAAGGCGCGGGGGTGCTCGTTGGTCGCGAGCCCCATCATCCCCGAGTCGCGGTAGCGGCCGGCGCCGCCGAGGAAGCGGTGGTCGCTGACGCCCAGCGCGGCGCAGGCGGCGGCCAACTCGGCGACCCGGTACCCACCGAGCTGGTCGGCCTCGGCTGCGGCGAGCTGCGCCAGCGCCGGGACGTGGATCTCGCCCTCCTCGCCGAGGGTGCAGGTCACCAGCGTGACGTGCGCGCCGGCGGCGGCGTAGTGGGCCATCGTCGAGCCGGTGCCGATCGACTCGTCGTCGGGGTGCGCGTGGACCAGCAGCAGGCGGCGGTCGGGCAGCGTCGTCACGACGGTCACTCTAACCGGCGGTTCCGGCCGGGAGTCGTCGACGCGTCCACCCAGGTCGGCCACATCACGCCCGGCACGGCTCTACGATTTGGCCTGTGGACTTTCCGGAGCTGGCCGCCCGCACACGCCGGTTCAGCCACGGCGCGCCGCGTGCTGTCTCCGTGGCCGAGGACGGCTCCCGGGTGATCTTCCTGCGCTCCGCCGGCCCGGAGGATTCGGCGGACGCGCTCTGGCTGCTGGACGTGGCCACCGCCGAGGAACGGTTGGTCGCCGACCCGGCCACCCTGCTCAGCGACACCGGCGACGCCGCTGTGCTCTCCCCCGGCGAGCGTGCGCTGCGCGAGCGGCTGCGGCTCAGCGCCGCCGGCATCGGTTCGCACGCGCTGGACGCCGCCGGCCGGGTGGCGGTGTTCGCGCTGGCCGGCCGGCTGTTCCGGGCCGACCTGGTGCACGGCGACGTGGTGGAGGTGGCCGCCCACGGCCCGGTGCTGGACCCACGGCCGGACCCGACCGGGCAGCGGCTGGCGTACGTGACCGACGCCGCCGAGGGTGTCCGCCGGGGCGAGCTGCGGGTGATCGACCCCGACGGCACCGACACCCTCCTGGCGGGCGAGGACGCCGGGGTGAGCTGGGGCTTGGCCGAGCACATCGCGGCCGAGGAGTTCGGCCGGTTC
Organism: Micromonospora sp. NBC_00858; assembly: GCF_045207365.1. Lineage (NCBI taxonomy): Bacteria > Bacillati > Actinomycetota > Actinomycetes > Micromonosporales > Micromonosporaceae > Micromonospora > Micromonospora sp. NBC_00858. The sequence goes on along the minus strand of NZ_CP108828.1, from coordinate 7,334,043 downwards.
CGGGGCTACTGGTGGGCGCCGGACGGCCGCTCGGTGCTCGCCGCGCGGGTCGACGAGACCCGGCTGCCCCGCTGGCACCTGCACGACCCGGCCGAGCCGGCGAGCCCGCCGACCGCCGTCGCGTACCCCCGCGCGGGCGGGCCGAACGCGGAGGTCAGCCTGCACCTGCTGGACCTGGACGACGGCTGGGTCGACGTGCACTGGGACCGGGAGACCTACCCGTACCTGACGGCCGTCAGCTGGACCGAGGGCAGCCCGCTGATCACCGTGCTGCGGCGCTCGCAGCAACACGGGCTGGTACTGGCCGTCGACCCACGGACCGGTGAGACGCAGGTGCACGCCGAGCTGGCCGACCCGCGCTGGGTCGAGCCGATCGCCGGCACACCGGCGCACCTGCCGGACGGCCGCGTGCTGGTCGGCGGCGAGCTGGCCCACGACGGGTACGACGCGCGGTGCCTGTTCGCCGATGGCACCCTGCTCACCCCGCCGTCGCTGTACGTGCGGCGGGTGGTGGGTCGGCTGCCGAACGGCAGCGGCCCGGCGGACCTGCTGGTCGAGGCGAGCGACGGCGAGCCGAGCGAGCGGCACCTGTTCCGGGTCCGGACCACCATCGGCGGCGGGGTGGACGCCCGCCGGCTCACCACCGACTCCGGCTGGCACACCGCCGCCGTGGGTGGGGACGTGCTGGCGGTCGGCCTCGCGTCGCTGGACCACGCCGGGGTGCGGTGGACGGTACGCCGCGGCGACCGGGAGGTGGCCGAGCTGCGCTCGCTGGCCGCCACCCCGCCGTATTCTCCGCTGCCGCTGCTGGAACGGGTGACCGACCGGCGGCTGCCGGCGGCGGTGCTCTACCCGGACAACCATGTGACGGGCCGGCGGCTGCCGGTGCTGCTGGACATCTACGGCGGCCCGGGGCACCAGGAGGTGGTGGCCGCCCGGGCGGCCTGGCTGGAGCGGCAGTGGTGGGCCGAAGCCGGGTTCGCGGTGGTCACCATCGACAACCGGGGTACGCCGGGAGTGGCCCCGTCGTTCGAGAAGGCGATCCACCGGCGGATGGCCGACGTGATCCTGACCGACCAGGTGGACGCGCTGACCGCACTCGCCGGCAAGCACCCCGACCTGGACCTGGGCCGGGTGGGGGTGCGTGGCTGGTCGTTCGGAGGGTGGCTGGCCGGGTTGGCGGTGCTGCGCCACCCGGAACTGTTCCGGTGCGGGATCGCGGGTGCCCCGGTGACCGACTGGACGCTGTACGACACCGCGTACACCGAGCGTTATCTCGGGCTGCCGGAGGACGGGATGGACGTCTACGCGCACCACTCGCTGGTGGAGATGGCGGCCGAGCCGGTCACCGGGCCGGACCAGGCCCGGCCGTTGCTGCTGGTGCACGGTCTGGCCGACGACAACGTGGTGGCCGCGCACACGCTGCGGCTCTCGGCGGCCCTGCTGGCCACTGGCCGTCCGCACGCCGTGCTGCCGTTGACCGGTGCCACCCACATGGCCGCGAACGGCACCGCCGAGCGCCTGCTTCCGCTGGAGCTCGACTTCCTCCGTACCCACCTGCTCTGACCCCGCGCAAAGGGCGGCCCCCGGTCGACGGCGTTGTCGACCGGGGGCCCGTCCTTGCGGTGTTACGGCTTGACGAAGGCGTTCACGAACGCCGGGTAGCCGAAGACGCTGGAGATGAAGACCCCACCCGCCTTGGACCCGTGCACGTTGTAGGCCACGTCGACGAAGAGCGGCACCACGGGGGCGTGCTCCTTCATGATCCGCTCGTCGAGCTTGCCCCACTCCGGACCCTGGTCGGCCGGGGGCAGTGCCAGGATGCGGTCCATCTCGGCGTTGATCGTCGGGTCGTTGAAGAACGCGCTGTTGCTGTTGCCCTCGGCCTTGATGGTGCGGCCGTCGTAGAGCACCGGCAGGATCGAGGCACCGCTCGGCCAGTCCGCCGCCCAGTTACCGATGTACAGGTCCCAGGGGTTGTCCTTCTTCTTGACCTCGTCGAGCTTGGCGTCGTCCGGGATGTTCCGCAGGGTGATCTTGAAGCCGGCCCGCTCCAGGTTGGCCTTGAGCTGGGCACCCTCCTGCTGCTCGGTCGTGTTGTCGGCGACACCGAGGACCAGCTCCGGCGTCTGGCCGCCGAGCAGCTCCTTGACCTTGTCGACGTTGCCGTTGGCACCCGCCGGGTACGCCTCGTACGCCTTGTAGCCGATGGTGGCCGGCGGCATCAGCGTGGTCAGCGGCGCGGCGACGGTCTGCCCGCCGAGCGCCTTGATCAGGCCCTCGCGGTCGATGGCGTAGTTGAGCGCCTGGCGGATCTTCAGGTCCTTGACGCGCTGGTTGTTGATGACCAACTGGTTGGCGCTCGGGGTCGGCGAGAGGATGCTGCGCGACTTCAGCGAGGCGTCCCCGGCCACCCTGGCGACCAGCGAGGCGGGCACGGCGTTGAAGGCGATCGCGCTCTGGTCGGCACCGTTGTCCGCGATCACCCGGTTGTTGGCGGCGTCCGCCGTCGCGCCGAAGCTCCACACGAACTGGTCCGGGTACTGGTGCCGGACCGGGTCGGTGTTCGGGTCCCAGTTGGGGTTGCGGTCCAGGGTGATCTGCACGCCGACCTGGTTCTTGGCGACCTTGTACGGGCCGGACGAGAACGGCTGCTTGTCCAGGTTGACGCCGGTGTCCTTGTCCGGCGGCAGCGGCGCCGTGGTCGGCAGCGAGACCGCGAACGGGAGGTCACAGCGGGGCTTGGCGAACTCGAAGCGCAGCGTCTTGGCGTCCGGCGTGGTCAGGCCCGGCGGCAGCGACGTCTTGTTCTTCTTGAAGTCCCACTTGGTGTCGAACTCCGGGCTGTCGGCCAGCCACTCCTGGATGTAGGTCGGGCCGCCGGAGAGGTCCGGGTCGAAGGAGCGGGCGATGCCGTACGCGATCTCCTTGGAGGTGATCGGGCGGCCGTCCTCGAACTTCACCCCGTCCTTGACCTTGAACTCCCAGACCTTGCAGTCCTTGTTGACGTTGGTGCCCGGCGTCTCGGCCAGGTCTCCGACGAGAACCAGGCCGCCCTTGCCGTCGTCCTTCCAGGTGGTCAGATAGCGAGCGAAGAGCGGGTTCGTCATCAGACCGGCGAACGAGTACGTCCGCTGCGGGTCCAGGTGGGAGATCGGCGTCTCCCGGATGATGGTGAAGGTGCCGCCCTTCGCGGCCCCGCTCACCTCGGCAGCCGGGCCCTGGGACTCCTTGGGGTCGGTCGCGATGACCCCGGTCTGCTGCCGCTCGGTGTCCACCGTGGTGCCCTCGCCCGTGTTCTCCGAGCACGCACCCAATGCCACAACCAGAGCGATTGCGCCGCCTGCGGCGGCCGCCACGCGTAGTCGCATGAAGTACCTCCTTCACCCATGTGCCGTGCGGTTCGCCGGGGCGAGAACCGCCGACGTCTCGAGGATCGTAAAGAAGAAAACCTACGGATTGTGTAACAGTTGTCGATAAATTTCGCCGCCAGCCGGGTGGTGGACACGCCGGCCGACCGCCCGGCTCAGCGCAGCCGGACCCGGGGGTCGATGGCCGCGTAGAGCAGGTCGACCAGCACATTCGCCAGCACCACGAAGACGGCCGCGATCAGCACGGTGGCCATGATCGTGGGTAGGTCACCGGAGCGCACCGCGTCCACCGCCGTGCGACCCAGACCCTGGATGCCGAAGGTCGTCTCAGTGATCACCGTGCCGCCGAGCGCACCGCCGACGTCCAGGCCCGCGATGGTCACCACCGGGGTGATCGCCGCGCGCAGCGCGTGCCGCCCGTACACCTTGGGTTTGGCCAGGCCCTTGGCCCGCGCGGTGCGGACGAAGTCCTCCGACAGGGTCTCCAGCATCTGCGCCCGCGACAGCCGGGCGTAGATGGCCGAGAAGAGGAAGGCCAACGCCACCCAGGCCAGCACCAGCCCACTGGCCCACTTCGCCGGATTGTCGAAGATGGAGGTGTAGCTCGGCACCGGCAGAAGCCGCAGGTTGTAGACGAACACCAGCAGCAGCACCGCGCCCACGAAGTAGAGCTGCAACGAGGCACCGGTCAGCGAGAAGCCGATGGCGGCCCGGTCCAGCCAGGTGCCCCGGCGCAGCGCGGAGACCATGCCCAGCCCGACCCCCAGCAGCAGCCAGAGAATGGCCGCCGGGATCACGATGCTCAGCGTCACCGGCAGCACCCGGGCGATGGTGTCCGAGACCGCCTCGTTGGTGACGTACGACCAGCCCAGGCAGGGCGCGTCACACCGGCCGCCCTGGGCGCTGCCCAGGTCCCGCCCCATGACGATGCCCTTCATGTAGCCGGCGTACTGGCTGATCAGCGGGTCGTTCAGGCCCAACTCGGTGCGCACCCGCTCCAACCGCTCCGGGTTGCAGTTCTTCGGGCACATGCCAGTGACCGGGTCACGCGGCAGGGCGAAGAACATCAGGAAGGTCAGCACGCTCACCGCGAACAGGGTCAGCGTGGCGGAGAAGAGCCGCTTGATCAGAAATCGCGCCATGGAAAACCCCTACCGGGACGACTTCGGGTCGAGCGCGTCACGCAACGCGTCGCCGAAGAGGTTGAAGGCGAACACCAGCGCGAAGATCATGATGCCCGGGAAGAACACGTACGCCGGGTCGGTCTGGAGGAAGTCCAGACTGCGATAGATCATCCGACCGAAGCTGGGAGTCTCGTCGCTGAGGCCGACGCCGATGAACGACAGCGCGGCCTCGCTGGTGATGAACTGCGGCACCGCCAGGGAGAACGAGACCAGGATCGGAGCCCAGATGTTCGGCAGCAACTGCCGGAAGAGCATGTGCCCCAGCCCCGCACCGCTGGCCTTGGCCGCCTCCACGAACTCCCGCTCGCGCAGCGCGATCACCTGCCCGCGCACCAGCCGGGCCGTGCTGGTCCAGCCGAACACGGCGAAGACGGCGATCAGCACGCCCACCCCGAAAGCCGACGACACCTGCCCGCGCTCGCCGTAGAAACGCAGCGTCAGGGTGGGGGTGAGCGCCAGCGCGATGATCAGGAACGGCATGGCCAGAGTCAGGTCGGTGATCCAGTTGATCACCGCGTCGAGCCAGCCACCGAGGTAACCGGCGAGAGCGCCGAGCACGACGCCGATCGTCGCGGTGATCAGGGCCGCGGCGAACGCGATGAAGAGCGAGGTCCGCAGCCCGTAGATCAGCCGGATGAAGATGTCCCGGCCCAGTCCCGGCTCCAGGCCGAACCAGTGCTCCCCGGTGACGCCGCCGGCGTAGCCCAACGGCATGCCGAAGCCGTCCAGCAGGTTCTGGAACTGCTCACGCGGGCCGATCCCGTAGACCATCTCGATCAGCGGGGCGGACAGTCCCAGCAGCATGAAGAAGACGAGCAGCACGCCACTGACCACGGCCGTCCGGTCGCGGCGCAGCCGCAGCCAGGCGAGCTGACCAGGTGAACGGCCGACGACGCCCTTCGCCGCGGGCTCGCCCCCGCCCGCGCTGGACTCGATCTCGGCCAGCGCCACACCCTCCACCGGAGACAGGCTCACGACGACACCTCCTCGACGACCGCGTCGGTCGACCCCGCGCTGGTGCTGGCTGCGTCCCCTTCGGGGCTCGTGCTGGCCGCTTCCCCTTCGGGGCTCGTGCTGGCCGCTTCCCCTTCGGGGCTCGTGCTGGCCGATTCCCCTTCGGGGAAGTGACACGCGGCGGCCTGGTGGCCGCCGTCGCGCGGGACCAGCGCCGGCTCCTCGGTCGCGCAGATGTCCTGCGCCTTCCAGCACCGGGTGCGGAACCGGCAGCCCGACGGCGGGTCGAGCGGGGTGGGCACGTCGCCGGTCAGCCGGATCCGGCCCGCCGGGCCGAGCCGGGTGACGTCCGGGATCGCCGAGAGCAACGCCTTGGTGTACGGGTGCTGCGGGCGCTCGTAGATGTCCGCCCGGTCACCGATCTCCACGATCCGGCCCAGGTACATCACCGCGACCCGCTGGCAGAAGTGCCGCACCACGGCCAAGTCGTGGGCGATGAACACGAACGCCAGACCGAGGTCCCGTTGCAGGTCCCGCAGCAGGTTGACCACCTGCGCCTGGATCGAGACGTCCAGCGCGGAGACCGGCTCGTCGGCGACGATCAGCTTGGGCCGCAGGGCCAGCGCGCGGGCGATGCCGATGCGCTGGCGCTGGCCACCGGAGAACTCGTGCGGGTACCGGTTGTAGTGCTCCGGGTTCAACCCGACTAGCTCCAGCAGCTCCTGCACGCGGGCCTTGATCCCGCCCGGCGGCTTGATGCCGTTGACCTGCAACGGCATCGCCACGATCCGGCCGACGGTGTGCCGGGGGTTCAGGGAGGCGTACGGGTCCTGGAAGATGATCTGGAGGTCCTGGCGCAGCGGGCGCAACTCCCGCCGGCCGGCGTGGGTGATGTCCCGCCCGGCGAACTCGATGGTGCCGGCGGTCGGCTCCAACAGCCGCACCAGCATCCGGCCGGTGGTGGTCTTGCCGCAGCCCGACTCCCCCACCAGGCCGAGTGTCTCGCCCGGTCGCACGTCGAAGTCCAGCCCGTCCACCGCCCGCACCAGGCCGGTGGAGCGCAGCCCCTGGCGTACCGGGAAGTGCTTGGTCAGGCCGCGGACCCGCAGCAACGGCTCGTCGGTCATCGGGCCACCCCCACGGATGCGATGTCCTCGGCGTAGCGCTCGGCGCGCTCCTCGGCGGTCAGGTGACAGGCGACCAGGTGGCCGTCCGCGCCCGCCGGACGCAGCTCGGGCACCTCGGTGCGGGACCGGTCGCCGTTGCGGTCCGCGTACCGGCAGCGCGGGTGGAAGGCGCAGCCGGGCGGCAGGTTGATCAGGCTGGGCGGATTGCCCCGGATCGGCAGCAGGTCCGCGTCCGCGTCGCCGTGCAGCGACGGCACGCTGGAGAGCAACCCCCAGGTGTACGGATGCTGCGGCGTGCGGAGCACCTGCTCGACGCTGCCCTGCTCGACGGCTCGCCCGCCGTACATCACCAGCACCTCGTCGGCGGCCTGACCGACCACGCCGAGGTCGTGGGTGATCAGGATGATGGCGGAGTGGTACTCGGCCTGGAGGTCGGCGAGCAGGTCCAGGATCTGCGCCTGCACGGTGACGTCCAGCGCGGTGGTCGGCTCGTCGGCGATCAGCAGGGCCGGATCGTTGACCAGCGACATGGCGATCATCGCCCGCTGGCGCATGCCGCCGGAGAACTCGTGCGGGTACTGGTCGAAGCGGCGCGAAGGCTGCGGGATACCCACCCGGTCCAGCATGTCCACCGCCCTCTGGCGGGCCTCCCGCCGGCGGGCCTTCGGGTGGTGCACCCGGTACGCCTCGGCGATCTGCCGGCCCACCGTGTAGTAGGGGTGCAGAGCCGAGAGTGGGTCCTGGAAGATCATTGCCATGTCGCGACCGCGCAGCCGGCGTATCTCCTCGTCGGGGAGGCCCACCACCTGCCGGCCGCCGACCGAGATCTCCCCGGTGATGGTGGTCCGCTTGGCGTCGTGCAGGCCGAGGATGGCCAGCGAGGTGACGCTCTTGCCGGAGCCGGACTCGCCCACGATGCCGAGGGTGCGGCCCCGCTCGACGGAGAACGACACGCCGTCGACCGCGCGGACCACGCCGTCCTCGGTGTCGAACCGGACTCGCAGGTCGGTCACCCGTAGGTAGGCGTCCGAGGTGCTGCGCTGCTCCGGCACGGTGGGATGGTCGTCCGGTTCCCCGGACGGCGCCGGATCCGAGCTGTCCACGGCTGCCTCCCTCAGTGACGAAGAGAACTTACAGGAAAGTCCCGAGGGTGAAAATAAGCTACAAAGTCGGCACCTGTCAGCGGGCCCGAGCGTAACGAGTCGGCATCGGCCTGAACACCCCTCACCTCGCCATCCATGGCCATTCATGCCCTGATCGCACGGCGGGTGCGACCACCTTGGCGGCAGCACCGGGAGGATTCCCGCCGGCATGAGGTGGAGTGAAGGCGGTCATCCGGCCGGAGGATCTGCTCGCCTGACGGGCGCCGGTCGGCTCGCTAGGGTCGGTCGCATGACCGAGTTCGACGCGGCCACCGCCGCCGTCCAGGCCGCCCTCGACGCGGGCGCCCGGTACGCCGACGCCCGCGTGATGCACCGTCGCTACGAGTCGATGACCGCGCGCAACGGCGACGTGGAGGAGTTGACCCAGGACGAGAGCATCGGGCTCGGCGTCCGGGCGCTGGTCGGTTCGAGTTGGGGCTTTCACGCCGTACCCGATCTCTCTGACGCCGCCGCCCGCGACGCCGGTCGGCGCGCGGCGCGGACCGCCATGGCGAGCGCGCGGGTGCCCGGCCCACCGGTCGACCTGGTGCCGATCGAGGCCGTCACCGCGAGCTGGGCCTCCGGCTGCCAGATCGACCCGCTCGGAGTTCCGCTGTCGGACAAGGGCGACCTGTTGGTCGGCGCGACCCGCACGATGGCCGAGCACGGCGCCGACCTGGCCGAGGGGCTGTACCAGATCTGGGACACCGCCAAGTGGTTCGTCTCCAGCGAGGGCCACCGGATCGACCAGCGGATCCGCGAGTGCGGCGGTGGCATCTCGGCCACGTCGATCGGTGACGGCGAGACCCAGCGCCGCTCCTGGCCCAGCTACCGGGGGCAGTACGGCACCACCGGCTGGGAGCTGGTCGAGTCGCTCGACCTGGCCGCGCACGCCGCGCAGATCGCCGAGGAGTCCCGGGCGCTGCTCACCGCACCGCCCTGCCCGGCCGGCGAGACGGATCTGATCCTCGGCGGCGAGCAGTTGGCCCTGCAGATCCACGAGTCGGTCGGGCACGCCATCGAGCTGGACCGGATCCTCGGCTGGGAGGCCGCGTTCGCCGGCACGTCCTGGCTGGACCTGGCCCAGCTCGGCTCGCTGCGCTACGGCTCCGAGCTGATGAACATCACCATCGACCCGACCATCCCGGGCGCGCTGGGCAGCTTCGGCTTCGACGACGAGGGCTCGCCCGCGGTCAAGCGGGACGCGGTCCGTGACGGGCGGTGGGTGGGTGTGCTCGCCGGCCGGGACTCGGCCGCCATGGCCAGCCTCGACTACGGCGGCAGCGTACGGGCCGACGGGTGGGCCCGGCTGCCGATGGTGCGGATGACCAACGTCGGCCTGGAACCCGGCCCGCACACCCTGGAGGAGATCATCGCGGCCACCGACGACGGGGTGCTGATGGACCTCAACCGTTCCTGGTCGATCGACGACAAGCGCCTCAACTTCCAGTTCGGCTGCGAGGTCGGCTGGGAGATCAAGAAGGGGCGGCGGGGGCGGATGCTGCGCAACCCCACCTACACCGGGATCGGCCCGCTCTTCTGGCGCTCGATGGACATGCTCTCCGGCGAGACGGTGCCCTGGGGGACGCCCAACTGCGGCAAGGGCCAGCCGGGCCAGACCGGGCACACCGGCCATCCGTCCGCGCCGGCCCGCTTCCGCAACGTCCGGGTGGGGGTCTCGGCGTGAGCGCGAGGAGTGAGCCGGGTTTGCGAGCCCCGCAGTCGCGAACGAAAGAGGTCTCGGCGTGAGCGCGAGTGGGTCGACCGAGGTGGAGCTGGCCGGGCAGGTCATCGAGCTGGTCCGGCGGCTTGGTGGCCCGGCCACGCAGGCCGAGGCGGTGGTGACCCGGGCCGACCTGGCGCTGACCCGGTTCGCCAACTCGGTCATCCACCAGAACGTCGCCGAGTCGACCGTCGGAGTCCGGCTGCGGCTGCACGTGGACGGGCGGACCGCCGCCGGCAGCGGCAGCGTGGTCACCGCCGACGGGCTGCGCGCGCTGGTCGAGCGCACCCTGGCCGCGGCGCGGCTCTGCCCGCCCGACCCGGGCTGGCCGGGGCTGGCCCCGCCCACGCCCGCGCCGGCCGCCCCACCCGTCGACGAGGCCACCGCGCACGCCGAGCCGGATCAGCGGGCCGATCTGGTCCGCGCGTTCGTGGCCGCCGCCGTTGGCCTCAGCACGGCCGGCTACTGCCGCACCGCGCACCGCTCGTCGGCGTTCGCCAACTCTGCCGGACACACCGCGCACGGCCGCTCGGTCGAGGCGGCGATGGACGGCATCGCCCGCCGCGACGGCGCGGACGGGGTGGCCCGGCGCTGCGCCGACCGGCTGTCCGACCTCGACGGCGCCGAGTTGGGCGCGCACGCCGCGGCGAAGGCGCAGGCGGCGGCCGACCCGATCGAGCTGCCCCCGGGGCGCTACGAGGTGGTGTTCGAGCCGGCCGCCGTGGCGGACCTGTTGCAGAACCTCTCCTGGTACGGCTTCAACGGCAAGCGGTACGCCGAGCGGCAGTCGTTCGCCGAGCCGGGGGCGGCCCAGTTCGACCCGACGGTGACCCTGGTGGACGATCCGCTGGGCGCGTCGGGGCTGCCGTTCGACGCCGAGGGCACCGGCCGGCGGGCGCTGACCCTGGTCGAGGCGGGCACGACCCGGGCGGTGGCGCACGATCGGCGGACCGCCGCCGACGCCGGCGCGGAGTCCACTGGGCACGCGGTCGCGGGTGGTGCCACCTGGGGCCCGATGGCCCGCAACCTGCGCCTGTCCGGGGCGGCGGCCGGGCCGGCCAGCGCGGTGGGCCGGAGCACCACCGGCACAACGGCCGGTGCCGTGGTCGACGCGGACACCGCCGCGCTGGTCGCCGGGGTACGCCGAGGGCTGCTGGTCACCGACCTCTGGTACACCCGGGTGCTCGACCCGAAGAGCCTGGTCGTCACCGGGCTGACCCGCAACGGCGTCTGGCTGGTCGAGGACGGCACGGTCGTGCGGGCGGTCCGCGACCTGCGGTTCACCGAGTCGTACCCACGGGCGCTCGGGCCGGGGGCGGTGCTCGGGCTGGGCGGCCGGCCGGTGCGCCAACCCGACCGGGTGGACGGTGCATGGTGGGCGGCGCCGCCGGTGCGGCTGGCGTCCTGGCACTTCACCGGGGGCGCCTCCGGGTGATCGGGCCCGGTGCCGGCAGTGAGGTTTCTAACAACGCGTCATCGATCAGCGTGACGGGGCTTTCCCGCAGGCCAGACACACGGGACACTCCCTTGCGCGGACGGCCCGCAAAGATCGGCGTAACGTGTGTCACTTAGCTGCGTCGGTCGATCCGGCGTGGTCGTTGGTGTGCGCATGACGTGGCAGCGGGTGCGGGTTCGCCGGTCCGCGTGCCGACCGGAGAAAGATCAGCCCGCCCGTACGGGCCCGTCGAGGAGACGACTCGAATGACTTCAACGGCAACGAGGCCGCGGGGAGCGCGGGCGCGCGCCGCCATCGCGGCGAAAACGTTGCGTACCGACCGCTGGTGGTTGGCCCCACTGATCACCGTGATCGGGCTCAGCGCCTGGGTCGCGTACGCGACGGTCCGGGTCTTCCAGCATGACAACTACTGGGTGGACGCGTACCACTACCTGACCCCGTTCTACTCCCCGTGCGTGACCGACCGGTGTGTCGAGGCAGCCTCGCACTTCGGCCGGTTCCTGCCCGGCTGGTGGGTCATCCCGGATGCCGCACTGACCCTGCCGTTCCTGCTGCTGTTCCGGCTCACCTGCTACTACTACCGCAAGGCGTACTACCGGTCGTTCTGGCTGTCCCCGCCGGCCTGCGCCGTGCCGGACGGTCACGCCTCGTACGGCGGTGAGACCCGCTTCCCGCTGCTCGGGCAGAACCTGCACCGCTACTTCTTCTACGCCGCCGCGATCATCTCGCTGATCAACACCTGGGACGCGATCCTCGCCTTCCACTCCCCCAAGGGCTTCGGCTTCGGGCTGGGCAACATCGTCCTGCTGGTCAACGTGGTGATGCTCTGGGCGTACACCATCTCCTGCCACTCCTGCCGGCACATCATCGGCGGCCGGCTCAAGCACTTCTCCAAGCACCCGGTGCGCTACAAGGCCTGGACCTTCGTCTCGGCGTTGAACGTCCGGCACATGCAGCTCGCCTGGATCACCCTCGGCACCCTGGCGCTGGCCGACTTCTACATCATGGCGCTCGCGGCCGAGTGGTTCTCCGACCTGCGGTTCATCAACTAAAGGGCCCCGACATGACCACTACCACGCGAATCGAACGACACCACTACGACGTCGTCGTGATCGGGGCCGGCGGCGCCGGCCTGCGGGCGGCGATCGAGGCCCGGCTCGCCGGCAAGAAGACCGCGATCATCTCCAAGTCGCTCTTCGGCAAGGCGCACACGGTGATGGCCGAGGGCGGCGCCGCCGCCGCGATGGGGAACGTGAACAGCCGGGACAACTGGCAGGTGCACTTCCGGGACACCATGCGCGGCGGGAAGTTCCTCAACAACTTCCGGATGGCCGAGCTGCACGCGAAGGAGTCGCCGCAGCGGATCTGGGAGCTGGAGACGTACGGCGCGCTCTTCGACCGCACCAAGGACGGCAAGATCTCCCAGCGCAACTTCGGCGGCCACGAGTATCCCCGGCTGGCGCACGTGGGCGACCGGACCGGCCTGGAGCTGATCCGCACCCTCCAGCAGAAGATCGTCTCGCTTCAGCAGGAGGACAAGCGCGAGTTCGGCTCGTACGACGCCCGGATCAAGGTGTTCTCCGAGACCACCATCACCGAGCTGCTGCTGGACGGCGACCGGGTTGCCGGCGCGTTCGGCTACTACCGGGAGTCCGGGGAGTTCATCCTCTTCGAGGCGCCGGCCGTGGTGCTGGCCACCGGCGGCGTCGGGCGGTCCTACAAGGTCACCTCGAACTCCTGGGAGTACACCGGGGACGGTCACGCGCTGGCGCTGCGCGCCGGGGCGACTCTGATCAACATGGAGTTCCTCCAGTTCCACCCGACCGGCATGGTCTGGCCGCCCTCGGTGAAGGGCATCCTGGTCACCGAATCGGTACGCGGCGACGGCGGCGTGCTGAAGAACTCCGACGGCAAGCGGTTCATGTTCGACTACGTCCCCGACGTCTTCCGCAAGCAGTACGCGGAGACCGAGGAGGAGGCGGACCGCTGGTACACCGACCCGGACAACAACCGCCGCCCGCCGGAGCTGCTGCCCCGCGACGAGGTGGCCCGCGCGATCAACAGCGAGGTCAAGGCCGGCCGGGGATCCCCCGCCGGCGGCGTCTTCCTGGACATCGCCAGCCGGCGCTCGGCCGACGAGATCCGCCGGCGGCTGCCGTCGATGTACCACCAGTTCAAAGAGCTGGCCGACGTCGACATCACGGCCGAGCCGATGGAGGTCGGACCGACCTGTCACTACGTGATGGGCGGCGTCGAGGTGGACCCGGACTCCGGTGCCGCCTTCGGCCACGTGCGCGGGCTGTTCGCCGCCGGTGAGGTCTCCGGCGGCATGCACGGCTCCAACCGGCTGGGCGGCAACTCCCTGTCCGACCTGCTGGTCTTCGGCAAGCGGGCGGGCGGGCACGCGGCCAGCTACGCCGACGGGCTGGCCGCCCGGCCGAAGGTGGCCGTGGACGCGGTCGAGGCTGCGGTGGAGACCGCGTTGGCGCCGCTGCAGCGCGACACCGGCGAGAGCCCGTACACCCTGCAGCAGGACCTGCAGGCGGTCATGGGCGATCTGGTCGGCATCATCCGCAGAGAGGGCGAGCTGGCCGACGCGCTGGGCAGGCTGGCCGAGCTGCGGGAGCGGGTCGCCAAGGTGAGCGCGGCCGGCGGCCGGCGCTACAACCCGGGCTGGCACCTGGCACTGGACCTGCGCAACATGCTGGTGGTCTCGGAGTGCACCGCGAAGGCGGCGCTGGAGCGGCAGGAGTCGCGCGGCGGGCACACCCGGGAGGACTACCCGGCGATGGAGCCGAAGTGGCGGCAGGTGAACCTGGTCTGCGCGCTGGACGGCGACGCCGTGCGGCTGAGCCGTAAGCCGCTGCCGAAGATGCGGCCGGAGCTGATCGGCCTCTTCGACCGGGCGGAGCTGGCCAAGTACCTCACCGACGAGGAGCTCGCCGACTTCGACGCCCTCGTCGTCGACGCTGGAGAGGCGGACAACCGATGAGCGCGAAGCGTCAGTTCCGGATCTGGCGGGGCGACGAGACCGGCGGGGACCTGCAGGACTACATGGTCGAGGTGAACGAGGGCGAGGTGGTCCTCGACGTCATCCACCGGTTGCAGGCCACCGACGCGCCCGACCTGGCCTGCCGGTGGAACTGCAAGGCCGGCAAGTGTGGCTCCTGTTCCATGGAGATCAACGGCAAGCCGCGGCTGGGCTGCATGACCCGGATGTCGACCTTCGGTGACGAGGAGACCGTCACGGTCACCCCGCTGCGCACCTTCCCGGTGATCCGGGACCTGGTCACCGACGTCTCGTTCAACTACGAGAAGGCCCGGGAGACGCCCGCGTTCGCCCCTCCGGCGGACGTCGCCCCCGGCGACTACCGGATGCAGCAGGTCGACGTCGAGCGCTCGCAGGAGTTCCGCAAGTGCATCGAGTGCTTCCTGTGCCAGACCGTCTGCCACGTGATCCGCGACCACGACGAGAACAAGCAGGCGTTCTCCGGGCCGCGGTACTTCATCAGGGCGGCCGAGCTGGACATGCACCCGCTGGACGCCCGGACCGACCGCAAGGAGTACGCACAGGCCGAACAGGGCCTCGGCTTCTGCAACATCACCAAGTGCTGCACCGAGGTCTGCCCCGAGCACATCAAGATCACTGACAACGGGATCATCCCCATGAAGGAGCGGGTCGTAGACCGCAGGTACGATCCCCTTGTGTGGCTTGGTAGCAAGATCTTCCGTCGGGGCGAGACGCCCCAGACCAGCGTGACCACCGCCCGTCAGGGCTCGGCGACGTCGCCGGGCGCGGCCGGGGGCGGGGTGCACTCGCACGCGGGCCGTTCGCACGACCCGCAGGCCGAGGCGCAGGCGCAGAGCGGCGTCAACTGGCAACGGGAGGTGCCCCACCCGACCGCGCCAGCGGTCGACGACCGGGGCAAGCTGCCGCTGACCGAGCTCACCTTCGACCGGGCCGCCGCGCCGTCGCCGTTCGGCGACGACGTGACCTTCCCGCTGCCTCCGGAGCACCTCAACTTCGCCCACCCGGAGCAGGACAAGCACTGAGCACGACCACCAGGACGGGGGCCCACCGGCACTGCCGGGGGCCCCGTCCCCATTTCCGGCGTTGATCATGACGTTGGCGGACGTGCCTGGCTCGACGAGCCCGCCAGCCCGATCAGCGCTTCGGTGGTCTGCCCTCGGCGAGGACGGGACGCAGCGCGGCAACGATGGGGGCATCGGCCGGGAGCCAGGTGACCGAGTCCAGCTCGGCGGCGGAGAGCCAGCGCATGGCCGAGTGCTCCAGCGCCTGCGGCTCGTCGCCGTCCAGCAGGCGGGCGGCGTACACCTTGAGCACCGAGCGGCCGTGGGCCATCCGCACGTCGCGGCCGACCCGGTCGCCGATCTCCACGCGTACGGCCAACTCCTCGGAACACTCCCGGATCAGCGCATCGATCTCGGCCTCCCCCGGCTCGACCTTCCCGCCGGGGAACTCCCACATCCCCGCCACCTCAGGCGGGGCGGAACGCGCACAGGCGAGCACCCGCCCGTCTCGGATGATCGCCGCACCCACGATCACCTTCAGGTCCCGTCGTTCGGCCTGCCCGCCACCATTAGCCCGTTCGGTCCGCACGGGCGTCCAGGGTGCCAGATCAATCGGCGGTTTGGGTACCGTAACCGGCCGCTAGGTCAATAGAACCCGGAAGTGTGGGCGTGGACACCCCTTCCGTGCGACGACAGACTAGAGGGCACCGACAAGACACGGGATGGCGACGATTTGGCCACAAGCCGGCAACGGCGCTTGGGGGGTGCGGTTATGCGCGTGCTGTTCAACAGCCGGGCCAAGCACGATTACCTTTCCGACGCGTTGACCTTGCTATCTGGTTGGACGCGGGAAGGCGAGCAGATCCGGCGGACTCTCGTGATCGACGATACCCAACACGCGGCGCTGACCGAACGGGTGAAGGTCGTCGCCGACGCGCTGCACCTGCGCCCCGAGATCAGCCGCCACGCTGACAGTACCCAGATCCGGGTCGGGCATGGCAACGGGGAGCCGCTGACCGAGGGCGAGGTCCTGCTGGCCGCCCGGATCGAGGACGTCTACCGGACGGTCACCGAGTCCTGAGGTCCCGCTACATCGGTGGGTACCAGCGCAGCTCCACCGAGTTGCCGTCCGGGTCCCGCACGTAGATCGAGGTCGCCGTCCCGCGGGCGCCGAACCGGCTGACCGGGCCGGTCAACACCGTGAAGGTGCCCGACTCGATCACCTGCGCCCAGTCCAGCGGTGTCACCACCAGGCAGAAGTGGTCGACATTCGTGCCCTTCCGGTCGCCGTGGACGAGGTCGATGATGCTTTCCGGGCTGATCCGCACCGACGGGAACGGCACGGCACCGACTCGCCACTCGTCGACCCGTACCGGCTCCAGCCCGAGCCGGCCGCAGTAGAAGTCCAGGGCCCGCTCCACATCGGCGACGGTCAGCACCAGATGGTCGAAACCGGTCACGCGTACCGTGCTCACGCCTCCTCCAGCGCGGCCGCCGCGCGGAGCCAGTCGGTGAACAGCGCCGGGTCGATGTCGGCGACGCCACGCAGCTTCACCGCCGCCATCACCCGCGCGCCGGGCACCAGTCGCCCGGACGGGTCGGTGATCTCCTGCCCCCGCCACAGCCCGAAGGTGACGTCCGACCGGTACGCCTTGAGCAGGCAGACCGGGCGCAGGCCCGGCCGGTCGCCCAGGCTCCAGACCGGGTGACCGTGCCACATCGCGCCGGTCGCCCCGGGCAGAGCGGCGGCGATGACGGGCGTCAGCTTCTCCCCGATCTCGCGCAGCGGCCCGGGCAGGCCGGCCAGGTAGTCGTTGATGCTCATCGCGAAGCCCTTCGGTCGAGTGGTTTCCTTGCCGCGTTCACGATCCGCTGACGGGCGCCGCCGACCAAGAGCCGTTGCCGCTACGATCGTTGCGCACAGGTCAACGGTGGGAGCGGCGTGCTGGAGCGGTACGAGGTCGAGACGTTCCTGACCCTCGCCGACGAGCTGCACTTCGGCCGGACGGCCGAGCGGCTGCGGGTCAGCACCGGCCGGGTCAGCCATGTGGTCAAGAAGCTGGAACGCCGGATCGGGGCGCCGCTGTTCGCCCGGACCAGTCGGGTCGTCCAGCTCACCCCGATCGGGCGGCAGCTCGCCGACGAGCTGGCCCCGCTGGTGGCCGGGATGGACGAGGCGGTCCGTCGCGCGGTCGACGCCGGGCGGGGCGTCACCGGGACACTGCGGGTGGCGTTCCTGGGCGAGTGGACCGCGCCGGTGCTGCTCCGGGCGGTTGCCCTGTTCACCGAGCGACACCCCGACTGCCGGGTTGAGGTGCACGAGGCGCAGCTGGCCACCACCCGCTCCGGCCTGCTCGACGGCTCCACCGACGTGCTGATCGCCTCGTACCCCTTCGACGGGATGGCCAACGGCCCGGCGCTGCTCTCCGAGGACCGGGTGCTGGCGGTGGCCGCGGGCCACCCGCTCACCCGGGAGCGGTCCGTGTCGCTGGAGGTGCTCGCCGACCATCCGGTGGTGCAGTACCCGACGGTGACCTCGACGGAGTTCAAGCGGGACCGGACCCCGGAGCGCACCCCGTCCGGCCGGCCGGTGCCGAAGGGCCCCACCGGGAACACGTTCTCCGAGATGCTGTCCCTGGTGGCGCTGGGCCGTGGCGTGCTGCCGGTGGGCGAGCACACCCGGCGCTACTACCCGCGCCCCGACGTGGCGTACGTGCCGATCCACGACGCGCCGCCGATCGAGCGGGGGCCGATCTGGCTGGCCAGCAACAGCACCGCCCGGGTGCTGGAGTTCGTCCGCGCCGCGACCGAGGCGAACCCCCGGTGAGGCACGGCGAGTTCCGCCACCGCCGGCTGGTCCAGGTCTACGACGCCGAATGCCCGTGGGGGCCGGACGACGACTTCTTCCGGGCGGTGGTCGACGAGACCCCGGGCGCCCGGGTCCTCGACCTGGGCTGCGGCACCGGCCGGCTGACCGTCGCCCTCGCCGCCGGTGGCCACACCGTCACCGGCGTCGACCCCGCCGGCGCGTCCCTGGCCGCCGCCCGCGCCAAGCCGGGCGGCGAGCGGGTGACCTGGATCGAGGGCACCTCGGCGCTGCTGCCGGACCAGGCGTTCGAGGTGGCGGTGCTGACCAGCCACGTGGCGCAGTTCTTCGTCGACGACGCGGAGTGGGCACGTACCCTCGCCGACCTGCGACGGGCGCTGGTGCCCGGCGGCCGGCTGGTCTTCGACGCCCGGGACCCGGCGGACCGCCGCTGGGAGCGGTGGAACCCGGTGGACTCGCAGCGGCGGATCACGCTGCCGGACGGCGGCGAGGTCCGCGCCTGGACCGAGGTCACCGGGGTACGCGACGGCGCGGTCAGCTTTACCCACCACTACCACTTCGCGGACGACGAGGAGCTGCTCAGCTCGGCGACGCTGCGCTTCCGCACCGAGGCGCAGCTACGCGACTCCCTGGGCGCGGCCGGTTTCACCGTGGATCGCATCCACGGCGGCTGGCACCGCGAGCCGGTCGGCCAGGGCGACGGCGAGTTCCTGGTCATCGCCCAGGCCAGCCGGCTGGCACCGGTTGCCTAGCCTGGTTCACATGGCGAACATCGCGTACGACCGCAAGGAGCAGGTCCAGCAGATCGAGAGTGGACTCCTCGACGGTGAGCAGATCATTGCCGTCTACGACGCTGTCGGCACCGGCACCGGGTTCATCGGGCTGACCGATCGGCGCGTGATCATCCAGGACCGTTCCTTCGTCGGGAAGCGGCATGCGATCACCAGCATTCCGTACTCGAAGATCACCAGCGTGAGCGTGGTCAGCAACAAGTCCTGGGGCGGCACGTTCTTCTCCACCGGGGCGATCGCCATCCACGTCGGTACGCACACGTACGAGGTGGAGTTCCGTGGCGCGCAGAAGAGCCACCACGTGCACAACGTGATCCTGCACCACATCTCCTGACCCGGTCCGGCATGCTGCGGGCCCGGCCGAGGTAAATGCCTTGCCGGGCCCCGGCGACCTCTGGTGTCCTCAGCCGACAGCCGCGCGAAAGGAGCAGCCGCCATGCCCCACTCAACGGAGTCCCCCCGACCGAACGTCATCCGACCTGAGGAATCGAGACTTCGTGAGCAGACCTGCTTCCCTGGCCACGGCGCGGCTGCGGGCCACTGACACCAACCCCGGAGGCCGCTGATGTCGGTCTTCGACGATCCCGGCCTCTTCGGCCGACTGTGGGCCGCCGGCTACGACGACGGACCCAACCCCGACCCGACGTCGGCCGTCGACTTCCTGGCCGACCTGGCCGACGACGGGCCGGTTCTCGAACTGGCGATCGGCACCGGCCGGATCGCCCTGCCGCTGGCCGAGCGCGGCCTCACCATGCACGGCGTCGAGGCGTCCGAGGAGATGCTGGCGAAACTGCGGGCCAAGCCCGGCGGCGAGCACATCCCGGTGGTGGTCGGCGACATGGCGGACGTGGGCGTACCGGGCCCGTTCCGCCTGGCGTACCTGGTCTACAACACGCTGTTCAACCTGGTCGACGCCGAGCGGCAGGCGGACTGCTTCCGCAACGTCGCCCGGGTGCTGTCGCCCGGCGGTGCGTTCGTCGTCGAGGCGTTCGTGCCCGACCCTCGCAGCTTCGACTCCGACGAGCAGTTGCAGGTCCGCGCCGTGACCGAGGACTCCGCGACGATCCGGCTGCACCGGTACGACCGACCGGCGCAGCGCTTCATCCGGCAGACCATCACGTTCGACGGCGACGGTGTGCACCTGAAGCCCTTCGCCATGCGGTACGCCTGGCCGCACCAGATCGACGCGATGGCGCAGCAGGCCGGGCTCCGGCTCACCGAGCGGTACGCCGACTGGCACCGGCGACCGTTCGACGCTGACAGCACGGCCCACATCTCCGTCTACCGCGCGGAGTAGCTGCGGTTGGTCGACTCCGGTTCCGGGTCCACACGGAACCGGAGTCGACCTCCGTCCGGGGGAACTGACGTGGGCTTCCGCCCATAGCTGATTCTGCTGGTAGCGACCTTTGTTGATCCGTAGGGTCCGCGCCGGGTCAGCTGGCAGCATGCCATCGGACACCGCCCGTTTCCCGCGCTCCTCGCCCTACTGGCCAGTGGTCAGTCACCCACTGCTCCGGCGGGTCCTGCCCGGGCTGGCGGTGTCCGCCCTGGGCGACGGCATGGCGGTGGTCGCCGTGACCTGGCTCGCCATCCAGCTCGCACCGCAGGACCAGCGCGGCACGTGGATCGCCATCGCGGTGGCGGCGTACGCCCTGCCCAGCGCGGCCGGGACGGTCATCTTCGGTCGGCTGTTGCGCGGGCGTAGCGGCGCACAGCTCGCCGGCTGGGACGCGATCCTGCGGGCCACGGCACTCGCGGCGATCCCCCTCGCCTACCTCTCCGGCGTGCTCACCATCGGGCTGTACGTGGTCCTGCTGGCCGCGTCGGCGTTGCTGCACTCGTGGGGTTCCGCCGGGCGCTTCACCCTGATCGCCGAACTCCTGCCGCAGCGACACCATTTGCCGGCCAACGCGGTGCTCACCACCATCTCCGGGTTCGCCACCATCGTCGGCCCACCACTGGCGGGCATCCTGATCGGCTGGGCCGGCGCGGTCTGGGTCATCGCCATCGACGCCGCCACCTTCGCCGTCCTGGCCCTCACGTACCGCCTCGCCCTTCCCGCCGCCGACAGCGCCCACCGATACGAGCGCGGCGCCTCACGGACCGCGGGCTTCGCCGTCATCCGTCACAACCCCGCCCTGCTCGGCCTTCTGGTCCTGAGCTTCGGGTTCTTCTTCCTCTTCGGACCGGTGTACGTGGCCATGCCGATCCACGTCACCGATGACCTGCACGCCTCCGCGACGCTGCTCGGCATCTACTACACCGCGTTCGGCATCGGCGGCCTCGTCGGCGGTGTGGTCGCCGGCCATCTGCGCGGCTGGCCCTTGCGGACCACCACCATCGGCATCGTCGTCGGGTTCGGCGTCGCCATGCTGCCCCTCGGCCTGGGCGCACCCGTGGGTCTGTCGCTGCCCGCCTTCGCCCTGGCGGGCCTGATCTGGGCGCCGTACATGTCCATGTCGATGGCGCTGTTCCAGCGCAGCACGTCCACCGCACAACTACCGGCGGTGCTGGCGGCGAACGGCGCCGTCCTCGTGCTGGCGGTGCCACTGGGCACCATGCTCGGCGGCCCGCTGGTGGGCGCCATCGGCGCCCGTCCGACGCTGCTGCTCTGCGCCACGGCGATCGTGGCTCTCGGCCTGATCGCCGGGGGGTTCGCGATCTCGCGACGGACCGCGCGATCCCCCGGCGATTCAGCCGTCACCGAGATCAGTGCCAGTCGCTGATCCTGACGTCGTCCGGCGCCGGCCTGCCGCGCCCTGTCTCCACCAGTTCCTTGAGACTCATCAGGAACGTCGCCCACTTGGTGCTGCAGTGGTGCATGAACTCGACCGGCTCGCGCCAGCCCTCGTGCGTGAACTGGACGATCGTGTACTCGCCGCGCTGGTCGAGACGCCAGCTGACCTCGGTGCCGATCCATTCCTCGGGACCGTCGACGACTCGCCACCGCACCCGGCCGGTGGGGTCCAACTCAAGGACCTCCATATCGAACCCACCGGCGTCGCCGAACCGGAAGGCCAACTGCCCGCCGACCTCGCTCTTGCCCACCGTGTCGGTCGTCCACCAGCCGGCGAGGCCCTCTGGAGTTGCCACCGCTCGGTAGACGTCGTCGAGCGGAGCCACGACGCCGACCCGGTGCAGGATGTCGACCATGTCATTCTCCTTCGTTGTTGGTGCGGTTGCGTTCGATCGCCTCGGCGATCCGCTTGATCCGCCGGAGTCGGGCGTCCCAGGTGGCGCCGACCGTTGACAACTGGGCGACGGCTCGGGCGAGTTGCGCCTCGTCCACCTGGTAGAGGCGCTCGCGGCCGGCCGGCGCCGCGTGAATCAGCCCGACCCGGTCCAGGACGGCCAGGTGCTTCGCGACGGCTTGGCGGGTGACGGGTAGCCGCTTGCTGAGCGACGTGGCTGTGCCTGGTCCGCCGGAAAGAAGAAGGTCGATCATCGTACGCCGGATGGGGTCGCCGATCGCCGACCACAGGTCATCGTCGACGGCCGTGCTCATGAGGTGGCAACCAGCCGCGCAACGTACGTGCCCAGCCTCCGGATGTAGTGGTCCCACCCGGTCTCGTGGTCGCGGTACTGCTCCTCCAGGACAGCGATCTCCCAGCCCATCTCCCGGAACCCGGTCTCGGTCATCCGGACCACGGTCCCGGCACCGCTCGGCACCAGATCGAAGGTGACGAGCAGTGACTGCCCGCTCCGATCCGCGTCCGTGAAGCACCACCGGAAGGAGAATCGCTTCGGGGGGTCGACCTCGACGACAGCGAGTGCGACGGTCGTCGTCTCGCCCGTCTCACCGTTACGCCACACGAGCTCACCGGGTGCGCCCGCGACCGGCTCGAACCGTGCGTCGTCAGGCCACCATTCCCGCATGTGCTCGGGCTGACTGACGACCTCGAAGACCACCTCAGGTGAAGCGTCGACATGGATGTCGCGCTCGATGGATCCCTGTTCCATGCTCACAACCTTTCGCAACCTTTGGTTGCATCAACGTACGACAGCCGACTCTCGTTGCGCAACCTTTAGTTGCATGTCGCGTTCCCGTCGTACCCGGGACGCACAATGCGGCGCATGTCTGAAAACTCTCCGCACCGGCACCACGCCATCGACTACGTGGAGCTGACGGTCACCGACCTCGCCCAGGCCAAGCGCTTC
Organism: Micromonospora sp. NBC_00858; assembly: GCF_045207365.1. NCBI lineage: Bacteria > Bacillati > Actinomycetota > Actinomycetes > Micromonosporales > Micromonosporaceae > Micromonospora > Micromonospora sp. NBC_00858. The sequence goes on along the minus strand of NZ_CP108828.1, from coordinate 7,311,278 downwards.
TACGCCGATGCGTTCGGCTGGCAGTTCAACGACTACGGGCCGGAGTACGCCGGCATCCGCAGCCCGCTCGGCGACCCCGCACCCGAGGTGGGTGGCCTGCGCGTCGACCAGGAAGTCCGGGCAGGCGGCCCGCTCGTGCTGCTCTACTCGGCCGACCTCGACCGGTCCGTGCAGGCGGTGAAGGACGCCGGCGGCCAGGTGGTGAACGGGCCGTACGAGTTCCCCGGTGGCCGCCGATTCCACTTCACCGACCCCAGCGGCAACGAGCTGGGCGCCTGGGCCGAGCTGTAGCCGCGAGACTCGGCACGTGGGCAGTCGCAGTACCAGCCCAGTTCGTCGGACGGGATCCGGTCGCCGCCGCACGTTGGCAGAAGCGGAAGGATCGGGTCGGCGCAGCCGAGGCACTTCGACGGACGCGCGTGAGGGGCCGGCCCCGAGCTGGCAGCCGACCCCTCGTACGTCATGGCCGATCAGAAATCCTGACCGTCAACACCGGCCCGTGGGAGCTGATCTTCCAGGACGCCTGGACGTCCAAGGCGACGCTCGATCGATACAACGCCCCCGTCGGGTAGCTCCCGCCTTCAGCCGTTGCTTGGCCCGACCGATCGGATCCGATTTATCTCTCGGCTGACCCACGGGCACCGCCACGGTGGCGTGGAGGTCCTACCGGGCGATGAGGTCGAACTGACGCGGCCCTAACCTCACTGCTGGTCGAGCAGGAACGGCACGTCCGGGCAGGTCAGGCAGGCGAAGACGCGCAGCGCGCCGTGCCGGCCGACGACCACCCCGGTCGGCTCGTACGAATCGTCGTCCGGCTCGCCGTCCGCCCGCGTCGGCTGCCACCGCTCGGTGCCCCGCTCGGAGGAGTCGATGACCAGGGTCAACGTCGTGGGACCGGCACAGCGGGGGCACGGCGTGGGGCCCAGGTCCGTGAGGCTCCAGTTGGCGTACCCGCCGACCTTCCACCCGGGCGCCATGAAGGTGTCGACGTACTCCTCGTCCTCGTCCTCGTCCTCGTCCTCGTCGACCAGCCGCCGCAGGTCCTCCGGCAGTTCCTCCGGGTACGGGTACTCGACGACCTGCTCCGGGTGCAGCCGGCACGGCCGCGGCACGTACCCGTCGGTGCCGACCTCGCCGCGCGGCGGCTCCGCGAGGAGGTCGGTCAGCTCCGCCTCCCGCCGCCAGCGCAGCTTCACCGTCGGCCCCCACGGGCCCTCGGAGTGCTCGAACGGGCACCACAGCACCTGCAACAGGTCCGCCCCACCGGGGCGGGGCAGGTCGGGTACGTCCTCGGCGCGCAGTTGCGCCAGCGCGACCATCGGGTTGGGCGCGGGGTGTTCTCGCGGCACGTACCGGTAGCCGACGACCGGGCCGCCGTCGCGCGAGCCCCAGCCGACGAAACCCGGGCCGACCAGGGCGGCCAACTCCTGGTGCAGATCGAGCTCGCCCTCGGCAAGGACGTGTGACTGCCTGCGCCCGCGCTCCGCCGTCCGCATCCGGGTCGCCAGCTCTGCCGGGATCGGCACCTCCTCGTGGACCATGTGCGGCACGTCGCAGGTGGGCCAGGGCTCGTCGGCCGGCCAGCGCAGCGGCCCGCCGATGTGGCTGTCGGTGGCCGTGACCGCCCCGGGACGCGGGTGCAGCCGGGTCGTCGTGCGGCCGAGCTTCTCCAGGCCGGGATAGCGGGCGAGCGCCTCGGGTGGCAGGGGCGGCGTGATCATGGCGAGATCGTAGGCGGCCGGCGGGCGGCCCGACCCGCAGGACCAGGTGGTGGTCCCGCTACCGTCCGAACCATGACGGTCGCCCGCTCGATCCTGTTGTTCCTGCTCGCCGCGCTGTTCGAGATCGGCGGAGCCTGGCTCGTGTGGCAGGGCTGGCGCGAGAACCGGGGCCTGCTGTGGGTGGCGGCCGGGGTCATCGCCCTCGGGTTCTACGGCTTCGTCGCCACCTTCCAACCCGACCCGAACTTCGGCCGCATCCTGGCCGCGTACGGCGGTGTCTTCGTCGCCGGTTCCCTGGCCTGGGCCATGATCGTCGACAAGTTCCGCCCCGACCGCTACGACGTCGTCGGCGCGGCCATCTGCCTGGTCGGGGTCGCCATCATCATGTACGCCCCGCGCAGCGGCTGAACCCGCCCCTTGGCCGATCCCGGCCTGGTCGGAACCGCGCCGGGACGCCAACCAGCCCTCGCCCGCCCGGCCCGCCGCGCCACCGTCACGCGGTTGCCTGCGCGATCGCGCGGCCGGCCTGGCGGCCGGAGAAGATGCAGCCGCCGAGGAAGGTGCCCTCCAGGGAGCGGTAGCCGTGCACGCCGCCCCCGCCGAATCCGCTCGCCTCACCGGCGGCGTACAGGCCGGGGATCGGGGTCGCATCGGAGTTGAGCACCCGTCCCGACAGGTCGGTCTGCAGGCCGCCGAGGGTCTTGCGGGTGATCACGTGCAGCCGGACCGCGATGAGTGGGCCGGCCTTCGGGTCGAGGATCTTGTGCGGGGTGGCCGTACGGACCAGCTTGTCGCCGCGGTACCGGCGGGCGTTGTGGATGGCGGAGATCTGGCCGTCCTTGGTGAACGCGTTGTCCAGTTCCCGGTCGCGGGCGACGACCTCACGTCGGATGTCCTCGACGTCGAGCAGGGGCGTGCCGGTCAGCGCGTTCATACCGGCGACGAGTTCATCGAGGGTGTGGGCGACGACGAAGTCCTCGCCGTGCTGCTTGAACGCCTCGACGGGTGCGGGTGCGCCGGGGCGGATGCGGCCGAGGGTCTGCCGGACCGACTTGTTGGTGAGGTCAGGGTTCTGTTCGGAGCCGGAGAGCGCGAACTCCTTCTCGATGATCTTCTGGGTGAGTACGAACCAGCTGTGGTCGTGCCCGGTGGTCCGCAGGTGCGCCAGCGTGCCAAGGGTGTCGAAGCCGGGGTAGAGCGGTCCGGGCAGCCGCTTGCCGGTGGCGTCGAACCACAGCGAGGAGGGCCCGGGCAGGATTCGGATGCCGTGGCCGGCCCAGATGGGGTTCCAGTTCTGCACGCCCTCGACGTAGTGCCACATCCGGTCGGGGTTGATGACGGTGCCGCCGGCGTCCTGGGTGATCCGCAGCATCCGCCCGTCCACATGGGCGGGGACACCGGTGATCATGCGCTCGGGTGCGGTACCGAGCCGCGCCGGCCAGTTCCTCCGGACCAGGTCGTGGTCGGCACCGATACCGCCGGAGGCCACCAGGACGGCCTGGGCGGTCAGCTCGAAGTCACCGACCACTGTGCGGCTGCTGGCCACCCCGCGAGCGGAGTCGCTCGGCTCCAGGACAGCACCCCGTACGCCGGTCACGACACCGTCGGTCACGACAAGCTCGTCGACCCGGTGCCGGAACGCGAGGGTGACCAGTCCCTTCGCGGCGGCGTCACGGACCCGGCGGGCGAACGGCGCGACGACCGCGGGTCCGGTGCCCCAGGTGACGTGGAAACGCGGGACCGAGTTGCCGTGCCCGATGGCCCCGTACCCGCCGCGCTCGGCCCAGCCGACCACCGGGAAGAACCGTACGCCCCGGGCGTGCAGCCAGGACCGTTTCTCCCCGGCCGCGAAGTCCACGTACGCCTCGGCCCACCTGCGCGGCCACTCGTCCTCGGGCCGGTCGAACCCGGCCGTGCCGAGCCAGTCCTGCAGGGCGAGCTCGTGCGAGTCCCGGATCCCCATCCGGCGCTGCTCCGGCGAGTCGACCAGGAACAGGCCGCCGAAGGACCAGAACGCCTGCCCACCCAGATTCGTCTCGGGCTCCTGGTCGAGCAGGATCACCCGGCGGCCCGCCTCCGCGAGTTCGGCGGCGGCGACCAGACCGGCCAACCCGGCCCCGACAACGATGACGTCTGCGTCCATGACAGGCACTCTCCCCACCGGCGTATCCGCTGACGATCAAACCGCAGCGGTTGAGGGTCCACCTTGTCACTGCGTGATAAAACAGCGGCGTCCGGCACTCCTTGCTCGACATCGCCCGGAGCCTGGACCAGGTCGGCGACCGCGACCGTACGCCGACCGGCCGACCACCCGTCAGAAGGTAGCCACCCCATGCGCATGAAGCTCGGCCGGCCCGACCTGGCCGCGTACGCCGACCGGTTCGACGTCCCACCCGCTGCGGAGGGCTTCAGCGTCACCTTTCTCGGCGTCGCCAGCCTGCTCTTCGACGACGGCGACACGGCGGTGCTGACCGACGGGTTCTTCTCCCGGCCGTCCCTGCTCAGGGTCGCCCTCGGCAGGCTCACACCCGACGACGCACGCATCAACTCGGCGCTCGCCCGGCTGGGACTGGGCCACGGGGGCCGCCGGCTGGCCGCCGTGATCCCCGTACACACCCACTTCGATCACGTCATGGACTCCGCGACCGTCGCCCTGCGTACCGGCGCGGTGCTCGCCGGCGGCCACTCCGCGGCCAACGTCGGCCGAGGGGCCGGCCTCACCGACGACCGCATCCACGTCGTCACGCCCCACGAGCCGATGTCCCTGGGAGCCTTCACCCTCACGTTCGTCGAGTCCGAACACTGCCCACCGGACCGCTTCCCCGGCACCATCACCGAACCCGTGGTGCCCCCGGCCAGGGCGTCCGCCTACCGGTGCGGTGAAGCCTGGTCGGTGCTCGTCGCGCACGAGAGCGGCCGGACCGCCCTGATCCAGGGCAGCGCCGGCCACCGACCGGGAGCGCTCGACGGGCGTCGCGGCGACGTCGTCTACCTGGGCATCGGCCAGCTCGGCGTGCAGGACGAGGACTACATTCGCGCGTACTGGGCGCAGACCGTACGGGCCGTCGGAGCCCGTCGCGTGGTCCTCGTCCACTGGGACGACTTCTTCCGCCCGCTCGACCGGCCGCTGCGCGCCCTGCCGTACGCGGGCGACGACCTCGACGTCACCATGGGGGTCCTCACCCGACTGGCTCACGACGAGCGGGTCGCTCTGCACCTGCCGACCCTGTGGCGTCGGGAGGATCCCTGGGCGGGGCTGCGGTGACCCGTCCTGCAAGACGTTGAAGCGGAACTTAGATCGGCTGTCCCGCCACCAGCGGGAACGCGGCCTGACGCCTTTCTGGGATTCGTGCCACGGGAACGATCACCCGCTCAGGGTCAGCCGGCGCTCGTCCGAGCACCCGCACGTCAGCCTGCTCAGCGGCTGTTGCGTCGGCCAGGATAGAGAAGAGGAGTTCGCCGTCGGTCCTGCTATCGCGCCGGTTGATCGTTGTGTTGATCGTCAACGTCGAGGCCTCTTCGTTCCTCAAATGCCCGGGGCCGCTTGACGCAGGGCCACGGCCTGGCTGACCGCAAACGCTGCGACCTCGACGGCCACGGCGGCGAGCAGCACCGTAAACGCGCCATCCCACGGCCGGACCGCCGCGAACACCGCGATCAGCGTGGCCGCGACGACGTTGGCGATGAGTACCCCCACCAGCCACGGTCGGAGCCGGGGACGCCCGGCGACGCGGTGCAGCGCGAACGCCCAACCGCCGATACCGACCGCGACCGCGATGGTCAACGCGGGCGGCACGGCCAACCGCTCCGACACCGAATCCACGAACAGGGCCAGCGACACCGCCGCCACCGCGCAGTAGATCGCGTCGAGCTGCAACGAAAGCCATCCTGGGTGCCGTGTACGCATGACAGCGACAGTAACCGCGATTCCGCCACTCTGGACCACCATGTCGAGCAGGAACACAGGCAGCACCGCCGCGATGCCCGCCCGCAATTACGCCATGGTGATCGTGCAAGCCGGCCTCGGGCTTCGCCTCGGCGAGCTGCTCGCACTGCGCGTCCAGGATGTCGACCACCTCGCCCGGACAGTTCGGATCGAATGGCAGTTCGCGCCACAGTCCAAGGTCCGCACCGAGCCGAAGACACGCCGCTCACTTCGCCGGCCCGTACCGGCACGACTACTACGGCTCGCTGATCTTCTCGGCGGCTGTCGAGCGGGCCGGGCTACCGAAGGGCACCACGAGTCGAGCAACGAATCAACCGCATGACCTGCGGAAACAGGGCAGATTCAGACGTTGAAGCGGAACTCCACCACGTCGCCGTCCTGCATGACGTACTCCTTGCCCTCGATGCGGACCTTGCCCGCCGCCTTGGCCGCCGCCATCGAACCAAACTCGACCAGGTCGTGGTACGAGACCACCTCGGCCTTGATGAAGCCGCGCTGGAAGTCGGAGTGGATGACGCCCGCGGCCTCCGGCGCGGTGGCGCCGACCGGGACGGTCCAGGCGCGCGCCTCCTTCGGCCCGGCGGTCAGGTACGTCTGGAGCCCGAGGGTGCGGAAGCCGACCCGGACGAGCTGGTTGAGGCCGGGCTCGTTCTGCCCGATCGACTCCAGCAGCTCGCGGGCCTCCTCCTCGGGCAGGTCCACCAGCTCGGATTCGATCTTGGCGTCCATGAAGACGGCCTCGGCGGGGGCGACCAGGGCGCGCAGCTCGTCGAGGAACGTCTCGTTGGCCAGCTCGGCCTCGTCGACGTTGAAGACGTACAGGAAGGGCTTGGTGGTGAGCAGGTGCAGCTCGCGCAGGTGCTCCAGCTCGATCTTGGCGGCGGCGGCCCCGGAGTACAGGGTGGTGCCACCGTCGAGCACCTCGATGGCCTGCTTCGCGGCGGCGACGGCGGCGGCCCGGTCCTTGCGGAGCTTGGCCTCCTTCTCCAACCGGGGCAGCGCCTTGTCCAGGGTCTGCAGGTCGGCGAGGATCAGCTCGGTGTTGATCGTCTCGATGTCGTCGGCCGGGGAGATCTTGCCGTCGACGTGCACCACGTTCGGGTCGGAGAAGGCCCGCACCACCTGGCAGATCGCCGAGGCGTCCCGGATGTTGGCCAGGAAGGCGTTGCCCCGGCCCTGCCCCTTCGACGCGCCACGGACCAGGCCAGCGATGTCGACGAACGACACCGGGGCCGGCAGCACCTTCTGCGAGGAGAAGATCTCGGCCAGCTTGCCCAGCCGCTCGTCAGGCAGCCCGACCACGCCGACGTTGGGCTCGATGGTGGCGAACGGGTAGTTCGCCGCCAGCACGTCGTTCTTGGTCAACGCGTTGAAAAGCGTGCTCTTGCCGACGTTGGGCAGGCCGACGATGCCGATGGAGAGACTCACGACGGGCCAGCTTACGCCGATGGCATCCAGACCGGTCCACGCGGCTCGGTTTCCGGCCGCGCCGCCCCCGTCGGAGGCGGCGCCGACCGGCCGTCAGCCGAGCAGGCGCGGGGCGATGATCGCCTCGCGGACGCTGCCGTCCGCGCCGCGGCTGACCTCGTACGCCGAAACGCCCTCGCGGTCGGCGACCGCCTCGACCAGCCGGGTCCCCCGGTAGACCAGCCCGACCCCGTCGTCAGTGCAGTGGCTGGTGGGCAGCGTCCCGTCGCCGACCAGCTCGTGCATCAACGGTCGCCGCTGGCCTTCGCTGTCGTAGTGCACGCCGTTGCCGTACGGCAGCCAGCCCAGACCTTCGGTGAAGCCGCGCAGTCGGGGGCCGTAGCTGTCCGTGGCGCCGCCCACGTGCCAGCAGATCGAGCCGGCGGAGACGCCGCCCAGCACCACGCCGGCCTGCCAGCACTCGTGCAGGATCTCGCCGAGCCCGTGCACCCGCCAGACCGCGACCAGGTTGGCCACGCTGCCGCCGCCGACCCAGATCACGTCCTGGGCGAGCAGGTGGGCGCGGATGTCCTCGACGTTCGGCATCGGGAACAAGGCGAGGTGCGACAGCCGGAACCGAGTGTCGGCGAACGCGCCGTAGATAGAGGCCAGCGAGGTGGGCTGGTCCCCGACGGCCTGACCGAGGTAGCAGATGCGCGGCTGCGGGCCAGCCTCGGCCAGCTCGGCCGCCAGCTCGAAGACCGGGCCGGGACGCAAATCCAAGGGACCCCGGTCGCCCCGGAAGAAACCCATGCTGGTGGCGAGGATGGTCGGTTCGCTGGCGGGCATGTGGGTCCTTCCGTCGGTGCAGGGCCGCGTTCATCCTGCCGCAGCCGACCGCCGGCCGATCACCCACCCGCGCGAGGCCCGGCTCAGGGCCAGGCCAGCGCGACGATGACCGACTCAGCCAGCGCGCCGCTGGCGGGGCACCAGGGAAAGCGGCCCGGCGGACTGGCCCTCGTCGGGCTCGGCGGTGGGCTGGCCCTCGGCCGGCTCACCGGCTGACGCCGCCCCGGTCGGCCGGTCCTGGATCACCACCTCGCCCTCGGGCCAGTGACCCGGGGGCAGCTCGCCGAACGGCCGCTGCCCCTGGGGCAGTTGCGCGGCGGCGGCGCGGGGCAGGGTGAACCGCTCGGCGGCGGCCGGGCCGGCCGCGACCGACTCGCGCAGCATCCAGCGCACCTCGTCGGCCGTCCAGCCCAGCGCTGGCCGGGCGGCGATCTCCCGGACCAGCCGCCGGCCGGCCCGGGTGTCGTCGTCGTAGAAGCGCATGCACCAGTGGTGCGTCCACATGCCGAGCGCCCGCAGGCCCGCATCGTCCAGGGAGCGGGCCAGCCGGCCGCAGGCGGTGTCGGCGAAGGCCGGCTCTGCGTCGGCCGCCCGGTCCCGCTCGATCGCGCCGACCGCGGCCGGCGCCACGGCCCGCATCCGGCGGTAGAAGGACTGCACCACCGCACGGGGCAGCGGCGGGAACGTGTCCCGTGTCGATGCCGCCGCCCGACCCGCCACGCTCGCCATCGCCGCACCCCTTCTTGAGTTGGTGGCCGGACGTTACCCGCCGCGACCGACACTTTCGGGCGGAAAATTCGCCCTCGAACGTGGATAGCGATGATGACCTGGGGCGTCTGTATCGGTGACAAGAAAAAGGGGTGGTGGGTGGACGAGGACGAGCGAGCCCGGTTGGCCGAGTTCGTCGCCAACCGGACTCCGGCGCTGATGCGGGTCGCGTACCTGCTGACCGGGAACCGCAGCGCCGCCGAGGACCTGTTCCAGTCGGCGTTGGCGCGGACCATCCCCAAGTGGGGAAGCATCCGGCACGCCGACCCGGAGGGGTATCTGCGTGTGGTGATGTACCGCGAGCAGGTCAGTTGGTGGCGGCGATTGCGCCGGTGGCGGGAGACGCCGCTCAACCCGGCGGACGAACCGGTCGGCGCCGACCCGAGCGGCGGGTCGGACGTGCGGTTGGCGATGCGCGCCGCGCTGCGCCACCTGCCACCGGCGCAGCGCGCGGTGGTGGTCCTTCGCTACTACGAGGACCTGCCCGAGGCCCGGGTGGCCGAGCTGCTGGGCTGCTCGGTGGGCACGGTCCGCAGCCGTACCCACCGGGCGGTCAGCCGGCTGCGCGAACTCCTGCCGGAGGTCGAATTGCTGGAGGTACGGCGATGACCGACCGCTTCGAGATCCTCATCCGCTCCACCCTCACCGACCTGGCCGAGGAGGCACCGATCGTGCATGACCAGTTGAGCCGAGCGGAACGGCGGGTGCGCAACCGGCGCCGGGCCACGGTGACGATGGGCGCGGTGGGCACGCTCGCGGCCATCCTGATCGCCACCCCGATCGCCCTCGCGGCGACCGGCTCCGACCAACCCCGTCCGGCCGCGCCCAGCCCCTCGGGCCCGCCCGGCGCACCCAGCCCGTCCGGGCCGATCGTCGTACCCAGCCCGTCCGCGCCGCCCGGCGCACCCAGCCCGACCGGGCCGATCGTCGTACCCAGCCCGTCCGGCCCGCCCGGCGTGCCGGGTAAGCCGAGCCCGGCACGGCCGTCGGCCACGCCGACCCCGCTCGGCCCGCCCGGCGTGCCGGGTAAGCCAGGCCCGGCACGGCCGTCGGCCACGCCGACCCCGCTCGGCCCGCCCGGGGTGCCCAGCCCGGCGAGTTGATCAGATCCGGTCGGACCGGGCGGTTCTCCCGCCCGGTCCGACCGGCCGGCCCGTCCTTGGTAAGCCCGTCACTCCAGCTCCTTGAGCTGCCGCGCGAGAAGCCGGTCGGAGATCCCGGTCACCATCGCCCGGCACTCCCCGCACCGGCATGCGCTGCGCATCCCGTCGAACAGGGTGCCGTTTGCCAAGGTCGGTACGGCCGCCCACTCTTGGGGCATGACCGATCACGGACACCCGACGGCGCGTGAGCTGCGAAGGCAGCGATGAGTCCCGCCCTGGCCCGGGTGCCCGGTCCGCTCACCGGCCAGCTCGTCACCCCCGGCGATCGCCGGTATGCGCAGCTGCGCTCGACGTACACCACGCCGGCCTCGCCGGCCGGCGTCCTGCTGCCGAAGAACGTCGCGCAGGTGGTCGCCGCGATCCGCTACGCGCGGGAGCAGCGGCTGCCGATCGCCGTCCGCAGCGGCGGGCACGGTCTCGCCGGCACCTCCTCCAATAACGGTGGCCTGGTCATCGACCTGTCCATGCTCAACCGGGTGCAGGTGCTCGACGAGCGGTCCGGGCTGGTCCGGGTCGAGGCCGGCGCCCGCTGGGCGAATGTCGCGACGGCGCTGGCCCGGTACGGCCTGGTGATCAGCTCAGGTGACCACGGCAACGTCGGCGTGGGCGGCCTGACCACCGGGGGTGGCGTCGGCTGGCTGGTCCGCTCGTACGGCCTCACCATCGACCGCGTCCGCGCGGTGGAGGTGGTGCTCGCGGACGGGACGCTGGTGCGCGCGGACGCGGAGCACGAGCCGGAGCTGTTCTGGCTTGTCCGGGGTGCCGGCGCGGGAGCGGGGATCGTGGTGGCGTTCGAGATCGAGGCCACCGAGCAGCGCAACGTCGGGGTGGCGCAACTGGTCGTCGAGGCGCACCCCGACGGCCGCACCGTTCGGGAGTGGGCGGGCTACCTGGCGCAGGCCCCACGGGAGTTGTCGGCAGCCGCCGTGCTGTTCGCGGAGGGACGGTCGGCCCTCATGTCGATCACCGCCGTGGTCGCCGCCGAGAGCCTGCGCCGGGCCCGACCCGTGGTGGAGCCGCTGCTGGCCATCGGGAAGCTGCTCGAACACCGGACCGACCTGCTGCCCTACCCGTCCCTGGTGCCGACCGCACACCTGAACCCGAACGTCGGGCAGCAGCGGGGCACGACCACCAACGGCCTGTTCACCGAGCTGGACGACGCCGGCTCTCGGGCCCTGATGCGGGCGGTGACCGGTCCCGGCCGGGCGGTCATCCAGCTCCGCTCGGTGGGCGGGGCGGTCAACGACGTCGCCCCCGACGCGACCGCCTACCCGCACCGGCACCAGAACACCCTGGTCATCGCCTCGGTCTTCCCGCCGCAGGGCGGCGCGGCGTTGGACGCTGCCTGGCGGGGCGTCGCCGGTCGGGCCGACGGCGCGTACGTCAACTTCGAGAGCCGGCCGGACCCGGCCGCGTTCGCCCGGATCTACCCGAGTGAGACCGGGGCCCGGGTGCGGCGGCTCTGGCGACGGTACGACCCGGACGGCGTGTTCCGGTCGGCCCTGCTGACCGCCCGACCCGCCCGTTCCGGCCAGCCCGCGCGGTCCAGCCAGCCGGCACGGTCCGGTCAGCCCGCACGCTCTGGCCAACCCCACCGGCGCCGCCGCTGACGGGCACCCGGCGGCGGTTGCCGCGGACGGCCGTCAAGCCGCCGACTGCCGGGCCGCACGCCCAGGTCCGATTCCCGCCAGCCGCGAGCCCGGCGAGCGGGGCATCATCGGTGGCGTGGAGATGGATTTCGAGCGGTGCTACCGAGCCGTGGACAGCCGTGACCAGCGGTTCGACGGCTGGTTCTACACGGGCGTGACGTCCACCGGGATCTACTGCCGGCCGTCCTGCCCGGCGACCACGCCCAAGCGACAGAACGTCCGGTTCTTCCCGTCCGCAGCCGCGGCACAGGGCGCCGGGCTGCGCGCCTGCCGCCGCTGCCGGCCGGACGCCGCACCCGGCTCGCCGCAGTGGGACGTCCGCGCCGACGTGGTCGGGCGGGCGATGCGGCTGATCTCCGACGGGGTGGTCGACCGCGACGGCGTCCCCGGGCTGGCCGCCCGACTCGGCTACACCGAGCGGCACCTGCACCGGATGCTGCGCGCCGAGATGGGTGCCGGGCCGCTCGCGCTGGCCCGGGCCCAGCGGGCGCAGACCGCCCGGATCCTGATCGAGACGACCGGCCTGGGGATGGCCGAGATCGCGTTCGCCGCCGGCTTCGGCAGCGTGCGGCAGTTCAACGACACGGTCCGCGAGGTGTACGGGATCGCCCCGTCCGAGCTGCGCACGGCCCGTGGCCGGCACCAGGCACCTCCCGGGGCGGGGACCATCACGCTCCGGCTGGCGTACCGCCCCCCGCTGCACGCCCAGGCGCTGCTGGACTTCCTGGCGGTGCGGGCGCTGCCCGGCGTGGACGAGGTCCGCGACGGGACGTACCACCGGGGGTTGCGGTTGCCGCACGGCACCGGCCAGGTGGCGCTGACCCCGGCGGACGGGCACGTCGCGGCGACGCTGCGGCTGGCCGACCTGCGCGACCTGGCGCCGGCGGTGGCCCGCTGCCGCCGGCTGCTCGACCTGGACGCGGACCCGGCCGCCATCGACGCCACGCTCGCCGCCGACCCGGCGCTCGCCCCGGCGGTCGCCGCCGAACCGGGCATCCGGGTTCCCCGGGCGGTGGACGGCTTCGAGCTGGCGGTCCGCGCCATCATCGGCCAGCAGGTCTCAGTCACCTCAGCCCGCACCACTCTCATCCGCCTACTGGCCGCCCCCGGCTCCACCGAGGACCACGTCGATCATGAGGTTGACGGGCCGAACGGAGATCCAGTCGCCGGTCAACCTCATGATCAACACGCCGGGAACCAGCCTGGGCTGCTCCGGGGGTTTCCCAGCGCGGAGGACGTGCTCGGGAAGCCGGACACCGCGTTCGGGATGCCGGTCGGACGGCGGGAGACGATCCGCGGGCTGGCGCGGGCGGTCATCGACGGGCACCTGGACCTGGCACCGGGCGGCGACCGTGAGGAGACGGTCCGGCTGCTGTTGGCGCTGCCCGGCATCGGCCCGTGGACCGCCGGCTACCTTGCCATGCGCGCCTTCGGCGACCCGGACGTCCTGCTACCCACCGACCTGGCGGTCCGACGCGGCGCGGCCGCGCTCGGCCTGCCCGACGACCCGAAGACCCTCAACACGTACGCCGACCGCTGGCGCCCCTGGCGGTCCTACGCCACGATCAGACTCTGGAGAGCGGCATGAGCATCGACAGCACCGTCCTGAGCACCCCGACCGGCCCGCTGAGCATCCTCGCCGACACCGACGGCGAGGTCCTGGCGGCCGGCTTCACCCCGGACCCGGCGGCGCTGCTGCCCCTGGTCCACCCGACCCTACGGGCGCCGCTTCGGCAACGGGCCGACCTCGGCCCCGTCAGCGCGGCCGTCCGGTCCTACCTGGACGGTGACCTCACCGCCATCGACACGGTGCCGGTGCGGCAGCGCACCGGCGGCGAGTTCATGGCGCACGCCTGGGAGGTGCTGCGCGAGGTCCCACCGGGGACCCCGGTCACCTACACCAGGTACGCGGCGCTGGCTGGCCGACCGCCAGCGGTACGGGCCGCCGCGGCCGCCTGCGCCCGTAACGCGGCGGCGCTGTTCGTGCCCTGCCACCGGGTGCTGCGTACCGACGGCACGCTCGGCGGCTACCGCTGGGGGCTGGACGTGAAGAAGTGGCTTCTCGGTCATGAGCGGCGGTTGACAAAAAGCTGACACAAGCATCGACGCCTATTGACGCTACCGTCGGGTAGTGCCTGCGGACAGCGTCGGCAGCCCGGCCGCCCGGGTCGCCGCGGGCCCTCACCCCGTGCACAACCTCTGGCGGTTGCGCCGCTACCTGCGCCCGTACGCCACCGAGTTCGCCTGGCTGATGATCGCGGGGCTCGCCGGCACGGCGGCCGGGATCGCCGTACCGCTGGTGGTGCAGCGGGTGGTGGACGGGCCGGTGGCCCAGCGCGAGCCCGCCGGCCTGCTCCAGCTCGGTGGCCTCGCGCTGCTGCTCGGCGTGGTCGAGGCGGTGCTGATCTTCATCCGTCGGTGGGTGCAGTCCTCCTCGGCCGTCGGCATGGAGGCGGCGCTGCGCGCCGACGTCTACGCCCACCTCCAGCGGCTGCCGACCAGCTTCCACGACCGCTGGCAGTCCGGTCAGCTGCTCTCCCGGATCACCAGCGACCTGTCGGTGATCCGCCGGTTCCTCTCCTTCGGCGTGTTCTTCCTGGTGCTCAACCTGACCACCTACCTCGTGGTGGTGCTGCTGCTGATCCGCCTGCACGTGGCGCTCGGGATGCTGGTGGCGGCCAGCACCGTGCCGCTACTGCTTATCACCCGGCGCTTCGCGCGGCACTACCACAGCGCGTCCCGACGGATGCAGGACCAGCAGGGCGACGTGGCCACCCTGGTCGAGGAGACCGCGCAGGGCCTGCGCACCATGAAGGCGTACGGCCGGGGGCCCGAGCTGGTCGCCCGCTTCGCCGGTGGGGCCCGGAGGCTGCACGACACCGGCGTACGCAAGGGCCGGTTGCTGGCCAACACCGCGGCGCTGCTCGACCTGGTGCCCAACCTGACCCTGGGCGTGGTGCTGGTCGCCGGGGCGGCCGCCGCCGCGAGGGGTGTGCTCACCATCGGCGAGGTGGTCGCGTTCGTCAGCCTCCAGTTGATGCTCATCTGGCCGGTGCAGACCCTCGGCTGGATCATCGCCAACGCTCAGGAGGCGGCCACCGCCGCCGACCGGATCCTGGAGGTGCTGGACACCCCACCGCAGATCGTCGACGCGCCGGGCGCGGTCGCGCTGCCCCGCGACGCGGTCCACGGCCGGCTCCGCTTCGAGCGGGTCGCGTTCCAGTACCCGGGCACCAGCGAGCGGGTGCTACGCGAGATAGACCTGACCATCGAGCCGGGCGAGACCGTGGCGCTGGTCGGGGCCACCGGCTGTGGCAAGAGCACACTGCTCTCCCTGGTGCCCCGACTGCACGAGGTGACTGACGGTCGGATCACCCTGGACGGGCACGACCTGCGGGAGCTGCGGCTGGACTCGCTGCGCCGACTGGTCGGGGTGGCGTTCGAGGAGCCCACGCTCTTCTCCATGTCGGTCCGGGAGAACCTGACCCTGGGGCACCCGGACGCCGGTGACGACGAGGTCCGCGCGGCCCTCGCGCTCGCCCAGGCCGATTTCGCGTACGACCTGCCGTGGGGTCTGGCCACCCGGGTCGGCGAGCAGGGGTTGTCACTCTCCGGCGGGCAGCGGCAACGGCTGGCGCTGGCCCGGGCGGTGCTCGGCCGGCCGGCGTTGCTGGTGCTGGACGACCCGCTGTCCGCCCTCGACGTACACACCGAGGCGCTGATCGAGGCAGCGCTGCGGCGGGTGCTCCGGGACAGCACCGCGCTGCTGGTGGTGCACCGACCGTCGACCATCGCGCTGGCCGACCGGGTCGCCCTGCTCGACGGCGGGCGGATCGCCGCGATCGGCCGGCACTCCGAGCTGTTGGCCACCGTGCCGGCCTACCGGGCGCTGCTCGCCGCCGAGCCGCCAGCCGGGCGGCCACCACCTGCCGGGCCGGACACGTCCGCGTCGTCCACCTCGGACGGATGGGGACTGGTGCGCTCATGACCGTGCGGGAGGCGGCCGACCCACCGCCCGGGGAAGAACCGGAGTTCGCCCGCTGGCGCGGGACGGCCACCGACCCGGAGGCCGACCGGAGCCGGGCCGAGGAGACCAGCCCCGAGGCGGTGGCCCGGCTGCGCCGGCTCAGCCGGGCGCTGCTGGCCGACCTGCTCCGGCCGCACCGGAGTCGGCTCGCCGGCGCGGTCGGCCTGCTGCTGGCCCAGAACGGCGCGGCGATGGCCGGCCCGTACCTGGTCATGATCGGCATCGACCGGACCATCGCGCCGTTGCGGGCCGGTGACGCCGGCCCGGTGGCCGCCGTCGCCGGGGCGTTCGCCGTCGCTGCGGCGACCGAGTACGCGGCCCGCCGAGGTTTCCTCGCGCTTTCCGCCCGGATCGGCCAGGCCGTCCTGCTGGACCTGCGGCAGCGGGTGTTCGGGCACTTCCTGCGACTGTCGGTGGGCTTCCACGAGCGGTACACCTCCGGCCGGATGGTCTCCCGGCTCACCAGTGACCTGGACTCGATCGCCGAGCTGGTCGACGGCGGGATCGACAGTCTGGTGCTGGCCGCGCTGTCGATCCTGTCGGTGGCCGCCATCCTGCTCTGGCTGGACCTGCCGCTGGCCTCCGTGACGCTGTTCGCGTTCCCGTTCCTGTTCTGGCTCTCCCGCTGGTTCGCCCGGGCGTCGGCCAGCGCGTACCGACGGACCCGGGAAGCGGTCGCGCTGGTCATCGTGCACTTCGTGGAGTCCATGCGGGGCATCCGGGCGGTGCAGGCGTTCCGTCGGGAGCCACGCAACCAGCGGATCTTCATGGCGCTCGGCGACGACTACCGGCAGGCCAGCCTGCACGCGTTCCGCCTGATCGCCACGTACTCCCCGGCGATCAAGCTGATCGGCAACGTCACGGTGGCGGTGGTGCTCTGCTACGGCGGCTGGCGGGTGCTCGGCGGGCATACCGAGGTCGGAGTGCTCGCCGCGTTCCTGCTCTACCTGCGCCGCTTCTTCGAGCCGATGCAGGAGCTGAGCCAGTTCTACAACTCGCTCCAGTCGGCCACCGCAGCGCTGGAGAAGCTGGCCGGCGTGCTGGACGAGCGACCGGCGGTCGCCGAGCCGGCCCGGCCGGTGCCGCTGCCGACCGGCGCCGGTCGAGGGGAACTGACCTTCCGGGCGGTCTCCTTCGGCTATCGCGCCGACACCCCGATCCTCGCCGGGCTGGAGCTGACCGTGCCCGCCGGGCAGACCGTCGCGTTGATCGGGCCGACCGGCGCGGGAAAGTCGACCATCGCCAAGCTGGTCGCCCGGTTTCACGACCCGGACAGCGGTGCGGTCCGGATGGACGGCATCGACCTGCGTGCGGTGAGCGACGCCGACCTGCGCCGCGCGGTGGTGCTGGTGACCCAGGAGAACCACCTGTTCAGCGGCACCGTGGCGGAGAACATCCGGTTCGGTCGGCCCGGCGCCGACGACGCCGCGGTGCAGGCCGCCGCCCGGGCGATCGGCGCGCACGAGTTCATCACCGCTCTACCAGAGGGGTACGCCACGCAGGTGCACCGGCGCGGCGGCCGGCTCTCCGCCGGGCAGCGGCAGCTCGTCGCGTTCGCCCGGGCGTTCCTGGCCGACCCGACCGTGCTGATCCTGGACGAGGCGACCTCCTCGCTGGACGTGCCGACCGAGCGGCTGGTGCAGCGGGCGCTCGGCACCATCCTGCGGGACCGGACCGCCCTGGTGATCGCGCACCGGCTCTCCACCGTGGAGACCGCCGACCGGGTGCTCGTCCTCGACGGCGGGCGGATCGTCGAGGACGGCCCGCCCGCCGTGCTGGCCGAGGCCGACGGCCGGTACGCAGCCCTGCACCGTCAGTGGCGCGACTCGATGATCTAGGCGCGCACCGACCCGCCGTCGACGGTGCCGCACCGACCCGGCCGGCCTGTCGGCGCAGGCAGCCGTCGTGTCCCGGCCGCAACTACGTGGCCCGGCACCCGCGCGGTGCCTACGATCGCAGGATGACCGATACGGCGAGGACGGCCCGCGCCGGTCTGCCCGAGCGTCCGAGTTTGGACGGGCTCGAGGAGACCTGGGCGCGCCGCTGGCAGGAGGAGGGCACGTACGCGTTCGACCGCTCCAGGTCGACTGTTCCGGGTCGCGACGCGGCGTCAGACGCGCCGAGCCGGAGTGGTCGCAGGGTGGACGTGTACTCGATCGACACCCCGCCGCCGACCGTATCGGGCGAGCTGCACATGGGACACGTCTTCTCGTACACGCACACCGACACCACGGCGCGGTACCAGCGGATGCGCGGCAAGGCCGTCTTCTACCCGATGGGCTGGGACGACAACGGCCTGCCCACCGAGCGCCGGGTGCAGAACGTGTACGGGGTGCGCTGCGACCCGGCGCTGCCGTACGACCCGGTGTGGCGGCCACCGGCGACGCCGGTCGACGAGGCGGCGCGCCGTGACCCCACCCCGATCTCGCGACGCAACTTCATCGAGCTGTGCGAGCGGCTGACGGTCGCCGACGAGCAGGTCTTCGAGGCGCTCTGGCGACGGCTCGGGCTCTCGGTGGACTGGTCCCTGACGTACACCACGATCGGCCGGGTCGCCCGGGCGACCAGCCAGCGGGCGTTCGTGCGCAACCTGCTCCGCGGCGAGGCGTACCAGTCGGAGGCGCCGACCCTGTGGGACGTGGGCTTCGCCACCGCGGTCGCCCAGGCCGAGTTGGAGGACCGGGAGCGCCCCGGCGCCTACCACCGGCTGCGGTTCACCGGGCCGACCGGGCGCGCGGTGCTCATCGACACCACCCGGCCCGAGCTGCTGCCGGCCTGTGTGGCACTGGTCTGCCACCCCGACGACGAGCGGTACGCCGACCTGGTGGGCGGCACGGTGCGCAGCCCGCTGTTCGACGTCGAGGTGCCGGTGCACGCCCACCCGCTCGCCGACCCGGCCAAGGGCACCGGCATCGCGATGGTCTGCACGTTCGGCGACCTGACCGACGTGACCTGGTGGCGTGAGCTGCGGCTGGCCACCCGGGTCGTGATCGGCCGGGACGGCCGGCTGCTTCCCGAGCCGCCGGCCGGGGTGCCGGCGCAGCCGTACGCGGCACTGGCCGGGCAGACCGTCAACAGCGCCCGCCGGACGATCGTCGGGATGCTGGCCGACGCGGGTGACCTGATCGGCGAGCCGCGCCCGATCACCCACCCGGTCAAGTTCTACGAACGCGGCGACCGGCCGCTGGAGATCGTCTCGACCCGGCAGTGGTACCTGCGCAACGGCGGCCGGGATGCCGAGCTGCGGGCGACGTTGCTGGCCCGGGGCGAGCAGCTGCACTGGGTGCCCGCGCACATGAAGCACCGCTACGACAACTGGGTGGCCGGCCTGACCGGTGACTGGCTGGTCAGTCGGCAGCGTTTCTTCGGGGTGCCGGTGCCGGTGTGGTACCGGCTCGACAACGCTGGCGAGCCGGACTGGTCCCACCCTCTCACGCCGGACGAGTCCGCGCTGCCGGTCGATCCATCCAGCGATCCGGCGCCCGGCTACGACGAGTCGCAGCGCGGCCAGCCGGGCGGCTTCGTCGGCGACCCGGACGTGCTGGACACCTGGGCCACCTCGTCGCTGACCCCGCAGATCGTCGGCGGTTGGGAGACCGACCCGGACCTGTTCGCCCAGGTCTTCCCGATGGACCTCCGCCCACAGGGGCAGGAGATCATCCGGACCTGGCTCTTCGACAGCGTGGTCCGTTCGCACTTCGAGCACGGCGTGCTGCCCTGGCGGGACACCGTGCTCTCCGGCTGGATCCTCGACCCGGACCGCAAGAAGATGGCCAAGTCCAAGGGGAACGTGGTCACCCCACTGGCGCTGCTGGAGCAGCACGGCTCGGACGCGGTGCGCTACTGGGCGGCCAGTGGCAAGCCCGGCATGGACCTGGCCTTCGACCCGGCGCAGATCAAGGTCGGTCGGCGGCTGGCCACCAAGCTGCTCAACGCGTCGAAGTTCGCGCTCGGGCTGGGCGCGGCGGACGCGCTGCGCACCCCGGCGACCGCCCCGCTGGACCGGGCCATGCTCGCCGAACTGGCCACCGTCGTCACCGCGGCGGGCGCCGCCTTCGACTCGTACGACCACACGGCGGCGTTGCAGGTCACCGAGGCGTTCTTCTGGCGGTTCTGCGACGACTACATCGAGCTGGTCAAGGAGCGCGCGTACGGCACCGGAGCGGGGGCCGACTCGGCGCGGGCGGCGCTGGCCTCGGCACTGTCGGTGCAGTTGCGGCTGTTCGCCCCGGTGCTGCCGTACGTCACCGAGGAGGTCTGGTCCTGGTGGCGGTACGGCTCGGTGCACCGGGCGCCGTGGCCCACCACGCACGAGGTGGCCCGGACGACGGAGGGGACGGGCGACCCGGCGCTGCTACGGCTGGCCGGCGACGCGCTGAGCCAGGTGCGGCGGGCGAAGTCGGAGCGGAAGCTGTCGATGAAGGCAGAGGTGCCGCTGGCGGAGGCGCTCGGGCCGGCGGCGCTGCTGGAACAGCTCACCCTGGTCGCCGACGACCTGCGCGCGGCCGGCCGGATCGGCAAGCTGGACCTGCTCCCCGACCGCACCCCGGAACTCGTCATCGCCTGCGCCTTCTGACCGGCGCGGAAGCGGTCACCAGCCGCGCAGGAAACGCAGGCCGACCAGGATCGCGACCACCGCCGGCCCGACCAGCAGGGTGATCGCCTGGAGCCGGTACTGCATCCGGTGCCGGGTCAACTCGACCGCGTTGCCCAGCACGATCGCCCCGGCCAGCATCATGAACCCGCCCCACCAGCCGGTCCTCAGGTCGATCAGATCCACCCGGATCAGTTGCAGGGTCAGCCCGACCAGCGCGCCGGTGAGCGCGAGCAGGGCCACCGCCCGGTGCAGGCCGCGGGCCAGCGGGTGGGCTGCCCGCCACAGGTAGGTGCCGGCGACCGCCAGGCAGGGCAGCACCACCAGCGCCGGCCAGCCCCGGCCCATCACGCCGAACATCAGCAGCGCGCCCACCGCGAACACCAGCGTGCCGACGCAGGCGATGACGTACCCGGCGAAGGCCCGGCCGCCGCCCCGGGCCAGCAGCGGCCCGCCGCTGGCGGCGATCAGCGCGCCCGGGATCAGGATGAACCCGGCCCACCAGTGGAACCGTCCGCTGCCCTGGGCGGCCGTCGCGACCGTGGCGCAGACCAGCCCGGCGACCGCCAGGCTGGTCAGCCACGGCCGGCTGCTTCGGGAGTACGGCTCAGCCAACGACGTCCGCTCCGCTTCGACGTTCACGCCCACCAGCCTGGCCCGAGGCACCCCTGCCGGTACATCCGGCCAGCCCTACCGACCGGGGGTGGCTGGCCGGAACAGCGACTCGCACCGGCCTCAGCTCGTCTCGCCGGCCACGCTGAACGAGCGCAGGCGGTCGATGGCCAGCACGGTGAAGCCGACGCTGACCAACGCGGTCATCACCGCCGCCACCGGCACCGACACGCTGGTCTCCAGCAGCCCGGTGGGGGCGATCCGGTCGGCGAGGGCGATCACGTACTGCTGGATGGAGAGCACCTTGGTGCCGCTGACGAAGTTGCCCAGCAGCCCCTCCCAGATGAGCACGTAGACCAGGCCGAGCAGCACCGGCCGCCGGGTCACCAGGCTGAGCGCGAGGAACAGCGCCGTGTACGCCAGCGCGCCGAGCGTCGCCGCGGCGGCCAGCGCCAGACCGAGGCGTACCGAAGCGGCCAGCACGCCCGCGATGTAGAGCGGCACCGCGACGGTGGCCGCGGTGACCCCGGCGGCCACCGCGAGCTTGGGCAGCACGATCTGCCAGCGCGGCAACGGCTTGGTCAGGATGTGCACCACCGTGCCGTCGTCGATCTCGGCGCCCAGCACGCCGGTGCCGATGATCAGCGCCACCACCGGCAGCACCACGGCCAGCCCGAGGCCGACCAGCACCGGCGGCCCCCACTCGCCCGGGTCCACCCCCAGCGAGCGGCAGAGCACGGCCAGCCCGAGCAGCACCAACGGCAGCGGGAGCAGCAGCAGGAACCGGCGCCGGCCGAACAGGCCGCGCGCGGTGATCCAGGTAACGGTCGACATGTTCTCAGGCCTCCACCAGGTAGGAGAAGACGCTCTCCAGGGACTCGTCGGACGGCACCAGCTGGCGCACCCGGATGCCCCGGTTCAGCGCGATCCGGGGCAGCGCCCGGGTGAAGGCGCCGTAGTCGCCGGCGCGCACGGTCAGGCCGGTGCGGTCCAGCTCGACCCCGCTCACCGACGGTTCGGCGATCAGCGCCACGGCCAGCGCCCGGTCGTCGGTGGAGCGCACCGCGAAGACGTGCGGCCGGTTGGTCATCAACCGGCGGATGGTCCGGAAGTCGCCGGAGGCCGCCAGGCGGCCGGCCACCATCACCTGGACCGTCCCGGAGACCTGCTCGACCTCCTCCAGGATGTGCGAGCTGAACAGGATGGTCCGGCCGGCGTCGCCCAGGGTGTGAAGCAGCTGCATCATGTGCAGCCGCTGGCGCGGGTCCATCCCGTTGAACGGCTCGTCGAGCAGCAGCACCTGCGGGTCGTGCACCAGCGCGGCGGCCACCCGGGCCCGTTGCCGCATGCCCTTCGAGTAGGTGCCGATCCGCCGGTCCTGCGCCGACTCCAGCTCCACCAGGTCGATGGCCCGTCGGGCCGCCGCCGTCGGGTCGGCCAGCCGGTGCAGCTTCGCGCTGGCCAGCACGAACTCGTACGCGCTGAGGTAGCCCTGCACCGCCTCCCGCTCGCTGACCAGCCCCAGCCGCCGGTAGACGTCGGGGTTGCGCCAGGTCGGCTCGTCGTCGAGCGTCACCGTGCCCCGCGACGGGGAGAGGAACCCGGCCATCATGTGCAACAGCGTGGTCTTGCCAGCGCCGTTCGGGCCGAGCAGCCCGGTCACTCCCGGCCCGAGGGTCATGCTGATGTCGTTGACGGCGACCACATTGCCGTACCACCGGGACACCCCGGCCAGGCTCAGCGTGCTCATCAGGAGGCGACCTTCCGGTAGCGGGCCAGCAGGAGGGCGGTCGCGCCAGCGACCAGCAGCACCGCGGCCAAGGCGTAGACCGGGCCGAACCTGCCGATCGACGGGCCGCCCTGATCGCCCTCCACCAGCAGGTCGCCCAGTGACCAGATGCCGACGCCCTGCACCAGGGTGGAGGGCGAGGCCAGCCCGGCCAGCTCGTTGGCCGTCCGCGACGGCAGGATGCTCAGCGTGCCCACGATCGGGGTGGTCATCAGGAAGACCGCGACCACGCCGCCGGCGGCGAAGGCGCGCTTGCCGGTCAGCGACGCGACCAGCAGCCCGACCGACGCGAAGACCACCGCCCACAGCCCGGCGTAGAGCAGCCCGGGCAGCAGGTCGAGCAGCTCGTTCCAGACCCCTCGCATGCCCTCCTTGGTGGTGAACGCGGCACCCAGGAACATCACCAGCTGCGGCCCACCGAGCAGCAGCCAGAGCGCGGTGACCAGCGCCAGCAGCTTGGCCAGCGCGTAGTCGCCGCGCGGCAGCGGCCGGGAGAAGTAGAGCGGGAGCACGCCGCTGCGCAGGTCCCGGGAGACCAGCTCCGGTGCGGCCACCGCCACGAAGAACAGGACCAGCCAGCTCATCGAGTCGGCGAACTGGGCGTACGTGGCGACCGGCTCGCCGATCTGGCTGCGTACCGCGGCCAGCGCCACCGCGACCAGGGTGACGATGCCGACCACCAGCCAGGGGAAGATCTTGGCCTTGGCGCTACGCCCGAACCCGAACGCGGTGCGCAGCCCGTGCAGGTAGAGCGCGCCGAAGACGTGCCGGCGGCCCAGCCGTGAGCCGCGGTAGCGCTGGTAGCCAATGTCGTGGATGACGCCGCCCGGCGCGGAGCGCACGGCGGCGGAAGACGGCTCAGGCATGGGTGAGCTCCCTCGTGGCGAAGAGTTCGGCCACCCGGTGCCGGCGCTGGTCCAGTCGATGCAGCGGCAGGTCCAGCTCGGCGACCGCGCCGAGGATCAGGTCGTAGGTGCTGTCGTCGGCCAGCGGTACGAGCAGCAGCCGGCCGTCGCGCGCCACCGGCAGTTTGAGCTCGGCAAGCCGGGCGGCCAACTCCTCGGTGCCCTCGCTGACCTCCACGGCGAGCACGTCGGTGGCCGAGGTCATCGCGGAGATGTGGTCGGCGCGCAGCAGCCGACCGCCGTCGATCGCGATCAGCGTGTCGCAGATCCGCTCCACCTCGCCCAGCAGGTGCGAGCAGACCAGCACGGAGATGCCGAACTCGGTGCCGATCCGGTGCACCAGCGCCAGCATGGCGTCCCGGCCGGCCGGGTCGAGGCCGTTGGTCGGCTCGTCGAGCAGCAGCAGGTCGGGGTCGTGCACCAGCGCCTGGGCCAGCTTGACCCGCTGCTTCATGCCGGTGGAGTAGCCGCCGACCGGGCGGTAACGCTCCTCGTAGAGCCCGACGTGCCGCAACGCCTCCGACGCCCGCTCCCGGGCCGCGGTGCGCGGAAGGCCGCTCATCCGGCCGAGGTGGGTGACCAGCTCAGCGGCGGACAGGTCCGGCGGGAGGCAGTCGTGCTCGGGCATGTAGCCGACCCGGGCCCGGACCTCCGCCGGGTCGGTGGTCGGGTCGATGCCGAGCACCGACACCTGACCGGTGGTGGGAGCAATCAGGCCGAGCAGGATCTTGATCAGGGTGGATTTGCCGGCGCCGTTCGCGCCCACCAGGCCGATGATCCCGGGCTCGACGGCGACGGTGAGGTCAGCGAGCGCGGTGACCCGACCTCCGTACGTCTTGGTGAGCGACTGGGTCGCGATCAGTGTCACGCTGCCCAGCGTAGGGAGTCGGTGCCCACAGCGGGCACCGGCTCGCCCCGGGCGCTCCCCTGATCCTGGCAACAGTTGACCCCTAAGGTCCGCTGGCCGGCGACGTTTGCGCCGGTCCCGCGCTCCACCGGACCCCGCCGCTGGAATCGCGCATTGAAGATGACACCATTCACCCTCCGTTCACCTGGCGGTGTTCCGGGGGTATTCGGCCGCCGACACGGGAGGGATCGTGATGGTCGGAGTGGACGTCCCCAAGGTGAGTGTCGTGGTGCCGGCGTACAACTGCCGTCGTCACATCGAGAAGCTGATCGCCTCGCTGCTGCGCCAGTCGATGCCCGCCGACGAGTTCGAGGTGATCGTCGTCGACGACGGCTCGACCGACGGCACGGGCGAGCGGTTGGACGAGCTGGCCGCCGCGCACCCGCACATCCAGGTGCTGCACATCGAGAACTCGGGCTGGCCGTCGCGACCGCGCAACCTGGGCATCGAGCGTGCCCGCGGCGAGTACGTCTTCTTCGCCGACGACGACGACTGGTTCGCCGACCAGGCGCTGGAGCGGCTCTACGAGTGCGCGAAGAAGTACGACGCGGACATCGTGGTCGGGAAGATGGCCGGGCACGGGCGGCCGGTGCCGCGGGAGTTGTTCCGGAAGAACAACTTCGACGCCACCCTGGAGAACTCGCCGCTGATCGACAGCCTGACCTGCCACAAGCTGTTCCGCCGGTCGTTCCTCAACGAGCACGGGGTGCGGTTCCCGGAGGGCGGCAAGCGTCGGCTGGAGGACCACCTGGTGGTGGTGCGGGCCTACTTCCTGTCTGGGCGCACCTGCGTGCTGTCCGACTACACGTGCTACCACCACGCCCAGCGGGGCGACGCGCGCAACGTCACCGCTGCCCTGCTGGACCCGTCGAGCTACTTCGCCAACCTGCGCGACGCGCTGGACATCGTGGATGCCAACACCGAGCCGGGCCCGCTGCGGGACCGGCTGCACCGGCGGTGGCTGCGCAACGAGATGCTCAACCGGTTGCGCGGCAAGCGACTGCTGAGCGCCCCCGAGAGCTGGCTGGAGCAGGTCGCCCTGGAGACCCAGAAGGTCATCCAGGACCGGTTCGCTCCCGGCGTGGCCGCGGGCCTGCCGCCGCTGCAACGAGCCGTGGCGTTCCTGGCGGAGCGGGGCCGATTCGCCGACCTGCGCCGGCTGGCCTCCTGGGAGGCGGGCATCGCGGCGCACGGCACGATTGACGAACACAAGCGGGCCGACCGCGCCGTCACGGTGACCGTCGCCGCCGAACTGCGCTCCGCGGACCGGCCGATCGGCTTCCGCGCCGACGACGGGCGGGACGTGCTGGTGCTGCCGGTGGACGAGGTCGCCCCCGAGGTGCTCGACTCCACCACCCAGGTCCGCAAGGCCCGGCTGGACGTGGTCGCCCGCCGCAGGGAGACCGGCGACGAGATCTTCCTGCCGGTGCAGTTCCGAACCGAACGGGTCGCCAGCCCGACCGACGCGGACACCACCCACCTGGTCCACCGGGCCACCACCACGATCGACTTCGGCGCCCTCAACGGCGGCCGGACCCGGGGTAGCTGGCTCCTCAAGGCACGGATCACCAACGCCGGCTGGACCGAGGACGCGCACCTGCCGCTGGTGTTCATCTGCCGGGCCGACGGCTCGCGACCCCGGATCCGCGACCAGCGAAAGCCCTGGAACCGGCTGCGGTCGGCGGTGGGCCGCCGGATCCGCCGCTGATCCGCCCGCCCTGGTCGTGGAGTGGCGCCCTCGACCGATCGGCGGTCGGCTGCGAAACTGTGTGCCGGTCAGCGAGTGGGGGGTGTGGATGAGCAACGGCTGGGTGCTGCCCGACGAGGTGCTCCGGGACGCGCCGGCGTACACGCCGCGTCCCGGTGAGCTCGCGGATCTGGAACTGCTGCTGACCGGCGCGTACGCCCCCTTGACTGGCTTCATGACCCGCGCCGACCTGGTTTCGGTCAGCCGGCGCAGTCGGCTGGCCGACGGCACGCCGTGGCAGGTCGCGGTGACCCTCCAGGTGCCGGCCGCACTGGCCGAGAGCTTCGATCCGCGCGACCCGGCCCGCCGGGCGTTGCTGCTGACCGACGGCGAGGGTGCGCCGGCGGCCGCCCTGGACGTGGCGGACGTCTGGCCGGTACGCGAGGGCGTGGCCGGGGTGGGCGGCCGGGTCCGGCGGCTGGGTGACGGTGGCCACGGCCCGTTCCAGCGGCTACGCCGCAGCCCGGAGGAGGTCCGGGCGCTGCTGCCACCGGGCCGGGTGCTCGGGGTGATCGCCGACCGGCCACTGCACCGGCCCCAGCTCGCCCAGATCGCCCACGCCGCCCGCACCCTGGCCGCGCACCTGCTGGTGATGATCCCGGTCGGCGAGGGTGGCGCCGGTGGGTTCCCGCCGGAGGCGCTGGTGCGCAGCATCTTCGCCGCCCGGGACCGGATGCCGCCGGCCACCCTGGTGGCGGTGCCGCTGTCGCACCGGCGGGACGAGATCAGCGACGCGCTGCTGCGCGCCCGGGTCTCCGCCGCGTACGGGGTCACCCACCTGCTCTCCACTGGGGAGATGCTCTCCGGAGCCGGGCTGCGGGTGCTGGTGCCGCGCGAGCTGGCGTACGACAACCGGGACGGGCAGTGGCGCTGGCGGGAGGACATCCCGCAGCGCAACCGCCGTCTCGCGCTGACCCAGGACGAGATCGACGACCTGCTGGACCGGGGCTTCCCGCTGCCGGAGTGGCACACGCCGCCGGCCGTGGCGAAGGAGCTGGCGCGGGCCCGGCCGCCGCGCCGGCACCGAGGCCTGGTGGTCTTCCTGACCGGTCTCTCCGGCTCCGGCAAGTCGACCATCGCCCGAGGGCTGGCGGACGCGTTGCGGGAGAGCGGCGACCGCACGGTGACCCTGCTCGACGGGGACGTGGTGCGCCGGGAGCTCTCCGCCGGGCTGGGCTTCAGCAAGGCCGACCGGGATCTCAACGTACGGCGGATCGGCTGGGTGTCGGCGGAGATCGCCCGGCATCGCGGGGTGGGCATCTGCTGCCCGATCGCGCCGTACGCGGCGGCCCGCGCCACGGCTCGGGAGATGGCCCTGGCCGCCGGGGCGGGCTTCGTGCTGGTGCACGTCGCCACCCCGCTGGAGGTGTGCGAGCAGCGGGACCGCAAGGGCCTGTACGCGCGTGCCCGCGCCGGGCTGCTCACCGGCATGACCGGGATCGACGACCCGTACGAGGTGCCGACCGACGCCGACCTGGTGCTGGACACCACCGACCTGAGCGTGCCGGAAGCGGTGCAGGCCGTGCTGCACCACCTGACCGAGACCGGCTGGGTGGAGCTGAAGATCCCGTCCGTCTGAGGCGTCGCCGTACCCCCGTTCCTTCCACCGCTGCCGGCTACGCGCTAGTGTTCATCTTTGTTGGAACACGTTCGACCGCGTGAGAGTACGTGGACCCCGGGGAGGCACGGCGGATGCTCGCTCAGCAGCGGCAGGCGGCCATCCTGGAGCGGGTCCGGTCGACCGGCGGCGTCCGGGTGACCGAGCTGGCCGCCGAGTTCGGCGTCTCCGACATGACCATCCGGCGCGACCTGGAGTCGCTGCACGAGCGTGGTCTGCTGGCCAAGGTGCACGGCGGTGCCACGGCGGCCGGCCCGAGCTCCACCGACGAGCCGGGCTTCCACGCCAAGTCGGTCCGACAACTGCCGGAGAAGGCCGCCATCGCGGATCGGGCGGCGCAGTTGGTCCGGCCGGGCGCGGCGGTCGCGCTCTCGGCGGGCACCACCACCGCGGAGCTGGCCCGGAGGCTGGTGGACGTGCCCGGCCTGACCGTGGTGACCAACTCGCTGCCGGTGGCCGAGATCCTGCACGCCGGCGGTCGACCGGATCAGACGGTGGTGCTCACCGGTGGCGTACGCACACCGTCGGACGCGCTGGTCGGCCCGCTCGCGGTCAGCGCCGTCCGGAGGCTGCACCTGGATCTGCTCTTCCTCGGCGTGCACGGCATCACCGAGCGGGCCGGCTTCACCACCCCCAACCTGATGGAGGCGGAAACCGACCGGGCGCTGGTGGCGGCGGCGGACCGGCTGGTGGTGCTCGCCGACCACACCAAGTGGGGCACGGTCGGCATCTCCTCGATCGTCGAGCTGGCCGCAGCACACGTACTGGTCAGCGACGACCGGTTGCCTCCGCCCGCGCGCCGGGTACTCGGCGAGCAGGTGGGTGAATTGATCATGGTGAAGGCGACAGGGGCGGGCCGCGCGACGGGCACGCCGACAAGTGAGGGGACGGCGCCGTGAAGCGCACCGCGATCGACCTGGCCGACGGCCGGGAGCTGATCTACTTCGACGAGCGCGACGACGCCGTCCGCGACCAGCCGGATCGCCGGGACCTGCCGCCGCCGCCCCCCGCGTCCCAGCTGCGCTACGACCCGCTGACCGACGAGTGGGTGGCGGTCGCCGTGCACCGACAGACCCGCACATTCCTTCCGCCGGCGAACGAGTGCCCACTCGACCCGTCGCTGGGTGACCGGCTGACCGAGATCCCGGCCCCCGACTACGACGTGGTGGTGTTCGAGAACCGGTTTCCGTCGTTGAGCGGCCGGGTGGCTGACGAGCCTGGGGAGATCACGCCGTTCACGCCAGTCCGGCCGGGCCTCGGCCGGTGCGAGGTGGTCTGCTTCACCTCCGACCACAACGCCTCCTTCGCCAGCCTCCCCCCGCGCCGGGTCCGAACCGTGCTGGACGCGCTCGCCGACCGGACCGAGGTGCTCGGTGCCCTGCCCGGCGTGGAGCAGGTGTTCTGCTTCGAGAACCGGGGCGTCGAGATCGGCGTCACGCTGCATCACCCGCACGGGCAGATCTACGCGTACCCCTTCGTGACGCCGCGCACCCGGGCACTGCTGGCCGCGGCACGCCGGCACGCCGAGCGGAACGGCGGGGGCAACCTCTACGCGGACGTGCTGGCCGCCGAGCGCACCGCCGGCGACCGGGTGGTGGCCGAGAACGAGCACTGGACGGCGTTCGTCCCAGCGGCGGCCCGCTGGCCGTTCGAGGTGCACGTGGCGCCGCACCGCGTGGTGCCGGACATCCCGGCGCTCAGCGACAGCGAGCGGGACGCCTTCGGGCCGCTCTACCTGGACCTGCTGCGCCGCTTCGACGGCCTGTTCGACATGCCGATGCCCTACATCTCGGCGTGGCACCAGGCGCCGGTGCGGATCGACCGCGAGCTGGGCCACCTGCACCTGCAGCTGTTCAGCATCCGGCGGGCCAAGGACAAGCTGAAGTATTTGGCGGGCTCCGAGTCCGGGATGGGTGTCTTCATCAACGACATCTCCCCCGAGCGCGCCGCCGACCTCCTGCGCGCCGCCTGAGACGGGCGGGAGACAGGGCGCGGGGGGCCCGGGACAGGGCCCCCCGCAGGGAAGGGACGGCTGGCTGTGCTCGACACAGCCGGGAAGGCTGGCTGATCGGCACGCATGCCGCGGTCGACCGCGGTCAACCTTCCTGGACGCGACTGGCATCTCGTCCACTCTGGTCAACGAGGCGCGCCGGCCGCAGTGACGCCGACGGCGTGTCGACCCCGGACACGCCGGAGCCCGCCGGCGGGTGCCGACGGGCTCCGATGATGCGGTACGCCTGGATCAGGCGAGCTTGCGCGCCAGGTTCTCGTCGAGCGCGTTCATGAACTCGTCGGTGGTCAGCCACGGGGCGTCCCGCGAGATGAGCAGCGAGAGGTCCTTGGTCATCTGGCCGCCCTCGACGGTGTCGACGATGACCTGCTCCAGGGTGTTGGCGAACTCGGTGACCGCCGGCGTGTTGTCCAGCTTGCCCCGGTGGGCCAGGCCCCGGGTCCAGGCGTAGATCGACGCGATCGGGTTGGTCGAGGTCTTCTCGCCCTTCTGCCACTGCCGGTAGTGCCGGGTGACCGTGCCGTGCGCGGCCTCGGCCTCGACGGTGCGGCCGTCCGGGGAGAGCAGGACCGAGGTCATCAGACCCAGCGAGCCGAAGCCCTGCGCGACGGTGTCGGACTGCACGTCACCGTCGTAGTTCTTGCAGGCCCAGACGTAGCCGCCCTCCCACTTGAGCGCGGCGGCGACCATGTCGTCGATGAGCCGGTGCTCGTAGGTGATGCCAGCGGCCGCGAACTCGGCCTTGAACTCGTTCTCGAACACCTCGGCGAAGATGTCCTTGAACCGGCCGTCGTACGCCTTGAGGATGGTGTTCTTGGTGGACAGGTAGACCGGGTAGTTGCGGTCCAGGCCGTACCGGAACGAGGCCCGGGCGAAGTCCCGGATCGACTCGTCGTAGTTGTACATGCCCATGGCGATGCCGCCGCCGGGGAAGTTGGCGACCTCCATCTCCATCGGCGCGCCGCCGTCGGCCGGGGTGTAGGTGATGGTCACCGTGCCCGGGCCGGGGACAACGAAGTCGGTGGCCTTGTACTGGTCACCGTGGGCGTGCCGGCCGATGATGATCGGCTTGGTCCAGCCGGGGACCAGCCGCGGCACGTTGGACATGATGATCGGCTCGCGGAAGACGACACCGCCGAGGATGTTGCGGATGGTGCCGTTGGGCGACCGCCACATCTTCTTCAGGCCGAACTCCTCCACCCGGGCCTCGTCCGGGGTGATGGTCGCGCACTTGACGCCGACGCCGTGCTCCTTGATGGCGTTGGCGGCGTCAACGGTGACCTGGTCGTCGGTCTCGTCGCGGTGCTGGATCGACAGGTCGTAGTAGTGCAGGTCGACGTCGAGGTAGGGCAGGATCAGCTGCTCCCGGATCTGCTTCCAGATGATCCGGGTCATCTCGTCGCCGTCGAGCTCCACGACCGGGTTGTTTACCTTGATCTTCGCCATCGGCCGGCGCTCCTCTCGGGGGACACGTGCTCAAGCAGTACGAGCGTACTGGAAACGAGCCGGCGGCCCCCAGCCGGCCTCGACCGGCCGGCGGAAACCGGGCTGCACGGCGCAGAGATTGCCTGGCATCATCGCCCGATGCCACTGAGCCGCACCCTCGGGTCTATCACGGTCACCGCCCTCACCGACGGGGAGGGTGCCTTCTTCCAGCCTCGGACGGAGGCGTTTCCGCACGCCACGGCGGCACACTGGCAGGAGGCCGACCGGCGCGACCCCGGCTCGGTGACCGCCGACGGGCAGTGGTGGCTGCAGTTCCGCAGCTTCGCGATCCGCGCCGGCGACGGGCCGGTCACCCTGGTGGACGCCGGGATCGGCCCGGCCGACGCGCCCGCCGCGAGCTGGGCGCCGGTGCCCGGCCGGCTGCCCGCCGAACTCGCCGCCGCCGGCATCGACCCGGCTGACGTCGACACGGTCGTGCTCACCCACCTGCACACCGACCACATCGGCTGGGCGGTCACCGGCACGCCGGCTCGGCCGTACTTCCCGAACGCGAGCTACCTGCTGCAGCGCGCCGAACTGGACGCGGCGGCGACGCTGAATCCGGGGCTGCCGGCCGGCTTGATCGCGCCGTTGCGCGCCAGCGGTCAGCTCCGGGTGGTCGACGGCGAGACCAAGCTCACCCCTGCGGTACGCCTGCTACCCACCCCCGGGCACACCCCCGGCCACCAGTCGGTACTGCTGGAGACGTCCGGGGAACGCCTGCTGGTCACCGGCGACCTGCTGGTGCACGCCGTGCAACTGGTAGACCCCGACCTGGCCTACGCCCACGAGGAGGACCCGGACGCCGCCCGCGTCTCCCGCACCACCCTCCTGCGCACCCTCTCCCCCACCCTCCTGGCCACCCCCCACCTAGGCACCCCCTTCACCCCCGCCTAACCCCACCCCACCCCCACCCTTCGCCCTGTTGATCAAGA
Source organism: Micromonospora sp. NBC_00858 (assembly GCF_045207365.1). NCBI lineage: Bacteria > Bacillati > Actinomycetota > Actinomycetes > Micromonosporales > Micromonosporaceae > Micromonospora > Micromonospora sp. NBC_00858. Next base: position 7,279,145 of record NZ_CP108828.1, on the reverse strand, counting down.
GGTTTGCGTCAGGAATCGCGTTCCCGGTGACGCAAACCTCTTGATCAACACGGGTGGAGGTCCCGGGGGGGTACGGGGAAGGGCCCGTCGGCGGGTGCCGGCGGGCCCTTCGGGTGTGGTCGGTGGGTCACATGCTGGCGACGTCGCCCTGCTTGGCGCGGACGGCCTCGGCGGCAGCCAGGAGGCTGGCGCGCTCGTCGGCGTCCAGGTCGGTCTCGACGACCCGGCGGACGCCCTCGCGGCCGATCTCGGCCTCGACGCCCAGGTAGACACCGGCGATGCCGTACTCGCCGTCGACCCACGCGCAGACCGGCATGACGTCGCCGGAGTCCTCGGCGACGGCCTTGGCCATCCGGGCCGCGGCGGCGGACGGGGCGTAGTACGCCGAACCGGTCTTGAGCAGCGCGACCACCTCGGCGCCACCGTTGCGGGTCTTGACGACCAGCTCCTCGATCTGCGCCGCCGGCATCGCGTCACGCAGCGGCTTGCCGTTGACCGTGCTCTTCGAGGGCACCGGCACCATGGTGTCGCCGTGCGAGCCCAGGGTGAGCGTCTTCACCGACGCGACCGGCGCGTTCAGCGCCTCGGCGACGAAGTTGGTGAACCGGGCGCTGTCCAGCATCCCGGCCTGGCCGAGCACCCGGTTCTTCGGGAACTGGGTGGCCAGCTGGGCCAGCGCGGTCATCTCGTCCAGCGGGTTGGAGACCACGATGACGACGGCGTTCGGGGCGTACTTGGCCACGTTCTCGGACACCTGCCGCACGATCTTGGCGTTGGTCTCCAGCAGGTCCATCCGGCTCATGCCCGGCTTGCGCGGCAGGCCAGCGGTGATCACGACGACGTCGGAGCCCTCGATGGCCTCGTAGCCCTCGCCGTTCGGGCCGGTGGTCACGCCCACCACCTTGGTCTCGAAGCCCTCGATGGCCCGCGACTGGTTGAGGTCGAGCGCGAGACCCGCGGGCTTGCCCTCCACGATGTCGGTGATCACGACTGTGTCGAAGACGTCGTACTCGGCCAGGCGCTGTGCGGTGGTGGAGCCGTAGAAGCCAGCCCCGACGACAGTGACCTTCTTACCCATGGTCGTCCCACTCCCTGATACCAGTCGGTTTTCCGGACCGTATCAGTCATCGTGGCACCGATCGGGCCAGGGGCGGCGGCCATCGCCGGGATGGGGTGAACGTCACGGCCGCCCGATTCACCAGGCCGACCTGCCGCGCGACCGCCCGAGGCCTGGGCGGCATGCGGGGCGGCGGTCAGCCGCGCTCGGCCCGCTCGACGACGTTGCTGAGCAACATGGCCCGGGTCATCGGGCCGACGCCGCCGGGCATCGGGACCAGCGCGCCGGCCGTCTCGGCCACCTCCGGGTCCACGTCGCCGGTGTAGCGGCCCTTGCCGTCCGAGCCGATCACCCGGGTGATGCCGACGTCGACGACCACCGCGCCAGGGTTGATCATGTCGGCGGTGAGCAGGCCCGGTACGCCGGCCGCGACGATGACGATGTCGGCGGCCCGGGTGTGCGAGGCGAGGTCGAGGGTGCCGGTGTGGCACAAGGTCACGGTGGCGTTCTCGCTGCGCCGGGTGAGCAGCAGGCCGAGCGGGCGGCCGACGGTGTTGCCTCGGCCGACCACCGCGACGGTGGCACCGCGCAGCGCCACGTCGTGCCGGCGGAGCAGCTCCACGATGCCGCGCGGGGTGCATGGCAGCGGGCCGTCGTAGCCGAGGACGAGCCGGCCCAGGTTGACCGGGTGCAGGCCGTCGGCGTCCTTGTCCGGGTCGATCAGTTCCAGCACCCGCTGGGTGTCCAGGTGGGCGGGCAGCGGCAGCTGGACGATGTAGCCGTGGCACGCCGGGTCGGCGTTCAGCTCGGCCAACACGTCGTCGACCTGCTGCTGGGTGGCGTCCGCCGGCAACTCCCGGCGGATCGAGGCGATGCCCACCTCGGCGCAGTCCCGGTGCTTGCCGTTGACGTACGCCTGGCTGCCCGGGTCCGCCCCGACCAGGACGGTGCCCAGCCCGGGGGTGATGCCGCGTTCCGCGAGCGCCTTCACCCGTATCCGCAGCTCGTCCTTGATCTCCGCCGCGGTTGCCTTGCCGTCCAGAAGCGTCGCCGTCACGATCCGATCGTCTCACGGCCGCCGCCCGCCGTTCGGACGACCTCGGTCGGGCGGCTGCCGAGCGCCCAGTTCGACTCTCTTCACGGTAACGATACGTGACGTGTTGATCGTCACTCTCAGTGACGATTTGTGGATCAGGTCACCGCCGAATCGGGCAGGTCGGCCGAGTGGGGCAGGGACCGCACGTTCGGTCGAGAGCCGGCGAGTCCGGCCGTGGCACCGCGAGGAGTGCCCGAACCGACCGAAGAATTCGCTCGCCAGAGCCCCTGAATCGGATTTTCGCTAGCAGCTCCGTCGCCAGCCGGCAAGGGAGGGACCCCCGGACCGTTATCGACCCGCAACCGGGTCGTTGTCGAAGGCCGACGGCCGACCTACCGTTACGGCTTGTTGCGCAGCGTAACCCAGCGTCGGGCCTGACTGCGCAGCGTGAGGAGATGAGGAGGCTCAATGCGAGTTCGTAGACTCGCTGCCTGGACCGCCCTCCCGCTCGCGGTGACGCTGGGCCTCGCGGCCTGCGGCAGCGGCGGAGATGGTGGATCCGGTGGCAGCGACCCCAACGCGGCCGTCAGCATCCAGATCGGCGAGCCGCAGCACCTGGTTCCGACGAACACCACCGAGACCTCGGGCTCGCAGGTGCTCGCCGGCCTGTTCAGCCCGCTCGTGGACTACGACGCGCAGAACAAGCCGTACGAGGTCGCGGCCGAGTCGGTGACGTCGTCGGACAACAAGGTCTGGACGATCAAGCTCAAGGACGGCTTCACCTTCCACAACGGTGAGAAGGTCACGGCCGAGGACTACGTCAACGCCTGGAACTACGGCGCGTACGCGCCCAACGGCCAGGGCGGCAGCTACTTCTTCGAGAAGATCGCCGGCTACGCGGACCTCCAGGGCGAGAAGCCGAAGGCACAGACGATGTCCGGGCTGAAGAAGGTCGACGACCTCACCTTCACCGTGACGCTGTCCGAGCCGTACATCGACTTCAAGACGATGCTCGGCTACAACGCGTTCTACCCGCTGCCGGACGCCGCGTTCTCCGCTCCGGGCGTGCTCAAGGACTCGTACGAGCAGGCGCCGATCGGTCAGGGCCCGTTCAAGATGAAGGGCACCTGGCAGCACGACTCCAAGATCGACGTCGAGCGGTACGACGCGTACCCGGGTGAGAAGCCCAAGGTCAAGGGCGTCGAGTTCCGGGTCTACCAGCAGCTCTCCGCGGCCTACGCGGACGTCCTGGGCGACAACCTGGACGTGCTGCCCACGATCCCGACCGAGAGCCTGAGCAACGCCCCGACCGACCTGGGCGACCGGTACCAGGTCAGCCCGATGTCGTCGTTCCAGTTCCTGGCGTTCCCGACGTTCGACAAGGACTTCAGCAACCCGGACGTGCGTAAGGCCATCTCGATGGCCATCGACCGGGACGAGATCACCAAGTCGGTCTTCAAGGGTTCACAGGAGCCGGCCCGCTCGTTCGTCTCGCCGGTGCTGCCGGGCTACCGGGAGAACACCGCGGGCTCGGCGGCGGAGTTCAACCCGACCGAGGCCAAGAAGCTCTACCAGGCCGCCGGCGGCCCGTCGAAGATCGTCATCTCCTACAACGGCGACGGCGGTCACAAGGACTGGGTCGACGCCACGGCCAACCAGCTGAAGGCCAACCTGGGCGTCGAGGTTGTCGGCTCGGCCGAGCCGAAGTTCGCCGACCTGCTGACCAAGGTCGAGAAGAAGCAGCCGGTGGGTATGTTCCGCTTGGGTTGGGTCATGGACTACCCGAGCATGGAGGACTACCTCGGCCCGCTGTACAGCACCAACGGCTCGTCGAACTACTACGGCTACAGCAACCCGGAGTTCGACAAGCTGGTCAAGGAGGGTTCCGCCGCCAAGACGCAGGACGAGGCGATCGCCAAGTACCAGCAGGCGGAGGACATCCTGGCCAAGGACATGCCGGTGATCCCGCTCCGCTTCGGCGAGAACGTGTACGGCCACTCGTCCAAGGTCAAGAACGTCGAGATGGACCTGTTCCAGCGGGTCAACCTCGTGAAGATCGAAGCGGCCAGCTGAGCTGACCATGGTGCGGGCCACCCGGGCGAAGACGCCCGGGTGGCCCGGACCGCGTTACCCCCGCCGGGACGCAGTCGCGGACCCCGGCACCGGTGGCGCCGGCCTCCCCCGGGCCGGACGGCAGACGTATCAGATATTTCGGGTACGACCAGAGATGCCGTCCTGCGACCCTTCCGCACATTTCCGGAGAGACTGCTAAGCATGTTCCGCTACATCGTGCGGCGCCTACTGCAGATGGTCCTGGCGTTCTTCGGGACCACCCTGATCGTCTACGCGCTGATGTTCGCCGGCCAGGGCGACCCGATCCAGGCCCTCGCGGGCGAACGACCGGTGACGGAGGCTCAGCGGGCCTACCTCACTGAGAAGTACCACCTGGACGCCACCGGTGTCGGCGGCTTCTTCTACCGCTACTTCGACTACGTCAAGAGCCTGCTCCAGGGGGACCTCGGCCAGTCACTGACCGGCCGCCAGATCGGCGACATCCTGCAGGCGGCCTGGCCGGTCACCCTGAAACTCGCGCTCATCGCGCTCGCCGTGGCGATCATCGTCGGGGTCACCGCCGGCGTCGTCGCCGGCATCCGCCGGGCCAGCATCTTCGACAACTCGACGCTCGTGCTGACCCTGCTGGTGCTGGGCATCCCCACCATCGTGCTGGCGCCGCTGGCGCAGTACTTCCTGGGCGTCAAGTGGCAGCTCTTCCCACCCACCGCCGGCTCGGAGCCGACCTTCTACGCGCTGCTGCTGCCCGGCATCGTGCTCGGCTCACTGTCGCTGGCCACCGCGCTGCGGCTGACCCGTACCTCGGTGGCGGAGAACCTGCGCGCCGACTACGTACGGACCGCTCGGTCCAAGGGCCTGGTCAAGCGCCGCATCGTCACCGTGCACGTGCTGCGCAACTCGCTCATCCCGGTGATCACCTTCCTCGGTGTGGAACTGGGCAACCTGATGAGCGGCGCGATCATCACCGAGGGCGTCTTCAACATCCCCGGCGTGGGCTTCAACCTCTTCCGCGGCATCCGCACCGAGGACGGCCCCCTGGTGGTGGGCATCGTCAGCGTGCTGGTCGTGGTCTACCTGGTCTCGAACCTGGTGGTGGACGTCCTGTACGCCGTACTCGATCCGAGGATCCGCTATGAGTGACTTCGAAACTGTGGCGGCCACCGAGAACCAGGCCGCTCGCCGTGGGCCCTCGGGCGAGCCCGGCACACCGGGCCAGATCGGCGCGCCGAACAAACCGCGCAGCCTGGCCGGGGACGCCTGGCGCGACCTACGCCGCAACCCGATCTTCTGGATCTCGCTGACGCTGGTCGTCATCCTCACGCTGATGGCCCTGGCCCCCGGCGTGTTCACCGCCAACGACCCGAGGGACTGCCTGCTCTCCCGGCAGCACGCCGGGCCGTCCGGCGGAGCCATCTTCGGGTACGACTTCCAGGGCTGCGACACGTACTCCCGGGCGGTCTACGGCACCCGGGCCTCGCTGCTGGTCGGCGCGCTCGCCGCGCTCGGCACCGGGGTGATCGCGCTGGTGGTCGGCATGCTGGCCGGCTACTTCGGCCGCTGGGTCGACGCGGTGCTCTCCCGGGTGATCGACGTGGTGCTCGGCATCCCGCTGCTGCTGGCCGCGATCGTGCTGCTCAAGCGAGTCGCCAGCGACAGCGAGACCGCCCGGATCGCCGCGGTGATCTTCGTGCTGGCCATCCTCGGCTGGACCACGGCGGCCCGGGTGGTGCGCTCCTCGGTGATCACCGCCAAGGAGCAGGACTACGTGGCGGCGGCCCGGATGCTCGGCGCCGGCAACGGTCGGATCATGTGGCGGCACATCCTGCCGAACTCGCTGGCCCCGGCCATCGTCGTGCTGACCATCGCGCTCGGCTCGTTCATCGCCGCCGAGGCGACGCTCTCCTTCCTGGGCATCGGCCTGAAGGCACCGACCATCTCGTGGGGCCAGGACATCGACACCGGCCGCATCCACATGCGCGAGGCGGCCACGCCGCTGATCGTCCCGTCGGCCTTCCTCGCGCTGACCGTGCTGGCGTTCATCATGCTCGGCGACGCGATCCGTGACGCCTTCGACCCGAAGCTGCGGTGAGAACCTCATGACCCACTCCACCGTCCAACCCACCCCCGCCTCCGCCACCCCCGAGGGTGGCCACCTGTTGGAGCTGCGGGACCTGCACGTCGAGTTCCGTACCAACGAGGGCGTGGCCCGGGTGATCAACGGTGTGTCGTACCACCTGGACGCCGGGGAGACGTTGGCCGTGCTCGGCGAATCGGGCTCCGGCAAGTCGGTCACCGCCCAGGCGATCATGGGCATCCTGGACACCCCGCCCGCGTTCATCCGCTCCGGCCAGATCCTCTACCGGGGTCAGGATCTGCTCACCCGCTCCGAGGAGCAGCGCCGGCAGGTCCGCGGCAAGGAGATCGCGATGATCTTCCAGGACGCGCTCTCCGCGCTGAACCCGGTCTTCCCGGTCGGTTGGCAGATCGGCGAGACGCTGCGCCAACGCGCCGGCATGTCCCGGGGCGACGCCCGCCGCCGGGCCATCGAGCTGATGGACCTGGTCAAGATCCCGGGCGCCGCGAAGCGGATCGGCGACTACCCGCACCAGTTCTCCGGGGGCATGCGGCAACGCGTCATGATCGCCATGGCGCTGGCGCTGGACCCGAAGGTGTTGATCGCCGACGAGCCCACCACGGCGCTCGACGTCACCGTGCAGGCCCAGATCATGGACCTGCTGGCTGACCTGCGCCGGGACCTCAACATGGCGATGGTCCTGATCACCCACGACCTGGGCGTGGTCGCCGGCGTCGCGGACCGGATCGCGGTCATGTACGCCGGCCGGATCGTCGAGCACGCCGACGTCCGCTCGCTGTACCGGGCGCCGGCCCACCCGTACACCAAGGGTTTGCTGGAATCGATCCCGCGCATGGACGTCCGCGGTCAGGAACTGTCGACGATCAAGGGGCTGCCGCCGAACCTCATGCGGATCCCCTCCGGATGCCCGTTCCACCCCCGGTGCCCGTACGTCCAGCAGGTCTGCGTGGACGCGGTGCCGCACGATCTGGTCCTCGGCGACGGCCGGACCAGCGCTTGCCACTTCGCGCAGGAGGTCCTTGATGACAGCGCCCGCTAGCTCCACCAAGGTCCGGGGCGAGACCATCCTCTCCGTCGACAACCTGGTGAAGCACTTCCCGATCAGTCAGGGTGTGCTGTTCCAGCGGCAGGTCGGCGCGGTCAAGGCCGTCGACGGCGTGAGCTTCGAGCTGCGCCGGGGCGAGACGCTCGGCATCGTCGGCGAGTCCGGATGCGGCAAGTCCACCCTCGCCCGGCTGCTGATGCGGCTGGAGACGCCCACCTCCGGCCGGGCCACCCTGGAGGGCAAGGACCTCTTCAAGTCCTCCGGGTCAGAGCTGCGCCGGCTGCGCCGAAACATGCAGATGGTCATGCAGGACCCGTACACCTCGCTGAACCCGCGGATGACTGTCGGCGACATCATCGGCGAACCGTTCGAGATCCACCGCGACGCGGCGCCGAAGGGCAGTCGGGAGCGGCGGGTTCAGGAGCTGCTGGACGTGGTCGGGCTCAACCCGGAGCACATCAACCGGTACCCGCACCAGTTCTCCGGCGGTCAGCGCCAGCGCATCGGCATCGCCCGCGCGCTCGCCCTGCGGCCGGAGATCATCGTCTGCGACGAGCCCGTCTCGGCGCTGGACGTGTCCATCCAGGCCCAGGTGATCAACCTGCTGGAGCAACTTCAGGACGAGTTCGGGCTCTCGTACATCTTCATCGCCCACGACCTGTCCGTGGTGCGGCACATCTCCGACCGGGTCGCCGTGATGTACCTCGGCAGGATCGTCGAGATCGGCACCGAGGACGAGATCTACGAGCGGGCGACCCACCCGTACACCCAGGCGCTGCTCTCCGCGGTGCCGGTGCCGGACCCGGAGGCCCGCGAGCAGCGCAACATGATCCGACTCGTCGGTGACGTGCCCAGCCCGGCCGACCCGCCGTCGGGCTGCCACTTCCGGACGCGCTGCTGGAAGGCGCAGGACATCTGCGCCACCGAGGACCCGCAGTTGGTGCCCCGCGCCGCCGACGCGCACCCCTCCGCCTGCCACTTCGCCGAACTCCGCCCACCGATCCCCACCACCTGACCCCGTTCCCCGCGCCGTCGATCATGGAGTCGTGGTGGCCGTGTTGTGGCCTATCGCGGCTTTCACGAGGCACCACAATTCCATGATCGACGCGGGGGTAGGCCGGGGTTAGTGGAAGAAGTGGCGGGTGCCGGTCAGGTACATCGTGACGTTGGCTTCCTTGGCGGCGGCGATGACCTCTTCGTCGCGGATCGAACCGCCGGGCTGCACGATGGCGCGGACACCGGCCTCGATGAGTATCTTCGGGCCGTCAGCGAACGGGAAGAACGCGTCCGACGCGGCGACCGATTCCCGGGCCCGGTCGGCGCCCGCGCGGCTGACCGCCAGGAGCGCCGAGTCGACCCTGTTGACCTGCCCCATGCCGACCCCGACAGTGGCGCCGCCCTTGGCGAGCAGGATCGCGTTGCTCTTCACCGCGCGGACCGCCCGCCAGGCGAACGCGAGGTCGCGCAGCAACTCCTCGTCCGCCGCCTCGCCGGTCGCCAGCCGCCAGCTCGCCGGATCGTCGCCGGGGGCATCCACCCGATCGGCGACCTGGGACAGCACGCCACCTGTCACCGGCCGCCACTCGACCTTCGCCGGGCTCCAGGCCGGCGCGCGCAGCAGCCGGATGTTCTTCTTGCCCTGCAACACCTCGACCGCACCCTCGTCGAAGCCCGGGGCGACCACCACCTCGGTGAAGATGTCGGCCACCTGCCGGGCCAGCTCGACCGAGACCGGCCGGTTGACCGCGATCACCCCGCCGTACGCCGACACCGGGTCGCAGGCGTGCGCCTTGCGGTGCGCCTCGGCCACGTCCGCGCCCACCGCGATACCGCACGGGTTGGCGTGCTTGATGATCGCCACGGCCGGCTGGTCGGCGAAGTCGTTCGCCGCCCGCCAGGCGGCGTCCGCGTCGACGTAGTTGTTGTAGGACATCTCCTTGCCGTGCAACTGCTCGGCCTGGGCCAGCCCCGCCGGTGCGTCCGGGTCGGTGTAGAGCGCGGCCGGCTGGTGCGGGTTCTCCCCGTAGCGCAGCACCGCGGACTTGCGCAGCGCCAGCCCGGCGAACGCCGGCCACCAGTCGTCGGCCGGGGCCAGCTCCTGAGCGCACCACTGGGCGACCGCCACGTCGTACTCGGCGATGTCGGCGAACGCCCGGGCGGCCAGTGCGCGGCGCTGGGCCAGGGTGAACCCGCCCTCGCCGAGCGCGGCGCGCAACGCCGGGTACCCGGCCGGGTCGGTGAGCACGGCGACCGAGGCGTGGTTCTTGGCGGCGGCCCGCACCATGGCCGGGCCGCCGATGTCGATCTGCTCGACGCACTCGTCGACGCCGGCGCCGGAGGCGACCGTTGCCTGGAACGGGTAGAGGTTGGAGACCAGCAGGTCGAACGCGGCCACTCCCAGCTCGTCGAGCTGCGCGACGTGCGTGTCCTTGCGCAGGTCGGCGAGGAGACCGGCGTGCACCTTCGGGTGCAGGGTCTTCACCCGGCCGTCGAGCACCTCGGGGAAGCCGGTCACCGTCTCCACCGGCGTCACCGGCACCCCGGCGGCGGCGATGGTGGCCGCCGTGCTGCCGGTGGACACGATCTCCACGCCGGCCACGTGCAGGGCCTGGGCCAGCTCGACCAGCCCGGTCTTGTCGTAGACGCTGACCAGCGCCCGCCTGATCGGGCGGCGCCCGTCCTGAGTGGAACTCACGGAACCGTGACCTTCCTTCCGGTGATGGTCCAGCCTTCGCGGACCAGGCGGCCGACCTGCTCGACGAGCTGGCGCCGCTCGGCTTCCTTGATGCGCTCGGTGAGCGTCTCCACGTCGTCGGAGTCCAGCACCGGCACCGCGACCTGCGCCACGATCGGCCCGGTGTCCATACCGGCGTCGACGAAGAACAGCGTGGCCCCGGTGAGCTTCACGCCGTAGGCGAGGGCATCGCGCGGGCCGTGGATGCCGGGGAACGCCGGCAGCAGGGTGTTGTGGGTGTTCAGGTAGCGGTCGCCGAAGGCGGCGAGGAAGTGCGGGCCGACCAGCTTGAGAAACCCGGCGGAGATGACCAGGTCGGGTTGGTGCTTCGCGACGTGCGCGGTGAGCGCCCGGTCCCAGTCCTCCCGGGTCTCGTGGTCGCGGACCCGCTCGACGAACGTCGGAACCCCGGCGGCTGCGGCCCGGTCCAGGCCCGCGATTCCGTCGCGGTCCGCGCCGACCGCGACAACCTGCGCGCCGTACGCGGGGTCGACGGCGGCGTCCAGCAGCGCCTGCAGGTTGCTCCCGGAGCCGGAAACGAGGACGACGATGCGGGCGACGGACGCGGGCTCGGTCACCAGGCAACCCTATCGGGCAGGTCAGGACGCCCATCGGCTGGGCGGCGCGCTGATCGTTGACAGTCCCGCGGGCATCGATTCGGTACGCTGCCGGTCGCTCGGGCTGAACACCGTGCCGGCCGCACCCCGTCAGTGATCCGGCACGCCAGCCGCGTCGTCTGAATGAGGAGCACCCCCATGCAGCCCGGTTACCACCCCCAGCAGCAGCCGCCAATCAACAACAACATGACAATGTCGATCGTCGCCATCTTCCTCTTCTGGCCGCTGGCCATTCCGGCGATCATCAACGCGTCCAAGGTCAACCCGCTTCTCCAGCAGGGCGACTACGCCGGAGCCCAGGCCGCTGCCGCGGAGTCACGGAAGTGGTCGAAGTGGGCCCTGATCGCCGGCATCACGTGGTATGCCATCTTCCTGGTGTGCTGTGCGTTGGGCGGTCTGGGCGCGCTCATGAGTGGCGGCAGCAGCAGCTCATGAGTAGGAACAACAGCAGCTACTGACAAACCCAGCCCAAGGAGCTTCTCGAATGCAGCCCGGTAACCCCGGTCAGGACCCGTACGGCCAGCAGCCCAATCAGGACCCGACCGCCCCCCAACCGCCGCACGACCCGTACGCTCCGCCGCCGGCCGCCCCGTACGGTCAGCAGCCCACCTCCGGCCAGCCGTACGGCCAGCAGCCGCAGGACCCGTACGGCGCACCGCAGAACCCGTACGGCCAGCAGCCCTACGGCCAGCAGCCCACCCCCGGGCAGCCCTACGGCCAGCAGCCCACCTCGGGGCAGCCGTACGGCCAGCAGCCGCCGTACCAGGACCCGTACGGCCAGCAGCAGCCGCCGCCCTACGGTGCACCGACGTACCCGAACGCCGGCTACCCGCAGCAGCAGGGGCAGAACAACACCCTCGGCCTGGTGTCGATGATCCTCGGCATCGCGTCGATCCCGCTGATCTGCTGCCTCTACCTGGGCATCCCGGTCGGCATCGCGGGCGTGGTGACCGGTTACCTGGCCCAGCAGAAGGTCGCCCAGGGCCAGGCCAACAACGGCGGGCAGGCCAAGGCCGGCCTGATCTGCGGTGCGGTCGGTGCCGGGTTGGGCATCCTGCTGATCATCTTGAGCATCGTGGCGAACGTCAACCTGCCGACCGAGCCCTGAGCGGTCCGGTCCTGACGGGGCGCTCCGGATTCGTCCGGGGCGCCCCGCGCCGTCTCCGCCATGGCCACCGCCCGCGCCGGGCGGCCGGCCGGGGTCAGGGCCCGGTCGAGGGCGGGGTCGCGGCGTTGGTGCGGGGTTTCTGCGCGGGGGCCCGGGTGAGGGCCCGGGTCGCGGCCGCGCCGAGCAGCGCGCCGACCGCGATGACACCGGCCGCCACCGCGCCGACCTGCCAGCCCACCGGCCCGACCTGCGCCAGCCGGCCGGCACCGAGCGGCCCGCCGGAGACCGCGGCGGCCACGCCGAGCAGCACGCCGGCCACCGGCCCGGCCAGCGCCGCCGGCGCCAGCAGCTCAGCCCAGCGCTGCGGCGCCCGCTCCGGCCCGGCCAGCCGGGCCACCCGGCGGGCGAGCAGCCAGCCGGCAACCATCCCGGCCAGCACCGGCACCGCGAGCAGCAGGGCGCCGAAGCCGTCCACCGGGCCGCGTGGCAGGCCGGCGAGCAGCGGTACGGCCGGCAGCGCGCCGACCGACACCTCGCTGGTGCGGACCGCGGTGTCGACGCCGACCGCGAAGCCCGGCCCGAGCAGGTAGCTGGTCGACCAGACCGCCGCGTTCGGCGCGTAGGCGAGGCTGACCAGGGTGATCCCGGCCTGCCCGGCCACCCCGGTGCGGTACGCCCCGATCATGTCCGCCGCGTCCCCGCCGCCGGTGGCCACCGCCAGGCCGGCCGCGCCGGCGCCCGCGCCGAGCAGGAGGATCCCGGCCACCAGACCGGTGCGTACGCCGTCGCGCAGCGGACCCGGCATCCGGGTGACGAGCAGCCGGGTCACGGCGGTGATCCGGGTCGCGCCGACCAGCGCGGCGAGCGTGCCGACCACCGCGAACGTGGCTGCCGCCCGCGCCAGGGACACGTCCGGCCCGCCGGAGCCGACCAGCACCGCCGCGAGCGCGCCGAACAGCGCGTACGCGATGCCGACCGCGCCCGCGGCGAGCAGCGCCCGGCGCGGTGAGCGGGTGCCGCGGGCACCGATCGCGCGGCTGACGTGCACGCCCGCCCGGGTCAGCCGCCAGAACGCGAGCACGGTCAGCGCCAGCGGGGCGAGCCCGAACGGGCCGGACTCGGTCTGCAGCGGCACGCCGTGCCCCAGCAGCCAGCCGGCCAGCGTGGTGCGCAGGGTGCCGGTCAGCGTGGCGGAATCCGCGCCGAGTTGGACCAGGCCGAGCACGATGGCGACCGGCAGGTACGAGGTGAGCGCGGCCCAGCCGGCGGCCACCCCGGCGGCGACGAGCAGCGGTGCCCGTCCGCGCGGCGACCCGCCGGCGCGGGGGGCGGGCACCCGCCGGCCCGGCGCGGCACGGTCGGCCGTCCGGTCGTCGGCGCGCACACCGGCGGTCCGGCTGGGATGGTCAGGGGTGACGGGGGACATCGGCTCTACTCTGGCACGTCGTGCGGGCAGTGGCAGTCCGTTAACCCGCCCCGAGCGGCGGCGAGTTGACCGAAGCGGGGTCCGGGCCGTCCGGCCGGGTCTAGCCTCGGCCCAGAGGGGCTGACCGTCGCCGCCACCCGGGCCGGGTCCGCCGGTCGCGTTCCGGGTCGGCCCGACGCCCACGAGCGCCCGGAGGAAGCCGTGACGACCGCATACCCGCCGCCCCCGCCGCCACCGGCCAGGGGACGGGACCGGACCACGCTCTGGGGCGTGCTGGGCATCGTGCTCGGCCTGATCTGCTGCGGCATCCTCGGCATCATCTTCGGCTACCTGTCCATCCGCGACGCCCGGCGGTACGGCCAGTCGCCCCTGCTCGGCTACCTCGCCATCGCGTTCGGCGTGATCAACATCATCGGCGGCGCGATCCTGCGCCTCAGCGGCAACTACCCGTTCTGGAACAACGACTGAGCCCGTGCCGGGTGGTCAGCCGACCAGTCGACGTTGGTACCGCAGGCCGGCGCGGCCGCCGACGCGGACCTCACCCACCACGGTGAATCCGGTGCGCGCCAGCACCGTGTGGTACGCCGAGGGGGCCGACCGGAACCGGTCGACCCCCTTCGGTGCTGCCTGGTCCGCTCAGCTGCCGGACATGATCTCGCGCATCAGGCGGGCGGTCTCGGTCGGCGTCTTGCCGACCTTGACCCCGACCGCCTCCAGCGCCGCCTGCTTCCCCTCGGCGGTGCCGGCCGAGCCGGAGATGATCGCACCGGCGTGGCCCATGGTCTTGCCGGGAGGCGCGGTGAAGCCGGCGATGTAGCCGACCACCGGCTTGGTGACGTTGGCCTTGATGAACTCGGCGGCACGCTCCTCGGCGTCACCGCCGATCTCACCGATCATGACGATGGCGTCGGTGTCCGGGTCGGCCTCGAACGCCTTCAGAGCGTCGATGTGGGTGGTGCCGATGATCGGGTCACCACCGATGCCGACGCAGGTGGAGAAGCCGATGTCGCGCAGCTCGTACATCATCTGGTAGGTCAGCGTGCCGCTCTTGCTGACCAGGCCGATCCGGCCGGAGCCGGTGATATCGGCCGGAATGATGCCGGCGTTGGAGGCGCCGGGCGAGGCGATGCCCGGGCAGTTCGGCCCGATGATCCGGGTCTGCTCGCCCTGCGCCACGTTGTACGCCCAGAACGCGGCGGTGTCGTGCACCGGCACGCCCTCGGTGATCACCACGGCCAGCGGGATCGCGGCGTCGATCGCCTCGACCACGGCGGCCTTGGTGAACTGCGGCGGCACGAAGATGACCGTGACGTCGGCACCGGTCTCGGCCATGGCGTCCGCCACGGACGCGAAGACCGGCAGCTCGGTGCCGTCGAAGTCGACCTTCTGGCCCGCCTTGCGCGGGTTGACGCCACCGACGACGTTGGTGCCGGCGGCGAGCATCCGCCGGGTGTGCTTGGAACCCTCGGAACCGGTCATCCCCTGGACGATGACCTTCGAGTCCTTGGTCAGCCAGATAGCCATGATCAGACCCCCGCAGCTGCCAGCTCGGCGGCCCGCTCGGCCGCACCGTCCATGGTGTCCACCCGCTGCACGAGCGGGTTGTTCGCGCTGTCCAGGATCGCCCGGCCGGCCTCGGCGTTGTTGCCGTCGAGACGGACGACGAGCGGCTTGGTGACCTGCTCGCCACGCTGCTCCAGCAGGGCCAGCGCCTGGATGATGCCGTTGGCGACCTCGTCGCAGGCGGTGATGCCGCCGAAGACGTTGACGAAGACGCTCTTCACGGCCGGGTCGGAGAGCACGATCTCCAGCCCGTTGGCCATCACGGCGGCGCTCGCGCCGCCGCCGATGTCGAGGAAGTTGGCCGGCTTGACGTTGCCGTGCCGCTCACCCGCGTACGCGACCACGTCGAGGGTCGACATGACCAGACCCGCGCCGTTGCCGATGATGCCGACCTCGCCGTCGAGCTTGACGTAGTTGAGGTCCTTCTCCTTGGCGGCCTGCTCCAGCGGGTCCACCGAGGCCTGGTCGACCAGGGCCTCGTGGTCCGGGTGCCGGAACGCGGCGTTCTCGTCCAAGGTGATCTTGGCGTCGAGCAGCAGCATCCGCCCGTCGCCGTTCTTGGCCAGCGGGTTCACCTCGACCAGGGTGGCGTCCTCGGCGACGAACGCCTGCCACAGGCCGACAGCCACCTCGACCACCTGGTCGGCGACCTCGGCCGGGAAGCCGGCGGCGGTGACGATCTCGCGGGCCTTCGCCTCGTCCACACCCTTGACGGCGTCGATCGGGGCCTTGACCACCTTGTCCGGGGTGTCGGCGGCGACCTGCTCGATGTCCATGCCGCCGGCCACGCTGGCGATGCAGAGGAAGGTGCGGTTCGCCCGGTCGAGCAGGTACGAGAAGTAGTACTCCTCGGCCACGTCCGCGGTCACCGTGATCATGACCTTGTGGACGGTGTGACCCTTGATGTCCATGCCGAGGATGTCGGTGGCCCTGGCCACCGCCTCATCCGGGCCCTCGGCAAGCTTGACGCCACCGGCCTTACCTCGGCCGCCGACCTTCACCTGCGCCTTGACGACCACCCGACCGCCGAGGCGTTCGGCGATCGCGCGGGCCTCTTCCGGGGTAGTGGCGACGCCGCCGGCCAACACGGGCAAGCCGTGCCGCTCGAACAGGTCCCGCCCCTGGTACTCGTACAGGTCCACGATTGCGCGTCCCGTCCCGTCTCCGCGGCGCGCCGTCGCGCCGCCACCAGCGTTCAGAAAACAGTTTGACGCCTGTCATCACTTGAAACAGGCCATTGGCCGCAGCCTAGCGAGGTGGGCACCGCCGGCAACCGAGCGGGTGCGCGGTGTGCGGTAATGCACAACCGGGCAGCAGACAAGGCAGGTTCCGGCCACGTTACGGGCGGCGTCCACCGTCCGGGCGATGTTGCCGGGGGTGCGTAACCCGCCCGTCGGGGCGTCGTTGAGTCAGGTGTCGGAGCGCTGATCAGCGCGATGACGGGAGACGGCCGATGCCCTGTCGGTCGAGGGGTGGCGGCGGGGCATCGTGCATAGAGGGGCCGGACGTGTGAGGGGTGCGTCCGGCCCCTCCCCCGTGTCCGGACCCGCCCGACCACCCGATCCGGCGTCGCCTCAGGCGACCGGCTGCGCGACGTTCTGCCGAACCCACTCGACGATCGACGCAGTGGTGGCGCCCGGCGTGAAGATCTTGGCGACGCCCAGCTTCTCCAGCTCGGGGATGTCGCCGTTCGGGATGATGCCGCCGCCGAACACGACGATGTCCCGGGCATCCCGCTCGCCGAGCAGCTCCAGCACCCGACGGAAGAGCGTCATGTGCGCGCCGGAGAGTACGGAGAGGCCGACCGCGTCGGCGTCCTCCTGGATCGCGGTCTCCACGATCTGCTCGGGAGTCTGGTGCAGGCCGGTGTAGACGACCTCCATCCCAGCGTCCCGCAGGGCACGCGCGACCACCTTGGCGCCACGGTCGTGGCCGTCCAAGCCTGGCTTGGCGACGACGACCCGAATACGAGAGCTCATCAGCGCACACCTTTCACCGGCTCCACGGCCTTCACCTGAACGAACGGTAACCCGGCCGACCGGCCCCGGGAAATCTGGGCCGGAAACCCGCTCGGCGAACCGGCGCCGCGGGGCGGGATCACCGGGAGTGCGGACGGGTACACCGATGGCATTCGACGGTCCCCGCCGTCAAGCCGGACGACTCCGCCGGACCGGTCACGCTCGGCGACGAACGGGCAGTAACGAGGGCGCCGTTCGACGTCACGATGCGTGACAATCTTGGACGCAAACGGACAGATCGACACGCCAATTCGGCGGTTCGGCTTGTGGGTCGCCTGGTGGTTGGCTAACGTGTCCACGGTTGTCATCAGGTCCATGGACGGGTGACGACGCGGCCAGCGGACGTTCACTTGAGCGTCACGAACGTCCACCGGCCGCCTCGGAACCCCGACAACGGAGGGTGTGCGTGCGCCAGCGCCTGTCGTCTGAGCCCGATCGATATCGCGGTCGTCGCCGCGTTCCCACCCCCCCGCGTAGCCGTTACGCCGCGGTCGTCACCACCGCGTTCGTCGGAGCCGGCATCGTCGCGCTCGGCGCGGGCGCCATGCCGGACGCCAAGGACGTCAGCTCGTCGGTCCTCGACGACCTGAAGCAGGCCTCGGCCACCAGCCAGGACGCCGCGGCCCGTGCCGACAACGCCGACCGCGCCTCCCGGGACAGCCGGAGCAAGGACGCCGCCGAGCCCGACGTCTGGCTGCTGCCCCTGCAGGGCTACGACTTCAACTCCCCCTACGGTGTGCGCTGGGGCAAGATGCACACCGGCGTCGACCTGGTCGCCCCCGAGGGCACGCCGTACCTGTCGGTCCACGACGGGCTGGTCACCAAGGCCGGCTGGTATGGCGGGTACGGCCAGGCGGTGATCGTCCAGCACGCCGACGGCAGCGAGGCCATCTACGGCCACTCCTCTGCGCTGAGCGTCAAGGAAGGCCAGCAGGTCAAGGCAGGCGACCAGCTCGGACTGGTGGGCTACACCGGCCACTCCTACGGCACTCACCTGCACCTTGAGATCCATGTCAAGGGCCAGCCGGTCGACCCGGTGCCGTTCCTCCAGGAGCGCGGAGTGGACATCAAGCTGCAAGTCGAGGCAATCTACAGCGAGGTAGCCGCGTCCTGACGCTGCGTACTGACCGTTGACCGCCCGGATCTGTCGATCCGGGCGGTTTTTTGTTGCCCGGGTCGGCTGGATGTCTGCTGGGTCACAGCACCGACTGTGACCGGTGACACCGGCCCGCATGATCACTTTTACGGACGGAACAACGCAGAGCGGACCATATCCGGGCAGGTGACACTCGGCCCGTCGGCCGGCGCCTCGGTCCCCGTACCCGGGTCAACTCGGCCCGACACCAGTATTTCGAGGTCAAGTGCCCCTCGACTGTGAAGGTCCGCCGTGCAGGAAGACAGCCCCGTCCAGAACGAGAACACCCTCGACACCGCCACCGAGCAGCCGCAGCGCGCCGGCCGGCGGAGCCGTCTCATCGTGCTCGGCGCGGCCGCCCTGGTCGTCCTCGGCCTGGGCGGCGTCGCCGTCGCCACCACCGGCTCGGACCGTCCGGCGCCCACCGCCGTCTCTGCCGACGCGCAGTCCCGGGCCGAGGCCGCCAGCCGCGCGGACCGCTCCGCCCGTGAGTCGAGCGCGCCGGTCTCCCCGTCGGCCAGCCCGACACCGAGCCCGTCGACGGCCAGCGCCAGCCCGACACCGACGAAGACGGCCACCGCGAAGCCGAAGCCGAAGAAGACCACCAAGCCCACGCCCGCCTGGGTCGACCCGATGCCGGGCGCTGCGGTCACCTCCTGCTACGGGCAGCGCTGGGGCACCCTGCACGCCGGCATCGACCTGGCGCTGCCCTCCGGCACGCCGATCCACGCCGCTGCCGCCGGCACGGTGGTCCAGGCCGGCGACGCCGCCGACGGGTACGGCAACTCCGTCTTCGTCGACCACGGCAACGGTTACCTGACCCACTACGCCCACCAGAGCCGGATCGCGGTCACCGTCGGGCAGAAGGTCAAGGCCAACCAGGTGATCGGCTACGAGGGCGCCACCGGCGACGCCACCGGCCCGCACCTGCACTTCGAGGTGCACCAGGGCATGTGGAACCAGATCGACCCGGCGCCGTTCATGCGCGCACGCGGCGTCGACCTGGGCTGCTGACTCAGTGCTGAATGAGACCGGCGACCGGGACGGAGGCGACGTGGCCGGTCACCGGAAGGGTCTGCGCCAGTGCGAGGCCGATGTCTACCAGCGATGATCGGCGCAGGCGAGCTACGTCGGGTATCGGAGTCCAGACCGACTCGGCGGTCTCGCCGTTCGGCTCGGGCCGGAGAGCGCCACCGGTGATACGAACTCGGTAGAAGATGCCGACGTTCTGGTGCTCGATCCCCAACCACGCCTCGGCAACGGGGATCACTCTCGAGTCCACACCCAGGAGACGTTCGACCACCGCGTCGCAGCCGGTCTCCTCGGCGACCTCCCGGATCACCGCATCGAACGGATCCTCCGCGTGCTCGACCTTGCCGCCTGGGAGGGTCCAGTGAGTGTCGCCCGCCGGTGGTACGTAACGGGCGAGCAGTACCCGCTCATCCTCGATGCACACGGCGTACGCCGCCAGCCGGAAACTCATCCTCGCACCTCCCGCCGGACCCTATATCAGTGATCTCTCGACGTCGGGCGTGCTCGGTCGCGGCATCCGGGAAAGAGTGGCCTCAGCACCTCCGGAGGCCACTCTTTCCCGGATGTAGCGCGAATCGTGGGAGGGCGACTCCGGCTCGACGTGACGAGGTCAGAGCTTGTCGATCGGGGCGTGCCGCAGCACCAGCCACATCGTCTGGTCGCCGAAGTCGATCTGCGCGCGGGCGCCGGGGCCGTGCCCCTCGACGGCGACCACCCGCCCCAGCCCGTAGCGTTGGTGGTTGACCCGGTCGCCGGCCGCCACCTTCGGCCCCTGCGGCAGCTCACTGGCCGTGGTCAGGCGGCTGGCGTCCACGCCGAGCCGCTTCGCCAACTGCGCGGCCTTGGGCGTGCCCCCGCTGAAGGTGCCCCGCCCGCCGGGCACGCGGTCCGCGCGACCACCGACGCCGCCGCCCCCGCCAGCCCACGAGGTGTACGAACCCTCGGTGCGCTCCCAGTGCACCAGCTCCGGTGGAAGCTCCTCCAGGAACCGGGACGGCGGGTTGTAGGCCGGCTGCCCCCAGGCCGAGCGGGTCACCGCCCGGGAGAGGTAGAGCCGCTGCCGTGCCCGGGTGATGCCCACGTACGCCAGCCGACGCTCCTCCTCCAGCTCGCGGGTGTCGCCCAACGAGCGCAGGTGCGGGAAGACGCCGTCCTCCAGCCCGGTCAGGAAGACCACCGGGAACTCCAACCCCTTGGCGGTGTGCAGCGTCATCAGGGTGACCACGCCCTGATGGTCGGGGTCGTCGGAGGGGATCTGGTCGGCGTCGGCGACCAGCGCGACCTGCTCCAGGAAGCCCGCCAGAGTGGCCCGCTCCCCCTCCTCGCCCAACGCCTCGATCCGCTCGGTGTACTCCCGGGCGACGCTGACCAGCTCCTGGAGGTTGTCCACCCGGCCGGCGTCCTGCGGGTCGAGGCTCTCCTCCAACTCGGTGAGGTAACCCGATCGGGTCAGCAGCGCCTCCAGCACCTCCTCCGGGGTGCCGGTCTCGGCCAGCGTGCGGGCGTCGTCGAGCAGCGCCACGAAGTCGGCGATGCCGTTGGCCGCCCGGCTGGAGATGCCCGGCGCCTCCCGGGCCCGGCGCAGCGCGGCGCCGAACGAGATCCGGTCGCGGCTGGAGAGCGCTTCGACGCACGCCTCCGCACGGTCGCCGATCCCCCGGCGCGGGGTGTTCAGCACCCGCCGCAGGCTCACCGTGTCGTCGTCGTTGACCACCGACCGCAGGTACGCGAGCGCGTCGCGGACCTCCTTGCGCTCGTAGAAGCGCACCCCGCCGACCACCTTGTAGGGCAGGCCGACCCGTATGAACACCTCCTCGAAGACCCGGGACTGGGCGTTGGTGCGGTAGAAGACGGCGACGTCACCGGGACGGGTCTCGTCGGCGTCGACCAGCCGGTCGATCTCCCGGGCCGCCCAGTCCGCCTCGGCGTGCTCGGTGTCGGCCACGTAGCCGACGATCCGCTCGCCGGCGCCGGCCTCGCTCCACAGCCGCTTCGGCTTGCGGGAGGTGTTCCGGTCGATCACCGCGTTGGCCGCGTTGAGGATGGTCTGGGTCGAGCGGTAGTTCTGCTCCAGCAGGATCGTCCGCGCGTTGCTGAAGTCCCGCTCGAACTCCAGGATGTTGCGGATCGTCGCGCCCCGGAACGCGTAGATCGACTGGTCGGCGTCGCCGACCACGCACAGCTCGGCCGGGTCCAGCCCCTCGGTGCCGGAGACCAGCTCCTTGATCAGCGTGTACTGCGCGTGGTTGGTGTCCTGGTACTCGTCGACCAGGACGTGCCGGAACCGGCGGCGGTAGCTCTCCGCGACGTGCGGGTGGGACTGGAGCAGGTGCACGGTGGTCATGATCAGGTCGTCGAAGTCCAGTGCGTGCGCCTCGCGCAGCCGCCGCTGGTAGAGCGTGTACGCCTCGGCCAGCGCCCGCTCGTTGGGCCCCTTGGCCCCCGCCGCGAACTGCTCCGGGTCGACCAGCTCGTTCTTCAGGTTGGAGACCTGGGCGGCCAGCCCACGCGCCGGGTAGCGCTTCGGGTCCAGGTCCAGCTCGCGGGCGACCAACTGCATCAGCCGGCGGGAGTCGTCCGCGTCGTAGATCGAGAACGTGGACTTGAGGCCGGCGTGCTCGTGCTCGGCGCGCAGGATCCGGACACACGCGGAGTGGAACGTCGACACCCACATCAGCCGGGCCCGCGGGCCGACCAGCGCGGCCACCCGCTCCTTCATCTCGCCAGCGGCCTTGTTGGTGAAGGTGATCGCGATGATCTCCCCGGGGTGCACGTCCCGCGCGGCGAGCAGGTAGGCGATCCGGTGGGTGAGCACCCGGGTCTTGCCGGAACCGGCGCCCGCCACGATCAACAGCGGCGAGCCGGCATGAGTGACCGCGTCGCGCTGCGGCCCGTTCAGCCCGGCGAGCAGCTGCTGCGGATCGAGGCGTACGGCGGACGGCCGGGGCCGGTCCGGGCGAGCCGGCGCGGACTCCGGCGCAGGCGGGGACGCGGGGATGTCGAAGAGAGGATGCATCGCCCAGCAAGTCTATGCCGCCGGGCAGACACTTCCCGACCGCGCGGTGTCGTGGCTCGCGCCGTCTCCCCCGTCGCCGCACCGTGCCGTCCGATCGAACCGCTTGCGCACGGGCGGGCGGCATGGGCATACTCGACGGCGTGTTCGCTCAGCGCTACTACTTTTACTACGGCACCGGGAGTCCGGCAGCCGTAGGTCGCGCCTGATCGATCAGACCTGCGAAAAGCCCCGGGCTCCTGGAGTCCGGGGCTTTTTCGTCCCGGGATCCGGGCACCGGGCACCACAGTGCGAGGGGTACCCGATGATGACAGACGTGGCGGAGCAGAACGGCGGCCCGGCCCGACCGGGGGCGGAGCAGCCCCCGGTGAACGGGAGCGAGCCGGTGGCGGCGACGACGCCGCCGGCCGAGGACGCCGGGGTCGCCGAGGGCGGCGGGCCGGCCGAGGCACGGACCGGCACCGCGGAGCCGGCCGCCGCCGCGCGGATCGTGCAGATCAGGGAACGGATCGACGAGATCGACCACGCGTTGATCGCGCTGTGGCACGAGCGGGCCACGCTGTCCCAGGAGGTCGGCGCGACCCGGATGGCCTCCGGCGGCACTCGCCTGGTGCTCTCCCGGGAACGGGAGATCCTGGAGCGCTTCCGGATCGCACTCGGCGCCGACGGCACCCAACTGGCGCTGCTGCTGCTCCGCGCGGGCCGCGGGCCGCTGTGAGCCGCTCCGGCGGCCCACCGGGCGCCGAAGCCCCCCGATACCCCCGCCGGCCCGTCGGCGCGGGAGCGGCCCGATCAGGGCCACGGACAAACGAAACCGCCTGCCGTCGTCGTGGTGACGTCGGCAGGCGGTTCCGGTGACTCACGCCTCGTGAGTGGCGACGATCTCGCGCCGCTCCGCGAAGTGGCAGGCGCTCGGGTGGTCCGAGGTCTGCCGGATCTCCAGCAGCGGGACCTGCTCGGCGCAGACGTCCTGCGCCTTCCAGCAGCGGGTCCGGAACCGGCAGCCCGAGGGCGGGCTGATCGGCGACGGCACGTCACCCGTGAGCCGGATGATCGTCTTGTTGTTCCGCTGAGTCGGGTCCGGCACCGGCACCGCGGAGAGCAGCGCCTGGGTGTACGGGTGGGTCGGCCGCTCGTAGATCTCGTCCTCGGTGCCGATCTCGACGACCTTGCCGAGGTACATCACCGCGACCCGGTCCGAGAGGTGGCGGACCACCGACAGGTCGTGCGCGATGAAGATGTACGAGAGCCCGAACTCGGACTGCAGCTGCTCCAGCAGGTTCATCACCTGGGCCTGGATGGAGACGTCCAGCGCCGACACCGGCTCGTCGCAGACGATCACTTCGGGCCGCAGGGCGAGCGCGCGGGCGATGCCGATGCGCTGGCGCTGACCGCCGGAGAACTGGTGCGGGTACCGGTTGATGTGCTCCGGGTTGAGCCCGACCAGGTCGAGCAGCTCCTTGACCTTGCCCCGACGGCTGCCCTTCGGCGCCACCTCCGGGTGGATCTCGAACGGCTCACCGATCAGGTCACCGACCGTCATCCGCGGGTTCAGCGAGGTGTACGGGTCCTGCATCACCAGCTGGATCTGCCGACGGAGCCGCCGCAGCGCACCACCGGAGAGCTTGGAGATGTCCTGGCCCTTGTAGACCACGCTGCCGGCGGTCGGCTTCTCCAGGTTCATCAGTACCCGGGCGAGGGTCGACTTGCCGCAGCCGGACTCACCGACCACGCCGAGCGTCTCACCGGCACGCAGACCGAACGAGACCCCGTCGACCGCCTTGACCTGACCGACGGTCTTCTTGAACACCACACCCTGGGTGACGGGGTAGTGCTTGACCAGGTCATGGACCTCGATGATGTTCTCAGACACGGTTCACCAGCTCCTCGGCGAAGTGGCAGGCGCTGGCCCGGGCGTGACCCACCTGCAGCAGCGGCGGGACCTTCTCCCGGCACACCGGCTGAGCCATGGGGCAGCGCGGGTTGAACGGGCAGCCCGGCGGGATGTTCATCAGGTTCGGCGGAAGGCCCTTGATCGTCCGGAGCTGCTGCCCCTTCTCGTCCATCCGCGGGATGGAGTCGATGAGGCCCATCGTGTACGGGTGCGCCGGCTTGGCGTACAGGTCGTACACGTCGGCTTCCTCGACGATCCGGCCCGCGTACATGACCGCGATCCGGTCCGCGACGTCGGCGACCACGCCGAGGTCGTGGGTGATCAGGATCATGCCCATCTGCCGCTCACGCTGGAGCTCGGCGAGCAGGTCCATGATCTGGGCCTGCACGGTCACGTCGAGCGCGGTGGTCGGCTCGTCCGCGATCAGCACCTCCGGGTCGAGCGCCAGCGACATCGCGATCATCGCGCGCTGCCGCATACCGCCGGAGAACTGGTGCGGATAGTTGTTGAACCGGCCCTTGGCGTTCGGGATCTTGACCTGGTCGAGCATCTCGATCGCGCGCTTCTTGGCCTCCGCGCGACCCATGCCCCGCCGGACCCGGAACTGCTCGGCGATCTGGAACCCGACGGTGAAGACCGGGTTCAGCGCGGAGAGCGCGTCCTGGAAGATCATCGCGATGCCCTCACCGCGAATGCGGCGCCGCTCTTCTTCGGACATGCGGAGCATGTCCTTGCCGTGGAAGCGGACCTGCCCGCCGGTGACGAACCCGGGCGGGGTGTCGAGGATGCCCATGATGGTCTGCGCCGTGACGCTCTTACCGGAGCCGGACTCGCCGAGCACGGCGAGGGTCTCCCCCGCGTCGACGTGGTACGTGACCCCGTTGATGACCTTGGCGACGCCGTCCCGGGTACGGAACTCCACCCGCAGGTCGTCGACCTCGAGCAGCCGGCCAGAGGGACGTCCGGACCCGCCGGTTCCCGGCGCGGACTGCTCGGACACGAGAATGTCGGACAACTGGATCTCCCCTAGCGGAGTTTCGGATCGAGGGCCTCGCGGACCGCCTCACCGAGCATCACGAAGCTCAGCACAGCGGTGACGAGGAACGCGGCGGGGAAGAACACCAGCCCCGGCGCGACCCGGATGAACTGCTGCCCGTCGCTGATCATGATGCCCCAGGACACCACCGGTGACTTCAGGCCGACGCCCAGGAACGACAGGGTGGCCTCGGCACCGATGAACGAACCGACCATGATCGTGCCGTAGACCAGCAGCGGGGCCAGGCAGTTCGGCAGCAGGTGCTTGAGGATGATCCGGCCGGTGCCGGCACCCAGCGCGCGGGCCGCGACGATGTAGTCGGCCTCCTTGGTGGCGAGCACCGAGGAGCGCATCAGCCGCATCACGACCGGCCAGCTCAGCACGATCAGGGAGGCGATCACCAGGCCCATGATCTGGGCCTTGCTGTTGCCGGAGCCCGAGCCGTTGAACGTGGTCAGGATGACGATCGCGCCGAGCACGAAGGGCAGGCCGAAGAAGACATCGGCGATCCGGCTGAGCAGACCGTCGACCCAGCCACCGCGGTAGCCGGAGATGATGCCCATGGCGCCGCCGACCAGCAGGGTGCCGATCACGGAGAGCACGGCGACCACGATGGAGGCGCGCGCACCGTAGATGACCCGGGCGTAGACGTCCCGGCCCTGCACGTCGTAACCGAACCAGCCGTCGGCGGACGGCTTGTTGAGGCTCCGGGACAGCGTGCCGTTGACCGCGTCGCCCGGGGCGAACAGCTGCGGGAAGGCCGCCATCAGGAGGAAGATCACGATCAGCGTGGCCGAGATCCAGAACAGCGGCTTGCGCCGCAGATCCCGCCAGGCGTCACCGAGCAGGCCACGCGGCTTCTCGTTGCTCTGCGGCAGGCCCGTCCCGGTGGGGGCGACGACGTCGGCCTGGGCGGGAGGGGTGCTGACGATCGATGCGGTACTCGGGTCACTCATAGCGGATCCTTGGGTCCAGGGCGGCGTAGAGCAGGTCAACCACCAGGTTCATCACGAGATAGACCAGCACCAGGACGACGACGATCCCTACCACGGTAGCGCTTTCCTTGGTGACGATCGCGCGGAAGACCTGGCGGCCGATTCCGTTGATGCCGAAGATGCCCTCGGTGACGATCGCACCGCCCATCAGGGCACCGAGGTCGGTGCCGAGCAGGGTGACCACCGGGATGAGCGAGTTGCGCAGCAGGTGCACGCCCACCACCCGGCGCATCGGCAGGCCCTTGGCGATGGCGGTACGCACGTAGTCGGCGCGGCGGTTCTCCGCGATGCTCGTTCGCGCCACCCGGGCGATGTACGCCACTGACGCGCTACCGAGCACGAAGCCCGGCACGATCAGCTCGGAGATCCGCATCTCGGACGAGACGGTCGGCGTGATGATGCCCCACTGCACGCCCAGCAGCCACTGGAGCACGAAGCCGACGACGAAGACCGGCAACGCGATGAGGAAGAGGGTGGAGACCAGGACCAGGTTGTCCAGGAAGCCGTTGCGGCGCAGACCGGTCAGCACGCCGGCGCCGAGGCCGATCACGGCTTCGATGGTGAGCGCCACCAGTGCCAGCTTCAGGGTGTTCGGGTACGACGTCATGATGATGTCGCTGATCTCGCGCTGCGAGAACGTCTGACCGAAGTCGCCCTGGAGAAGGTTCTTCATGTAGTTGGCGTACTGCACGAAGACGTTCTGGTCCAGGTGGTACTTCTCGGTCATGAACGCGATGTACTGGTCCGGGCAGCGGCGCTCACCGCACTTGCCGGCGAACGGATCGCCCGGGACGGCCCAGACGAGGGCATAGATCAGGAACGTCGTGCCGATGAAGACCGGCACGAGTTGGAGCAGCCGTCTCAACAGATAACGGCCCATGGGGTGGTCCTCCAGACAGGGGGCGCGTCGGACGGCCGACACGGTGGTGACAACGTGGCGAGTGGAGTGTTGTAACACCCACTCGCGGAACGGCCCCGGGTCGGGCTCACCGGATGTGGCGAGCCCGACCCGGGGTCAGACCGTTCGGATCAGAGCTCGACCGAGGTGATGTCGAGTTCGCCGACGTTGTTCAGCTCGAGCTTCTTGATCTTCTCCGAGTGGCCGGACTGCTGGCCGTAGAAGTAGATCGGGATGCTCGGGACGTCCTGGTCGACAAGCTCAACCGCCTTGGAGAACGCCTCGTGCGAGGCCTCCAGGCTCGGAGCGGCGCTGGCCTGCTTCGCCAGGGCGTCGACCTCCTTGTTGCTGTACAGACCGTCGTTCGAGGAGCCACCAGTCACGTAGAGCGGGTTGACCCAGTTCTCCACGTCCGGGTAGTCCTGCTGCCAGGCGGCACGGTACGGGCCGGTCATCTTGTGGGCGTTGATGTTCTGGCGGAAGACCGCGAAGGTCGGCACGCCCTCGGCGCGAGCCTCGATGCCGAGGTTGGTCTTGACCTGCTGCGCAACGGCGTCCATCCAGTCCTTGTGGCTGGAGTCGGCGTTGTAGTAGAAGACCATCTCACCGGTGAAGCCACCGGCCTCGGCCAGCAGCTGCTTGGCCGCAGCGGCGTCGAACTTGCAGGCGGTGCAGTTGCCCGGCTTGGCGCCCGGGGTCAGCGGGTTCGCCCAGCTGTCGGCCGGCTTGCGGGTACCGAAGAAGATCTTGTCCGAGATCTCCTGCCGGTTGATCGACAGCGACACGGCACGACGCAGCTTCGGGTTCTGGAAGCGCTTGTCGTAGGTCGGGAACGCGATCAGCGCGGTCGACGGCGTCACGGTCGACAGGCCCCGCTCGCCGAGGTCGGTCTTCCACTTGTCACCGGCGAGCGCCGAGGTGGGGACAACCTCCATGAAGTCGAGGTTGTTGCCCAGCAGATCGGCGTAGGCAGCCGACTCGTCCTGGTACAGCTTGACGTCGACGTCCTTGAGCTTCATCTTGTCGCGCAGGCTGTAGTCGTCGAAGCGCGTCAGCTTGATGAGGACGTTGTCCTCCCACGACACGAACTTCACCGGGCCGTTGCCGACCGGCTTCTTGCCGAACTCTTCGGGCTTCTGGGTGAAGAACACGTCCGGCAGCGGCATGAAGGCGCTGTAGCCGAGCTTGGTCGGGAAGACCGCGGTCGGCGCGGCGAGGGTGACCTCGAAGGTCTGGTCGTCGACGACCTTCAGACCGGACATCTTCTCGGCCGTCGGCGCCGGGGCCTTCTGCGGGCCCTCGCCGTCCGGGTCCGAGGTGTAGGTCTGGTCGAAGCCAGCGATGTCCGAGAAGAAGGTGCCGTTCTGCGCGCCGTTCGGCGAGTAGGCGGCCCAGTTCCAGGCGTCGACGAAGTTCTTCGCCTTCACCTCGGTACCGTCGTGGAACTTGGTACCCTTCTTGATCTTGATCGTGAAGACCTTGGAGTCCTTGGTGTCGATGGACTCCGCCAGCGCGTTGCGCGGGGCCCCACCGTCGTTGGGGTACTCGACCAGGCCGGTCCACAGCCAGTCGATGACCTTGCCGCCGCCGGTCTCCGTGGTGTTCGACGGGACCAGCGGGTTCTCCGGCTGGACGCCGTGGATGACGATCGAGCCGTCCGTGCTGGTGGCGGCGTCGCCGTCACCGTCACCGCTCGAGCAACCGCTCGCGACAAGCACGGCAGCCGCGCTGAGCGCGATTGCGCTCGTCGCCCGCTTCGAGACTCTCATTCCGAGGGGCCTCCTCTTTCTAAGACCTGGTTCCGTCGTGGGTTTCACGCACGTCTGGGGGTGACACCGCCCGACCACCCCGGGGCGCGGGTCGCCGGGACCACAGGGAAGTTGGAGACACCCCTGATGTTCCGATCCGCCGGGCTCCCCACCCGGCGAGGCGCAACCCTACGCAGGCGACACAGCCACGGACCGCCGCGAAATAGCGGAGGGCGTGGTCGTGGGCCGTACGGAGTGCCACACACCGAGGGTGAGGTGTTGCCACTGTGACACTCACTGGCCGCTTCCGTGAAGGTGCCGTTATCAAGACGTTAGTTGCCCGCCACGTTGCCGATACTTGAAAAATGATCATAAAGCGGTCGGGTGGGGTGGCTCTGAGCAGGGAAGACGTGGCCCAGCCGGACCACGGCGGTCCGCGTTGGGTCGGGTTCTGTGAGCTTTCCCCAGTCCGCTCCCGTGCTTCCCGACGTCCGTCGAGGGCTCGCCGTCTTTGCCCATCCGGACGATGTCGACCTCGGCTGCGCGGCCACCATCACCGGCTGGGTGGATGAGGGCATCGAGGTCGGCTCTCTGATCATCACCCGGGTGACGCGCGCGATTTCGACGACACCGCGCGAGCCGAAATGCCCCGTTTGCGCATGGCGGAACAGCGAGTCGTTGGCTAAAGCCATGGATGGCCCGACGGTCTGACACGCCGGCCTGGGGGCCAGACGGCATCGGCCCCGGCACCGCGTGGGGCGGGGCCGGGGCCGATGGTGAAACCGAAGCGGATCAGGCGGTGAAGCGCACCTTCCGGCGACGGACCATCAGGACCGTCACCGCACCCGCGGCGAGCAGCAGTACGCCAGCGGTCGCCGCCGTCGCGATCGGCGAACCGGTCAGCGGCAGGCCGCCGCCGTTGCTCGCCGGCGAGGTGGACGGGGCCGGGCTGGCCGGCGACGAGTCCGACGGGGTGGCCGACGGAGTCGACGGAGTCGCGCTCGGGGTCGGGGCCGGCGTCGAGGGGGTCGCGGACGGCGTCGGGGCGGCGGTGAACCCGGCCTCGGCCTTGGCGGTGACGGTGGCACCGGTGCTGCCGCCGAGGATCAGCTTCTGCGCCTTCTTGGCGCCGGTGAACAGGAACACCCGGCCGAAGGAGACCGAGTCCTGCGCGGTCAGCGTCACGTTGACCGTGCCGGCACCCTCGGCGGTCAGCCAGAACTGCCCACCGTTGGTGGTCTTGGTGACCGGCTTGCCCTCGGCGTCGACGGCCGCGCCGCCGGTGGCCGCGACGGTGATGTCACCGGCCGGACCCTTGACCGTGAACGGGCCGGCCTTGCCGCCGACCGTCGCGGTGGCGCTGGCCGGGTCGACGGACAGCTCGGCCCGCGGCTCCGGCTGGTCGGTGGCGTTCTTGACCAGGTAGTCACGGACCTTCTTGATCACGTCGTACTGCTGCTGCGCGAGCAGGCCCTTCTCCCAGTCGCCCAGCTCGATCCCGTCGCTGAAGTGCCAGACGGCGGTCTGCGTGCCGAAGTAGAGCAGCGTGTCCAGCCGCTTCTTCTCGATCTTGGCCGGAACGGTGGCGCCGGCAGCCGCGAGCAGCGCGGTGGAGTCGGCGTTCGGGTAGCCGTGGGTGAGCACCCACTGCACCTTGCCGAGGTTCTTCACCTGGGACTTGTCCCAGGTGCCCTCCTCGTACTTCCCGTCCAGCTTCACGCTGGTGTGGTAGTCGATGCAGAACGCCGGCACCAGCTTGCCGTCGATCTGCAGCGCGAGCGCGGACGTGGTGCGCGGCTTGCCATCGAGCATCAGTTTGACGCCGGTGCCGTCGACCGCCTTGGCCACACCGGTGGCCGGGGCCGCGGCGGCCGGGCCGGCGATGCCGAGCGCCAGCGTGCCACCGGCGACGGTCGCCAGCGCGATCCGCGCCCAGCGTCGTCCTCGTTGTCCGAACATCAAGATTCGTGCACCTCTCCCCAGGG
This sequence comes from Micromonospora sp. NBC_00858, assembly GCF_045207365.1. NCBI lineage: Bacteria > Bacillati > Actinomycetota > Actinomycetes > Micromonosporales > Micromonosporaceae > Micromonospora > Micromonospora sp. NBC_00858. Next base: position 7,248,637 of record NZ_CP108828.1, on the reverse strand, counting down.
GTGACCCGCAAACGCGGGCACGCGTGAGTCACTGCCTCCACGGGATGCGCAGCACCCGCGCGCGGAGACGGGACCGAGGCATTATGTGACGACGGTTGATCATTTGTCAGCCCCGAGCGGCGGCATCCGTCGCATGTGACCCAATTGTCGGGGAGGAGGAATAGGTCACACGAGTCGGCGGTCCGCCGCCCATCGGGAGAGCTCGTACCGGTTGGACATCTGAAGCTTGCGCAGCACGTTCGACACGTGCGTCTCCACCGTCTTGATGGAGATGAACAGCTCCTTCGCGATCTCCTTGTACGCGTACCCCCGGGCGAGCAGCCGCAGCACCTCCCGCTCCCGGTTGGTGAGCTGGTCCAGCTCCGGATCGGCCACCGGCGCGTCCGGCCGGGCCGCGAAGGCGTCCAGCACGAACCCGGCCAGCCGAGGACTGAAAACCGCGTCACCGTCGGCGACCCGGCGGATCGCCGCGGCCAACTCGTCCGGGGAGATGGTCTTGGTGACGTACCCCCGGGCACCGGCACGGATCAGCCCGATCACGTCCTCCGCCGCGTCGGAGACGCTCAGCGCCAGGAACTTGACCTGCGGGTGGCTGCGCCGCATCGCCTCCAGCACCGCACGACCGCCGCCGTCGGGCATGTGCACGTCGAGCAGCACCACGTCCGGCCCGGTGGCCGCGATCCGGGTGACCGCCTCGGCCACCGTGCTCGCCTCGCCCACCACCTCGACGTGGGCGCCCAGCTCGGCGCGTACCCCGGCCCGGAACATGGCATGGTCGTCCACCAGGAACACCCGCAGCCGCTCGGGGCGGGCGTCCGCCGGGTCGAGGTGCTCCATCGACTGCTCGGCCATGGTCATCTGTTCCTCTCCGCTGCGGACGAGTCCCGGGAGATCGGCAGGATCAACCGGACCTCGGTCCCGTCCCCCGGTCCGGACCGGATCTCGGCCCGTCCGTCGTGCCGCTTCATCCGCCCGATGATCGAGCCGCGTACGCCGTGCCGGTGGTCCTCCACGGTATCCGGATCGAAGCCCTTTCCACGGTCTCGGACGAAGACGCTGATCTGATCCGGCTCCACCTCGGCGTAGAGCGACACGGTCTGCACCCCGGCGTGCCGGGCCGCGTTCACCAGCGCCTCCCGCGCGGCGGCGACCAGCGCGCCGACCCGCTCATCGGTCTCCCGGTCACCGACCACCACCGCCTCCACCGTGATCGCGAAGGTGTCCTCGACCTCGGCAGCGGCCTGCTCCAGGGCCGCTGCGAAGCGCTCGTTGGGCGACGCGGTGGGCTTGTAGAGCCAGTTGCGCAGCGAACGCTCCTGCCCCCGGGCCAGCCGCTGGACCGTCTTGACATCGCTGGCGTTGCGCTGGATCAGGGCCAACGTGTGCAGCACCTGGTCGTGCACCATCGCGGCCAGCTCGGCCCGCTCCTGCTCGCGGATGCGCCCCTCGCGCTCCGAGCGGAGCTGGTTGTACGTCCGCCAGAGCACCGGCGCGGCGACCACGCCGACCCCGGCCAGCCCCACCAGCGCGAAGATCACGCCGTTGATCACCGCGTCGAAGTTCTGCGCCGGCGAGTAGACCGCCGCTACGCCGATGATGCCGACCGCGACCAGCACGCCGCCGCCGATGAACCGGAGCACGAAGGCTCGCCGGTCGCTCTCCTCGACGACCGCGCCGAGCCAGGGCACCGGCGTGTCGCCCCACCGCCGCCGCCGCTCGGGCGCGGACTGGTGCCAGATGACACCGGCACCGACCGCGATGATGGCCACCAGCCAGCCGGCGGTGCCCGCCGCGCCGACCGAGTCGAAGACCATCACCTGGATCAGCAGGACCCCGAGCCCGATCCCCACGAACGGCAGGAGCTGGGCCACGTCCCGCCGGGGCGGCACCGCGGTGTCACCGGGCCGCAGCGGCACCACCGCCCAGAAGGCCGCATAGAGCAGCAGGCCGAGCCCGCTCAGCCCGAGCAGCACCATGAACGCGACCCGCACGCGCAGCACCGAGATGCCGAGGTGGTCGGCGATGCCGGCGGCGACGCCCGCGGCCATCCGGTGCTCGGGGGCGCGGTACAGGCGCGGAGGCGGGGTCACGATGCTGATCGGAGGCTCCCCTGGTCACGGTTTCGGGCTGGTCGGGTTCGGTGGATCCGATCGTCACACGCTGCGGTGTCCCGCGACCACGGGGACGCCCCCGACATTCCGGCTGCCAGGATCTCAGGGTGGGGTCAGGGTCGGGTCCTGAGGTCGTTCGGGCGGACCTGGCAGCAGGATCGAGGCATGACCGAGGAAGCTGCCCCGCCGCCCCGTCCCGGGTCGGCACAGCCGGGTGGTGCATCGCCGCCCGCACCAGCCGCGACACCCGCCGGCTGGACCGAGCCCAGCACATTCGGCCCGCCCACCGGCGCCGCCACCGGGTTCGGCACCGGCCCGGCCGCCGAACACGCACCGGGCGACCCGGCCGGCGCGGGCTACGGGCCCGGCAGCACGGGCTACGGACCGGGCGGCGCGGGCTACGGGCCTGGTGCCGGCTTCGCGGCCGGCACCGGCTACGGGGCGAGCGGGGCCGGGGGTACGCCACCCGGGCCGGGTGGTCCCGGTCCGGCCGCGCCGCCACCGCCGCTGGGCGGCGCCGGCTTCACCTCGCGGTACGGGCTGGTCCGGCCGCGCGACGGGCGGTACCTGGCCGGGGTCTGCGCGGCGATCGGACGAGCCACCAACACCGACCCGGTGCTCTGGCGGGTGCTGCTCGCGGTGCTCGGGTTCTTCGGCGGCATCGGCATCCTGGTGTACGTCGCCGCCTGGCTGATCATCCCGAACGAGGGCGACACCGCGTCCCCGGTGGAGTCCATGCTCGGGCGTGGCCGGTCCAGCATGTCGCCGGTGACCGTGATCATCCTGGGCATCCTGGTGGCGGCCAGCTTCGGCTACATCGTCACCGATGCCTTCCGCGCGGTGCTGCTCGGCGCGGCCATCCTGATCGGCGGCGCGCTGCTGCTCAACCGGGACAGCCGAGGGCCACAGCCCGGTACGCCGGGCGGGCCGGTGCCGTCCGGGCCGATCGGTACGCCACCCGGGCCGGTCCCGCCAGTCGCCTGGCCGGCGCCGACGTACGGCACCGTGCCGCCCGCCGGCCCGCTGCCGACCGCGCCGCTGGCTGGCGGCGATCCGGCGTACGCCACCACGGGTGGGTCGCCGACCGGGCCCGCCCCGGTCGTCGGCGCACAGTCGGCCGCCGCTCCGCAGCAGTTCGCCAGCGCGCAGTCGGTGTCCGGAGCGGGTCCGGTCTCCGGGGTCGGTCCGGTGTCCGGGCAACCGGCCGGGATGGCTGGTCCGCAGGCCGGCTGGCCCGCGCCCGCCCCCGCCGCCCCGGGCTGGCCGAGCACTGACCTGCCCAGCACCGGCATGCCCAGCGCCGACTGGCCGTCGGCACCGGTGACCGGTGCTCCTGCTACCGGTGTCCCGTCCGACTACCCGGTCACGCCGCCGCCACCGGCCGGATACCGCCCCCCGTTCGCGCCACACGGCCCGTACGCCTCGCCGGCTCCGGCCGCGTACCCCCCGCCGAAGCCGCCAAAGCCACCGAAGCCGCCGAAGCGACCCCGGGAGCGTTCACCGCTCGGCGCGGTGACCTTCTCGCTGATCTTCCTGGTCCTCGGCGTGGTCGCCCTGCTCGACCTGCTGAACGTCTTCGACGTCGGCGCGTCGGCGTACTTCGCGGCCGCGTTGGCCACGATCGCGCTGGGTCTGCTGGTCGGCACCTGGTTCGGCCGGGCCCGCTGGCTGATCGCGCTCGGCCTGGTGACCGCCGCCGCGCTGGGAACGGCCACGATCGCCGAGTCGTACGATCGGATCCGGGGCGTCGACGGCGCGGTCACGTGGGCGCCCACCGACTACCGCGACCTCGCCAACCGGTACGAGAACAGCTTCGGCGACGCCGTGCTCGACCTCCGCTCGATCGACTTCTCCAATCGGGAGAGCCAGGTGACCGTAGCGATCAACTTCGGCAAGGGGACCGTGGTCGTTCCGCCGAACGTGGACGTCACCACGGTGGCCGACGTCAACGCGGGCGACGCCACCGTCTTCGGCAACCGATCCGGCGGGTTTGACGGCAGCCTGCGGGAGACCACCGACCTCGGCGCGGACGGTCCCGGGGGCGGGAAGCTGCGCCTGTACATCCATGTCAATGCCGGCAACCTGGAGGTGACCCGGTGAAGGCCCACCGTACGGACCTGGTGTCGTTCGCCTTCGGGCTGGTGTTCCTGGCGCTGTCGGCCTGGTGGCTGCTCGCCCAACTGCTCGGGCTCGCGCTGCCGCCGGTCGGCTGGTTCCTGGCCGGCGCGCTCATCCTGATCGGGGTCTTCGGGCTGGTCGGCGCGCTGCGCTCCGGCCGCCCGGCCCGGCCCGAGCCGACCGCCCAGGCCATCGCCACCGAGCCCATCGCGCCGGTCTCCGGGGCGACCGCACCCGTCTCCGGCGCCGCCGCACCGGTCTCCGGGGCGACCGCACCGGTCTCCGGCGCCGCACCGACGTCCGGCGCGGGTCTGGCGGCCTGGGACGCCGAACACTCCACCTGGGACGCTCCCGGGCCGGGACCGGCATCGGAGGCGACCACGGAGGTACGGGTACCGGAGGCTCCGACCGCAGACGTGATCCACCCGGCCTGGCTGGCTCACTCGCCGTCGGAGCCGGAGACCGCGCCGATCTCCGGTCAGCCCGCCGACGGGAATGACGAGCCGACCACCGGGAGCCTCGCCCGACCGGCCGCCGTGGAGGCCGACGAGCCGACCCTGGTCGACCATCCGGTCGAGCGCGTCGACGACCACCCGGCGGACGAGCGGGAGGGGCAGCGGCGGGAGTCCTGACCCTGCGCCTGCCGGCGCGGCCTTCTCGACCGCTGGGGCGGTGCGGCAGGCGCGGGCAGGCGCATATGCTGGCCGGTGGAGATTTCGCCTCCGCCGGCCGGCCCGTCCCGCCATGGCGGTCCCGCCGCGATTCCCGTCTCTACCCCGTCAGGAGCCCGTCCGACATGACCCAGTCCCCCGCCGTGCGTTCCACCGGTCGGTCCGGTCCGGTCCGCATCGGCGAGCGAGCCGCCCGTACGCTCGTCACCGAGCTGGCCCGGATCAACGATCCCAAGGCTGCCCTGCTGGTCGGCGCGAGCCCGCAGTCCGCGGTGCTGGCCGCGGCGATCGAGGCGCTGCTCCCCGGCGACCGGCTCACCGTGGTGGCCGCCGAGTCGTCCAGCGCCACCGCGCTCCGCGAGCACGTCACCGCTCAGGGTCGGTGGGTCGCCGACCGGGTGCGCGTGGTCGACTCGCTGGCCGAGGCTGAGGCCGCCGGGGTGGTCATCGCTGGCGAGGCGTTCACCGGCACCGCCGAGGAGACCCGCAGCGGCATCGAGGACATGGCCAAGTACCTGGCCGACGGCGCGGTGCTGAGCGTGGCCACCACCGCCACGCCCGGCCGGACCACCGGTGCCGCCGCCGAGTTGGCCCGGCAGGACGCCCTGTACGGCGTCGGCGCCGACCTGGTGCTGCGCAACTCGCCACCGGTACGGGTCTACCGGCTGCGGTTCACTCCGGCCAGCCCGGCCGCGGCCGACCGGCTGGCGCCCGCGTACCGGCCGTCGAGCGTTCCGCTGACCCGCGGCATGCACATCGACTCCAACGGGGTGGCCGCAGCGGGCATCACGCTGGGCCTTGCCGCGCTGGCCCGGGTGGCGCGTCCCTCGTCGAAGCTCTGGCTGCTGCCGGCGCTGGCCGCCGGACCGGTCGCCGCGTTCTTCCGGGACCCGGAGCGGGACGTGCCGGAGGACCCGAACGCCGTGGTCGCCAGCGCGGACGGGCAGGTCCTGTCGGTGCAGCGCCTGCACGACGAGCGTTTCGGCGACGGCGAGTGGCTGCGGATCGCGGTCTTCCTGTCGGTGCTGGACGTGCACGTCAACCGAGCCCCGGTCGCCGGCAAGGTGGTGGACTACTTCGTCGCCGATGGCGGCTTCGTCAACGCCATGAAGCCGGACGCCGAGCACAACGTGGCCGCGTACACCGTGCTGGACACCTCCCGCGGCCCGGTGGTGGTCGCGCAGCGGACCGGGCTGATCGCCCGGCGGATCGTGCAGCGCGCGCCGATCGGCGCGCTGCTGGCGAAGGGCGAGCGCTTCGGGCTGATCCGGTTCGGCTCACGGACCGACGTCTACCTGCCGGCCGAGGCTGCCGAGCCGCTGGTCGGGCCGGGCGACAAGGTCGTCGGCGGCTCCACGGTCATCGCCCGCTGGCACTGATCCCGCGCAACAGAGAACGGGGCGCCGCTGATCGCGGCGCCCCGTTTCGCTTGCGTGGATCAGGCGGTACGACGCTGGCGCAGCCAGAGCACCGGCCCGCTGACCAGGTAGCCCACCACAATCAGGGCGAACGTGAGCCGGATGTCGACCAGCGCGCCGATGATCGGGGCCAGCCAGAGCCACGGCGGCAGCTTGACCAGCCGGGCGAGCTTGGCGTACGGGAAGCTGGAGACCATCGCGAAGGCGAGCAGTGCCACCCCGGCGACCAGCACGGGGCCGGGCACCGGAAGGCCGATCGCGACGGTCACGGCGAGCACCGCGGCCGCCATGGTGGTTGGCACCCCGCAGAAGAAGCGGCCGTCCTTGGGCGAGACGTTGAAGCGGGCCAGCCGGATCGCGGCACACGCCGCTACCAGTGCGCAGGCGACCGCCGCCGCAGCCGTCGAGACCGAGCCGGCGAGCGAGGCGTAGACCACGACCGGTGCGGCGAGGCCGAACGAGCACATGTCGGCCAGCGAGTCCATCTGCGCGCCGAACGGGCTGGCCACGCCGAGCCGGCGGGCCAGCGCGCCGTCCAGGCCGTCGAAGGCGACGCAGGCAATCAGGCAGAGCGCGGCGATGCGCACCTCACCCTGCATGGCCTGGAAGATGGCCAGCATGCCGAGCATGAGGCTGGCCAGGGTGCACGCGTTGACCAGGCCGAACTTCATCCGGCGGGCGACCGTGCGCTCGCCGGGGAGCAGCGGGATCGACCCGGGCGAAACCTCGTCGGCGTGTGCCATCGGCGGCAGCGCCGGGCTGACCGGCATGACCGCCTCGATCTCCGCCCGACCCAGGTTGAGCGACTGCCGGCCGAGCCGGTCCAGCCGGTCCAGGCCGTAGCGGCGGCGCTGCCGCTCGGCGTACCGGTGCTCGGGCAGCGCCACGTCGGCGGTGTGCAGGTCGCCGTCGCGGCGACCCACCCGGACCAGCAGCACCTGGCGGGCGAACGTGCTGCTGCGGCGCAACCGGCCCGCCCAGCGACGCCCAGCGGGGCGCGGACTGTCAGTCGTACGACGCCGGCGCCATGGGGCTCTCGGCACGTTTCCTCCATCACCGGATCAGCTGACCGCCGTGGGCGGGTGTCCGGCTGTCTCGTGCCGGACCTTGCTTGGCCCGGCAGCCGTTTTGCGGAGTACACCATCGCATAAGGGAACAGGACTTGGCGATAGCTGCCGGCGGTACTTATATCTGGCCTAAACCGCGCGAACCGCTCTCTTATTCCCATGCCGGGCTTCATCGCCCGTTTCCTCCATCATTCCCGCCTTTGACTGTACCGGAGGGTCACCATCTCGGCTCACCGAGCGGAGGGCTATCGGCCCAGCTGTCCGATTGCCGAGGCAGCGATCCCGGTCAACAGCAGGTCGGCGGCCTGCGACGGGGTGAACCAGCCGGCCCGCGCCGTCGAGCCGCCGGCGGATTCGGTGACCACCGCGTCAGTAGGTACGTCCACCAGCACCCGATAGATCACCCGTACGCCGTGCCAGTCCAGCGGGCGCCCCTCCGGGCCGAGCGCGGCGGGGTTGTGCAGATTGTCCACGCCGAGCAGCTCCACCACCCGGCCCAACTGGCCGCCCTCCTCGACCAGCTCACGGAGCAGCCCGGTGGTCGGCTGCTCGCCGTGATCGGTGCCACCACCGGGCAGGTGCCACATGCCGGCCCCCGGATAGCCGTCGGCGATCTGGGTGAGCAGGATCCGCCCGGCTGGGTCGGTGACCAGCCCGTACGCGCCGAAGCGCAATCGGCGGTCCGGGTGCACCGGCGGGAACGGCTCACCGGGCCGGTGCGCTCCGGTCGGGAGCGGGGTGACCGGCAGGCCGAGCAGCTCGGCGCTGAACGGTGCCAGCGGCAGGCGGGCCACCTCGGCCGGGGCGAGCCAGCGGGCCTGGTCGGTCGGGCCGTCCACGGCGTCGCGCAGGGCACCGCCACGCACACTCAAGTCGAACGCCAACCGGTCGGTGTGCAGCGCGACGTCGTCCTCCGGGTAGGTGGTCACGTCGGCAACCACCGCCCGCAGCCGGTCCACCGCCACGGTCAGCCCGGTCTGCCGGGAGACCTCGCGGACCACGGCGTGCTCCGGATGCTCGGCGTGCGCCACCGCACCCCCCGGCAGCCGCCAAACCCCCAAGCTCCTGTCCCGAACAACCAAAACCCGACCCGATTCCCACAAAACCCCATAAACCCCCACCCGCCGCATTTCCATCCCGCTCCCCGCCCCCGGTTGTCCCCGTCGATCATGAAGTTATCGCCGTCCATCTCGGCGCGTCCTGACAATAACTTCATGATCAACGCGGGGAGGGGGGGTTGGGGGGTTGGGAGGGGGAGGGGGAGGGAGGGGTGGGGGGTTAGGTGAGTTGGGCGGCTTGGACTGCTTCGGCGGTTACCTCGGTGAGGTGGTGGGTGGGGAGGGCGCCCAGCTCATCGCGGGCGAACCAGCGGGCCTCGCAGGTGGAGCCGCCCACGTCGGCCACGGTCAACGGGTCGGGCTTGTCGACCACCACGCGGTAGAAGGCGCGTACGCCGTGCCAGTCGATCGGGTAGCCCTCCGGGCCGAGCGAGGCGGCGTCACGGTGGCTGGCCACCCCGAGCAGCTCGACCAGGCGGCCGGTCTGCCCGGTCTCCTCGACCAGCTCCCGGATCAGCGCCGCGCCGGGCTGCTCGCCGTAGTCCGTGCCGCCGCCGGGCAGGTGCCAGCAGCCGGCGCCCGGGTAGCCGGCGGAGACCCGGGTGAGCAGCACCCGGCCGGCCGGGTCGGTGCACACCGCGTACGCGGCGAAGCGCTGCGCCCGGTGCAGCCCGTCCGGGCCGGGCACCGCGTAGAACGACGGGAACTCGGGCACCTCGTCGGGCACCACGTCGGCCGAGGAGGCGGGCAGCCCGAGGGCGCGCGCGGTGAACGAGCGCAGCGGCAGCTCGCGCGCCTCGTCGAGGGTGTACCAGCGAGCCAGGTCGGTGGGGCGGTCGCCCACCCGGTCGGCCAGCGTGCCGCCGCGCACCGCCACCCGGTAGATCAGCCGGTCGGTGTGGATGGTGATGCCGCGCTCCGGCAGCGCCCGCATGTCGGCGAGCACGTCGGCCAGACCCGAGACGGCGACCGAGAGACCCGTCTCGGTGGCGGTCTCCCGGACCACCGTGTGGTTCGGGTCCTCGCCATGGTCGACCGCCCCGCCGGGCAGCGACCACACACCGGGTGTGCCGGAGCGCTCCGATGCGCGGACCAGCAAGAACCGGCCGTCTGAGTCAGCACAAACTGCGTATGCCGCGATCCTGCGGAGCGGCTCCAGCAAGGTGGTCACGGGAGCAAATTCTCCCCGGGCAGGGTTACCGGAACGGAAAAGAGTCAGATTCCTGACTGTCTGACCCCGATCAGGGGCTGGTCAGGGTAAGGATCCGGGCGGTCACCGAGGCCGGGAGGGACAGCGGCGCGGACTGTGGAGACATGACACCCACCACCGCTCCCCGCGCTCCGTACAAGCAGCTCCGGCGACCCACCACCGACCGCATGGTGGCCGGGGTCGCCAGCGGTCTCGGCCGCTACTTCGCCGTCGACCCCACCCTGGTCCGGGTGATCTTCGCGGTCACCGGCCTGCTCACCGGCGGGCTCGCGCTGTTCGCGTACCCGATCATGTGGTTCCTGATGCCCGAGGAGCCCAGCGGCGCGCCGGCCTGGCCGCACGGGGCGGGCACCGCGCCGCAGACCGGTCCGCCGCCCACCGCCGGGCCCGCGCCCGGCGGGCCATGGCCGGGGTACGCCCCGACGCCGCCCTACCCGTCGGCGAGCCCGCCCAGCACACGACCGGCGGACGAGGCGCCTCCGGCCGCGTGAGGTGCGCTCACTCCCACTCGATGGTGCCCGGCGGCTTGCTGGTCACGTCCAGCACCACGCGGTTGACCTCGGCCACCTCGTTGGTGATCCGGGTGGAGATCCGGGCCACCACCTCGTAGGGCAGCCGTGACCAGTCGGCGGTCATCGCATCCTCGCTGGAGACCGGGCGCAGCACCACGGGATGCCCGTAGCTGCGCCCGTCACCCTGCACGCCGACACTGCGCACGTCGGCCAGCAGCACCACCGGGAACTGCCACACGCCGCGGTCCAGGCCGGCGGCGGTCAGCTCCTCCCGGGCGATCAGGTCGGCCTGGCGGAGCAGGTCGAGCCGCTCCTGGTCGACCGCGCCGATGATCCGGATGGCCAGGCCGGGGCCCGGGAACGGATGCCGCCAGATCATCGCCTCGGGCAGGCCCAGCTCCAGGCCGAGCGCCCGGACCTCGTCCTTGAACAGCGTGCGCAGCGGCTCGACCAGCGCGAACTTCAGGTCCTCCGGCAGGCCGCCGACGTTGTGGTGGCTCTTGATGTTGGCGGCGCCGGTGCCGCCGCCGGACTCCACCACGTCCGGGTAGAGGGTGCCCTGGACCAGGAACTCCACATCGCCGTGCGAGGCGACCTCGCGGGCGGCGGCCTCGAAGACCCGGATGAACTCCCGACCGATGATCTTGCGCTTCTGCTCCGGGTCGGTCACCCCGGCCAGCGCGCCGAGGAACCGCTCCGCCGCGTCGACCACCTTCAGCTTGATGCCGGTGGCCGCCACGTAGTCCTTCTCCACCTGCTCGGCCTCGCCGGCACGCAGCAGGCCGTGGTCGACGAAGACGCAGGTGAGCTGGTCACCGACCGCCTTGTGCACCAGCGCGGCGGCGACCGCCGAGTCCACCCCGCCGGACAGGCCGCAGATGACCTCCTTGTCGCCGACCTGAGCGCGGATCCGGGCCACCTGCTCGTCGATGATGTTCTCTGGCGTCCAGGTCGGCTCGATGCCGGCGATGTCGTACAGGAAGCGGGTCAGCATCTCCTGGCCGTGCGCGGTGTGCCCGACCTCCGGGTGGAACTGCACCCCGGCCCGGCGACCGGCCAGATCCTCGAACGCGGCCACCGGCGCGCCCGCCGACTCGGCGGTCACCGTGAAGCCCTCGGGCGCCTCGGTGACGCAGTCACCGTGACTCATCCAGACCGGCAGGTCGGCCGGCAGGTCGCGGAGCAGTACACCGGGGTCGAGGAGACGGGGGCGCAGTGGTGTGCCGCCGTACTCGCGGTTGCCCGTCTTCGCGACCGTGCCGCCGAGCGCCTGGGCCATCGCCTGGAAGCCGTAGCAGATGCCGAAGACCGGCACGTCGGCGGTGAACATACCGGCGTCGATCTGTGGCGCGTCCGGCGCGTAGACGCTGGACGGGCCGCCGGAGAGGATGATCGCGGCCGGGTTCTTCGCCAGCATCTCGGCGACCGGCATCGAGTGCGGCACGATCTCGGAGTAGACCCTCGCCTCGCGGACCCGGCGGGCGATGAGCTGGGCGTACTGGGCTCCGAAGTCCACCACAAGGACGGGGCGAGGCAGGCTCATGTGCACAAAGCCTACCGACAGTCACGGCCGCTCCCGCCCCGCCCCGCCGCCCCCGCACCCTCCCTTCCAAGATCCTGCACTGACTGCCTCACCAAACAGGACATATGCCCCGTAGCGGCGAACCCGCCCGCGGGATCGCCGAGGGGCGAGTCAGGGACGCAGGGCGGCCGGCGCCTCGGGTGGGACGGCCGGGGCTCGGGGTGGGACCGGGTCCAGGCGGCGGTAGGGGGTGCCGAGTGGGGGGCGCGGGTCCGGGTCGTTCTTGTTGGGCCAGAGGGACATGGCGCGTTCGGCCTGGGCCGTGATGGTCAACGATGGGTTGACGCCCAGGTTGGCCGAGACCGCGGCTCCGTCCACCACGTGCAGCCCGGGGTGCCCGTACACCCGGTGGTAGGGGTCGATCACCCCGTCGGCCGGGGTGGCCCCGATCGCCGCCCCGCCCAGGATGTGCGCGGTCATCGGGATGTCGAAGGGCTCGGTGAGCGAGCCGCCGGGCGTACCGCCGATCTCCTCGGCGAGCAGCCGGGCCGCCGTGTTGCCGGCCGGGATCCAGGTCGGGCTCGGCGTGCCGTGGCCCGGGCCGGTGACCAGCCGACGGCCGAACACGCCGCGCCGCCACCGGGTGGTCAGCGAGTTGTCCAGCGACTGCATCACCAGGGCGATCACCGTCCGCTCCGACCAGCCGCGCACCGACAGCATCCGGGCGGCCAGCCCGGGCTGCCGCACGATGCTGCCCAGCCAGCGCCGGACCCGGTGCGGACCACCGTCGACCAGCAGCGACTGGAGCAGCCCCATCGCGTTGGAGCCGCGCCCGTAGCGGACCGGCTCGATGTGCGTCTGCGGGTCGGGATGGAACGAGCTGGTGATGGCCACCCCCTCGCTGAAGTCCAACCGCTCGGCCCGGGCCCGCTGGCGCGCCACCGAGGCGCCGAGGATCGCCTCCGAGTTGGTCCGGGTCAGCTCGCCGAGGCGGGACGAGAGCCCGGCCAGCGCACCGTCGGCCTTCATCTCGTGCAGCAGCCGTTGGGTGCCGAGCGCGCCCGCGGCGAATACCACCTGGTCGGCGTGGATCACCTGGCGGCGGTGACGCAGCCAGGCGCCGGTGCGGACCGTGTGCACCTCGTACCCGCCGTCGGCGGCCGGTTTGACGGCGGTCACCGTGGTCAGCGGATGCACCGTGGCGCCCAGCCGCTCGGCGAGCCAGAGATAGTTCTTGACCAGTGTGTTCTTCGCCCCGTGTCGGCAGCCGGTCATGCACGAGCCGCAGTGCAGGCAGCCGGTGCGCTCCGGGCCGGCGCCGCCGAAGTACGGGTCGGCGACCCGCTCGCCGGGGCGGCCGATGTGCACGCCCACCGGGGTGGCGTGGAAGGTGTGCCCCACCCCCATCCGGTCGGCCACCGCCCGCATGACCCGGTCCGCGCCGGTGTTCAGCGGGTACGTGGTGACACCGAGCATCCGCTTCGCCTGGTCGTAGTGACGGGCCAACTCGTCACGCCAGTCGGTGATGTCCCGCCACTGCGGGTCGGTGTAGAAGGCCGGCAGCGGCTCGTAGAGGGTGTTCGCATAGACCAGCGAGCCGCCGCCCACCCCGGCTCCGGAGAGCACCAGCACGCCGCCACCCGATCGCCGGTCGGCCGGGCGGAGCAGGGTGAGCCGCTGGATGCCGTAGCAGCCCAGCTTCGGTGCCCACAGGAACCGGCGAGCCCGCCAGGACGTCTGCGGGAACTCGTCGTCGGCGAAGCGTCGGCCGGCTTCCAGCACGCCGACCGAATAACCCTTCTCGGCCAGCCGGAGCGCGGTGACGCTGCCGCCGAAGCCGGACCCGATGACGACCACGTCATACCGCATGGACGCATCATTACTCGCCAGTAGCGCTCGCGCCAGCGCCCGTTTTCGCGCGATCATGCACCGGCCGACCGACCCGGCGCCTCCCGGCCGCAACCTGGAGCACTCGTCGGGGCGTTGTTCGGATACGGGTGGGAAGGACGTCCAACATGAACCTCGCGTCGATGGCGCCGCGTCGACGGTGGCTGCTGCTGGGTCTGGCGGCCCTCGCCGTCGTCGCGCTGGTCGCGGCCGGGGCTGTGGTGATCACCCGGCTGACCGGCAACGACACGCCTGACCGAACGGCACCGGTGGCTGGCTCACCGAGCGCCACGCCGGCCGGCACGCCCACCCCCAGCCCGTCCGGGCCGCCGCCGGGCGCCAACATCACCGGTCCGCTGAACCTGCTGCTGGTCGGGGTGGACACCCGGGTCAGCGTGCCCGGCTGGGAGCCGCACGCCGACGCCGTGCTGGTGCTGCACGTACCCAAAGGGCTGGGCCGGGCGTACCTCTTCTCCCTCCCCCGCGACCTGCTGGTGGACATCCCGGCCTTCCCGAAGGCCGGCTACGCCGGTGGCAAGACCAAACTCACCCACGCGATGAGCTACGGCAGCCGGGTGCCGGGCAAGCCCAAACAGCCGAGCACAGCCCAGGGGTACGAACTGCTGCGCAGCACGGTCAGCGGGTACACCGGGCTCCGCATCGACGCCGGCGCGGTGCTCACCTTCACCGGGTTCGACCGGCTGGTGAACACCCTGGGCGGGGTGGACGTCTACATCGACCAGCGGGTCGCCTCGCTGCACCGCCGGCCGGACGGTAAGCACCGGGAGAGTGTGCCCGGCGGCTACACCGGGCCGCAGATGGTCTACGAGAAGGGCGAGCGTCACCTCAACGGCTGGCAGGCGCTGGACTACGCACGGCAGCGCTACATCACCGGCGGCGACTATGCCCGGCAGCGCCACCAGCAGCAGCTGATCCGGGCGCTGACCCGCAAGATCCTGGACGAGGGCCTGGCCCGGCAGCCGGAGCGGGTCGACCAGGTGGTCGCCGCGCTGGGCGACACCCTGATCTACGTCGGTGGCCGCCGGATTGTCGACCTGGCGTACGCGTTGGGTGGGGTGCCGGAGGACCGGTTCGTGCTGGTCGGCCTGCCCGGCTCGGGCGTCGGCAAGGGCAGCGCCTATCGCGGCGAACAGCTCACCAGTGTCGGCCAGAAGTTCATCACCGAACTCCGTGCCGGCCGCGCCGACGCCTACCTGTCCGCCCACCCCACCCTGCGCATCAAAACCTGACCCCCTCCCCGCCGCGATCTTGAGCTTTCGGTCCCCAATTCGCGGCGGGAAGGTGACGGGTCGTCAGAGGGCTTTGGGGGTTGAGGGCTTCTTGGTGCCGTAGAGCCAGGCGTCGAAGAGAGCGTCGAGCTGCTTGCCGGAGATGCGCTCGGCGAGGGCCACGAACTCGGCGGTGGTGGCGGTGCCGTTGCGCTTCTCCGCCGCCCAGGTCTTGACGATCTCGAAGAACGCCTTGTCGCCGACGGCCACCCGCAGCGCGTGCAGGGTCATCCCGCCGCGCTGGTAGACCGACTCGCTGAACAACTCCTTCGCCCCCGGCTTGCCCGGCGGCGTCTTCCACACCTGGGCCGGCACCTGGGCGTACCGGATGTCGAACGCCTGCTTGGCGGTGTACTCCTTGGTGTGCTCGGCCCAGAGCCACTCCGCGTACGTCGCGAAGCCCTCGTTGAGCCAGATGTCCTCCCACTTGGCCAGCGCCACACTGTCGCCGAACCACTGGTGGGCCAGCTCGTGGGCGACCACCTCGGTGTTCTCGCCGCGCCGGAAGAAGCCGGCGGAGTAGACCGGACGGCTCTGCGTCTCCAGCGCGTACGCGATGCGGCTGTCGGAGACCACCACGCCGCCGTACGCGTCGAACGGGTACGGCCCGAACACGCTCTCCAGGTAGTCGGCCACCTTGACGGTCTGGGCGATCGACGCGTCTGCGGCGCCCTTGGCCACCGTGGTGGTGACCGCGTTGTACACCGGCCGTCCCTTGTGCTCGGCGGTGGTGATCCGGAACTTGCCGATCACCAGCGTGCTCAGGTAACTGGCCATCGGCGACTTCTCCGACCACTTCCAGGTGGTCCAGCCGTCCGTGCTGGCCTTGCCGCCCGGCACACCGTTGCTGACCGCGGTGAGGCCGTCCGGGACGGTGATCTCGAAGTCGTACGCGGCCTTGTCGGACGGGTGGTCGTTGACCGGGAACCAGGTGCTCGCCGACTCGGGCTGGCCCAGCGCGATGGCACCGTCGGAGGTGTGCAGGAAACCGCCCTCGCCGAGCACCTCGTTCTTCAGCGGCTTCGGCACCCCCTCGTAAACGATCTCGGCGACGAAGCCGTTGCCCGTGATCAGCCCGGCCGCCGGCTTGATCACCAGCTCGTTCTTCTCCCGGGTGTGGGTGGCCGGTGCGCCGTCCACGGTGACCGTCTTGACGGTCAGGCCGGCCAGGTCGAGGTTGAACGTCGACAGGTCGGCCGTCGCGGTGGCCTGCACGGTGGCCGTGCCGGTCAGCCGATCCTTCGCCGGGTCGTAGCGCACCTTGACGGTGTACCGCCCGACGTCGTAGCCGCCGTTGCCGTAGCTCGGGAAGTAGGCGTCGCCGACCCCGGCCGCGCCCGCGGTGAAGGTCCGCGACGGCGTCGGGGACGCACTCGGCGACGGCGCCGCCTCCGGGGCGGCCGAGTTGCATCCGGACAGTGCGAGCGCCCCGGTCACCAGCAGACCGACACCAACCCGCAACCTGCGCCTCGTCACCCGCATCACGAGCCTCCCCCGTACGGTGGCGGAGGCGGCCTCCGCCGCTCCGCGCGAGCGGCAACTCCCGGCCGATCGCAGGCGGCAGCCTATCGATCGGTCATCACGGTCCCGTCACGGCAGGGTGGGCGCCGCGCCACCCACCAACCAGGCGTCGAACAGCGGGCGTAGCTGCCGGTCGGCCACCCGCTCGGCCAGCGCGACGAAGTCCGCGGTGGTGCCGCTGCCCGCCGCCCGCTCGGTGGTCCAGGTGTGCAGGATGCGGAAGAACGTGGCGTCGCCGACGGTCCGACGCAGCGCGTGCACGGCGAGCGCGCCACGCTTGTAGACGGCGGCGCCGAACATCCGCTCCCGGCCCGGCTCGACCGATGGTTGCGACCAGTCGGTCGAGGCGTACTGGAGCTCGAAGTTGCGCTGCGCGGTCCGGCCGCCGTCGTGCTCCTCCCACAGCCACTCGGCGTAGCTGGCGAAGCCCTCGTTGAGCCAGATGTCCCCCCACCTGGTGAGCGACACGCTGTCGCCGAACCACTGGTGGGCCAGCTCGTGCGCGACCACGCCCGGGTTGGGCCGGTCGTCGGCGAAGAAGGCGGGCCCGTAGACGGGCCGGGACTGGGTCTCCAGCGCGTAGGCGACCCGGTCGTCGGCGACGACGATCCCGCCGTACGACTCGAACGGGTACGGGCCGAAGCGGCTGGCCAGGAAGTCGACGATCTCTCCGGTGCGGGCCAGCGAGCCGGCCGCGCCACCGGTCGCCGGCAGGCTCGCCGCCACCGCGGTGATCATCGGCTGGCCGGCGTGACTGCCGGTCACCACCCGGTAGTCGCCGATCACCAGGGTGCTCAGGTAGCTGGCCATCGGGGTGCGCTCCGACCAGCGCCAGGTGGTCCAGCCGTCGGCGCTGCTCTTCGGCCCGGGCACGCCGTTGCTCAGCGCGGAGAGACCATCCGGGACGGTCACCGCCAGTTCGTAGCTGGCCTTGTCCGACGGGTGGTCGTTGACCGGGAACCAGGTGGCGGCGGAGTCGGGCTGGCCGAGCGCGACCGCGCCGTCGGCGGTGTGCAGGAAACCGCCGCTGCCCAGCGCCCCGTCGCTGACGGCGGTGGGTACGCCGGCGTAGTCGACCGCCACGGTGAACGGCCGGCCGCGTGACAACCCGTCGGGCGGGGTCACCACCAGCTCGCCGTCGTCGCGGCGGTGTTCGGCCCGGGTGCCGTTGACGGTGACCGCGCCGACCTGCAGACCGACCAGGTCGAGGTTGAACCGGGACAGGTCCTGGGTTGCCGTCGCCGTGATGGTGGCCCGGCCGGTCAGCCGGTCGGTCGCCGGGTCGTAGCGGACGTCCAGGTGGTAGTTCTTGACGTCGTACCCGCCGTTGCCGTGGCCTGGAACGTACGGGTCTCCGGCGTCGGCGGCACCCGGCCGGAACATGTCGCGGTCGGCGCCCGTGCAGCCGGCCGCGCCCAGCGCGATCGCGCTGGTCAGCGCGGTGACGGCGACGGCCACCCGGCGCCGGGGCGGTCTCCGTCCGGTCAGGACCATGCACACTCCTCCTGCGACGTCCCCGGTCACGACGAGCGTAGCCAGCGCAGGCGGACGCGAGGTCGGTATCGACGACCATCAGTAACTTTCGTCGATCCAAACAAAAGTTGGTGCTGATCGATACTTTCTTTTGGCTTCGACCGACGTTAGTGTCTGTCTCCAAGATGTAACGCGTTCGGAACATTCACGCCGACCGCTACCGGAGACGGGGCCTCGTCCCGGCTCGACACGCCGTGGCGGCGGCGTGGACCTGCCCCTTCAACTTCGCGGCACCGCGCAGTCCCGGTCCACCGGGAGCGCGGAACGGGCGCTCGGCGGCGCCCCGCGACCTACCCTCTCGCACCTCTGCTGATCGTTATCGACGGCAAACCGCCGTCGCGAAAGGTGGAACAATGCCAGACCAGATCGCACCCGACGCCTCCTCTGCCGGCCGGCTCAGCCGCCGGTCACTGCTCGCCGCGTCCGCCGGCGCCGCCGCCGCGCTCGGCGCGGCCGGCCTGCCGGTGCTCGCCACCGGCACCCCCGCACTCGCCCATTCCAAAGACAGGGACAAGGGAAAGAGCAAGCTGCGGGTCGAGCCGCTGATCCCGTCGAAGAACCGCGGCATCATCCTCTACAGCGTCCGGGACCGGATCACCGCGGCGCCCGACGACAGCGGCGTGCCGTACGGCTTCGAGCGGGTCCTTGCCCGGCTCGCCGAGATCGGCTACAAGGAGATCGAGTTCGCCGGCTACACCCAGAACACCGCGATCCTCGGCCGGCAGATCACCCCGACCGAGATCCGCAAGATCCTCGACGACAACGGCCTGGTGGCCAACGGCACCCACGCCTCGATCCAGGCGGCCACCTTCCAGCAGCAGCTGGACATCGCCGAGGAACTCGGCATGAAGAACATCGGCACCGGCAGCGACCCGACCAACAGCGCGTACAAGGCCGACTGGGACGCCGCCGCCGACACCTGGAACGAGCTGGGCCGGCAGGCCCGGGCCCGGGGCATGCGGCTCTACACGCACAACCACGACGCCGCGTACAGCTTCCTGCTCGACTCCGGGCCCCTGGACGACCAGGGTCGCCCCACCCGCTCCTCCGGCGTCCGGCGGCTGGAGTACTTCTTCGGCAAGACGGACCCCCGGTACGTCTACTTCGAGCTCGACATCTACTGGGCCTACGTGGCCCGGTACAAGCACCAGAAGTACATCGACCCGACCGGCCGCGAGGTGACCGACCTGTTTGACCCGATCCTCACCGTAGCCGACCGGACCACCCGGTTCCCGCTCTTCCACGCCAAGGACGGCGACCGGGACACCAGCGTGCCCAACGGCCACCAGATGACCCCGCTGGGCGAGGGCGACCTCAACTTCCAGCAGTTCTTCCAGACCATCGGCGAGCGGGACTTCCACCACGCCAACTGGGAGATGGACACCGCCCCCGGTGGCACCGCCAACCGGGCCCAGTCGCTCGACTTCGCGGCGCTCAGCTACCGCAACATGTCCGACCTGACCATCTACCTCAAGAAGTGACCCCCGGCGTGGCCGGCGTCCCTCCGACGCCGGCCACGCCGCACCTCGCCGGCGACGCCGCCGGCGGCCGGTGACCGAACGGTCGACCACCGGCCCGGTCACACCGCGCCTCCCGTACGGCGACGGGACGCGCCCGGTCCCATCCCCCACGCAGTCGCGCTGCCGGCCCCAACAGGTCGGGGATGCCGCGCGCCTGCCGACCACCGGAGGAACGATGACCCGACCGACCGGACGACGATGGCTAGCCGTCGCCGCTGGACTCATCCTCACCATCCCCCTCACCTCCGCCGTCCCCGCCGCCGCCGCACCGACCGACGACGCGCCCCCGAGCACGCCGGCCGTCGTGGAGAACGGGCCGGCCGCGCTCCGCTCCGCCGCCCGCGCACCGCAGACCTACCGGGTGCTGGTGTTCACCAAGACCGCCGGTGAGCGCCGGGCATCCATCACCGACGGCGTCGACACCATCCGGAAGCTGGCCCAGGCGAACGACTTCAAGGTCACGGTGAGCCGGGACGCCGCCGTGTTCACCGCCGCCGAGCTCGCGAAGTACCGGGCGGTGGTCTTCCTCAACACCACCGGTGACGTGCTCAACGCCAGCCAGGAGGCGGCCTTCGAGTCGTACGTCAAGGCCGGCGGCGGCTACGTCGGCGTGCACGCGGCGGCGGAGACCGAGCCGGACTGGGCCTTCTACCAGGACCTGGTCGGCGCGAAGGTGGCCGGCGCCTCGCCGGTCGTCCGCGGCGTGGTGGACGTGGCCGACCGGGCCCACCCGGCGACCGAGACGCTGCCGCGCACACTCACCCTCACCGAGGAGTGGTACAACTTCAACCGCAACGTCCGGGGCACCGCGCACGTCCTGGGCACGGTGGACGAGAAGACCTACACCGGCGGCGCCATGGGGTACGACCACCCCGTCACCTGGTGCAAGGACTACCAGGGCGGTCGATCCTTCTACACCGGCCTCGGGCACAGCATCGAGACGTACCGCTCGGCGAAGTTCCGCGAGCACCTGCTCGGCGGCATCCAGTGGTCCGCAGGCGTGATCGAGGGCGACTGTGGCGCCACGGTGCTCGGCAACTACGAGAAGGTCACCCTCAACGACGACCCCGGCGAGCCGATGTCGCTGGCCGTGCTCCCGGACGGCCGGGTGCTGCACAACACCCGCGGCGGCGAGGTGCGGCTCTACGACCCGGCCACCGGTGCCAGCCCGGTGATCACCACCGTCGACGTGTACCAGCACGACGAGGACGGCCTCCAGTCGGTGGCGATCGACCCGGACTTCGCGACCAACAAGTGGGTCTACATCTACTACGCGCCGAAGCTGAACACCCCGGTCGACAACCCGGCCACCCCGGGCGTCAACGAGGGCGACGCGCCGGCCACCTCCACCGACCCGACGGTCTGGGACAAGTTCAAGGGCTACAACCAGCTCTCCCGGGTCAAGCTGGTGGACTCCCCCACTCCGCACCTGGACATGAGCACCGAGCAGCAGATCCTCCGCGTCGACGTGGACCGCGGCATCTGCTGCCACGTGGCCGGTGAGATCAAGTTCGACGGTAAGGGGCTGCTCTACCTGGTCACCGGGGACGACACCAACGCCGGCGGCTCCGACGGGTACACCCCGATCAACGAGTCGCCGACCCAGGGCCCCGGCTACGACGCTCAGCGTTCCTCCGCCAACACCAACGACCTACGCGGCAAGCTGCTGCGGATCAAGGTGCGGGCCAACGGCACGTACACCGTCCCCAAGGGCAACCTCTTCCCGGAGGAGCAGGACACCGCCGGGAAGACGCGGCCGGAGATCTTCCTGATGGGGCTGCGCAACCCGTTCCGCTACGACGTGGACGCCCG
This sequence comes from Micromonospora sp. NBC_00858, assembly GCF_045207365.1. Classification (NCBI taxonomy): domain Bacteria; kingdom Bacillati; phylum Actinomycetota; class Actinomycetes; order Micromonosporales; family Micromonosporaceae; genus Micromonospora; species Micromonospora sp. NBC_00858. The sequence continues at coordinate 7,227,388 of NZ_CP108828.1, read as the reverse complement.
GGGCATGGTCTACGTCGGCGACTACTCGCCGGACTCCCGTGTCCCCAGCGCCACCCGCGGGCCGGACGGCACCGGCCGCTGGTTCGCCACCAACAAGGCCGGCAACTACGGCTGGCCGTACTGCTACTCGCCGAGCCTGCCGTACATCGACTTCGACTTCGTCACCCGGACCTCCGGCGCCCCGTTCAACTGCGGCGCCCCGGTCAACAACTCGCCGCGTAACACCGGCCTGCGGGTGCTGCCGAAGGTCGAGCAGCCGCAGTTCTGGTACACGTTCGACGGACGCACCCCGTGTGCCGGCTCGTACCTGGAGAACCCGCCGGTCGGCTGCGACTTCAAGTGGCCGGTGATCGGCACCGGCGGCGTCGGCCCGATGGGCGGCCCGATCTACTCGTACGACCCGGCGTCGACCTCAGAGGTGAAGTTCCCCGAGTACTACCAGAACGCGGTGGTGTTCGGTGAGTTCACCCGGGACAAGATCTTCATGATGCGGACCGACGGCAAGGGCACCCTGACCGGGGTCGAGCAGTTCCTGCCGGGCGTCGTCTTCGACAACCCGATGGACATGGAGTTCGGCCCGGACGGCTCGCTCTACCTGCTGGAGTACGGCGACGGCTTCTTCCGGGCCAACCCGGACGCGCAGCTGTCGGTGATCCGGTACGTCAAGGGCCAGCGGTCGCCGGTGGCGAAGCTCGACGCCACCCCGACCTCGGGGACGGCACCGCTGACCGTGCAGTTCTCCTCGGCCGGCAGCTACGACCCGGACCCGGGCGAGTCCATCTCGTACGCCTGGGACTTCACCAGCGACGGCACGGTCGACTCGGCCGACCCGAGCCCGTCGTTCACCTACACCGCGAACGGGACGTACACCGCCAAGCTGACGGTGACCGACTCCAGCGGACGGACCGCGGTGCTCACCAAGGAGATCGTGGTCGGCAACACCGCGCCCACGGTGACCGTCACCTCCCCGGTGGCCGGCAGCTTCTTCACCTGGGGTGAGAGCGTGCCGTTCACCGTCACGGTGACCGACCCGGAGGACGGGCCGGTGGACTGCTCGCGGGTGACCGTGACCTTCGTCCTCGGCCATGACAGCCACGGCCACCCGGACAGCTCCACCACCGGCTGCACCGGCACCCTCTCCACGCCGGCCGACGGCGGTGACCACGCCGGCGGGTACCTGTACGGCGGGATCAGCGCCTCGTACACCGACCTCGGTGGCGGCGGCCAGGCCGCACTCACCACGGTCGGCCAGGCGATCATCCAGGCGCCCCGGCAGCAGGCCGAGAACGCCCAGGTGAAGCAGGGCGTCGAGGTGGCCAACACCGGCGACACCGGCGGCGGGCAGCACGTCAGCGGGATCGACCCGGGCGACCACGTCGCCTTCGACCCGATCAACCTGGGCGGGGTGACCACCGTGACGATGCGGCACTCGGGAGGCTCGGCGGCCACCGCCGGCACCGCCCGGGCCGGGGTGGAGCTGCGGCTCGACTCGCCGACCGGCCCGGTCGTCGCCACGGCGACGCTGAACGCGACCACCGGCAACGGGGCCTTCACCAGCACCACGGTGCCGGTGGACCAGCCCGCCGGGGCGCACCGGCTCTACCTGGTCTTCAGCGCCGTACCCGGCGGCCCGACCAGCGGCCTGGTCAACCTGAACTGGGTCGAGTTCACCGAGGGCTGACGCCCCCGGTACGACGGAGGCCGGCCCCGCAGCGTGGCGGGGCCGGCCTTCCGGCGTACGGGGGACGGGTCAGCGGTCGAGGACCAGGCCGACCTTCTGGAACTCCTTGAGGTCGCGGTAGCCGCACTTGGCCATCGCGCGGCGCAGCCCGCCGAACAGGTTGAGCTGGCCGTCGGCCTCGTCGGCCGGGCCGAAGAGCAGCTGCTCCATCGACCCGATCGGGTCGCCGGAGACCTCGAACGCGCCCCGGGGCAGCGACGGGTGGCTGGCCGCCGAGTGCCACCAGGCACCACCAGCGGGCGCCTCGTCGCAGAGCGACAGCGGCTCGCCGAGCATCACTGCGTCCGCGCCGCAGCCGAGCGCCTTGGCGATGTCACCCGAGGTCTGGATGTCACCGTCGGCGATCAGGTGCACGTACCGGCCGCCGGTCTCGTCGAGGTAGTCCCGGCGGGCCGCCGCGGCGTCGGCGATCGCGGTGGCCATCGGCACCCGGATGCCCAGCACCGACTCGGTGGTCGACCACTCGTCGCCGCCGATGCCCACGATCACGCCGGCCGCGCCGGTGCGCATCAGGTGCAGCGCGGTCTTGTAGTCCGTGCAGCCGCCGACGATCACCGGCAGGTCGAGGTCGGCGATGAACTCCTTGAGGTTCAGCGGCTCGTCGGTGGTCGAGACGTGCTCGGCCGAGACGATGGTGCCCTGGATGACCAGGATGTCCACGCCGGCGTCCAGGATCACCGGGGCCAGCGCCAGGGTGTGCTGCGGGGAGACCCGCACCGCCACCGTGCTGCCACCGGCGCGCAGCTCGCGGACCCGCTCCGCGATCAGGTCGGGGCGGATCGGCTCGGCGTACACCTCCTGGAGCCGCTTGGTGGCGCGGGCGTCCTCGTCGAGGCCGGCCAGCTCCTCCAGCACCTTGGTCGGGTTCTCGTAGCGGGTCCACAACCCCTCGACGTTGAGCACGCCGAGGCCGCCGAGCTCACCGAGCCGAACCGCCGACGACGGGCTCATCGTGGCGTCGGAGGGGTGCCCGACGCACGGGATGCCGAACGGGTACGCGTCGAGCTGCCAGGCGGTGGAGACGTCGTCGACGTCCCGGGTTCGGCGGCTCGGCACGATGGCGATGTCGTCCAGGTGGTAACCGCGCTGCGCGGTCTTGCCCAGCCCGATCTCGACCACGTCACGCATGGGGGACTCCAGGTTGTTGGGGGATGGTCAGCGGGAGTGGTAGTTGGGCGCCTCGACGGTCATCTGGATGTCGTGCGGGTGGCTCTCCTTGAGCCCGGCCGCGGTGATCCGGATCAGCTGGCCACGCCGGTGCAGCTCGGGGATGCTCTCCGCGCCGACGTACCCCATCGCGGCGCGCAGCCCGCCAGTGAGCTGGTGGGCGACCGCGGACAGCGGGCCCCGGTAGGGCACCTGGCCCTCGACGCCCTCGGGGACCAGCTTGTCCTCGGCGAGCACGTCCTGCTGGAAGTACCGGTCCTTCGAGTACGACTTGGCCTGGCCCCGGGACTGCATCGCACCGAGCGAGCCCATCCCGCGGTACGCCTTGTACTGCTTGCCGTTGATGAAGATCAGGTCGCCCGGGCTCTCCTCGCAGCCGGCCAGCAGGCTGCCGAGCATCACCGTGTCGGCGCCGGCGACCAGTGCCTTGGCGATGTCGCCGGAGTATTGAATGCCGCCGTCGCCGATCACCGGCACGCCGGCCGGGCGGGCGGCTCGGGCCGCCTCCATGATCGCGGTGATCTGCGGCACGCCGACCCCGGCGACGATGCGGGTGGTGCAGATCGCGCCCGGACCCACGCCCACCTTGATCCCGTCGGCGCCGGCCTCGACCAACGCCCGCGCGCCGGCGTACGTGGCCACGTTGCCGCCCACGATGTCGATGGCGACGTCCTTCTTGAGCTGCCGGACCATGTCCAGCACGGCCCGCTGGTGGCCGTGCGCGGTGTCCACGATCAGCACGTCCACGCCCGCGTCGACCAGGGTGCGGGCCCGCTTGTACGCGTCCTCGCCGACCCCCACGGCGGCGGCCACCCGCAGTCGGCCCGCGTCGTCCTTGGTGGCGTCCGGGTACTGCTCGCTCTTGGTGAAGTCCTTGACGGTGATCAACCCGCGCAGCCGGCCCGAGTCGTCGACGATCGGCAGCTTCTCGATCTTGTGCTGGCGCAGCAGGTCCAGTGCCTCGTCCTTGCTCACCCCGACCCGGGCGGTGACCAGCGGCGTCCGGGTCATGATCTCCCGTACCGGGGTGTTCGGCTCGGAGACGAAGCGCATGTCGCGGTTGGTGACGATGCCGACGAGCTGGCCGTCGCCGTCCACCACCGGCACGCCGGAGATCCGGTACCGCCCGCACAGCTCGTCGACATCGCGCAGGGTGTCGTCGGGGCTGGCGGTCACCGGGTTGGTGATCATGCCGGACTCGGAGCGCTTGACCAGGTCGACCTGGAGGGCCTGGTCCTCCAGCGAGAGGTTGCGGTGCAGCACGCCGATGCCACCCTGGCGGGCCATGGCGATCGCCATCCGCGCCTCGGTGACGGTGTCCATGGCGCTGGAGAGCAGCGGGACGGTCAACTGGATGTTGCGGGTGAGGCGGGTGCGGGTGTTGACCCGGCTGGGAACCACGTCCGACTCGCCCGGCTGGAGCAGCACGTCATCGAAGGTGAGGCCGAGCGGAACCACCCGGGCCGAGCCGGCGGGCAGCTCGGGCAGGTGGCCGCCCAGGTCGGCGTGCTCGGCGCCGGCCGGAAGATCGTTGTTGGGCGAATTTTCCACGATTGCTCCCCTGAGCTGCTCGGATGGGCTTCAGCGAGGTGGCGCGGGCGGGCACCGGAACATGCCACGGTGCCGGCACGTCGTCCCATCGTACCCAGTGAGCTGGGCGACCTCTGCCGGTGGCGGGCCGGCCCGGCGCGGTGCCGGGGGCGGACGTCCCCGCCGCGTTGGGTCTACGGTGAGGGGGTGCACGAGGAGCCCATCGACCCGTTCAACGGCGACCCGGCCGACCCGACCGCGGGGCTGGACGATCCGGGCGACGACGCGACGCCGGATCCGCTGACCGACGTCGAGCGGCAGGATGTGCTGGAGGACCTCGCCGACCTGGAGATCTACCAGGCGCTGCTGGCGCCGATCGGGGTCCGCGGGCTGGTCATCGAATGCGAAGACTGCCGCGAGCCGCACTACTTCGACTGGGATCTGCTCCGGGGCAACCTGCGCCACCTGCTCAACTCGGGCCGTCCCCGGGTGCACGAGCCGGCGTACGACCCGGACCCGGACCACTACGTGACCTGGGACTATGCCCGCGGGTACGCCGACGGGGTGCACGACACCCTGACCGAGGGCACCGAGGACGAGCCGGGCGCTTCCCCCTCCACCGACTGACCCCCGTCCTGACCCCGCCGGCGTTCGCGCCGGCAAGATCGTGCTGCGACAAGGAAGCAGTGGCCTCCCGGTTCGGGGAGGCCACTGCATCCTGGATCGAGCACGATCAGGCACGTGGGTGGGTGGGTCAGGCGACCAGGCCGGCGCGGAACCCGGCGGCCACCGCGTGGGCGCGATCCCGGGCGCCGAGCTTGCGGAACAGCCGGCGGGCGTGGGTCTTGACGGTGTCCTCCGAGACGAACAACTCCCGGCCGATCTCCGCGTTGCTCTTGCCCTCGGCCATGCCCAGCAGCACCTGAAGCTCCCGCTCGGTGAGCCCGATCGACGCCCGGGCGGGCCGGGCAGCCGGGTTGGGACGGGGCGGGTCGCTCTGCTGGTCGGTCGCCGACTCACCGGTCGCCGGCTCAGGCTCGTCGTCGCCCCGCTGCACCGGCACCGACGGCACACCCGCCGGCCCCTCGCCGGGCGCGGCGGCCCAGCCCGGCTCGGCCGAACCGCGCAGCGACGGCGCGGAGCGGGCGGAACCCCCGACCGCCGCCGTGTCCCGGGCCGGATCGGTGGCCCGTTGCCGGGTGGCCCGGCCGGGCGCGGTGAGCAGCAGCAGCGCCTTGGCCACCGCGCTGGTCAGGTCGTGGTCGGCGTTCTGGATGAGGCCCCGGGCGCCGGCGCTGATGGTGGCCGCCGCCGCCTCGGACTCCTCGACGCCGAGCAGCAGCACCGCGGCCTGCGGCGCGCGGGCCAGCACCCGGCGCACGAAGCCGGCGCTGTCCGGCCGGGTGAGGGCCGTGTCGGCCAGCACCACGTCGGCCGGCCGCTCGGCCAGCCGCAGCATCACCTCGGGATCGGAGACAGCGGTACGAACGATCGCGGACAACCCCAGCCGCGCGGCCGCGGAAGTCAGGTGCTGGGCCGCGAGTGGTGTCCGAACGCACACAAGAACGCTACGCACTGTGATCTCCTCTCCGACCACGAGCAGACCATGACGGGGTCGGCCGGGGAGGGGGTTCCCGGCAATCCTCCGAACTTTTCCGACAGATGGGGCAAAAGCCGCAAGTTCTGGGGCGTTCTCGATCACAGAAGTGTGAGCCGGGGACAGCCCGGGTACCGAGAAATCCAGGCCGGAAACGGTGCGCCTGCGCGGCCCGCCGCCCGGAAGCCGGCCACAAGGATCTCGCGGTGCCGCGCGGGAGGAGGGGTGCTGATGTCGAACGTACGTAGACTGCCCGGACCCATCGTCGATCTCTGGGACTGGCAGCGTCTCGGTGCCTGCCGTGGGCGGGACAGCGCTCAGTTCTTCCACCCCGATGGCGAGCGGGGCTCCTCCCGGTTGCGTCGGGAGTCCTCCGCCAAGGCGGTCTGCCGTGCCTGCCCGGTCCGTGCCGAGTGCGCCGCGCACGCGCTGTCGGTCCGCGAGCCGTACGGCGTGTGGGGTGGCTTCAGCGAGTCGGAGCGGCTACGCCTGCTCGCCGTCGGCTGGGAGGACCTGGCGGACCGCCGGCAGGCCCGGGTCGACGTGACCCGACTGGAGGCCCGACTGGGCCACCCGCACAAGTCGACCGTCCCGGCCCAGCGCAACGTCGCCTGACCCGGCACTCCCCCGCGACACCGCGAACCGCGCCCCCACCCGCTGGGGGCGCGGTTTCCGCGTCTTCCGGGTCGGAGCGCACGGATCTTGGACAGTTTCCGTTAGCACGGAGCGGAAACTGTCCAAGATCTCCACGGGAAACCCCGCACCGCCGCCGCCCCGCGGTCAGCGGACGTTGACGGTGACCGTGTGCCAGCCGGTGGCACCGTCCGGGACCACACCCTGCTCGCGCTCGGTCTGGGTCTCCCCGGTCGCGTCGGTCGCCCGGACCTGGAGCCGGTGTTCGCCGGTCGTGGCGTCCCAGCGCCACGACCACTGCACCCAGGTGTCCACCGACACCGTCGGGGCCAGCTCCGCCTCCTGCCAGGGGCCGCCGTCGACGCGTACCTCGACCCGGCGGATGCCCCGGTGCTGCGCCCAGGCCACCCCGGCCACCGTCACCGGGCCGGCGGTCAGCCGGTTGCGCGAGCGCGGCGCGTCGATCCGCGACTGGGTCTTGATCGGCCCCTGGACGGACCAGCCCCGCGGCACCCAGTACGCGTCGAAGTCGGCGAACCGGGTCAGCTCCAGCTCGGTCACCCACTTGCACGCCGACACGTAGCCGTACAGGCCGGGCACCACCATGCGGACCGGGAAGCCGTGCTCGACCGGCAGCGGCTCCCCGTTCATGCCGATCGCCAGTAGCGCGTCCCGCCCGTCGCGCAGCGCGGCGGTGGGGGTGCCGCAGGTCCAGCCGTCGACCGACCGGCCGACGACCTGGTCTGCGTCCGCGTCCGGCTGGACCTCGTCCAGCAGTTCACGCAGGGGTACGCCGAGCCACCGGGCGTTGCCGATCAGGTCCCCGCCCACCTCGTTGGAGACGCAGGCCAGCGTGACGTACCGCTCGACCAACGGCCGGGCGAGCAGGTCGGCGTACGTGTAGGTGCGCTCGGTGCCGACCCGCCCATGGATCCGCAGCCGCCACGTCGCCGGGTCCACCTGCGGCACCACCAGCGCGGTGTCGATCCGGTAGAACCCGAAGTTCGGGGTGACGTACGGCGCGAGCTGGGCCAGCGAGAGGTCGGCGCCCGCCGGCAGGGCCGGTGCGGGGGCGACCGGCGCGGGCTGCCGGATCGCGTCCCGGGCCGCGGACACGCCGCGCCGCCCGGCCAGCCAGCGCCCGCCGAGTCCGGCCACCGTGGCCGTGCCCAGCAACACCCCGGCACCGGTGAGGAATCTCCGCCGCGACTCCGGGTTGACCCCGTCGTCCGACGCCCGCCCGACGGGCACCGGCGGCGCGGCCGGCGTCACCGGGACCGGCAAGCCGTCCGAGCCCACCGAGCCCGCGGGCGCGGCCGGCGCGGGTGGAGTGGGTGGGGACCAGGGCCACGGGTCCAGCTCCAGCGGACCGGCGATGAACATCCACAGCACCAGGGCACCGAGACCGCCGCCGACCAGCGATGGCAGCGCGTCGGCGGCGTCCGCGCCGGGACGGGTCAGCGCGGCGGCCACGCCGACGGCGGCGAACGCCGCGATGCCGGCCAGGCCGAGTGCCAACCGGCGCACCGCCAGCACTCCCAGCAGCGCGGCGAACGCTCCCAGCAGCAGCGCGGTGCCGACCAGGAGGGCGATCTTGTCGGCGGTGCCGAAGAGGTCGATGGCGAGCTGCTTCAGCGACTCCGGGACGGCGTCGACGACCACCCCGCCGACCGCGACCAACGGTGCCGACCGGGGCCCGGTCAGCACCGCCACCGGTTCCGCGATCCCGATCGCGACGGCGGCGGCGGTGACTCCGGCCAGCGCGGCGTACCGCCGCGACATGGTGCTCATCGGCCCAGTGTGCGCGGTCATCTCGCCCGGTCGCCAACCACGTCAGCGCTCGGTGCTGACCCCGGACACGGACCGGGGCACACCGTCGTCGACGGTGTGCCCCGGGAAGGTACCGCTACCGGGTCAGAAGCCCGGGCCGTGCTGGTGGCCGTGACCGTGGCCGTGCCCGCCGCCGGCGGCCGGCTCGGCCTGCTCCGGCTTCTCCACCACGAGGCTCTCCGTGGTGAGCAGCAGGCCGGCGATCGAGGCGGCGTTGGTGACCGCGTTGCGGGTCACCTTCACCGGGTCGATGATGCCGGCCTTGACCAGGTCGACGTACTCGCCGGTGGCGGCGTCGAGGCCGTGGCCCCACTCCTTGCCGGCAACCTTCTGGACCACGACGTAGCCGTCGTGGCCGGCGTTCTGCGCGATCCAGCGCAGCGGCTCGACCAGCGCCTTGCGCACGATCGAGACGCCGACCTTCTCCTCACCGGTGAAGCCCAGGTCGTCGTCGAGCACCGGAAGGATCTGCACCAGGGCGGCGCCGCCGCCGGGCACGGTGCCCTCCTCGACCGCAGCCTTGGTCGCCGCGATGGCGTCCTCAATGCGGTGCTTGCGCTCCTTCATCTCGACCTCGGTCGCCGCGCCCACCTTGATCACGGCGATGCCGCCGGAGAGCTTCGCCAGCCGCTCGGCCAGCTTCTCCCGGTCCCAGTCGGAGTCGGAGGCCTCGATCTCCTTGCGGATCTGGGCCACCCGGTCGGCAACGTCGGAGGACTGGCCGCCGCCGTCGACGATCGTGGTGTTCTCCTTGTCGACCACGACGCGCCGGGCGGTGCCGAGCACCTCCAGGCCGACCTGGTCGAGCTTGTAGCCCAGCTCCGGGGCGACCAGCTCGGCGCCGGTGGAGATCGCGATGTCCTGGAGCATGGCCTTGCGGCGGTCACCGAAGCCCGGGGCCTTCACGGCGCAGACCTTGAGGGTCTTGCGCAGCGAGTTGACCACCAGGGTGGAGAGCGCCTGGCCGTCCACGTCCTCGGCGATGATCAGCAGCGGCTTGCTGTTCTGCAGGACCTTCTCCAGCAGCGGCAGCAGCTCCTCGATCGCCGAGATCTTCTGGGTGGTGACCAGGATGTACGCGTCCTCAAGGACGGACTCCTGACCCTCCAGGTCGGTGACGAAGTTCGGCGAGATGAAGCCCTTGTCGAACTGGAGACCCTCGGTCACGTCCAGCTCGGTGGTGAGCGCGGAGCCCTCCTCGACGGTGATGACACCGTCGCGGCCGACCCGCTCCATCGCCTCGGCGATCAGCTCGCCGATGGTGGAGTCCTGCGCGGAGATCGTCGCCACGTTCGCGATCGACTCCTTGCCGGTGACCTCGGCGGCCCGGCCGAGCAGCGCCTCGGAGATCTTGGTGGCCGCCGCGTCGATGCCCCGCTTGAGGCCGGCCGGGTTGGTCCCGGCGGTGACGTTGCGCAGGCCCTCGCGGACCATCGCCTGGGCCAGCACGGTCGCGGTGGTGGTCCCGTCGCCGGCGACGTCGTTGGTCTTGGTCGCCACCTCCTTGACCAGCTGCGCGCCGAGGTTCTCGTAGGGATTGGTGAGCTCGATCTCCTTGGCGATGGTCACACCATCGTTGGTGATCGTCGGCGCACCGAATTTCTTGTCCAGGACGACGTTGCGCCCGCGCGGGCCGAGGGTGACCTTGACCGCGTCAGCGAGGGCGTTGACACCGTGCTCCAGCAGGTGCCGGGCGTCGTCCGAGAAGCTAAGGATCTTCGCCATGAATGTCCCTTCGAAGCGCCGTTGCCCCGGCCCGGCGAGCCGGACCGGGGCAACGACACTGATCGGTTGCTTACTTCTCGATGACCGCGAGGACGTCGCGGGCGGAGAGCACCAGGTACTCCTCGCCGGCGTACTTGACCTCGGTGCCGCCGTACTTCGAGTAGAGGACGGTGTCGCCGACCTTGACGTCAACCGGAACCCGGTTGCCGTTGTCGTCGACGCGCCCCGGGCCGACAGCGAGGACAGTGCCCTCCTGCGGCTTCTCCTTGGCGGTGTCGGGGATCACGATGCCCGACGCCGTGGTGGTCTCAGCCTCGTTCGCCTGGACCACGATGCGGTCCTCGAGCGGCTTGATCGCAACCTTGGTCGCGGTAGTCACGGGCATACCCTCCTGGGGTACTGGTTTCGTTGCCGGTCGGCGAGGCCAACCAGCGTCAATCTGCCTCATGCCACCGGGCGGGGCCGTCGTCGCGGGTGCCGGTCCGCCTGGCGTTTCGCACCCGGGTCGTGAGACCCGGGAGCTGGCACCCTCAGGGTGAGAGTGCTAATCGCAGGTTATTCCGTGGCTAGCACTCCGTCAAGGAGAGTGCCAACGCACCCTCCGCCGTGTCGCCACAGTTCCGCCAGTCGTTACCGCAACACGCCGGGAGCACCTCGCCGCACCGTGGCCATCTCCCTACCGTCGGTTGCCACCACCGGATGCCGACGAAGGGGAGCCGAGTGACCCGGATACCGACCCTGACGTTCCTGCACGAACAGCTACGCCGGGCACGCCAGGCGCGCGGGCTCAGCCAGGAGGAGCTGGGCAAGCTGGTCAACTACTCATCGTCGTACGTGAGTGCGGTCGAGATCGGGCAGAGCCCGGTCAAGCCGGACTACCTGGCCCGCATCGACTCAATCCTGGACACCGGCGGTCTCTTCGTCGGCATGCTGGAGCTGGTCCGCTTCCACGCCGCACCCGACTGGTTCCGCCCGTGGGACGAGATCGAGCGGGAGGCGGCTGCGCTGCGCTGGTACGACCCGACGGTGATCCCCGGCCTGCTCCAGTCCGAGGGGTACGCGCGGGCGATGCTCGGCGTGGGCGGCGAGCTGACCGCCGAGGAGGTGGAGACGCGGGTGGTGGCCCGGCTCGCCCGGCAGTCGCTGCTGACCGCCGACCCGCGTCCGCAGCTCGTCGCGGTGCTGGAGGAGCACACGCTGCGCCGGCAACTCGGCGACCGGGAGACCATGCGCGACCAGCTACAGCACCTGCTGGCCGTGGGCACCGCACCGAACGTGCAGGTCCGGGTCGTGCCGGCCGACGCCCCCTGGCATGTCGGGCTCAACGGCCCGTTCATCCTGGCCCGGCTTGAGAGCGGTGCCGAGCTGGTCCACCTGGACAACCAGCTCCGGGGGCAGACCGTGGACAGCCCGAACGACGTTGCCGCCCTGGAGCGGCGCTGGGAGACTGTCACCGGCGAGGCGCTGCCATGCCGGCAGTCCGCCCGGCTGATCGAGGAAGTGGTGCAGACATGGACCTGACCCACGCCACCTGGCGCAAGGCCTCCCGCAGCAACAGCAACGGCGGTGCCTGCGTCGAGGTCGCCGATAACCTGCCCGGCGTGGTCGCCGTGCGCGACAGCAAGGACCCGACCGGGCCGGCGCTCACCTTCACCCCGGCGAGCTGGCGGGCCTTCGTCGCCGCCACGCCCACCGACTGACACCACCGTCCAGCCAGCCCGGCCGGCCCGGGACAATGACCGGGTGGATCTCGACCAGCTCGCGGCGCTGCGTACCCCCGAGGGGTCGGCCGCGCTCGCGGCGGCGGCCGGGCTGGCCGGCGGTGACCCGCTGGCCGCGGCGTCGGCCCTGCGCGCGACCGGCGTGCCGCCGGCACTGGCCTCGGCGGCACTGACCCAGGCCGAGCTGCGGCACCGGGCGGTCGGCAAGTTCGGCCCGGCCGCCGCCGGGATGTTCCTCACCCGCGCCGGGCTGGAGCAGGCCACCCGCCGGGTGGTCGCCGACCGCCGCGCCGCCCGGCTGCGCGCGGCCGGCGTGCGCACCCTGGCCGACCTCGGGTGCGGGCTCGGCGCCGACGCGCTCGCCGCCGCCCGCGCCGGCATCCGGGTGTACGGGGTGGAGGCCGACCCGGTGACCGCAGCGATGGCCGCTGCCAACGCCGCCGCTGCCGGGCTGGCCGAGCTGTTCACGGTCGAGTGCGGCGACGCCACCACCTTCGACGTCTCCGGCGTCGACGGCGTCTTCTGCGACCCGGCCCGACGCCGCGCGGGCACCGGGCGACGGATCTTCGACCCGCGCGCCTACTCGCCGCCGTGGGACTTCGTCACCGGGCTGGCCGAGCGGGTGCCGCGCACCGTGGTGAAGGTCGCGCCGGGGTTGGACCACGCGCTCATCCCGACCGGCGCGGAGGCGGAGTGGGTCAGCGTGGACGGCGACCTGGTCGAGGCGGCGCTCTGGTGCGGTGAGCTGGCCGAGGTGACCCGCCGCGCCACCGTGTACCGGCAGGAGGCGGGCGGCGACGGGGTCCGCTGCCACCAGCTCACCGGCTCGGGTGCCGCCGAGGCGCCGGTCGGGCCGCCACGCCGCTACCTGTACGACCCGGATCCGGCGGTGGTCCGCGCGCACCTCGTCGCCGAACTGGCCGGCGAACTGGACGCCACCCTCGGCGACCCGAGCATCGCCTACCTCTACGCCGACCGCCCGACCCGCACCCCGTACGCGCGCTGCCTGGAGATCACCGATGTGCTGCCGTTCTCGCTGAAGCGGCTGCGGACGCTGCTGCGCGACCGCCGGGTGGGCCGGGTGGAGATCCTCAAGCGGGGTTCCGCGCTCACTCCGGAGCAGCTCCGGCGGGACCTGCGGCTGGCCGGTGACACGGCGGCGAGTCTGGTGCTCACCCGGGTCGCCGGGGCACCGACCGTGCTGATCTGCCGCCCGGTCGACTAGGTTCCAGAGTGTGGCGGGACAGGGCACTCCGGCGACAGCACTGCTGACCAAGCGCGGCATCGCGCACCGCACGCACCCGTACCGGGTGGCGCCGGACGCACCGAACTACGGCGCGCTGGTGGCGGCGGCGCTCGGCGTACCGCCGGAGCGCGTGTTCAAGTCGCTGGTGACCGACGTCGACGGCGCGCTCACCGTGGCGGTCGTCCCGGTCACCGGCGAGCTGGACCTCAAGGCGCTCGCCGCGGCGGTCGGCGGCAAGCGGGCCGCGCTGGCCGACCGGACGGTCGCCGAGCGGGCCACCGGCTACGTACGGGGCGGAATCAGCCCGCTCGGGCAGCGCCGACGGCTGCCCACCGTGCTGGACGACTCCGCGCTGGACCTGCCGACGATCTACGTCTCCGCTGGCCGGCGTGGTCTTGAGCTTGAGTTGACCGCCGCGGATCTGGTGGCGCTGACCGAAGCCCGGACCGCTCCACTCCAGGCCCACTGACCGCTCGGTCCAGGGAGGCCGACAGCGCCCAGGTCCGCGCCAGATGATCACCGGGTGACGGCCGCGTTGCCGAACTGTTACCCCGACGAACGAAGTCCCCGCCCCGGCAGTCTTGTGGACGCGGCGACAGCGCCATACGTTGCCGGGCACAACAAACACCACACTCCCCACCCCCGGAAAGGACCCTGCACATGCGTAAGGGGCTCCTCACCTTCGCCACCGCGGGCCTACTGGCCACCGGCGGCACGGCGGCCTGTGGCGACACGTTCGGCGGAGTCGACCAGGCTGGCTCCGCCAAGACCCCGAAGATCGGCGTGATCCTGCCGGACAGCAAGTCCTCGGCGCGCTGGGAGGGCGCCGACCGCAGGTTCCTGGAGGAGGCGTTCCAGCGCGCGGGGGTCAAGTACGACATCCAGAATGCCCAGGGTGACAAGAGTCAGTTCCAGACCATCGCCGAACAGATGATCACCAATGGCGTCACCACCCTGATGATCGTGAACCTGGACTCCGGCACCGGCAAGGCCGTACTCGACAAGGCGAGGTCACAGGGGGTCGCCACCATCGACTACGACCGGCTCACCGTGGGCGGCTCGGCGCTCTACTACGTCAGCTTCGACAACGAGGCCGTCGGCAAACTCCAGGGTGAGGGCCTGGTGAAGTGCCTGGCCGACAAGGGCGTGCGGAAGCCGGCGGTGTCCTATCTGAACGGTGCACCGACCGACAACAACGCCAGTCAGTTGAAGAGCGGCTACAACTCGGTGCTCCAGCCGAAGTTCGACGCGGGCGAGTACACCCAGGGACCGATGGACGCGGTGCCGGACTGGGACAACGCCCAGGCCGCCACGATCTTCGAGCAGCAGCTGACCCAGGCCGACGGCCGCATCGACGGGGTGATCGCCGCCAACGACGGCGTCGCCAACGCTGTCATCTCGGTACTGAAGAAGAACAAGCTCAACGGCAGGGTGCCGGTCACCGGCCAGGACGCTGACCCACAGGGCCTGCAGAACGTCCTCGCCGGCGACCAGTGCATGACGGTCTACAAAGCAATCAAGGAGGAGGCCGAGGCCGCGTCCGACCTCGCCGTCGCGGTGGCCCGGGGCAGGACCAAGGACACCGGGCAGACGGTCCGCGACCCGGAGACCGGCCGGGCCGTCCCCGCGGTCCTGCTGACCCCCCGGGCCGTCTACCGGGAGGACATCGCGGACGTCATCGCGGACGACTTCGTCACCCGGGACGAGGTCTGCTCCGGTGGATACGCCAAACTCTGCGCCGAAGCCGGCGTCCGCTGATCGGCGTCCAGGCGACTCCGCCGACCGGCACGGCAGCAGACCTCCGCGCCGGACGGTGCCCGCCGGGCGCGTCCCAGAGCATCCCCTCCATCCGAAGGAGACCCCCCGTGCCCGGGAGACCCCTGCTGGAACTCCGTGGGATCGACAAGAGCTTCGGTCCCGTCCAGGTGCTGCGCGACGTGGCCTTCTCGGCCCATCCGGGTGAGGTGACCGCGCTGGTCGGCGACAACGGCGCCGGCAAGTCGACCCTGGTCAAGTGCATCAGCGGTATCCACCCCACCGATGCCGGTGAGTTCCTCTTCAACGGCGAGCCGGTGACCATCAGCAGCCCCCGGGACGCCGCCGCCCTCGGCATCGAGATCGTCTACCAGGACCTCGCACTCTGCGAGAACCTCGACATCGTGCAGAACATGTTCCTCGGCCGGGAGAAACGCAACGGCATCGTGCTGGACGAGGCGACCATGGAGCAGATGGCCGCCGAGACGCTCGCCGGGCTCTCGGTCCGCAGCGTCACGTCGCTGCGGCAGCACGTCTCCAGCCTCTCCGGCGGGCAACGCCAGACCGTGGCCATCGCCAAGGCGGTGCTGTGGAACAACCGGCTGGTCATCCTCGACGAGCCGACCGCCGCCCTCGGCGTGGCGCAGACCGCCCAGGTCCTCGAACTGGTCCGCCGGCTGGCCGACAACGGTCTCGCCGTGGTGCTCATCTCGCACAACATGAACGACGTCTTCGCCATCTCCGACCGGATCGCCGCGCTGTACCTCGGCCAGATGGTCGCCCAGGTGAGGACCACCGAGATCACCCACGCCCAGGTGGTCGAGCTGATCACCTCCGGCCGCTCGGGCGGCTTCGGGCTCGCCGCCGACCCCGCCCCGGGCGGCACCGACAACGGCCTGTGGCCGGCCGATGTGAGCACAGGAGGCGTCCGATGACCACCACCGCCGTACGCCGGGATGACTCCCCGACCGTGCCCGAGGCGCCGACCATCGGCAGTCACCTGCGCACCTACCTGAGCAGGGTCCGCGGTGGTGACGTCGGTGGCCTACCGGCCGTCCTGGGGCTGGTCGTACTCGGCACGGTCTTCTCGATCATGCGGCCGTCGTTCCTGTCGGCCGGCAACTTCGCCAACCTGTTCACGCAGGGCGCGGCGGTCACGCTGATCGCCATGGGCCTGGTCTTCGTCCTGCTGCTCGGTGAGATCGACCTCTCCGCCGGCTTCGCCAGCGGCGTATGCGCTGCGGTACTGGCCAACGTGGCCTCCGTGCTCGGCTACCCGTGGTGGGTCGCGGTGCTCGCCGCGATCGTCACCGGGGTGCTCATCGGCACCACCCTCGGTTTCCTGGTCACAAAGATCGGCATTCCGTCCTTCGTGGTCACCCTCGCCGGCTTCCTCGCCTTCCAGGGCATCGTGCTGATGCTGATGAAGGAGGGCCGGAACATCTCGGTCCGCGACGACGTGCTGCTCGCCATCGCCAACCGCACCCTCAGCCCGGCCGCCGGTTGGCTGCTGGCCGCCGTGGCGATCACCGGCTTCGCGGCGGCGCAACTGCTGCGGCACCGCAACCGGGCCGCTCGCGGGCTCGTCACCGACCCGTTCGCGGTGGTCGTCGCGCGCATCGCCGGGCTTGCACTCCTGCTGGGCGTGGCGGTGTTCATCCTCAACCTCGAGCGCAGCCGCAACGTGCCGGCCGTCTCGCTGCGGGGCGTACCGGTGGTGGTGCCGATCATGGCGGCGCTGCTCGTTCTGCTGACCTTTGTGCTGCAACGCACCAGCTACGGCCGGCACGTCTACGCGGTCGGCGGCAACAAGGAGGCGGCCCGCCGTGCCGGCATCGACGTCGACCGCATCCGCATCTCGGTCTTCGTGATCTGCTCGTCGATGGCCGCGGTCGGCGGCATCGTCGCGGCCAGCCGGGCCAACTCCGTCGATCCGAACACCGGGGGCAGTAACGTACTGCTCTATGCCGTCGGCGCGGCGGTGATCGGCGGCACCAGCCTCTTCGGCGGCAAGGGCCGCATCCTCGACGCCGTGCTCGGTGGGGCGGTGGTCGCGGTCATCGACAACGGGATGGGCCTGATGGGGTACAGCGCGGGGGTCAAGTACGTGGTCACCGGCGTGGTGCTGCTGCTCGCCGCCAGCGTCGACGCCTTCTCCCGTCGCCGCTCGGCCACGACCGGCACCCGCTGACGGCGGGCATCGCGGTGTCGTCGACCATGCGCACCGGGCCGAGTCAGGACGAGATCCGCCGGCAGAACCTCGGCGCCCTGCTGCGCCACGTGCACGTCCATGGGGCGACCACCCGCGCCGAGCTGACCACCACGCTGGGGTTGAACCGCAGCACCATCGGCGCGTTGACCGCCGACCTGGCCGGTGCCGGGCTGGTCACCGAGGCGACGCCGAAGCAGACCAGGCGTGCCGGCCGACCGTCCCTGGAGGTCCGGCCCGAGTCGGTCCGGGTCTACGCGTACGCGTACTCCATTGAGGTGGACCGGCTGCGGGCCGCCCGGGTCGGTCTCGGTGGCGCGGTGCTGGACCGCCGGGAGCTGGACCGGCCCCGGGGGTTGCTGGCCGCGGAGGCCGCGCCGCTGCTGGCCGGGGCGGCCAAGGAGATGCAGCAGGCGGTGCCAGCCGGCGCGATGTGCGTCGGCACCGGCGTCGCCGTCTGCGGGATGGTGCGCCGCGACGACGGCCTGGCCCTGCTCGCGCCGACCAGCGGTTGGGTGGACGAGCCGATCGGCGCGGCGCTCAGCGCGGAGCTGGGCCTGGACCAGCCGATCACCGTGGGCAACGTGGCCGACGTGGCCGCCGTCGCCGAGCACGCCCGGGGAGTGGCAGCCGGCTGCGACGACGTCATCTACCTGTACGGCGACGTCGGGGTGGGAGCCGGGATCATCGCCGGCGGGCGCCGGTTGACCGGGCACGGCGGGTACGGCGGCGAGGTCGGCCACATGAAGGTGGTCCGCGAGGGCGAGCCCTGCGAGTGCGGCTCCCGGGGCTGCTGGCAGACCGTGATCGGTGAGTACGGCCTGTTCCGTGCCGCCAGCCGGCCGGACGCCCGCGGCCGGGACGCGCTGCTGGCGCTCTTCGACGCCGCCGGCCGGGGCGACGCCCGCGCCCAGACGGCGGTTCGCCAGGCGGGTGACTGGCTCGGCTTCGGCGTGGCCAACCTGGTGAACATCTTCAACCCGGAGATGGTCATCTTCGGTGGCACCATCCGCGACCTGTACCTCGCCTCGGCGGCCCAGGTACGCAGCCGGCTCAACTCCAACGCGCTCGGTGCCTGCCTGGAGCACGTCCGCCTGCGGACGCCCAAGCTGGGCCAGGACGCGGCCCTGATCGGTGCGGCCGAGCTGGCGTTCGAGCGACTGCTCGCGGACCCGCTCGACGCCGGCTGAGCGCGTACCCTGTCCGGCGTGGATGTCGAGCTGCGCGCCTCCGACGACGACCGCAACCGGGTGGTCGCCGAGTTGCACCGGCACACCACGGCGGGCCGGCTAACCCTGGACGAGTTCTCCGACCGGGTCGGTGCGGTGTGGACCGCACGCACCCTCGGTGACCTGGCCGCGCTCACCCGCGACCTGCCGGTCCTGCCCGCCCCGTCCGCCAACGCGACGGCCGACGGCGACCACGCCGGGCAAGGCCGTCGAGAGCTGCTGGTGCTCTTCGCCGTCGCCGCGCTGACCCTGCTGCTGCTCGGCGGGTTCCTCGCCGTCACCCGCTGATCCGGGCCACCGCCGGGTGGGGCTCGGTCGCGCCCCACCCGACAGCCCGCCGGTCAGCTGTGGGAGCTGACCCGCTTGATGTTGACCACGCCCTCCTCGTCGAACACTTCGAGGATCTGGGTGGAGAAGCTACGCCGACCACGCCGGGTGAGGTCCACCCCGTCGTGGATCTTCACCCGGTCGGCGCCGTTGTGCTCGGCGAAGACGTCGACGGCCTGGCCGTTCCTGATGTCGGCACAGACCTTGACGGTCCGGGTGCCGTCGGCCTCCTCGTCCACAACGACGAGGCCCCGGTCGATGGGAAGTTTCACTGCACGACCCCTCTCTGGTCTCAGTGGCGGTGCTGGAATCTCGGACGTTGCTGGCGCTGTCGAGGACGATCAGCCGTACTGGCAGGACGCGGCCGACCCGACGGTCGTGCTGCCGGACTTCTTCTCGCAGCACTGGCACCAGAGGAAGCCGCCGGAGGTCGTACACGACCAGGTGTAGTTCGTGGCCGCCCGGCACGAACTGAAACTGATGAACTTGCTGCTGGGCGGCGGGAAGACCAGGTTGCAGCACTGGTAGTTGGCCGCCATCGCCGGCGTGGACCGGGCGAACACCGCGCCCGAGGTGACCAGGCCGATCGCGCCCAACTTGGCGAGGAACCCACGCCGGGTCCCGCCTCCACGAGACCGGGGGGCCTCGTGTTCGTCGTTGCTCATACCGCCTCCTTCGTTGCCTGCACCGCGGCACGGACTGCCGCGACATCGGTGAACAACAATGCGGAAACCAGCCGTCCGTCCTTGACGACCGCAGCGGACGGGCTGATCTTGACGCCGAACTCGGTGGAGACCCAGGCCGCGCCCTCGTCGATGAGGTACGGCAACCGGGCGAGGCCATGACGCTGGACGAACTCGACCGCGTCGCCGAACGTGGCAGAGGTGACGACGACACCGACATCGCCGGTGTCGGGTTGATGAGCGAGCTGCGTTGCGACGTCCTCGCAGCTCGCACAACTCGTGCTGAGCACCAGGAGCAGGTACGGCCCGCCGGTGCCGAACCGGGCGAACGGCTCTGGCCACGTGCCCGGCCGGGAGCCGAACCGGGCGCCTTCAAGCGGTCGTACCCCGGTGCCGCCGGGGGTCGACTCGGGCGAGCCCTCCAGTCCGCCGGTCCGGGCGTACATCTCGCCGGCCATGGCGAACAGCAGCACGACGGCACCCGCCACGAGCAGCATCACGATGATGGTCAGGTAGTTCATCGAGGCCCTTCCTTCATGCGGTCGAGGTGTCGGCCGGTCGTGGCTCCGGCTCGGGAGCCGGGGCCGGCGGATGCAGCGGCGAGGTGGCCCGGGTGGATCCGCCGAACATGACCCGCGTCCATTCGCCGGCGTAGCAGAAGACGCCGCAGGTGGTGGTGATGCCGAACCGGCCCGGGGCCCGCGACGCGCCCACGTGCCGTGGGATGCCGCCCATCGAGTAGACGCTGTCCAGGTCCTGCCAGAGCGAGATGCTGAGCACCACCCGCTGCCGCCAGTCGACCAGCACCTTGATGCCGAGGTATCCCTTGGCGGCCCGCCGGACGTGCCGTTTCAGGCGTAGGTGCAGCACCAGGATCAGCAGCACCTTGGGCAGGCTGCCGCAGTTGAACCGGGTCACCACGACCTGCCCCTTGGCGGGGTCCGGCTCCAGCACCGGGGTCATGTCTGGACGACCGTCGCGACGAGGGACAGCGCGACGGCCAGGATCGTCACGCCTGAGACGCGCCGTGCCCGGACCACCCATTTCCGACTCCTCTTCTCCGGTAGGTCGGCATACCTGGTCAGGCTCCACAGCGACACCAGCAGGCTGGCGACGAGGACGACGCAGAAGAGCACCAACGGCGCCGACCCGGCGTCCACCAGCAGGACGGCAGCGAGCGAGAGCCAGATCAGCGACACCGTCTTCTGTGTGGTGAAGAGCAGTCCCAGGTCAATGCCCCAGACCACGCCGAGCGTCCCGCCCGGCAGGGTGCGGACCAGCCGCTGCGGGACCTGCCGCCAGATGTGCGGGGTACGGTCGCGCACATCGGACACGCCCAGCCATCCGGCGACTGCCGCCAACAGCACCAGCCGTAGCCACTCGGGCAGC
Organism: Micromonospora sp. NBC_00858; assembly: GCF_045207365.1. Taxonomy (NCBI): domain Bacteria; kingdom Bacillati; phylum Actinomycetota; class Actinomycetes; order Micromonosporales; family Micromonosporaceae; genus Micromonospora; species Micromonospora sp. NBC_00858. The sequence goes on along the minus strand of NZ_CP108828.1, from coordinate 7,206,606 downwards.
GCCTGCTGGAGCAGGGAGCCCGCGAAATACACCGGAACCGCGAGGATCACACCGGCGATCAGCCCGCCGACCGCGAGGCCGACGAGGAACCGGACGCCCTCGAACGCGTTCCGCCGCAACATGGGACCGGCGACCCCGGCCATGGACACGCCTCAAGGGCTGAGGGCCTGCAGCATGGCTCCGGTTATGCCGAGGACGACCCAGAGGACCATGGCGGACTCCTTCCCAGTTGACGGCGGGTGCGACGGCGGGTTGGTCCTACACGCGCTGGCGGATCGGCGAAACCGTCGACCGCAGCATGGTGAAGTCGGTGAACGCCAAGGCGGAGATCAGCATCCCGTCCCGGAACACGAGGGCGGCCGGGCTGACCGCGATGCCGAACTCGCCGGCAACCCAGTCACCGCCCTCGTCGACGTGGTGCGGCAGCCGGGCCAGCCCGTTCGTGGCGACGAACTCCGCGCCGGCGGCGGCATCCGCGGTGGAGACGGCCACGGCGATGTCCGCCACGTCGGCGTGGTCGGCGAGTTGGCCGGCCACCGTACGGCAACTGGAGCAGGCCGTGCTGAGCACCAGGACGATCCGCAGCGGCCCGTCGCCGAATCCGGCCAGACCGGCGGGCCAGGCGGCCGGCACCCGGCCGACGTGGGCCTCCTCCAGTAGTCGGATACCGCTGCCCTGGGACGGGGTGACGCCCGCGCGGTCGGCGAGCTGACCGAGCATCGCGAAGAGGACCACCACGCCCCCGGCGAGGACCAGAAGGGCGATCCCGAACACGTACGTCATGGCGCACTCCTCAGTCGTGTGTGGCGGCCGTCGGCCGGGGGCGGACCAGCTCACGAACCATGTCCCGCCAGATCCAGACGGCGAGCAGCACCGTCAGGCCGGCGACGCCGATCGGGAGCAGGTCGGGGCGGGGGACGGCGTCCGCGCCGCCGCGGAGCACGACGAGCGCCCCGGCACCGAGAGCGAGCCCGACGAGCACCGACCGGAGGCCCAGCGGGCGACTGTCGCGTTGCCCGAAGCAACCGCACGGCGTGGCGAGGCCGCGTGCCCGGCCGACCAGCCCGGCGCCGGCGAAGAGCAGGCCGAGCACGCCGGCGACCGCCGCTCCGGCGGTGCGCAGGCTGGGAACGATGAGGGCGATGCCGGTGAGCGTCTCCACCACGGCCAGCAGGCGTACCGCTCGCTGCGCTCTGGTCTCGGGCAGCCGGAGCAGCGCCGCTACCGCCGCCCGGCTCGCTTCGGGAGCAGCTAGCTTGCCGAGCCCGGCGGAGACGAAGACGGCGGTGGTTCCACAGATGATCAGGCCCACAGCGAGGGCGGAACCGGTCATGCTCCGGTCACCCGTGTCCGGGCATAGGTCATCGACACCGCGCCACCCCCGTGTTGACCGGCCTTCCCCCTGAGGGATTCACCTTCGCCGATCGATCGTCGCTCTGCGAGACCCAATTCTTACGGTGCGCATCGATGAGCGTCAAGGTTCACGGGAAGGCTTATTTGCTGTGGTCGATTCCTCTGGCCGCCCATCCCATCCGGCGTGGATGTCGCGCCGCGCGCCTTCGACGACAACCACAACCGGGTCGCCCGGCGGCTCCCACACCACACCCGCCGAGCCGGGCCGTCCGATGAACTAATCGGGCGGTCAGTCCGTACCAGTGGACGGACGGGCAGCCGGCAGGGGTGCGGCTGGCCGGTCCAGACGCGTATCGGTCGGGACCGAGGAGGCACCGCAGACATGGCACCGCTCAGATCCGCCCGTCGCCGGCTGGGCAACCGGACCCACCGGGCGGCGATGTTGCTCATCGCCATCGTCGCGGGGGTCGGTGTCCTGCCCGGCGTGGCCGTCGCCGCGCCCGCCGGCGGGCAGCAGCTCAACGCCGCCGACATGACCCTGCTCAACGGCGTACGGCTGGCCGGACTGTGGGAGATGCCGGCCGGTCAGATGGCCGCCGAGAAGGGGCAGTCGGCCAAGGTCCGGGAGATCGGCGCGGGCATCGCCAACGAGCACCAGGAACTCGACCAGCTCGTCGTGAACGCCGCCAACAAGCTGGGCGCGACCATCCCGAGCGAGCCGACCGCCGAGCAGAAGGGCTGGCTGTCGGAGATGCAGAAGGCCTCCGGCGCCCGGTTCGACCAGATCTTCGTCACCCGGCTCCGAGTGGCTCACGGCAAGATCTTCCCGGTGATCGGCGCGGTACGGGCCAGCACCCGGGACGCCACCGTCCGCAAGCTCTGCGACGACGCCAACGGGTTCGTGATGCACCACATGCAGATGCTGGAGAGCACCGGGCTGGTCCGCTGGCCCGAGCTGCCACCGGCGGCGCTGCCCGCCCCCGGCAACGACGGCCTGCTGGCCGCCGCCGCGGCGAACACCGGCCCACAGGTCGGCGTCAGCAGCACCGTCGTCTGGCTGGTCTTCCTCGCCGCGCTGGGCACCGGCGGGATCGCCACCTACCGGATGCTGCGCCGCACCTGACCACTAGTCGCGGGCTGGGCCGGCGGCCGGATCGGTGCCGGGCTGGTGCCAGGAGCGCCACAGCGCGGCGTACGAACCGTCGGCCGCCACCAGCTCCTCGTGCGGGCCCAGCTCGGTGATCCGGCCGTCCTCCACCACCGCCACCCGGTCGGCGTCGTGCGCCGAGAAGAGCCGGTGCGCGATGGCGATCACGGTACGGCCGGCCAGCACGGCGGCCAGGGAGCGTTCCAGCTCCCGGGCCGCGCGCGGGTCGATCAGTGAGGTCGCCTCGTCCAGCACCAGGGTGTGCGGGTCAGCCAGCACCAGCCGGGCCAGCGCCACCTGCTGCGCCTGCGCCGGGGAGAGCGGGTGGCCACCGGCACCGACCACGGTGTCCAGCCCGTCGGGCAGCGCCTCGGCCCACTCCAGGGCGGCCACCGCGGCGAGCGCCGCCCGCACCTGCGCCGGGTCGGCGCCCGGACGGACCATGGCCACGTTCTCGCGCAGCGGCCCGATGAAGACGTGGTGCTCCTGGGTGACCAGCGCGACGTGCGAACGCAGCTCGTCCAACGGCAGCTCGTCCAGCCGACGACCGGCCACGGTCACCGAGCCGCTGCGCGGGGCGTGCACCCCGGCCAGCAGCCGACCCAGGGTGGACTTACCGGCGCCGGACGGCCCGACCATGGCCAGCTTCTCCCCCGGCCGCGGCACCAGGGTCACCCCGTGCAGGACGTCCCGTCCCGTCCGGTACGCGTACCGGACGTCCCGGGCGACGAGCTGCTCCGGGCCGGCGTCGGAGGACGCGTCCCGAGCCGGCGCGCCGCCGTCGGCCGGCACGGCGGCGGGAGTCTCACCGGTGCGGGCCACCCCGAGCAGGCGGGCCATCGAGGCGCCGCCCACCTGGAGCTCGTCCAACCAGGAGAGCAGCCGGTCGACCGGGTCCACCAACTGCTGCACGTAGAGCGTGGCCGCGGTGACCTGACCGAGGCTGGCCCAGCCCCGCAGGTAGAACCAGCCGCCGATCAGCAGCGTGGCGACCACCGGCACCACGTACCCGATCTCGGCTACCGGGAAGAAGACGGTCCGCAGGTAGAGGGTGTACCGCTCGGCCCCGTACGACCGGCGGATGTCCGCGTCGGTGCGGGCCCGGCGGCGCGCCTGCTGCCGTAGCGCTTCGGTGGTCCGCGAACCCTCGACGGTCTCGCTGATCCCGTCGGTGATGTCCGAGTAGGCGGCGTTCTCCCGCAGGTAGCCGGCGGGGGCGCGGCGCAGGTACCAGCGGGTGCCGACCAAGAGCAGCGGCACCGCCAGCAGGCAGGGCAACGCGAGCAGCGGACCGATCAGCAGCAGCGCGCCGACGATGAAGCCGGAGGTGACCACCGCGATCAACGTTTCGGGCACCGCCAGGCGCACGGTACGGGACAGCGCGGAGACGTCCCGGGACGTCCGGGTGAGCAGGTCCCCGGTGCCGGCCCGCTCGACCGTGGCCAGCGGCAGGTCGAGGATCCGGTCCACGAACTCCTCGCGCAGCTCGGCGAGGACGCGCTCACCAAGCCGGGACGACGCCAGGTGGGCGAACCGGACCAGCACCGACTGAGCCAGCACGAACCCGGCGATCAGCAGCGCGATTCGGTCCACGGTGGACTGCACGACACCCTGGGAGATGCCCTGCACCAGGTCGCCGAGCAGCCGTGGGGCGACCAGCCCGGCGGCGGCGGCCAGCGCGTGCAGGCCGAGCGCGAGGGCCAGCGCGCGCGGGTGCCGGCGGACCAGCGTCCGCGCGTACCGGCGGACCTGCCGCGCGTCGGCGACCGGCAGTGCGGTGGCCATCAGTCCTCCTCCCGGCTGACCGTCGCCCGGTAGCGCGGCTCGCCGTCCAGCAGCTCGGCGTGTGTCCCCTCGGCCACCACCTTGCCGTCCTCCACGAAGATCACCCGGTCGGCCCGGCCGAGCACCAGCGGGCTGGTGGTGCAGACCAGGGTGGTCCGGCCCGCGCGGGCCGGACCCAGCCGCTGCGCGATCCGGGCCTCGGTGTGCGCGTCGACCGCGCTGGTCGGTTCGACCAGCAGCAGCGTCTCCGGGTCGGCGACCAGCGCACGGGCCAACCGCAGCCGCTGCCGCTGCCCGCCGGAGAACTCCCGTCCGCGCTCGGCCACCGCACTGTCCAGCCCGTCCGGCAGCGCCTCGACGATGTCCGTCGCGCTCGCCGCGGCCAGCGCCGCGCCGAGCACCGCGTCATCGCCCCGATCGTGCGGGTCCAGCTCCGCCCGGAGCGGGCCGGTGAACAGATGTGCGTCGTTGTCGGCCACCAGGATCCGCCCGCGCACCGTCGCCAGTGCCAGCGCCCGCAGCGGTACGCCGTGCAGCGTGACGTCCGAATCGGTGTACCGGCCGAGCCGGTCCACGATCGCCACCGCGTCCTCGGGGGCGGCGGTCGCCAACGCGGTGAACCGCCCCGGCCGCAGCACCACCCCGGACTCTGGATCGGCCAGCTCACCCGGCCCGTTCGGCAGCGCCACCGGCTGCGCCGGGTCGACCAGCTCCGGGGTGAGCTGCAGCAACCGGACCACCCGGCGGGCCGACACGTGCCCCCGGGTCAGCTTGTCGACCGCCTCGGTGAGGTTGCGCAGCGGGCTGACGAGGAACGCGGTGTAGCCGTAGAAGGCCACCAGTTGCCCGGCGCTGATCTGGCCCTGCAACGCGAACCGCGCACCCAGCCAGGTCACCAGCACCAGGAAGGCCCCGGGCAGCAGCACCTGCGCCGCCTCCAACAGCGACTCCACCCGGGCCACCCGCAGGCCGCGCGTACGCAGCTCCTGCGACCGGGTCCGGTAGTGGGCGGAGAGCACCGGCTCGCCGCCGACACCCCGCAGCACCCGCAGCCCGGAGACGATGTCGCCGGCCCGGGTGGTCAGCGCCCCCTCCGCATCCCGGTACGCCTGCTGCTGGCGGTGCAGCGGCCGGATGAGCAGCGCCACCACCGCCATCAGCACCGGTACGCCGAGCACCACGACCAGCCCGAGCGGTATCGAGGCGTTCAGCAGGATCACCGCGACGGTGGCGATCGCGACCAGCGAGCCGGTGCCCCGGGCGGTGATGTCGATGGCGTGCCCGATCTGGCCGATGTCGGCCGTGCCGATGCTCACCACCTCGCCAGCGGCCACCCGGCGGGGCAGCGCGGCGCCGAGCCGGTTCGCCGCCCCCACGGTCAACTGCACCGTCCGGTACGCCCCGGCCAGCCAGTTGTGCACCGCGAAACGATGCCGCAGGATCCCGGCGACCGCCTGAAGCACGCCCAGCCCGAACAGCACGAGACCCCAGGTGAGCAAAGAGCCCTCGTCGCGGTGGGCAAGCCCGTCGACAGCACGACCGACGGCGGCCGGCATCAGCGCCTGGGCCACCATCCACACCACACCGAGTGCGATGCCGCCGGTGAACAGCCGCTTGTGCCGGCTGGCCAACCAGATCAGGTAGCGGGTCGGCGACCGGGAATCGGGTACGCCGGGTTCACCGGCCAGTGAGAAGCGCATAGCGGCTCGACGCTAGGCGGCTGGCACCGAACCGGCGAACCAATTACCGCCCGGACGTGCCGTGACTCACGGCCGACACCGGGCCCGGCAGGGTCAGCGGTCGACCTGGGTGAAGTCCCAGGAGTGCGGGGGGCGGGCCACCAGCAGCGCGGGCGGTTCGGGCAGTGGGCGCGGGTTGCTGCGCCACTTGGAGATGACCACCACCCGGTGGTCGGTGGAGGAGAAGACCTCGCTGGACACGTACAGCGGGTCGTGCTCCAACTCGGGCAGGGCGGTGTCGCACACCCAGGTGATCAGGTCGGCGACGCCGTACGCCTCCGCGCGCGCCTCCCACATCCGCACGATCATGTCCGTCGCCCCCGTCACACGCTGACCGTGGTGAGCGGCAGCGCCGAATCGGCCGGCAGGTCCAGCCGGCTCGGGGCGACCCCCGCGGCGACCAGGTGCGAGCCGAGCGCGGCCACCATCGCCCCGTTGTCCGTGCACAGCTTCGGCCGAGGCACCCGAACCCGGATGCCGTACTTCTCGGCCCGCTGTTCGGCCATCGCCCGCAGCCGGGAATTCGCCGCCACTCCCCCGCCGATCACCAGGGTCTCGATCCCGTTCGCCCGGCAGGCGGCGAGCGCCTTCGTGGTCAGCACGTCGCAGACCGCCTCCTGGAACGACGCGGCCACGTCGGGCACCGGCACCGACTCACCGGCGCGCTGCCGCGCCTCGGCCCAGCGGGCCACCGCCGTCTTCAGCCCGGAGAACGAGAAGTCGTACCGATGCGCGGCGAGGTCCTTCGCGGCGGTCAGGCCACGCGGGAAGGCGATGGCGGCGGCGTCCCCGGCCCGCGCCTCGCGGTCGATGGGCGGGCCGCCCGGAAACGGCAGCCCGAGCAGCCGGGCGACCTTGTCGAACGCCTCACCGGCCGCGTCGTCGATGGTGGCGCCGAGCGGGGTGACGCCCCGGGCCAGGTCGTCGATCAGCAGGAGAGACGAGTGCCCGCCGGAGACCAACAGCGCGATTGCGGGTTCGGGCAGCGGGCCGTGCTCCAGCGTGTCCACCGCGACGTGCGCGGCGAGATGGTTGACCCCGTACACCGGCTTCTCGGCGGCGAGCGCGTACCCCTTGGCGGCGGCGACGCCGACCAGCAGCGCGCCGGCCAGCCCGGGGCCGGAGGTGACCGCGATCGCGTCGATGTCGGCCAGGGTGACCCCGGCTTCGCGCAGTGCCCGGTCCATGGTCGGCACGATGGCCTCCAGGTGGGCCCGGCTGGCCACCTCGGGCACCACTCCCCCGAACCGGGCGTGTTCCTCGACGCTGGAGGCGAGCGCGTCGGCCAGCAGGGTGTGCCCCCGCACGATGCCGACGCCGGTCTCGTCGCAGGAGGTCTCGATGCCCAGGATCAGCGGTTCGTCAGCCATGGTCGTGTGGTCCGTCCCCGGTCGGCTCGGCGACGCGCTGCATGACCAACGCGTCGGTGTTGCTCGGTTGGTAGTAGCCGCGCCGCACCCCGATCGGCTCGAACCCGTACGTCGCGTAGAGCCGCTGGGCGGGGGCGTTGTCCATGGCGACCTCCAGCAGGGTGCTGCGCACACCGCGCCGGGCGGCCTCGGCGAGCAACTCCTCCAACAGGGCACGGCCGACGCCGCGCCGCTGGGCGTCGCGGCGGACCGCGATGTTCTGCACCCACACCTCGTCCGGCGGAGCCCCGGCGAGCCCGGCGTAGCCGAGCACCGCGCCGTCGGCATCGATGGCGACCCGGTAGTGGTGCCGGTTGGCCAGCTCGTTCCAGAACATCGCCGGCGACCACTGCTCGGCGCCGAAGAGGTCCGCCTCGATCGGCAGCACCTGGTCGATGTGCCACCAGCGGAACCGCTCCAGCCGCACCGCCGTCACGGTGTGCCCTCGGTTCGCGACTGCGGGGCTCGCAACCCCGGCTCACTCTTCGCGCTCACGGGAGGACCGGTTTGTGGCTGGTCGCCGCCACGGCGTCCGGGCGGCGCAGGTAGAGCGGGGTGAGCCGCTCCGTGGGCGCCCCGGCCCGGATCCGCTCGGCGGCGAGCAGCGCCAGCACGGTGGCGTCCGGGTAGCGCGGCTCCACCCGGACCGGCAGACCGAGCGTGTCCGCGTACCGGTGGGCACCATCACCCACCGCAACCGTCGCCCCCAGCTCCCGGGCGCGGGCGGCGGCGACCGCCGGCGCGGACACCTCGGGTCCGACGATCCGCTGGCCAGCGCCGTCGTAGACGGCCCAGTAGAGCTCCTTGCGGCGAGCGTCGCTGGCGGCCAGCACCGGCTCGCCGGCCGCCGCCGGGTAGCCGATCCCATCCAGGGAGCAGACGCCGTACGTGGGGATGCCGAGCACCTGGCCCATGGTGGCGGCGGTGACCAGGCCGACCCGCAGCCCGGTGAACGGCCCCGGGCCGAGCCCGGTGACAATCGCACCCAGGTCGCGCGGGCGCGCGTCAACATCGGCGAGGACCGCGTCAACCTGAGGCGCGAGCAGTTCGCCGTGGGCGCGGGCGTCGACCGTGCACCGGTGCGCTCGGGACGCCACACCGTCCGCCGAGACCTCCACCAGCGCCGCGGTCACCGCGGGGGTCGAGCTGTCCACCACGAGTACGAGCACGGTAAGCCAGCCTAGCCGCCCCGCCCGCCGCCCCGGTCACGCCCCGCCCCGCACACAGCACCGCCCCGGCCCGACCACCGCCCCGACTACCGACGCGGCCCCGCGCGGTTCAGCGTGGGCCGGCGACGGCGCACCCGGCCGGCGGCACATCCGCCGATAGGCGTGATACCTGTGAGTCATATTTATGCCTCACAGGTATCACGCTCATCAGGGCGGGGCCCGCCGTCCGGAGCCGGGGCATCGCCGAGGCGATCCCCCAGGCAGCAATGTCGGCGAGTCATCAATCTTGCTCAGCGGTATCGCCGTCAGTTCGGCCTGGTCCACCATGCCGGGATGTCATCCACTCGCCTCGTCACCCTCCTCGGTGCCACCGTGCGACGACAACGACACCTGCGCGAGCTGAGCCAGCGCGAGCTTGCCGAACTGGCCGGGGTCAGCCAGGCGGCGGTGGCCCGGATCGAAAGCGGCGACCGGGCACCCAGCATCCTGGTGCTGGAGCGGTTGCTCGCCGCCATGGATGTCCAGTTGGCCGTCGGGGTCGAGCCGCTCGACGCCCACCTCGACGCCCGGATCGCCGAACTTGCCGCCCGACCGCTTGCCGAGCGCATCGACGAGCTCGGCCTTGATCGGGCGCTGGACCGGCTCGCCAACTTCCCGCAGGTGATCACCGGAGGCACGGCGGCACTGTTGCAGGGCGCGCCGGTGCCCGTCGACGCACTGGAGATCGCCGTGTGTTGGCACGACTCGGAACGGTTCACCCGCTGGCTGGAGGCGGCCTACGGCCAGCGGTGGAACGCCCGTTGGGGTGAGTTCGGCGGGGTGCGGTTGGAGCCCGAGGAGCAGGGCGAGCACCTCTGGTCGACCCGCTACGGCGAGATCAGGGCGACGATGTGCGACGAGCTGCCCGAGACGATCGAGGTGCGCCACGCTGGACGGGGTTACCGGGTGGTGCCGCTGGCCCAACTGGAGCTGACCGACCCGCGAGCCGGCGACCTGCTGCGCCGCTACCGGGCCCGGCAGCTAGCCAGCGGCCGGTGAACCGGCGGTGCGCTCCCAGTCGATGGTGGGCAGGCCGGCGTCGGCGAGTGCCTTGTTGGCCGCGCTGAACGGGCGGCTGCCCAGGAAACCGCGCGGATTCATCGGGCTGGGGTGCCCGGCCTCCAGCACCACGTGCTGCGGGTTGGTGACCAGGGCGGCCTTCTTGCGCGCGTAGCCGCCCCAGAGCAGGAAGACCACCCGGGAATCCAGCGCGTCGAGCGCCCGGATGGTGGCGTCGGTGAACTCCTCCCAGCCGCGGTTGGCGTGCGAGCCGGGCGTGGCCTCACGGACGGTGAGGACGGAGTTGAGCAACAGCACGCCCTGCGCCGCCCAGCCACTGAGGTTGCCGCCGCGCGGCTTCGGCACGCCGAGATCCTCGCCCAGCTCCTTGAAGACGTTGCGCAGCGACGGCGGCACGGTCACGCCCTCGCGCACGCTGAAGCTGAGCCCGTGCGCCTGCCCCGCCTTGTGGTAGGGGTCCTGCCCGAGGATCAGAACCCGGCAGTCGGCCGGCGCGCAGAGCCGGTAGGCCGAGAAGAGGTCCTCGACCGGCGGGAAGACGGCGCGGGTGGCGTATTCCCCCGCGACGAACGCGGCCAGCTCCGCGGTGCGGGACGGATCGAGGTGCGGGGTGAGCGCGGTACGCCAGCCCTGCGGCAGCAGCGCCGGCAGGTCCAGGGTGGGGCCGTCGTGGGACATCGGCAACCTTTCGTAGTCGATCGCCATCTTCCTACCAGTCGCCACCGACACCGCACGGCCCCGGTCACCGAGCGACGACGCGGAGCCGACCACGAAAGTTACCGTAGAGTAACTTACTGGCGGGTCACTTAAGGTATGGGCCGCTGTTAGCTTGCGTTGGACGATGCCCCTTCAGCCCTAGCGCTCCGGATCGGCCGGGCCGGCGCCCCTCGTCGACAGTGGCGAGGGGTGCAGGGCCGCCAGGCGCCGCGCCCAGTCGCCGCCGACCGGGTCCAGCTCGACCACCCGCGTGTCGTCGTCGCGGCGGTCGATGCGCACCCGCAGGTGGGCGTCGACCAACTGCTCGACCATGCCCTCGCCCCACTCGACCACGGTCACCGACTCGTCGATCGAGGCGTCCAGGTCCAGATCGTCGATCTCGGCGCGCGGGTCGGTGGCGTCGCCCAGCCGGTACGCGTCGGCGTGCACCAGGGCCACCCGACCGCCCCGGGCCGGGTCGGGTCGGTGCACCCGGGCGATCACGAACGTCGGCGAGGTGATGTCCCCGAGAACCCCGAGCCCGACGCCGATGCCCTGGGTGAGCGCGGTCTTGCCGGCGCCCAGCGGGCCGGTCAACAGCACCAGGTCACCGGCGCGCAGCAGCCCGGCCAGTTGGAGGCCGAACTCCCGAGTGTCTTCGACGGTCGACAGCTTGACGACGTGACTCACCGTTCCTCCGCGCTCTCCAGTGACTCGAGGAACCGCGCCAGCGCGGCGTTGACCTCGTCCGCGTGCTCCAGCATCACCACGTGTCCGCTGTCCTGGATCTGCACGAACTCGGCGTGCGGCAGCCGCCGGACGATCTCCTCGGAGTGGGTCACCGGAGTGATCATGTCCTTGTCGCCGACCACCACGAGCACCGGTGTGTCGGCCAGCGCCGCGAGCGCCGGGAAGCGCGAGTGGGTGGCCAGGGTCCGCAGATAGCGGGTCACCGTGTCGGCTGACGTCCGGGAGTTCATCATCTCCACGTAGGACACCAGTGCCGGGCTGGGCTTGCGGGTGCCGAAGCCGTACTTGCGGGTGAGCAGCCAGGCCACGTTCGAGGTCGACTTGCGGGCCTTGTCGATCACCGACCCGCCGTACCGGGTGGCATTGCTCACCATGAACAGCACCGGGCCGCCGACCCGGCCGAGCAGCGCCGGCGCGACCAGCTTGGTCTCCGCGATCAGCCCGCCCGAGGTGGCCATCAGCACGGTGCCCACCACCCGGTCTCCGAACAGCTCCGGGAACAACTCGGCGAACGCCATGATGGTCATGCCGCCCATCGAGTGGCCGACCAGCACCAGCGGCCCGTCCGGGGCGGTCCGGTCGATCACCTGACGCAGCGTCCGGCCGAGCACCGCGAGGTCGTACTCGCCGGTCTCCAGCCGGCCGGACCGGCCGTGACCGGGCTGGTCGTACGCCACGATCCGGTAATCGCCGCGCTCGGCGAGCATCTGCCGCTGGAAGTGGAACGTGCCCATGTCCAGGCAGAAGCCGTGCACCAGCACCACCGTCGGATGTCCGGAGACCGGGCGGGTCGGCTCGACCACCTCGACGTGGATGTCGGTGCCGTCGGGCAGCTCCAGCCGGAACGCGTCGTCGTACCACTGCTCGTCGAACTTCTCGTGCGCGTAGCGGTCGGCCGGGTCGGCCTTGAGCCGGCGGACCAGGGTGCGCTCGGTCGCGACGCCGGCGGCCAGACCGGCCGCGGCCACCCCGACCGCGGCACCGACGATTCCGGCGACCCGGCCAGCCGCGGTCCGCGGACGCGGGATGCGCCTCGCGCTCACGGTGCCACCTCGGTTCGCGACTGCGGGGCTCGCAACCCCGGCTCACTCCTCGCGCTCACGGCCGCTCGCCGTCGTAGACCCGGGGCACCCGGGTGCCGCCGAACCGGGTGACGATCTCGTAGTTGATGGTGCCGGCCGCTTCGGCCCAGTCGTCGGCCGTCGGCTCGCCGTTGGCGCCACTGCCGAAGAGCGTCGCCACGTCGCCGTCGGCCACCGGGTCGTCGCCGCAGTCGACCACGAACTGGTCCATGCAGACCCGTCCGGAGATGGTCCGCCGCGCGCCGGCGAGCTGCACCGGCCCGCTGTTGGACGCGTGCCGGGGCACCCCGTCGGCGTATCCGAGTGGCACCACGGCCAGGTTGGCGTCGGCCTCAGTGGTGTAGGTGTGCCCGTAGGAGACACCGGTGCCGGAGGGCACCCGCTTGGTGAGCATCACCCGGGCCCGCGCGGTCATCGCCGGGCGCAGCCCGTACGTCTCGCCGGCCACCGGGGAGAGGCCGTAGACGGCCAGGCCGGGACGGACCAGGTCGAAGTGGGTGTCCGGGCGGGTCAGGGTCGCCGCCGAGTTGGCCAGGTGCCGCCAGCGCGGGCGGAGCCCGGCCCGCTCGACCATGGCCAGCCCCTCGTGAAAGACGGCCAGTTGCCGGTCGGTGGTCGGGTGGCCGGGCATGTCCGCGTACACAAAGTGGCTCCACACGCCGACCACCTCGACCAGGCCGTCGGCCTGCGCCTTGGCGGCGGCGTCCAGCAGCGCCGGCCAGTCCGCGACGGTCGCCCCACCCCGGGAGAGCCCGGTGTCGATCTTCAGGTGCAACCGGGCCGGGCGCTCGGCGCGCCGGCTCGCCTCGACCATCTCGTCCAGTTGCGGCAGGCTGGCCGCGCCCAGATCCACCCCGGCGCTGACCCCCTCGTGCAGCGGCAGCCCGGGAGCGAGCAGCCAGGCCAGCACCGGCGCGGTCACTCCGGCCCGGCGCAGCGTGAGCGCCTCGTCGAGGGTGCAGACACCGAGCCAGTCCGCCCCGGCGTCGAGCGCGGCCCGGGCGGCCGGAAGCATGCCATGGCCGTACCCGTCGCCCTTGACCACCGCCATCAGCTCAGCGGTGGTGCCGGAGCGGAGTCGACTCACGTTCTCACGGATCGCGTCAAGATCGACGCGTACCTCGGCCTGCCACATACGCCCAGCCTACTTTCCGCCGTGATCACCGCGGGCGGCGACGCACGTCCCGGACACCGAGCCGGTCGTCTCGTCCACAACCGTCTTGATCAGCCCAGCCGGGCGATAACCGGACGCAGCGCGATCGCCACGTCGGGCGCGGTCACCGGCCCGCCGCGGGCCGCCTCCCGGCCGGCCAGCCCGTGCAGGTACGCCGCGGAGGCCGCCGCCCGCTCGGGGGGCAGGCCGGCCGCCAGCAGCGAGCCGAGCAGCCCGGCCAGCACGTCGCCGGTGCCGCCGGTGGCCAGCGCCGAGGTGCCGGTCGGGTTGACGTACGCCCGACCGTCCGGGGTGCCGATCACCGTGCGGTCCCCCTTGAGCAGCACCACGGCGTTCATCCAGGCGGCCAGCCGCAGCGCGGCGCCGACCCGGTCGGCGCCGGGCTCCTCCCCGCAGAGCCGGCTGAACTCCCGATCGTGCGGGGTGACCACGATCGGCGCGTCCCGACCGCGCAGCTGGTCGGCGAGCGAGCCGTCCACGAGCAGGGTCAGCGCGTCGGCGTCGAGCACCACCGGCACCGGCGCGGCCAGCACGGCGCGCAGCTCGGCCGCCGCGTCCTCGCCGGTGCCCAGCCCGGAGCCACAGACCCAGGCCTGCACCCGGCTCGCCTCGGCGACCCGCTCGGTGGCGATCACCGAGGGGTGCTGGTGCAACACCTCCGCCTTGGCGCCGCCGGCGTAGCGGACCATGCCGGTCGGCCCGGCCAGTGCCCCTCCGACGGAGAGCACCGCCGCGCCCGGGTAGGTCGCCGAGCCGGTGGCCACACCGACCACGCCCCGGCTGTACTTCTCCGACGCCGGGCCCAGCCGCGGCCACCAGTCGACCACGTCGGACCACTCGGTGACCCGCATCGCCGGGGTGCCCCGCAGCCACGGCCGCAGCCCGATGTCGACCAGCTCCACCTGCCCGGCCAGCACGGCGGCGGGTCCGACGACCAGGGCGGGCTTCAGCGCGCCGAAGGTCACCGTCACGTCGGCGCGGACCGCGGTGGGCCGGCCGGACGCGGCCAGCGGTACGTGCCCGGTGTCCACCGCCACCCCGCTCGGCACGTCGACCGCCAGCACGGTGGCCCGGCCGCCGTCCCGCCCACGCAGCTCAGCGAGGCGCTGCACCACCTCGTCGGCGTTCGCCCGCAGCCCGCCCGTGCCGCCGATGCCGACGATGCCGTCGAGGACCAGGTCCACCGGGCCGATCGGTCGGTCCACCAGCCGGCCACCGGCGGCCCGCAGCGCGGCCAGCCCTGCGGCATGCGCCCGCCCGGGGGCGAGCAGCAGAGCGGACACGGCGACGCCCCGGCGGGCCAACCGCTCCCCGGCGTACAACGCGTCGCCGCCGTTGTCACCGGAGCCGACCAGCAGCAACACCCGCCCGCCGTACAGACCACCCCGCTCGGCGAGCAGCAGCGCGGCCCGTCGGGCCAGCCCGGCGGCGGCCCGCTGCATCAGCGTGCCCTCCGGCAACGCGCCCATCAGTCCCGCCTCGGCCGCCCGTACGTCAGCCACCCGCCACACCGGTCTCATGCCACCGTGTCCCATTCCCCTCGCGGGCGGGCCGGGACGGCCCACCCGACCGACGTCACCGTTCCGCGACCACCATCGCCGACGCGATCCCGCCGTCGTGCGACAGCGAGAGATGCCAGCGGTTGACCCCACGCTCGAGCGCCACCGCCGCGACCGTGCCGGAGACGGTCAGCCAGGGGCGGCCGTCCGGGTCGGGCACGATCTCGCAGTCGTGCCAGCTCAGCCCGGACGGCGCGCCGAGCGCCTTGGCGACGGCCTCCTTGGCGGCGAAGCGGGCGGCGAGCGACTCCGGCGAGCGCGGGTTGCCGGAGCGGGTGTACCGCTCGGCCTCGGTGAAGAGCCGGTCGGCGAGCAGCGGCGTCCGCGCCAGTGCCCGGGCGAACCGGTCCACCAGGACGACGTCGATGCCGACAGCGACGATCACCAGTTCACCCTACCGGCGGCGAAGGCGGCAGATTAGCCGTCGGGCCCGTGGTGGGCAACGCCTGTGGACAGGCCGGGGTACGGCCGCAGCCGGCTGTCCACAGGGCACTTCCGGGCGTCCATGCCGCGCCTAGCGTCGGCGCGTCGATATCGATCGTCCACGGGGGTGTGGTCATGACCGAGGAGCCGTTCGCCGTCCGGCCGGAGGAGCTGCGCGCCGTGGCCGTCGCGCTCGACAACACGGCGCACCGCTTGGCGCTGGGCCTGGCCGGGTTGCCCGGGCTGCTGGTGCCGGCGCCCGAGTGGCGGGCCGCCGTCGCCCTGGTTGAGCTGGAGGCGGCCGGGCACGCCTGGTTCTGCCGGCTGGGCGCGCGGGCGGCGGCGACCGCCGGTGGGGTCCGGGCGGCGGCGGAGGCGTACGAGACGGTGGACGACCGGGCCGCCGGCCGGTTCGCCGGCCTGCCCCGGTGACCACCGTCGGCTACCGGCAACTCTGGGCTGCGGACCCGGGCGGGTGGCGGGCCGCCGGGGCGGCGTGGGCCGGGTTGACCGGGCCGGTCGAGCGGCGCGCCGGCGAGCTGGGTGGGGCCACCGGGCGGCTGCGGGACGGCTGGTCCGGTGCGGCCGCCACGGCGGCGGACGCCCGGCTCGCCGGCCTGCGCGACGACCTGACCTCGGTCGTTCCCGCGTTGATCGAGGCCGACCAGGTGCTGGCCGAGTTGGCCGGCCGGCTGGTGGTGGCGAAGGCGCGGCTCGGCGAGGCGGTCGCCCTGGCCGATGCGTCCGGCCTGGTGGTGGACCGGGCGGGCGGGGTGCACGTTGATCCGACCCGGGCGCGGCCGACCGAGCGGGCCGGCCAGGCGGCAGCCCGGGTGGCGGCGGCGCTGCGGGACGCGCTCGACCGGGCCGGGGCGGCCGACCGCACAGCCGCCGACCGGTTGGACGAGTTGGCCCGCGCCGCCCGCTCCGGCTGGGCGTCCCCGCCACCGCCCGGCCGCCCGGCTCCCGGTGCCGCGCCGGCCCTGGTCCGGGCCTGGTGGTCCGGGTTGACCCCGGCGCAGCGGCGGTGGCTGGTCGGGCACGAGCCGACCCTGGTCGGCCGCCTGGACGGGGTGCCGGTAGCCGCCCGCGACCAGGCCAACCGGCTGCGACTCGGTGCCTGGCGCGAGGAGTTGCTGGCCGAGCGGCGACGGTTGCTGACTCGGGTGCCGCCCGGGCCGGCCGCGTCGGTCCGGCTGCGCGGGGTGGCGGCGCGGCTGGCCGGGCTGGAGGCGCTGGCTGGGCGGCTGGTGGCGGCCGGGGAGCCGCGGGCGTACCTGCTCGGGCTGGACGCGGCCGGGGAGGGGCGGGTGGTGATGGCACTCGGCGACCCGGACCATGCCGACCGGGTGTTGACCTATGTGCCGGGGATGACGGCGGGTCTGGACGACGCCCCCGGCGAGCTGGGCCGGGCGGCGCGGGTCCTGGACCGGTGTGCCGCGCTCGCCCCGGGTGAGCGCAGCTCGGCGGTGCTCTGGCTGGACTACGACGCACCGGACTTCCTGCCCGAGGCGGCCTCGGCCGGCCAGGCCCGCGACGCCGGGCCGGCGTTGCACCGCTTCCAGGAGGGGCTACGGGCCAGCCACGAGGGACCGCCGGCCCGGCAGACCGTCCTGGGGCACAGCTACGGCTCGCTGGTGGTGGGCATGGCAGCCCGGGAGCACGGGTTGGCCGCCGACGCGCTGGTCTTCGTCGGCTCACCCGGGGTGGGTGCGGCGCACGCCGCCGAGTTGGGCCTGCCGCCCGGGCAGGTCTGGGCCAGCAGCGCCCCCGACGACGTGATCCGGCTGGCCCGCCCCGCCGACGAACTGGCCCGGCGGGCGCTGCTCGGCGCTGCCCCGCTCGCCGCCGTACTCGGCTGGCCCGACCGGGGCGGGCACGAGCTGTGGTTCGGCCACGACCCGGCTGATCCCGGGTTCGGCGGGCGGGTCTTCCCCAGCGACCGGCGCGGGCACGCCGGCTACTGGGACCCGGGCAATCCGGCGCTCGACGGGATGGCCCGCGTCGTGCTGGGCCGCTGACGGTGGCCACTTGTCGGCGGCGAATGCCGGGCTCGCCCGTTTGGCGGTCTCCTCGCCCAGGTCGCCACCGCCACCGGCACCGGCACCGGCACCGGCACCGGCTCGACAAGAAGCCCCGGCCACCGCAGGTGCGGCGACCGGGGCTCCGGAGGTCGGGCCTCGGTTACTCGACGGTGACCGACTTGGCCAGGTTGCGGGGCTGGTCCACGTCGTGCCCCCGGGCAGCGGCGATCTCGGCGGCGAGCACCTGCAACGGCACCGTGGTGACCAGCGGGGCCAGCAGCGTCGGCGTACGCGGCACGTAGATCAGGTGGTCGGCGTACCGGACGACGGCCTCGTCGCCCTCCTCCGCGATGACGATGGTCCGTGCGCCGCGCGCCCGCACCTCCTGGATGTTGGAGACGACCTTGTCGTGCAGCATGCCCCGGCCGACCGGCGAGGGCACCACGCAGATCACCGGGGTGCCCTTGTCGATCAGCCCGATCGGGCCGTGCTTCAGCTCGCCGGCGGCGAAGCCCTCGGCGTGCATGTACGCCAACTCCTTGAGCTTGAGCGCGCCCTCCAGGGCCACCGGGTAGCCGACGTGTCGGCCGATGAACAGTATCGTCGGCTCGGACTTCAGCTCCCGGGCCAGCTCGCGGACGGGCTCGATGCGGTCCAGCAGCTCGCGCAGCTTGCCCGGCATCTCCTGGAGCTGAGCCACCACCGCGCCCACCTCGTCGGCGAACTTGATCCCGCGCACCTGGGCCAGGTGCAGGCCGATCAGGTAGCAGGCGACGAGCTGGGTGAGGAACGCCTTGGTGGAGGCGACGGCGATCTCCGGCCCGCCGTGGGTGTAGAGCACGGCGTCCGACTCGCGGGGGATGGTCGAGCCGTTGGTGTTGCAGATCGCGAGCACCCGGGCCTTCTGATCCTTGGCGTGGCGCAGCGCCATCAGGGTGTCCATGGTCTCGCCAGACTGCGAGATCACCACGATCAGCGTGGAGCGGTCGAGCACCGGGTCGCGGTAGCGGAACTCGCTGGCCAGCTCCACCTCGCAGGGGATCCGGGTCCAGTGCTCGATGGCGTACTTCGCCACCATCCCGGCGTGGTAGGAGGTGCCGCAGGCCACGATGAAGATCTTGTCCACGTCGCGCAGATCCTGGTCGCTGAGGCGGACCTCGTCGAGGGCGATCTCACCGGTCTCGGTGAGCCGGCCGAGCAGCGTGTCGGCGATGGCCTGCGGCTGCTCCTCGATCTCCTTGAGCATGAACCAGTCGTAGCCACCCTTCTCGGCGGCCGACGAGTCCCAGTCGACGTGGAAGTCCTTGCCGCTGGCGGGCTGGCCGTGGAAGTCGGTGATCTCGATGCTGTCACCGGTGATCAGGACGATCTGGTCCTGGCCCAGCTCGACCGCTTCCCGGGTGTGCTCGATGAACGCGGCGACGTCGCTGGCCAGGTAGTTTTCCCCGTCGCCCCGACCAACCACGAGCGGCGAGTTGCGCCGGGCGCCGACGACCGCGCCGGGCACCGAGGCGTCGACGGCGAGCAGGGTGAAGGCACCCTCCAGCCGCTGGCAGACCACCCGCATTCCGGCGGCGAGCAGCTGCGGGCTGTCCGGCTGACCGGCTGCGCGCAGGTCGGCCAGCGCGGCGGAGAGCAGGTGGGCCGCGCATTCGGTGTCGGTGTCGCTGGTGAACTGGACGCCGTCGGCCTCCAGCTCGGCGCGCAGCTTGGCGAAGTTCTCGATGATGCCGTTGTGGATCACCGCGACCCGGCCGTCGGGGGCGAGGTGCGGGTGGGCGTTGCGGTCGGTCGGGCCGCCGTGGGTGGCCCAGCGGGTGTGGCCGATGCCGGTGGTGCCGTCACCGATGCCGATCGGGCTGGCCGCGCAGGAGGCCGGGTCGTCGGCGGCCCGCTCGGAGAGCACCTTCTCCAGGTTGGCCAGCTTGCCGGCCTTCTTCTCGATCAGCAGCTGGTCATCGCAGACGATCGCGACGCCCGCCGAGTCGTAGCCGCGGTATTCCAGCCGCCGCAGCCCGTCGAGCACGATGCCGAGTGCGGGGCGCGCGCCCGCGTATCCCACGATTCCACACATGGCCCGCAGCCTAACCCAGTTTCGCTCATCATGGGTGCTCGAAAGTCGGCTAAACAATCACCGAATCTGAGCGATCGGTGGCTGGCGGGACGCAACGGGACGAGCTTCACCGGTCCGGTCGGGGCCCGGGCCGGGGCGAGGGGGTTGCGGACGGTCTCCGGGTACGAAAGTCTCTCGGCGGGTTCGGCGCGTCCCTTCCCTGGCCCGTTCGTCCCATACCCACTCCCGCCCGGAGCAGCCATGTCCGACGCGCCCCCGCCCGATCCGTCCCCGACCCCGTCCCCGGAGCCGTCACCCGGCGCGACGCCGGGACCGTCCGCCGAGCCGCACCCCGCGGGAGCGGGCACCCCACCGCCGGACCCGACGGCACCGCACTCCTGGGCACCCCCGAGCCCGCTTCCGGCACCTGACCCGCTGGGCCCGGGCCAACCGTGGGCACCACAGGCCCCGTGGACACCGTCCCCGCCGGCCCCGTGGACACCCGGACCTCCGGCAGCGCCATGGACGCCGGATCCGCCCGCCGCCCCGTGGACACCGTCCCCGCCGCCCGCCTCCTGGACGCCGGGATCGCCGGACACCCCCGGGCCACCGGCAACCTCCTGGACGCCGGGAGCATCGGAGGCGCCCTGGCCGCCGTCGGCCTCCGGTCCGCCGCCCGCCGGTTGGCCGCCGCCCGGCTATCCGCCGCCCTACGCCTACCCCGGGTACCCGCAGGTCGGCGGCAGCCCGTCCAGCGACACCGGTCGGGTGGTCGGGATCGTCGTCGCGGTCGTCGTGGTGCTCGTCCTCACCGTCTGTGGCTGCTTCTGCGTGGGCGGCCTGCTGCTCAGCGAGGGAGCCCCGGACCCGGTCGCCAGTGACCCGTACGACGGCCCGTACGGCGACGACGACGGCTGGGCCGCGCCCACCGCCGAGCCGACCACCGTGGTGCCGACCACCACCGCACCCACCCCCACCAAGAAGCCGATCACCAGCCCGACCTCGGGGCCGGCACCGGTGACGGTGGTCTACGAGGTCACCGGAGCGGGCGAGGCGGACATCTCGTTCTACGACGCCGAGAGCGACCTCATCCACGTCGACCGTGCGAAGCTGCCCTGGCGCACCACCATCCGGACCAACGGCCAAAGCCGGGTCATGGTGGAGGCCACCTGGCCCGACGAGGTGGGCGACAAACCGATCGACTGCACCGTCACGGTCACCGGCGCCGGCAAGCCGGTGATCAACAAGACCGAGGGGTACTGGCGGACCACCTGCACGACGGAGTGAGGCTGGGGTTCGGCCCGGGGGTGGCCGTAGGCTGGCGCAGGTGACGACGAGCACCAATGTCGACCCGCTGGTGGCCCGGATGCGGCCGTTCGGCACCACGATCTTCGCGGAGATGTCCGCCCTCGCCGTACGGACCGGGGCGGTCAACCTCGGCCAGGGCTTCCCGGACACCGACGGCCCACCGGAGATGCTGGCCGCCGCGGCCGAGGCGCTGCGTGGCGGGCAGAACCAGTACCCGCCAGGGCCGGGCATCCCGGCCCTGCGTGCGGCGGTCGCGGAGCACCAACGGCGGTTCCACGATCTGGCGTACGACCCGGACGGCGAGATCGTGATCACCGCAGGCGCGACCGAGGCGATCGCGGCCAGCATCCTCGCCCTCTGCGAGCCGGGCGACGAGGTGGTCTGCTTCGAGCCGTACTACGACTCGTACGCCGCCTCGATCGCGCTGGCCGGCGCGGTCCGGCGGCCGGTCACGCTTCGTCCCGCCGCCGACGGCCGGTACGCCTTCGACCCGGCCGCGCTGCGCGCGGCGTTCGGCCCCCGCACCCGGCTGGTACTGCTCAACTCGCCGCACAACCCCACCGGCAAGGTCTTCACCCCGGCCGAGCTGGCGCTGGTCGCCGAGCTGTGCCAGGAGCACGGCGCGTACGCGGTCACCGACGAGGTGTACGAGCACCTGGTCTTCACCGACGCGGCGAGCCCGCACGTGTCGCTGGCCAGCCTGCCCGGGATGCGAGAGCGAACGCTGCGCATCTCGTCCGCCGGCAAGACCTTCTCCTGCACCGGTTGGAAGGTCGGCTGGGTGAGCGGTCCGGCGGCGCTGGTCTCGGCGGTGTTGCGGGTGAAGCAGTTCCTCACCTTCGTCAACGCGGCACCGCTGCAACCGGCGGTCGCCGTGGCACTGGCCCTGCCGGACGACTACTACACGGGCTTCCGGGACGGGCTCCAGCAGCGCCGTGACCAGCTCGTCGGCGGCCTCACCAACGCCGGGTTCGAGGTGCTGGTGCCGGAGGGGACGTACTTCGTCACGGCCGACGTCACCGCCCTGGGCGGCCGGGACGGGGTGGATTTCTGCCGCTCGCTGCCGGAGCGCTGCGGCGTGGTGGCAGTGCCCACCCAGGTCTTCTACGACGACGCCAACGCGGGCCGGCGGCTGATCCGCTTCGCCTTCTGCAAGCGTCCCGAGGTGCTGACCGAGGCGGTCACCCGGCTGCGCGCTCTGAGCCCGAGCCACTGACCGGCCCGGGGAGGGCCGACCCGGGGTCGCTCGACGACTGATCCGCCGTCGATGTCGCGAGCCGGGTCAGCAGTTGGCCCTCGTCACCGAGCAGCACCGACTCGGCGTCGTCCACGAACGACAGGTCCGCCGTCACGTGCCGGCTCGCGGCGGTGAGCAGCAACCCGACCACCGGGTCCTCGACGGCACGGCGTAGGCCGTCCAGATTGCGCAGCTCGCGCAGCAGGTGCCCGCGCTGGTTGCTGAGCACCGCGCGAACCGTGGCTGCCGAGCCGGACCGGGCGGCGGCGGTGACCTTGAGGAAGAAGTCGTCCCGGAATCCGCCGCTGCGCGGACTCGGCTCGGCCAACCACCGCGCCAACTCCGCGCGGCCGTCCGGGGTGATCTCGTAGACCACCCGGTCCGGCTTGATCGGCTGCGGTTGCCGTTCGGCGACGACCAGCTCGTCCCGGGAGAGCCGGTCGAGGATCTGGTAGAGGTGACCGATGTTCAGCGGCCCCCACTGCGGGCCGACGGCGGCCTCGAACGCGCCCTTGAGCTGGTAGCCGTGGCTGGGGCCACCAGCGAGCAGGGCGAGGACGGCGTGCTGGATCGCCATGTCACCTCCGGTACGGGTCTTGCATTGTCACAATGTATCGCGCAGAGTGGGAGACAGCACACGGGGAGGCGCGACATGCTCGGCTTCATCTGGAGACAGCTGCGCGGCCGTGCGGGGCGGTCGGTGGCGCTGTTGGTCGGCGTGCTGGTGGCCACCACCGGCTTCGTGGTCCTGACCGGCGCCACCACCACCTCCCACCTGGACGTCATCGGCACGGTCGAGCGCAACACCCAGGTCGCCTACGAGATCCTGGTCCGTCCGAAGGGGACGCGCACTCCGCTGGAGGCCGAGCGCGGGCTCGTCCGCCCCAACTATCTCTCCGGGCTCTTCGGCGGCATCACCGCCCAGCAGTACGAGCAGGTACAAGCGGTCCCCGGCATCGAGGTGGCGGCCCCGATCGCGATGCTCGGCTATTCCACCACCCTGCTACCGACGCCGATCGACCTCACCGACGCCGTCGACCGATCGCTCGATCGTCAGGTCATCCGGGTCGACCCGACCTTCCACGCCGAACGCGGTCTCTCCAGCGCGCCGGGCAAACCCCGGTACGTGTACGTGACCACGAAGCCGCTGATCTACCCCCGGCTCGACGGGGAGATCGACAGCAGTGCCACGCCGTACTCCGATGGGCGGTCGTACCCCTGGTCGGACACCTGTGGGCTTACTACCCGGGAGGTGCAGCCGGACGGGCGCAGCCTTCCCATCTGCGATCCGCAATTCGCCCTGCTCGGAAACCCGGGCACGCTCTCCGAGCGCGAGCACTGGTCCCTGGACGCCGTGCAACTGCTGCCCGACGGCCGGTTCCAAGGCCCGCCCTACCTGCTGGCGACCGACCGGGACGGCTCCTCGACACCCGCCGACCGGCTGGTGCTGGCGTACGACCTGACCGTGCCGTTCCTCCTGGCGGCGGTGGACCCGGCGGCCGAGGAACAGCTGGTCGGCCTCGACGATGCCGTGGTCACGGGCCGATCCGTCCGCGTGGACGACACGGTTGCCGTCAGACGCCTCGGCACGGCGGAGAACCACGAGGTGCCGGTCCTCGTCACCAACCGACCCTTCATCGACGAGTCGCTGGCGGCCAGATTCACCCGGCTCGCGATCAGTCCCGTCGGCGTGGAGGCAATCGACCTGGAAAAGACGTTGAGCCGCCCTGGTGGGACTCCGGCCGGGTCCAGCCGGTACGACCTCACCGCCGGCCACCAGGCGATGCTGACCGAGGAGCTGTCGCCGGCCGGGTGCTGTGTCGGCCAACTGCAAACCGTCGTGCAGTCGGCCGACGTGCAGTACGACCGGCTACCCGACGGCAGCCTGCGCGCGCGCCAGCAGCCGCCCGGCAACCCCGAGGTGTACGGCGAAGAGGAAGCCTTCAACCCGATGCCCCGACCCTGGCTCGCCGACGACAGCGGTTCGCGATCGGTACGGGCGCTGCCGCTACCCACGGGCGGAAACACCCCCAATCGCTTCTGGCGGGCCATCGGTGTCTTCGACCCGGGCCGGCTGACCGGGTTCAGCGACCTCGGCCAACTCCCGCTGGAGACCTACCAGGCGCCGATGGCGCAGGGTGCCGACGACCGCAGCCGGGCAGCACTGGGCGGTCAGCCACTGGCGCCCAGCGGCAATCCCGCCGGCTACCTCTCGGCGCCGCCGCTGCTCCTCACCAACCTCGGCAGCGTGCCGAAACTCCTTCAGGGCGGCGGCGGGCCACAGGCCAGGGCGCCGATCAGCGCGATCCGGGTGCGGGTGGCCGATGTGGGCGGCTACAGCGAGCATTCCGCCGAGCGGGTCCGGCTGGTCGCCGAGCAGATCGCGGCACGCACCGGGCTGGACGTCGACATCACGCTCGGCTCCTCGGCCGCACCACAGACCGTGGAGTTGCCCGCCGGCTCGTTCGGACGGCCGATGCTGCGGCTGACCGAGAACTGGTCGGCACTCGGCGTGGCATCGGTCATCACGCAGGCGGTGGACCGTAAGAGCCTGGTGCTCTTCGTGCTGGTGCTGGTGGTCTGCGTGCTGTTCCTCGGCAACGCGGTCAGCGCTGCCGTCCGCGACCGGCGCTCCGAACTGGCGGTGCTCTCCTGCCTCGGCTGGCCGGTCCGTCGGATCGCGGCGCTGATCCTCGGCGAGGTCGCCCTGCTCGGGCTCATCGCCGGTCTGTTGTCGCTGACGCTCGCGGTGCCGCTCGGGATGGCGCTCGGCATCGACGTCGACTGGCGGCGGTCGGCCCTGGCCGTACCCATCGCCCTGCTGCTCGCTCTGGCCGCGGGCCTGGTGCCGGCGCTGCGGGCCGCGCGCGCCCACCCGGCCGCCGCCCTCCGCCCGATGGTCGCTCCCGCCGGCTGGGCACGTCGGCCGCGGACCCTCTTCGGGCTGGCCCTGGTCAACCTGGCCCGCACCCCCGGGCGCACATTCCTCGGTGCCGGTGCGCTGGCGATCGGGGTGGCCGCGCTGACGCTGGTCGCCGCCGCCACGTGGGCGTTCCGGGGCGCAATCGTCGGCAGTCTGCTCGGCGACATGGTCTCGCTGAGCGTGCGCGGCGCGGACACCGTGGCCGCTGCCGCCACGGTGCTGCTCGGTGCCGCAGCGGTCGCGGACGTGCTCTACCTGAACATCCGCGACCGGGCCGCCGAGCTGGCAACCCTGCGCGCGATCGGCTGGACCGACGCCGAGCTGGGCCGGCTGGTCGGCTACGAAGGGCTGGCGCTGGGGATCGTGGGGGCGACGACCGGAGCGGCGATCGGCCTGGCCAGCGCGGGCTGGCTGATCGGCGACCTTCCCGGCGCGCTGGTCCTGGTCGCCGCGCTGACGGCGCTGGCGGGCGCGTTGGTCAGCGCCGTCGCCGCGCTGGTGCCCGCCGCTCTGTTGCCGCGCCTGCGGCCCGCCCGACTACTGGCAGAGGAGTAGCAGATCATGAGCGAGCAGAGCGGCAGCGCGATCGCGGTCGACCACCTGATCCGACAGTTCGGCACCGGCGCGGACCGGTTGACGGCCGTCGACGACGTGTCCCTGACCATCGCGGCCGGTTCGGTGGTCGCGCTGACCGGGCCGAGCGGGTCGGGCAAGTCGACGCTGCTACACCTGATCGGCGCGATCGAGCAGCCCGACGAGGGCACCGTCACCGTCGACGGCGTGGTGGTCAGCAGCCTGCGCAGGGCGGCGCTGGCACGCTTCCGGCAACGGGTCGGCTTCGTGTTCCAGCGTTATCACCTGCTGCCCGCGCTCACCGTGCTGGACAACGTGATCGCGCCCGTCCTCCCCCGCCGGGGCCGGGCCGATCACGCGGCCCGAGCCCGGGAGTTGCTGGACGCGGTTGGCCTGGCCGGGCGGGAGCGCGCGCTGCCCGCGCAGCTCTCCGGCGGTCAGCAGCAACGGGTCGCCATCGCCCGGGCGCTGATGGGCACACCGGGCCTGCTCCTGGCCGACGAGCCCACCGGCAACCTCGACTCGACCACCGGCGGGCAGATCCTCGATCTGCTGCTCGACCTTCGCGACCGGCACGGCATGACCATCCTGCTGGCCACACACGAACAGGCCATCGCCGCCCGCTGCGACCGACTGGTCCGTCTGAACGACGGACGTGTCACCGAGGACCTGGACCTCACCGACGGCGAGGACCCGGCCGAGACGTACGAGCGGGCGGCCCGGCTACGGCTGTGACGGCGCAGCGGGACGGCGGTTTCAGCCGACAGGGCTGGCGGTGCGGACCTGCTCGGCGATCCGCTCGGCGACCTCGCGGGCGGTCTGCTCGGTAGCCGCCTCGACCATCACCCGGACCAGCGGCTCGGTGCCCGACGGGCGCAGCAGCACCCGGCCGGTCTCGCCAAGTTCCGCCTCGACCCGCTCGACCTCGGCGCGTACGGCCGGTGCGTTGGCGCCGACGGTCCGGTCGCCGACGGGCACGTTGATCAGCACCTGGGGCAGCTTGGTGACCACCGAGGCCAGCTCGGCCAGGGACCGGCCGGTGGCCGCCATCCGGGCCATCAGGTGCAGGCCGGTGAGCACCCCGTCGCCGGTGGTGGCGTGTGCGGGCATGACGATGTGGCCGCTCTGCTCGCCGCCGAGCGCCAGCCCGGAGCCGCGCAGCTCCTCCAGCACGTACCGGTCGCCGACCTTGGTCTCGATCAGCCGGATGCCCTGCGCGGACATGGCCAGCCGCAGCCCGAGGTTGCTCATCACGGTGGCCACCAGGGTGTCCTGGGTGAGCGTGCCGGCGTCCCGCATGGCCAGCGCGAGGATCGCCATCACCTCGTCGCCGTCGACCTCGTCGCCGTCGGCGGTGACCGCCACGCAGCGGTCGGCGTCACCGTCGTGGGCGATGCCCAGGTGGGCGCCGTGCTCGACCACGGCCTCGCGCAGCGCCTCGATGTGGTTGGAGCCGCAGTCGTCGTTGATGTTCAGCCCGTCCGGCTCGGCGTGGATCGCCACGACCTCCGCGCCAGCCTCCCGGTAGGCGACCGGGGCTACCTCGGCGGCGGCTCCGTTGGCGCAGTCGACCACGACCTTGATCCCGTCGAGCCGGTGCGGCACGGTGCCGACCAGGTGCTGGACGTAGTGGTCCGCACCGTCGAGCAGGTCGTGCACCCGGCCGACGCCGGCGCCGATCGGCCGGTCCCAGGCGGTGGTGGCGTTCGTCTCGACGGCCGCCTCGATCTGCATCTCGATCTCGTCGGGCAGCTTGTGCCCGCCGGCGGCGAAGAGCTTGATGCCGTTGTCCGGCATCGGGTTGTGTGACGCGGAGAGCATCACGCCGAGGTCTGCCTTGGCCTCCGCGGTGAGGTACGCCACCGCCGGGGTGGGCAGCACGCCGACCCGCACCACGTTGGCACCGGCGCTGGTGAGCCCGGCCACCACGGCAGCCTCCAGCATCTCCCCGCTGGCCCGGGTGTCCCGGCCGACCACCGCGAGCGGCGGATGGCTGCGGTCCGTCTCGGCGAGAGTGTGCGCGGCGGCCACGGCCAGCGCGAGCGCCAACTCGGGGGTGAGATCCGCGTTCGCCCGCCCGCGTACGCCGTCCGTGCCGAACAACCGACCCATAGCCGCCAACCTCCGATGACACTGCTGTTAAGGAGAAAGCGGAACGGCCGGCCCACCTCCCCGTTGGAGGGGAGGCGGACCGGCCGTCCGTCAGAAGTACAACGCGCTGGCGAAGATCAGCGCTTCGAGTACTGGGGAGCCTTACGGGCCTTCTTGAGGCCGTACTTCTTGCTCTCCTTGACCCGGGCGTCCCGAGTGAGGAAGCCGGCCTTCTTCAGGGCCGGGCGGTCGTCCGGCTCGTTCACGATCAGCGCCCGGGCGATGCCCAGCCGCAGCGCGCCGGCCTGGCCGGTGGTGCCGCCGCCGCGCAGGTTGGCGATGACGTCGAACTGCTCGGGCTTCTCGGCGGTGACCAGCGGGTCCTTGATCAGCTGCTGGTGCACCTTGCTCGGGAAGTAGGCCTCAAGGTCGCGGCCGTTGCAGGTGATCTTGCCGGTGCCCGGAACGATACGGACCCGGACGATGGCCTGCTTGCGCCGACCCACGGTCTGGATCGGGCGGTCACCACGCGGCGCGCGGGCGACGGGCGCGGGCGCCTCGGTGGCCTCGGGGGCAACCTCGGTCTCGGTGATGTCGGTCATGCTGCTTCCTTCGCCCGCGCTCACTGCGCGATCTGCTTGATCTCGAACGGCATCGGCTGCTGAGCGCCGTGCGGGTGCTCGGCACCGGCGTAGACCTTCAGCTTCTTGATCAGCTGACGGCCGAGCTTGTTGTGCGGGAGCATCCCCTTCACGGCCAGCTCGATGGCCCGCTCGGGGCGCTTGGTCAGCAGCTCGTCATAGCCGACCTGCTTCAGACCACCCGGGTAACCGGAGTGGCGGTAAGCAACCTTGGTCTGGCGCTTGTTGCCGGTCAGCGCAACCTTGCCCGCGTTCACGATGACGACAAAGTCGCCCGTGTCGACGTGCGGCGCGAAAGTCGGCTTGTGCTTACCACGCAGCAACGTGGCGGCGTGGGTGGCCAGGCGGCCCAGCACGACATCAGAGGCGTCGATGACGTGCCACTGACGCTCGATCTCACCCGGCTTCGGGCTGTACGTACGCACAGGTCTACCTTGTCTCGTCGTCGGTCTGGGGTCGCGCGCCGAGGTGACCAGATCTTGCAGGCCGGACCAGCGCGCACGAACGACCAAGCGTACCTGATAGGGCACGCCTCTGGATGTCGTACAACAGCAGGCAACGATACCGGGCGCCCGGTCGGCAGGTCAAAACGGGGGTACGGCCCCGCGCGGCGACCCAACGGCCGTGGCCCAGCTCACACGCCAGCGAGCCCTTCGGCCCTCGGACGACGATACGCGACCCAGGTCACCGCGACACACAGCGCGTACCAGCCGATGAACGCCAGGTAGGCGGCGTCGGCCTTGCCGGAGCCGAGGAACGACTGGCGGAACGCGACGTTGACCAGCACCCCGCCGGAGGCGCCGACCGCGCCGGCGATCCCGATCAACGCGCCGGTCATGCGCCGCGCCCAACGGGCGGCGGCCTCCGGGTCGCGCCGGCCCGCGGCCACCGCGTCCGCCGCCCGGGCCCGGAAGATGGCCGGGATCATCTTGTACGTGGAGCCGTTGCCGATGCCGGAGAAGACGAAGAGGGCGAGGAACCCGGCCAGGTAGAGCCCGAACGAGCGCTCCCGGGCCGCGTACAGCACCGCTCCGGCGCCGGCCGCCATCGCCACGAAGTTCCAGAAGGTCACCCGGGCTCCGCCGAGTCGGTCGGCGAGGTGCCCGCCCAGCGGCCGGATCAGCGAGCCCACCAGCGGGCCGAGGAAGGTCAACCAGGCAGCGTCGACGGGGGTCGGGAACCGCTCGGCGAACTGGAGCTGGAGCACCTGACCGAACGCGAAGCCGAACCCGATGAACGAGCCGAAGGTGCCGATGTAGAGGAGCGACATGATCCAGGTGTGCGGGTCGCGGGCGGCCTCGCGCAGCGCGCCCGGCTCGTTGCGCGCCCCGGGCACGGTGTCCAACCAGCGGGCCGCCGCCAGCGCGGCCAGCACGATCAGCGGCAGGTAGACCGCCGGAACCAGCCGGGGGTACGCGGCACCGGCGGTGGCCAGCACCGCCAGCCCGACCAACTGCACCGCGGGTACGCCCAGGTTGCCGCCACCGGCGTTGAGCCCGAGGGCCCGGCCTTTCAGCCGCTGTGGATAGAACAGGTTGATGTTCGCCATCGAGGATGCGAAGTTGCCACCTCCGACGCCGGTGAGGCAGGCGAGCACCATCAGCGTGGTGTAGGACACCCCGGGCTCCAGCAGCAACGTCATCGGCACCGCGGGCACCAGCAGCAGCAGTGCGCTGACGATCGTCCAGCGCCGCCCACCGAAGCGGGCCACCGCCAGCGTGTACGGCAGCCTCAGCACTGCGCCCAGCGCGGCCGGCACCGCGGTGAGCAGGAATTTCCCGGCCGGATCGATGCCGTACTCGGGGCCGAGGAAGAGCACGGTCACCGACCAGAGGCTCCACACCGAGAAGCCGACGTGCTCGGCGAAGATCGAGACCCAGAGGTTGCGCCGGGCGATCGGTGCGCCCGTTGTCCGCCAGAAGTCGGGGTCCTCGGGGCGCCAGTCGTCGAGGCGGTGCCGGCGCCCCGTGGCGCCCGGCGGCACGGCGGTGACTGCGGTGCTGGTGAGCGTGCTCACTGCGGCTCCTCCTCGTCGATGTGACCAGGGGGAACGCTAGGAACACCGGGTTACCGGGCGGTGCCCGTCGCGGGTCGGCCCGGAAACGGTAACCGCACCGCGGGCCGGCAGCGGTAGTGAGCGGGGCACCCCGGTCGGAGGTCAGAGCTCCTGGAGGATGCGCAGCGCGCGGCCGACCCGGAGCATGGTGTCGGTGTCGGCGACGTCCACGCAATCGGTGAACCACTTCTTCATCGGCGAGGAGAGACGGTCGGGCATCACCACGTAGCGGCCCATCGTCACGGCGAGCGGGGAGTCCCGCAGCAGCGACTCCTCGACCACCTCGACCACGATCACGATCGGCACGTCGGTGGAGTTGTAGACGTCCGAACTGATCACGAGTCCGAGGCGTTCCCGAGCGCCCTCGATGCGCCAGACCTCACCCCTACGCAGCACGCGGCCGGCCGCGGAAGAGCAGGTCGTCGACCATGCCCACCTCGCGGGCATCGGCGAGGGCGGCGGACTCCAGGTCCATGCCGGCGCGACCCACGGCGGCGGCATGCGCGGTGAAGACCTCGCGCAGCGCCTTCTCCCGGGCGGCCTGGTCCATCCACGCGGAGAGCGACAGCCCTTCGCGCTTGGCGAACCGCCGGGCCTCCTCGATCGTCTCGTCTGTGAACGACAGGGTCACCTTGGCAGTCATGCCGAGGAGACTACCCATCGGTATGACCACCAGTCATCCGCGCGCCCGCCAACTCACCCCCGGTCGTCGAAACGCACATTCCGGCCCTCACCGGGTCGACTCGGCAGCCCGGCCGCCGAACACCGCGAAGCGCCATTCCTTGAAGTAGCAGTCGACGTCGACCAGGCCTGCCTCGGCGAGCCACTGGCACTGCTCGGCGACCGTCGACGGCCGGTCGTGCCGCATCCGCTCCCGGGCGGCGGCGATCTCCTCGGGGGGCGAGCCCAACTCGGTGATCCGTGCCGTCCACACCTCGTCGTAGCGCCGGTCCAGGGCCGGGGTCGGGCCGGCCACCTGCTCGGCGTTGACGAACACCCCGCCGGGCACCAGCGCCGCGGAGGCCCGCCGGTAGAGCGCACGCTTGTCGGCGTCGTCCAGGTGGTGGATCGCCAGCGCGCTGACCACCGCGTCGTACCGACCGGCCGGTAGCGGGTCGGCCAGGCCGGCCCGGACCGTCCGGTGCGGTATGGACCGGGCGTTCAACTGGTCGGCGGCGCGGGCGAGCATCGCCGGCGCGGCGTCCACCAGGGTCAGCCGCACCCCCGGCACCGCCTCGGCGAGCAGGAGCGAGAGCAGGCCGGTGCCGGCGCCCAGATCCAGCACCTCCGGGGCACGCCCGGCGGCCAGTGCGGCGCGCAGGGGTGGAGCGGCCACCTGGACGGCGGTGCCGTAGAAGGCGTCGAAGCAAGGCACCAGTCGCCTGCGTGCCTCGTCGTAGCTGCCGGCAACCGCGTCGAAGGCGTCCGCCACGCTCATCGCACTCTCCCATTCTATGAGAAAACCTTCCCATATGTTAGACGGGAACCGCGTGACTGGCGTAGCACCGACCGCACGGTGAGACGCGGGCGGCGCAGGCCACGGCTGGCGGACAGCAGGCCGACGGACACCACCCACCCGTCACGTCCGCTGCCCCTGTGCGGTGTGAGCCCCACTTGACAGGACCGAAACAGAAGAGACCCGGACCGGAAACCGCCCGGCGGCACGCTTTCCCGACATGACAGACGGTGCGCGGTCGGCAACTCGCCCGGGGCGGACGCCCCGAGAGGTGGCGACACACTGCCCGTACTGCGCGCTCCAGTGCGGCATGGTGCTGCGCCAGGACGACGACGGGGTGACGGTGCACCCCCGCCAGTTCCCCACCAACCGGGGCGGGCTCTGCCAGAAGGGCTGGACCGCCGCCGACCTGCTCGACCACCCGGAGCGGCTGACCACCCCGCTGCTGCGCGACCCGGCCACCGGCGAGCTGCGCCCGGCCAGCTGGGACGCCGCGCTGGATCGGGTCGTCGCCGGCATCCGCACCGTCCAGGACGGCGCCGGCCGGGACGCGGTCGCCGTCTTCGGTGGCGGTGGCCTGACCAACGAGAAGGCGTACGCGTTGGGGAAGTTCGCCCGCATCGCACTGCGCACCCGGCACATCGACTACAACGGACGATTCTGCATGTCTTCGGCGGCGGCTGCCGGCCTGCGCGCCTTCGGGGTCGATCGAGGGCTGCCGTTCCCACTGGCCGACCTGGGCCAGGCCGACACCCTGCTGCTGGTCGGCGCGAACCCGGCGGAGACCATGCCGCCGCTGGTGCGCTGGCTCACCGAGCAGCGCCGTAACGGTGGCCGGCTGATCGTCGTGGACCCCCGGGTCACCGCCACCGCCCGCCTGGCCGATCTGCACCTGCAACCGTTGCCCGGCACCGACCTCGCGGTGGCCAACGCGCTGCTGCACATCGCGCTCATCGAGGGCTGGATCGACCAGACGTACGTGGCCGAGCGGACCACCGGCTTCGAGGTGGTCCGTCGCAGTGTCGCCGCCTGGTGGCCGGCCCGCGCGGAGCAGCTCTCCGGGGTGCCGGTGGCCGACCTGGAGGCGACCGCCCGGGCGCTGGGCACTGGCGGGCGAGTGATCATCCTGACCGCGCGCGGTGCCGAACAGCATGCCAAGGGAGTGGACACGGTCACCGCGTACGTGAACCTGGCGCTTGCCCTGGGCCTGCCCGGCCGGACCGGCTCGGGGTACGGCTGCCTCACTGGCCAGGGCAACGGCCAGGGCGGGCGGGAGCACGGGCAGAAGGCCGACCAGCTCCCCGGCTACCGGCGGATCGACGACCCGGTGGCCCGGGAGCACGTGGCCGGGGTCTGGGGGGTACCGGCCGACGAGCTGCCCGGCCCGGGTGTGCCCGCCTACCAACTGCTCGACTCCCTCGGCACTCCCGACGGTCCCCGCGCGCTACTGGTGTTCGGCTCGAACCCGGTGGTCTCCGCGCCCCGGGCGGCCCGGATCGAGCGCCGGCTGCGCGACCTCGACCTGTTGGTCGTCGCCGACCTGCTGCTCTCCGAGACGGCCGCGCTGGCCGACGTGGTGCTGCCCATCGCGCAGTGGGCCGAGGAAGACGGCACGATGACCAACCTGGAGGGTCGTGTGCTGCGTCGGCGCGCGTTACGCCCGCCGCCACCGGGCGTCCGGACCGACCTGGCCATCATCTCCGACCTCGCGGTCCGGCTGGCCGCTGCCGACCCGGCGGCTCCCGGCGCGGCTGACCCGACAACCGAGGCGCAGAGCCGACCCGCGGCCATCGGGCCGGCCGCGGGGGGACCCGATGCCCGACCGGACGCCATCGCGGCGGCTCGGTTCCCGGCCGACCCGGCCGCCGTCTTCGCCGAGCTGCGCCGCGCCTCCGCTGGCGGGGCCGCCGACTACGCCGGCATCAGCTGGGCCCGGATCGACGCCGCTGACGGCGTCTACTGGCCCTGCCCGGCCGAGGATGGGCCGGACACGCCACGGCTCTTCACCGACCGGTTCGCCACCCCGGACGGCCGGGCCCGGTTCCACCCCGTCGACCACCGGCCGGCCGCCGAGGAGGTCTGCGCCACCTACCCGCTGCACTTCACCACCGGCCGGGTGCTGGCCCAGTACCAGTCCGGCACCCAGACCCGCCGGGTGGCCGCGCTGCGCCGCGCCGCGCCCGAGGCGTTCGTCGAGCTGCATCCCGACCTGGCCGCCCGGCTGGGCATCGACGACGGCGACCCGGTGCGGGTCACGTCGCGCCGAGGCGAGATGCTCGCTCCGGCCCGGCTCAGCGCGGGGATCCGACCAGACACCGTCTTCGCCCCGTTCCACTGGGCCGGGGTGGCCCGCGCCAACTCAGTGACCAACGACGCGGTGGACCCGATCTCCGGGATGCCCGAGTTCAAGATCTGCGCGGTCAGGGTGGAGAAGGCATGACCGCCCGAGTGGTGATCGTCGGCAACGGGATGGCG
Organism: Micromonospora sp. NBC_00858; assembly: GCF_045207365.1. Taxonomy (NCBI): domain Bacteria; kingdom Bacillati; phylum Actinomycetota; class Actinomycetes; order Micromonosporales; family Micromonosporaceae; genus Micromonospora; species Micromonospora sp. NBC_00858. The sequence continues at coordinate 7,172,424 of NZ_CP108828.1, read as the reverse complement.
GGCGCCCGGCTGGCCGGCGAGCTACGCGTCCGGGAAGGGGACCGGAAGGTCACCGTGCTCGGGGCGGAGCCGCACCGCGCGTACAACCGCATCATGCTCTCCACGCTGCTGGCAGGTCGGATCGGCGAGCCGGACGTGGAGCTGACCGAGGCCGCCGTGCACGGCATCGACCTGCGCATCGGCGTACCGGTGACCGCGGTGGACCGGTCCGCCCGGGAGGTCCGCACCGCGCACGGCGAACGGATCTCCTACGACCACCTGGTGCTGGCCACCGGCAGCCGGGCGGTGGTGCCGCCACTGCCCGGCCTCGACCCGGGCGACCTGCCGGAGCGGGTGGTCCCGTTCCGCACCCTGGACGACTGCCGGCGGATCCTCGCCGCGGCGGACGGCGCGCACAGCGCACTCGTGCTCGGCGGCGGGCTGCTCGGCCTGGAGGCCGCCCGAGGGCTCGCCACGCGCGGGCTGGCCACAACCGTGGTGCATCCGACCGGGCACCTGATGGAACGGCAGCTCGACCCGGCGGCCGGCGCCGTGCTCGCCGGCACGCTCGCCGATCTCGGCGTCACCATCCAGCTCGCGGTGCCGGCGACCGGCGTGGCCACGGACGCCGACGGCGTACGCCTCGACCTGGCCGACGGCCGATCGCTGCACGCCGACCTGCTGGTGCTCTCCTGCGGGGTACGCCCGGACACCGCCCTCGCCGAGGCCGCCGGGTTGACCCTGCGACGCGGCGTGGTGGTGGACGACCGGCTGCGCACCAGCGACCGGCGCATCTCGGCGATCGGCGACTGCGCCGAGCACGACGGCGCGCTCACCGGACTGGTCGCACCCGCCTGGGCCCAGGCCCGGGTGCTCGCCGATGTGCTGACCGGGGCGGACCCGCTGGCCCGATACCGGCCACGGCCTGTGGTGACCCGACTCAAGGCGGCCGGGATCGACCTGGCCGCGATGGGCGACGCGGTGGGTGGCGAGCCGGGCGAGGAGCTGACCTTCACGGACCCGACCCGGGGCACGTATGCCCGGTTGCGGATCCGGGACGAGCGACTGATCGGCGCGATCCTGCTCGGTGACAACCCGGCGGTCGGCACGGTGATCCAGCTCTTCGACCGCGGTCACCCGGTGCCGGCCGACCGGCGGACGCTGCTGTTGGGCCGGTCGCTCGGCGCGACCGGTGCGGCGCCGGCCGCGTCACCGGCGCTGATGCCGGACGCGGCCACCGTCTGCCAGTGCAACACGGTGACCAAGGGCGCGCTGGTGCGCAGCTGGCGCTCCGGGGCCCGGACGGCCGGCGCGGTGGCGGCGGCGACCCGAGCCGGCACCGGCTGCGGCGGATGCCGGGACGCGGTGGGCGGGATCGTCGACTGGCTGGCCGAGGCGGAATCGGTGGAGGTGGCGCGATGAGCGGCGGTGACCTGGTCGTCATCGGCAATGGGATGGTCGGGCAGCGCTTCGTTGACGCGCTGCGCGCCCGTGACCCGCAGGGGCGCTGGTGGGTGACCGTGCTGGGCGAGGAGCGACGTCCGGCGTACGACCGGGTGCGGCTCTCGGCGTTCTTCGACGGGGTGAGCGAGAGTGAGCTCAACCTGCACACCCCGCACGACGGGGTGCGGCTGCGTCTCGGTGAGCCCGCCACCGCCATCGACCGGAGCCGGCGGGTGGTGACCACCGCCACCGGCGAGTACCGCTACGACATGCTGGTACTGGCCACCGGGTCCTACCCGTTCGTGCCGCCGGTGCCCGGCACGGAGCTGCCCGGAGTCTTCGTCTACCGGACCCTGGACGACCTCGCGGCGATCCAGGCGTACGCCCGAGGCCGGCGGGCCGGCGCGGTGATCGGCGGCGGGCTGCTCGGGCTGGAGGCGGCGAACGCCCTGCGGCTGCTCGGCCTGAGCACCGACGTGGTCGAGTTCGCGCCCCGGTTGATGCCGGTGCAGGTGGACCAGGCCGGCGGTGCGATGCTCCGCCGCTACGTCGAGGAGCTGGGCGTGCGGACCCACCTCGGGGTCGCCACCACCGCGATCCGGCCCGGCCCGGACGGCGCCGTTGCCGCCCTGGGGCTCTCCGACGGTGCTGATATCGACGCGGATCTGGTGGTGGTGGCCGCCGGCATCCGGCCCCGGGACGAGCTGGCCCGAGCCGCCGGCCTGCCACTGGGTCCGCGCGGCGGGGTGCTGGTCGACGCGACCTGCCGCACCGCCGACGAGCGGATCTGGGCGGTCGGCGAGTGCGCGGCGGTCGACGGCACCTGCCACGGCCTGGTCGCACCGGGATACGCGACGGCCGAGGTGGTGGCCGACCGGCTGGTGGGCGGCGCGGCGACCTTCCCGGGCGCGGACAGCGCGACCAAGCTGAAGCTGCTCGGCGTCGACGTGGCCTCGTTCGGCGACGCGCACGGCACGACCCCGGGCTGCCTGGACGTCACGTTCACCGACCCGGCCACCCGGGTCTACGCGAAGCTGGTCCTCTCCGACGACGCGCACACCCTGCTCGGCGGGGTGCTGGTCGGCGACGCCAACGCATACCCGACGCTGCGGGCGAGCGTGGGTGGTCCGCTGCCGGCCAAGCCGCTGGCGCTGCTCGCCCCGGACGGCGGCGGCGCGGACGCCGGCGCGCTGCCCGCCACCGCCCAGGTCTGCTCCTGCAACGCGGTGACCCGGAGCGACGTGGACGCCGCCATCGCCGGCGGCTGCGCGGACGTACCGGCGTTGAAGGCGTGCACCAGGGCCGGCACCAGCTGTGGCTCCTGCGTGCCGACGCTGAAGCAACTCCTGGACGCGGCCGGGGTGGCGCAGTCCACCGCGCTCTGCGAGCACTTCGACGTCAGCCGGCGGGAGCTGTTCGAGATCATCCGGGTGCGCGGCATCCGCACCTTCTCCCGGCTGGTCGCCGAGCACGGTCGGGGGCGCGGCTGCGACATCTGCAAGCCGGTGGTGGCTTCGATCCTCGCCTCGCTGGGCGCCGGGCACGTGCTCGACGGGGAGCAGGCGTCGTTGCAGGACACCAACGACCACTTCCTGGCCAACCTGCAACGCGACGGCAGCTACTCGGTGGTGCCCCGGATCCCCGGCGGCGAGATAACCCCCGAAAAGCTGATCGTGATCGGTGAGGTCGCCCGGGACTTCCAGCTCTACACGAAGATCACCGGCGGGCAGCGGATCGACCTGTTCGGGGCGCGGGTGGAGCAGTTGCCGCAGATCTGGCGGCGGCTGGTGGACGCCGGCTTCGAGTCCGGCCACGCGTACGGCAAGGCGCTGCGCACGGTGAAGTCCTGCGTCGGAGAGACCTGGTGCCGGTACGGGGTGCAGGACTCGGTGGGGTTGGCCGTGGCGCTGGAGCTGCGCTATCGGGGGTTGCGCGCCCCGCACAAGATCAAGTCAGCGGTCTCCGGCTGCGCTCGGGAGTGCGCCGAGGCACGTAGCAAGGACTTCGGCATCATCGCCACCGAAAGCGGCTGGAATCTCTACGTCGGTGGCAACGGTGGCTTCCGGCCCCGGCACGCCGATTTGTTCGCCACCGACCTGTCGACGGAAGCGCTGATTTCGCTGATCGACAGATTCTTGATCTATTACATCCGCACCGCCGACCGACTGCAGCGCACGGCCGGCTGGATCGAGGCGATGGACGGCGGCCTGGACCACCTGCGCTCGGTGATCGTGGACGACTCGCTGGGCCTCTGCGCCGAACTGGACGCGGCAATGGCCCGGCACGTGGCGTCGTACTCCGACGAGTGGCGCGACGTGCTGGACGACCCGGATCGGCTGCGCCGCTACACCTCCTTCGTCAATGCTCCCGAGGTACCCGACCCGTCGATCACCTTTGCGCGGGAACGCGGCCAGCCGGTGCCGGCGGGCGGCCACACCCCGGCCCGACCCCAGCCGGTCGCGCTGGGCCTGCCGGAGGTGCGGCGATGAACCACGCCACCACGCTGGGCTGGGCCCCGGTCTGCCCTCTCGACCGGCTGGAACCGGACCGGGGGGTCGCCGCCCTGGTCGACGGGGTGCAGGTCGCCCTCTTCCGGACCGCGGACGGGCTGTTCGCGATCGACAACCGCGATCCGGTCTCCGGGGCGTACGTGCTGTCCCGGGGCATCGTGGGCAGCCGCAGAGGGGTGCCGACGATCGCCTCGCCGTTGCACAAGCAGGTGTACGACCTCCGCACCGGGCACTGCCTCGACCTGCCCGGGGTGGCCGTGACCCGGCACGACGCGCGCTGCCGCGGCGGGCTGGTCGAAGTGCGGCTGCGACAGGAGGGCTGATGCGGGAGGAACTGGCCGGCTTCACCATCGGGGTGACCGCCGACCGGCGGCGCGACGAGCTGGCCGCGCTGCTCGAACGGCGAGGCGCCCGGGTGGTGCTCGCCCCGGCACTGCGGATCGTGCCGCTGTCCGACGACACCGAGCTGCGCGAGGCGACCCGGGCCTGCCTGGACCAGCCACCGGACATCCTGATGGCCAACACCGGTATCGGCATGCGTGGGTGGCTCGAGGCGGCCGAGGGCTGGGGGCTGGCCGAGTCGCTGCGCTCGGTCCTGGCCAGCTCGTACGTGGTCGCCCGGGGCCCCAAGGCACGCGGTGCGGTCCGGGCCGCAGGGCTGCACGATCAGTGGTCGCCTGCCTCGGAGAGCTGCGACGAGGTGGTCGACCACCTACGCCGGCGCGGCGTGGCCGGGCAGGTGATCGCCATGCAGCTGCACGGCGAGCGGCAGCCGGAGTGCACGCTCGCGCTGGAGGCGGCCGGTGCCACGGTCATCGAGGTGCCGGTCTACCGCTGGGCCCCGCCGACCGACCCGGCGCCGCTGCACCGACTGATCGACCTGATCGCCGGCCGGCTGGTGGACGCGGTGACGTTCACCTCGGCACCGGCGGCCGAGGCGCTGCTGCGGGCGGCCGGGGACCGCACCGACGCAATGGTGTCCGCGTTTCACAAGGACGTACTGGCCAGTTGCGTCGGCGCGGTCACCGCCGAGCCGCTGCTGCGGCGCGGGGTGCCGGTCTGTGCGCCCAGCCGGGCCCGGTTGGGCGCGCTGGTACGGACCATCGTCGAGGAGCTGCCCCGCCGAACCATGACGTTCAAGGCCGATGGGCACCTGCTCACCCTGCGCGGGCACGCCGCGGTGATCGACGGCGAGCTGCGCCCGCTCGCCCCTGCTCCGATGGCGGTGCTGCGGGCGCTGGCCCAGTCGCCCGGCCGGGTGCTGTCGCGCACGGCGCTGCTGCGGGCCCTGCCCCGTGGCGCGGACGAGCACGCGGTGGAGATGGCCGTGGCCCGGCTCCGGGCCGCCCTGCGCGCTCCCCGCGTGGTGCAGACCGTGGTCAAGCGCGGCTACCGGCTCCGGGTCGACTGACGCGTCGCGGCCGGCCGGAACGGACCGGCCGGCCGCCTCGGGTCAGCCGACCGGCGTGGGGAAGCCTCGACCCTGCTCGGACTGGAGCCGGAGCATGGCGTGCTCGACCACCGTCACCAGCACCTGCTTGACCGACTCCCGGTGCCGGGCGTCGGTCATCACCAGCGGCACGTGCGGCGAGATGGCCAGCGCCTCGCGGACCTCGTCCAGGTCGTACTGGGGAGCGCCGTCGAACCGGTTCAGCGCCACCACGTACGGCAGGTTGCGGTTTTCGAAGTAGTCCAGCGGGGCGAACGCATCGGTGATCCGGCGGGTGTCCACCAGCACGGCGGCACCCACCGCACCCCGGATGATCTCGTCCCACATGAACCAGAACCGGGTCTGGCCGGGTGTGCCGAAGAGGTACAGGATCAGGTCCTGGGCCATGGTGATACGGCCGAAGTCCATGGCGACCGTGGTGGTCTCCTTGCCCGGCACCTTGGACGGGTCGTCGATGCCGACACCGGCCGCGGTCATCACCGCCTCGGTGGTCAGCGGTGTGATCTCGGAGATCGAACCGACGAGTGTCGTCTTGCCGACGCCGAAGCCGCCCGCGACGACGATCTTCGCGGAGACGATTCCCCGGCTCTGCCGCCCCCCAGCGGGGTCATAGCCTGCGAAGTCCACTTAGCACCCTTCCAAGCAGTTCCATTCGCTCCTCGAATCCCTCGGCGGGAGCAGCAGTGTGTAACGTCAGCAGGCTCTCGGTCACCATGTCGGCGACCACCACCCGGGCGACGCCCAGCGGCATCCGGGTGTACGCGGCGATCTCCGCCAGCGACTGTGCCCGGCCTTCACAGACCGTGGCGATGCGGTGCTTGTCATGCCCGGCGAAGCGGGACTCGGCGACCTGGGTGGGAGAAGCCGTGAGGACCGCCTCGAGAGCGATGTCCTGCCGGGGCTCGGTACGACCACGGGTGACCGCGTACGGACGCACCAGAGCGCCGCGCGGGTCAGCGCGTCGTTGGTCCATCCCCGATCACCTCCTCGTCCCCTGCGGAGCCGGTCCACACCGCCTCCCATCCCTGGTCCGGCACGCGGGCCGCGCGCCGTGTCTAGGCGCTACGAGCGCACCGCGTCCCGTGGCAGCGGCACCAGCGCGGCACCCACCCGTTCGACCAGCAGCGCCATCTCGTAGCCCACCTGGCCCACGTCGCAGCTACGCGCGGCCAGCACGGCCATCGACGAGCCGTCGCTGATCGACATGAGGAAGAGGTAGCCGCTGTCCATCTCGATGACGGTCTGCAACACCCCGCCCGCGCTGAACATCCGGGCCGCGCCCTCGGTCAGGCTCACCACGCCGGAGGTGATCGCGGCGAGCTGGTCCGCCCGGTCCCCGGGCAGATCCCGGGAAGAGGCGAGCAGCAGCCCGTCGGCGGACACCGCCACCACGTGGGCGATGCCCGCCACGCTGTCGGCGAAGTTGGTGAGCAGCCAACCCATGTCCTGCATGGCAGCTGGCCTGTTCATCGGCTCTCCTTGGTCGAGGTGCTGTTCAGGTCCGTACCGGCCGTCCGGCCGCGCTGTACGCCGCGGTGGTAGGCCGACAACAGGCCGCGTACTTCATCGGGTGTCCGCCGGCTGCGATCCCGGCCGCTCTTCGGTTCGATACCGCCCGGCACGAGCTGCGCCTGCGGCACCCGCTTGGGCAGCCCGGAGCGCGTTGTTCCGGCCGGGGCCGGCTCGGCAGCCCGGCTGGCCCGGGACCAGCCCTCGTCCGCCGCCGTCCGCCAGGCGTCCGGGTCCGTGGCCGGCCTGGCGGGCGTGCTCGGAGCGGCGGGCGCGGATGGCGCCGTTCGGGCGGCCGGCGGAGGGTTGTACGACGGCGGCGCCGTGCCGGCTCCACCCGTGTCGAACCCGTTGATGCTCCCGGTGCCCGACGGCCCGAGACCGTCGGCGTTGGAACTGCCCGGGGTACGGGTGGGCAGCGGCGGTCGGGCCGGTGCCGCGGCCGGCGCGGACGCGGTTGCCGGGTAGCCGCCGTTGCCCGTGCGCAGACCCGCATCGGCCGACCCGGCGCTGACGGTGGCCGGCGGCGAGTCGAACTTCGGTCGGGTGAAGATCGCGGTGGCGTCGTCGCCGTGCGACCGGAACCAGACCGCCTCCATCTCCCGGAAGATCGGCGCCTCGGCGGGGAACTCCGGCCGGGTGCTGATCGGTGCGGCCGGCGCCGGCAGCGTGGCCGGCGGTGCGACCGCGCCGGGGCCGGCGACCGGCCCGACCGGCAGCACCGGAGCGCTCCGCCCGTCGGTGGCGTCCGCCGCGGAGCCGCGCCGGGGCAGCGGGTCGATCGTCGGGTAGGCCACGGTCGGGCTGCCCACCGAGGCACCCGTGGTGTTGCCGTACGCCGGCCGGGCCGGCGCGGCCGGGGCCGCCGTGTTCGCTCCGCTGAAGCTACCGGCCTGCACGGCCGGGGCGGTGTCCCGCGCATCCAGCGGGGACTGCCACTGTGCCGGCGCCGGCGCGCTGGTCCGCCACTGGTCGGGCAGCGTCGCTGCCGCGGTGGTGGCGCCGGCGAACGGCTCGCTGTGGCCGGCCGGAGTGAGCGGCGCCTGCTCGACCGCCATCGGCTGGCGTGGCCGGGTGAGCACCTGGTCGCGGCCCCGGTTGACGGGCAGCACCACGGTGGCGGCGGGCAGCGTCACCTGAGCGACTGTGCCGCCCTCGACGTTGCGGCGCAGCTCCACCCGGATGCTGTAGCGGGAGGCGAGCCGGCTCACCACTGCCAGACCCATCAGCCGGAACGCGGCGACGTCCACGCTCGGTGGCGCGGCCAGTCGCCGGTTGAGTGAGTCGAGCTGCTCGTCGCTGAGGCCGAGCCCCCGGTCCTCGATCTGGATCAGCACGTAGTCGCGGATCCGGCGACCGTCGGCGACCACCGTGGTGTTCGGCGGCGAGAACCGGGTGGCGTTGTCGAGCAGCTCAGCGACGAGCCGCACGACGTCGTTGACCGCGTGCGCGGCGACCGAGATGTCGGTGTCGACGGTGCCGAACTCGATCCGGTTGTACAGCTCCACCTCGGACTGGGCGGCGCGCAGCACGTCCACCACCAGCGCGTCGTCGCGACGCGGTACGGCGGAGTCGGCGCCGGCCAGGACCAGCAGGTTCTCGTCGTTGCGGCGCATCCGCGTGGCCAGGTGGTCCAGCTCGAAGAGCTGTGCCAGCCGCTTCGGGTCCTCCTCGCCGCGCTCGATCGCGTCCAGCTCACCGATCATCTTGTCGACCAGGCTCTGACTACGGCGGGCCAGGTTGAGGAACATCGCCGAGACGCTGGTACGCAGCGCGGCCTGCTCAGCCGCGACCCGGACCGCCTCCCGGTGCACGACGTTGAATGCCAACGCCACCTGACCGACCTCGTCGCGGTTGGTGAGCTGGATCGGGTCCCGGACCTGCCGGACGATCTCCTCCACCCCGCCGTCGCCCACGCTGCCCATGTTCTGCAGCCGCTTGACCGCGTCGGGCAGGTCGTGGTTGGCCACCGAGAGCGCGCCCTCACGCAGCCGTCGCAGCGAGTGGTTCAGCGACCGGGCCAGCACCACGGCCAGCGACACGGCGATGATCAGGGTCAGCAGCACCAGCACCGACTCGACCACAGCCTGCTGGATGACGTCCGAGCGCGCCTGGTCGGCCTGCTCGAACAGCCGGTTCTGCAGTTGGACCTCGGCCCAGCGCATCAGATCGTTGACCGCGCCGATGGCGGCGGTGGCGTCCTGCACGCCGACCAGCGAGCGCCGCCCCACCGAGCGGGTGATGTCGGTGGCCACCCGGTCGGCCAGGCCGACCGCGTCGCCGGAGACGGTGCTGTTGACCAGGGACCGCTGCACCGGGTCAGCGGCGAGCGAGAAGGAGACCAGGGCCTCCTGTTGGCTGGTCAGCGTGGCCACGAAGGAGGAGAACTGCTCCGAGTCGAGCTGGCCGGCGGTCAGCGCGGTGAAGGCGACCGCCTGCTCCTCGGCGACGGACGCCTTGGCCCGCGCGAAGGCGGCGACCGCCCGGCGGCTGTCCGACAGGCTCTCCTCGCCAGGCAGCTGGGCCAGCCCGTCGCCGTAAGCGACCAGGTCGGTGAGGATGACGCCGTAGCGCAGCACCGCCTCGGCGACGGCCATCTGCCGACGGTCGAGCACCTCCTGACGGGTGGCGTCCAGGGTGGCCAGGTGGTCGTCGATGGCCGCCAGCCGGCCCCGCAGCGCCGCCGGCACCTCGCCGATCCGGCCCCGCTCGGTGCGGTACTCGTCCACCCGCTGCTGCGTCTGGCGGACCCGCAGGTTGTACGAGTCGGCCGGCTGCTGCGGGGTGGCCAGGTAGGCCGCCGCGGCCATCCGCTCGGAGTGGAGGTCCTGCGTCAGCGCGCTGACGTCGATGGAGAGTGCGGTGAGTGACCGCGCCCGAGTGGCGTCGAGGGCGCCCTCGCCAACCGAGATCAGCCGGACCGTGGCCAGCGCGATCACTGCCGCCACCGGGACGACCAGGATCAGCGCCAGCTTGGACCGGATCCGGGCGTCACGCAGTCTCGGCAACCGGCGGCGCGAGGGCCGAGCGCTGTCGCCGAGCGCGGGCAGGGTCGTCGGTCCGGTGCTCACGACATCGCCTCCGTCGTTTCTTCCCCGCCTGACCCGCCGAGCCGTGCCGTAGGCGGAGGGGACCACGCGCGGCACGGCCGCGATTTCATCAGAGAAGATCCTGTTTGGGAAGCCGCAGTGAGGCAGGAAACGGTCGGACGGCGCGCAACCCGTGATCCGGTCAACTGATACCTTCATTTCCGCAAGCCCCTGAACAGGGCATGTGACTCCAGAGTGGTCACGCGTGTATGCAAAGTGAGCTTTTGCAAACATTGCGTTACCCCAGCATGTGGGATGGTCGTCCCGAAAGTGCAACCAGGGTCCGCGCTTGACCACAGCGCCGGCCATTGGCAAGGTTTTGCAGGCTTCGCGTCACACCGTACGGCAGACCGATCCCGTCCCTCTACTGAGGACGGATTAGCGGCGGTGACCGGGCAGCGCCCGCGCCCGCACCTGGAGGACTGAGTTGAGCCCCATCCGCTCCGCGACCATCGCGGCGCTCGCATCGGCCGTAATGGCCACCACGCTCACCGGCTGCCAGTTCGGCGAGGCAGAGCAGGACACTAGTCCGATCGTGATCGCCGCGGACCTCGAACTCTCCGGCGCCGCCGCCCCCGTCGGGCGGGCATACCAGCGCGCGCTGGAACTCAAGAGGGACCAGTTGAACTCCTCCGGAGCACTGAACGACCGGAAGATCGAGCTGAAGGTGAAGGACAACCGTTCCGACGCCGCCGAGTCACTGCGCAACGTCGTCGACTTCAGCAGCGATTCCCGGGTCAGCGCCATCATCATGGGTGGCTGCAACGAATGCGCGGTCGGCGCGGTCGGGACCATCAACGAGAAGAAAATCCCCACCATTGCCCTCGCCGCTTCCGGGACGATCGCCAGCCCGGCCGCCGAGCGGCGCTACATGTTCAAGCTGGGCCCGAACGCCGTGGACAGCGCCTCCGCGCTCACCACAGAACTGCGCCGCAAGAACATCCGCAAGGTGGGTCTGCTCTACACCGACGATGACTACGGCCGGGAGGGCGCCGTCGCGCTCCGCCGCGAACTGACCAAGGCCAATATCAAGCCGGTCGGCGAGGAGTCGGTGAAGACCACCGACACCGAGGTCGGTCAGCAGGTCGGACGGCTCGCCGAGGAAAAGCCCGACGCGCTGGTCATCTGGACCCCGCCGGAGCAGGCGACGCTCGCCGCCACCAGCGCCCAGCAGGCCGCCTTCCGTGGGTCGCTCTTCTTCGACGCGGGCGCGGCCGGCGACCTCTTCCTCGGCGCGGCGGCCCAGGCCACCGAGCGTGCCACGCTGATCTTCACGCAGACCATGGTGATCGATGACGTGATCGCCACCACACCGGCCAAGGCGGCCCGGCGGCAGTGGTTCCAGGACTACACCGCGCGATTCGGCGGGTACAACGGGTCCTCGTCCTTCGCCGCCGACGCGGTCCAGCTGATCGCCGATGCCGAGCTGCGTGCCGGCGGTCCGGTCGGGAAGGTGGACCGCGACGGCCTCCGCGACGTGCTGGAAACGTCCCAGATGGACGGTCTCTCCGGCCCGATCCGGATGACGCCGGACAACCACTCCGGGCTGATGCCGCAGGCGCTCACCACGCTGGTTGCCCGCAACGGCCGGTGGCGGCTGGCGGGCTGAGGCCGACTCAAAGCCAACGGGCCACACCGTTCTCCGACGCTCTCGGGCGTCGAAGGGCGGTGTGGCCCTGCCGTATCCGGCTCGGCTTCGGCGATGACCTCGGTGGTCAGCGGCTGCTGGTGGTCTCCCGTACCCAGGGCAGGGCGAGCCGCTCGACCAGCACCAGCGTCGAGTAGAGCAGGATGCTCACCAGCGCCACCAGCATGATCGCCGACCAGGCGGTGGCGGTGTCGCCGACACCGGCGTACTGGAGGATGACGTAGCCCAGGCCAGTCTCGCCGGCCTGGAACTCACCGATCACCGCGCCGATCGCCGCCAGTGGCATGGCCACCTTGAGCCCGACGAAGATCTGCGGCAGCGCGGCCGGGAAGCGCACCTTGCGGAACGCCTGCCAGCGGGAGGCGTTCCAGGAGCGCACCAGCTCGGCCAGGTCGGCCGGGGTGGTGGTCAGCCCGGTCGCGGTGGAGAGCACGATCGGGAAGAAGCAGAGCAGGAACACCATGGTCAGGATCGGCTTCTGACCCCAGCCGAGTGCGACCACCAGCAGCGGACCCAGTGTGATCTTGGGTACCGCGTTGATGGCGACCAGCAGCGGGGTGAACATCCGCTCCACCGTGCGGGAGCTGGCCAGGGAGAGTCCGATCAGGACACCCGCCGCCGCCGACAGGACGAAGCCGATCAGGATCTCCAGCAGGGTGTCCCAGGTGTGCTCCAGCATCCGGGCCGGCTTGTCGGTGAAAGCGGCGAGCACATCGCCCGGCGGTGGCAGGGCCGCCGGGTGGACCAACTCCAGCCGGGCGATCAACCACCACGCCGCCAGGGCGACCAGGAGGCCGGCCACGGGCAGCAACGCCGCCCCGGCCCCGGAGCGGAGGCCGGCGCTCCGACCCGCTCGCCCCACCTCGGGGCCGGCACCCGGGGGCGTGGGCACCCCCGCCACCGGCTCCGCTGCCCGGACGTCGGTCATCTTGTCCTCCTCGAAATCCCACGGCCCAATGGGCCGACGGGGGTACGCCCCACCGGAATCGGCGGGACGTACCCCCTGGTGACGGCGCGCGATCAGGCCTTCGGCGTGAGGCTGAAGTCGATGATCTGCTCGGGGGTGATGTTCTGCTTCAGGGCGCCAGCGCCCTGCAGGATCGCGATGCTCTTGGCTACCCGGCCGTTGTCCAGGGTGCCGATCGCGGTGCCGGAGTTACCGGAGCGGACGTACGCCGCCATCAGCTCAAGCTCGGCGGCGGCCGAGGCCGGGTTGGTGGCGTCGACGTTCTTCTTCAGGATGTCGGCGGCCTCCTTCGAGTTCGCCAGGCTGTACTCGAGGCCCTTGAGCAGCGCCGCGGTGAACCGCTTCACCATCTCGGGCTTCTCCTTGGCGATCTTCGAGGAGGTGATCAGCACGTTGCCGTAGAGGTCCTGCATCACGTTGCTGTACGGCAGCATGACGGCCTTCTTCTTGGCCACCGCCTCGATGGTCGGCTGACCCACGACGAACTGGCCGATGCCGTCCACCGAACCGGAGGCGAGCGTGCCGATCAGCGCCTGCGCCTCACCGTTGACCCAGGTCACCTTGTTGACGTCCACGCCGGCGAGCCGGGCGTACGTCGGGAACAGGTTGCGGACCACGGACCCGGGAGTGTCGGCGAGCTTCTTGCCCTCCAGGTCCTTGGGGGAGGCGATGTTCTTGCCCTCGACGGTGGCGATGCCGGCCATCGTGCGCTGCTGGATCGCGGCCACCGCGACGAAGTCCTTCGCCTGGCCGTTGCCGAGCTGGAGCAGACCGCCGGTGAGGTCGATCGGCCCGAAGTCGGCCTGGCCACCGACGACGGTCTGGATCACACCACCGGTGCCCTGACCGGCCTTGATCTCGACGTCGAAGCCGGCCTCCTTGAAGAAGCCCTTGTCCTTCGCCACCCAGGCGTAGGAGTCACGGCCGAAGTTACCGAAGGAGGTGAGGTAGGTCACCTTCTCCAGAGCCCCGCCGTTGCCGCCCTTGGCGTCGTCGGACGAGTCCGACCCGCTGCTGCAGGCGGAGACGAGGGCGAGGGCGGTGGCCAGCGCGGCCGTAGCGACCGTACGGGTCAGCCTTCTCATCAGTGCACCATGTCCTTTCCGACCGGGGCCGGCAGGCCACCGGAGGGGGTTGTCGTGGCGGGACCGGCGAGGGGGGTGGAAGCCGGGCACCGCCGTCGTGAGGGGACTCTTCGCGGGCACAGCGTACGAGAAACCCACCTTTGCGACGCCAGGCGTACCGCGTTGCGGAACGGAAACAACCTGACGACCACCCCGGACGGTGCGATAGGGAGACGAGCCGGATAACCTTTGCCGGATTCCTGACCGTCCACTCAGCGGAGGTCCGCCGGAGATGATCCGACTGTCCGGGGTGTCCCGTACCTTCGAGGGCCGATCCGGCCGGGTGGAGGCGTTGCGGGGCATCGACCTCGACGTCGCCGATGGCGAGTTCGTCGCCGTGCTCGGGCGCTCCGGGTGCGGCAAGTCCACCCTGCTGCGGCTGGTCGCCGGGCTGCTCCCGCTGACCGCCGGCGAGATCACCGTGGCCGGTACGCCGATCACCCGGCCCCGCCGGGACATCGCCATGCTGTTCCAGAAGCCGGCGCTGCTGCCCTGGCGCACCGTGCTGGACAACGTCCTGCTGCCGGTGGAGATCTTCGGCTGGAGCCGCGCCAAGCACCGCGAGCGGGCCCGGCGACTGCTCGACGTGGCCGGGCTGTCCGGCTTCGAGAAGCGGCTGCCGCACGAGCTCTCCGGCGGCATGCAGCAGCGGGTGTCGCTGTGCCGGTCGCTGATCGGCGAGCCCCGGGTGATGCTGATGGACGAGCCGTTCTCCGCGCTCGACGCGCTCACCCGCGAGGAGCTCTCGGGCGAACTCCAGCGGGTGCACATGGAGAACCGGCCGAGCATCATCTTCGTCACCCACTCGATCGACGAGGCGGTGCTGCTCGCCGACCGGGTGGTCGTGCTGAGCCCCCGGCCCGGCCGGATCCGCAAGGTGGTCGAGGTGAACATCCCCCGACCCCGCACCCTGGGCCGCAACGCCCACCTCGCGGACGTCGCCCAGGTCAGCGCCGACCTGCACGAGCTGTTGATGGAACGTGACCAGCCGGCCGTGGCCGGCGCGGAAGGACGATGAACATGCGGGTGTCGGTCTTCACCGAACCGCACCGGGGCGCCAGCTACGACGACCAGCTCCGGTTCGCCCGGCTGGTCGAGGCGGGCGGCTTCGAGGGCTTCCTCCGCGCCGACCACTACCAGTCGATGGGCACCGACCCGGGCCTGCCCGGCCCCACGGACGCCTGGCTGACCCTCGCCGCGCTGGCCCGCGAGACCCAGCGGATCCGGCTCGGCACCCTGGTGACGTCGGCCACCTTCCGGCCACCCGGTCCGCTGGCGGTGATGGTCGCGCAGGTCGACCAGATGAGCGGCGGCCGGGTCGAGCTGGGTATCGGCGCTGGCTGGTACGAGCGCGAGCACCTTTCGTACGGCATCCCGTTCCCGGCGGTGGCCGAGCGCTTCGACCGGCTGGCCGAACAGCTTGAGGTGATCACCGGGCTGTGGCGGACCCCGGCGGGCGAGACGTACAGCTACTCCGGCGACCACTACCAGCTGGTGGACGCCCCTGCCCTGCCGAAGCCGGTGCAGGTGCCCGGGCCGCCGATCATCGTGGGCGGGCGCGGTCCCAAGCGCACCCCCGAGCTGGCCGCCCGGTACGCCGACGAGTTCAACATGCCGTTCAAGTCCGTGGCGGAGACCGCCGGGGCGTACGAGCGGGTGCGGGAGGCGTGCGACCGGACCGGCCGGACCGAGTCCGGACGGGCACCGCTGGTGCTCTCCGCCGGGATCGTGGTGGCCATCGGGCGGACCGACGCGGAGGCGCAGCGGCGGGCCGCGCCACTGCACGAGAAGAGCGCTCTGCCCCCGGAGGACCCGGTGGTCGGCTCGCCCGCGCAGCTCGTGCAGCGGATCGGCGAGTTCGCCGCGATCGGCGCCACCCGGGTCCACCTGCGCCTGATCGATTTCGCTGACCTCGACCACCTTGAGCTGATCGCCGCCGAGGTGCTCCCGCAACTGGACGGAGAACGATGAGCGACGTGATCGACAGCACCGAACTCGGGCCGGTGGGCCAGGAGATCGTGTACGAGAACGATCGGGTCCGGGTCTGGCACATCCGGCTCGAACCGGGCGAGCGACAGCCGCTGCACCGGCACGACCACCCCTATCTGGTGGTGGCGATCGAGGGTGCGAAGAACGTCATTCAGACGGTCGACGGCACCCGGATCGACGCCGACGAGCCCACCGGCGGAGTGGTCTACCGGGACCCGGGCGCGGTGCACATGCTCACCAATGTCGGGGACACGACTTACCTGGCTCGGCTGGTCGAACTCAAGTAGACCCGCCGGCGGCGGGCCGCCACGCCGCGCGGCGCGCCGGTGGCGATCGGGTGTACCGGGTGCGTAACGTGCCGGACATGGCCTTTCGGACCTGGGGCAGACTGCTGCTCACGGCGCTCGGGGTGAGCGTGCTGGCCGGAGCCGGCCAGCTCGGCGTCGCGTACGGTTTCGGCATCGTCCGGCTCACCGGCGCCGTCACCGGTACGACCGTCAACCAGTGGCCGGCCCAGCTCGTCTGGGTGGGCTGGTTCGCCGCGAACGCCGCAGTGGTCGGCGCCGTCCTGACCGGACGGCTGGCCCGCCGGGACGGGCTGCCGACCACCACCGGTCGGCAGTTGGCCGTCGGGGGTGCCGCCGCGCTCGGCGCCACCATCGTCGCCCCGCTCTGCATGCAGCCGGCCCGGGCCGCCGAGTTGATCTCCGTGGACCCGGTCTGGGCGGTCGGCATCTGCGCCGTGCTCGGCGCGGTGATCGGGGCCGGCGCGGCTATCGGCGTCCTGCTCCGACCCGAGCTGGGCTGGAACATGGCGGCCGTGGCCGGCATCGTCTGGGTGCTTGCGCTGATCTCCGTCCTGCCGTCGCTCGGCACCACCGGCCCGCTGCCCACGGTCCGGCTCGGCGTACTCGAGCCGAGCTGGCTGGACGACGGCGCGGCACAGCGGCTGGGGCTGCTCCTGCTGCCCACCACGGCACTGCTCGCCGGTGCGGCGACCGCCGGCTTTTCCCGCTGGCGGGGCCAGATCCCGCTGATCAGCGGGGCCACCGGGGTGGCCGGCCCGGCGCTGGTGGCATTCGCCTATCTGACCGCCGGCCCCGGCGACGCGGTGGACCGCTACCAGGCCACCCCCTACTACGGTGCGCTGATCGCCGTCCTCGCCGGCGTGCTCGGCGCGGCCGCCGCCGCCCTGCTGCGCTGGCCGGTGCATGCCCGCACCTCCGATCCGCAGGCGATCGAACCCACCGACATCCTGCGGCCGCTGCCCGCCGGCCCAGCCCTGCCCGGCGCCGAGCCGGCGGGTTCGGCCGACGACCGGGAAACCGTCGCGCCTACCGGCGTCGAACTGGCCGGCACCGGCCAGGACCGGCGCGACGGCGACTCCACCGGCACCGTCCGCACCGTCCCGGCACACTGGGACTGGCCGGTTACCACGGCGAGCGGCCAGCACGGTCCGGTCCCCATCGACCCGACCGGCCCCGAGGACGCCACCGTTCCCCGACCGGCCGGCCGCCCCCGCCACCACACCGACGCCGCACCGGACCCCGCCGTGACCGCCCCAGCGGGCGAGCCGATCACCGGTCGGACGGCCACCGGCGAGCCGGTCCAGGACGGCCCGGCCGGGGGCCGGTCACCCCGCCGCGCCGGTGGTCGTACCCCGAGCGAGGCCGCCCCGGCGGCCACCACCGCCACGTCGGACCGGACCGACGCCAAGGCCGCCAGTCCGACGGGCAGCCCCGGCGATGACGGTGCGGCCAGCACCGCAGAGCCGGCCACAACCAGCACGGCCACGTCGACCAGCACGGCCACGACCGACATGGGCACGACCGACGCGGGCACGGCCGCCGCCCCGGCACCCAAGCCGCGCCGGACGCGCAAGCCGAAGGCCACCCCGGCGGACACGACCTCGGACGTGACCGACGGCACGACCGCTGCGGACACCGCGAAGGCCAGCCGGCCCGGCAAGGGAACGGGTGCCGGGTCCGGCAAGGCCAGCACTGTTTCCCAGCCGGGCAAGGAGACCCAGGGCACCGCATCCGGCCGAGGCACCGGGACTCCGGCAACCCCGGTCGCCGCCACCGGCCCGGCGACGACCTCGGAGCCGACCGGCACGGCCAACCCGGCGGCGACCTCGGAGCCGGCCGTCACGGCGGACCCGGCCACTCAATCCATTGCCGCCAACACGGCCGGGACCGACCGGGCCACCGACACCGAGCGATCCGTGACCGAGAGCGGTTCCGTCGGTCCGCTGTTCGGGACGGCGACCGCCGGCAACCCGGCGGCGGACCGGTGGACGCCGGCCGCGCCGGTCTGGCCGGTCACCGCGGCATCCACGGCAACGCCGCAGACGAATGACGCCGGACCAACCGCCTCGGACGCCGCGACCGAGCCCGAGGAGCCCGAGTGGACGCCCCGGCCCCGGCATCGCGCCCCGCTGCCAGACCTGGGCCGAGCCACCCGTTGGGACGCCTTCACAGCCCCCCGACCCGCCGGGCCGGCCGACCCGCAGGACAGCTCGGCGGCACCCACCACCCCGACCGCTGCGTCTCCGGTCATACCGGAGCAGGCCGCCGGGCCGCCCCAGGCGGGCGACGCCACCCGCGGCCCGGCGAGCGCCGACGGTGGCGCGGCCGCGCCGACGGATGACGCCGAGCAGCCCTCCCGCCGGGGACGCATCGGCGGCCTGTTTCGCCGCAACCGGTCCCGGGCCGACGAGGAGAGCCAGACCGCACCGGAAACGGCGGAGCCGCTGCCGACACAGGACGAGGAGTTCGTCGACTGGGTCGCCGGCCTGAGTAAGCCGGTGGCGGACAACGAGCCGGAGCAGGAGAACGGTCGTCGCTCGCTGCGCTCCACCGGTCGACACCACCGCGACTGACCCCGACCGACGACCTGCAGCGCCGCACCCGAGCGCCGGCCCGCCACCTTTCGAGCGGGCCGGCGCCGTGCGGTTGATCAGGCCAGCGGCAGGTAGACCCGGCCACCGCCGGAGACGAACTCCTCCGACTTGTCCTTCATGCCACGGGCCGCGTACTCCTTGAGCTCCTGGGTGATCTTCATGGAGCAGAACTTCGGGCCGCACATCGAGCAGAAGTGCGCCGTCTTCGCCGGCTCGGCGGGCAGCGTCGCGTCGTGGTACGAGCGCGCCGTCTCCGGGTCCAGCGACAGGTTGAACTGGTCCTCCCAGCGAAACTCGAACCGCGCCTTCGACAGCGCGTCGTCCCACTCCTGCGCGCCGGGGTGCCCCTTGGCCAGGTCCGCCGCGTGCGCCGCGATCTTGTACGCGATCACGCCCGCCTTCACGTCGTCCCGGTCCGGCAGGCCCAGGTGCTCCTTCGGGGTGACGTAGCAGAGCATCGCGGTGCCGAACATGCCGATCATCGCGGCGCCGATCGCCGACGTGATGTGGTCGTACGCCGGGGCGATGTCGGTGGTCAGCGGGCCGAGCGTGTAGAACGGCGCCTCGTGGCACCACTCCTGCTGCAGGTCCACGTTCTCCTTGATCTTGTGCATCGGCACGTGCCCCGGACCCTCGATCATCACCTGCACGTCGTGCTCCCAGGCCACCGTGGTCAACTCGCCGAGGGTGCGCAGCTCGGCGAACTGCGCCTCGTCGTTGGCGTCGGCGATCGAGCCGGGCCGAAGCCCGTCGCCGAGGGAGAAGGTCACGTCGTAGCGGGCCAGCAGCGCGCACAGTTCAGCGAAGTTCGTGTAGAGGAAGTTCTCCTCGTGGTGCGCCAGGCACCAGGCCGCCATGATCGAGCCGCCCCGGGAGACGATCCCGGTCACCCGGTCCACCGCCAGCGGCACGTACGGCAGCAGCACCCCGGCGTGCACCGTCATGTAGTCCACGCCCTGCTCGGCCTGTTCGATCACGGTTTCCCGGAACACCTCCCAACTGAGCTTCACCGGGTCGCCGCCGACCTTTTCGAGGGCCTGGTAGATCGGCACCGTCCCGATCGGCACCGGCGAGTTCCGCACGATCGCCTCGCGGGTCTCGTGGATCCGCTTGCCGGTGGACAGGTCCATCACGGTGTCCGCACCCCAACGGGTGGCCCAGGTCAGCTTCTCCACCTCCTCGGCGACCGACGAGCTGACCGCCGAGGTACCGATGTTGGCGTTCACCTTGACCAGGAACGCCTTTCCGATGATCGCCGGCTCGCACTCCGGGTGGTTCACGTTGAGCGGCAGCACCGCCCGACCGGCCGCGATCTCGGCGCGGACGAACTCCGGGTCGACGTTCTCCCGGATCGCCACGAACTCCATCTCCGGCGTCACCACTCCGGCCCGCGCGTAGGCGAGCTGGGTCGGGCGGTGCCCGGCCACCCCGGCCAGTGGCGTACCCGCGCCCCGCACCGGGGCGACGTCACCCCGCTCGGCGATCCACCGACCCCGCAGCGGCAGCAGCCCCACCTCCGGGTCCGAGCCGGGGCCGGACGTGTCGTAGAGCCGTACCGGTGGATGGTCGCCGGTCAGCGCCACCTCGGCGAACGGCACCCGGAGATCCGGCCGCGACCCCTCGACATACACCTTGCCTCGTGCCTGCATGACAGCCTCCCTGGTGATCAAGCGGACCAGCCGAAGTGGTCCAGCGGCCCGCGTCCCGCGCCCAGCTCCCAACTCCGCGCGCCGGTCAGCGCGCGGAGCACGTATTCCTTGGCGGCCCCGACCGCCGCCGGCACCGGATCGCCCAGCGCGAGCCGCACGGCGATCGCCGCCGAGAACGAGCACCCGGTGCCGTGGGTGTGCCGGGTGGCAACGCGTGGGGCGCGCAGCAGGGTGGTCACGCCGCCGCCGTGCAGCACGTCGACCGCCTCTCCCCCGTCCAGGTCGCCGCCGGTGACCACCACGTGCTCCGGACCGCCGGCCGCGAGGGCCTCGGCGGCCACGACCATCCCGGCCACGTCGTCCACCGGGCGTCCGGTGATGGCCGCGGCTTCCGCGCAGTTCGGCGTCGCCACCCTGGCGTACGGAAGCAGCCGCTCCACCGCACTGACCACGCCGAGCCGGTGGCCGCTGGTGGCGACCAGCACCGGGTCGACGACGAGCTGGGGCAGCCGGCCGTCCCGAGCGGCCTCGGCCACCGCGTCGGCGACGGCGGGGGTGCCGAGCATCCCCGTCTTGACCGCGCGGACCGTGAAGTCGCTGAGCACGCTGTCGAGCTGTTCGGTGACCGTGCGCGGGGGCAGCGGCAGGACGGCGTCGACGCCCCGGGTGTTCTGTGCGGTGACGGCGGTGAGGACGCTGGTGCCGTACACGCCGAGCGCCGCGAAGACCTTGAGGTCGGCCTGGATGCCGGCGCCGCCGCCGGAGTCGGAGCCGGCGATGGTGAGCACTGTGCTCGGTGTCATCTCGGGTCTCCGGTGGTTGCGGTGGGGACCTGCGCGGCTCCGCGCCGGGTTTGCGTCATCGGGGTGACCGCCTTCTTGAAGGCTCTGGTCAGGGTCGTGGCTGCTTCGGTGGGGTCTTCGGCTCGCATGATCGCGCCGAGTACCGCTACTCCGATGGCTCCCGCCTCTACGCAGGCGGTGACCTGGGCCGGGGTTTCGATGCCTCCCAACGCGAGGGTCGGCACCGGGCTGGCCTGGATCAGTTCTTGCAGCCCTGCCGTGCCCAGGGGTGGGCCGTAGCCCGGCTTTGTCCTGGTGGGGTGGACCGGGGAGAGGGTGGTGTAGTGCTCGGTGGTCAGGCGGCGCAGCTCGGACTGGTTGTGGCAGGAGCGGCCGACCAGCGGGTGGGTCGGTGGCGGGTACGGACCGGCGGCGGGCAGGTGGACGGCGTCGCCGCCGAGCGGGTCGGGACCGGCCACGATCAGGGTTCCGCCGGCTTCGCTGAGGATCGCGCGCAGGTCGGCGGCCAGGGCGGCGCGCTCGGCGCGGGGCAGATCCTTCTCCCGCAGCACCACCCATCGCACTCCCCCAGCCACGGCCCCCGCCACGACCAGGTCAAGCGGCCCCCGCGCCACCAGCCGATCCGTCAACACCACGACGCCCGACGGCACGGTCCCCGTCGAGGTCTTGGAAGAATCCGGTCCAAGATCTGCGGGGCTTCGTCCCGGCGCAGACGGAGGTGGGGTGGGGGTCACAGGTCGGGTCTTCCCTCGTCCGGAGTGGACGGGAGGGCGTGGAAGCGGCGGGCGATTCGTCCGGCGCCTGCGGCCAGGCGGCCCGCCTCGACCGCGTACCGCATCGCGGTGGCCATCGTCACCGGGTCGGCGGCCCGGGTGACCGCACTGGCCAGCAGCACCGCGTCGCAGCCCAGTTCCATGGCCAGGGCCGCGTCGGACGCGGTGCCGATGCCGGCGTCGAGGATCACCGGCACGTCCACGCCCTGCCGGATCAGCCGGATGTGGTGCGGGTTGCCGATGCCGAGCCCCGAGCCGATCGGCGCGCCGGCCGGCATCACCGCGGCGCAGCCCACGTCGGCCAGCCGGCGCGCAAGCACGGGGTCGTCGCTGGTGTACGGCAGCACGGTGAAGCCGTCGGCGACCAACTCCTCGGCGGCGCGGAGCAGTTCCACCCCGTCGGGCAGCAGCGTCCGCTCGTCGCCGATCACCTCCAGCTTGATCCAGTCGGTGTCGAACGCGTCCCTGGCCAGTCGGGCCACCTTCACCGCCTCGGCGGCGGTGTAGCAGCCGGCGGTGTTCGGCAGCAGCCGTACCCCGCACCGGTCCAGCAGCTCCAACAGCCCACCGGCTGAGCCCGGGGCGGTGTCCACCCGGCGCAGTGCGAGGGTGACCAGCTCCGTGCCGGACGCCCGGATCGCCTGCTCCAGCACGTGCAGATTCGCGGCTCCGCCGGTGCCGAGGATCAGCCGCGAGGTGAACGTGACTCCGCCCAGCTCGAACGGCACGCCGCTCACCCGCCCTGCGCGGCGGTGAGCACCTCGACGCGGTCACCGTCGCG
Organism: Micromonospora sp. NBC_00858; assembly: GCF_045207365.1. Lineage (NCBI taxonomy): Bacteria > Bacillati > Actinomycetota > Actinomycetes > Micromonosporales > Micromonosporaceae > Micromonospora > Micromonospora sp. NBC_00858. Next base: position 7,149,808 of record NZ_CP108828.1, on the reverse strand, counting down.
CAGCACCGTCGCCGGCCAGCCGGCCCGGGGCACCACCTCGCCGTTGACCGCGACCGCCACCCCGCGCTGCTGGGGTGCGACGTCGCGGACCAGGTCGGCCACCGACGCGCCACCTGGGACGCTGCGTCCGGCGCCGTTAACCGTCAACTCCATCGGTCCTCCTCCATCGTCCGATCGCCAACACCGACCGCACCGGACCCAGCCAGCCCACCGACACCGACCGCGCCGGTTGATTCCGGGGAGTTGCTGGAGAAGCGGTCAGGCCGGAAGGGCGCGAGCAGCGGATCGGGCACGCCGGTGGTCACCAGGTCGGCGATCAGGTCGGCGGTGACCGGGGTGAGCACGATGCCGTGCCGGTGGTGCCCGGTGGCGGCCAGCACGTCCGGCCGGCCGGGCAGCGGCCCGAGGATGGGCGCGTTGTCCGGGGTGCCCGGGCGCAGCCCGGCGACCGCCTCGACCAGGTCGTACTCGGCCAGCTCGGGGAGCAGGTCGACGCCGGCACGGAGCAGGCGCAGCACCGCGCCGGCGGTGACCGTGGTGTCCGACCGTTCCTCGACCGTCGCGCCGAGCACCACCTCGCCGTCGACGCGGGGCACCAGATAGACGTGCTCGCCGTCGGCGTACCCCCGGATCACGTGCCGGAAGCCCGGCGCGACGCCGTCGGGCGCGCGCAGCCGGAGGACCTGGCCCTTCACCGGCCGCACCGGCAGGCCGGTGAGGGCGGCCGCGCCGCACCCGGCGGCGACCACGGTGATCCGGGCGTCCACCTCGGAGAGGTGCCGGACCGGCTGCGGCACGAGCACCGCGCCGGCCCGCCGGGCGGCCGTGCGCAGCGCCGGCACCAGCAGCCGGGGGTCGACCTGGTGGTCGGTGGGCGCGAGCGCGCCGCCGCGCACCCGCGGGGCGAGCGCCGGCTCGCGGTCACGCAGCTCGGTGGGACGCAGCGGGGTCACCGGCAGTCCCAACCCCTGCTGGTACGCCCAGAGCCGGCGCGCCTCGGCCAGGTCGTCGCCGGTCAGCCCGACCATCAGGGTGCCCTCGGTCCGGTAGCCGAGCTCGGCGCCGGTCGCCTCGGTCAGCTCGGCGGCGAACGCCGGCCAGCGGGCGGCGGACGCCAGCAGCAACCCGGTCAACTGCCGTTCACCGAAGTACGCCTCGGCGACCGGGGAGAGCATGCCCGCGGCCACGGCCGACGCCCCCGAGCCGGAGGCTGGATCGTGCACCTCCACTCGCAGCCCGCGCGCGGCGCACCGCCAGGCGATCGCCAACCCGATCGGGCCCGCCCCCACCACCGCCACGTCCGGCCGGGCCCGGTCGTCGGATCGCGTCGACGGGGACCGGCCGGTCAGCACGTCAGTGCCCCGAGCAGCTCGGCGGTGGCCCGAGCGGGGTCGGCGGCAGCGGAGATCGCGCTGACGACGGCCACCCCGTACGCCCCGGCGTCCCGCAGCGCCGGCACCCGGTCGGCGGTCACCCCGCCGATCGCGATGACCGGCACGTCGACGGCGCCGGTGACCGCGCGTACCCCCGCTGGGCCGATCGGGTCGGGTAGCCCGGACTTGGTGCTGGTGGCGTGGCACGGCCCGACGCCCAGGTAGCTGGCCCCGGCGGCGACCGCCTCGACCGCCGTCCCCGGCGCGCGGGCGGTGGCTCCCAGCACACCGGTGGGGCCGAGCACCCGGCGAGCCGCGGCGACCGGCAGGTCGTCGGCCCCGACGTGCCCACCGGCGGCGCCCACCGCCAGCGCCACGTGCAGCCGGTCGTTGACCAGGCAGTTCGCCCCGTACGGCGCACAGAGCGCCAGCACCCGGCGGGCCAGGTCGTACGCCTCGCGGTCGGTGGCGGAGTCCTCGACCCGGACCTGCACCACCAGGTCGGCGCGGGCCGCCGTGAGGGCGGCCCGGACCACGGTGAGCGGATCCCGCCCGGGTCGGGTGTCGGTGATCAGATGCAGTCGCCCAAGGGACGGCACGGCAACTCTCCTCCCTGCGCCGGCATTACCCGGATCAGGTTCGACGGTCGGGGGCTGTCAGCCCCCCTCTCAGCCCGGTACACCGGGCTCCCGTGGGTTACTTGCGTGTCACCGTACGACAGTTCCGCCGGTCTGCCAAGGCGGGGTCGGCGGCTGGTCGGCGGGCCCGGCCGTGGCGCGTGGCGAGATCCGTTGGGCGCTTCATGCGGTCCTGTTCGGAATGTCGCCCGCCGTTGCAGAACCGTTACCCGTCGGCATCTTGCCCGACATTGATCCAGCCGAATTAATTTGTTCAGCGATTCGACAAAATGCTGGAGTGGACGCCCTGGCACGGCGCCCGCACCGGCTCCATCTGGGACGGTCTTCGGCGAGCCGGCCCCCGCGATCCCTGTCCACCGCGACATAGGAGGCGGCGTGTCCGATTCTCGTCGTGCCCGCGTACCCATCACTGCGACCCTGATCTCCCTTGCCCTCGCCTCGACGACCCTGTTCGGGCTGCCGGCGCAGGCGGCTCCGGCCGCCACGCAGGTCCCCCCACGAGAGGCGCCAGCCGCAGCCCCGGTCACCCAGGTGGTGCCGAAGGCGCCGAAGGCCGCGGCCGATCCCTTCTCCGTCCTGGTCTTCTCCAAGACCGCCGGTTTCCGGCACGACTCCATTCCCACCGGCATCGAGGCCATCCAACAGCTCGGCGTCGCCAACGGATTCACCGTGGACAACTCGGAGGACGGCGCCGCATTCAACGACGCCAACCTGGCCAAGTACAAGGCGGTGATCTGGCTCTCCACCACCGGCGACGTCCTCGACGCCGAGCAGCAGGCGGCGTTCGAGCGCTACGTGCGGGCCGGCGGCGGTTACGTCGGCATCCACGCCGCCTCGGACACCGAGTACAGCTGGTCCTGGTACGGCGACCTGGTCGGCGCGTACTTCGCCAACCACCCGGCCAACCAGCAGGCCACGGTCAAGGTGGAGGAGCACGCCCACCCGTCCACGACCGGATTGCCGGACCGTTGGTCCCGATTCGACGAGTGGTACAACTACCAGACCAACCCGCGGCCGGACGTGCACGTGCTGGCCAGCCTGGACGAGAAGACCTACACCCCGGGAGCTGGCGCGATGGGCGCCGACCACCCGATCGCCTGGTGCCAGGACTTCGACGGCGGCCGCTCCTGGTACACGGGGGGCGGGCACACCCGGGAGTCGTACGCCGAGCCGGAGTTCCTCAGCCACCTGCTCGGCGGCATCCGGACCGCCGCCGGCGTGGCGGACGCCGACTGTGGCGCCTCGAAGACCTCGAGCTTCGAGAAGGTCACGCTGGACAGCAACACCAGCAACCCGATGGAGCTGGACATCGCCCCGGACGGGCGGGTCTTCTACGTCGAGCGCGACGGCCGGGTGCAGATCGTCAAGCCGGACACCGGCAGCACTGTCACCGCCGTCGACCTGAACGTCTTCACCGGCAACGAGGACGGCCTGATCGGCATCCGGCTCGACCCGGACTTCGCCACCAACCACTGGGTCTACCTCTACTACGCGCCGAACGACGGTGTGGCGCGTAACCTGCTGTCCCGGTTCACCGTGACCGGCGACACCATCGACCCGGCCAGCGAGAAGCAGGTGCTGCGGGTCGACACGCAGCGCAACACCTGCTGCCACGCTGGCGGCAGCATGACCTTCGACGGGAACGGCAACCTCTACCTGGTCACCGGGGACAACACCAACCCGTTCGAGTCGGACGCGTTCACCCCGATCGACGAGCGGCCCGGCCGGCAGGACTACGACGCCCAGCGCACCTCCGGCAACACCAACGACCTGCGCGGCAAGGTGATCCGGATCCATCCGGAGGACGACGGGACGTACACCGTCCCGGACGGCAACCTCTTCCCGCAGGGGACCGAGAAGACCCGGCCGGAGATCTACGCGATGGGCTTCCGGAACCCGTTCCGGATCGGCATCGACCCCGGCACCAACACCCTCTACGTCGCCGACTACGGGCCGGACGCCAGTGCGGCCAACCCCAATCGCGGCCCCGAGGGCACGGTGGAGTGGAACATCGTCGGTACGCCCGGCAACTACGGCTGGCCGTACTGCACGGGGGCGAACTACGCCTACAACGACTACACGTTCCCGTCCGGCCCGAGCGGGGCGAAGTTCGACTGCGCGGCGCCGGTGAACAACTCGCCCAACAACACCGGCCTCACCGCCCTGCCGCCGGTCGTCCCGGCGACCGTCGACTACGACTACAGCGGCAACCCGCTCTTCCCCGAGATCGGCGGGGGCGGCGCACCGATGGCCGGCCCGGTCTACCGGTACGACGCCGACCTGAACTCGGACCGGAAGTGGCCCGCGTACTACGACGGCAAGGCGCTCTTCGGCGAGTGGAACCAGTCGAAGATGTACACCATGCAGGTGACCGCCGACGGCAAGTCGTTGGTGGACATCAACCAGTTGCTCACCGGGATGAGCCTGATCCGGCCGATGGACTTCGAGTTCGGCCCGGACGGCGCGCTCTACCTGATCGAGTGGGGCACCGGTTTCGGCGGCAACAACGACGACTCCGGCGTCTACCGGATCGACTACATCGCCGGTGACCGGGCACCGATCGCCATGGCGGACGCCACCCCCACCTCGGGACCGGCACCGCTGACGGTGGCCTTCACCAGCGCGGGCTCCCGCGACCCGGACGGTGGCACGCTCACCTACGCCTGGGCCTTCGGCGACGGCCAGACCTCCACCGAGGCGAACCCGACGCACACCTACGCCACGGCGGGCAGCTACACCGCCCAGCTCACCGTGACCAACCCGAAGGGCCGTACCGCGGTGGCCAACGTACCGGTCACCGTGGGCAACACCGCGCCGACCGTGACCATTGAGTTCCCGCCGGACGGCGGCTTCTTCGACTGGGGTGACCAGGTCCGCTACACGGTCAAGGTGACCGACCCGGAGGACGGGCAGATCGACTGCGACCGGGTGCAGCTCCAGGTGCTGCTCGGTCACGACGAGCACGCCCACCCGCTGGAGCAGCACACCGGCTGCACCGGCACGGTCCAGACGTCGCTCGCCTCCGGGCACGGCGCCGAGGCGAACGTCTTCGCGGTCTTCGAGGCCACCTACACCGACCAGGGCGGCACCGGCGGGGCCGGACCGCTCACCGGGCGGGCCATCGAGCAGTTGCAGCCCAAGCGCAAGCAGGCCGAGTACTTCACCGCCACCGGGCGGGCGCCGGTGAACACCGGCGGCGGCGACGCCGGCGTGCAGCGGGAGACCACCGGCGACACCGCCGGCGGCGGCCAGAACATCGGGTTCATCGAGGACGGCGACTGGTGGTCGCTCGCCCCGGCGGACCTCACCAACATCACCGACATCCGGTTCCGGGCCGCCTCGGCCACTTCCGGAGGCCGGATCGAGGTCCGCGCCGGTGCGGTCGACGGACCGGTGGTCGCCACGGCCACCGTCCCGGGCACCGGCGGGTGGCAGACGTACACGGACGTGACCGCGCCGGTGACCGGCGCCGGGAGCGGCACGCTGTACTTCGTCGCCCGGGACCCCAACGGTGGCGCGGGATCGCTGCTCAACGTCAACTGGATGGACTTCCTCGGCCGCGGCGTCACCGAGAACGCGCCGCCGGCGGTGAGCGCCACCGCCACCCCGGCCACCGGCACCGCGCCGGTAACCGTCGCCTTCGACGGCACGGCCACCGACGCCGAGGGTGACACCCCGCTGACGTACGCCTGGGACTTCGGCGACGGCGGCACGGCGACCACTGTGGACGCCAGCCACACCTACACCAGCCCGGGCACCTTCACCGCGACCCTCACGGTGACCGACAGCAAGGGCGCCAGGGCGTACGCCACGGTGCCGGTGCGGGTGGACGCGCCGAACACGTCCTGCTTCGGGGCGCGCTCGGACGACTTCACCGGCGCCAGCCTCGACAAGGGCCGGTGGACCAGCGTGGTCCGGGAGAACCAGCTCTACTCGGTCAGCGGAGGCGCGCTGCGGCTGCCCACGGCGGTGGGTGACCTCTACGGCGGCCGTAACGACGCCACCAACCTGGTGCTCCAGCCGGCTCCGACCGGGGCCTGGCAGGTGACCACCCGGGTCACCCTGCCGGTGACGACCAACTACCAGCAGGCCGGCCTGCTGGTGTACGGCGACGACGACAACTACGCCAAGCTGGACCTGCTCTACTCGGGCAGCCGGCGGGTGGAGTTCATCCGGGAGACGGCCGGCACGCCCCGCAACGAGGCTGCCGACAGCACCGCCGCACCGGCCGGTGACACGCTGCACCTGCGGATCACCAGCGACGGGACGACCCTGACCGCGGCCGTCTCGGCCGACGGCCAGACCTTCACCCCGGTCGGCCGGTCGGCCGCGCTCGACGGCATCACCAACCCGCGGATCGGGCTCTTCGCGCTCAACGGCGGCACCGAGGCGCCGGTGGTCGACGCGAGCTTCGACTGGTTCCAGATCACGCCGGACGCCCCGGCCGGGCCGGTCGAGCCGTCGGACGAGTTCACCGGCGACGCGCTGGACAAGTGCCGGTGGAACGCGATCCTGCGGGAGGACCCGAACGGTTACCGGGTCACCGGTGGCGCGCTGCGGGTCGACGTGCCCAACGGTGACATCTACGGCGGCGACAACACCGGGCCGAAGAACTTCATCCTCCAGACCGCGCCGTCCGGCGACTGGACCCTGGAGACGAAGGTCGACGGCAGCCTGCTGAACGAGCAGTACCAGCAGGCCGGCCTCATCGTGCTGGCCGACGACGACAACTACCTGAAGTTCGACTACATCGCGGACAATCAGCCCGGCCAGCCGGTGACGCGGCGGATCGAGTTCCGCAGCGAGATCGGCGGGACGGTCCAGAACCCGCAGCCGGAGGCGGGCAACCTGACCAGTGCGGTGTGGTACCTGCGGCTGGCCCGCAGCGGCGACACCTTCACTGCGTCGTACTCGGCCGACGGGGCAACCTGGACCGCGTTGACCGCGCTCACCAACAGCGCGGTCGGGGCCACCCCGAAGGTCGGGCTGTTCACCCTCGGCGCCAACCAGACCGCCTCGAAGACCGCCGGGTTCGACTACTTCCGGCTCAGCACCGAGGCGGCCGACGAGACCGCACCGGTGACCACGGCGGCGGTCTCCGGCACCCCGACCGACGGTTGGTACACCGGGCCGGTGACGGTCACCCTGACCGGCGTCGACGAGGCCGGCGGCAGTGGGTTGGCCGGTACGGCGTACCAGCTGGACGGGGCCACCACCTGGACGGATTACACCGCTCCGGTGGCGGTCAGCGGGGACGGCGAGCACGAGCTGCGGTTCCGCTCGACCGACGAGGCGGGCAACGTGGAGTCGACGAAGACCGTCGCGGTCAAGATCGACGCCACCGCGCCGGTCACCTCGGCGACGTTCGCTCCCGCGAACGACGCCGGCTGGCACAACGGGACCATCCCCGTCGTGCTGACCTCGACCGATGCCGGGTCCGGGGTCAGGACGGTGGAGTGGTCGCTGGACGGTGGCGCCTGGACGCCGTACTCGGCGCCGGTCGGGGTGACCGGTGACGGGCAGCACGAGCTGCTGTTCCGGTCCACCGACAAGGCGGGCAACGCCGAGACGCTCAAGTCGGCGGTGCTACGGATCGACGGCACCAAGCCGACGCTGCTGGTGTCCGGGATCGCCGATGGTCAGCTCTACGGGGACAGCCAGGATGTCCGGGTGTCCTGGCAGGCCGTCGACCCGACCTCGGGCATCGCGACCGTGGTCGGCGACCTGGACGGCCGGCCGTACGTCAGCGGCACTCTGCAGGCCATGTACGAGCTGCCACTCGGCCTGCACGAGCTGACCGTGACCGCGACCGACAAGGCTGGCAACAAGACCACCTCGGAGGTCCGGTTCTTCGTCACCACCTCGTTCCGGGACATGCAGAACCTGCTGGACCGGTTCAAGGCGACGGGGCGGCTGTCGGCCAACGCGCACAAGCAGTTGACGGCGAAGCTCGACGCGGCTCGGAAGGCCGAGGCGTCCGGCAAGGACGCTCAGGCGATCAAGCAGCTGACCGCGTTCCGGGCGCTCGCCGCCGACGCCACCCTGGTGGCCGAGGCCGAGATCCGGGACGTCCTGATCCGGGACGCCGACGCCATGATCGTCCGGCTCGGCGGCGTGGCGAGCAAGGCCGGAGTCCGGGCCAATGACGGCGAGCCGGTCAAGGGTGCCGGGCGGCTCGGTGGCGATGCCACCCGGCTCGCCCCCGGTCGCCAGCTCTGATCCGACGAGGCCCCTCCCCGACGCTCCGGCGCCGGGGAGGGGCCTCCCTCATCCGTAGTGAGGAGGCGTCCGTGACGCGTATCCGCAAGGGGTTGGCCGCCCTGTTCGTCGGACTGGCCCTGATCCTGTTCTCGGCGGCTCCGGCCGCAGCGCACACCGGCAAGCTCAAGCTGACCGTGGCCGGCGACGGGGCCGACGGGGTCACTGTGCAGGCCACCTACGCCGACGGGCATCGGCTGGACAAGCCGGTGCGGTTGACCCTCACCGGCACCGGCCCGGAGGGGCGGCGGCTCGGCCCGGTGCAGTTGGAACCGGCACCCGAGGGGCAGGGCTTCTACAGCAGCGGCCCGCTACTCTCCCCGGGCACGTGGCGGGTGACGGTGAGCGCCCCGGCGCCGAACCCCGGTCAGGCCGGCGCCGAGGTGCAGGCGCGGCCGGCGCAGTCGCCTCCGCCGGCTCCCGCGCGGGTCGCCGTGACGGCGCCGGCGGCGGCCGACGGTCGCGCCGCCGCGGACGGGAGCGCCTGGTGGTGGCCGGTCGGGCTGGCCGCCCTGGTGCTCACCGCGCTGGCGGTGGCGGTGGCAATGCTGGTCAGCCGCCGCCCCGACTGACCGTCTCGGATGATCGGGCCGGGCCGCCATGAGCGGCCCGGCCCGACGCCCGACCAGGCGGCTCAGAGGATGGCGCGCAGCGCCGCCAGGTCCTCGTCCGTGGGCTCCCAGGTGCCGGCGGCGGCGTTGGCGTGCACCTGCTCGGGCGTGGTGGCGCCGGCGATCACCGAGGTCACCGCCGGCTGGGCGGCCAGCCCGCCGATCGCCACCTGGAGCATGGTCAGCCCCCGCTCGGCCGCGTACGCCTCGATCGCCTCGATGGTGTCCCAGTCGGCGGCGGCGAGCCGTTCGGCGTACCGGCCACCGCCGGAGAGCCGGCTGCCGGCCGGCGGCTGCCCGTCGCGCCGGTACTTGCCGGTGAGCAGACCGTTGGCGAGCGGGAAGAAGGGCAGCATGCCGAGCCCGAACCGCTCACAGGCCGGGATCACCTCGGTCTCCACGGACCGCTCCACCAGGCTGTAGTGGTTCTGCGCGCTGATGAAGCGGGCCCGGCCGCTGGACGAGGCGACCCAGTCCGCGTCGGCGATCTGCCACCCGGCGAAGTTGGAGTTGCCCAGGTAGCGCACCTTGCCGTCGCGGACCAGGTCGTCCAGGGCCGCCAGCGTCTCGTCGATCGGGGTGCCCGGGTCGGGCTCGTGCATCTGGTAGAGGTCGATGTGGTCGGTGCCGAGCCGGCGCAGCGACGCCTCCACCGCGCGGGCGATGTAGCGCCGCGAACCCCGGGCGCCGAAGTCCGGCCCGTTCAGGCCGTTCATGTCCATGCCGAACTTGGTGGCCACCACCACGTCGTCCCGGCGGCCCTTGAGCGCCTGTCCGAGCAGCTCCTCGGAGCCGCCCTGCGGCTCGCCGTAGATGTCGGCGGTGTCGAACAGGGTGATCCCGGCGTCCAGGGCGGCGTCCACCACCGCGCGGGTGCCGTCGAGGTCGAGCTTGCGGCCAAAGTTGTTGCAGCCGATGCCGACCACGGACACCACGAGCCCGGAGTCGCCCAGCCGGCGATAGGTCATCTCAGTCACGAGATCCACCCTATGCCGGCCGGTTGTGGGCCACCTCGGCGGCGGCTCAGCCGACCACCTCGGTGACCAGCTCGCGGGCGGCGCTGAGGGTGGCGGTCAGCTCGGCGGGGCTGCGGCCGACGGCGCCGAGCAGGGCCTGCGCCCGCTGCTCGAAGTCCGGCGGCGCGCCCGGCAACCGCCCCGCGGCGGCGATCATCCCCTTCTCGTTGACCAGCCACCGGCCCGCTCGGGCGTGCAGCACCTGGGCGAGCACCCCGACCACCCGGAACAGGCAGCCGGCGACGTACCCGCTGTCCCCGCCGGCGCTGGCCTTGGCCGCGCCGGCCAGCAGGAACCCGGCCTCCCAGCCGCCGGCCACCAGCGCGTCGGCCAGCGCGGGCGGATACTCCCGGGTCTGCTCCTTCAGCCGGGTCAGCTGGCCGGTCGGGTCCGCCAGCACCTGGCACAGCGCCACCTCGCCCACGTAGGCGGACGAGTAGAACCCGAGCGGGTGCCCGGCCTGCACCCCGACCTCGTACCGACCGGCCCGGCAGTCCGTCCAGACGCGGTGCACCCGGTCGAGGTCCCGGTAGATCCAGTCCACAGCGGACCCGTCGATCCGCAGCCAACCACCGCCGTTGACCCAGCGGCCCCAACCACCCGGGGCGGTGAGCGCGATGTCGGTGTCGTCGGCGACCGTCGCGGCGACCGCACGCAGCGCCGGTACGTCCAACTCACCCCGGTAGTACAGACCCAGGTCCCAGTCGGAGTCCGGGCGATGCTCGCCGCGTGCCCGGCTACCGCCGAGCGCCACGGCCACCACCCCCTCGACGGCGCACAGCCGGTCGGGCAGGTCGGCGGGGATCACCCGACGTCCCAGACCGGCTCCGGGGTCTCCGCCACCTCGCTGTCGCCCCGGAACAGCACGAACCGGTCGAAGGAGCGGGTGAACCAGCGGTCGTGGGTGACCGCGATCACGGTCCCCTCGAACGCGTTCAGGCCCGCCTCCAGCGCCTCGGCGCTGGCCAGGTCGAGGTTGTCGGTGGGCTCGTCCAACAGCAGCAGGGTCGCCCCGGACAGCTCCAGCAACAGCACCAGGAACCGGGCCTGCTGCCCACCGGAGAGGGTGCCGAAGCGCTGGTCGCCCTGGGCTGCCAGTTCGTACCGGCTGAGCACACCCATCGCGGCGTGCCGGTCCATCCCGGTCCGGTGCTCGTCGCCCCGCCAGAGGATCTCGACCAGCGTCTTCGACATCAGCTCCGGCCGGTCGTGGGTCTGGGAGAAGTGCCCGGGGCGGACGCGGGCACCGAGCCGGGCCGTGCCGTCGTGCGCCACCGGGGCGAGCGCGCCCGCACCGTCGACCGGCCCGTTCGCCGGGTCGGGGTCGGTGCCGCCCCGGGCCAGCAGCCGCAGGAAGTGCGACTTGCCGGTGCCGTTGGCACCGAGCACAGCCACCCGGTCGCCGTACCAGATCTCCAGGTCGAAGGGGTAGGTCAGGCCGTCCAGCTCCAGCTGCTCGCAGACGACCGCGCGCTTGCCGGTCCGCCCGCCGGTCAGCCGCATCCGGATGTCCTGGTCCTTCGGCGGTACGGGCGGCGGCCCGGCCTCCTCGAACTTGCGCAGCCGGGTCTGCGCGGCCTGGTAGCGCGAGGCCAGCCCGTCGTTGTACGCCGCCTTCTGCTTGTACATCAGCATCAGCTCGCGCAGCTTCTGGTGTTCCTCGTCCCAGCGCCGGCGCAGCTCGTCGAGACGGGCGTGTCGGGCCACCCGCGCCTCGTACCAGCTGGCGAAGCCACCCGGGTGCACCCAGGCGCTGCCGCCCTCCACGGCGACCACCCGGTCGGCGGTCTGGGCCAGCAGCTCGCGGTCGTGCGAGACGTAGAGCACCGACTTGGTCGACTCGCGCAGCCGCGCCTCCAGCCAACGCTTGCCGGGCACGTCGAGGAAGTTGTCCGGCTCGTCGAGCAGCAGCACCTCGTCGGGGCCGCGCAGCAGCAGCTCCAGTGCGAAGCGCTTCTGCTGTCCACCGGAGAGGGTGCGGACCGGCCGGTCCCGGACGCCGTCCCAGGGCAGGTCGAGCACGATGGTGGCGACGGTGTCGAAGAGCACCTCGGCGTCGTACCCGCCGGCCTCGCCCCAGGCGCCCAGCGCGTCGGCGTACGCCAGCTGGGCCTTGCCGGCGGCGGTGCTGTACTTGCCGCGGACCTCGGCCGCCCGCATGGCCGCCTCGGTCTCGCCGAGCCGGCGGCCGGCCTCGCGCAGTGCCGGTGGGGCCAACGACAGCGCCATGTCGGCCAGCGTCGACTCGTCGCCGATCATGCCGATGAACTGGCGCATCACGCCCAACCCACCGGCCCGCGCTACGGCGCCGGTACGCACCGGCAGGTCGCCGGCGACCATCCGCAGCAGCGTCGTCTTACCCGCGCCGTTCGGCCCGACCAGGGCGACCTTGCTGCCCTCCCCGACCCGGAACGACACGTCGGCGAAGAGTTCCCGACCGTCGGGCAGGATGTGCCCGACCGCTGCCACATCCACGTATCCCACGCCGGGATCCTGCCCCAGTGAGGGCCGGGGGGACATCCAATTACCGGGTGACCCGCAGCACCCGGAAGCCCTTCTGGCTGGCGCACCGCTCAACCTGCCAGCCCTGTTCGGTGAGCCAGCGGTGCAGTGAGTCGCCGCCGAGGTGCCGGGCGACCACCAGCCAGCCGACGCCGTCCGGGGCGAGCCGGGGCAGCCAGCGCAGCAGCAGGTCGTGCAGCCCGTCCTTGCCGATCCGGATCGGCGGGTTCGACCAGAGCTGGGCGAAGCGGATCTCGGCCGGTACGTCGTCCGGCGCGCTGACCCGGACCCGGTCGGCGGCGCCGACCCGGGCCGCGTTGGCCGCGGTCAGCTCGCGGGCGCGGGCGTTGACGTCGACCGCCCAGACGGTGCTCGCCGGTGCCGTGTCGGCCAGCACACAGGCGATCGGCCCGAACCCGCAGCCGAGGTCGAGCAGATCGCCGGTGGTGTCGGCGGTGGGCAGCTCGGCCTTCCGCAGGAGCACGGCGGTGCCCGGGTCGAGACGGCTGGCGGAGAAGACCCCACCGGCCGAGGCGAGCCGGTAGTCGCGGCCGGCCACGGAGAACTCGACCTCGCGCGGCGGAGCGTCGCTGGCGGGCTGAGCGCTGAAGTAGTGGTCTCCGGTCACGCCGGCAATTCTCGCACCGGCCCAGGCACGCCATGACACGGCCCACGCGTACATTTCCCGTTATTACCCCCTAAAGGGACAATGCCTCTTACTCTGGGCGACATGGTGTATCGGTACGAGTCCGATGAGGACGCTTTCGAGGAGTACCCGGAGCCCGGGTCCGACCTGGCGGTGCCCGGCGGCCCGCCCCCGCCGGCCGGGCCCTCTCCGTCGCGCTTCCCCACCCCGTCGCTGCGCCGGCCGAACCAGATCGCGCTGCCGTCGTCCCAGCCGCCGCCGGCCCGTGCCGACATCCCGCCCGCCGCGCCTCGCGATCAGGTCTACACCTCGGCACAGCCGATCGAGGCGCCCCCCGAGCGCAGCGGTGGCCGACTCTGGCAGGTGCTGATCGGCGGCGCGGCCGTCCTGGTCCTGCTCGCGCTCTGTGGCCTGGGCGTCGCCGCGCTGCTGATGGATCGCGACCCGCAGCCGCAGGCCACTCCGACCTACCAGCCGAACGCCGCCGCCGCGTCCGCCGCCCCGGCGGAACGGGAGGACCTCGACTCCCGGGACACCGACCAGGCTCCGCTCACCGCCAAGGAACTCTTCCCCGGCAAGGAGCTGAAGCTCACCGACGGCCAGCCGGCCTACAAGGTGCTCAAGACGCATTCCAGCGGCAGCTGCGCCGTCGCCGCCACCGACGAGGTGGCCGACCTGCTGGTCCGGCTCGGCTGCAACCAGGTGGTCCGGGCCACACTGCGGACTCCCGACGGCGACCACCTGGTCACCACCGGGCTGTTCAACCTGACCGACAAGGTCAGCGCGGAACGGGTCCGGGACCGGATCCGGCAGTTGCTCGACGAGCGGCAGGGCCGATTCCGGGGCATGGTCGGCAGCGACGGCGACGGCAGTGCCGTGGTGGCCACCGCCCCGGCGCGGGTCGGCTGGCAGGTCCGCGGCCACTACCTGGCGTACGCGCTGGTGGTCCGTGCGGACGGGACCGCTGTCAAGTCCGGCGACACCAAGGTCCGGGAAATCCTCTTCGACATGATCGAGCTGCACCTCAGCCAAGGCGTGCTGCAGAAGCGGGTCGACGGCGGCACGGCCGGGCAACCGACCCCGGGCCCGACGGAGAGCGGCGCAACGCAGAGCGGCGGCACCCGCAACGACAGTCTGCCGGGCGACTGACCTCGCCCCGCCGGCTACGGTCCCGGCCGTCGGCGGGCCAGCCCTCGACCGGGGGTCGGCCGTCGGTGGTCAGCCCTCGACCGGGACCCGTAGCCGGCGGGTGAGGTCGGCGCGTCGGGCGTACTCGGCCGGGTCGGCCGGGTAGCCGACCTCGACCAGGGTCAGCCCGTGCGCCGGCGCGACGGTCACCTCGCTGGACCGCTCCTGGCGGGTGAGCAGGCTGCCCGGCCACTCCACCGGGCGGCGGCCGTCCCCGGCCACCAGCATCGCCCCCACCAGGCTGCGCACCATGGCCTGGCAGAACGCGTCCGCCTGCACGGTGGCGACCAGGATGCCGTCCGGGTCACGGCGCCAGTCCAGCCGGGTCACCTCGCGCAGGGTGGTCGCGTTCTCCTTGCGCCGGCAGTACGCGGCGAAGTCGTGCTCCCCGACCAGGCCGGTCGCCGCGGCGTTCAACGCGGCCAGATCCAGCGGCCTCGGCCAGGCCAGCACCTCGTGCCGGCGCAGCGGCTCCGCGCCGTACCGGGCGTCGGTGACCCGGTACTCGTAGCGGCGGAAGGTGGCCGAGAAACGGGCATCGAAGTCGGCCGGCATCTCGGTCATCGCCCGTACCCGCACGTCGGTGGGGAGCAGCCGGGCCAGCCGGCGCAGCAGCCGCTGCTCGTGCTGCCGCCACACGTCGGCGGGGAGGTCCAGGTGGCAGACCTGCCCAGTCGCGTGCACCCCCGCGTCGGTCCGCCCGGCCACGGTCAACCCGGTGGCCGTGCCGGCACCGAGCACCAGGTCCAGGGTCTCGACGAGCACCCCGGCGACCGTGCGCCGGGTCGGCTGGGCGGCCCACCCGGAAAAGCCGGTGCCGTCGTACGAGACGTCCAGCCGCAGCCGGATCCGCTCGTCCACCTCGTACCTCCAGTTATGGGTCGGGCCCGACACCCCGATGGGGTGCCGGGCCCGACGTTGCCCTTGATCAGGCCTTGTTCTCGGTGGCCTCGTCGCTGTCCTCGCGGGCGGCGGCGGTGTCACCGGACGCCGACACCGGCGCCTCGGAGTCCTGGTCGGCCTGGGCCGACTGCGGGGTCTCCTCGGCCGGGGCGAGCGCCTCGACCTTGTCCTGCTGCGCGGCCTTGCGGGCGGCGGTCTTCTTGTTCGCCTTCGGCTCGGCGACCTGAAGCTCCTCCACCAGCTCGATGATCGCCATCGGCGCGTTGTCACCCTTGCGCGGACCGGTCTTCACGATCCGGGTGTAGCCGCCGGGGCGGTTGACGTACCGGGGCGCGATCTGGTCGAACAGGGCGTAGACCACGTCCTTGTCC
Source organism: Micromonospora sp. NBC_00858 (assembly GCF_045207365.1). Classification (NCBI taxonomy): domain Bacteria; kingdom Bacillati; phylum Actinomycetota; class Actinomycetes; order Micromonosporales; family Micromonosporaceae; genus Micromonospora; species Micromonospora sp. NBC_00858. The sequence continues at coordinate 7,134,302 of NZ_CP108828.1, read as the reverse complement.
TTGACGACGCCCAGCACCCGCCGCCGCGCGGCCAGGTCACCGCGCTTGGCCTTGGTGATGAGCTGCTCGGCCAGCGGACGCAGCCGCCGGGCCTTCGTCTCGGTGGTCTTGATCTTGCCGTGCTGGAACAGCGCGGTGGCCAAGTTGGCCAGCATCAGCCGCTCGTGCGCGGGGCTGCCGCCGAGGCGGGGGCCCTTGGTGGGCGTGGGCATGCTTGGTGCTCCTCAGTTGTGGCGGCAGCGCGGACTAGAGCTGCTCGGTCTCGCGGTAGTCGTCGGTGTCGTAGTCGGCCTCGCCGAAGGTGTCCACGACGTGCGCCGGGTCGAAGTTCGGGGCCGAATCCTTCAGCCCCAGGCCCATCCCGGCGAGCTTCATCTTGACCTCGTCGATCGACTTCTGACCGAAGTTGCGGATGTCGAGGAGGTCGGCCTCGGTACGCCCGATGAGCTCACCAACGGTGTTGATGCCCTCGCGCTTGAGGCAGTTGTAGGAGCGGACGGTGAGGTCCAGCTCCTCGATCGGCAGGGCGAGGTCCGCCGCCAGCTGGGCGTCCTGCGGGGACGGCCCGATGTCGATACCCTCGGCGGTCTCGTCCAGCTCCCGGGCCAGACCGAACAGCTCCACCAGCGTCGAGCCGGCGGAGGCCAGCGCGGTACGCGGGCCCATCGACGGCTTGGTCTCGACGTCGATGATCAGCCGGTCGAAGTCGGTGCGCTGCTCGACGCGGGTCGCCTCGACGCGGTAGGTCACCTTGAGCACCGGCGAGTAGATCGAGTCGACCGGGATGCGGCCGATCTCGGCGCCGGACTGCTTGTTCTGTGCAGCCGTCACGTAGCCCCGGCCCCGCTCGACGGTCAGCTCCATGTCGAGCCGGCCCTTGCCGTTGAGGGTGGCGAGCTTCAGGTCCGGGTTGTGCACCGAGACGCCGGCCGGGGGCTGGATGTCACCCGCGGTCACGTCGCCCGGGCCCTGCTTGCGCAGGTACATGCTGACCGGCTCGTCGTGCTCGGAGCTGACGCACAGCTCCTTGATGTTCATGACGAGCTCGACCACGTCCTCCTTGACACCGGGGATCGTGGTGAACTCGTGCAGCACGCCGTCGATCTTGATCGAGGTGACCGCGGCACCCGGGATCGACGACAGCAGCGTGCGCCGCAGCGAGTTGCCCAGGGTGTAGCCGAAGCCCGGCTCCAGCGGCTCGATGGCGAACCGCGACCGGGTCTCGTTGATCGACTCCTCGGAGAGGGAGGGTCGCTGGCTGATGAGCATGGTTTCTCTTCTCTTCCGGGACGCCCGCTATTTGACGCCCACGACACAAACTGTTCCGGTGGCCCGCCCCGGAGGGCGGGCCACCGCAACGAGCTCCGACTACTTGGAGTAGAGCTCGACGATCAGCTGCTCCTGGACCTGCGTGTCGATGACCTGCCGGGCCGGGAGGGAGTGCACCAGGATCTTCATCTGGCTGGGGATTGCCTCGAGCCAGGCCGGCACCGCCCGCGAACCCGCCTGAGCCTGCGCCACGATGAACGGGGTGAGCTCCTTGCTCTTGCCCCGGACCTCGATGATGTCGTGCTCCTTGACGCGGTACGACGGGATGTCGACCTTCTTGCCGTTCACCGTGAAGTGACCGTGCTTGACCAACTGGCGGGCCATGTCCCGCGAGTGGGCGTAGCCGGCCCGGTAAACGACGTTGTCCAGCCGCGACTCGAGGATCTGCAGGAGGACCTCACCGGTCTTGGCCTGCTTGCCAACGGCTTCCTCGTAGTAACCGCGGAACTGCTTCTCCAGCACGCCGTACACACGACGGGCCTTCTGCTTCTCACGGAGCTGGAGCAGGTACTCCGTCTCCTTCGTGCGGCCGCGGCCGTGCTGCCCGGGCGGGAACGGCCGGGACTCGAACGGGCACTTCGGGCCATCGCACTTGCTGCCCTTGAGGAACAGCTTCATCTTCTCCCGCCGGCAACGGCGGCAGTCAGCACCGGTGTAACGAGCCATCTCTCTCTACCTCTCAGACCCGGCGACGCTTCGGCGGACGGCATCCGTTGTGCGGCTGCGGGGTGACGTCGGAGATCTGCCCGACCTCGAGGCCCACGGCCTGCAGCGAACGGATGGCGGTCTCCCGGCCGGAGCCGGGGCCCTTGACGAACACGTCGACCTTGCGCATGCCGTGCTCCATGGCCCGACGCGCGGCGGCCTCGGCGGCCAGCTGCGCGGCGAACGGAGTCGACTTGCGGGAGCCCTTGAAGCCCACCTGGCCCGCGGAGGCCCAGGAGATGACCGCACCGGTCGGGTCCGTGATAGACACGATGGTGTTGTTGAAGGTGCTCTTGATGTGCGCCTGCCCGTGGGCGACGTTCTTGCGTTCCTTGCGCCGGACCTTCTTTACAGCGGCTCCGGCACGAGCCTTCGGTGGCATAAGTCTGTGCGCTCCTAGTTACTTCTTGCCGGGCTTCTTCTTGCCGGCGACGGTCCGCTTCGGGCCCTTCCGGGTCCGTGCATTGGTCTTGGTCCGCTGGCCACGCACGGGCAGGCCCCGGCGGTGCCGGATGCCGGCGTAGCAGCCGATCTCGACCTTGCGGCGGATGTCAGCGGCGACCTCGCGGCGCAGGTCGCCTTCAACCTTGTAGTTGCCCTCGATGTGGTCGCGGAGCTGAACGAGCTCCTCGTCCGTGAGGTCCCGAGCGCGCTTGTCCGGCGAGATGCCGGTGGCGGCGAGCGTCTCCAGGGCGCGGGTACGACCCACGCCGAAGATGTAGGTGAGCGCGATCTCCATCCGCTTTTCGCGGGGGAGATCCACGCCGGCTAGACGTGCCATGTGCGGGCGTACTCCTCGTGATGTGTGGCGGAGGTGTGGACCCGTCCCACCCCGCTACCGGCCGTCCCGTCTTTCCGACGCTGTCAGCGCCGGCGACCGGGATCGGTCGTTGCCCGAGCGGGCCCCGGCCTCCGACCGGGGGTCAGCCACGCAGAAGTACGTCTCGCGTACCGCTCGTGGCTGGGACGAGCATTTGTGTTGTGTGCGTCGCTGGGGATCTGCCCGGACCAACACCACCCGGCCGTGATCCGGCCGGACGGGCTGAGTCAGCCCTGGCGCTGCTTGTGGCGCGGGTCGGTGCAGATCACCATGACCCGGCCGTGCCGGCGAATCACCCGGCACTTGTTGCAGATCCTCTTGACGCTCGGCTTGACCTTCACGGTTGCCTTACTTCCCATCTGGCCCGGGGACGCGCAGAGCACGAGACCGGACGTCGAAGACGGACACGGGACTTCCCGGCCGCCGTCAGGACTACTTGTAGCGGTAGACGATGCGCCCGCGGGTCAGGTCGTACGGCGAGAGTTCGACGACGACCCGGTCCTCCGGCAGGATGCGGATGTAGTGCTGCCGCATCTTGCCGCTGATGTGAGCCAGCACCTTGTGGCCGTTCGCGAGCTCCACCCGGAACATAGCGTTCGGCAGGGGCTCGATGACCCGACCCTCGATCTCAATGGCTCCGTCTTTTTTCGGCATGTCCTCCGCTGTCCTGACGTCGATTGCTCCGGGCGGCCCACAACGTCTTACACGGGAAACTGACCAAGAATCAGAAGCCCGCGCCAGCCGCGGCTCCAGGTCCCACCGAAGCGCAGGGTGGGCATGCCGGAGTGGACGCTGTGCGCCGAGCTGAAAGTGTACGCCGGCCTGCGGGCGGTCGCCAAACCGGCCACCCACCGCACCGCCGTGTCGGCCGCCGGTCCCCCGTCCGAGCGTCCGATGATCTCCGCGGGCGGTCGCCGGCCGGGGTCACCAGACCGGCTCCCCCACGCCGGCGGATCAGCCGGCCGGTCGCGGGTCGTCCCGTTCGTCCAGTCCACCGGCGCGCAGCTCCCGTCGGCGGTCCCGCTTCGCCCGCTTGCGCTGCCGGCGGCGCTCCCGCTGGATCGCCTGGCGCCGCGGCTCTCCCCCGGTCAACCCGGTGACCGTGCGGACCACCAGCACCGCGCCCCACGGCCCGGCCACCCAGGCCGGCCAGAAGTAGAGCAGCTCCCGGCTGAGCAGCGAGGTCACCGCCCAGATGGTCACCACGATGGCGATCACCCGCAGGTACGGCAGCCACACCTCGGCGAGCCAGCGGGCGGTGACGCCACCGGCCGCCACCGGGGCGGGCTGGCCGCCCGTACCGCCGGCCAGCAGGCCGGCAGCCGGCGGGGTGACCGCCGCCAGCGCCGACTGCTCCGGGGGCGTCACCGGTGGCAGGTCGGTGAGTAGCACGTCCAGCTCGGCGTAGGTGCGCGCGGCGTAGGCCCGCTGCAACCGCTCGTCGTACTCGTGCAGGTCCAGTCGGCCCTCGCCGAGGGCCACCCGCAACCGGTCCGCAACCGCCTCACGGTCCGCGTCAGCGGCTCGCATCCCGTCCCGCCCGTCCATGCCGGCAAGCATGCCACCGACACGCCAGCGGCGTCCCACCCGGTCGTCCCGCCTTGATCCACCCGGGTCGCCGCGGCCTCCGGCGCCGGCCCTGCCGGCGCTCGCCTGGCCGGGTCGCCAGGCCGGCGCTCGTCCGGCCCGGTCGCCGTAGGTGTCGGTCAGGGGGCGGTCGAGGCGGCGGGCTGGCGTGCGGTGACCAGGTCGCCGAGTCGGGCCCGGCCGCCGTCGAACGCGGTGAGCACCCAGACTCCGTCGGGCAGCAGCGCCATCGAGTGCTCGACGTGGGCCGCAACCGAGCCGTCCCGGGTGACCACCGTCCAGCCGTCGGCGAGCTCGACCGTGCGCGGGGACGCCATGGTGATCATGGGCTCGATGGCCAGTGCCATGCCGGGGACCAGCCGTGGGCCCTTGCCCGGCCGGCCGTGGTTGAGCACGTGCGGGTCCTGGTGCATCTCGGTGCCGATGCCGTGCCCGCCGTAACCGTCGACGATGCCGTACCGGCCGCCCTTGCGGACCGCGGTCTCCACCGCGTGGGAGATGTCGGTGAGCCGCCCCTTGCCGCTGGCCGCACCGCGTGCGGCGGCGGCGATGCCGGCCCACATGGCGTCCTCGGCAACCTCGGCCATCTTGAGCAGCGCCGGGTCGACGTCGCCGACCGCGACGGTGATCGCGGAGTCGCCGTGCCACCCGTTCAGCACCGCACCGCAGTCGATCGAGATCAGGTCACCGTCCCGGAGCACCTGCCCCGGCGAGGGGATGGCGTGCACGACCTGCTCGTTGACCGAGGAGCAGATCGACGCCGGAAACCCGTGGTAGCCCTTGAACGACGGGACGCCACCCGCCTCGCGGATGGTCGACTCGGCGATGGCATCCAGGTCGGCCGAGCTCACACCGGGGGCCACCGCGTCGCGCATCCGGCGCAGCGCCTCGGCCACCACCAGCCCTGCGGCCCGCATCTTCTCGATCTGGTCAGGGGTCTTCAGCTGGATGTCCAGCTGGGGACGACGCATGGAGCCATTACCTTTCGTTGCCGAACAGCGGGGCACGTCGCACGTACCCCGCTGTTCGCACTCTATCCGCCGTGGCCCGGCGGGACCTCAGCCGCCGTACGACCGCAGCGCGTCGATGGCCCGGGTGGTGACGTCCTCCACCGGGCCGGTGGCGTCGATTCCGACCAGCTTGCCCTGGGCGCCGTAATAGTCGACCAGAGGGGCCGTCTTCTCGCTGTACTCCCGCAGCCGGGTGGCGATGGTCTCCGGCTTGTCGTCGTCGCGCTGGAACAGCTCGGCGCCACACCGGTCACAGATGTCGGGCCGGGTGGTGGCGTCGAACTCGACGTGCCAGATCTTGCCGCAGCCCCGACATGTGCGCCGGCCGGAGAGCCGCCGAATCACTTCGTCGTCGTCGACCACCAGTTCCAGGACCAGGTCCAGTGCGGTGCCCAGGTCGGCGAGGAGCTTGTCCAGCGCGGCGGCCTGCGGAGTGGTCCGCGGGAAGCCGTCGAGCAGGAACCCCTCGCTGGCGTCGGGCTCGGCCAGCCGGTCCCGGACCATGTTGATGGTCACCTCGTCCGGAACCAGCTCGCCAGCGTCCATGTACCGCTTCGCCTCGATGCCGAGCGGCGTGCCCTGGGTGACGTTCGACCGGAAGATGTCCCCGGTCGAGATCTTCGGCACCGAGAGATGGGCGGCGACGAACTCGGCCTGTGTGCCCTTGCCCGCGCCCGGTGGGCCAACCAGAACGAGTCTCATCTACCGCAGGAACCCTTCGTAGTTCCGCTGCATGAGTTGGCTCTCGATCTGCTTCACGGTCTCCAGACCGACGCCGACCATGATGAGCACAGCGGTGCCGCCGAACGGGAAGTTCTGGTACTGCTGGTTGTCCAGCCAGATGAAGAAGAAGTTCGGCAGGATCGAGATGACGCCGAGGTAGAGCGCGCCCGGCAGGGTGATCCGGCTGAGGATGAAGTCCAGGTAGTCGGCGGTCGGCTTGCCCGGGCGGATGCCCGGCACGAACCCGCCGTACTTCTTCATGTTGTCCGCGACCTCGGTCGGGTTGAACGTGATCGAGACGTAGAAGTACGTGAAGAAGATGATCATCAGGAAGTAGACCGTGATGTAGATCGGGCTACTCGGGTTGACCAGGTTGTTCTGGATCCACGCCTGGGTCTTGCCCGGGTCGGTCTGATCGAAGAACTGCAGGGCCAGCTGCGGCAGGTAGAGAAGCGACGAGCCGAAGATGACCGGGATCACACCGGCCTGGTTGACCTTGAGCGGGATGTAGGTCGAGGTGCCGCCGTACATCCGCCGGCCGATCATCCGCTTGGCGTACTGCACCGGAATGCGGCGCTGTGCCTGCTCGATGAAGGTGACCGCGGTGATGACCACCAGGACCAGCGCGATGACCAGGGCGAACATGTCCCAGCCCTTGCTGGTCTTGATCTGCCAGCCCTCGCTGGGCAGCCGGGCGGCGATCGAGGTGAAGATCAGGACGGACATGCCGTTGCCGACGCCCCGGTCGGTGATCAGCTCACCGAGCCACATGACCATGCCGGTACCGGCGGTCATGGTCATCACCAGGATGACCAGGGTCAGCCAGTCCGGGATGCCGGTGCCCGTGGGGATGATCGGGAACTGGTCGCAGCGGTTCTGGAAGAGCTGCCCCGAGCGGGCCAGCGCCACGAACGCCGAAGCCTGCAGCACACCGAGACCAAGGGTCAGGTAGCGGGTGTACTGGGTGATCTTTGCCTGGCCGGCCTGGCCCTCCTTGCGGAGCTGCTCCAGGCGCGGGATAACGACGGTGAGCAGCTGCAGGATGATCGACGCGGTGATGTAGGGCATGATGCCCAGCGCGAAGACCGAGAGCTGTAGCAGCGCTCCGCCGGAGAAGAGGTTGAGCAGGTTCAGCACACCCGTCGACTCACCCTGGAGGGTGTCGAGGCACTTCTGCACGTTGCCGTACGAGACGCCCGGACTGGGGAGCGTTGCACCCAGCCGGTAGACCGCGATGATGCCTACTGTGAACAGCAGCTTCTTGCGCAGGTCAGGCGTACGGAACGCACTGAGAAAGGCGGACAGCAACTTCTTCCTCCTGCGCGAGGCGGGCCGCCGGTGATCCCTGGCGGGTCGGGGTGGATCCCGGGCGAGCGCCCGGAATCCATGGCTGGGATGGGACTCTAACAGCCTCATCCCGGTCCGGGCAGATGCGCCCGGCTACATAAACCGATTCCGATATTACCGGGCGCATACGCCCCAGGCAGACCATGGCGCCCGCCAGTTGCTCACAACTGGACGGGCGCCATGGGTTGTACGCCTTACAGCTCGGTGGTGGAGCCACCGGCGGCGGCGATCTTCTCCTTGGCCGACGCACTGAACGCGTGCGCCGACACCTGGAGCGCCACCCCGCCGAGGTCCCCGGTGCCGAGGACCTTGACCGGGTGACCCTTGCGGACCGCACCGGACTCGACCAGCTCCAGCGGGCCAACCTGGCCGCCGTTCGGGAACAGCTCGGCGAGCCGGTCCAGGTTGACCACCTGGAAGACCACCTTGAACTTGTTCTTGAAGCCCTTCATCTTCGGAAGGCGCATGTGGATGGGCATCTGCCCACCCTCGAACGCCGCCGAGATGTTCTTGCGGGCCTTGGAACCCTTGGTACCGCGACCAGCGGTCTTGCCCTTGGAACCCTCACCGCGACCCACACGGGTCTTCGCGGTCTTGGAACCGGGCGCCGGGCGCAGGTGGTGCACCTTGATCGTCATTACTCGACCTCCTCGACCTTCACGAGGTGGCTCACAGTGAAGATCATGCCGCGGATCTCGGGCCGGTCCTCCTTGACCACCACGTCGTTGATCCGCTTGAGGCCGAGCGAACGCAGCGAGTCACGCTGGTTCTGCTTGGTCCCAATGCCGGATCGGAGCTGGGTGACCTTCAGACGTGCCATCAGTGCGCCACCCCCGCACGCGACGCCAGCATGGCGGCCGGCGCGACGTCCTCCACCGGCAGGCCACGACGCGCCGCGACCTGCTCGGGGGACTCAAGCCCCTTCAGGGCCGCCACGGTGGCGTGCACGATGTTGATCGGGTTCGACGAGCCGAGGCTCTTCGAGAGCACGTCGTGGATCCCGGCGCACTCCAGCACGGCGCGCACCGGACCACCGGCGATGACACCCGTACCGGCCGAGGCCGGCTTGAGCAGCACCACGCCTGCGGCGGCCTCGCCCGTGATCGGGTGCGGGATCGACTGACCGATCCGCGGGACCTTGAAGAAGTGCTTCTTGGCCTCCTCGACACCCTTGGCGATGGCCGCGGGCACCTCCTTGGCCTTTCCGTAGCCCACGCCGACCGTGCCGTCGCCGTCGCCCACGATCACCAGGGCGGTGAAGCTGAAGCGACGACCACCCTTCACGACCTTGGCGACGCGGTTGATCGCGACGACCCGCTCGAGGTGCGGGGTCTTCTCGACGGGCGCGTTTCCGCGGCCGCCCTCACGGCGGTTGTCGCGGCGACCACCCTCGTTGCCACCGGACCCGCCGCCACGGCGCTGTTGACCTGGCATCAGCAGCCTTCCTTATCTCTCGTGACGGGGTTGTTAGAACTCGAGCCCGGCTTCGCGGGCAGCATCGGCAAGCGCGGCGACTCGCCCCGCGTACCGGTTGCCACCGCGGTCGAAGACGACCTTGGAAACGCCGGCGGCCTTGGCCCGCTCGGCGAGCAGCGCGCCCACCTTGCCGGCAAGGGCGCTCTTGTCGCCCTCGGCACCGCGCAGCGAGGCGTCCAGGGTCGACGCCGACGCCAGGGTGTGACCCTTGGTGTCGTCGACGACCTGGGCGACCATGTGCCGCAGGGAGCGGGTGACGACCAGGCGCGGACGCTCGGCCGTACCGCTGACGTTCTTGCGGACGCGGAAGTGCCGACGCGCACGCCCAATGGCGCGCTTGGCGGCGACACCGCGGCGGCGCTTGAGCAGCGTGGCGCTCACTTCTTACCTGCCTTTCCGGCCTTGCGGCGGATGACCTCGCCCTGGTACTTCACGCCCTTGCCCTTGTAGGGCTCCGGCGGACGGATCTTCCGGATGTTGGCCGCGATCTCGCCGACCTGCTGCTTGTCGATGCCGGCCACGTGGAACAGGGTCGGCCGCTCCACCGTGAAGGTGATGCCCGCCGGCGCGGGGACAACCACCGGGTGCGAGAACCCGAGCGCGAACTCGAGATCCGTGCCCTTGGCGGTGACCCGGTAACCGGTGCCGGCGATCTCCAGGCTCTTGCGGTAGCCCTCGGTCACGCCGACGATCATGTTGGCGATAAGCGTACGGCTCAGGCCGTGCAGTTCCTTGGCCTTGCGCTCATCGTTCGGGCGGTTGACGCTCAGCTGCCCATCCTCGGCCCGCTCGATCGTGATCGGCTCGGCGAGGGTGTGCTGGAGCTGGCCCTTCGGGCCCTTGACCTTGACGGTCTGCCCGTCGATCGTGATGTCGACGCCGGCTGGCACCGGGATCGACTTACGTCCAATTCGCGACATTTCTACCTGTCTCCCGTTACCAGACGAAGGCGAGGACTTCCCCGCCAACACTCCGCTTGCGGGCCTGCCGGTCGGTCAGCAGTCCCTGGGACGTCGAAATGATCGCCACGCCCAGCCCACCGAGCACCCGGGGGAGCCCGTCCGACTTGGCGTACACCCGGAGACCGGGCTTGGACACGCGCTTGATGCCGGCCAGGCTCCGCTCGCGGTTCTGGCCGTACTTCAGCTCGACGACCAGTCGCTTGCCGACGGCGCCCTCCTCGGGCTCCTCGACCGACCAGGTGGCGATGTAACCCTCGGCCTTCAGGACCTCGGCAATGTTCGCCTTGATCTTGGAGTAGGGCATCTTCACCTGGTCGTGGTACGCCTGGTTGGCGTTACGCAGACGCGTGAGCATGTCTGCGATCGGGTCGGTCATCGTCATGGATTTCGTCAGCCTTTCTCGCCGGGGTTCCCGGGGCATCGACCCCGGGCCTACGGCGAAGAGCAATACCTAATCGGTGCAGGAGTTCCCGGCCTACAGCCGGGACGCGGTCGCCCTTACCAGGAAGCCTTGGACACACCCGGCAGCTCACCGCGGTGGGCCATCTCCCGGATGCACACCCGGCAGAGACCGAACTTGCGGTAGACCGCCTTCGGACGCCCGCACCGCTGGCAGCGGGTGTAGGCGCGAACCGAGAACTTCGGCTTCGCGGCCGCCTTGATGATCAGCGCCTTCTTGGCCATCTCAGTTCTCCTTGAACGGGAAGCCCAGGAGCTTGAGCAGCGCCCGGCCCTCGTCGTCGGTCGTGGCGGTGGTGACCACCGTGATGTCCATGCCCCGCTGGCGATCGATCCGGTCCTGGTCGATCTCGTGGAACACCGACTGCTCGGTCAGACCGAACGTGTAGTTGCCGTGCCCGTCGAGCTTGCGCCCGTCCAGACCGCGGAAGTCGCGGATACGCGGCAGCGCGATGGACAGCAGCCGGTCCATGAACTCCCACATCCGGTCGCCGCGAAGAGTCACCTTCGCGCCGATCGGCATGCCCTCGCGGAGCTTGAACTGCGCGATGGACTTGGTCGCCCGCCGCACCTGCGGCTTCTGGCCGGTGATCGTGGCGAGGTCGCGGACCGCGCCGTCGATCAGCTTGGCGTCGCGAGCAGCCTCGCCGACACCCATGTTGACGACGATCTTGACCAGCCGCGGCACCTGCATGGGGTTGCCGTAGCTGTGCTGCTCACGCAGCTGCGCCGCGATCTCGTTGCGGTACCGCTCCTTGAGGCGCGGCATGGTCTTTTCGGTAGCCGTGGTCATCACAGGTCCTTACCGGTGCTACGCGCGATGCGGACCTTCTGGCCGTTGTCGTCGATCCGGTAACCGACGCGGGTCGGCTTGCCGTCGGAGTCCAGGACCTGCACGTTCGAAACGTGGATCGCGGCCTCCTGGGTGACGATGCCGCCGGTCTTGGCGCCACGCTGGGTGGTGCTGATGCGGGTGTGCTTCTTGACCCGGTTCACGCCCTCGACCAGGACCTTGTCCTGCCGCGGGTAGGCCGCAATGACCTTGCCCTTGGCACCCTTGTCCTTGCCGGCGATGACGACGACCGTGTCGCCCTTCTTGACCTTCACGGTCACAACACCTCCGGCGCGAGGGAAATAATCTTCATAAACCGCTTGTCCCGCAGCTCCCGGCCCACCGGGCCGAAGATACGGGTACCGCGCGGGTCCCCGCCGTCCTTGATGATGACGGCGGCGTTCTCGTCGAAGCGGATGTACGAACCGTCCGGCCGCCGCTTCTCCTTGGCGGTGCGGACGATGACCGCCTTGACGACGTCGCCCTTCTTCACACCGGCACCCGGGATCGCGTCCTTGACGGTGGCCACGATGACGTCGCCGATGCTCGCGTAGCGCCGACCGGAGCCACCGAGAACCCGGATGCACAGGATCTCCCGAGCACCCGTGTTGTCGGCGACGCGCAGTCGCGACTCCTGCTGAATCACGTCTATCTCCTATGTCTGCCGGTTCTCCGGCCGCCGTGGCGGCCGGAGCCTGGCGGAACCAACGCCCGACGCAACGCCGGGCGAGCTCGAGCTTTCGCTACTTGGCCTTTTCCAGGACTTCCACGATCCGCCAACGCTTGGTGGCGCTCAGCGGCCGGGTCTCCATGATCAGGACCCGGTCGCCGGTGCCGGCGGCGTTCTGCTCGTCGTGGACCTTCAGCTTGCTGGTCCGGCGCATGATCTTGCCGTACAGCGCGTGCCTGACCCGGTCCTCGACCTCGACCACGACGGTCTTGTCCATCTTGTCGCTCACCACGAGGCCCTCACGGACCTTGCGGCGAGCCCGCACGGTGGCGGTGGTGTTCTCGTCGGTCATGATGCAGTCACCTCAGTCGGCGCGGCCGAGAGCCCCAGCTCACGCTCACGCATGATCGTGTAGATCCGGGCGATCTCCCGACGGATGACCTGCAGCCGCCGGTTGTTGTCCAGCTGCCCGGTTGCGGCCTGCACGCGGAGGTTGAACAGCTCCGCCTTGGCCTCCCGTAGCTTCGTGACCAGCTCCTCTTCGGAGAGCTCACGCAGCTCGGTCGCCTTAACGCCCGCTGCCATCAGGATTCACCCACTTCGCGCGTAACAATGCGGCACTTCATCGGGAGCTTGTGGATCGCGCGACGCATGGCCTCTCGCGCAATCTGCTCGTTGGGGAAGGACATCTCGAAGAGCACCCGCCCCGGCTTGACGTTCGCGACCCACCACTCGGGCGAGCCCTTACCGGAACCCATCCGGGTCTCGGCGGGCTTCTTGGTGAGGGCCTGGTCCGGGAAGATCGTGATCCAGACCTTGCCACCACGCTTGATGTGACGGGTCATCGCGATACGCGCTGACTCGATCTGGCGGTTGGTCACGTACGCCGGCTCGAGAGCCTGGATCCCGAACTCGCCGAACACCACCCGGTTACCACCCTTGGACGCGCCACTGCGGTCCGGGTGGTGCGGCTTGCGGAAGCCCTTCGGGGGCTTGCGCGGCATCAGCATCTGTCAGCCCTCCTGCTGCGTTTCTGCCGGAGCGGAAGCCTTGGCGGCGACAGCAGCGCTGTCGACCGGCTCGCCGCTCGGAGTCTCGGCCTGCTGCGCGATGGTGGTCGCGGCAGCCCGGCCGGCCTCGGTGCCACCGGCAGTCGTGCCGGACGAACCGGACCGACCACGGCGCGGCCGCTCCGGACGGTCGCCACGCTCACCACGACGCGGACGAGACGGACCCGCCTCGGCCGGAGCCTCCCGGCCCGGAACCGCGTCGCCCTTGTAGATCCAGACCTTCACGCCGATCCGGCCGAAGGTGGTACGAGCCTCGAAGAAGCCGTACTCGATGTTGGCCCGCAGCGTGTGCAGCGGAACCCGGCCCTCGCGGTAGAACTCGGTCCGGCTCATCTCGGCGCCGCCGAGACGACCCGAGACCTGCACCCGAATGCCCTTGCAGACCGGGTTCTTCATCGCGGACTGCATGGCCTTGCGCATCGCCCGACGGAAGCTGACCCGGCTGGACAGCTGCTCGGCCACGCCCTGCGCGACAAGCTGTGCGTCCGACTCGGGGTTCTTCACCTCGATGATGTTCAGCTGCACCTGCTTGCCGGTGAGCTTCTCGAGCTCGCCGCGGATCCGGTCGGCCTCCGCACCCTTACGGCCGATGACAATGCCCGGCCGCGCGGTGTGGATGTCGACCCGGACCCGGTCGCGGGTGCGCTCGATGTCGACCTTGGAAATGCCGGCGCGCTCCAGGCCCTTGGACATCATCCGGCGGATCTTGACATCCTCGCCGATGTAGTCCTTGTAGAGCTTGTCCGCGAACCAGCGGGACTTCCAGTCGGTCGAGATGCCGAGCCGGAACCCAGTGGGGTGAACCTTCTGACCCATTACTCGGCGTCCTCCGTCTTGCTCTGCGCTTCGGCCGGTGCGGCCTGCGTCGCCGGGGCGGCCTTCTTCGCCGCGGCCTTCCTCGGCGCTGCCGGCGCGACCGCCTCGACCGCCACGGTGATGTGGCAGGTGCGCTTGCGGATCCGGTACGCCCGGCCCTGCGCCCGCGGCTGGAACCGCTTCATCGTCGGGCCCTCGTCCACGAACGCCTCGCTCACGAGCAGCGCATCGGGGTCCAGCCGCTCGTTGTTCTCCGCGTTGGCGATCGCGCTAGCGAGCACCTTGTACACCTGCTCGCTCGCAGCCTGCGGCGCGAACTGCAGCACCGTGAGAGCCTCCTTCGCGGGCAGGCCGCGGACGAGGTTGACCACCCGGCGCGCCTTCATCGGCGAGATGCGCACGTGCCGCGCAACCGCCCGCGCGCCCGGAAGCACCGGAGCGTCGCCCTTTCCTGGCATCGCTGTAACCCCTTGTTCCCTCTATCCGTATGCCCGCGGCGTCAGCGCCGACGGCTCTTCCGGTCGTCCTTCTCGTGACCCTTGAACGTGCGGGTCAGCGCGAACTCGCCGAGCTTGTGCCCGACCATCGCCTCGGTCACGAACACCGGGACGTGCTTGCGTCCGTCGTGCACCGCGATCGTGTGCCCGAGCATCTCCGGGATGATCGTCGAGCGCCGCGACCAGGTCTTGATCACGTTCTTCGAGCCCTTGTCGTTCTGAACTTCCACCTTCTTGAGCAGGTGGTCGTCGACGAACGGGCCCTTCTTCAGGCTGCGAGGCATGTCTTATCTCCCTCAGCCGCGCTTACGCGTGGCGTAGCGACGGCGGACGATCAGCCGGTCACTCGGCTGGCCCTTACGGCGGGTGCGGCCCTCGGGCTTACCCTGCGGGTTGACCGGGTGGCGACCACCGGAGGTCTTACCCTCACCACCACCGTGCGGGTGGTCGACCGGGTTCATGGCGACACCACGGACGGTCGGGCGCTTGCCCTTCCACCGCATCCGGCCGGCCTTGCCCCAGTTGATGTTCGACTGATCGGCGTTGCCGATCTCGCCGACGCTGGCGCGGCAGCGCACGTCCACACGCCGGATCTCACCGGACGGCATACGCAGGGTCGCGTACGCGCCCTCCCGGCCGAGCAGCTGGATACCGACGCCGGCGGACCGGGCCAGCTTGGCCCCGCCACCCGGACGCAGCTCCACGTTGTGAATCGTGGTACCGACCGGGATGTTGCGCAGCGGCAGGTTGTTGCCGGGCTTGATGTCGGCGCCCGGGCCGGACTCGACGCGGTCGCCCTGCTTCATGTCCTTCGGCGCGAGGATGTACCGCTTCTCGCCGTCGGCGTAGTGCAGCAGCGCGATGCGCGCCGTGCGGTTCGGGTCGTACTCGATGTGAGCGACCTTCGCCGGCACGCCGTCCTTGTCGACCCGCTTGAAGTCGATCAGACGGTACTGGCGCTTGTGACCGCCACCGTGGTGCCGCGTGGTGATCCGGCCGTGGGCGTTACGCCCGCCCTTCTTCGGCAACGGAGCCAGCAGCGACTTCTCCGGCGTGGACCGGGTGATCTCGGCGAAGTCGGCGACACTGGACCCTCGTCGGCCCGGCGTCGTCGGCTTGTATTTACGGATAGCCATTGTCTACACCCCTCAGCTGACCGGGCCGCCGAAGGCCTCGATACGGTCACCGTCAGCCAGCTTCACGATCGCCCGCTTGGTCGCCTTGCGCTGACCGAAGCCGGTCTTGGTGCGCTTGCGCTTGCCCTGGCGGTTGAGCGTGTTGACCGTCAGGACGCGGACGTTGAAGATCTGCTGGATAGCGATCTTGATCTCGGTCTTGTTCGCGTCCGGGTGCACCAGGAAGGTGTACCAGTTCCGGTTCAGCTCGCTGTAGCTCTTCTCCGAGACGACCGGCGCCACGATGATGTCGCGCGGGTCGGCGATGGTGCTCACTTGCCACCCTCCTCGGTGGTCTCGGCGGGCACGCCCAGGAACTCGTCCAGGGCGTCCTTGGTGAAGACCACGTCGTCGGCCACCAGCACGTCGTACGTGTTCAGCTGGCCGGACTCGATCAGGTGCACCCGCGGCTCGTTGCGCAGGGACACCCAGTTCAGCTCGTCGGTGCTGCTCAGCACGACCAGGACCCGACGGGCCTCGGTGAGCTTGGTCAGCGTGGCCAGGGCCGCCTTGGTCGACGGCTTCTCGCCCGAGACGAACGCCTCGACGACGTGCACCTGCCCGGCGCGGGCCCGGTCGGAGAGGGCACCCCGCAGCGCGGCGGCCTTCATCTTCTTCGGGGTCCGCTGGCTGTAGTCGCGCGGCACGGGACCGTGCACCACGCCACCGCCGGCGAACTGCGGCGCGCGGATCGAGCCCTGCCGGGCGCGACCGGTGCCCTTCTGCTTGTACGGCTTCTTGCCGCCACCGGCGACCTCGCCGCGGGTCTTGGCCTTGTGCGTGCCCTGTCGGGCCGCCGCGAGCTGGGCCACCACGACCTGGTGCATCAGCGCGACGTTGGCTTGCACGTCGAAGATGTCAGCCGGCAGCTCGACGGAGCCGCTGGTGCTGCCTTCGACGGTGCGCACGTCAACGGTGGTCACTTGGCCGCACCGCCCTTCTTCACCTTGCTCTTGGCCGCGGTACGGACCAGAACCAGCGCGCCCTTGGGACCAGGAATGGCACCACGGACGAGCAGGAGGTTGTTCTCGGTGTCGACCGCCTGGACGGTGAGGTTCTGCACGGTGTACCGCACGCCACCCATCCGGCCGGCCATCCGGGTGCCCTTGAAGACACGACCCGGAGTGGCGCAGGCGCCGATGGAACCGGGCGAGCGGTGCTTGCGCTCGACACCGTGGCTGGCACGCAGACCGTGGAAGCCGTGCCGCTTCATCGGACCGGCGTAGCCCTTGCCCTTGGTCTTGCCGGTGACGTCGATCGTGACGCCGGCCGGGAACTCGTCGACCGTGACCTCCTGGCCGAGCGAGTACTCCCCAGCGTCCGTGGTGCGCAGCTCGACGATGTGCCGGCGCGGCGCCACGTCCGCCTTCGCGTAGTGCCCGCTGATCGGCTTCTTGACCTTGCGCGGGTCGATGATGCCGTACGCCAGCTGGACCGCGGAGTAACCGTCCTTCTCGGCGCTACGAACCTGGCTGATGACGCACGGGCCGGCCTCGACCACGGTCACGGGAACAACACGGTTGTTGTCCCAGACCTGGGTCATGCCGAGCTTGGCGCCCAGGATCCCCTTGACTTGCCTGTCCATTTGTCCGGTCCCTACAGCTTGATCTCGATGTCGACGCCAGCCGGCAGGTCGAGGCGCATGAGCGAGTCGACCGTCTTCGGAGTCGGGTCGATGATGTCGATCAGCCGCTTGTGCGTGCGCATCTCGAAGTGCTCGCGCGAGTCCTTGTACTTGTGCGGCGAGCGGATAACGCAGAAACGGTTGATCTCCGTGGGCAGCGGCACCGGGCCCGCGACCTGCGCCCCGGTGCGCGTCACCGTCTCGACGATCTTCCGAGCCGAGGAGTCGACGACCTCGTGGTCATAGGCCTTGAGCCGGATGCGGATCTTCTGTCCCGCCATGGTGGCTTCTGTTCCTTCTCTCGATGCCGCTGTGTTGCGGGCGCCTGTGCCGGCTGGCACAGGCCCACTTCGCCGACCCCCGCGGTCGGGCGTGTCGCGCCCTCGGGCCGGGCTCCGCCCCGGAACTCCGGAGCGGTCCTGACCGCGCGGTGGGTCAAGGCGCCGATCGCATTACGCGACCTGAACGCCGTGCGAGGGTGGTTGGCGACCCAGGGTCGCCAACCACCCCAACGCTCGACTGTGCCGCCACCCGGAGGTTCAGCGAAAGCCGAACACAGGCGACGAACTGTCGTTACGCAACCTGACTAGTATGCCGCACGACCGGCGGCGGGTCTAATCGGGGTTACCTAGTTCACTTCAAGATCTTGGTGACGAACCCGGCGCCGACGGTGCGGCCACCCTCGCGGATCGCGAACTTGAGGTTGTCCTCCATGGCGATGGGCTGGATCAGCTTCACCGTCATCGAAGTGTTGTCACCCGGCATGACCATCTCGGTGCCCTCGGGGAGGGTGACGACACCGGTGACGTCCGTGGTCCGGAAGTAGAACTGCGGGCGGTAGTTCTGGAAGAACGGGGTGTGCCGGCCGCCCTCCTCCTTGGAGAGGATGTAGACCGTCGCCTCGAACTCCGTGTGCGGGGTGTTCGAGCCCGGCTTCACGACGACCATGCCGCGCTCGACCTCGTCGCGCTTGGTGCCACGCAGCAGCAGGCCGACGTTCTCGCCTGCGCGGGCGTCGTCCAGGGTCTTCCGGAACATCTCGATCGCGGTGACCTTGGTCTTGAAGCTCTTCTCCCGGATACCGACGAGCTCAACATCCTCGTTCGGCAGGAGAACGCCGCGCTCGACCCGACCGGTGACGACGGTGCCACGACCGGTGATCGTGAACACGTCCTCGACCGGCATCAGGAACGGCTTGTCGACATCGCGCTCCGGCTGCGGGATCGAGGTGTCGACCGCGGTCATCAGGTCCAGCAGCTTGCCGGTCCACTCGGGGTCACCCTCGAGGGCCTTCAGCGCCGAAACCCGCACGACCGGCAGGTCGTCACCCGGGTACTCCTGCGAGGAGAGCAGCTCGCGGACCTCGAGCTCGACGAGCTCCAGGAGCTCCTCGTCATCGACCATGTCGCTCTTGTTGAGCGCCACGACGATGTACGGCACACCGACCTGACGGGCCAGCAGCACGTGCTCGCGGGTCTGCGGCATCGGGCCGTCAGTCGCCGCCACCACCAGGATCGCGCCGTCCATCTGCGCGGCACCGGTGATCATGTTCTTGATGTAGTCGGCGTGCCCAGGGCAGTCGACGTGCGCGTAGTGCCGCGACTCGGTCTGGTACTCGACATGCGCGATCGAGATCGTGATGCCGCGGGCCTTCTCCTCCGGCGCCTTGTCGATCTCGTCGAACGGCGTGTAGGGGTTCAGGTCCGGGTACTGGTCGTGCAGGACCTTGGTGATGGCCGCCGTCAGCGTCGTCTTACCGTGGTCGATGTGACCAATGGTGCCGATGTTGACGTGCGGCTTAGTCCGCTCGAACTTAGCCTTCGCCACTGGTGTCCTCCTGTGGACTTCTTGGTTCGTACGCCCGGCGCGCCGGTCGGCGCTTAGGACTCTGTCGACAGCCTTTCCGGCCTGAACGACCGGAGAGCTTTTGTGGGTTCTGCGGCGATGAAGCCTACAGGCCCGGTCTCACGCAATCCGATCGTGGTGGCCGCGGGCGGGTGAAACCTCCCGCGACCAACCACGAATCACCTGCTCAGAGCGTTACTCGCCCGTTGCCTTGGCGATGATCTCCTTCGCGACGCTCTGCGGAACCTCGGCGTAGGAGTCGAACTGCATGCTGTAGCTAGCCCGGCCCTGGGTCTTCGACCGCAGGTCGCCGACGTAGCCGAACATCTCCGACAACGGCACCAGAGCCCGGACGATGCGGGCGCCACTGCGCTCCTCCATCGCCTGGATGATGCCACGGCGGGAGTTGAGGTCGCCGATGACGTCACCCATGTTCTCCTCAGGAGTGGTGACTTCAACGGCCATCATCGGCTCGAGCAACGCGGGGTCGGCCTTGCGGGCCGCCTCCTTCATCACCATCGAGCCGGCGATCTTGAATGCCATTTCCGAGGAGTCGACCTCGTGGTACTGGCCGTCCAGCAGGGTCAGCTTCACACCGACCAGCGGGAAGCCCGCCAGGATGCCGTACTGCAGGGCGTCCTGCGCACCGGCGTCCACCGACGGGATGAACTCCCGCGGGATGCGGCCACCGCTGACAGCGTTGGCGAACTCGTAGGTCGGCGAGTCGTTGTCCAGCGGCAGCGGCTCGACGCTCACGATCACGCGGGCGTACTGGCCGGAACCACCGGTCTGCTTCTTGTGGGTGTACTCGATCTTCTCCACCTTGCGGCGGATCGTCTCGCGGTACGCCACCTGCGGCTTGCCGACGTTGGCCTCGACGTTGAACTCACGTCGCATCCGGTCGACAAGGATGTCCAGGTGCAGCTCACCCATGCCGGAGATGACCGTCTGACCGGTCTCCTCGTCCAGTCGGACGCGGAAGGTCGGGTCCTCCTCGGCCAGCCGCTGGATGGCCGTGCCCAGCTTCTCCTGGTCGGACTTGGTCTTCGGCTCGATCGCCACCGAGATGACCGGCTCCGGGAAGGTCATCGACTCCAGGATCACCGGGTTCGCCGGGTCGGAGAGGGTGTCGCCGGTGGTGGTCTGCTTGAGACCCTGCACGGCGATGATGTCGCCGGCCTGCGCCGACGGACGCTCTTCCCGCTTGTTGGCGTGCATCTGGTAGATCTTGCCGATCCGCTCCTTGCGGTCCTTGGTGGAGTTGACCACCTGGGAGCCGGACTCGAGCAGGCCGGAGTAGACCCGGACGTAGGTGAGCTTGCCGAGGTGCTTGTCCGTCTGGATCTTGAAGGCCAGGCCGGAGAAGGGCTCCGACTTGGACGGCTTCCGGATCAGCGGGGTCTCGCCATCGGGAGCCGTACCCTCGATGGCCGGAACGTCCAGCGGCGACGGCAGGAAGTCGACCACGGCGTCGAGCATGGGCTGGACGCCCTTGTTCTTGAACGCCGAGCCGCAGAGCACCGGATTGGCCTTGCCAGCGATGGTGGCACGCCGGATGGCGGCCTTGATCTCCTCAACGGAGACCTCGTCGCCTTCCAGGTACTTCTCCATCACCGAGTCGTCGACGTCGGCCAGGGTCTCCATCAGCTTCTCGCGCCACTCGGCCGCGGAGTCGGCCAGCTCGGCCGGGATCTCCTCGATCGCGTAGTCGTCACCCTTCTGGGTCTCCCCACGCCAGGTGAGAGCGCGCATGCCGATCAGGTCGACGACGCCGATGTGGTCGCCCTCGAGCCCGATCGGGATCTGGAGCACCAGCGGGGTGGCGTTGAGCCGGTCGATCATCATCTGCACGCAGCGGAAGAAGTCGGCGCCGGTCCGGTCGAGCTTGTTGACGAAGCACATCCGCGGGACGTTGTACTTGTCGGCCTGCCGCCAGACGTTCTCCGTCTGCGGCTCCACGCCGGCGACACCGTCGTAGACCGCGACCGCACCATCCAGCACCCGCAGCGACCGCTCGACCTCGACCGTGAAGTCGACGTGGCCAGGCGTGTCGATGATCTGGATCGTGTGGCCCTTCCACTCACACTTGGTAGCAGCGGAGGTGATGGTGATACCACGCTCCTGCTCCTGCTCCATCCAGTCCATGACGGCAGCGCCCTCGTGGACCTCACCGATCTTGTACGTGATGCCGGTGTAGAACAGGATCCGCTCGGTGGTCGTGGTCTTACCGGCATCGATGTGCGCCATGATGCCGATGTTGCGTACGTTGGCGAGCGCGTCTGCGGCGGCCACTTCAATCCCTACTTATCGTCGTCTCGACTCAACTGGTGGCGGTTCCGGCGCCCGAGGGCGCCGGAACCAGGGTGTTACCAGCGGTAGTGCGCGAAGGCCTTGTTGGACTCGGCCATCTTGTGCGTGTCCTCGCGCCGCTTGACGGCGGCACCGAGGCCGTTGCTCGCGTCCAGCAGCTCGTTCATCAGCCGCTCGACCATGGTCTTCTCGCGCCGGGCGCGGGAGTAGGTGACCAGCCAACGCAGGCCCAGCGTGGTCGCCCGGGTGGGACGGACCTCGACCGGAACCTGGTAGGTGGCGCCACCGACACGACGGCTGCGCACCTCGAGGGTCGGCTTGACGTTGTCCATCGCCCGCTTGAGGGTGACGACCGGGTCGGTGCCGGACTTCTCGCGGCAGCCCTCGAGGGCCGCGTACACGATGGATTCGGCGAGCTGACGCTTGCCACGGAGCAGGATCTTGTTCACCAGCTGGGTGACCAGCGGCGAGTTGTACACCGGGTCAGCGACCAGTGGCCGCCGCGGAGCGGGTCCCTTACGCGGCATGTCAGCTCTTCTCCTTCTTCGCGCCGTAACGGCTGCGCGCCTGCTTGCGGTTGCGGACACCCTGGGTGTCCAGCGAGCCGCGAACGATCTTGTAACGCACGCCGGGGAGGTCCTTCACCCGGCCGCCGCGAACGAGCACGATCGAGTGCTCCTGCAGGTTGTGACCGACGCCCGGGATGTAGGCGGTCACCTCGATCTGGCTGCTGAGCTTCACACGAGCGACCTTGCGCAGCGCCGAGTTCGGCTTCTTGGGGGTGGTGGTGTACACGCGGGTGCACACGCCGCGCCGCTGAGGGGAACCCTTCAGCGCCGGGGTCTTGGTCTTGCTCGTCTTTGCTTGGCGGCCCTTTCGGACCAGCTGCTGGATCGTGGGCACCGGGTTTCTCCGCTCCCTTCGGCCGCAGTCTTGCGGCCGCGCCGTCTGCTCGTTAGCCGGCCTGATGACCGGCTCTCCTACATTCCGACCAGGGCCACCCTGCGGCGGTCCCGGCACCCGCGGTCGGGCGTGTCGCCCAGCTCACGGTCCCGGTGCGGACGCTTTCGCGGCGTACCGGGGTCTGTCACCGGCACGCGGGTCGCCCCGCCCCGGATCTTTGGCTTGTCGTGCCGCCGTCCGGACTCCGGAACCAGCGCACGCACGAGTTGCCCGGGCACGCCCGGGCACAAGGGGAAAGAGTACCTACCACAGCCGCACAGGTCAAAACGGAATGGCCCGGCGAATGACTCACACCCGCCAGCCGGATCTCGTCCTGCCCCGTCGCCCGCGATGGGCACCTACGACTACAAGTGTACCGGCTTCCCCGCCGGACCACCCGTCGCCCCCATCCCGGGCACCCGCGACCTGGTGCGCCACCTGCGCCGACCCCCTTCGGAGGGCTGATCCGACGGTGACCAGCCTCACGCCAGGGAGATCACCAGCGCCAGGCCCAGGCCCAGCAGGCTGAGCAGCGCTCCCCCCGCACCGCAGCTGATCCCCGCCACCGCCAGGCCGCGGCCGGTGAAGCGGACGGCGGGTGGTGGAGCCGGACGGCGGATCTGCCGCTGACCGAGCAGGCCGGCGACGACCGCGGCCACCCCGGCCAGCACGCCGAGTACGGCGAACGCCCCGGACGCCCACGCCCCTCCGTAGTTCGAGAAGGCCACCCCGAAGCAGGTCACCAGCAGCGCGACGAGGAGCGACGCGATCCCGGCCACCAGCGCCCCGACGGCCAGCCCGGAGGTGACCGGTGGCACGTCCAGGTACACCACGCCGAACGGCGTGCCGGGTACCTGCTCCACCCGCTTCGGCGGCCGGCGCTGGTCGTCGGTCGGTGGCGGCGGCACCGACCGGCCCGGCGCCGCACCCCATGCGGGGGCATGACCCGCCGGCGGCGGTCCCCAGCCCGTAGGCGCCCCATACCCGCCCGTCGGTCCGGACGACGGCGCGGGCGGTGGTGGCGTGCCCCCACCCGGCACGGACGGCATCGGGGCACCCCACTGCGGCGAGGACGCCGGCGCCGTGCCCGGGTCGGGGAAGGCGGCGGGCGAGCCCGGCTGCCCGGTCGGATCGGGCCGCGCCCAGCCGCTCGGCTCGGACGGGCCCGGGGCCCGGTCCGGCGCGCCAGGATTCCCGGCTGGTTCGTCCGGGGGCCGCGCCGGTTCCGTCACGAGGTCCTCCTGTCGACAGGGCCGCCACCGCCGCGCGGCGGACACCGGCCAGGCTACCGCCGGGGGCGCCGCCGCCGGCGGCTGCGGGCCGCTCAGTCCATGTTCGAGGGGTAGTCGTGGCCGAACGGCGCACCGGCCAACCGGACCACGCCGACCACCACCGCGGCCACCACGCTGACCGCGACCAGCACCAGACCCGCCCAGGCCATCCGCTCCCCCCGCCGCAGCCAGGCACCGCCGGTCAGGAAGCCCCCCGAGGCGTACGCCTCCCGGCGCGCCTGCCTGGCCAACTGGAGCGCCACCGTGGCGGGTACCACCCCGCCGATGAACAGGCCGGTCAGCAGGCCGAGCAACCCCAGCGCGAAGACAGCCCGCGCCTTCGTGCTGCGGGCCGGGTCGGGATCGAGCGGGTGGCGCGGGCTCTGCTGCGCCACGGACACCTGCCCGGGTGCGGTCGTCATGCCTCCATCATGCCGAACCCGGCCTGCGGGTGGGCAGGTCCGGACGCGACGAGGCCCCCGGCGGATGCCGGGGGCCTCGTCGTGCGTTGGTGCTTAGCGGTACGACCCGAAGTCGAAGTCGTCCAGCGGCACAGCCTGCCCGCTGGCCGGCCCGAACCCGTAGTCGGTCTCCGGGTACCCGGTCATCGAGTAGACCTTGGCCTTGGCCTCCTCGGTCGGCTCCACCCGGACGTTGCGGTACTTGCTGATACCGGTACCGGCCGGGATGAGCTTGCCGATGATCACGTTCTCCTTGAGGCCGACCAGCGAGTCGCTGCGCGAGTTGATCGCAGCGTCGGTCAGCACCCGGGTGGTCTCCTGGAAGGAGGCCGCCGAGAGCCAGGAGTCGGTGGCCAGCGAGGCCTTGGTGATACCCATCAGCACCGGACGGCCGGCGGCAGGCTCGCCGCCCTCCGAGACGAGCCGGCGGTTCTCCGACTCGAACAGTGCCCGGTCGACCAGCACACCCGGCAGGAACTCGGTCGAGCCGGAGTCGATGACCGTCACCCGCTTGAGCATCTGGCGAATGATGATCTCGATGTGCTTGTCGTGGATGAGCACACCCTGCGAGCGGTAGACCTCCTGGACCTCCTGGGTCAGGTGGACCTGGACCGCCCGCGGACCCATGATCCGCAGAAGCTCGTGCGGGTCGATGGTGCCCTCGGTCAGCTTCTCGCCGACCGCGACGTGACCGCCGTCGTGGGTCCGCAGCCGGACCCGCTTGGAGATCTTGTCGTAGACGATCTCCTCGCTGCCGTCGTCCGGAACCACGATGATCTTCCGCGAGCGCTCGCCATCCTCGATCCGGATCCGGCCGGGGGTGTCGGCGATGGGCGCCTTACCCTTCGGGACCCGAGCCTCGAAGATTTCCTGGACACGCGGCAGACCCTGGGTGATGTCCTCACCCGCGACACCACCGGTGTGGAAGGTACGCATCGTCAGCTGCGTACCCGGCTCACCGATCGACTGGGCGGCGATGATGCCGACCGCCTCGCCGACGTCCACGGTCTTGCCGGTCGGCAGCGAGCGCCCGTAGCAGGCACCGCAGACACCCAGCTTCGACTCGCAGGTGAGCACACTGCGCACCCGGACCGTCTCCACGCCGGCGGCGACGATCTTGTCGACCCCGATGGAGTTGATGTCCTGACCCCGCTCGGCGACGACGGTGCCGTCCGGCCCCTTGATGTCGTCGGCCAGGGTACGGGCGTGCACGCTGGTCTCGGCGTGCTCGTGCACGACCAGCTTGCCACCCTCCAGGCGCTCACCGATCTGCATCGGGATCGCCCGGTCGGTGCCGCAGTCCTCCTCGCGGATGATCACGTCCTGCGAGACGTCCACCAGACGACGGGTCAGGTAACCCGAGTCAGCGGTCCGCAGCGCGGTGTCGGCGAGACCCTTACGGGCACCGTGCGTGGAGATGAAGTACTCCAGCACGGACAGACCCTCCCGGTAGCTGGCCTTGATCGGCCGCGGGATGATCTCGCCCTTCGGGTTGGCCACCAGACCACGGATCGCGGCGATCTGCCGGAGCTGGAGCAGGTTACCGCGGGCACCCGAGTTGATCATCTTCCACAGTGGGTTCTCCTGCGGCAGCGCGGTGTCCATCTCCTTGGCGACCTCGTTGGTCGCCTTGGTCCAGATCTCGATGAGCTCGCCGCGACGCTCCTCGGCGGTCATCAGACCACGCTGGTACTGCTTGTCGATCCGGTCGGCTTCCTTCTCGTACTTCGCCAGGATCTCCGCCTTGCGCGGCGGAGCGATGACGTCCTCCATGCCGATCGTGACGCCGGACCAGGTGGCCCAGTGGAAACCGGCCTCCTTGAGCCCGTCCAGGGTGGCGGCCAGCGCCACCTTGGGGAAGCGCTCGGCGAGGTCGTTGACGATCGCGGAGAGCTGACCCTTGCGGATCTCGTAGTTCACGAAGCGGTAGCCCCGCGGCAGCGTCTCGTTGAACAGCACCCGACCCAGCGTCGTGTCCACGGTCAGCGGGTCACCCTCGACCCAGCCCTCCGGGGCGGTCCACTGCTCGGCACCGGCGCCGTTGTCGACCCCGGTCACGCCGCGCAGCCGGATCCGCACCGGCGCCTGCAGGTGCAGCTCACCGTTGTCGAACGCCATCCGCGCCTCGGCGTCCGAGCTGAATGCCCGGCCCTCGCCCTTCTCACCGGGGGTGAAGTGGGTGAGGTGGTAGAGACCGATGACCATGTCCTGGGTGGGCATGGTGACCGGCTTGCCGTCGGCCGGCTTGAGGATGTTGTTCGACGACAGCATCAGGATCCGCGCCTCGGCCTGGGCCTCGGCGGACAGCGGCACGTGCACCGCCATCTGGTCACCGTCGAAGTCGGCGTTGAACGCCGTGCAGACCAGCGGGTGGATCTGGATCGCCTTGCCCTCGACCAGCTGCGGCTCGAAGGCCTGGATGCCCAGGCGGTGCAGGGTCGGCGCCCGGTTGAGCAGCACCGGGTGCTCGCCGATGACCTCTTCCAGCACGTCCCACACGACCGGGCGCTGCCGCTCGACCATCCGCTTGGCGGACTTGATGTTCTGCGCGTGGTTGAGGTCGACCAGCCGCTTCATCACGAACGGCTTGAACAGCTCCAGCGCCATCTGCTTGGGCAGACCGCACTGGTGCAGCTTGAGCTTCGGGCCGACCACGATGACCGAACGGCCGGAGTAGTCGACGCGCTTGCCCAGCAGGTTCTGCCGGAACCGGCCCTGCTTGCCCTTGAGCATGTCGGACAGCGACTTGAGCGGGCGGTTACCCGGACCGGTGACCGGCCGGCCGCGGCGGCCGTTGTCGAACAGTGCGTCGACGGCCTCCTGGAGCATCCGCTTCTCGTTGTTGACGATGATCTCGGGCGCGCCGAGGTCGATCAGCCGCTTGAGGCGGTTGTTCCGGTTGATCACGCGGCGGTACAGGTCGTTCAGGTCCGAGGTCGCGAACCGGCCACCGTCGAGCTGCACCATCGGGCGCAGGTCCGGCGGGATGACCGGGACGCAGTCCAGCACCATGCCGAGCGGCGAGTTGCGGGTGTTCAGGAACGCCGCCACGACCTTGAGCCGCTTGAGCGCCCGGATCTTCCGCTGGCCCTTGCCGGACCGGATGGTCTCCCGCAGGCTCTCGGCCTCGGCGTCGAGGTCCATGTTTTGGACCAGCGCCTTGATCGCCTCGGCGCCCATGGAACCGGTGAAGTACTCACCGAACCGGTCGCGCAGCTCGCGGTAGAGCAGCTCGTCGGTGACCAGCTGCTTCGGCTCCAGCTTGCGGAAGGTGTCCAGCACCTCGTCCAGGCGGTCGATCTCGCGCTGGGCCCGGTCGCGGATCTGGCGCATCTCGCGCTCTCCGCCCTCCTTGACCTTGCGCCGGACGTCCGCCTTGGCACCCTCAGCCTCCAGCTCGGCCAGGTCGGCCTCGAGCTTGGCGGCCCGCTTCTCGATCTCCGAGTCGCGGCTGTTCTCGGACTGCCGCTTCTCGGCCAGGATCTCGTTCTCGATCGTCGAGAGGTCACGGTGACGCGACTCCGCGTCCACGCTCGTCACGACGTACGAGGCGAAGTAGATGATCTTCTCGAGGTCCTTGGGGGCGAGGTCCAGCAGGTAGCCCAGCCGGCTCGGCACGCCCTTGAAGTACCAGATGTGGGTCACCGGAGCGGCCAGCTCGATGTGGCCCATCCGCTCACGACGGACCTTGGAGCGAGTCACCTCGACGCCGCAGCGCTCACAGATGATGCCCTTGAACCGGACGCGCTTGTACTTACCGCAGTAGCACTCCCAGTCCCGCTGCGGACCGAAGATCTTCTCGCAGAAGAGCCCGTCCTTCTCCGGCTTGAGGGTGCGGTAATTGATCGTCTCAGGCTTCTTGACCTCGCCGTGCGACCACTGACGGATGTCGTCGGCGGTGGCGAGACCAATGCGCAGCTCGTCGAAGAAGTTGACGTCGAGCACTATGTCCCCTATGTCGTCGTCTGTACTGCTAATTCTCGGGCGAGGTCGGGGGCCGGCAGGCCGGCCCCCGACCGCTCACCTCAGACCTCTTCGACCGAGCTCGGCTCGCGCCGGGACAGGTCGATGCCCAGCTCCTCAGCGGCCCGGAACACCTCGTCGTCGGTCTCGCGCATCTCCAGGGCCACGCCGTCGCTGGACAGCACCTCAACGTTGAGGCACAGCGACTGCAGCTCCTTGAGCAGCACCTTGAACGACTCCGGGATGCCCGGCTCCGGGATGTTCTCGCCCTTGACGATGGCCTCGTAGACCTTCACCCGGCCGAGCACGTCGTCGGACTTGATCGTGAGCAGCTCCTGCAGGGCGTACGCGGCGCCGTACGCCTGCATCGCCCAGCACTCCATCTCACCGAAGCGCTGACCACCGAACTGCGCCTTACCACCCAGCGGCTGCTGCGTGATCATCGAGTACGGGCCGGTCGACCGTGCGTGGATCTTGTCGTCGACCAGGTGGTTGAGCTTCAGGATGTAGATGTAGCCGACCGCGATCGGGTCCGGCAGCGGCTCACCGGAGCGACCGTCGAACAGCTGCGCCTTACCGCTGGAACCGATCAGCTGGTTGCCGTCCCGGTTGGGCAGGGTCGACGAGAGCAGACCGGCGATCTCCTCCTCGCGGGCGCCGTCGAAGACCGGGGTGGCCACGTTCGTGTCCCCCTCGGACTCGTGCGCGCCGATCGACCGCAGCTGCTTCTTCCAGGACGCGTCGTCGCCCTCGACCTTCCAGCCGGTCTTGGCGACCCAGCCGAGGTGGGTCTCGAGCACCTGACCGATGTTCATCCGGCTCGGCACACCCAGCGGGTTGAGCACGATGTCGACGGGGGTGCCGTCTTCCAGGAACGGCATGTCCTCGATCGGCAGGATCTTGGAAATGACGCCCTTGTTACCGTGCCGGCCGGCGAGCTTGTCGCCGTCCTGGATCTTCCGCTTCTGGGCCACGTACACCCGGACCAGCTCGTTGACGCCCGGAGGCAGCTCGTCGCCGTCCTCGCGGGAGAAGGTACGCACACCGATGACCGTGCCGGTCTCGCCGTGCGGCACCTTCAGCGAGGTGTCCCGGACCTCACGCGCCTTCTCACCGAAGATCGCGCGAAGCAGCCGCTCCTCCGGGGTCAGCTCGGTCTCACCCTTGGGCGTGACCTTGCCGACCAGGATGTCGCCGGGGACGACCTCCGCACCGATCCGGATGATGCCGCGCTCGTCGAGGTCAGCGAGCATTTCCTCGCTGACGTTCGGGATGTCGCGGGTGATCTCCTCCGGGCCGAGCTTGGTGTCCCGAGCGTCGACCTCGTGCTCCTCGATGTGGATCGAGGTGAGCACGTCCTGCTGCACGAGGCGCTGCGACAGGATGATCGCGTCCTCGTAGTTGTGGCCTTCCCAGCACATGAACGCCACGAGCAGGTTGCGCCCGAGCGCCATCTCGCCCTCGTCGGTGCAGGGACCGTCGGCGATGACCTGACCGGCCTCGACGCGGTCGCCCTCGAAGACGACCGGCTTCTGGTTGACGCAGGAGCCGGCGTTGGAGCGGCGGAACTTGTGCAGCAGGTACGTCCGGCGGTGGCCGTCGTCCTGGTGGATGGTGACGTAGTCGGCGCAGAGATCCTCGATCACACCGCCGACCTCGGCGACCACCACGTCGCCAGCGTCGACCGCGGCCCGGTACTCCATGCCCGTACCCACCAGCGGCGCCTCGGCCTTGACCAGCGGCACTGCCTGGCGCTGCATGTTCGCGCCCATCAGTGCCCGGTTGGCGTCGTCGTGCTCGAGGAACGGGATCATGGCGGTCGCGACCGAGGTCATCTGCCGCGGCGACACGTCCATGTAGTCGACGGCGCCGGGGACGACGTCCTCGGTCTCGCCGCCCTTACGACGACACAGGACCCGGTCCTCGGCGAAGGTGCCGTCGGCCCGCAGCGGCGCGTTGGCCTGGGCCTTGACGAACCGGTCCTCCTCGTCCGCGGTCAGGTAGTCGATCTGGTCGGTGACCCGACCCTCGATGACCTTCCGGTACGGCGTCTCGATGAAGCCGAACGGGTTGACCCGGGCGAAGGTGGACAGCGCGCCGATCAGGCCGATGTTCGGGCCTTCCGGCGTCTCGATCGGGCACATCCGGCCGTAGTGGGACGGGTGCACGTCACGGACCTCGAAGCCGGCCCGCTCCCGGGACAGACCACCCGGGCCGAGCGCGCTCAGCCGACGCCGGTGGGTCAGGCCCGCCAGCGGGTTGGTCTGGTCCATGAACTGGGACAGCTGCGACGTCCCGAAGAACTCCTTGATCGCCGCCACCACCGGGCGGATGTTGATCAGGGTCTGCGGGGTGATCGCCTCGACGTCCTGCGTGGTCATCCGCTCGCGGACGACCCGCTCCATCCGGGACAGGCCGACCCGAACCTGGTTCTGGATCAGCTCACCCACGGTGCGCAGGCGCCGGTTGCCGAAGTGGTCGATGTCGTCGGCCTCGTAGCCATCCTCACCGGCGTGCAGCCGGCAGAGGTACTCCACGGTGGCGACGATGTCGTCCTCGGTCAGCGTGCCGGTGGTGATTGGCACGCCGACTTCGAGCTTCTTGTTGAACTTGTAGCGCCCGACCTTGGCGACGTCGTACCTCTTCGGGTTGAAGAAGAGGTTGTCGAGCAGGGTCTGGGCGTTCTCGCGCGTCGGCGGCTCGCCAGGGCGGAGCTTGCGGTAGATATCGAGCAGGGCCTCGTCCTGGCCGGCGATGTGGTCCTTCTCGAGCGTGGTCATCATCAGCTCGGACCAGCCGAACCGCTCACGGATCCGCTCGGCCGACCATCCGACGGCCTTGAGCAGGACGGTGACGGCCTGCCGACGCTTGCGGTCGATGCGTACGCCGACCGTGTCGCGCTTGTCGATGTCAAACTCCAGCCAGGCACCCCGGCTCGGGATGACCTTGACGCTGGAGAGGTCGCGGTCGGAGGTCTTGTCCGGCTGCTTGTCGAAATACACGCCCGGGGACCGGACGAGCTGGCTGACCACGACGCGCTCGGTGCCGTTGATGACGAAGGTGCCCTTGGGCGTCATCATCGGGAAGTCACCCATGAACACCGTCTGGCTCTTGATCTCGCCAGTGGTGTTGTTGGTGAACTCCGCGGTCACGAAGAGCGGAGCGCAGTAGGTCAGGTCCTTCTCCTTGCACTCCTCGATCGAGGCCTTGACCTCGTCGAAGCGCGGCGCCGAGAAGGAAAGTGACATGGTGCCGGAGAAGTCCTCAATGGGACTGATCTCTTCAAGGATCTCCGCGAGACCCGAGCGTGCGTGCGGGTCGTCCGCCGACCGGCCCTGCCAACCCTCGTTGCCGACGAGCCAGTCGAAGGACTCGTTCTGAATGGCGAGGAGGTTGGGGACCTCGAGGTGTTCGGTGATCCTGCCGAATGAAACTCGGCGGGGAGCGAATGCGCTCGACGTACGACTGGTCTTCGCAGGGCGGGAAGCTGCCAAGATGCGTCCTTCCGAGGACCGGTGCTGCAGAACGGCTGGTACGCGTGCACTCCAATGACCCCACCAGAAATATCCGTAAACGGACATTTCCGAGCAGGGGTCTAGTCGGAAGGCAGCGCAAACTAGCAGTGTAGCCGAGAGGCTAACCGCTGTCCAGCCCACCCCGCAGGCCGTTTGCGGAACGTGCCTCGGCCCCCGGAAAACCGGGGTCTGCCGGGCCGCTCGGAACGCAACGTTCCCGCTGGGCCGCTCGGGTTGCAGCGGCTGATGGTGCCGCCGCTGTCATTACCCACTTCGTGGCCGTCGCAAGCGCGGTGTCTTGCTGGTGCCAGCGTGCCTGGCAGCCCGGGGTCGCGTCAAGGGCCGCTATCCGGGTTGTCCGTTCTTTCCCACCGGAGAGCGACCCGCCGCACTCGTCCGGGTACCACAGCGGCGGTCTTCGGCACCCAGCTCACGACGGTTGCCAAGGGCCCACCAACACCGCGGGCGGCGATCCGTGTCGGATCGCCGCCCGCCGCGACGCGATCGTGTCCCGGCTCAGCGAGCCGGGCACAGCGCTGGTGGAACGTCAGGTCACTTGAGGGTGACCTTGGCGCCCTCGCCCTCGAGCTTGGCCTTGGCCTTGTCGGCGGTCTCCTTGTTGACCTTCTCCAGGATGGCCTTCGGAGCGGACTCGACCGCGTCCTTGGCCTCCTTGAGGCCCAGGCCGGTCAGCTCACGCACGACCTTGATGACCTGGATCTTCTTGCCACCGTCAGCCTCGAGGATGACGTCGAACTCGTCCTTCTCCGGCTCGGCCTCGGCGGCGGCCGGGGCGGCACCCGGGCCGGCAACGGCGACCGGAGCAGCGGCGGTGACCTCGAAGGTCGTCTCGAACTGCTTCACGAACTCGGAGAGCTCGATCAGCGTCATCTCCTTGAACGCGTCGAGCAGCTCGTCGGTGCTGAGCTTCGCCATATCTGGCGTCCTTTCCTGAATCTAATAAGTAAGAACTGGTGCGCTCGGACGGCCTCAGGCCGCCTCGGCGCTCTCCTTCTCGCGCTTGTCCTGCAGGGCAGCCGCCAGACGGGCGGTCTTCGACAACGGGGCCTGGAACAGGGCCGCAGCCTTGCTCAGGTTGCCCTTCATCGCGCCGGCCAGCTTGGCCAGCAGCACCTCGCGGGACTCCAGGTCGGCGAGCTTCGTGACCTCGGCCGCGGAAATGGCCTTGCCCTCGAAGACACCGCCCTTGATGACGAGCTTCGGGTTGGCCTTCGCGAAATCGCGAAGCCCCTTCGCCGCCTCGACGACGTCGCCCGAAACGAAAGTCAGCGCGGTAGGACCGGTGAACAGCTCGTCGAGGCCAGTGATGCCCGCGTCCGTCGCAGCACGCTTCGCCAGCGTGTTCTTCGCGACCATGTAGCTGGTCTCGGCACCGAGCGAGCGCCGCAGCTGGGTGAGCTGGGAAACCGTCAGACCGCGGTACTCGGTCAGCACGGTGGCACCCGAGCTGCGGAAGCTCTCGGTCAGCTCAGCGACGGCCGTGGCCTTGTCGGCCCGGATCGGCTTGTCCGCCATGTCCCTCCTCTCTCGTTACTCGAGGCTGGTCCCCGTCGTGGCCGAAGCCGGAACGGGGGCGGAGGCAGCACGACAACGAGAAAAGCCCCGGCGCAGGGCGCACGGGGCGAGGGCCGGCGGATCGTCACGGTCGGCGGACCATGCTCACTGCCGAGTTACGCTTGCCGCCCTGCGCGGGTCGCCCGATGTCGCGGGACCTTCGACCGTGCCGAAGCACGGTGACCAGCGGTCTCTGGGTGGTTCCTCATCCATGACAACACGGATGACGTTTGAAGAGTACGCGACCCCATGACCAGCACCAAATCGCCCCGTGTGAGACAGGCCACCACCGGTCGTCCCCGGGCGCTCAGCCCCGGGCCCGCCGCCGCCACAGGTAGCCGCCGACGGCCGCGCCGCTCCAGACCACGGCCCAGGCGGTGAGCCCGAGCAGAGTGAGCGCGGCGGCATCGCCCGCGGTGGTCCGCGCCGTGGCCATGATCGGCGGCGCCAGCCAGGGAGCCACCGAACCGGCCAGGCCGAGCACCACCGCACCGACGCAGCCGAGGGCCAGCACCGCGACGCCGTACCCGGCACCGCCCACGGACGCCCGGCTGGCCAGGGCACCGAGGGCCACCCCGGCGGGTATGGCCAGCAGATGCGCCCACAGCCCGAGCGCGACGCCCACCGGCACCGACCGGTCCGTCGGGTCGACCGGGCCGGTGACCCCACCGACCAGCCACGGGAAGACCAGCGCGACGGCCACCGTGATCAGCGCCGCAACACCGGCGGCGAGCAGCCCGGCCACCCGCTCCCGGGCCACCCCGACCGTGACCTGGGCCAGCCGGCGCTGCACGTCCGGCTCAACGTCCAACAGGATCTTGGTCTGCCAGGCGAGCACCGGGAAGAGCACCACCGCAGAGACGCCGTACGCCTCCGCCGGCTGGGCCCGGCCGCCGCCGTACAGGGTGCCGAGTGCGACCAGGCCGGCGAGCAGCGGTGCCACCGCCCGTCCGGTACGCAGGAAACCGGCCAGCCTCAGCCGGATCAGGGCGATCACCGGGCCTCCCCGGCGGTTGGTTCGACCGCCACGCCCGCACCGTCCACGGCCACCGGCTCCCCCGGCGGGGCCGTCGACGCGTCGGGGCGTACCCGCAGCACGTGGTGGCCCTCGGCGCGCAACCGGGCGACGGTGCCGGCGACCCGCGCGGCCGGCACCGCGACCTCGACCACCGCGATTGTCTCGTCCGGTGGCGACGTCTCCTCGGTCACGGTGCCGTCCGCCACCATCCAGCGGCGAGCGCCCGGCAGCCGGACCGTTTCACCGCGGTGGTCGCTCACCAGGACCGCACCGCCGGCGACCAGCACCTCGTGGATCAACTCGGGCACCAGCTCGCGAGTGGTGGCGTCCAGGCCCTCCCACGGCTCGTCGAGGACCAGCAGGCCCGGCGGACGCAGCATCGCCTGGGCCAGGCCCACCTTCTGCGCGGTGCCCTTGGACAGCTCCGGCAGGCGGACCGCACGGAACGCGGCCAGCCCGAGCCGGTCGGTCCAGGTCGTCACCGCCTCGTCGGCCGCCGCGCGGCCCAGCCCGACAATCCGGGCCATCCCGGTCAGGTAGCGGACCACGGTGAAGGGCTGGTCGGCCGGGAAGCGCTCTGGCACCCAGCCCACCCGACCGGGCCGGGCGGTGACCCGCCCCCGGCCCGGCCGGAGCACGCCGGCGGCCACCTGGAGCAGGGTCGACTTGCCCACCCCGTTGCGGCCCAGCACGACCGCCACCTCACCCGGACCGATCCGCACGTCCACGCCCCGCAGCACCCACGGGCTACGCCGGTGGTACCGCAACCAGACGTCCTCCAGTCGCATGCGGTCGAGCCTGCCACACCTGAGACGCGCCGGGGCGCCGCCACAGTGTGGCGGCGCCCCGGTGGAGCGGAGTGTCGGCTCAGGCCTCGGCCGAGCCCTCCTGCAGGTTCTTCACCACGTTCGGGTCGACCGGGACGCCGGGGCCCATCGTGGTGGTGAGGACGACCTTCTTGAGGTACTTGCCCTTCGCCGAGGACGGCTTGGCGCGCAGCACCTCGTCGAGCACCGCCGCGTAGTTGTCCACCAGCTGGCTCTCCGTGAAGGAGGCCTTGCCGATGATCAGGTGCAGGTTGGAGTGCTTGTCCACCCGGAAGGTGATCTTGCCGCCCTTGATGTCCTGCACCGCCTTGGTGACGTCCATGGTCACCGTGCCGGTCTTCGGGTTCGGCATGAGACCGCGCGGGCCCAGGATCCGCGCGATCCGGCCGATCTTGGCCATCTGGTCCGGCGTGGCGATCGCCGCGTCGAAGTCGAGCCAACCACCCTGGATCCGGGCGACCAGCTCGTCGGTGCCCACCTCGTCCGCACCCGCCGCGGCGGCCTCTTCGGCCTTCGCGCCGGCGGCGAAGACGATCACGCGGGCGGTCTTACCGGTGCCGTGCGGCAGGTTGACCACGCCGCGGACCATCTGGTCCGCCTTGCGGGGGTCGACGCCGAGGCGCATGGCGACCTCGACCGTGGCGTCGAACTTGACGTTGGTGGTCTCCTTGGCCAGCTTCACGGCCTCGGAGGGGGTGTAGAGCTTGGACCGGTCGATGACATCGGCGGCCTTGAGGTAGCTCTTGCTGCGCTGCATTGCTGATTACTCCTGTGGTCTCTGGCGGGCCGCTCGGCGCGGGCCCTCCCACGGTTCGGGTCGTTGGCCGGGGCCGACGTCAGTCGTTGACGGTGATGCCCATCGACCGGGCGGTGCCGGCGATGATCTTCTCGGCCTGGGCCAGGTCGTTGGCGTTGAGGTCGGCCATCTTCTTCTCGGCGATCTCACGCAGCTGGGCGCGGCTGACCGAGCCGACCTTCTCGCTCTGCGGGACGCCGGAGCCCTTCTGCACACCAGCGGCCTTGATCAGCAGCCGGGCGGCGGGCGGGGTCTTCAGAACGAAGGTGAAGGACCGGTCCTCGTACACGCTGATCTCGGCGGGGACGATGTCGCCCCGCTGGGACTCGGTCTGCGCGTTGTAGGACTTGCAGAACTCCATGATGTTCACGCCGTGCTGGCCGAGCGCGGGGCCGACCGGCGGCGCCGGCGTGGCCTGGCCCGCCGGCAGCTGAAGCGTGAACGTCTTGACGAGCTTCTTCTTCGGAGGCATGTCACTTCCTGGGGCTTGGAGCTGGGAAAATGCGGCTGACGCCGCCCTCGAGGCGCGCACGGTCAGCGCGGTGCGACAGCGGCGACGTTCAAGAGTAGCGCAGGCCGCAGCCCACTCGTCCGCCGAGGTCGAGCGGGAGGGCGTACGCCGACGTCGGCGGCGGGCCGGGCCCGCCGCCGACGACCGGTCAGATCTTGGCGACCTGGTTGAAGTTGAGCTCCACCGGCGTCTCCCGACCGAAGATCGACACCAGCACCTTGAGCTTCTGCTGGTCGGCGTTGATCTCGCTGATCGTGGCCGGCAGCGACGCGAAGGCACCGTCGGTGACGGTGACCGAGTCACCCACCTCGAAGTCGAGGACCTTGATCTCGGGCTTCGCCTTCTTCTGCTCGGTCTCGATGGCCGGTGCCAGCCACTTCAGCACCTCGTCGAGGGAGAGCGGCGCGGGCCGGTCGGCCCGGTCGGTCGCGCCGACGAAGCCGGTCACACCCGGGGTGTTGCGGACACACGAGTAGGACTCGGCGGTCAGCTCCATCCGGACCAGGATGTAGCCCGGGAAGACCTTGGCCTGGACCTGGGACCGCTTGCCGTTCTTGACCTCGACTTCCTCCCGGGTCGGCACCTCGACCTGGTAGATGAAGTCCTCCATGTCGAGGCTCGTGATCCGGGTCTCGAGGTTGGTCTTGACCTTGTTCTCGTAGCCGGCGTAGGAGTGCACCACGTACCAGTCGCCCGGCGCGTAGCGCAGCTTCTGCCGCAGCTCGGCGACCGGGTCGTACTCCTCGTCCGGCGCGGGCTCGGTGGTTGGGAACTCCGGCTCGCTGGCGGCCTCAACCGACTCGTCACCAGCCGCCGTCGCGACCGTGGACTGCTCGTCCACCGGTCCGGCGGTCTCGTCGTACTCAGGCACGCTCGCTCACTTCCGTCACTATCGGCTCTGGAGTCAGCCGGTCAGCTCGAGTTGCCGAAGACAAACAGCACGACCTTGGCGAACCCGTAATCCAGCACGGCCACGATCGTCAGCATCACCGCGACGAACGTCACCACCACCGCGGTGTAGGTCAGCAACTCCTTGCGCGTCGGCCAGATGACCTTACGCAGTTCGGCCACGACCTCGCGGAAAAACCGGGCGATGCGCCCGAAGACGCCCACCCGACCGGTTTCGGACCGGGTGGTCGGTCGGCTGTCCGCCGACTCCGCCCGGGCACGGGACCGCGTCGCGGTGCCTCCCCGGGAGACCGGCTCGTCCGCGCTGGTGGCGTCGTCGTCAGCTACCTCGTCGACGACCTCGTCGTCCAGACGATCGTCGCCGGCGTCCTCGCCGCGCCGCTTGTTGTCGGCCACTTCGCCCTCCGTCGCGGAAATCTCGGGTCGCACGCCGGGCGGCGTGCGCGGCGCTGTTCACGCCGGCCGGACCAACCGTCCCGCGACGGGCCGCGGCCGGTGGATCAACCGGGGGCCCGATACCTCGGGACCACCCCGCCAATGCCACCACCACGGGCCGGACGCCGCCATCTCGGCGGCGCGACCCACGGGAACGGTCAGGCCTGAGGCGCAGGGGTGACAGGACTTGAACCTGCAGCCTGCGGTTTTGGAGACCGCTGCTCTGCCAATTGAGCTACACCCCTGTGCGGCAACACTCGCCCCACGCGGCCACAGACGACCGAGCAGGGGTCACTTGCCCCACGGCGGACCAGTGTACGGGTAGCCGCTCGACTTTCCCAACCGGTCTCCCCGCCACGCGTGGCGGGCCTGACTCAACGCTTCGTACGGATGGTGGCGCGGGCCTGCGAGAGCACCTTCTCGCCCAGGCAGGTGGCGGTCACATCGAGCCGGGTGAGGCCGTCCTCGGTCACCTCACGGACCACCGCGGTGACCTCGATCTCGGTCCCCTGGTCGTCGTCGGGGACCACCACCGGCCGGGTGAACCGGACGTTGTAGTCGACCACCGCGTCGGGCGCCCCGGCCCACTCGGTGATCGCCCGGCCGACCAGCGCCATGGTGAACATGCCGTGCGCGATCACCCCGGGCAGGCCCACCTTGGTGGCGAACCGGTCGCTCCAGTGGATCTGGTTGAAGTCACCCGAGGCACCGGCGTAGCGGACCAGGTCCGCGCGGGTCACCTGGAAGGTCTTGGCTGGCAGCTCCATCTCACGCCTCCCCGCGTACGACGATCTTGGACCAGACGGCGACGACCGGCTCGCCGGCGACGGTGCTGACGTCGGTGCGGGTGGTCAGGAAGCCGTGCCCGCCCCGGGTGCTGACGTCCTCGATGGTGCTGGCGCAGACCAGCTCGTCGCCGGCGACCACCGGCCGGGTGTACGCGAACCGCTGGTCACCGTGCACCACGCGGCTGTAGTCGACGCCGAGCTCCGGGTCCTCGACGATCTGACGGCTGGCTGCCATCGTGACGACCACCGGGAAGGTCGGCGGAGCGACCACGTCCGGGTGGCCCAGCGCCTGGGCCGCCGCCGGGTCGTGGTGGGCGGGATCGGTGGCGCCGATGGCGGTGGCGAACTCACGGATCTTTTCTCGGCCCACCTGGTAGGGGGCGGTCGGCGGATAGGTCCGGCCGACGAAGGAAGGGTCCAGAGACATGCCGCGAACCTACACGGAAACACAATCGCCGATCTGCTCGGTCGGCGGCGGTGGAACCGCGCCAGCCCGGTCAGATCGGCGATCGGAGAGCTTCAACGGTGGCCGGCGTTGGAGCCGGCCCCAGGTCAGCGGGTCTCGCGGTGGACCGTGTGCCGACCGTCGCGCGGGCAGAACTTCTTCAGCTCGATGCGGTCGGGGTCGTTACGGCGGTTCTTGCGCGTGATGTAGTTGCGCTCCTTGCACTCCACACACGCCAAAGTGATCTTCGGCCGGACATCGGTAGCCTTCGCCACGGCGGAGTGCCTTCCTCGCTAACGGAAACAACTACGACGCGCCAGCCTAGTCGCTGACAGCGCGGACATGCAAAGTGGGCGCCAGTGGCGCCCATCCCCACGACCACCGGAAACAAGCCCGGAAGACGAGAGTAGCGGTGGCCGGACTTGAACCGGCGACACAGCGATTATGAGCCGCTTGCTCTACCATCTGAGCTACACCGCCGTGGTGGGTCCAGCTGAACCCTCGAGCCCCCTTACGGAATCGAACCGTAGACCTTCTCCTTACCATGGAGACGCTCTGCCGACTGAGCTAAGGGGGCCTGCGCGATCTCCCCGTGGGGCGCGCAGAAGTAAGAGTACACGGCCCGGCTCGGCAGGTGAAATCGGATCCCCGGAGATCGTCTACGCCCAGTTCAGGGCACGACACGAAGGCGGGGAAGCTCTCCGACGGAGATCGTTTCCGGGTCGGCCTGGGCGCCGAACCAGGCCGCCAGCCGCTCGTACGGCAGCGGTCGGCTGAACAGGAAGCCCTGCCCGATCTCACAGCCGATGTCCTGGAGCAGCTCCAGGGTCAGCTCGCTCTCCACGCCCTCGGCCACCACCGCCAGGCCGAACTGCTGAGACAGGGTCACCACCGCGTTGACGATGGCCAGGTCCCCCGGATCGGTCGCCATGCCCTGCACGAAGGAGCGGTCCACCTTCACCTCGTGCACCGGCAGCCGCCGCAGGTGGGCCAGGGACGAATCACCGGTGCCGAAGTCGTCCACCGACAGCCGGACGCCGAGATCGCGTAGCCGGTGCAGGGTCGGGATGGGTCGGTCAGTGCCGTCCAGCACCCCCGCCTCGGTGATCTCCAGGGTGAGGCTCTGCGCCGGCACCCCGTACTCGGTCAACAACTCCTGCACCCGGTCGGGGAAATGCTGGTCGGTGAGGGTACGGGCGGAGAGGTTGACCGCGACGGGCAGCGGAAGGTCGGCCTCGGCCCAGTCCCGGCTGCGGCGCAGCCCCTCGCGGAGCACCACCTCGGTGAGCCGGCTCAACTGGCCGGTGTGCTCGGCCACCGCGACGAAGTCCTCCGGGGCGACGGTGCCGTGCGTCGGGTGCTCCCACCGGGCCAGGCACTCGACACCGACCAGGCGACGCTCCCGCAGCGTCACCTTGGGCTGGAAGTAGACCTCCAGCTCGTCCTGGTCCAACGCTCGGCGCAGGTCGCCGGCGAGGCCCAGTCGGCGCAGCGACCGCGACTCCAGCGCCGGGTTGAACAGCTGCACGCTGCCCGGTACCGATTTGGCGGCTGTGGCGGCGAGGTCGACCCGGAGCAGCAGGGTGGCCGCGTCGCTGCCGTGATCCGGGTGTACGGCCACCCCGACGGCAGTGTCCACATCGAGTGTGAGCGCGTCGAAGACCATCTCGTCACGAATTTGGTCGCGCAGTTGGCCAGCCAACTCCAGCGCCGCGTCGGCGTTCTCCAACCGCAGCGTCACCAGGAACTCGTCGCCACCAACCCGGCCGACCAGAGCCGACGACGGTGCGCTGGCCCGCAACCGGTTGGCGACCTCGGCGAGGACCTTGTCCCCGGCCGCGTGACCGAGGGACTCGTTGACCTGGCGCAACCCGTCGACGTCGAAGAGCAGCAGCGCCACCACCTCGTTGGGTGCGCCGATCTTGACCGACTCGTCCAGCGCGCCGGTGATCCGCCGCCGGTTGGGCAGCCGGGTCAGGGCGTCGTGGTACGCGTCGTGCCGCAGTCGATCGACCAGCCGGGAATTCTCCAGCGCCACGGCGGCGTGCGCGGCCACCGTCTCGAAGATGGGAATGTCACCGGGGGCGAAGTGGCCGATGTCGCTGAGCCGGTTCGCCACCTCCAGGGTGCCGATCACCGCCTGCCCGGAGCGCAGCGGCACCACGATCACGTCCTTGATCTCGCGGGCGCTGATCTCGCCGCGTAGCGCACTCTCGTCACCCAGCAGACGGCCCATCGACAACGTCTTCGCCAGGTCCCGCGCCCGCTCCCGCAGTATCGACGGGGTCGGGGCAACATCGAGCAGCCCTGGCGTATCGACCCGGGCCGTCAACAGCACCTCGGGGTGCCGGCCCTGGGCGGGCAGCCAGAGGGTGGCGGACTCCGCCTGCATGAGGGCACGGACCCGGTCGAGCAGGACGTCGGCCAGCGACCCGTCGGCACCGCTGGTCGTGATCAACCGGGCCAGGTCGTACATCCCGGTCAGGGTGCGGTGCTGCCGGAAGAACTGGGCGTAGGACCGGTAGACCAGGGTGAGTGCGGCGAAGAGGGCACCCAGCAGCAACGCGGACCACCAGGTCTGGTCCAGAGCGATCAGGACGAGCAGACCGACGGACGCGTTGATCGAGGTGGTGAGGAGCACCGACGGGGTGGTCCGCAGGGCTTCCCGGCCGGCCTGCCAGCCCTGTAGCAGCACGTGCACGCCGACGACAGAGGCGAGACTGACCAGGGTGATGGTGTTTACCGCGAGGAAGAGACTGCCCCAGGTGCCGGGGCCCACGCCCTCCAGCGGTGGCAGTCGCAGGAGAAGCAGGCTGGCCAGCGACGTGGCCGCGGCGGCCCTCGCGACGTTGAACCAGAACTTCGCTGGCGCGAAGCGCTGCGAGGCGCTCCAGATCAACGAGGCGACCGTGTAGATCAGGATCACGGTCAGCGGTGGCAGGAAGAACAGCCCTACCACGAGTGGGATCTCGGTGAGCGTCACGCCCACGGACTGCCGACGGACGACGAAGTTCAGCACCGGAATGCTGATGCCGGCCATCGCCAGGAAAATCAGGAACGCCAGCCCCCACTCCCCGTAGGGATGGTCGGAGATGACGCTGATCGCGGTGCAGGAGAGGATGGCGACCAGTGCCAGCGGGCCGGTGATTAGCCAGGCGTGGTCCGTGGACTTGCGCCGTTGGTCACGCCTGGCCATACCGCTCCCTCTGAAAGACGCCGCCCGTGGGTGCTGCCCTCATGGGCGACGACCCGCGAGGCTACCGGGAGGCGTCCACGCCCCAGACGACATCACCCAACCCCGCACCCCAAACGACGTCAGTCAGCTGAGCGCTACCTGCGCCGGGAAGGAAATCGGTGCCGAGCAGTCCTCCGAGGACAGCGGCGAGCACGAGGAGCGGGCCAAACAGTCGACCCAGTCTTCGACCAGACATGTTTGCTCCTGTCGGGGAAGTGTCACAGGGATGGTGGAGGTTCCACGATCGTGCCACACGGTCGGTACGCCGAAAAGCGGTGAGTGTGGGACCGGTCCGAGCGTTGAGAAGGTTGCCCCCTTCGGCCCAGTCCCCCGCGACGTGCCGGGCCAGATCAGGGCTGCTTCCTGCGACTTCAGCGCTTCACACAGCGCTTGATACGACCTTCAGCACAATTCACCCACGCCGTTCGGCTTCCGCCGGCGTGATCACGTGCAGTCGCTCTCCGTGACGGATCTGCTGGCCTGGAAACGCGCCGATGCGAGCCGAGACATCGACCACCATACCCGCTTACCGCGTCGACACAAGAAGCCGGACGCGACGAGTGGCACCAACCGCTGACGCCTCCATTGCACCGCTGGAAATTTCGGCGACGGTGGGGACGCGCCGGCAGATCATGTACGGGTGCCTGGTCACGATGCGCTCGCTCGCCTCCAGGGCGCCGCCGTCTTCTGGAGTATCGGGTCGGGCAGTGCAGCCCAGGTGATCGAGGCCGCCTGCGACTGCCTCACGGCAGGCATGGACAGCCCGACCCTCCGGATCCTCGCCGGCATCTCGCCCGTGAAGGGCAACGAGAGTGACGAGTTGCGGCGATGGCTCGACGTCGCTCTGGCGGAGCACTCCCTGACCTACCACCAGGAGGGCAGTCGCGAGGGTGCGGAGGAAGCGCTTCGGATCATGGCTCGGCGACTACTCGCAGAGACCATCGCGCCTCGCGATCTCACGTCCTGGGCGTACAGCTTCATCACGTACGAGGGCACTCCCCGGGCAGCCGAGTTGATGGCCCTCGACAACGCGTACGAGTACGTGGACGCCGTCCATGACGGGAATCTGTGCACCAGTACCGCGACCGTGGACATCGACGCGGACGTCATCGCCGAAGCGCGGCGCCTGGTCGGCGACACCACCGGCGAGAACAGCTGATCGACGGCTGCGGGTTGCCTGTCAGGTGTTCCGGCATCCGCCCACCCGTTCACTGGGATGAAGGATCACAAGCTGGGTGGCGTACCCGAAGCGGCGAACGTCCTCACGGCCTGGAGCAGGCGGTCGAGGAAGGTGGACAGGTCCGGAGCCGCCACGTCAAAGTGCGGGTTCCCCTGAGGTGTAGATGCCGGTGAGGACGAGGCCCGGCGGGAGGCGATAGACCGGTGATCCGGCCGGCATAGCCAGCCCGTACTGCAGGCCGCCGCCGTCGCTGGCGAACACGACCACGTCGGCGCCGTGGCGGCTGCGACCGCTTTCAAGATCATGCGCGACGGGCGTCACGGGATTGATGCCGCAGGCGGCAAGCGCCCGGTGAGGAACCCGAGTGCCACGCGCTGACTTCGCAGCCCTCGCCTGTGACCTCCATAGGACTGACCAGGAGGGTCAGGCGCGAACCAGAGCGGGCTCAGGACTACCGCAGCGGCCGGAACGCGGCCCGCACCTCGGCGGAGAAGAGCTCCGGCTCCTCCCAGGCGGCGAAGTGGCCGCCGCGGTCGGCCTCGTTGAAGTACGCGGGGTCGGGGTAGACCGTCTCGACCCAGCTGCGCGGGGCAGCCCAGATCTCCTCGGGGAACGTCGTGAAGCCAACCGGAACCGAGACCGGCGGAGGAGCCTGGCCGGACGCACCGGCTGCGGCCAGGAACCGTCCGAATTCCCAGTACCACCGGGCGGACGAGGCGCCAGTGCCCGTCAGCCAGTACAGCGTGACGTTGTCGACGATGGTGTCCCGGGTGAGACCGCCCACCGGCTTGCCGTCGACGAGCGCGCGGGAGATCTTGTAGTAGCTGTCGGTGTCGTGGTCGAACATCCAGGCCGCCAGCCCGACGGGTGAATCCAGCAGGGAGTAGCCGATCGTCTGTGGCCGGGTGGACTGCTCCAGGAAGTAACCGAAGCCGTCCATCATGAACAGGTTGAGCGCGTCGTGCGCCGCGCGTTCCTGCTCGGACTTCGCCGGCAGTTGGTCCTTGATACCGATCGCCCCGGCGAGCAGGTTGACGTGGATGCCGAGCAGCCCATCGGGTGCTTGGCGGCCCATCGCGTCCGTGACGGCGGCACCCACGTCACCCCCCTGGGCGACGTAGCGCGTGTAGCCGAGGCGGGCCATCAGCTCCGCCCACGCTTGTGCGATGCGGCCGTTCTCCCAGCCGAGCTCGGTCGGCTCGCCCGAGAAGCCGTAGCCCGGCAAGGACGGCAGCACCAGATGGAACGCGTCCTCGGAGGTACCGCCGTGCGCGGTCGGGTCGGTGAGCGGGCCGATCACCCCGAGCAGCTCGACGACCGAGCCCGGCCAGCCGTGCGTCATGATCAGCGGCAGGGCGTTCTCGTGCTGCGACCGCACGTGGATGAAGTGGATCTCCACGCCGTTGATATTGGTCGTGTACTGCGGCAGGGCGTTCAGCTTCGCCTCGAACGCGCGCCAGTCGTGATCGGTCGTCCAGTAGCGGGCCAGCTCCTGGACCGTCGCCAGCTGCACGCCCTGAGAGCGATCGGTGACCAGCTCGCGGCTGGGCCAGCGGGTGGCCGCGATCCGGCGACGCATGTCGGCAAGCGCTTCTTCCGGTATGTCGAGCCGGAAGGGACGGATTTCGTTGTCGTTCGACATGTTCTCCACCTGCCGGATCGGGTCGGCCGACGCCGGGGCGCCGGCGGGGCTGGCACGCGCCCAGTCTCGCAGCGGCCCGGCGACCGGCGTACCGAAACGCGAATTCGTGCTCGGGTCCGACTGACTTCTGTCGTGGAAAGTGCGCCGGTCACGGTGGCAGTCGCCATTGGCCGCACTGAGGCGGAACTGGCCTTCGGTCTATTGCACAGCCG
The DNA here is from genome assembly GCF_045207365.1 of Micromonospora sp. NBC_00858. NCBI lineage: Bacteria > Bacillati > Actinomycetota > Actinomycetes > Micromonosporales > Micromonosporaceae > Micromonospora > Micromonospora sp. NBC_00858. Next base: position 7,089,320 of record NZ_CP108828.1, on the reverse strand, counting down.
GCCTGCGCGCGGCGCGACGTACATCGCGGGCGGCGTCGGTGGGCAGGAGCCGCGGCTGGGATGGCGGCTTGACGCGGACCTGACCGGCGAGCCCGGCTTCCAGGTCGTGCAGCGCCGTCAGACCGAGGGTTCAACGGCACCCATCACGAGCTGACGCCTAGATCGGGCTGGACGCCCGTGGACTCCACGAGAAAGACCCCGGAGCGCGTTTCCGCAGCTCACGGGGCCGTCTCTGCACCTGGTGGCGGGTAGAGGATTCGAACCTCTGAAGCTTTCGCGACGGATTTACAGTTTTGCCCGTTATCAAGGTTGTCAATGAATGTTCGCGCAGGTCAGGGCCGCTTTTCTCTCCGGCTGGCCGACCTGGGCTCCCCCGCGTGCCCGTTGCGTGCCCCTCCGGAATGATCTTCGGCCTTTCGTGCCCGGTCGAGGAAGGCGGCTACCTCGGCGTCCCGGCCGTCGACTGCTCGGGCGTAGTGGCGAGTCGTGACGCTGGCGTTGGAGTGACCCAGCCTGCGGGCGGCGACCAGGACGCCATGAGAATCAGCCACCCAGCTCCCGTGCGTCGCCCGAAGATCGTGCGGAATCAGGTCAGTCAGGCCCGCCCGCTCTACCGCCCGGTCAAATCGGTACTTCGAGGCGGCCCGCAAGCGGGCCGCGCCGGCCCGGCCCCGGCCTGCTGGCGACCTCCGGCCGGCATCGGCCGGGCCGGCCGGCCACGCTGACGGACGACCAGGACCACGAAGACCTCGGGGCTCCGCCCCGAACCCCGGCCCTCCTCAGAGATGCCGCCGCGGCTCGCCTCGCCAGGCACCACAAGGGCTACCAGCCTCCCCGGACGGGGACCAGGTCGTTCGGCCGGTAGGGCGCTCCACCTGGTCCCCGTCCGGGGAGGCTGGACGGTCTACGACTGCCCGACGAGGAGATCCGCTTGAGTCGCAGGGGACTTGAGCCGCAGGCATTGGAAGCAGACCTGAGCGTGTGGGAGCGTCGACGTTCCACCTGGCGGAGCCGTTGCAGCCGGAGGCAGCTTTATCGCGGCGTGCGGCTCTGGCAGGTGGTTGGCGGTAATCATTGGGCTGGAGATGACACAAGCCAGGGTGAACGTTCGTCAACCAGGCGGGAGTCTTGGATGGGTCCACCGGGAGAACGCAATGAGGATTGGTTCACCAGCGTCTACGCGGCCGATTACCCACACGTGGTGAAGTACGGCCAGCGTCGGCTCGGCAATCTGGACGCGGCGGCTGAACTAGCCCAGGAGGTGTTCGTCGTCGCCTGGCGGCGTCGCCGCGAGGTTCCGAACCGCAGCCTGCCCTGGCTGTACGGGGTGGCCCGTCGCCTGCTGGCGAACGAGTGGCGAACTCGGAGAGCTGCGCCGGAGGTGCTACCGATTGCCGACGCCGGCCTTCTGCAGAAGCCGGGCTCGTCCGGCGCCGACGCGACAGTGGGCGTCACCGATCTCCACGCCGCTCTAGCCACCCTCGCCGACCTCGACCAGGAGATCCTCCGGCTGGTCGGTTGGGAGGAACTGACAGTTTCCGAGGCCGCTCAGGTCCTCGGCTGTACCCGCACCACCGCTGCCGTGCGTCTGCACCGCGCCCGTAGGCGCCTCAACGAAGCCATGTCGCACCGAGTTGTACCGCCGGCGCAGCAGCCGGTGTTGGCGAGTCCTCGAAAGGCCATGTGATGTTCGGAGAAGAGCGAACGCGTACCCTCCTCGGTCCGGCTGACCCGGCCCGGCACAGCACGATCGCACCGCCCCGGCTGTCGGCACACGATCTGATCGTCCGCGCGGAGGCTGTCGCCGAGCCGGCCGCCCATCACCGCCGGGCACGCCCGACGCGCAGGCTGGTTCTGACCGCCGGGGCGCTGACCGTAGCGGTCGGCGCCGCGGCAATCGTCCAGACGTTCGGCCCGTCCAGCCCGGACACCTCGGGGATCGCCGGTCCGCCCGGGGCGGATCCGGGGGTGGTGCTCGTGCCGGTGGCGTACGGCTCTGTCACCCGTGATGCGGGGAGCGAGCTGCGCGCGTTGGCGAGCAGGCTTGTCGATGCGGAGTACGACAACCGCACCGGCCGGTACATGTACCACCACACGAAGACGTGGGGCGACCCGGTGATGACGTCCGCCGACGGTCGCCACCATGTCGCTTTCGCCGACGAGACCAAGGTCTGGCAGGCGGCCGACGGGACCGGTAAGCAGGTCAGGACCCAGCTTGAGCCGCAGTATCCGGACCAGGAGTCCCGGGAGTACTGGCAGCGGAACCTCAAGTCCAAGGCTTCCGCCTCCGGAACGCCCGCGCCCGACGACATGCCGCTGCCACCGGAGGACCTCGCACCGCTGCCGTCGGGTCGAGCCCAGATGAACGACCTGCTCAAGGTCAGGTACGGCGCGGGCGCCGTCAGCAAGGGAGTCAGCACGGTGTACGGGCGATATGTCGTTCCGCGCCAGACGCGAGCTGAGATCCTGCGGGGCCTTGCCGATGTGCCCGGTTTCCTGTGGCGGGGCCAGGTGACCGATCGGGCCGGCCGCAAGGGTGTAGCCATCACCTTCGACGACCGCGAGCACAACCAGCAGTCCCTTCTGATCTTCCACCCGAACACTGGGGAACTGCTCGCCCACGAGCTGCTGACCCTCTCGCCGGTACGGATCAGCTCGTACCAGGTAATCCTCGATACCGCCTGGGCCGATCAACCCAACTGAATCGCCGGTGCCGGGGGCCACTCCTACGGGGTGGCCTCCGGCCACCTCCACGGTCGGGGCTGGGCCATCCACGGGCCACAAGCCGGTGTCAACGGAGGGCATTTCAGGCCGCTCGAGGTCATGTCGACCAGGCAGAACGTAGTGCCCCGAACCGATCTTGTGCGATTCCCAAGCTGACAGTCTGGGAGCCACGCGTGGGAGCCATCGGGGCGGACTGGACCGGACGGGACGGGACCGATCGAGCTGCCGAGCGCCTGAGGACCAGGAGCAGGCGGACGGCCTCGGACGGCATTGACACCTTTTGGGAATCTACGGATCAGATGGCGGCGTGCCAGCCATGTGCCAGTAGCCGGCGCCCCGAACGGGCACGAGTGGGCACGAGCCGTGGTCCAGTCCCCAGCCACGAGCAGGCGTTTCGGGCATCCCGGGGCGGTGATCTTCGTCCTTCCAAACTGACGGTCTGGGTTCCGCGGACAGCTTGAAACTAGTCTCCACCGCCACCCGCGCCCCCATCCGGCGGAGGGTGATGCATGTGGTCAAGCGGCCCGTCGTCGGACCGGGAGTCTCGTGGCCTGAACAGACTGATCACCATGAGCACCAGGAGGGTCAGCAGAATCGCGACGACGACAACAAGCCCCGCCGTCTCAACCATCGACACCACCAGACGAGCCTATGAGTCCCAGGGGGTGAGTCCAGGCGGCTCAGTCCGCATCTAGTCCGCAAGAGGGCGACGGACAGCGGGGGAGTGGTGAGAGGTGCCGAGAGGTATCTCCGCTGCTAGAAGGCCATCCGGGCAGCTCGCCGGGCCGCCCATCTTGATCTCATAATTCTCAGGTCGCCGCGATCTGCCCAGGAGCTCTGTCACGACCCGCCAGGCCACCTGTTGCAGCTCGCCTATCGGCTGGCCGATGCTGCTGAGCAAGAGCACAGCCAAGAGGAGGGGACAGGGTTGCGGGAACAGGCCGACCGCCTCACGCTGATCGATCGTTGGCGCCACTTCGTACTGGACCGACCGGTCCTCGTGCATCCTGGCGAAACGATCTGGCACGAAGACGACCATCTCCTGGTACAGCGGCTCGATGGGCGAGTAGACGCCTACCCCGGCGTTATCAACCGCTGCAGGTGCCGGGACCGGGAGCGATAGCTGACAGCAACCGTTGACAGCAACAGCCTCGGACCACCGAGTACGGACGGAGACACCCACAGGAGCAGGGCCAGCCACGGACGCCGAGGACGGACCGTCTTGGACAGGCTCGCCGAGGCTACGGATCAGGCGGTCGCGGCATGCCAGCCACGTGCCAGTAGTCGGTGTCCCCGACGGGCACCAGCGGGCACGAGTCGTGACCCACTCCCCTAGCGCCAGCAGGCGTTTCGGGCATCTCGGGGCGGTGATCTTCGTCCTTCCAAACTGACGGTGCTATGACTCGCGGTCGTCGCCCGGTAGCAGCCTTCGACCAGAGGTCATTCATGAGCAGCATCCCCCTGTCCGTCATTCGGCGATCGTCCTCGGCGTCCGGCGCCTCCCGCACGGCAACGATCACGACGACGCGGCCCTCATCGTCCGCGTCAGACTGGAAGGTAGCGATCTTGTAGCCGAGCCGGCGCCCAGCTCTACGGCCAGCCGAGCGAACCTCGGCGATCCGCTCTGCGTTCCACGCCTCGACACGCTCGACGTACTGCCAGTCGAGTTCAAGGTGCCGCGCGATCGTGAGCACCAGCTCATCAAACTCGCTTATGACGCCAGTCCCCTCGCGTGCCCGATACGTGCCCGATCGGTCGGTCGATCAGGAGCAACGGCGGTCAACAACGGCAGGAGACGACGAAGGCCCCTGACTAGCGTTTCCGCAGGTCAAGGGCCTTGCCGTTGCCTGGTGGCGGGTGAAGGATTCGAACCTTCGAAGCTTTCGCGACGGATTTACAGTCCGCTCCCATTGGCCGCTCGGGCAACCCGCCAGGGCACCCCACCGCGTCGCAACGCGGCGGCGGAAGCAAGGATAGCGGCTCACCCCACCCCCGTCGCAACCGGGTACGGTCAGGGGGTCGTGCCGCTGGTCGGTGGCCGACGGCAGGCCCAGACCTCCGGACAGCAGGAGTAGAAGCATGGCAGCGAACCCGTCGTTTGACATCGTGAGCAAGGTTGACCGCCAGGAGGTCGACAACGCCCTCCGCCAGGCGGAGAAGGAACTCGCGACGCGGTTCGACTTCCGCGGCACCGGTGCGGAGATCTCCTGGTCGGGTGAGGAGGCGATCGGCCTTCAGGCAGAGACCGAGGAGCGGGTACGCGCCGCGCTGGACGTGTTCAAGGAGAAGCTGGTCAAGCGGAACATCTCGCTGAAGTCGCTGGACGCCGGCGACCCGCGCCCGTCCGGCAAGATCTTCAAGATCGACTGCAAGGTGATCCAGGGCATCGAGACGGACAAGGCCAAGGCGATCAGCAAGAAGATCCGCGACGAGGGCCCCAAGGGTGTGCAGGCTCAGATCCAGGGCGACCAGCTGCGGGTCACCGGCAAGAAGAGGGACGACCTCCAGGCGGTCATCTCGCTGCTCAAGGGCGAGGACTTCGGCGTCGCCCTCCAGTTCAATAACTACAGGTAGGACAGCAGGGGAATACTGGGGCCCGGCTAGAAAGATCATTTAGCCGGACGCCACGTCCCGAGGCTAATCTGTCCGCTTTTTACCGGTGAGTGGTCGATGAGAGTTCTGGCTATGCTCCCCGGTCATGAGCGAGACGGTTCCCCAGCCTTCCCCATCAGCAGCTCCCACCGAGGCCGAGTCCCTGCTGTCAGTCCTCGAGCGCAACCGGCGGACCTTCGCCTGGAAGACGTCGGGGCTGGACGAGAAGGGTCTGCGCGCGACCACCGCCGCCAGTGCGATGACGCTCGGCGGCCTCGTCAAGCATGTGGCCCTGGTCGAGGCGGACTGGCTGGCCGTCAAACTCGCCGGACAGGACTACGGAGCCCCGTGGGACGCCGTGGATTTCGACGCCGACCCTGACTGGGAATGGCGCACCGGGGCGCTGGACTCGCCGGAAGATGTCTACGCGGTGTGGCGAGACGCTGTCGAGCGGTCGCGCGAGCTCGTTGCTGACGTCATCAAGGAGCGCGGGCTGGACGGACCAGCGTCCTTCACCTGGCCGGACGGCCGCACCCCCACCGTCCGGGACATGTTGTTGGACATGGTTGAGGAGTACGCACGCCACACCGGCCACGCCGACATCCTCCGTGAGGCAGTGGACGGCCGCGTGGGTGAGGGCGCGCCCTCGGACTTCACCTTCTAACCGTCTGCGTGCGGTAAGACCGGGTGGCGCCCTCACTCGCCACCCGCAGGACTTTCCTCGGTCCGCCCCCGCGGGCATCTCATGCGACCCGTAAATTATGTAACGATCAACAAAGTATCCGAATCCCCCTTCGCTGGCCGGAACAGCCTCGCCGAACACCCCAGCAGCGGCGGGCCGCGCGAGGCATGGGTGACTACGGCGACAATTCTTTGGCAGTCGTTCCAGATAACCCTACCGTTGCGGCTGGCCCGCGATCGCGTGGCCGCACTGCGCAACTAGTGGAGCGAGCATGAACCGCCTGCAGTCCAAGGTCGTCATCGTTACCGGAGGGACCTCCGGCATGGGTTCGGCGTTTGCCAGGCGCGCCGCCTCCGAGGGGGCAACCGTCGTGATCGGGGCACGTGACAAGGCACGCGGAGAGGCGACCGCTGCGGAGATCACGGCCGACGGAGGCAAGGTCCTCTTCGTCCCGACGGATGTCACGGTCGAGGAGGAGGTCGCCAACCTGGTCGACGTCACGGTCAGGGAGTTCGGGGGCCTGCACGCCGCCTTCAACAACGCGGGCGGCGGCAACATCCAGGGAACGATCCGGGACAGTGCGGCGTCGACCTGGGATCGCACCATCGCCCTCAACCTGACCAGCGTCTTCTACAGCCTCAAGCACGAGCTTCCGGCGATCCTGGCCAGCGGGGGCGGCTCCGTCGTCAACAACGCCTCCGTGGTCGGTGTGGCCGGCGATCCGACGGCTGTCGCGTACTCGGCCGCCAAGCACGGCGTCGTGGGCCTCACCCGCTCCGCGGCGCTCGACGTCGCCAAGCAGGGCGTGCGGGTCAACGCCCTGGTGACGGGCCTGGTGGACACCCCGCTCTGGCGCAACTTCACTGCGGCCAACCCGGATGCCGCGAACGACCTCCTCAGCCAGCAGCCGAGCGGCAGAGCAGCCGGGGAGGACGAGGTCGCCGCCTTCACGGCGTTCCTCCTCAGCGACGAGTCCGCGTTCATCAACGGTGCGGCCCTCGCGATCGACGGTGCACTGACCGCCCGCTACTAGAGCCTCCACATCCGGGCCCGGCCCCGCACCCGGCGGTCCGGGCCCGCGCTGACCCCGCCCAGATTGGGCGCGGCAGGTGACTCAACCGACTGCGGGGTTGCATCCGGTACCCGGGTACGGGCTTACCGTCAGGTGGTGAGCGACCGAAACCCAGCGGCGGACGACACGTGGGTCCCCGACTCCTGCCGCCTGCCCACGGCCGAGCTGCCTCTCCGCCTCGCCGAGTTCGACCGGTTCTTCGCCGAGGCGGTTCTTCGAATCGAGCGGCCGTCCGCGCAGCGGCTGCGGCTGCACCTGGTCGGCACGGCGGAGGCCGAGCGCGGCGCCCGGGACCTGACCGCGCGCGAATCGGCGTGCTGTTCGTTCTTCACCTTCGGCGTCACCCGCACCGGCCCGGACGCGGTGACCGTGGACGTACAGGTTCCGGCCTCGCACGTCGGCGTCCTCGACGGCCTGGCCGAGCGGGTGCGGCCGGGCGGCGCACCGGGGGCGGCCGGGGCGTGGCTGCGGAGCGGACAACTGGCCGGCGCGGCGGGGGTGAACCCGCAGACGCTGCGCTACTACGAACGTCGCGGCCTGCTCGCCGCACCGCGGCGGTCCCCCGGCGGACACCGGCTGTACCCGGCGGAGTCGGTCACCCGGCTGCGGATCATCAAGACGGCGCAGCGTCTCGGCTTCACCCTCGGCGAGGTTGCCGAGCTGCTCGACGCCGAGCGGCGCCGAAACGACCGCGGTGTCGGCCTACCGGCGCGGGCCACGGCCAAGCTGGCCGAGGTGGAGCAGCGGCTGGCCGACCTGACGGCTGTCCGAGACTCCCTGCGGGCGGCGATCTCCGCCGGCTGCGACGACCTGATCGCGTGCGCCGGCAGTTCCTGCTGCCCCCTGCCGTTCCCGGACCCACCGCCGGTCGATGCGACCACCGCCCGATCCCGCCGAGACCCCGGCTAGGGGCGACGCGCCAGGAAGCCGGGTCGCCGCGTCCGGCGGGTGGCTGGTCCGGCCCAGCCGCGCCGTACCGGTTCAGACTGTGACGGGTTCGTCGGTGCGTACCGTCGAGATTTCCGCGCGGGCGATGGGCCCGGCGGGCAGCGCGGCGACCGCGGCCCCGACGGCGACCGCCGCCCCGGCGAACAGGAATGCCCACGGCACGCCGCCGGCGTTGTCCACGATCAGGCCGGCCACCGCGCCGCCGGCAGCGCTCGCCGCCACCGACATGGTGACCACCCAGGTGTACGCCTCGTTCAGCATTCCGGCCGGCGCGATCCGACCGACCAGGGTGTTCTCCAGGGTCAGCGCGGGCGCGATGGTGGCCCCGCCGACGACCAGCGCGGCACCCAGCGCCAACGGTGTGGGCATCACCGCGAACACCACGAAACTGCCGGCCACCGCAGCGAGCAGCATGGCGAACTGCCGGGTCATGTTCGGCGACGGCCTGCGGACACCGAACCAGAGCCCGCCGGCCGCACTACCGATCCCCCAGACCGCCAGCAGGATCCCGGCCAGGCTCTCCGGGTCGTCGACGGTGTAGTCACCGGCGTACGCCGGGACGATCACGCCCGCGGCGCCGAACGCGATGCCGAGGCTGGCCACACAGACCAGCAGGGCCGGGAAGCCGGAGACCCGCAGCGGGCCCAGCCCCCGGGCGTGGTGCTCGCGCGGGTGCGGACGCCAGCCGCGCATCACCCGGCCGAGGGCCACGGCGGTGGTGCCGACCAGGGTGACCACGGCCGCCCCGATCAGCGCGGCCGCCGCGTCGGCGAGCAGCACGAAGCCGGCGACGAGCAGGGGGCCGATCACGAAGACGATCTCGAACAATGAGGTCTCCGCGGCCAGCGCGGTGTTGCGCAGGGGGTACCGGCCGGAGGCGGGGCCGGTCAGGTCGTTCCACGCGCCACGGATGGCGGCGGTGAGCGGTGGATAGGTGGCACCGGCGACACCGGCGGCCAGGTAGATGGCGGGAAGGGCGTCATCGCCCGACCGGCTGGCCAGCAGCAGGCCGGTGAGCGCCAGCGGGTGGGCCACGGCGGTGACCAGCAGGACCGGGCTCGGGCCGACCCGGTCGGCGATCCGCCCGGCCACCGGGCTGAGCACGGCACCGGCGATCGCGTAGATCCCGCCCGCCACCGCAGCGAGCGCGTACCGCCCGGTCACCTGCTCGACCACCAGCAGCAGCGCCAGCGGCGTCATGCCGATCCCGAGCCGCCCGATGATGCCGGTGACCAGCAGCATCGGCGCCCCCGGGATCCGCCAGACACCCAGATACTGGCGCAGTGCGGCCACCGTGAACCTCCCGAGAATGTAATGAGCGTGAGCCCTTTAGACCCTAACGCCGGGTGCTTAGCGGGCAGAACCGGATATCGTATCGCGGCCGACACAGCACTCCGCCCGTACTCGGATGCGACCGGGTACGGGCGGAGGCGGAATCAGCAGGTCAGCGCTGGAACTGCACCGGGCCCGCGTTGGCGGCCATCTGCTCCAGCCGGGCGACCCGGTCCTCCATCTTCGGGTGGGTGGCGAAGAGCGTGGCCATGCCGCCACCCTTGAACGGGTTGGCGATCATGAGGTGCGCGGTGCTGGTGAGCTGGCCCTGGGCCGGCAACGGCCGACGCCGGGCCACCGCATCGATCTTGCGCAGGGCACTGGCCAGAGCCAGCGGGTCACGGCTCAACTCGGCACCCGAGGCGTCCGCCTGGAACTCACGGCTCCGGCTGATCGCCAACTGGATGACGCTGGCCGCGATCGGGCCCAGGATCAGGGTGAGCAGCAGCACAGCCGGGTTCGGCCGATCCTCGTCGTCCCCGCCGCCCAGCGGGATGAAGAAGGCGAGGTTCGCCAGCAGGGTGATGATGCTGGCCAGGCCGGCCGCCACGCTGGAGATGAGGATGTCCCGGTTGTAGACGTGTGACAGCTCGTGCCCGATCACACCGCGCAGTTCGCGGTAGTCGAGGATCTCGGTGATGCCCTGGGTCACACAGACCGCCGCGTGCTGCGGGTTACGACCCGTGGCGAACGCGTTGGGCTGCGCGGTCGGGCTGACGTAGAGGCGCGGCATCGGCTGCCGGGCCTCGGCCGCCAACTCCCGCACCATCCGGTACAGCTCGGGGAACTGTGCCTCGGTGACCGGTTGCGCCCGCATCGAGCGCAGCGCGAGCTTGTCGGAGTAGAAGTAGGAAACGCCGTTCATGACCAGAGACACGAGGACGGCGATGAACAGTCCGCCACTGCCGCCGAACCAGTAGCCCACCACGAGGATCAGCGAGGTGAGCAGGCCGAGCAGCGCGGCGGTCTTCAGACGGTTGTGGTGCACAATCACTCCTTCGGTGCACGGATCGCCGGGATCCGCTGACCGGTGTAACAACTCCGTACCCGCCAACCATCCGTCTCAACGCTGAGAAATGACTGAGACCTGCGGGAACGGGCCGCCCGGAGCGAGGCGGTCGGGTCAGCGGGCGGCCAGGTCGAGCACCAGTTGCGGCGCGACACCAAGCACCACGGTGGCCACCGTGGCCACCGCCAGCACCACGGCCACCACGCCCACCACGGGTACGGCCGCCGCGCCGCCTGGGAGCGTCGAGGCCGGTGCGGGCGTCGCCGTCGGCGCCCACAGTGTGGCGGTCACCCGCAGGTAGTACGCCAGGCCGATCACCGCGTTCACCGCCACCACCAGCGCCAGCCAGGCGGCGCCGCCGTCCAGCAGCGCCCGGACCACGGTCACCTTCGCGAACAGTCCCGCCAGCCCGGGTGGCAGACCGGCCAGTCCGACCAGCGCGAGGCCGAGCGCGGCGCCCCGCCACGGGTGCCGGCGGGCCGCCCCGCGCAGGTCGTCCAGAGTGCCGCCGTCCGCACCCGCCGGGCGCAGCGCGGTCACCGCGGCGAACGCGGCCAGCTCCAGGACCACAAAGAAGACGGTGTACGCCACCGCGGCGGCGTACGCGGCGTCGCGTGCCTCACCCGTGCGGCCGGCGGCCAGCGCCAACGCGCCCAGCGGGGCGAGGATGTAGCCGGCCTGCGCGACCGAGGACCAGGCCAGCAGCCGGACGGTACGCCGCTGACGCAGGGCGACCAGGTTGCCGACGGTCATGGTGAGCACCGCGAGCAGGGCGAGCACCGGACCGGTCTGATCGGCCGGCAGTGCCCGCTGCACCACAGCGAGCAGCGCGACCACCCCGCCCAGCTTGGACGCCGTGGACAGGTAGGCGGCCACCGGCAACGGTGCTCCGTCGTAGGTGGCCGGCGCCCAGGCGTGGAACGGCACCGCCGCCACCTTGAAGGCCAGCCCGACCAGCACCAGCGCCACCGCTGCGGTGGTCAGCGGCAGGTCGCGCAGCTCCGGCCGCTCGGCGAGCAGCGCGCCGAGCCGGTCCAGGTGCAGCCCGCCGGTCACCGCGTACAGCAGCGCGGCACCGAGCAGCGTCACTGTGGTGGCCACCACACTGACCACGAAGAAGGTGACCGCCGCCTCGGCACTGGCCAGGCTCCCCCGACGCAGGCCGACCAGTACGTACAGCGGCAGGGTCAGCGTCTCCAGGGCGACGATCAGGGTGATCAGGTCGCCGGCCGCGCCGAGCACCACGCCGCCGGTCATCGAGCAGGCGAGCAGGAAGCAGTACTCCCCCACCGGCGACCGCCCCGCCCGCAGCGCGGGCACGGACAGCCCGAGCACGCCCAGCGTGAGCAGCGCCACCACCGCGCCGACCAGGGCCGCTCGACCGCCGAAGATCCAGGAGCAGTCGGCGCCGACGCAAAACGTCTGTCGCTCCCCACCCGCGCCCACCACGGCGGCGCCGACGGCGGTGCCGAGCGCACCGAGCGCGGCCACCACGATCGTGGCCCGCGGCCGGGCCAGCAGCAGGTCGGTGATCAGCACGAGCACGGCGGTACCGGCGGCCAGGTAGGCCGGCAGCAGCGCCACGCTGTCCACGCTCTGCACCGCGTTCACGGGAAGACCACCCCCACGAGGGCGTCGACCGGGGCCTCGGCGACGCCGAGAACGAGCGCCGGGGCCAGCCCGATGGCCAGGGCGAGCAGGACCAGCGGCACCCACGCGGTCAGCTCCGCACCGGCCAGCGCGGGGCCGACCCGGCCGACGGCGGTGCTCGGCCGACCGTGGGTGACCTGGCGCAACAGCCGCAGGAAGTACGCAGCGGTGAGCGCGCCGCCGACCGCGGCCAGCACCCCGAGGGTGGTCCAGAGCGGGCCGCCCACCTGGACCGCTGCGATCACCGCGAACGCCTCCCCCCAGAAGCCGGCCAACCCGGGCAGGCCGAGCGACGCGATCGCCGCGAACGCGAGCAGACCGGCCAGCCGGGGCGCGGTCTCCCGCAGCCCGGACAGCTCGGCGAGGCTGCCCGTGCCAGTACGGTCCTTCACCGCACCGGCCAGGAAGAACAGCAGACCGGTGATCACCCCGTGCGCGACGTTGCCGATCAGTGCCGCCTGGATGCCGGTGGTGGTCAGCGTGGCGACGCCCAGCAGCACGAAGCCCATGTGACCCACACTGGAGTACGCGATCAGCCGCTTGACCTCGTCCTGCGCCAGACAGACCAGCGAGCCGACCAGGATGGCGGCGACGGCCAGCACGCCGAGCACCGGCGCCGCCCAGCGGGCGCCCTCCGGCGCCACTCCCACCGCCACCCGGATCAGGCCGTAGGTGCCCATCTTGAGCAGCACCCCGGCCAGCACGACACTGCCGACCGTGGGGGCCTGCGTGTGCGCGTCGGGCAGCCAGGAGTGCAGCGGCCAGAGCGGGCTCTTCACCGCGAACGCGAGCGCGAGCAGGGTGAACGCCGCGAGCTGGGTGCCTCGGGACAGCCCGCCACCACCGGTCAGCGCCACCATGTCGGCGGTGCCGGCGGCGGCGACCACGACGTACACGCCGACCAGCAGCAGCACCGAGCCGAGCAGGGTGTAGAGCGCGAACTTGCGGGCCGCCCGACGCCGGTCAGCGCCACCCCAGCCGGCGATGATCGCGTACATCGGCAGCAGGACGACCTCGAAGAAGAGGAAGAACAGCACCAGGTCCAGGGCGAGGAAGGTGCCCAGGATGCCCACCTCGACCACCAGCAGCAACGCCACCAGCGTCCGGCCGCTGCCGCCCTCCGGCACCCGCCACAGCGAGTAGCCGCAGCAGAGCAGGGTGAGCAGCGCGGTCAGCACCACCAGCGGCCAGGAGATGCCGTCGACGCCCAGGTGGAAGCGCAGCTCCAGGCCGGGCACCCAGGGCAGGTCCAGCTCGTGCCAGGGGCGCACGGCCGGCGCGCCGGCCGACCACGCGAACCAACTCCGGTCGCCGAACACCAGCGGCACCGCGGCCAGCAGGGTCAGCGCCGCCGCGACCGTGCCGACCAGCCGGGCAGCCCGGTCCCGGGGCGTCGCGGCCACCGCGACCGCACCGAGTGCCGGCACCGCCAGTACGGCCACCAGCAGCACCTGCCCGAAGCTCATCGGGTCCCTCCGATCAGTGCGGCGGCCAGCCCGATCAGCAGCGCGCCGGCCAGCACCCCGGCGGCGGCACGGGGCAGCGCCGCCCGGTGCAGGGCGGCCAGCCCGGCACCCAGAGCGGACGCGGCCCGGCCGCTGCCCTCGACCGCCCCGTCCACGACCACCTCGTCGCCGGTGCGCGCGACCCGGGCGAGTGCGCGGACGGGGCGTACGACCAGGGCGTGCTGGACGTCGTCGAGCCGGAACGCGCGGGCGAAGACCGGCCGCAGCGGACCCATCGCGGACGCCGGGTCGGCGGCCCGGTCGCGGCGCCAGCCCAGCACCACCAGCCCCGCGCCGACCAGCAGCAGCGCCAGCGGCAGCAGCAGCCCCGGCCCGAGGTGGACCAGGCCGTCCTCGGCGCCCGCCACCGGCACGGTGGGGAACCGCAGCCGGTCGGCGAATGCCCCGACGAACCCGGCCAGGCCGAGCAACGCGGCCGGCACGGCCAAGAGCAACACCGGCCAGCGGAGCAGCGCCGGCGGGTCGTGCGGCTGGACCAGCGGCAGCCGGGGAGTGCCGAAGAAGGTCCGCAGCAGTAGCCGGCCGGCGTACCAGGCGGTGATCGCGACGCCGACAAGCCCGGCCAGCCAGACCAACCAGCCCACCCAGGACGGCGCCGGGCCGGTGCCCTCCCGGGCGGCCGCCTCGGCAACGGTCAGCACGCCGTCCTTGCTCCAGAAGCCGGCCAGCGGCGGCACCCCGGCCAGCGCGCCCAGGCCCACCACCGTGCACCAGAAGGTCACCGGCATGCTGCGACGCAGTCCGCCCATCTCCGACATCAACGTGGTGCCCACCGCGTGAATCACCGCACCGGCGGCGAGGAACAGCAGCGCCTTGAAAGCGGCGTGGGTGAGCAGATGGAACAGCGCCGCCGACGGCGAGCCGACCGCCAACGCGCCGGTCATGTAGCCCAGTTGGGAGACGGTCGACCAGGCCAGGACCCGCTTGATGTCGTCCTGTGCGGTGGCCGCGAGGGCACCGAGCAGCAGGGTGATCGCGCCGATCACCCCGAGCACGGTCAGCGTCACCGGCGCGGCCGTGAACAGCGGGTAGAGGCGGGCGACCGCGTACACCCCGGCAGCCACCATCGTCGCGGCGTGGATCAGCGCGGAGATCGGCGTCGGGCCGGCCATCGCGTCCGGCAGCCAGGTGTGCAGCGGGAACTGCGCGCTCTTGCCGGCCGCCCCGGCCAGCAGCAGCAGACCGGCGGCGGTCAGGGTCGCACCGGAGTGGTCGTGGGCGAGCACGTCGGCGATCCGGAAGCTGCCCGTGGACACGCCGAGCAGTGCGATGCCGAGCAGGAAACCGACGTCACCGACCCGGGTCACCAGGAACGCCTTCATCGCGGCGGCGGGCGCGCCGGGCAGCCGGCGGTCGTGGGCGATGAGCAGGTACGAGCAGAGGCCCATCACCTCCCAGCCGACCAGCAGCATGATCAGGTCGCCGGCGACGACCACCAGCAGCATCGCGGCGGTGAAGAGACTGATCTGCGCGGCGTACGGCGGATAGCGGTGGTCGACGTCGACGTCATCGTGCGGACCGCGCCGCAGGTAGCCGATCGAGTAGACCTGCACGGCCAGGGCGACCGCGGTGACCGCCACCGCGACCAGCGCGGCGGCGCCGTCCAACCGGACCCCCAGGGTCACCGTCAACCCACCGATGTCGACCCAGGTGGTCGACGTCTCCCCCGGTTCGTCGACCGTGACCAGCAGCGCGACGGCCAGCGCCAGCGCGCCGGCAGCGCCGGTCACACCGAGCGCGACGGCCACCCGTCGGGCCCGGTCACCGCTCCCCGCGCCAGCGGTGGGATGGCGCGGGGCCGGCGGCAGCAGCAGGCCGAGCAGCCCGGCGACCAGCGGTACGGCGGGCAGCAGCGCCCCCAGCAACCCGGTCACCGGCCCACCTCCGGGTGCTGGCCGGCGCTAGCGGCGACCGGCGGTGTGCTGCCGGCGGTCCGTGGCGACTCGGCGGGCTCGGTCAACGGCACCTCGTCCACCGCCACGGTGGCCCGTAGCCGGTAGAGCTGGAGGACGATCGCCAGCCCCACCCCGATCTCGGCGGCGGCGAGGACGATGACGAAGAGCGCGAAGACCTGACCGGAGTGCGGCAGCACGGAACGCGCGGTGGTGTCCGCGGTGACCAGGATCAGGTTCACCGCGTTGAGCATCAACTCGACCGCCATCAGCACCAGCACCGCGTTGCGCCGGCGCAGCACCCCGTAGACGCCGAGGCCGAACAGCAGCGCGGCGGTGACGTACGGGATGACCGGCCTCACCGTCGGCCCCCGGTCTCCACGTCGACCTCGCCCGGCTCGGCTGTGCCGTCCGAGCCGGGGCCGGGCCGGCCGATATCGGGCCGGGACAGCACCACCGCACCCACCAGTGCGGACAGCAGCAACACCGACAGCACCTCGAACGGCAGCACCCAGGACCGGAAGATCTGCTCCCCCAGCCGCTCGGCGGTGCCCGCCCCGGGCAGCGTCACCGTGCTCCACCGGTACGCGTCGACGAGCAGGACGGTCAGCCCCAGCCCGGCACCGCCACCGATCAGCGCGGCCGGCCAGCCGGGCCGGTCCAGGTCGTCGGAGGCGCCGATCGGCGCCCGGGTCAACATCACCGCGAACAGCAGCAGCACCACCACCGCGCCCACGTAGATCAGCACCTGCACCCAGGCCACCAACTCGGCGCTGAGCACCAGATAGTCGCCGGCCAGCGCGCCCAGGCAGACCACCAGGTAGAGCCCGGCACGGACCAGGTGTTTGGTGGTCACCACCAGTACGCCGGAGCCGACCGCCACCGCACCGAGGGCGAGCAGCAGCAGGTCCGCGCCGGTCACCGGGCCGCCCTCACAGCTCGGGCCGCCCCGCGTCGCGCCGTCACGACGCGGGACCCGGGTCGGTGCCGGGCTCGGGGCGTACCGCCGGCGGGGCCGGGCGTGCGGCAGCCGCCTTACGCGCGGCCGCCGTCTCCTCCTTGGCCGGATCGCCGTTCGGGTCGTGCGCGGGCGGCGGCGGGACGGTGGCCATCCACTGACCGAGGTGGTCCTTGTCGTGCAGCAGGTCCTTGATGTCGTACTCGGCGTACTCGAACTCGGGCGACCAGTACAGCGCGTCGAACGGGCAGACCTCGATGCAGATGCCGCAGTACATGCAGAGTGAGAAGTCGATGTCGAACTTGTCGAGCACGTTGCGCTGGCGGGGGCGGGCGGCGCCGGGGACCGCCACCTCCTCCTTGTGCGAGTCGATGTAGATGCACCAGTCCGGACACTCACGGGCGCAGAGCATGCAGACCGTGCAGTTCTCCTCCGAAAGCGCGATCACTCCGCGCGAGCGGGGCGGCAGCTCGGGGACGACGTCGGGGTACTGCTGCGTGGTCGAGCGGCTGGTCATCGTCTTGAGGGTGACCGCCAGCCCCTTTACCAGGCCCGCGCCGGGAAGGCCGCGCTCGCTGGCGCCGGCCGGGTCGCCGTGCTCGCTGGGGTCGCTCATGTGGACCATCCTGCCCTGTGGCCCCGGCGCGCGCGACCACCACCCGTGCGTCGACGGCGGTACCCGTGGTCGCGGGGAGAGCTGACCATGCCGTTGGACCGGATCACGCGCCGGTAGCGGCGATACCTCCGGTCGGCGGGAGCATCTCGACGCCGAGCTGCTGGAGCAGCTGGAACAGCTCGTTACAGCTCCACACCTCGACGATCCGGCCGCTCGCGTCGAAGCGCAGGAACGTCGCCCCGGAGTAGCTGACCACCTGCCCGGTCGGCGGCACCGGCCCGAACTGCCCGGCCTGGGTGCCGGCCGCCCGCCAGTGCACGGCCACCCGCTCACCGGCGGCCAACACGTCCACGATCTTGTAGCGCAGGTCGGGGAAGGCGGCCCTCCGCTCGCGGTGCCAGGCCAGCGTGGCCTCCGGGCCGGTGCCGCCCAGCCCGGGGCACTCGTCGGCAATCAGCTCGTACGCCGACTCCTCCCGGCGGGCGTTCCACACGTCGGCGATGAATTGCCGGGCTGCTGCCTCCACATCCGTCATCCCGGCAGGTTAGCCGGCACCGAACTGGTCGGGCAGGACCGGTCGGATCGCGAGGCGGTCGTGGCCGGATCGCACGCCGGCGCGCAGCGCGGGCCGGAATCCGCGACGATGGGGACGAGACGGCAAGCAACCGGAGGAGTGACGTGGGCGAGGAAAAACGCGGGAAGTACGTCGAGCCGGGTGCCGAGTTCACCCGGGACCAGCGGTACATCGCCACTCGGATCACCGCCGACGGGCGGGACGGGTACCCGGTGGAGCCGGGCCGGTACCGGCTGGTGGTCAGCCGGGCCTGCCCGTGGGCCAACCGACTGATCATCGTGCGGCGGCTGCTCGGTCTGGAGGATGACATCTCGATGGCGGTGGCCGGTCCCACCCACGACGCCCGGAGCTGGACGTTCGACCTCGACCCAGGCGGGCGGGACCCGGTGCTCGGCATCGAGCGCATCCAGGAGGCGTACTTCAAGCGCTTCCCCGGCTACGAGCGGGGCATCACCGTGCCCGCGATCGTCGACGTGCCGACCGGGCAGGTGGTGACCAACGACTACGCACAGATGAGCCTCGACCTCTCCACGCAGTGGGGCGCGTACCACCGCGAGGGCGCCCCGCAGCTCTACCCCGAACACCTGCGGGCGGAGATCGACGAGGTCAACGACATGGTGTTCCGGGACGTCAACAACGGCGTCTACCGGTGCGGCTTCGCCGGCAGTCAGGAGGCGTACGACAAGGCGTACCACCGGCTCTTCGACCGGCTGGACTGGTTGACCGAGCGACTGGCCGGCCAGCGCTACCTGGTCGGCGACACCATCACCGAGGCCGACGTGCGGCTCTTCACCACGCTGGTCCGCTTCGACCCGGTCTACCACGGCCACTTCAAGTGCAACCGGCAGAAGCTGAGCGAAGTGCCGGTGCTCTGGGCGTACGCCCGGGACCTGTTCCAGACCCCCGGGTTCGGCGACACCATCGACTTCGATCACATCAAGCGGCACTACTACGAGGTGCACCTGGACATCAACCCGACCGGGATCGTCCCGCTCGGCCCTGACCTGTCCAACTGGATCACCCCGCACGGGCGGGAAGCCCTCAGTGGCCGTCCCTTCGGCGACGGCACGCCGCCACCGCCCCCGGCCGAGCCCGTCGACCCCGCGCACACCCCGCTGCGCTGACCCGCAGCCGAGTCAGAGGGCGATGCGCACGGCGGCGGTGAGCACCAGCTGCGCGAGGGAAGCCGGCACCAGCACCAGCCAGCAGAGCCGCTGGAGCTGGTCCTCGCGCAGCCGGGGGTAGGACACCCGGAGCCAGATGATCACGAACGCCACGGCGAAGACCTTGAGCAGGGTCCAGAGCCAACCCAGCTGGTCGTCGGCGAACGGACCCTGCCAGCCGCCAAGGAACAGCACCGTGGTCAGCGCGGCGATCACCACGATGCCGACGTACTCGGCGAGCAGGAAGAACGCGAAGCGCAGGCCGGTGTACTCCGTCATGTACCCGAAGACCAGCTCCGAGTCGGCCACCGGCATGTCGAACGGCGGCCGGCGGATCTCGGCCAGCCCGGCGACGAAGAAGATGATCATCGCGGGCGCCTGCCAGAGCAACCACCACGGCTGCCACGCCTCGACGATGCCCGACAGGCTGAGCGTGCCCGCCGCCATCGCCACCGAGGCGGCGGCCAGCACCAGCGGCAGCTCGTAGCCGAGCAACTGGGCGGCCCCGCGCAGCCCGCCGAGCAGGCTGTACTTGTTGGCCGACGCCCAGGCCGACATGAGCACCGCCACCACACCGACGCCGACCACGGCCAGCACGAAGAACAGGCCGATGTCCAACGGCTGCCCGACCAGGTCGTTCGGGCCGAGCGGAATGACGAGCAGCACCAGCAGGTAGGGCACCAGGGCCACCGCGGGCGCCAGCCGGAAGACCGCCCGGTCCGCCTCGCGGGGGGTGATGTCCTCCTTCTGCACGAACTTGACCCCGTCCGCCACGAGCTGCGCCCAGCCGTGGAAGCCGCCCGCGTACATCGGACCGAGCCGGCCCTGCATGTGCGCCATCACCTTGTGCTCGGCCTGCCCGACCAGCAACGGCAGGGTGAGGAACGCGACCAGCACGCCACCCACCCGCAGCACCAGCTCCACCCAGAGCGGCATCAGGCCGTACCCCCGTCGCGCTCGGTCCGGTCATCGCGCGCCGGCGGGTCCGCAGCCGGACCGTCGGCCGCGCCGGGCGCGGGCTTGTCCCCCGGGCCGGCTGCGGGCGCGGGCTTGTCCGTCGGGGCCGGGCCGGCGCCGGGCGCGGGCTGGTCGGCCGGGGCCGGGCCGTCGGCGGTGCCGGCGGGCCGGAGAGTACGCGCCGGACGGGCCCCCGGAGCGGGCCGCGCGGGCCGCTCACCGGCCGGCCGGGCCGGGGTGCCGCCACGCGGACCCTCCCCCACGCCGCCCGCGCCGGCCGGGGTGGGCGTGGTCCCCCACTCGCCCGGCGCCGGCACGCCCGGCGGGCGGATCGGTCGACGGCCACCGCCGGCCTCGGACTCGCCCGGTTCCTTCGCGCCCGGCCAGGGTTTGGCCACCCGGGAAGCGAGCACGAACTCCTTGCGCAGCGGATGGCCCTCGAACTCCGGCGGCAGCAACAGCGGTCGCAGCTCGCCGTGACCGGCGAAGCCGATGCCGAACATCTCGTGCGTCTCCCGCTCGTGCCAGGCGGCGCCCGGGTAGACGTCGACCACCGAGGCCACCGTGGCCGCGCCGCGGGGCAGCCGGGTGCGCAGCAACACGCCGTGCCGCAGCCGGGTCGACCAGAGGTGCGCCACCACGTCGAAGCCCTCGGCCAACTCGTCCACCGCCGAGAGCCAGTCGAAGAAGTCGCAGGCCAGCTCGGTGTCGTCGCGGGCGGCGCGTACCGCATCCGGCCAACTCGCCGGCGGCACGTCGACGGTGGCCCGGGCGAACCGCTGCCCGCCGGAGACCGACGGGGTCGCCTCGACCGGAGCGAGCAGCGCGACCAGCCGAGCGCCGACCTCTTCGGGAGTCATGCCGCTGATCCTAGGACGTCTGTCCCGCGTGGGCCCGGCCCGCGCCGGTCCACCGCCGGCACCCGGCGATCTGCCCGCTTTGCGGACGGCACGGCGGTCGGCGGGGAAAGATGAGGGGCGTGCGCGCTGTGACTGTGAAACCCGGGGTCGCCAACTCGCTGAGCCTCATCGAGGATCAGCCCGAGCCGCCGCCCGAGGAGGGTGCGGTCCTGGTCGAGGCGCTGGCGGTGGGGATCTGCGGCACCGACCACGAGATCATCGCTGGGGATTACGGCGAGGCGCCGCCCGGCGCGGACCGCCTGATCATCGGGCACGAGTCGCTGGGCCGGGTGCTGGAGGACCCGACCGGCACCCTGCAACCGGGCGACCTGGTGGCCGGGATCGTCCGGCACCCCGACCCGGTGCCCTGCCCCAACTGCGCGGTCGGCGAGTGGGACATGTGCCGCAACGGGCAGTACACCGAGCACGGCATCAAGGCGCTGCCCGGTTTCGCCCGCGACCGCTGGCGGATCGAGCCCGAGTTCGCGGTCGGGCTCGACCCGGCACTGGCCCGGGTCGGCATGCTGCTGGAGCCGACCAGCGTGGTGGCCAAGGCGTGGGACCACATCGAGCGGATCGGGCACCGGGCCGAGTGGCAGCCGCAGACGGTCCTGGTGACCGGGGCCGGACCGATCGGGCTGCTGGCCGCGCTGCTCGCCACCCAGCGCGGGCTCGCCGTCCACGTGCTGGACCGGGCGACCTCGGGGCCGAAACCGGAGCTGGTTGCCGCGCTCGGCGCCACGTACCACGCGGTGCCGGTCAACGACCTGCCCTTCGATCCGGACGTGGTCGTCGAGTGCACCGGTGCGCCCACGGTGGTCATCGACGTGATGTGCAAGGCGGCCCCGACCGGGATCGTCTGCCTGGCCGGGGTGTCCAGCGGCGGCCGGACCATCGACTTCGACGCCGGGGCGCTCAACCGGGCACTGGTGCTGGAGAACAACGTCGTGTTCGGCTCGGTGAACGCCAACCGGCGGCACTGGACCATGGCCGCGCAGGCACTCGCCCGCGCCGACCAGTCCTGGCTCGAATCGCTGCTCACCCGTCGGGTGCCGGTGGAGCGGTACGCCGAGGCGTACACCGCCGAGGCGAACGACATCAAGGTGGTGCTGGAGTTCGCCTCCTGATCAACGCGCTGCCGGCTCAGATGCCGGGCAGCCGGCCGTTGCGGAACAGGTCCACGAAGAGCTGGTGGTCCTCCCGGGCGCGCAGCCCGTACGCGTGCGCGAAGTCCACCAGATGGGTGACGAAGCCCGACTCGTCGGCGCCCACCACGGCGACGATCGCCTCCTCGGTGGAGTAGTCCACCAGGTCGTGGCTGGACTCGTCGTCGGCGACCGAGTGCATCCGGGCCACCGCCCGGCCGAGGTCGACGAGCACCCCGGTCAGCTCCTCCGGCTCGTTGACGTCGGACCAGTCCAGGTCGGCGGCGTACGGGGAGACCTCGGCGACGAGCTGGCCGGCCCCGTCCAGCTCGGTGAAGCCCAGCCACGGGTCGGCGTGCGCCTGCAACGCCCGCTGCGACTCGGCGGTCCGGTGGCCCTGGTGCTGGAAGTAGCCCCGGACCGACTCGTCGGTGACGTACCGGGCCACCGCCGGCACCTGCGCCTGCTTCATGTAGATGACGACGTCGTTCTCCAGTGCCTGGGTGTGCCCCTCCAGCAGCAGGTTGTACGACGGCAGCCCGGCCGAGCCGATGCCCACCCCCTTGCGCAGCACCACGTCCTTGATCTGCGCCGCCACCGGGCGCGGCCGGGCCGAGGCGGTGGGCAGGGTGCCCAGGTAACCCTGGAAGGCGGCGAGGACCTTGGCCCGGGTGTCCCCGTCGATCTCGAAGACCCCGTCGCTCACGGAGAAGCGTCGCTCGTAGTTGTCGATGGTGGTCTGCGTGGCGAGCAGGTCGACCCGGGTGTTGAGCCGGGCCTGCTGGAGCACCCGGCGCAGCACCCCGTCGGCGTTGTCCAGGGTGATCGAGCCGATCGCGTCGTCCCCACCGGCGGCGATCGCCCGCAGCTCGGTCAGGTACGACCGGGCGAAGCCGGCCACCAGGTTGCCGATCACCGTGTCGGAGAGCGCCTTGCTGTAGCCGAGCAGCGCCACGCTGGCCGCGAACCGCCGCAGATCCCAGGTAAACGGCCCGACGTACGCCTCGTCGAAGTCGTTGACGTTGAACACCAGCTGCCCGGAGGCGTTCATGTAGGTGCCGAAGTTCTCCGCGTGCAGGTCGCCGTGGATCCACACCCGGCCGGTCCGCTCGTCCAGGAACCGGTCGTCGGCGAAGTCGCCGCGCTGGTCGGCGTAGAAGAGCGCGGCGCTGCCCCGGTAGAACGCGAACGGCGACGCCGCCATCTTGCGGAACTTACGGCGGAAGGCGGCCGGGTCGATCGCCATCGAGGCGCCGAACTCCTCGGTGAGCACGTGCAGGATGTGGGCGGACCGCTGGTCCACGGGGTTGCTCATGGTCCGCAGGCTAGCCCGGCCCCACCACCCCGGGTGATCAGACAACCGACTGGTCCGCTCGGGCCGACCGGGCGAGGTGGGGGCCGTCTCAGTCAGCGGTGGGCGGGCGTACCGGAGGTGCGGTGAGCGAGTCGACGGAACGCGGGGCGGCGGCTTCGCGGGGCGGGGCGTCCAGCGGCGCGGCGAGCAGATCCGGGCGGGGCACCCCGCCGATGCCGGACTGCTCGGCGGCGATCTTCTCCTGCAGGCGCAGGATGCCGTGCAGGAGCGCCTCCGGCCGAGGCGGGCAGCCGGGCACGTAGACGTCGACCGGGATGAGCTGGTCGACGCCCTTGGTCACCGAGTACGAATCCCAGTAGGGGCCGCCGCAGTTGGAGCAGGCGCCGAACGAGATGACGTACTTCGGCTCCGGCATCTGGTCGTAGAGCCGCTTGATCGCCGGGGCCATCTTGTCGGTCACCGTGCCGGAGACCACCATCAGGTCGGCCTGCCGGGGACCGTGGGCGAACGGAATGACGCCGAGCCGCATGAAGTCGTGCCGGCCCATGCTGGTGGCGATGAACTCGATCGCGCAGCAGGCCAGGCCGAAATTGAAGACCCAGAGCGAGTAGCGGCGCCCCCAGTTCAGCACGAACCGGATCGGCTCTCCCAGCACTGCCGGTAGCTGCACGACGCCCCCCTCCTGTCACCCACTGGACAGTCAACCACAGCGTCCGGCGGCAACCCCGAGGGCCGTTGTGGACTTCTATCGGGGTACGGCGCCGAGAACGGCCGGGCCCGGATGTCCCGCACCCGACATAGAACCTCCGCCGTCGTGCGCAACCGGCCGGCGCGTCCGGTTGTGTGACCGGTGCTGGCGGACTCACCGCCTGCGGCCACCACGGGGAGGACGAGTGCTTGTGACGAGAGACGTACGGGTGGGTGGACCCCCACCCGAGCCACCGGGAACCACAGTCCCTCCGCCGGCCGAGCTGGTCTTCGACGACTTCTATCACGCCCACTTCCGCGGGCTGGTGGTGCAGCTCACCGCGTACACCGGCGACCGCGGGCAGGCGCAGGATCTGGTTCAGGAGGCGTTCTGCCGGGCGTACACCCGGTGGGACCGGCTGGCCCGGTACGAGGACCCGCTGGCCTGGGTGCGCCGGGTCGCCTGGAACCTCGCCCACAACCGCTGGCGGCGGCTGCGCACCGCCCAGGCGTGGCTGCTGCGGCAGCGGGAGACGCACGTAGCGGGGCCGAGCCCCGACCGGGTCGCCGTCGACGCCGCGCTGGCGCAGTTGCCCCCAAAGCAGCGGCGGGCCGTCGTACTGCACTACCTCGCCGACCTGTCGATCGCCGAGATCGCCGCCCAGGAACGGGTCGCCGAGGGGACGGTCAAGTCCTGGCTGCACCGGGGGCGTGCTGCCCTCGCGACACACCTACGCGACACCAACGAGGAGGTGCGGGATGTCTGAGCAGGAGACCCTCGGCCTCGCCGAGGAGTTCGCCCACTACCGCCGTACCGTGCTGGCCGAGGTCGAGGTGCCCGGACCCGCCGCCGTCCGGCGGGCGGCACGAGGGCGCGGCCGTCGCCGGTTGGCGGCGACCACCACCGTGGTGCTCGCGCTGTTCAGCGGGTCGGCCGTCGGGTACGCGGCGATGAACGACCCGGAGCTCCGCCCGGGTCCGGTCGAGCCCACGCCAAGCGCGCCGGTGTCGCCGTCGAGCGCCCCACCCAGCCCGACCGCCAGCCCTTCCGCGACCAGCGCCAGCCCGACCTCGCCCGGACCCGACGGCCGGCTCAGCCGGTCGCAGCTCCTGGGCGCGCCGGTGACCCTGCCGGCGTGGCGGGCCGGACGCGGCTGCCCGACGTCGGGCGTACGGCTCACCGCCGACGCCAGGGAGGGCGCGAACTGGCTCCAGGCGCTCGACCAAGGCGACGTCGACGGGGACGGCGCGGTGGAGACGGTGGCGCTGGTGCAGTGCGTGCTCGGCACCGGCGGTCCGCAGCAGGTGGTCGTCTTCGACCGGGATGGCACCGGCCGGCTCGTCACGCTGGGTCGGGTGGTGGCGACGACCAAGGACAAGCCGCAATGGCTGTTCGCGCTCGACGTCGTCGACGACGGCACGGTACGGGTGCAGGTCGGCGACATCGCGCCCGGAGGCGGCTGGCCCAGCGAGTGGTCACAGCGGCAGTGGCGTGGCTACCGCTGGCAGGGTGACGCCTTCGCCCAGGTCTCCGGCCCGACCAGCTTCGGCCCGAACCCGCACTCGGCGGATCTCGCCGTGACCGCCACCGATCTGGTGCTCGGCACCGCGTCGGACGGTTCCCACACGGGTACGACGACGGTACGGATCCGCAACCGGGGCGCCGGGTCGGTCCCGTACGTGTCGCTGCGGCTGAACGTGCCCCCAGTCGTGCGCCCGGACGTCGACGGCTGGGCCCCGTGCCGCAACGAGCCGCAGACGACCCAGGAGCCGGTGACCTGCGACCTGGGCAGGCTGGAGGCAGGGGCCGAGATGACGCTCACGCTGAGTTTCCGAGCCGGCCAGGGCGTCACGGTGGGCACGGGAACCGCCGAGGTGGACGCCCGGCCGATGGACAGCGGGTTCAACTTCCTGCTGGACACCCACGACGCCGACAACGTGGTCCGGATCGCCTATCGGTGAAGCGCTCGACGGGTTCGCGACGGCCGTGCCGTACGCCGGGTGGCATGCGGCACGGCCGTCGCTCCCGTCACCAGCTCGGGCGTTGCAGCAGGCCGACGAACTCGACCAGCAGCCGCTCGCGCAGCGCCGGCGGCGCGGCGTCGAGCAGCGTGTTCACCAGCGCCATCCGCTCGGGCAGCGGCCCGAGGCCCGAGTCGCCGTCCGGACCCGGCTCGGCCCCCAGACCCAGCCCGGCGGCCAGGCCGACGACCAACTCCGGGGTCAACGCGTCCGGCGTGAGGGCGCCGACCACGGCGCTCAACTCCGCGGGCAGCCGGACCGGGCCGGCCGCCCGGGCAGCCGCCACCGCGTCGGCCAGGTCCGGCCCGAACTCGGCCACCCGGGGCGCCACCGCGGCGGTCACCGTGAGGTGCACACTGGCCGGCAGGCCGGCGTACGACAACTGCGGCTGGGTGTGCCAGCCGCGCGCGGTCAACTCGTCGACGAGGACGAACAGGTCGGGGCCGCCCTCGGTGCCGGTGAAGCAGACCACGGTGGACTCCGGCTCGGCCATCAGCCGCAGCCCGTCGACCCCGCGCACGGCGGCGGCCAGCCCGGCCACCGCTTCCCGGGTGCGCTCGGCCAGCGCCAGGTACCCGGCGTCGCCGAGGTGCCGCAGGGTCGCGTACGCGGCGGCGATCGGCCCGCCCGAGCGGGTGGAGGCGATCACTGGGTTGATCATCGTGTAGCCGGGCCAGTCCGCGTAGGCGAAGTACTGCGGGGCGCGCAGCGCGGCGTCGCGGTGCAGCAGCACGGACACCCCCTTCGGCGCGTACGCGTACTTGTGCAGGTCGACCGAGATGGAGGTGACCCCGGGTACCGCGAAGTCGAACGCCGGCACCGGGGCACCGAGGCGGCGCAGGTACGGCAGGGTCCAGCCGCCGAAGCAGGCGTCCACGTGGCAGCGCACCCCGGCCTCGGCCGCCGCCGCCGCGATCTCCGCCACCGGGTCCACCACGCCGTGCGCGTACGACGGCGCGGAGCAGGCCACCAGCACCGTCTCCGGGCGGATCGCGGCGGCCATCGCGGCCGGGTCGGGGCGCAGCGTGTCCAGGGAGACCGGCACCACGTCCAGTGCCACCCGCAGGTAGTGCGCCGCCTTGGCGAACGCCGCGTGCGCGCTCGCCGGCACCACGATCCGGGGTGCGGCCAGCTCCGGGTGGGCGTCCCGGGCCGCCTTGACCGCGAGGATCAGTGACTCGGTGCCGCCACTGGTGACACTGCCGACCACGTCCGGGGCGGTCGTGCCCGGCCCACCGCCGAGCACCCGGCCGGCCGCGCCGACCAGCGCGTTCTCCATGGCCAGCAGGGACGGAAACGCGGTCGGGTCCAGCCCGTTGACGTGCGCGCTCTCCCGGTATGCGGCGGCGGCGAGGTCGTCCAGCCCCGGCACCGCCGGGTCGTAGACGTACGCGAACAGCCGCCCGCCGTGGGTCGGCCGATCGCCCGCGCGCAGCTCCCGAACCTCCGCCAACGCGACGTCCGCCGCCACCCCGTCCCGGGACAGCGCCCCGGCCCACACCCTGTTCTCGTCGATCATGGACCTGTGGTGCCCTTCTCGTGACAGTCAATGGCTTTCGTCCCCCACCACAACCCCATGATCGACGCGCCGGTTGTGCGTGGCTGCGGCGAGGAGGGCGGGGGTGAGGGTGTAGCGGCGCAGGAGGAGGACGGGGAGACCTACCAGCAGGGCGGGCAGGACGGTGAAGCCGAGCAGGACGCCGAGGCGGGCGGTGTCAGACTGGGCAGCCGCCGTGCCGGTGTCGGAGGAGACGTAGCCGGAGAACTGGAGCACCAGGCCGTAGATGCCGGGGCCGAGGGCCAGACCGAAGGTCTCCCCGGCGGTCCAGAGGCCGGTGAAGACGCCGGCCTGCCGCCGGCCGGTGCGCGCCGTGTCGTACGCGATGCAGTCCGGCAACATGGCCAGCGCGAACACCTGCTGACCGGCGTAGCCGACGCCGATCACCGCGACCAGGAGATAGACCGCGACCGGCGGCAGCGCCGGCGCGGCGACCAGGGCGAGTGCCCCGGCGGCGAGGATCAGCGCGGCGGCGACCAGGGCGGCTCGCTTACCCAGCCTGGCGCCCACCCGGGTCCAGAGCGGCATCACCAGCAGCGCCGGCCCGACGAAGCAGACGAAGAGCAGGGTCGGGCCGCTCTGCTCGTCGCGCAGGATCTGCCCGGCGAAGTAGTTGACCCCGGCCAGGATGGTCGCCACCCCGGCGGACTGCACCACGAAGCAGATCAGCAGCGCCCGGAACGGCCGGTTGGCGCCGGCCACGGCGAGCTGGGCGCGCAGCGTCGGCTCGCTGCCGCCCACCGTGCCGGTCGGGGCGGACCGGGTGCCGAAGAACGCGCCGACGGCGCCGAGGGCGATCAGCACCGCCACGAACAGGCCCATCCACCGGTGCCCGGGCAGGCCGTCACCGCTCGCGGTCACCACCAGCGGGGCGACCGCGCCGGAGACCAGGATGGCCAGTGCCAGCACGGCGATCCGCCAGGTCATCAGCCGGGTACGTTCGGCGTAGTCGTCGGTCAGCTCCGCCGGCATCGCCACGTACGGCACCTGGAAGAAGGCGAACGCGGTGGCGGTGGCGAGGAAGGCGAGCGCCACGTACGCCGGGGCGGCCGGGCCGTTGCCGAACGGCGCGGCGAAGATGGCCGCGAAGAGCACGGCGAGGGCGAGGCCGGCGACGAGCAGGTACGGCCGGCGGGCACCCCAGCGCGACCGGGTGCGGTCGGAGATTCGCCCGGCGACCGGGTTGACCAGCACGTCCCATGCCTTGGGCAGCAGCACCAGAAGGGCGGCCACCCCGGCGGCGACGCCCAGCGTGTCGGTCAGGTACGGCAGCAGCAGCAGACCGGGCACCGTGCCGAACGCGCCGGTGGCCAGTGAGCCGAGCGAGTACCCGGCGTGCACCGACCGGGGCAGCGGACCGGCGGCGGGCGAGCCGGCGTCACCCGGCGGCGGGTTCATGGGGCCGAATGTTACTCACGTTATGGCGCCGGTCACATCCCCTCATCCGGCGACCAACCCGCGGCCCGGATGTCCACGCCCTCGCCGCGCAGCGGTGCCCCCTCGGCGCGCAGCCGGGCCCGCGCCTCCCGCTCGTGCCCCGGGGGCAGCCGACCGGCGGAGGTGACCACCCGGTGCCAGGGCACCGAGCCGCCGTGCCGGGCCATGATGCTGCCCACCAGCCGGGCCGACGCACGGCCGGAGCGCTCGGCGAGCGCGTCGGCCACCGCGCCGTACGACATCACCCGCCCGGGCGGGATCCGCTCGACCAGGTCCAGCACCGCCTCGACGTACTCGTCCGGAGTCACAGTCCGCCACGATATGGGAACGCGACCGGGCCGCGCCGCACCGACCACGCAGAATGGGCGGGTGCGCGACGCAGTCACGGCGGCCCGACGGGTCGTCGTCAAGATCGGATCCTCCTCGTTGACCACCGCCAGCGGCGGGCTGGCCGACGAGCGGGTCGACGCGCTGGTCGACGCTCTCGGCAGGCTCGCCGCCGAGGGGCGCGAGGTGGTGCTGGTCTCCTCGGGCGCCATCGCCGCCGGCCTGTCCCCGCTCGGGCTGGCCCGACGCCCGCGCGACCTGGCCACCCAGCAGGCCGCCGCCAGCGTCGGGCAGGGCCTGCTGATCGGCCGGTACGCGGCCAGCTTCGCCCGGCACCGGCTGACCGTCGGGCAGGTGCTGCTCACCGTCGACGACGTGACCCGACGGGCGCACTATCGCAACGCGTACCGCACCCTGCGCAAGCTGCTCGATTTGCGCGCGGTGCCGATCGTCAACGAGAACGACACGGTGGCCACCGACGAGATCCGGTTCGGTGACAACGACCGGCTGGCCGCGCTGGTGGCCGCGCTGGTGCACGCCGATCTGCTGCTGCTCCTCTCCGACGTGGACGCACTCTGGACCGGCGATCCGGCCCGCCCGCACTCGACGCGGATCGCGGAGGTCCGCGACGAGGCCGACCTCGCCGGGGTCGCCATCGGCAAAGCCGGCCGTTCCGGGGTCGGCACCGGCGGCATGGTGACCAAGGTCGAGGCCGCCCGGATCGCCACCGGCTTCGGCATCCCGGTGGTGCTCACCGCCGCCGACCTGGCCGCCCCGGCGCTGGCCGGCGAGCCGGTCGGCACGCTGTTCCACCCGCAACGGCAGCGCCCGGCGGCCCGGCTGTTCTGGCTCGCCCACGCCACCTCACCACGGGGGCGGCTGCACCTCGACCCGGGCGCGGTTGCCGCCGTCGTCGGGCGGCGCAAGTCGCTGCTGCCGGCTGGCATCACCGCCGTGGACGGGACGTTCACCGCCGGCGACCCGGTCGACCTGGTGGACACCGCCGGCGCGCCGGTCGCCCGAGGGCTGGTCAACTACGACGCGGTGGAGCTGCCCGGGCTGCTCGGTCGCTCCACCTCCGAACTCGCCGCGGCGCTCGGCCCGGCGTACGAACGGGAGGTCGTCCACCGCGACGACCTCGTACTGCTGTGAGCAGCTTGTCATCACGTGAGGAGTGCAGGATGAGCGTCGTCGAGCAGGCCCGACGGGCGCGGGACGCCGCCGCGGAACTGGCCGTGGCGACGCGTACCGCCAAGGACGCCGCGCTGGCCGCGATGGCCGACGCCCTGGTGACGCGTACCCCGGAGATCCTCGCCGCCAACGAGACGGACCTGGCGGCCGGCCGGGACGCCGGGCTGACTGCGGCCGTGCTGGACCGGCTCGCCCTCGACGCGGGCCGCGTGGCCGGCATCGCCGACGCGCTGCGCCAGATGGCCGCGCTACCCGACCCGGTCGGCGAGGTGGTCCGCGGCTCGACCCTGCCCAACGGCCTGGAACTGCGCCAGATCCGGGTGCCGTTCGGGGTGGTCGGCATCATCTACGAGGCGCGTCCCAACGTGACCGTGGACGCGGCCGGGATCTGCCTCAAGTCCGGCAACGCGGCGCTGCTGCGCGGGTCGTCCTCGGCCGCGCACTCCAACGCGGCGCTGGTCGCGGTGCTGCGCGACGCGGTCGCCGGGGCGGGGCTGCCGGCCGACGCGGTGCAGCTGCTCGACGCCAGCTCCCGCGAGTCGGTCAAGGAGCTGATGCGCGCCCGAGGGCTGGTCGACGTGCTCATCCCGCGCGGCGGCGCGTCACTGATCCGCACCGTGGTCGAGGAGTCGACCGTGCCGGTGATCGAGACCGGGGTGGGCAACTGCCACGTCTACGTGGACGCCGCCGCCGACGTGGCGAAGGCCGTCGCGGTGACGCTGAACGCCAAGACCCAGCGGCTGTCCACCTGCAACACCGCCGAGTCGCTGCTGGTGCACGCGGACGTCGCGGACGCGTTCCTGCCGCCGATGCTGGCCGCGTTCGCCGAGGCCGGCGTGACCGTGCACGGTTCGCCCGAGGTCGCGGGACACTCCGCCGCCGTGGTCCCGGCCACCGAGGAGGACTACGCCACCGAGTATCTCTCCGCGGACATCTCCGTCGCGGTGGTCGACTCGCTGGACGCGGCGGTCGCGCACATCCGGCGCTACGGCACCGGGCACACCGAGGCGATCCTCACCGACTCGGCGAACGCCGCCCGCGAGTTCGTCGCCCGGGTGGACGCGGCGGCGGTCATGGTGAACGCCTCGACGCGGTTCACCGACGGCGGCGAGTTCGGCTTCGGCGCGGAGATCGGCATCTCCACGCAGAAGCTGCACGCCCGCGGCCCGATGGGCCTGCCCGAGCTGACCAGCACCAAGTACGTGGTCACCGGGGACGGGCACCTGCGCTAGCGGTTTTGGCCGCGCCTCAGCCGGCCGGCGCCGGCCGGCAGGCCCGGATGGCGGAGAGGGTCGAGTGCACGTCGAACTGGTGCCCGTCGTCGCTCTCCCAGCCGCCGTCGCTGCGCTGGGTCTCGGCCAGCCGGCGAAGCGCCCGCACCATGATCCAGTCCTGCGGGTCGATGCCGACCCGGCGCAGCGTGGCCGCCAGCCAGGCCACGTCCCCCGGTGACATCCCGGGCATCCGCTCGGCGAGCACCACCTGGATCCGCGCCGACTCCTGGAACATGTCCTGCCGGTGCAGCACCGCCGCGCTCAGCCAACCGGCGGCCAGGAAGGACGGCCAACTGCCGTCGGGGCGCAGCCGCTTGGCGAGCGACTGGGCCGCCCCCTGCACCACCCCGGCGTACGCCCCGCCGACCCGGTGATCGAGCGGACCGGCGGCACGGGCGTCCAGGCCGGCGACGGTGAGCCAGAAGCCGGCGTTGGCGGTGAGGAAGAGCCCCGCCTCCGGGTCGCCGGGGCGGGCCCACTCCGGAGCCGACCCGGCCAGCGAGGGGTCCTCCTCCCAGCCCCCGTCGGGCTGCTGCCGGGACGCCAGCCAGTCCAGCGCCCGGCGCGCGGCGGGACGGCCGAGCGCCCCCAGGTCGTCCAGCTCGGCGAGCCGAAAGCAGGTGGCGTCGATCGAGGCCATCTCGCCGCCCCAGGTCGCCGGCCAGCCGCCGTCGGGAGCCGGGGCGACCTCGACCGTCTCCAGCAGCTCGGCGGGCACCGGCGTGCCGTTGAGCAGCCAGGAGAGGCGGGCGCGTTCGACCGCATCTCCGTGCGCCACGACGAACCCGATCGCGGCTTCCAAGTCGACCACGGCGGAGACGCTACCTGCGCAGACACGATTCCGCCTCGGGGAATCGGCCAGCCGGGAATGGCTGCGTCGCTCCGCTCGGAGGGCTGCTCGGGGTCACTTGCGTCGATTCGCCGGCGGACGGCGTCGGCCAGGCCACGCCGGAGCCGGGGCTGCGGTGTGCGCCGCCCCGGCCGGCCGGTCAGTACGCGGGCAGCGAGGGGTCGATCTGCTTGATCCAGGAAAGCACGCCGCCCTGCACGTGCACGGCGTCGCGGAACCCGGCCGCCTTGAGCGCGGCGAGCGCCTCCGCGGAGCGGACACCGGACTTGCAGTGCAGCACGATCTGGCGGTCCTGCGGCAGCTGGGCCAGCGCCTCGCCCGAGATGATGTCGCCCTTGGGGATCAGGGTGGCGCCGGGGATCCGAACGATCTCGTACTCGGCCGGCTCCCGGACGTCGACCAGGAAGATGTCCTTGTCGGCGTCCTGCCACTCCTTGAGCTCCAACGCGGTGATGGTCGAGTCGACCACCGCCTCCTGGGCCTCGTCGGAGACCGCGCCGCAGAAGTCCTCGTAGTCCTCCAACAGGTCGGTGACCGTCGGGTTCTCGCCGCAGAGTGCGCAGTTCGGGTCCTTGCGAACCTTGATCTTGCGGTACTCCATCTCCAGGGCGTCGTAGACCATCAGCCGGCCGACCAGCGGCTCACCGATGCCGGTGAGCAGCTTGATCGCCTCGTTCACCTGGATCGAGCCGATCGACGCGCAGAGCACACCGAGCACGCCGCCCTCGGCGCAGGACGGGACCATGCCGGGCGGCGGCGGCTCCGGATAGAGGCACCGGTAGCAGGGGCCGTGCTCGGCCCAGAACACCGATGCCTGGCCGTCGAAGCGGTAGATCGAGCCCCAGACGTACGGCTTGCCGAGCAGCACCGCCGCGTCGTTGACCATGTACCGGGTGGCGAAGTTGTCGGTGCCGTCGACGATCAGGTCGTACTGGGCGAAGATCTCACGGACGTTCTCCCGGTCCAGCGCGGTGTTGTGGATCTCCACGTTGACCAGCGGGTTGATCTCGCGGATCGAGGCGGCGGCGGACTCGGCCTTGGACCGGCCGACGTCGGACACGCCGTGGATGATCTGGCGCTGGAGGTTGGACTCGTCGACGGTGTCGAAGTCGATGATGCCGAGCGTGCCGACCCCGGCCGCGGCGAGATACATCAGGGCGGGCGAGCCGAGGCCACCGGCGCCGACACAGAGCACCCGGGCGTTCTTCAACCGCTTCTGCCCGGTCACCCCGACGTCCGGGATGATCAGGTGGCGGGAGTAGCGGCGGATCTCGTCAACGGTCAGCTCGGCGGCGGGCTCGACGAGCGGGGGCAACGACACGGTGGACTCCCCGGGATCGGCGGTGTGAACCGCGCCATTGTTGCTCGCCGGGGCACCGCTCGGCCATGAGGGAGGACACGTGGCCCGCAATGCGGGAGGGGAATAACCGACGGACTCATCGATCAGGGGACGAGGTCCCCCGCGTACCGGCGGCCGTCGAGGTAGGGCCAGGCGTTGGCGACGCAGCCCTCCAGGCCGTACGTCTGCTGCTGCATCACCGGCGCCGGCTGGCCCGGGCCCGGGCAGCCCTCGTGCTCCTCACCGAACTCGTGGCCCACCTCGTGGTTGATCACGTAGGTGCGGTACGTCTCCAGCGGCGCGCCGTAGTCGGGGACCGCCTCCATCCAGCGGGCCAGATTGATGATGACCTGGCCGGGGAGCCGGCAGGAGGTGTACCGCTCGGTGGTCAGCCCGCCCTCGGCGCACATCCGCTCGGAGGTGACCGGGGTGGCCAGGTAGATCGTGAAGTCGGCGGCCCCCGCATCGGCCACCCGCTGCACGCGCAGCTCACCGGAGGCGATCCAGCTGCGCGGGTCGATCAGCGCCTCGTCCACCGTGCCGGCGAAGGCGTCGGCGTCCTGGCCGGTGCCGTGCTCGACCACGACCCGGTAACGGCGCAGCGGCCCGTCCTCGCCGTACACCGAGGTCTCACCGTCGGCCGCGGTGAACCGTCCCGCGCCGACCGACGGGTAGCTGGTGGGCGCCGGGTGCGCGCCCGCTCCCCCGCCGTGACCCACCCGGCCCTGGGTGGCGGCGGGCGCCTCGGCTGGCGGTTCGCCGCCCCACGTCAGCGTCACTCCGGCGCCGACGGCGAGCACGACCACCAGACCGAGCAGCAGACTGCGGCGGCGTCGCCGGCGCATCCGGAACAGCGCAGGCCGCACGCCCGACGCCCGGTATGCGGGTCGGCCGGGCGATTCGGGCGGGCCGTAAGGGGACGACGGCGTCATGACGTCCAGCCTGCCAGATTAATCGGGCATTTCTCCGCTTTCACCGCTAATAACGCAAGACACCTTATAAAGGCGTCGATTGGGTGCCGTGGAGGCGCTCAGAGCGGAGGACCGGCGTAGCGGCGACCGTCCAGGTACGGCCACGGATTCACCCGGCACCCGTGCAGGAAGAGGGTCTGCTGCATCATCACCGGCGCTGGCCGACCGGAGCCCGGGCAGCGCTCGTGCCGGTGCCCCAACTGGTGGCCCACCTCGTGGTTGACCACGTACGTCCGGTAGACCGACAGCGGCACACCGGCCTGGACGTAGTGCGGCACGGACAGCCGCCACCGATCCAGATTGATGATCACCCTGCCCGGCGTCCGGCAGGACGTGTACGGCCGGCCGCCGACCCGGATGTCCACCCCGCCGTCGGCGCACATCCGGCCCGCCGTACGGGCCGTGGCCAGGTAGACGGTGAAGTCCCGGGGTGAGCCCCCGGGCACCTGCTGCAACCGCAGCCGGCCGCTGTCGACCCAACTGCCCGGCCCGGCGAGCGCCGTCTGGACCGCCTCCCCGAACGCGGCGGCGTCCTCGCCACTGCCGGACTCGACCGCCACCCGATAGCGCCGCAGCTCTCCCGCGCGGCCCAGCACCGGGCCGGCGCGGTCGTCGTAACCGAACCGGCCGGTGCCGGCGGTCGGCACCGCCCCGGACAGCCGCAGCACCGGGGACGGGCTCGGCGGCGCGGCAGGCGACGGGTCGGCCGACGGTCGCAGCGGCGCCGCCAGCAGGGGAGGCGGTGCGGCCGGCGACGGTGTGCGGATCTCCTCAGCGGCCAGCCGCTCGGCGCCGGGGTGCCCGCCCGGCCCTTCGGCAATCACGGAAACCGCCGCGCCAACGGCCAGCACCACGGCCACCAGTTGGGCGATCAACGCGAATCGCCGCTGACGGTGACCGGGGCGGCGGGCGGGGGTCGGCACCCGGTTCAGCCTGCCAGATCAGGCCGCCGGGCGGTCTCCTCCGTTTCGGCGAGCAGGCCGACCACCGCCCGGGCCACCAGTCGGGGCACCTCCAGTTGCGCCACGTGACCGACGCCGTCGAGCATCAGCAGCCGGCTGTCCGGGATGGTCCGGGCGGTCTGCGGCGCGACCCGCACGTCGACCAGCCGGTCCTGCCGGCCGCCCACCACCAGGGTCGGCGCGCGCACCGCCGCGGCGAGCCGCCACAGCGAGCCCGGCCCCGGCAGGTACGACCGCAGGAAGCTGGAGACCAACCCGCGGAACGTCCGGACGTACGCAGAGGCGTAGTGCTCCGCCTCGTAGCGCACCAGGATCTCCTCCAGCGCCTCGGCACGACGCTGCTCGCAGATCCGGCTGAGGTCGGCGACGCAGGCCTCCAGGACCTGCTCAGCCATGACCTCGGGGGCGAGCTGGGTGAGCCGCCAGGCGACCAACCGTTCACCCCCGGGGATGGCCAGCACCGGCAGCATCCGCCCCTGCAACGAACGACGGAAATCCAGGAACGGCAGCGCAGGAGAGATCAGGGTGAGGGTACGGACCAGGTCGGGCCGGAGCCCGGCCACCTGGACCGCGACCGCACCGCCCAGGGAGTTGCCGAACAGGTGCACCGGCCCTCGACCGGAGTGCTCGATCCAGCGGACCACCAGATCGGCGAAGGCCGGAATGGTGTAGCGGCGGCCCGGCTCGCTGCGGCCGAACCCGGGCAGGTCGATGGCCTGGCCGTCCAGCCGGTCGGCGAGCATCCCGGCCAGGTCGGTCCAGTTCTGCGACGAGCCGCCCAGCCCGTGCACGTACAGCGCCGGCTCCGCGCCGACGGCGGTGGCCGGGGTGTCCCGCACGTACGTGACCACGCCGTCGAGGCGGACCTCCCGACCCGGCCACGGCGGCGGGACCCGGTCCTCGGGAAGGAGATGGTCCGGCCAGAGGGTGGCGCGCTTCATCGCTCCAGTCTGCCCTGGACCACTCAGGACAGCAGCGCTTCCAGCCTTCGGTTGACCGCCGCCAGCGTCGCACGGACCACCGCCTGTCGCGGGTCACCGGCGACCAGGGCCGAGCCGGCGAGCTGCTCGACCCAGCCGTCACAGACCAGCAGCACCACCACGGTGGCCACCTCGCAGTTGCCGAACGGCACCACCGCCGCGTGCTCGACGAAGCAGCGCCCCCGCTCGGCGTTCTCGGCGCCGCGCAGCAACTCGTCCACGGCTGCGGCCGCGGCGACCGCGCAGAGCCGCAGCACGTAGCCGTCGACCGCCGGCCCGGTGGCGTACCCGGCGGCACTCTCGCCGCCGGCCAGCAGCCGGACCTCCACGTTCGCGTCCAGGCCGAAGGTGCTGACCTGGACGTGGTCGATCACCACCCGCGGCCCCGGCGCGCCGCCGGTGTCCAGCGGTCGGGACGGTGCCGACTCCGTCGTGGTCACCTGACCACCGGAGTACGACGTACCGGCCGTCGCCGGACTGCCGGTTGCCGCGCCAGCGGGCGCGGCCGAGACCGAGCCCGGCTCCTCCACCGTGGCGCGACCCCGGTGCGGGGCGCTCGGCCGGCGCCGACGCGAGCCGTCCGCCCCGACCTCCTGCTCAGGGCCTACGGGCGTGGCCTCGACCCGACCACCCGACGGCCGACCGACCGTGGGCGACCCGGTGGGCAGCACCTCGCCGGTACGGAGTTCCGCACCGGCGTCGCGCGGCTCGGCGCTCCGGGGGTCGGCGCTCCGGGGCTCCGGGGTACGCCGCTCGGCGGCCCGGGGCTCGACAGCCCGACGGCGGACCGGCGGGACCGGCGTGGTCGGCGGGCCGGGCAGGTTCTGCGGTGCGGCGGCCAGCCCCATCCGCTCCTGAAGCAGCCGGGCCACCTGTCGGCTCACCTCGGCCGGGTCGGCGCCGTCGGACAGGTCCAGCCGGAGACTGTGCGCGCCGGCCGGGGTACGGCGCAGCGCCGCGTCGCGTACGCCGGCAACTTCCCGAACGGCGTCCAGGATGGCGTTGACGTCGAACCCCTCGGGGCGCTCCCGCAGCGGTGCGGGTTCGTCGTCGCGGCGCAGGTGGGTGGCGATGCGGGCGAGCTCAGGGGTTTCTGCGGGTGGCTCCACGGCTGGCGGCTCCGGCACGACGGGCACGTCCGGTTCCGCAGGGACGCGCTGCGGCAGCACCGCCAACGTCGGGTCCGACGACCGACCGTCGTCGGCCGGTTCGGTCGGCGACGCCGGGTCGGGGGCGGATCGGCGAGCCGCGTAGGGAGGGGCGCTCGTCGGGGCGGGCGCGGGTGAGGTCCGGTCGCGGCGCCCGGGCCCGCTCGTAGCAGGGGCGACACCGGTCGAGGTCGGCGGGATGGCTGCTGGTGACGTGCCGGTCGCCG
Source organism: Micromonospora sp. NBC_00858 (assembly GCF_045207365.1). Lineage (NCBI taxonomy): Bacteria > Bacillati > Actinomycetota > Actinomycetes > Micromonosporales > Micromonosporaceae > Micromonospora > Micromonospora sp. NBC_00858. Next base: position 7,051,293 of record NZ_CP108828.1, on the reverse strand, counting down.
AGGGAGCTGAGCGGGACGGCTCGACCGGGGACGGCAGGGGCGGCTCAGGAGTCTCCGACCGAAGCCGGAACGGTGCGGCCGGCCGGGCTTCGGGCCGGAGCGGGCCGGACGGCTCATCCGCGCCGCTCGCGCGGGGCGTGCTCGCCGACCGACTGACCGGCCAGGAAGGGCGCTCGGTCGGGGTGCCAGCCGGAATGCGTCCCTCGGACCAGTCGGGTCGCTCGGCCCGCATCGGGGTCGTCGGGGTCGGGGTCGGGGTCGTCGGGGCCGTCGGCGACCCGCCGGCCCAGGAGGGCCGCTCCCTCAGCAGCGCCGGTCCGGCCGGGGCCGGTGGCGCGTCGGCCAGCACCGGAGGTGGTCCGGCCGACGCCTCGGGCGGCGCCGGTGGCGGTGCTTCGGTCTGCGCAGGGTCGGCCCAGGACGGCCGCTGGACAGGGGGCGCACTGGTGGGCGCAGGGTCGCCGGCCCGGGCTGGCGGGCCGCTGGCCGGGGTCGACCCGCCAGTCGGGGCTGATTCGCCAGTCAAGGACGGGCGCGACGGCCGGGCGCTGGCCGGCGTCGGGTCCGAACCGCCGGCCCAGGACGGCCGGCCGGGCGGCGCGGCACTGGTCGGGGCCGGACCGGCCCAGGACGGCGGGGACGGCGGGCCGCTGGTGGGCGCCGGGTCCGGACCGCCGGCCCAGGACGGCCGATCGGCGCGTGCGGCACTGCTCGGCGCGGAATCGGCCCGGGAGGGCCGCTCGGCCGGTGGGCCGCTGGTCGGAGCGGACCCGCCGGCCCAGGAGGGGCGATCGGCCGGTGGGCCACTGGTCGGAGCGGACCCGCCCGCCCAGGAGGGGCGATCGGCCGGTGGGCCGCTGATCGGCGTGGGGCCGCCGGCCCAGGAGGGGCGATCGGTGGCGGGCGGCGCAGCGCGCGGCACCGGTGGCCCGCTGGTCGGTGTCGGGTCCGCGCCGCCAGCCCGGAGCGACCGATCGGCCGGCGGGACAGCGGTCGGCGCCGAACCGGCCCAGGACGGGCGGTCCGTCGGCGGCGCGCTGGTCGGCTCGGCTGTCGGCCCACCCGCCCAGGAAGGCCGGTCCGCCGGTCCGGCCTCGGACGACGAACTCGGGTCTGTGCTCGTAGGGCTCGTCGCAGGGCGTCCGCCCGCCCAGGAGGGGCGATCGGCCGGGCCGCGCTTGGCGACCCGCTCCGGTGACGCCTCGGGCTCAGGTTCGTCTCGGGCGATGTCGCGCCCGCGCGGCGGGTCGACGCGTACGGGCTCGTAGGGGCGGGGTGACTCCACGCGCGCCGGCTCGTACGGCCGGTTGGGCTCGGCGGCCAAGCCCGGCGCGGGCTCGTCCCGGGCCGGGCGGCCAACCGGCTCGCCATCCTGCCGCGACCAGGGCGGGGCCCAGCCGCTGCCCCAGCTCGGGCGGCTCCAGCTCGGCCCGGACCAGTCCGGCTCGATGGTCGGAGGCTCACCGGCCCGGGGCACGTCCCCGCCGCGGTCGCCCCTGGCGGCGCGACCCGGATCGGAGTCCTCGGCGTGCCCGGCCCTGTCCGGGGTGCGTCCCGGCTCAGCCGACGCGTCCGGGGTGAGCGGATCCCGCCAGCCGCGCGGCGCGGCCGGCGGTTCGTCGGTGGCCAGCCGCTCGGCGGTGGGCGCGTGGAAGCCGGGCGGGACCTCGAAGCCCGAGGCGGCGGTGCCGACGGGCGGCACCTGGACGTCCGGCGGCGCCGAGGTCGGCAGACCGGGCTCGGCCCAGCGGGCGCTGTGGCCGCCGGCCGGGTCCGCAGTGGAGTGCGGGGCGGGGCCGGTGTCGGGCTCGCCGGTCCCCTGCTCCGGCGGCGGTGCGGGGCGCTGGGCGGGCACCACCAGCCGGTCGCCGGCCTGGTCGGGCCGGTCCTCGGCGGTCAACCCGGGCGGCGCGCTCACCGGCGCGGGCCGGCCCGCCGAGGGCTCGGCGCCAGGGTGGCGGACGCCATTGGCCTCGGCACCGGGGCGGCGGACGCCGTTGGCCTCGGTGCCTGCGTGGCGGACGCCGTTGGCGTGGTGGCCGTTGACCCGGGCCGGCGGCTGGAGGTCGTCGGGCAGCCCGGACACAGGTGGCGGCAGGTCGCCGTGTCGCGAGGAAGAGGTGCGCCAACCGGACGCGGGGTCGGGCTGCCAACGCGGTGTCTGCTCCTGGGCACCCTCGTGCTCGGCAGCGCGGGACCATCCGCCCGCCGAGGGCGCCCACCCGCTGACGGGACGGCCCGGGTCGTCGTGCTGACCCGCTCCGTCGCCGTGCTCTCCCGGGGTGGGGACTCCGGGTTGCCCTGTTTCACTCACCGCGCGCTCCTTGGTCGCCCTCGCTGAGGCTACCGTGTGGTGACAGTGGCGATAAGTTACAGCGGCGGGCCATTTCCACGACGCGGGTCACGGGCTTCGCCCGGTCTGGGGGGAAAATGCCGGCTCGTACGCAGAACTCGGAGGAACCCATGACCGCTGCGGGCAACGGTGCGCAGACCGCCGGCAGGCCCACCCGCCTGCCTCGTTCCGCGCGCCGCAAGCAGTTGCTGGCGGCGGCGCAGGAGGTTTTCGTCGCGCAGGGCTACCACGCCGCCGCGATGGACGACATCGCCGAGCGGGCCGGGGTCTCCAAGCCGGTGCTCTATCAGCACTTCCCGGGAAAGATGGATCTCTACCTGGCTCTGCTGGACACGCACTGTGACGCCATCGTCGCCAAGGTGCACGACGCGATGCGCGGCACCAACGACAACAAGGAGCGGGTCGGCGCGTCGGTGCGGGCGTACTTCGACTTCGTCGATCACGAGAGCGAGGCGTTCCGGCTCGTCTTCGAGTCGGACCTGCGCAACGACCCAGCGGTGCGGCAACGCGTCGAGCGGGTCGAGCAGGGCTGCATCGCCGCGATCACCGACACCATCATCTCCGACACCGGGGTGAGCCGGGCGCACGCCGAGCTGCTCGCCTCCGGGCTGGTCGGTGCGGCCGAGACGGCGGCGCAGTTCTGGCTGGCCGGCGGCCGGCAGGTGCCGAAGGCCGAGGCCGAGGCGTTGGTGGCCGCGTTGTCCTGGCGGGGCATCGCGAGCTTCCCGCTGCAAGGTGAGTCAGCCTGACCACTGCCCCCGTGATCGGATAGCCTTCGCAGGGCGGTTCTTTCGCCCCAGTTGAGGAGGCACAGTGGAGGTCAAGATCGGCGTGCAGTACGCGCCGCGCGAGCTGGTTCTGGACAGCGCGCAGTCGCCGGCCGAGATCGAGCAGATCGTGACCGACGCCTTCGCCGGCAACGGCGGCACGCTCTCCCTGACCGACGAGAAGGGCCGGCGGGTCATCGTGCCGGTCGAGAAGGTCGCGTACGTCGAGATCGCCGAAGCGTCGCCCCGGGCGGTCGGTTTCACCGTCCGCTGACCGGTCCGGCCGTCGCGGCAGGTCGGCGCTGGCCCACCTGCCGCGGGCCGGCACCGCACCCGGCGGCCCGGGTGGTCAGTTGTTGAGCCCGACGGCGGCCATCCGAGCGGTATGCGCGGCGGTGAGCCGCCGGAACAGCCCCGACACGTCGACCCGGTCGCCCTGCGCGATCAACGTGGTGAGCGCGGCCCGCTCGGCGGCGACCCGGCCGGCCTGGGACAGCGCCTCGCCGACCAGCCGCCGGGCCCACATGGAGAGCCGGTCGGCCACCCGGGGGTCGGCGGCGACCGCCACCCGGATCTCGGCGGCGGCGAACTCCGCGTACCGGGAGTCGTGCAGCACATCCAGCACCAACTGCCGGTCGGGCTCGTCCAGCGCGTCGGCGATCTCCCGGACGAAGTCGTCGGTGATGGCGTCGCCGACATACGCCTTGGTCACCACCTCCGCCCAGTCCCGCGGCTCGGTCGAGTCGTGGTACGCCTGCAACGGCCGCACGTAGGGTGCCATCGCGTCCTCGGGCGGCACGCCCAGCGCGGTGAGTCGGTCGGCGAGCCGGCGGTAGTTGGCGATCTCGGCCGCGGCCATCTCGCTCAGTGCGGCACGGCGGCGCAGGTCGGGCGCGAGCCGGGCGTCGCCGGCCATCCGTTCGAAGGCGAGCAACTCACCGAAGGCGACCAGGCCCAGCAGGTCGGCGACGGCGGGACCGGGGGTGGTCGGCGCGGACACGAGCGCAGGTTACCGTGCGCGGCCCGGTGGTGTGGCCCGCGCGTGGTACGACCCAGACATCGACCCACCATGTGACGCAGGTCACATCTCATGCCCCCGCGTGGCGGGTGCCCGACGGGGAATCGGGACGGGTGCCTGCCTGTTCAGGTAGCATAGAGCAGTTGCCGTGGGCGCCGATCTGATCGAAGCTCAGCCCGCGGCGCGCGTGCGGCCCGGTCCGGCTCGGCAGTCTGCCCCCGACCGTGTGGCCCGCGTCATACCGACAGCGCCCTGAGGACATGATGGGGCGCACCCACGAGAGGGCACCCCCAAATCCATATGAGCGAGCTGACTCAAGATCTGATGGACGGCCAGGAACTGGCCCCCACCGCCCCGGTTCGACCCGAGGCTCCCACCTTTGCCGCACTCGGCGCCCGCGAAGAGACCGTCGAGGCACTGGCCGCGGCCGGCATCACCCGCGCCTTCGCCATCCAGGAGTACGCGATCCCGATCGCGCTCCGTGGCGTCGACCTGATCGGCCAGGCACCCACCGGTACCGGCAAGACCCTCGGCTTCGGCGTACCGCTGCTGGAGCGGGTCTTCGCGCCGAACGAGGGCAGCGACGGCGTGCCGCAGGCACTGGTCGTCGTCCCCACCCGTGAGCTGGGCATCCAGGTCGCCAAGGACCTGGCCGCCGCCGGCCGGACGCGGGGCGTCCGGGTGCTGCCGATCTATGGCGGCGTGGCGTACGAGCCGCAGATCGACGCGCTGCGCAAGGGCGTCGAGGTCCTGGTCGGCACCCCCGGCCGGCTGCTCGACCTGGCCAAGCAGAAGCACCTGCGTCTGGACCGCGTACACGCGCTGGTGCTCGACGAGGCCGACCGGATGCTCGACCTGGGCTTCCTCGACGACGTCGAGAAGATCCTGGCGATGCTGCCGGAGGATCGGCAGACCATGCTCTTCTCGGCCACCATGCCGGACCCGATCGTCACCCTGTCCCGGCGCTTCCTGCGCCAGCCGATGACGATCCACGCCGGCCACACCGCCGAGACCGGCCCGTCGCCGCAGACCCAGCAGCTGGTCTACCGCACCCACTCGATGAACAAGGTCGAGATCGTGGCCCGGATCCTCCAGGCCGAGGGGCGCGGGCTGACCATGATCTTCACTCGCACCAAGCGGGCCGCCGACCGGGTCGCCGAGGACCTCGACTTCCGCGGGTTCGCGGTCGCCGCGGTGCACGGTGACCTCGGCCAGGGTGCCCGCGAGCGGGCGCTGCGGGCGTTCCGGGCCGGAAAGATCGACATCCTGGTCGCCACCGACGTGGCAGCCCGCGGGCTGGACGTCACCGGCGTCACCCACGTGATCAACTACGACTGCCCGGAAGACCAGGACACCTACACCCACCGGATCGGCCGCACCGGCCGGGCTGGCGCGACCGGTGTCGCGGTGACCTTCGTCGACTGGGACGACATGCCGCGCTGGCGGATCATCGACAAGACCCTGGGTCTGGAGATGCCGGAGCCGCCGGAGACGTACCACACGTCTCCGCACCTCTACACCGACCTGCTCATCTCCACCAGTGTCGCCGGCACCCTGCCCACCGCGGAGCGGACCAGGGCCGGGCTCTCGGCCGAGATCGAGGAGGACCTGGGCGGGACGCGTTCCCGCCGGGGCGACAGCGGTGGCCGGGGCTCCCGACGCGGTGAGAGCCGCGGCGAGGGCAGGAGCGACGGCCGGGGCGAGCGCCGCGGCCGGGGCGATGACCGCCGGGACAGCACCGACGCCGGCACGCCGGCCGCCGAGGCACCCGCGGACACCGCCGCCGACGAGGAGGGCACCCGTACCCCGCGCCGCCGGCGTCGCCGCCGGGCCGGCGAGGCGGTCGCGGGCGAGCCGACCGCGGTGATCTCCACCGAGGTGGCTCCGGCCGAGCCAGCCGCCAGCGCCGACGGTGAGCCGTCGAAGCCGCGTCGCCGCCGGCGTCGCCGTGGTGGCGGTTCCGGCGCGGGTACGCCGGCCGAGGCGACCGCGGACTGACCCACAGCCACACCCGACATCCCCCGCACCGCCCCGCGCGGTACGGGGGATGTTCCCTTCCCACCCCACCTTTGGAAGATGGAACGATGCCCGAACCGCTCGACGCCGCCCTCACCGAGGTCCGGGCGCTGCTACTCGACCCCGCGCTGACCCGGGCGGTCGCCGCCGGGCGCCGCCGCGGACGCCGCCCCACCGTGGTCCGGGCCGAGCTGCGGCCGGTGACGCTCAAGGCCGGGCCCCGGCTCCAGATCACCACCTCCGACGGCGCCCGCCCGTACACCCGCAACGTCGCCCCCGGACCGGAAACGGCCGCGGCGGTCGACGAACTGCTGGCCGAGCCATTCGGCAACTGGCACCTGGAGACGGCCGACGCGACGCTCCAGCTGCGGGTGACCAAGTCGGGCGAAGCGCAGGTGCACCGGGCCGCGACGGCGCGGCCGGCGGCGACACCGGGCGGGAACGACCGGGCGAAGGAGTACCTGCTGGACCCCGGGGACGAGATCTTCACCGAGATCGGCGGCTCGGCGGCGAAGCGCCGCCAGGTGGACGCGTTCCTGCGAGCCCTGGCCGCGACCCTGCCCGACGAGCTGACCGGCCCGCTGCGGGTGGTCGACCTGGGCTGCGGCAACGCCTACCTGACCTTTGCCGCGTACCGCTATCTCTCCGGTCGGGGGCTCGACGTCGAGTTGATCGGCGTGGACGTCCGGGAGGACCAGCGGCGGCGCAACACCGAGCTGGCGCAGCGACTGGGCTGGGCCGACCGGGTCACCTTCGTGGCCGGCACGATCGCCGACGCCGTCGTCGACCCCGCACCGGACCTGGTGTTGGCGCTGCACGCCTGCGACACCGCCACCGACGAGGCGCTGGCCCGCGCGGTGCGCTGGGAGGCCCGCTGGGTGCTCGCCGCGCCCTGCTGCCACCACGACCTGGCGAAGCAGCTACGCGCCCACCCCGCCCCGGCCCCGTACGAGCTGCTGACCCGACAGGGCATCCTGCGCGAGCGCTTCGCCGACGTGCTCACCGACGCCCTGCGGGCCGGGCTGCTGCGGGTGCACGGGTACCGGGCCGAGGTGGTGGAGTTCGTGGACTCCCAGCACACGCCGCGCAACCTGCTGATCCGGGCCCGCCGTACCGGCACCGGGGCCACCGACCCGCAGCGCGCGGAGTACCGCGAGCTGGTGGACCAGTGGCGGGTCACTCCCCGGCTGCAGACGCTGCTGGCCGCCGACGAGCCGCCCGCCGCCTGACGAGGACGGCGCCTCGGCGGGGTCCGGTCGCTCGCTGCCTGAGACAAGTCCCATCAACGGGACAGTTTGTGCGGTCAGTCAATTGTTTCCGGCTGTGGGCGTACTACCCTCGGAAGGCGCATCGTCCCAGTGCTCCGGCCGGGAGGAGAAGACCCGCGAGGATGGCTTCCGCAGACGTTTCGCCGCAGATGGCGTTCGCCCGCTTCGTCCGGCGAGCCATCGATGACGCTCGCGACGAGCGCGGGTGGACGGTGACCGACCTCGCCTCCCACACGGGTGTGGGCCGCTCCACGGTGTTCCGTTGGCTGGCCGGTGACTGGCAGGACTACCCCGAACTGGCCAAGGTCCGCGGCTTCTGCGCCGCACTGGACCTGCCGGTCGCGGCCGCGTTCCGGGCGCTCGGGCTGCCCGACGCCGGCCCGGCACCCCGCCGGCGTAACGACGAGGGCCCGGTCGAGGCGGACGTTCGGGCGATCCTGGACCGGCTCGCCGACCCCACCGTCCCCGCCGAGGAGAAGCACCACATCCGCGATCTCCTCCGCTACCTGGCCCGCCGCCCCATCCGCCGCGCCGGCTGACCTACCCCGCCGGGGTCAGGGGACCGTAAGGGTGAACTCGGCGGTGTGGACCTTGGCGGCGACCTGGAAGTCGAGGTAGAGGCGGTAGCGGCCAGGGCCGGGGGCGGTCAGCCAGAACTTCACCTGGCCGTCCACCAACTCCGGCTCCGGGTGCACGTGCAGGTAGCCCAGGTCGCCCTCGCGCAGCGCCACCAGGTGCCCGTACGCCCCGAGGTAGCGCTCCAGCGGTGCGGCGCCGCCAGCGGCGTCGACCCGGAAGGTCAGCGGCACCGTCTCCCCGGCCTGCGGGTTGCCCTGGTAGCCGACGGTGAACCCGTCCACCGTCGTCGAGGTGGCTGGCGCCGGCAGCGCACGGGGCTGGTACCCGCCGGGCGCGACCAGGTCCGCGCCGAGGGTCACCGCGGTCTGGCCGCCGTCGTCGGCGACCACGGTGAAGTCGGCGTACGCCCGCCAGACGCCGGGCTGCGCGAGGGTCAGCGGCACGGACCAGGTGCCGTCCGGCGCCATGGTCGGGTGCAGATGCTGGTAGCCGGTCAGGTCCCGGCGGACCACGATGAGGTGCAACGGCTTGTCGTGCACGACGGCGAAGCGGGTGACCGGCCGGCGCTGCGCGTCCCGTACCTGGAACCGGAGCTGCCCCGGGCGACCGGCCAGGAACTCGGTGGCCAGCGGGGCCAGGGTGTACCCGGCCGAGCTGACCGACAGGCCACCCGGCTCGCTGCCCACGCCCTGGTCCGTGCCCGTGGCGCTGCCGTGGTCGTGCGGCTCCGTGCCCGCCGGGTGGGTGTGGTCGGCGGCCAGCGCCGAGCCACCGGCGGTGGTGGCGCCGTCGGCGTTCATCCGGCCGAGGCCGAAGCCGAGCAGCACCGCGAGCACCAGCCCACCGACCACCAGCGCCAGTCGGAGCGTGCTCCGGTCCGGCGCGGCGGAGATCTGGTCAGGCACCGCCGGCGTCCAACGCGTGGCCGGCCTCGTCGACGGGCTGATCGGTCATGCTGCCCACGGTACCGCCGCACCGGGCCGGGCCCGGCCGACGTCGGGACGGCGTGGCGACGGTCGCAATCCGTCCTGCCCGGGAACTTTTCCGCCGCGAGCGCGCGGCGGGCTCAGCCGGCCACGGCGAGGGCGAGCGGGAGCACGTCCGGCGCGCCGGCCCGGCGTAGGGCGCGGGTCACCATCGTCATCGTCCAGCCCGAGTCGACCAGGTCGTCCAGGAGCAGCACCGGCCCGGCCAGTTCGGCCAGCGCGTCGGCCAACTCGGCCGGCACGGTGAACGCGTCGTGCAGCGCGCGTACCCGCTGGGCGCTGTTGCCGCGCGGCCCGCCGGGGCCGCCCGGACCGGTCCGGGTGACCTCGCCCAACAGCGGCAGCCGGCCCACGGCGGCGACCCGCTCGGCCAGCGAGCCGACCAGCCGGGGCCGCCGACGGGAACCAACCGCGACCACCGCCACCGGGCGGCGAGGCCACGGGTCGTCGCCGTGCGCCCACGCCTTCAGCACCTCCACCACGGCGCCGGCCACGTCGTCGGGCACCAGCGCGTCGGGCGCGTCCGGGCCGACCAGGCCGCGCAGCCGGCCACCCCACCCCAGGTCGGAGAGGCGCCCGACGGCCCGGCCCGGCAGCGCCTGCTCCGTCGGGGGGATCCGGCCCTTCAGGGGTACGCCCACCGCGTCCAGCCCGGTCGGCCAGAGCTTCTTCGGGGCAATCTCCACGCCGGGTCGGCCCAGGAACGTCTGCGCGGCGGTCAGCGCGGCCGTCGACACGTCCGAGGAGAACAGCGGGTCAGCGCACCGGTCACACCGACCGCAGTCGGCTGTCCCGGTATCGTCCAGGCACTCCCGCAGATACCGCATCCGGCAGCCGGACGTGGTCGCGTACTCCCGCATGGCCTGTTGCTCGGCGGTGCGCGCCTCGGCGACGCGCCGCAACCGGGCCTCGTCGTAGACCCAGGGCTCGCCGGTGGCGAGCCAGCCACCGCGCACCCGGCGGACCGCGCCGTCCACGTCGAGCACCTTGAGCATCAGCTCCAACCGGGCCCGACGGAGGTCGACCAGCGGTTCGAGTGCCTGGGTGGAGAGCGGTCGGTCGCTGTGCAGGGCAGCCAGTACGGCCCGGACCTGCTGCTCGGGCGGGAACGCCAGCGAGGCGAAGTAGCGCCAGATCGCGGCGTCCTCGGCGCCGGGCAGCAGCAGCACCTCGGCGTGCTCGACGGCCCGGCCGGCGCGGCCGACCTGCTGGTAGTACGCGATCGGCGAGGGTGGCGCGCCGAGGTGGACCACGAAGCCCAGGTCTGGCTTGTCGAAGCCCATGCCGAGCGCGCTCGTGGCGACCAACGCCTTGATCTTGTTGTCCAGGAGGTCCTGCTCGGCGGCCCGCCGGTCGGCGTCGTCGGCCTGCCCGGTGTACGAGGCCACCGGGTAGCCCCGGGTACGCAGGAACTCGGCCGTCTCCCCCGCCGCCGCGACGGTCAGCGTGTAGATGATGCCGGAGCCGGGCAGCTGGTCCAGGTGGTCGGCGAGCCAGGCCAGCCGGTGCGCCGGGGTGGGCAGGTCGAGCACGCCGAGGCGCAGTGACTCGCGGTCCAGCGTGCCGCGCAGGACGAGGGCGTCCCCCAACTGCTCCGCCACGTCCTGGGTGACCCGGGCGTTGGCGGTGGCGGTGGTGGCCAGCACCGGGGTGCGCTCGGGCAGGTTGCCGAGGAACGTGCGGAGCCGCCGGTAGTCCGGCCGGAAGTCGTGCCCCCAGTCGGAGACGCAGTGCGCCTCGTCGACCACCAGCAGCCCGGTGGTCGCGGCGAGCTTTGGCAGCACCCCGTCGCGGAAATCCGGGTTGTTCAGCCGTTCCGGGCTGATCAGCAGCACGTCCACCGCGCCGGCCTGGATCTCCGCGGTGATCTCGTCCCACTCGTCGAGGTTCGCCGAGTTGATCGTGCGGGCCCGGATGCCGGCCCGGGCGGCCGCCTCGACCTGGTTGCGCATCAGCGCCAGCAGCGGCGACACGATCACCGTCGGGCCGGCGGGGCGCTCGCCCTGGCGTAGCAGCGCGGTGGCCACGAAGTAGACCGCCGACTTGCCCCAGCCGGTGCGTTGGACGCAGAGCACCCGGCGCGCGTCGACCACCAGCGCCTCGATGGCCCGCCACTGATCTTCGCGCAGCCGGGCATGGTCACCGGCCAGCCGGCGCAGCACCGCCTCGGCCCGCTCCCGTACCGCCGCCCGCTCTTCGCTCACCCGGCATTTCTACCAGCCCCACCGGAAAACCCCGCGATCATCGGGGCCCGGCTGGCTCCGCCTTCACCGCCGCGGGGGTGCCTGTGGGCGGGGCGGGTGGCGGCAGGAAGAGCAGGACGCTGCGAAGCGCGTCGGTAACCGCGAGCGGCAGCGGGCAGCGCGCGGCCAGCTCCTCCATCGACGCGTACGGGCCGCGTACCCACCGGTCCATCGCCACCTGCCGGCGTTGCGCGTCGGTGAGCCCGGGCAGTGTGGCGAGTACGTGGTCGGGTACGGCGTTGACGTCGATGAGCCCGCCGTCGTCGAAGGCGCGGGCCAGGTCCGGTCGGCCGATGGCGAACTCCTGACGCGCCGAGGGGTAGCGGTGCAGCAGGTTCCGCGCCTGCTGGCGGCGAACCCGTCGCTCCTCGTCGCGCGCCTGGGCCACGAGCGGCCGCCCGGTGACCCGTCCCCAGACCCATCGGTTGAGCAGTACCACGTGCGCGGCGCCCACCACCCAGCAGAGACCGATCACGCCGAGCCCCAAGAACGCCTCCGCCGCCGAGTCCTCCGTCTCGAGGTCGTCGGTGGCGATCATGTAGACCAGCAGCGACGCGGTGATGAGATAGCCGACGGCCGCAAGGCCGAGCCGTCGACTGCGCCGCCGCACCGCGTACGCCAGCATCACCAGCCAGGTCCCGGTGCCGAACGACAGCAGTGGCAGGAGGGTGCCGGCGACGGTGGCCGTGGTGCTCACCCACGTCGGCAGCGGGTGCCGCTCCTGGCGCGGCTGGTCGACCCCGAACGGGGAAGGCGGGCCGGCGGACAGACCACCCAGCGCGGGGTACAGCGGCGAGGGGAGATCCGCGTAGGGCGGAACGGCCGCCGAGAACGGCGGGGCCGACGCCTGGATCGGGGCGGTCGAGGCGGGCGGTGAAGCGGGGGGCGGCACGGTCGGGTTGAGGGCCGGGGCAGTCGGATGTGTGTCGGCGGACGGATGCGCCGGCACCGGGGGCACCATGCTCTCCACCTGCTGTGCGGCGGGAGCCGAAGCGGGCCACCCCGATTCCGGGACGCCAGCGGTGAGGGTCGGGTCGGCGCGCAGTATCCGCCCGTGCAGCTCGCGGAGCGCCGCACCGGGCCCGATGCCGTACTCCTCGCGGAGGAAGCTGTCGATCTCCCGATACGCGGCCAGCGCCTCCGCCTGCCGTCCGCTGCGGTACAGCGCCAGCATGTACTGGTGGCGCAGCCGCTCCCGGACCGGGAACTCGGCCACCAGCTCGACCAGCTCGCCGACCAGCTCGCGATGCCGCCCGCTGTCCAGTTCCAGCTCCACGCGGGTCTCCAGAGCAACGGCCCGCAGTTCCACCAGTCGGTGCCGGGCAGCCTCGAAGACTCCTCCGGGGACGCCGGCGAACGGCTCTCCCCGCCACAGGTCCAGGGCAGCGGTCAGCTCGGCCAGCGCCTGCTCCGTACGTCCGGCCGCGTGCCGCTGCCGTGCGGCCTGGACGCCCCGTTCGAAGCGGACGGCGTCCACCGCCTCGGGATCCACCCGGAGCAGGTAACCCGCGTCGGTGAGGCTCAACACCTGCCCCGGCGTACGCGGCGACCGGTCGGGCTCCAACACCCGACGCAGTCCAGCGACATACTTCTGCACCACGTTGGGGCCGTTCGCGGGCGGATCGTCCGGCCACACCGCCTCGACGATCTGTCCGGTGGAGACCGAGCGACCGGCGGAGAGCAGCAGTACGGCCAGCACGGCGCGCTGCTTACCGGGGCCGAGATCGAGCTGGCGGTCGGCGTACCAGGCCCGCTGAGGCCCGAGGATCTCGAAACGCAGCGTTCCTGACATGCGAGTTTCCGCTCCTGACACCCCCGAGGGCGCCGGACGGCAGTGCCCGGCAGCCGGACGGCAGCATATCGGCAGCCGGACCGCCGTGCCGGCCGGCAACCTCGTCGTCGGCAGAAGCCACGCAGCGAGAAAGAGAAGTGCGATGACACAGGCAACGGGCACCGCCGGCACCATCCGACGGACGGTCGGCACGGTCGCCGCCGTGCTGGCCACGACCACCCTGCTCGCGGGTTGCGGGTCCAAGGACGAGCTGACCGCGGCACCGCAGAGCAGCCCGACCGCCAGCCCGAGTGCCAGCCCGAAGGACGCGCTCCTGGACGCCGTTCCGGATGGCACCGAGGGGGCGTTCCGGTTCAGCGGCAAGGACTCGTCCAGCACGCTCAGCGGCCGGATCGACCCGGAGGCGAAGGCGTTCGAACTCAACACCACCATGGCGCCGGACTCCGACGGCATCGTCGTGAAGATGTCGTTCCTGGTGATCGAGGACGAGAACTGGATAAAGGCAAAGTTCAGCGGCCGCCCGGGCCTGCCGAAGTTCCCGGACAAGTGGATGAAGCTGGACCGCACGAAGCTGACCGATGGCGGGAGTATCCCGACCTACGACGGCGTGGACCAGGGCAACGCTGGTCCGCTCATCCAGGCGGCAACCTCCGTCGAGGAGCAGAGCGCCGGGCGGTACGTCGGATTCATCGACGTGAGCGACACGGAAGCGGCGAAGGCGCTGGATGACGGTGAGGCGGCGGCGCTCGGCGAGGCCGCCAAGAAGGTTCCGTTCACCGCCGTGGTCGGTGCGGACAAGCACCTGGCCTCGCTGACGCTGAAGATCCCGGCCGCTGGCAAGGCGAAGGCGTACGACTACGTGGTCACGTACGCCGACTACGGCAGCACTCCGAAGATCAGCGTTCCGACCGGCGCCGCCGCGACGAACGCACCGAAGATGGCGTACGAGATGTTGAACAACTGACCCACGACGCAGGGAGGGCGGCGGCCACACGGGGGGCCGCCGCCCCTTCTGTCGTACCTGGACGCTTGTGTGCTCAGCGGCCGAGGACCGAGCCCCCGTTGACGCCGAGCACCTGACCGGTGACGTAACCGGCAGCCGGGCTGGCGAGATAGCGAACGGCCTCGGCGATGTCGTCCGGCACTCCGGCCCGCCCGACCAGGGTCGCCGCCACCCGCTTGGCGTGCCCCTCGGCAGTCATCCGGGCACCGAAGAACTCGGTCTCGGCGACATAGCCGGGGCTCACCACGTTGACCGTGATCTGTTCCGGGCCGAACTGCGCGGCCAGGTCGTACGCCCAGCCGTGCAGCGCCGCCTTCGCCGCCGAGTACGCCCCGGCGCCGCCGCGCTGGGCGGCGATCGAGCTGACCAGGATCACCCGGCCGCCGGGGCGACGCAGGGCCGGACGCAGCGCCTCGGTCAGCAGCACGGCGGTGAGCACGTTGGCGTCCAGGTTGGCCCGCCAGTGCGCGGCCGTCCCGGCGAGCGTGCCGGTGTCCCCGCCGAGGTAGCCGCCAGCGTTGTTGACCACCACGTCGACCCGCCGGTCGCCGATCGCCGCGAGAACCCGACCGAGCTGCCCCGGGTCGGTCAGGTCGGCGGTAACGGTGGTGACGGCGTCGGTACGACCACAGCCGGCGGAAATCCGTTCGGCGGTATTCGCCAACACGTCCGCCCGCCGCCCGACGATCAGAACGTCGTACCCATCCCCCGCGAGCACCCCCGCAACGGCCGCGCCAATCCCAGTCCCGCCCCCACTAACAACCGCAACCCGTCCGTCCATCTCCCGACCTCCCCATGCAGAGAACCCCGTCGATCATGAAGTTATCGCCCTCGGCCACGGCGCGTCGTGGCAATAACTTCATGATCGACGGGGTGGGGGGTCAGCGTGAGGGGGTGGGGGGTCAGCGTGAGGGGCGGAGGGATTTGCGGAGGTGGGACAGGCGGGGGGCCAGGCTGGCCAGGCCGCCGGGGAAGAAGTAGACGGCCAGGATGAAGACGGTGCCGAGGACGAACAGGGGCTGGCTCAGGGGGTGACTCAGGACGGCGGGCAGCTTGTCGACCGCGTCGGAGGTGCCGAAGGCGGTGAGCCGGTGGTCCAGGTACATGTAGAGGACGCCGCCGAGCACCGGCCCCCACCGGGTGCCCGGCCCGCCGAGCACCACCATGACCAGCAGCGACAGGGTCAGCTCGGAGGACGTGATGTGCGGCGACGCGCCGCCGACGATCAGGCAGTAGACCACCCCGCCGGCCGACGCGAGCCCGCCGGCCAGGGTGAACGCCACCAGCTTGTAGCGGTACGGGTCCAGCCCGAGCACGCCGATCCGCCGCTCGTCGTCGCGCAGCCCGGCCAGCACCCGCCCGGTCGGCGAACCGCTCACCCGGTGCACCACGAAGACCACCAGGGTCAGGTACGCCAGCGCCAGCCAGTACAGGTTGACAGTGTTGGTCACCCCCACCAGCCCGGCGGGCAGCCCGGACACATCCAGCGGCAGGCCCTCCTCGCCGCCGGTCAGCCCGCCGAAGTCCCGTGCCACCAGGATCGCCCCGACCTGGGCGAAGGCCAACGTGACCATGGCGAACGCTATGCCCACGGTACGCAGCGCCACCGCGCCGAGCAGCGCGGCGAGAATCGTGCCGCCGGTGACGGTCAACAGCGCCGCCTGCCAGAGCGGCAGGCCGGCCCGGGTGACCAGGATGTCGGTGCCGTACACGCCAGCGGCGAAGTACAGCGCGTGCCCGAAGGAGAGCATCCCGGTCCGGCCGAAGAGCAGGTCGTACCCGGCGGCCAGCCCGCCGAAGATCAGGCAGATGGCGAGCAGTTGCAGGGTGCCGGGCGAGTTGACCGGCCCCTCGAAGATCCCCGGCAGGGAGATCGTCGAGTACGGCAGGATCGCGAAGACGGCCAGCGCGACCAGCGGCAGGAACGGACGGACACGGTGCCACCGCCCCCGCTGCGGGGTCAGCTCGTCGGGTACCTGCGCGGGGGGCGCGTCGACCACGGAGTTCGTCATGCCGTTGCCACCTTTCCGGCGATGCCCTGCGGACGCAGCAGCAGCACGACGGCCAGCAGCCCGACCACGCAGATGTCGCCCAGACCGGACGTGCCGTAGTAGTTGACGAACTGTTGGACCAGCCCGACCACGACCGCCGCGTACGCGGAGCCGACCACCGAGCCCATCCCGCCGATCACCACCACGATGAACGCGAAGATCAGCAGTGAGCTGCCCTGCCCGGGCGAGACGGTGCCGAAGTAGACCCCGCCGAGTGCACCGGCGAGCGCGGCGGCCGCCCCACCGATCGCGAAGACGAGGGTGAACGCCTTACGCACGTCGATGCCGAGCGCGGTCACCATCTCCCGGTTCTCCACTCCGGCCCTGATCACCAGGCCGTACCGGGTCCAGCGCAGGAAGGCCAGCAGCGCGCCGAGCACCAGCACCGCCGCGATGATCAGCAGCAGGCCGCCGTTCGGCACCTGCGCACCGAGGATCCCGGTGACCTGCCGGGTCCAGTCGGGGCGGGGGAACGGTCGGGCGTCCGCACCCCAGGTGGCCTGGAGCAGCGCCACCCCGGCCAGCGACAGGCCGACGGTGACCAGCACCTGCTCGATGGTGCGGGAGTAGAGCGGGCGAATCAGCACCAGCTCGACCAGCACCGCCACCAGCGTGCCGGCGGCCACCCCGAACGCGACCGCGAGCACGAAGCCGAACCCGTCACCACCGGCGCCCGGCAGGTTGCCCGCCGCCCACCAGGTGGCGTACGCGCCTACACCGAGGAACAGCCCGTGCGCGAAGTTGAGCACGTCGGCCAGGCCGAAGACCAGGGACAGCCCGGAGGCGACCAGGAAGTACAGCGCTGCCAGGCCGAGCCCGGTCAGCGTCAACAGGATGACGGTGCCCATCAGTGCGCCACCTCCGCCGAGCCGACGCCGAGCAGCGACTTGGTCAGCGCGGTCTCCAGCAGCAACTCGCGGGCGTCGCCGGTCCAGGCGACCTTGCCGGCTGCCAGCACCACCGCGTCTCGGGCCAGCCGCCGTACCACTGCCAGGTTCTGCTCGACGAGCAGCACCGGCACCGACTCCGCGACCCGTTCCAGCACCTCGGCCACCTCGGTCACCACTTTCGGCGCCAACCCCTTGGTCGGCTCGTCGACCAGCAGCAGCCGGTTGTCGTTGAGCAGCACCCGGCCGATCGCGAGCATCTGCTGCTGCCCGCCGGAGAGCGAACCGGCCCGTTGCCGTCCGCGCCGGTCCAGCTCCGGGAAGAGCGCGAAGACCTTGTCGTACGCCGGGATCACGCCGCGCCGCTCGGCGAGCCGCAGGTTCTCCGCGACGGTGAGGCCGGCGAACACGCAGCGGTCCTCGGGCACATAGCCGAGCCCGCCGCGAACCAGCCGGTGGGTGGGGCGGGCCAGCAGGCTCTGCGCGCCCATCCGGATGGTGCCGCGGATCTCCCCGGCGGGCGGGGTGAGGCCGACGATCGCGCGCAGCGTGGTGGTCTTGCCAACGCCGTTGCGGCCGAGCAGGACGGTCACGCCGGTCGGGGCGACCGTGAAGGACACCCCCTGGAGGATGTGCAGCCCGGAGATCCGGACCGACAGGTCCTCCACGTTGAGGATCGGCTCGGTCATAGCGACTCTCCGAGATAGGCCTCTTGCACGGTGGGGTTGGCCATCACCGTCTCCGGGGTGTCGCAGGCCAGCAGCGCGCCGTGGTGCATGACGGCGATCCGGTCGGCCAACTCCAGGATGACGTCCATGTGGTGCTCGACCATCAGCACCGCCCGGCCGCTGTCCCCGGTCAACGACTTGATCACCGAGACCAGCTCGGGCACGTCCTCGGCGCTGACCCCGGCCATCGGCTCGTCCAGCAGCATCACCCGCGGTTCGCCGGCGAGCAGCAGAGCGATCTCCAGCTTGCGCTTCTCGCCGTGCGCCAGGGTGCCGGCCAGCGCCGTACCCCGGTGGCCGAGACCGACCCGGTCGAGCGCCGCGTCGGCGGCGGCGGCCACCTCCCGGTCGGCCGCCGCCCGCCGCCACAGTTTCATCGAGCCCCCGCGGTGCGCCTGCACGGCGAGCCGGACGTTCTCCCGCACGCTGAGCGAGCCGAAGACCGAGGACGCCTGGAAGGTACGGCCCAGCCCGAGGCGTGCCCGCCGGTGCGGCGGGAGCGCCCCGATGTCCTGCCCGTCCAGGGTGATCCGGCCCTCCGTGGCCTGGCGCAGGCCGGTGATCAGGTTGAACAGTGAGGTCTTGCCGGCGCCGTTCGGCCCGATCACGCCCAGGAACTCCCCGGGCGCCAGGTCGAGGTAGACGCTGTCGACGATGGCGACCTCACCGATCCGCCAGGTCAGACCGCGGGTGGCGAGCATGGTTCAGCCCTTCATGGCCACGGCCGGCGGCGCGGACTCGTCACCGGTGAGGCTCTTCTGCGCGGTTGCCGTGAAGGCGGTGCCGCTGCCGGTCAGCTTGGCCTGGAACATCGGCTGGAGCAGCGCGTGGTCCGCGGCCCGGATGGTCATCTTGCCCTTGACCCCGTCGAAGCTCCAGCCCTCCAGGGCGGTCACCATCTTGTCGACGTCGTCCCCGCCCTCCTGCACGGCGCGGACCACCATCTGGGCGGCGGCGAAGCCGTCCGGGTGGAACAGGTCCAGCGTGCCGCCGGGGATCTTCGCCTTGGCGGCCTTGGACGCCTCGGTGTCGCTGGCCCCGTCGAAGTAGTGCGACAGGAAGGAGATCTTCGTGCCGGCGGCGCCGAACGTCGGCCAGGACGAACGGATGTCCAGGCCGGTGACGACCGTGGTGGAGGAGAGCACGCCCTGCTGGTCGAGGCTCTGCCACATGGCCGGGGCGGTGGTACCGGCCCAGGCGACGAAGAGCAGATCCGGCTTCGCCGTCTTGATCTGGCTGGCGAACGGGGTGAACTCGGTGGCGCTGGCCGGCGCCCGGACGCTGCTCACCGTGGCGCCAGCGCCGCCGATGACCGCCTTGACGGCGGCCTCGTTGGCGTCGCCGAACGCGCCGTCCTGGGCGAAGACCACGACCTTCTTGCCGGACGGGTCGCCGATGAACGACTTGGCGGTCACCACATCCTGGTAGGACTGGCGGCCGGAGCGGAAGGTGTACTTGTTCGCACCGGTCACCGCGTCGGTGGCGGCCGGTCCGGAGATGAACAGGACCTTGTTCTGCGCCGCGATCGGCGCGACCTGGAGCGCCACGCCGGAGGCGGTGGAGCCGGCAATGATCTTCGTGCCCTTGCCGATCAGGTCCTTCGCCGCGGAGACCGCCTTGGCCGGGTCGCCCGCGTCGTCGACCTCGGTCAGCTCGATCTTCCGGTCACCGACCTTGCCGGTGCCCTGGGTGGCGAAGTCGAGCCCCGCCTTGAAACCCTCGCTGTACTGCTTTCCATAGCTGGCCAGGGCTCCCGACTGGGAGTACACCAGGCCGACCTTGACCGGTGCGGCGCTGTCGCCGCCGCCGGTGGCGGTGTCCTGCGGGCTGCCACAGGCCGTGGCGGCCAACGCCGCGGCCATCATCGTGGCGGCGGAGAGGAACACCCGCCGCGTCGTCCGGACCGTCATTGCGACTCCACATGAGGACTCGGAGGGAGAGAACTTCTTCGTGTCGGCTCACGCTAGAAGTGACGTCACCCACGAGCTATGTGGCGGAAACACACAAGTAACAGGAATGAGGTGGCCGGGCGTTACAACGGGCCGACCTACCACGCGAAAGCCCGGTCGCCCGATGGCCCGCACCCCCACGGACCGCCCGAGCCCTGTGTCGTCGCGCGCCATCCGCGAGCCCGGGGCGATCTTGCGAGCGGGCCGTCGGTGAGCGTGGGTGGCCCGGGGTGGAGGTGCCGCTGGCCCGCCGTCCGGGTGACGGACGACGGGCCAGCCTGCGAGCCAGGCGCGGATCAGCCCGGCGGTACGGCTCGGAGCCGATCAGCTCCGGGCCGGGTCAGCTCTCGGCGAGACCGGCGCGGGCGGCGACGGCGGTGTCCGGCTGGTCGGTGAAGACACCGTCCAGGCCCAGACCGAGGAAGAGCTCGTACTCCGCGGTGATGTCGCCGCGCCCGTTCGGGTCGGTACCGATCCGGAAGTCCACCGGCAGGAACTGGTTCTCCGCGCGGAACGTCCAGGAGTGCACGAGCAGCCGCTCCCGGTGCGCGTCGCGCACCACCGTGGTCGGGGCGAGCAGCGCGCCGGCCGCGTCCCGGGGCACGATCAGGTTCTTGTTCGCCCCGATGCCGTCGGCGTACGCGGCGATCCACTTCAGCCCGGCCGGCTTGGCCAGGTCCTGGTAGCTACGGGCGTCACCGGCGACGGTGAAGTCGTACGGGCGGCCGGTGGCGTCGAGCAACTGGACCAGGTTGACGTCGATCATCCGGTTCAGCTTGCGCAGGTTGGCCGTCTCGAACGACTGGATGAAGACCGGCGCGTTGCGGTTGGTCAGCTTGTTCTGCCGGAGCACCCGGACCAGCGGCTCCTCCAGCGGCAGCCCGATCGAGGCGAAGTAGCTCGGGTGCTTGGTCTCCGGGTAGATGCCGATCGTGCGGCCCCGTGCCCGCCCCTCGGCACGGGCCAGGTCGATGACCTCCTGGAGAGTGGGCACCTCGAAGCGACCGTCGAACGCGGTGTTCGCAACCCGGACCTGCGGCAGCCGCTCCTTGGCCCGCAGTGTCTTCAGCTCGGCCAGGGTGAAGTCCTCGGTGAACCAGCCGGTGACCGCGACACCGTCGATGGTCTTCGTCGCCTTGCGGGCGGCGAATTCCGGGTGCGCCGACACGTCGGTGGTACCCGAGATCTCGTTCTCGTGCCGGGCGACCAGGATGCCGTCGGAGGTGGAGACCAGGTCCGGCTCGACGTAGTCGGCGCCCATCCGGATCGCCAGCTGGTACGCCTCCAGGGTGTGCTCCGGCCGGTAGCCGCTCGCGCCACGGTGACCGATCACGATCGGCCGGTCGGACGCCCGGGAGCGGTCCGTCTTGGCCGCCGGGTCGGCGGTGGCGATGGTCGGTACTGCCAAGGCGGCGGCGAGCAACACGCCGGCCAGGCCGAGGGTCGAGAGGGTACGTCGCAACGCCGTCTCCTGTCGTCGGGGGAACCGCTTCAGCAGATCGGCTTCGATTGACCGGGAGTTGGTCGGTGACTGGCCGGCAGATGAATCTCCGGAATGAGCGTTCCCACTCCCCTGATGACACGGAAAAGGAAGATTGTCTGGTGCGCCGGTTTCTCCGCAACCCCGTGCGGCTGGTGCCGTTCGGGTTCCTGGTGCCGATCCTGCTCGGCACCGGGCTGCTGATGACGCGCTGGGCGACCGTCGACCACCAGCGCCCACCCCTGGTCACCGCGCTCTTCACCGCCACCTCCGCCGTGTCGGTCACCGGCATGGCCGTCACCGACACCCCCAACTACTGGTCCGGCGGCGGACTGTTGGTGATCACCCTGCTCACCCAGCTCGGCGGCCTCGGCATCCTCACCGTCGCGGCGCTGGTCATCCTGGTGGTCTCCCGCCAGCTCGGGCTGCGTAACCGGCTACTGGTGCAGGCCGAGACGGCGGAGTTCGGCATCGGTGACGTGGGGCGGCTGCTGCGCCGGATCGCGGTGACCGTCTTCGCCTGCGAGGCGGTGATGACCGCGCTGGTCGCCGGCCGGCTGTGGCTGGCCTACGACTACCCACCCGGGCGCGCCCTCTGGTCGGGCGTCTTCCACGCCGTCCAGGCGTTCAACAACGGTGGCTTCGCGCTCTACTCCGACGGTCTGCTGGCCTTCGACCGCGACCCGTGGGTGTCGCTGCCGCTGGCGTTCGGCGCGATCGTCGGTGGGCTCGGGTTCCCCGCCCTGTTCGAGGCGGTCCGCGAGTGGCGGCAGCCGACGCGCTGGGCGGTGGCCACCAAGCTGACCATCTGGGGCAGCGCCGTGCTGCTGCTGCTCGGCTTCGCCGGCCTGCTCGCCGCCGAGTGGACCAACGACGGCACCATCGGGCCGTACGACGTCCGGGGCAAGGCGCTCGCGTCGTTCACCCAGATCGCGCTGAGCCGCACCGGGGGCATCAGCGTCCTGGACACCACCGCGCTGCAGGAGGAGAGCTATCCGCTACTGATCGTGCTGATGTTCATCGGCGGCGGCAGCGCCAGTACAGCCGGCGGGATCAAGGTCTCGACGTTCTTTCTGCTGGCGTTCACCCTCTGGGCGGAGCTGCGCGGCGAGCCCGACGTGACGGTCGGGCACCGCCGGGTGGCCACCGCCAGCCAGCGACAGGCCATCACCGTGGCCCTGCTCAGCGTCGCGCTGGTCACGGCCGGGACGATGACCCTGCTGCTGCTCACCGAGGGGGTCCGCTTCGTCGCGGCCCTGTTCGAGGTCACCTCCGCCTTCAGCACCACCGGCCTGACCATCGGGCTGGCCGGCACGCTGCCGGCCAGCGGCCAACTGACCCTGACCGTGTTGATGTTCATCGGCCGGGTCGGGCCGCTCACCCTCGGTTCGGCGATCGCCCTGAACACCCGGCGCCGGCTCTACCGCTACCCCCAGGAACAACCCGTTGTCGGTTAGCAGCAAGGAGGGTCGAGGTGTCAGCTAGACGCGCGGACGGCCGCGGCGTCGTGGTGATCGGGCTGGGTCGGTTCGGCTGCCACCTGGCGGGGTCGCTGAGCCGGATGGACCGCGAGGTGCTGGCCATCGACCGCAACCCGGAACAGGTCCAGCGCTGGTCGGCTCAGCTCGACCGGGTCGTCCAGGCCGACGCGACCGAGGAGGGGGCGCTGCGGCAGCTCGGCGTTGCCAGCTTCGGGCGGGCGGTGGTGGCCATCGGGGCTTCGGTGGAGGCGAGCGTCCTCACCGTGCTGGCGCTGGTCGAGCTGGGCCTGCCGCAGATCTGGGCGCGGGCGACCTCGCAGAAGCACGCCAAGATCTTGTCGTCGGTCGGTGCACACCACGTGATCTTCCCCGAGGCGGAGACCGGCGATCGGGTGGCGCACCTGATCGTCAGCCGGCTGCTCGACTTCATCGAGTTCGACGACGACTTCGCGGTCGCCACTGTCCGGGTGCCGGAGTCCCTGGTCGGGCGGACCCTGCTCGACCTGCGTCCGGAGGAGCGCTACGGGGTCCGGGTGGTCGGCGCGAAGCTGCCGGGCGAGCGCTTCCGGTACGCCTCCGACAGCATGGCGCTGTCCGAGGGTGTGGTGCTGGTCGTGGAGGGCGGGATCGACCAGGTGCAACGGTTCGCGGGGCAGCGCTGAGCGGCCCACTTCTTCCCGCCGCCGTGACCCTTGGTCACTTTTCCGCTTTTCCCGAACCGCCACCCTTGCCCTTGCTGGGCTTCGCGGGCTTGGTCTTCGTCGTGCCACTGCCCGAACCCGAGCCGCCACGGACCGTCGCCGCCTTCGCCGGGGCCTTCGTGGCCGGCTTCTTCGGCGGGGCGGTGGACGGAGCCGTGCCGGCCACCCCGGAGACCCGTACCCCGCAGGTCGCGTCGCCGAGCCGGAACTCCACCGGCAGCGGGTTCGCCCCGCTGTACTTCCCGGCCAGGGTGAGCTTCTCGGCCGCGCCGGGCGCCAACGTGGCGCGCTGGGCCGCCGGCCGGATCAGGACCGTGCGCCCCTGCTGGTGCACCGGGGTCGGCTCCGCCTTCGTCACCGTCTGCTGACCGGGAAAGGTGAAGCTCATCGTCCAGTCACGCAGCTCGCTGCCCCCGGTGTTGGTCAGGGTCAGCTCGGCGGCGAAGTCCTTGCCGGAGTCCGCACGCAGCGCGTACGCCACCTCGCAGGGCGCCGCCTTCGGCAGACCCATCCGGGCCTCGGTCGGCGGCCGGTCCTCACCGCTGGCCGGGCTGCGCGAGGTGAACCCCCACAGCGCCCCGGTGACGGCGATCAGGCTGGCGGCGGCCACTCCGGCCTCCACCCGCCGGCGCCGGTTCGCCCGCCGGATCCGGTTGCGGGTACGGGACAGCGGCAGCGCGTCGGTCTCCGCCGACCAGGGCAGGATCGTGGTGCCCGCGCTGGCCAGCGCGGCCGGGTCCAGCGGTCCGGCGGCCGGCGAGACCGGCACCGCCGCCAGCATTCCGGCCGCGTCGGCGAGGGTGCGGGCCAGCTCGGCGGTGGCCGGCCGGTCCCCGGGTTGCTTGGCCAGGCAGCGCCGCACCAGGTCGGTCACCTCGTCGGGCAGCCCCGGCACGGCCTGCATCGGCTCCGGTTCGTTGTACATGTGCGCGCGCAGCATCTGCGTGGTCGTGCTGGCCTGCCACGGCAGCCGGCCGGTGAGCATCCGGTAGAGCAGCAGCCCCACGGCGTACACGTCGGTGGCCGGGGAGACCTGGCCGTTGTCCAGCCGCTCCGGTGCGAGGTACGCGGGCGTGCCCAGCAGTGTCCCGTCCGGGCCCTTCTCGCTCTCCCCCACCAGCGCGGAGATACCGAAGTCGACCACCTTGACCCCGGTCGAGGTGAGCATCACGTTGCCCGGGGTGACGTCGCGGTGCACCACGCCGCGGGCGTGCGCGGTGGCGAGCGCGGAGCTGACCTCCGCGCCGACGGTCACCGCCTCCCGCCAGGGCAGGCGGCCTTCCCGGCCCAGCCGGTTGGCCAGCGAACCGCCGTCGACCAGCTCCATCACCACGTACGGCACGGTCAGGCCGACCTGTTGGGACTCGCCGTAGTCGTACACGTTGGTGATGTGCGGGTGGCAGAGCCGCGCGGCGGCCTGCGCCTCGATCCGGATCCGGTGCCGGAAGGCCCGGTCGCTGGCCAGCCGGGAGGCCAGCACCTTCACCGCGACCTGGCGGCCGAGCACCTCGTCGTAGCCCCGCCAGACCACCGACATGCCGCCCGCGCCGAGCTGCTCGACGAGCCGGTACCGCTCATCGAGGAGTTGCGCGCTGTTCCGGTCCTCACCACCCATGGTGGCCGTTGTTGCCCGCACGGGGCCCGGCTACACCTCAAGTATCGGAATCGGTCAGGAATGTCACCCGTTCAGGCGGTCGCCAGCAGTTGGTCCACCGGGGCGTAGTCGTCGGTCAGCACCAACGCGGCACCGATGAAATCCGTCAGCTCCGGGCCGGACAGCAGGCTCACCTGCCGATCGACCTCGTCCAGCCGGGCGCGGACGGCGGCCAGCGGCAGTGGCGCGTCGGAGGCGACGATGAGGAAGTTGGCGCCCTGCTCCTCGGCGAGCGCCTCCGGCGGGGCGATCAACGCGATGTGCTCGAACTCGGCGGCCACCGTGGCCAGCTCCGCGCGGATGAACCGCAGCGGCGGATAGTCGATGACGTTCTGCACGTACACCCCACCGGGGCGGGTCACCCGCCGGACCTCGGCGGCCATTTCGCGGGTGGCCAGGTGCCACGGCACCACCAGGTGGCCGAACGCGTCGCCGACCACCAGGTCACGGCTGTCCGTCGGCTCACCCACGACCAGCATCCGGGCGTCACCCACCACCGCCCGCAGCTCCGGCCCCGGGCGTACGCCCAACTCCCGCTCGCCCAGCTCGACCAGCCCGCCGTCGATCTCGAACACCACGTTGTCGGTGCCCGGCCGGGTGGCGGTCAGGTAGCGCGGCACGGTGAACCCGCCGCCGCCCAGGTGCAGCGCGTCCAACCGCTGTCCGGCCGGCGCGGCCACGTCGGCGACCGCGCCGATCCACTTCGTGTACGCGTACTCCAGGTGCTTCGGGTCGGCCAGGTCCACGTACGAGTGCTGGGCCGAGTTGAGCAGCAGCGTGCGCCCGCTGGGCCGGTCCGGGTCGGACGTCACCCGGGCGCAGTGGTACGCCGTCTCGATGTCGCACGGGTTCGGCGCCACGGTGGTCAGCCCCGCCCCGACCAGGCCGAGCACGGCCAGCGCGGCCCGGGCCCGGGCCGGACCGGGCAGCTCGGTGGGCGCCTGCCGGCGCAGGTACCAGCCGAGGCCGATGCCGGCCAGACCGAGCGCGATCGCCAGCGCGAGCAGGATCACCGTGCTGGGTAGCGCGGCGACCAGCACGAAGCCGGTGAGCAGGGTGGCGGTGATGCCGCCCAGCGTGCCGATCCCGGACAGCCGCCCGACCACCTGGCCGGTCCGGCGCAGGTCGGCGAGCTGGAGCTTCACCACCAGCGGGGTGACCGCCGCCAGCAGCGCCGCCGGCACGAACACGGCCAGCGCCACCAGCAGCAGGATGGCGGTCGCCGCACCGCCGCGCAGCACCTCACCGGCGTACCGGACCACCGGCAGGGTGATCGCGGTGGCGATGCCGGCCAGCACCAGCGCCGGCGCCAGCAGACCCCGCGGGTTGCGCCGGTCGGCCAACCAGCCACCGGACCACGCCCCGTACGCGATCGCGGCCAGCGCGATGCCGATAACCGAGCTGGTCACCTGGAGGGTCACCCCGACGTACGGGCCGACCAGGCGCAGCGCGACGGTCTCCAGCACCAGTACGGCGCCGCTGGAGAAGAAGACCAGAAAGGCGGCCAGGCCGTTGGGCAGCGCCCGGCCGGTGATGGGCACGGACGAGGCCGAGGACGCCGGCGGGGCCGCCACGTCGGACGGTGGGGAGCTCATCGTCGCGATGGTACGCAGCGAAGCTGGTGCTCCGGGTCAGTACATCGAGAGATGAACATGGTTCGTGTGGCTCGCTGCCGGGCTGCCGCTGCCGCTGTACGAGCGCCAGCCGGTGCCGGGGTGCCAGATCTGCCGGTACCAGATCACGTAGAGCACGCCCAGCCGGTCGGCGTTGCGCACGTGCCAGGCGGCCAGGCTGTCCCCGTACGCCTTGTCGCCGCCGGTCGCGTTGCGGTCCTCGAAGCCGTTGGTGGCAGCCGCGAAGTCGCAGGCCCGCCCCTTCGGGTGCTCACCGCCGCCACCCTCGCGTTTGCAGGAGACGTACCGCTTGTAGCCGGCCGCCTGGGTCTGCTTGAGCGCGTTGAGGGTGCGGGGGGTGATGCAGCCGGAGGTGGTCGGGTCGTCCACCGAGCAGGACTCCGACGGCCAGGAACCGTCGGGGTTGCGCGGCGCCGGCTTCGCCGAGGCGGAGCTGCCGCCGCTGAAACCGTTGCTGCTGCCCGAGCTGACCTCGGCGAGCGCCGCCTCGGCCTCCTTCTTCTTCTTCGCCATCACGGCGAGCTGCTTCTGCTGCTCGCGGACCTCGGCGTCGATGGCGACCTTGGCCTGCTGCGCCTGCTGCCGGGCGTCGGCGAGATCGCGCAGCCGCTTGCTGTCCCGCTGCGCCATCAGGTCGAGGTCGGAAGCGCGTTGCAGGAACGCCTGCGGCGTGGCGGTGTTGAGCAGCATCGACGCCGGGGTGAGCCGACCGACCCGGTACGACTGCGCGGCCACCTCGCCAACCTGGGCGGTGAGCCCGACCAGCCGGGCTTCGACGGTGGTCAGCTCGCCGCTGAGGGCGGTCTGCCGGCGCTTGGAGTTGTCCAGCTTGGCCTTGGCCTCGATGTGGCCCTTGGCGGTCAGCTCCAGCGCGTCCTGCAGCTTCTTGCTGCCGCCCTCACCGGGCTCCGCGTACGCGGGCACCGCACCACCGGCGAGCACCAGCGTGACGGTAGCGAGCAGAGCGAGCAGCTGACTGAGCCTGGTCCTGGGCACGAAAGCGTCCTTCCGTCGACCGCCGGCCCCCGGTGAACTCCACTGCACGGCGGCGTCCCCGCCGGCGCCGATCGGCGGCCTGCTGGCGGAGACCGCCGGTCACGATACCGGAACGAGCGCCGGTGACCAGCCCCGTGCCCGCCCCGCCGCTCCGGTGTCGACGCAGCGTGCTGCCACCGTCGCGGACTGCGTGGATCAGGAGCCGAGCAGGGCGTCGTGCACCTCGGCCCAGACCTGCTCGTTGGCCGCGACGAGCAGGCCTCGCCCCTCGCCGGCAGGGTGATAGTCGACGCCGTCGAACCGGCGGGCAACGCCACCGGCCGCGCGGACCAGCAGGGCGCCTGGGGCGTGGTCCCACGGCAGGGTGCGCCAGAAGAGGGTGAACTGCTGCTCGCCGGTGAGGATGTCCAGGTACTCGCGGCCGGCGCAGTGCTGGCCGGGCAGCAACTCGCCGAGCCGCCGGCCGCCGGCGCGGACCCGGTCCCGGGCCTCCGGTGGCAGGAACCGGGTCATGGCCGCGCCGCGCAGCTCGCCCAGCGGCGGCACCCCGACCGCGCCGCCCACCGGCCGACCGTTGAGCAGGGTGCCGTCGTCGGCCCAGCCGGCAGCCAGGGTCTCGGCCATCGGGTCGAGGATCCAGCCGGCGGTCAGCCGCCCGTCGGTCAGCAGCGCCACCATCAGCGCGAACGGCCGGCGGCCGGCGGCGAAGTTGGCGGTGCCGTCGATCGGGTCCACCAGCCAGACGTCCCCGCCGTCGCGCAGGTGCCGCAGCAGCCCTGGATCGTCGGCGACGCCCTCCTCACCGACCACCATCGAGCCCGGCCGCAGCCGGCGCAGCCTCGCGGAGATCAGCTCCTCGGCCCGGCGGTCGGCGATGGTGACCACCTCGCCGGGCGCCTTCTCCGACACGTCCGCCTCGTCGAGCTTGCGGAACAGCGGCAGCACGATCTGGTCGGCGGCCTCCCGGAGCAGGTCACTGACGTCGTCGAGCAGGGTGTCAGCCACGCGGCGGCAGCTTGACCACGCTGACGAAGAACTCGTCGATCTGGCGGACCACCGAGATGAAGCGCTCGAAGTCCACCGGCTTGGTCACGTAGGCGTTGGCGTGCAGCTGGTAGCTGCGTAGGATGTCCTCGTCGGCCTGCGAGGTGGTGAGCACCACCACCGGGATCCGGCGCAGTTCCTCGTCCTTCTTGATCTCTTCCAGCACCTCCCGGCCGTCCCGGCGCGGCAGGTTGAGGTCGAGCAGGATCAGGTCGGGCATCACCGCGTCGGCGTACTGGCCCTCCTGCCGCAGGTAGGCGAGCGCCTCGGCGCCGTCGGACACGACGGTCAGCCGGTTGCGCAGCTTGTGCTCCTCGAACGCCTCCTGGGTCATCAACACGTCACCCGGATCGTCCTCCACGAGCAGGACCTCGATCGGGCTCTTGCCGTCCGCTGGCGCGGTCATCCCACCGTCTCCCTCATGTCACCCGTTCTACCGCTTTCCCGGGACCCGTCGGCCCGGTCCGGCCGGTCCGCCTCGGCGGACTGCTCCGGCAGCGCGGGCGGCGTCTCGGCCGAGGGCTCGGATTCGCCCGTAGCGTCACCCTCGACCGGCGGCTGCTCCGGCGTCTCGGCGGCCGTGGCGGCCGCCTCGATGGCCTCGGGCAGCGCTGGCAGGGTGAACCGGATGGCGGTGCCCTCCGGCACGTCGGTGTCCACCCAGACCCGGCCGCCGTGGTATTCCACGATCTTCTTGGCGATGGCCAACCCGATGCCGGTGCCCGGGTACGCATCCTTCGAGTGCAGCCGCTGGAAGATCACGAAGATCTTGTCGGCGAACTCCGGCTCGATCCCGATGCCGTTGTCCTGGCAGGTGATCTCCCACTCGGTCCCGACCAGCCGGGCCGAGACGTGCACCTTCGGCGGCACGTCCGGGCGGCGGAACTTGATCGAGTTGCTGACCAGGTTGGCCAGCAGGTTGGTGAGCAGCGGCTCTTCGCCCCGGATCACCGGCAGCTCGGTCCAGGTCAGCTCGGCGTCGGCGTACTGCCGGGCGGCCTCGGTCTGGCCGGCCACGTCGCCCATCACCTTGTTGAGGTCGACGTCGACGAAGCCCGCGGTGAGCCGGCCGATCCGGGAGAACGCGAGCAGGTCGTTGATCAGCCGCTGCATCCGCTGCGCGCCGTCCACCGCGAAGGCGATGTACTGGTCGGCCCGCTCGTCGAGCTGCCCGGCGTAGCGGCGCTGGAGCAGCTGACAGAAGCTGGCCACCTTGCGCAGCGGCTCCTGGAGGTCGTGTGAGGCCACGTACGCGAACTGCTCCAGGTCGCGGTTGGACCGGGTGAGCTCCTCGGCCTGCTTCTGGAGCTGGGTGTTGACCCACTCGATGCGCTCGCGAGCCTCCCGCACCTCGGCCAGGTCGGAGGCGATCTTCTGGCGCATCGCGTCCACGTCCTCAGCGAGCCGGATGAACTCCGGCGGGCCGGTGGTGGCGATGCCGTGCTGGTAGTCGCCGTCGGCGACCTCGCGGACCTGGTCGGCCAGCCCGACGAGTGGCCGGATCACCATCCGGTCCAGGGAGAGCAGCAGCACCGTGCCGGCGACGACCACCACCAACGCGGCGATGATCAGGAGCACGACCAGCACGTTGCTGCTGCTACGCACGGCGGCGGCGGACTCTTCCCGGGCGGTCAGGATCTCCTGCTGAAGGTCGCCGACCGCCGACCGGACCTGGTCGAACTGCTGCCGGGCCTGGTCGTTGACCAACGCCTGGCCGGCGGTGGTGCCGCGCTGGTCGGTGGTGGTGATCACCGGCTCCGCCACCACCTGCCGCCACTGCTCGGCACGCTCCTCGACGGTCCGCAGCTCCTGGCCGATCTGTGGATAGTCATCGAGCAGCGTCCGCATCGAGGCGACGAGGTCCTTCTCCTGGTCGAGCCCCGCCCGGTACGGCTCAAGGTCGGCCGGGTCACCGCTGACCGCGTACCCGCGGACCCCCGTCTCCTGGTCGAGCACCGCGTTGAGCAGTTCCTGCGCCTGCACCCGCAGCGGGCCGGTCTTGTTCAGGATGGCGTCGATCTGGGTGCGGTTGCGGGCCGCCATCGCCGCCTCGGCGGCGGCCAGGCCGATCAGCAGCACGCCAACGACGGTGAGCAGGGTGATGACCCGGCGGCGCAGGCTCCAGCCGCCGACCACCGGCGTCACCGGCCACCGCCCCGGCTGACCAGCAGCATGGCAACGTCGTCGGCGAGCGGGCCACCGTTGATCTGCTCGGCCCGGCCGACCAGCCACGCCGGCAGCTCGGGCAGCGGCACCTGGCGGTTCGCCGGCTCATCGAGCAGCCCGCTCAGACCCGGCACGTCGAGCCGCTCGTTGCTCGTGCCCACCCGCCCCTCGATCAGGCCGTCGGTGTACATCAGCAGGGACCAGTCATCGGTGTCGAACTCCAGGTCGTAGGCGATCGGCCGGCGGGGTCGTACGCCCAGCAGCAGGCCGCCGGGCGCGGGCACCGGAACGACCCGGCCGCCGGAGAGCAGCAGCGGCGGCGGATGCCCGGCGAGTCGGACGGTGGCCCGGTTGGCGTCCAGGTCCAGTCGGGCGGTGGCCACCGTCGCGAAGATCTCCTGGAGCCGGCGCTCGCTCATCAGCACCTGCTCCAGCGCGGGCAGCACCTCGTCGTCCGGTACGCCGGCGAGCACCAGTGCCCGCCAGGCCACCCGCAGCTCGACGCCGAGCGCGGCCTCGTCCACGCCGTGCCCGCAGACGTCCCCGACGATCAGGTAGAGACGGTCCGGGCTGGTCTGCACCACGTCGAAGAAGTCGCCGCCGATCAGCGCGGCGTGCCGGCCGGGCCGGTAGAAGGTGTGCACCGCCACCTGGTCGGTCGTCATCAGTGGCTGGGGCAGCAGGCCGCGTTCGAGCCGAGCCGACTCGGCCTGGCGCAGCTCGACCTCGCGCAGCCGGCGGGCGTTCTCGTCGGCGCGTTTGCGCTCCACCGCGTAGCGCAGCGCCCGGGTCAGCAGCACCCCGTCGACCTGGCCCTTGACCAGGTAGTCCTGCGCGCCCTCGGCGACCGCCACGATGCCGAGGTGCTCGTCCGAGCGGCCGGTGAGCACGCAGACCGCCGCGCCGCTGGACATCTCCAGCACCTGGCGCAGCCCGTCCAGCCCCTGCGCGTCCGGCAGGCCCAGGTCGAGCAGGACACAGTCGACGTTGCTGATCCGTTGCCGCGCCTCGCTGAGGCTGCTGGCGATCAGCAGGTCGATCATCGAGTTCGTCTCGGCGAGCAGCTCACCGACGAGGAAGGCGTCACCCTCGTCGTCCTCCACCAGCAGCACGCGCAACCGCTCGCCCGGCGGCAGGTTGGCGTGCCTCGACAGGCCGCCGTGCGGGTACGGCACAACGGGGGAACCGGCCAGGCCGGCTCCCCGGTGCGGCCGGGTCACCGCCGCGAGGCGCGGGAGATCGCTGGTGATGTCGGGCTCCTTCCGAGTGCCCTGCTGATCCTGTATTAGACAACGGTCGGACACAACACGATGGCCTCGGCGCGACCGGCAATGGGCCGGATCACTGCCCGCGAAGGACAAACCGGGCGGCGGTGGAGGCCAGGACGTCCGGCCGTCCCACCCCGAGCCGCGGAGGGGCAGGATGGTGCCACCCCAGGCCCCACCACCCCCGAGGAGTTCCCGTGGGCGCACCCCCCACCCCCGTCACGAAGGGCAGGCCGGCCCGCACGGGTCCGGACGTACCCCTCGCCGATCGTGCGCTGGCCCGGCCCCGCCGGCGGCTCGCGGCCGCCGTGGCCGCCCTCGTCGCGCTGGTCGCCGTCGGCGCCGGCGGCCTGCTGGACCTGCGCACCCCGGCGCCGAGGTCGGCCGACGCGCCGGCGGACGCGTTCAGCGCCAGCCGGGCGTACGAGGACGTCCAGGTCATCGCAGCCCGGTCGCACGTCGCCGGCAGCCCGGCCAACGACCAGGTCCGCGCGCACATCGAGCAGCAGTTGCGCGGGCTGGGCCTGGAGACCGAGGTGCAGGACACCGTCGCCCCGGAAGCCGGCCAACTCAGCGGGGCGGCGGGTGGGGCCACCCTGGCCCGGGTACGCAACGTGGTGGCCCGGCTGCCCGGCACCGACCCCACGGGCCGGGTCTTCCTGGTCGCCCACTACGACTCGGTGCAGACCGGGCCGGGCGGCAACGACGACGCGGCCGGCACCTCCGCCATTCTGGAGGTCGCCCGGGCGTTGGCGGCCGGCCCCCGGCCGCGCAACGACATCGTCTTCGTGCTGACCGACGCCGAGGAGGCGTGCCTCTGCGGCGCCTCCGCGTTCGCCGCCAGCCATCCGCTGGCCGCCAACGGTGGGGTGGTGCTCAACCTGGAGGCGCGCGGCTCGACCGGCCCCGTGATCATGTTCGAGACGTCCCGGAACAACGCGAAGCTGGTGGACGTCTTCGGCCGCGCCGCCCCGCACCCGGTCGGCACCTCGTTCGCCGTGGAGATCTACCGCGCGCTGCCCAACGACACCGACTTCACCGCGTTCCTGGACCGGAAGTTCGTCGGGCTGAACTCGGCGTACATCGACGGTGGCGCGATCTACCACACGCCACTGGACACCCCGGCATCGATGGATCGGGGCAGCCTCCAGCAGCATGGGGACAACGCGCTGGGTCTGGCCCGGGAGTTCGGCCGCACCGACCTGACCGACCTACGCTCCGGGAACGACGCCACCTACTTCCCGGTCCCCGGCGGGCTGGTCCGCTACCCCGGCTGGCTCACCCTGCCGCTGGCCCTGCTGGCGGTGCTCGCGGTGGCCGCGCTGGGTTGGCTGACCCGTCGGCGGGGTCGGGCCAGCACCGGCCGGCTTGCCGCCGGCTTCGGGCTGGCCCTGGTGCCGATCGTGGCCGCGCCGCTCGCCGCACAGCTGCTCTGGATGGCGATCACCGCGATCCGGCCGGGGTACGCCGAACTGCTCGACCCGTACCGGCCGATCTGGTTCCGGTTGGCCGTGCTGGCGCTCGCCGCCGCCATCCTGTTCACCTGGTACGCGCTGACCCGCCGCCGGATCGGGCCGGCCGCGCTCGCCGTCGGCGGGCTGGCCTGGCTGGCCCTGCTCGGGGTGCTGCTCGCCGTGGCGGTGCCCGGCGGGGCGTACCTCACCAGCCTGCCGGCGCTGGCTGGCGCCCTCGGCGGGCTGGTCGCGCTGCGCACCCGGCAGACCGGGCCGTGGCCGGTGGTGGCGGTGACCGCCGCCAGCGCGGTCGGCGTGGTCATCCTGCTGCCGACCGTGGTGCTGCTCTTCCCCGCGCTGGGAATGGCCATGGGCGGCGTGGCCGCGCTGGTCGCGGTGCTGCTCGGCCTGGCCGCGCTGCCAGTGGTCGACCTGCTGCATCCGCAGGCCGGTGGCCAGCGCGGGATGCGGGCGCTGCGGGCCCGGCGGCTCGCGGTGCTGCCGGCCGGGGCCGCCGCCGTGGCGGCGGTGGTGCTCGCGGGGGTCGGCCTGGCCGTGGACCGCTTCGACGCCGCCCACCCCGCGCCCACCCACCTGATGTACGCCATGGACGCGGGCACCGGCCAGGCCCGCTGGCTGAGCCACGAGACCGATCCGCAGCCGTGGACCGATGACTACGTGGACGGGGTGACCGACGTCGGGGACGAATTCCCCGGGCTCGGCGATGGTGAGCTGCGGGCCGGCCCGGCGCAGGCGGCGAGCCTGCCGGCGCCGAAGCTGGAGGTGTTGGCCGACAGCGTCGCGGGCGGCGAACGCACGCTGCGGCTGCGGCTCACCCCGCAGCGGGTGGCGCGGCTGGCCACCCTGCACGTCGACACGTCGACCGCCACAGTGCTGCGGGCCGAGGTGGCCGGTCGGTCGGTGCCGGTGGAGCCCCGCGCGGGCAGGTGGGGCTTCGGGCTGGTCTTCCACGCCCCGCCGGCCGAGGGGATCGAGGTCACGCTGACCCTGCGACCGATCGCCGGGCAGGTGGCGCTGCGG
Source organism: Micromonospora sp. NBC_00858 (assembly GCF_045207365.1). Taxonomy (NCBI): domain Bacteria; kingdom Bacillati; phylum Actinomycetota; class Actinomycetes; order Micromonosporales; family Micromonosporaceae; genus Micromonospora; species Micromonospora sp. NBC_00858. The sequence goes on along the minus strand of NZ_CP108828.1, from coordinate 7,016,737 downwards.
GCGATGGACGCCAGTGACGGGCTGGACGCGCTGCCCGGCTTCCGCCCCCGGCCGCCAGCCGTCGGCGTCGTCGGCTCGCACAGCTCCGAGATGCTGGCGGTTGCCCGCACCTATCCCCTGTGACGGACGGGCCGGTGGTCCGGCGGAGCCAGTTCTCCGGCGGGCCACCGGCCCTGCGTACCGATCGGAAATGCCGCATGGCGTCGTTGCGGATCCGTCCGGCGATATCCGGTCAGCTCGCCGGTTCGGGTTGGCCGGCGCCGCTGCGCCGCCAGCGGTTTCCGTCGTGATCGGTGTACGTGAGATCCACCAGAACGGTGTCGGCCGCGCGCAACCGATGCTCCGCCGTCACGGTGACGAACAGTTCGTGACTGTCCCGACCGTGTATCCGGCGTACCTGTTTCACCGCGGCCAACTCGGTGGGCGTGCCCTCCGGATCGTCGGGCGGGACGAGCCGCGGCAGCACCGTCACGTCCAGCACCGGGGCGTCGCTCTCGTTGGCCACGGTCACCCGGAGCACTGAGTTGCCCCGGATCTCGGCCACCGCCGAGATCAGCCGGGCCTGGGTGGCCCGGACCCGCAGCTCGTCGGTCCGGCGGGCACGGATCTCCCGGCGCAGTCCAAGGTAGACGAACAGGACGCTGGCGATCGAGCCGACCGCGCCAAACCAGTCCGGCACGGAACCCCAGTCGACGGCGGCCTGGTGTGGCGACCAGTTCATGCGTCCATCGTGGATGCGCCAGGCGAGTGTCCCGTACGGCGGATCGGCCCGAATCCATCGCGAAATGGAAATGGCGGCACCGATTCCGGTCACGCGGGTGACCTAAACGGAGAGTGTGCGAGTCAGTACGGTGGTGGATATCCTTGCGGTTGGCGTGGTGCGAGCGACAATCCCTCCCACTGTCCACCAGCTGGACATGATCTTTTCTGTCGCCTACCCCGCCGCAATTTCGCCACCGAAGGGGGACCGCATTGACTGCGGACGTTCCACCCGACGATGCCGGCGTGCCCCGGCCGGCTTACGACCGGCCGAGTCGGGTCTCTGTCGACCCGCCGCTCGGGCGGCTGGACTGCCCGTTGCACGGGCGGGATGACCTGATCGACGAAATCGTGCAGCCACGGGAGGTCGCCGGGGATCGGGCCTCGGTGCACATCCTCTGCGGCATGGGCGGCTCTGGTAAGAGCCACGTCGCCCTGGAGATCGCCCGCCGTGCCCGTTCGGACGGGCGGACCGTCTGGTGGGTGCAGGCGGGCCGGCTCAACTCGGGGATGCGCGAGGTGGTCAGCCAACTCGGCGCCTCGGAAACCCAGGTCGACCAGGCATGGGCCGGGATGATCAGCGCAACGGACCTGGTCTGGCGCTACCTCAACCAGGCCGGGCAGCCCTGGCTGCTGATCTTCGACAGCGTGGACGAGCCCGGCACGCTCGGCCCCACCGACGGGGTGCTTGCCGACGGCACCGGCTGGCTGCGCAGCCCGGAGGCCGAGGACGGCATGGTCCTGGTGACCACCCGGGACGGCAACCGGAGCACCTGGGGCACCTGGTCGACTCTGCACCAGGTGCGCCCGCTCGACGCCGACGCCGGCGCGCAGGTGCTGATCGACCGGGCCGGCCCGCAGGCCGGTGACCTGGCCGACGCCCGGGAGCTGGCCCGGGAGCTGGGCGGGTTACCGCTGGCCCTGCGCGCGGCCGGCAACTACCTCCGGTCGGTCAACGCCAGCCCGGTCTGGCGCGGCTCCTCCACCATCACCACCTTCGCCGACTACCGGGCTGCGGTGGAGCGCCGGTTCCGCTCGCCGCGCGATGCCGCCGACATCGACCTCGACGAGTCACTCGGCCTGGAGATCGTCCGCGAGGTCGACGACATCTCACTGGACCTGCTGGCCCGCCGCCAGCTCCAGCAGAGCCGCCCACTGCTCAACGTGCTGGCCTGCCTGAGCATCTCCCCGGTGCCCTACGAGGTGGTGCTCAAGCCGGCCATCCTGGCCGGGTCGCCACTGTTCGAAGGGCTGACCGGTCGGCAGCGGGTGAAGGTGCTGGAGGGCATCGGGGACCTCGCCCTGGTCGACTTCGACGTCCGGGAGGACGTCACCGACCCGGCCTTCGCACACGTGTTGTCGCTGCACCCGCTGGTGCACGCGATGTTCCGGGACCGGGACGAGGTCCGCGAGCAGATCGCCGAGTACCACGGGCTGGTCATGAGGCTGCTGCTCGCCGCCACCGAGGGGCAGAGCCCGGACGACTCGGCCGTCTGGGCCAACTGGGACGTGCTGGTGCCGCACCTGGTCGAGGCGGTCCGCGAATACCTCGTGCCGCAGCAGCAGAAACACGGCCCCGAGACGGTACGCCGGGCGCTCGAGCTGGCCCGGCTCACCGCCCGCTACCTCATCGCGGTCGGCCTGCCGGGCTCGGCCTTCGACATTCTCGACCCGATCGTGCGCGGCTGTGCCGCGTACGACCACGAGCGCGACCGGCCCCAGGTACTGGCGCTGCGGCACGAGCTGGGCCGCACCTGGCTGGAGCGGAACCAGCCGGAGATGGCCGAGCGGGTGCTCCGCGACGTGATCGCGGACCGGACCAGGGTGCTCGGCAGCGACGACGCCGACACGCTGGCCAGCCGGCACAAGCTGACCAAGGCGATCATGGCGCAGCGTCAGTGGCCGGAGGCCGAGCTGGAGCTGCGGCAGATCGTCATTGCCGAAGACCAGGTCCGCGGTCCGGAGCACTGGGACACCATGGTGGTGCGGCACAGCCTCGCGCTGGCCGTGCTCGCCCAACACCGGGCCGCCGAGGCCGAGGAGATGCTGCACGCCATCCTGGAGGTCCGGTACCGCACCTGGCCGCTCAACCAGCCGGAGACCTGGCAGGCCCGGCACACGCTGGCCCGCTGCATGCAGGAGCAGGGCCGGCTCGACGAGGCGGAGACGGAGCTGCGGGCCACCCTGGCAACCGTGGAGCCTCGGCACGCCGACCGCAGCGAGGTGCTCGCCATCCGGGCCACCCTGGCCGCGCTCCTGCTGCTCGACGGGCGTCTCGACCCGGCGATCGAGGCGTACGAGCAGTTGCTGGCCGACCGGCGGCGGCTGCTCGGAGACACCCACCTGGACACTCTCCAGGTGGAACATGCGCTGCGTCGCCTGCGCAACGGCGACGACACGGCCGGGCCCACCGGCGGACGCTGAGCACCGACGACCGGCACCCGGCTCGGCGCAACAGGCGTCGGGGTCAGTGCGGGGCGGCCGGGCCCAGGTCGCTCGGGTCGGTGTTGCCGCCGCAGACGATCAACGCCACCCGCTCCCCCGCCTGCGGCACGTACGCGCCACCGACCAGCGCGGCCAGCGCCGCGGCGCCGCCCAGCTCGGCGGCGACCCGCAGCTCCGACCAGAGCAGCCGGCGCGCCCGCACCAGGTCCTCGTCGCGGACCAGCACGGAGACCATCCCCGTCCGGCGGGCGGTGTCGAAGGCGATCTCGCCGATCCGACGGGCGCCCAACGAGTCCGTGGCGATGCCGCCCACCTCGATGTCGACCGGCCGGCCGGCCTTGAGGGCGGAGTGCAGGGTGGGGATCTGCTCGGGCTCGACGGCGACGACGCGTACCGACCCGTCGAACCAGGTGGCGATGCCGGACACCAGCCCGCCGCCGCCGACCGCCACCAGCACGGTGTCGATCCCGTCCAACTGCCGTTCCAGCTCCCGGCCGACGGTGCCCTGACCGGCCACCACCTCCGGCTGGTCGTACGCGTGCACGACCAGCGCGCCGGTCTCCTCGGCCCGCTGGGTGCTCGCCGCCAACGCCTCGGCGTAGTGCTGGCCAACCTGCCGCACCTGGGCGCCCAGCCCGGCCAGCCGCTGCACCTTCACCGGCGAGGCGGTGACCGGCACGAAGACCTCCGCCGGCACGCCCAGCGAGCGGGCCGCGTACGCGACGGCGAGGCCGTGGTTGCCACCCGAGGCGGCGATCACCCCCGCCGAGGGCAGCGACTCCTGGAGCATCCGGTTGAACGCGCCACGCGGCTTGAACGAGCCGGTGTGCTGGTGCAACTCCAGCTTGAGGCTGAGCTGCCCCGGCACACCCAGATCGGCACCGTCGATGGTCAACACCGGGGTTTCCCGGACCCGCCCCTCGACCAGCGCCGCAGCCGCCTCGACGTCGCTTCTGTCCACCATGGGAAAACGCCCTTCGCTACGACCAGAGGGCCAGTCGACCGTCGTCGGTGAGCCCGACGAAACATCCTATGGAGATCCGCCGGCCATCCGTCGCGGGACGCACCGTGTGGTAGTGCCGCGGGTCGAACAGGAAGCCCTCGCCGAGCGTGGGTCGCAGCGTCAACGACTGCGCGTCGGCGGTCACCGACTCGTCATAGCCGTACCCGCCGGGAACGCGCAGGTCCTCGTCGTCCGGCTGCCACCGCCGCCGCCACAGCACGGTCTCGCCGCCGGCCGGCGGCACGCGGACGTAGATGTTGAAGGCCAACTGGGCCACCACGTCGGTGTCGAGCAGTCGGCCGGCGTACTCCCGGACGGCGTCGTCGAAGTGCACCTGGAGGCCGGCGTTGATCTCGCGGACGATGCCGACGTGCATCTCCCGCCGCTGCCGCCGCCCGGGTGCGACGTCCGGCCAGGCGGCCCGGAACGCGGCCAGGCACAGCTCCCGCGGCGCGTCCGACAGGCCCAGCGTGGACCAGGTCTTCTCGGCCGCGCGGGCCGCATCCCAGTAGTCCTCACGCAGGTCACCGGCATCGCGGTGGTCGTTGATGGCCGGGCCGAACTTGGCGACGACCGGAAACACCCGGCGCTCCTCGTAGCGGTCCATCGGGGCGGCGGCGAGGGCGGCGGTGATCGCGTGACAGCGGGCCGGGGAGAGCAGGCCCGGCACCCGGACGGCAGCCAGCCGCCCTGCGACGAGCCCGGCGACGTCCGCTCGGGTGATCAGTTCGGATTCGACGGCGACGAACAGCGGGTCGGTTTTCCTCGGTTGCTGCACGGCGGTCCTCCTGTTGCGAAGATCCCTCACCGGACATGTCGCGCCCCACGACAGCGCACCGTGCAATGTACCGACCGACGGCAACCGGGCCGGGGCCATCGACATTGACCGCGCCACATGCCGCGAACAGTTTCCGCAGTTCCGGATGGGGTGGCGCGGACACCGCTACCATCGGCGCAACGGGGGTACGGCGTACAGAGCCGTACGGCGGTTGGATTCCGCCGATCGGGGAATGGTGACAGTCCCCGGCCTGACGGATGATGCGACTAGTTCGAACGCTGACAAGGAGTTCGATATGGCTGGCGCCGGCCCGACGGATCTTGACAGGCAGACCGACCGCCTGGAGATGGCGCGTCGAATAGCCCGGGAAATGATCGAGTCAGACCATCAGGCACTTGAGCTCGCCATCCGGCAGCGCCCGCAGTGCTGGTCCCGGCGCCCGACCGGCCACGGTGCCCGCCCGGAGCCGACGACTCACTGACCCGACAGGTCACAGGAGCCGTCGCCGAGTCAGCTCGCCGGCTCGTGATCTCCGTCGTGGTCACGGATCAACGCCGCCCACGCTCTCTGCTGTCACGGGTGAGCCCGCTCCAGGTTGTATCCGCAGGTAGCGCCCGCTATGGAATAGCCGACGGTGGCTGCCGCCAGCACGAGGCCGACACCGACACCGAGGGCTGCCGCGCCTTTGCTGGACAGCCCAGTTCGCCAAACGAACACGGCCGTCACCACGGCGGCCAGGGGCAGCGAGAACGCGAGGGAGAGCCACACGGTCTCGCGGAACACCCAGACCAACCAAGCTGGATCCCCGGTGATCTCCTCGCACGGCACCGGGTGTGCGGGCCTGGGTGCCGCCGCCAGCGGCGCAGTGGCAAGACCAACGAACGTGTATGCCAACACCGTCCAGCTCAGCGCAGCCCGGGTCCTCGGCCAGTCGATCACAACCGCGACTGTGCCAGACGCCACCGAAGACGGCTACGGCACGCGGAACTGATCGCCGTACTGCCGGGGCTTCTACTTCCAGCGAAAGTGCACGAAGAGCCGGCCGAAGTTCTTGGAGTCCTTCTCCACCCGGTGATAGAGCTGCTTGACGTCCTTCTGATCGAGGAACCGCAGCACCCGCTTCTTGAGCTGGCCCGACCCCTTGCCAGGGATGATCTCCACGAGGGTGGCCTTCTTCGCCACCGCCTCGTCCATGATCCCGCGCAACGCCCGGTCGATGTCCTGGCCCTTGTTGAAGATCTCGTGCAGATCCAGCTTGAGCTTCATGCCGCAGCCCCCGGCCGGTCAGGTCCCATGTCCGCCATCCTAGGCACGCCCGTCGGCCCACCCGTCGCACGATGACGGGGCGACCCCGAAGGGCCGCCCCGTGCATGTCACCTGTCCGCGCTCAGCGCCTGCCGCCCACGCGGGTCTCCACCCGCTCCAGCGCGACCCGGTAGTCGTCGTTGGCCGCGTACATCGCGGCAGCGATCCGCAGGTGTCGCAGCGCGTCCGAGTGCCGGTTGAGCCGCTCCAGCGTCCGCCCCAGCACGTGGTGCGCGTAGTGGTCGCTCGGGTCCCGGTCGACCAGCTCCCGCAACTGCTCCTCGGCCCGGCTGAGCTGGGCCGACTGGAAGTAGGCCCGGGCCAGCAGCTGCCGTACCGCCGCGTTGCCGGGTTCGGCGTCCACGATCGGCTCCAGCAGTCGGGCCGCTCCGCTCGGGTCACCGGTTTCGAAGAACATGGTCGCCCGCCGGTAGTCCGCCAGAAGATCCATCTGCCCACCTCCTCGGGTCGCGCCGTCACCTGTTCCGACGCTGGCACAACGCTGGCCGTTTAGCGACTGTTCCCGGGTTGAGATCGGGCCGAATCCGGCCCTCGGCGGGTCAGGCGCGGGCGTCCCGGCGCCCGGCGGCCAACTCCCAGGCACGGACGCCACCGACGATCCCGGCGGTGTTCGGCACCACCACCACGTCATCGCCCATCCGGGCCAGTTGCTCAGGCCGAATCAGCCGGGAGTTGCCCCCGCCCAGATAGAGCCGGTCCCAGCGGAACACCGGGCGGAGCCCGTCCACGACCTGGCGGATCCGCCGGGACCAGAAGGCGTCGCCGAGCCGGCGGCGCTCCGGCTCGCCCACGTACGTGTCGTAGGTGGTGCCCCAACGCACCGGCGCGTGGGACAGCTCCAGGTGCGGGGCGAGCACCCCGCCATCGAAGAGGGCGCTACCCAGCCCGGTACCCAGGGTCAGCACCAGCTCGCAGCCGGTGCCGGCGACCACCCCGGCACCGTGCACCTCGGCGTCGTTGAGCACCAGCGCCGGCACCCCGAACGCCTCGGCCAGTGCGCCTCGCGCGTCCCAGCCGGACCACTCGGCCAGCAGGTCCGGGTCGACGCGGGTACGGGGGCCGCTGCGGGTCACGTAGTGCGGTGTGGTCACCACCACGCCGTGCCGGATCATCCCGGGCACGCCGACCGTCAGCCGGTCCGGCGTTGGCAGCCGAGCGCCCAGGTCGAGCAGGGTCTGGACAAACAGCGCAGGAGGCAACGGGTACGGGGTCGGCACCCGTAGCGGCCGGGCCCGCATCGTGCCGGCCTCATCGAGCACCGACGCCTTGATGCCCCCGCCACCGCAGTCGATCGCCAGTGTGGTCACCACGTCGATGAGTCTGCCCGCTGCCGGCCGGTCATATGCGGGCGGCCGGATAGGCTGCCGTCCTGATGAGCGCCACGATGATCGTCAAGGACCTGGCCGCCGGGCACGGTGACCGCCCACTCTTCGCCGGATTGGACCTGGTGGTCGCCCCCGGCGACGTGGTCGGCCTGGTCGGGCCGAACGGTGCCGGAAAGTCGACACTGCTGCGTACCCTCGCCGGGTTGCTGCCGGTGGAAGCCGGCAGTGTCACGCTCAGCCCGCCCTCCGCGAGCGTCGGACACCTGCCGCAGGAGCCGGACCGGCGACCGGGCGAGACGGTGCGCGGCTTCCTGGCCCGGCGGACCGGGGTGACCGCCGCGCAGGCGGCGCTGGACGCCGCGACCGAGGCGCTGACCGCCGGGACGGCGGGCGCCGATGACGCCTACGGCGACACGCTGGAGCGCTGGCTCGCCCTCGGCGGCGCGGACCTGGACGAACGCGCCGAGCAGGTGACGGCCGACCTGGGGCTCGCCATCGACCTGGACCACCCGACGACCGGGCTCTCCGGAGGCCAGGCGGCCCGGGCCGGGCTGGCCTCGCTGCTGCTCAGCCGCTACGACGTGTTCCTGCTCGACGAGCCGACCAACGACCTGGACCTGGCCGGGCTGGAGCGGCTGGAGGAGTTCGTCACGGGGCTGCGCGCCGGCACCGTGCTGGTCAGCCACGACCGGGAGTTCCTCACCCGCACGGTGACCCGCGTGCTGGAGCTGGATCTGCCGCAGCAGCAGGTGCACCACTACGGCGGCGGCTACGCGGCCTACCTGGAGGAGCGCGAGGTGGCCCGGCGGCACGCCCGCGCCGACTTCGAGGAGTACGCCGACACCCGGGCCGGGCTGGAGGCGCGGGCTCGTACCCAGCGTGCGTGGATGGAGAAGGGCGTCAAGAACGCCCGGCGCAAGGCCACCGACAACGACAAGATCGGTCGCAAGTTCCGCAGCGAGGCCAGCGAGAAGCAGGCGGCCAAGGCCAAGCAGACCGCGCGGCTGATCGAACGGCTCGACGTGGTGGAGGAGCCCCGCAAGGAGTGGGAGCTGCGGATGGAGATCGCCGCCGCCCCCCGCGCCGGCGCCGTCGTGGCCACGCTGCGCGGCGCGGTGGTACGCCGGGGCGACTTCACCCTCGGCCCGATCGACCTCCAGATCGACTGGGCGGACCGGGTGGCGGTGACCGGGGCGAACGGCTCGGGCAAGTCCACCCTGCTGGCCGCGCTGCTCGGCCGGCTGCCGCTGGACGCGGGCACCGCCTCACTCGGACCCGGGGTGGTGGTCGGCGAGGTGGACCAGGCCCGGGGTTTGTTCCTCGGCGACGCGCCGCTGATCGACGCGTTCCAGGCGGCCGTACCGGAGATGTCGCCGGCGGACGCGCGGACCCTGCTGGCCAAGTTCGGGCTGCGCGCGGCGCACGTGCCACGGCCGGCGGCCACCCTCTCCCCCGGTGAGCGGACCCGTGCGGCACTGGCCCTGCTCCAGGGGCGCGGGGTCAACCTGCTGGTGCTCGACGAGCCCACCAACCACCTGGACCTGCCCGCCATCGAGCAGCTCGAATCGGCGCTGGCCAGCTATCCGGGCACGCTGTTGCTGGTCACCCACGACCGGCGGATGCTGGCCGCCATCGAGACGAACCGTCGACTGCGGGTCGACGCCGGGCGGATCGCCGAGGATTGATCCGTGCCGGCGCGTCGCCGCGGGGTGACAATGACGCCATGCTCAAGTGGGAGTACGCACTGCTGGTCCGCCGTCGCCAGGCGGCGACCAACGACCTGGGCTGGGAAGTCGTCTTCGTCTGGTACGGCCCGGACGGCTCGATGGTCGACGTGACGCCGTACGGCGACACCGCGCTGGCCCACCTGAACCGGGCCGGCGACCAGGGCTGGGAACTGGTCGCGATGAGCGAGGACCCGTCCCTGCCCGGCAACCATGAGCTGCACCGCTACCACCTCAAGCGGCCGAAGCCCGCCGCCGCGCCGCCCCGGCAGCGGATGCGCGGCGGCGGCCGGCCCGGCCGCCGCACCCTCTCCGGCTGACCACTGCGACCGCTCGGCGTACTGACCCGGTCCGGCCCTGCGGTTCCCGCTCGGCCCGTGCCCGGCCCGTGCGGGTCCGGCTCTGCCCATGCCCGGCCTTACGGGTCCGGCTCGGCCGTGCCCGGATGTGCGGTTCCGGCTCGGCCGGGCACCAGTCACAGTTGAGCGTGATACCTCAGAGGCATTTTTGTGACTCTGAGGTATCACGCTCGCTGCGGCCTGGCCTCGAAGACTGCGACACGCCGATCAACGGCACTCCGACCCGCCGACGCGGTAGACGAGCGGGGCATACCGGGCGCGGATGCGGGTATCGCGCGGCGGGAGGTGACCCGAATGGTCGCTTTGGCACAGACTCCGCCCTCGGCCGACCGGCTGCGGGCGATCGACGAGTTCCTCGCTCAGGCGTGGGCGGACCAGGTCCGGCACGACGACCGGCTGCGTGGTCTGGCAGTCGAGGTGCGGTTCGACCGGGGGGTGGCCCATCTCAGCGGGGAGGTGGCCGAGCCCGACGACCTGCGGCTGGTCCGGGACCTGGTGGGGCGGCTGGCTGGGGTCTACGGCGTCTGGTGCCGGGTCGGCGTTGGCGGGCGGGAGCCGGTGGTGGTGGACCTCGGCTGCGGGCCGACCAAGCAGTGGTCGGGCAACCTGGGGCTGGACATCTACCCGGCGCCGGGGGTCAACGCCGTGGCGGACCTCTCCGGCTCGCTACCGCTGGCCGACAACTCGGTGGACGTCCTCTTCGCGGTGCACATCCTGGAGCACCTGATCGACTTCCTGCCGCTGGTGGACGAGTGCCACCGGGTGCTCCGCCCGGGCGGCGTACTGCACGTGATGAGCCCCTGGTGGGGGCATGTGAACGCGGTGGCGGACCCGACCCACGTCCGACTGATGGACGTGCAGACGTTCAAGGGAATCTGCCAACTCCGGCCGCCGGGCACCCCGCGCTGGTACCCGCTGCACGCCGGCTGCGACGGTGCCTCGATCTTCGCCGACCTCACCCCGCTACCCCCCGACGCCGACGCCGCAACCCAGTCCCACCTGGCCCGCTTCTTCGACTGACCAACCCACCCCGGCCCGCCCCAACCGGGTCGACCGGTTAGGGGGTCTGGGTGGATTCGCGGATTTCCAGGCGATAGGGGGCGGAGAGTTCGCGGGCAGGGGCGGAGCGGTCGCCGTCGAGGCGCTCGGCCAGCAACTCGACGGCGAGCCGGGCGATCTGCGCCTTGTCGGGGGCGACGGTGGTCAGAGTGGGGATCGAGAACCGGCCGTCCTCGATGTCGTCGAAGCCGACCACCGCCACATCCTCGGGCACCCGCAGGCCGGCCTCGTGCAGGGCGCGCAGGGCACCCAGGGCGAGCGTGTCGTTGAAGCAGAAGACGGCGTCGGGGCGTACCCCGGAGGTGAGTAGACCGCGCATGGCGGCGGCGCCGTCGGCGCGGTGCCAGGCCGACGCGGGCGCCACCAGGGCCTCGTCGTAGTCCAGGCCGGCGGCGCGCAACGCGTCGGCGTAGCCGGTCAGGCGCAGCCGGGCGCTGGCGCCCTCGGGCGTGCGCTGCGAGCCGATGGCCGCGATCCGACGCCGGCCGAGCTGGATCAGGTGGTCGGTGATCTCCCGGGCCGCGCCGACGTTGTCGATCACCACGTGATCCGCCGGGCCGTGGTCGACCCGCTCGCCGAGCAGCACCATCGGCGTGCCGTCCAGGCCGGTCAGGTCCTCTGCGGTCAGAGCCAACGGGCTGAAGATCAACCCGTCGATCAGGTGGTCGGTGATGCCGGAGGCCACCACGCGTTCCTGCTCGCGCCGGCCTCCGGTCTGGTCGATCAGCACGGTCCAGCTGAACTGGGCGGCTGCGGTGACGACGTGGCGGGCCAGCTCGGCGAAGTACGGAATGTCCAGTTCCGGCACGGCCAGCGCGATCACGCCCGTGCGGCCCTTGCGCAGGTGACGGGCGGAGAGGTTGGGCCGGTAGTTCAGCTCGGCGATCGCCTCCTCGACCCGGGCGCGGGTGTCCGGCCGCACGTGCACGTAGCCGTTGACCACGTTGGAGACCGTCTTCACCGACACGCCGGCCCGTTCGGCCACGTCCTTCAGCCTGTTTCGCACGCCGCAACCTCCCCGAGGTAACCCAGCGCACCATACCTCGACATCAACTCTTTACAACGTTGCCTACAACGTTGTAGAAACGACTGATACCGGGTGGGCGGTGACTGCGGTCACCCGGCACCGGCAATGAGGAAAGGTGGCACCCTTGCGGACCGCGCAGCTGACGATCGACCCGGCCTTCGCGATCGGCCCGGCCGACCGACGTCTCTTCGGCTCCTTCGTCGAGCACATGGGGCGGTGCGTCTACGGCGGAATCTACGAGCCCGGCCACCCGAGCGCCGACTCCCGCGGCCTCCGCCGTGACGTGCTGGAGCTCACCCGGGAGCTGGGCGTCTCGGTGGTGCGCTACCCGGGTGGCAACTTCGTCTCCGGCTACCGCTGGGAGGACGGGGTGGGCCCGGTCGGCGACCGGCCGCGCCGGCTCGACCTGGCCTGGAAAACGATCGAGACCAACGCGTTCGGGCTGGACGAGTTCATGACCTGGGCCGCCGAGGCCGGTGTCGAGCCGATGATGGCGGTCAACCTCGGCACCCGCGGCGTCCGGGAGGCGCTGGACCTGCTGGAGTATGCCAACCACCCAGGCGGCACCGAGCTGTCCGACCTGCGGCGCAAGCATGGCGCGGAGGACCCGTACGGGGTGCGGCTGTGGTGCCTGGGCAACGAGATGGACGGCCCGTGGCAGGTCGGCCACAAGACCGCCGACGAGTACGGCCGGCTCGCCGCCGAGGCCGCCCGCGCCATGAAGATGATCGACCCGTCGATCAGCCTGATCGCCTGCGGCAGCTCCAACCGGCGGATGCCCACGTTCGCCGCGTGGGAGGCGACCGTGCTGGAGCACACCTACGAGCACGTCGACTACATCTCGGCGCACACCTACTACGACCCGTCCGACGGCGACCGGGCCAGCATCCTGGCCTCGGCCGTCGACATGGACAACTTCATCACCGAGGTCGTCGCGACCGCCGACCACGTGGCCGCCAAGCAGCGGCACAAGCGCAAGCTGAAGATCTCCTTCGACGAGTGGAACGTCTGGTACGAGTCCCGACTCCAGGCCGACCTGGACCGGCGCGGCTGGGTCGAAGCCCCGGCGCTGATCGAGGACGACTTCACCGCGGTCGACGCGGTGGTCGTCGGCGACCTGCTGATCACCCTGCTCCGGCACGCGGACCGGGTCGGGGTGGCCGCCCAGGCCCAGTTGGCCAACGTGATCGCGCCGATCCGCACCCGCAACGGCGGCCCGGCCTGGCGGCAGAGCATCTTCCACCCGTTCGCGCTGACCGCCCGGTACGCCCGCGGCACCGTGCTGCGCACCGAGCCGGTGTCGCCGCGCTACGACACGAAGAAGTACGGGGACGTGCCGGTGCTCGACACGGTCGCCGTGCACGACGAGGAGACCGGTGAGCTGACCGTCTTCGCGGTCAACCGTGGCGAGGAGGATCTCCCCCTGGAGATCGACCTGCGCGGCCTGCCGGGACTGTCCGGTTTGTCCTTCCTGAGCCTCGCTGCCGGATCTGACCCGTCGGCGATGAACACCGAGGCCGAGCCCGATCGGGTGACGCCCCGGGAAATGCCCACCCCCACCCCCGACGGCGGCCGGTGCACCGTGCGCCTGCCCGCCGTGTCCTGGAGCGTGCTGCGCTTCGGCCCGACCAGCGCCTGAAGTCGCACCGGGTTTGACCAGGCACAATTCATTCCGTCCCCCTCCAAGGAGATACCAGCATGATCCAGAACGACATGAGCCGGCGCCGCCTGCTCGGCCTCGGTCTCGGACTCGGTGCCGCGGCCTCGCTGACCCTCGCCGGCTGCGGCGGCGGCGATGACAGCACCTCCGGGCCGGCGGCCGGCAACGGCGGCAAGGAGTACACCGGTCCCAAGGTTGACCTGAAGCTGTGGAACGGCTTCACCGGCGGCGACGGCGACATCTTCAAGACGCTGGTGAACCAGTTCAACACCGAGCACCAGAACATCGCCGTCTCGGTGGCCACCTACCAGTGGGAGGACTACTACAACAAGCTCCCCGGTGCGGCCTCCAGCGGCAACGGCCCGGACATCGCGGTCATGCACATGGACCAGCTCGCCACCTTCGCCGCCCGCGGCGTGATCACCGAGCTGGACGACGTGGCCAAGAACCTGGAGCTCTCCGAGGGGGACTTTGCCCCGACGGTGTGGAAGGGCGGGCTCTACAACAACAAGCGGTACGGCATCCCGCTGGACATGCACCCGCTGGGCTTCTACTACAACAAGTCCGTCATGCAGAAGGCCGGCCTGGACCCGAACAAGCCGCCGACCACCAAGGACGACTTCACGGCGGCGCTGGTCGAGCTGAAGAAGGCCGGCGTCCAGGGCTTCTGGGTCAGCCCGTTCCAGTTCACCGGCGGCATGACCTTCTACTCCCTGCTCAACCAGTGGGGCGGCACGCTCTTCGACGCGGACGTGGCCAAGGCCACCTTCAACTCCGACCCGGCGGTCGAGGCGTGCACCTGGCTGGTCGACATGATCAAGCAGGGCCACTCGCCGGCCAACGTCGGCCAGGACGCCGAGTACCTGGCGTTCAAGAGCGGCAAGAACGCCTTCACCTGGAACGGCATCTGGCAGATCAACGATCTGAAGAAGAGCCCCGAGGTGCAGTGGGGCGTCGCCCCCCTGCCCCAGATCGGCAGCAAGCAGGCGGCCTGGGCCAACTCGCACAACTTCACCATCGTGAAGCAGCGGGCCAACGACGCCAACAAGGTCGCCGGGTCGAAGGTCTTCATCAACTGGCTGAGCCAGCACTCGCTGGACTGGGCCAAGGGCGGTCAGGTGCCGGCCCGCAAGGCGGTCCGCGAGAGCGCCGAGTTCAAGGCCCTGCCGGAGATCTCCGTGCTCGCCCCCGAGCTGGAGTACGCGGCCTTCCCGCCGGCGGCGCCGGGTCTGGGCGAGGTCATCACCACCTTCTACAACTCCTTCAACGAGGCCGCGTTGGGTAAGAAGTCGCCCAAGCAGGCGCTCGACGACGGGGTGGCCAAGGCCAACAAGCAGCTCGAGGACAACCGCAAGAAGTACGGGAGCTGATAACCCGTGGCGGACGTGATCGAGGTCGGGGCGGCGCGCGATGACGCGCCGCCCTCGGCGGCCAAGACTCCCCGCCGGGGCGCCTCGGCGGGCCGGACCGGACGGGCGACGCCGTATCTGTTCCTCGCCCCCTACCTGATCCTGTTCGGGGTGTTCGGCCTGCTGCCGATCATCCTGGGCCTGTGGCTCAGCGTGCACCAGTGGGACTTCCAGCTGCCCAATCGGCCGTTCGTCGGGTTGGACAACTACAAGGAGCTCTTCTCCAGCGACTCCGCCGTCTACGGCGACTGGTGGGAGAGCGTCCGAGCCACCGCGATCTTCACGGTGCTGTCGGTGCCGCTGCTCGTGGTCGTACCGCTCGGGCTGGCGCTGCTGCTGAACCGCTCCTTCCCGGGCCGGACCTTCTTCCGGGCGATCTACTTCGCGCCGTACGTGCTGGGTGTGGCCGTGATCGGCCTGCTCTGGCGGTTCCTGCTCGACGCCAACCTGGGCCTGGTCAACCGGCTCCTCGGCGTGGTCGGGCTGCCGGCGGACACCCCCTGGGTGACCAACATGCCGTGGGCGTGGATCTCACTCGTCGGCGTGACCGTCTGGTGGACCTCCGGGTTCAACGCGGTGATCTACCTGGCCGGCCTGCAGGACATCTCGCCGGAGCTGTACGAGGCGGCCCGGATGGATGGCGCCAACGCCTGGCAGCGGTTCCGCAACGTCACCCTGCCCGGGCTGCGCCCGGTGCTGCTGTTCGTGATCACCACGACCGTGCTCGCCTCGGCGAACATGTTCGGCCAGTCGTTCCTGATCACCCAGGGAGCACCCGGCACGGAGACGCGCACGGTGGTCTGGTTCATCGTCGAGGAGGGCCTGCGGGACAACGACGCCGGCCGGGCAGCCGCGATGAGCATCGTGTTCGCCCTGATGCTGGCCGTCGTGAGCATCGCCAACTTCCGCCTCTTCCGCTACAAGGAAGACTGAGGGGACCGCCATGACGACGCCCACGCCGACCACCCGCGGTTCGGCCACCGCGCTGCGCCGGGTCGTGCTCTACGCCACCCTGGTAGCGCTGGCCCTGATCTTCCTGATGCCGCTGGTGTGGATGGTCATCACCTCGCTGAAGACGTACACCGCCGCCCAGCAGATCCCGCCGAGCTGGCTGCCGAACCCGCTCGCCGGTTACGGCTACGAGCAGATCCTCAACAACTCGGCGAACCCGGTGCTGCGGTGGTTCCTCAACAGCATGCTGGCCGCCACGCTGCACTCGCTGCTGGTGCTGGTGACCGCCTCGATGGCCGCGTACGCGCTGGCCCGGCTGCGGTTCCGAGGGCGCGGGGTGAGCTTCGCGCTGATCGTCGGGACGCTGTTCATCCCGCCGACCTCGCTGATCATCCCGAACTTCCTGATCGTCGACCAGCTCGACTGGATCGACACCCTCGCCGTGGTGGTGGTGCCCGGCGCGGCCAGCGCGTTCGGCGTCTTCTTCCTGCGGCAGTTCTTCCTCTCGCTCCCCAACGAGCTGGAGGAGGCCGCCACGCTGGACGGCGCCAACCAGTGGCAGATCTTCTTCCGGGTGGTGCTGCCGCTGTCCAAGCCGGCGCTGGCCACCCTGGCCGTGCTGTCGTTCCTCACCAACTGGAACGACTTCCTCTGGCCGATCTTCGTGCTGTTCAGCCCGGAGAAGCTCACTCTGCCGCCGGGCCTGGGCCTGCTCCAGGGCTCGTACGTCACCGACTACCCGGTGATCATGGCGGGGGCGGTGCTGGCGAGCCTGCCGGTGCTGATCCTCTTCGTGCTGGCCCAGCGGCACATCATCCAGGGTGTCTCCCGCAGCGGTCTGAAGGGATGACCCGGGTAACCACCCGGCGACGCGGCGCGGCGGCGATCATCGCCGCCGCGTTGCTCGTCGCGGGCTGCGCCGACGGCAGCGAACCCACCCCCACGAGCAGCGGGAGCGACCCCAGCATGTTCACCAACCCGGTCGTACGCACCGACGCCCCGGATCCGCACGCGATCCAGGTGGGCGACACCTGGTACCTGTTCCACACCAACTCGGGGGGCCGCAACGTCCCGGTGCTCACCTCCCCCGACCTGGTCGCCTGGACCGAGGCCGGGGACGCCCTGCCGGCGCTGCCGGACTGGGCCGACGCCGGCAGGACCTGGGCCCCGGAGGCGATCCAGCTGGCACCGGAAAAGTTCCTGCTCTACTACACCGTCGCGGGCCGGGAGTCCGGGCGGCAGTGCGTCGGGCGGGCGGTGGCCAGCGCGCCGCAGGGGCCGTACCGGGACGACTCGACCGGCCCGCTGATCTGCCAGGCCGAACTGGGCGGGGCGATCGACGCCAGCCCGTTCCGGGACACCGACGGCAGCCTGTGGCTGCTGTGGAAGAACGACGGCAACGCCATCGGGGTGGACACCTGGCTCTGGTCCCAGCGCCTCGCCGAGGACGGCCTGACCCTTCTCGGTGAGCCGACGAAGCTGCTCAAGCAGACCGAGCCGTGGGAGGGCACCCTGATCGAGGGGCCGTTCTTCCACCGCCAGGACGGTCGGCTGCATCTCTTCTTCGCCGCCAACGCCTACGACCGGGCCGAGTACGCCGAGGGCTACGCGGTCTGCGAGAGCCCGAGCGGTCCGTGCGTGAAGGCCGCCGAGAACCCGATTCTGAAGACCAACGAGGTTGCCTCCGGCCCCGGCCACGCCTCGATGGTGGTCAAGGACGGCCGGACCTGGCTGCTGTACCACGCCTGGCCGCCCGGCCAGGAGGGCAGCACCGACCCGGGCCGCCAGGTCTGGCTCGACGAGGTGACCTGGGCCGACGGCAAGCCGGTCGTCAAGGGCCCGACGGGCGAACCCCAGCCCCGCCCCTGACGTGGAAGGGAAGGGCCCCTTGCGACCGCAGGGGGCCCTTCCGCACATCCCGGATCAGCTGTCGGCGATCGGGTTTCGCCACCCAGCGGCGAGAACTGTCAACCGCCTGAGCTGGCCTCCATCGAATCGACCGGGTGCGAACTCTTGCGGTAACGACCCGAGTGTGAAAATTTCCTTCCAGCGGCAGATAGCCTGCGGCGAATCTTGCCGGAAGTGCCGCGCTGAACACCCGGGAGCCCCAACGAAGGGACACACCGCATGAAGGCAACTCGGCTCGGAGCCGCCGGGCTGGTCGCAGCCCTGCTCGGCACGCTCGTCGCCGCCACCCCCGCCAGCGCCGCGCCCGGCGCCGACACCGCCACCACCTCAGCCACCTGCACCACCGACCCGGCCACCCCCAAGCGGCAGTTCCGGGCCATGTGGATTTCTTCGGTGGTCAACATCGACTGGCCCAGCAAGGCGTCCCAGACCGACCCGGACCGGATCGCCGCCCAGCAGGCCGAGTACCGCGGCCTGCTCGATCTCGCCGAACGACTCAACCACAACGCCGTCGTGGTGCAGGTCCGGCCGACCGCGGACGCGCTCTGGCCCTCGCCGCACGAGCCCTGGTCGGAGTTCCTGACCGGCGTACGCGGCCAGGACCCGGGCTGGGACCCGCTGGCCTTCCTGGTCGACGAGGCGCACAAGCGCAACCTGGAGTTCCACGCCTGGTTCAACCCGTACCGGGTCTCCATGCCGGCCCCCGGTGGCGCCGGCGCCGACATCAACCAGCTCGCCCCCGACCACCCGGCCCGGCAGCACCCGGACTGGACCTTCGCCTATCCACCGGCCGGGGTGGCCGGCAGCCGCCTCTACTACAACCCCGGCATTCCGGAGGTCCGCGAGTTCGTACAGACCGCGATGATGGACGCGGTCAAGCGGTACGACATCGACGGCGTGCACTTCGACGACTACTTCTACCCGTACCCGAGCGGCACCCACCAGGTGCCGGACGACGCCACGTTCGCGGCGTACAACAGGGGCTTCACGGACCGGGCCGACTGGCGGCGGGACAACATCAACCTGCTGGTCCAGGAGATGAACGGCAAGATCAAGGCGGCGAAGCCGTGGGTGAAGTTCGGGGTCAGCCCGTTCGGCATCTGGCGCAACAAGGCCGCCGACCCGCTCGGCTCGGACACCACCGGCAGTCAGTCGTACGACATCATCTCCGCCGACACCCGTAAGTGGGTCAAGGAGGAGTGGATCGACTACGTGGTGCCGCAGCTCTACTGGTACATCGGCCAGTACCCGGCGGCCGACTACGCCCGGCTGGTCCCGTGGTGGGCCGAGACGGTGCGTGGCACCCGCGTGCAGCTCTACATCGGCCAGGCCGACTACAAGAGCGGCGACCCGGCGTTCGGGCCGTTCTGGCAGAACCCGAGCGAGCTGTCCGACCACCTGACGCTCAACCGGGCGTACCCGGAGGTGCAGGGCAACGTGCACTTCTCCGCCGTCCAGGTGCGGGCCAACCGGCTCGGCGCCACGGACATCTACGCCGCCGAGCACTACTCCCGCCCGGCGCTGGTGCCAGCCATGTCGCACCTGCCGGCCAAGCCCCTGCTCTTCCCGGTGGTCACCAAGGCCGCCCGGGAGGCCGACGGGGTTCGGCTGACCTGGCACCAACCGGCCGACGGCGTCGGACCGTTCGGCACCGCCACCTCGTACGCGATCTACCGGTTCGACGGCACCACGCTGCCCGGTCGGTGCGGGACCGCGGACGCCGCGCACCTGGTCGACACGGTCCGGGCGACGCCCGGTGGAAAGCAGTCCTGGGTGGACACCTCGGCGGAGGCCGGGCAGCGGTACACCTACCAGGTGACCGCGCTGGACCGGTCGGCCAACGAGAGCCCGGTCAGCCCGCCGGCCTTCGTTCTGCGCTGACCGTACGACCCTCGCCGGATGCCCCGGGTGCCACCGCGCACCCGGGGCATTCGTCTGTTTCAACGTATGTCACCAATAGGTGGCGCGACATATACCGACAGGTTGATCAGTTAATCGAGACTGATCGACATCCGGTAACCCGCCGGTAACTTCCGTCCCACCCGCTCACCCCCGCGGAGGTAACCCGTGCCCCGACGTCTCGCCACCCTGATCGCCTCGGGCGCGCTCGCGCTGCTCGCCACCCTCGCCGTCGCCTCCCCCGCCGCCGCCGTCACCCCCCAACAGCGGCTCTCCGTGCTCTCCAGCTGGACCCAGACCAGCGCCTCCAGCTACAACTCCTGGAACAACGCCCGGACCAACCGGGCACCCTGGGCCGAGTACGCCTTCGACTGGTCCACCGACTACTGCTCGTCGAGCCCGGACAACCCCCTCGGGTTCACCTTCAACCTCGGCTGCTACCGGCACGACTTCGGCTACCGCAACTACAAGGCCGTCGGCCAGTTCTCGGCCAACAAGTCCCGTCTGGACAGCGCCTTCTACCAGGACCTGAAGCGCGTCTGCGCCACCTACAACGCGATCGTCCGACCGGCCTGCAACAGCCTGGCCTGGACCTACTACCAGGCGGTCAGCATCTTCGGTTCGGTGGCGGCCGTGCAGCAGGCCGACATCGACCGGGCCGCCCGGATGAAGGCC
The DNA here is from genome assembly GCF_045207365.1 of Micromonospora sp. NBC_00858. Lineage (NCBI taxonomy): Bacteria > Bacillati > Actinomycetota > Actinomycetes > Micromonosporales > Micromonosporaceae > Micromonospora > Micromonospora sp. NBC_00858. Next base: position 6,996,430 of record NZ_CP108828.1, on the reverse strand, counting down.
GACGCCGAGCGCCGCGCAGGCGTACGCGCCTGACACCGGCACCCGACGGAGGGTCGCGTCGCTGGGGACCTCCCCCGGCGGCGCGGCCCACGCCCAACCGCTCAGGCCCGCTCGGTCCGGGTGGCCGGGTGCCGGTCCGGGTCGACGAGACGACGCGGTGCGGGCTGGGACAGCCCGGTGCTGAACCGGGTCGAATCCGCCGCCAGGTCCGGGTGTTCCACGTCCAGCGCCAGCGCCGCAGCCTCGTCCAACCCCAGCTCGGCGCCTTCGCCGTACGCGTCGTCGAAGGCCGCGTCGCCCAGCACTTCACGCAGCTTCGCCTGCTCGTCGGCCCAGTAGCCGCCGTAGATGCCCGGCGTGGCTCGCATGCTGGCCCGGGTGGCCTGCGCCGCTCCGAACAACCGGGCCGCGGTCAGCCCGTCCCCGCCAGCCGCGCAGCGCACCGCGATCGCGTTCAGCGTGTCGCACGCCCGGCCGTGGTAGCCGTGACCCATCCGGGAGCGCAGCGCCACCAGCAGGTGCTCGTGCGCGGCGATCACGTCGCCCCGCGCCAGCGCCACCATGCCGAGCAGCATGTCCACCGACCGCCGACCCCGCTCCACCGGCCGGGCCGCCTCCACCGGACGAACCGCCCCCAACAGGTCCGCCGCCTCCTCCAGCGCGCCCCGCCGCCAGAGCAGCTCGGCCAGGCTGAACACCGCGAACAGCGCCTCGCCGACCACGTCCTGCCCGTGCGCCCAGTCGATGACCTCCCGGCACACCCGCTCGGCCTCGACGAACTGGCCCATGTCGACCAGCGGCGCGGCCCGCCCGGCGAGCACCCGGGCCAGCAGCCCGGCGTCACCGGCCTGCCGCGCGGCCGCCTCCGCCCTCTGGGAGTAACGCAGCTCCTCGGCGAACTCGCCGTCCGCGCCGGCGTGCAGCGAGTGCATGTGGTACGCCGCCGCCAGCTCCGCCTCCGGGATCCGCTCGCCGGTCTCGGCGATCCGCCCGTACAACCGGAACAGCCAGAGCCGACACTCCCGGGCCAGCCCACGCTCGCGCCACCACTGGTCCAGGCCGCCGGCCAGACCGAGGCCCGCGCGGGCGCTGCCGCCGGTGGCGCACCAGCGCAACGCGGCCCGCAGCTCCCCGGCCAGTGGGTCGAGCGCGTACAGCGACAGCGTCACCGGCCCACCGTCCGGGCCCAGGCGAGCCCGCTCGAGCGCGTGCGCCGACCAGGCCACATGCCGGTTCCGGGCGGCGTGCTCCTCGCCCGCCGCGACCAGCCGCCGCGCGGCGTACGCCCGGATGGGGTCGAGCATCCGGTACGTGCTGCCGGCGGCACGAGGCTCGGCCAGCACCATCGACTTGTCCACCAGCACCGAGAGCGGATCCAGCGGGTCATCCCCCAGCAGCCACTCCACTGTCGCCAGGTCCACCGGCCCGGCGAAGACCGCCAGCCAGCGCAGCAGCCGGGCGGCCCGGGGCCCCAACGTCCGGTACGACCAGGTGACGGTGGCCTGCATGGTCAGGTGCCGCTCGGTGGCCGAGCGCTGCACCGCCCTGCTCGCCGGGCTGGGCGGCGGCACCCCGACCGCCGCGGCCACCAGGTCCACGGTGTCCTGCTGGTTGCCCGACCAGCCGCGCTCCACCGGCGGTGGCTCCGGGTCCTCCCGGCCGGCGTCCAGCGTGCCGAGCATGTCGTCCAGCCGCTCGGCGAGCTGGCCGACGGAGAGCACCCGCAGCCGCGCGGCGGCAAGCTCGATGGCGAGCGGCAGCCCGTCCAGCCGCTGCACCACCCGGCGCAGATCAGCCGACTCAGCGGGGTCCGGCTGCCGGCCACCGCGCGCCGCCATCGTACGGTCCAGCAACAGCGCCACCGCGTCGCTCTCCGCGCCGTCCGGGCTCGGTTCGACCGAGAGCGGCGGGATCCGCCACACCACCTCGCCAGGCAGGCTGAACGACTCCCGGCTGGTGGCCAGCACCCGCACGCCGTGCCCACCGGAGAGCAACCGCGAGATGACCTCCGCGCAGGCCGCCGGCTGGGTGTCGCAGGTGTCCAGCACGACCAGCATCCGGCGCGCGGCGGCGTACTCGACCAGGGTGTCCAGCATCGGTCGGCCCGGCTCGGGTCGCAGCCCCAGCACCGCGGCCATGGCGAACGCCACCAACCCCGGGTCGGTCACCGCGGCGATGTCGACGAACCAGACCCCGTCCGGGTACGCCTCGACCACCCCACTGGCCAGCTCCACCGCGAGCCGGGTCTTGCCCGCACCGCCGGCGCCCAGCACGGTGACCAACCGGTACTCCTCCACCAGCCGGCTCAGCTCCGCCCGCTCGGCCTGTCGGCCAACGAACGAGGTCACCTGGGTCGGCAGGTTGTGTGCCACGGCGTCGGCGGTACGGGGCCGCGGGAACTGCCGCTCCAGACCGGGCGCGACCAGTTGGAACAGCCGTTCCCGGTCGTCGAAGCCGCGCAACCGGTGCAGGCCCAGGTCGAGCAGGGTGGCACCGGGTGGCAGCGGATCGGCCCGGCGGACGGTGGACGCCGAACAGAGCACCTGCCCGCCGTGCGCGGCGGCGGCCACCCGGGCCGCCCGGTGCACCTCGGGGCTGGCGTACTCCCCGTCGCGTGGCTCGGCGTAGCCGGTGTGCAGCCCCATCCGCACCCGGGGCGCGGACTCCTCAGTGGGCCAGTCGTGGCTCGCCAGAGCCCGCTGAGCGGTCAGACAGGCGGTCAACGCCGCCGCCGCGTCATCGAAGGCCAGGAAGAACGAGTCGCCCTCGGTCAACAGCTCCGCGCCACCGGTGCTGGCCAGCGTCCGGCGCAGCAGACGTCGGTGTTCGGCGAGCACTGGGCGGTAACCCGGGCCGAGCAGCTGGGCCAGCCGGGTCGAGCCCTCGATGTCGGTGAACACGAAGGTCACCCAACCGCTCGGGAGCTGGATCCGTGGCGACATGCGTGGAACCTCCGCCCGTGACGTCGGGTTCATGCTGCCTGAATCCGACCAATCACGCATCGTGAGAACGGCCGGGCAGGTGCCGCCTCAAGGTGCCACTCGGACCCGCTCCCGGCAAGGGTGGCCCACCAGGCGGCCATGAATCGACCGGATCAGCAGCCGCAGGCACCGCCGCAACAGCCGCCCCCGGCGGGAGCCGCGGTGCCGCCGCCCGGGCCGCCCGCGCCCCGGCCGGTCACCGCGACCGCGGAAAGCAACTTGACCGTGTCGGCGTGTCCCTGCGGGCAGGCGGCCGGCGCACCGGCCGCCGCCATTGGACGGTTGACCTCGAAGGTGTCGCCGCAGGCGCGGCAGCGGAACTCGTACCTGGGCATGGAACCCAGGGTACGTGGGCCTGACTCCCGGCGGGGCATGGGTGATACTCGACGGGTGGTGGACGGCGAGGACCAGACGCGTGTACGACCGCTACGGCCGGCAGCGCCGCTCGATGGCCCGCTCGAAGGGTCGGGAGCCGCGCCGGATCCGGTGCCACGAGCCGTGCCCCGCCCCCGTAGCCCCTGGCTGAGTGGCCGGGCCGCAGGCACCCCCACGCCGCCAGCGGCCCCCGCCGCCGAGGTCCCGAAGACGGAAACCCCCGCCGCCGAGGCCCCGCAGACCGAACCGCCCGCCGCCGAGACACCCAAGACCGAACCTCCTGCCGCCGGTACGACAGCACTGACCCCGGCCACCGAATCGACCGCGGTTTCCCCGGCCGGGCCGAGTGCCGAGACGCCGGCCGATCCGAAGGCCGCGACGTCGACCGACGCCGCTGCGGCGGACCCAACGGCGACCACCGTGGACACCACCGCCAGCACCACTGCCACCGCCACGGCCACGGCCACTGCGAGCGCCAGCGCGCCGACGTCCGGCACCGGCCGGCGGCGGCGGATGCCGTTCGCGCACGCGGTCCGCATGCCGCCGCGCCAGGCGGCGGCGACCGCAGCCCGGGCGACCCGCGCCTGGGCGCGCCGCCCCAGCGGCCGGCTCACCCTGCCCGGGGTCTTCCTGCTCGCCCTGGTGGCCGCGACCGCCGCGGCCGGCGCACTGCTCGTCCCGGCCACCATCCGCGCTCCCCGGCCGGTTGCGGTCGACGCCTCCGCGAACGTTCCGCCGGCCATGCCGTCCGGCGGGGTACCCCTGCCCACCGACCCGCTCCCCACCGGCGCGTTCCCGACCGGCCCGCTGCCGACCGGGCCACTCCCGACCGGTGGGCTGCCGACCGGACCGGCCATCGGGCCGGTGACCGGTGGGCGGCCCTCGGACGCCCTGGCCGGCTGGGCGCAGCAGGTCGGCGCCAAGGTGGGCGTCCCACCAGCGGCGATGCAGGCGTACGGCTATGCCGAGCTGGTGCTCGCCCAGACCAACCGCAGCTGCGCGCTGAGCTGGACCACGCTGGCCGCGATCGGGCAGGTCGAGTCCGGGCACGGCTCGGCCAACGGCGCGAGACTGGGGCAGGACGGCAAGGCGCTGCCGCAGATCATCGGTCTGCGGCTGGACGGGCAGGACGGCCGGATGCGGATCATCGACACCGACCGCGGGCTGCTCGACAAGGACGCCACCTTCGACCGGGCGATCGGGCCGATGCAGTTCATCCCGACCACCTGGCAGGAGATCGGCGCGGACGCGGACAACGACGGGGTCAAGGACCCGCACGACCTGGACGACGCCGCCCTGGCGGCGGGAAACTACCTGTGCAAGGGCGGCCGCAACCTGAGCATCCCGGGCGACTGGTGGAACGCCATCCTGTCGTACAACGACGTGCGCCGGTACGCCCAGGACGTCTACGACACCGCAAATCGGTACGGACGGGCCAGCCGCACGTGAAGTGATCGTTCACATACATTGTAGAACTGGACACTTCCCCCGGGCAGCGCTTAGCGGCAAGCTAGACGGGTGATGGTGCGCGAGTGGGACCCCAGGACCGCGTCGTCCGCCGAGATCGGGTCGCTGGTGGACACGCTGAACGCAGTCCTGGCGGTCGATCTACCACAGGACCCGCCGTGGCGGGAGAGTTCCCTGCGGGAATACCTCGCCGAGGTGATGCCCGGCGAACGGCGGATCTCCTGGGTCGCCCAGGGCGAGTCGACCGTCCCCGGTGAGCCGGGCGCGATCCTCGGGCAGGTCCACGTGCTGCTCCTCGGTGACATCGGCGTGCTCGAGGTGCTGGTGCACCCGTCCGTGCGGCGCGCCGGGCTCGGCCGTGACCTGGTGCTGCGTGCCGCCCGCCGGGTCTACCAGGAGGGCTTCCGGTCGATCGGGGTCGAGGTGGTCGGCGACACGCCGGCGGTGGCCTTCTACGAGGCACTCGGCTTCACCCGTGAGTACGTGGAGACGCGCAGCGTGCTCGACCTGGCCACGGTTGACTGGGCCGAGTTGGCCGAGATGGCCACCGGCATCGGGGCGGGCTACCACCTGGAGTTCTTCCCCGGCGGGCCGCCGGACGACCTGATTGAGGCGTACGCGCGGGCCAAGGCCGAGGTGCGCGACGTCGACGACGGTGAGCTGCGGCCCAGCTCCTACGACCCGCAGCGGCTGCGGGACAGCCTGGACACCCTGCACCGGCGTGGCATGAAGCCGTACATCGTGCTGGCCCGGCACGAGCAGAGCGGTGAGGTGGCCGGCCTGACCGAGGTGGTGGTGCCGGCACAGCACCCGACCCGCGCCGACCAGTACGACACGATCGTGGCGCAGGACCACCGCGGCTACGGCATCGACCGGGCGATCAAGGCCCGGATGCTGCTGGAGCTGCGCTCCGCCGAGGCGGAGCTGGCCGAGGTGCAGACCTGGAACGCACAGGCCAACGAGGCGATGCTCAAGGTCAACGCGGAGTTGGGCTACCGGCCCGACCGGGACTGGTGCGAATACAGCGTCGACATCGCTGAGCTGGTGCACCGCCTCGATCCGCCACGCTGAAGGAACTCACGAAACTGTCCAATGGGGGATGGACGGTGGACAGCTGCGCACCTTAACGTGCGTTGACTCGTCCACCCATCGTGGAGGCCCTATGCGCCCGCGCCGCACAATCGCCGCGCTCGCGACCGCCACCGCCGCCGTGACCATCACGGCAGTCGGCGTCGCACCCACCGCGGCAAGCGCCGCGCCCACCGACCTGTTCATCTCGGAGTACGTCGAAGGTTCGTCGAACAACAAGGCGATCGAGTTGTTCAACGGCACCGACGCCGCCGTCGACCTCACCGCCGGCGGCTACCAGCTCCAGCTCTTCTTCAACGGCTCCAGCACGGCCACCACCATCGCGCTCACCGGGACGGTGGCCGCCGGCGACGCGTTCGTGTTCGCCAGCGCCTCGGCCGGCCCCGCGATCATCGCCCAGGCCGACCAGACCACCGGGGCGAGCCTGTTCAACGGCGACGACGCGCTCGTGCTGCGCCGGGGCACCACTGTGCTCGACTCGATCGGCCAGGTGGGCGTGGACCCGGGCACCGAGTGGGGCGCGGGGGCCACCAGCACCGCGGACAACACGCTGCGTCGGCTGCCCACGGTGACCGCCGGCGACACGGACCCGTCGGACGCGTTCGACCCTGCGGCGCAGTGGGCCGGCTTCCCGGTCGACACCTTCGACGGGCTCGGCACGCACACGGTGGACGGTGGTGGGCCGGTCGACACGCCGGCCACGCTGACCTGCGGCGGGCCGCTGGTCACCGCTGCGGGCACGGCGGCGACCCGCGAGGTGACCGCCACCGACCCCGACGACACGATCGTCGACCTGGCGGTGACCCAGGTCAGCCCGACCCCGGCCACCGGCTCGATCGCCCGCACCGCGCTCACCCCGGCCGACGGGCTGGGCGGCACCGCCCGCGCCACGATCGGTGCGAGCGCCGACCTCGCCGCCGGGGCGTACACCGTCACCGTCACCGCGACCGACGCGGGCGGCGGCTCCGCCAGCTGCGCCCTGGTCGTGCAGGTGACCCGGGAGCTGACCGTCGGCGAGGTGCAGGGCACCACCACCGACGCCGAGTCCGGCGCGACCGACCGGTCGCCGCTCGCACCGGCGAGCGGCAACGGCACCAGCAGCACGCTGTACGACGTACGCGGCGTGATCACCCAGTTGACCCTGGCCCGCACCTCGGCCGGGGCGGAGCAGCACGGGTTCTTCCTGCAGAGCCGCACCGGCGACACCGACGGCGACCCGACCAGCTCCGACGGCATCTTCGTGTTCATGGGAACGTTCACCTCGCTGATCGGCGGTTACGTCCCGACGGTCGGCGACGAGGTGGTGCTCCGCGCCCGAGTGTCGGAGTACTTCAACCTCACCCAGCTCTCCGGCGCCTCGCTGGTCCGCCGGATCGCCTCCGGCCTGGACGTGGGCACCGCAGTCGCGGTGGCCGACGCGGCGCCGCCGGTCGAACTGACCGACGCGCAGCGCTACTGGGAGCGACAGGAGGGCACCCGGCTGCGGGTGCGGGCGGGCAGCGGCGCGGTGAGCGGCCGGGACGTCTTCGCCTCCACCGCCGACGCGGAGCTGTGGGTGGTCGACCGCGACGACCCGCTGCTGGACCGTGCCGACCCGTACGCCCGGCGGGTGTTCCGGGACTCCCACCCGCTGGACAACGACCCGACCCGCCACTTCGACGACGGCAACGGCCAGCGGGTGCTGCTCGGCAGCATGGGCGTGAAGGCCACCGCCGGGGACAGCACCGCGCTGCTCCCGCCGGCACACACCTTCGACACGCTGCGCGCGGACGCGGTGGGCGGGGTCTACTACTCGTTCGAGAAGTACGGCGTCCAGGTCGAGCGGGCGGAGTTCGACGCCGGGGCCGACCCGTCGAAGAACAACCCGCCCAAGCCGGCCGACCGGTCGCAGGAGGTGGCGGTCGCCACCTACAACGTGGAGAACCTGTACGACTACCGGGACGACCCGTTCGACGGCTGCGACTTCGCCGGTAACGCCGGCTGCCCGGGCGTCGACCCGCCGTTCGACTACGTGCCGAGCAGCGAGGCGGACTACCGCGAGCACCTCACGGCACTCGCTGACCAGATCGTCAAAGACCTGCACGCGCCGGACCTGATCCTGGTGCAGGAGGCCGAGGACCAGGACATCTGCACGGTGTCCGGGGCGGCGCTGGCCTGCGGCGACACGAACAACGCCGACGGTGCGCCGGACAGCATCCAGGAGCTGGCGGTCGCGGTGGCGGCTGCCGGCGGGCCGTCGTACGCCGCCGCCTATGACCGGACCGGCGCGGACGCCCGCGGTATCACCGCCGCGTTCCTGTACCGCACCGACCGGTTGTCGCTGGCGGCCGCGGCGGCGGGCGACCCGTTGCTGGGCTCCGCGCCGACCGTCCAGTACCGCGCCCCGGGGCTGCCGGCCAACGCCGACGTGCAGAACCCGAAGGCACTCAACGCGGTGCTGCCGTCCGACGTGGACACGTCCACCGGCCGGGACGGCAACAACGTCTTCACCCGTGCTCCCCAGCTGGGCAAGTTCAGCGTGGCCGCGACGCCCGGTTCGTCCGAGCGGTACACCCTGTACGCGCTCAGCAACCACTACTCGTCCGGCCCGGACAGCCGGATCGGGCAGCGTCGGGAGCAGGCGGCGTACGGCGCGGCGATCGTCACCGCGATCGAGGCGTCCGACCAGAACGCTCGGGTGGTCTACGGCGGGGACCTGAACGTCTTCCCCCGCCCGGACGACCCGATCGCCACCGGCAGCCAGCCCATCCCGTCGGACCAGCTCGCCCCGCTCTATCAGGCGGGCCTGCACAACCTGTGGGACAACCTGGTCGCGGACGTGCCGGCCTCCGCCTACTCGTACAGCTTCGAGGGGCAGGCGCAGACGCTCGACCACCTGTTCGTCAACGACGCGCTCTACGGCGACCTGGTGCAGGTGCGGGCGGCGCACATCAACGCCGACTGGCCTGCGGAGTTCACCGGCGACGGGTCGCGCGGTTCCAGCGACCACGACCCGCAGGTGGCCCGATTCCGGTCCCGGGCGTCGCTGACCGTCGCCGACGCGACGGTGGTCGAGGGCAACCAGGGCACTCGGCAGCTCGCCTTCACCGCCACCGTGTCCCGGCCGCTGTCCCAGCCGGTGCTGCTCTGCGCCGCCACCGTTGGTCTCACGGCGCAGGCCGGCTCGGACTTCGACCCGTACGTCGGCTGCCGGACCCTGGCCGCCGGGCAGACCTCGCTGACCCTCCCGGTGACCGTGCGCGGTGACCGGAAGCGGGAGTCGGACGAGAAGCTGACGCTGCTGGTGGCGGGCGTGCCCGGGTTGCGACTGAGCGACCCGCTGGCGGTCGGCACCATCACCAACGACGACTGATCCTGGATCAGGCCGACGACGGCCCGCCGCCCCGGGTACCTGCCCGGGGCGGCGGGCCGTTTCCGTACCGCTCGCGGATGTAACGTGGCGCCCCCGCCGAGCCAATGAAGGGGTGCAACGACGGCCAACGAGAGGACGGCCTGTGAGTGACCCAAGCCCGGGCGGGGACGATCTCGCCGCCATCGGTACGGACCCGGCGGCGTTCGAGGAGTTCTACCGCCGGCACGTCGAGACGATCGGCCGGTTCGTCGCCCGCCGGGTCGACGATCCACACACCGCGGCGGACCTCACCGCCGAGGTGTTCCTGGCGGTGATCGACTCCGCGGCGGGTTACCGGCCGGAGCGGGGCAGCGAGCTGGCCTGGCTCTTCGGCGTGGCCCGCAACGTCATCGCGGCCGAACACCGCCGGGTGACCCGACACCTGCGGGCCAGCGGTCGCGCCGCGGGACGACGGCTGCTGGATGCCGACGACATCGCCCGGATCGAGGAGCGCATCGACGCGGAATCGCTGGCCCGCCGCACCTATCAGGCCCTCCGCGGCCTACCGGAGCGCACCCGCGCCCTACTGGAGCTGGTCGCCGTCGACGGCCTGTCCATGGCGGACGCGGCCGCCGCGCTCGGGATGTCCCCGGTCGCCGCCCGGGTCCGTGTGCACCGGGCCCGCCGGGCGGTACGCCTCGCGCTCGCGCATTCCGAATCCGCGCTCGTCTGATCGGAGGAAAGATCACCATGACCCACACCCGATCGCCACAGGGCAACTTCGAGGAACGACTTCTCGCCGAGTTGAAGGAACACGTCAGCACCCGGGCCGCCGACGCGGCCCCGACCGCCGTCCGCACGACGCGCCGGGGCGTACGGTGGCGCGCGCCGGGCTGGCGCCTGGCCGGCGTCGGTGGGCTGGTCGCCCTGCTGACCGTCGGTGGGCTGATGGCCCAGACGTTGGGCGACGCTCCACCGACGGCGAGCGCGGCCGAGATCCTGACCGAGGCCGCGGTGACGGCTCGGCAGCAGCCGGACCTGGTGGCGCACCCGGGCCAGTTCCTCTTCATCGAACTGCGACTCACCCAGCGGGAGTTGCCGGCTGCCGGGCCGTACATCGAGGAGCGGCTCCAGCGCTGGGTGCCGGTCGGCGACAGCTCGACCTGGCAGCAGCGGCGGCGGCCGGAGAGCCACCCGGAGCAGTGGCGGACCGACGACGTCTCGCACCTGGCTCCGCCACCCGGCTACTACCAGGATCTGCCGACCGACCCGGTGCAGATGGTCCGATACCTGCGGGACCAGCCGTTTCCCGTACCGCTGCCCGCCGGCGCCGACCTGGAGGCGATCAGGAACGATCCCCAGCTGCCCTTCACCCAGGGGAGCTGGATGCTCCAGGGCCACCTGCCGCCGCAGTCGCTCGGCGCGCTGTTCCAGGCGATGACCCAGGTGCCGGGGGCCAGGGTGATGCCCGGCGAGGTGCGGGACGCCGCCGGCCGGCGGGGGGTGGCGCTGCGGACTCCGGGCGTGATCGGCGCACACATCGACCTGATCTTCGACCGGGAGACCCACGCCTACCTCGGCACCCGCGACGTTCTGGTACGGGACGGCAAGGAGTCGCTCTACACGAGTACCGCCGTCACCCGGATGGCCGTCGTCGACCGGTTGGGGCAGTTGCCCTGACCGTCGGCACTCTCCCGCAACCGTTGACTTCATCATTGGTTCAAGTCCTAGCGTCTGCGGCATGACAACGCTGAACGAGCTGTCCTGGTGGGCCGAGGCCCGCCGGGCCCGGCCGTGAGGCCGCCGACGTGGACGCTTCCGCTCGCCGGCTCGGCTGGTACCTGACCCTGGGCGGTCTGCTCGCGGTGATCGACACCACCGTCACGGTGGTGGCTCTGCCGAAGCTGGTCGACGACCTGGACACGAACCTGACCACGATCGGGTGGGTCACCAGCGGCTACGCGCTCGCCCTGGTCGCGGTGATGCCCACCGCGGCCTGGGCGATCGGGCGCTTCGGTGCCCGCCGCACCTACCTGACCGCGCTACTGCTGTTCACCCTGGGCTCGGTGCTGGCCGGGGCCGCCTGGGACGTCGGGTCGCTGATCGCGTTCCGGGTCCTCCAGGGGCTGGGTGGTGGACTGCTCAACCCGGTCGGGATGGCGGTCGCGCTGGCTGCGGTGCCTCCGCACCGGCGCGGCCGGATGATGAGCCTGCTCGGTCTGCCGGTCCTGGTCGGGCCGCTGATCGGGCCGGTGCTCGGTGGGCTGCTGCTCGACCACGCGTCCTGGCGGTGGATCTTCTGGATCAACCTGCCGGTGGGGCTGCTGGCGGTGCTGCTCGGCCGGTCGGTGCTGCCGGCCGCCGACCCGCGACGACCACCGGTCCGGCTGGACGTCGTCGGGCTGCTGCTGCTCTGCCCCGGCCTGGCGTTGGCCGTGTTCGGGCTCAGCGTCACCGGCGACCGGGGCGGAGTCGTCACCGCGTCCGTGCTGCTGCCGCTCACGCTCGGTGCCGCCCTGGTGGCCGCCTTCGCCTGGCGGGCGGGCAGGGTGCGGCAGCCACTGCTGCGCCTGGCCGTGCTGCGCGCGCCCGGGATGGCCGGTGGCGCCGCGACGGTGGCGTTCTTCGCCGCCGGGTACTTCGGCTCGTTCCTGATCATCCCGGCGTACGTGCAGGTGGTACGCGGGGACTCCGCCACCCTGGCCGGTGTGATCGGCATCCCGCAGGCGCTGACCACTGGGTTGATGCTTCAGGTGGCCACCCGGCTGGTCGACCGGGTCTCCGCGCGGCGGGTGGTCGGGCTCGGCATCGCGACCGCGCTGGCGGGCACGATCGCCCGAGTGCTGGTGCTCGACGCGGACACGTCGTACCCGCTGCTCGCCGCGCTGGGCGCGGTCATCGGCCTGGGTATGGGCGCGACGCTGATGCCGACGATGACCGCGGCCAGCCGTTCGCTGCGGCCCGACGACCTGCCGTCCGGCTCCACGCTGCTCACCACGGTGTCGCACACCTCGGTCGCCGTCGGCACAGCGCTGATCGCCGCAGCCCTGTCCTGGCTGGCCGATCGATTCGCGTCGGGCCTGGGCGGCGGGGGCATAGCGGCCGCCACCCGGCTCGACCCGCTCACCCGTGCCGGTTTCGCACCGGAGCTGGCGCAGGCCACTCGGCTCGCGCTGGCGGTGTCCGCCGTGCTGCTGGCGCTCGCCTGGCTGACCAGCCGGCGACTTCCGGCCGCCCCGCCCAGCGCGGAGGCAGGCGCCGCCCCGGCGGAACCCGAGGTGGCGGTGAACGAACCGGTCAGTACCGCTGGCGGAGCAGACCGGCGGCCTCGACCGCCCAGTAGGTGAGGATGATCTGCGCGCCGGCCCGCCGGATCGAGGTGAGCGTCTCCAGCATCACCCGCTCCCGGTCGATCCAGCCGTTCGCGGCGGCCGCCTCGACCATCGCGTACTCGCCGGACACCTGGTAGGCGGCGACCGGGACGTCCACCGCGGCCCGCACCGCCGACACCACGTCGAGGTAGGGCAGCGCCGGCTTGACCATCACCATGTCGGCGCCCTCGGCGACGTCCAACGCCACCTCACGCAGCGACTCGCGCAGGTTGGCCGGGTCCTGCTGGTAGGTACGCCGGTCGCCCTCCAGCGCCGACTCCACCGCGTCCCGGAACGGGCCGTAGAAGGCCGAGGCGTACTTCACGGCGTAGGCCAGCACGGCCACATCCTGGTGCCCGGCCGCGTCGAGCGCCCGGCGGACCACGCCGACCTGGCCGTCCATCATCCCGGACGGCCCGACCACGTGGACCCCGGCGGCGGCCTGGGCCACCGCCATCTCGGCGTACGCCTCCAGCGTGGCGTCGTTGTCCACGTCGCCGCTCGGGGTGAGCAGACCGCAGTGCCCGTGCGAGGTGAACTCGTCCAGGCACAGGTCGCTCATCACCACCGTGGCGTCGCCAACCTCGGCCACGACGTCACGGATGGCGACGTTCAGGATGCCGTTCGGGTCGATACCGCCGGACCCGGACGGGTCCCGCTGGGCCGGCACCCCGAAGAGCATGATCCCGCCGACACCGGCCTGGACCGCCTCGACCGCCGCCTTGCGCAGCGAGTCCCGGGAGTGCTGGAGCACCCCCGGGAGCGACGCGATGGCCCGCGGCTCGGTCAGCCCCTCCTTGACGAACATCGGCACGACCAGCTGGGCCGGGTCGACCTGCGTCTCGGACACCAGCCGCCGCACCGCCGGGGTGCGGCGCAGCCGGCGGGGCCGGATCTCGGGATACGGCATGGGAGGTCCTCCTCGGACGACTACCGGAAGCGCAACGCGGTCGGCCCCTGCACCTTCGAGCCGCGACGCTGCTTGGCCGGCATGGCGGCGAGCTTCTCGCGCAGCTCGACGGCGTAGGCGGCGAGCGCCTCCACCAGGTCGGGCACCGAGGCGTGCGGCGGCTGGACGTCGACCCGCAGGCCGAACTCCGTCGCGGTCTCCGCCGTCTTGGGCCCAATTACGGCTACAACGGTACGCGCGTGCGGCTTCCCGGCGATACCGACCAGGTTCCGCACGGTGGAGGACGAGGTGAAGAGCACCGCGTCGAACCCGCCCGACTTGATCGCGTCCCGGATCTCGGCGGGCGGCGGCGCAGCCCGCACCGTCCGGTACGCGGTCACGTCGTCGACCTCCCAGCCGCGCTCGGTGAGCCCGGCGGCGAGCGTCTCGGTGGCGATGTCGGCGCGCGGCAGCAGCACCCGGCCCACCGGGTCGAGGATCTCGTCGTGCGGCGAGAACTCGGCCAGCAGCCCTTCGGAGGACTGCTCCCCGGCGGGGATCAGCTCCGGCTGGATGCCGAACGCGCGGACCGCGTCCGCCGTCGCCTCACCGATGCAGGCGATCTTGACGCCGCCGAAGTGCCGGGCGTCCAGCCCGTGCTCGGCGAACTTCTCCCAGACCGCGCGGACCGCGTTCACCGAGGTGAAGATCACCCAGGCGTACCGGCCGTCGACCAGGCCCTTGACCGCCCGCTCCATCTGCGCCGGGGTACGCGGCGGCTCGACCGCGATGGTCGGCACCTCGCACGGGATCGCCCCGTACGCGCGCAGCCGGGCACTCATCACGCCGGCCTGCTCCTTGGTCCGTGGGACCAGCACCTTCCAGCCGTACAGCGGGCGGTTCTCCCACCAGCTCAGCTTGTCGCGCTGCCCCACCCCGGCGCCGACGGTGAGCACCACCCGGCCGGTGAAGCCGAGCGCGGCGGCCACGAAGCTGTCCACGGTCGACGTGGTCGTGTACTGGGTCTCGCCGGTGCCGTCGCCGGTCACCCCGACGCCGGTGGTGCCGTCGACCCCGGCGGACAGCAGCCCGTCCCGGACGGCGGCGAGGTCACCGGCGTCCACCGCGAGCGCGAGCGAACCCCGGCCGACGGCCGCGGCCAGCGCCTCGAAGTCCAGCACGCTGACGTCCTCGACGTCGGCGGCGGTACGCACGCCCGGCAGCGGGACACCCGCGTAGGTGGCGACGCCCTCGGCCTGGCCGACGCCGGGCACCACCTCGAAGTGGGCGGCGGTACGGGCCACCGCCTGCACCTCCTTGACCACCGAGTCGTGGCCGAAGGGGTCGCCGGCGACCAGGTGCACCGCGTTCAACCCGGACCGGGCCGCGGAGATCAGCACCTTCGCGACATCCCCTGGCACGCCTTCGGCCGGGGTGAACTCGGCGTCGTCCCTGGCCTCGGCGCGGACGACGGCGAGCAACGACTCCGGGACTCCCCGGTCGTAGATCACCTGATCGGCGTCGACCAGGGCGTCGTGCGCCCGACGGGTCAGCAGGCCCGGGTCGCCGGGGCCAGCCCCGACGAACGCGATACGGCCGACGGGCTTACGGGTGCGGGTCATTCTGTGCTCCCAAATTGCTGGGTCCCCGGGCCGGTGCGTCCTTCGTGGCCGAGGATCGAGTCGGCGCCGAG
Organism: Micromonospora sp. NBC_00858; assembly: GCF_045207365.1. NCBI lineage: Bacteria > Bacillati > Actinomycetota > Actinomycetes > Micromonosporales > Micromonosporaceae > Micromonospora > Micromonospora sp. NBC_00858. Next base: position 6,981,234 of record NZ_CP108828.1, on the reverse strand, counting down.
CTCGAGGAGTTCGGCGGCGAGTGCCTTACCGATCTCCGCCGCGTCGGCGGGCGTTCCGGTGCGGGACAGCCGGAGGTCACGAGTGCCGTCCGGGCTGATCACCGCCCCGCGCAGGTAGATCTCATCGCCGGCGTCGCCTTCGGCGAGTTCGGCATAGGCGGCGACGGGTGCGCTGCACCCGGCCTCCAGGGTGGCCAGCAACGCGCGCTCCGCGGTGACCGCGGCGTGCGACGGTGCGTGGTCGAGCACCGCAAGCAGCTCGACCAGGTCCTGGTCGTCGACCCGGCACTCCACGGCCAGCGCGCCCTGAGCGGGCGCGGGCAGCATCAGCATCGGGTCCAGCGTCTCGGTGATCACGTCGGCCCGGCCGAGCCGGGCGAGCCCGGCCCGGGCCAGTACGACGGCGTCCAGGTCGGCCTCCGGGCCGAGCGCCCGCGACAGGCGGGTGTCCACGTTGCCGCGGATCGGGGTGACCTCCAGCTGCAGGCCGAGCGCGTGCAGCTGGGCGATGCGGCGCAGCGCTCCGGTGCCCACGGTGGCACCGGGCGGCAGCTCGGTGAGCGTCCGGCCGTCCCGGGCGACCAGCGCGTCGCGCGGGTCCTGCCGGGTCGGCACCGCCGCGATGTGCAGCCCGCCAGCGGCTGCGGTGGGCAGATCCTTGTAGGAGTGCACCGCGAAGTCGATGGTCCGGGCGGCCAGCGCGTCGCGCAGCGCGGAGACGAACACCCCGACGCCGAGCCGGTGCACCGGCGCGTTGGAGCGGTCGCCAGCGGTGACCACCTCAACCAGTTCGACCTGGCGGCCGGTGGCGGCGGTCAGCGCCTCGGCGACCTGGCCGGACTGGGCCATCGCCAGAGCGCTGCCGCGGGTGCCGAGGCGCAGGGGGGCGGTCATCGCGCACCTCCGGTGGGTGGAGTCGGGTCGGTGACGTCCGCACCGAGCATCGGGTCGATGCCGGTGAACGCCGCGCCGAGGTCGGGGGCCACCACGTCGGGGACGGTGTCCACCGGCGAGGTCTGCGGCACCTGGAGGTCGAACAGCTCGCGCAGCAGCGCCGCGTACTGGTCGCCGCCGGGCTCCGCGGCCAACTGGCGGACCTTGACGGTGGGCTGGTGCAGCAGCCGCTGCACCACCCGGTGCACCGTCCGGGCCACCTCGGCCCGCAGGTCGTCGCCGAGGTCGGGGCGGCGCTGGGCCAGCCGGCGCAGCTCGGCGGTGACCACGTCGTCGGCCCGACCGCGCAGCGCGGCCACGGTGGGTGCCACGTCGGCGCCGCGCAGCCAGGTGAGGAAGCTCTCCACCTCGCCGAGCACGATCCGCTCGACGGCGGCGGCGTCCGCGGCGGCCGGACCGTCGGCGAGCAGCGCCGCCATCCGGTCGATGTCGATCACTTCGACGCCGGACAGCTCGGTGACGCCCTCCTCGACGTCGCGCGGGACGGCCAGGTCGAGCAGGACCAGCGGCCCTCGGGACGGGTCCCGCTCGGCGAGCGCCGCACCGACCACCGCTCGGGTGAGAACCGGTTCGGTGGACGCGGTGGCGGCCACTACGATGTCCACTGTGGAGAGGGTGTCGGCCAGCTCGGTCATCGGCGCGGCGTTCGCCCCGTACGACTCGGCCAGCCGGACGGCCCGGTCGGCGCCCCGGTTGGTGACGGTGAGTGGCCCGGCGCCCAGCCGGGACAGCGTGGCCACCCCGAGCGAGCCCATCGCGCCGGCCCCGACCACCAGGGCCGGGCGGGCGACGAGGTCGCCCTGGAGGTGCCCGGCGGCCAGCTCCAGCGCGGCGGTGACGACGCTCTGGCCGGCCCGGTCGATGCCGGTCTCGGAGTGGGCCCGCTTGCCGACCCGCAGCGCCTGCTGCATCAGCTCGTGCAGCAGGCGGCCGGCCGAGTCGGCTCCGGTGGCCCAGTGGTACGCGTCGCGCAGCTGGCCGAGGATCTGCGCCTCGCCGACCACCATCGAGTTCAGCCCGCTGGCGACTCGGAAGACGTGGTCCACGGCTGCGGCGTCGTAGTGCACGTAGAGGTGACTCGCGAGCGCCGTCGGCGTGCAGTCGGCCTGCTCGGCCAGGACGGCGCAGATGTCGCCGAGCCCGCCGTGGAAACCGGACACGGCGGCGTAGACCTCTACCCGGTTGCAGGTGGAGACGAGCACGGCCTCGGTGACGTACGGCTGGGCGACCAGGCGGTCCAGGGTGCGGGTGAGGTCGGCGGGGGGCACAGCCAGCTGCTCCAGCGTGGCGACCGGGGCGGTCCGATAGGACGCGCCGACGACGAGCAGTTTCACGTGCCGATCGCCTCCTGGTTGTCGGTGGCCGCGAGCCCGCCGGGCAGGGCGGTCAGGCCGGACCCGCCGGTGGCGGGCAGCGCCGTGAGCGACGCCTTGCGGTGCTCGTGGAAGGACAGAATCTGCAGCTCGATGGCGAGGTCGACCTTGCGCACGTCGACCCCCTCCGGAACCGAGAGTACGCACGGTGCGAAGTTGAGGATGCTCGTCACGCCGACCGCGACCAGCTGATCGGCGACCCGCTGGGCCGCGGCGGCCGGGGTGGCGATCACGCCGATCGCGATGGATTCGGCCTCGGCGACCGCCGGAAGCTCGTCGACATGCCGTACAACCAGGCCGTTGATCTCTTCACCCACCCGGGAGGGGTCGGCGTCGAGCAGCGCGGCGATCCGGAAGCCCCGGCCCGCGAAGCCGTCGTAGCCGGCCAGAGCGTGACCGAGATTACCCACGCCGACCAGGGCGACCGCCCGGCGTTGGGTGAGCCCGAGCACGTACTCGATCTGCTCGATCAGCAGCGCGACGTCGTAGCCGACGCCCCGGGTGCCGTACGAGCCGAGGTGTGAGAGGTCCTTGCGGAGCTTGGCGGAGTTGACCCCGGCGGCGGCGGAGAGGCCCTCGCTGGAGACCGTCTCGTGCCCGGCGTCGGCGAGGTTGTGCAGCGCGCGCAGGTACTCCGGGAGCCGAGCGACGGTGGCCTCGGGTAGGTCCGGGAGCACCGGTACGGCACCGGCGCGGCCGGACGCGCCTGGGTGACGATGCTGACTCATGAGACTCCGTGCGGTGCGTTCCTCGGCCAACTCCGCTGGTCGGCCGCTTATGGACTCCCGCTGGCGACCGAGATTGCCGGCTGTGCTAGCAGGGCGCGTCGGAACTAGAGAGTAGGCGCTTGTGAAGACGTGCACAAATCGCGATCTTGTCGCTCCGTGACGCGACTCCACCAGCACCTCCTTTCGGCAAGATCGATCCAGCGGCCCCGCACCCCCACCGCCCGAGGCGATTATTGCTCAATCCCGACTTCTCTGACCAATCCCGCGCCGCCGCACCCACCCCCGCGATCTTGCAGTTTCCGCCCCGCATCAGGCCCATACCGCGCGAATCGGCGACCACAGGTGCAAGATCGACGCGTCGAAGGGGGTCGTGGTAGGGGCAGCACTACGAGGGAGAGGCGGGGTTTCGGGATGGGTTGGCCGACCGCGGGTGCCTAGCCTTTGGGGCATGACCGCCGTTGCCGCCACCAGCGACCAACCGACGCTGGCACCGAGCATCCCCCGCCAGCTCTTCGTCGACTCCGGGTACGTACTGCTCGGCCTGCCCCTGGCCCTGGCCAGCTTCGTCGTCCTCGTCGTGGGCCTCGCGGTCGGCGTCGGGCTGGTGGTCACAGTGATCGGTCTGCCGATCCTCAGCGGCACCCTGTACGCCGCCCGCGGGCTGGCCGACATCGAGCGGCTGCGGCTGCCCGCCGTGCTCCGGCAGCCCCGGATCCGGCCGCACTACCGGCTGGCGGAGGCGGGGGCGAACGCCTGGCGGCGGATCTTCGTGCCGATGCGGGACGCCCAGTCCTGGCTCGATCTGGCGCACGGCATCCTGCGGCTGATCGTGGCGGTGATCACCTTCGTGGTGGCGCTGGTCTGGTGGGCCGCGGCGGCCGCCGGTTCGCTCTACTGGGCGTACGACTGGGCGCTGCCGCGCAGCGACGGCGACAGCGACCCTGCCCAACTGCTCGGCCTCGGCGACTCGACCACCGCCCGGATCGGGCTGACCACCGCGGTCGGGGTGTTCTTCCTGATCACTCTGCCGATCGTGGTCCGGGGCTGCGCGCTGCTCCAGGCCACCTTCGCCCGGGCCATGCTGACCGGGGTGGCCGAGATGCGGGACCGGATCACCGTGCTGGAGGAGCAGAAGCGGGCCGCCGTCTCCGCCGAGGCGTCCGCGCTGCGCCGGCTGGAGCGCGACATCCACGACGGCCCCCAGCAGCGTCTGGTCCGGCTGGCGATGGACCTCAGCCGGGCACGGCTGCAACTCGCCTCCGACCCGGAGGCTGCCGGCCGGACCATCGACGAGGCAGTCACCCAGACCCGGGACACGCTGGCCGAGCTGCGGGCACTGTCCCGGGGCATCGCCCCGCCGATCCTGGTCGACCGGGGCCTGCCCAGCGCCCTGGCAGCGCTCGCCGGCCGAGGGCTGATCCCGATCGACCTCCAGGTGGACCCGCAACTCGGCACGCCGGGTGGGCGACTCGACCCGGCGGTGGAGAACACCGCGTACTTCATGGTGGCCGAGGCGCTGACCAACATCGCCAAGCACAGTCGGGCCACCGAAGCCCTGGTCGCCGTGTCCCGGCAGGGCACCCGACTCCTGGTGCAGGTGGGCGACGACGGGCAGGGTGGCGCGCACCTGGCCAAGGGGCACGGGCTGGTCGGCATCGCCGACCGGGTCCGGGCGGCCGGCGGCGAGTTGGCCGTGGTCAGCCCCACCGGCGGGCCCACCGAGCTCCGCGCGGAGCTGCCGCTGTGAGCCCGCTCCGAGCCCGCACGACAGGCCGGACATGGTAGACAACACAGCCATGCGCATTGTGATCGCCGACGACGCCGTCCTGCTCCGCGAGGGGCTGGTGCGGCTGCTGACCGAGAGCGGGCACCAGGTGGTGGCCGCCGTCGGTGATGGCGACGCGCTGGTCGCGGCGGTGGTGGAGCACCAGCCGGACGTGTCGATCGTCGACGTCCGGATGCCCCCGTCGCACACCGACGAGGGGCTGCGGGCGGCCGTGGAGGCGCGTCGGCTGGTGCCGCGTACCCCGATCCTGGTGTTGTCCCAGTACGTCGAGGTCTCGTACGCCGACGACCTGCTGGCCACCACGGGCGGTGCCGGCGGCGGGATCGGCTACCTGCTCAAGGACCGGGTGGCCGCGATCGACGAGTTCCTGGACGCGCTGCGCCGGGTGGCGGCCGGCGGCACCGTGCTCGACCCGGAGGTGGTCGGCCAACTGTTCGCCCGACGCCGTCGGGACGACCCGCTGCGCGAGCTGACCCCGCGCGAGCGCGAGGTGCTCGCCCTGATGGCCGAGGGGCGCTCGAACACCGCCATCGCCCGCGCCCTGGTGGTGAGCGACGGCGCGGTGGAGAAGCACGTGCGCAACATCTTCACCAAGCTCACGCTTCCGCCGGACACCGAGCAGCACCGACGGGTGCTGGCCGTCCTCACCTACCTGCGGAACTGACCTCCCGGGCCAGGGTCACGGCGTCGGTGAGGGTGTCGGCCACCGGGTGACCGGAGGCCTGCAGCCGTGCCCGGTCGGTGAACCCGCCGGTGTAGAGCACCGCTCGGCCACCCACCGCGAGCGCCGCGTCCGCGTCGTCGATGGAGTCGCCGATCAGCACCACCGAGGTGCCGTCCACGCCCAGCTCGGCCAGGTGCTGCTGGAGCGACTCGGCCTTGCGGCCTCCACCGACCGTGGCCCGCAACCCGTCCACCCGGGCGAAGTGGCTGGTCAGCCCGTAGGTGTGCACGGTCGGGACCAGCTCCTCGTGGAACCACATGGAGAGCAGACTCTGGCTGCCCGTCCAGGAGGCCATCGCGGTCCGCGCGTCGGCAGCCAGCTCGCAGGTGGTCAACCCACTGCGGTACGCGTCGTGGAAGATCCGGTCCAGTCGGCCAAACTCGTCGTCGTCCACGGCCTGGCCGAGCACCTCGGCGTAGTACTCGGCGATCGGCCGGCGAAACCGCACCCGGTGCTCCTCGGAGGTGACCGCCGGCCCGCCCACACTGGCGAAGACCGCATTGGTGGCGGCCACCACCAGGCTGAGGTCGTTGAGCAGAGTGCCGTTCCAGTCCCACACCAGGTGGGGGTGCGCAGGGGTCATCAGAGCACCATAGGCACTCCTCAGAGCTGCGGCGTGGTCAGGTCCCGCAGCAGCCGCTCCTCCTCCACCCGCCAGTAGCCGTGCTCCTTGCCGTCGAGCATCACCACCGGCAGCCGGTCCCCGTACTCCCGCTCCAGCTCCTGGTCACCGCTCACGTCCCACTCGACCCACTTGTCCCCGGTCACCGCCACCACCCGGTCGAGCGCCGCCTTGGCGTCGTCGCACAGATGACACCCGGGCCGGGTGATCAGGGCGAGCCGGGCGTCAGTGGACATCGGTTACCTCCGTGCGGGCGTCGGCCGGCGTCGCCGGCCGGAGCTGGGTCTTGCGTACCTTGCCGATCGCCGAGTGCGGCAGGGCGTCGACGAACTCGACCGCGGTCGGGCACTTGAACCGGGCCAGGTTCCGTGCGCAGTGGGCGAGCAACTCCTCGCTGGTCACCGGCCGTCCCGGCGCCGGCACCACATACGCCCGCACAGTCTCGCCGGTCCGGGGGTGCGGCACACCCAGTACCGCCGACTCGGCCACCCCGGGGTGCCCGGCGAGCACCACCTCCACCTCGTGCGGATAGACGTTGAACCCGTTGACCAGGATCAGCTCGCCGAGCCGGTCGACCAGGAAGAGGTCACCGTCCTCGTCGGCGTACGCGATGTCGCCGGTGCCCCACCAGCCGTCGGCGTCCGGGCCGCCCCGACCGTCCGGCCAGTAGCCGGAGAAGAGGTTGGGGCCGGACACCACGATCTGCCCCGGGTCGGTGCCCGGCGCCACGTCGGAGATGTCCAGCTCATCCGGGTCATCGTCGGGGACGGCCAGGCCGTCGCGCCACAGGTCCGCCCCGTCCGCGCCGACCAGGCGCAGCCGAACGCCGGGCAGCGGCCGACCGATCGAGCCGACCTTGGCGACCCCGCCGACCAGGGTGGAGGTGAGCACGGGCGCGGTCTCGGTGAGGCCGTACCCGACGTGCACCGAATGACCGCTCACCTCGGTGAAGCGCGCCGCGACCGCGGGCTCCAACGGCGCCGCGCCGCAGACCGCCACCCGCACCGACGCGGTCGCCGCGCGGACCTCGTCCGCACCGGCCCACGCCAGGAACATCGACGGTACGCCGACCAGCACGCTGACCCGGTGCCGGGCGATCTCGTCCAGCCCCACTGTCGGCCCCAGCTCGTCGAGCAGCACGCCGGTCGCGCCATGGTGGACGACCGCGCCGAGCCCCGAGTTGAGCCCGTACGCGTGGAACAGCGGCAGAGCCAGCAGCACGGTGTCGCCCGGACCGACCACCGGCGGCTCGATCCGGTCGACCTGCTCGTGGTTGGCCAGCAGCGCGCGGTGCGAGAGCATCGCGCCCTTGGGCCGGCCCTCGGTGCCGGAGGTGTAGAGCAGTACTGCCAGGTCGTCACCGCCCCGGTGCGGGCGCGGCTGCTCGGGTGCGTCGGCGGCCGGCGGTGGCGGCGCGCCGTGCACGGCGGTGAGCGCGGGCAGTTCGGCGGCCACCTCGGCGACCAGGCCCCGGACCCGGTCGGTGCCGATCAGCACCGACGCGCCGGAGTCGGCCAGCACGTGCCGCAGCTCCGGTGCCGTGAAGCCGGGGTTGACCGGCACCGCGATCAGCCCGGCGCGCAGGGCTCCGAGCCAGCCGATCACGAAGTCAGGGCTGTTGGGCAGGGCGATCGCGACGCGGGGCGGCGTACCGTCCGGGTCGGTGGGCGGCGCGGCGGTGGCCAGGCCGTGCGCGGCGGCGTCCACCGAGGCATCCAGTTCGGACCAACTGAGCGTCCGGTCGCGCCAGTGCAGCGCGGCCCGGTCACCGTGGTCGAGAGCCGCCCGGCGGACCCGGTCGGCGAGGTTCGGCGCGGGGTTTTCCGCTGCGTCCTGCACGGTGACCGAGTCTGGCACAGCGGACGGCGACAGGCCACGCCCGACGGTCGGGCCAGCGGCTGGACAACCGTGCCGCGCGAGTCCCGTAGGTAGGACCAGCCACGATGCCGCCAGCGACCCGATCAGGTCCCGCCGATGGGACGGATGACCCTTCCGCCGGCGGTTCGGCCGGGCCCGCACCGACCACCCGTCGGGGCGGGTCAGCCGAACGGACGACGCACCCCGACCAGGGGATCCACCCTGGATCATCAAGCCGGTCCAAAGTCAATCGCACACGACGGACAACCGGTCCGCCGACGGTGCGACGGAGAAGGAAATACTTCCGCCCTGTGTAACGGACTTGCCACGCGCGGGTGACGTTGGCCCTATCATCACTCGGGTCGGCTCACCCCATTTGCCGTGAGTCGACACCCCTCAGCCCGAGGAGGCCCCCGTGCCTGTGAGCGCATTGGACCAGCACCTCAAGGGGAACTGCCGCCCGTCGGCACACCCCGGAACCGTCCTGCCCGACCGGAACCCCGGTCGGTCCGCACCAACGACCCGCAAACCGGCCCGTCCGGTGACCGACGGGACGGGGGCGTCGCGGTGACCACCTTCGGTTACGCGGAACGCCCGGTCGGCCTGACCGGTTCGGCGGCACGCTCCCACGTCAACGAGCGTCCAGCGGCCCGCGCGCCGCTGGACGATCCACACGGCACCGCCGTGCGGGGTGACGGAACGGCGAAGCGGATCCGCAACCGGCCACACCACAACGAGCCGCCGCCACGACCGGCGGTGCCCGGTGGGAACGCGAAACCGGCCGGCGGTCGGGTCGCTGTGCCGGCCCGTCCGACGATGCCGGTCCAGGGCCGACGGGTCGGCGACACGCCGACGGCGACCACCGATCCGTCGGCGGGCGAGACGGCGGTGATCCCGGCGGTGCCGGCCACCACCACCCCGACCGGCTTTCCGAGCCGACCGGACCCGTCCGACCCCGCCACCGAGGTCTGGACGCTGGTCGAACGGGCTCAGGCCGGTGAGTCCGAGGCGTTCGGTCTGATCTACGACCGGTACGTGGACACCGTGTTCCGGTTCGTCTACTTCCGGGTCGGCAATCGCCAGCTCGCCGAGGACCTCACCTCGGACACCTTCCTGCGGGCGCTCAAGCGGATCGGCAGCTTCACCTGGCAGGGCCGCGACCTCGGCGCCTGGCTGGTGACCATCGCCCGCAACCTGGTCGCGGACCACTTCAAGTCCGGCCGGTACCGGCTGGAGGTCACCACCGGCGACGTGCTCGACGCCGATCGGGAGGACCGGGGCCCGGAGGGCAGCCCGGAGGCGGCGGTGGTCGAGCACATCACCAACGTCGCCCTGCTCACCGCCGTGAAGCAGCTCAACCCGGAGCAGCAGGAGTGCATCGTGCTCCGCTTCCTCCAGGGCTTCTCGGTCGCCGAGACGGCCCGTGCCATGGGCAAGAACGAGGGTGCCATCAAGGCCCTCCAGTACCGGGCGGTCCGCGCGCTGGCCCGACTCCTGCCCGACGGTTTCCAGCCATAGCTTCCTTCCGCGGGACCGATGGGCATCGATCGATGTCCGGGCAGCTCAAGTCGGTCCCAACTGGTGATAACGATCACATTCGGTGATTTCCGCCCCACCAGGCCCGTAACCCGTGCCCGGTCCGCCGCGTTTCTCCGGGTGCGACCGGTGGTTGCCCCGGCAGGCCCGGGTCACCGGGGTCCGACCGGCATACCGGACGGGGCCCCACCTCCGTGGTGTCACACTGCCGCCCGGTCGCTGGCAACGACGGCGGCCGACCGGCCGTGACCAGCGAGAGGAGGTGCCTGCGGTGGACAACATCCTCTTCTCCCGCCGGCGCGCCGAGCGCTTCGCGCAGCTTCTCGACGAGGCCAACGGCGGCCGGCGACACCATGTCCGGTCCCGGGCCGACGGCCAGCTCGCGCCGCTCGTCGCAGTGGGCCAACGGCTCAGCGTCGACCCTCCGGCGGTCGAGGTGAACCCCGACTTCCGCACCGGCCTGCGGGCGATGCTGCTCGCCACCGCCGAACGGGAAGGGCTGGGCACCCCGGCGGCTGTCGAACCGGCCGCCACGCGTCCCGCCGCCGCCACCCGTGGCTCGCTGCTGCCGGCGGTGACCGCCCGTCGGGCCCGCGCCCGCGGCGCGATCCTGATCGGCATCGCCGCTGGCGCCATCGCCGTCTCCGGCATCTCGGCCGCCAGCGAGAACGCGGTCCCCGGCGACGCGCTGTACGGCATGAAGCGCTCGACCGAGCGCGCCCAACTCGCCCTGGCCAGCTCGGACATCAGCCGTGGCCAGCTCTTCCTGGACTTCGCCCGGACCCGGCTCGGCGAGGCCGCCGAGCTACGCGGTGACCGGATCGGTTACAGCGCGGTCCTCGACGACATGGACGCCGACACCCGGCAGGGTGTCCGCCTGCTCACCGCCGCGGCGGTGCAGCGGGCCGAGCCGGCGAGTCTGGACACCGTCAACACCTTCGTCACCGGCCAGCGCCGGGCGGTGGGCAACCTGGTCGACGGGGCCACCCGGGCCGACCGGGAGCGGACGCGGCGGTCGCTGGAGCTGCTGGACAGCGTCCGGGAGCGCTCGGACGGGCTGCGCGCGGCGATCGGCTGCGGCCTGCCGGCGCCGACCGGCAGTGATGCCCTCGGCCCTGTCCCGACCGCCTGCCCCGGCACCCGCTGACCCCAGTCGGCGCCCACCCGCCCCCCGGCCACTCCCCTATACCGCAGGTCCTGCGGGCCACGGCACAGTTCGCTGTGTGCCCAGCCGTTCGACCAGGCACGCCGGCTACCCTCGCTGGAGGCATTCGGCGAGGAAGGGAGTCGCGTGGCGCGTAGCCGCAAGGTGACGGTCAGCACCGACGCCCATGGTCATACCGCCGGTTGGGTGGAGACCGAGCTGGCTCCGGCGACCGGACCCGCACCGGACCCGACCGCCGCGGCCTTCTTCGACGTGGACAACACGATGATGCAGGGCGCGTCGATCTACTGGTTCGCGCGCGGGCTCGCCTCCCGGAACTACTTCACCACCGCCGACCTGGCCCGGTTCGCCTGGCAGCAGCTCCGGTTCCGGCTGCTCGCCCGGGAGCACGCCGGTGACATGTCCCAGGCCAAGGAGGCCGCGTTGGCCTTCGTCGAGGGCTGGCGGGTGGACGACGTGGAGCGCCTCACGGAGGAGATCTTCGACGAGCTGATGGCCCCCCGGATCTGGGCCGGCACCCACCGGCTCGCCCAGGGCCACCTGGACGCCGGTCAGCGGGTCTGGCTGGTCAGCGCCGCCCCGGTGGAGATCGGCCGGGTGATCGCCGCTCGGCTCGGCCTGACCGGCGCGATCGGCACGGTGGCCGAGGTGCTGGACGGGGCGTACTCCGGACGGCTGGTGGGCGACCTGATGCACGGGCCGGCGAAGGCCGAGGCGGTCACCCAGCTCGCCGCCGTGGAGGGGTTGGACCTGAGTCTCTGCTCGGCGTACAGCGACTCGGCAAACGACCTGCCGCTGCTCTCCGCCGTGGGCCGGGCGGTGGCGGTCAACCCGGACGGCACCCTGCTGCGGCAGGCCCGGCAGCACGGCTGGGAGGTGCGGGACTTCCGCACCGGCCGCCGGGCGGTCAAGATCGCCGTACCGTCGACCGCGGCGGCCGGCCTGGTCGCCGGAGCGGTGACCGCCGGCCTGGCGCTGCAGCGCCGCCGTCGCACCGGCTGACGCCGCGGGTCAGGGGCCGAAAGGGTCGGGACGGCGCTCCAGCAGCGTGTGCAGGGTCTGCTGGATGGTCTCCCGCACCTGGTCGGCGAGGTTGAAGACCACCAGCGGGTCGTCCGCCGAGTCGGTCAGGTGCGCGGTGGGGATCGGCGGGCAGAACTGGATCAGCCACTTGCTGGGCAGCGGCACCATGCCCAGTGGCCCGAGCCACGGGAAGGTCGGCGTGACCGGAAAGTACGGCAGCTTGAGCAGCCGCGCGAGGGGCTTGATGTCGGCGAGCATCGGGTAGATCTCCTCGCCGCCGACGATGGCGACCGGCACGATCGGGGTGCCGGTGCGCAGCGCCGCCGAGACGAACCCCCCTCGGCCGAAGCGTTGCAGCTTGTACCGGTCGGAGTAGAGCTTCCCGATGCCCTTGAAACCCTCGGGGAACACACCGACCAGGTCGCCGCCGCCGAGCAGCCGCTCGGCGTCCGGGTTGCAGGCCACCGTGCCGCCGGTCTTGCGGGCGATCTCCGACACCACCGGCATCCGGAAGACCAGGTCGGCGCCGAGCAGGCGCAGGTAGCGGTGGGCGGGGTGCTTGTCGTGCAGCGCCGCCGAGAGGATCAACGCGTCCAGTGCCACCGTGCCCGAGTGGTTGCCGACCACCAGGGCGGGCCCGTCCACGGGTACGTGCTCCACCCCGCTGACCTCGGTGCGGAACCAGTCCCGGTAGAGCAGCCGCAGCAGCGGGTGGAAGACCGCGTCGGTCAACTCCGGGTCGAACCCGAACTCGTCGACCTCGTAGTCGCCGGACAGCCTCCGACGCAGGAACGCCAGCCCGTTCGCGACCCTGCGGTCCCAGTGGTCCCCCGGCCGGTCCGGCACGGCCGGTTCGGTGCCACCCGGCTCGCCGCCGGTGGCCGGGTCGCCCGTGTCGGCCGGCTCGCCGGTGACCGGGTCAGCCGCACCCGTCGGCTCGTCGGTGGTCGGGTCAGCCACGGCGGCGGTCTCGTCGGGGGCGGCAGTGTCGGTCTCGCCGGACGATGACTGGATCGGCGCGATCCGGGCCGCCGACCGGTGTCCGTTGCGCCGCGCCGGCTCCGTGCCCGGTGCGGCCGGCCCCGGCGGTACGTCGAACCGGCCGATGCCCGCCGGATCGCGCCCCTCGCCCGGCCCGGTCACGACCGCTCCCGCACCGCGGAGCGGACCTGCCGGATGCCGTCCAGGACGAGTTGCTCGGCGGTGGCCAACTGGCTCCGGGTGACCACGACACCGCCGTGGTGGGCGCGGATGAAGTCGTCGAAGGCCGCGGCGGTGGAGCGGGGCGTGAAGCCGTACTCCTGCTCCAGCCGGGTGGTGTCGACCACCCGGCCGTGCACGAAGAGGTCGACCTGGTCCAGGCCGTAGCGGCCGAAGCCCATGCTGCGGGCCAGCGCGGCGGCGCCGGAGAGGCCCGGCTCCAGCACCGGCACGGCCACCCGACCGGCCCGCCGGATCGCCTGGGACAGCGACAGCACCCCCGGGCCGGCGACGTTGTACGTGCCCGGGTGGTCCTCCACGATCGACCGGTACAGCACCTCCAACGCGTCGTCGAAGTGCAGGAACTGCAACCGGGGATCACGGCCGAAGACGGTGGGCACCAGCGGCTGCGAGAAGTAGCGGGTCAACGTCGTGTCGGCGGTCGAGCCGATGAACGGGGCGAAGCGCAGCACCGTCGCGGTGACGTCGGACCGGCGGCGGCGGAAACCGCGGACGTACCCCTCGACGTCGAGGATGTCGCGGCCGAAGCCGCCGCGGGGCACCTCGCGCGGCTCGGTCTCCTCGGTGAACACCGCCGGGTCCCGGAACGACACGCCGTACGCGGCGGTGGACGAGCGGACCACGAGCTTGCGCAGTCGGGGTGCCCGTTGGCAGGCGGCGAGCAGTTGCATGGTGCCGATGACGTTCTGGTCCTTCATCGCCGACCGGCCACCGTGCTGCGGGTCGGGAGCGCTGACCAGCGCGAGGTGCACCACCGCGTCGACGTCCAGATCGGCGAGCAGCCCGCCGATCGAGCCGGCGTCGACGCGGATCCGTTCGACCCGGTCCAGCAGATCGGTGAACTCGGCGCCGGGCTCCGGCGCGTCCACTCCGATGACCCGCTCGATACGCGGGTCGGCGGCCAGCCGGGCCGCCACGTGGGCGCCCAGGTAGCGGCCGACCCCGGTGACGACGACAACCCCCGGAGCACCTGAGGTGCTGCCGGGGGTCATCTGCCGCACCTACCCCGGCAGGAGGGATCGAGCCGGGACAACCACGGCCTGATCACCTGAGCCTCCGGGGGTCGACAGTTGGCAAGTGACGCCGGACGCCGGGCCGCTGGCCCGGCGGCGATCACTTGCCGAGACGGCGACGCTGGACGCGGGTCTTGCGCAGCAGCTTGCGGTGCTTCTTCTTAGCCATGCGCTTGCGGCGCTTCTTGACCACCGAGCCCATACGACAGCCTTTCGATACAACGTGCGGGGCGGACCGGATGACACCACGCAGGTGGCGACGGCGACCGCTTGCGGACAACGGACCGGACCAGTCTGGGCGGCGGGGCGCACCGGTGGGGTCTCGGTCGGGCTCCAGGGTAGCCGGAGAGGGTCAGCCGGACCAACGCGCCCCCATCGAGGCCCTACCGATGTCCGTTACGTCGCGCTCGACGTGCGGGGCGGTGGCTCAGGCGGTCTCCTGAAAAGCACCCCGCAGATATTCGTGCACCGCGTGCTCGGGCACCCGGAATGACCGGCCAACCCGGACAGCGGTGAGCTCACCGCTGTGCACCAGGCGATAGACCGTCATCTTCGACACCCGCATGACCGTTGCCACCTCGGCGACGGTCAGGAACTTGACCTCCGACAGCCGTCCGTCGGACTGCGACCCGGCCATGGCTCACCGACCCATCCCATGCCCGGCGCGTGCCAACCCGACGGATGCTCCGGGCCGGGCCGGCGACGCGCGTGTTACCAGTACGGTAGCGGGGCGGCTGTGACCGGCGCGATCCCTTCGTACAACTGATCATGTTTCGGCCGCTGGTTCACCCGATCCGCGCTCCCGGTATCTCCCAGCCTGCGCCCGGCGTCCGGGTTGCGGTTCACTCGGCGCGCAGCGCGACCACCGGGTCGAGTCGGCCGGCGCGCTGCGCGGGAACCACGCCGAAGACGATGCCCACCACGGCCGATACGCCGAAGGCGAGCGCCAACGACCACCAGGTGATCGCCGCCGGGATCGGTGACAACGCGTCCACCAGCAGCGCGGTACCCACGCCGAGCGCCATCCCGGTCAGCCCACCGATCGTGGTGAGCAGCACCGCCTCGAGCAGAAACTGCACCCCGATGTCGCGGGGGCGGGCGCCGACGGCCTTGCGCAGGCCGATCTCGCGGGTCCGCTCCCGGACGCTGACCAGCATGATGTTGGAGACGCCGACCCCGCCGACGAGCAGCGAGATGCCGGCGATGGCGGCCAGCACGCCGGTGAGCACGCCGAGGATGTCGCCGAGCACGCCGAGGATCTGCTGCTGGGTCACCGCGCTGAACTCGGTGTCCGGGTGGCGACGGCTCAACTCGGCGACGATCCGCTCGCCCAGCTCGTCGATCCGTTCCCGGTCCGGCGCCTTCACCGCGATGCCGTCCACCCGCTGAGTGCCCCAGAGCCGTTGCGCGGCGGTCACCGGCACGTGCACCTCGTCGTCCCGGTCGACGCCGAGGCTCTGCCCGAGCGGCGCGAAGATGCCGATCACCCGGAACCGAACGCCGGCCAGCGTCACCTGCTGCCCGAGTGGGTCCCGGTCGGGGAAGAGCGCGCGGGCCACCGAGTCGCCGAGCACCGCCACCCGTCGGCTGGTGTCCACGTCCGTGCCGGTGAGGTAGCGGCCTCGGGCCAGCGACCGGGTGAACACCGCCGGGGTGGTCTCCAACACGCCCTGCACGGTGGTGAAGTCGGACCGGGCGCCGGCCCGTGCGGTCGCCCCGGAGGCGACGGTGACCGCCACCCGCTCGGGGTCGCCGACCACCCGGGAGACCGCGTCCGCGTCCTTGAGCGTCAGCGGCGAGACCACCGGCGCGTTGCCCACCTCGATCCTGCCGGGGACGACCAGCAGCAGATTGGAGCCGAGCCCCTCGACCTGCTGCTCCACCTTCTGCTTGGTTCCGGTGCCGATGGCCACCAGCAGCACCACCGAGGCCACCCCGATGATCACCCCGAGCATGGTCAGCGCGCTGCGCAACCGGTTGGCCCGTAAGGCGTCCAGTGCCACCCGCCATGCCTCGGCGACCCTCACGACCCACTCCCGCCGCCGGTCGCCTCGCCGGCGTGACCGGTCCCGCTGCCTACGCCGGGCGGATCCGGAAGGCGTCCGGCGGCTCCGGCGGCGCCGCCGGAGCCACCGGACGGGTGCCCCGGCCCGCTTCCGGACGCGGACCGAGGCTCCGCGCTGGGAGCGGAGACCAGTGTCGCAGGTCGACCGTGATCAACGGACGGCGGTCGATCATGAAGGGCGGCCGGGTCGTCACCGGTGGCGCTGTCCGCCACCACCACGCCGTCGCGCATGGTGATCCGGCGACGGGCCCGGGCGGCCACCTCCTGATCGTGGGTGACCATCACCAGCGCCACACCGGACTCGATGTTCAGCTGCTCCAGCAGCTCCAGCACCGCCGCGCCGGTGACGCTGTCCAGGTTGCCGGTGGGCTCGTCGGCCAGCAGCACCGTTGGCTCGGTGACCAGAGCGCGGGCGATGGCCACCCGCTGCTGCTCGCCGCCGGACATCTGGTTGGGCCGGTGGTCCAGCCGGTGCCCGAGGCCGACCCGGCCGAGCATCGCCGCCGCCCGCTCCCGACGCCGCCGGGCTGGTACGCCGCGGTAGACCAGCGGCAACGCCACGTTCTCCACCGCCGAGGTCCGCGGCAGCAGGTGGAACGCCTGGAAGACGAAGCCGATCGTCTCGTTGCGCAGGGTGGCCATCTCCGGCGGCGAGAGGGCGCTGACGTCCCGCCCGCCGATCACCAGCCGGCCGCCGCTGGGCCGGTCGAGCCCGCCGAGCAGGTGCATGAGGGTGGACTTTCCCGAGCCGGACGGCCCGACCAGCGCCACATGGTCACCCGGCTGCACGACCAGCGACACCCCGCGCAGCGCCTCGACGGACACCCCGTCCAGTTGGTACGTCCGGGACACGTTCACCGCCTCGATCGCGGGCGGGGATCCGGTCACCGCACCTCCTGGCCGTCGCGCACCTGGTCGGTGCCGCGCACCACGATCCGGTCGCCCGCCTGCACGCCGTTGAGGATCTGCACCAGGTCGGAACCCTGGACGCCCACGGTCACCGCCGCCCGGTCCGCCTTTCCGTCCCGGACCACCCAGACCGCGTCCCGGCCGTCGGCGGAGAACACCGCCGAGGCGGGGACCGTCACCGCGTCGGCGGCCTCGCGTACCCGCAGGTGCACGATCGCGTTCATCCCGGGGCGCGGCGCCGGTGCCGACTCGTCCTCGGCGAGCTTCCCGGCGCCCAGCGCCAGACGTACCCGGTAGGTGACCCCACCCTGCGCGGAGTTGGTGGGGAGCACGTCGACCGAGCGGACCGTGGCGTCGTAGCTGGCACCGGGCACCGCGTCCAGCTCGACCGTGGCGGTCACGCCGCTCTTGACCAGCAGCACGTCGGTCTCGTCCACCTCGGCGAGCAGCCCCAGCTGCCCGGTGTCCACCACGGTGAGCACCGGCGTGCCGGCGGTGACCTGGCCGCCGACCGCGACCGCGTCGTCCACCCCGGCGGGCGGCCCGCCCTGGCCGGGGGCCAGCACCGACGGGTCGATCCCCGCCGCCTGAGCGCCGCCGGCCTGCTCCAGCAGCCCGGCCAGACCACCGCTCGATCCGCCGCCGGCCCGGGTGCCGCCCGGCTGCACCACCCCGGCGATCGGGGCGCGCAGGGTCAGCGCGTCGACGGTCGCCTTCGCCAGGTCGTACGCCTGCTGGGCCTGGAGCCGTTGCGCGGCGGAGAGCGCGCCGACGGCGGAGTTCAGCCCGCTGATCCCCCGCTGCACCGCCCGGACGGCCTGGTCGGCGCTGCGTGCGGCGGCGGCGTACTGCCGCTGGGCGGAGGTCACCTGGGTCAGCAGCGCATCCCGCAACTGCGGGTCGGCGATCTTCTCGGCGGCCTTCCGGGCGGCGTCGAACGCCTCGTCGGCGGCCTTGTCGGTGCCGCGCCGGCTGCCGGTCAGGTCGCCGGTGGAGACGCCCCGGCCGGCGCGCTTGGCGGCGGCCAGCGCCTCCCGGGCCTGGCGCAGCCGATCCTGCGCCGACGGGGAGGCGACCACGGCGAGCACCTGACCACGCGTGACCCGCTGTCCAGGCTGAACCCGCAGGCTGGCCAGGGTGCCGTCGGCGGGAGCGGTCAGGGTGGCGGCGGCCCGGGCGGTCACCGTCGCCGGCGCGTCGATCACCTCGGTGACGGGGCTGCGGGCCGCCGAGGCGAGCGCGACGGGCGGCTGGTCGTCGCCGCACGAGGCGGCCGTGGTGGCGGCGAGGACGGTGAGGGCGGTCAGGGCGGTGAGCAGGCGGGGCCGCGTAAGGCTGGCGGGCCGCGGCGAGTGGGTGCGGCGCACCCATCGATGGTACGGCTCACCGTCACAGCGCTGACATGTCGTCAGACGGCGGTGGCCCGGACGTACGCCACGCACTCGTCGTGCAACGTCGACCACTGCTCGCCGAACGCCTCCTGGGCAGCGGCGTCGAGGGCCTTGCGGTCATGCACCACTGCCTTGAAGAAGGTGAGCAGCCGCTGCGGTCCGTACCGGTCGACGAGGTGCCGGACGGCGAGGTAGCCGGCGCCATAGCTGCCGCCGACCCGCTCGGCAGAGGCGTCATCGGCGGGGGTCATGCCCTCCAGCCGGCCGTCCCAACCGCCTCGGACCAGCTTTCGCACCTCGGCGAGCCCCTCGTACCGGTCAACCGGCTGCCCGCCAGCGCCCGCGAACTCGGCCAGCCCCTCCACCAGCCACCATGTCGTCTTGCCCGGATAGCCGCGCTCCGGCAGCGAGGCGGCGTGGGTCAGCTCGTGCCGGAGCAGGTCATCGGCGCTGCTGCTGGAGAGACCCTCGGCGTTGAGCACCACCTCGTGGTGGCCGCCGCCCACGGTCACCGCGTAGCCCCCGGTCCACTGTGGTCGTCCGCCGCCGTACCAGCGCTGCCACTCGGCCCGGCCGGCGTAGAAGATCCGGTACCGGTCCGGTGGAGCCCCGGCCACCACGTACCCGTCGGCGACCTTTGCCGCCGCCTCCGCCTGCGCGAGCAGGCCGGGCAGCTTGCCCCGCTGCGCCGGGGTGGTGGCCACGATGGTCCGCGCGCCGACCGCCACGGCCAGGTCGCTGATCTCCCACGGCCGGGTGCCGGTCTCCGCGGACTTGGATTCCTCCAGGGCGACCAGTCGGGGCTGGTCGCCGTTCTCCCGCCAGCGGGTGCCGATCAGCACCGGGCTGGGTCGGCAGCCCGGCACCACGAAGCAGTACTGGAAGCGCACCAGCAGTCGCCACTCGCCCGGCTTGCCGACGACCGGAGCGGGCAGGCCGCTCGGCTCGGGCCGCCAGACGGTCACCTTGAGCGCGCGCAGCGCGGCAAAGCGCCGGCGCAGGTCGGTGTGCGTGGCCGGCTCGGCGACGGAGAGGAAGCCCGCCGAGTCACCGCCGAGCAGCGCCGTGGACTGCCGCTGAAGCTGGGCGGTCATCCGGTCGGCCAGCCCGCGGGCGACCGCGGTGGCCGGGTCGTCGGTCGCCGAGGCACCGATCCGACCGACCGTGGCCCGGTCGCCGGACTCCCGAACCACCCCCGCCACCAGCAGCGCCGGCAGCCCGCAGCCCAGCAGCAGGACGACCACCACGAGCCCGGTCCACAGTGGCCACAACCGCCGCAGCGATGGCTGATGCACCCCGTCAGTCACCCGGCGAAGGGTACGACCTCTGGACGGATCGGGCGAGGCCGGCACGGCCCCGCCCCACCCCCTGGACCGCACTCAGGCCGGGCGGCCGGCGCGGCGGAGCAGGATGATGACTACCGCCCAGACGACGACCAGGGCGAGGCCGAGCCACGGCTGCCCGAGCAGTGCGAGCATCCCGCCACCCAACACGAACCAGCAGGCCTGGAAGGTGTGCTTGGCCAGCGGGCGCAGCGGCACCCGGGCGCGCGGTGAGCCGAGGACGCCCCAGAGCCCGGCGAGGAGCAGCGGCACGCCGACGGCGGCGAGCAGTCGGCCGGCGGTCGGCGCGTCCAGGGACCAGCCCCACCGGGCGCCGATGGCCAGCACGGCCAACTCCAGCAGAAAGACCAGGAGCAGCCCGAGTGCCCGGATCACGGCTGGTCCGGCTGGTCGACGGCGCGACGAGCGCGCGGCCAGGATCGGAACGCGACGTCCAGGCCGGCGACCAGTTGGTGGTACGACCGGTCGACCTCGCGGGGCAGCCCGAAACCACCGGCCGCCTCCAGCGACACGAACCCGTGCAGGGCGCTGCGCAGCGCCCTGGTGGCGTCCACCGCGTCGTCGGCGGTCAGCCCGTACCCGCGCAAAACCGCGTAGATGGCGCCCACCGCCCGCTCGCCCGCCACCACGTGCTCGGGGTCGGCCGGATCGGGCGCCCGCAGCGTGGTCGGGTAACGGCCGGGGTGCCGTTGGGCGTAGCCGCGGTAGGCATCGGCCATCGCCCGTAGCGCGTCCCCGCCGGCGCGGCCGGCGGCGGCGGTGGTCAGGTCGGTGGCCAACTCGGTGGTGGCCAGCGCGGAGAGCTTCTGGCTCAGCGCGTCGGCGCCTCGGACGTGCTTGTAGAGGCTGGGCAGCGCCACGCCAAGCCGGCTGGCGAGCGCGGCCAGGGTGAGCTGCGGGAGGCCGACCTCGTCGGCCAGCCGGGCGGCCTCCCGCACCACGGTCTGCTGGTTGAGCCCGACCCTAGGCACCGGTGAACACCTTCAGGAAGCCGAGCATCTCCTCGGCGGTCCGTTGCGGCCGGTCGGCGTGCGGGTAGTGCCCGGACTCCTCGACCATCCGGGCCTCGGCGGTGCCGAAGAGCCGGCGGGCCGCCCGTGCCTCGGCGCCCGGGTCGGGGAAGTCCGGGTCCTTGGCACCCATCAGCACCAGCACCGGTTGCCGGACCTGCGGGGCGCGGGCGGTCCAGTGCGGCTCGACCGGCTCGGCCACGCCGCGGGTCGCGGCCATCCGGCCGGGCTCGCGCAGCTTGGCCACCATCGACCGGCGGTACGCCGCGTCGTCGGCGGGCCGGTGCACCGGGAAGAGCGTCTTGTGGAACATCCCGAACAGTCGAGGGCTGCGCACCACCGCTGCCAGCGCCATCCGCATCAGCGGGTTGAGCTTCGGCTGGCTGACGAACCCGCCGATCTGCACGATGCCGGAGACCAGGTCGGGCGCCTCGGCTGCCGCGAACACCACCGCCGCCGCGCTGGATGAGCTGCCGACCAGCACGGCCGGGCCGGCGTCGATGTCGCGGACCACGTCCAGCAGGTCGGCGCCGACCTCCGCCGGGGCGTACGTGGGCCAGCCGACGCTGGACTCCCCGTGCCCCCGGACGTCGACCGAGGCGACCCGGTAGCCGGCCGCGACCAGCAGCGGCACCAGGTGCCGGTAGCTCGCCCGGTTCTCACCCATGCCGTGCGAGAGGACGACCAGCGGGCCTTCCCCGTGCACCTCGTACGCGATGTGTCCGCCGTCCCGCCGCATCTGGCTAGTTGTCATAGCCATAAAGCTAACCCCATTAGCCAGCATCGTCAAGCCGGATACGCGAACGGGCCGGCGGGGACCACGAGGGTCACCGCCGGCCCGTTGGCCGGTCCGTCCGGGTTACTTCTTGGAGATCAGGGCACGGCCGAAGAAGACCAGGTTGGTCGGACGCTCGGCGAGCCGGCGCATCAGGTAGCCGTACCACTCGTCGCCGTAGGGGACGTAGGTGCGCACGGTGTAGCCCTCGCCGGCCAGCCGGGCCTGCTCCTCGGGGCGGATGCCGTAGAGCATCTGGAACTCGAACCGCTCCGGCCCCCGGTCGAACCAGCGGGCCCGGTCCTCACCGATGGCGATCATCCGAGGGTCGTGGGTGGCCAGCATCGGGTAGCCGTCGCCGGACATCAGGATGTTCATGCAGCGGACGTAGGACTTGTCCACCTCGCGGGCGGACTGGTACGCCACCGACTCCGGCTCCTTGTACGCGCCCTTGCACAGCCGCACCCGCGACCCGGCGTAGGCCAGCTCCCGGCAGTCCGACTCGGTCCGGCGCAGGTACGCCTGGAGCACCGCGCCGGTCGACGGGAAGTCCTTGCGCAGCTTGCCCAGCACCTCCAGCGTCGAGTCGGTGGTGGTGTGGTCCTCCATGTCCAGGGTGACCGTGGTGCCCGCCGCGTCGGCCGCCGCGCAGATCGCCCGCGCGTTGTCGTACGCCAACTGCTCGTCGAACATCTGGCCGAGAGCGGAGAGCTTCACGCTCACCTCGGCGGCCGGGGTGAGCCCCGCCCCGGCGAGCATCTTCAGCAGCCGCAGGTATTCGTCCCTGGTGGCCGTGGCCTGCTCGGGGGTGACGGTGTCCTCACCCAGGTTGTCGAGGGTGACCGCCAGACCGTCGTCAACGAGTTCGCGGGTCGCGCGCAACGCGTCGTCGGTGGCGGCGCCGGCGACGAACCGGCGGACGACGTCCCGGGTGTACGGGGCAGTCGCGACGAGCCGCTCGACCTGGGATGACCGGGAGGCGGCGAGGATGACGGAACGGAGCATGAGCCGAGCGTATCGCCCCTGCTGGGCCCTCCGCCGAGGGGCAGCCAGCACCCGACTCCCGAGTTGGAAAGTGCCCCTTGCACAACAAAATCCGATAACAAGGAGTCGTTCCTCACCGTGGGGCGGGGCGGCGGCAGTGGCGTCGATCGGCTACAACGATGCCGTGGACCAACGCCCCCGCCGCCGGCTCCGGTCGGCCTCCGTGCAGCTCGGCGCGCTCACCGCTCTCGCGCTCGCCCTCTCCGGCTGCAACATGACCTCGGACGACGACGATGACGACGACTGCGCCCTCGGGCCGGCCGGCGGCGGTGACACGGTCGCGCTGGCGATGCGGGTCGCCGAGCCGACCGCCGGCCGCGCCGCACCGGAGCCGACGACCGCAGCCGTGCCCGAGCGCGGCGGGTTCGGCACCCACCTCGCCTCCTGCGGCGGCTGAGGTGCGCCGCGAATCGGTCGCGCCCCGACCCGACTGGGACGCCACCATCCGGGCGCAGGGGCTGGTCTACGTCGACACCGAGCTGCCCGACGGCGGGATCATGTCGTACTGGGACGAGACCGCCGCGTACGCCTTCGACCTGGACGAGGTGCTGCGGCTGGAGGAGGCCACCGAGGAGCTGCACCGGATGTCGGTGGCCGCCGCCGAGCACGTGGTGGCCCACCACCGGTACGCCGAGTTCGGCATCCCGGAGTGGGCGGCCGAGGCGGTGGCCCGGTCGCTGCGGGAGGCGCCACCCACCCTCTACGGGCGCTTCGACCTCGCCTACGACGGCAGTTGGCCGCCCAAGATGCTGGAGTACAACGCCGACACCCCCACCGCGCTGGTCGAGGCGAGCATCATCCAGTGGTACTGGCTGGAGCAGACCCGACCGGAGCTGGACCAGTGGAACAGCCTGCACGAGCGGCTGGTCGGCGCCTGGGCGAAGATCGGCGCCGGGCTGCACGATCCCCGGGTGCACGTGCTCTGGTCGAGCGAGGAGGAGTCGGGCGAGGACCACATGACCGCCGGCTACCTCGCGGAGACCGCCCGCCAGGCCGGGCTGACCGTCGACCTGCTGCCGATCCAGGACATCGGCTGGGACGGCCGGCGGTTCGTCGACGCCGCCGACCGCCCGGTGACCACCTGTTTCAAGCTCTACCCGTGGGAGTGGATGCTGGCCGAGCCGTACGGGCCGGCGGCGTTGGCTCCGGGCACCCCGACCACCTGGATCGAGCCGGCCTGGAAGCTGCTGCTGTCCAACAAGGCGCTGCTCGCGGTCCTCTGGGAGCTGTACCCGGGCCACGACTACCTGCTCCCGGCGTACCTCGACTCGCCCCGCGGAATGTCGGAGTACGTGGCCAAGCCGCTGCTCGGACGGGAGGGCGGCTCGGTGCGCATCGTCACCGCCGAGCAGGAGATCACCAACCCGGGCATCTACGGCGACGAGGGCTGGTGCTACCAGGAATTCCGGGCGTTGCCAGAGTTCGCCGGCAATCGGATGGTGCTGGGCAGCTGGATCGTCGACGGCGAATCGGCCGGGGTGGGGGTGCGGGAGAGCGCCAGTCTGATCACCGACGGCTACGCGCGGTTCCTGCCGCACTACATCGACGCGCCGCGCACCCCGTGAGTCGTCTACCGTTGGGGGCGTGAACTTCGACGCGTACGCCCGGACCGGTGTTGACCTGGTCAACGCCCGCCTGGACGACCTCGACGACCTGCGGGCCATCTTCCCCGACGACAACGCCTGGATGCGCGACGAGGTCGCGGACCGGGACGTCGCGACCTTCCGGCGGGCGCAGAAGCGGCTGCGCGACGTCTTCGAGTACGGCACCTCGGGGCGGGACGCCCAGGCGGTGACGGAGCTGAACGCGCTGCTCGAGGCGTTCCCGGTCCAACCGCGCATCTCCGGGCACGACTCCAGCGACTGGCACATGCACGTGACCAGCCGGGGCGCATCGGTCAGCGCGGAATACCTGGCCGGTGCGGTCTGGGGGCTGTCGGTCTGGCTCTGCGAGTACGGCAGCGCCCGGTTCGGCGTCTGCGCCGACGAGCGGTGCGGCAACGTCTACCTGGACACGTCGTCCAACTGCTGCCGGCGGTTCTGCTCCGAGCGCTGCGCCACCCGCTCGCACGTGGCGGCGCACCGGGCCCGCAAGCGGGCTGCGGTCGGCGAGCAGGTGACGGTCGCCCCGCAGCCGACCGCGGGCGCCGAGTCGCTCACCCCGGTCAGCTAGCTGACGCCGTACCGGTCGGCCCGCCCTGTGTGGGGACGACGGGTCAGGCGTCGACCGGGGACGGCGCGGTCAGGTGCTGGCGGGCGAACTCCAGCGCGGCGCGCAGGTCCGCCTCGCGTACCGCGCGGCTCTTCGCGCCCCGGGTGGCCACCTCCACCGCCACCGACCCGGTGAAGCCCCGCCCGGCCAGCGAGGAGAGCAGCTGGCCGCAGGGCTGGGTGCCGCGCCCGGGCACCAGGTGCTCGTCGCGGCCCTCGCCGGTGCCGTCGCCAAGGTGCACGTGGGCCAGCCCGGCGCCCATCCGGTCGGCCATCTCCAGGGGGTCACTGTGCGAGGCCGCGCAGTGCGACAGATCCAGGGTGTACGACGGGTAGCCGGTCTCCGTGGGATCCCAACCCGGCACGTACGGAACGAACTGCCGGCCCGCCATCCGCACCGGGTACATGTTCTCCACCGCGAAGCGCAGCCCGGTGAACCGGTCCGCGACCGCGGCGAGCCCTTCGGTGAAGGTGCGCGCGTAGTCGCGCTGCCAGGTGAACGGTGGGTGCACCACGACGGTCGGCGCCCCCAGCGTCTCGGCCAGCTCGGCGGCCTTGCGCAGCCGCTCCCACGGGTCCGGGCTCCACACCCGCTGGGTGACCAGCAGGCAGGGCGCGTGCACGGAGAGCACCGGCACGTCGTAGTGGGTGGAGAGGCCGCGCAGCGCGCCCAGGTCCTGGCTGACCACGTCGGTCCAGACCATCACCTCGACGCCGTCATAGCCGAGCGCCGCGGCCAGTTGGAACGCCGCCGCGGTCGGCTCGGGGAAGACCGACGAGCTGGACAGGAGCACCGGAACGCGGGAAGTCACATCAGCCAGGGTAGCCCGGCGCGGGTAGGGCCACCGTGACGAGCGCCGGCAAATCGGCCGTAACCACCCGGCCCGGTCATACCGGTTCGAGTTGATCGAGCCGACGGAGGATGACCCCTTCCCGCAGCGCCCACGGGCAGATGTCCAGCGAGTCCAGATCGAGGCGGCGCATCACCGCCTCGGCGACCACCGCCCCGGCCAGCAACTGGTGAGCCCGGCCGGCGCTGACCCCCTCCAGCTCCATCAACTGGGCCGGCGGGATGTGCCGGATGAAGCCGATGACCTGCCGCAACCCGGCGCGGGTCAGGCTGCGCCGCGCCCAGAGCCCGGCCCCGGACGGCGCCGCCCCGGCCAGTCGGGCCAGGGTGCGGAACGTCTTCGAGGTGGCCACCGCCCGCTCCCAACCCACCTCGGTCATCTGGTCGACCACCTTGTCCAGCCGACCGTCCACGTACTCCCGCAGTTTCTCGACGGTTTCCGCGGATGGAGGCGCCGCGCTGTCCGGGTCGACCCGCAGCCGCTCCCGGGTCAGCCGACCGGCACCGAGCGGCAGTGAGACGGCGACGTCCGGGTCCTCGTCGATCCCGGCGGCGATCTCCAGCGAGCCGCCACCGATGTCCAGCACCAGCAGCCGGCCAGCCGACCAGCCGAACCAGCGCCGCACGGCCAGGAAGGTCATCCGCGCCTCGTCCGCCCCGGACAGGACCGCCAGGCGTACGCCGGTCTCGTCGCGGACCCGGGCCAGCACCTCGGCCGCGTTGGTGGCGTCGCGTACCGCCGAGGTGGCAAACGCGATCAGATCGTCCGCCTCCAGCCCGGCGGCCGCCGCCTTGGCCATGCCGACCGCCTTGACCAGGCTGTCCGCGCCCGCGTCGGTCAGCGCGCCGTCCGGGCCGATCTGCTCGGCCAGCCGGAGCACCACCTTCTCGGAGTGCGCCGGCCACGGGTGCGCGCCGTGGTGCGCGTCCACCACCAACAGGTGCACCGTGTTGGATCCGACGTCGAGGACACCCAGTCGCATGGTGAAGACACTAGGTGCAACACGTTTGCGCGGCTCGCCGGCCCGCGGAGGTCACCGCGCGTACGCTGGGCCGGGTGACGATGGAGCTCCGCGTGGTGGTGGACGACCCGGGCGACCCGCGCAGCCGCGAGGTCCCACTGGACTTTCCCCGGGAGTGGATCGAGTTCGCCGACCCGGCGGACGAGAATCACCTGATCCGGGCGGACCTGACCTGGCTGCTCTCCCGCTGGACCTGCATCTTCGGCCAGGGCTGCCACGGCATCATCGCCGGCCGGGCCGCCGACGGCTGCTGCTCGCACGGCGCGTTCTTCACCGACTCGGACGACGAGAAGCGGGTCCGCAACGCCGTCAAGCGGCTCACCCCGTCGACCTGGCAGCACTTCCGGCGTGGGTTCCGGAACTGGACCGACGAGGACACCATCGACGGCAAGACCCCGGCCCGCCGGACCGCCACCCAGGGCACCGAGGGGCCGTGCGTGTTCCTCAACGACGCCGACTTCGCTGGCGGGGGTGGCTGCGCGCTGCACGCCCAGGCGCTCCGCGACGGTGTGCACCCGCTGGAGTACAAGCCGGACGTCTGCTGGCAGCTGCCCATCCGGCGGGACCAGGACTGGGTCAAGCGGCCGGACAACACCAAGGTGCTGGTCTCCACGCTGTCGGAGTTCGACCGGCGGGGCTGGGGTGCCGGCGGGCACGACCTGGACTGGTGGTGCACCTCCTCGACGGACGCGCACGTCGGCGCCGAGCCGATGTACCTCTCGTACTCCCCCGAGCTGACCGCGCTGATCGGCGCGGCCGCGTACGAGCGGCTGGCCGAGCTGTGCGCCGCCCGGACGAAGCAGGGCCTGGTCGCCCCGCACCCCGCCGACGACATCTGACGAGTCAGCGTGATCTTGGTAGCACTCTTGCTACCATTCGAGGTATGGCCATGACGCTCCGGCTCGACGACGAACGTGAACAGCGACTCCGTCTTGTCGCGGAGGAAGAGACGCGGTCGATGCACGCCGTCGTCGTCACCGCCATTGACGACTACCTGGCACGGCGCAACGCCCGTCAGTTCGGCGAACTCGCAGACGAGATCATCGAGCGCCACTCCGCACTGCTCGCTCGCCTGGCGGAGTGATGACCGAGGTCCACTACCCCACGCTCACCGACGTCGCCGGCATCGCCCGCAAGCTCGGCGTCGGGATCCGGGATGCCGGCCTCGTCGAATCGGCCGTGGCCCGCCCAAGGACAAGCGTGTTCGGCGAGGACGCCTACCCCGACCTGTGGACCAAGGCGGCGGCGTTGCTGCACTCGCTGGTCAACAACCACCCCTTCGTCGACGGCAACAAGCGGATCGGCTGGATCGTGGCCGTTGCCTTCCTGCTTCAGAACCGTGCCGTGACCGTGGCCCAGCTCGACGAAACCAACCAGGACGTCGCGTACGACCTGGTCATCAGCGTGGCGGAGAGCCGGGTGACCGAGGTCGGCGACATCGCGGCCGCCCTGCGCAAACTGTTCTGACCGATGCCGGAAACGCCGAAGGGGGCCCGCGCCGCGCGCGGGCCCCCTTCGGTACGCCGATCACGGCTCGAACTTGTAGCCCAGACCCCGAACGGTGACGATGAAGCGCGGCGCGGACGGCTCCGGCTCGATCTTGGAGCGCAGCCGCTTGACGTGCACGTCCAGCGTCTTGGTGTCACCGACGTAGTCGGCGCCCCAGACCCGGTCGATGAGCTGACCCCGGGTCAGCACCCGGCCGGCGTTGCGCAGCAGCAGCTCCAGCAGCTCGAACTCCTTGAGCGGCAGCTGCACCGCGCCGCCCTCGACGGTCACCACGTGCCGCTCGATGTCCATCCGCACCGGCCCGGCGGCCAGCGTCGGGACACCCGCGTCGGCCACCTCGGGGCTCTGCCGGCGCAGCACCGCCCGGATCCGGGCCACCAACTCCCGGGGCGAGTACGGCTTGGTGACGTAGTCGTCGGCGCCGATCTCCAGCCCGACCACCTTGTCGATCTCGCTGTCCCGGGCGGTGACCATGATGATCGGCACGGCCGAGCGCTGCCGGAGCTGCCGGCAGACCTCGGTGCCCGACATCTCGGGCAACATCAGGTCGAGCAGCACGATGTCCGCGCCGGTCCGGTCGAACTCGGTGAGGGCGTCGGTGCCGGTCGCGGCGACCGAAACCTCGAAGCCCTCCTTACGGAGCATGTACGACAGGGCGTCGGAGAACGACTCCTCGTCCTCGACCACCAGAACGCGGCTCAACGGGGTGTTCCTTTCATTGCTGTCAGACCTGCCGTAGCTCGGCCGGACCGGCCTCGATCCCAGCCGGCGGCAGTGTCGCCAGCAGGTCGTCCGGTGGACTGGCGGGCAGCCGGAGGGTGAACGTCGATCCACCACCAAGAGTGCTCGACACCTCCACCCTTCCGCCATGGTTGCTCGCGATGTGTTTGACGATGGCCAATCCGAGCCCGGTGCCGCCGGTGGCACGCGAGCGGGCCTGGTCGGCCCGGTAGAACCGCTCGAAGACCCGGTCCACGTCCGTCGGGGCGATGCCGATGCCCTGGTCGGCGACGGCGATCTCGACGTGCTCGTCGTCACCGCGGGTGGTGACCCGCACCGTGGTGTCGTCGCCGGAGTAGTTGATGGCGTTCTCCACCAGGTTCGCCACCGCCGTGGCGAGCTGGGTGTCGCTGCCGTACACGGTGAGGCCGCGCTCGCCGGTCACCGTCACCTCGACGCCCCGGGCGGAGGCGGTGGTGCGGGTCCGGTCGACCACCTCGGCGATCACCCAGTCCAGCGCGACCGGCTCCGCTGGCGGCTGCGGCTCGGCGCCCTGCAACCGGGTCAGCTCCAGCAACTCCTGCACCAGCCGGCCCAGCCGGGTCGACTCGTGCTGGATCCGTTCGGCGAACCGACGGGCGGCGACCAGGTCCTCGGAGAGGTCGGGCGTCGCGGCGTCGGCCGGCTCGGTGGCGTCCAGCAAGGCCTCGGCGAGCAGTTGGAGCGCCCCGATCGGGGTCTTGAGCTCGTGACTCACGTTGGCCACGAAGTCGCGTCGCACCCGGGCCAGCCGGTGCGACTCCGTCACGTCGACCGCTTCCACCGCGATGAAGCCGTTGCCGAGACCCATCGCCCGCAGGTGCACGCCGAGCGGGTTCTCCCCCGCGCTGTCGCGACCCCGGGGCAGGTCCAGCTCGATCTCGCGCCGCACCCCGGTGCGCCGCACCTGGCCAGCGAGAGTACGGATCAACGGGTGCGCGGCGATCGACCCTGCGGTACTGCCGGTACGCAGCAGACCCATCGCGCGGGCGGCCGGGTTGATCAGCACGGGCACGTCGTCGTCATCCAGCACCACGACACCGGCCCGGAGCGAGTCGATCGTCCGGCGGCCGAGCCCGGCCTGTTGCTCGTCGACTATCGCGGGCCTCCCCCTGCTCCAGCGGGAGCTCGCGCTCCCCGTCGACGTGGAGAGACCGTCCCGCGTCCGCAGGAACCGGGGCAGCAGGAAACCGGCGGCCAACCCGGCCACCAACGCCACGGCCACCACGACCGCCACCACCCACTCCACCCGGCGATCGTAGGGTCATTGTTAACCTGGCTACCACACAGACCAGGACGAACCACCCTCACTTTCGCGAATGTTCACCCCTGCGTCCGGTGCCGTTCACCGGGGTTCATCCGGGGTCCGTCCGCGCCACCTACCGTTGGCGTCGCACCTGCTCAACCCCTGCGCCGGCACC
Source organism: Micromonospora sp. NBC_00858 (assembly GCF_045207365.1). Taxonomy (NCBI): domain Bacteria; kingdom Bacillati; phylum Actinomycetota; class Actinomycetes; order Micromonosporales; family Micromonosporaceae; genus Micromonospora; species Micromonospora sp. NBC_00858. The sequence continues at coordinate 6,950,924 of NZ_CP108828.1, read as the reverse complement.
CGTCGGCGGCGACCGACCACAGGACGTGATGATGCGCGACGAGTTCCGGGCCGACCTCCAGATCGTCAGCCAACTGCTGGTGGACATGGCGGAGGGCGTCCGCGCCGCCATGCGCCAGGCCACCCGGGCCCTGCTCACCGCCGACCGGCAGGCCGCCGAGACGGTCATCGAGCGGGACGCCGAGATCGACGACCTCTACCGGCACGTGGAGGAGCGGGTCTGTGACCTGCTCGCCCGGCAGGCGCCGGTCGCCTCCGACCTGCGCGCCATGATCACCGCACTGCACGTGGCCGCCGACCTGGAGCGGATGGGCGACCTTGCCGACCACGTGGCGAAGACCGCGCTGCGCCGGCACCCCTCGCCCGCCGTGCCGGCCGAGCTGCGGACGATCTTCACCGAGATGGCCGAGATCGCCGACCGGATGGCCGTGAAGATCGGCTCGGTGCTGGCCAAGCCCGACGCCGACCTGGCCGGCGAACTGGACCGCGACGACGACGCGATGGACGAGCTGCACAAGAACCTGTTCGCGGTGCTGCTCGGCGACGACTGGCCGTACGGGGTGGAGACCGCGATCGACGCCACCCTGCTGGGTCGCTTCTACGAGCGCTTCGCCGACCACGCGGTCAACGCCGGTGAGCACGTGGTCTACCTGATCACCGGGCAGACCTCGCCCACGGCGAGCTGATCCAGGTACGGCGAAGGCCCCCGGGTTCCCGGGGGCCTTCGCCGTAGGCTCAGCGGCCCTGGTTGGCCACCGCGGCGGCGGCCGCCTTGGCGGCGTTCGGGTCGAGGTACGTGCCACCCAGGGTGAGCGGGCGCAGCTGCGGGTCGAGGTCGTAGCGCAGCGGGATGCCGGTCGGGATGTTCAGCTTGGCGATCGCCTCGTCGGAGATCTGGTCGAGGTGCTTGACCAGGGCGCGCAGCGAGTTGCCGTGCGCGGCCACCAGCACCGTCCGGCCGGCCAGGATGTCCGGCACGATCGAGTCGTACCAGTACGGCAGCATCCGGTCGACGACGTCCTTGAGGCACTCGGTGCGCGGCATCAGCTCGGTCGGCAGCAGCGCGTACCGCGGGTCGCCCACCTGCGACCACTCGTCGTCGTCCGCGATCGGCGGCGGCGGGGTGTCGTACGACCGGCGCCAGAGCATGAACTGCTCCTCGCCGTACTCCTCCAGGGTCTGCTTCTTGTTCTTGCCCTGCAGGGCGCCGTAGTGCCGCTCGTTGAGCCGCCACGACCGGCGCACCGCGATCCAGTGCCGGTCGGCGGCGTTCAGCGCCAGCTCGGCGGTGCGGATCGCCCGGCGCATCACGCTGGTGTGCACGACGTCCGGCAGCAGACTGTGCTCGCGCATCAGCTCGCCGCCGCGCCGCGCCTCATCCTCGCCCTTCTCGGTCAGGTCGACGTCCACCCAGCCGGTGAAGAGGTTCTTGGCATTCCAGTCGCTCTCACCGTGCCGCAGCAGGACCAGCGTCCCGACGGTGGGCCCCTCGCTCGCAGTCATGCGGATCATCCTGCCCCACCCGGGGACGTGACACGCGGGCACTGTGGTGACGACCACCACGTGAAAAAGCGGGTGACCTGCGGATCCGCCCAGCACTAGGGTTGTAAGGCGCTGTAGTCACATCGGTCATTACTTGCAAGCGGGGGAACCACGTGCGGACGATGCGGAGCTGGTTCCGGGACACCACCGGCGGCCTGCCCACCACTTTCTGGTACCTGTGGAGCGGCACCCTGATCAACCGGCTCGGCTCGTTCGTGCTCGTCTTCCTCGCCATCTACCTGACCCAGGAACGCGGCTTCTCCGCGTCCCAGGCTGGCCTGGTGCTCGGCCTGTGGGGCGTCGGCGGCGCGATCGGCACCACCGCCGGCGGCACCCTGGCCGACCGGTGGGGACGGCGACCCACGTTGCTCACCGCGCACGTGGGCGCGGCCGCCATGATGCTGGGCCTCGGGCTGGCCCGGGACCTCTGGGCGGTGGCGCTGGGTGCGCTGCTGCTCGGCATGTTCGCCGAGGCGGCCCGGCCCGCGTTCGGTGCCATGATGATCGACGTGGTGCCGGCGAAGGACCGCCTGCGCGCCTTCTCGCTCAACTACTGGGCCATCAACCTGGGCTTCGCCTGCGCCGCCATCCTCGCCGGCCTCGCCGCGCAGGCGAACTACCTGCTGCTGTTCGTGGTAGACGCGGCCACCATGCTGATCACCGCGCTGATCATCTTCGTGAAGGTGCCGGAGACCCAGCAGACCGGACGTACCGTCACCCCCGCGGCCACCGCCCAACGCGGCGCACTGCGCACCATCCTCAACGACCGGGTCTACCTCGGCTTCGTGGCGCTGAACCTGTTCGCCGCGCTGGTCTTCCTCCAGCACATCTCGATGCTGCCGATCGCCATGGGCGACGACGGTCTCAGCCCGGCCACCTACGGCTCGGTGATCGCGCTCAACGGCGTCCTGATCGTGGTCGGCCAACTCTTCGTGCCCCGACTGATCCGGGGCCGGAGCCGCTCGCACGTGCTCGCGCTGGCCGCCGTGGTGATGGGTGTCGGGTTCGGGCTGACCGCGTTCGCCGGCACCCCCTGGTTCTACGGGCTGACCGTGCTGATCTGGACGGTCGGCGAGATGCTGAACTCACCGTCCAACTCCACCCTGATCGCCGAGCTGTCCCCGGCCGAGCTACGTGGCCGGTACCAGGGCGTCTTCTCCCTCTCCTGGCAGATCGCCGGGGCCTGTGCGCCGATCCTCGGCGGCCTGGTGCGCGAGCACGCCGGCAACGACACGCTCTGGTTCGGCTGCGCCGCGATCGGCGTCCTGACCGCGGTGGCCCACCTGGTGTCCGGCCCGGCGCGCGAGCGCCGCGCCACCGCGCTGCGTCGCTCCGGCGAGGCGCTGGCACCGGTTGAGAACCCCCGGCCGCCGGCGTCGCAGCCCGCCGAGGCTGCCGTCTGACGGTGGCCCCATCGCTGTGACGAAGGGCCCATGATCAGGAAATCGACTAGCGGGACCGGGCCCGAGTTCCTACCGTGCAGGAGAAACGGTTAGGAAACTGAACTGTCGGGAGGTCGGGTGCACACCCTGCGGCGCTGGTGGCACGACACCGCAGGTGGGCTCCCCGCCACCTTCTGGTACCTCTGGGCCGGCCTGCTCATCAACCGAGCCGGCGCGTTCGCCATGCTCTTCCTGTCGCTGTACCTCACCGACGCGCGGGGGGCCAGCGAGGCGCTGGCCGGCACGGTGGTCGGCGCGTACGGGGCCGGTGGGGCGGCCGGCGTCCTGCTCGGCGGGGTGCTGGCCGACCGGTGGGGTCGCCGAGCCACCCTGCTCGCCGCGCACCTGGCCACCGCCGGCCTGATGGTGGCACTGGCCTTCAGCCGACCCCTGGTGCTGATCGCGGTGCTCTCCGCGCTGGTCGGCGTGGTGCACTCGATGCCGAGCCCGGCCTTCGTCGCGGCGATCGTCGACGTGGTGCCCGCGCAGCGTCGCTCGCGCGCGTTCAACCTCCAGTTCTGGGCGTTCAACCTGGGCATGGCGGTCGCCTCGCTGCTCGCCGGCGTGCTGGCCGAGGCGAGCTTCACCGCGCTGTTCCTGGTGGACGCGGGCGCCACCCTGGCCGCCGCCGGCGTGATCGCCTGGAAGGTGCCGGAGACGCTTCGACGCACCGCACCGACGGCTGACCTCCCGCCGCCCACCCCATCGGCGCCGGGGGCGAGCCGGGTTCGGCAGCCGGGCCTGCACACCGCACTCACCGACCGGACCTTCCTGGTCTTCGTCGGGCTCACCTTCGTGCTGGCCGTACTCACCCTGCAGACCTCGACGATCATGCCGCTGGCCATGCGCGCGGACGGCCTGGGTCCGTCGGCGTACGGGCTGGTGGTGGCGCTCGGCGGAGCGCTGATCGTGATCGGCCAGTTGTTCGTGCCCCGGCTGATCGACCGGCATCGCAAGGCCGTCGTGCTGGCGGCCTCGACCGCCCTGCTCGCGCTCGGCTTCGGCGCGCTCGCCGTCGCCGACGAACTGGCCGTTTACCTGGGCGCCGCGGTGGTCTGGACGGTCGGCTCGATGCTCGCCGCCCCTCCCAACGCGCAGATCAACGCGGATCTGGCGCCGCCGCAGCTGCGCGCGCGGTATCAGTCGGTCTTCTACCTGACGTTCCCGGCCGCGGCGTTCGTCGCACCCACGCTCGGCGGGGTGAGCCTGCAATACCTCGGCGACCGGCACTGGCTGATCGTCGGCGGGCTCGGCCTGCTGGCCGCGCTCGGCCACCTGCTGGCCGGACCGCCCCGGGAGCGGCACGTCGCCGCGCTGCGCCGGGCCGACCGGGAGCCGACACCGCCCGCGGACCGCGTGCCGGCTGCGTGACCTACCCACCCCGCCCACGGGGTACGACAGACGCAAAGCGCCCACCACGGCCCGAAGGTCGTGGTGGGCGCCCGCCGGCGGGGCCGGCGGCGGCGGGCAACACTCACCCCCGTAAGCATCGCCCGCTCACGCCGCCGGTCCAAACAGGTGGGCACCGTCCCCCAACGGTTGATCCACCCGTCCCCTCGCGTCTCACTCGGTGCACGGATCTGATCGATCCGCCGCTCCCCCGAACGTTTCCAAGCGTGACGCGGTGCAATAAAGCTAGTTCGCCCGGATTCTGGATTCAACCCAGATCGGCTGTCTCGCCGATCACAACTCGCGAGTATCCGCTGCTCGGGCCTCGGTCTTTGGTAACAGCCGCATACCCGTCGCGCATTCCCGCAAACACCTCAACCGTCCTCTCGATCCGGTGATTCCGTCCGGAAGAAGTTGCTCTGCCGACCGTCGCGCATCTGCTCCTGATAAATCAGGTTCAGTCGCCGCAGGTCGAAAGTGTGGAACCACGCATCCCAGGTGATCTCGCGGATCCGGCTGCTCTCCCGGTAACCGGGGATGTTGAAGGTCAAAACCCCCGCCCGGCCGTCCCGCTCGGTGCCGGCGATGGTCGCCGGCTTCGCCCCGCGTTCCCGGGCCCAGCGCATGATCACCTCGTGGTTCGCCGTGATCAGGCTCCGCCCCGGGCGCTCCGGCCGGTCCGCGATCGACGAGATCACCTGCGAGCTGCGAACCGATCGCCCGGTGCTTCGCCCTACCCGGATCCCACCCGCCGTCGTGCCACCGCCGGCCGGCCGGCTCGGCGCAGCGCGCTTCGCGGGCGCCGCCCGCTTCGCCGCCGGTCGCGCCGGGGCCTTCTTCGCCGGGGCCTTCTTCGCGGGCGCGGTACGGGCCGTAGTCGTCTTGCGCGCCGGCGCCGTCTTGCGGGCGGCCGCCGTCTTACGGGCGGCAACCGTCTTACGTGCCGGCGTCGTCTTGCGGGCAGCCGTCGCCTTGCGGGCGGTCGTCGACTTGCGCGCGGGTGCAGTCTTGCGCGCGGCCGTCGTCTTACGGGCGGGCGCGGTCTTACGGGCGGCCGTCGACTTCGCCGCTGCCGTCGTCTTCTTCGCGGCGGCTGTCTTCTTCGCCGCCGTTGTCTTCTTCGCGGCGGTCGTCTTTTTCGCCGCCGCCGTCTTTCGCACGGCGGCCGTTTTCTTCGCGGCGGCCCGCTTCGCGGGGGCGCTCTTGTTCGCCGGCGCGGCCTTCGCGCGGCTCGGCACCGCCCTGGCCGCCGACTTCTTCGTCGCGGCGGCACGGCCCGCCGACGCCCTGGTGCCGGTGGCCCGGCCGGCCGGGCCGGTGCTGCGTCGGCCGGCCCCGCCACGCTCGGCCCGCAACGAGCGCACCAACTGTTTCACCAGGTCGGGCTTGCGCAGTGCGGAGATCCCGGAGACCCCGCGTTTGCGCAGCTGCCCGCGGATGTCGTCCACCCGCATCCGGGAGATCTCCGACTCGGAGATCCCCGGTGTGTTCGGCGTCTGGTTGCCAGCCTGTCGTTTGGTAGTGGTCGCAGTCCCGCCGCGACCTGAGCTGTTCCGCTGAGCCATGGGACGCTCACGCTCCTCGACACTCCGTCCTCGGCGCGCGGGGGTCCCTGTGCCGCACCGCGCGGTGCGGCATACCCGTCAGGAGCGGTCCGAACCACCAGCCGGCAGACAGTCGGGTCGGACCGGTCAGGACAGACGGTCAGGCGGGGTCTGGGCCCACCGTCAGGCGGGGTCGGGGCCGGCGCCGGACGGCTCGAAGAGGTGGGCGAAGGCGGCCAGGTTGGCCGTCGACTCACCGCGCTTGACCCGCCACTCGTACTCCCGGCGGATGGAGCTGCCGAAGCCGATCTCCAACATGGTGTCGAAGGACTCGTCGGCGTACGTGAGCACCGCGCCGAGCAGCCGGTCCAGCTCGTCGGCGTCCACCCCGGCCGGGTTGACCCGCCCGGTCAGGTACACGTCGCCGACCGCGTCCGTGGAGAAGGAGACCCCGTACATCCGTGCGTTGCGCTGCAACAGCCAGGCCCACAGCTCCTCGCGCCGCTCGTCCGGCTGACGCATCACGAACGCCTCGACGCGTAGCGCATGCTCGCCGACGATCAGGTTGCAGACCGTCTTGAGCTTGTGGGTGCCCGGCAGGGTCACCGCGTACGAACCCGGCCCGGTCGACTCCCAGGCCAGGTCCCGCTCGGCACAGACGGACTCGATCAGGGTCGCAAGGTCGCTCTTCGGGCTCACCGGACCCACTCTACGACCGACCCGGCCGGTGCACCCGGCGGCGACCGGTAGCCCCGGTCACCAGGAGCAGGAGAGCGCGGGATCGCCCGCCAGGTCGGCGGCGAGGCGGGCGCGGTGCGCCGTGATCGCCTCGCCGTAGACGGCGAGAAGGCCGGCGACCGTACGGTCCCAGGAGAAATGGCGGGCGTGCTGCTCGGCGCCTCGGGACAGCTCCGCCCGCCGGGCCTGATCCGGCAGCAGGCGGGCCAGCGCGACCGCCCAGTCCGCTGGGTCGTGCCCGTCGATCAGCACCCCGCTCACCTGGTCCCGCACGGCGGTGACCAGCCCGCCGACGGCGGCGGCCAGTACGGGCGTACCGCAGGCCTGCGCCTCCAGGGCGACCAGCCCGAAGGACTCGTTGTACGACGGCACCGCGACCAGGTCGGCGGCCCGGTACAGGGCGGGCAGGTCGTCCCCGGTCTGCGGCGGCAGGAAGCGCACCCGGTCGGTGACCCCCAGGTTGGCGGCCAGCTCGATCAGCGCGGTGGGCCGGTCCAGCCCGCTGCCGCTGGGGCCGCCGCAGATCGCCACGGTCACCTCGTTGGCCAGGGCCGGGTCGCGCTCCCGCAGCGCGGCGACCGCGCGGATCAGCACGTCGGGGGCCTTGAGCGGCTGGATCCGACCGACGAAGGCCACCACGTACCCGTCGACCGGCAGCCCCAGCCGGCGGCGGGCCGCCCGGGTGGCCGCGGACCGGTCGCCCGGCGCGGGCCGGAACCGCTCCAGGTCGACGCCCGGCGGGACGACGGCGACCTGGGTCGGGTCGGCGTCGTACCGTTCGACGAGGTCGCGGGCCTCCACCCGGGTGTTGGCGACCAGGCGGTTCGCCTCGGCGACCACCTGCTCCTCGCCGATCACCCGGGCCTTGGGTTCCGGCCGGTCGCCGGCTGCGAGCTGGGCGTTCTTGACCTTCGCCAAAGTGTGCGCGGTGTGCACCAGCGGCACCCCCCAGCGCTCCTTGGCCAGCCAGCCGACCTGGCCCGAGAGCCAGTAGTGGGAGTGGATCAGGTCGTAGTGCCCGGGCGGGCGGGACGCCTCGGCCCGCAGCACCCCGGCCGTGAAGGCGCAGAGCTGGCCGGGCAGCTCCTCCTTGGTGAGCCCCTCCAGCGGGCCGGAGGTGATGTGCCGGACCTGCACGCCGGGCGCCATCTCGACCACCGGGGGCAGGTCGCCGGAGGTGGCCCGGGTGAAGATCTCCACCTCGACGTTGGCCTCGGCGAGCCGCCGGGCGACCTCGAGGATGTAGACGTTCATCCCGCCAGCGTCACCCGTGCCGGGCTGGTGCAGTGGGGAGGTGTGTACGGACAGGGTCGCGATACGACGGGGCCGGGGCCACGGTTGCGTACCTCGCTGACGACCGACACCGGTGTGCAGTTCCGCCACGTCCGCTCCTCTTGTCACGGTTAATGCCGTCGCACGACCGGCGCTTCTCGCTCAACCTGTACGCCGGATGTCATCTTCCCCATCGGGCTACGGAAATTCCCCGGCGGTCCCCCGGGGGTGACGGACCTCATCTCCGTGCCTCACCTCCGTGCCCGCCTGCGGCGGCCCCCACGCCCGCCCGGAGCGGGTCAGATCGGCGGGGTGACAATGACGGGATGACCTCTGTCGCCATCGTCACCGGAGCGTCCAGCGGGATCGGCGCGGCCACCGCCCGCCGGCTCGCCGCCGAGGGTTTCCACGTGCTCGCCGCCGCCCGCCGCCCCGACCGGCTCGCCGACCTGGTCGCCGAGATCACCGCCGCCGGTGGAAAGGCCACCGCGGTGACCTGCGACGTCACCTCGGACGAGTCGGTGGCCGGGCTGGCCGAGGCCGCCGCACGGGCACCCGGGCCGGTGACCCTGCTGGTCAACAACGCCGGTGGCGCGCGCGGCCTGGAGCCGGTGGAGTCCGGGTCGGTCGCCGACTGGCAGTGGATGTACGACGTCAACGTGCTCGGCACGCTGCGGGTGACCCAGGCGCTGCTGCCGGCTCTGGAGGCGTCGGGCGCGGGCACCATCGTGGTGGTCTCGTCCACCGCCGGCCTGACCGTGTACGAGGGCGGGGGCGGCTACACCGCCGCGAAGCACGCGCAGACCGCCATCGCCGGCACGCTCCGGCTGGAACTGTGCGGTCGGCCGCTGCGAGTGATCGAGATCGACCCGGGCATGGTGAAGACCGACGAGTTCGGCCTGGTCCGTTTCGGCGGCGACGCGGAGCGAGCCGCCGCCGTCTACGCCGGGGTGCCCGGGCCGTTGGTCGCCGAGGACGTGGCCGACTGCATCGCCTGGTGCGCCACCCGCCCGGAGCACGTCAACGTGGACCGGCTGGTGGTCCGGCCGCGGGCGCAGGCTGCCCAGCACAAGGTGCACCGCGTCGGCCAGTGAAGCGCGAGGAGTGAGCCGGGCCTGCGAGCCCCGCAGTCGCGAACGGGATCGGCAGTGAAGCGCGAGGAGTGAGCCGGGGCGGGAGGTCGGGATGAGCGGAGCGGCGCGACGCCGGCCGCTCGGCGTGGTCACCCGGGGCACGACCAACCCGAACCGGCTCCGCCGGGTGGACAACTGGATCGTCGCCACGTGCGCCGACCGACTGCGGGCAACGGCCGACCCCCTGGTGGTCGATCTCGGCTACGGCGCCACCCCGGTGACCGCGGTGGAGCTGCGGGCCCGGCTGGCCGCCGGGGTCCGTCCGGACGTACGACTGGTCGGGCTGGAGATCGATCCGGCCCGGGTGGCCGCCGCGGCACCGGCCGCCGACCCGCCCGGCCTGACCTTCGCTCGCGGCGGGTTCGAGCTGGCTGGGCTCCGGCCGGTGCTGGTGCGCGCGTTCAACGTGCTGCGCCAGTACGACGAGAGCGAGGTGCCCGAGGCCTGGCGGACGATGACCGCCGCGCTCGCCCCGGGCGGGGCGCTCATCGAGGGCACCTGCGACGAGTTGGGCCGACTCGCCAGCTGGCTGCTGATCGACTCTGACGGCCCCCGGACGCTGACCCTGGCCGCGAAGCTCGTCACGTTGGGTAGCCCCGCCGAGCTGGCCGAGCGGTTGCCCAAGGCGCTGATCCACCGCAACGTCCCCGGTGAACCGGTGCACGATCTGATCCGGGCGCTGGACGACGCCTGGCAGGCCGCCGCCCCGTACGCCCCCTTCGGCCCCCGCCAGCGCTGGCTACGAGCCGTAACCCAGCTCAAGAGCGCCGACTGGCCCATCCTCGACGGCCCGCACCGCTGGCGCCAGGGCGAACTGACCCTCCCCTGGCCCACCATCGCCCCCCGAACCTGATCTCGGTCCCCGCACTTTCGCCGCTTTTGCACCGTCAAGGCCGGTTTGCCCCATCAGCGCAAGATCGGCGAGGGGTGCCGGGGCGGGATCACACCGTGCAGTTGATGAGGACGGGTTCCGGGTGGAGGGTTACGCCGAAGCGGGTGTGCACCGTGTCGCGGATGTCGCGGGCCAGGGCGATCAGGTCGGCAGTGTGAGCCGTGCCGGTGCGGTTGGTGAGTGCCAGCGTGTGCTTGCTGGAGATGGCCACCCCGTCCGGGCCCGGGTGGCCCTTGACGAAGCCGGCCTTGTCGATCAGCCAGGCCGCGCTCACCTTGACCGTGTCGTCGGCCCCGGGCCAGTGGGGCGGCTCGCCCAGCTCGACGGCGCGCTCCCGGAGCAGCTCGTACGTCGCCCGGTCGAGCACCGGGTTGGTGAAGAAGGAGCCGACCGAGCGAGTGTCGGGGTCGGTGGCGTCGAGCACCATGCCCTTACCGGCGCGTAGCCGCAGCACCGCCGCCCGGGCGTCCGCCAGCGGCACCCGCTCGCCCACCTCGACTCCGAGCGCCCGGCCCAGCTCGGCGTAGCGCACCGGGCCGGAGAGTGGGGACCGGGCGAGCCGGAAGTCGACGGAGAGCACCACCCAGCGGTCCCGGTACTTGAAGATGCTGCCCCGGTAGGCGAACCCGCAGTCGGCGGCGGGGATGAACTGACGGGTGCCCCCGACCCGGTCGTACACCTCGACCCCGGTGATGGTCTCGGCGACCTCCTGGCCGTACGCGCCGACGTTCTGGATCGGGGTGGCACCGGTTGAGCCGGGGATGCCGGAGAGGCACTCCACGCCGGCCCAGCCGTTGGCCACGGTGGCGGCGACCAGGTCGTCCCACGGCTCGCCGGCCTCGACCCGTACGGTGACTGACCCGGCATCCTCGGCGACGACCCGCAGGCCACCGGAGCGCACCAGGACGACCGTGCCGGGGAAGCCGGCGTCGCCGATCACCACGTTGCTGCCGCCCGCGAGGATCAGGACCGGCTCGTCCGCGGCCTGCACGGCCCGGATGATCTCGTCGGCACCGCCTGCGGCCACGATGCGCCCGGCCGGTCCGCCCATCCGCAGCGTGGTGTAGCTGGCCAGTGGACCAGGGATGGCACGATCGGCTTCGGTTGTCGACTGGGCGTAGGCGTCTGACACGTCTTTCACCTTAGGCTGAGGGGTAGCCGCGGCACCCACTGGTGGCCCGGCACCCCCGGGAGGATGGCGATGAGCAGACTGCACGGCAGCAAGGATTTCTGGATCGGGGCGCTCCGAACGGAGGGCCCGGCCTTCGCCGCAGCGGTGGCCGAGGCACCGCCGGAGACACCGGTGCTGTCTTGTCCCGGCTGGACGGTCAACGATCTCACGCTGCACCTCGCCGGCATCTACCACTGGGTTTATTCGTTCGCCGGCTCCGGCGTGACCACCGCGCCGGCCCCCCGGGTCCAGGTCGAGGCGGACCGGGCCGAGGCGGCCCGGGGTCTGAGCGCTCTCCAGTTCTGGCAGCAGGGGTACGACCAGCTGATGACCCTCTTCGACGGGCTCGACCCGGAGACCCCGGCGTGGAACTGGGCTCCACAGCCGAAGAAGGCCGGCTTCTGGCCGCGCCGGATGGCACACGAGACGGCGGTACACCGCTGGGATGCCCAGCTCGCCATCGGAGCCGGTGACCCGGTCGAGGCGAAGCTGGCCGCCGACGGCGTTAGCGAGGTGCTGGACACCTGGTTGCCCGCGGGCCGACGGCAGGTGCCGGGCGACTGGCACGGGGTGGTGCAGCTCTCCGCGGTCGACGCGGCCCAGGTGTGGTATCTGCGGCTGCGCGGCCAGGGGGTGGCGCTGCTCGACACCTCGACCATCTTCGACCACGACGACCATCACGCCCGGGCGCAGGTCAGCGGCAACGCGAGCGACCTGCTGCTGGCGCTCTGGGGCCGGGTCAGCTTCGAGACGCTGGATGTCAGCGGCGACCGGACCCTGCTCGACGGCCTGCGCACCGACTGACCGCCACCCGGCCCGCACGTCGAGGGCGTCACCCCGCAGGGGTGGCGCCCTCGTTGGCGTCTATGTCTCGGTAACGAATGAAAACCGAGAGAGCGCTCTCTTGACAGCGCGGAAACGACCCAGCACCCTGTCCGTGAGAGCGCTCTCCCAGCCACTTGCCACCACCCGATCACCTTGAGAGGGGTCCGAATCCCATGGCTGTCTTCCCGCGCCGCCGCCTCGCCGCGGTGGCCCTCGCCGCCGCCACCGCCCTGCTCGCCACCGCCGGCTGCGGCGGCGCCGACGAGGCGGACGGGGACGGACCGGTCACGCTGACCGTCGACGTCTTCGGCCAGTTCGGCTACGAGCAGCTCTACCAGGAGTACATGAGCGCGCACCCCGACGTGAAGATCGTCGAACGCGGTGCCGGCACCAACCTCGACGAGTACTCGCCGAAGCTGACCCAGTGGCTCGCCGCCGGCCGGGGGGCCGGCGATGTGGTGGCCATCGAGGAAGGCCTGATGGTCGAGTACAAGGCCAACCCCGGCAACTTCGTCAACCTGCTGGATCACGGCGCCGCCGACCTCAAGGGCAACTTCCTCGAATGGAAGTGGAACGCCGGGCTGACCGCCGACGGCAAGCAGCTGATCGGCCTCGGCACCGACGTCGGCGGCATCGCCATCTGCTACCGCTCGGATCTCTTCGCCAAGGCCGGCCTGCCCACCGAACGGGACGAGGTCTCCAAGCTCTGGCCGACCTGGCAGGACTACATCGCCACCGGCGAACGGTTCGTCGCGGCGAAGACCGGGGCGTCGTTCCTCGATGCGGCAACCAACACCTTCAACACCATCCTGCTGCAGACCGCCGGCAACACGACCGGGTACAGCTACTACGACACCAGCGGCAACGTGGTCGTCGACAGCAACCCGGCGGTACGACAGGCCTGGGACACCACGATGGACATCATCGACTCGGGCCTCTCCGGAAAGTACGGCTCCTGGTCCGAGGAGTGGGTCTCCGCCTTCAAACAGTCGAAGTTCGCCACCATCGCCTGCCCCGCCTGGATGACCGGGGTCATCGAGAGCAACGCCGGCCCGACCGCCCAGGGCAAGTGGGACATCGCCCGGGTGCCCGGCAACGGCGGCAACTGGGGCGGGTCACACCTCGCCGTACCCAAGCAGAGCAAGCACCAGGCCGAGGCGATCGAGCTGGCCAAGTTCCTGACCAGCGCCAAGGGCCAGATCGGCGCGTTCAAGGCCAAGGGCCCGCTGCCCTCCTCGCCGCAGGCGCTCGACGATCCGGCGATCACCGGCGCGACCAACGCGTACTTCACCGGGGCACCGGTCGGCGCCATCTTCGGCACCGGCGCGAAGAGCCTGAAGCCGGTCTACATGGGCCCGAAGAACCAGGCCGTCCGCACCGAGGTGGAGAACGCCGTACGGACCGTGGAGCTGGGGCAGCGCAACCCCGGGCAGGGCTGGACCGACGCGGTGGCCAACGCGAAGAAGGCCGCCGCCAAGTAGCCAGACCCAGCGTGCGGGCGGGCTCCGGCTGCCGGAGTCCCGCCCGCACCGCGAAAGGAGCTCCCGGGCATGACCGTCCAGCTCGACGCCCGCCCGCCGGCCGCACCGACGCCCGGCAGCCGCCGCCGATCGTCGGGTCGACTCACCCGACTCGACACCCGCTACTCCCCGTACCTCTACATCGCCCCGTTCTTCCTGCTCTTCGCGGTCTTCGGGGTCTACCCGCTGGCGTACACCTTCTGGGTCTCGCTGCACGACTGGGACCTGCTCGGCACCGACCACCCGTTCGTCGGCGCGGCGAACTACACCCAACTGCTGGCCGACGCCGACTTCTGGCACGCGGTGGTCAACACGCTGGGCATCTTCGTCATCTCCACCGTCCCGCAACTGCTCGCCGCACTCTGGCTGGCCAACCTGCTCAACCGAGGGCTGCGGGCCCGTACCGGCTGGCGGATGGCGGTGCTCGTCCCCAACGTGACCTCCACCGCCGCCGTGGCGATCGTGTTCGGGGTGCTCTTCGGCCGCGAGTTCGGCATGATCAACTGGATGCTCGACCTGGTCGGGGTCGACCCGGTGGCCTGGAAATCCGACCGGGTCGCCTCCTGGGTGGCCATCTCCGCCATGGTCGACTGGCGGTGGACCGGCTACAACGCGCTGATCCTCCTGGCCGCGATGCAGGCTATCCCCCGCGACCTGTACGAATCGGCGGCGATCGACGGCGCCAACCGGGTCCGGCAGTTCTGGTCGATCACCGTGCCGCTGCTCAAGCCGACGATCATCTTCTGCGTCATCATCTCCACAATCGGCGGGTTGCAGCTCTTCACTGAGCCCCGGCTGTTCCACTCCGGCACCAACCCGATCCGGGGCGGATCGCTCCGGGAGTCGCAGACCGTGACCATGTACATGTTCGAGAACGCCTTCGCACCGCACTACAACTTCGGGTACGGCTCGGCCGTGGCCTGGCTGCTCTTCGCGCTCATCGCGATCGTGGCGGCGGTCAACGTGCTGGTCCTGCGCCGGATGGGCGGCGGATCGGGACCCGGTCCCGGGAAGGGAGCGGCTCGATGAGCCGGCTCTGGCGGGCCAGCCCGCTGACGTACCTGGCCCTGGTGATCGCCGCTGGGATGTCGGTCTTTCCGATCTGGTGGATGTTCGTGGTGGCCAGCCGGTCCAGCGACGCGATGGGTCAACTGCCGCCGCCGATGACCCCGGGCGGCAACCTGGGAGCCAACATCGCCCGGCTGTTCGACAACACCGACGCGTACTTCCTGACCGGCCTGATCAACTCGACGATCGTGGCCTGCACGGTGACCGTCTCCGTGGTGTTCTTCGCCAGCCTGGCCGGCTTCGCCTTCGCGAAGCTACGGTTCCGTGGCCGCAACGCGCTGCTGCTGGCGATCATCGCGACCATGATGGTGCCGACCCAGCTCGGCGTGATCCCGCTGTACATGTTGATGACCCGGCTGCAGTGGAACGACCGGCTGCCCGCGGTGATCGTGCCGGCACTGGTCACCGGGTTCGGGGTCTTCATGATGCGGCAGTACGCCGGACAGGCGGTCAGCGACGAGCTGATCGAGGCCGCCCGGATGGACGGCTGCGGCACGGCCCGGATCTGGTGGCACGTGGTGGTGCCCGCGCTGCGACCGGCAGCCGCCGTGCTCGGCCTGCTCACGTTCATGACCACCTGGAACGACTTCCTGTGGCCGTACGCTGTACTGAACGACCCGGCGAACCCGACCGTTCAGCTCTCCCTGCGGGCGCTGTCAGACGGGTACTACCAGGACATGTCGCAGGTGTTCACCGGGACGGCCATCGCGACGCTGCCCCTGCTGCTGGTCTTCGTGCTGTTCGGCCGGCAGATCATCGGCGGGATCATGGAAGGTGCGGTCAAGGCGTGAATGAACTCCGGTTTCCCGAGCACTTCCTCTGGGGAGCGGCCACCGCCGCGTACCAGATCGAGGGCGCGGCCCGCGACGACGGACGCGGCCCGTCCATCTGGGACACCTTCAGCCGCACACCGGGGAGGGTGTACCAGGGCCACACCGGCGACGTCGCCTGCGACCACTACCACCGGTACGCCGACGACGTGGCGCTGATGGCCGAGCTGGGGCTGCGGGCGTACCGGTTCTCGGTCGCCTGGCCACGGATCCAGCCGGACGGCACCGGCCCGGTCAACCCGCGCGGCCTGGACTTCTACGACCGGCTCACCGACACGCTGCTCGACCGGGGGATCGACCCGATCGTCACCCTCTACCACTGGGACCTGCCGCAGACCCTTGGCGACCGGGGCGGCTGGACCAACCGGGACACCGCCGAGCACTTCGCCACGTACGCCACGGCGATGTACGCCCGGCTCGGCGATCGGGTGGACGTCTGGACCACGCTGAACGAGCCGTGGTGCTCGGCCTACCTCGGCTACGGCAACGGGGTGCACGCCCCGGGCGAGCGGGACCCGGCGGCGGCCTTCACCGCCGTACACCATCTGCTGCTCGGGCACGGCCTGGCGGCGCGGGCGCTGCGGGCGGCCGGCGCACGCAGCGTGGGCATCACCCTCAATCCGGCCGACGTGCGGCCGGCCGATCCGCAGAGCGCCGCCGACGCTGCGGCGGTCCGCCTGGTCGACGGCCTGCACAACCGGATCTTCCTCGACCCGCTGTTGGCCGGCGGCTACCCGGACGACGTGCGGGAGCACGTGGCGCGGATCGTCGAGCCGACGTTCATCCGGGACGGCGACGAGAAGCTGATCGCCGCCCCGATCGACCTCCTCGGGATCAACTACTACCAGCCCAGCTACGTCGCCGGTCGGCCCGACGGCGCTGGCGGCGGCGGTGCGTACCCGGGCACCGAGGGCGCGGTGCAGTTCCTGCCGCCGGCCGGGCCGCTCACCGACATGGACTGGATGATCGAGCCGGCCGGGCTGACCCGGCTGCTGGAACGGATCGCCACCGACTACCCCGGGGTGCCGCTGCTGATCACCGAGAACGGCGCGGCGTTCCCCGACAAGCCGGGCGCCGACTCGCCCGACGGGCCGGGGCAGGTGATCGACACCGACCGGATCGCCTACCTCGACGGGCATTTGCGTGCCGCACACGAGGCGATCTCCCGGGGCGTGGACCTGCGCGGCTATCTCGTATGGTCATTCCTGGACAACTTCGAGTGGGCGGAGGGCTACCGCAAGCGGTTCGGGATCGTGCACGTCGACTACCTGACCCAGCGGCGCACACCGAAGGCCAGCGCCCGGTGGTACCAGGAGGTGATCTCCCGGAACGGGCTGTGACGAGCGGGGGGAAGGCGCTATGACGACGGCGCAACGGCCGACGCTCGAGGCGGTGGCAGCGCTGGCCGGGGTGTCCCGGGCCACCGTGTCGCGCGTGGTCAACGGCTCCACCACCGTCGCCGAGCCGATCCGGGAGGCGGTCAACCGGGCGGTCGCCGAGCTGGGGTACGTACCCAACCTGGCCGCCCGCAGCCTGGTCACCCAGCGCACCGACTCGATCGCCCTGGTCATGCCGGAGGCGGCCACCCGGGTCTTCTCCGACGACCAGGTCTTCCCCGGCATCATCCGCGGGGTGAGCCAGGAGTTGGAGGCGGCCGACAAGCAGTTGGTGCTGATGCTGGCCGGGTCACCGGCCGGGCACCACCGGGTCGAGCGGTTCACCACCGGCCGGCACGTCGACGGTGTGCTCTTCGCGTCGCTGCACGGCGCCGACCCGCTGCCCGGAACGCTGGCCCGACTCGGCATCCCGGTGGTGTGCAGCGGCCGGCCGCTCGGCGACGTGCCCGTGCCGTACGTGGACGTCGACCACGTCGGCGGCGTGACGGCAGCCGTGCGGCACCTGATCGACAGCGGTCGCCGGCGGATCGCCAGCATCGCCGGGCCACAGGACATGGTGGCCGGGATCGAACGGCTCGCTGGCTACCGCGACACGGTTGCCGCCGCCGGGCTACCCGAGCTGGTCGCGATCGGCGACTTCACCCGGGAGTCCGGGGCTGCGGCGATGCACCGGCTGCTCACCGAGCATCCCGACCTGGACGCGGTCTTCGCCGCCTCCGACCTGATGGCGCACGCCGCCATGCGGACGCTGCGCGAGGCCGGTCGGCGAGTGCCGGAGGACGTCGCGGTGGTCGGCTTCGACGACATCGAGACCGCCGCGTACACCGAGCCGCCGCTGACGACCGTCCGGCAGCCGATCGTGGAGATCGGCCGACGGATGACCCGACAGCTGCTCCGGCTGGCCGCCGGCGAGACCATCGAGCCGGCGGTCATGCTCCCCACCGAGCTGATCCTGCGCGACTCGGCCTGAGTCGGCCGGGCCGCGCTCGCCGGGGCGCGCCCACAAGATCCACACAACTGCCTGCCGCCGGTTAATGCGTCGCCCCGATACCCGATCGTGGTTAGCCTCGCCGGCATGCCGCAATCCGTCGCGTTGTTGCACGTCCCTGCCCTCACCGACGTCGCCGAGTACGCGTACGCGGCAACCGTCGAGCCGCCCGCCCGGCTGGTGTTCACCGCCGGCGCGTGCCCGCTCGACGCGGAGGGACGGACCGTCGCGCCGGGCGACCACGCGGCGCAGGCCCGGCAGGTGATGGCGAACCTGGAGACCGCCCTCAATGCGGCCGGGGCCCAGCTCACCGACGTGGTCAAGACCACCGTCTACGTGGCGTCGTCACGGCAGGCGGACCTGGTGACGGCCTGGGAGGTGGTACGGGACTTCTTCGGCGACCACGACCCGCCCAGCACCCTGCTCGGGGTGGCCGTGCTCGGCTACACCGATCAGCTCGTCGAGGTCGAGGCCGTCGCCGCCGTTCGGACGGGAGCCTGATGCGGATCCGCGTGGCACGACCCGACGACGCTCCGGCCGTGGTGGCGCTGCGGGCCATCGTCTACCCGTACCTGGTACGCGGGGTCGAGTCGACCCGCAAGATGCTCGCCGAACCGCCGCCCGAGGAGGGGTGGACCGCCTTCGTGGCCGAGGTCGACGGGCAGGTGGTCGGCTGGGCTTCCGCCCAGCGCGTTGCCTGGACCTCGACGCCGGACGTCGGCGACATCGCCCTGCTGCACGTCCACCCGGAGCACCGGCGGCGCGGCATCGGCAGCGCGGTGCTGGCCGCCGCGACGGACCACCTCGCCCCGCTGGGGATCCGCAGGTTGCGCTCCTGGGCGCAGCCGGACTCGCTGCCGTTCGCCCGCCGGCACGGCTTCGAGCCAAGCCGGGAGGTGCGGTACTCCGCGCTCGACCTGGACCCGGCACCGCCCGCGCCGGACCTGCCGGCGGGCGTACGGCTGCACCCGATCGCGGACCTGGACCCGCACCGGCTGTACGTGGCGAACGTGGCTGCGGGGGCCGACGAGCCGAGTGACGTCCCGATCGACGCGGTCAGCTACGAGAGCTGGCAGTACGACGTCTGGGAGAACCTCGGGCTGGACAAGACGGCCAGCACGGCCGCCGAGGTCGACGGGGAGATCGCCGCGTTCAGCCTGGTGAAGCGGGACGGGGACCGGATGTGGTCGGACTACACCGGCACCGTCCCGGCGTACCGGGGTCGAGCGCTGGCCCGGCTGGTCAAGACGGCGGCGCTGCAGCGGGCCGCCGCCGGCGGCGTCCGCGTCGCGTACACCTCGAACGACGAGGCGAACGCGCCGATGCTGGCAATCAACGCGCGGCTCGGCTACCGGCCGGTCGCGTCCCAGTGGTCCTGCCTGGCCGACCTGACCTGACCAGCCTCGGTCGGCACGAGGAACCCGGCGCGTCCGGGGGCTTTCGCTACGCCGAGGGGTCGGCGTCGAAGACCTGGCGCGCGGTGGCGTGGGTGTCCGCCCCGAAGAGGACCAGGCGGGCCTCGGTGACGTTCGCCGGCGCGGCAGGGCGCAGCATCGACAGCGCCTGGCGGACCGCGTCCTCGATCGGCCAGCCGTAGATGCCGGCGGAGATCAGCGGGAACGCCACGGTGGACGCGCCCAGCTCGTCGGCTATCCGCAGGCTGTTGGCGTAGCAGTCGCGCAGCAGCGCCGAGCGGTCCTCGCCGGCCGACCAGACCGGCCCGACGGTGTGGATGACCCAGCGGGCCGGCAGTTCCCCGGCCGTGGTGGCCACCGCCTGCCCGGTGGGCAGACCCCGGCCGTACCGGGACGCTCGCAACGCCCGGCACTCGGCCAGGATGGCCGGGCCGCCGCGCCGGTGGATGGCACCGTCCACTCCGCCGCCGCCCAGCAGGGACGAGTTCGCGGCGTTCACGATCGCGTCCACCCGCTGGACGGTGATGTTGCCCTCGACGAGGTTGATCTGCATGTCAGCGCCCCTCGATGGGGTGGCCGACCGGCGGCGCGGGCACCCGTTCGTCGATGGGCTGGCCGAGGGATCGGCGGGCCAGCAGAGTCGCACCGGCGACCGCGGCCGGCATGATCAGCACCGCGCCGAGCGGGATCAGGAAGCAGACGAAGACCGCCACTCCGAAGCCGAGCGCCATCGGTCGGTCCGCCTTCAGCACCGACCGGCGGTCCGGCAGCCGCATCCCCCGCCGGTAGAAGGGTGCCCCGACCAGCTCCAGCGCGAGGAACCAGCCGCCCACCGCCGCCCCGATCACCGGGACCACCGTCTGACCGACCACCGGGATGAAACCGGCGACGAAGAGCGGAATGCCGACCAGCGCCGCGAGGGCCACCAGCCGTACGGAGTCGGCGATGCTGCGGCGCAGCGAAGGCCAGAAGGAGACCTCCACCGCGCCGGGAGTGCCCCCGAGCCGTTCCTCCACCCGCTCGGAGATCTTCTCGTAGAACGGGTCTCCGATCACCAGGGTCACCGCCGTGAAGGTGAGCACGCCGAGCAGCCCGCCGAGACCCAGGATGGCCAACCCGGCGATCACCCGGACCAGGTTGCGGGCGGTGGTCGACCAGTCGTCGGCGAACGGCGTGACCAGTGCGGCGATGTCGTCCACGAAATACGCCAGGGTGGCGATCGCGGCCACGAAGAGCGCACCGGAGATCAACGCTGGCACGATGCCGAGCAGCATCAGCCCGGGGCTGCGCACGTAGAGGCCGAGCCCACGCAGGAGCAACCCGACCCCGGCGAAGAAGCGTCCGACGACCCCGGTCACCGGGCTGGCGATTCTGCTGGCGTCCACGACCGAGCAGCCTAGCGATCAGTGCCAACCGCCGCCGGGCGGCGCGTTGACAGGGATCCCGTCCGTGCACATCAACCGGTTGGTGGATCGCCGGGGTCAGCCGCTGCCACGAAAGATCACCAACGGCTGGTCGATTCGCCGCCGAGCCGCCGCCGCCACGCTGAAGAGGTACGGGTACGACGGCGGAAGGCGGCACGATGCCGGTCATTGAGGTGACCAACCTGCACAAGCGATACGGCGACCTGGTGGCCGTGGACGACGTGTCGTTCACGGTCGAGGCCGGGGAGATCTTCGGGGTCCTCGGCCCGAACGGCGCCGGCAAGACCACCACGGTGGAGTGTGTCGCGGGGCTCCGCGTCCCGGACGGGGGCGGGGTGTCGGTCCTCGGGCTCGACCCCCGTGGGGACGCGGCCCAACTCCGCCAGCAGGTTGGCGTGCAGCTCCAGGAGAGCCAACTGCCGGACCAGCTGCGGGTCGCCGAGGCGCTGGAGCTGTACGCCTCGTTCTACCGCAACCCGGCCGACCCGGCGGGCCTGATCGACAGGCTGGGTCTGGGCGAGAAGCGGAACACCGCGTACAAGAAGCTCTCCGGCGGCCAGAAACAGCGGCTGTCGATCGCGCTGGCGCTGGTCGGCAACCCGAGCGTCGCGATCCTGGACGAGCTGACCACCGGGTTGGACCCGCAGTCCCGGCGGGACACCTGGGCCCTCATCGAGCAGATTCGGGACAGCGGCGTGACGATCGTGCTGGTCACCCACTTCATGGAGGAGGCCGAGCGGCTCTGCGATCGGGTAGCCGTGATCGACCGGGGACGGGTCGTCGCACTGGACAGCCCGGCCGGCCTGGTGTCGACGGTGGCCCCGGAGCAGCGGGTCCGGTTCCGGCCGTCCGCCCCGGTCGACGACCAGCTCTTCACGGACCTGCCCGAGGTGATCTCCGTACACCGCACCGGCAGTCAACTGGTGGTGACCGGCACCGGGGACGTGCTGCACGCGGTCACCTCGACGCTCGCCCGCAACCAGATCATCGCCGCCGACCTGCGGCTGGAACAGTCCACCCTCGACGACGCGTTCGTCGAGCTGACCGGGCACCGGCCCGCCGCCTGAGGGAGAACCGACATGCACGCCTTCGGGCAGATCCTCAAGATCGAAACACGACTCTTCCTGCGGGACTTCGGCTCGCCGCTGACGACCGTCGCGTTGCCGCTCGCACTGCTGCTGGTGTTCGGGCTGATTCCGGCGGGACGCCACCCAGAGGCGCAGTTCGGCGACCTGTCCTTCGTCCAGTACTTCGCGCCCTCGCTGCTGGTGATCACGCTCGCCATGTCGGCGGTCAACATCCTGCCCACGGTGCTGGCCACCTACCGGGAACGTGGGGTGCTGCGCCGGCTGGCCACCACCCCGGCCAGCCCGGCCGCGCTGCTGGCCGCCCAACTGGTCATCTCGCTCGGCACCATCCTGGTCAGCGCCGTGCTGCTCGTCGTGGTCGGCCGGTTGGCGTTCGACGTACCGCTGCCCCAGCACCCACTGGGCTTCACGCTGGCCCTCATCCTCGGTACGGCGGCCCTGCTGGGGCTGGGCCTGCTGGTGGCGGCGGTGGCGCGGACGACCAAGTCGGCGCAGGCGCTGGCCGTGCCGCTGTTCATGGCGGTCATGTTCTTCGGCGGCGTCTACGTGCCTCGGTTCCTCCTGCCGGACTTCCTGGTCCGGATCGGCGACTACACGCCACCCGGGGTGCAGGCGCTGCTCGATGCCTGGACCGCGGATGCTCCGCAGCCGCTGCACCTGGCGATAATGGCGGTCATCGCCGTGCTCGCTGGTTCCGTCGCGGCGAAATTGTTCCGCTGGGAGTGAGCGGGGGTCCGATGACCAGCATCGCCGAGCAGGTTGACCGGCTGGCAACCTGGGAGGCCCGGGAGGCGGGCCTCCACCGGGTGCTCCCGTTCATCGGGCTGGCCGTCGGGGCACTGCTCACCACCGCCGCGCCGGCGCCCCTGGGCCGCTCAGCGATCCCCCACCTGCTCGTCGCCGCAATCGCGGCGGGCTGGATTGCCTGGTTCGTCAGCCTGCACCCCGATTGGGCGACCCGGCGCACGCTGATGGTCGTCTACTACGTCGGGCTGCTCGCGCTCAGCGCCATGCTGGTGCTGAGCAGCCCCTGGTACGGCTTCTTCAGCTGGGCCGGATTCCTGCACGCGATGATGCTGCCTGGCAACTGGCGGTTCGCCGGGGTGGCTGCCTCGGCCGTCCTGGCAGGCACCGCGCAGGGCGGCGGTCTGCCGCACTCTCTGTCGCACTGGCTGCTCTGGTGCGTGCTGGTGCTGTTCAACCTGGGCGCGGCCGGTGGGATGATCTGGTTCGCCACCATCGCCGAGCGGCAGCACGCCAACCGCAAACGGCTGGTCGAGGAGCTGGCCGAGGCGAACCGCCGGCTGGCCGAGACGATGCGGGAAAACGATGGGCTGCACGCCCAGCTACTCACCCAGGCCCGGGAGGCCGGGGTGACCGACGAGCGGCAGCGGATGGCCCGGGAGATCCACGACACCCTGGCGCAGGGCCTCACCGGCATCATCACCCAGCTGGAGGCGGCCGGGGTGGCCCGGGACCGGCACGCCGACTGGCAGCGGCACGTGGACACCGCGGTCGCCCTGGCCCGGGAGAGCCTCACCGAAGCACGCCGCTCGGTGCGGGCGGTCCGCCCCGAGGCGCTGGAGGCCGCCCGGCTGCCCGAGGCGCTCGCCGAGCTGACCCGGCGCTGGTCGACGATCAACGAGGTACGCGCCGAGGTGAACGTGACCGGCGACGCCCACCCGCTGCACCCGGAGGTCGAGGTGACCCTGTTGCGGACCGCTCAGGAGGCGCTGGCCAACGTGGCCCGGCACGCCAAGGCGTCCCGGGTCGGGCTCACCCTGTCGTACATGGGTGACGTGGTCACCCTGGACATCCGGGACGACGGCACGGGTTTCCCGGTCACCGACCCGCCCGCCCTCCACCGTCCCGACGGCGGATACGGTCTGATCGCCATGCGGCAGCGGGTGGCCGGCGTCGGCGGCGAGCTGGCCGTCGAGAGTGAGCCGGGCTGCGGCACCGCCGTCTCGGCGTCCGTGCCCGCACTTTCCGGGGGTGCCGGGTGAACGCCCCGGTCCGGCTGCTGATCGTCGACGACCACCCGGTGGTACGGGACGGCCTGCGTGGCATGTTCACCGGCGACCCGGATTTCGAGGTGGTCGGCGAGGCCGGTGACGGTGCCGAGGCGCTCGCGCTGGCCGCGCACCTGCGTCCGGACGTGGTGCTGATGGACCTGCGGATGCCCGGGATGAACGGGGTGACCGCGATCGGCCGGCTGGCCCGTTCCGGCAGTTCCGCCAAGGTGCTGGTGCTCACCACGTACGACACGGATGCCGACGTGCTGCCGGCCATCGAGGCCGGCGCGACCGGCTACCTGCTGAAGGATGCTCCCCGGGACGAGCTGGTCCGAGCGGTACGGGCCGCCGCCCGGGGCGAGTCGGTGCTGTCCCCCAGCGTCGCCGGTCGGCTGATGGGACGGCTCCGCGCGCCCGCCGAGGAGCCGCTGAGCCAGCGGGAGCTGGAGGTGCTCACCCTGGTGGCGAAGGGCGCGTCCAACCGGGAGGCCGCCGCCCGGCTGTTCATCAGCGAGGCCACGGTGAAGACCCACCTGCTGCACGTCTACGCCAAGCTCGGGGTCAACGACCGTGCCGCCGCCGTGGCCGTCGCGTACGACCGGGGCCTGCTCACCCCCGGCGGGCGGTGAGCGGGGGCCGGGCAGGATGGGCGGATGCGCGCCTCCCGACTGATCTCGCTGCTGTTGCTGTTGCAGGCCCGCGGGTCGATGACCGCGGGCGAGCTGGCGCGGGAGCTGGAGGTCTCCGAGCGGACGGTCTACCGGGACGTGCTGGCGCTCTCCGCCGCCGGGGTGCCGGTCTACGCCGACCGGGGCCGGGCCGGCGGGTACCGGCTGCTCGGCGGCTACCGGACCCGGCTGACCGGGCTGACCCGGGACGAGGCGGAGGCGCTCTTCCTCTCCGGCCTGCCCGGGCCGGCCGGCGACATGGGGCTCGCCGACGCGGTCGCCGCCGCTGAGCTGAAGGTGCTCGCCGCGCTGCCTCCCGCGCTGCGGGATGCCCCGGCCCGCGCCGGGCAGCGGTTCCACCTGGACGTCCCGGGCTGGTTCCGGGAGACCGGACCGCCGCCATGGCTGACCGAGTTGGCCCGGGCGGTCTGGCGGGACCGGGTGGTGCAGCTGGGGTACCGGCGCGGCGACCGGGAGGCGACCCGCCGGGTGCAGCCGTACGGGCTCGTGCTCAAGAGCGGGGTCTGGTACCTGGTCGGCCGGGTCGGCGAGGACGCCCGCACCTACCGGGTGGACCGGGTGACCGGGGTCGAGGTGGGCGAGGAGAGCTTCGACCGGGACGAGGACTTTGACCTGGCCGGGTACTGGCGCGAGCAGGCCGGGTCGTTCCTGCGGACCATGCTGCGCGCCGAGGTCACCGTCCGGCTCAGCCCGGCCGGCCTGCGCCAGCTCCGGCACCTGGTGGACGCCCCCTTCGTGTACGACGAGGTGGTCGCCACCGCCGACGAGCCCGACGGGCAGGGGCGGGTCGTAACCCGGCTGCCGGTCGAGTCCGTCGAGGTGGCGTACCACCAACTTCTCGGGCTCGGCCCCGAGGTGGAGGTCCTCGAACCACCCGCGCTACGGGAGCTGTTCGCCGACGCGGCGGACCGGCTCCGCGAGCTCTACCGGTAGCCGGTGACGTCCGCCGGCTTGCCGGCGTTGACCACCTCGGTGATGTACCGGATGGCCTCCGGCTGGCTGCCGTCGACGTCGGTGAACCCGTACACCTTGGCCAGCGAGCCGGCGTCGACGGACTCGCCGTTCCAGCGGGCCTTGTCCTCGTCGGCGGCCAGCGCGGCGACCGCGCGTCCGACGAAGGCCGGCGTCTCCGAGATGAGGAAGTGCGGGTCGGTGGCCGCCCCGTCGCGCCAGTTCTCCTCGGTCACGCCGAAGATCTCCAGCATCGCCTCGGAGCGGAGCCAGCCTGGGGTGAGAGCGACGGCGGTACAGCCGTGCGGCTTCAGCTCGTGCGCCTGGCTGAAGGCGAGTCGGTTGACCGAGGCCTTGGCCAGGTCGTAGAAGACCGAGAGTCGATAGTTGTCGTCGTTGTACGCCTTGGTGCCGTCGCCGATCTCCACCACCAGGCCGCCAGGCTTGCGGATCAGTAGCGGCAGCGCGAAGTGACTGGTGATGATGTGCGTGTCGATGGCCAGGCGCAGGGTGCGGAAGCCTGCGTCCAGCGGTTGCTCCCAGATCGGCTTCTCCCAGGTGACCAGCGGGTCGCCGCCCCAGATGTCGTTGACCAGCACGTCGAGTTGGCCCTGCTCGGCGTCGATTCGGGCGACCAGGTCGCGGACCTGCTCGGGCACCAGGTGGTCGACCCGGACGGGGATGCCGACGCCGCCGGCGGCGGTGACCAGCTCGGCGGTCTCCTCGATGGTCTCCGACCGGTCCATCTCCGAGCGGCCGGCGCGGCTGCTGCGGCCGGTGGCGTACACGGTGGCCCCGGCGGCGCCGAGCTGGACGGCGATCTGCCGACCGGCACCCCGGGTAGCGCCGGCGACGAGCGCGATCTTTCCTGCGAGCGGTTGTGTCATGCCTTCGAGGCTGCCAGCAATACCTGACAGCCTCCGTCCGAATTCCGGATCGGGTCACGAGCGGCCGGCGGGCATCCACGCCGCCCTGTCGAGCTGCCCCATTTGTGGGGCAGCTCGACGTCTAGGCCCGCTCGACGTCTAGGCCCGCTCGACGTCTAGGCCCGCTCGACGTCTAGGCCCGCTCGACGTCTGGCCCGCTCGACGTCTGGGCCCGCTCGACGGGCGGCGAGCCACCCGTACCACGCCCCATATCTGGGGCAGCTCGACAGGCCCGCATCCAGTCATGCCCGGCCGAACGGCTGCCCGGCTGTCACTGCACGTCGAACTCGTTGCCCTCCGGGTCGGTCATGGTGGTGTGCACGCTGCCCCGGTCGGCGACCTCGCGCAGCACGGTGGCGCCAAGCCCGACCAGCCGCTGCACCGTCGCCTCCCGCTCGTCCGGGCCGGCGTGCAGGTCGATGTGCAGCCGGTTCTTGACCTGCTTGGGCTCCGGCACGGCCTGGAACAGCAGCCGGCGGCCGAGACCGATGCCGCTGACCGGTTGGACCGGGTCCTCTGGGTGGCGGACCGCCGCGAGTTCCCGAAAGGCCCGCCGGCCGTCGACCTCGACGTACTCGTCCGGACCGACCCTGCCGGCCGCGGCCAACTGGTCGATGAGGGCGCTGTTGTCCTCGACCTCGTATTCGAGGGCCGCCGCCCAGAACCGGGCCAGCGCGATCGGCTCCGCGCAGTCGACGACGAGCTTCCATGCCAGGGCCATCTGGATCCCCTTCACCTTCGTCGGCGACCCGCAGCGTGCGGACCACCCCTGTAACCGTTTATAGTGGTTACGTGACCGACGTCGCAAGTGGAATCACCCTGGTGTCGCTGCAAGGGGCCCGTTTCCTCTTCGATCCAGGAGCGCTCTGCCTGGAGTTCCTCACCAGCGGCGGGCCGGGCATCGGGGCCCGTTTCGAGGTGCTGCACCGCCCGGCGGATCTCGCCGACTGGCTGGGGCGGTCGCGGCTGCGCTTGGACCCTGCCCGGGTCGACGTCGACCCGGCGGAGTTGGCCACCGCGCGGCGCCTGCGGGACGCGCTGTGGCGGCTGGTGTGCGCCCGCACCGGCACCCGGCCACCGGCCACCACGCCCACGGACTTCGACGCGACGCCCGGCGACCTCGACACCCTCAACGAGGCGGCGGCCGCTGCGCCGCTGGCGCCCCGGCTGGATGCGGACGGGACGCGGCACTGGGTGCTCCCGGCCAGCGGGCAGCAGGCCCTCGCCAGCATCGCCCGGGACGCGATCGACCTGTTCAGCGGGCCGTACGCCGACCGGATCCGGGAGTGCGGCGCGCACAACTGCTACCTGGTCTTCGTGGACACCTCACGCCCCGGGCAGCGCCGCTGGTGCAGCATGGAGCGCTGCGGCAACCGGCACAAGGTCCGGTCGCTGCGCGCCCGCCGGGACGCCTAGTCCACCAGGCGGCAGCGCCCTCAGTCCACCAAGCGACAGCGCCCCTCAGTCCGCGAGCCGGACGCGGACCCGGCGATTGGCCCGGCCCTTGCTCTCCACCTTGACCACCTGCACCTTGCCGATCTGGGCGGTGGAGGCCACGTGGGTGCCGCCGTCGGCCTGCACGTCCAGCCCGACGATGTCGACGATCCGGACCTCCTGCTCGTCCGGCGGAATGAGGTTGGACTGGGTGCGGATGATGTCCGGCAAAGACAGCGCCTCGACGCGCGGCAGCACCCGGACGGCAACCGCGCGGTCGGCGGCCACCTCGGCGTTGACCAGCTCCTCGATCCGGCTCTTGAAGTCGGCCGGCACCTCGGGCAGGTTGAAATCCATCCGAGCCTCGCCCGGTTCCATCGAGTTTCCAGTCACGAGCGCGCCGAAGTCGCGGAACACCACCCCGCAGAGCACGTGCAGCCCCGAGTGGGTGCGCATCAGCCGGGTGCGGCGCTCGTCCTCCACCGCGCCGGTCACCTCGGTGCCGGGCGGCGGCAGCGGGTCACCCTCGGCGGGAATCAGGTACGGGTCGTCGCCCTTGCGGGTGCCGACGATCCGGGTCTGCACGCCCTGCCAGAGCAGCACCCCGTGGTCCGGCGGCTGCCCCCCGCCGCCCGGATAGAAGGCCGAGCGGTCCAGCACGATGCCCTGCTCCGGGTCGGCGTGCAGGACCGTGCAGGTCCACTCGCGCAGGGTCGGGTCGGCAAGGTCCAGCCGGTGCGTCCGGCCATGTTGTGTGACGCCCATGACAGGGAACGCTACTCGTTCAGGAAGCTGGACACTCGCTCCCGCAGGTCGGCGCGTTCCGTCCAGAGCACGCCGGGCCGGTCGTAGACGTGCAGGGTGGCCTGGGGCAGCGCGGCCGCGAGCTGCTCGGCCACCTCGACCGGGTGCAGATCGTCGCCCGCACAGCCGATCACCAGCGCCGGTGCGGTGACCGCCGCCAGGGCGGTGGCGTCGCGCAGCGGCGCCTGCTCCGGCAGGGTGGCCAGACCGTCGGCCAGACCGTCGCGGAGCAGCTGGTCGAGTCGCTGCCGCAGGTACGCCCAGCCGGCCGGGGTGTTGCGCACCGCCGTGGGCAGCTCCAGCGAGACGATGTCGGCGACCGCCGAGGCGTCCCCGCTCTCCACCGCCTCCAGCAGGTCCGTGACGCGTTCCTGGGCGACCTGGCCGCGCGGCTGGTCGAGCACCGCCGGGAGGAAGAAGACCAGCTTCTCGAAGCGTTCCGGGCTCTCGGCCAGCAGCCGGCAGAGCGCACCCGCGCCGAGGCTCACCCCGAACGCCCGACTGGCGCCGCCGAGATCCGCGACGGCGCGCAGATCCCGGGCCAGGTCCAGGTAGCTCCACGGCCCGGCCGGCGCGTCGGAGCGGCCGTGCCCGCGGAACTGGAAGAACACCTTGCGGCCGGTCACCCCGCTGCCGAAGGGGCGGGTGGTGGCGATGCCGTTGCCCAGCCCGTGCGCGAACACGGTGACCGGATCACCGGTGCCGGTGACCAGCCGCTCCAGCCGTACCCCGTGCGGGGTGGTGACCAGCTCGGTCTCCGGCTCCGGCAGCGCCGGCCGGCCGGTACGCGGACCACCCGGACCGGGCCCCCAGGTGCGGGGCCCACCGTCCGGCGGGGGTGGCCAGCGGAAACTTCTCACCAGAACCCTTTGCCGTCGCTCAGGTCGCGCAGGCCGACCCGGACGTCGAGCAGGTAGATGAGGGCGGCGGCGATGCCGATCAGTCCGAAGAGGCTGATCGGACCGAAGCCGAGAAGGGTCAGCACCAGGCAAACCGCCAGGATGGCGATCCAGCCACCCTTGGGCAGCGTCCCGATGGCGGGGAAGCCGTCGGAGCGCTGTGTGACGGCGTGCACCAGCGCGACACCCTGGATGATCAGCGCGAAGACGAGCAGGATCAGCTCGATCACGTAGCGGACTTCGAACGCGAAGATCGGCGCGGCGTTGGCCATGCCGGCAAGCTTATGTCGACGACCCCGACTACGTCCGACAAGGACGCCGCCGGGGTCGTCGACACCACGAACTACTCGGCCGCCGGACGGGTCCGCTTGGTGGCCCGGGGCAGCTTCGCCGACGGGGTCGCGGCCGGCTTGGCGGCCGGCTTGGCGGCCGTCCGCGCCCGGGCGGCCTTCTTGACGGCGGCCGGCTTGGCCTCGGCGATCTCGGCCACCTCGGCCGGGCTCGGCACGTCGGCCGGGCTGGACACCTGGGCCGGGCTCACCGGGGCGGTGGCTACCGCGTCGGCGGTCGCCGGCGACACGGCCTGGGTCGCCTCGATGTCGGCGTTGACCGTCTCGGCGGCCTCCAGCACGCCGGCGCCGACGACCCGCTCACCACGGGCGACCAGTGCGCCGTACGCGGCGAACGCGCGCTCCTGCGCGGCCTGGGCACCGGCGACCACCACAGCGGCGTTACGGGTCGCGGCGGCGCGCAGCTTGTCGAGGTCGGTGACCTCGCGGAGCTTGGCCAGGTCGGCGGACTCACGGAGCTTGGCCAGGTCCAGCTCTGCCTGAGCCCGGCCGCGCAGGGTCTCGGCGGTCTCGTTGGCGGTACGCAGCGTCTCGGTGGCCTTCTGGCGCAGCTCGAAGCCGGTCAGCACGGCTCGGCCGCCCAGGTCGGCGACGACCCGGGTGCCGAGGACGCCGACCACGGCCGGCAGCTTGCGCAGCTGCTGGAGGGCCAACTCTCCGGCACCGGCGGCGGCGTAGATCGGGGCGGGGATGCGGTTGGTCTTCGGCTCGGTCATGAGGTCTCCTCTTCGGCCGCGTCGGCGGCCTTCCGGACCGCCGGACCGGCGGCCTTCTTCTCGGGGGTGCTGGTGCTGGGCGGGGCGGGGGCGGACCCCGCCTCGGTGACGGCGACCGACTCGAGCACGGCCTCGGTCGGGGTGCCGCCCGCGGTGGTGGGGCCGGTCGCGGCCAGGTTGGCCACGTCGGCCGGCTGGTCGGCGATGTCGGTCGGGGTGGTCACCCCGGCCGCGCCGCCGGTGTTCGTGCCGGCGCCCTCGGCCTTGGCCTCGGCCTCGGTCAGCCGGGCGTTCTCCCGGCGGAAGGTCTCGTAGATCTGGCTGAGCGACTGCTTCTGGGCCATCGTCAGGTCGGCGTCCACCGCGATGGCGGCGAGCACACCGTGGCCTTCCTTGTCGTCGAGCAGCCCGGCCCGCAGGTACATCGCCGGGGTGGATACCCGCAGGGCGCTGGCCAACTGCTGGAGCACCTCCGCGCTGGGCTTGCGCAGACCGCGCTCGATCTGGCTGAGGTACGGGTTGCTGACCCCCGCCTGCTCGGCGAGCTGCCGCAGCGAGATCTTCGCGTTGCGCCGCAGATCGCGGATGAACCCGCCGACGTCGGGGAGGTCCTTCGGTGTGGCCATGACACCGACGCTAACCGGCCCCGCTAGCTCCTGCAAGCAAAACGCTAGCAAGAGTTAGCAAGGTCTCAGCATCTTGTTTGCGCGCCGCTCGTCCGATCCGTACCGTCCGTCCGTGCACAAGACCACAGTCAATGGAGCAGTCATCGCGTACGACGAGGCTGGCAGCGGCTCGCCCGTCGTGCTGCTGCACGCCGGCATCGCCGACCGCCGGATGTGGCGGGGGCAGTTGTCCGCGCTCGCCGCCCGGCACCGGGTGATCGTCCCGGACCTGCGCGGCTACGGCGACTCCGAGTTACCCCCGATCCCGTTCGCGCACCACGACGACGTGGCCGGCCTGCTGGACGCGCTCGACCTGCCCCGGGCCGCCCTGGTCGGCTGCTCCTTCGGCGGGTCGGTGGCCATCGACACCGCGCTGGCGTATCCGGACCGGGTGAGCGCGCTCGCGCTGTTCGGCACGGCGGTCTCCGGCAATGAGTGGTCCGAGGAGGCCAACGACCTCTGGGACAGCCTGGTCGGCGAGGTCGATCCCGACGACTTCGCCGCCGGAGCGGCCGGTGAGGTGCGGTTCTGGGTGGTCGGCCCGGGCCGTCAGCCGGCCGACGTCGACCCCGGGCTGATCGCGTTCGCGCAGGAGATGGATCAGCGCGCGCTCGCCGCCGAACTGGCCCTCGGCGCGGTGGAGGTGGGCGAGCTGACGCCGCCGGCGATCGAACGCCTCGGCGAGCTGCGGCTGCCCGTCCTGGTCACCGCCGGCGCGGCGGACGTGCCGGACATCCGCCGGCTCGCCGACCGGATCGCCGCCGAGGCACCCGACGCGGTACGGCTGCCCGACGTGCCGGACGCCGCACACCTGCTGCCGCTGGAGCGCCCCGAGCCGGTCAACGCCGCCCTGCTCGACTTCCTGAGCTGAGCCCGCCCGACTCCGCAGAGCCCGCACCGAGGGTGTCGGGCGAATGAGGCTGATACCTCAGAGGCATGAATATGCCTCTGAGGTATCGCGCTCATCCGCGAGTGGCCGTCCCCGACGGTCGGGACCAGTCGCCGCTCACCAGAGCGGACGGACCGCGCCGACCGGGACGCCGCCGCCGAAGAGCGGCACCTCGGCGTACTCGGCAAGCACCGGGGCGTCCACGCCGAGCCGGCGCAGCGCGGAGACCAGCACCGGCATCCGGGCCCGGTCGGCGCCATCGTCGATCTTGAGCGCCACCGCGCCGACGCCCGGCAGGCCCACGGCGATCACGCCCTCGGCGCCAACCTTCGCCAGCAGGCCCGGAACGCCGCGCATCAGCCGGGTGTCGTCGGCCCGGGTGCCACCCACGATCTCCGGGTGGGCGCGCATGGCGTCGGCCACCGCGCGCGGCACCGAACCGGGCTCGGCGTCGACCAGCCGGAGGTACGCCCCGGCCAGACCGGTCAGCGACACGGCGAGCACCGGGGCGCCGCAGCCGTCCACCCCCACCGCCGCCGCCTGCTCACCGGTGAACTCCTCGATGGCTGCCCGCAACCGCTGCTGCAACGGGTGCTCCGGCAGCCAGTAGCCGTCCAGCGGCCACCCGGCAGCCTGGCAGGTCAGCAGCATCCCGCTGTGCTTGCCGGAGCAGTTCATCTGCACCCGGGTCGGGCCGCCCCCGGCGCGCAGCACGGCCTCCCGGGCCGCCGCGCCCACCGGCAGGTCGGGCGGGCAGTGCAGAGCCGAGGCGTCCAACCCGGCCCGATCCAGCAGCGCACCGACCCGGGCCAGGTGGAATTCCTCACCCGCGTGACTGGCCGAGACCAGCGCCAGGTCGGCCGGGTCGGTCAGCGGCAGGCCGGAGCGGAGCATCCCGATCGCCTGCATCGGCTTGCTGGCCGAGCGGGGAAAGATCGGTGCGGTCACATCCCCGACGGCTGCCACCGGCACACCGGCGGCGTCCAGCACCACCAGCGAGCCGCGGTGCGCGCCCTCCACGAACCCGGACCGGACCACCTCTGCGAGCGGCGCGCCGCCCTCGTACGTCTTTCCCACGTGCTGGACGGTACCGACGGTCCCGGGGGTCTCGGCGGCGGGGTGACCAGGTCGTCCACCGCCCGGGTGACAGGGGTGCCCGACAGAGCCGGCCTTACAGGCCGAGCAGCTCGCGGGCCTCCGCGGTGGTCAGCGGCGGCCGCTGGGCGAGCTGGGCGAAACCGACCGCGCGGGCGACCAGTTGCATGTTGGACTCCACCGGCCGGCCCTTGGCGTACGTCACGGTGTCCTCCATGCCGACCCGCAGGTGCCCACCGGTCGACAGCGAGGCCAACATGACCGGGATCGTGCTGCGACCGATGCCGGTGGCCGCGAAGGTGGTGCCCTCCGGCAGGTCCCGCAGCATCCGGTGCGCCGCGACCAACGTCTCGGTGGTGCCCGGCATACCGCCCGGCACACCCATCACGAAGTCGACGTGCACGTGCCCCCCGGCCGGCAGGCCGTACTTACCCAGCAGCCGCTGCAACGCGGACAGGTGGCCGAGGTCGAAGATCTCGTACTCCGGCACGATCCCGCGCTCCTGCATCCGGCTGTGCAGGTCGACGATGAACTCCCAGCGGTTGAGGAAGACGTCGTCACCGAAGTTGACCGTGCCCATGGTGCACGAGGCCATGTCCGGGCGGGCGTCGAGCACGGCCAGCCGGGATGCCTCCGGGTCGGTCACCGCGCCGCCGGAGGAGAGCTGCACGATCAGGTCGGTGTTCTCGCGGAGCGCCGCCACCGTCTCCCGCAGGCGCACCGGGTCGAGGGTCGGCCGCGCCGCGTCGTCGCGGATGTGAACGTGGATCACGGCAGCGCCGAGGGCCTCGCACTCCTTGGCGGTGAGCACCAGCTCGTCGAGCGTCACCGGCAGCGCCGGCACCTCCGCCTTGGCCGACTCCGCGCCGGTCGGGGCTACCGTGATCAACGTCCCTGTCGTCATGCCGGCGATCCTAGACGGCCCGGTCAGGCCGGGTCGATCGCCGCCGCGGTCTCGCCGATCCGCAGCGCGGCGTCCTCCGGGACGTTCCGCTTCAGCACCGCCAGGGCGATCTGGCCCAGCTCGTGGTGCAGCACGGCGGTGCCGACGAAGCCCACCGTCCGGCCGTCGAGGGTCACCGGCGTACCGGCGGTCGGCGGCTGGTCGGTGGTGATCCCGTCCAGGTGCAGCAGCACCAGCCGACGCGGCGGACGGCCCATGTTGTGCACCCGGGCCACCGTCTCCTGCCCCCGGTAGCAGCCCTTGTCCAGGTGCACGGCCGGGCCGATCAGGTCCACCTCGGCCGGGATCGTCCGGTGGTCGGTGTCCACCCCGACCCGGGGCCGCCGGGCGGCCACCCGGATCGCCTCGTACGCCCAGAGCCCGGCGACCGGTACGCCAGCGCCGCGCAGCTCCGCCACCACCTGCTCCATCGCGGCCCGGGGCACCAGCAGGTCCACCCCGAGCGGGCCGCGTCGGGCCCACCCGCCGGTGGGCAGCGGGCGAACGTCGTACCGGACGCTCGCTCGGGGCGGCACGGCACCGGCGGCGAACTTCGGACCCGGCACGGCGATCAGGTCCGGTGCGGCCAGCCCGGTCACGCCGAGCACGCCCAGCACGTCCGTCGCCGCCGGCCCGACCAGCGACAGCAGCGCCCGCTCGGCGGTGGCGTCGCGCGGCTCGACCTTGCTGAAGAACCGCATCTTCTCCAGGTACGCCAGCAGGCCGGCGGTCGCCCCCGGCTCAGTGTCCAGCCAGGTGGTCTCGCCATCCTCGGCGACCATGGCATGTTGCTCGACGTGCCCATGCGGGGACAGCACCAGCAGCTCGGTGCCGTCGTTGGCGGCCAATGTCGCCAGGTGCTGCGAGGTGATCGTGTGCAGCCAACTGGCCCGCTCCTCCCCCGGCACCGCGATGATCCCCCGGTGCGACCGGTCGACCAGGCCGACCTCGGTGTCCAGGATGCGCTGCTCGCGCAGCGGGTCGCCGTAGTGCGCGGCCACCCCTCGCACCCCGGCCGCCGCGTGTGCCGGCTCCGGCTGGTCGCGGCTGGCCTCGTCGATGCTCTCGACGGCCACCGCACCCGCTATGTCGATCATTTCTGGTCCCCGTTCTCGCAGCGTCCGCAGACACCGAAGAGTGACACGTGCCCGATGTCCACCCGGAACCCGCGCTGCGCGACCAACTGGTCGGCGAGCGGGCGGAGCAACTCCGGATCGATCTCGTCGATCGCGCCACACTCCCGGCAGACCAGGTGGACGTGCTGGTGCTCACCGGCCGCGTGGTAGGTCGGCGAGCCGTGCGAGAGGTGCGTGTGGGTCACCAGGCCGAGCCGTTCCAGCAGCTCCAGCGTGCGGTAGATGGTGGTGATGTTGACGCCGGCAGCGACCTCCCGCACCGCGTTGTGCACCTGCTCGGGGCTGGCGTGGCCCAGATCGAGCACCGCTTGGAGGACAAGCTGCCGCTGGGCCGTCAGCCGCAGCCCACGGGCCCGCAGCATTTCCGCGAGGGAGGATTCGGACACCGTCCGATCATAGTTCGGCAACCATGCCGATCTCCGCATCGCGATGGACCGCCGCTAGGCTCGACGGTCATGGTGATGTCGTCCGTCGGAAAGGTCGCGGCCGACCCGACCGCGCGGATCGTCGTCCTCGGCCGCGGCCCGGTGCCGGCCGGCGAGCCCGTGCTCCGCGGTGACGACCTCGGTGTGCTGCGCGGCGACGGCCTCTTCGAGACCATGCACCTGCGCCAGGGCCGGCCGTGGCTGCGCGACGAGCACCTGGCCCGGCTGGCCGCCTCGGCTGCCGCCGTCGAGCTGGCCCTGCCACCCATCGCCGCGCTGATCGACCTGCTCGACACCGTGCGCGCGGGCTGGCCGGCGCGGGTGGAGGGGGCGCTGCGACTGGTCTGCACCCGGGGCCCGGAGGCCGGCGGCCCGCCGAGCGTCTACGCCACGCTGACCGAGGTGCCCGCGTCGTCCCGGGTTGCCCGTCGGGACGGGATCAGCGTGGCAACCCTGCCGCTGGGGGTGCCAGCGGGGGCACGCACCGGACTGGACTGGCTGCCCGCCGGGATCAAATCCACCTCGTACGCGGTCAACACCGCCGCCCGCCGCTGGGCCGACCGGGCCGGGGTGGACGACGTGCTCTGGATCTCCTCCGACGGGTACGCGCTGGAGGGCCCCACCGCCAACGTGGTGTGGCTCACCGGCGGCACGCTCTGCACCGTGCCCGCCGCCACCACCGGCATCCTGCCCGGCACGACCGTCGCCTGGCTGCTGGGCCACGCTGGCGAGCTGGGCCTGACCGCCGCCGAGCGGATGGTCACCCCAGCCGAGCTGCACGCGGCGGACGGCGTCTGGTTCACCTCGTCGGTCCGCGGGCTCACCGAGATCCACACGCTGGACGGGGTGCGCCGGGCGCGCTGCCCGCGTACCCCCGCCCTGCACGCCGTGCTGGGTTTCCCCGTCCCGTGACGGTCAGCCGCCGACCCGGACGAGCCGGGCGGAGAGGTGCGGGCTGAGCCCGTGCCCCATCGCGGCCATGTCCTGGGCGTAGAGCAGCGCGCCCTCGACGATGCCGAAGAGCCGGTGCCCGCCGGTGACCTCCTTGGCGGTCGCCGTCCGGACCACCGCGTCGGTGGCGAACTCGACCTGGGTGCCGTTGCGCTTACCGAGGTGGAGCTCCATCACCCCGCTCGGGGTGGTCAGCAGAGCCTCCAGCTCGTCGGTGGCCCGGCCGTCCACCAGCACCGGCCGCCACCAGCCGACCTCACGCCCGGCGGGGCGGACCGGCTTGCTCTGCTCGTCGAGGATCCAGGCGCGGGACTCGTAGTGCAGGAACGGACGGCCGTCGTGGCTGATCCGGATCTCCTGGGCGTAGTCGAAGTCCTCGACGGTGGGGAAACCACCCTTGCCCCGGCCGCGCCACAGGCCGATGTAGGGCAGCAGGCCGTCCAACGCCGGGTGCAGCTTCGGCCCGACCCGCAGGTCGTGACTCTCCTCGAACGGGTACGGGTCGACCGGCGGCGCGTTCAGCCACGGGGGCTGCAGCGGGTTCTCGTCGCTCACCAGCGTCACCAACGTCCTCTCGATATGCGTACGGCGAGGTAGACCAGGCCACCGGCGAGCCCGCCCAGGCCGGCGACCAGCAGGCTGACGAACCCGATCTCGGTAACCATCCCGGCCATCCTATGCTGGGCCTCATGGCCCGCACTCTCGTCGTCAAGGCCACCGCGGGGGCGGACGCCCCGGAGCGGTGTGCGCAGGCGTTCACGGTCGCCGCCACGGCGGTCGCGGCCGGGGTGGACGTATCGCTCTGGCTGACCGGCGAGGCGACGTGGTTCGCGCTGCCCGGCCGTGCCCAGGAGTTCGAGCTGCCGCATTCCGCCCCGCTGGCCGAGCTGCTGCACGTCATCCTGACCAGTGGCAGGGTGACCGCCTGCACCCAGTGCGCGGCCCGGCGGGAGATCGGCCCGGACGACGTACTGCCCGGCGTCCGGATCGCGGGCGCCGCGGCCTTCGTCGAGGAGGCGCTGGCCGAGGGCGCGCAGGCCCTGGTCTACTGACCAGCGGCGGGACGACCCGGACGGTAGGGGCGGAGTGCGGATACCGACCCGACATCTCGGACGGCTGCCTACGATTCGGATGTGACCGAGGCGACGGAGAGGTTCTTCGAATCACTGCCGGCGCGTGCCCCGGAGGTCCTCGGCGGCCTGGTCGCCGGAACCCTTCAGATTGACCTCGGCACCGACGACCAGACGACCGAGCACTGGCTGGTCCGGATGCGGCCGGGGTCGGTGCAGGTCAGCCGCAACCGCGGGCCGGCCGACGCCATCTGGTACAGCAGCGCGGCCCTGTTCGACCGGCTGGTGACCGGCGAGGCCCAGGGGGTCGCGGCGGTGCTGCGCAACGAGAGCACGTTCAGCGGGAACGTGGTGCTCTTCCTGGCCTTCCGGCGGTTCTTCCCGAACCCGCCGGGCACCCGCGATCCGCGCGAGGTGGCTCGGAAGCAGGCCGGGCGGATGGCGTGAACGATCTCGTCAGCATCCTGGACGGCAACACCTTCCTGGTCAGCGACCGGACGGGGGACATCGAGCCGTCCTACGACTTCCCGACCGGGCTGTTCTCCTTCGACACCCGCTTCCTGTCCAACTGGTTGCTCACCCTGGACGGCGAGCGGCTGCACGCCCTGTCGATGGACGATTCCGAGTCGTACCGGACCAAGTTCTTCCTGGCCCCCGGCGAACCGACGCACTACCTGGACGCCAAGGCGTCGGTGATCCGCAGCCGGGCGATCGTGGGCAGCTTCGAGGAGGAGCTGACCGTGCTGAACCACACCGGCGAGGAGGTCGAGTTCACCGTCCGAATAGAGATGGCGTCGGACTTCGCCGACCTCTTCGAGATCAAGAACGCCCGGCGGAAGCGCGGTCAGACGACGATTTCGGTGGCCGACAACGAGTTGCGCCTGATCTACCGGCGGGAGGCGTTCCACCGGGAGACGCTGATCACCTCCAGCGCACCGGCCATGGTCGACTCCTCCGGGATGACCTTCCAGATCCGGATCGCCCGGAACAGCGAGTGGAGCACCCGGCTGCACGTGTCCACCGTCGTCTACGGCGCGCGGGGGGAGGACATCCGGGCCACCCTGCCCTACGGCGGCAGCCGCAGCGCGGACGCCATCCGCGCCGAGCAGCAGGAGCTGATCGACCGGGCGCCGAAGCTCGGCTGCGACTGCGAGCCGCTGGCCGGGGCGTACCGGCGCAGCCTCAACGACCTGGCCGCGCTGCGCTATGAGTCGATCGCCCTGGGCGTGCGGCTGCTCGCCGCCGGGCTGCCCTGGTTCATGACCCTGTTCGGCCGGGACAGCATCATCACCTCGTTGCAGGTGCTGCCGTTCCTGCCGGAGCTGATCCCGCCGACCATCGTGATGCTGGCCGGCCTGCAGGGGCACCGGGTGGACGACTTCCGGGACGAGGAGCCGGGCAAGATCCTGCACGAGCTGCGGTACGGGGAGACCGCCGGTTTCGAGGAGCAGCCGCACTCGCCGTACTACGGGTCGGCCGACTCGACGCCGCTGTTCATCATCCTGATCGACGAGTACGAGCGCTGGACCGGCGACTCCGAGTTGATCCGGCGGCTGGAACCGCAGGTGCGCGCGGCGCTGGAGTGGATCGACACCTACGGCGACCTGCTCGGCACCGGCTACCTCTGGTACCAGACCCGCAACCCGGAGACCGGCCTGCAGAACCAGTGCTGGAAGGACTCCTGGGATGCCATCTCGTACGCCGACGGCCGGTTGCCCGGCTTTCCCCGGGCCACCTGTGAGCTGCAGGGCTACGCGTACGACGCCAAGATCCGGGCCGCCCGGCTGGCCCGGACGTTCTGGAACGACCCGGCCTACGCAGACCGGCTGGAGCGGGAGGCCGCCGCGCTCAAGCAGCGGTTCAACCACGACTTCTGGATCGCCGACCGCGGGTACTACGCGCTCGCCCTGGACGCCGACGGGAAGCAGGTCGACGCGCTGTCCTCGAACATCGGGCACCTGCTGTGGAGCGGAATCGTCGACGAGTCCCGGGCCGGCAAGGTGGTCGAGCACCTGCTCGGGCCGCGGCTGTTCTCCGGTTGGGGGGTGCGGACCCTCGCCGAGGACCAGGGCCGGTACAACCCGATCGGCTACCACGTGGGCACCGTCTGGCCGTTCGACAACTCGATCATCGCCTGGGGGTTGTGGCGGTACGGCTTCCGGAACGAGGCCGGGCTGATCTGCGACGCGATGCTGGCCGCATCCCGCTACTTCGATGGGCGGCTGCCCGAGGCGTTCGCCGGCTACGCCCGGGACCTCACCGACTACCCGGTGGAGTACCCGACCGCGTGCAGCCCGCAGGCGTGGTCGACCGGCACACCGTTGCTGCTGCTGCGGGTGATGCTGGGGCTGGAGCCGCAGGGCGAGCACCTGATCATCGATCCGGCCGTGCCACCGGGCATGGGCCGGATCGAGCTGCTGGACATCCCCGGGCGGTGGGGTCGGGTCGACGCACTGGGCCGCAGCCGCGGCCCGGAGGAGCAGCAGCCGGGCGTCTGACCCGGCGGGATGCTCGGCTCAGCCCGGGCAGCCGACGGTGGCGGCCAGCCGGGCGGCGTCCGGGGTGAGGTCGGCCAGCACGGTGACCGGGCCGGCGCGGTACGCGTACACCGGGGGGTTGTCCAGCAGCGGGTTGCCGCCGGCCAGCGGCGCGAGCCCGCCCGGCGACGCGGCCGGGTTGGGACCGGCGGCGGACCGCGCGGTACGGGCCGACGCGCCGCCCGGACAGGGCGCGGTGACCAGCTCCGGCGCGGCGTCGGCCGGCCGGCCGAGCGCCCGCAGCGCGGCCGTCAGGGCGGCGACCTCCGGGCCGCCGTCGGTGGTCGAGGGCGGGGTGTAGCCGGAGCCAGTCGGCCGACAGCCGGTGTCGACGGTCAACCGGATCCGACCGTCCCCGGTCGGCCGTCCCTGGACGGCGACGAACTCACCAGCGTCGGCGCGCAGCACCGGGCCGTCCCGCCCGGACCCGACCCAGGCCCGCCAGTTCGCGGGAAGTCGCTCGGCGATCCCGGCCAGGACGGTGCGCTCGGTGCCGGCCGGCGCGAGCACACCGACCTCCCGGCGAAGCGTGGCACCGTCAGCGAGCGGGGTGACCCGGCAGCCCGACCCGATCCGCGCCGGGCTCAGCTCCAGCAGCCCGGCCGCGCCGGCCGCCCGGGCCAACTCGCCGACCGCCCGGTCGACCACCGGGCCGGCCTGGTCGAGGGAGCGCTGCTCTCGCACGGTCGGTGGATCGTCGCGGACCGACGTCCAGGCGAGCAGGGCCAGCAGCACGGCCCAGACCACGCTCGCGACCAGCAGCCAGCGCCGCCGTCGCCGGGGTGCCGGCGCGGCGGGACCGGTCGACGGGGCCCACCCCGTCCGGACAGCACCGCTCACCCGGCCATGGTGTCACGGGCGATCCGCCGGCCCGGCGGCGACCGGCGCCCGCCGCGGCGGGTGGGCAGCCCGGGTCGTCGGGCGGTGGTCAGGCGGGCCGGGATGGCGGGTCGAGCCGGTAGCCGACGCCCCGCACGGTGTGCACCCGCGGGCCGCCCGGCAGGCTGCGCAGCTTGTGCCGGAGCCGCTTGATCGCGGAGTGCACGACTGCGCTGTCGCCCAGGTACGCGCCGTTCCAGACGGCCGCGAAGAGCTGCTGGTAGCTCCACACCACCGGCGGCGGACCGATCAGCCGGGCGAGCAGCTCCCGCTCGGTGCGGGTGAGCGGGAGCGGATCACCGCACCAGGTGACCAGGCGCCCGGCCCGGTCGACGACCAGCTCGCCCCACGTGACCGGCCCCTGCGGCACCGCCGGCGGGCTGACCGGCGCGACGGCCGTGGCCGCGCCGCCTGGCGGCGACGGGAACAGCATGGCCCGCAGTTCGGCCAGGTCGACGCAGCTCACCACCGGGCCGACCCCGTCGAGCTGGCGCACCACCCGCTCCCGCACCGAGACGTCCGCGGTGACGCAGACGACGATCGGGACCCCTGCACCGGGCCTGGCGCCTTCACCCGCACTGACCGTGAATTCCACTCGACGATAGTGACGTACGCCGATGGATTTCGGGGGGCGACCCATGGTCGAGGTCACGCTACGTAACTGACTCCGACCATCTCGACCGGGAAACGACCGGGGCCGGTCACCCGCGAGGGTGACCGGCCCCGGTCGATCAGAGGGTGGGCTGTCAGGCGACGGTGACGCTGACCTCGTTGATGCCCCGGCCGGCGGTGACGGCGGTGTCGCCGTTGCCGTGTCGGGACAGCGCGCGCAGCGTCCAGGAGCCCGGCGCGGCGAAGAACCGGAACTGGCCGGCGGCCGAGGTGACGACCTCGGCGGTGAACTCACCGGTCGAGTCGAGCAGCCGGACGTACGCGCCCGCCACGACCTCGTCCGCCTCGGAGCGGACGATGCCGGTGATCACGGTTTCCTTCTCCAGGTCCAGGCTGGCCGGCAGCGGCGCGGCCTGGTCCGGGGCGGCGCAACCCGCGGTGGTGGGAGCAGTCATGGTCAGGCCTCCCCGGGCTCGTCGCCGAGCGCGACCGGCACGCCGACCAGCGAGCCGTACTCGGTCCAGGATCCGTCGTAGTTCTTCACGTTGCGGTGACCCAGCAGCTCCTGGAGCACGAACCAGGTGTGCGAGGAGCGCTCACCGATCCGGCAGTAGGCGATGGTCTCCTTGCCGTCGTCGAGCCCCGCGTCCCCGTAGATCCTGCGCAGCTCGTCGTCGGACCGGAAGGTGCCGTCCTCATTGGCCGCCTTGGACCACGGGACGCTGATCGCGGTGGGGATGTGCCCGCCGCGCTGCGCCTGCTCCTGCGGCAGGTGGGCGGGGGCGAGCAGCCGGCCGGCGAACTCGTCGGGGCTACGCACGTCGACCAGGTTCTTGGTGCCGATCGCCGCGACGACCTCGTCGCGGAAGGCCCGGATGGAGGTGTCCGGCTCCTGCGCGACGTACTGGGTCGCCGGACGGGTCACCGCGTCGGTGACCAGCGGGCGGGCGTCCAGCTCCCACTTCTTGCGACCGCCGTCGAGCAGCTTCACGTCGCGGTGGCCGTAGAGCTTGAAGTACCAGTAGGCGTACGCGGCGAACCAGTTGTTGTTGCCGCCGTACAGGATGACGGTGTCGTCGTTGCTGATGCCGCGCTCGGAGAGCAGCGCCTCGAACTGGGTCTTGTTGACGAAGTCCCGGCGGACCTGGTCCTGCAGGTCGGTCTTCCAGTCGATCTTGATTGCGCCGGCGATGTGGCCGGTGTCGTAGGCCGAGGTGTCCTCGTCGACCTCGACGAAGACGACGCCCGGGGCGTCGAGGTTCTTCTCGGCCCACTCGGCCGAAACGAGTGCGGTGTCGCGACTCATCGAATCACTCCCTGGTGAGGATGGATGGTGAGCCAACGCGCGAATATCGATGGGTTTGACTGTCGCACCGCGCGCGGGACCCAGCGGAAGGACGGGATCACGGGTTCGTGCGACGGCGCCGCTGCCGGGCGTTCGGTGGGATCACCGGAGGGTACGAGAACCCTGCGTGCCGGTGGCCGCCGTCAGGCGGCCGAAAACAGCCCCGCCGTCAGATGACGGGGCGACACAGGCAGGTGGCCACGCGGCACAGGTCGACCGCGCGCCGTTTGGTGAGGTGGGTCCCCATGGCCACGGAGCCTACCAGCCAGTGACCGTGCTGCCACTGGGTCGACCAGCATCCGGGAATCCAGGGCCGACCGCCGGCGTCCCTCCGCCCGGCGGCCGGCTGGCCGATCAGCTCGCGGAGTTGATCGGCACGTTCTTCGCGTCGGCGGTGACCGCCAGCCCTTCGGGCAGCGGCCGGACCTCCCGAACGGCGAGCTGGAAGGGAAGGTCGGGCAGGGGCACGTCGATGGAGATGCCCTTGGCGTAGTTGTTCAGCAGCGCGCGGGCCAACGGCAGGTTCGGCAGGCCCTCGGCGTCCAGGTCGTTGAAACGCAGCGCGACGGCGCCACTCTTGGCGACCGTGACGTCGGCGGTGCCGCTGACGGTGAGCGTCTGGCCGAGGATGTCGACCGGGGCGGTGACGGCGAGCTTGCCGCCCTGCTCACCGAGGGTGAGCCCGGGCCGGTCCAGCAGCGCGGCGAGACTCTCGTAGCTGATCGTGCCGGTGCCGTTGACCGTGTCGGCGACAACGTCGCCCTGCCCGGTGCGCAGAGTGTCCAACGAGGCCCGCACGTTGCGGGCGTCCACGTCCAGCACCAGCAGCCGCACGGCGTCGCCCTCAACCGAGGCCTGCACGTCCCGCAGCTTGATGGAGATCCGCTGGTAGCGGCCGTCGAGCACCTGGGTCAGGAACGGAGTTCCTCCGACCTCCACATCGGGCGCGGCGGCCTGCGCGCCCTGCTTGGTGACCTCCTGGCTGACCCGGTCGGCGATGGCCCGCTCGGCCACCCCGACCGCCACCCGGTCCGCGATCACCAGCAGCCCTGCCACCAGCAGGAGCAGGACGACCAGGCCGATGAGCAGCTTGCGACCGCGCCGTCGGGGCCGGACCCCGTCCGCCGGATACTCCTGCGCCACGCCGCCTCCTGTCTCCGCCCGCCGCTTGCGGCGGATCGTCGGTACCGGTTGCCGCAGCGCGGCGCACCACCCGTAGGTACCCGACCGGTCCCGGGCTCAACCGTGACTCAGAGAAAGAGCATGCACATGGCGTACGCGGCCGGCGCGGCCAGGGCGAAGCCGCCGAGCGGACCCTGCATGTGCCGGGCGACCCACATGGTGGGTGG
This sequence comes from Micromonospora sp. NBC_00858, assembly GCF_045207365.1. Lineage (NCBI taxonomy): Bacteria > Bacillati > Actinomycetota > Actinomycetes > Micromonosporales > Micromonosporaceae > Micromonospora > Micromonospora sp. NBC_00858. The sequence continues at coordinate 6,906,567 of NZ_CP108828.1, read as the reverse complement.
CTCGCCGGCCATCAGCCGGCCCGCCTCCGCGTACCCGACGGCGAGGTCGGAGAGGACGGCGGTGACCGCCGCGACCAGGCCGATCACCGCAGCCCGTGTCGGCGTGAAGGGTGCCACCAGGTAGCTGCCGAGCATCGCGCTGACCAGCGTGCCGACCATCGCGCCGGCAACCACGCCGGCGGCGCCCCGGGGGACCTGCGGGGCCAGCCGGGGCCAGGGCAGCACCGCGTCGGTGAGCCGGGCGACGGTCAGCGCGACCCCGCTCGCGGTCAGGCAGACCGTGATCGCCTGGGTGCCGGCCGGGATCCTGCTGAGCACGATCAGGGTGCCGAAGGCCACCACTCCGACCACGATGAGCAGCGTGGCGCCGAGCGAGTCGGTGACCCGGACCCGGTCGACCCGTCGGACCAGCTGACCGAGCACCGCGGCGAGGAACCCGCCGGCCGCCAGGTAACCCAGGGGCGCCAGGCCGGCGACGTCGGTCTGCACCGCGGCGATGTCGACGACTGCGGCGACCGCGGCGCTGACCCCGGCGACCAGCAGCAGCGCCGGTGGACGCATGGCCATCGTCCAGGCGAGCACGAACAGCAGTTGGACGCCGAAGATGATGAAGGCGAACGGCAGCCGGTGACCGGGGCCCGAGGTCTGCGCGCCGAGCACCAGGCCGACACCGAGCAGTGCGGCGAAGCCGGCGATGGTCAGCGCCAACGAACGGCGCACCTCGACCGGGGGTACGACCTCCTCCTCCGGCTCGTCGATCTCGTCTTCGGAGCGGCGGGCCGGCTCGCCGGCGCGGCGTGCCCGGCGGGGCCCACCCCGCTCGCGGCGGTTGCCGTCGATGACAGGCGGGCCGGTACGCGGCGCAGGCGGGTGACCACGGGTCGGTGCGGCCGGGCCCGGGCGGGGCCCGTCGGGCCACGATTCGCGGCCGGCGTCGGGCGAGGTGGAGGGAAACACGCCCCGATCGTGCCAGACCGACCGCCCGACGCGGTGGTCACGGGTTTCAGCAACGTTAAAACCTGTGCCACGATCAGGGGCAAGCTGGACAAACGGGAAATTGCCTGACGGCACAGCCAAGGCGATCGGTTAGGCTCAACGCGTTACCCGCCCGTCAGCGACGCCGGGACCACGCAATTTCTCAGCGCACTCCCCCGTGAGTGTGTCTGGTCGCGCGCGGCCGAGCGCCGCCGGGACGGAGGTGATCGTGGAGATCCTGCTGCTGGTGACCGCACGCGCAGGGGAACCGTCCGCTGTTCTGCCGGCACTCGACCTGCTGCCGCACTCGGTCCGCACCGCACCGCGCGACGTCCGCACCCTGGTCGCGGGCCCCAGCCCCGACGCGGTGCTGGTGGACGCGCGGTCGGAGCTGAGCGAGGCCCGGGCGACCTGCCGGATGCTGCACGCCACCGGGCTCGGGGTGCCGCTGGTCGCGGTGGTGACCGAAGCCGGCCTGATCGCGTTGAACGCGGACTGGGGCGTCGACGACGTCATCCTCGCCGCGGCCGGCCCCGCCGAGGTGGAGGCGCGACTGCGGCTGGCGGTGGGCCGGCTGAGCAACGCGACCGCTGGCGCCGGCGGCTCGATCCGGGCCGGCGAGCTGACCATCGACCCGGACACCTACGCGGCCAAGCTGAAGGGGCGCCCGCTCGACCTCACGTACAAGGAGTTCGAGCTGCTGAAGTTCCTGGCCCAGCACCCGGGCCGGGTGTTCACCCGGGATCAGCTGCTGCGCGAGGTCTGGGGCTACGACTACTTCGGCGGCACCCGCACGGTGGACGTGCACGTCCGACGGCTGCGCGCCAAGCTCGGCTCGGAGTACGAGTCGATGATCGGCACCGTCCGCCAGGTGGGTTACAAGTTCGTCGTACCGCCCTCGCGGTCGCTGCCCGAGGCGGAGCACGCGCCGCTGCCCGTCTGATCCGCACCCAGGCGGGGGAACGATTCCCCGTATGCCCTTTTGGCGCAGCTCGTCGGTTCTATTCTGACTGCCGGGTTTGTCGGAGAAAGGGGCGACGGTGCGCGCAGTGACCACGGGGACCACGGGCCGGCGTGACCGGTCAGCCAGGCGGAAGCCGTGAAGTGGAGCAACCCGACCGTCCGGGCGGCGGGAATCGTGGTGTTGGTGGTGACGGCGCTGCTCGGCTCGGCGTACGTGCTGGGCCGCAGTCTCATCCCCGACCAGCCTCAGCGGCAGGGGACCGGGGTCAACACGAACGCCGACGGGCCGTACTACGCCGACCAGCCCACCGACGACGCGTCCAGCGCGGCCCCGACCACCAGCAGCGGCCCCGCCCAGGCCGGTCAGGACGGGTCGGGGCGGGACGCCGAGGGCGAGAAGCTGTTCGGCGCGCACTCCACCACCGGCACTCCACGACTCGCGCTGACCTTCGACGACGGACCGGACCCGCGATACACCCCGCAGGTCCTCGCCACGCTGCGCGAGTTCGACGTCAAGGCCACGTTCTGCGTGGTGGGCGAGAACGCCCAGGCCCACCCCGATCTGATTCGGGCGATCGTGGCCGATGGGCACACCCTGTGCAACCACTCCTGGCACCACGACGTCACCCTGGGCAATCGTTCGGCGGACACGATTCGCGCCGACCTGTTGCGGACCAACGAGGCGATCCGGGCAGCGGTGCCGGACGCGCCGATCGTCTGGTATCGCCAGCCCGGCGGCGCCTGGACCTACCCTGTGGTGTCGATGGCGCAGCAGCTCGGCATGACCCCGCTGCACTGGTCGGTGGACCCGGCGGACTGGGAGGCCCCCGGCGCCTCCAAGATCGCCGCGTCAGTGCTCACCCAGGCCGAGCCAGGATCGGTGGTGCTGCTGCACGACGCGGGTGGGGACCGGCAGGGCACGGTGGACGCGCTGCACCGGATCCTGGCCGACCTCACCGGACGGTTCGAGCTGGAGGCGCTGCCCACCGACCCGACGTGAGCCGGTCGGGGATCCCGGCCGACCGTCGTCCCCGGCGACTACGGTGACGGGATGAGCAGCGCGGAGCCGACCAGCGACCAGGTGACCCGGACCGACCGACTGGCCCCGGCGGAGATCGCCGACGTGCTGGCCCTGGCCCGCTCCGCAGGCGACACCGACGGCGCGGACCCGCTCGACGAGCACGTCCTGCTCCGGCTTCGTGATCCCAGTGCGCCGGCCGTGCACCTGATCGCCCGCGCCGACGACGGCACCCTCACCGGGTACGCGCACCTGGACACCACCGACCCGGTCGGCGGGATCGGGGTGGAGCTGGTGGTGCACCCCGCGTACCGCCGGAGGGGCACCGGGCGGGCGCTGGTTCGGGGCGTGCTCGCCTCGGCCACCGGGCCGCTGCGGGCGTGGGCGCACGGCGACCACCCGTCGGCCGCCGCGCTCGCGGTCGACCTCGGGTTCACCCGGGTGCGGGTGCTCTGGCAGCTACGCCGGCCACTGGCCGCCCCGCTGCCCGAGCCGCGGCTGGCCGATGGGGTGGTGCTGCGCGCGTTCCGGCCGGGCGCGGACGACGCGGCCTGGCTGGCCCTCAACGCGCGGGCCTTCGCCGAGCACCCCGAGCAGGGTCGGTGGACCTCGGACGACCTGCGGGTCCGCCTCGCCGAGCCGTGGTTCGACCCGGGCGGCTTCCTGCTCGCCGAGGAGACCGCCACGGGCCGACTGCTCGGCTTCCACTGGACCAAGGTGCACGAGCGCCCGGGGTCGGCCCGGATCGGCGAGGTGTACGTGCTCGGCGTGGAACCGACCGCGCACGGCGGCGGGCTCGGCCGGGCGCTGACCACCGCCGGGTTGGCGTACCTGCGGGACCGGCGAGGGCTGGACCGGGTGATGCTCTACGTGGACGACTCGAACACCGGCGCGGTGGCGCTCTACGAACGGCTGGGCTTCGCCCGCTGGTCCGCGCACATCAACTACCACCTGGGCTGACCAGCGGAGTTGACCTCCGGGCAGCCGCTGCGGCCGGGTCACCAGGGGGTAACGGCCACGCGTCGGCGGGATAACGCCCAACCGGATATATGACCATACTTCCGACAGGTGTACCCGAGTTCACTTAACGGACAACCCACCCTCAGCAAGCGGTCACCTCGAGGGGCGTACGTGTTCACCTCGCGTTCACTTGCGACCGGCGAACCGGCTACCTGGCACTTCTAACTTTCGTGTCAGCCGGTCAGTGCCGGTCCTCGGGCCCCGGGATCGGGGCGCCAAGTCAGACGCGAAGGGAAACCCCTCAGGTGAAGCTCCAGCGGTACGGCACTCTTGCCTGCCTCGCTCTCGCCGCGACGCTCGGTCTCAGTGCATGCGGCTCGGACAACAACGAGCCCACCTCCAGCGCCAGCGCTTCGGGCTCGGCCGCCGCGGTCGACTGCGCCACCGGCACGCTGAACGCCCAGGGCTCGTCGGCGCAGAAGAACGCCATGGCCGAGTGGATCAAGGCGTACCAGCAGAAGTGCCAGGGCACCACGATCAACTACGAGCCGACCGGCTCGGGCGCCGGCATCCAGGCGTTCATCGCCGGGACTGCCGACTTCGCCGGCTCCGACTCCGCGCTCAAGCCGGAGGAGCAGCCGCAGGCTGACGCGAAGTGCGTCGGTGGCAAGGCCATCCACCTGCCGATGGTGATCGGCCCGGTTGCCGTCGCCTACAACGTCAGCGGCGTGGACAACCTCCAGCTCAAGCCGGCCACCCTGGCGAAGATCTTCGCCGGCAAGGTCACCAAGTGGGACGACGCGGCGATCAAGGCCGACAACCCGAGCGCCACCCTCCCGGCGACCACCATCCAGACCGTCCACCGTTCGGACGAGTCGGGCACCACCGACAACTTCACCAACTACCTCTCGAAGACCGCCGAGGCCGACTGGACCCTCGGTAAGGCCAAGCAGTGGAAGGGCCCGGGCGGCACCGGCGCCAAGGGCTCGGACGGTGTGGCCAGCTCGGTCAAGGGCGCCGACGGCTCCATCGGCTACATGGAGTGGTCGTTCGCCGAGAACGCCGCTCTGAAGATGGCCAAGATCGGCAACGGCAACGGCGAGTTCGCCGCGCTGACCGCCGAGGCGGCCGGCAAGACCATCGCCGGCGCCAAGGTCGAGGGCCAGGGCGACGACCTCAAGCTGTCGATCGACTACAACACCAAGGAGGCCGGGGCCTACCCGATCGTCCTGGCGACGTACGAGATCGTCTGCAGCAAGGGCCTCCCGGCCGACAAGCTGCCGCTGGTCAAGGGTCTGCTGGGCTACGCCGCCAGCACCGAGGGCCAGGCTGCCATGACCGAGTTGGGCTACGCCCCGCTGCCGGAGAGCGTCCGCACCAAGGTCGAGGCCGCAGTCAAGAACATCTCCTGACCGACACCACTCCGCAACCGAATCGAGCGAGCAGATGGGTGACACCCCACCCCGCTCGGCCGACGCCGGCACCGGCGGGACGCGCGTGACCCAGAGTCACGAGTGGCCCGCCGGTGCCTCGGCGCGTGTGGCCGAGGCACCAGTCAGCACCCGTTCCCCGGGCGGCACCGGGCTGGGCGGCGGCGGCGCGCTGCCGCGCAGCCGTAAGTTCGGCGCCGAGCGGGCCTTCCGCGGTCTCACCCTGGCCGCCGGCACCGCCGTTCTGGTCATCATCGCCGCCATCGCGATCTTCCTGGTCGCCAAGGCGGTGCCGGCCCTGCGCGCCAACACCGAGAACTTCTGGTCCTACGAGGGCTGGTCCCCCAACGAGGCGCAGCCAAAGTTCGGCATCGGTGCGCTCGCCTTCGGCACCGTGCTCAGCTCGGCGCTGGCGCTGCTCATGGCGGTACCGGTCGCACTCGGAATCGCGCTCTACCTCTCGCACTACGCGCCCCGCCGGCTGGGCACCGCGCTCGGCTTCCTGGTCGACCTGCTCGCCGCCGTGCCGAGCGTGGTTTTCGGCCTCTGGGGGCGGGACATCTTCATCAACCCGGTCCGGGATTTCTCGGTCTGGCTGAACAAATACTTCGGCTGGCTCCCGATCTTCGGCGGCGACGGCCCGTTCGGTAAGTCGATCATGCTGGGTGCCCTGGTACTCGCGATCATGGTGTTGCCGATCATCACCTCGCTCTCCCGCGAGGTGTTCCTCCAGACGCCGACCGCGAACGAGGAGGCCGCCCTCGCCCTGGGTGCCACCCGCTGGGAGATGCTCCGCACCGCAGTGCTGCCCTACGGACGCCCCGGCATCATCGCCGCGGTGATGCTCGGGCTGGGCCGCGCCCTCGGTGAGACCATCGCCCTGGCGATGACCCTCGGCATCACCTTCGGCGTCTCGTTCAACCTGATCCAGAACGGCGGCAACACCATCGCCGCCAACATCGCCAACGCGTTCGGCGAGGCGAACGAGACCGGCCGGGGCGCACTCATCGCCTCCGGCCTGGTGCTGTTCGCCATCACGCTGATCGTCAACATCACGGCGCGGGCGATCATCTACCGCCGCCGGGAGTTCACGGAGTCGGCCGCATGACCACAACCGTCACCTCCCACCGCACTCGTCCGCCGGCCCAGCCTCCCTCGCTGCGGGCTCGGCGGCTGCCCTGGTACGCCGCACCGGCCATCGCCGTGGCGGCCCTGGCGCTCTCCGCCGTGATCGTCTACGGCACCGGCACCGGCGGCCCGGTCCTCGTGGTCGCCCTCGGCGCGGTGCTCTACCTGGTCGGGCTCTTCGCCGCGGCGAACGCGGTCGAGGGGCGCCGGTCGGCCCGCAACCGCACCTGGAGCGCGTTGATCCACTCCGCGTTCGTGCTGGCGGTGCTGCCGCTCGTGTCGGTGGTCTGGACGCTGGTCAGCAAGGGCGCCGAGCGGCTGGACGTCAACTTCTTCCAGACCTCGATGAACAACATCGGGGCCCGAGACACCAACGGCGGCGCGTACCACGCGATCATCGGCACGCTGGAGCAGGTCGGCGTCGCCACCCTGATCACCGTGCCGCTCGGCATCCTCTGCGCCATCTACGTCGTCGAGTACGGCCGGGGCAAGTTCGCCTTCGCGATCCGGTTCTTCGTGGACGTGATGACCGGCATCCCGTCGATCGTCTCCGGCCTCTTCGTGCTGGCTTTTTGGGTGCTGGTCGTGTCGCCGTGGTTCAACGACGGTCGGCCGAGCTTCTCCGGCTTCGCCGCCGCGCTCGCGCTGAGCGTGCTCATGCTGCCCACCATCGTCCGGTCCACCGAGGAGATGCTCCGCCTCGTCCCGGCGCCACTGCGCGAGGGCGCCTACGCGCTCGGCGTACCCAAGTGGAAGACCATCCTGCGGGTGGTGCTGCCGACGGCGCTGCCCGGCATCGTCACCGGCGTGATGCTCGCCATCGCCCGTGCGGCCGGCGAGACCGCGCCGGTGCTGCTGGTCGCCGGCGGCGGTGCCGCGATCAACACCAACCCCTTCGAGAACAACCAGTCGTCACTGTCCCTCTTCGTCTACCAGCAGGCCGGCGACGCGTCGAGGTACGCGCCGGCACGGGCATGGACCGCGGCACTCACCCTGGTCGCCCTCGTGCTCATCCTGACGATCGGGGCGAAGCTGCTGGCCCGTCGTAACAGGCTCAGCCGATGAACCCCGGAGGTTCCACCATGGCCAAGCGCGTCGCAGCCTCGAACGTCACCGCCTACTACGGCGGCTTCAAGGCGATCGAGAACATCAACCTGACCGTCGAGCCGAAGACGGTCACCGCCCTGATCGGCCCGTCCGGTTGCGGCAAGTCCACCTTCCTGCGGTCGATCAACCGGATGCACGAGGTGCTGCCGGGGGCCCGGGTCGAGGGCAGCCTGACCATCGACGACCAGGACATCTACGACCGGGACGTGGACGTCACCGCGGTTCGGCGCATGATCGGCATGGTCTTCCAGCGGCCGAACCCGTTCCCCACCATGAGCATCTTCGAGAACGTGGTGGCCGGGCTGAAGCTCAACGGCGTCCGGAAGAAGTCGATCCTGGAGGACGCGGCCGAGAAGGCACTGCGCTCGGCGAACCTGTGGGACGAGGTCAAGGACCGGCTGGGCAAGCCCGGCGCGGGCCTCTCCGGCGGTCAGCAGCAGCGGCTCTGCATCGCCCGGACCATCGCGGTCGAGCCGCAGGTCGTGCTGATGGACGAGCCCTGCTCGGCCCTGGACCCGATCTCCACGCTGGCCATCGAGGACCTGATGTTCCAGCTCAAGGACAAGTTCACGATCATCATCGTGACGCACAACATGCAGCAGGCCGCGCGGGTGTCGGACCGGACCGCCTTCTTCTCGATCGAGAAGACCGGCGACCCGGGCCGGCTGATCGAGTACGACAACACCCAGAAGATCTTCAGCAACCCGAGCGTGAAGAAGACCGAGGACTACATCACCGGCCGCTTCGGCTGAGCCGTCCGCAACCGGTCACCGGCGCCCCGCCCACCCGGCGTGGGCGCCGGTGTCGTATCCAACGTCGCCCGTGCGCCGCCACCTCCAAGATCGTGCTCGAACATGGAAGTAGTGGCCTCCGTCGCACGACGACCCCACTACTTCCTGGAGCTTGTCTCATCCTGTTTGGGCTGCTCAGGGATGGTTGACAGGTCGTGGTGGTGTGGTTGGGGTGCTGGTGTGCGGGTGTGGATCTTCGGTGTTGATCATCTGTCTAGCGGTTGATTTCGGTGTTGGTCAGCACGAGTAGGGCGCGTAGCAGGGTGGTGGCGTGTGGGCGCCAGCCGTGGCGTAGTCGGGTGAGGATGCGCCAGTTCTTGAGGTGAGCGTGGGCGTGTTCATTGGCCGCGCGTTCGCGGCTGAGCAGGGTGTTCACGCTGTGTTGGGCGGGGGTGAGGGGTGGTGGCGGTTGCCGCGTCGTCCGGTGATGACGGTGGGGTTCTCGGGTTGGTCGTCGAGGCGGGTGTGGATGCGGTCGCAGATGACGGCGAGGTCATGACGGCGTAGCCGGGTGGGTAGGCGTAGGCGTTTGGCTTGGGTGGCTTCGTGGGTGCGGGCGCCGGCGGCGGCGGAGATCCAGAGCAGCCGGCCGTGGTGGTCGGTGAGGGTGAGTACGCGTAGGTGGTGAGCCTTGTGTTTGCCGCACCACAGGCGTCGTTCGGCGCGGCCGCTCGGGCGGTGCACGGGCAGGCAGGTGCCGTCGAACAGCAGCGGGTCCTCACTGCTGGTGCGGGCGGTGTGGGTGAGGACTCGGTCCAGGCGGGGCGCCATCGCGGCGAGAGTGGTGATGGTTTGCCGAACCCAGCGGCGCACGCTGTGATGCGACACCCCGTAGGCGGCGGCGAGGTCGGCGGGACGCTGATCATGGCGGAGCACGGCCAGCACGATGAGGGCGACCTGCTCATCGGGCAGCTTGCGCCACCGCGAGCGCACACCACGGCGATACCGGCGGATCGCTTGAGTGATCATGGTCAGCGACTTCGTCGACAAGGGCAGATGGACCTGGTAGACCAGAGCATGGCCCTCGGTGGGCGTGTTGTCGTGTGTCACGACCTGCAACCCTCACCGAGGGCCCTGCTATGAGCCACGCGCAACACCGGAACAGATCGAACCTTCCCGAGGGCAGTCGATCATCAGCGAAGATCACCACACCCTGACCAGCGCCGCGACCCCACGACTCGTCCTGTCAACACCACCCCACCAGCCCAAACAGGATGAGACAAGCTCCTGGATCGAGCGCGATCTTGGCGGGCGAGCGCGGCTGGGGTGGGGCGGGGTGCTCAGCCGAGCACGAAGCGGGGCTCGCCGTCGGGCGGCAGGTCCAGGCGGGGAGTGACCGGGGTGGCGGCGTCCCGGCTGGCCGCCGCTCGCGCCACTCCGGCCAGATCGCCGGCCGCCGCCACCTGGGCCAGCGTGACCAGCGTCGGCGGCAGCATGGTCAGCTCGCCCGCCTCGGCCCGGGCCAACGCGTCCGCCGGGCGAACCCACAGGGTGTGGTCGGCCTCGCCGGAGACGTCCCGGGTCCGCTGCCCCTCAGGCAGCAGGGCGACGAAGAAGTACGTGTCGAAGCGGCGCGGCTCGAACTCCGGCGTGATCCACCGGCTCCACGGCAGCAGCAGGTCCGACCGCAACGTCAGGCCCCGGTCGGCGAGCAGCGCCGCGAAGCCCAGGCGACGCCCCTCCAGGTCCTGCCGGGCAGCTTCCCAGTCGTCGCCGCTGACGTCGCCCACCACGGTCGCCGGGTCCGGGCCGGCGAGCAGCACGCCCGCCTCCTCGAAGACCTCCCGGGCGGCGGCGCAGACCACCGCCTGGGCGGCGTCCGGAGCCACCCCGAGCCGCCCCGCCCACTCGCTCGGCGCCGGGCCGGCCCAGTCCAGGTGGGCCTCGGAGTCGGAGCGGTCCACCCCGCCGCCGGGGAAGGCGTACATCCCGCCGAAGGTCATCGCGGCGACCCGGCGGATGACGTACACCTCGAAGTCGGCGCCGGTCGGGCGGAGCAGCAGGACGGTGGCCGCGACCCGGGGCACCGCCGGGGTGCCGCCCTCGGCCTGGAACCGGCGGGCGTGCTCGACCAGGGCGGCCGGGGCGGCGAAGCCGTCGCTGTCGATCGTCATGCCCGCGAGCCTAGTTCCCCGCGACGCGGCTACCGGGAGCGCGCCCAGCCTACAAAGCGGGTTCGGCGCCGTATCGGCGATGTCGGGGTGTCCTGGTCGCGGGATAGCGCGATATCGCCGACACGGAGTCGATCACGATCAGGCGCGCACCCCAGGCAGGCATGGCCGGCGAGCCGGCGGTTCACCTGGCTGGGCTAGCGTGCCGACATGACTCGTTGGGGCATCCTGGCCACCGGCCACATCGCCAGCCGTTTCGCCGAAGACCTCCGGTTGGTGCCGGACGCCGAACTGGTCGCGGTCGGCTCCCGCGCCGCCGACAGCGCGCAGCGCTTCGCCGAGAAGCACGACGTGAAGCGCGCCTACGCCTCCTGGGTGGAGCTGGCCGCCGACCCCGAGGTGGACGTGATCTACGTGGCCACCCCGCACGCCGCGCACTACGAGGCGGCCATGACCTGCCTGACCGCCGGGCGCCCGGTGCTGCTGGAGAAGCCGTTCACCCTCGACCTGGCCACCAGCGCCGAGCTGGTGGACACCGCCCGTGCCGCCGGGACCTTCCTCATGGAGGCCATGTGGATGCGGACCAACCCGATGATCCTGCGGGTGGTGCAGCTGATCGCGGAGGGCGCGATCGGCACGGTGAGCAGCGTCCGGGCCGACTTCGGGGTGTCCGGGCCGTTCCCGGCGGAGCACCGCATGCGGGCCGCGGCGCTGGGCGGGGGCGCCCTGCTCGACCTGGGGGTCTACCCGATCAGCCTGGCCCACCTGCTGCTCGGTGTGCCACAGCAGATCCGGTCCTGGGCGCAGCTCGGCCCGGAGGGGACGGACGAGAACACCGGCATCCTGTTCGGCTACGACACCGGCGCGCTGGCCACCCTGAGCTGCGGCATGGTCGGGTCGAGCGGGCAGACCGCCTCGATCACGGGCACCGCGGGTCGGATCGACCTGCCGGAGCCGTTCTTCCGGCCGGGTTCGCTGGTCCTGCACCGCGACGGCGCCGAGCCGGAGACGATCACCGCCGACACGGTCGGTAACGGCTACCAGTACGAGGCGATCGAGGTGCAGCGCTGCCTGGCCGCCGGGCTGACCGAGAGCCCGCTGGTGCCGCACGCCACCACGCTTGAGGTGATGGCCCTGCTGGACGCCGTACGCGAGCAGATCGGCGTGCGGTACGCGTGAAGGAAAGGGCCCCTTGTCGGCTGACAAGGGGCCCTTCCGTCGTGGTGCGTCGGGGTGCGGTCAGCCGAAGAGCGGCCGGACCAGCAGGTAGGTGAGGCAGGCGATCAGCGCGGCGGCCGGGAACGTGACGATCCAGGCGATCACGATGTTGCCGGCGACGTTCCAGCGGACCGCGGAGAGCCGCTTGGTGGCGCCCACGCCCATGATCGCCGAGGTGATCGTGTGGGTGGTGGAGATCGGCGCCTTCAGCACCAGGGCGTTGAAGTAGAGCACCGCGCTGGCCACCGTCTCGGCGGCGAAGCCCTCCGGCGGGCCCAGGTCGATGATCTTGCGGCCGAGGGTGCGGATGATCCGCCAACCGCCGGCGTACGTGCCCAGCGCCAGCATCGTCGCCGAGGTCCAGAACACCCAGCCTGGGATGTGGGACTTGTCGTCCTGGAAGCCGCCCGTGTACAGGGCGAGAACCACGATGCCCATGGTCTTCGCGGCGTCCTGCATGCCGTGGCCGACCGACATGGCGGCCGCCGAGGCGGTCTGCGCCCACCGGAAGCCCCGGTTGAGCTTGCCCGGCTGCCCCTTCCGGAACAGCCAGAGGATGGCCAGCATCAGCAGGTAGCCGAGGGTGAGACCGACGATCGGCGAGAGCACCATCGGCAGGATGACCTTCTCGCCGATGGTGGCCCACTGCACGATGCCGCCGGTGGACAGCAGGGTCGCGCCGACCAGGCCGCCGAAGAGCGCGTGTGACGACGACGAGGGCAGACCGAAGTACCAGGTGATCAGGTTCCAGGCGATGGCGCCGAGCACTCCGGCGAAGACCACCCCGAGGCTGGCGACCCCGGTGGGCAGGGTGACCAGGCCGTCGCCGACGGTCTTGGCCACCCCGGCGCCGAAGTGGGCACCGACGAAGTTGCCGACCGCGGCGAGCAGCAGGGCGATCCTGGGTGTCAGCGCCCGGGTGGAGACGCTGGTCGCGATCGCGTTGGCGGCGTCGTGGAAGCCGTTGGTGTAGTCGAACGCCAGGGCCACCGCGATCACCGCCAGCACGGCGATGAGTTCGGGGGTCACAGGCTCAGGACTCCTTGACGGCGATGGTCTCGACGGTGTTGGCCACGTGCTCGAAGGCGTCGCAGGCGGCCTCCAGCTCGTCGGCGACCTCCTTCATCTTCAGCACCGTCAACGCGTCGTACTCGCCGGAGAAGAGACGGACGAGCAACTGCCGGTTGATCCGGTCGCCCTCGTTCTCCAGCCGGTTGCACTCGATCCAGTAGTCCTCGAGGTCCTTCATCGACTTCAGCCGCGGCATCGCGTCGGCGGTCAGCTTGGCCTGCTGGTCGAGCACGTTCACCATCTCGTGCAGCTCGCGGGGAAGCGCCGGGAGCTCGGTCAGCCCGTACAGGTAGAGCAGGTCGCCGACCGCCTCCAGGTGGTCCATCACGTCGTCCAGCAGCGAGCCGAGCCGGTAGATGTCCTCCCGGTCGAACGGCGTGATGAACGTCGAGTTGATCTTCTTGTACAGGTCGTGGGTGATCTGGTCGCTGTCGTGCTCGACCTCGGTCAACCGCTCGCTGACCGACTGCACATCGACGCCGGGCAGGGCCAGTTCGTTCAGCAACGCGGTGCCCCGGACCAGGTTCTGCGCGGCCCTGGTGAAGAGCTCGTAGAAGGCGCCCTCGGTGGGGCGGAAGGAAAACTTCACAGCACAGACCTCGTCGCGTCGGTGGAAGGGTGGCGGTGCCCGTCGGGTACCCGCCCGGTGAATGCTAGGAAACGGCGGAACGGCGAATTCGTCGGCCCACCCCTGGCCAGGCCGCATTCACCGGTCGTTCACCTGCTGTTCATCTCGGGCGTCCCACCCGCCCCCGCGTCCCCAGCACAGAGCCGCTCCCGCTCGTGCGCCACGTCGAAATCGGCAGCCGGATACCCCAGATCAAGCGTGTCGAACGTCTCCCGCAACAGGTGGGCCACCGCCCAGTCCCGGTACCACTTGCGGTCCGCCGGCACCACGAACCACGGCGCGGCGTCCGTGCCGCACCGGCTCAGCGCCTCGGCGTACGCGGCCTGGTAGTCGTCCCAGAGAGCCCGGGAATCGACGTCCGACGGGTTGTACTTCCAGTGCTTGCGCGGGTCGGTGAGCCGCTCCAGCAGCCGCCCGCCCTGCTCCGCGTAGGAGATGTGCAGCATCACCTTGACCAGGGTCACCCCGCCATCGGTGAGCTCCCGCTCGAAGGAGTTGATGTCGTCATACCGGGCCCGCCAGGTGGCCTCCGGCACCAGCGAGCCGACCCGGGCGATCAGCACGTCCTCGTAGTGGGACCGGTTGAACATCCCGACGTACCCCGGTGGCGGCAGCGCCCGCCGGATCCGCCACAGGAAGTCGTGCCGCAGCTCCTGCGGGGTCGGCGGACCGAACGAGCGGATGTGCAGGCCCAGCGGGTTCATCGCGCCCGCCACCCGCTTGATCGTGCCGTCCTTACCGCCGCAGTCCATCGCCTGGAGCACCAGCAGCACCCGACGCGCCGGCCCGTCCGACCCGGCCTTGGCCATCGCGAAGAGCATCTCCTGCTGGCGGCCCAACTCGCCGCCGACCAACTCCACCTGCTCGCGGGCCCAGGCCTTGCGGCGCTCCCCGGTCACCTCCGTGGCCGGCAGACCGGGCGTGGACCGGGGGTCGATCGCGCCGAGATCCACCGGTGCGGAGACCCGCAGCAACTCCCGCACGGAGCCGCCGACGGGCGCCACGATCTGCGCTTGCTGGGGTGCGCTCATCCTCGGATCATCGCCCACCCGCCGGCCATCCGCCCGCCGAGCGCAGCCCTGCCCGGGCCGGCTGTCACGTTCGGGGCTGCCGGCGCGTCCAGTTGGCGGGAGGATGTACGCCGGGACGAGCCGGCCGGGGAGGGTGGTGGGTCGTGCAGGACCTGGCGACGGAGTTCGAGGCCAAGCGGGGCCGGCTGCTCGCGGTGGCCCACCGCATGCTGGGCAGCCGCAGCGAGGCCGAGGACGCGGTGCAGGAGACCTGGCTGCGCTACGCCGGCGCGCTCGCCGACCCGGCGGCCCGCGCCGAGATCCGCGACCTGTCCGCCTGGCTGACCACCGCCTGCGCCCGGATCTGCCTGGACGTGCTCCGCTCGGCCCGGGTCCGGCGTGAGGCGTACCACGGGGAGTGGCTGCCGGAGCCGGTGGTGAGCCCGGTCGGCGCCACCCCGCCCACCGACGGGTACGCCCCCGACCCGGCGGAGCGGGCGGTGCGCATCGACCAGGTCGGCACCGCGCTGCTGGTGGTGCTGGAGCGGCTCGCGCCGGAGCAACGGGTCGCCCTCGTGCTGCACGACGTGTTCGCGGTGCCGTTCGCCCGGGTCGCCGACGTGCTCGGCACCACCGAGGCCGCCGCCCGGCAGCTCGCCTCCCGGGCCCGGCGGGCGGTCACCGCGCCGGACCTGCCCCGACACACCGCCGAGCCGGCCGAACAGCGCCGGGTGCTGGCCGCGTTCGTCGCCGCCACCGAGTCCGGTGAGCTGGATCCGCTGCTCCGGGTGCTCGCGCCGGATGTGGTCCTCATCGGCGACTCGGGCGGGCATTTCCCGGCCGCCCGCCGACCGGTGGTCGGCGCGGACAAGGTCGGGCGCTTCGCACTCGGCCTCTTCGGCCGGGCCGGCCGGTACGCCAGCCGGGTGCTGTCCCGGCCGGTGCTGGTCGACGGCGTACTCGGCCTTCAACTGGAGACGGTGCACACCGACGGCCGGCCGATCCGCCTGGTGACCGCGTTCGCCGTGGACCAGGGCCGGATCACCGCCATCTACAACCAGCTCAACCCGGAGAAGCTGACCGATCTGCCGCCACTGAACGACGACGACCACTGGCCGCCGCGCTGGTGAGCCGGCTCAGACCACCAGGGCCAGCCACTTGCGGTACGAGGTGGCGAACGGCTCGGTGCCGTCGCCGAGCGCGCCGAACAGCCACCGGGCCGCCGCCTCGGCCTCGACCACCACGTCCTCCGGGTAGCCGTACCGGGCCCGGTGCTCGGCGAACTCGTCCTCGTCGAGCAGCTCCACCAGGCCGGTGGCCCGGCGCCGGACAACGTCCAGGTCCAGGTCGATCAGATGGACCGTGTCGTCGGATTCCCAGCGGGCCGGGGTGGCGATGTCGCAGTAGACCTCGCTGGTCCGCGGCGGCGGGTTGAACATGCCCGTCCACCAGGCGTGGCGCGGCACCAGCAGGACGAACGGGATCTTCTCCACCGACGGACGGCCGTGGTAGACCGACTCGGTGCCCGCGGGGACGCCGAGCCAGACGCCGAGGTCGTCCTCGGCGAGCCGGCGGGCGGGATAGTCACGGTGGGCGCTGCCGTCGTACTTGCGGTAGATCACTCGGACCACGTCGCTCGGCATGATTCGCACCCTAACCGATACTGCCCACGCGTCGTAGCACAGCTGTAACCGGACGGCGCCGGACGGGCCGGCCCACCAACCGGTACCGCGCCACGCGGGCGGATGGGCGCGGCCCGTGTCGGGCACGACGGGTACCGTCGCACGGTGACTCCGCCCCGCACCGCCACCGGTTCCGCCACCCCGTCGGCCCGTGCCGGGAGCCGGCGGCGGGGTGCCCGGCCCAGCGGCACCGAGCTGCTCGCGGCGGCGGTCGGCGCGGTGCCTGGCGGCGCTGCGCGCCCCGGCCAGCAGCAGATGACCACCGCGATCGAGGAGTGCGTGACCAGCGGCGAGCACCTGCTCGTCCAGGCGGGCACCGGCACCGGCAAGTCGCTGGCCTACCTCGCGCCGGCCCTCACCGTGGACGGCCCGGTGGTGGTCTCCACCGCCACCCTGGCGTTGCAGTCCCAGTTGGTCGACCACGACCTGCCCCGGCTGGCCGACGCGGTCGAGCCGCTGCTCGGCCGGCGGCCCACCTTCGCGGTGCTCAAGGGCCGCCACCACTACCTCTGCCTCGCGCGACTGGACAACTCCACAGAGGAGGAGCCGGAGGACACCCTCTTCGACACCCCGGCCGCCCGCCCCGGCGGCGGCACGAAGTGGCTCGGCGAGGCGGGCCGAATGGGCAAGCAGATCGAGCGGCTGCGCGGCTGGGCGGAGAAGACCGCCACCGGCGACCGGGACGAGCTGGACCCGGGCGTCGACGACCAGGCCTGGCGGCTGGTCTCGATGCCGGCCCGGGAGTGTGTCGGGGCGACCCGCTGCCCGTTCGGGGCGGAGTGCTTCGCCGAGGCGTCGCGGGCACGGGCCCGCGAGGCCGACATCGTGGTGACCAACCACAGCCTGCTCGCGGTCGACATGCTGGCCGACCGGCACATCGTGCCGCCGCACAAGCTGCTCATCGTGGACGAGGCGCACGAGCTGGCCGACCGGGTCTCCTCGGCGGCCCAGGCGGAGCTGGTGCCAGATCTGATCGACCGGTCCACCCGGAGGGCCCGCCCGCTGCTGCGGCCGGAGACCGCCGAGTCGCTCACCGCGGCCGGCGACGCCCTCGCGGTCGGGCTGGCCGAGGCACCGGCTGGGCGGATCACCGCCGGGCTGCCGGCGCCGCTTCGCGAGGCGTGCACGCTGCTCGACGCGGCGACCCGCGCCGCGCTGGACGCGATCGGCGAGGTCAAATCCGACGATCCCGACCCGGTCCGCAAGCAGCAGGCCAAGGCGGCGTTGGACGAGCTCTCCACGACCGCGCAGCGGCTGCTGGAGGAGGCCGAGCACGACGTGGCCTGGGTGGAGAAGAACGACAGCGGCAGCCGGCGCGCACTGGTGGTCGCGCCGCTGTCGGTGGCCGGCACCCTCGCCACCCACCTGTACGACGAGCGCACCGTGGTCGCCACCTCGGCCACCCTGGCACTCGGTGGCCGGTTCGACACGGTGGCCCGCGCCCTCGGGCTGGACGCGCCGCCGGTCCCGGCGTCCCCGGCCGCCGCCGCGCTGGCCGCCCGCACCGGCCCGGGCCGACCGGCCGCCGAGACGCCGGGCCGCCGGCTGGCCGACGACGCCATCCCGGGTGCCACCATCCCGGCGACCGAAGGTCCGGGCTGGCGGTCGCTGGACGTGGGGTCGCCGTTCGACTACGCCCGGCAGGGCATCCTGTACGTCGCGGCGCACCTGCCCCGGCCCAGCGTCTCCGGGCTGCCCGAGGCGGCCGGGGAGGAGCTGATCGCGCTGGTCGAGGCGGCCGGTGGGCGTACTCTCGGGCTCTTCTCCTCCCGACGGGCCGCGCAGCAGGCGGCGGAGCTGCTGCGCGCGCGGACCGACCTGCCGGTGCTGCTGCAGGGTGAGGAGGCGCTGCCGCTGCTGGTCCGCCGGTTCCGCGAGGAGCGCGCCAGCTGCCTGTTCGGGGTGATGTCGCTCTGGCAGGGGGTGGACGTGCCGGGCGACGCCTGCCAGCTCGTGGTCATCGACCGGCTGCCCTTCCCGCGGCCGGACGAGCCGCTGGCGGCGGCCCGCGCCGCGGCCGTGGACGCGGGCGGCGGCTCCGGCTTCGCCGCGGTCAGCGTGCCGATCGCGGCGGTCCGGCTGGCCCAGGGGGTGGGCCGGCTGATCCGGGCCACCGGCGACCGGGGGGTGGTCGCGGTGCTCGACTCCCGGCTGGAGACCGCCCGCGGCTACGGGCCGTTCCTGCGTCGTTCGCTGCCGCCGTTCTGGTACACCACCCGCCCCGAGGTGGCCCGCGGTGCGCTGCAACGCCTCGCCACCGCCTGACCGCCCGCCACGCCCCCGCGCACACCCCGCCGCAGCTCAAGATCCGCACAACATGAGCGAAAGAGTGGCCTCCGACAGCGGGGAGACCACTCTTTCCAGGAAACTGTGTGGATCTTGAAGTGGGCCGGCGGGTCAGGGAGCCTGTGCGGCGACGACCACGGCGTCCGGCGGGGTGTCCGGGACCGTCCGGGCGGCCAGCCTGCGGACCGCGGTGTTCAGCACCGCGATCAGCGGCACGGAGACCAGCGCGCCGGTGATCCCGGCGAGCACCACCCCTGCGGCGATGCCGATGATCACCGCAAGCGGGTGGAGGGCCACCGCCCGTCCCATGATCAGCGGCTGGAGCACGTGCCCCTCCAACTGCTGCACGCCGATCACCACGCCCAGGATGATCAACGCGGTGACCGGGCCGCTGTCGACCAGCGCCACCAGGACCGCCACGCCGCCGGAGAGCGCCGCACCGACGATCGGGATGAACGCGCCGAGGAAGACCAGCGCGGCCAGCGGGAAGGCGAACGGAATGTCGAAGATGACCAGGAAGATGCCGATGCCGACCGCGTCGATGAAGGCGACCAGCACCGTCGCCCGGACGTAGGCGACCAGCGTCTGCCAGGAGGCCCGGCCGGCGTCGTCGACCTTCCACCGGGCGGCCACCGGCAGCAGCCGGACCAGGAAACGCCAGATCCGGCTGCCGTCGCGTAGGAAGAAGAACGTGGCGAAGAGCACCAGCAGCGTGCCGGTCAACACCTCGGCCAGCGTGGCGGCGGTGCTCAGCGCGCCGCTGGTGAACTTCGAGGTGTTGTCGTTGATCCAGCCCTGCGCCTCGTCGATGTAGCGGTCGAGCTGGTTGTCAGAGACGTGCAGCGGGCCCGTCTTCAGCCAGTTCTGGATCTGCCGGACGCCCTCCGAGGACTTCTCGCTCAGCTCCGGCACTCCCCGGATGAACTCGTTGACCACCAGGGTGAGCGTGCCGATCACCGCCGCCAGGCCACCGACCAGCACCACCGCCGTCGCCAGCGACCGGGGCAGCCGGGCCCGCAACAGCCAGCCCACCGCCGGCGCGAGCAGCGCCGAGAGCAGTAGCGCGATGGCCAGCGGAATGATCACGATCTTGACCGTGCCGACGATCCGGAGCAGCGCCCAGGCCACCACGCCGATCACGATCAGCCGCCAGCACCAGGCGGCGGCGATCCGCAGCCCGTGCGGGACGTCGGCGTCGTCCCGGCTGGAGGTCGAGCTGTGCACGTCCACCGGAGGTTCCGCGCCGACGACCGTGGCCGTCGGCGGCGCGGCGGGCCCCGGCACGGCGGGCGAGGCCACCCCGACGGGCTCCGGGACGTCGCTCGACGCGCTCCGATCGGCGCGTACCGAGTCCCGTCCTGACTGGTAGGCGCGGCGGAGCCGCCCGCGTACCCGCTCGAAGCGGCTCAAGCGCACCTCCTGGCAGAGAAACCGGCCCGCCCACGACGACAGGTCGGACAGCATACGTCCGTTCCCGACACCGTAGGGCAGTTCCGCCACACATTGCCCCGGTCACCTCGGGCGCAACCACCGGCTGCCGGCCGTCGCCGACACGGTAGCGTCTGCGGCGTGACCGCCGACCAGGATCTCGACGCCGGCCTGCCGATCCGCCTGCTGCACGACCGGGTGCTGGTACGGATGGAGGGCAGCGAAGGCGAGCGCCGCTCCACCGCCGGCATCGTCATCCCGGCGACCGCCACGGTCGGCAAGCGCCTCGCCTGGGCCACCGCCGTCGGAGTGGGGCCGAACGTCCGCGCCATCGTCTCCGGCGACCGGGTGCTCTTCGACCCGGACGACCGCTCCGAGGTCGAGCTGCACGGTCGTGGGTACGTGCTGCTGCGGGAGCGGGACGTGCACGCCGTGGCCGCCGAGCGCGTCGACAACGACTCCACCGGCCTCTACCTCTGAGACCTCCCCCAACCCCGCGCCGCACACCGGCGTGGGCGGCCGGGCACCGGCGCGCGGCGTCGCTCCGTTTGCCGGGCCGCACGACGGGAAGCCATCCGGCGACCGTGGCCCTGGGGAGGGACGATGCCGGTATTCGTGAAGAAGCTGTTGGCCTGGGGCAGCCTCGCGTTCCTGATCTACTTCATGGCGTTCCGGCCGGACGGTGCCGCGCAGATGTTCAAGGCGATCGGGGCGATGCTGGTCGCGATGGCCCAGGGCCTCGGTGACTTCCTCACCACCCTGATGACCTGAGCCGCCCTGATGACCTGATCCGCCGGCCTCACATCAGTGTTGACCGGGCGGCCAGGGCGCCGCCGGCCGCACGCCGTACCAGCCGGGCGGGGCGTACCCCACCGGCGGTGGCGGCGCGGCCAGCAGCACCGGAATCGGCACCACCGGCTCGTCCGGCGCGGCCACCGGACGCTGCGAACCGTCCGGGAAGCGCAGGTGGTAGCGGCTGCCGTCCCAGACCCCGACCGGGGCCTGCGGGTCCCGACCCACGAAGAACGACCGGTACGAGGTGATCGACTCCAGCAGCTCCCGCTCCTCACGAGCCGTCCGCTCCCGATCAGCCGGCTTGCGGTCCAGGCCGCGCAGCGTCCCGTCGCGCAGCAGGGCCAACCGGGTGGCGGCGAACTGGTACCCCCGCATCGCCCGCACCCCGGCGTCCCCGGCCACCCGACGCGCCCAGCTACGGGCCGCGTGCCGGCGACCGAGGCTGCTCAACGCGGCCACCTCGGGCGGACTCAGCCAGCCGGCGCGCACATAGTCCGGCAGCGTCCGCTCGGTGAGCCGCCCCTCCCACGCACGCAGCCACACCGCCAGCCCCACCATGCCGAAGAAGACCGGCACCATGAGGCCCAGGAAGCCGTACAGCATGATCACCGTCTCGCCGGTGGCCTGGGTCAGCGTGGGCAGCAGGTTCCAGGTGCCGTGCAACATCATGGCCAGCAGCAGGCCGGCGACCGGTGCGAGCACCCGGACCCGGCGGTCGGCCGTCCGGGCGGCGACACCCAGCCCCACACCGGTCATCGAGGTGAAAAGCGGATGGGCGAAGCCGAACAGCAGGATCCGCACGATGAAGATCGCGATGACCTGCTGGGTGCCGGTCGCCGGGCCGTACCGGTCGGCGCCTGCCGCGTAGCCGTACCCGCCCAGGTAGAGGATGTTCTCCACCATGGCGAAGCCGACCGCGGAGAGCCCGCAGTAGACCAGGCCGTCGGTGATCCCGGACCACTCCCGGCGACGGAACACCAGCAGCAGGATCGGGCCGAGGGCCTTGGTCAGCTCCTCGATGAACGGCGCCACCAGCACGCCGGTGAGCGCGGCCGGCAGTCCCCAGTCATTGAACCGGGCGGCGGCGAACTCGTTCACGGTGAGCGAGGCGGCCGTGGAGACGAACGCACCCCAGGCGAAGCAGAAGATCAGGTACTTCAACGGCTCCGGCTCGTAGCGGTCCAGCCAGAGGAAGCAGGCGACCAGCACCGGCACCGGTAGGACGGCGGCGACCAGCCCGATCAGCAACGCCTCGACGCCGAGCGACTGGCCGAGCGTGAAGACCATGAAGCCCGCGCAGGCGGCGATGAACAACACCACCCCGGCCAGCACCAGGAACCGCCGCCGGTCCAGTCGGCGCAGCGGCATCCGGGGCGCCTCGCCGGCGGACGGGGCTGCGGGCGCGGGCGGCGACGGCAGGGGTGCACCGGGCGGGGTGTCGGCCATGCGGTCAGCGTAGCCATCCCCCGCCGGCTGGTTTGGTCGCATCGGCAGTCGCTATGCTGCCGGCAGGTCACGAGCGCCAGCGTCAAGCCCCGGCTTGCTGGCCGGCAACCCTCGTCGAGTTCGCGGTGGGGTGCCCCGGGTGATGACCGGGCCCAGCCCGATCGGCGTGCTGGGCAAGCGCGGACCCCGTCCCGACACCAGACCCGGGGTCCCTGACCCCGGAGGTTCCGGCGTGTCCGTCACCCTCGTACCCTCGCTCCCCACCCGGTCCGCCGTGGCGCCCGCGCCGGCCGCGTCGGCGCCGCTCGACGTACTCGGCGTACCGGGCGAGATCAACCTGGACTACGCGGCCAGCGCGCCGTGCGCGCGGGCCGCCGCCGACGCGGTGGCCGAGCTGCTGCCCTGGTACGCCAGCGTGCATCGCGGTGCCGGGGCGCTGTCCCGGCACTGCACGCTGGCCTACGAGCGGGCCCGGCAGACGGTCGGTGACTTCTTCGGCGCCCGCGCCGAAGACCACGTGATCTTCACCCGCAACACCACCGACGCGCTCAACCTGCTGGCCCGGGCGCTGCCCGCCGGCACGACGGTGGTCACCTTCGCCGGCGAGCACCACGCCAACCTGCTGCCCTGGCCGCGCGGCTCGGTCCGGCTGCCGGTGCCCACCGACCCCGCCGGGGCGGTACGCGCCCTCGCCGCCGCCCTCACCGAGCTGCGGCGGGACAGCAACCCGGCGCTGCCCGTACTGGTCGCGGTGACCGGGGCGAGCAACGTGACCGGCGAGCGATGGCCGGTCGCCGAACTGGCCCGGGTGGCCCACCGGCACGGGGCCCGGATCGCCCTGGACGCCGCGCAGCTCGCCCCGCACGCCCCGGTCGACCTGCTCGCGCTCGACGTGGACTACCTGGCCGTCTCGGGCCACAAGCTGTACGCGCCGTTCGGCGCGGGCGTGCTGATCGGCCGGGCGGACTGGCTGGACGTCGCTCCGCCGTACCTGGCCGGTGGTGGCGCCACCAGCCACGTCGGGCCGGCCACCCACGACGTGACCTGGACGACCGGCCCGGCCCGACACGAGGGCGGTACCCCGAACCTGGTCGGCGCGGTGGCGCTGGCCGCGGTGTGCGCGGCGCTGGCCGACGCGGACCGGGTCGCGCTGGCGGCCCGCGAGCAGGCACTGCTGGCCCGGCTGCGGACCGGCATCGCCGCCCTGCCGCACGTGGTGGAGCTGCGCACCTTCGGCCCGGACGCGCCCCGGGTCGGCATCGTGTCGTTCGTGGTCGCCGGGTGGGACTCCGCCGACGTGGCCGCCCGGCTGGCCGCCGAGCACCGGATCGGCGTACGGGACGGGCTGTTCTGCGCCCATCCGCTGGCCCGGCGGCTGCTCGCCGAGGCGGCGGGGCGTACCGGCCGGCGGGACCTGCCGCCCACCGCCCTGCGCGCCAGCATCGGCCTGGGCAGCACGGCCGCGCAGGTGGACCGGCTTCTCGCCGCACTCGCCGCGTTGGGCTGAGGGCGGGCGGAGCGCCGCGGCCCCGGTCAGCCGACCGGTGGGGCGGTGGGCGGCTTCGGCGTCTCGCCCGGCTCGGCCGGTTCACCGATCGGCCGCTCCTGCTCCCCGAAGGCGGTACGGATCCACCGGTTCGCCTCCTCCTGGTCGATCCCGGAGGCCACCAGCAGGTCGCTCGCGGTGGTACGGATCTGGGCGATCACCACGCTGCCCGAGAAGCCGACCCCGGCTCCGTACGCCCGACCGGCCTCGCTGACCGCCCGCAGCGACCGCTCCCGGGCCTTCTCCGGTTCCTCGCCCACCGCGAACTCGTGCTTGAGCAGCCGGACCGACTCGGCGAGGTGGCCGATGCCGTCCGGCATCGGATCCGGCACCGGCTCCTCGTCCTCGATCAGCGTCACGGCCCGGCGGATCAGCGTGCCGGTGTTGCGCATCGCCCGGTCGATCGGGTCGGCCGCCTCCGCGTAGTGGGTCAGCTCGTCGCGCCGGTGCCAGCGGGCCGGGGAGAGGGTGGCGGTCTCCTTAGCCCCCTCGATCGCCTCGGCCAACGTGGCCAGCTCCTCCTTGTTGTTGCGCAATCGTTCGAGCGCCTGCTGGATGCCGGCGCGGTCCCGGTTGCGCAGCCCGTCGGCCGTGGCGTCGAGCTGGGCGGCGAGCAGGTCCAGCGCCGGTCGGGCAGCGCGATTGAGCACCCGGAGCGGGTTCAGCGGCAGCAGCACCGCCGTCACCAGCAGCGCGATCCCACCACCGAGGAACGCGTCGACGAAGCGCGGGATCTCCAGATTCTCGGTCTGCGGACTCAGCGTGACGATCAGCACCGCCGTGGCCGCCGCCTGGATGACGATGGCCACGCTGGCCCCGGCGAAGATGGTGAGCAGGATCGCGACCGTGACCACCAGGCCGAGCTGCCACGCCCCGGTGCCCAGCAGGTAGATCAGGAAGTCGCCGATGGCCACCCCGATCCCCACCCCGACGATCAGTTCCACGGTCCGGCGGAACCGCTG
Organism: Micromonospora sp. NBC_00858; assembly: GCF_045207365.1. Lineage (NCBI taxonomy): Bacteria > Bacillati > Actinomycetota > Actinomycetes > Micromonosporales > Micromonosporaceae > Micromonospora > Micromonospora sp. NBC_00858. The sequence continues at coordinate 6,882,012 of NZ_CP108828.1, read as the reverse complement.
ACCGACCGACGCGGCCAGGGTGCCGACCGCGGAGATCGGCGCGAACACCGGCTGCGGGTTGCCGAGCAGCCGGTGCGAGACGTAGTACGCCAGCCCGGCGGCCAGCCCGGCCTGCACGGCCAGCCCGCCGGCCATTCGCACCCGGTGCAGCCGGTCGTGCAGCGTGGCCCGACTGCGATGGCGCAGCTCCTCGGTGGCCTCGGCGATCCGCGCGCCGTCGATGTCCACCAACCCTTCGCGCAGCGCCGTACGCCGCACCATCGGAGGTCGCTTGTCCCGGGGCACGGCCATGGGCGCGACTACCCGTGGCACGCGCGCTGAATCCTCCCGCTCCGCGCGCTCCCGTCGGATGCGGCAGACTCGGGCGGTGGCCGATCTGTTGGACCGGTGGCGGGCGGCAGCCCGGGGCGCCGGGGCGAAGCCCGGCGCGGACACGACCCCCGCCGGGGAGCAACTGCTCTCCCGGTGGCGGGAGCCGCACCGGCATTACCACACGGCGGTGCACCTGACCGCCGTGCTGGACGTGGTGGACCGGCACGCGGGGCTGGCCGACCGGGCCGACCTGGTCCGGCTGGCGGCCTGGTGCCACGACGCGGTCTACGACCCGCGGGCCGCCGGCGACGCCAACGAACGGGACAGCGCCACGCTGGCGGGGACCGTGCTCACCGAGCTCGGGGTGCCGACGCCCGCGGTGGCCGAGGTGCGCCGGCTGGTGCTGCTCACGGCCGGGCACGTGGTGGCCCCGGGCGACCGGGACGGCGAGCTGCTCTGCGACGCGGACCTCGCTGTGCTGGCCGCCCCGCCGGCCACCTACGACCGCTATGCGGCGGCCATTCGGCGGGAGTACGCGCACGTGCCGGAGCCGGCCTTTCGGGTGGGCCGGGCCATGGTGCTCACCGGCCTGCTGGCGCTGCCGGCGCTATTCCGGCTGCCACCGCTGGCCGGCCGGTGGGAACAGCCGGCCCGGAACAACCTGCGCCGCGAACTGGCCACGCTCACCGCAGCCGGGCCTCCGGCGGACTGACCAGATGCTTCGGGCGGCGCAGGCCGGCGTCCCGGAGCAGCCGGACCAGCTCCCGGCTCGGCACCACCTGGGCACCGAGCCACACCGCCGCCGCGAACCGCTCGGCCGGAATGTCGTAGTGGTCCCGGTCGAAGCCGCGCCGGGGCGCACCCAGCGCCTCGGCGAAGGCGTGTAGTTCGGCGTAGGAGACGTCGCTGATCAGGTGCGACCAGAGCCGACCGCGCCACGGCCAGGCAGGCCGGTCCAGGTAGAGCATGGTGCCCAAGTTAGCCCGCGCAGTTGATCACGTTGATGATCGGCGGTCGGCAACCTAGCCTCAGCTACATGGCCCCCACCCCACTCCTCGACGACCTGCGCGCGGCGCTGGGCGAGACCGCCGTGCTCACCGACCCGGACCTGCTGCGCATGCACCAGCGGGACGAGGCCGACCTCTGCGCCGCCGGCACCCCGCTGGTGGTGACCCGCCCGCGCACCACCGAGCAGGTGGTCGCGGTGATCCGGGCGGCGGCGCGGCACGGCGTACCCGTGGTGCCGCAGGGCGCGCGGACCGGGCTGGCCGGCGCGGCCAACGCCGTGGACGGCGCGGTGGTGCTGAGCACCGTCGCCATGGACGAGATCCGGGAGATCGACCCGGTGAGCCGGATCGCGGTGGTCCAGCCGGGGGTGGTCAACGCGGCGCTGGCCGCGGCGGTGGCCAAGCAGGGGCTCTGGTACCCGCCGGACCCCGGCTCCTGGGAGTCGTCCACCATCGGCGGCAACGTGGCCACCAACGCCGGCGGCATGTGCTGCGTCAAGTACGGCGTGACCACCGAGTACGTGCTCGGCCTGGAGGTGGTGCTCGCCTCCGGCGAGGTGCTACGCACCGGCCGGCGTACCGCCAAGGGGGTGGCCGGCTACGACCTGACCCGGCTCTTCGTCGGCTCGGAGGGCACCCTCGGGGTGATCACCGAGGTGACCGTCGCGCTGCGCCCCGCCCCGGCCGAATCGCTGACCCTGGTGGCGGTCTTCCCCTCCACTGCGGCGGCCGGCGCGGCGGTGGCCGAGATCGCCGCCCGAGGGCTCACCCCCAGCCTGCTGGAACTGCTGGACCAGACCCACCTGCGGGCGATCGAGGCGTACCAGCCGATGGGGCTGCGGACCGACGCCCAGGCTCTGCTGCTGGCAGCCGCGGACACCGGCAGCCGGGCCGCGGACGACCTGGCCGGCCTGGCCGAGGTGTGCGAGGCGGCCGGCGCCGACGAGGTCTACGCGGCCACCGACGCGGTGGAGGCGGCAGCGCTGCTGCAGGCCCGGCGCCTGGCTCACCCAGCGATGGAGAAGTTCGCGGCCGACGCCTACCCGGGCGGCAACGGCGGCCTGGTGATCGACGACGTGGCGGTGCCGCGCGGCTCGCTCGCCGCCCTGCTGGACGGCGTGGCCCGGATCGCGGTGGACTGCGACGTGCCGATCGGCGTGGTGGGGCACGCCGGAGACGGCAACATGCACCCGAACATCGTGGTCGACCGGGCCGACCCGGCGAGCCTGGAACGGGGTCGGCGGGCGTTCGACGAGATCATGCAGCTCGGCCTGGACCTGGGCGGCACCTGCACGGGCGAGCACGGCGTGGGGCTGCTCAAGCGGGACTGGTTGGCCCGGGAGATCGGCCCGGTCGGGGTCCGGGTGCACCACGCCATCAAGTCGGCGCTGGACCCGGACGGCCTACTCAACCCCGGCAAGGTGCTCTGACCTGGACCTGGACCCGGCGAGGCCCGGCCGACGCCTCGGTGCAGGATCAGCCCTCGACCTCGGCCGGGGTCGCCTGGGTGAGCAGCAGCAGGATCTCCCCGGCGACCTTCGTGCGCTCCTCGCCGGGGCAGTCCTGCGAGGTGACCAGCCCGGCGGAGGTGAGCAGGCTGGAGGTCAGCGCGTCGATGCAGGTCGGCCGGTACTGCCGGACCTGATCGGTCTCCTTGGCCAGCGTCGGGTCGGCGAGCAGCACCTGGAGCCGTTCGGTCTGCTCCGGGGCGAGGGTGCCCCGGGAGGTGACCCCGTCACCGGCACAGTCGAGGCACTGCCACGCCCCGTCCCGCTCGACGCTCAGCGTGCGCAGCGGGCCGTCGGCGCCGAGCCTCTGGAGCAGGCTGACCTGCCCCGCGGCGACCGTCGTGGGAACCTCGAGCGCCGGCCCGCCGGCCGCGACTCCGGCCGACTGCACCCCCGGTGTGTCGCCGCCGTTCCGGTCGAACAGCGAGCACCCGGTCAGGGCGCTGGCCAGCGCCGCAGCGAGAAGGGGAATGAGCAGGCGGGAGGGCGCGCGGTACAGCACGCGCGGAAACCTACCCCACCGTAGGTTCGACCGAAACCACCATCCGGGCCGGTATCGACGGTTACCCTTCGGTAACGTTTCTTTTCGTCACCGAGTGGACGGGCGCAACTCAGCCTGATCGTCGTCGCCACCCCGGTCGGCCGCGAAGCCCCGGACGTCCGGAGCGCCGAGCCGGGCCGCGTCCGCAGCGGCGTCGTCCGGCATCAGTTGGGACTGCCGCTCCGCCTCCACCCGTGCCCGGTAGTGCTCGACCTCACGTGCCTGAGTGGCCGCGTCCCAGCCGAGCACGGCACCCATCAACTCGGCGGCGTGTTCCGCCGACTCAAGCCCTCGATGGCTGGTCTCGAAGGAGATCCGGGTCCGCCGGGTCAGCACGTCCTCCAGGTGCAGGGCGCCCTCGGCCCGCGCCGCGTAGGTGACCTCCGCGGCCAGGTACTCCGGGGCACCGGCCAGCGGGGAGGCGAGCAGGGGATCGGCGTCGGCCAGCGCCAGCAGGTCCAGCGTGAGGGTGCCGTACCGCTCCAGCAGGTGCTCCACCACGCCCACCGGTACGCCGTGCCGGCGGGCCAGGTCGGCCCGGTCCCGCCACATGGCCGGGTACCCGTCGGCGCCGAGCAGCGGCAGGTCGGCGGTACGCGAGGCGCGCGCCCCGCCCAACCGCCTGGCGGCCCGGTCGACCACATCGGAGGCCATCACCCGGTACGTCGTGTACTTGCCGCCGGCGACCAGCAGCAGCCCGAGCATCGGCTCGAAGACCGCGTGCTCCCGGGACAACTTCGAGGTGGAGTCGGCCTCGCCGGCCAGCAGCGGACGCAGCCCGGCGTAGACGCCCTCGATGTCGGCGGTCGTCAGCGGCCGGTCCAGTACGACGTTGACCTGCTGCAGGAGGTAGTCGATGTCGCGGGCCGAGGCAGCCGGGTGGGACCTGTCCAGCCGCCAGTCGGTGTCGGTGGTGCCGATGATCCAGTGCCCGCCCCACGGGATGACGAAGAGCACCGAGCTCGCCGTACGCAGGATGAGCCCGGTCTCGCCGGTGATCGCCGAGCGGGGCACCACCAGGTGCACCCCCTTGGAGGCGCGCACCCGGACGCCGGGCCGCAGGCCCACGTCGTTGAGCATCCGGGACATGTCGTCGCTCCACACCCCGGTGGCGGCGATGACGGTGCGGGCGTGCACCTCGAACTCCGCGTCCGGTGAGCCGGCCGGCGCCTCCAGGTCACGGACCCGGACGCCGGTCACCTCACGCGCCTGCCGGATCAGCCCGACGGCGCGGGCGCTGCTCACCACCGTGGCGCCGAGGCTGGCCGCGGTGCGGGCCAGCGTGACCACCAGCCGGGCGTCGTCGACCTGCCCGTCGTAGTACCGGATCGCCCCGGCCAGCGCGTCGGCCCGCAGGCTCGGGAAGATCCGCCGGGCACCCTCGCGGGTCAGGTGCCGGTGCAGAGGCATGCCCCGGCCACCGCCGAAGACCCCTGCGAAGGCGTCGTAGGCGGCGACGCCAGCGCCGTAGTACGAGCGGCGGAAGATCCGGGCGGGCAGGTCCCGCAGGCCCCGACCGGCCGGCAGCGGCACCAGGAACGGCACCGGGCGGACCAGGTGTGGCGCGAGCCGGGTGGCCAGCAGGCCGCGCTCGGTCAGCGCCTCGTGGACCAGGTGGAACTCCAACTGCTCCAGGTAGCGCAAACCACCGTGGATGAGCTTGCTGGACCGGCTGGAGGTGCCCGCGGCAAGATCGCGTGCCTCGACCAGGGCCACCTTCAGGCCCCGGGAGGCCGCGTCCAGGGCGGCGCCGGCACCGGTCACCCCACCCCCAATGACCAGCACGTCGAAGCGCTCGCCGCGGAGTCGGCGCAGGTCGGCAGCGCGGCGGACCGGCGAGAGCTGACCGGCTACGGATCGGGAGATATTGGGGTCGCGCACCTGTCCACCGTAACCGCCGATGCCATCGTGCCGACATGCGCCGCCGCCCCGTACTGTTCACGTCATGCAGGTCGGCTCTCCGTCACCCGCTGGTCCACCGTCGCACCACCAGCCGTCGTACCCGGGCCGAGCCAGTCCGTGGCCGGTGGTCGCGGCCGTGCTGGCCGGTTGCTGGACGGTGGGGGTCACCGTGGCCACCCAGGCGGGTGGCTGGCTCACCGACCAGGTGCTGCTGGGCTTCGGACGGGACCGGATCGGCTCGCTCTGGCCGCTGCTGGGCCTGGCCACCGTCGTGCTGGTGGGCACGCCCGCGCTGCTGCTGGCCCTGCTGCCCCGGTCGGCCGCGGTCCGCGCCACCGGCCGGGCCTGGCTGGGCGGGGCGCTCGCGCTCGGTGTGCTCACGCTGCTGCGAATCGTGCCGCCGGTGCACCACGAGGCGTACCTCGCCGCGCTGGCCGCCACGGCGGCGCTCACCGCGCTCGTCCTGCGCTGGACGGCACGCCGCTCGGCGCGTCGCTCAACGTCCGGCGGGTCGATCGGCGCGACGCCCGGCAGGGACGCCGCCGCACCCCCGATCGGAAGCGCCGCGCCCGGCGACATCGCCAGTGCCCCCGAGCCGACTGGAAGCGCCGCGCTGGCGGACATCATCGGCGGCTCGGCCGGACCCGGGCGGAGGCCGGCCCGGCCCGGTCCGGTGCCGCTGCTCGCGGTCGCCGCCGGGCTGGCGCTGCTGCTGCCGTGGGCGTGGCTGGGCGCGCTCGGCGGCCTGCTGGAGACCGCGCTCGCCCTGCTGGCGGCGGCCGCACTCGGTGCGCTGGCCGCGACGCTGCTGGACGCAACCTTCTGGTCCCGGTTCGCGATCGGCCGGCCTCCCCGGCCGACCCGGTTGGTCCTGGTCGGCGGCCTGGTCGCCGGGGTGACGCTGCTGCTGCTCGCGGCCGGCACCGGCCAGTCCGGCGCGCAGCTACCCGCGCTGCTGACCCTGCCGCCGGTGGGCTTCGCGCTGGCCGCCCTGTGGGCCGCGACCTGGCGTCCGGCCGCCGACGGGACGGCAGACGCCGGGGAACCGACGGCGGACGCCGGGCGCGCTGGTCGGGCGGCGACCGGCTGGCTGGTGGGCCTGACCGCGCTCGGCCCGCTGGCCTTCACCGACCCGGAAGAGATCAGCGTGCTGTTGGCCGGCACCCGCGACGTGCCGTTCTGGGTAGCGGCCGCCGCCGGTGTCGGGCTCGCCGTCGCGGTCCTGGTCGCCATCGGGTACGCGCTGCTGCTGGCCCGGCCGGCGGCCCGCACGCCGAGCCGGCGGATGGCCGCGCTGACCGCAGTGGTGCTGCTGGTCACGGCCGTCGTCGTCGACGTCGGGCCCGGGCAGCCCGGCCTGTACGGCGAACGGCTGCTGGTGGTGCTGCGCGAGCAGGCCGACCTGACCGGCGTGCCGGCCGGTGTGCCGGGCCGGGCCGGGCGGGACGCCCGGGCGGCGGAGGTGTACCGGCGACTGGTGACCACCGCCGACCGGAGCCAGGCCGACCTCCGTCGGGAGCTGACCCGGCTGCGGCTCAACCCGGTGTCGTACTACCTGGTGAACGCGGTCGAGGTGGACGGCGGTCCGGCGGTGCGGGCCTGGCTCGAGCGCCGACCGGGGGTGGCCCGGGTGCTGGTCAGCCAGCGACTGCGGCCACTGCCGGCCCCGGCCGGGCAGAGCCGGGGCACCGCCCCCGCGCCGACCGGTCCGGAATGGAACATCCGCCAACTCGGCGCCGACCGGGTCTGGTCGCAGCTCGGGGTGACCGGCGCGGGCATCGTGGTGGGCAGCTCGGACTCCGGGGTGGACGGCACCCATCCGGCGCTGCGGGCCGGGTTCCGGGGCGGGGACGACTCCTGGTTCGACCCGTGGGACGGCACCCGGACCCCGACCGACCAGGGCGGGCACGGCACCCACACGGTGGGCAGCGCGGTCGGGCGGGGCGGCATCGGGGTGGCGCCGGACGCGCAGTGGGTGGGCTGCGTCAACCTGGACCGCAACCTGGGCAGCCCGGGGCACTACCTGGAATGCCTTCAGTTCATGCTGGCGCCCTTCCCGGCCGGCGGTGACCCGTTCACCGACGGCCGGCCGGAGCGCGCCCCGCAGGTGCTGACCAACTCGTGGGGCTGCCCACCGATCGAGGGCTGCGACCCGGGTGTGCTGCGACCGGCCACCGCCGCGCTGGACGCCGCCGGGATCTTCGTCGTCGCGGCGGCCGGCAACACCGGCCCATGGTGCGAGTCGATCGCCGACCCGCCCGCGCCGTACCCGGACGTGTTGACCGTGGGCGCGGTGGACGCGCAGCGACGGGTTGCCGAGTTCTCCTCACGCGGGCCGGTGCCGGGCGGCCTCCGCAAGCCGGACGTGCTGGCGCCGGGGGTGGGCGTGGTGTCGGCCATGCCGGGCGGCGGGTACGCCGCGCTCGACGGCACCTCGATGGCTACCCCGCAGGTGGCCGGGGTGGTGGCGCTGATGTGGTCGGCGAACCCGGCGCTGGTCGGCGACCTGGCCCGGACCCGGCAGATCCTGCGGGACACCGCCACGCCGGCCGTGCCGACCTACCGCTCCCGCAACACGGCGGACGCCTGCGGCGGCCCGGCGAACGTCACCGGGGCCGGCCAGGTCGACGCCTACGCCGCCGTCCGAGCCGCCCGGCCCTGAGCCTGCGGTTGTCGTCATCGAGACGATGGCGGGAGTCAAAACCGGTACTCGGTGATCTAGGGTCGCGACCATGGACGCCGAGATCACCATCACCGAGCTGACCGTCGACCTGACCCCCGCCGTGGTGCGGCTCTGCGAGCAGGCGCTCGACCTGCCGGAGGACGCCACCGAGGCGGGGCCTGTGGTGGACGCGCTCTGGCCCCGGGCCGCCGCCGACCGTTTGGTGGTCGGGCTGGGCGCGTACCGGGGTGGGGACCTGGTCGGGGTGCTGCTCTGCTCGGTGTCGTCGGCCGACCCGGGTCTCGGGCACGTGGACCTGGTCGCGGTGCTTCCGGACCAGCGTCGCCGGGGTGTCGGCCGGGCGCTGCTGGAGCGGGCCGAGCAGGTGCTCGCCGAGCGCGGGGCGACCGAGGTGCTGCTGGCCGGGAACCCGCCGTACTACGCCTGGCCGGGCATCGACGTGCGCTACACGCCGGCGGTCTGCACCGCCCTGGCACTGGGTTACCGGCAGGATCGGACCGCCTGGAACATGACCGCCGACCTGTCGTACGACGAGTCGCCGGCGCTGCGGTCCACCGAGGCGGCGGAGCGGCGGCTGGCCGGGCAGGGCATCACGGTACGTCGGGCGGAGCCGGCGGACCTACCGGCGCTGGCCGCGTTCGCCCGGTCCACCTTCGGCGGCGCGTGGGACGGGGAGCTGGCCGGGTCGGTGGGTCGCGAGGGCGCCGGTTGCCACCTGGCGGAGCGGGCTGGCGAGCTGCTCGGCTTCGCCGCCTACGGTTCGTCCCGACCGAGCTGGTTCGGGCCGATGGGCACCGCGCCGGCCGCCGAGGGTTCGGGCATCGGCGGGGTGCTGCTGCGGCGCTGCCTACGCGACCAGCGGACGGCGGGGCTGGACCGGGCGCAGATCGGCTGGGTCGGGCCGGTGCCGTTCTATTCGGGCAGCGCGGGCGCCCGGATCGAGCGGGTCTTCTTCCTGTATCGACGGACGCTCAACGGCGAATAACGGGCGAATAGGATATAGACCCAGATAGTCCCATTCGCCCGCGTCGGGCATCGACGCCCCCTACCGTTTCGGTAGAGGAGGCAGCCATGACCACGGATGACGACCAGACCGAGGACGGCCCGCCCGTCACCTGGAAACCGGTCGGCGAACTCCCCGGCCAACTGCCGTTCGACCGGCTCGACTACGGCGACGCCGAGCAGTTGGCCGAGATGGCAGAACCGGTGATCGAGGAGCCGCAGGAGATGGTGGACGCACCCATCCAACTGCCTCCGCCGTACGACCGGGCGCAGAAGCGGCGCAACCAGCGCCCCCTGCCCACCTGACGACGAACGGGGCGGACCGCGTCAGCGGCCCGCCCCGTTCGGTGTCGGAACTGGACTCAGAAGTCCATGTCCCCGCCACCCGGGCCAGCCGGGGCAGCCGGGGTCTTCTCCGGCTTGTCCGCGACAACAGCCTCGGTGGTGAGGAAGAGCGCCGCGATGGAGGCGGCGTTCTGCAGCGCCGAACGAGTCACCTTGGCCGGGTCGATGATGCCCGCGGCCAGCAGGTCCACGTACTCGCCGTTGGCGGCGTTGAGGCCGTGACCCGCTTCGAGGTTACGGACCTTCTCCACCACAACGCCGCCCTCGAGGCCGGCGTTGACGGCGATCTGCCGCAGCGGGGCGTCCAGCGCGACCTTGACGATGTTGGCACCGGTCGCCTCGTCGCCGACCAGGTCCAGCTTGTCAAAGGCGGTCTTGCCGGCCTGCACCAGCGCGACGCCACCACCCGGGACGATGCCCTCTTCGACGGCGGCCTTCGCGTTGCGAACGGCGTCCTCGATGCGGTGCTTGCGCTCCTTGAGCTCGACCTCGGTGGCCGCGCCGACCTTGATCACCGCAACGCCGCCGGCCAGCTTGGCCAGCCGCTCCTGCAGCTTCTCCCGGTCGTAGTCGGAGTCGCTCTTGTCGATCTCGGCCCGGATCTGGTTGACCCGGCCCTGGATCTGCTCGGCGTCGCCGGCACCATCGACGATGGTGGTCTCGTCCTTGGTCACCACGACCTTGCGGGCGCGGCCCAGCATGTCGAGGGCGACGGCGTCCAGCTTGAGGCCGACCTCCTCGCTGATGACCTGGCCACCGGTGAGGATGGCGATGTCGGCGAGCATGGCCTTGCGGCGGTCACCGAAGCCCGGCGCCTTGACGGCGACGGACTTGAAGGTGCCCCGGACCTTGTTGACGACCAGGGTGGCCAGGGCCTCGCCCTCGATGTCCTCGGAGATGATCAGCAGCGGCTTGCCCGACTGCATGACCTTCTCCAGGATCGGGAGCAGGTCCTTGACCGACGAGATCTTGCTGTTGACGATCAGGAGGTAGGGGTCGTCGAAGACGGCCTCCATGCGCTCCGGGTCGGTCATGAAGTAGGCCGAGATGTAGCCCTTGTCGAAGCGCATACCCTCGGTGAGCTCAAGCTCCAGGCCGAAGGTGTTGCTCTCCTCGACGGTGATGACGCCTTCCTTGCCGACCTTGTCCATCGCCTCGGCGATGATCTCGCCGACGGTGCTGTCGCCAGCAGAGATGGAGGCGGTGGAGGCGATCTGCTCCTTGGTCTCGACGTCCTTGGCGAGCTTGGACAGCTCCTCCGAGACGCTCGCGACCGCGGCCTCGATGCCCCGCTTCAGGGCCATCGGGTTGGCGCCAGCGGCCACGTTGCGCAGGCCCTCACGAACCAGGGCCTGGGCCAGGACGGTCGCCGTCGTCGTGCCGTCACCGGCAACGTCGTCGGTCTTCTTGGCGACCTCCTTGACCAGCTCAGCGCCGATCTTCTCGTACGGGTCCTCGAGCTCGATCTCCTTGGCGATGCTCACACCATCGTTGGTGATGGTGGGGGCACCCCACTTCTTCTCGAGCACGACGTTGCGGCCCTTGGGGCCGAGGGTCACCTTTACGGCGTCAGCGAGCTGGTTCATGCCTCGCTCGAGGCCGCGGCGCGCCTCTTCGTCGAACGCGATCATCTTGGCCATACGGCGTTGTCCTCCTGGACACTCACGGGCCACCCGAGATGTGTGCCTCGAATGGGCCGCCTGGTGTACGCACCTTGGGACGTCGCCACCTGGCGACGACGACGTCCTTCGGCCGGGCCGGATAGCCCGCGACGACCGGCCATGTGCCGCCCCGGCGTCTCCACGCCGGTGCAACCTGGCCCCACCGTCCCGACCATTGGCACTCGCGGTATGCGAGTGCCAATACCTTGTTTAGCACTCTCCCCTGCCGAGTGCAAGCACGACTGCCGCTGTCAGCCGAGTTCCGCGGCCAGCCCGGCGCTGTTCACCGGCCCCTCATGAGCCCGCTGCTCGGCGTACGTCACCAGCAGCCCCACCATCTGCGCCAGATAGGCGGGGAGGGCCAGCACCGCTCCGAGGGCGAGAACCAGCACCACGCCGATCGCGGAACCTGGAGCGGCGAGCGGATCGACTCCAAACGGGGCGGTGCCGACCCCCTCCAGCACGCTCGCGACGAAGGTGCCGACAAGCACCACCGCCCCCACCAGCGCCACCCGCCCCAGCAGCAGCCCCAACCGGTCGTGGAACATCCTGAACGACCGGCCGATCGGGTTGTGCCGCTCGAAGAGATAGACCGGCCCAGCCATGCTGAGCGCGAAGGTGAGGTAGATGCCGGGCAGGATGCAGAAGCAGATGCCCAGGCCGACGATCAGGCTGATCGCCAGCGTCCAGCCCCAGAGCCCGAGCGCCCGGCGCACGCCGTAGCGCAGCGCCTCACCCAAGCTCACCGGCCCACCGGCCGCCTGACGGGTGATCACCCAACTGCCGGCGGCCCAGCCCACGGACTGCACCAACCCGATCAGCACGCTGCCGACGATGATCACCAGGAACAAGGACGCCAGGTCGGTGAAGAAGTTGTCGGGCAGCGAGGTCGACTCGTCGACGGCGTTCGTGTCCCACTCCGCGGTCGGATCCAGCCCGAGCGAGAGCACCGACAGCACCGCCGCCGGCAGCACCTGGGTGAGCAGCAGGATGGGCAGCAGCAACCGCCAACCGCGCTGGAGCGCACCCAGGCACCGGTTGAACCAACCGCTCAGCCCGGCGCCGGGCGGCGTGACCAGCCGGTCGGACGGGTCGATGCCGGGCGGATACCACCCGGCGGCCGGTGGCCCGGGATACCAGTGCTGCCCGCCGTACGGCCCGGAACCGATCGGGTAGCCGCCGGTGGGCGGGAACACCCAGCCCTGCGGCGGCGCGCCCGGTGGCGGCCCCCAAGCAGGCACGGTCGGATCCCAGCCGGGCGGACTGCCCGGCGGCGGGCCTCCAGCCGAAGCGGGCGGTGCGGTCGGATCCCAGCCGGGCGGGGTCCCCGGCTGCGGGCCCCAGGGGGACGGCGCGGTTGGATCCCCGCCGGGCGGGGTGCCCCCGGGCGGGAGCCCAGCGGCACCGGGCGCGGTCGGGTCACCACCGGGCGGCGGACCGGACGGGTCGGGCTGACCCGGTGGTGGGACGGCCGGGGGCGGCTGGTCGGACATGAACCCTCCTCAGCAACGGCTGGAACGGTTCACGATCCTCCAGGGTCCAGCCGCGCGGCGCAGCCCCGGGCCGGCGGCCTTACTGGCGGTGCCCGCTCAGGCGACGACGCGCACCCGCTCCGCCTGCGGACCCTTCTGGCCCTGGGCGATCTCGAACTCCACCCGCTGACCGTCGTCCAGCGCCTTGTAGCCGTCCATCTCGATCGCGGAGAAGTGGACGAACACGTCCTGACCGCCGTCGACGGCGATGAAGCCGTAACCCTTTTCGGCGTTGAACCACTTCACGGTGCCCTGTGCCACGGTGCACTTCCTCACTCTGCGCGGCGTGCCATGCCCCTGGCGCGCGGCACGGGCCGGCGCCGTCGGCCACCGCCTCGGCGATCGATGACTACCGCTGAAACAGGTGACCGAAATGGCACGCTACACGAGGAGTGACGGCCGCGCACGACCACAAATCGGGCGCATCGGCGCCGTTTCCGACAGCACGAAGTCGGCCTCGCTTTCGATCAACCCGATCCACGCTCATGACTACCACGGTGCCGGCTGCCCGCCGGCCGTCCGGCGGCGATCGAGCACGCCGAAACCGTCGTCCACCCCTGTGATAGGCATGCGGGCATGACCACCGATCCGGGCGGAGTCGCCCTCCGGCAGGCGAAGGTCCGTCGGGTCCGGCCGGAGGACGCCGCCCGGATGCGGGCGCTGCGCCTGGAGATGCTCGCCGACGCACCGCTGGCCTTCCTGGAGACCGTGGCCGAGGCCGCGGCCCGCTCCCACACCGAGTACGCCGCCCGGGTCGCGTCCACCGCGGCCGGGTCCGGTACCGCGCAGTTCATCGCCGACCCGGGAGGCCGGCTGGTCGGGCATGCCGGGGGCACGGCCGCGCCGTACGAGGCGGGGTTGACCGTGATCTACGCCGTCTACGTCACGCCGGCCTGGCGGGGCATGGGGCTACTCGGCGAGCTGGTCGACGAGGTGGCCGCCTGGTCGCGCGCCTGTGGCCGGCCGGAGTTGCTGCTGGAGGTGGTGGTCGGCAACAACCGCGCCTACCGGGCCTACCAGCGGCTCGGCTTCACCGACACCGGCGTACGCGTCCCGCACCCGACCATCCCCGCGCTGACCGAACTCCAAATGCGACGACCAGCCTGAACCCCAAGAACCCTCCCAAGGCAGAACCCCGCCTGATGTTCACCCACGGCCGGGCAACCTCCCGACCAGCGTGCCCCGAGAGGGTTTCCGGGGGGAGCCCGCCCGCGGAAGGATCAAGCCTGACCGCCTGGAGCGGGTGGGCTCCCCCCGGAAACCCCAACAGCAACCAACGATCAGACAGGCCGCCGCGACTGCACGATCCGGAACCGATTCGCCACGTACGCGCCGTCGGTCAGCGCCGAGTTGGCCGCCGCGTTGGCACCGCTGCCGTGGAAGTCGGAGAAGGCCGCCGACTGGTTCACGAAGACCCCGCCGGTGAGGTTGCAGGACAGGTGCACCCCGACCTCGACCGCCACCGCCTCGGTCGCGTCCAGCACCGCCTCGTCCGTGGAGTAGACCCCCGCGGTGAGCGCGCCCTTCTCGCCGACCGTTCGGTGTAGCAGTTCCAGGCTGTGCGCGGTGGAGTCGGTGGCGATGGCGAACGAGATCGGCCCGAACCACTCCCGGCCGTAGGTCTCCGCGTCGTCCGCGCCCAGCTTCACGATGGTCGGGGTACGCACCACCGCGTCGGCGTACGACGGGTGCGTGACGGCCCGTGACTCCAGCACCGGCTCGCCGACCTTGGTCACCTCGGCCAGCCGCTCCAGCACCCCGTCGTTGACGATGGCACCGGTCAGCTCCACACCCCGGGCCGGGTCGGCGGTCAGCTTGCCGACCGCCGCGGCGATCCCGCCGGCCACCTCGTCGAAGCTCTTGTGCCCCTGGTCGGTCTCGATGCCACCGGCCGGGATGAGGAAGTTCTGCGAGGTGGTGCACATCTGGCCGCTGTACAGGGTCAGCGTGAACCCGAGGTTGCGGCACATGCCGGCGAAGTCGTCGGTGGAGTCGATCACCACCGTGTTCAGCCCGGCCTTCTCGGTGTAGACCGCCGCCTGCCGGGCGTGCGTCTCCAGCCAGTCGCCGTACTCGGTGGAGCCGGTGAAGTCGACGATCTTCACGGCCCGGTGCAGGGCCAGGTCGCTGGCGAGCTTCTCGCCGGGCGTCTCGGCGGCCAGCGTGATCAGGTTCGGGTCGAAGCCGGCCTCGGCGAGTACTTCCCGGGCGTACTTCACGGTGATGGCCAGCGGCAGCACCGCGCGCGGGTGCGGCTTGACGATCACCGGGTTACCGGTGACCAGCGAGGCGAACAGCCCCGGGTACGAGTTCCAGGTCGGGAAGGTGTTGCAGCCGATCACCAGCGCCACCCCGCGGGGCACCACGTGGAACGTCTTGGTCATCCGCAGCGGGTCACCCTTGCCGGCGGACTTCTCCCACCCGGCCGTCGCCGGGTGCCGGGTCATCTCGGCGTACGCGTACGCCAGCGCTTCCAGCGCCCGGTCCAGCGCGTGCGCGCCGCCCGCCTGGAAGGCCATCACGAACGCCTGGCCGCTGGTGAACTGCACCGCGTTGGCCAGCTCGAAGATGTTCTTGTGCAGCCGGTCGAGGATCTCCAGGCAGACGCCCACCCGGGCCTGCGGGCCGGCGTCGCGCCACGCCGGCAGCGCGGCGGTGGCGGCGGCGACCAACTGGTCCACACCGGCGTGCGGGTAGCGCACCGCCAACTCCACCCCGAACGGGCTCGCCTCGGTGGCGACCCGGTCGCCGGTGCCCGGCTGGTCGAGGGGGAAGTCGCCACCCAGGTACGCCTCGAAGGCGGCCTTGCCGTCGGCGGCGGCGGTCTCGCCGTACACCCGGGGGCTGGGGGACTCGGGATAGGCGGACCAGTAGCCCCGCTCCGTGATCGCGGTCAGCGCACGGTTGAGGGTGTCGGCGTGCCTGTCGTACAGGGGATGCGGGGTCTCCGTCATGCCCGCCATCATGCCTGAGGAGCGCCCGTGAGCAGTAGCGCCGATACCCGTCAGAGAGTGAGCTGCCAGTTGCTCCAGGAGTCCACCGGGCGGAACCCGAGCCGCTCGTTGATCGCCACCATGTAGCTGTTGCTCGCCGCGTTGAAGGTGTCGATGACGCGTACCGCCTGCTCGTGGGTGAGCAGATGATGCAGGTTCTCAATCTTGGCGAGCAGGCCGAGCCGGTGCCCCCGGTGGGCCGGGTCGACGATGGTGATCTGTTGGAACGCGTGCCAGTCGGCGGAGGCGCCCACGTCCAGCAGCGTCCAGGCGACCAGCCGGCCGGACTCCTCGTGCAGCACCCCGAGGTTGTAGCGCCGCCGACCCCGGGCGTCCAGGGCCCGTTCGGTGCCGCGGATCCGCTCGGCGTCCACCTGCTCCGGTTCCCACTGCACGTCTCCCATGGGCGCGTCCATGAGCAGCCGGCCGTCCAGGTAGGCGACGTCCGCCACGTACTCCTGCGGGGTCGCACCCTGCCAGCAGACCGACCGGTAGCCCTCGGCCAGGGCGTGCGCCTCGGCCAACGCCGCGCGCAGCGCGACCCGGTCGATGGTGCCGACCTCGAGTCGGCGACGCACCTCGGCCAGCGCGGACTGGGCTCCGGTCGCGGCGGCGAACGCATCGCCCGCCACCGTTCGAGCCGGCCCGTCGGGCAGCGCCGAGACGGTCATCGCGACCACCCGCTTGCGTCCGCGCTCGCGCAGCAGGCGTACCCCGTGCTCGTGCAGTGCCCGACCGACGCCCCGCCGCCGCAGCTCGGGATTCACCACCAGCTCGGCCGTGGCGTTCTCGGTGTTGTCGAGCTGCGGCAGGTCCAGCTGGACATAGCCGGCCGGTACGCCGTCCAGTCGGGCCAGCGCCCAGAGCGTCTCGGTGCCGGGCATCGGCGTGTGGAAGAACGCGTCGAAGCGACGCCGGCAGAAGGGCGGGAAGTCCGGGAGATCGGCGTCGTTGGCCGCCGCGCCGATCCGGTACGCCTCGTCGACCGAAGCTCGGTCGGCGCCGTCGAACGACGCGATGGTGATGCTCATGCCGCCGAGCGTGCACCCCGGGAAAGCGATCGGGCCAGCGAATTAATCGCTGGCCCGATCGAACGTGGTCGGGAGGGACACTCGCACAACGCCTCCGGCGCTGGGTCGCAAGAACTTCAAAAGTCTCCGGCGAAATGCCCTCCCGCAGGGAGCATCTTGCGCCGTCCGGTTCCTGCCGTCAAGTCCAGAGCGGTGGGTTTTCCACACTCACTGCGAAAAGCCAGATACCCGGCGGATCGGCCCGATCCCCCGTCCGGGCGATCCCCTATCCCCCGCCCGACCCTGCACGCCCACCCCTCCGGCGCGGGGCGGGGCGGGGCGGGCGGGGCTGATCAGCCCAGGAGGCCGGCGTCGCGGGCGGCGCGGAGGGACGGCTTGATGTGATGGGTCGGGCCAACCTGACCGGCTACCGCATCGATGGTCTTCAGCCCCTCGCCGGTGTTGAACACCACGGTCTCCGCCGTCGGGTCGAGCCGACCGGACTCGACCAGCTTGCGCAGCACCGCCACGGTGACCCCACCGGCGGTCTCCGCGAAGACGCCGGTGGTACGGGCCAACTGCCGGATGCCGGCGCGGATCTCGTCGTCGTCGGCGTACTCCATCCAACCGTCGGTGCGGCGGACTGCCTCCAGGGCGTAGAGGCCGGCGGCCGGGTCGCCGATGTTCAGCGACTTGGCGATGCCGGTGGGCTTGACCGGGGTGATCGTGTCGGTATCGGCGTGCAGGGCGGTGGCGATCGGGTTGCAGCCTGCGGACTGGGCACCGAAGACCTTCCAGCCGCCGGCCGGCGCCTCGACCAGCCCGATCTCGACCAGCTCGGAGAACGCCTTGTCAATCTTGGTGAGCAGCTCGCCGCTGGCCATCGGGATGACCACCTGGGCCGGGATCCGCCAGCCGAGCTGCTCGGCCACCTCGTAGCCGAGGGTCTTGGAGCCCTCCGCGTAGTACGGCCGGACGTTGACGTTGACGAACGCCGTGTCCTCGAACTCGTCGGTCTCCACCAACTCGCCGCAGAGGCGGTTCACGTCGTCGTACGAGCCGTCGATGGCGACCAGGTCGCCGCCGTAGACCGCGGTGGTGATGACCTTGCCCTGCTCCAGGTCACTGGGGATGAAGACCACCGAGGGCACCCCGGCCCGGGCGGCGTGCGCGGCCACCGAGTTGGCCAGGTTGCCGGTGGAGGCGCAGGCGAACCGGCTGAAGCCGAGCGCGCGGGCGGCGGTGAGCGCCACCGAGACGACCCGGTCCTTGAACGAGTGGGTCGGGTTGGCGCTGTCGTCCTTGACCCAGAGCGGCGCGGCGATGCCCAGCTCGGCGGCCAGGTGCGGGGCCGCCACCAGCGGGGTGAGCCCCGGGTCGAGGGTCACCCGGGTGGACGGGTCCTGACCGGCGGGCAGCAGCGCGGCGTACCGCCAGATGTTGTTCGGGCCGGCCTCGATCTGCTCACGGGTGACGGCGGCCAGGGCGGCGGTGTCGTAGTCGACCTCCAGCGGGCCGAAACACTCGTAACAGGCGTGTTGGGCGGCGAGCGGGTAGCGGGCCGAACAGGCGCGGCACACCAGGGCTCGGGCGGGGCTGGAGGAGGTGTCGATGCCAGGGGTGGCGAGCGTCGACGTCATGTCGAGGAGTCCTCTCATCTTTCCCCACACCGCACGGTGCGGCGGGGACGGAATTGGCACCTGCCCCGCGGGTCGCTCAGCGGTGAGCGCGCGGGGTGGTTGCCGGGGCGTCGTCGGGCCGTATCCCTCAGCCCCTCTGGATGAGGTATTCAGTTGTGCCGTCGAGTCTAGGCAACGCCGGGCGCCGCCTCCACCGCAGATCCCAGTGAGTGGGTCAGCGGTTGGCCACCGCCACCGAGTCGACCACCGCGACCGGATCGGTCACCGCAGTCGGTTGGGGCCGCGACGGGGTCACGGTCCGGGCCCGGGTGGCGAGGTTCGCGGCGACCAGGGCGGCGATGGTGATCGCGGCCCCGACCAGCTCGATCGGCTCCGGCCGGTAGCCGCGGACGATCTGCACCGTGAAGGTGGTCACCGGCACCAGGTTCATGAACAGGGCGGCATTGGCGGCTCCGAGCCGCTGCACGCCGGTGTTCCAGGCCAGCACCGCGATCACCGCGCCCATGATCACGGCGTACGCCAACTGCGGGGCGACCGCCACGAGGTCGGCGGCGGCCGGCGCGTGCTGCCATCCGATGCCGTCGGCGAGCACGCTCGCGGCGAGCATGGCGGCCGTGCCGGCGAGCGCGGTCAGCGTGGTGTACCGCAGCGGCGACCAGGTGCCGAACTGGCTGGCGCCGTGGGTGTAGATCGCCCAGCCGAGCACCGCGCCGATCATCATCAGCCCGCCGAGGCCGAACTGACCGAGCCCGGTCAGGCTCCCGCGGGTGATCACCAGGCCGACGCCGAGGAGCGCCACCAGGGAGAGGGCCAGCAGGAGGGGCTTCGGGCGTACGCCGTCGCGGGCCCAGCGGACCAGTTGGGTGATCACCGGGGTGGTGGCCACGAAAAGGGCGATCTGCTGCGGGGCGGCGTGCTCGAGCGCCAGGTTGGTGAGCACGTTGAAGCCGGCGAAGCCGACCACACCGAGCACCGCCACCTCGACGGCCCGACCGCCGAGCCGCAGCGCGCCGGCACCCTCACGGAGCAGCAGGATGGCGACCAGGATGAGGGCGGCCAGCAGGTAGCGGGCGGTGGTCAGGTTGAGCGGATCAACCCGGGTCAGCGCGCTGGCCAGAACCGGGAACATCACTCCCCAGCTGAGCACGGCGAGCAGCGGATAGGCGGCGGAACGGGAACGCATCGTCAGCTCCAATGTTCGAGAATCGTCGAACCAGCGACACCGACCCTAGGGACTTGTTCGACGATTGTCGAACAACGGTTATACTGGTCACATGGAGCCGCACGAACCCGACCTGACCGCCGTACCGGTCACCACCGTGCTGGCCGCACTCGCCGACGACGTGCGGCTGCAGATCGTCCGGGCGCTCGCCGAGGGCGGCGAGTTCGCCTGCAACACCTTCGAGTTCGGCGTCTCCAAGGCGACCCGCAGCCACCACCTCAAGGTGCTGCGCGAGGCCGGCCTGACCCGCACCCGGGCCGCCGGCACCAGCCGCTACGTCCGCCTCCGGCGAGACGAGCTGGAGCGCCTCTACCCCGGCCTCCTGAACGCCGTCCTCACCCCCGCCCCGCCCGCCCCGAGCCGCGCCGCCCCGCGCCGCCCCGAGCCGCCCCGAGCCGCCCCGAGCCAGCCTGAGAGCGGCCGGCACCGCTGGCGACGCGACGTGACGGCGGGCTGACGAGCCCGGCGGTCGGGAGTAACGGACTGCCTGCACGCCCTGTCGAGCTGCCCCAGATATGGGGCGGGGTTGGACGTCGGCGTTACCACCGCTCAGTGCCGGATTGTGCGCTTGCCTCAGCATGCCGGCCGTGTGCCGGGTCAATGACCGCCGGCCGCTACACGCGGACGAGCGATGTCCCCAACCATTCAGCTCCAGAGGCACCCGGAAGCCCTCGTCAGGTCCGTGCCGAGAGGGAGCGGCGGCAGAGCAGCGGCCCGGCACAGCAGCCGCCCCTGCACAGCAGCCAGGCAGAGCAGCCAGCCCAGCACCGCAACCGCCCCGCCTCGCGCCCCAGCCCGGCACAGCAGCCAGCCCGGCACAGCAGAGCAGCCAGCCCGGCAGAGCAGCCGCCCCAGCAGAGCAGCCAGCCCGGCAGAACCGGTCAGGTGACTGGTCGCCGCGCAACCCTCGCGGCGATGGTCCAAATATGGGGCAGCTCGACAGGGTCAGCAACCGGCAGGCCGGGCCGGCGGGCCGGCAGGCCGGGGCGCGAGCCCGGGGCCGCGAGCCCGGGGCGCGGCCGGGGCGCGAAGCCGGGGCGCGGCCGGGGCGCGAAGCCGGGGCGCGGCCGGGGTGCGAAGCCGGGGCGCGGCCGGGGTGCGAGGCCGGGGCCGCGAGGCCGGGGCCTCGAGCCCGGGGCGCGGCCGGGGCGCGAGGCCGGGGGCGCGATGCGGGAGTCGATGCAGGAGCCGATGCGGGAGCCGATGCGGGAGCCGATGCGGGAGCCGATGAGATCCAGAGGGCCGGGCGGCGATCGGAAGCTCGCGTGGGCGAGGATCAACGGATGACCTTGCACGGCACGGCAGCGCGGCGAAGGACCGGCGTGGCGGTCGCGATGGCTCTCGTGCTCGGCGCCTGTGCTCCCGCCGACCATCGAGGCCAGGCGGGGGATGGCCCGAGCCGGCTGCCCGGGGTCACGGCCACGCCCAGCCCGACGCCGTCGGCGTACGTCAGCCCGCCGTTCTGGTGCCCGGAGTCGGGCCTCCG
The DNA here is from genome assembly GCF_045207365.1 of Micromonospora sp. NBC_00858. Taxonomy (NCBI): domain Bacteria; kingdom Bacillati; phylum Actinomycetota; class Actinomycetes; order Micromonosporales; family Micromonosporaceae; genus Micromonospora; species Micromonospora sp. NBC_00858. The sequence goes on along the minus strand of NZ_CP108828.1, from coordinate 6,861,168 downwards.
GGTCCGGACAAGGGGGTCGGACGCCGCCATGGGACTGCGCGCCCTCGGGCTGGAGCTGGTCAACTGCGGCGACCAGCCGTACCGGTTGAAGGGGTACCCGGCGCTGCGCGTGCTGGACGAGCAGCGCGAGCCGATCACCCTGCGGGTGGTGCCCGGGGCGAAGGAGATCACCCCGGGGTTCGACCATCCGCCCCAGCAGTTCACGCTGCAGAAGGGTGAACGGGCCGTCGCCACCGTCCTCTGGCGCAACCTCGTCACCGACTCGACCGTGCCGGCCACCAACGGGGCGTACCTGCTGGTCGCGCCCGCCGCCGGGCAGCCGGTCGAGGACGTCGACCCGGACGGCCCGATCGACGTGGGCAACACCGGCCGGATCGGCGTCAGCGCCTGGAAGAAGGCCGACCCGCCCGCGCCGGTGCCGACGCAGCCGGCTCAGCCGCCGGCGCCGAGCGCGGTGCCGTCGTCGGTGAGCCCGCCCGACATCCGGCTCTGAGGTCAGCCGGCTACGAGGTGATGTCCTTGCGGGTGAAGCGCCAGAACGCCAGCCCCCAGAACAGCGTCGCGTAGCTGATCGCCGAGATACAGCCGCGTACCACGTCGTCGGTCTGCACCGGGGTGGAGAGCAGCCCCAGCCAGGCGGTGCTGAAGTGGGTGGGCAGGAAGTCGCGCAGCGCACCGAGCGCGGTGATCTGGTCCAGGATGCTGGACAGGATCCAGAGCAGCACCGCGCCGCCCACCGCGCCCAGCGCGGCGTCCGTCGTCACCGACAGCAGGAACGCCAGCCCGGCCACCACCAGCAGGACGACCGCCAGGTAGCCGAGCACCGCCAGCAGCCGGAGCAGCCCCTCGGCCGGCTCCAGCTCCGCGGCGACCGTGCTGCGCAGCGGCGACCAGCCGTACCGCAGGGTGCCGGCGACCAGCGCGGTACCAGCCAGCAACAGCAGGGCCAGCCCCGAGTACGCGAGCGCGACCACCAGCTTCACGGTGAGCAGCCGGGCCCGGGGCACCGGGATCGCCAGCAGGTAACGCAGGCTGCCCCAGCTCGCCTCGCTGGCCACCGTGTCGCCGCAGAACAGCGCCACGACCACCACCAGCAGGAACGACGCCGACACGAAGATCGAGAACAGGGTGAAGTTGAGCCCGCCAGCAGTGGCCAGGTCGACCAGGCTGGCGAACTCGTTGTTGCCGTTGTCGTCGTCGCCACCGGAGTTGAACTGGAAGGCGACCAGGATGACCAGCGGCAGCAGCACCATGAACCCGAGCGCCAACTGGGTTCGCCGCCGGGACGCCTGGCGGCGGAACTCCGCGCCGAACGGCATCGTGGCCGACGGCCGGTAGCCCCGGGCCGCGCCAGCCGGATCGGTGACGCCCATCGGCGCCTCGACGGAAGAGCCAGCCATCACCGGTCACCGCTTCCCCGAGAGTTCTCGCCCACCAGGGCGAGGAACGCGTCCTCCAGGCGCCGCCGGGGCACCACCCGATCCACCCCGATGCCGGCGCGCACCAGCTCGGCCACCACCTCGCTGCGGGCCGTGCCGTTGGTGTCGACCACCAACTGGCCGTCGCTCTCCGGCAGCACCCGGACCCCGTGCAGCCGGTCCAGCACCGCCCGCGCCGCCACCGGATCGGTGACGTCGAAGAGCACGCTCGGGGACTCGCCCACGATCTCCTCCACCGGCCCGGATGCGACGATCCGGCCCTTGTTCACCACCACCGCGTGCGTACAGGTCTGCTCCACCTCGGCCAGCAGGTGGCTGGAGACCAGCACCGCACGACCGTCCGTGGCGTACCGCTGGAGGACTCGGCGCATCTCGGCGATCTGCGGTGGGTCGAGCCCGTCGGTCGGCTCGTCCAACACCAGCAGCTCCGGCAGGCCGAGCATGGCCTGGGCGATGGCCAGTCGCTGGCGCATCCCGTGGCTGTAGTTCTTGATCTTCCGGTGCACCGAGTCGCCCAGCCCGGCGATCTCCAGCGCCGCGTCGAAGTGCGCGTCCGCCGCCGGTCGCCCGGTGGCCCGCCAGTACGCCTTCAGGTTGTCCAGGCCGGACAGGTGCGGCAGGAAGCCGGGCCCCTCCACCAGCGCGCCGATCCGGGAGAGCACCGGCGAGCCGGGCACCAGTCGGCGGCCGAAGACGTAGATCTCCCCGGCGGTCGGCTGGGTCAGCCCCATCAGCACCCGCAGCGTGGTGGTCTTGCCCGCGCCGTTCGGCCCGAGCAGGCCCACCACCTGACCCGGGTGCACCTCGAAGTCCACGTTCGACACCGCGACGAAGCCGTCCGCGTACTCCTTGCGCAGCCGCCGCACGGCCAGCGGCGTGTCCGCGTACTCCGGATGCACGGAGCGGTCCTGTCGACGGTGCCGGCGCCGGACCACGGCGACGACCACGACGAGGCCGATCGCGATGGCGGCGAGCAGGCCGGCGAGGACCCAACGCCAGATGATCGCCGCGGTGGGGATCGGTTCGCCGCTGATCGTGGGCAGGCTGACCGCGCCGTCCGCCGCCACCGTGTAGACGGTGGGCTGGGCCGGTGTGGTGTACGCCTGGTCGGAGCTGGCCACCACCAGCCGCAGCCGGTGCCCGGCCTCCACCCGGCGGACGATCCCGGGCAGCGTCACGGTGACCGGGCGGGCGTCCTGCACCCGCTGCGGCAGGCCGGTGAGCCGAACCGGGGCGACCAGCCCGTTCTGCAGCGTGGCCGCGCCGTCCGGGTCGACGTCGTAGAGCTTGACGAAGAGCACCGCCTCGCCGGTCGGCGACGCGGCCCGCAGGCTGACGGTGGGCGCGCCCGCCACATCCACGGCCTCGGTCAGCGGCGCCGACTCGAACCGGGCGTGCTGGCCGGGAACGTCGCCGGCCACCCCGTCCAGCAGCGACGCGAGCCCACCGGCGAACGGGATCGAGGAGATGGCGGCCGGGTTGCCGTTCGGCGGGTTCGCGATCGGCTGGGCGGGGCCGGCGACCGCGACCTCCCGGCGGCTGCTGCCGGTCAGGCCCGGATAGTCGGCGCGACGGAAGCCGGTGGCGACCAGCCCCCGGTCGAGCGCGTCGAAGCCGGCGATCCGCGACCAGGTGAAGTCGTCGCCGGGCGCATCGCCCTCGCCCTTGACGTAGTGGTCGAGCCACTGGACGGTCAGGAACTTCACCCGGTCCGAGTCCGAGCGTGGGCCCGCACCGCCGTCGTGCCCGCCGGTGAACCAGGCGACCCGCACCGGGGTGCCGGCGGCGGCGATGCCCCGCGCGTTGGCGTCCGCCTCGCCGAGCGGGAAGAGAGTGTCCGCCTCGCCCTGCACCAGCAGGGTGGGTGCCGTGATCCGGTCCAGCACGCCCGCCGGGCTGGAGCGGCGCAGCAGGTCCACGGCGGCCTGGTCGGCCTGCCCGGTGGTGGCGATCCGAAGGTACGCGGCGCACACGTCGGCGGCGAACCGGCCGCAGGACGGGTCGGCAGCGCCGGCCGGGGCGCCACCGGGACCCGTGCCCGGGCCGGCGCCCGGATCCGGGCTGGGCGGGCCGGCGGAGGCCGGTGCGCCCTGCGGCTGCGCGGCGGCCCCGCCGGAGATCCCGGCCGGGCCGGTGCCCACGTTGCCGCCCCCGCCGAAGAAGAGGCCGGCCCAACCCTTCTTGAACACCCCCTCGGTCGGCGCCCCGCCGGTGCTCTCTGGCAGGAACGCCCGGGACAGGTCGTTCCAGGTGATCATGGGGACGATCGCGTCGACCCGACGGTCCTGGGCGGCCAGCAGCAGCGCCAACCCACCGCCGTACGAGCCGCCGACCACACCGACCTTCGGGTCGCCAGCGGCGTCGGTGCGCACCTCCGGCCGGGCGGCCAGCCAGTCCAGCAGCCGCTCGGCGTCGCGTACCTCGTAGTCCGGGCTGTCCAGGTGGATCTCGCCACCGCTGCGGCCGAAGCCCCGCGCCGTCCAGGTGAGCACCGCGTAACCGCGCCCGGCGAACTCCTCGGCGTCGGACCGTACCGACTCCTTGGTGCCGCCGAACCCGTGCGCCAGCAACACCGCCGGCACCTTCCTGCCGGACGACGCGTCGGCCGGCAGGTAGAAGGTGGTGTCCAGGTCGACAGGCTGGTCGCCGGCCGGCCCGGAGCGGACGGTGAGCATCGCGCTCTCGGTGCGCACACCCGATCCCTGCGGCCACACCGCCCAGGTCACGACGGCCGCCAACAGCACGACGACCGTCGCTGCGGCGATCGCGCGGCGGCGGGTGGGCAGGGCACGCCGGAACCACGCGGCCGGCGACGGCGATCTCATGCGGCACACGGTACGGGCCACAGGCTGAGCGTTGGCTGAGATCCGCCGTACGTCCGTCCGGTTGCCCCGATCGGCGACCGGACGGGATGCGACCGCCCACCGTGCGACGCGGCACAGTGAGTTGAGTTCGCATCCCGTGAATTCCGATCTTCGGCGGATATCCACCTCGATCCCTTCATGTCACACCCGTCGACGGGACGCAGCGTGCCGGCAACACGGACGAACAGTGACATCGCTCGAACTGACGCAAACCCGACTCACCGACGACGGGTTGGCCACCGGAAGGTTCGGTTAGTTTTCCGGTCCGGTGCACGGGACTCATCGGCGAAACCCGACACCGCGCCCACCGCCGGAGGAGACACACATGACAGTCCCCGCGCCGCGGGTCCGTCGAAGGCCGTCCATGTTGGGTCGACTGCTGCCGCTGCTGCTCATCACGGCGCTGCTGGCACCGGTGGGTCTGCTCCTCACCCAGACCTGGCGGCAGACCAGCGACGACCGGGATCTGGCCGCCCGGGAACGGCTCGGCGTGCAGTATCTCCGCGCCCTCGCCCCGGTCACCGGCGCGCTGGTCGACGCCCAGTCCGCCGCCGTCAGCGGCCGCCCCGTCTCCAGGGAGGCGTTGACCCGCACGGTCGAGGACGCCGCCGAGGTGGACGCTCGGATCGGCGCCGAGCTGCGCAGCCAGGAACGCTGGGCCGGGCTGCGGGCCAGACTGGAAACCTTGCGCGACCGCAGCCCCACCGACCCCGAGTCCGCCTACACCGCGTACGGCGAGGTCACCGACCTGCTGTTGGCCCTGCACCGCAAGGTCCGGGAAAGCTCCGGGCTGGTGCGCGACCCGGGCACCGACTCTTTCTCCCTCCAGGACAGCGCCGGCCAGGAGCTGCCCGAGGCGGTGGTGGCCGCCGGCCGGCTCGCCGACCTGGGCACGCTCGCCGCTCGCCGCCCGGCCGCCGAACAGACCCGCAGCCTGATCGAGCTGACCGGCCTGCGGGTGGCCGCCCTGGCCCCCGCCGCCGACCTGGTCGACAACCTGCGCGCCGCGGTGGACAGCTCGGAGAGCACGGACCTGGGTGCGAACGTGCTGACCCCACTGGACACCTACCAGCGCTCGGTGGAGGCGCTGGCCGCGTACTCCGCCCCGGCCGCCGGCACCGGCACGGTGGACCCGGGTCGGCTGGCCGCCGCCCGGCTCGATGCGCACACCGCCGCCCTCCAGCTCCAGCCGGTCATCCTCAGTGAGCTGGACGCCCTGCTGGCCGAGCGGATCGACGGGCTGGACCGGGACCGCTGGCTGACCGCCGGGGCCGGGGTGGCCGCCGCGCTGCTGCTGGGTTGGCTCGCCGCACTCCTCATCGCCGCCAGCCGTCGGGCCCGTCGCCGGGCCGCCATGACCGCACCGGGCGCGGATAGCCCCGGCACCCCTCCGTCCGGCGGTTTCTGGCAGCCGGCGGTCAGCGCCGGCCGACCCGGCGACCCACGGCCACTGCAACCGGTCGGCGCGACCCGCGACCCGGAATCCGCCCAGTGGGGGGCGTTCGATGCTGCTCGGTAGGCTCCGGATCCGCGGCAAGCTCGCGCTGCTCGTGCTGATCCCCCTGCTCAGCATGGTCGGCCTCGCGGTGCCCGTGGTGCTCGACCGGGTGGCTGCGGCGCAGCGCGCCGACGACATCGCCGAGCGGGTGCGGCTCGCCAGCCGGGTCGGCAGCCTGGTGCAGGACCTCCAGCAGGAACGCATCCTCTCGGTGGGCTTCCTGCTCGGCCGGGTGGAACGCGCCGAACTGGTCCGCAAGACCGCCGATGTGGACGACCGGGTAGCCGACCTACGGGCCGGGGGGAGCGACGCGCTGACCGACCGGGTCGACCACGCCCTGTACGGGGTGTCCAGCCTCATCGACCTGCGGACCGCCGTGCTCGCCCGGTCAGCGAGCCCGATCCAGGTGATGGACGCGTTCGGCCCGGTCAACCGGGGAATGATCGACTCGCTCCGGCTGCCGTTCAGCGTGGACACCGACACGCAGCCGGGCCGCCAGGTGCTGGCCCTGGACGGGCTGCTGCGCGCCGACGAGGGGCTGGGCGCCTGCGCCACCCTGATCGTGCTGGTCAAGGCGACCGACAGCCCGCAGGCCAGCGCCGGGTACGTGGCCTGCATGGCCGCCCTCCAGGTGGACAGCCAGCGCTTCCGCAGCCTGATCACGCCCGAGCAGCTGGAGGTGGCACGGCTCAACGACGTGGCGGTGGCCGCACGTACCAGCCCCGACTTCCTGGTCACCAGCGCCCGCGACCCGGCCGACGCGATCCGTGACGTGCCGCTGGACGCGCTCTTCCCGTCCGTCCGCTCGATGATCCGGCTCGGCCAGTTCGTGGAGAAGAAGCTGGTCGCCGACGTACTCGCCGAGGTGACCGCCGAACAGCGGCGGGCGCTGACCGCCGCGTACCTGGTCGGCGGCGCGGCGGCGCTGATCCTGGCGATGGTCGTCCTGCTCAGTGCGGTCGTCGCCCGAACGGTGGCGAGGCCGCTGACCCGGCTCACCCTCTCCGCGGACCGGGTCGCCCGGGTCGCCGAGGCGGAGCTGGTCCGGGTCGCCGACGACGAGACGGAGAACGCCCAGCCGATCCGGCTGGATCCGGTGGACATCCGGGCCCGCGACGAGATCGGTGACCTGGCTCGGGCCTTCGACCGGGTGCAGAGCACCGCTGCCCGGCTGGTCGAACGGCAGGTCGCCGGCCGGCGCAACGTGGCGCAGATGTTCGGCCACGTCGGGCGGCGTACGCAGAACCTGGTGGGCCGGCAGATCGCGCTGATCGACCGGCTGGAGCAGCAGGAGGCCGATCCGGGCCGGCTGGAGCACCTCTACCGGCTCGACCACATCTCCAGCCGGCTACGGCGTAACGCCGGCAGCCTGGTCGTGCTCTCCGGCTCCGCCGGGGCCGACGCGCACACCGCACCGGTGCCGCTGGCCGACGTGGTCCGGCTGGCGCTCGGCGAGATCGAGGACTACACCCGGGTGGACGTGCAGGTGCCGGCTGGCATCTCGGCCGCACCGGCGGTGGTCGGCGACCTCGTCCTCGCGCTGGCCGAGCTGATGGAGAACGCCACCGTCTTCTCCCCGCCGCACACCCGGGTGCTGGTGGTCGGTGAGGCGTCCGGGCTCGGTGCCCGGATCACGGTGCTGGACCGGGGCATCGGCATGACCGAGCAACGGTTGGCCGAGGAGAACGCCCGGCTCACCCGCCGGGAACGGCTCGACCTGACGCCGACCGAGGTGCTCGGCCTCTTCGTGGTGGGCCGGCTGGCCCGCCGCCACGGCTGGACGGTCAACCTGGCCGCCACCACCGGCGGCGGCGTGACCGCCCGGCTGGAGATCCCGCCGGTGTCGCTGGTGCTGCGCCCTGCCGACCGGGCCGGGGCCACCGTGGCCCGGGCCGCGGTGCCGGACCGGGACCGCCGCTCGCTGACCGCACACGAAACCGGCCGGGGTACCCGGTCCCTCACGGCAGCCGCCCCCGCGGCACCCGCCGGCTTCGACTCGGACCTGCTCAGCCGCGCCACCCGCAGCCTGGAGTCGGGCAGGCCCTGGGACGCGTTCGGCGCCGCTGCCTCCACAGCGCAGATCAGCGCGCCCGCCGACGCCTCCGCCGCAACGCCGGCCGCCCCGGTGGACCTCCCGGCGACCGACTCGGGCCTGCCCCGCCGACCGGGGCGCGGCACGGCCGGCGGGGCGGGCATCGCCGGCGCCGGCATCGGCCACCCGGACCGCCCTGTGCCGGGGCCGGAGAGGCCGGAACCGACGGGTACGCCCCTCGGCCCACGGGTCCGGCAACGGGTGCCCGGGGCCAGCCTGCCCGCCGCCACGGCGCCAGTCGGCCCGGTGGACGCCACCGACGCCGACCCGGCCGCCGCCCGCGCGCTGGTCGAGGCGTTTCAGGCCGGCGTACGCCGAGCCGAGCTGAGCGTGAAGGTCGACCGTCCCGCCACACCTGGCGGTCTCGGCCCCACGGTCGCGGACACCGCCGGCTCGGCAGGGACCACCCCGGGCCGGCCCCTGCTGAGTCGGCGGGTACCCGGAGCGAACCTCACTGTCGACCCGCCCTGCCAGGCGGCCAGCCCGCACCTCGGCGATCCGGCCGAGATCCGCAAGCTCCTCACCGAGTTCGAGGCGGGCGTCGCCCGTGCTCTCCGCGAAGTCAGCCCAGACCGTCGGAACGAAGAAGGATCATCACGGTGACCAGCCCCTTCCTGCACGACAATGTCGACCACCAGAGCCCGTCCGGCGCCGTCGGGGACCTCAGCCCGGAGGCGCGCACGTTCAACTGGCTCCTGGACTCCTTCACCTCCAGCACGGCCGGCGTGCTGGAGGCGATCGCGGTCTCCTCGGACGGGTTGCTGATGGCCATGTCGGCGATCAAGGACCGGTCCAACGCGGAGCGGCTGGCCGCCGTGGTCTCCGGCATGACCAGCCTCGCCGGCGGCGCGGCCAGCTGGTACGCGCTCGGCGGCCTCAACCGGGTGATCGTCGACATGGCCGACGGCTACCTCCTGATCAGCGCGATCAGCAGCGGATCGGTCCTCGGCGTGGTCGCCGACCGGTCGGCGAACCTGGGTACCGTCGCGTACGAGATGACGCTCTTCGCCGGACGGGCCGGTGGCGCCCTCACCCCGCGGCTGATCGTCGAGCTGAAGAACGCCGTCCAGCAGTGATCCTCGACGTCGCCGGCGAGGATCCGGACCCGGAACCCGGTGTCCGGATCCGCCCCTACCTGCGTACGCCGCCCCCGTCCGGGGGCGGCGCGTCGGCGGCAACGGCGCTGCCCGAGCCGGAATCCGGCGATGACCGGCCGGGCGGTCCCCGGCCGTTCGTGCTCACCTCCGGACGGGTTGCCGGGGCGGACCCGGCGATCGGCCTGGAGACGCAGGTGACCGTCCGCGCGGACAGCGGCTGGTGGACCGGCCCGCCGGGCGTCCTGCTGGCGCCGGAGCTCCAGGCGATCATCGCGCTCTGCACCGAGCCGATCTCGGTGGCCGAACTCTCGGCCCGGACCCGGCTGCACTTCGGCGTGACCCGGGTCCTGGTCGGCGACCTGCGGGCAGCCGGGCACCTGGACGTGCACGTCACGGACGCCGACGGTGCCTTCGACCCCAACCTCATCCTGCGAGTGATTGATGGACTCCGTGCGATCTCCTGAATGGCCGGTCGCCCCGCTCGGTGGGCCCGCCGGCAACAGCGCCGCCGCCCGCTACGGCACCTCGCCGACCACCGGTCCCGCGCTCGGACGCACCGGCCAGCCGCTGCCCGCGCCACCGCCGCCGTACCAGCCACTGGCCGGTTCGGGGTCGACGCCGGCACCGGCCAACCGGCCTCCTGCCGCGCCACCGATCCCGGTCAAGATTCTGATTGCCGGCGGGTTCGGGGTGGGTAAGACCACCACGGTCGGCGCGATCTCCGAGATCGCGCCGCTGACCACCGAGGCCGAGATGACCATCGCCGGGATCGGCGTGGACGACCCGGGCGTCCGGTCGCACAAGACGACGACCACGGTGGCGATGGACTTCGGTTGCGTAACCATCGACCGCAGCCTCAAGCTTTACCTGTTCGGTACGCCGGGGCAGACCCGGTTCGGCTTCATGTGGGACGACCTGGCCCGGGGTGCGCTCGGCGCCCTGGTGGTGGTTGACAGCGCCCGGCTGGACGACTGCTTCCCGGCGATCGACTTCTTCGAGCGGGCCGGGCTGCCGTTCGTGGTCGGGGTCAACGCCTTCGACGGGCGGTTGGCCCTGGAGCTCGGCGAGATCCGGTGGGCGCTGGCCATCGGGGAGCATGTTCCCCTGGTCCAGTTCGATGCCCGGGACCGGCTTTCGGTACGGGACGCCCTGCTGGTCGTCCTGGACTGTGCGCTGGAACGGGCCACCCGGGACAGGAGGGCCTGAGCCGACCGGCTCCGGCCGTGGGCGGGAAGGGGTGATCTGGTGAGGGGCGACCTGGACGAAACGCTGGCCCGGCTGGCCCGGCGCGAGGAGGCGCTGCGCCGGCTGGCCGCCGACCGTGACGACAGCACACCACCACCGGATCAGGTCGATGGGCCGGCTCAGCCCGGAAGCGGCCGCACCGACACCCGCAACGCCGGACCGGGCCGGCACGACGCCCGACACGCGGGGCGGGACACCCCCGGTGAGGTGGCCGGGTGGGGTCCGGTCGAGGAGGTGGCCGAGGCGGTACGGCAGGTCGTCGGCGCCCACCCGGGGCTGGCGGTGACCGTCCGCGTCGAGCACGCCGGGCGGACGTACCCGCTGCGGGTCTCCTGGGACGGGCCGGACGTCACGGTCGGCCCGGAGCTGTCGGCGCCCCCGCCGGAACCACCGCCGGCCTGGCCACTGTCCGGCCGGACGGTGCCGGCCTGGGCACCCGGCCCGGACGGGCTGACCGCCGACCCGGCGGCCCGGCTGGCCGAGCTGATCCGGCGGGACCCGTCGCTGTTGAACGAGCTTGATCCCCGGCGCTGACCAGCGGGGCTGGCGGCCGGCGCGTACGGTCGGGCGGTGGCGCAACCCGACCTGACCCTGACCGCGAGCCTGCGGCCGGCGGCACTGGATGCCCGCCGGGGCATCGTGCGGCTGCACCCGGAGGCGCTGACCGCGCTGGGGCTGCGCCCCGGCGACCCGGTCCGGCTGGCCGGCCGCCGGGAGACGGCCGGGATCGTGGCGGCGGCGGAGCCGGGAGCGAGCACCGCCCTCCTGTACGCCGACGACCTGACGCTGGGCAACCTCGGCCTCCGCGACGGCGGTCAGGTGCGGGTGACGCCGGTACCCCTGACCCCGGCGAGCCGGGTCACCCTGGCCGGGCCGGTGGAGGTGGTCGCGGCGGTCAGCCCGGAGATGCTCCGGCTCGCCCTGCTGGGCAAGGTGGTCACCGCCGGCGACGACGTGTCGCTGTTGCCGCAGGACGTGCTGCCGGACGCCTCGGTACGCGGCCTGATCGAGGCGGCCCGGCGCAGCCTCGCCAACACGGTCGGGTTCGCCTGGACCAGCACCCTGCTCACCGTTGTCGCGGTCGAGCCGGCCGCTGGCGCGCTGGTCACCATGGACACGCTGGTCGGCTGGGAGCACGGCCCGACCACCCACGGCTCCGCGCCCGGCCGGCTCACCCCGGCGGAGCGGCCCCTCGCGAATGCCGGCGGGCACCCGCCGGCCGCTGCGGCGGCTGCGGCGGCGGACTGGACGAACGACGACGCGCCCGACGTGGATGAGCTGCCCGGCCTGCGGGCCCAGGCCGAGGAGCTGACCGAACTGCTCGACCTCGGCTTCCACCACCGGGAGGTGCTGGGCCGGCTGGGCACCACCATCTCGCTGGGAGTGCTGCTCAGCGGGCCCGCCGGCTCCGGGAAGTCGGCGCTGGTCCGGGCAGTTGCGGCCCGGGTCGGTGCCCGCGTACACCCGCTCTGGGCGCCCGAGGTGGCCGCGCTGGCCAACCAGGCCGCCGCCGACCGGCTGCGTGCCGTGGCGACGGCGGTCCGGGCCGGCGGGCCGGCGGTGTTGCTGGTCACCGACGTCGAGGCGCTCGCCCCGGCGGACGAGCCCGGCCCGGTGGCCACGGTGTTCCGGCAGGTGCTCGCGGAGGCCGTCCGGGCCGGCGTCGCCGTGGTCTGCACCACCGGCCGGCCGGAGGCGGTCGACCCGGCCCTGCGCGCGCCGGACCTGCTGTCGCTGCGGATCAGCATCCCGCTACCCGACCCGGCGCTGCGCCGCGAGCAGCTCACCGTGCTGACCCGGCAGGTGCCGCTGGCCGACGACGTCCGACTGGACGAGGTGGCCGGCCGTACCCCCGGGTTCGTGGCGGCGGACCTGGCGGCGCTGGTCCGGGAGGCCGGGGTACGGGCGGCGCTGCGGCAGAAGGCGGCCGAGACGCCGACCGTGTCGATGGCCGACTTCACCGCCGCCCTGGAGGTGGTCCGGCCGACCACGATGGCCGCCTCCACCCTGGAGTTGGCCTCGGTGACCCTCGACGACGTGGGGGACCTGGTCGAGGTCAAGCAGACGCTGACCGAGTCGGTGCTCTGGCCGCTGACCTACCCGGACACCTTCGCTCGCCTCGGCGTACAGCCGCCGCGCGGCGTGCTGCTCTACGGGCCGCCCGGCTGCGGCAAGACGTACCTGGTCACGGCTCTGGCCGGGTCGGGGCGGGCGAACGTGCTCTCGGTGAAGGGCGCGGAGTTGCTCTCCAAGTGGGTGGGCGAGAGCGAACGCGCCGTTCGCGAGCTGTTCCGTCGGGCCCGGGAAGCGGCTCCCGCGCTGATCTTCCTGGACGAGGTGGACGCGCTGGCGCCGATCCGCGGTCAGGCCAGCGACGGGGGCACCACGGACCGGGTGGTCGCCGCGCTGCTCACCGAGCTGGACGGGGTGGAGACGCTGCGCAACGTGGTGGTGGTCGGCGCGACGAACCGTCCGGACCTGGTCGACCCGGCGCTGCTGCGGCCGGGCCGGTTGGAGCGGCTGGTCTACGTGCCGCCGCCGGACGGGGCGGCCCGCGCGGAGATCCTGCGAGCTTCGTCCCGAAACGTGCCGCTGGCCCCGGACGTCGATCTGGCCGCGCTCGGAGGGGAACTGGACGACTTTTCCGCGGCCGACTGCGCGGCGCTGGTCCGGGAGGCGGCGCTCGCCGCGATGCGTGAGTCGTTGACCGCCGCCACCGTCACCGCCGCGCACGTGGCCACGGCACGTCGCCGGGTCCGTCCGTCGCTGAACCCGGCCCAGGTCGCCTCGTTGGCCCGGTACGCCGCCGACCGGTCGTGACGCCAACAAAACTGATCAGCGAGTCAACCTTTCGAGCCGCCCAGGGTGTTCCTAGGACGTCACATTCCTCAGTGGAAAATTCCACGACGACGTCAGGCGGTGTTCCTTGCGCAAGCTGTTCTCTCTTCTGGTCGTTCCCCTGGTGGCGGCCGCGACCCTGGTCACGGTCGGCTCACCGGCGACCGCTCATCCGGCGAAGCCGTTTCCGGCCCGGATCGCCCTACCCGACGGGTTCACCCCGGAGGGCCTGACGATCGGTCGGGGCACCACCGTGTATGTAGGGTCCATTTTGGACGGTGCGATCTGGCGGGGTGACTTACGCACAGGGCGCGGCTCGGTGCTGATCCCGGGGGTGCCGGGCAAGGACAAGGCCGGCCTCAAGCTCGACCAGCAGGGCCGGCTGTGGACCGCCGACTTCTCCGGCGGCGGCGCCACCGTGTACGACGCGGGCACCGGCGCCCAACTGGCCCACTACCAGTTCACCGACGAGCCGGGCAGCTTCGTCAACGACCTGGTGATCACCAAGCGAGCCGTCTACTTCACCGACTCGGCCCGACAGGTGCTGTACGTGGTGCCGCTGGGCCCGGGCGGTCGCCTGCCGGCCGCCAGCAACTTCCGGGTGCTCCCGCTCACCGGTCCGGCCGCGACGCCGGACGCGTACCACAACGGGATCGTGGCGCTGCCGGACGGCGATCTGCTGGTCGCGCAGATGCTGCCCGGCCGGCTGGTACGCATCGACCCCCGCACCGGTGGCAGCCGCCTCGTCGACCTCGGTGGCTACTCGGTGGAGCGGGCCGACGGCCTGGTGCTGCGCGGGCACACCCTCTACGTGATCCGGAACCTGACCAACGTCATCGCGGTGGTCCGGATGAACGCCAAGTACACGGCCGGAGTGGTGCAGCGGGAGATCACCGGTCCGGAGCTGCGGTCGCCGGCCACCGGTGACCTGCTCGGTTCGGCGCTGTACGTGGTGAACGGCCGCTTCGACGTGGAATCCACGCCGGACACCGACTACGACATCGTCCGGGTGCCGGCCTGATCCGTGCGGTCGGCGGCGACCCCGTGGTCGCCGCCGACCGACGCGCGCACCAGCGGAATCCGCCGACCCGGTCGGACGGGGCGAGGTGTCTCAGAGCGCCGGCGGCGTCGAATCGAGGCAGATTTCGGCGCGTACCTTGCCGCCATCCTCGTGCAGTTTCGCACCGCACTTCTTCAGCACGGCGACGGCGCCGACATTGTCCGGGGTCGTCTCGGCCACCACGGCGCGCATGCCCGCTCGGGCGGCGGCGTTCAGCAACTCGCGCAGGGCGGTGGCACCGATCCCCTGCCCGCGTGCGGAGCGACCCAGCCACATCCCGGTCTCCACCGTGCCGGGCTCGTCACAGCGCGTCATCCGCACCATGCCCATCACCTCGCCACCGACGAGGATCGCGTACATCTGCGAGCGGGTCGGGCCGTCCAGGCCGCCGAAGCTCGCCCGGTGGAAATCCCGGAACGCCTCCCGGCGGGCGAGCGACCAGCCCGCGGGAGCCTCGACCGGAGGCATCACGTCACCCGGCTCGGCCTCGGCAGCCGCTACGGAGAGCAACGGCTCCAGGTTCCGCTCGTCCACCGGCTCCAACCGGACCGCACCCGCCACGTGCCGCAGTCTGCCGCCCTCACCGGCCGAAGTCCACCCCATTGGGCATCCACTGGCGGTCCGGCTACCGGTACCAGCCGGTCGGGCGGCCGGGGTGTTCCACCTCACGCTCTGTCGCCACCCGGTCGTGCGGCAGATCGGTCAGGCCGCCGGCCCGAACTCGCAGAACACCACCGAGGCGTCGTCGGTCGGCTTGTGCCGGCGCAGCCGGTCGGGGTGGTCGCGCTCGGCGTCCCGAACCCGATCGAGCAACGCGCCCGGGCCGTCGGCGCTCAACATGTCCAGCAGCCCGGCCCAGTCGGTCAGCCCGAACTGCTCGACCGCGCTGGACGCGCCGTCGCTGAGCAGCGCCGCCCGGCGCACCGCCGCCGGGCCTCGCCGGGGCAACGTCCCGGTCACCGCGTGGAAGGCCGCGTCCGGGTCGGCCGCCGCCACCCAGTAGCCGTGTGTGCGGTTCATCCGCTCCCGCTGGACGCCCACGGCCTGGCGAAACCGGGTGACCGGGTCGGCGGCGCCGGCCGGCACGGTGGCAACGGTTCGGCGCAGCTCGGCCATCGCCGCCTCCAGCCGATCGTCGGTCACCACGCTGACCTGGCCGCCGGCGTCGAGCACCAGCGGGCTGTCGCAGAGCACCAGGTAGTCCACCTGGTCGCCACAGTCACGCAGCAGGCAGACGGTGCTGGACGGTGTGCCGGGATGGTCGAGATCGCACTGCCCGCCGTGGTCGGCGCGAACGGCGAGAATGGCCGCGGCCAGGTTGCTGGTCAGCCTGGCCGACGGGCGCGCCGCCTCGGCCACGCCGAGCCGGGCGGCCAGGTGCCGGACGTACCACTCCGGCCCGTGCACACAGCCGGTGTCGAAGCCCTCCGGCACGGTGGCGCCGTCCAGGACGCCGACCAGCGGGCCGAACCGGAAGACCAGGTCCTCGTTCACCGGACGGCCGGGGGCCGGCGCGGACGCGGAACGAACCCGCATCACCGGCGCCGATCCCGCCCCGCCGCCCGGGTCACCGCTGCCGGAGATCGTCGGCGGCCGCATGCGACTGCCCCTGGGGTTGGTACCCGCCATAGCCCCTCCCCCTGTCGGCCCGGAGCCCCTGCCAGCGACCCAGTACCCGTCCCGCCTACCCGTCGCACCTGGCGCCATGCTTTCGCCGGCCGTGGCGGACCGGGCAGCGGGGACGCGGTTCTCAAGTGGGCATCATTCACCACTGGCGCAAGGTTCTTCGCCATCCGCCGAGATCGGGCGCCGTCGGCGGTCAGCGGCGGCGGTTGCGGGCGCGCGACGAGCGGAGTCGACGGAGCCGGCCGATCAGCACGGGGTCGGCGACGAGTGCCGCCGGGTTGTCGAGCAGCGCGTTGAGGAGTTGGTAGTACCGGGTCGAGGAGACCCCGAAGGTGTCCCGGACGGACTGCTCCTTGGCGCCAGCGTGCCGCCACCACTGCTGCTCGAAGGCGAGGATGGCCCGTTCCCGCTCGGTCAACCCCGCCGCCGACGCGGTGGGTTCGGCATCGTCCCTGGCATCCGGCGCGAGGTCGTCGGTGTTCTCGTCGGCCGGCGCCGGCCGGGGTGTCGGGACGATCGGCCCGCCACCAGCCGCCACGTGGCCCGGACGAGCGTCGGTGGACGGCTCGGGGGCGGCGGGGGTGGCGTCGGCGGGCATGGCACTCAGCCTAACCAGGGTCGACCCGGGTCGCAGCAGCCGGCGCGGCCGGCCCCGCACCGCCGGGAACCCCGACGGCCGGGCCGGCCGCGCCGCGCCGCACCGGTCAGGAGATGTCGCGCCGACGGATCGCCCAGAGGGCCGCGCCGAGGATCACCACCACCCCGACGGAGAGCAGCACCGAGGACTGCTGCCAGGTGATGTCCAGGGTCTCCGGCTTGCACTCGCCGTAGTAGGTGGCGTTACAGGAGTCCCAGTCCTGCAGGGTGACCGTCTTCGTCATCCAGGCCAGCACGTACGTGGGCAGCAGCCATGCCTCGGTCCACCGCACATTGGCCATCTCCAGCAGGATGCCCAGGCCGAACTGGCCGACCACCATCACCGCCACCACGCCGCCGAGAGCCATCGCGGTGTGCCGGCCCAGCGAGGCCAGCGCGAAGCCGATGGTGGTGAGCACCAGTACCAGCACGACGCCGCGCAGCCCGGTGAGGGCGAACGACTGCCAGGCCCCGGAGGTCATCTTCTCGGTGCTACCCCGGAACGCGGCGACCGCCCAGAACCCGGCGAACCAGAGCACTGCGGCGGGCAGCGTCACCGCCAGAATGCCGGTGAGCAGCGCGGCCAGTTTGGTGAGCAGCACGGTGAGTCGCTTCGGCCGCCAGAGCAGCAGGTTCATCATGCCGCCGGTGCTCCACTCGGCGCCGACGAAGGACGCGCCGACCACGAACCCGACCAGGGCGAGGATCGCCGCGAACGGGATCAGCGTCTCGGGGAACGTCTCACGGAAGTTGAACGTGGAGGGCAGGAACCAGTCCGCCTGGATCTGGTCGCGGGGCGGCGGCGTGATCACCGAGCAGTCGTCGGGGTAGCGGCCGTCGTTCGGCGTGCCGGCGGTCTTGGCCTGCTCGCAGTTGACGCGCTCCTGCTCGCTCCAGCGCACCTGCTCCTGGTAGCTCTGCTCGGCCTGGCGCTCGGCCTGGGCCAGCTGATCGGTGCCGATCTTCTGGTTCGTGAAGAACACCCCGATCACCACTGCGGCCAGCACCAGCAGGCCGAGCAGCGACATGTAGCGGGTGAAACGCCGCTTGGCCAGCCGGCGCAGCTCCGTACGATAGAGGCTCACGCGCCCCACCCTCCTCCGGTGGCGGGCTGACCCGTCCCACCGACCTTCGTGGACTCGTCGACCTGCCGGTTCTGTCCGGGTACCGGCGCGGTGGCGGTCAGTTCGAGGAAGACGCTCTCCAGGTCCACGGCGACCGGGGCCAGCTCGCTGACGTAGAGGTTGTGCTCGGCGAGCAGCCGGGTCACCGTGGCCGGCTTGTCGACGCCGGCCAGCATCAGGTGGTCCGGGTGGCCGGTGACCCGGATCCCGGCCCGGGTGAGCGCGTCGGTGGCCGCCGGCAGGTCGCTGACCGCCTCCAGCCGGACCAGGACGGCACCGGACGAGTGCTGGGCGAGCACCTCGTCGACCGGGCCGAAGGCGACCCGCCGGCCCAGCGAGATGATGGTGACCGAGTCGCAGATCAGCTGGATCTCGCCGAGGATGTGGCTGGACAGCACCACGGTCATCCCGGATTCGGCGAGCGTCCGCATCAACGTGCGCATCTCCCGGATGCCGCCCGGGTCGAGGCCGTTGGCCGGCTCGTCGAGGATGAGCAGATTCGGGTTCTTCAGTAGGGCGGAGGCGACGGCGAGCCGCTGCTTCATGCCCAGCGAGTACGTCTTGACCCGCTCGCCGGCCCGGTCGCGCAGCCCGACGAGCTCCAGCACCTCGTCGACCCGGGTGACCGGCACCTCGCCGGCCCCGGCCAGCAGAGACAGCGTGTCCCGCGCCGAGAAGTGCGGGAAGAACTGCGGGCTTTCCACGATGGCGCCGACACGACCGGCGACGGTGGGCAGCGCGTCGGGCACCTCGTGCCCGAGCAGCGCCATCCGGCCGCCGTCGGGTCGGATCAGGCCGAGCAGCGTACGCAGCGTGGTGGTCTTGCCGGACCCGTTGGGACCCAGGAAGCCGTGCACCTGCCCCGCGTCGACCCGCATGTCGAAACCGTCGAGCGCGTTGCGGGTGCCGCGTCGACGACTCTTGTACGTCTTACGTAGACCTTCGATCTCCAGGACAGCTGGCAAGCTGCACCTCCCCCGATGATGGGCGTGACAGCCGACACCATACGCGGTATGCAGCGGTGCGCAATACGCGGTATGCATCGGCGCGCCGAAGGAGGTAATTGATAGACGGAGAGTGACCGGTCAGGCGCAGACGACCTGCACGCCGGCGGCGCGGAACGCGTCCACCACCTCTGGGGCGGCACCGGAGTCGGTCACCAGCGTCTCCACCCGCTCGACCGGGCAGATCCGGGCGAAGGCGTGACCCCCCAACTTGGACGAGTCCGCGATGATCACCACCCGCTTGGCGCGGGCCACCATCAGGTTGTTCATCGCCGCCTCCCCCTCGTGGTGGGCGGCGGCGCCGAGCTGCGGATCGATCGCGTCCACACCGAGCAGCGCGACGTCCAGGGTGACCTCACGCAGCAGCGCCCCGCCCAGCGGGCCGACCAGCTCGAACGACTTGGGACGCACCACCCCGCCGGCCACCACGACCTTCATCCGCGACCGGACCAGCAGTTCGTTGGCGATGTTCAGCGCGTTGGTCACCACGGTGAGCTGGGCACCCTCGGCGCTGGTGTTCAGATCCGGCCGGACGGCCAGTGCCCGGGCCACCTCGGTGCTGGTGGTGCCGCCGTTCAGGCCGACCACGGTGCCGGGCGTGACGAGCGCCGCGGCGGCGGCACCGATCCGCTGCTTCTCCGCCGAGTGCTTGGCGGTCTTGTAGCGCAGCGGCAGGTCGTATGAGACCCCGTTGGCCACCGCACCACCCCGGGTCCTGGTGATCATCTGCTGCTGGGCAAGCTGGTCGAAGTCACGGCGAATGGTGGCCTGGGAGACGTCCAGCCGCTCAGCGGCCGCCTCGACGCTGACCCGGCCGTTGTCGGTCAGCATCTCGAGCAGGGCGTTCCATCTGGCGTACCGGTCCACCGCGGGGGTCCTCCCACTGACTGCACGAACGGTGATTGATTGCGTGCACACTAGTGCGCGAAACTAGGCTTGCGCAAAAGACCGGCCTGCGCGATCGGCTGGTCGGTTGCCACGGCCACCCAGTTTCGCGCAGAATGACGCGCGAAATACGGGTGTAACGAGCTGTATTGCGCACCGGCCGGCCCTGCGAGGAGTTTCCCATGGCATACGTGGACGCGGAGATCGCGAGCCAACCCGACTGCTGGCGGGAGGCGGCCGACCTGGCCGGCGTCGTGCGTGGTGATTTGCCGCGCCCCGGCGAGCGGGTCGCCGTCGTCGGCTGCGGCACGTCGTGGTTCATGGCGATGGCGTACGCGGCCCGCCGCGAGCAGGCCGGCCAGGGCGAGACCGACGCGTTCCAGGCATCCGAGTTCCCCGTCGGCCGCCGCTACGACCGGCTGATCGCGATCACCCGTTCCGGCACCACCACCGAGGTGCTGGAGCTGCTGGCCGCGCTGCGCGGGCTGGTGCCCAGCACCGTCATCGTCGGCGACCCGGCGTCCCCGGCGGTCGACCTGGCCAACGCCGCGGTGACCATGCCCTTCGCCGACGAGCGATCGGTGGTGCAGACCCGCTTCGCGACCACCGCGCTGGCCCTGCTCCGGGCCAACCTCGGCGACCCGGTGACCGCCCTCGCCGCCGACGCCGAGGTGGCCGTGCGCGCCCCGCTGCCGATCGATCCGGCCACCATCGGGCAGGTCACCTTCCTCGGTCGGGGGTGGACGGTCGGGCTGGCCCAGGAGGCCGCGCTGAAGTGCCGCGAGGCGGCCACCTTCTGGGCCGAGGCGTACCCGGCGATGGACTACCGGCACGGACCCATCTCGATCGCCGCGCCCGGCCGGCTGGTCTGGGCGTTCGGCGAACTGCCCGACGGGCTGCCCGAGGACGTGGCCGCCACCGGCGCGGCCTTCGTACACAGTCGCACGCACGGGTGCCGCACGGTGCTGGGCAGTTGGGCCGCCGGCCGGACCCCGGTCGACCCGATGGCCGACCTGATCCTCGCCCAGCGCTTCGCGGTGGCCCTGGCGACCAGCCGGGGTCTCGACCCGGACGCGCCCCGTCACCTGACCCGATCGGTGGTGCTGGCGTGAGCGAGCGCAGCGAGCGAACCATCAGGCACAGCAGCGTGGCGCGGAGCGTCGGCACGGGGCGCAGCGGAGTGCCGACGTGAGCGACGGCCACGCCGTGGGCACCGACCGGGTGGTCGTCGCGCTGGACGTCGGCGGCACCGGCATGAAGTGCGCCCTGGTCCGACCGGACGGCGTCGCGGTACACACCGAACGGCACTCCACCGACGCCGCGCGCGGCCCGGCCGCCGTGGTCGGCACCATCCTGGACGTTGCCGAGGGGCTGGCCGGCAAGGCCCGCGCCGACGGGCTCACCCCGGTCGCGCTCGGCATCGCCGTGCCCGGGGTGGTGGACGAGGCGCGCGGGGTCGCGGTCTGGTCGGCGAACGTGGGCTTCCGGGACGTACCGCTGCGGGACCTGGCGGTGGCGCGGCTCGGCCTGCCCACGGCGCTCGGCCACGACGTGCGGGCCGGTGGCCTCGCCGAGGCCCGGCTCGGCGCCGGCCGCGGCACCGGCCACGTGCTCTTCGTGGCGATCGGCACCGGCATCGCCGCCGCGCACGTGGTCGACGGCACGGCCGCCGTCGGCGCTCACGGCGCTGCCGGGGAGATCGGCCACATCCTGGTACGTCCCGACGGCCCGCGCTGCGGCTGCGGTCGGCCCGGCTGTCTGGAGGCGGTCGCCTCCGCCTCCGCGATCGGCCGCCGCTACGCGGAACTGGCCGGCGGGACGCCCGCCGAGCCGGTCACGGCGGCCGAGGTGGCCGAGCGGGCCGCAGCCGGCGAGCCGCTCGCGGGCCGGGTCTGGCAGGAGGCGGTCGAGGCGCTGGCCGACGGCCTGGCCTCCGGGCAGGCGCTGTTCGACGTGTCGACGATCGTGCTCGGCGGTGGCCTGGCGCAGGCCGGGCACCGGCTGCTCGACCCGCTGCGGACGGCGCTGCACGAACGAATGACCTTCCACCGGGAGCCGCGGCTGGTCGCGGCAGCCCTCGGCGACGAGGCCGGCTGCCTCGGCGCCGCTCTGCTCGCCCTGGACGCCGCCGGCGTCCGTGACCATCAGGAGAAGCGATGACCGTGCGGGTGAACGGCCGAGTGGTGACCCCGACCGGTGTCATCCGGCAGGGCTGCGTCGAGTGGGACGGCGACCGGATCACCGCGGTGGCCGAATACCCGTCGGTCCGCGACGGGCACTGGATCCTGCCCGGCTTCGTCGACATGCACACCCACGGCGGTGGCGGGCACACCTTCACCACCGGGGACGCCGACCAGGCCCGGTCCGCGGCGGCGTTCCATCTGGGCCACGGCACCACCACTCTGCTGGCCAGCCTGGTCAGCGCACCCTTCCCGCTGATGCGCGCGGCCACCGAGGCGTTCGCACCGCTGGTCGACGCGGGCGTGCTGGCGGGCATCCACTTCGAGGGGCCCTACCTCTCCGCCGTCCGCTGTGGGGCGCAGAACCCGGAGTACCTCCGCGACCCCTCCACCGACGAGCTGGCCGAGTTGATCGAGCTGGGTGGGGGCGGGATCCGGATGGTCACCCTCGCCCCTGAGCGGGACGGCGCGCTGGAGGCGATCAAGCTGCTCACCGCCCACCGGGTGGTGGCCGCGGTGGGCCACACCGACGCCACCTACGAGCAGACCCGCGCCGCGATCGCCGCCGGCGCCAGCGTCGGCACCCACCTGTTCAACGGCATGCGGCCGGTGCACCACCGCGAGCCCGGCCCGGTGGTGGCCCTGCTCGACGCACCCACCGTGGTCTGCGAGCTGGTCGCCGACGGGGTGCACCTGCACGACGGCATGCTGACCTTCGCCACCACG
Organism: Micromonospora sp. NBC_00858; assembly: GCF_045207365.1. NCBI lineage: Bacteria > Bacillati > Actinomycetota > Actinomycetes > Micromonosporales > Micromonosporaceae > Micromonospora > Micromonospora sp. NBC_00858. Next base: position 6,838,854 of record NZ_CP108828.1, on the reverse strand, counting down.
ACCGCCGGCCCGGACCGGGCCGCGCTGATCACCGACGCGATGGCCGCCGCCGGTATGCCCGACGGCGAGTACGAGCTGGGCGGTCAGGTCGTCACCGTGGCCGACGGGGTGGCCCGGCTGGCCCGCGACGGAGCGATCGCCGGCAGCACCCTGACCATGGACGCGGCGCTGCGGCACGCCGTGGAGGCCGGGATCCCGATCGCCGACGCGACCCGGATGGTGGCCACCACCCCGGCCCGCGCCATCGGCCTGGGCGACCGGGTGGGCTCCCTTCAGGTCGGCCTCCGCGCCGACCTGGTGGTGCTCGACGAGGACCTGAACGTGGTCCGGGTGCTGCGCGGCGGCTCCTGGGTGGAGTGACGGGCGCTCTGCCCGGCCTGGCGGCACCGGCGAATCCGAAGCCCCAGGCTCGGGTCAGCCGAGGGTGGAGACCTCGACGCCGAGCACGGCCTGCTCGTCGGGGCGATGCACCAGCACGTCGGCCAGGTACGACTGGACCGCGTGACGCATCCCGACGTCCCGGCCGGCCCGCTCGGAGAGCAGCCACTTGTGCTCGATGATCTGCGCGAACAGCTCCTGCGGCTCCAGCTTGCGGCGCAGGTGCGCGGGCACCGCCCGGACCACCGGCTCGAAGACCTCGGTGAGCCAGCGGTGCGCCGCCTGCTGCTCGTCGTTCAGATCGCTCTCCGCCCGGTAGGCGTCCAGATCGTTGAGCAGCTTGCGCGCCTGGTTCTCCTCGGCGTCCAACCCGGTGAGTCGCAGCAGCCGCCGGGTGTGGTAGCCGGCGTCGACCACCTTCGGCCGGACCAGGTAACGCCCGTTGTCAATGGTCGACATGGCCACCTCGGCCACGTCGAAGCCCAGGTCGTTGAGGCGGCGGATCCGGCCCTCGATGTCGTGCCGGGCCTCCCGCTCGACCGCCTGCTCGTAGGTGATCTCGTGCCAGAGCCGCTCGTAGCGCTGCACGACCTCCTCGCAGACCAGCTCCGGGTCGATGGACTCGTGCAGCAGACCAGCGGCCTGCAGGTCCAGTGCCTCGCCAAAGATGTTGACCCGGGCGATCTCCAGATCCTCGCCGCGCTGGCCGTTGGAGAGTGAGTTGTGCAGCGCGCCCGTCTCCGCGTCCACCAGGTACGCCGCGAAGGCGCCGGCATCCCGCCGGAACAGCGTGTTGGACAGCGAGCAGTCGCCCCAGAAGAAACCGGTCAGGTGCATCCGCACGATCAACGCGGCGAGCGCGTCGAGCAGCCGGCTCATCGTCTCCGGCCGCAGGGTGTGTGAGAAGAGCGCCCGGTAGGGCAGTGAGAACTGCAGGTGCCGGGTGATCAGCACCGATTCGAGGGGTTCCCCGTCCTCGGTCTGCCGGTCGGCGACCACCGCCACGGCCTCGACCGACGGGAAGTCGATCCGCTCCAGGGCCCGGAGCAGGTCGTACTCCCGTTCGGCGATCCGCTCGCGAGTCTCCTTGAACGCGTAGACGTACTCACCCAGCCGGACGAACCGGACGATGTGTCGGGAGATGCCCTGCGGCAGGGCCACCAGGTGCTGGGCAGGCCACTCCTCCAGCGGTGTCGACCAGGGCAGGTCGAGCAGCGCCGGGTCCACGAGGGCAGACGTGATCCGCACGGGCACAAGCATGACTGGTCTCCCCCCACATCCGCCTCTCATCGTGGCTGGGCACACAGCGCGGGACGGCGGCCTCGCCCGGTGCCGGTAGCGTGGTCGCGTGCGGGAGACCACAGCGGTACGACGTCACCTGGGGCTACGGCCGGTCCGGCCGGCCGGCTGGTGGTTCGATGCCCTGCTGCTGCTGGGGCTGGTCGGGCTGACCGTGGCGCTCGCCGCGGACCAGTTCTTCGGGCTGGACCGGGCGGTCGCCGACTGGGCCGACGGGCATCGGCCGGCGGTCGCGTACTGGGCGGCCCGGGTGCTGAACCTGCTCGGCCAGGGCACCCCGCTGACCTTGATCGCCGCCGGGCTGGGTGTGCTGCTGGCCGTCCGGCTCCGGTCGCTGCGACCGGTCCTGCCGCCGGTGGTCGCGTTCGTGCTGACCTATCTGACCATCGGCCCGCTCAAGGTGTGGACCGCCCGGGCGGCGCCGAGCGCGAGCGTCAAGGAGCCCTACCTGCCACCCGAGCAGACCCTGCCGCTGTTCCACGACGACCTGCCGGTCCGGTTCGCCCAGTCCTACCCGTCGGGGCACGTCGCCAACGCGATCGTCTGGTACGGCGTCATCGCGCTGCTGCTCGTCCCGCTGGCGCGCAGCTTCGGCCGGCAACTGCCGGCCCGGCTGGTCATCGTGATCCGCGTGGTGCCGCCCCTGGTGGTGCTCACCACCACCACCTACCTGGGCTGGCACTGGCTGACCGACTCAGTGGCCGGGCTGCTGCTCGGGCTGATCCTGGACCGGCTGCTGCACCGGGCACCGTGGGACAACCTGCCGCTGCCCAGCCGGCTACGCCAGTGGGACCGGCCGTTCACCTCGTACCCCTAGGGTGCGGCGGGTGAATCACCTGGCGCGACGGCTCGACGTACCCGATGCGGTGGTCATCGGGTTGGGCTCGATGCTCGGCGCGGGCGTCTTCGTGGTCTTCGGCCCGGCCGCGGCGGCGGCCGGCGGCGCCGGCCTGCTGCCCGCCCTGGTGCTTGCCGGCTTCATCGCCTTCTGCAACGCGACCAGTTCGGCCCGACTGGCGGCCCGCTATCCGGAGTCCGGCGGGACCTACGTCTACGGACGGGAGCGCCTCGGGCCGCTGGCCGGCTTCGTGGCCGGTTGGGGATTCGTCGTCGGCAAGACGGCGAGCTGCGCGGCGATGGCGCTGACCATCGGGGCCTACCTGTGGCCGGGTCAGGCCCGGCTGGTCGCGGTCAGCGCGGTCCTCGCGGTCACCACGGTGAACCTGCGCGGCATCGGCAAGACGGCAACCGCGACCAAGGCCCTGGTCGCGGTGGTACTCGCGGTGCTGGCCCTGGTCGCGGTCGTCGGCGTCGCCGGTGGCGACCTGGCGCTGGACCGGCTCGGCGATCCCGGTGGCTCCGGCCGGGGCGTGCTCACCGCCGCCGGGCTGCTGTTCTTCGCCTTCGCCGGGTACGCCCGGATCGCCACGCTCGGCGAGGAGGTCCGTGATCCGCAGCGGACCATCCCCCGGGCGGTGCCGCTGGCGCTCGGCGTGGTGCTCGCGATCTACCTGGTGCTGGCCGTGGTCACGATCGGCGTGCTCGGCCCCGACCGGCTGGCCGACTCCGCCGCGCCCCTGGTCGACGTGGTGACCGCCGCCGGGCTACCCGGCCTGGCCTGGGTGGTCCGCGCCGGGGCCACCATCGCCGTCATCGGGGTGCTGCTGTCCCTGGTCGCCGGGGTCGGCCGGACCACACTGGCGATGGCCCGCCGCCGCGACCTGCCCGGCGCGCTGGCCGCCGTACACCCCGTACGCCAGGTGCCGCACCGGGCCGAGCTGGCCGTGGCCGCCGTGGTGATCCTGGTGGTGCTGCTCGGCGACGTGCGGGACGCGATCGGCTTCTCCAGCTGCACCGTGCTCGTCTACTACGCGATCACCAACGCGGCAGCGCTGACGCTGGGCCGGGAGCCGGGGCGGAAGCTGCCGGTTCAGGTGCTCGCCGGCCTGGGCCTGGTCGGCTGCCTGGTGCTCGCGGTCAACCTGCCGCTGAGCAACGTCCTCGCCGGCTTCGGAGTGCTCGCCGTCGGCGCCGCCTGGTACGCGCTACGGCCTGGTCGCCGCTGACCCGAGGAGGCCACCGGCGACCAGGGGTCAGCGACTCAGCCTCTGGTAGCGGCGCACTGCCAGCGGAGCGAACGTCGCGATCAGCAGCACCGGCCACACCACCGCCAACAGCATCGCGTTCTCTGCCGGCCAGGAGTCGCCACCCAGGCCCGGATTGCCGAACAGTTGGCGGATCGCCGCGACGGTGGCCGACAGCGGGTTCCACTCCGAGATCGCGCCGATCCACGGCGGCATGAGCTCGGGCGACACGAACACGTTGGAGATCGCGGTGAGCGGGAACGCCGCCGGGAAGACGATCACGCCGACCGTGTCCGGATTGCGGACCAGCAACGCCAGGTAGATGCCGATCCAGGTGATCGAGACCCGCAGCAGTAGGAGGAGCCCGACGGCGAGCAACGCCCGGCCCACGCCCTCTCGCCACTGCCACCCGACGAGCAGGCCACAGACCAGCAGGGTGGCCATCTCCAGCAGGGCGCGGAGCAGATCGGCGGCACTGCGGCCGGTCATGAGGGCGGAACGCGCCATCGGCATCGACCGGAACCGGTCCACGACACCCCGACTGAGGTCGAGCGCCACGCCGGTCGCGGTGGCGCCAAGCCCGTACAGCATCGTCATCACGAAGACCCCGGGCAGCAGGAACTCGCGATAGTTGCCGCCGCCCGGCACCTGCATGCCGCTGCCGAACACGTAGCCGAAGACAAGCACAAACATGATCGGCAGCGAGAAGTAGAGGATCAGCTCCTCCGGCGCACGGATCACGTGGATCATGTTGCGCCTGGTCATTGTCCAGCCGTCGGCGATCGCGGCACCCAACCGCGCCAGCGGCGTACGCGCGGGCACCGGCGGGACCGTGGTGGCCGCCGTTTCGACCGATCGGATCGCAGTGGTCATGCCGCGTCCACCTTTCCTCCGGCGCCGACGGGCACGCGGGCTTCGTCGGGGCGGTGCCCGGTCAGGTGCAGGAACGCCTCGTCCAGCGTCGCGCGGCGCAGGCCGATGTCCTCGACCGCGATCCCCGCGTCGTCCAACGCCCGCACCACGTCGACCAGCCCGGTGACCCGGTCGGTCACCGGCGCGCTGAGTCGCCGGATCTCCGGATCGCGCTCGGGCTCCGCGCCGCAGATCCGGGTCACGATGCGGGCAGCCTGGGTCAGGTCGGCCACGTCGCGCACCACCACCTCGACCCGGTCACCGCCGGTCATCGACTTCAGCTCGTCCGGTGAGCCCTCGGCCACCACCCGACCGGCGTCGATCACCGAGATCCGGTTGGCGAGTTGGTCGGCCTCCTCCAGGTACTGCGTGGTGAGCAGCACCGTGGTCCCGTCCGCGACCAGGGTCCGGACGAGTTCCCACACCTGGTTGCGGCTGCGCGGGTCCAGGCCGGTCGTCGGCTCGTCGAGGAAGAGAACGCGCGGCGTGCGGATCAGGCTGGCGGCGAGGTCCAGCCGGCGGCGCATCCCACCCGAATACTCACCGGCGGACCGACTCGCCGCCTCGTCGAGCCCGAACCGTTCCAGCAGTTCGTCGGCTCGTTGGCGGGCCGCCCGTCGGCCGAGCCGGAACAGCCGGCCGAACAGCTCCAGGTTCTGCCGGCCGCTGAGGGTCTCGTCGACGGCGGCGTACTGCCCGGTCAGCCCGATCCGGGCACGCACCTCGTCCGGCTGACGCCGCACGTCGAATCCGGCCACAGTGGCCCTGCCGGCGTCGAAGTGCAGCAGCGTGGCAAGGATCCGTACGGCCGTCGTCTTCCCGGCGCCGTTCGGTCCCAGCAGTCCGTGCACCGCGCCGGTCGGTACGGTCAGGTCAAACGTGTCGAGCGCGTGGGTCGGGCCGTACCGCTTGCCCAGCCCTTCGGCGACCACGTCGAATGTCGTCATGCCCCCACGGTGCGGTCGGGCGCTGACGGCTCACGCACCGTCGGCTGACGGCGGCGCACCAGGCGCCTCCGGTGCCCCGGCTTTCTCCGCCTCGGCGATCTGGTCGAGGACGAGGATGATCTCGGAGCGGGTGGCTTCGCCGACGTACCAGCCGGTGAGCCCGCCGACCAACGCCTCTTCGCAGAGCCGCCTCGCCTCGCCGAGATCTCCGCGCAGCCGTGCGACCTGGGCGAGGCCGAGCCGAGCGCTGGATACGAACTCCGGCGCGCCGCTGCGCTGCGCGAGGAGCAGCGCAGCGGCGAAGTCGTCCCACGCCGCGGCGAGGTCACCGGCGCGCAGCCTCAGCTCGCCCCGGGTACGCAGCATGTCGGCCTGATCGACGGCCGATCCGAGGCTCTCGGCCAACCCCAGGGCCTCGTCCATGTGTGCGCTGGCCGTCTCCGGATCATCCCGCCAGGCGGCGAGTTCACCGAGCGCGCCGAGCGTGATCATGGCCCCCCACCGGTCCCCGGTGCTCCGGAAGCCGTCAAGCGCGGTGACCAGTGCGGTCCTGGCCTGGTCCCACTGACCACGCCACATCTGCGCGGAGCCGGTTCCCATCGCGCCGAGCGCGTTGATCCACACGTCCGGGCCGACCAGCCGCCGCAGCTCCCGCATGAGGTCTTCGACGTCCTCGGCACCGCCGGACGGTGGCCCGGTGGAGATCCCCGACAAATACAGCAGAAAAGGTTGTCGAGGCGGCCGGCCGAGGCTTCGGATCATGGACTGCTGCGATCCGGACGGCAGATGGCCGGAACCACCGAGCGAGGCGTTGAAGACGCAGAGGGCGAACTCCTCGCCCAGCCCGGGCGGCGCCTCGGCGCCGAGCAGGTCGAGGACGCCGGCGGCCAGCCGGGCACCTTCCCCGCGCATGCCGCGCAGCCACCAGTAGAACGACAGGGCCGCGACCAGCCCGGCCGCCTCGGACGCGTCACCGGCCGCGGTGGCACGACGCAACGCCGCATGCAGGTTGTCCCGCTCGGCGTCGAGCCGTCGCAGCCACTGCAACTGTTCAGCTCGCCTCAGGTGGTCACTGGCGGTCCAGGCGAACTCCACGAAATACGTGGCGTGCGCGCGGCGTAGCTGGTCGGCCTCGCCGGCTTCGGCGAGACGCTCGGCGCAGAAGGCGCGCACCGTCTCGAGCATCCGGTAGCGACCACCGGTCAACTCGACGAAGGACTTGTCGGCCAGACCGGTCAACGCGTCGACGAACTCGGCGGTGGGCAGGCCGGAAACCCTCCCGGCCGCCTCCAATGTGGCACCGCCTGCGAAGACAGTCAGCCGTCGGGCCAGCCTCCGTTCGGCGTCGTCGAGCAGGTCCCAACTCCATTCGACCACGGCCCGGAGCGTGCGGTGTCGCGGCGACGCGGCCCGGTTGCCCATCGACAGCAGCCGGAACCGATCGTCGAGACGAGCGGCCACCTCCGCGACGGGCAGCGCCCGCAGCCGCGCGGCGGCCAGCTCGATCGCCAGCGGCAGGCCGTCGAGGGTACGGCAGATCCGCAGCACCATCTCGACGTTGGCCGACGTGACGGCGAAGTCGGGCGCGACGTCAGCGGCCCGCTGGGCGAACAGGATGACCGCAGCGTAGTCGTCGGCGTCCAGCACCGACACGTCGGGCGGCGGCAGGGTCAGCCCGGACAACGGGCACAACGCCTCACCGGCCAGCCCGAGCGGTTCGCGACTCGTGGCCAGGACAGACAGCGTCGGGCACGCGCTCAGCAACCGCGCGGCCAACCGGGCCGCGTCGGCGATGACGTGCTCGCAGTTGTCGAGCACGAGGAGCAGCCGCCGCTCGGCGAGCGCCTCGACCAGCCGGTCGGTTGCCTGCCGGTTCGGTTCGACCGGGGCGCGCAGGCCCGCGTCGCGCAGGCCGAGCGCGCTCAGCACCGCCTGCGGTACGTCCGAACCATGTGCCAGCCCAGCCAGCTCAACGAAGCGGACCTCACTGTCGAGGCGGCCTGCCGCCTCGATCGCCAACCGCGTCTTGCCCGCTCCCCCGGGGCCGGTGACGGTGACCAGCCTTCGCTCGCCGAGCAACTCCCCAACGCGCTTGAGCTCATCCTCCCGCCCGACGAACGTGGTGAGCTGGCTCGGCAGTGCCGGTTCGCTCGTCCCGCGCACGGCCGGGTGCGCCTCACCGCGCAGCACAGCCAGGTGAATCGCGGCCAGCGCCGCCGACGGGTCGACGCCGAGCTGCTCGGCCAGAGTTCGCCGGGCGTCCTCGAACTCGGCCAGCGCCTCGGCCGGCCGGCCCAGTGCGGACAGGGCGCGCATGAGCTGGCCCCGCGACCGCTCCCGCAACGGATGCGCGACGACCAGCTCCCGCAGCTCCGCGACCAGCGCGGCATGCGCGCCCAGCGCCAGCTCCGCCTCGATACGATCTTCGATGGCGGCCAGCCGCAGCTCGTCCAGCCGGGCCGCTTGCGCGGGTGCGCCCGCCAGGTCGATGACGTCGGCCAGGGCGGGACCACGCCACAGCTCCAGCGCCTCGCGTAACACGGCCACCGCGCGGGACCAGTCGCCGCTGGCGAGCGCGCGGCTTCCCGCCTCGGCGAGCCGCTCGAACCGGTACGCGTCGACATCGCCGGGATCAATGGCGAGGCGATAACCAGCCGGGTGGAACTCGACCGGGTTGTGCTCGGCGGGCAGGGCCTGGCGCAGCCGCGAGACCTGGGACTGGAGTGCGTTGGCCGCGCCACGGGGCGGGTGCTCGCCGTACAGGCCGTCGATCAGCCGCTCGGCGGACACCATCCGGCCCGCGTCGAGCAGAAGCAGCGCCAGCAGAGCGCGCAACCGCGGACCGCCCACGGGGATCTCGCGCCCGTCGGCCAACAGCACCTGGGTCGGACCCAGGATGCGGAATTGCATGACCCCGATTGTCACTCACGACCAGCCCGTCCCTGCTATCCGGCAAGGCCATCGTGCGAACCCGGTCAGCTCGGCTCGCCGGCCCCATCGGGTTGGCGGGTCAGCCCGCCGTCGTCCGGGGCGGACGCGTCCGGCGGTCCACCGTTGACCGACGGCGCCGCCCCGACCGGGGGTGACACCGGAGTAGGCATGGGATGGGCCGCGCCGGGGGCGGAGGCGGCGACCTCCCAATCCGCCGGCCCCGGCGCCGACCTGGGTGCCGCCAGTGGGGTCGGCACCCCGCCGAGGACGGGCCCGGCCGGTCGGGGAACCGGGCCGGTGCGGGCGGGCGGGGCGCACTGCCTGGTCAGCCAGTCCAGCCCGCGTCGGCGGGCGACCACGGTGAGCCGGTCGCCCGCGAAGATCACCTGTCGGGGGTCGAGGTCCCTCCACCAGATGGTCTTGGCGCCGCCGGCTGGGGTCCGGGCGATCAACCGGACCTGCCCGTCCCGGTTGACCACGTCGAGCGGCCGGCCGTCCAACTCGGAGCCGGGGGCGACCGGCACCTCGGCGACCGGCAGCGCATGCCGGTCGACCGGAATGGTGGTGATCACCGCGCGTTCGGTGAGTGCCCCGATGAAGGCCGGAGCGGCCAGGTAGGAGACCGAGCGGGACACCCCGAGGGCGAAGGTCTCCTCCACCCGTTCGGCGAAGTCACCGTCGAAGAGCCGCAGCACCACCCGCAGGTCGTCGCGGAGATCCCGGGCCGCCAACGCTGCCTCCAGGTTGGCCACGTCGTCGGTGGACGCCACCACCAGCGCCTGACAGTCCGCCACCGACGCGGCGGCCAGGGTCTCCGGCAGTGCGGCGTCCCCGACGATCAGCGGCACCTCCAACTGGCGGGCCAGGGCGGCGCCACGCGGCTCCGGGTCCTTGTCGATCGCCACCACCTCGACGTCGTACTCGCGGAGCTGGGCCATCACCCGGGTGCCGACGTTGCCGAGGCCGACCACCACGAAGTGACCGACCCGGGCGGGCTGCAGCCGGCCGGTGTGCAGGGCCAGCCGCGCGTTGACGATGCCGTCCACCACGACCGCGGTGATCAACGGAATCAGCGCGAGCCCGGCCAGGTTGAGCACCACCTGCATGATCTGCGCGTCGGCCGCCTTTTCGGTGTCCGGGTCGGCGCCGCTGAGGGTGGTGACCAGCGTCAGGTAGAGCGCCTCGGCCGGGGAGACGCCCTCGGCCCGGGAGATCAACGTGCCGAGCAGCGCGATCACCGCGAGCACCAGCATCACCGCGATGCCGATCTTGCGGGTGGCGAAGCCGCGTACCGCGCGCAGCAGCACCGCCATCGGACGGCGCCGCCTGCGCGCCCGGACCAGCCGGCGGGCGGCGACCTCGGTGCCCGGCGGCTGCCCGGTCGCCTCGGCGAGCACCAGGTCGGCGTCGGCCTGCTCGGCCGGCAGCAGCTCCACCCCCTGCTCCTCGCTGATGTCGGCCAACGCGCAGACCACATCCTGCGGCCGGACGTCGGCACGGCGAGCCACCCGCAGCGTCTTGTCCCGGTGCTGGAACGAGCTCGGGTCGACCTCGCCGAGCGCGGCGGCCACGAACGCCGGTGCGGCCATCTCGGCGTCGGAGAGCACCTCGACCGGCGCCTTGAGCAGCTTGCGCACACCACCGGCGAGGGTGCCGTTGAACATCCGCAGCACCTGACGGACCCGCTGGTCGACGGCCTGGGCGCAGAGCGCGGCGTGCAGGTTGCCGACGTCGTCCTGGTGCAGCAGGGCCAGCCCGGTAGCCCCGGCCAGCCCGGCGGCCTCGAAGGTCGCCACGTCCAGTCGGTCTGAACGGACCACCCGGACCCCGCGCAGCCCGGCCACGTCCGGCCCGTTGGTGCGGTAACGCTCCGGCACCACCACGGTCACCCGGGCCCCGCCGGCCGGCAACTCGGATTCGAGCATCGCCCGGGCCACGTAGTAGGCGAGCGCGTCGCGCCCGCAGATCACGTAGTGCGGTCGGGGGTCCCCGGCGGACCGCAGTCGCCAGTTCCACTCGACCGCCCGTCGCGCCCGGTCCCGCCACGGCTCCGCCATGCCCGGATCGTAGTCAGCACCACCACGGTGGGCGACCCCGTCCGGATCATCCCGCCCAGGCATGTCGGCCGGGGCGGCGGGTAGAGCAGCGGCATGCAGACGTTCCTCCCGTACCCGGACTTTCTGGCCAGCGCCCGCACGCTGGACCAGAGGCGGCTGGGCAAGCAGCGGGTGGAGGCCATCCAGGTGCTGCGTGGGCTCACCCGGCCCGGGTACGGCTGGCGCAACCACCCGGCGGTGAAGATGTGGGCCGGGTACGAGGAGGCACTCACCCGCTACGGGCTGGACATGTGCGCGGTCTGGACCGAGCCGGGGCGGGCCGACACCTGCGCCACCACGATGACCGTCGACCTCGCCGCCGCCTGCGGAGCCGGCGTCGTGCGTACCCAGACCGAGCTGGCCGAGGCCGCTGAACTTCCTCCCTGGCTGGGCCGCGACGAATTCCACCTGAGTCACCGCTCGTCACTGCTGCGCAAGGACCCCGCGCACTACCGCCCGATCTTCGGCGACGGCGTGCCGGCGGACCTGGAGTACGTCTGGCCCGCCTCCGACCGGAGCCGCCGCTGCCTACCGCGCGACTGACCGTTTTGTGCGGCAGACTGGAGGCTCCGTCAGGTCGGGAAGGTGCTCATGGCGCTGTCGCAAATGGTGGGACGGCTCATCGGCGTACGCCAGCACCAGGTGGACCCGGGCGGCGGTGGCGCCGACCGCGTGCCGGGACCGGTCACGGCGGTGGTGGTGGGTGGCGGCATCGCCGGCATGTCGGCGGCGGTGGTGCTGGCGGAGCGCGGTGTGACGGTGACGGTGCTGGAGGCGGCACCCACCCTGGGCGGCCGGTTGGGCGCCTGGCCGGAGGCGCTCGCCGACGGCAGCCAGCAGAACGAGCACGGTTTCCACGCGTTCTTCCGGCAGTACTACAACTGGCGGTCCATCCTCCGCAGGGTCGACCCCGACCTGGGCTTCCTCAAGCCGATCCCGGGCTACCCGATCCTCAGTGAGCAGTGGCCGACCGAGGAGTTCGGCAAGCTGCCGCCCGCACCGCCGGCGAACCTGCTCGCGCTGCTGCTACGCAGCCCCAGCCTGCGCCTGGCCGACCTGCGACTGATGGACCGGGACGCCGCGCTGCCGCTGCTCAGCTACGACCCGGTACGCACCTACGCCGAGCTGGACGACACCACCGCCGACGAGCTGCTGGCGTCGCTGCGACTGCCGGACCGCGCCCGGGCCATGCTGTTCGAGGTCTTCTCGCACTCGTTCTTCAACCACGAGTCGGAGATGTCGGCCGCCGAGATGGTCGCCCAGTTCCACTTCTACCTGCTGGGCAACCCGGAGGGGCTGGCCTTCGACTGCCCGGACGAGGACTACGGCACGGCGATCTGGGGGCCGCTGACCCGGCACGTGGAGAAGCACGGCGGCCGGGTGCTCACCCGGGCCGCCGCGACCGGGGTGCACCGTGAAGCCGACGGCTGGCGGGTGTCGACCGCCGACGGCGGCAGCCACCCGGCGGGGCACATCGTGCTGGCCGTCGACCCGCCGGCGCTCGCCGCGCTGGTCGGGGCCTCCCCCGACCTGGTCGAGCAGGCACCGGAGCTGGTGGCGCGGATGCCCGCGTTCGGCACGCCCGGCCCGCCGTACGCGGTGGCGCGGTACTGGTGCGACGGGGACGTGGCCGCCGAGCGCGCGGTGTTCAGCGGGGTGTCCCGGCAGCCCACATTGGACTCGGTGACGCTCTACCACCGGCTGGAGAACGAGTCGCGACGCTGGGCGCGGCAGACCGGCGGGTCGGTCATCGAGTTGCACGCGTACGCCTGCGAGCCGGGGGTGCCGGCCGAGGAGCTGGCCGAGCGGATGCGCCGCGAGCTGGTGGCGCTCTGGCCGGAGGCCGCCGGCCTGCGGATCCGCGAGCTGCGAGCCCGGGTGGAGGCGCAGGCGCCGGCGTTCAGCCTGGGCAGCCACGCCTGGCGACCGGGGGTACGCACCGATGCGAACGGCCTCTATCTCGCCGGGGACGGAGTCGCCACGGACTTCCCGAGCGCCCTTATGGAACGCTCCGCGGCCACCGGCATCATCGCCGCGAACCACATCCTGCGTGCCGAGGGTGGCGTCGCCGAGCCGGTGCACTCGATCCGGCCACGGGGGCTGCTGACCAGGAGAGGCACGGCAACCTGACAAGGCGGTCATATGCCGCACTGCCCGCCGGGGCAGAGCCGGACGGCCGATCGAAATACGTTGCCCGTCTGACCCGTGCCGACCTACCGTGATCGCGCAAGGTCAACACCGCCGCGGGAGCAGATCATGACGATGTCGCACGTCACCAGCGTGCCATCCGTGCTGCCCGGCGACGGTTGCCGAGCGGAAGGTCCCCGGGCGGGCCGGCCCGGCTGACGCGTACCCGTACGCGCCGAGCCGCCCGTCCCACAGCCGGACCGGGCGGCTTTTCGCTGTCCGGAGCCATCGTCCGTCACTGCCCTGGAGGGAGATCCCGGTGGACGCCGTCCTCGTCATCAACGCCGACCTCGGCCCGCTGCACCGGGTCACCGTTCAGCACGCCGTCCGGATGCTCTGCCGTCGGGTGGCCGAGATCCACGAGGCCGAGCCGGACCAGGTGATCGGGGTCTTCCCGATGCCCCGGGTGGTGCGACTCGTCCGCTACGTGGTCACCCGGTGGCGGTTCAGCTCCGGGCCGGCCTGGTCCCGGGCCGGTGTGCTGCGCCGCGACGACCGCTGCTGCGCGTACTGCGGTGGCGCGGCGTCGACCATCGACCACATCCTGCCCCGCTCGCGCGGCGGCCGGAACACCTGGCGAAACACCACCGCCGCCTGCTACGGCTGCAACCAGCGCAAGGGCGACCGGACGCCGGCGGAGGCGGGCATGCCGCTGCGCCGGGAGCCGGTGAACCCGGGCTGGGCAGCCCTGGCGGGGCGGTGACGGACCGGCCGGCGGGAACGGGGGGCCGTGTCGGGGGTACGCCCCCGGCGCGGCACCCGCCGGCCCCCGGTCAGCCGGCGCGCTCCTTGACCTGCGGCTTCGGGCGGCCGTTGGCGCAGTGCACCCGGATCTCGCTGCGGTGCTCGGCGGAGGTCAGCTCGACCTGGATCCGCTTCGCCGGGCCCGGGTCGTACGCCGCCGCCCGGTAGCCGGGTGCGGACGTCACCGCCAGGACCTCGGCCGCCGCCCCGAGGCAGCGAACCGTGACCGTCCCACCGAGGGCCTCCACCGGCACGCCCGGCCCGGGGCTGGGTGTGGACGCGGCTCCAGTCGGGATCGGCCCGGAGGTGCTGGTGGGCGGTCTCGGTACGGAGGTGCTGGCGACCGCCCGTGTACTGCCTGGACCGGTCGACGGGTCAGGTCCGGCGCTGGCCGGCGGGGCGGCGGGCGGTCGGGGGACGGCCGCGTCAGCCGGGTCGGCGATACGCGGCAGCCCGACCGTCGTGGTGCCGCCCGATCCGATGCCGGTGCGCGGCTCGCCCGCTTCCGGTCGTCGTGTGACCGGGTCGCCGAGCGACCCGCCCATCGCCACCACGGCCACCACCGCACCACCGACCGCCAACACCGCCCGCCGCCGACGCCAGGACACCCTCCGGGCGGCAACGGTCGTTCCGGCGACCGCACCGCCCACCGTCTCGGCTGGCTCAGCGCGGGCGTCCGCCATCCCGCCGGACGGCAGCCCGGAACTCGATGCGCCCACGGCGGCGACCTCTTCACCACCAGTCGCCGTCGATCTGCCCACGGCGGCGACCGGTTCGCCGACGGTGAGCAGGATGCGGGCCACCTCGGCGGCCGGCGGCCGGTCATCGGGGTCGCGGGCCAGACACCAGCGGTAGAGCCGGTGGATCTGTGGCGGCACCCCGTCGATCGCGGGCAGCGGGTCCGGCTCGACGTACGCGTGTGCGCGCAGCATCCCGGCCCGCGCCTCGGTACGCCAGGGCAGCCGGCCGGTCAGCACCCGGTGCAGGAGCAGGCCGAGCGCGTAGACGTCGCAGGCCGGCAGCACCTCGCCGGCTTCCAACCGCTCCGGGGCGAGGTAGGCCGGCGTGCCGAGCAGCCGCCCCTCGAAGTCGATCTCCGGATCCCCGACGACCGCCGCGATGCCGAAGTCGAGCACCTTGGCGCCGGTGGGGGTGAGCATCACGTTGCCCGGTTTGACGTCCCGGTGCACCAGCCCCCGTGCGTGCGCGGCCGCGAGCGCGGCCGCCACCTCGGCGCAGATCCGCAGGCCGGCGCGGGGCGGCAACGGCCCGGTGGCCAGCTGCTGTTCGAGGGTGTGGCCGCCGAGCAGCTCCATCACCACGAACGGAACCTCGGCACCATCGAGCGGCGACTGGCCGTAGTCGAAGACGCTGGTGACGTGCGGATGCGACAGCCGGGCCGCCGCCTTGGCCTCGGCCCGGATCCGTTGCCGGGCATTGGTGTCCGAGACGACGAGCACCTTCACCGCCACGTCCCGTTCGAGCACCTCGTCGTACGCCCGGTGCACCTCGGACATGCCGCCACTGCCGAGGCGTTCCAGGAGCCGGTAGCGGCCCGCAAGCAACTGATCACGCTGCACGACGGACAGCCTGCCGTACGGCCCTGCCGTACGCCAGCCTGGATCGAGATCATTTGATGGCTAGAGTGGACCCTGAACGTGGTCAGTCGTTGGCGGGAGACCGCCAGGCGAAGCGGGGCGTACGGCGCTCGGCGACCGCCGCCACCCCCTCCCGCGCCTCGCCGCTGGTCGCCACCTTCCGGTGCCACCACGCGACCCGGGCCGGCCCGGCCCGGTCGTCGACGATCTCCTTGGCGGCGGCGACGGTCAGCGGCGACCGCTGGGCGATCGTCGCGGTGAGGTCGTCCACCCGCGCGGCGAGCTGGTCGCCCGGCAGCACCTCGTCGACCAGGCCGACCCGCAGCGCCCGCGCGGCGTCGATCAGCTCGGCGGTGAACAGCAGATGCTTGGCGGCGGACGGCCCGATCAGCCGGGCCAGCCGGCGGGTGGTCGGCGCCGGGTAGACCAGCCCGAGCCGGGCCGGCGGTACGCCGAACCGGGCGTCGTCGGCGGCGATCCGCAGGTCGCAGGCGACCGCGAGCTGACACCCACCGCCGACGCAGGCGCCCCGGATGGCCGCCACCGTCGGCTTGGCGAAGCGGGCCAGGCGCTCCTCGGCGGCCACCGCGATGCTGGCGTCACCGGCGTCCAGCAGCTCGGCCAGGTCGCCGAGATCGGCGCCGGCGCAGAAGGCGTCGCCCGCGCCGGTGAGCACCAGCGCCCGTACGTCGGGGTCGGGCTCCAGCCGGTCGAGCAGCTCGGGGAGCTGGCGCCACATGGCCGCGGTCATCGCGTTGCGGCGGGCCGGGTTGTGGATCACCACGGTCGCCACCGGCCCGGTCACTTCGACGGTCAGCTCCGCGTCCGACACGTCCACCCCTCTCCACGGGCGCCCCCTGGGGTCGCCACCACGTCCGTCGACTCCGCGCCGGCTGGATTCCGCCGACCGGCGGCGGCCTGCCCGCTCCGGTGCCGCGACCATAGCGGCGCGGGCCCGACGCCCACCCGCGAGGGGTGGCCGTCGGGCCCGCTTGAGCAGCGCGTCAGGTCAGGAGACGGTGAGCGCGGTGTCGTCGACCACGAAGGACGTCTGCAGCGAGGAGTCCTCGGTGCCGGTGAACTTCAGGGAGACGGTCTGGCCGGCGTACGCGGCCAGCGAGAAGGACTTCTGGCTGTAGCCGGCGGCCTTGTTCAGGTTCGAGTAGGTCGCCAGCGTGGCCAGCACCGTCCCACCGCTGTTGAGCACCTGCACGCGCAGCGTGTCGTACGCGATGCTGCTGGTGGTCTCGGCGGTGTCGATGTGCAGCCAGAAGCTGACCGTGTACGACGAGCAGCCCGACGGCAGGCTCACCGACTGGGCGAGCGTCTCGGTGCGGGTGCTGCCGTACCCGTTCAGCCACGCCTTGTACGACCCGGTGCGGGCGGGCTGACTGCTGGAGTTGGTGATCACGCCGGAGCTGGCCGTCCAGCCGGTCGCACCGGACTCGAAGCCCGGGTTGGCCAGCTTCTGGCCCGGCGCCGTGCAGCCACCGCCGGTGCCGTTCACGGTCAGCGTGTAGGTCGCGCTCCGGGTGACCGCTCCCACGCCGTTGACGGTGACCGAGTAGGTGCCGGGCGGGGTGCCCGCCGAGGTGCTGATGGTGAGGGTGGACGAGCCGCCCGAGGTCACCGAGGCGGGGCTGAACGCGGCGCTCGCACCGCTGGGCAGGCCGGACGCGGAGAACGTCACGGTCTGTGCCGTGCCACTGGTGGTCGCGGTGGCCACGGTGGTGGACGCCGAGCTACCCGGGTTCACCGAGCCGGCGGTCGGCGAGAGCGCCACGGAGAAGTCGTTGCCGGTCGAGCAGGGCGCGTCGTTGCCGGCCACGTTCACCGCGGTCCAGGCGGCCTGCACGGCCTTGTACTCGGTGGAGCAGCTGCCGTACAGGTCGGTGGCGGCCCGCAGGCTGTAGGCCCGTGCGGTGTTCGCCGGGTTGCTGGTGTTGACGTACGACGTGTTGGAGGTGAAGTAGACGTCCAGCGCCCGGAACCAGATCTTCTCCGCCTTGGCCCGGCCGATGCCGGTCACCGCGGGGGCGGAGCCGCAGACCGGCGAGGTGCCGTACGCGGTGGCCCCGGTGCCCTCGGCGAGGTTGAAGTAGAAGTGGTTGGCGACGCCGGAGGAGTAGTGCACGTCCTTGTTCTTCGTGCTGGTGGACCAGCAGCTGTCGGACGAGCCGTCCAGCGACGGGTTGTACATGTAGCGCAGCGGCGTGCCGTTGCCGTTGATGTTGATCTTCTCGCCGACCTGGTAGTCACCCGGGTCGGCCGAGGTGTTGGCGTAGAACTCGACCATGTTGCCGAAGATGTCGCTGGTGGCCTCGTTGAGGCCACCGGACTCACCGGAGTAGGTCAGGCCACCGGGGACCACGTTCTCGGTCACGCCGTGGCTCATCTCGTGTGCGGCCACGTCGATCGAGACCAGCGGACGGGAGTTGCCCGAGCCGTCGCCGTAGGTCATCCGGGAGCCGTCCCAGAAGGCGTTGACGTAGTTGCTGCCGTAGTGCACCCGGCTCGGCACGCCGGTGCCGTTGCCGAAGATGCCGTTACGGGCGTGCACGTTCTTGAAGTAGTCGAACGTCTTCGCGGCGCCGAAGTGCGCGTCCACGCCGGCGGACTGCCGGTTGGAACTGGCCCCGGTGCCCCAGGTGTTGTCCGCGTCGGTGAAGGTGGTGCAGGTCGACGTGCCGTTGTTCATGTCGCAGGTCGAGCCGTTGCCGTGCGACGGGTCGATCATCTGGTACGTGCTGCCGGAGAGCGTCGTGTCGACGGTGACCGTGCCCGAGTAGATGCTGTTGCCGGTGCCGTTCACCGCCTCGATCTCGTCGTACGCCCCGACGGCCGCGCCGGTGGAGGCGTCGGTGATCACGTGCAACCGGGACGGGGTCTGCCCGTCGGGCTGCCAGCCGCTGACCACGGTCTCCCAGGCCAGCCGGCCCTGGCCGGAGCTGGCGTCGACGAACAGCTCCGGGGTGCCGACGGCCTCGACCGTGCCGGTGAACCCGGCGCGGGCGGTCTTCTTCGCCGCCGCGGAGGCGACCTTGGCCGAGGTACCGAGGGTCAGCGGTGCGGCCAGACCGACCGAACTTCCGGCGTAGGTGCCGCTCGGCGTGGCGTGGATGACGAAGTCACCGCCGTACACCCGCAGTCCCTGATAGGTCCGGGTGTAGCGGGTGTGCGTGGCGCCGGTGGCGTCCACCTTGGTGCTGTGCACCTGGTAGGACTCGGCGCTCGAACCCTGGACGGCGCCGGGGTTCGTTCGCAGGACGGTCGCTGCCTGAGCGGCGGAGGCATCCGGCGCGGGGGCGGTGGGCGGTGCCGCGTGCGCCGAGATGGCGACGCAGGTCAGCAGGCCGCTGGTGAGCAGCGCTGCGCTGACGGCGGCGAGGGGTCGTTTCACGTGCCCTCCGGAAAGGAGAAGGATTGTGACGGGGGTAGTCACACATGTAGATATAACGATGTGTTGACGAAAAGAGAAGCCCTGGACCGCTCCCAGACATCGACAATGGCCGTTCGGATGAGGGTCTTGACAAGGGAACCGGCGACCGGGGCCGCGCGTCCGAGCGGCATGAGACCCGCCTCGACGAACGGCGTCATGATCGCGCTCCTGGTCGCCGCCCTGGCCGGCTGCACCAGCGCCGACCCGGCCGGCAGCACCCCGGACCGGCCCCCGGCCACCGCCGGCCCGACCTCGACCGCCCCGGCCACCGACACCCCACCGGCGACCACCGCCCCCACGGTGAGCCCGGGTACCGGGGCCACCAGCGCGGCTGCCCGGGTGATGCTGTTCCGCTCCGGCGGCTTCGCCGGCCGCGGCGACGCCGTGACCGTCGAACCCGACGGCCGGTGGACGATGGTGGACCGGGCCGGCAGCCAACGTACGGGCCGACTCGACCCCGCCAACCTCGGCCGGCTGCACGGGCTGGCCGCCGATCCCCGACTGGCCGGCGAGGCCCGCCGCCCGACCACCACGACCCTCTGCGCGGACGCGTTCAGCTACCGGCTGACCGTCGGCACGGTCGAGACCGGGTACGTCGACTGCCCGGCCGACACCGCCCCGCCGCCGGCCACCCAGGCGCTGGTAGAGCTGCTGCTACGCGTCACCGGCTGACCGCCCGACGCTCAGATCAGGTAGTCCGGGGGCAGGCCGGTGCCGCGTAGCTCCGGCGGCAGGTGCGCCACGTCGTTGACGGCGACCAGGTTCGGCGGCCCGGCCGGGCCGTACCGGATGACGGTCAGCCCCGCGTTGTGCAGATTCAGCCCCAGCCACCGCCGTTCCGGCGCGTCGAGGGCGTGCCGGATCAGCCAGGCGATCAGGAAGTTGTGCGTCACGACCAGCTCACGGACCGGCCCGGCGCCATCCGCGCCGTCGGTGCCATCCGCGACCGGGCCGGCGAACCGCAATACCGCCGCCGCCGTCACCCGCGGCCCGTCGACCCGTTCGGCTGCCGGGAACTGGGCCAGGAATTCGGCGTACGCCGGAGGGAGGCCGGCAGGCTCCGTGTCGTGCGGGAGGTGGTCGCCGGCCAGCTCCGTCGCGTACACCGGAACCCCGGGCAGCGACGCGGCGACCAGCTCGGCGGTCTCCGCGGCCCGGCGCAGTGGCCCGTGGTGCACGGCGGCGAACCGCCGGCCCCGCAGCCGCTCGCCGAGCAGCCTGGCCTGCCGCCGGCCCCGCTCCGAGAGGCCGGCATCCGGCTCGCCGGGTTCGGTCAGGTCCTGCTCGCCGTGTCGGGCCAGATACAGCAGCCGGGTGATCATGTCTCACACCTCAGCACACCGGGAGGCACGGGAACTCCCCGTGCCTCCCGGTGTGACGGCAACCGGCTCAGTCCACCCGGCCGGACGCCGCTCGCGCGAAGGTGACCGACACCCACAGCCAACCGACCGTCACCGCCAGGCCGAACGCCACCATGACGGCCGGCGCCGGCCGGACCATCAGCGCCACCCAGGCCACCGCGAAGAAGGCCCCGGTCGCCAGGCTGAACCCGGCCCGACCCACCAGCCCACGACGCGCGGCCCGTCGGCCGGCGACCACCGTCGCCACGATCAGCGAGACGAAGGCGACCGCCGCCACCAGGAAGTGCAGGCCACCGTGCCAGCTGATCTGGCCGGCACCCCGGGGCGTGCCGACGGGGAACCCGTCGGCCGGGTCGGCGCTGAAGATCGCCGCCCCCACCAGGCCCAGCCCGTACAGGGCGAGCAACCGGGGCACCCAGACCGAACCGGTGCCGGTGGAGCGCCGGAGCGCCCCGGCGGCCAGCACGCAGAGCGCTCCGGTGACCAGGAACGTGGCGATCTGGATCCAGCCCAGCTCACCGGTGCTCAACACACTCACCGGGTGCCGCCGGAAGTCGAAGCCATCCCGGATGAGCCCCTGGAGCAGCGCCGAGCCGGCGAAGATCGGGCCGGCGAGCACACCGCCGGCCAGCAGCGCGCGGTCCAGGCCAGCGACCACCGGTCGGACCCCGGGAAGCGGAACGGCCTGGCTCATCGGTCCGCCCCTCAGGCCCGAGGGAACATCTGGCCGATGCGGATCCGGTTACCGAACGGGTCCCGGATGCCGAAGTCGATCCCGTACGGACGCTCGGTCGGCTCGTCGGTGATGTCGACCCCCTTGGCCACCAGGTCCTCGTGCGTCTTGTGGGCGTCGTCGGTGGTCATGAACAGGGCGCCGCCCAGCGCCCCCTTGGTGAGCAGTTCCCGGACCTGCGCCGCGGTGGCCGGGTCCATCGCCGGCGGACCCGGCTTCTCCAACAGGATCTCGCGCTCCGGGTCGCCGGGCAGGTTGACCGTCAGCCAGCGCATGAAGCCGAGGTCCTGGTCGGTGTTGAGCTCCATGCCGAGCTTGTTCACGTAGAAGTCGAGTGCCTCGTCCTGGTCGAGGACGTAGATCTGGGAGCGGCTGATCGCGTTCATCGTCATGTCAATCACGCTAGACGGAGACCGTGACCTGCTGCTTATCCAAAACTGCTGGGTCTGGTCCAGGCCTTGGTGAAGCAGGACGGCACGTTGGTCGGCGCGGCGCGGCGGCGGAAGTCCGTCGGTGACTCCCCGACGATCTGCCGAAACGTCCGGCTGAACGTGCCCAGGCTGCTGAAGCCGACCGCGAAGCAGATGTCAGTGACGTCCCGCCCGGTCTCCACCAGCAACGACATCGCCCGCTCCACCCGCCGACGTTGCAGGTAGCGGTGCGGGGTCTCGCCGAAGGTGGCTCGGAAGGTCCGGATGAAATGCGCCTCGGAGACGTGCGCGATCCGGGCCAGCGCCGGGATGTCCAACGGCTCGGCGTACGCGCGGTCCATCGCGTCCCGAGCACGCAGCATCGCCCGGTTCGACTCCTCCACGGCGCGACTCATCCGTCCTCGTTTCGCTCTTTCTCCCCCGGCCGGGCTGCCCAGCTCAGGTTACCGCTGGCCCTCGGTGTCGCCCGCACGCCGACGCGGCCGGCGTCGCTGCCGGTTGAGGTGACGTGATCGTTCGGGATGCACCGGGCGTACGAACCCTTGGGCTAACCGTGAGTCGGCCCGCCACCAGCGGTGGAATGCCGCTGAGGCCGCGACGTGCGGGCCATCATTGGTTCAAAGCGCTGCGGTGACCGCCGAGCTGAAAGCATGGGCGGATGAGGTCGAGGCTGCGCAAGCTACACATCGACGGCCGCGAGTTCACCTGGAAGGCCGACATCCGGCCCGCCTCTGGCCCTGACGGTCGTCTGCACCGCTGCATAAGAGTCCGCGTATGGGGTGCAGGGAGAAATGGCCGCGCCCTACAGGTCGACCTGACCGAGCGGTCCGACTTGGCACCCACCGTCGCCTTCGGCCATCGACACGTCGAGACGGACGTGCACGACAGTGGGGAGACGTATCCATTCCCGACAGCTGCGGACGTCCGCGCTCTTGTCCGTTACGGGCTGATCGCTGGATGGACACCGCATGCGCTGGGTGGGACGTTCCCAGTCACGTCGGCGGCTGAACTTGAACTACCGGGATTTGCCATCACTGATCTTCTGCGGGCCGTCGACCCGCACCGCTAGTGCTGGGGCAGCGCCCGACACGCCGACGTGAAGATCACCCTCAAGGTCTACGCTCACGCCAACCTCGACGCGATGCGTCAGGCGCCTGGCAAGCTCACGTCAAGCTCTCGTGAGTCCCGTTCCGGTCAACCGGTCGACTCACGGCAGCACCCGTCGGGAAAGCCTGGTGGAATTGGAGCCCCCGGCCGGGATCGAACCGGCGACATCTCGCTTACAAGGCGAGTGCTCTGGCCAGCTGAGCTACAGGGGCGCGCGCGTCGAAGCCAGCATAGCGACTGACGTCCGGATATCCCGCTCGCGAGGCCTCCCGAGCATGGGAAACGTCAACAACCCGACGCTGATCCATCGTCGTGCGGTCAAGCCGTATGTCGATTGATGTCCGACCGTGCCCGACTGACCGGATTGTGTAGGCAATGGGCCGCGTCCGGCGCTCCCGCGCCTTGGCAGCGCGAGGAAAGCCGTTTACCGTGCAGTGACACGGACGACAGGTCCGGCCGCCCTCGCGACCGACCCGCCGTCCGTTGACCGACACGGATACGTGTCGGTCGCTCCTTCACTCGGATCGTCCGGCACGTTCCTGCCGGTGAAAGGAAGCGCTTCACCATGGCTACGGTCACTTATTCCAAGGCGTCCCGGATCTACCCGGGCACCGAGCGTCCCGCCGTCAACGAGCTGGACCTCGAGATCGGCGACGGCGAGTTCCTCGTCCTGGTCGGCCCCTCCGGTTGTGGCAAGTCCACCAGCCTGCGGATGCTCGCCGGCCTGGAGGACGTCGACGCCGGCTCGATCTACATCGACCAGCGTGACGTCACCCACCTGCCCCCGAAGGCCCGCGACATCGCCATGGTCTTCCAGAACTACGCCCTCTACCCGCACATGACGGTGTACGAGAACATGGCGTTCGCCCTCAAGCTGCGCAAGACCTCCAAGTCGGAGATCGACCGGCGGGTCAAGGAGGCAGCCGGGCTGCTCCAGCTGGAGGAGTACCTCGGCCGCAAGCCGAAGGCGCTCTCCGGTGGTCAGCGTCAGCGTGTGGCGATGGGCCGGGCGATCGTCCGCGAGCCGCAGGTCTTCCTCATGGACGAGCCGCTGTCGAACCTCGACGCCAAGCTGCGCGTGCAGACCCGTACCCAGATCGCGTCGCTGCAGGCCAAGCTGGGCGTCACCACGGTCTACGTCACGCACGACCAGGTCGAGGCCATGACCATGGGTCACCGGGTCGCGGTGCTGCTCGACGGTGTCCTCCAGCAGGTGGACACCCCGCGAGCGCTCTACGACACCCCGGCCAACGTCTTCGTCGCCGGTTTCATGGGCTCCCCCGCCATGAACATCAAGACCGTCCCGCTGAACGAGCAGGGCGCCGAGTTCGCCGAGCTGCACATCCCGCTGACCCGCGAGCAGGTCGAGGCGGCCCGCGCCGAGGGCGGCGACGGCAAGGTCACCGTGGGCTTCCGCCCGGAGGACTGCGAGCTGGTCAGCCCGACCGAGGGCGGCATGCCGGTCGTGGTCGAGCTGGTCGAGGACCTTGGCTCGGACGCCAACGTCTACGGCCACGCCGCGCTGGGTGGCAACTCGGAGCGCTTCGTCGTCCGCACCGACCGGCGCACCATGCCGAACATGGGTGACACCGTGTTCGTCAAGCCGCGCACCGGTCGGAACCACGTCTTCCACGCCACCACGGGCGCCCGGATCTGACGTAACGCCGTACCAACAGGGGCGGTCCGCTTCGGCGGGCCGCCCCTGTCGCGTACTCCCGTCAGGTCCCTCGGCTCGGACGCGACGAAGCCCCGCCCCCGGCTGTCAGGGGCGGGGCCTCAAAGACGCGTCGTTACAGTTCCGCCGCGCGGCGGCGGGAGACCTCGGCCAGGGCGACCGCTGCGGCCACGCTGGCATTGAGCGACTCGACCTCGGAGATCATCGGGATGCTGACGGTCAGGTCGCACGTCTCCCCGACCAGCCGGGACAGCCCGCGCCCCTCCGACCCGACCACGACCACCAGGGGGCCGACCGCGGCCTCCAGGTTGTAGAGGTCGGTGTCACCGTCGGCGTCCAGGCCGACGACCGTGAAGCCGGCGTCGCGGCACGCCTTCAGCGATCGGGTCAGGTTGGTGACCTGCGCCACCGGCACCCGCGCGGCCGCGCCGGCACTGGTCCGCCAGGCTGTCGCGGTAATCCCGGCGGCCCGCCGCTCGGGTACGAAGACACCCTGCGCGCCGAACGCGGCGGCCGACCGGATC
This sequence comes from Micromonospora sp. NBC_00858, assembly GCF_045207365.1. Classification (NCBI taxonomy): domain Bacteria; kingdom Bacillati; phylum Actinomycetota; class Actinomycetes; order Micromonosporales; family Micromonosporaceae; genus Micromonospora; species Micromonospora sp. NBC_00858. The sequence continues at coordinate 6,814,408 of NZ_CP108828.1, read as the reverse complement.
ACCGCACCCAGGTTGCGCGGGTCGGTGACGCCATCCAGCGCGACCAGCAGCGGGGCCTGCTGCTCCAGGGCTGCGGCGACCATGTCCTCGAACGGCTGGTACGCGAACGGCGGCACCTGCAGCCCAACACCCTGGTGCAGCACCCCGCCGGTCATCCGGTCCAGCTCAGCCCGGCTGATCTCCAGGTTGGCGATGCCCCGGTCGGCGGCGGTCCGGATGATCTCGTTGATCCGGTCGTCCATGTCGATGCCCTGGGCGGTGTACAGCGCCGTCGCCGGCACCTGGGCGCGCAGCGCCTCCAGCACCGGGTTGCGCCCGACCAGCAGCTCCGGCGAGTCCCTGGCCGGGTTGGACTTGCGCCCCGGGGCGACCCGGGGGCCGGACCGGCCGCCGGGCTTGCCGCCCCGGCCGCCAGTGCTGCCACCCCGGTTCGCCGGAACGCCACGGCCGCCACCCTTGCCCCAGGTGGTGTCCTTGGTGCCAGGCAGACCGATCTTGGGGGCACGCCCCTCCTCGGCCGCCGCGCGGCGCTCCTTGTCCTGCTTCCAGGCGGTGCGCTGGGGCAGCTTCTCGGTGCCCGAGTACCCCTTGTGCCACGGCCGCTCGTCGGCGGGCAGGGTGCGGCCCCGCCCGGTCAGGGAGTCCTTGTTTTTGCCGCCGGTGCCCTTGGGGGCGCCCGCCTTCGGCGTCAGTCGCCGGCCACGGCGCTGCGAGTTGCCGGCCATCAGTCCTGCTCTCCAATAGTCCAACGGGGTCCCTGGGGGGTGTCCTCGACCACCACGCCGGCCAGCTTGAGCTGGTCCCGTACCGCGTCGGCGGCGGCCCAGTCCTTGCGGCCCCGGGCCTGCGCGCGCTGCTCCAGGGCCAGCGCGATCAGGGAGTCCACCACGGCACGCAGATCATCGGAGCGGCCGCCACCGGTCCAGGCCGGGTCGAGGGGGTCGATCCCGAGGATATCCAGCATCGCCCGTACTGCGGCCAGCGTGGTGCGGACGGTCACATCGTCGCCGGTGCTCAGCGCGGTGTTGCCGTCCCGGAGCTGCTGTTGCAGCACGGCCAGCGCGGCGGAGGTGTTGAGGTCGTCGTCCATCGCCGCGACGAAGCCGGTCGGCAGGTCGCCGAGGTGCCCGGCACCGACCCGCTCGGCCGCCCGCAGCACGAAACCCTCGATCCGGCGGTACGCGGTGGCCGCGTCGCGCAGCGAGTCCTCCGAGTAGTCGATCACCGAGCGGTAGTGCGCGGCGGCGTAGTAGTAGCGCAGCTCCACCGGCCGCACTCCGAGCGAGTCCACGTACCTCAGGTCCAGCGCGTTGCCGGCGGACTTGCCCATCTTGGCCCCACCGATGCTGAGCAGCCCGTGGTGCACCCAGTAGCGGGCGAACGGCAGCCCGGCCGCCTGGGACTGGGCGATCTCGTTCTCGTGGTGCGGGAACGTCAGGTCCAGCCCGCCGCCGTGGATGTCGAACTCCGGGCCCAGGTAGCGCCAGCACATCGCCGAGCACTCGATGTGCCAGCCCGGTCGACCCAGCCCCCACGGCGACGGCCAGTAGGCGTCCGCCGGCTCGTCCGGCTTGGCGCCCTTCCAGAGCGCGAAGTCGCGCGGGTCCCGCTTGCCCCGGTCGGGGGCGTCCCCGGCCGACTGCATCGCGTCCGGCGACTGGCCCGACAGCGACCCGTACGCCGGCCAGGACGCCACGTCGAAGTAGACGTCGCCGGAGCCGTCGGTGGCCGGGTAGGCGTGCCCGTCGGCGATCAACTTCGTGATCAGCTCGTGCATCTCGGGGATGTGCCCGGTGGCGCGCGGCTCGTAGGTGGGCGCCAGCACGTTCAGCGCCCGGTACGACTCGGCGAGGATCAGCTCGTTGGCGTAGGCGATCGACCAGAACGGCCGGCCCCGCTCCCCCGCCTTGACCAGAATCTTGTCGTCGATATCGGTCAGGTTGCGGATGAAGGTGACCTCGTAGCCGGCGGTCAGCAGCCAGCGGCGCAGCACGTCATAGTTGACACCGGAGCGAAGGTGACCGATGTGCGGCGGGGCCTGGAGGGTGAGACCACACAGGTAGACCCCCACCTTGCCGGCTTCCCGCGGGACGAAGTCCCGCACCGATCGGGTGGCGGTGTCATACAGGCGTAGCGTCACCGTACAAGGGTAGCCGTCCGCGCATGTTCGAGTCCGCCGGTGCCGGGTCGTACGCTGCCAGGCGTGGATGCGACCGCACGCCCCGGTGAGCCGCCAACCCTCCGCGGTGCCGGCGCCCGGCTCGACGCGGCCACCGCCGCGCCTACGGGAGCGTCCGACGTCGGTTCGGATCGCACCGTCCCGGTGGGCGGACGGGCCGGCGAGACGGCGCAGACCCTGGACCGGGGGTTGCGGCTGCTGCACCTGGTCGCCGACACGCCAGGCGGACTCACCGTCACCGAGGTGGCGAACCGGCTCGGCATCGGCCGGGCCGCCGTCTACCGGCTGGTCGGCCCGCTGACCGGGCACGGCATGCTGCGCCGCGACGGCGACGGGCGGCTCCGCCTCGGCGCCGGGGTGCTGCACCTGGCCCGACGCGCCCAGCCGCTGCTCGCCGACGGGGCACTGCCCGCACTGCGCCGGCTCGCCGAGCAGGCCGGCGCGACCGCACACCTGACCGTGGTGGAGGGCGGCGAGGGTGTCGCCCTGGCCGTGGTCGAGCCGAGTTGGACGTCGTTCCACGTCGCGTACCGGACCGGGGCGCGGCATCCGCTGGACCGGGGCGCGGCGGGTCGGGCCATCCTGGCCGGCCGGTCCGGGGCGGCGGAGCCGGTGAGCAGCAGTGGCGAGTTGCAGTCCGGGGCGTACGGGGTGGCCGCGCCGGTGCTCGGCGTACCCGGGTTGGAGGCCAGCGTCGGCGTGGTCGCGCTCGCCCCGTTGGACGTCGACACAGTCGGCCCTCAGGTGCTGGCCGCTGCCACGGCCATCGCCGCCGCCCTCCGCTGACTGACTAGCCCCCACCTTGATCGACTCGGGATCGGCGATATTGCGGTATCCCCATCGCTCTACACCGCCACATCGCCGCTGCGGTGATGATCTCGTCGTATACCACGCCAAACTGGCACCCGACCGTCGTCCACAGGCGTACGGCACGAGACCACCGGGCGCTGTCCACAGGGGTGTCGGGTGCCCAGCCTGGGGTCGGAGCCTGAGCACATGCCTCCTCGCCCCCACCGACCTCTCGCCCTCGCCTGGCAGGTCTTCCGCGGCTCCGACGTGATCCGGCAGGGCCTGGTGACCAGACATCAGTTACGCGGCGCGTCCTGGGTCCGCCTTCGGCACGACGTGTACGCGGACGCGCGGCTCGATCGCGACCACGAGTTGGCCTGCCGTGCCGCGGCGTTGCGGCTGCCAGCGGAGGCGCTGATCGCCGGTCCGTCCTCGGCCTACCTGCACGGCATCGAGCACGCCGCCGGCTTCGACGACGACGTGCACGTCCTGGTGCCGAGGACGGCCCGGGTCGACTCCCAACGCGGCCTTCGCGTGCACCTGCTCAGCGACAGCGCACCTACGTTCCCGGTCCTGGGTGAGGCAGCGTTGCCGCCCACCGCCCCTCCTGCGAGGAGGGCCCCTCCCACACTCCGCCGGACCGACCCCGCCTCCGCGGCCTGGGAGGCGGCGGCCTGGTTGGAGCCGCTGCGGGCCGTCACCATCGTCGACTCGCTGCTCGGCGTTGGCCTGACCAGCCGGTCCGCGCTGGCCGCCGTCGCCACCGCCAACGCGGAGCGACCGGGTGGCCGGCGGGCGAACTGGGTGTTCGACCTGGCCGATCCGGGTGCGCAGTCGCCGCCCGAGTCACAGCTACGGGTACGTCTGGTGCTGGGCGGGTTGCCCCGGCCGGTTGCTCAGCACCCGATCCGACTGTCCGGGGGGCTTGTTCTCCACCCCGATCTGGCCTGGCCCGAGTTCCGGGTGGCGGTGGAGTACGACGGCCGATGGCACGCGGACCCCGAGCAACTGCATCGCGACCGCCAACGACTCAACCTGCTCGTCGGTGCCGGCTGGCTGGTGCTGCACGTGACCAGCCGCCGGTTGCAGAACGACTTCCCGGCCGTGTTGGCCGAAGTCCGGTCGGCTCTGATCTCTCGCGGCTGGCGCCGCCGATCAACTGGGAGCTGATCGACTTCAGGTCGCCGACCTGGGGGCATCGGATGAGCCTGATACCGCCACGCCGGCGACCTTGAGTCGATCAACCCGCGAGATCGCGCCGCGCACGGCCGAGGCGCGCACGGGAGAGGCCCGCACGGCCGAGGCGCGCACGGGAGAGGCCCGCACGGCCGAGGCGCGCACGGTCGAGGCGCGGGAATGCGTCGGGGCCCGGTCGACCGTGGTCGACCGGGCCCCGATGTGTTGCCTTACGGACGGGCGTTCGGCTTGAGCGGGGTCTTCACCGCCGCGTAGGCGTCGACGATTCCGTACCCGTAGAAGCCGTTGAAGTTGACCCCACCGGCGCAGTAGGCGTCGTAGGTCTCGTCCCGGCCCTCATTGCGGTACTGCTGCAGCCGCGGCTCCGGGCAGGCGTGCTCGGCCGCCGTCCGGTAGAGGTGCTGCTCGACCAGGTCCGGCGACATGCCGAAGCCACCCCGGCGCTCCGCCTTGCCGAACCGGCTGACGATCAGCGCGGCCACGCCTGCGGCGTGCGGGGACGCCATCGAGGTGCCCTGCAGGTAGGTGTAGTAGCCGCAGTCACCGTTGGCCTTGCACTGCTTGAAGACGAGCGTGGCCACCCGCGGGTCGATGTTGCCGTTGGCGTCCACCCGGGGATCCGGGATGGTCGGGGAGATCGGCTCCTCCTGGAGCACCTTCAGCGGGTACGTGGAGAGGATCCGGTTGCCCGGGCTGTTGTACGTCGGGGTCCCGAAGCCGTCCCGGGCGAAGCCGCCCGGCGCGGCGACCGAGATCTGCTCGGTGCCGTAGTTGGAGAAGTCCGCCTTCTTGCCGGACGGGCCGACCGCCGACACACCGATCACGTGCGGGCCCTCGGCAGGCAGGTCCCAGCAGCTGTTGTTGTCGATCGGCCGGGGGTACGGAGCGGCGCCGTAGTCCGGGCTGCTGATGTCCGTGCGCGGTGCGCCCAGGTCCTCGTTGTTGTTGCCGAGCGCGCCGACCAGGGTGACGCCCTTGTTGTGGGCGAAGGTCAGTGCCCGCTTCATCGCCTTGATGATGGCCCGCTGCTCGGCCTGGCTCGCCGGGGAGTCGGCCGGGTTGGCGTTGCAGTTGTAGAGCCACGGGTCGACGTAGAACGACATGTTGACCACGTCGATCCCGGACCGGCCGGCGTAGACCAGAGCGTTGACCACCGGGTTGAGGAAGAAGTAGCCGGAGTCCTGGCCACCCTTCAGCTCGACCAGGGAGATGTTCGGGGCGACGCCGGAGAGGCCGAGGCCGTTGGCGGCCGCGCCGATGGTGCCCGCCACGTGGGTGCCGTGCCCACCGTCGTCGGTGCCCACCGCGTCGAGGCAGCTCGGCACCTCACACGGGCCGTCCACGTCGGTCAGGTCCGGCGCGAAGTTGCGCGACAGCGACCAGTTGAAGTTCGGCGCGATGTCGGGGTGGCTGGCGTCGACGCCGGTGTCCAGCACGCCGACGGTCACCCGGCGGTCACCCGGCTCGATCTTGCGGGCCTGGTCGGCCCGGATCATCTCCAGGCCCCAGAGCTTCTCGTCAAGCGGGTCCAGCTTGGCGCCCTTCTTGGCGGCGGCACCGGCGGCGGCCGTGTTGGCCAGCACCTGCTCCTGCTCGACCCGGTCCAGCTTCGGCTTGCGGCCGATTGCCTTCTGCTCGGCGGCGCCGATCAGCGTCGGGGCGGCGGTCACCCTGTCCGCGAAGTCAGCCCGGTCGCTGGTCACCTGGAACATGCCGACCTCGTCGGACCGGGACACCACAGTGCCGCCAGCAGCCCGGATGGCGGCGACAGCCGTCTCGGCGGCGACGCCATCCTCGGCGACGACGGTGAAGGTTCGGAAGCTGGTCGGCGAGGCGTTGGCTGGTACACCCAACCCCGTCACCGTAAGTGCCAGCACAGCCGCGGTCGCGACGGCACCGGCGGTGAAGCGCTTGCTCACCACATCGGATCCTCTCGTTGAGGGACGTGGCAGCCATCACACAACACTCGGCGGGTTTGCGCCAGGTCAGCGTCCGTTATGGCGGTGAATCTCTCCATCATCCGCCCAGGTCGGCGCGAGCCGCGCCCTGCTGGGCGCGAACCCCGGGTAGATCGGCCCGCACCACCGGCCGGTCGGCCGGCTGCACGGGCAGGTCAGCCAGTATCGCGGGCAGGTCGGCCAGCGCCACTGGAAGATCGGCCATGGTGGACACCTCGGCGTCGGGCGCACCCCCGACCGGGCGGGGCAGGCCGTGCCGGTTCAACCACACCGATCGCAGGCCGGCCCGCTGCGGTGCCACAACGTCGTGCTCCCACGAGTCACCGACGTAGACGATCTGCCCGGCAGGCACCCCGGCTGCCTCGACCACCGCCGCGTAGAACTCCGGGGCTGGCTTCTTTGGCAGGCCGTTCTCGTGCGCGTACACCTCGAAGGCGAACTCGCCGGCGAGCCCGCAGCGTTCGGCACGGCTGTTGCCGTTGGTGGCGAAGCCCAGCGTGTACCGGTCGCGCAGCCTGGCCAGCGCCGGCGGCACGTCCGGGAACGGTCGGGTGAGGGCGAATCGGCGGGCGAAGAAGAGGGCGGCGACCTCGTCCAGGTGCGCGTCCAGTCCGGCGCGGGCCAGCGACCGGGCCAGCGCGGCGCGCCGGATCTCCGCCACCGGAGCGGCGCTCAGCTCCCCGAAGACCGCGCCCCAGTCCGACTCCAGCTCGGCGAGCGACACCTCGGCCGCCGCCGGGCTGCGCCGCCGCATCTCGTCGAGGACGGCCAGCAGCCCGCCGGTCACCGCCGGGCGCAGATCCAGCAGGGTCTCGTCGGCGTCGAACACCACGGTGGTCAGCACGGGGACCACTGTCTCATCGGCCGTCGAGGGCCAGCGCGGGCTCGGGCGAGGCGGGCGCGGGCGCTGGCTCTGGTGCTGACGACCCGCGCAGCTCGTCGAGGCGCACGAGTGCGACCCCTGCGACGATCATCGCGCCGCCGAACAACTGCCAGGCGGTGGGCAGCTCGTCCAGGAGCAGCCAGGCGATCAGCACCGCGAAGAGCACCTCGGTCAGCCCGACGAACGACGAGAGCCGGGGGCCGAGGATCCGCGTGCCGGCGATGCCGGCCAGGTACGCGATCACGGCAGCCACCAGGGAGAGCCCGACGATTGGCAGCAGCCAGCTGGTGCGCTGCCCGGCGAAGGTGACCTCACCGAAGGTGGCCCGCAGCGGCAGCAGACCGGTCAGCCCGATGATGAGCAGCGTGGCGGCGCCGACAGCCATCCCGCCGCTGGCCATGGCGACCGAGGGTAGGCGGGGATCGACCCGGCCGGCGAGCACGAAGTAGCCTGCCAGGCCGAATGCGGCGCCCAGCCCCCAGAGCACGCCCACCGGGTGGAAGCCGGCGGTGCCGGTGACGTCCAGCACGAACGCCAGCCCAGCCAGGGCGGCCACGGATCCGGCCACGGTGAGCCGGCGGGGGCGCTGCCCGTGCCGCAGCCACATCCAGCCCACGACGAGGATGATGCCCAGGTACTCCAGCAGCAGCGCGATGCCGACCGGCAGGTAGCGCACGGCGTTGAAGAAGCAGACCTGGGCCAGCGCCACGCCGAGCAGGCCGAACATCCCGATCGCCGTGGCGTTCTGCCGCAGCACGTGCCACCTGCCGCGTAGCGACAGCAGGGCGGGGATCGCCAGCACCAGGGCAGCGATGCCGACCCGGGCGATCACCGCGGCCTCGGCCGACCAGCCGGCCTCGATGAGTGACCGGGCGAAGGTGCCCGAGGTGGCGAAGGTGACCGCGGAGAGCAGCGCCAGCGCGGCGCCTGCGGCGGGTCGTGACTGCATCTCGCGCTCCTCGGGACGACACGGTGTCATGAGCAAACTATCCTTGTACCCATGACGCTAGGCGGCCCCTGTGACAGGAGTCAAGTTGCTGTTCGCTCATGACACCGAGTGTTCGCTGATCGCCGCCGCCGCGCTGGTCAACACCGCGGGCCGGGACGGCGAACTGCTGCCCGACATCGCCGCGCTGGACACGTTCTTCGTCCGGCACACCTACAGCGGGCGGCACGAGCACACCGACGCCGAGTTACGCGCCGTCCGGGAGCTGCGACCCCGGCTCCGCCGCATCTGGTACGGCGAGCCCGCCGAGGTCGTCGCCGTGGTCAACAGCCTGCTGCTCGAGCATCGGGCGCTGCCGCAGCTCATCGAGCACGACGACGAGCCGTACCACCTGCACGCTGTGCCCCGCGACGCGCCGCTGGCCACCCGGATCGCGGTGGAGGCGGCGATGGCGATGGCCGACCTGGTCCGAGCCGGGGAGCTGAGCCGGCTGCGGATCTGCGAGTACCCGGACTGCGACAACGTGCTCGTTGACCTGTCCCGCAACCGGTCGCGGCGGTTCTGCGAGGCTGGCTGCGGCAACCGCGCCGCGGTGACCGCCTACCGCGCCCGCCGGGCCGCCGGCCACTCCTGAGCGGTGGCCGCCCACTCCTCGGCCCGCAGCTCGTACTCCACCTCGCCGTGCTCGGTGCCCGGGATCGGGTCGTCCCACTGCAGGTGGAAGGTACGCAGGTAACGCAGGCCGGCCTTGGCCATCACCCGTCGGGAGCGGTCGTTGACGGTCATCGTCTCGGCCCAGACCCGGCGCACGCCGACAGTGCCGAAGGCGTACCGGACCAACGCCCGGGAACCCTCGGTGGCCAGTCCGCGCCCCCACGTCGAGCGGCGCAGCCGGTAGCCCAACTCGGCCTCGGTGCCGTCGGCCGACGGGTCGAGCGCGAACCAACCCAGGAACCCGCCGGTCTCAGGGTCGAGCGCCGCCCAGCGGCCCAGACCCGGATGCCGGTCGTACTGGGCCAGCAGCTTCGGCAACTGCTCGTCCCGGACCGTGGCCATCGGGGTGGCGACGCCACCGGTGAGGAACCGCATCACCTCGGGATCGCTGTCCAGCTCGACCAGCGCGTCCACGTCGGCCATGGTGAGCCGCCGCAACCGCAGCCGCTCGGTCACCGGCGGCAGGCCGGCCGCACCCTGAAGGTCACCATTCGACACCGCAGGATCATCCCGCCCACTCGGCGCCCCGGTCGACCGACTTACTCCCCGCCGCCCTGGGGGCGTCAGGGGTGGGTCATCCGGAGCAGGTCGAGCGCCTCGTCGAGTTGGGTCTCGCTGAGCTTGCCCGAGTCGATGTGACCCCGGGAGATCACCACCTCGCGGATGGAGGTCTGCTTGGCCAGCGCTTCCTTGGCGATCGAGGCGGCCTCGTCGTACCCGAGGTGGCGGTTGAGCGGCGTGACGATCGACGGCGAGCCCTCGGCGTACGCCAGGCAGACCTCGGCGTCCGCGACCAGGTCGACCACCAGGCGGTCGGCGAACAGCCGACTTGTCGCCGCCAGCAGCCGGATCGACTCCAGCAGGTTGCGGCCCATCACCGGGAGCATCACGTTGAGCTCGAAGTCGCCCTGCGAACCAGCGAAGCCCACCGTCGCGTCATTGCCGATGACCTGGGCGCAGACCTGCCGCATCGCCTCGGCGACCACCGGGTTGACCTTCCCCGGCATGATCGACGAGCCGGGCTGGAGGTCGGGGATGCGCAGCTCGCCCAGGCCGGCCCGGGGGCCGGAGCCCATCCAGCGGATGTCGTTGGCGATCTTGTAGAGCCCGACCGCCACGGTCCGCAGCTGCCCCGAGGTCTCCACCAGCGCATCCCGGGCGCCCTGCGCCTCGAAGTGGTTGCGCGCCTCGGTCAGCGGCAACCCGGTCGACTCGCGCAGCTTGCCGATCACGGCGGCGGCGAAGCCGAGCGGGGTGTTGATCCCGGTGCCCACGGCGGTGCCGCCCAACGGCAGCTCTGCCAGCCGGGGCAGCGCCGACTCCAGCCGCTCGACGCCGTACCGGACCTGGGCGGCGTACCCGCCGAACTCCTGGCCCAGGGTGACCGGCGTGGCGTCCATCAGGTGGGTACGTCCCGCCTTGACCACGGTCTCGAACTCCGCCGCCTTGGCCTCCAACGCCGTGGCGAGGTGGATCAGTGACGGCAGCAGGTCCTCCACGATGAACTGGGTGGCGGCCAGGTGGATCGAGGACGGAAAGACGTCGTTGCTGGACTGCGAGGCGTTGACGTGGTCGTTCGGGTGCACGTCCCGGCCCAGCTCCCGGGTGGCCAGGGTGGCGATCACCTCGTTGGCGTTCATGTTGGACGACGTTCCGGAGCCGGTCTGGAACACGTCGATCGGGAACTGGTCGTCGTAGCCGCCGTCAGCCACGTGCGCGGCGGCGGCGGTGATCGCCGCGGCCACGTTCGGGTCGATCACGCCCAGCTCCCCGTTGACCTCGGCCGCTGCGCCCTTGATCTGGGCGAGCGCCTTGATCTGGGCCGGCTCGATGCCCCGGCCGGAGATCGGGAAGTTCTGCACCGCACGCTGGGTCTGCGCCCGCCACAGCGCCTCGGCGGGCACCTCCACCTCACCCATCGAGTCGCGTTCGATCCGGTAACCGGTCGCTTCTGGAGTCGTCACGCGTACCATCCTGCCGCGCTCGTCGCCGACGTGCAGATGATCCGTCAGTCCAACTCGGCCAGCAGTCGCTCCACCTCGTGCTGGTCCGGCGACTCGATCTGCCGGAACAGCGCGAGCGCCCGGACCCAGTGCGATCGAGCCGCCGCCGGATCAGTCGGGCGCAGGCAGCGGGCGATGCCGTCCAACGCCCGGGCCTGCTCGTAGCGCGCGTTGATCCGCGTGGCGTCCCCCAACACCCTGCGGTGCAGGTCCAGCGCGCTGGCCACGTCCCCCTGATCGAGGATCGCCTGGGCCAACAGATTCCGCGAGGCGCACTGGCCGATCCGGTCGCCCACCCCGGTCATCTCGACGAGCGCCGCCCGGTACAGGTCGGCGGCCCGTTGCGGGCGGCCCGCTTCCCACTCCATCATCCCGATCTCGGTGAGCACCTCGCCCTCGCCGAACCGGTTCCCGGCCTCGCGCTTGAGGCGCAGCGCCACCCGCAGCAGCCGGCGGGCCGGCTCCCCGTGGCCCATCCGGTGCCGGATCATGCCCAGGTGCCCGATGGCATTGCCGACCTGCCGGAGGTCGCCGATCTCCCGGCCCAGCGACAGGTGCCGTCGGGCTGTACGCAGGGCCTCCTCGTGCCGGCCCCACAGCAGCAACGCGATCGACAGATTGTTGAGCGCGTTCGCCAGCGGGACCTGCTCCTGCATCCGCCGCGCCAGCGCGGCGGATGCGTGGTAGCACTCCCGGCCCAGGCGGTAGTTGCCATTGGCGACGTGCGCGGTGCCCAGGTTGCCCAGGGTGTTGCGGACATCGCGACGCGACCCGAGCCGGCGGTAGAGGTCGACCGCCCTCTCCATCAGCCGGATCGACTCGGAGAACCCGCCCAGCCGGTAGTGGGCCGAGGCGAGGTAGTTCAGCGTCATCGCCACCGCCGCGTCGTCACCCAACTCCTCGGCGGCGCGAAGGCCAACTGCGTGCGTTTCGATCAGCTCGTCGAGGCGACCGCCCTCGAACTGGGCGTACCAGCAGGCCCGCGCCAACTGCCAGCAGAGACGCGGAAATCCCTCGGTCTCGGCCAGCCGGACCAGGGCGCCCAACGCGGGCATGTTCTCGTCGAACCAGACCCGACCCTGGGCCGCGATGGGCGCGACCAGGTCGGGGCAGGCCGGCTCAGGCAGCAGGATGAGCGAGTCGCCGGCGGAGAGCTCCGTCCTCCGGGCGATCGCCGCGGCGACGTGCAGGTGGTGGCCGAGCAGGCGCTCGATAGCGTCGCGCCGCTCGGCTGCCCGCTCCGGCGCGGCGACCAGCGTCCGCGCGTACTCCCGGACCAGGTCGTGCAACCGGTAGCGGTCCGACTCCGCCTCTTCCACCAGATGCGCGTCGACCAACTCGTCGATCAGGTCCTGTGCCTCGGGTAGGGGAAGCTGCGTGAGGACGGCGACGATCGGGTTGTCGAACCGTACCCCCGGGTGCAGGCCCAGCAGCCGGAACGCTCGTTGCGCCGCAGGTGACACCTGGCCGTACGACAGGGCGAAGGCGCGGCCGACGGACCGCTCACCCGCCTCGAACTCGGCCAGCGGATCCCGCCGGGAGGTCAGCCGCTCGGCCAGGTCGGCGATCCGCAGGCGGGGCCGGTGCGCCAGTCGAGAACCGGCCAGCCGGATGGCGAGGGGCAGGTGTCCACAGCGGCGGACCACCTCGGCGGCTGCTTCCGGCTCCGCCGCCACCCGGTCCGCACCGGCCACCCGCCCGAGCAACTCGACCGCCTCGTCGGCGTCGAGCACGGGCAGCGACGACGGTCGTCCCTCGTCCACCCCGACCAGCCGGCGGCGACTGGTGATCAGGACAAGGCAGTGCGGGCCGTTGGGCAGCAGCGGATTCACCTGGTCGGCGCTGGCCGCGTTGTCCAGCACCACCACTGCGCGCCGACCGGCCAGCTCGGTCCGCCAGAGCGCCAGCTGGTCGTCCAGGTTCACCGGCACCCGCTCCGCCGGCACGCCCAGCTGACGCAGCAGGGTGGCCACGGCCGCGCCGGGCGTCAACGGGCTGCGCTCGCTGTGCCCATGCAGGTCGATGAAGAGCTGGGCGTCCGGGTAGCGGTCGGCGAGAGCCGTGGCGACGTGCACGGCGACGGTTGTCTTGCCGCTGCCGGCCATCCCGTCGATCAGTTGGATCTGGGCGACGTTCTCCTCCACCTGCTTGACCAGGCGGCCAACCGTGTCCTGCCGGCCGGTGAAGTCACCGATCGCGCGGGGCAACGAGCGGACCGGGGCGATCGACCGGGTCTGCCGGCCCGACAGGGCCAGGTCGCCGGCGAGCACCCTTTGGTGCAGCTCCTGCAACTCGGCGCCCGGCTCGATGCCCAACTCGTCGGCGTAGAACCGCCGGCCCTCGCGGTAGACCATCAGCGCATCGGCCTGCCGGCCGACCGAGGCGAGGGCGAGCATCAGTTGGGCACGCAGCCGCTCCCGCAGCGGGTGCCGGTCGACACTCTCGGTCAGCTCCTCGATCAGCTCGTCGGCCTGCCCGAGGCGCAGCTCGACGTCGACGCACACCTCCAGTGCGGTGAGGCACTGCTCGTCGAGCGCCTGCGCGCGACGGCGGACGCTGCGGCTGGGGATACCGGCCAGCGCCGGCCCCCGCCAGAGCGACAGCGCGGCGCGGAATTGCTCCCGCGCGTCGGTCAACCGGCCTGCCGCCACGGCGGCCCGGGCCGCCTCCACTCCGCGGGTGAAGACCTCGGCATCCAGGTCCGCTGGCGCGGTACGGATGCCGTACCCCGCTGGGTCGGTGACGATGGTCTCCGGTGCCAGCCCGAGCTCGGCGAGCCGGCGCCGCAACCGCGACACGCAGGTCTGCAACTGTGCCCGGGCGGTGGCCGGCGGGCGATCCTCCCAGACCGCGTCGACCAGCTCCTCGACCGGCACCAGCCGGCCGGCACGGAGCAGCAGCATGGCGAGCACGATCCGGTCGCGACCGGCGGTGACCGTGGACTCGCCACCGCCGATCCGCAGAGGCCCCAGGATCCCGAACCGCATCTGCTCCCCCGCATCGACAGTGCAACTTCCAGCAGAGTAGCCCGACGATCACGGATCGCCCCGATCCGCCGAGAGTGATCTGAGAGTGGATCGACAGCGGCGCACCGAAGACTCACTCCGGGTTGTCGGTGACGACATCCGACGGGGGCGGTGCGCCCGTTCCACCTCAGCGGGCGGGCGCACCGATGTCGGTGGAGCGCGGACGGCGACAGGGGGCACCAGGCGGAGACGCCCGGTGCCCCCTTCGCTGTCGGGTCAGCGACGGCCGACGGTGAGTACCGGCTTGGTGACCTCGGCGAAGAAGTCGTTGCCCTTGTCGTCGACCACGATGAAGGCGGGGAAGTCCTCCACCTCGATCTTCCAGACCGCCTCCATGCCCAGCTCCGGGTACTCCAGGACCTCGACGTGCTTGATGCAGTCCTGGGCGAGGCGGGCCGCAGGGCCGCCGATCGAGCCGAGGTAGAAGCCGCCGTGCTGCTGGCAGGAGCGGGTCACCTGGCCCGACCGGTTGCCCTTGGCCAGCATCACCTGCGAGCCACCGGCGGCCTGGAACTTCTCCACGTACGCGTCCATCCGGCCGGCGGTGGTCGGGCCGAACGAGCCGGAGGCGTAACCCTCGGGGGTCTTCGCCGGGCCGGCGTAGTAGACCGCGTGGTCGCGCAGGTACTGCGGCATCGGCTCGCCGGCGTCCAGCCGCTCGGCGATCTTGGCGTGCGCGATGTCCCGGGCCACCACCAGCGGGCCGGACAACGACAGCCGGGTCTTCACCGGGTACTTGGACAGCTCGGCGCGGATCTCGTCCATCGGCCGGTTCAGGTCGACCCGGACGACCACCTCGGCGTCGAGCGAGTCGTCGGTGACGTCGGGCAGGAAGCGTGCCGGATCGGTCTCCAGTCGCTCCAGCCACACGCCCGACGGGGTGATCTTGGCGACGGCCTGCCGGTCCGCCGAGCAGGACACGGCGATCGCCACCGGGCAGGAGGCACCGTGCCGGGGCAGCCGGACCACCCGTACGTCGTGGCAGAAGTACCGGCCGCCGAACTGCGCGCCGATGCCGAAGTTGCGGGTCAGCTCCAGCACCTCCGCCTCCAGCTCCAGGTCGCGGAACCCGTGGGCGCTCAGCGAACCGGCTGTGGGCAGCGCGTCGAGGTACTTGGCGCTGGCGTACTTCGCGGTCTTCAACGCGTACTCGGCGGAGGTGCCGCCGATGACGATGGCCAGGTGATACGGCGGGCAGGCGGCGGTGCCGATCAGCCGCAGCTTCTCCTCCAGGAACTGCATCATCCGCGTCGGGTTGAGCAGCGCCTTGGTCTCCTGGTAGAGGTACGACTTGTTGGCCGACCCGCCGCCCTTGGCCATGAACAGGAACTTGTACGCGTCGGGGTGCCCGTCCGGGTCCTCGGCGTACAGCTCGACCTGGGCCGGCAGGTTGCTGCCGGTGTTCCGCTCGTCCCACATGGTCAGCGGGGCGAGCTGGGAGTAGCGCAGGTTCAGCTTGGTGTACGCCTGGTAGACGCCCCGGGAGATGGCCTCGGCGTCAGCGCCGTCGGTCAGCACGTGCCGGCCGCGCTTGCCCATCACGATCGCGGTGCCGGTGTCCTGGCACATCGGCAGCACTCCGCCGGCGGCGATGTTGGCGTTGCGCAGCAGGTCCAGCGCGACGAACCGGTCGTTCGGCGAGGCTGCCGGGTCGTCGATGATCGCCCGGAGCTGGGCCAGGTGCGCCGGGCGCAGGAAGTGCGCGATGTCGTGCATCGCTTCGGCGGTCAGCGCGGTGAGCGCGGCCGGTTCCACGGTGAGGAATCGGCGGCCTCCCGGGCCGTGTACGACGTCCACGCCCTCGTCGGTGACCAGGCGGTAGTCCGTCTGGTCGGGGCCGGTCGGCAGCAGGGGGGCGTACGAGAATGCGGCGGCACTGCTCATGAGCGGCAAGCCTAGGGCAGACCGGTCGATCATTCTCACCCGCCGGGCGGTCCTGGGACGCCGCTCTCACCCGCCGGGTCCGCCCGCGCTTCCGACTCGTCCCGGCCACCGCCGCTGATGGCTGGGCACGCCCTGCCGACCCGCCCGCTCAGCCGTCCTTGCCGCTGCCCGCGTCGGGGCATTGTTCCCGCTTGGGGCCGCAGGTGCCGTCGTCGCCGGGGTTGGGGCCGGTGCCGCCTGGGCCGGGGTTGCCGCCGTCGCCGGGGGTGCCGCCGTCGCCGGGCCGCGGGGCAGGGGTGCCGCCGGTGGCGCCGCCGCCGAAGCGGACGTACCCGATTTCCCGGCCCTCGCCGATGATCATGCCTTGCGGCCCGACCGCGAGGGCGTTCGAGGAGGTCCGCAGGGCGGCCAACTCCCGGCCGGTCCGCGGGTTCACGGCGACCAACCGGGTCGGCTTCTCGTCGGCGACCACGGCCGCGTACGGAGTGAGCGCGGCACCGGACTTGCCGCTGGCGGGCCGGGTCCACAGAACCCGGTCGGTGCCGAGCTCGCGGGCCACCACCGAGCGCTTGTCGGCCGCCCGGAACAGGGCGTAACGGTCGTCGACCGCGATCAGCCGGGTCCCTGGTTCGCCGACCCAGAGCAGCCGCCCGTCGTACCCGTCGATGACCGCCTCGCGGCCATCAGGGCCGACCCCGATCAGTACGTTCCGCGCGCCCTGCGGGTCCTCCCGCTGCACGCAGCCGGCACTGTCGGCGGTCCGCAGGTTGACCCCGGCGCGCTGCCAGGCCTCCTGACCGGTCGCCGGGTCACGTGCGGAGATGGCGAAGTAGCAGGTGCCGTCCTGGGAGCGGGCGGTGATCCGCAGCATCCGGCCACCCACCACCGAGAGCCGCTCGTCCTGGCCCGGCTCGACGTTCTGCAGTACCCGCCCGGTGGCGGTGTCGACCACGTGTACGCGGCCGTCGACCGGGAAGCCGAGCAGCGGTGGCACCGGTTCGGGCCCGGCCACCCCGTCGTCGATCCGGGTGGTGGTGGTGATCCGGCGGGTGCCGCGCAGCCCTGGGTTGTCGGCGAGCAGCCCGCTGTGCACCCCGGGCAGGAAGGCCGTCCACAGTGGTGCCGTGCCGCGGGGGTCCCAGGCGCTCAGCGTGCAGTCGGTGGCGTCCGTGCAGTGGGCGTCCAGCAGCAGGTTGCGGTACGTCCAGACGGCCACCGCGTCGTCGTCGCGCCGCCGGGTCACTCCGGTGGTCGGGTCGAGCAGCTCGTACCCCTTGACCAGCAGCTTGCCCACGGCGACGACCGGGTCCCGGTCACCGCCGGCGACCGCCGACCAGTCCGCCTTGCGCTCCCAGAGCTTGGCGCCGGTGGCCAGGCTGCGGGCTTCGACCCGGGTGCGTTGCTCGACCACCACTGCGTCGCCGGCGATGGTCACGCTGCGCGGGGTGCCGCCGACCCGCTGCTGCCAGACCACGTCCGGGTCGGAGATGGGTTGGCTGCGGTCCACCCAGTCCCACAGGCCCGGAAAAGGGTTCCACACGCCGGTGGCGGCGAGGGCGACGACCACGGCGAGGCCAAGCAGCAGCCCGCCGCGCACGCTCCCCTTCGCCACACCGCACACCGTAGCCACGATCACGGATCTTCCGTACGCCCGCGCCGCCGTGTCGCCGCGCTTTCTGGGCACGGAGGTGTTATCAGAGGACCGTTCCTCCGCCGGAGGCGCTGGTCCTTACTGGCGTACGGCGCTGCGGATCAGGGGGAGGGTGCGGTACGGGATCTGCTCGGCGAGCGCGATTATGGTGCTGGCACGGGTGATGCCCGCCGAGGAGACGATCTGGTCGATGACCCGTTGCAGGTCGGTGTTGGAGCGGGCCACGATCCGGCAGAGCAGGTCGCTGGAGCCGGTGATGGTGTGCGCCTCCAGCACCTCGGGGATGGCGGCCAGGTGGGCGGTGACCGGGTCGTGGCCGTGCCGCTGACTGATCTCCAGGGTGACGAAGCTGGTCACCGCGAACCCGATCGCGGTCGGTGAGATGTCCGGGCCGAAGCCGCCGATGACCCCCCGGTCGACCAGCTTGTCCAGCCGGGCCTGCACGGTACCCCGAGCCACCCCGAGCCGCCGGGAGCACTCCAGCACCCCGATCCGTGGCTCCTCGGCGAGCAGTTCGATCAAGCGCACGTCGAGCGCGTCGAGCTGTACAGCCTGCTCACCGTTCATGGGTTCAGACCATACCGAATGCGCAACCTGACCAGCGTTTACTCCGACAGTTGCCCACCCGGGGTCGGCGGCGCGATCCTCGCCACAGAAACCAACCACGGCGGCCCACGAGGCCGGCCGGTACGCGAGGGAGGCCACCATGACCCAGGCGATCGACCGACCCCAGTCGACCGAGGACGTCGATGTCGACGTCGACCGGCTCGTCGGCGCTGTCGACCACGACATCAGCCACGACCCGTTCCCGGTCAAGGGCCTCGACCACGTGCACTTCCTGGTCGGCAACGCCAAGCAGGCCGCGCACTACTACTCCACCGCGTTCGGCATGACCTGCGTGGCGTACCGCGGCCCGGAGCAGGGCTACCGGGACCACGCCCAGTACGTGCTGACCAGCGGCTCCGCCCGGTTCGTGCTGACCGGCGTGGTGCGCCCGGACGCCGACGGCGCCGAGCACGTGGCCCGGCACAGCGACGGGGTGAGCGACATCGCGCTGGAGGTGCCGGACGTCGACACCGCGTACGCGCACGCCATCGCGCAGGGCGCCACCAGCGTGGTCGAGCCGCACGAGGTGACCGACGAGCACGGCACGGTCCGGCTGGCCGCCATCGCCGCGTACGGCGACACCCGGCACACGCTGGTCGACCGGTCCCGCTACACCGGCCCGTTCCTGCCCGGTTTCGTGGCCCGCGGCCCGATCGTGGACCGGCAGCCGATGATCGACGCCGGCATCCAGCCGAAGCGCTTCTTCCAGGCCGTCGACCACGTGGTCGGCAACGTGGAGCTGGGCCGGATGGACGAGTGGGTCGAGTTCTACAAGCGGGTGATGGGCTTCTCCAACATGGCGGAGTTCATCGGCGACGACATCGCCACCGACTACTCGGCGCTGATGAGCAAGGTCGTGGCGAACGGCACCCGCAAGGTCAAGTTCCCGCTGAACGAGCCGGCGGTCGCCCGCAAGAAGTCGCAGATCGACGAGTACCTGGAGTTCTACCAGGGGCCGGGCGCCCAGCACATCGCGGTCGCCACCAACGACATCCTGGGCAGCGTCGACGCCATGCGGGCCGCCGGAGTGGAGTTCCTCGACACCCCGGACTCGTACTACGAGGACCCGGAACTGCGCGCCCGGATCGGCAACGTGCGGGTGCCGATCGAGGAGCTGAAGGCTCGCCGGATCCTGGTCGACCGGGACGAGGACGGCTACCTGCTCCAGATCTTCACCAAGCCGGTCCAGGACCGCCCGACCGTCTTCTTCGAGCTGATCGAGCGGCACGGCTCGCTCGGCTTCGGCAAGGGCAACTTCAAGGCGCTCTTCCAGGCGATCGAGCGAGAGCAGGAAGCCCGCGGCAACCTGTAACACTTGCAAGCGTGACGCAGCCTCCGTCGTACCCGACGCCGCCGGTCGGTGGGCCCCCGCCCGCCGCCGGCGGCGTCGTGCCGCCCAGCCCACACCCCCAGGGGTACGCCGTGCCGCCGCAGTACGCCCCGCCCGGGTACGCCGTGCCGCCGGGGTACGCCCCGCCCGGGTACGCCCCGCCGCACTGGTACACCGGACCACCCCGACCGGTGACGCCGCCACCGACGCTGAGCCCGGGCGGGCAGCCGCTGGCCAGCTTCTCCGACCGGCTGCTGGCCGCCCTGATCGACGCCGCGGTGTTCATGGCAATCGGCATGGTGCTCGCCGTGCCCGCGGTGATCATCTTCTTGATCGTCGTCATGCCCGACCTCGTCCAGGTCACGCCGGACGGCACCGTCAGAGAGCCCGACTTCCTCAACGACTTCCTGGTGCCGATGCTGTGGCTCGACCTCGCGATCATCGTGGTCTCGATCGTGATCTCGTACATCTACCACGTCGAGATGATGTTCAAGACCGGCCAGACCCTCGGCAAGAAGATGATGAAACTGCGGATCGTGCCGCTCGACCCGGCCCGCACTCTCGACCGTCGGGCTGCCGCCAAGCGGTACCTGGTGCAGCAGGGCACCGGCCTGGTTCCCGGCCTGAGCTACCTCGACGGGCTGTGGCAGCTGTGGGACAAGCCCTGGCAGCAGTGCCTCCACGACAAAGCCGCCCGAACGGTCGTCGTTAAGGTGTCCGGGTGAGCGTGCAACCCGGCTGGTACGTGGACCCCGCCGACCCTGAGACCCGGCGGTACTGGGACGGTGAGGGTTGGCTCGGTGCACCCATCCCCGTCGACGCCACCCCGCCGGAGGGACCGCCCCCGGTCGAACCCCCGCCCGCCCCGGTCGAACCCACGGCGCCGGCCGCCCCGGTGACCGCCCCGCCGGGCTTGCCGCCGCACCCCGGGCCGGGTTCGCAGCCGGGACACGGCCCGGGTTGGGGACCGCAGGCTGGTCCGCCGGGCTGGGGACCGCAAACCGGTCCGCCCGGCTGGGGACCGCAGGGTGTTCCGCCCGGCTGGGGACCACAAGCCGGTCCGCCCGGCTGGGGACCGCAAGGTGTTCCGCCCGGCTGGGGACCACAAGCCGGTCCGCCCGGCTGGGGACCACAGGGTGTTCCGCCCGGCTGGCCCGGACGGCCGCCCGAGCCGCGCCCGCACGGCCTGCCGCTGGCCGGCTTTGGCGCCCGTTTCACCGCCCGGCTGATCGACTTCGCCATCGTCTTCGCGCTGAACGCTCTGGTCAATGGCTGGTTCGTCTGGCGACTGATCCGGGAGATGCAGCCGTACGTGCGGGAGGTGTACCGGCGCCAGTTGGCCGGCAACCCGTCCACCGAGGGGCTGCCGGAGGTCGGCCCGCAGGCTGGCAACCTCATCGTGGCGATCCTGCTGATCGCCACCGCGCTCTGGCTGGCGTACGAGGTGCCCGCCATGGCCGCCGGCGGGCAGACCGTCGGCAAGCGGCTGATGCGGATCCGCGCGGTGCCGCTCACCGCCGACCAGCCGCTGGGCTTCGGTCGGGCGCTGATCCGGTGGACGACGCTGGGCCTGCCCACCCTGGCCTGGTACTGCCTCGGGCTCGGCCTGATTCTGCAACTGGTCGACGCCCTCTCCCCACTCTTCGACCATCCGCTGCGTCAGGCGCTGCACGACAAGCGCGCACAGACGGTGGTCGTCCAACTCCCCGCCATCGCTTCCGCCACCCCGAACGACCGCACCCAGCCCTCGGGAGACACCCCATGACCAACCCCGGACGTCAGCAGCCGGCGCAACGGCTGACCCGCGCCGACCTGGACGCGCTGCCCAGCTACGTACCAGGGCGCAGCCCCGCCGACCTGGCGCGGGAGCTGGGTCTGCCGGAGGCGATCAAGCTGGCCAGCAACGAGGTGCCGTACGGGCCGCTGCCCGGCGTGGTGGAGGCGGTCACCGAGGCGGTCACCGCCGCGCACCGCTACCCGGACATGGGCGTGGTGGCGCTACGCGACGCGCTGGCCCAGCGGTACGGGGTCGACGCCGACCGGATCGCCACCGGCTGCGGGTCGGTGGCGCTCGCCGAGCACCTGGTCCGGGCCACCTGCCTGCCCGGCGACGAGCTGCTCTACTCGTGGCGGTCGTTCGAGGCGTACCCGATCATCGCGGCGACCAGCGGCGCGACCAGCGTGCGGGTGCCCAACGACGCCGGGCACGGGCACGACCTGGCGGCGCTGGCCGCGGCGGTGACCGACCGGACCCGGATGATCCTGGTCTGCAACCCGAACAACCCCACCGGCACGGCGGTACGCCGGGCCGAGCTGGACCGGTTCCTCGACGCGGTACCGGACGACGTGCTGGTGGTCATCGACGAGGCGTACCGGGAGTTCGTCACCGACCCGGACGTGCCAGACGGGCTCGGCTACCTGGACCGGCCGAACGTGGCGGTGCTGCGCACCCTGTCCAAGGCATGGGGCCTGGCCGGGCTGCGGGTCGGCTGGCTGGCTGCCCAGCCGGTGGTCGCGGCGGCAATCCGCAAGGTGGTGACTCCGTTCTCCACCAGCACCGCTGCCCAGGCCGGGGCGCTCGCCGCGCTCACTCAGGCCGAGGAGATGGAGCGCCGCTGCGCCCTGGTCGTCGCCGAGCGGGAGCGGGTCACCGAGGCGATCCGGAAGTTCGTGCCCGACGTGCCGACCAGCCAGGCCAACTTCGTCTGGCTACCGCTCGGCGAGCGGGCGGTGGCGTTCGGCAAGTCGTGCGAGGCGCGCGGAGTGATCGTCCGGCCGTTCGCCGGGGACGGGGTCCGGGTCACCATCGGCACCCCGACCGAGAACGACGCGTTCCTGGCCGCCGCGGAGGCGTCGCTGACCTGACCGGAGCGGTCTCGCCGTGCTGGCCCGCCGATCCGTCGGGTCGCCGGCGGAACCCGGCCGGGCGCTGGGACCCCGCCGGCGGCCGTGCGTCAGCTCGGCCGTCGGCGGCGAGCGGCCAGCCAGCCGGCGAGGCCGGAGGGTCGACTCGCCACGATCAGGTGGCGGCCAGGATCACCGCCTCGGCGGTCAGGTAGTACCGCTGGTCGTCCCCGTCCGGATCGACCGGCTCGCGGAGCCGCTCCACCGCGAGGTAGCCGTCCGCCGCCGCCACTGCTCCGGGCGCCCAGCCCGTGCCGTCCGAGCCGACGTTGAGCGAGAAGCGGGAGAGCTGCGTACCGGTCACCGGATCCAGCGTCACCAGGTCGTTCGCCTCGGTCAGCAGGTGCACACGCCCGGGTTGGACGGCGAGCACCCGGGCCGTCGTCCCCAGACCCTCGAACCGCCACAGCTCTTCGCCCGACCGTGCCGACCGGCCCACCGCCACCCCGTCGAGCACGGCGACAGCCTGCTCACCGATGAGGGTTGCTCCGGTCGGGTCCAGCGCGGGGGCGGCGGTCGGCTCGCCGGCGCCCAGCAGCCAACCCCGGCCACCCGCGTCGCCCGGCCCGGCGGTCTGCAGGGCCGGGCAGTCAGACCGTCCGGTGCGGCATCCGAGTGGGGTCACCAGCAACCCGTCCGGGGCACCCGACGGGCGCCAGCGGTCGCGCACCGCACCGGTCGCCGCGTCCCGGAACTCGACCGTGGCCGGGCCGGCGCAGCTGTCCAGGCCGATCAGCTGCCCGGACACGGCGGTGCCGACGTCGCTGCGGCAGCGCCCAGGCAGGTCGACCCTCCACAGCTCACGGCCGCCGGCCAACTCCACACCGCGCGCCTGGGTGTCGCTGGTGACCACCAGCACCGTCCGGCCGTCCGCCAGGTCGGTGAGGTAGAGCCCGCGCGGGTCCCAGACGGTGGTCGCCCCGGTACGCCGGACCACCGCCCCGCTCTCGGCGGGCACCGGGCCGTCGGCCCTCCACAGCACCCGGCCGGTCGGTGCGTCGAGCGCGACCAGCCGGCCGTCGGACCAACGGCTGACCACCGTGCTGCCGCTGGCCACCACCCCGGTCAACTCCGCCGGCCAGCGCCGGTACGACCAGTACGGGGTGGTCCGGTGCCGGCCGTCGACCGGCCGGTCGGCATAGACCTGACGGTGCGCGGCGTACACCCGCAGCCGGGCGTCCACGATCAACGGGGCGACCGGCAGCCGACCGACCACCCCGACGGGTGGCTGGGCCGCGGCCGGGTACGCACCCCGGGCAACCGTGCTCACCTCGGCCGGCGCGAGCACCCGGTGGACGATGACCGCGACCACCGCAGTGGCGAGCAGCGCCGCGACCGCCGCCACCAGCCGTCGTCGGCCCTTCGGGAACCCCATGCCCCACCTCCGCCCGGCACCCTACCCAGCGGAACCGGCCGGACCCCGGTCAGGTCACGCCGTGCTGGGCGTGGTCAGGCGGGGTGATCGTCGCCGCCGCCCGGGACGGGGGAATCGACGGACCGAGCTGGCCGGAACGAGGTCAGGCGGCTTCGACGGAGCCGGTGGCACCGGCCGCGACGGCCAGATCGGCGAGATCACGTCGGAGCGCCACCTCGACCGCCCGGGCGGCGAGCCCGCCGAGCAACAGCGCCACCACCCGGCCGTACGGGGCGGTCGGCACCGCCTCCTGGGTGACGGTGATCGCCGTGCAGCCACGGCGGCGACGCTGGACCTGCCGCAGGGTCCAGGTGATCCGGTATTCCGCGCCGGCACCGGATGAGCAGAGCACCAGCCGGTGGGGGGCGAGCGCCTCCACCACCAGGAACTCCTCGGTCAGAGTGCCGCCGCCCGGCTGGACACGCTCCTCACGCCATGCGGTGCCCGGCCCGAACGGACCCGGTGTGAGCAGCTCGACCGGGCCGGCGG
This sequence comes from Micromonospora sp. NBC_00858, assembly GCF_045207365.1. NCBI lineage: Bacteria > Bacillati > Actinomycetota > Actinomycetes > Micromonosporales > Micromonosporaceae > Micromonospora > Micromonospora sp. NBC_00858. The sequence continues at coordinate 6,790,435 of NZ_CP108828.1, read as the reverse complement.
TGGTCAGCCGGGCCGCGCGGCCGGGCAGGTCGGTCAGCAGACGCCAGACATCGACAGCGTGCGCCTCGATGAACCCGGTAACCGCCACCGTCGACATGCCACCCTCCCGTGTCGTCGACGGTACGCGGCGTAAGCGCCGGACGGGGCCTCCGGGACGGAATTTCCACCGCCCGGAGGCCACGCTGTCCATTTCGGTGGCTGCTCGACGCCGGTCGTCGACCGGCCCGGCGACGGTCAGCGTTCGAAGCGACCCGCCCGGATCGCGCCGATGAACGCCGTCCACCCCGGCGGGCTCACGGCCAGTGTGGGCCCGGACTGGTCCTTGGAGTCGCGGACCGCGACCACACCGAGGACGTCGACCAGGTTGTCCGCCACCTCCACGCAGAGCCCCTGGTCATTGGAACGGCTGCTGGTACGCCAGACCGCGCCCGCGAAATCGTGCATCGTCGTTACCTCCGTGTGCGATGGGATGCCCCACCGCTGCCGGCCAGGTGCCCGGCCCGTTCCGCACGGTGGGGCGACGGAATCCGCGACGATCAACGGGGAAACGCGGATCGGTGATCGCACAGCCGGTGCGATCACCAGTCCCATCAATGAGACGGTCGGCCGACCGGGTGAACAACCCGGTCCGGCAGTACCGAGGACCCGGTTCACACGACCGCCGGGCCCGGTCCAGCGGGCGGTACCGCCCGGTCGGCTCAGCGGGCCGGACGGACCGTTCCGGTGACCTCGCCGAGGGCGATGGTGGTGCCGTCCGGGCCGGGTGCGGTGGCGGTGATGGTCACCGTGTCGCCGTCGACGAGGAAGGTGCGGCTCTCGTCGCCGAGCTTCACCGGCTCCGCCCCGCCCCAGGTCAGCTCCAGGAACGACCCGACCTGCCCCCGGTCCGGGCCGGAGACGGTGCCCGAGGCGTACAGGTCGCCGGTGCGCAGGGACGCGCCGTTGACGGTGAGGTGGGCCAACTGCTGCGCTGGCGTCCAGTACATGGTGGCGAAGGGCGGCTCACTGACCCGCTCGCCGTTCCACTCGACCACCAGCCGGAGGTCCAGCCCCGCATGCGGCACGTCACGCAGGTAGTCGACGACCGGCGGGTCCTGGTCGGGGGCCGGCACGAAGGCGTCGGCGAGCGCGTCCAGCGGCGTCACCCAGGCCGAGACCGAGGTCGCGAAGGACTTGCCCAGGAACGGGCCGAGCGGCTGGTACTCCCAGGCCTGGATGTCCCGGGCCGACCAGTCGTTGACCAGCACCACCCCGAACACGTGCTCGGCGAAGTCGTCGACCGACACCCGGGCGCCCAGCCGGCTGGGCACTCCGACCACGAAGCCGACCTCCGCCTCGATGTCGAGGCGTACCGACGGGCCGGTGACCGGGCCCTCGGCGGAGGCGCGCTGGCCGCTCGGACGGATCACCGGCGTACCGGAGACCACCACCGTGCCTGCCCGCCCGTGGTAGCCGATCGGCAGGTGCTTCCAGTTGGGCAGCAGCGGCGGCTGGCCGGGGCGGAAGATCTGCCCGACGTTGGACGCGTGGTGCTCCGAGGAGTAGAAGTCGACGTAGTCGGCCACCTCGAAGGGAAGCAGCAACTTCACCTGGTCCAGCGGCACCAGCAGCGGCTCCACGGCCGCCCGGTGTGCCGGGTCGGTCAGCAGCTCGATGATCCGCTGCCGCACCGACGTCCACTGCGGACGGCCCAGCGCCATGAACTCGTTCAGGGTGGGCCGGCCCAGCGCACCGGCGGCCAGCACCAGATCGGCGGCCTCCGCCCCGGCCAGGTCGAACACCCATGACCCGATCCGCACGCCGATCCGCGGCCGGCCCCCCTCCTGCCGGAAAACCCCGTACGGCAGGTTCGTCACCCCGTACGGCGAACCGTCAGCGCCGGTCACCCAGGTCATGCGTCGTAGCCCCCGTTCACCAGCCCCAGCCGGATCAGATCGGTCAGTGGTTCCAGGATGCTGCACGAGCCGAAGCCGACCCAGAGCGGGCGGTGCACGTCCAGCCGCCCGTCCGTGCGCTCCAGCAGCGGGCGCGGGTCGACCACGGTCAGCAACTCGGCGACCGCGCCCACGCCGTCACCCTCGGCGGCCGCCAGCGTCGCGGCCAGCACGTTCGCGTACCCGTGGTGGGTGAAGCCGGTCTCCGGGTCGAGGTGCCGGACCGCCTGGTGCAGCCCAGCGGTGAGCTTGAACGGCAGGTTCCGGTCCCGGCAGGCGCAGATCACCGCGGCCAGCTCGGCCGGGGTGGGGAAGAGTTCGGCGGCCAGCCCGCCGGTGCGGAACTTGGCCGCGACCGGCACCCCGTCGTCCCGAGCGGCGGCGAGCGCGTCCAGCGCACCCATCAGGCCAAAGGTCAGCGGCAGCTCGGCGTAGACGGCCTCGACGCCCGGCATGGTGCCGGTCAGCCGGCGCAGCTCGGTGATGCCGGGCAGTGGGTCCTCGCCACGCCTGGCGACCGCCACCTCGACCTGGCGGGCGGTGACGCCGTCCGGTGCCAGGAACGAGAGCGCGAAGGGCAGGCCCCCGATCCCGGTGTCACCGATCACGCCCACCACCAGGCCCTCGGCCGGGTCGACGAGACCGCTCAGATCTCCTGCGGCAACGGTCGAGGCCGGGACCAGCAGCGGGCCGACCAGGTCGGCGTACCAGGCGGTGCGATGCCGGCGGTGGGCGGCCAGCGCATCGGGCAGCGCGGCGCTGCCCGGAGGGAAGACGGCGGCGTCGTCCACCAGGCCGTCGAGGAGTGCGGGCACCTGCGTTGACACGGAACAAGAATGTACGGGACGCTACAAGGAACGGACAACCGCGTCCGATAATCGGACGCCCCCGGCCGGTGAACGGGACATATGGGAGGCGAGATGCCGTACTACCGCAGCGTCGGCGAGGTGCCGCGCAAGCGCCACACCCAGTTCCGTCAGCCCGACGGCAGCCTCTACGCCGAGGAGCTGATGGGCCAGGAGGGTTTCTCCTCCGACTCGTCCCTGCTCTACCACCGGCACGCCCCCACCGCGATCCTGGCCGCCGACGAGTTCACCCCACCGGGGTTCGCCCGGACGCCGAACCTGCCGCTCAAGCCGCGCCACCTGCGCACCCACAAGCTCGACACCGGCGGTGCCGACCCAATCCTCGGCCGGCAGTACCTGCTCGCCAACGACGACGTGCGGATCGGTTACGTGCTCGCCGACCGGCCCTCGCCGCTGTTCCGCGACGCCACCGGCGACCACTGCCTCTACGTCGAGGCGGGCTCGCTGCGGGTCGAGTCCCCGTTCGGCGTGCTGGACGCGGTCGCCGGGGACTACGTCGTCATCCCCACCTCGACCATCCACCGGCTGGTGCCCACCGGCGAGCAGCCCGTCCGGCTGCTCACCATCGAGGCGGCCGGGCACATCGGCCCGCCCAAGCGCTACCTCTCGGTACGCGGCCAGTTCCTGGAGCACTCGCCGTACTGCGAGCGCGACGTCCGCGGCCCCGACGCCCCGCTGCTCGTCGACGGCGAGGAGGCGGAGGTGCTGGTCCGCCACCGGCGTGGTTGGACCCGTTACGTCTACGCCCACCACCCGTTCGACGTGGTCGGCTGGGACGGGCACCTCTACCCGTGGGCGTTCTCCATCCACGACTTCGAGCCGATCACCGGCCGGATCCACCAGCCCCCGCCGGTGCACCAGACCTTCCAGGGCCCCAACTTCGTCATCTGCTCGTTCGTGCCCCGCAAGGTCGACTACCACCCGGACTCGATCCCGGTGCCGTACAACCACCACAACGTCGACTCCGACGAGATGCTCTTCTACACCGGCGGCAACTACGAGGCCCGGCGCGGCTCCGGCATCGAGCAGGGCTCGATCTCACTGCACCCGTCCGGCTTCACGCACGGTCCCCAGCCGGGTGCCGCCGAGCGCTCCATCGGCGCGGACTACTTCGACGAACTGGCCGTCATGGTCGACACCTTCCGCCCACTGGACCTCTGCGACGCGGCCCGTAGCTGCGAGGACGACGGCTACGCCTGGACCTGGGCGCGTCGGGCCTAGTCCCCTGGGCCTGGTCGAGCCAGGCGGCGCTCGTTGAGCTGCTGGTGGTCAGCGGATGGCGGTGCGGGTGAAGATGGCGAACTCGGCGACCGCGGTGGCGGCGATGGCCAGCACCAGCGGCCACGGCGAGCCGACCACCGCGTACACCAGCAGCAGCACCGGCGCGGCGGCCACCGCGTAGATCGCCAGGGCGAGCGTCCGGTCCGAATGCAGCAGTTCGGGTAGGACGGTCCGCGTGAGCCCCGGCAGCCGGGCCGCGAGCTGCCAGACCACGACCCCGCCGGTGAGCGCGGCGAGCACCGCCAGGACACGGGAGAACCCGTCGCTCGCCGAGGCCGCGAACGCCACCAGCACCGCGGCCACCAACGACCAGCCGGCGCCGTAGAGCACCAGGCGGTGCAGGCCGTAGGCGATGGTCCGCCCCGAGTCCATCCGTTTCGGGCTGATCGTGGCCGCCTCGGCAAGGTGCTCCAGCGCCTCCGACCAGCGGCGCTGCTCCAGCCGGATGACACCCACGTCGTGCCGGGCCTCGGCGAGGCGCGGGTCGAGCCGCAACGCCTCCCGGTAGGCCCGCTCGGCCAGGTCGAACAACTCCAGCCGGGCGGCGACCAGGCCGAGCACCAGGTGGGCCTGCGGTTCCTCCGGGGCCAGCTCGACCCCGCGCCAGGCCGCGTTCAGCGCCGGCTGGCCGTTGCGCGCGCCGGCCAGGATCGCCGCCGCACTGCGCTGGGCGTACGCGTCCGCCGGGCCGAGCGCGAGGATCCGGTCGGCGGTGGCGGCCGACTCGGGGTAGCGCTCCAGATCGGCCAGCGCCATGCCCCTGGCAACCAGCGGTGGGAGCGCCTCCGGTGCGGCGGCCACGGCCGCGTCGGCGGCGGTGAGCGCATCAGCCGGCCGGCCGGCGGCCAGGTGCACCCGGGCCAGCATGGTGAGCGCGTCGGGGTCGTCGGGCTTGAGGGCGAGCCCGTAGGTCAGCTCCCCGGCCGCTTCGTCGTGGCGGCCGAGCTCGGCGAGGAGTTGGGCCCGCTGGAGATAGCCGTCGGCGGCGGACCGGTCGGGGGCGGGGTCGCTGGACATCGCGGCGAGCCTAGGTGGCCGGGGCGTCGTACACCAGGGCCACCGCGATACCGGCCAGCCCCTCACCGCGGCCGGTGAAGCCCAACCCGTCGGTGGTGGCGGCGGAGACGGTGACCGGGGCTCCGACGGCGGCGGAGAGCACCCGCTGGGCCTCCTCGCGGCGCGGGCCGATCTTGGGGCGGTTGCCGACGATCTGCACGGACACGTTGCCGATGGCCAGGCCGGCGGCCCGGACTCGGCGGGCCGTCTCGGTCAGCAGGGCCACCCCGGACGCGCCGGCCCACTCCGGCTGGCCCACCCCGAAGGTGGAGCCGAGATCGCCGAGACCGGCGGCGGAGAGCAGTGCGTTGCAGGCGGCGTGCGCGGCCACGTCGGCGTCCGAGTGCCCGGCCAGGCCGTCCTGATCGGGCCACAGCAGGCCGGCCACCCAGCACGGCCGGTCGGGCGCGAACGCGTGCACGTCGGTGCCGACGGCCACCCGGGGAACGATCATGATCAGAGGGTACGCGTCAGCCGGCGGCGGCCAGCAGGTGCTCCGCCAGCGCCAGGTCGAACGGGCGGGTGATCTTCAGCGCGTACTCCGAGCCCGGCACGCAGCTCACCGTGACGCCCTGCTTCTCGACCAGACCGGCGTCGTCGGTGAGCGGATCGCCGGCCGTGGCGTGCGCGGCGGTGAGCACGGACCGGCGGAAACCCTGCGGGGTCTGCACCGCGCGCAGGGCGGACCGGTCGACGGTGCCGAGCACCACCTCGCCGGCGCCGACCTCCTTGATCGTGTCGACGACCGGCAGCACCGGGATCACCGCGTCCCGCCCCTCGCGGACCGCCGCCGCGACGGATTCGACCAGCTCCGGCGGGGTGAGCGCCCGGGCGGCGTCGTGCACCAGGATGATCGCCGGGCCGGGGGGCACCGCCGCCAACGCGGCGGCCACCGACGCCTGCCGCTCCGCGCCGCCGGGCACCACGGTCACCGGCGCCACCGGAGCGAGCAGCTCGCGTACGGCCGTCACCTCGGTGGCCGGCGCGGCCACCACGATCGTGTGCACCGAGGGCGCTGCGGCCAGCCGGCGCACGGCGTGCACCAGCAACGACTCGCCAGCGAGCAGGCGCAGCGCCTTGGGTCGGCCGGGGCCGAGCCGTACGCCGGCACCCGCCGCAGGAACGAGGACCGCGACGTCACCGCGCGGATTGAGCTGCGCGGTCACGTCACGGTCCTCGGTGGTTTCTTCGCTACGAAGTGGGTACGACGATGCTGTGCGGACTAGGCCTCGGTGAGCACCTTGTCGAGCAGCATCTCCGCCTCGTCCTTGGTGCTCTTCTCTGCCAGCGCGACCTCGCCGACGAGAATGTCACGGGCCTTGGCGAGCATCCGCTTCTCACCCGCGGAAAGGCCCCGCTCCCGCTCCCGGCGCCACAGGTCACGGACGACCTCGGCGACCTTCAGCGGGTTTCCGGAGGCCAGCTTTTCCAGGTTGGCCTTGTAACGCCGCGACCAGTTGGTCGGCTCCTCGGTGTGCGGAGCCCGAAGAACGTCGAAGACAAGGCCGAGGCCCTCTTCGCCGACCACCTCGCGCACACCCACGATCTCGGCGTTCTCGGCCGGCACCCGGACCGTCAGGTCACCCTGAGCGACCCTCAGGACGAGGTACTGCTTGGGCTCGCCCTTGATGACCCGAGTCTCGATTGCCTCAATGAGTGCGGCCCCGTGGTGGGGGTAAACAACGGTCTCGCCGACACTGAAAACCATAGGTTCGAAACCCCTTTCGCTGTGTCTAGGGTAACACGCTCAGGCACCGATGTCTCACCGATGTCCTGACCGTTGGCGCAGCTCAGGGGCCCTGTGAGAGGTCTTGCTTCAGCTTGACAGGCGGTCAAACCAATGGTTTGAACACGCTCCGTTACGCACGGGTGACTTCCCGGTACGGGTGAACAGAACGTCGAGATCAAGGGCTATGCGCTCCCCCATGGTATCCCTCCCGGCGGGACTGCGCCCAGATCTAGCGGGAGGTGCCCCCAGTGCGGGACGCTGGAGGCAGACCCGCACGCCGCTCTCGAGACGCTGTCAGGGGGTCCGATGGGCAAACCAGACGCAGAGGGCCAGGGGCCGTCCGACGGCCTGCCCGACCTGCCACCCGAGTGGGGTCGGGTCGTGGTGCCCGACGATGCCTCCGAGCTCGCCTACGAGGCGGCCCAACTCCGCCGTGAACTGCGCCGGGCCGCCGGTCAACCCGGTGACGGCCCCCGGGCCCTGGCCCTGCCGCTGCTGGTCCTGCTGGTGGCGCTGCTCACCACGCTGGCCGGCCTGCTCGCGGTCACCTGGCCGCGCGCCAACCGCGGCGCCGACCGCCCGACCCCCGCTCCCTACTCACCACCCGCCGCCCTCACCGGGCGGGCGCTGCCCGCACTGGACCTGGTCGACGCCGGCCAGGCGCCGGTGCCGCTGCGCGGCCTGCTGCCCGCCATGATCATCTTGGTGGACGGCTGCACCTGCCCGGACCGGGTCGCCGAGGCGGTGGTGGCGGCGCCCGCCGGGGTGGCCGTGGTCACCGTCACCGGAGGGCGGACGGTGCCGGCCCCACCGCCGACCAGACGAGACGCACGCGCGCTGGCCGATCCCGCCGGCGGCCTGCGCTCGTTCGTGGGCCAGCCGGCCCGCTCCGGCACCGCGACCGCACTGCTGGTCGACCGAACCGGCGTGGTGACCCGCGTGCTGCCCGAGCTGGGCCCGGTCGACGCGTACCGCGCGGACCTGACCGCCCTCGCCGCCTGACGGGGCCGTCCGTCGCCGGACGGACGGGTTGCCGGGACCGGTGCACCCACGGTCAGGGCAGCGCGGCCAGTTGCGCCTCGACCTCGACCGGCTGCTCCCCCGCCGTCGACAGCGACACCCGGATCAGCCCGCCGGTGGTGTCCACCTCGCTGACGCTGACCGTGCCGTCGCAGTCGACCCGGGGCGACCCGGCGATCTGGGCGCCGGTGATCACCAGCAGCATGGCACCCGGCCCGGTGCACCGGTACTGGAGCAGATAGCGGGCGCCGTCGTCGGCGGACTGCCGGGTCACGGGCTGCCCCGGGGTCAGCGTCGCCCGCTCCCGCCAGATCGTCTCGCTGAACCGGGGCAGCCCACCCGACGCGTCCCCCTGGAAGAAGAACTCGCCCGAATCACCGTCGACGTCGGTGATCCAGCCCGTCTCCGGGTCGATCGACACCCCCGGCGCGCGTCGCACCTCGATGGCCTCGCCCGTCTCGGGATCCACCAGCGCCGTCACCCCCTCACCCGGCACACCGCTGGCCATGACGCGGTCCAGTGCCGTGCTGACGGTCGGCCCAGCGGTCGGAGCGGCCGTCGCCGGACCAGCCGTCGGGGCGGGAGCAGCGGCCCGCCACCACCAACCGCCGACGGCCAGGGCAGCCAGGGCCACCCCGGCCAGCACCGCCGACCGCAGCCGATCATCCGCCTCCGAATCCATGCGGCGAGCGTACCGGCCGGGCTGCGGGACGCTCAGCCCTGTCGATCCAGCAGGGCGGCGTACAGGGTGAGGCCGGGACCGAACGCCAGCATGACGATCCGTCGAGGCGCCGACGTCGCGCGGCTCAACCGGTCCAGGATCAGCAGCACGGTGGGAGACGAGCAGTTGCCGTGCTCGTCGAGCGTCGCCCGGGACGCCGCCAACGCCTGCGGCGGCAGGGCCAACTCCCGCTCGACCACGTTGAGGATCCGCGGCCCGCCCGGGTGCACCGCCCAACCGTCCACCTCGGAGCCGGTGGTGCCATGCCGGGCCAACAGATCGTCGACCAGCCCACGGACATGCCTGGAGAGCACCTGCGGCACTTTCGGCGACAACCCCATCCGGAAGCCGGTGTCGGTGACGTCCCAGGTCATGTGGTCGGCGGTGGACGTGTCGGTCACCGCCGTGACCTCGCGCAGCGCGTACCCCGGGCCGCCCGGCACCACCACGGCGGCGACCGCGGCGTCCGAGAAGAGTGCGTGCGAGACGATCTGCTGGGTGTCCACCCTGGCGCTGGACGGCTGGATGTGCAGGCTGGTCAGCTCCGCGCAGAGCAGCAGCGCCGGACGACCCCGTGCGGTGACGAAGTCGCTCGCCGCGCCCAGCCCGGGCAGCGCCGCATAGCAGCCCATGTGGCCGACGAACATCCGCTGGGTGTCCGGGGCCATGCCGAGGTCCCGGGCGAGCAGGATGTCCAACCCCGGCGTGGCGTACCCGGTGCAGGAACAGACGATGAACAAACCGACGTCACCGGCACCCAGCCCGGCGGCGGTCAACGCGCGGCCGACCGCCTCCTTGCCCAGTGGCAGCGCCTCAACCTGGTAGCGGAGCATCCGTCGCTCGGTCGGCCAGTCCGAGGCGTCCTCGAGCAGGGGATTGACCGCCGCCTGCCGTCGCGTCACGCCCGAGTTCGCGAAGATCCGCTGGGCCAACGACCGGGTGGTGCCGGAGAAGTGCCGGGAGAAGAAGCCCTCCCACAACTCGTCCTGTGAAGCGGACGGCGGTTGCGCCGTCCCGAGCCCCGCGATCACTGGTACGGACACGATCCCCACCTCTCGTCCGACGCTGTCCTCCCCCTTGCCGTCCCGCCGGCCACCCGCCCGGCCCATCCCCCGTGGCAGTCGAGCCGCTGCGGCTCACCAACGCGGGGCCGATCCGTCGCGGTCCGGGTCTCCGCCCAACGCGGCGATGCCGAGCCAGTCGGCGCAGACGTCCGAGGTGGCCGGATGCAGTGAGCCACAGCGGGCGTCCCGGTAGAGCCGCTCCAACGGATGGCCGCGCCGGGTCGCCGAGGTGCCCGCCGCCTCCAGCATCGACGCCGCCACCTCAGCGGCCGTCGTGCCGGCCAGCAGCTTCGCCCGCCACACCCAGCGGTTGGTCTCCGCGTCGCCCGGCGTCTCGTCCACCCGACGGGCCGCCTCGGCCACCACCAGTTGGGCCGCCGCCGTCGCCGCGTCCGCCCGCCCCAGCCGGGCCCGCACCGCCGGCAGGCCGGCCAGATTGCGGGCGTTGAGATGCTCGGCCGCCGCGTCGATCGCCGCCCGGGCCACCCCGACGTAGACCGCCGCGTAGCTCGCCACCAGCCAGTGGGGCATCAGCTGGGCGACCACCAGGGCCAACCCCTCCACCCCGCCGAGCAGCCGGTCGGCCGGCACCGTGACGTCCAGGTGCAGGTCATGGGAGGAGGTTGCGCGCATGCCGAGCGCGTCCCAGGTCGGCTCGACGGTCAGCCCGTCCGGGCCGGACGGCACCAGGAACTGGGAGACCACCGACTGGTCGGCGGAACTGCGCGCGGCCACCAGGTAGCCATCGGCGTGCCCGGCACCGGAGCAGAAGGTCTTGCTGCCCTTGAGGTGCCAGCCCTCGTCGGTCGCCTCGTAGACCGTGCTCAGCTGGGAGAGCCGTGCACCCGCGCCGCGCTCACTCATGGCGACCGCGTACCAGGAGCCGTGCGCCGCGGCGGTGAGCAGCCGGTCCCGGGCGGCCAGCGCCTCGTCCGGCACACCCAGCGCCTCGGCCAACTCCTCGGTGACCGCGCCGAGCGCACCCGTCACCGAGGCGTGCATGTTGAACACCAGGGCGGTGGCGCCGTTGCCCCGGGCAAGCTCGGTAGCCACCGCGGCGTACTCGGCGAAGCTGGCGCCCAGGCCACCCAGCGCCCGGGGCACCATCAGCCCGAACAGGCCGGCCTCCCGCAGGTCACGAAAGTCCTCGACCGGAAAGGAGCCGTCCCGGTCGTGCTCCGCCGCTCGCGCGGCGAACCGCGGCGCCAACCGGCGGGCCGCCTCCAGCGCGTGCACCGTCATATCGCCCCCTCCTCGGCGTCCCATACCCCCGCCACGGCCCGACTATCCGTTGCGGACCCCCCGGCCCTGGTACAGCACTGCGGTGGACCAGGTCGGCACGATGCGTGGGGCACGGCCGGCGGCCGCGCCGGGCGTCCGAGACGCGCGAGCCCGCCGCAGCAGCCAGGCGAGCATGCCACCGAATTGGGGTCGGATGCCGCGCAACCGCAGCTCGACACCGTGTCGCGCGCACTCGGTCACCAGCGCGTGGGCGTCCACGAACAACTGTGGATCGTGGATGCCGCGCGGCACCGCCGGCAGTCGCTCCGCGATTCGCACCGCGACCAGACGGGCCAGCACCGTGTCGTTCAGAGTGTCCAGAACCAGTACGCCGCCCGGGCGCAGCAGCCGGCACGCCTCGGCCACCGCGCGCGGCCAGGCCGGCACATGTTCCAGCAGCTCACCGGCGGAGACCACATCGGCGCACCCGTCGGGGAGCGGGACCGCGGTGACGTCGGCCTGGAGCACGCGTACCCCGTGCTCCGCGGCCTGGACCAGCGCCGAACGGGTCAGGTCGACGCCGACGTGCCGGTATCCCTTGCCGGCCAGGTGCGGCGCGAGCAGCCCGGCACCGCAGCCCAGGTCGACCAGGAGCGCGTCGGGGCGGGTGGCGGGCGGCACCATCGCCGCGCGGGCCTCGGCCAGCCAGTGCAGCATCGCGAACGCGCCATCCGGCCGCCACCACTCGCCGGCCAGGTCGTCGTACTGGCGCGGATCGTTACGCGGCAGCACCCGGGGGCCGGTGGACGCCGCGGCCGCAGCCACGTCTCGCATGGCACCGAGCGTGGCACGACTGCTCGGTAACGACCAGACTTCCCTTATGTCGTCGAGGGTGTTAGGGCTGGTCAGGGCGAGCCATCCGGAACCGGCCGCAGCGGTGACCACGGTGGCCGGTCTGCTGGCCTGGGGAGTGGGGCACCGGCCCGCCGGAATTGCCTCGGTGGTACTCGCCGTGCTGGCCAGCCAGCTCGCCGTGGGCTGGACCAACGACGCGCTGGACGCCGAGCGGGACGCCACGGTGGGGCGTACCGACAAGCCGGTCGCCGCCGGCGCGGTCGGCCGACGCACCACGGCCTGGGCCGCGACGGCGGCCGCGCTGGCCTGCCCGCTGCTGGCGCTGACCACCAACCCCACGGCGGCGTTCTGGCTCACCGTCGCCCTGGTCTCCGCGCTGCTCTACGACTGGCCGCTCAAGGCCACCGCCTTCTCGGTGCTGCCGTACGCGGTCTCCTTCGGCGCGCTGCCCGCCTTCGTGGTGCTGGCGCTGCCCGGTGAGCCGACCCCGCCGGCCTGGCTGCTGGCGGCCGGTGCCTGCCTGGGCGCCGGCGCGCACTTCGCCAACGTGCTCCCGGACCTGGCCGACGACGCGCGCACCGGGGTGCGTGGCCTGCCACACCGGCTGGGTGCGGCAGGCAGCCGGGTGGCCGCGGCCGCGCTGCTGCTCGCGGCAACCGCGGCCCTGGTGCTCGGGCCGCCCGGGCCACCGTCGGCGATCGGGGTGGCGGCGATCGGCACGGCCGCCGTGGTGCCACCGCTGAGCTGGTACGCCGGACGCTCGGCGGTCCGGGCCGGCCGGCGGCCGGTGGCCGCCTTCCGCGCGGTGATGCTGGTGGCCCTCATCGACGTGGTCCTGCTGGTGGCGAGCGGTCGGGTGGTGTGACCGGTACCCAGGGAGGTGGCATTGCCGGGTCCGCGTGCGGGCCTCGATCAGCCCCAACTACCCTGGAGCGCGGTCTGCGCGGGTATGGCCACCGTGCCCGGCGTGCGGCCGGGTGGGGATCGTGACGAGGAGGACCGACGTGACGCGCTCGATCAGGGGATCCCGGCGGGCGGCCCTGCTGCTGTCCGGGATTGCGGCGGCCACCAGCCTGCTGGTGTCCGGGTGCGGCGCCGGCCAGATCGCCGAGACCGCCAAGAAGGCGCCGTCGGTCCAGGGCGTCAACCTCTCGGCCGGCAACGGCGCCTTCGCAGTACGCGGCCTGCTGGTCGAGTACCCGGGCGTCGAGGGCTACCGGGCCGGGCAGGACGCCGCGCTCAACGCCGTGATCTACAACGACTCGAAGGAAACGGTGACGGTCACCGTCACCACCGAGAGCGCCCGCGAGGTGGTGATCAGCGGCGGCTCGGCGAGCGCGTCGCCGTCCGCCTCGGCGTCGCCCTCCGCCAGCCCGTCCGCCTCCGAGTCCGGTACGCCCAGCCCGTCGGCCACCGAGTCCGGCTCGCCCAGCCCTTCGGCGACCCCGTCCGAGACCGGGTCGTCCTCGGCCACCCCGTCCGCCCCGGAGTCGGCGCGGGCGTCGGGCTCGGCCAGCCCCTCCACCCCGGGGGAACCCGCCCGCATCGAGCTGGCACCGCTGAGCTACCTCCAGCTCAACTCCGAGGCCACCACGCAGCTCCGGCTGATCGGCCTGACCGAGGCGCTGCGCTCCGGCCAGAACGTCTTCGTGACCTTCGACTTCGGCAACGGCAACGCGGTGACCGGCCCCGCGCCGATCGCGGTGCCGCTCACCCCCGCGGCACCCCCGTCGCCGATCATCGAGCGCGAGGGCGGCTACGAGGGTGAGGAAGAGGGTGGCTCCGGCCACGGCTGACCAAACCCCGGCATCGACAAACACCCCGGCGTGGTGACCACCACGCCGGGGTGTTTTCGTCGTACGCGAGGGCTAGCGTCCTGATGTGACCACCTCCCGATCGACCTCTCCGCGCGGCGGCACGGCCAGTGGCGCCCGCGGTCGATCCACCGCCCGCGAGCCGCGTCCGGCCTACGAGTGCGACGCCTGCGGCCACCAGCCCCCCAAGTGGGTCGGGCGCTGCCCGGAGTGCGGCGAGTGGGGCGCGGTGGTCGAGAGCACGGTGACCGGTCCGACGGTTTCCGGTCGGGTGGTCAGCTCCCGGCTGCCGGCCGAGCCGGCCCGGCCGATCGCCACCATCAGCGCCGCGCCGGCCCGCGCCCGGCCCACCGGGGTGAGCGAGCTCGACCGGGTGCTCGGCGGCGGCCTGGTCCCGGGCGCGGTGGTGCTGCTCGCCGGCGAGCCCGGCGTGGGCAAGTCGACCCTGCTGCTGGACGTGGCGCAGCAGTGGGCCGCCGGCTCCGGCACCCCCTCGCTGGTGGTCAGCGGGGAAGAGTCGGTCAGTCAGGTGCGGCTGCGCGCCGAGCGGATGGGCACCCTGCACGACCAGCTCTACCTGGCTGCGGAGAGCGACCTGGCGGCGGTGCTGGGGCACCTCGATGCGGTCAAGCCCGGCCTGCTGGTGCTCGACTCGGTGCAGACCATCTCGACCACCGCCAGCGAGGGGGTTCCCGGTGGCGTGACCCAGGTCCGGGCGGTCACCGCCGCGCTGGTCGCGGTGGCCAAGGAGCGGGGCATCGCCACCGTGCTGGTCGGGCACGTCACCAAGGACGGCCAGGTGGCCGGGCCCAGGGTGCTGGAGCACCTGGTCGACGTGGTGCTGCACTTCGAGGGTGACAAGCACTCCTCGCTGCGGCTGGTGCGCGGCGTCAAGAACCGGTTCGGCGCGGCTGACGAGGTGGGCTGCTTCGAGATGCACGAGGGCGGCATCAGCAGCCTGGCCGACCCGTCCGGGCTGTTCCTGACCCGCTACTCGGAGCCGGTGCCGGGCACCTGCGTGACCGTGGCGATGGAGGGGCGCCGCGCCCTGGTCACCGAGGTGCAGGCGCTGATCGGCGCGACGGTGGCCGGCTCACCCCGACGCACCGTCTCCGGCCTCGACTCAGCCCGGTTGGCAATGGTTCTCGCGGTGCTGCAACGCCGCACCGAGCGGCTGACCCTGCATGACCGGGAGGTCTTCGCGGCCACCGTGGGCGGCATCCGGGTCGTCGAGCCGGCCGCCGACCTGGCGGTCGCGTTGGCGGTCGCCTCCGGCGGGCTCAACCTGGCCATCGCGCCGCACCTGGTGGCGATCGGTGAGGTGGGGCTGACCGGCGAGGTGCGCCGGGTCGGGGCGGTGCCGCGCCGGCTGGCCGAGGCGGCTCGGCTGGGGTTCAAGGTGGCCCTGGTCCCGCCCGGTTGCGGCCCGGCCAGCACCGGTGCCGGCCCTGAGCAGATGCGGGTGACCGAGGTCACCGATGTCCGCTCGGCCCTGCACCATGCGGCCCGCGCGTCCGCCGAGTGACCCACCGTGTCGACGTGGAGGGCGATACCGGACAGCGCGCCGCAAGCGGGAAACGGTTGGAAGGGCGGCATCGTGACACATCACAGTAACCACGACAGCACCCACCGCACCGCAGTCCGTAGACTGTGCCCGTGCCGATCGACCGCGATACCACCAAGCCTGCCGGCGCGCCGCCTCACGCCCGCACCGGTGGCATGGGCTCGCCCGCCCGCCCGATCAGCGTGAACGTGACCGCGGGTGCCACCGGGAGCGCCGGGGATCCGCTGCGCGCCAACCTCGCCCTGATGGCACCCGGCACCGCGCTGCGCGACGGGTTGGAGCGCATCCTGCGCGGCCGCACCGGCGCGCTCATCGTGCTCGGTTACGACAAGATCGTCGAGGGTCTGTGCACCGGCGGCTTCCCGCTGGACGTGGAGTTCTCCGCGACCCGGGTGCGGGAGCTGTGCAAGATGGACGGCGCCGTGGTGCTCTCCAGCGATGGCACCCGCATCGTGCGGGCAGCGGTGCACCTGATGCCCGACCCGTCCATCCCGACGGAGGAGTCCGGCACCCGGCACCGCACCGCCGAGCGGGTGGCCCGGCAGACCGGCTACCCGGTCATCTCGGTCAGCCAGTCGATGCGCATCATCAGCCTCTACGTCAACGGTCAGCGGCACGTGCTCGACGACTCGGCGGCCATCCTCTCCCGGGCCAACCAGGCGCTGGCCACGCTGGAGCGCTACAAGCTCCGGCTGGACGAGGTCTCCGGGACGCTCTCCGCACTGGAGATCGAGGATCTCGTCACCGTGCGGGACGCGGTGGCGGTGGTGCAGCGGCTGGAGATGGTCCGCCGGATCGCCGACGAGATCGCCGGTTACGTGGTCGAGCTGGGCACCGACGGCCGGCTGCTCGCACTCCAGCTCGACGAGCTGATGGCCGGCGTGGACGCCGACCGGACACTGGTCATCCGGGATTACCTGCCGGTCGGCCGCAAGTCCCGCACCCTGGACGAGGCGCTGGTCGAGTTGGATCTGCTCGGCGCGACCGAGCTGATCGACCTGGTGGCGGTGGCCAAGGCGATCGGTTACCCCGCCGCATCGGACGCACTGGACGCCGCCGTCAGCCCCCGCGGTTTCCGGCTGCTGGCCAAGGTGCCCCGACTGCCGGTGCCGGTGGTCGACCGCCTGGTGGTGCACTTCGGCAGCCTCCAGCGGCTGCTGGGCGCGACGGTGGAGGACCTGCAGGCCGTCGAGGGGGTTGGTGATGCCCGGGCCCGGGGCGTCCGCGAGGGGCTGTCCCGGCTCGCCGAGGCATCGATCCTGGAGCGGTACGTCTGACCCGGCTCAGCCGGTGATGGTGATCTTCAGCGGTGCGCTCAACTTGGTGCCGACCCGGGCGAACACCTGGTACGTCCCGGCCGGCGGGAAGGGCCCGGCAGCCAGCCCGCTGTTGTCGCACCGGGTGGTGTCCCGTCCGTTCCAGCCCACCTGGTAGGAGCGCTCGAAGTTTGGGGTGAAGGACTGCACGTCCGACCCCTTCACCTTGCCGCAGGTGTCCGACGACCAGATCTTCTCGGCACCGGACTTGATGAAGATCTCCTGGAGATCGGCGCCGACGTTCCGGCTGCACGTCCGGTCCGACGTGTTCTTGATCTTGAGGTGAAGGTCGACCACCGCCCCGCGCTGCACCGAGGTGGGCTGCGCCACCGAGGTCACGCTGATCTCCGCGTCGGTGCAGGTGCCGTCGTCCACCGATCCGGCGGCCGCGTCCGGCGGCACCACGTTGCTGGTGATCTCGGGGCTTGGCTCCCCCGTATCAGGATCGGCGGACCCGGACGCTGGCGGAGCCCCGGTCTGCGGTGTCAGCACCGACCCCCCGGGACCCGGGGTCGCGGTGGACGTCGAAGTTGCCCCTGCCTGCGGTTTGCCGCCCGAGCGGCCCGAGCCGGTGCAGGAATAGAGCAGGACAATCAGGAAGAGAAGCCCCGCTCCGAGTACGACGACACGACGCCGCCAGTACACGGCGGGTGGCAGGGGGCCGACCGTCAGACGCATGATGCCCCCCACCGTAGCGGCGCGGCCCCCGCCAGGCCGGCGCGACGCGCCGGAACGTCACCGACTCGACCCACCGCGCGTCCACTAAGGACGGACAAGTCGATCGTCCCGTGCCCGATCAGAGGTAGACCTTGCGCTGATAGACCGCATGCGCGCCGGCCACCCGGTCCAGGAAGAGCAGCCCGGCGCAGTGGTCGATCTCGTGCTGCAACGCCCGCGCCTCGAAGCCGTCGGTCACCAGCCGGATCGGCTCCCCGGTGCCCGGCAGGTCCCCCTCCACCACCAGCCGGCTGGCACGCTTCACGTCCCCGGTCAGGGCCGGCACCGACATGCACCCCTCCCGGCCCGGCTTCCACCGGGTCGCCTCGACCACCCGGGCGTTGCAGAGCACGAAGGTGCCGTGCACGGTGACCGCCTTCGGATGCCCGGTGACATCAACAGCGAAGACCCGGGCACCCACCCCGATCTGCGGTGCGGCCAGGCCGACGCAGCCCGGCGAGACCCGCATCGTGGCGACCAGGTCGGCGGCCAGCCGGACCGTCTCCTCGGCGGTCGGATCGACCTCGCCGCCGACCCGACTCAGGACCGGGTGCGGGGCCGACACCACCGGCCGCACCTCGCCCGGCACTGCCAGCGACTCCGGCGTCCAGTCGCCCAGGCCGGCGTACGTCTCGACGTCCCGGCCGGTGTCCGCCCTACTCCGCTCGCCGGTCACAGCAGGTCCGGATCCGCCGGCCGGAGGGTCACCTCGACGCCCAGCTCGGTGGCCGTACGGTGCAGCCGGCCGATCAACGTGTCGGCGACTCCAGCCGGCAACTCGACCTCGGCCAGCACCACGTAGAGCGAGCCGGCCAACCGGGTGCTCAGGTCGGTGACGTTCCCACCAGCGTCCACCAGCACCCGGGTCATCGCCGCGACGATGCCCATCCGGTCCGACCCGTGCACCGCCATCACGTACGGCTCGCCCACCGGGGGCACCTCGGCGTCCGGGGTGACCGCGCGTACCGTCGCCAACAGCTGACCCTCGGCGGCCAACGGCGCCAGCGCGGCCTCGACGTCGGCGGCCGCCGGGCCGGTGCAGATGAGGGTCATCGCGAAATGCCCCCGCAGCCGGGTCATCGTGCTGTCGGTGAGATTCGCGCCCAGTCGGGCCAGCACCTCCGCGACGTCGGCCACGATGCCCGGCCGGTCCCGACCGATGACGGTGATCGCGAGCTCGTTCATCCGCGCATTCTGCCCGATCCGTCCGCTGCCGCAGTGGCACCCCGCCCGAGCCGCCCATCCAGCGGGAATGCGCCGCGTGACATCATCGACGACGCGATGACTGAGCCCGATTTCGCCACCATGGTCAGCCGGTGGTACCAGCAGCACGCCCGTGACCTGCCATGGCGCGAACCCGGCGTCAGCCCGTGGGCCATCCTGGTCAGCGAGGTCATGCTCCAGCAGACGCCGGTGGTCCGGGTGGTACCCGCCTGGCAGGCATGGCTGGCCCGCTGGCCGAACCCGGCCGCGCTGGCGGCGGACAGCCCGGCCGAGGCGATCCGGATGTGGGGACGCCTCGGCTACCCCCGCCGGGCGGTCCGGCTGCGGGAGTGCGCGGTCGCGATCGTGGACCGGCACGCCGGCCAGGTGCCGGACCGGCTGGAGCAGCTGCTGGCGCTGCCGGGAGTCGGCACGTACACGGCGCGGGCGGTGGCCGCGTTCGCGTACGGGCAGCGGCACCCGGTGGTCGACACCAACGTGCGCCGGGTGGTCTGCCGGGCGGTCGCCGGCGAACCGGACGCCGGGCCGGTCACCCGACCGGCCGACCTGGTCGCCACGGAGGAGTTGCTGCCGGTGGAGCCGGCCGCCGCGGCGCTGGCCAGCGCCGCCTTCATGGAGCTGGGTGCGGTGATCTGCACGGCCCGGTCACCACGCTGCGCGGCCTGCCCGATCGAGTCGGTCTGCGCGTGGCGGGCCTCCGGGCAGGAGGCACCGGCCGGACCGACCCGCCGGCCCCAGCGGTACGCGGGCACCGACCGGCAGGTACGCGGGCTGCTGCTCGGGGTGCTCCGGGAGTCGACCGGGCCAGTCCCGCACCAGCGGCTGGACCAGGTCTGGACCGACGACGTGCAGCGCGCCCGTGCCCTGGCCGGCCTGGTGCACGACGGGCTGGTGGAACCCGCCGGTGCCGACTCCTTCCGCCTCGTCGGCGACGGCCCGTCCCTGCCCACCCCCGACCTCACTGCCTGACCCGCGGGCCGGCCCGTGCGGCGGTGATCGACTCCATATCGCGGACATCGGGGCCTACCGACGCCAGGACACCGCGACATCGCCGACACCGAGTCGATCATCGCAACGATGACGGCCGAGGCGGACGACGACGACCGCCGCGCGCGGTGTGGCGGACGGACAGCGGAAAAGGCGGGGCCCGGTGGCTTGCGCCACCGGGCCCCGCCCTCGCTGCTGGTCTTGCTACTCGTCCGCGCCTGCGGCGGCGGTGCCGCCGAGATCGGCCGGTACGGCGTCCGGAACCTCGACCGGCTTGTCCGCGCCATGGAAGACGAGCTTGGACTTGTCGATGTCGTTCGGGTCGCCCTCGCAGTCCACCACCACGATCTGACCCGGGGTCAGCTCGTTGAACAGGATCCGCTCGGAGAGGTTGTCCTCGATGTCGCGCTGGATCGTGCGACGCAGAGGACGGGCACCGAGCACCGGGTCGAAGCCCTTCAGCGCCAGGTACTTCTTGGCGTTGTCGGTCAGCTCCAGACCCATGTCCTTGTTGCGCAGCTGCGTCTCGATCCGCTGGATCATGATGTCCACGATCGAGAGGATCTCGTTCTGGCGCAGCTGGTGGAAGACGATGGTGTCGTCGATCCGGTTGAGGAACTCAGGCCGGAAGTGCTGCTTGAGCTCGTCGTTGACCTTCTGCTTCATCCGGTCGTAGTTGGACTCGGAGTCCTCCGACGCCTGGAAGCCGAGCGACACCGCCTTGGCGACGTCCCTGGTGCCCAGGTTGGTGGTCAGGATGATGACCGTGTTCTTGAAGTCCACGATCCGACCCTGACCGTCGGTGAGCCGACCGTCCTCCAGGATCTGGAGCAGCGTGTTGAACACGTCCGGGTGGGCCTTCTCGATCTCGTCGAAGAGAACCACCGAGAACGGCCGACGCCGCACCTTCTCGGTCAGCTGCCCGCCCTCGTCGTAGCCGACGTAGCCGGGAGGGGCACCCACCAGCCGGGAGACCGTGTAGCGGTCGTGGAACTCGGACATGTCCAGCTGGATAAGAGCATCCTCGCTGCCGAAGAGGAACTCGGCGAGCGCCTTGGACAGCTCGGTCTTACCCACGCCGGACGGGCCGGCGAAGATGAACGAGCCCGACGGGCGCTTCGGGTCCTTCAGGCCGGCCCGGGTACGCCGGATCGCCTTCGAGACCGCCTTGACCGCGTCCTCCTGGCCGATGACGCGCTTGTGCAGCTCGTCCTCCATGCGCAGCAGGCGCGAGGTCTCCTCCTCGGTCAGCTTGTAGACCGGGATACCCGTCCAGTTGCCGAGCACCTCGGCGATCTGCTCGTCGTCGACCTCGCTGACGACGTCCAGGTCACCGGCCTTCCACTCCTTCTCCCGCTGCGCCTTCTGGCCAAGGAGCTGCTTCTCCTTGTCGCGCAGCTGGGCGGCGCGCTCGAAGTCCTGCGCGTCGATCGCGGACTCCTTGTCGCGACGCACCTGGGCGATGCGCTCGTCGAAGTCGCGCAGGTCTGGCGGCGCGGTCATCCGGCGGATCCGCATCCGGGCGCCAGCCTCGTCGATCAGGTCGATCGCCTTGTCCGGCAGGAAGCGGTCGGAGATGTACCGGTCGGCCAGCGTGGCGGCTGCCACGAGAGCGGCGTCGGTGATCGAGACGCGGTGGTGGGCCTCGTAGCGGTCGCGCAGGCCCTTGAGGATCTCGATGGTGTGCGCCAGCGACGGCTCGCCCACCTGGATCGGCTGGAACCGGCGCTCGAGCGCAGCATCCTTCTCCAGGTGCTTGCGGTACTCGTCGAGCGTGGTGGCACCGATGGTCTGCAGCTCACCACGGGCCAGCATCGGCTTGAGGATGCTCGCCGCGTCGATCGCGCCCTCGGCGGCACCCGCACCCACCAGGGTGTGGATCTCGTCGATGAACAGGATGATGTCGCCGCGGGTGCGGATCTCCTTGAGCACCTTCTTGAGGCGCTCCTCGAAGTCACCGCGGTAGCGGGAACCGGCGACCAGCGCACCGAGGTCGAGCGTGTAGAGCTGCTTGTCCTTGAGCGTCTCGGGCACCTCGCCCTTGATGATCTTCTGGGACAGCCCCTCCACCACGGCGGTCTTACCGACGCCGGGCTCACCGATCAGGACCGGGTTGTTCTTGGTACGGCGGGAGAGCACCTGCATGACCCGCTCGATTTCCTTCTCGCGCCCGATGACCGGGTCGAGCTTGCCCTCGCGGGCGGCCTGGGTCAGGTTGCGGCCGAACTGGTCCAGCACCAGGCTGGTCGACGGCGCGGCCTCACCCGGCGCGGCGCCAGCGGCGGCCGGCTCCTTGCCCTGGTAGCCGGAGAGCAGCTGGATCACCTGCTGGCGGACCCGGTTGAGGTCGGCGCCGAGCTTGACCAGCACCTGGGCGGCGACGCCCTCACCCTCGCGGATCAGACCGAGCAGGATGTGCTCCGTGCCGATGTAGTTGTGGCCGAGCTGCAGCGCCTCGCGCAGCGACAGCTCCAGCACCTTCTTGGCCCGAGGCGTGAACGGGATGTGCCCGCTCGGCGCCTGCTGGCCCTGGCCGATGATCTCCTCGACCTGCTGGCGGACGCCCTCCAGGGAGATGCCGAGGCTCTCCAGGGCCTTTGCCGCGACGCCTTCACCTTCGTGGATCAGGCCCAGCAGGATGTGTTCCGTACCGATGTAGTTGTGGTTGAGCATCCGGGCCTCTTCTTGGGCCAGGACGACAACCCGTCGCGCTCGGTCGGTGAACCGCTCGAACATGCCCTCGTGCTCCTCACGTGCCGTGCGCCTTGATGGTCTAGATCTTGGCGGGGCCGGTGCACGAACGTCCGGGACGGGCGTCCGTGCCTCCTTACTCTATCGTCGCTGACCGACTCAGCTGAGGTCGTGTGTCTCCGGTGTGGGTCGGTTCCACGTTGTTTTGGACAACCGTCCGCGCTCAGGAGGTGTTCCGGTACCCCTGTCGCTACGCGCAGAGCGAAATCCGACTGGCGCGACGGAAGCCCTCTCCCGGCCCTGGGAGGCTCCGAGAGGGGGGTCAGCGCTGGCGACGAACGCCGCGCCCGACCCTGGGGGAAGTTGTCCACAGGCTGTGGATAGCTGCTCCACTGGTTGTGGACAACGTCGGTCGGGCGGGAATGCTTCCCGGACGCTCCGCTGGCCCGACGCCCCCCGCCGGCGGCCGTGGATACGGCGACGCCGGCCCGGAGAATGCTCCGGCCCGGCGTCGTGTCGCCCAACGGTGGCCGATGCCACCAAGCTGCTGACGGATCAGCGCTTCGCGTGGAACTCGTCGACGATCTCCTGCGGGATTCGACCCCGGTCCGAGATGTCCTTGCCGGCCTTCTTGGCCCAGTCCCGGATCGCCTTGTTCTGCTCCCGGTCAGCGGTCGCGCCACCCCGACCGCGGGCAGCACGCCCACCGATCACCACGCCGCCCCGGCCCACCTTGGTGCCGGCGGCCACGTACGACGCAAAAGCGTCGCGCAATTTCGCGGCGTTGGAACTCGACAGGTCGATCTCGTACTGGACGCCGTCGAGGGCGAACTTGACGGTCTCGTCAGCGTCCCCGCCGTCCAGGTCATCGACCAGCTTGTGAATGATCTGCTTGGCCACGTCCCACATTCCTTTCGAGCAGGGTCTCCTGCTAACGAGAGCACAATAACCCGTGCTCTGCTCGCCCCGTCAATAGGATGCGGTATCGACCCGACGCGAGCCGCCGAGACTACTCGGGGCGCACCAACGGGAAGAGGATCGTTTCCCGAATTCCGAGCCCGGTCAGGGCCATCAACAGCCGGTCGATTCCCATTCCCATACCTCCGGCCGGCGGCATTCCGTACTCCATCGCCCGGAGAAAGTCCTCGTCGAGACGCATCGCCTCGTCGTCGCCACGAGCGGCGAGCTGCGCCTGGGCCAGCAGCCGGTCCCGCTGCACCACCGGGTCGACCAGTTCGGAGTACGCGGTGCCCAGCTCGAACCCGAGCACGTACAGGTCCCACTTCTCCGCCAGCCCCGGCTCGTCACGGTGGGCCCGGGTGAGCGGGCTGGTCTCCTCCGGGTAGTCCCGGATGAAGGTGGGCGCCTCCAGGCCGGGAACGACCAGTTCCTCGAACAGTTCCTCGGCCAGCTTGCCAGGGCCCCACTTCGGGTCCACGGCCAATCCCACCTTGTCGGCGTACTCGACCAGTCGGGACCGTTCGGTGCGGACCGTGACCTCCTCGCCGAGTGCCTCGGAAAGCACCCCGAACAGGGTTACCGACCGCCACTCCCCGCCCAGGTCGAACTCCCGCCCGTCGGCGTGGGTCACCACGGTCGAGCCGCTGACCGCGACCGCCGCCTGTTGCACGAGATTGCGGGTCAACTCGGCCATCGTGTTGTAGTCGCCGTACGTCTGGTACGTCTCCAGCATCGCGAACTCCGGCGAGTGCGAAGAGTCGACACCCTCATTACGGAAGTTGCGGTTGATCTCGAAGACCCGGTCGACGCCGCCGACCACTGCGCGCTTGAGAAACAGTTCCGGAGCGATTCGCAGATACAGATCAGTGCTCAACGCATTGCTGTGAGTCACGAACGGTCGGGCCGCCGCGCCGCCATGCAGCAGTTGCAACATCGGCGTTTCCACCTCGATGAAACCCTGTCCGTGCAGCGAATCGCGCAGGCTGCGCACCGCCGCGGCCCGGGTACGGACCATCTGCCGGGCCTGCGGCCGGACGATCAGGTCGACGTAGCGCTGGCGGACCCGCGCCTCCTCGGAGAGCGGCTTGTGCGCCACCGGCAGTGGCCGCAGCGACTTGGCGGTCATCTCCCACCGCTCGGCCAGCACGGACAGCTCGCCCCGGCGACTGGTGATCACCTCGCCGGTGACGCCGACGTGGTCACCGAGGTCGACCAGGCGCTTCCAGTCCTCCAGGCGTTCCGGCCCGACCCGGTCCAGGGAGAGCATCGCCTGCAGCTCGGTGCCGTCCCCGTCGCGCAGGGTCGCGAAGCAGAGCTTGCCGGTGTTACGCACGAAGATCACCCGACCGGTGACCGAGGTCTGGTCGCCGGTGGCGGTGTCGGTGGGCAGGTCGGCGTAACGGGCCCGCACCTCCGCCAGGGTGGCCGTGCGGGGAAATCCGACCGGGTACGGCTCGACGCCGTCGGCGAGCATCCGGTCCCGCTTCTCCCGGCGGACCTTCATCTGCTCGGGAAGGTCGTCGGCGGGGTCCACTGGCACGGCGTTCTGCTCGGTCACGGCACGCTTCCTCGTCACGGAGATACAGGGGGTCAGGCCCGAGCGTACTCAAGCGCCTGGGGGGCTGTTACCGGATAACCTGCCCGCCATGGTCGATCACACTCATGCCCTCTCCTTCGGCGCTGCGGCGAGCGATTATGACCGGTTTCGCCCCACCTATCCGGAGGAGGCGGTCCGCTGGGCGCTCGACGGGCTGAACGACGCCGCCCAGGTCGTCGACCTCGGCGCCGGCACCGGCATCCTGACCCGCGTCGTACGGGCGCTCGGCCACCAGGTCCAGCCGGTGGAGCCCGACCCCGGCATGCGGGCCCAACTGGACGCCGCCACCCCCGGTCTCACGGCCCTGGCCGGCAGCGCCGAGTCGGTGCCACTGCCGGACGGCATCGCTGGCGCGGTGCTGGTCGGCCAGGCCTACCACTGGTTCGACAAGGAGCCCGCGCACGCCGAGGTCGCCCGGGTGCTCCGGCCGGGTGGGACGTTCGCCCCGATCTGGAACGTTCGGGACGACCGGGCGGCCAGCTGGATCGCCGAGTTGAGCCGGATCGCCGACCTCCGGGACAACTCCCGCGACCTGCTCCAGCAGGTCACCGGCTTCGGCCCGGCCTTCGGGCCGGTGGAGCTGGCCCAGTTCGCGCACCGGACCCGGCTCACCCCGGAGCAGCTGCTCGGCATGGTGCGCACCCGCTCCTACTGGCTGACCGCCAGCCCGCAGGAACGGGACGAGGTCGACCGGAAGGTACGAGACCTCCTGGCCAGCCACCCGGACCTGGCCGGCCGGGAGACCATCGAGCTGCCGTACCGGACGCTGGTCTTCCGCGCCCGACGGCGCTGAACCGCCGGGGTCACAGGTTGCGGTCGTAGACCATCCGCAGGCCGATCAGGGTGATCATCGGCTCGTGGTGGGTGATGCTGCGGCACTCGTTGATCACCAGGGAGGCGAGACCGCCAGTGGCGATCACCGCCTTCACCGTGCCCAACTCCTCGGTCATCCGCTCGACGATGCGGTCCACCTGCCCGGCGAAGCCGAAGTACAGGCCGGACTGGAGGCATTCCACGGTGTTCTTGCCGATCACCGAGCGGGGCTTGGTCGCCTCGACCTTGCGTAGCTGGGCGGCGCGCGCGGCGAGCGCGTCGAAGGAGATCTCGATGCCCGGTGCGAACGCCCCACCGAGGAACTCGCCCCGACCGCTGATCACGTCGAAGTTGGTGGTGGTGCCGAAGTCCACGACGATCGACGGCCCGCCATAGAGGGTGTACGCGGCCAGGGTGTTCACCACCCGGTCGGCGCCCACCTCCTTCGGGTTGTCGATCGCCAACTGCACGCCGGTCCGCACTCCGGGCTCGACGATCACGCTCGGCAGGTCGGCGTAGTAGCGGCCGAGCATGGTGCGCA
Source organism: Micromonospora sp. NBC_00858 (assembly GCF_045207365.1). Classification (NCBI taxonomy): domain Bacteria; kingdom Bacillati; phylum Actinomycetota; class Actinomycetes; order Micromonosporales; family Micromonosporaceae; genus Micromonospora; species Micromonospora sp. NBC_00858. Next base: position 6,764,464 of record NZ_CP108828.1, on the reverse strand, counting down.
GCGACCGCAGCGCGGCCGGCACCGTGGAGCAGGCGGCCACACCGGTGATCTCGACGTTGTCCCCGGCGAGCAGGCCCCGGAACATCAGGCCCAGCTCATCCGCCGTCGAGCGGGCATCGGTCTTGATCCGCCAGGAGTGCACCAGCTTGTCGCCGTCGAAGGTCGCCAGCACGGTGTTGGTGTTTCCGATGTCGATGCAGAGCAGCACGCAAGCAGCCTAGACAACGACCGTACGGGCGGGTGCGGACCGGGTTGCGGACCGTATCCTTGTCGCATCGCGACATGAACATGGGTCAATCCACGGCGCGGCCGGACGGGGAGCGGACATGTCGGGGACGTGGTGGGTGCGGGGCCGTAACACCCTGCGCCGGCGTAGGCGGCATGTGCTGGTGCTGGTCGCACTGGCCGGCGGCGCCATCTGGATGGTCGTGCAGGCGTGGCGGGCGTCCTTGCGGGAGGCCGGCAGCTTCGCCGGCGATCTCTACCTCAACATCGGCGCCGCGCTGATCATGACGCTGCTGACCTACGTGGTGCTCAACCCGCTCTTCCGCGAACTCCAGACGGTCAGCATCATCGAGCACCCGCGACTGGACCGGGACGCGCTGATCGAACGGGTCGCCCAGTCCCGGGAGGTCGTGGCCATCCTGGAGACCTGGACCAGCATGCTGGAGGGCCCGTACGCGTCCCGGTTCGTGGCGGCGCTGCGCTCCGCGCTCGTCAACGGCGCCGCCGTCAAGGTGCTGCTGCTCGACCCGGACTCGCCGGCGGTCCGGCTGCGCGGCGAGGAGCTGCGCCGGCGGGACGCCTCGGTGGCCATCCTCAACAACATGTGGCACCTGGCCCGGCTCGCCGAGGAGCTACCCGAGTCGGCCCGGGCCCGGCTCCAGGTCCGGGTCTACAGCGCCGCCCCCTCGGTGCAGATGTACCGCTGGGACGGCAAGGCGTTCATCTCGTTCTTCCCGGTCCAGGGCAGCACCTTCGACACCCAGCAGATCGAGGCGTTCGTCTCGACCCCGCTCGGCGAGTTCGTCGACGACCGGTTCGCCGAGCTGTGGGAGACCGCGCCGGTGGAGGACCTGGCGGCCTGCCTCACCCTGCGGCTCTGCCTGCGCCAGGCCGGTCGGGACCTGGAGACCTGCGAGGCGCTCTACGTCCGCTCCGACGGCGACTGGTACATCGCCGGCACCGACCTGGTGCGCAACGTGGCCCGGCACGGCCTGGCCGGGCTGAGTGTGGTGCTGGACCGGCCCGAGGCGGAGGGCGAGACCTTCGCCATCGGCGAGGCCGACGAGCTGCCGCCCGAGATCTACAACCGGGTGCTGGAACTCTTCCGGGCCAAGTACGGCCTGGACGGCCGGCAGGACACCGAGAACCGGGTGATCTTCAACCTGGCCGCCACCTCACTGACCACCGTCTGAGGCCCGGCCCGCCGCGAGTAGCGCCGGGCCGGACACCCGTCACTCGATCCGCAGGTCCATCGCGATGTCCAGAATGGGCGACGAGTGGGTCAGCGCGCCCACCGAGAGGAAGTCGACGCCGGTGGCCGCGTACCGGCCGGCCACCTCCAGGGTCAGGCCGCCGGTCGCCTCCAGCTCCGCCCGGTCCCCCACCGCCGTCACCGCTTCCGCGAGCGTCTCCGGCGTCATGTTGTCGCAGAGCAGGAAGCCCGCACCGGCCTCCACCGCCTCCACCGCCTCGCCGACCGTGGTCACCTCGACCTGCACCGGCACCTCCGGGAACGCCTCCCGGACCCGCCGATAGGCCGCGGTGATGCCCCCGGCGGCGAGCTTGTGGTTGTCCTTGATCATGGCCACGTCGTAGAGGCCCATCCGCTTGTTGGTGCCGCCGCCGGCCCGCACCGCGTACTTCTCCAGCTGCCGCAGGCCCGGCGTGGTCTTGCGGGTGTCCAGCACCATCGCCTTGGTGCCGGCCAGCGCGTCCGCCCAGGCACGGGTGTGGGTGGCCACCCCGGACATCCGGCAGAGCAGGTTGAGCGCGGTGCGCTCGGCGGTGAGCAGCAGCCGGGTCGGGCCGGTCACCGTCGCCAGCACGTCGCCGCGCGCCACCCGCTCTCCGTCGCGGGCCAGCACCGACACCTCGACGGTACGGCCGAACCCGGTCACCTCTCCGACCAGCTCGAACACGGCGGCGGCCACCGCCATCCCGGCCACCACGCCGTCCGCGCGGGCCACCAGGTCGGCGGTGTCGGTCTGCTCCGCCGGAATGGTGGCCACGCTCGTGACGTCCAGGAAGTCCGGCCCCAGGTCCTCGACCAGCGCGTTCTCGATCACCCGCCGCACCTGCGCGGGGTCCAGTCCGGCCGCCCGCATCGCCTGCCGCGTCGACTCCGTCATGACCTTCTCCGTTTCCGACTGCGGGGCCCGCAAAATCGGCTCACTCCTCGCGCTCACCGCATTCCCTCCCACTGCTGCGTCAACCGGCCCTGCGCCCCGACCGACCCGACCAGGTGACCCAGCCACCGCTCGTCGGCCGTGGGGAAGTCCTCCCGCCAGTGGCAGCCCCGGGTCTCACCGCGGGCGTACGCGGCGGCCACCAGCGTCGATGCCACGGTGAGCAGGTTGGTCGCCTCCCAGTCGGCGGTCCGCGGTCGGCCTCGGGCGGCACCCACCTCGGTCAGCGTGCCGGCCGTCTCGGCCAGCGTCGCGGCCGAACGCAGCACCCCGGCGCCCCGGGTCATCGCCCGTTGCAGGGCCGGCGTCGTCTCGGTCGGGAGCACCCAGCCCGCACCACCGCGCCAGGCGCCGGTGTCCGCCGGTTGGACCTGCTCGGGAAGGCCGGCCGCGATGTCCTCGGCGATTCGCCGGGAGAAGACCAGGCCCTCCAGCAGCGAGTTGCTGGCCAGCCGGTTCGCACCGTGCACGCCCGTGCAGGCGACCTCGCCGCAGGCGTACAGGCCGGGGATGGACGTGCGGCCGCGCAGGTCGGTGCGGACGCCGCCGGAGGCGTAGTGCGCGGCCGGGGCGACCGGGATCAGGTCGGTGGCCGGGTCCACGCCGATCGCCAGGCAGGACGCCACGATGGTCGGGAACCGGGCGGCCAGGAAGGTCCCACCCAGGTGCCGGGCGTCGAGGAAGACGTGGTCCGCGCCGTTGGCCAGCAGCACCCGGTGGATGCCCTTGGCCACCACGTCCCGGGGGGCCAGCTCGGCCAGCTCGTGCTGGCCCACCATGAACCGCTTGCCGTCCGCGTCCACCAGGTACGCGCCCTCGCCACGCAACGCCTCGGAGACCAGCGGCTGCTGCGCGTGGCCGGTACCGGGCACGCCCACGCCGGACGGGGTGATCAGGGCGGTCGGGTGGAACTGGACGAACTCCACATCGGTCACCGCCGCGCCGGCCCGCATCGCCAGCGCCACGCCGTCCCCCGTGGAGACCGCCGGGTTGGTGGTGGCGGCGAAGATCTGCCCCATCCCGCCGGTCGCCAGCACCACGGCCCGGGCCAGCAGCGCGCCGACACCATCCTCACTGCCCTCGCCGAGTACGTGCAGGGTGATTCCGCAGGCCGGGCCGAGCCCGTCCGGGCCGTCGCCGGGGGCACGCAGCAGGTCCAGCACCAGGGCGTGCTCGACCAGCCGGATCCACGGGTCGCGTTGCACCGCATCGTGCAGGGCCCGCTGCACCTCGGCTCCGGTGGCGTCTCCGCCGGCGTGCACGATCCGGTCCGCCCGGTGCCCACCCTCACGGGTCAGCATCAGCGACCCGTCCGGGTTGCGGTCGAACTCGGCGCCGATCCGGATCAGCTCCCGCAGCCGGAGTGGGCCCTCCTCGACCAGCACCCGGACCGCCGCCGGGTCGCAGAGCCCGACACCGGCGATCTCGGTGTCCGACGCGTGCGCCGCCGGGGTGTCCGCCGAGTCGAGCACGGCGGCGATGCCGCCCTGCGCCCACCGGGTCGAGCCGTCGTCGATGTTGACCTTGGTGACCACCGTGACGTGCAGGCCCGCCTCGCGCAGGTGCAGCGCCGCGGTCAACCCGGCCACCCCGGAACCCACCACGATCACGTCGGTGGTCTCCACCCAGCCGGGCGCGGGCGCGGCCAGCAACGGGGGCAGCGCCGGCAGGTCGACGGTCGGAAGGTCCATCCCCCCAGTCAACCCGAACCGTCCTCGCCCCGGGCGGCCGGGGCACGACGAGTGGTATGGGCTACCCCGTCCGGCGCCGGCCCTGCCGCGCCGGACGGTTGGCCGTGGTCACTTCGTCCGAACCGGCAGGCCGGCCGGGCCCGCGCCCCGCAGCGAGCCGGTCACCGTACGGTCGCTGAGCCACAGGTAGCAGCGGACCCCTCGGTCGCCGACCCGCCAGCGCCCCGCACCCGGCGGGCGGACCACCACACCGCTGCGGAATCGCAGCTCGGCGTCGTTCGGCACGCCCACGTACCGGCCGAGGATCGTGCGGCAGCCGGTGTAGAGCGGAGCCCAGTCCGCGTCCCGGGTCGGGTACGGCGTGTCCGGTGCCCGCCACACCCCGACGAACTCGGCGTCGTGGCGGACACCGCACTCCACCGGGACCAGCGTCTGCGCGCCCCGGACGGTCGCGCCGCGGGTCTGCTGGCAGCCCAACCGCAGCGCGGAGACCCCCTTCAACGCGTCCCGCAGACTGCCCGACCGGACCACCACGGTGGCCGCCGCCTCGACCGTGGTCAACTCGCTGAGATCGCACCGGTACCAGCGGGAACCCGCCGCCCAGCCCGGCCCGGACGGCAGCGCCACCGACAGCCGCAACCGGCCGGCCCGCCAGTCGTCGCCCACGTACCCGGTGGCCCGGGTGTCGCACTCGGCGAACGCGCCGCGCAGCTCGGCAGAGCCGCCGGCCGGGGCGGTGGCCCGCTCGACCGGGAACGCCCCCACGTGCACGGTCTCCACCCGGTGCGGGCCGGCACAGTCCACCGGCTGATAGCCGGCCAGGGTGACGACGTCGGTGAAGTCGGCGGCCTGACACACGCCGGCGGCCGGGGTGAACGGCACCGCCGGCGGCAGCGCCGCCCAGTCGTCGGTCAGATCACCGTCCAGGCCGCCGGCCCCGGCGCAGCCGACCAGCAGAACTGCCGTCACAGCAGCGGCGAACAGGGTCGTCATCGCACGGCGCATCGCGGCCTCCCCCAGCCACCGACCAGCTTCCGACGGCGTGCCAAGGGTAACCGGAAATGACCTTACGGTGACAGACCGGAATCGCCGTGCGTGGCATCAGGCGCTCGCCACGGCCAACGGGCTGGGCACCGGGTCGCCGGCCGTGCCCGGTGCCGCCGCAGCCGGGTCGGCGCCCAGCTCGACCACCCGGTTGTCCGCATTGACGTGCACCACCCGTGGCCGGTACGACCGGGCCTCGGCGTCGTCCATCTGCCCGTACGAGATCAGGATGACCAGGTCACCGGGGTGCACCAGGTGCGCGGCGGCACCATTGATGCCGATCACGCCGCTGCCCCGCTCGCCCGGGATGACGTACGTCTCCAGCCGGGCCCCGTTGGTGATGTCCACGATCGCCACCTGCTCGCCGGGGAGCAGGTCGGCAGCGTCGAGCAGGTCCTCGTCCACCGTCACCGAGCCGACGTAGTGCAGGTCGGCCTGGGTCACGGTGGCGCGGTGGATCTTCGACTTGAGCATGGTCCGCAGCATCGGGGTGGCCTTTCGCGATGGTGGTGAAGGGTGCGGCCGGGTCAGGGGCGGGGGGCGAGGTGGATCGCCGCGTTGTCGATCAATCGGGTGCTGCCCACCCACGCGGCGATCACCAGCCGCGCCGGCCCGGACACCGGCCCCGGCTCCAGCTCCGGATCGGTGAGTACCAGGTAGTCGAGCCGGGCGCCGGGCGTACCGGCGCCGAACGCGGCGTGCGCGGCGGACAGCACCGCCCCCGCGTCCAGGCCGTCGTCGGCGGCCCGCGCACCGGCCAGCAGCGCGGCGGACAGGCTCAACGCGGCGGCCCGCTCGGGCTCGCTCAGGTAGCGGTTGCGGCTGGACAGCGCCAAACCGTCCGGCTCCCGGACGGTCGGCACGCCAACCACCTCGACCGGTACGTCCAGGTCCCGGGTCATCCGCCGGACCAGGGTGAGCTGCTGGTAGTCCTTCTCGCCGAAGAACGCCAGGTCAGGCCGGGTGAGCTGGAGCAGTTTCAACACCACGGTGAGTACGCCGTGGAAGAAGCCGGGGCGGCTCGCGCCCTCCAGTTCCGCGCCGCGCGGGCCCGGGTCGAGCCGCACCCGGGGCTGGCCGTCCGGGTACATCTCGGCCACCGACGGGGCGAAGACCAGGTCGGCGCCGGCCCGCCGGCACACCTCCAGGTCCGAGTCGAGCGTCCGCGGATAGCGGTCGAAGTCCTCGTTCGGCCCGAACTGCAGCGGGTTCACGAAGATCGTCACCAGCACATGGTCGGCCTGCTCCCGGGCAGCGCGCAGCAGCGTCTCGTGCCCGGAGTGCAGCGCGCCCATGGTCATCACCACGGCGACCGTGCCCTGCAGCGCGGCCCGCGCCTCGGCCAGGTCGGCACGGGTGTGCACCAGCTGGGTCATGCCGCCACCTCCCGGCTGGTGCTGGCGAGCACGCCGAGCAGCGACTGCGCGTCCACCGGCCGGAGCCGGCCGGCGGCGATCGCCCGGTCGGCGGTACGCCGGGCCAGCGCCAGATAGGCGGGGACGGACTCCGGGGCGGTGGCGGCCAGCCGGGCCAGGTGCCGCTGGACGGTACCCGCGTCACCGCGGGAGACCGGGCCGGTCAGCGCGTCGTCGCCCAGCCGCAGCGCGTTCTCCAGGGCGGCCCGCAGCAGCGGGGCGAGCACCTTCTCCGGCTGGGCCACACCGGCGTCGCGCAGCCGGTCGGTCGCCTCGTTCACCAGGGTCACCAGGTGGTTCGCGCCGTGCGCCAGCGCGGCGTGGTACAGCGGGCGGTCCGCCTCGCCCACCCACTCGGGCACGCCGCCGAGGTCGGCGACCAGCCGGGCGGCCAGCGGGCGCAGCTCCGCCGGGGCGGTCACCCCGTACGAGATGCCGGCCAGCCGGGCCAGGTCGTCCGGCGTACCGGTGAAGGTCATGGCGGGGTGCAGGGCGAGTGGCCGGGCACCGACCGCCACGGCGGGCTCCAGCACGGCCAGCCCGTGCGCGCCGGAGGTGTGCGCGACCACCTGGCCCGGGCGCAGCGCGCCCCGGTCGGCGAGGTCGGCGACCACCCCGGCCAGCGCGTCGTCCGGCACCGCGATCAGCAGCAGGTCGGCGGCGGCGTGGGCGACGGCGGCGACCGGACGGCGAGGTACGTCGGGCAGCAGCAGGGCGAGTCGGGCGCGGCTGGCCCCGGAGCCGCCGGCGACGGCGACCACCCGGTGCCCGGCGGCGGCGAGCGCGGCGCCCAGCACGGCACCGACCCGTCCGGCGCCGACGACACCGACGGTCAGGAAGCGAGAGGGAACGGAAGCCGGGGCGCCGGTGACGGCGCTGCCCTGCGGTGCGGCGGCCCCGCGCGGGGCGGCCGGACGCGGGCGCAACGGTGCGCTCATGACGACGATCCAGTCCTCGAGAAGGGGTACCGGTCGATCGCAAGTATGCGCCCGGGGCACGGAACCGGGACAAGCATGTGTGAAAACCTTCACGACCCCGCCGGGCGGGATCGGCGCGGTGGCCCCCGGACGTTTCCGGGGGCCACCGCGACGGTCAGTGCCGGGGGCGGAGGAATCCGGCGTCGAGGAACTTGAAGTCGGTGTCCGGACGGGCCTCGCCGTCCTCACCCGGGGTCTCCGGGGTGTTCCGGCCGTCGTGCACCACCAGCAGACCACCCGGGTAACCGGGCAACGGGGTGGAGACCACGGCCGCGCCGTCACACTCCTGCGACCCGTCGACCCGGCCGTCGACCACCGCGAACCGGCCCGTCGGCCGATCGGTGCGCCGGTCGTAGGTGTAGAAGGTGTCGTCGCCCTGGCTGGACACGAGCAGGGTGCCGGTGGAACGCCCGGTGGGGTAGATGGTCAGCCCCTCCACGTCCTGGGCGATCCGGCCGCCGAAACCGGGATCGGCCGCGTAGTCGGTCACGCAGTCCTCCTCCTCGGCGTCGTACGCCGCCGGCACGCCGTACTCGCGGACCCGCTCCACCGACACCGGCGCGCCCACGAACCGGCCGTGAACCAGTCGGGTCCGCCACAGCCCGACCTTCTCCTGGGCCAGGTGCACCACCCCGCTGTCCGGGTCCACCACCGTCCCCTCCACCTGCGGGCCGTCACCCGGGTCGGTGCACGGCGACCACGCGGTGCCGTCGGGCAGGGTGAACGTGCTGGGCAGAGTCAGCCGGTCCACCCGCCGGTAGCTCACCTTCCCGGCCCGCTCCACCAGCCGGAACACCCCCACCTCCGGGGTGCTGCGCCGGCTCACCACGGCGTACACGCTGCCGTCGGTGTCGGTGTACGTGCCCAGCCCGTACGCGGTGCGCTGCTCGTTGACCCCGGCCTGGTCGGCGTTGAACGCGAACGGCACGTCCGGCGCGGTGACGTCGGTCAGCAGCCGGGTGCGCGGGTCGATCCGGTAGAAGCGCAGGTGGTCACGCCCCCGGTCGGTGACCACGGCCAGGTCCGCGCGCCGGCCGGCCAGCCGGAACCCGCCGACCAGGTCGACGTTGTTGAACCGGCCCGCCTCGTCCTCCGGTCCGGGTGCCGGTGGGGTGGCGATCACCTGTCGTTCGCGGGCCCGCAGGTCGTACACCCGCAGACCGCCGTTCTTCGCGGTGGCGATGACCAGGCTGCCGGCCCGGTCGGTCGGGTTGACCCAGATCGCCGGATCGTCCGCGTCGGCGTCCCCGCCGGCCGCGTCGTCAAAGAGGGAGGGGGTCTCGACCACCGCGCGGACCGGGCGCGGAGTGTCGGTCCCTGCGGGGCGCGGCGCGGCGGTCGCGGGAGCGCCGGCCAGCAGCAGCGGTACGACCGCCAGCGCGAGGATCACGAGTCGTCTCATACCCGGTGACCGTAGGGTCGGCACGGTGACGCACCCTGAACACGGAATGAACTGATGTCGATTCCCTGGCGTGACGCGATGAGCCGGGCGCTCTACGGGCCGGGCGGCTTCTTCGTGGCCGGCGCCGGGCCGGCCGACCACTTCCGGACCAGCGTGCACGCCTCCCCGGCGTTCGCCAGCGCACTGCTGCGCCTGATCTCCGAGGTGGACACGGCCCTCGGCCACCCTTCCCGCCTCTCCGTGGTCGACGTCGGCGCTGGGCGAGGGGAGCTGCTCCTTACCCTGCTCAGGCTCGTCTCATCCGAAGACGCCGCCGGGTTCGCCGCATCCGAGACCGCCGCCGGGCTCGCGGTGGGGGTTTCCGGGGAGCCCACCCGCTCCGGGCGGTCAGGCTTGATCCCTCCGCGGGCGGGCTCCCCGGAAACCCTGACCGCCACGGCCGCCGCCCGGCCGTCACGCGATGTGCCGTGGTCGGGCGCCGTCCGTCCGTCGCTGGCGGAACGGGTGCGGTTCACGGCGGTTGAGCTGGCACCTCGCCCCGAGCACCTGCCTGAGGAGATCGAGTGGGTGTCTGCGATTCCTGCTGGCATCAACGGGGTGCTGCTGGCAACCGAGTGGTTGGACAACGTTCCGTTGGACGTGGCGGTGCACACCGGACATGACTGGCGGTACCTGCTGGTCGATCCCGACAGTGGCGCGGAGACCATTGGGGAACTCGTCAGCCCTGATGATCTCGACTGGTTGACGACATGGTGGCCAAGGCCCACGAGCCTGCCTGGTGCGGACCGTGACCTGAATCCTGCGGTGACCTCGACTGACACGACCAGCGGAAGCGGGTCGGGTTTCCGGGCAGCCCGGCCGGCGCAGGGATCAAGCCTGACCGCCCGGAGCCGGCCGGGCTGCCCGGAAACCCCCCACAGCGACCACACACGAGCCGAGATCGGGCGGGCAAGGGACGCAGCATGGGCGGACGCGATAAGCAGGATCGAGCGAGGGATGGCCGTGGCCGTGGACTATGGGCACCTGCGGGACGGGCGGCCGGTGGACGGGACGCTGACCGGGTACCGGGGTGGGCGGCAGGTGCCTCCGGTGCCGGACGGGTCGGCTGACGTGACCGCGCACGTGGCCATGGACTCGGTCGCCTCCGCCGGCGCAGCGGTCGCCCGGTGTGCGTACTCCCTGGTCTCGCAGCGGGAGGCGCTGCGGGCGCTCGGGGCCGACGGCGGCCGACCGCCGCTGAGCCTGGCCGGCACCGACCCGGCGGGGTACGTGCGGGCACTGGCCGCCGCGTCGGCGGTGGCCGAGCTGACCGACCCGGCCGGGCTCGGCGGGCACTGGTGGCTGCGCCAACCGGTCGGCATCCCGCTCGGGCCGGCCGTGGCACGATGACGGGCATGAGCACCGACGCCGGGGACCTCCGTGAACTGACCGTCGGCACCGGGGCCGGCCTGGTCGCCGACACCGGCGGTGAGCAGCTCGGCACCGACATGGTGCTGAACATCGGCCCACAGCACCCCTCCACGCACGGCGTGCTGCGCCTGAAGCTGGTGCTCGACGGTGAGCGGGTGGTCGCCTGCGAACCGATCGTCGGCTACATGCACCGGGGCGCGGAGAAGCTCTTCGAGGTGCGCGACTACCGGCAGATCATCGTGCTGGCCAACCGGCACGACTGGCTGTCCGCGTTCTCCAACGAGCTGGGTGTGGTGCTCGCGGTGGAGCGGCTGATGGGCATGGAGGTGCCGGAGCGGGCCACCTGGCTGCGGATGGCGCTGGCCGAGCTGAACAGGGTGCTCAACCACCTGATGTTCCTCGGCTCCTACCCGCTGGAGATCGGCGCGATCACGCCGATGTTCTACGCCTTCCGGGAACGGGAGACCATCCAGGCGGTGATGGAGGAGGTCTCCGGCGGCCGGATCCACTACATGTTCAACCGGGTGGGCGGGCTCAAGGAAGAGGTGCCGTACGGCTGGACCGGACGGGCCCGCGCGGCGATCGGCGAGGTACGCCGGCGGTTGCCCGACCTGGACCACCTGATCCGGCGCAACGACATCTTCCTGGCCCGGACCGTGGGGGTGGGCGTGCTCTCCGCCGCCGACGCCGCCGCGTTCGGCGCGTCCGGGCCGGTGGCCCGGGCCTCGGGGCTCGACCTGGACCTGCGGCGCGACGACCCCTACCTGGCCTACGACGAGCTGGACGTGCCGGTGGTGACGAAGACCGCCGGCGACTGCCACGCCCGCTTCGAGGTGCTGCTCGACCAGGTGTACGCGTCGCTGGACCTCGCCGAGCAGTGCCTGGACCGGGTGGATCGGCTGACCGGGCCGATCAACACCCGGTTGCCGAAGGTGCTCAAGGCGCCGGAGGGGCACACCTACGCCTGGACCGAGAACCCGCTCGGCATCAACGGCTACTACCTGGTCTCCCGTGGCGAGAAGACGCCGTGGCGGCTGAAGCTGCGCACCGCGTCGTACGCCAACGTGCAGGCGCTGGCCACCCTGCTCCCCGGCTGCCTGGTGCCGGACCTGATCGCCATCCTCGGCTCGATGTTCTTCGTGGTCGGGGACATCGACAAGTGACCTGACCGGGTCAGCGCCAGCGGTCGGTGGGCGGGGCGCCGCCGGCGCGCGGCGCATCGTCCTGCGGCGGGTAGCCGTACTGCTCCTCGACGCGGCGCCGGCCGGCCCGCTCGGGTGCGGGTTCCGCCTGGTGGCCGCGCTGGCGCGGGGGGCGCCACTCGTCCGGCACCGGCACGCCGCCGACCGGCAGCGCTGGCCGGTCCTCCGGTTCGGCCCGCCAGCCGCCGTCGCGGTCGTGCCGGCGCGCCGGCTCGTCCCGTTGGTACGACTCGCGCTCGTCGTAGCCACGCGCGTCCTCGTACCGGCGGGCGTCCTCGTACCGGCGGGGCTCCTCGTGGCGGACGGTGGCCCATCGGTCGGCCACCTGGTACTCGGTGCCGGTGGCGTCCGCGTGCATTTCGGCCCGGCGCTCACCGACCCGCAGCTCACGGCCGTGCTCGTCGTCGCGGACGGCCGCCCACCGGTCGCCGGTACGCAGCTGCGACCAGTACTCGCCGGTGTCGTCCGCTCGCAGGGCCGGCCCGGGCTGCGGCGCTGCCGTCCGGTCCGGCTCACGCTGCTCCGACCAGCCGCGGTCGTCGTGGTGGTCGTCCGGGTTCGGCCAGGAACCCGGGTGCTGCCGCTCGGGCGCGCGCTCGGGTCGGGCGCCCCAGCCGGGCTCACCCCGGGTCGCGGCCTGCGCGGCCCAGGGCCGGTCGTCGCCGGAGCGGCGATCGTCGGCGGGGCGGGCACGGTCGTCGTAGCCGGACCGGGGGCGTTCCTCGGGCTCACCCCACGAGCGGTCAGCCGGCCGGGAAGGCTCCTCCGCGCCGCCGCCCCGGGCCCACTCCCGTGCCGGCGGGGTCCACTGGCCGGCGTATCCGCCGCCGTACGGCGCTCCCGGCTCGGCCGGACCGCCGTCCACCACGGTGTGCCGGGTGGTCACGTGCACGGTCTCGGTGTGCCGGACCACGCCGTGCGGCCGGTGCGCCGGCTCGGGGCGGTCCTGCTCACGAGGGCGAGGAGCCGACCCGTACCCGGCGCCGGCTGGCCGCTGCGCGCCGTACACCCCGCCGGCTGTCGGCGGCTCGGCACCGTACAGCCCGCCGCTGGCCGGCGGCTCGGCGCTGGCGTCGGCGGCCGACCGCGGGTACGCCGGCTCGTCATCGTCGGCGCGCTCGGGACGGCTCCACCGGGGGGTGGCGTCCTCCGGACCTGGCACCCGGCCCCGACCGGCCGGGGCGTCGCCGGGCACCGGCACCCGGCTGCGGGCGACCGGAGCGGCGTCCACCGGCTCGGCGGCTGGCACCCGTGCCCGGCCGGCACCCGCCGGGTCGACGGAGGGGGTGGCACCGGCGAGGGCGGCGCCGCTCGCGTCAAGGCGGCGGCGGACCGCGGCGACCCCCTCCTGTGCCCGCTGCGCCTGGTCGAGCGCCTGGTTGCCGCGCTGCGCGGCAGCCACGATCTCGGTGCGCAACTCCCGGCGAAGCTCCTCGATCTCGTCCAGCAGCTCGTCGGCCCGCGCCGAGGCACCCTCCCCATCGGTCCGCAGCGCGATGGAGAGGCCGATCAGCACCACCGCCAGGATGGCGAGCACCGCCGCGAAGCGCAGCGGCCCGTTGCCGTCGGCGACCAACAGGATCAGCGCCGCCACCGGGGCGAGGGCCACACCGGCCCAGAAGAGCATGGTCAGCAGCGGCGATTGACGCCGGGCGTCGGGGGTGACCGGGGCTGGCATGGCTGTGCAGCCTACCGACGATCCCCACCTGAGGGAACGGGTCCCCGGAACCCGCGGACGCCCCCGGCCCCGGGTGGGGGCGGGGGCGTCGTCAGCACGCCACGCGGTGGCTCAACTGGTGGCGAAGGCGCTGTCCGAGGAGAAGATCAGGCCGACGCTGATGGCACCGGTGCGCAGCCCGTTCTTGGTCAGCGGCCCGCCCTGGTCCAGCGAGGAGAACGAGCCCACCGACAGCCCGTACGTCTTCTCCAGGCCCGGCTTGCAGAACGGACGCTGCTGGCACTCCGGCGGGCCACCCAGCACGGTCGCGTTGCCGGAGCACTTCGCCGCCAACTCGGAGAGGGTCCGCACGCCGTACTTGTCGGCGAAGGCCTGGGTCACCGCGAAGGCGTTCTGGTCCTGAGCGGCGGCAGGGGCACCGAAGGTGATGCCCGCCTTGTCGCCTTCGGTCTTGAGCGCGGCCACCGTGTTGTTGATGTCGGGCGAGGAGACCGGCGGGGGGTTGGCGCCGTTGGCCTTGGTGTTGAGGAACTCGGCCATGGTCGCGGCGTACTCCGGGACGACCTGGATCTCGCCCTTCTCCAGTGCCGGCTCGTAGAGCTCCCGGTTGCCGATCTGCTGAACCTTGACCTGGTAGCCGGCGGCGGTGAGTGCGATCCGGTACAGCTCGGCCAACGTCTGGCTCTCGCTGAAGTTGCCGGCGCCGACGACGATGTCGCCGCCCGGCCCCTTGGCGATGCCCGCAGTGAGGTTGTTCGCGGTGGCGAACTCCTCGGCTGCCACCTTGGGGGTCTTGCGATCGGTGTCGACGGCCTTGTTGAGCAGGACCAACTTCGGCGTGTCGAGCGCGGCGGAGACCTTGTCCAGCGCCGCGATCAGCTGCGGGTTGGCCACCTTGCTGTTGACCGCGGGAATGACGTTATCGGAGTTCTGGAGCTTCTTGTCGTCCTGCAGAGCGATGAGCTGCTGGCCGGCGACCGGGGCGCACCCGGCCCCGGAGGCACCCGCCTGCGGCGCGTCGGTGCCGGACGAGCCGGCGTCACCGCACCCGGTCAGAAGCCCTGCCGCGGCGATGACGCCGATCGCGCCGATCGCCAGACGTGTTTTTGCGCGCATGTGCCCGCCTTCCGTGTCCCGGCGCGACCCGTCCCGGGCCGGCCGCGTGTCCGACGGGCGATCCTGGCTGTCGGTCGCCCGCGAATATCCACCCAACATGGTCCGCAACCGACCGACAACTTGGGGAGGGCTTCGTCACCGCATCGTCACCGGCCGGCCCGCCGCCGGTCGCCGGCTCGGCGACCGCTCACCCGGACGGGTAACCCGCCGAACGGGCCCGGGTGGGTCAGGCGCTGCCGGTGGCGTCGGCGGGTCGGGGCCGCCCGGCGCGCTGCTGACCGCGCCGTAGCGGACGGGGGGTGACCAGCCGTTCGACGCCGCCCAGGATCACTTCGGCCAGCAGCGCGAGCCCGGCCACCAGTACACCGCCGGCCACGATCTGACCCCCGCCGGCCGCGATGCTCAGGCCGAAGCCGGTGCGGATGATCTCGCCGAGACCGCCGCCGTTGACGAACGAGGCCAACGCTGTGGTGGCGATCACCTGCACGGCGGCGGTCCGGAAGCCGGCGGCCAGGTAGGGCACCGCGAGCGGCAACTCCACCCGACGCAGCAACTGCCCGCCCGACAGGCCCATCCCGCGCGCCGCGTCGCGGGCCTCCGGGTCCGCCTGACGTACGCCGGTGTAGGCGTTGGCCAGCAGCGGCGGTACGGCGAAGACGGCCAGGGCCACCACCACCGGCGTACGGCCGAAGCCGAGGAAGGTCAGCGGCAGGATGGTCAACAGCGCCAGGGTCGGGATGGCCAGGGTGGCGTTGGACACCAGCACCACCAGGCCGCCGCCCCGCCCGGTGTGCCCCAGCCAGAGCCCGAGCGGCCAGGCCACCAGACAGCCGAGCGCCACCGCCGCAGCCGAGATCGCCAGGTGCTCGCCGAGCCGGTCCAGGATGCCGCCGGGGTTGGTCCAGTTCAGTGGGTCGTTGAGCCAGAGCACCGCCTGGTGCACCGGGTTCGCGGCGGCGCTCACCGCGCGCCCCGGACGGACCACGGGGTGACCAGCCGGGCCACCAGGACCAGCAGCAGATCCAGCAGCACCGCGAGCGCCACACAGAGCACTGTGCCGGTCATGATCTCGGCCTTGTAGAGGTTGTTCTGGAAGCCTGCGAAGATCAACTGCCCGAGCCCGCCGTGCCCGACCAGCACCCCCACGGTGACCAGCGCGACCGTCGACACGGTGGCCAGTCGCAGCCCGGTCAGGATTCCCGGGATCGCCAGCGGCAGGTCGATCCGGAACAGTCGCCCCCACCGGCCGTAGCCCATGCCCTCCGCGGCCTCGCGGACCTCCGGCGGCACCTGGTTGAGCCCGGCCACCACGTTGCGCACGATCAGCAGCAGCGCGTACAGGACCAACCCGACCAGCACGGTGGTGGCGCCGGTGCCCAGGTAGGGCGCGATGAACGCGAACAGCGCCAGCGACGGGATGGTGTAGATCACACCGGTGATGCCGAGGATCGGACCGGCCAGCGGGCGGAACCAGTAGGCGACCACGGACAACGGCAGGGCGATCAGCACCGCGATCAGCACCGCCCGCCCGGTGAGGGAGGCGTGTTCACGCACCGCGGCGAGGATCGTGTCAGAGTTGTCCCGCACGTACTGCCAGGAGAACCAGGGGTTACCCGGGTCGGCCCGGTAGCTCAGGCGGAAGGACATACGTGGACGTTACCCCGGAGGCCGCCGGCCTGGCCGAGTCCCCTCGCGCGGCGTCGATCTCCCTGCAGGGCATCCAGAAGCGCTACCCGAACGGCACCGAAGCCGTCCGGGAGCTGAGCCTGGAGGTCAAAGCCGGCGAGCTGGTGGTGTTGATCGGACCGTCCGGCTGCGGCAAGTCGACCGTGCTCCGCATGATCAACCGACTGATCGAACCGACCGCCGGCCGGATCATGCTCGGCGACGAGGACGTCACCGACGTCGACCCGGTGCGGCTGCGCCGTCGGATCGGCTACGTGATCCAGAACGTCGGGCTCTTTCCACATCAGACGGTCCGGGCGAACGTGGCCACCGTTCCCGGGCTGCTCGGCTGGTCGCGGGACCGGACCCGGGCCCGCGTCGAGGAGCTGCTCGACCTGGTCGGGCTGGACCCGGCCCAGTTCGGTCGCCGCTATCCGCACGAGCTGTCGGGTGGCCAGCGGCAGCGGGTCGGGGTGGCCCGTGCGCTCGCCGCCGACCCGGTGGTGCTGCTGATGGACGAGCCGTTCTCGGCCGTCGACCCGATCGTCCGGGCCCGCCTCCAGGAGGAGTTCCTCCGCCTCCAGGCCGAGGTCCGCAAGACGATCGTGCTGGTCACCCACGACCTCGACGAGGCGGTCCGGCTCGGCGACCGGATCGCCGTGCTCTCCGAGGGCGGGCACCTGGAGCAGTACGACACGCCGGCGGCCCTGCTCGGCGAGCCCGCCACCCCGTTCGTACGCGAGTTCGTCGGGGCCGACCGGGGCATCCGCCGGTTGGCGGTCACCCCACTCGACCGGGAGTCGCTGGACCCGGTGCCCGGCGACGCCCCGGCGGACCTGCCGACCGTGCCGCTGGACGGCTCCGCGTACGACGCGCTGGCGGTGCTGCTCACCTCGGGACGGGACCGGCTCCTGGTGACCGACGACGGCCGACCGGTGGGCGCGCTCAGCCGACAGCGTCTCCTCGACCTCGGCCGCTCGACGGGCTGACCGGGCGCCGACCCGACCGTTCGAACGGGCGGCCCCGCCGGTGTCCGTCCGAGCGCCCCGGTCGGATCAGGCCAGCACAGCCAGTCGGGTCACGCCCGGCCGCCGAGGCTGGCAGTGCCGATGATCCAGCCGGAGAGGAAGCCGTAGCCGGCGCCGGCGCTGGCGTCCTGCAACGCCCCCAACAGCGACGGGTCCGGGCCGAGCAGCGCCGCCAGCACGGCGGCGAGCCCACCGGCCAGCACGTACGCGGCCCAGCCGGAGAAGAACTGGCTGACCGGACCGGGCACCCGGGCCACCTGGGCGGCGGGCAGCAGGTACAGCAGGGCCACCGCGAGGACCACCAGCAGCACGGCCCGCAGGTCGGCGGCGAACAACCCGCCGGCCTGGCCGTCCGCGTCCAGCCGCCAGGCCGGCCAGGCGAGCACTCGCAGGTAGTAGGCGACGCCCGACTCCGGGTCGGTCTGGGTGCCGGCCCACCCGGTGTACGCCGGGCTGCCGCCGATGCCGACCAGCAGCAGCACGGCGAGCGCCCCGGTGCCGGCGGCCGTCCCGTAGCGGCTGACCGGGCCGGAGCGGTGGAAGAGTGCCATGATCCGCCCAGGGCCCGAGCCAGCCGGCCGGGCGGACCTGGGCTGCCCCGACCGGCTCAGTGCTTCTGCAGGTAGTCGATGAAGGCGGCCCGCAGCAGTGGTGCCGACTCCTCATAGCCATGACCGGTCAGCTCCCGCCACAGCGCGGAGGCCTCGTCGATGGTCGGGCCGATCGAGTTCGGCGCGCCGTCCAGGACCGTCGCCTCGTCCGCGTTCGGCAGGTGCCGCAGCACCGACCAGAAGAACCCCACGTCGCGGTGCTCCCGGGCCCGGGCGAACGCCCGCTCCCGCAACTCCTCGGTGGACAGCGCGTCGAGCTCCTCGAACGAGGATCCGCCGGGGGTGGCGGCAGGTGTGTCGGTCATGCCGCCGAGCCTAACCGTCGAGATCAGCTCCGGCTCGGCGGACGCGGCACGGCTCACCGGCCATCGTCCCACCGGCGCGGGCTGTCCTCCCAGCGCGGGTCCCGCCACGGGTCGGCCTGTTGGGGCGCAGCCGGCGTCGGCAGCGTGGGGGGCCAGTTGTCGACCGGCTGCGACAGCGGCACGTTCCAGCCCGTGCTGATCGTGCCGTCACCGACCGGCTCCGGCCTGTCGGTGCTGCCCGGCCGGGGCCGCCCGAACGTCTCGACCAGCCGGGTGACCAGCAGCCCGACGCCGATCGCCACGCCGCCGACCGTCCAGACGTCCACCGTCCAGTCGCGCGCCCGCGCGTACGCCTGGAAGGTCGTGACCAGGCCAACCGCCAGCAGGGTCCCGAACACCCCGCCCCGGCGGCCGAACGCGCTGGTGCCGCCCAGCAGGGCCATCCCGATCGCCAGCACGGTCCAGTCCAGCCCGGGGGCGGGCGTGACCGACCCGGGGCCGTTGGCGGCGAGCAGCACGCCGGCGAGCGCGGCCAGCACCGTGGAGCCGACCAGCGCGACCGCGGTGACCACGGCGGCCACCGCACCCCGGCGACGGGCCGGATCGGCGACCGGCCGGTTCCGGCCGACCAGCCGACGGATCGCCCGGATCCCCCCGAACAGCCCGCCGAGGATCGCCACCGCGGCGAACCCGGCGAAGAGGTAGCCGGCGGTACGCCCCGGGTCGTAGTCGCCCTGCACCAGCACGGGCGCCGACCGGCGTTCGATGAACACCATCACGCCGGCCGCGCCGGCCAGGCTGGCCGCCCAGCCCGGCACGTGCAGCACCACCACGGCCAGCGCCAGCGCCAGCCCGCCCAGCGCGGCGACCGCGATGGCCGGGCCGAGGGAGTCGCGCAGGCCCTGGTCGCCCTGCTCCGCGTAGTGCAGTGCGGCGGCGAGCGCGATCGGCCCGACCGCCAGGTTCGGGGCGGCGGTACGCAGGCTCAGCCCGGCGGCGAGGGCGAGCAGCCCCAGCCCGACCGCGTCGACCAGCAGCGTGCGCAGGCCAGCGCCGCGCAGCGCCGCCGGGTCGGCCCGCCAGAGCAGCCAGCCCAGGGCGGCGAGAGCGGCCAGCAGCAGGATCTCCCAGACCACGTGCACGCCCACCCGGTCCCGACCGGGCTCACCGTGAGTGGGGTCGTCGAAGACGTTCTCCAGAACGGTGGCGGGGACCCCGGATGAGGGCTCCACCGACCGGTCCCGGCCCGTTTCTTCGTACGTCATGACGCCGCCTCCCCGCTGGCCGGCCCTCCCTGGTCCGGCGCGCGGACGGACCGGGGGCGGCCGTTGCTCTCCGGTCGCAGGCACCGTACCCGCGCCCGGAGCCGGGCGTAACCCCTCTGCTCAGCGCTGGCCGGGGCGGCTCTCCCGCTGGTCGGGGTCGCGCTCGTCGTCCGGGCGCTCCGGCACCCGGCAGGAGCGCTCCAGCCAGAGCGCGGCACCGACCAGCGCCAGCGAGGCGAGCAGGCCACCTCCGGCGGCCGGCCGATCCTCCACGGCAGCCTGAGTGGTCTCGACGAAGAGCCAGCCGGTGAGCCCGGCGTAGAAGCCGGCGAAGATGGCCGCGGCCAGCGCCGACGCCTTGGCCAGCACCACGAACCGGGCCACCAGCAGCGGGTTGACCGGCTCCCGGCCGGGCTTGCGCTCGATCCGACCTCGGGTGTTGATTGCGGCGTACCCCTCCAGCATGGCGAGCCCGGCCAGTGTCACCACCGGCAGCCAGGGCAGCCGGGGGATGCCGCTGTAGTAGAGGGTGCTGATCAGCAGCCAGGCCACCGCAGCCGCGGCCAGGGCGGCCACGACCAGGGTGGAGATCCGGGTGGGGCCGATCCGCGACCGGTCCGGGCCCGGCCCGCCCGGTGGTGGGGACTTCGCCTGCGTCATGCCGGCCGGCTCCGCTCGGTCATGCCGTCGACTCTAACGCCAACTCCGGCCGGGGACGCAGATCCAGCGCGTCCTCCGCCGCGGGGCCGGCGGTGAGCAGGTCGGTCAGCCAGCCGTGCCCGGGCAGCCGTCCGTACGGCTGGATGTCGATCCACGGTCGCAGCACGAAGGCGCGCAGGTGTGCCCGGGGGTGTGGCAGGGTCAGCTCGGGGTCGTCGCTGAGCACCGGCTCGTCGTCGTCGCCCCAGACCGCGATCACGTCCACGTCGAGGGTGCGCGGCCCGAACCGCCGCTGTGGGTCACGGACCCGGCCAGCCGCGCGCTCCGCGGCCCGGGCCCGCTCCAGCCAGTCGCGCGGGGCGGCGGCGTCGTCCTGGGCCAGCAGCACCGCGTTGAGGTACGCGGGCTGATCCTCGTCCCCCCACGGTGGAGTCTCGTACACGCCGGAGAGCACCAGCACGGCGTCGCCGAGCGTCGCGACGGCCGTCCGGAGATGGCCCAGCCGGTCGCCCAGGTTGCTGCCGAGCGAGAGCACGGCCCGGGTCACCGGGCACGCGCCCGCGTCATGGTGACGGCCACGTCGGTGAAGGTGTGCGGCACCGGCGCCTCCGGCTTGTGCACCGTGATCGTGGCGGTGGCGACCCGCTCGTCGGCCAGGCAGACCGCGAGCAGCCGGTCCGCGAGGGTCTCGATCAGGTTCACCGGCTCACCGGTCACCACCGCGACCAGGCGTTCGGCCAACTCGCCGTAGTGGACGGTGGCGGTGACGTCGTCGCTGGCGGCGGCCGGGGCGAGGTCCAACTCGAGGATCGCGTCGACCACGAAGTCCTGCCCCTGGACACGTTCGAAGTCGTACACCCCGTGCCGGCCGCGGGCCCGCAGGCCGGTCAGCTGAATCCGGTCGGTCATCGCTTCCTCTCTCGCCGACCGGCCACCCGACCGATCGGTCCTGCGCCTGTCGGGGGTGCCTGACGTGGGCCGGCGCGTCCGGCAGTGCGCCGGCGCGCCCGACGTGGGCCGGTCATTCGGGCCGCCCGTGACCGACCCGCGTGGTGGCCAGGTGCGGGCGTCCGGTAGCGGCCCAGACGGCGAGCGCGTCGGCGGTGGCCCGCACGTCGTGCACGCGTACCCCCCAGGCGCCCGCCGCGACCGCCAGCACGCTGGTGGCGACGGTGGCCGCCTCCCGCTGCGCGGTGGGTCGCGGCGTGTCGTCCGGGGCGGCGAGCAGCCGGCCCAGGTAGGACTTGCGGCTGGCGCCGAAGAGCAGCGGGTACCCGAGATCCAGCAACTCCGGCAGACGGGCGCTGAGCTCCCAGTTGTGCGCGGCGGTCTTGGCGAAGCCGAGGCCGGGGTCGATGACGATGCGGTCGGCGGCCACCCCGGCGGCCAGCGCCGCGTCGACCCGCTGGGCCAGTTCGGCCCGGACGTCGGCCACCACGTCGGTGTAGCTGGCCAGCTCGCGCATCTGCCGAGAGTGGCCACGCCAGTGCATCAGCACCCAGGGGCAGCCGGCGTCGCGGACCACCCGGGCCATGTTCGGGTCGGCCAGCCCACCGGAGACATCGTTGACCACCGCCGCGCCAGCGCCCAGCGCGGCCTCGGCCACCCGGGCCCGGCTGGTGTCGATGCTGACCCGCACGCCTGCGGCGGTCAGCTCGCGGATGACCGGTAGCACCCGGTCGGCCTCGGTCCCGGCGTCGATCCGCTCCGCGCCCGGGCGGGTCGACTCGCCGCCGACGTCGACCAGGTGCGCCCCTGCGTCGCGCAGACGGACGCCATGTCCGACGGCCGCATCGAGGTCGGCGTACCGTCCGCCGTCGGAGAAGGAGTCCGGCGTGACGTTGAGGACGCCCATCACCACCGGGCCCGGGGCCCGTACCAGATCGGTCACGGCTAGACGGTACCGGTCGCGGCGGCGGTGCCCTCCGACCCGGGTCGGCCGTCGCCCCACCACTCCTGACGTGCGGATTGGAACAGGTGTACGATCGGTCGTCCGGGCAGTATCTGGTAGTCCCGTCGCGGCTTGTCGCAATCCGGGGCGGCCCGTACGCTTTGGAATCGGCCAGCATCGAGATGGCGAAGCCTGGAGGGAGGGCCGAAGCGGGGAAAAACCGCCCAAAGCTCGCCACTCTCCGTGGTGAGTAACGAACGCAGGGTCGAGAACGCTGCGCCCTGCGGAGCACATTTCCCGCCAGGCTTGCCTATTGCACCGCCGCGGCACCCGCCGGCCGCGATATGGGGAGGTTCCAGTGATCGCCTTCGAGCTCATGGAGACGGCGTCGTCCGGCGTCGCCCACGCGCTCTCCACCCTGGCGTCGGCTCCACTCGCCGAGCCGGCACCGAAGGGGATCGACACCAACGGTGTGGTCACCTTCTTCGCCAGCAAGATCGCGCCAATCCTGCTCGCCGTCCTGGGCGTCATCTTCATCGGCCGAGCCAGCCGGGGCGAGATCTCCAAGGTGCTGACCAGCTCCGCGATCGCCATCGTCGGGCTGGCCTTCATCGCCGGCGCGGCCACACTCTTCTTCGTCGGCGATTACCTGATCGACCTGATCTTCGAATAGGCGCGGTCACCAGATGCGGCTGCGCACCGACGACGACATCTACCGGGCCCGCCTGGTCTACCTCGGGCCGCCCGGATACACCCTTCCGGTCCACCTGCCGTACGCCCAGTACGGGCTCTTCATGCTGCTCGTCCCCCTCTACATGTTCATCCACTGGCTGTTCACGCTGACGGTCGAGCTCTTCCCGGCCTGGGAGATCGCGCTCGCCATCGTGACCACGTCGTTCATCTTCCGGCACGTCGACCCGGATCGGCCGGCGCGGGTTGTCATCCGCACCGCGCTGACCGACTGGCGACGTACCCGGGAGCCGGCGATCGAGCAGCGCGACCCGCGCCTGGTCGGCAGCCGGATCAGGATCCGGGAGGAGCTGGCATGACCGGGCGTACGCCGATCGGTCCGTCGCACGACGCGGGTGAGGCGGTCGCATGAGTCGCTCTTCCACGCCGGGTCCCCCGGCCGGCCGTCCGGCCGTACCGGGAGGTCACCGTGCGCAGTCATTTGACTACGCCGAATCCGAGGATGAGGTGGCGCTCGATCCCGCGCTGGTGACCTCGCCCGGCCACGGCGCGGTCGGCGTCTTCCAGGCCCCCCGGCCGGTGCCCCGCCGGACACCGCCCGCCGAGCCCAGCGCGGTGTCGGCCGGCGAGAACGCCGACATCGACTCCCCGTTCCTGGACCTCTTCGGCGCGTCCCGGCCGGGCACGGCGCGAGCCGTGCCGGCCGGCCCGGCCACCCGGGAGCAGCCGGCGATCCCGCAACAGCCGCCCGCCGCCACGCCGACCCATCCGGCCCAGCGGGTACCGGATCGGGCACCCGAACCGGAACCACGGTGGACCCCCGACGATCCCGCCAGCGGCGGGCGGCCTGTCGAGCCCGCCAGCGGCGGGCGGCCCGTCGAGTCGCGGCGCGGGGCCGGCAAGCCCGCCATCGAGTCCCGGGTGCCGCACCAGGCCGGCGACCGGCTGCCGATGCTCCACCCCCCGACCGAGCCCAACCCGGCTACCGCGGGCACCTCCGCGTCGTCGACCAGCGGTCCGGCGACCTGGCCGCCGGCCAGCACCGCGCCGGAGGACCGGCCGCCAGCACCGACTGGGTCGGTCAGCGCCGGGCCGGCGGATCGGCCGGCCCTGGAGCGCGCGCCGCGCCGCGCCGCCCGGACCGGCTCGGCCCTGCCCACGCCGGTCGGTGCCGAGCCGACCGGGCGGGAGATCGCCGCACCCCGCCAGCGCGCTGCGAGCCGGCCTGCCCAGCCGACCCGGGTCCGCGCGCCGAAGATCAAGTTCGGGGACCGCGACCCGTCGGTCGAGCTGGCCATCACCGAGATCGCCGGCCACCTGACCTTCACCCCGAACACCGTCACCGCCTGGTACTGGCTGCCCGAGGTGCGCTGGGCCTTCCGGCCGGACGCCGAACGCGAGGCGCTGCTGTCGGCGATCTCCGAGCAGTACGCCGGCCTGGCCGGCTTCCGGCTGCACCTGCGCCGCACCACCCGTCCGTTCCCCGCCGACGAGTGGGCGCGGACCATCGACGCGCACACCTCGGCACCGCTGCCCGACGTGCCCGGCACCGCCGGCTGGGCCGACCACCTGGTCGCCGCCCAGCGGCACCTGATGGCGGTCAACCACGCCGAGGGGCAGACCTACCTGGGCGTCACCTTCGCCCGCCGGTCGCTCGGCGACTCGCTCACCGAACGGTTGCTACGCACCTTCGGTCGCGGCACCGCCGACGGCGAACGCCGCAAGCTGGGCCGCACCGTCGAGCAGTTCGACGAGGTACTCGGCGCGTTCGGCATGCGCGGCCGACGCGTCACCGCACAGGAGCTGGAGTGGCTGCTCTACCGCTCGGTGGCGCTGTGCATGGCACCGCCGGGCCGGCTCTCCCCAGTGACCGACGGGCGCTGGGAGCGCGGCGACCTGCTCGCCATGACCGAACAGGTCGAGCGCTACCGCACCCCGTACGGCTCGACGGTGAAGCTGGTCAACCGGATGACCGGCGAGGAACGGCACGTGGCCGTGCTCGCCGTCGGTCGGATGGAACCCCTGGAGATCCCGGAACGGCACGAGCCCTGGCTGCACTTCCACGAGCGGTTGCCCTGGCCGATGGAGATCTCCACCCGGGTCGACATCCTCGGCTCCAACGACTCGTTCCGCAATCTCGAACACCGGCTCCGCATGATCCGCTCCCAGCAGCTCGACTACGCCGAACACGGCATCGACGCGCCGCCGGAGCTGGAGCGGCTCGCCAAGCGCGCGCTGGTGATCGGCGACGAGATGACCACCGGGCTGCCGGTCGACTCGGCCCGCGCGCACGGCTGGCACCGCATCGCAGTCGGCGGCCGCACCCGGGAGGAGTGCCTGGAGCGGGCCCGTCGGCTCATCCAGCTCTACTCCCGGGAGCTGCGCATCTCGCTCCAACACCCGAAGAACCAGGACTGGCTGGCGCGCGAGTTCATCCCCGGCGAGCCGATCGCCAACACCGGCTACGTCCGCCGGATGCCGGTCCCGCTGCTCGCCGCCGCGCTCCCCCAGGCCGCCTCCAACGTGGGCGACCGGCGGGGCGACCTGATCGGCCGGACCGCGGGCACCTGCCGCCGCCCGGTCTTCCTCGACCTGCACTTCCCCATGGAGGTCCGGGAACGCTCCGGGCTCGCGGTCTTCGTGGCCGAGCCGGGTGGTGGCAAGTCGACCCTGCTCGGCGCACTCGGTTATCTCGCCGCCCGGCGGGGCGTCCAGGTGACCCTGCTCGACCCGTCCGGGCCGCTGGCCCGGCTCTGCGCCATGCCCGAGCTGCGGCCGTACTCCCGGGTGTTGAACCTGACCGGCTCGGAGCACGGCACCCTGGCGCCGTACTCGCTCATCCCGACGCCGCTGCGCAGCGAGTTCGGCGCCGGGGCCGCCGGCGACCGGGAGTTCGAGATCGCGGTCTCCAACGCGCGGGCCGAGCGGCGGATGCTGGTCCAGGACATCTGCATGATGCTCGTGCCGCCTCAGGTGGCCCGGGAGGCGTCCACCGCCACCCTCTTCCGGCACGCGGTCCGCCAGGTCCCCGCCGAGGAGACCTCCACCATGGACGACGTGGTGAGCTGCCTCGGGCGGCTCGACGACGACGCCGGCAAGGAACTGGCCAACCTGCTGCTGGACACCGCCGAGATGCCGCTGGCCATGCTCTTCTTCGGTCGGCCGCCGGACGGGCTGCTCGGCGCCGACGCGGCGCTCACGGTGATCACCATGGCCGGGCTGCGGCTGCCCGACCTCAAGATTGAACGGGAGTACTGGTCCGCCGAGGAGTCGCTCGCCCTGCCGATGCTGCACACCGCGCACCGGCTCGCCGTCCGCCGCTGCTACGGCGGGTCGATGTCCTCCCGCAAGCTGGTCGGCCTGGACGAGGCGCACTTCATGGAGGGCTGGCGGTCCGGGCGTTCGTTCCTGGTCCGACTCGCCCGGGACTCCCGCAAGTGGAACCTGGCCGCGCTGGTCGCCTCGCAGAACCCGCGCGACATCCTCGGCCTCGACGTCCAGAACCTCGTCTCCACCGTCTTCGTCGGGCGGATCGCCGAGGACGCCGAGATCGCCTCCGAAGCGCTACGCCTGCTGCGGGTGCCGGTCAACGACGGGTACGAAGCCACCCTGGCCTCGCTCTCCGCCGCCGACACCAGCTCGTCCAACCGGCTCGGCTTCCGCGAGTTCGTGATGCGGGACGTCGACGGGCGGGTACAGAAGGTCCGGGTCGACGTCTCGTACGTCGAAGGGCTGCTGGACCACCTCGACACGACGCCCGCCGCGATCGCCGCGGCGGCCGGAGTGTTGCCGAGCATCCCCCTGCCGGATCTGGAGGCGTGACATGGCGAGGGCCCGGGCACGGATCGCAGCGTTCCTGCTCGCCCTCGGCGTACTGGCCGGGGCGTCCCTCACCTGGCCGCTGATCGGTGCGGAGGCGGCAGCCGCCGCCCCGCCGGCCGCCCAGGCCCGCGCCGACCTCTGCACGACCCCGGAGTGGCAGGCCGACTTCCGGGCCTGCGTGGCGAAGCTCAAGGAGGTCAGCGAAACCGAGATCACCTGCCGCAACGCGCCGACCCCCGGAACGCCGGACTCCGGGCTCGCCGGCTGGTTCGCCGGCCGGCCGGACTCCGCCAAGCAGCCCGGTCCGAAGGGGCTCTACAGCGACTACGGCTACGCCGGCTACAGCTATCCGACCTACGACATCCCGGGCGGGTGCGCATCGTCGGTCCTGCATCCGGATTACAAATTCACCACGACAGTCGCGAACGGCGAATTCATGATCGCCACCGCGATCGTCGGCGCCTCGAACGCGCTGCGGGAGCGCGCCTGGGACCCGCGCTCGATGTGGGGCTGGGCCGATCCCCTGGTCGAGCAGGCGACCAAGGCCGTCTACCAGAAGGTGTTCAGCGTCTTCGGCATCGTCACGCTCTGCGTGGTGGGGCTCTACCTGCTCTGGCGCTCCCGCCAGTCGGACATGAGCAACGCCATGACTACCGCGGGCTGGGCTTTGCTGGTCATGGTCGCGGTCACTGCGCTTGCCGCCTGGCCGGTCAAGTCGGCGAACATCGCGGACGGCACGCTGATCACGACGCTGGGCGCGGTGCACGACGCCGTCGGTCCGGCGGCCCGGGACACCCCACCGGATCAGTGCGACGATCCAAATCCCGAGGCTTGTAAGGACAACCGGCCGCCTGCTGTGCGGGCCAGTGACACCGCCGCCGAGGCGATGCTCTACCGGAACTGGCTACGTGGCGTGCTCGGCTCGGCCGACAGCGAGACCGCCCGCAAGTACGGTCCGGCGCTCTACGACGCCAAGGCGCTCTCCTGGGAGGAGGCGGAGAAGCTGCGCGCCAACCCGGCCACCCGGGACGCGACCATCAAGGCCAAGCAGCAGCAGTGGGCGCGGGTGGCGCAGCAGATCCAGACCGAGGACCCGGAGGCGTACGAGTACCTCCAGGGGGTGCGGGACATGGACCGGGTCGGTGCCGGCTTCATCGCGGTGCTGGCGTCGCTGCTCTTCGCCATGTTCGACCTGACCGCGTCGCTGCTGGTCCTGCTCGGCTTCCTGATCTTCCGGTGGGCGGTGATCGCGGCGCCCATTCTCGGCACCGTCGGCCTGCTCCGCCCGGCCAGTGCCGGGTTGCGGCGGCTGGCGAACGCCGTGGTCGCCGCGGTCTTCAACATCGCCATCTTCGGCACCGGGGCGGCCATCTACCTGTTCGCGGTCGACTTGATCATGAGTACGCCGACCCTGCCCGGCTGGCTCCAGGTGGTGCTGGTCTGGCTCTGCGGGGTGGTCGGCTGGCTGCTGCTGCGGCCCTACCGACGGATCACCCAGCTCGGCGGCAAGGACAGCAGCGAGGCGGTCAGCTCGGCCGGGTCCTGGCACCGTCGGTTCTTCCGGGACATGCGGACGGCGGCGCGGCTGGACGTGGCAGAGCCCGGTGGCACGGCGGAGCCGGTGGGTGGACGCCGTCAGTCGCCGGTCGCCGAGCGGACCTCGCTGCGCCCGGAGGCGCGGCAGGAAGACCCGGGCTCCGTGCCGACCCGTCCGGCCGACGGCCAGCGCACCGGCGCCGGGCGCCCGGACGGTAAGGAGCGCGCGGACGAGGCGTCAGCGGAGGAGACCGGTGGCCGGAGCCGTCCGGTCGCGCCTCAGCCCCGTCGCCGGCAGCCGGCAACCTGGACCGAGCCGGACGTTCCGGCCGAGAACCCGTCATTCGTGGTCTACCGACCGGGCTCCGCCGATCGTGCACCGGACCGCCCCGGCCCCCGGGTGCGCTCAGAGGCGCGGTGACGGTGATGCGACGTGCTCTGGAGTTTCTGGCCACCCGCGCGCTGCGGTCCCGGCTGGGGGTGGCGCTGGTCATCGCGGTGCTCGTCCTCGGCGTGGTCGGGGCGGCCCGGCTGGTCTCCGGCCCCGGCGATCCGACGGATGGATTGAGCAGCCGACCGAACCTGCCGATCACCACCGTTGATCCCACGGCGGGTGACGACGGTGCGATCTCCACCGACGCTCCGCCGTCACCGGTCACCCGGCCCGGCGACCGCACGCCCGAACAGACCGCCGACCGGTTTGCCGCTGCCTGGCTCGGCCGCCCCGGTATGACCGCGGAGCAGTGGCAGACCGGCCTGCGTCCGCTCTCCACCCCGGCGCTGACCGAGAAGCTGGCCGGCGCCGAGCCCAGCGGAGTTCCGGCCGAGGAGGTCACCGGACCGCCCGCGGTGCAGTCGCGCACCGAGACGTTCGTCGAGGTGCTGCTGCCCCTCGACACCGGTCGGCTCCGACTGGAACTGATCGCCGCGGACGGCGGTTGGCTGGTCGACGTTTTGGACTGGGAGCGCCCATGAACGACGGCAGCGGCTCCGCCGCCCTCCGCCGACCGCTACGGCTCGGCGTTGTCGCTTCGGTGCTGACCGGGGTGCTGCTCCTGCTCTGCTGTACCGGTGGGACCGCGGCCTTCTTCCTCAGTGGGCTCAGCGGCGACGCGGAGGATGGGGACACGCTGGCCAACGAGGACTGCGGTCCCGTGCGGCCCGTGAACATCACCGGCAAGCTGCCACGGTTCACCGAGTACGGCGATGCCCAGGTCCGTAACGCCGCGATCATCATCAAGGTCGGCCAGGACATGGGCGTGCCCTCGCGGGGATGGGTGATCGCCCTTGCCACCGCGATGCAGGAGTCCGGCCTGCGCAACCTGGCGAACAGCGGCGTGCCGGAGTCCCTGGCCCTGCCGCACGAGGGCGTCGGCGCAGACCACGACTCGCTGGGCCTGTTCCAGCAGCGGCCGGGGTGGGGCACGGTCGCCGAGCGGATGACCCCCGCGTACACGGCCCGCAAGTTCTACGAGAAGCTCGTCGGGGTACGGGGCTGGCAACGTCGACCGCTGACCGCAGTCGCGCAGCAGGTCCAGATCAGCGCCTATCCGGACGCCTACGCCAAGCACGAGGAGCTGGCCAGCCGAATCGTGAACGCGCTGTCCGGCGGCGCGGCCCGCACCATCGAGATCAACGGCAAGGCGGTGTGCGACGCGGCCGAACGCGGTCAGATCGCCGCCTCCGGCTGGACCGCCCCGATCCCTGGTGGGGTCGGCTCCGGCTTCCGGACCGCCCAGCGGCCCGGCCACAACGGGGTCGACATCGGGGCAGCCAAGGGCACCGAGATCCGGGCTGCTGCCGCTGGTCGGGTACTGGTCTCCCAGTGCGACCCGGACGACAGGGGCCGGCTCGACTGCGACGTGGATGGGTACCCCGGCAAGGGCGGCTGCGGCTGGTTCGTCGACCTGCTGCACGCTGGCGGCTACATCACGCGGTACTGCCACATGGTGGTCCAGCCCCGCGTGCAGCCCGATCAGATCGTGGCGGCCGGCGAGGTGATCGGCCAAGTGGGCAGCAGCGGCAACTCCTCCGGTCCGCACCTGCACTTCGAGGTGCACCTACGCAACGACCGAACCAGCCGTGGCGCTATCGACCCGAACCAGTTCATGCGCGGGCGGGGTGCCCCGCTGCGCCGCCCGGCATGAGGTCACCGAAGGCATGAGTGGCCCCCTGCCGGACCCGTTCGCCGACCAGCCTGACTGGGCGCCCCGGCCACCCCGACCACTGGCGATCGTGCCCGCCACCGAGCGGGTGGACCTGCGCGGACGGCGGGTGCTGGTCGGGCTGCCAGGGCTGGGCTGGCGGGGTGACCTGCGCGCGGACGACCGGGTGGTCCAGGGAGCCCGGACCTACGTCCCGGTGATCCCTGAGCACGAGTGGTACCGGGCCGAGGCTGAGCAGGTCGAGGTGTTCGCACCACTGGTACCGGTGGATCGGGTCTGGGTGGAGACGGTCGGCGAGCGGACCAGCCCGGACGCCAGTCAGGGCACCGGCATCCGGCTGGTCTCGCTCGACGGCCCGGCCCACCGGTCCCCCACCCCGGTCTTCGAGGCGGACGCGGTCACCGGGCGCCGGGTGGTACACGTCGAGGGCGCCCTGGAGCACCGCGACCTTCGCGCCGTCACCGAGACCTACTCTGGTGCCGAGGGGGACATCTGTGTCCGGATCACACCCGAGGTGGAGTGGTACCGCTGGGCCTGGCGTGGCCAGTCACCTACCACCCTGGAGGTTCCGGTCCATCTCCTGTGGATCGAATGACGTCAGCCAGCTCGCGTCCCGCCACAGACCCGCCAGCCGTCATCGTCTTCGACAACGTTGAACAACCAGTTCTCTCGCCGGCTGCTCCTGGGGACGCCATCGGCAGACCCGGCAATGGTGAGCGTCGTGCCGACGGATTCACCGTCACTGGACGGAGTTCTGGCCAGCGGACCCCAGGTGACTCGCACGACGACGCCAAATTTCGCCTCACGCTGCTCCATCTCGAGACGGAGGTCCCGCACGGCCTGAAGTTCAGCGCCGCCGCCCGCACAGGTGAAGAGGTCGGCTCTCGTGTCGTTGCGATCCACAAGGAACGCACGTAGGTAGTTGTCCACCACCACGTCCGGGGCGCTGCGGTCCGGGGCGGAGGCGCGGTCGTACAGCACGTAGCCGGTGATGACAGCGCCGATGGTGAGCAGCGCGAGCACCCCGGCGACCACGGTGAGCACGGTCCGCATCCGGCGGCGTGGCGGCTGAGGCGCCGGCGCGACCGGAGCCGGCGGCAGCTGCTCGGACGGCGTCCGCTGGGCCGGTACACGGGAGACCTGGGAACCGGCGGGGGGCTGCACTGATTCCACCTCCTGAAGCTAACGGCTGGACGGCTCGGAGCCAATGCCTCAGATCCAGCGGATCGTGACGGACCCCTCCCCACTGGTGACATCCCCGACAACACCGGCGCACCGCCGCGGCACCTCCCGGAGCAGCGGCCCCGGCTGGGATACCGTCTCTGATCGGAGAGGGGTTGCCAACCTCGGGCAGAGGGGGTGGATGCGGTGGCCGGTCCGAAGGCACGCACGAACCGCGCCGCAGCCCTGCACCGCCGGGCGGCAGCCGTCGCGACCGCCGCCGCCGGCATCCTCGACGAGACCCGACCTGCTCCGGCCGACCAGCACCGCCAGTACGAGGTGGCGGACCGGCTGCGGGTGGTGGCGGCGCGGCTGGCTCCGGGCTGGTCGGGTGCCGCCCTGGACTCGCTCACCGTGGATTTTCCGGCCGGTGACGGCCCTCCGCCCTTCGTCCGGGTCGGCACGGCGGCACCGCTGGACGACGCCCGTTTCCCGGCGCTGGTGCCGCTGTTCGGCACCGGTCACCTGTGCGTGGACACCGACGCTCGGGAGCCGCGGGTGGCGGGGCTGCTGCGGGCCGTGCTGCTGCGGTCGCTGGGCGCGGCGCCGGCGGGTGCCCTGCTGATACGCGCGGTGGACGCCACCGGTGCCGTGCTCACCCCGTTCGGGGCGCTGGCCGATGCCGGCCTGCTGCCGCCACCAGCGGTGGACGTGGCCGGTCTGCGCGCGGTGCTGACCGAGGCGGAGCAGTGGGTCACCCCGGGGGCGAGCGGGCCACGTCGACACGACCGGACGCTGCTGCTGGTGGTCGCCGCACTGCCGGAGCG
Source organism: Micromonospora sp. NBC_00858 (assembly GCF_045207365.1). Classification (NCBI taxonomy): domain Bacteria; kingdom Bacillati; phylum Actinomycetota; class Actinomycetes; order Micromonosporales; family Micromonosporaceae; genus Micromonospora; species Micromonospora sp. NBC_00858. The sequence continues at coordinate 6,732,492 of NZ_CP108828.1, read as the reverse complement.
CACCGGCTCGACCGACCTGGCACGGATCGAGGCGCTGGCCGAGCAGGGGCCGGCCGCCGGGCTGCACCTGGTGGTGGCCGGCTGGCCTCCCGCTGGCCCGTACGCGGCCCGTCCACCACTACCGCACGCCACTCCGCTGGTGTTGCGCAACGCGTACGCGCTGCTCGGCGATCCACCGGGAGCATCCTTCGCCAGCCCCGGCACCGATCCGCCGGGCGGGCTGAACTCGCCGGTCTTCGTCGAGGCGGACCCACCGGTCGACGTGGTGGATGCGGTCTGCCGGCGGCTCGCCGCGCAGGTGGAGGCGGGCTCCCGGTTGGCCCTCGCGGATCTGCTACCGGCGACGGGTGAGCAGCTCTGGGGGTCGGATCCGACGGACGGGTTGACCACCACGGTCGGTGACGCCGGGGGCCGGCAGGTGCCGCTGGGCTTCACCGAGTTGACCCCGCACTGGCTGGTGAGCGGCCGGTCCGGGGTGGGCCGCGCCGCGTTCCTGACCACCGCGCTGCTCGGGCTGGCGGCCCGGTACGGCCCCGACGACCTGGCGCTCTACCTGGTGGATCTCGGCGATGGCGAGTCCTTCGTGGAGTTTCTCCAGACCGAGCGGGACCGCTCCTGGATCCCGCAGGTGCGGGCGGCCGCGATGGCCGCCGACCGGGAGTACGTCCGGGACCTGCTCGACCAGTTGACGGCCGAGGTGCAGCGCCGGGCGGACGCTGGCGGCCGGGCCGGCGGGCAACGCTTCGCGGAGTTGCGCCAGCATCGGCCGCTGCCCCGGATCGTCTGTGTGCTGGACAATGTGCCGCTGCTCTTCGCCGAGCGGGACCGGCTGGCCACAGAGATGGCCGCTCAGCTGGACGGGTTGGCCCGCACCGGCCGGGCGTACGGCGTCCACCTGGTGCTGGCCGGCGCGGGCGAGTTGGGGCTGAGTGGCCGCGCGGACGCCGGGCACCGGGATTCGGTGCTGGGGCAGTTCCCGGTGCGGGTGGCGCTGCCCGGCGGCAGCCCGGTGCTGGAACCGACCAACGACTCGGCGGCCGGCCTGCCGGTGGGCAGCGCGGTGGTGAACACCGCGGGTGGGCTCGGCGGCCCCCGAGGGGCGACCCGCGGTCACGAACGGCTGATCCGCCACCCCGACCCGCAGGACCACCCGGAGGTGGTGGAGCGGCTGCGGCACGAGTTGTGGACGGCCCGACCCGCCGGGTCGGTGCCGCCGGTGGTCTTCGCCGGGTACGCCCGGCCGCTGCTCGGCAACGATCCGCGACACCGTGCCGCGTTGGCCGGGCAGGCACACGGGCCCGCCGCGCTGCTCGGCAGAGCGGTGGACGTGGCCCGTTCGACGGTCGCCGTACCACTTGGTCCGGCTGCCGGGCGCAACCTCGCGGTGCTGGGATCGGGCTCGGCGGCGGGTGGCCTGCTGGCGACGGCGGCCCGGAGCACCGCCGACCACCATCAGCCGGGCACCGCCCGGTTCCTGGTGGCGGCACCGGACCCGGGCGCCCGCCCGCTGGCGGAGGCGCTGACCACCGAGCTCGCCGCCCGGCATACGGCCACCATGGTTGACCTGCCGACGCTGCTCACGGACGCGGACGGGGAGCTCCCCACCTACCTGGTGGTCTTCGGGCTTGACCGGCCGGGTCCCCGGGAGCTGCCGGTGGACCGGCTGCGCGCACTGCTGCGGGACGGCCCGCCGGCGGGTCGGCACCTGCTGGGCTGGTGGCGTGCGGTGCCGCCGTTCGCCGCGCTGCTGGAGCCGGAGGGAGAGGTGGACAAGCTCGCCGCCGTCGCCGTACTGGACGTGCCGGCGGCCCAGCTCACCGCGGTCTTCGGTCGGCCGGTGGAGTGGCGGGCCCGCCCCGACCGGGCGGTGCTCTGGGATGGTCCGGATGAACGGGGCACGGTCCTGGTGCCGTTCGCCGATGAGGCCGGGTGATCCGGTGGTGCGCGCGGGAGGTGTCGGGATGGGTCCGGACGCGACGGTGACCGGGCCGGGGCGGCAGCGGACCGCCGAGGCAGGCGAGGCCGGACCGGGGCGGCAGCGGACCGCCGAGGCGGGCGGGGCCGGCGCCGAGCCCGCCACGGCCTGGTCGGAGTACCTCGCGGCCGCCCGGCAGCTGGATGGGGTACGCCGCAGCGCGGCCGCCGCCGCCGGTGAGCAGGCCCGCTCGGCCGAGGCCGCCCGGGAGGAGTTGACGGTGGTCCGCACCGGGCTGGCGAGTCAGCAGGAGCGGCTGCGTGAGTTGGGCGTACCGGCGATCTCGCTTGTGCCGTCCCCACCGGAGCTGACCGAGGCCGCCCGGTCGATGGCCGGCGGCCCGGCGGCGGTGCTGGCGGCGCTGCGAGCCGCGCGGGGTCGGGCCGAGGCGGCGGACGCGGCGCTGGCCGCACGCGGCCGGCTCCGCCCGGGGTCCTGGCCCGCGCGGGCCCGCAACCTCCTGGTGTACGGGCCGCTGGCGCTGCTGGTGCCGCTGATTCAGGTCGTGGTGTACGCGGCGACCGGCACTGGCGCGGCCACTGTGGCGGCGTTGATCTGTGGGCTGCCGATGCCGGCGGTCGCCTTCGTTGGCGGTTGGGTGGGGATCGGGCGAATGTTCCGAGCCGGCCCCGGCGAGCGGCTGGACCGCACGGTGCGCTTCGGTGGGCTGCTCTGCCTGGTGCCGGCGGTTCTGGTCACGGCCGGCCTGTTGCTGGCCCTGCTGGCCGGCTGACCCGCCAGCGGGGGCCGGGAAGACGGACTGGTCCGGGAGGACGAGGCGATCTGGGAGACGGAACGGCCGGCCGCCCCCCGGAGGGGTCGGCCGGCCGGTGATACGTCCGGAGTCAGCGGGGGATGATCAGCGCCATCGCCTCGGCCCGCGACTTGGAGTCCGTCTGCAGGATGCCGCGCACCGCCGACGTGATCGTCTGGGCGCCCGACTTCTGGATGCCCCGCATCGCCATGCACATGTGCTCGCACTCCAGCACGACCACGACGCCGCGTGGGGCGAGCTTGTTCATCAGCAGGTCGGCGACCTGCGAGGTGAGCCGCTCCTGCACCTGCGGCCGACGGGCGAAGACCTCGACCAGCCGGGCCAGCTTGGACAGGCCGGTGATCCGTCCGTCCGGGCCGGGGATGTAGCCGATGTGCGCGCTGCCACGGAACGGCAGCAGGTGGTGCTCACAGAGGCTCATCACGTCGATGTCGCGGACGATCACCAGCTCTTGGTGGTTGGCCTCGAAGGTGGTGCTGAGCACCTGGGCCGGGTCGACGCGCAGCCCGGCGAAGAGCTCGGCGTACGCCCGGGCGACCCGGGCCGGGGTCTGTTGGAGCCCGTCACGGTCCGGATCCTCGCCGACCGCGATCAGGATCTCGCGGACCGCCTTCTCGATTCGACCCAGGTCGACCGCGTCCTCGACCGGCCGGCCGGTCAGCTTGCCGCTGATCAGCCGGGCGGCCACGTAGTCCAGCCCGTCGTCGCCGTCGGGCTCGGTCGCGGAGACGGCCAGCTCCCGTTTCGGGGAGCTGGCCGTCGAGTCGCTGCTCAGTGCGTACCGTCCGAGTTGTTCGACCCGGCGGAACCGCCGCCGACCGCCGCCTGCGCGCCATCGGCCTGGGCCTGCGCCTTGAGCGCGTCCTTCTCCGCCGGGGTGAGCACGGGCGGCTCGGTGGAGGGCTGGCGCTTGCCGAAGCCGTTGTACGGCGCCAGCGGCGGGCGCTTGACCACCCGCGAGCAGATCCGGGCCATGTCGGCGGTGGAGAGGGTTTCCTTCTCGATCAGCTCGAGCACGATGCTGTCCAGGACGTCCCGGTACTCGACCAGAATCTCCCAGGCCTCGTCGTGCGCCAGCTCGACCAGCGCCCGCATCTCGCCGTCGATCTCGGCGGCCACCGAATCCGAGTAGTCCCGCTCGTGGCCCATGTTGCGGCCGAGGAACGGCTCGTCACCGCTGGTGCCGTACTTGATCGCACCGAGCTTGGAGCTCATGCCGTACTGGGTGATCATCGCACGGGCCAGTTGGGTGGCCTTCTCGATGTCGTTGCCAGCACCGGTGGTCGGCTCGTGGAAGACCAGCTCCTCGGCGGCCCGACCGCCCAGCGCGTACGCCAGGGTGTCGATCATCTCGGCGCGGGTCTGGGTGTACTTGTCTTCGGTGGGGAGCACCAGGGTGTGGCCCAGCGAGCGACCACGGGACAGGATCGTCACCTTGTGCACCGGCGCGGCGTGCGGCAGCGCCCAGGCGACCAGCGCGTGGCCACCCTCGTGGTACGCGGTGATCTTCTTTTCCTGGTCGCTCATCACCCGGGTCCGCCGCTGCGGACCCGCGATCACGCGGTCGATCGACTCTTCGAGCGAGTCGTTGCTGATCGCCCGCTGGTCCTTGCGGGCGGTGAGCAGGGCCGACTCGTTGATCACGTTGGCCAGGTCGGCACCGCTGAAGCCCGGGGTACGCCGTGCCACCGAGTCGAGGTCGACGTCGGGGGTGAACGGCTTGCCCTTGGCGTGCACCCGCAGGATGGCCTTGCGGCCCTCCATGTCGGGGGCGTCCACCGGGATCTGCCGGTCGAACCGGCCCGGGCGCAGCAGCGCCGGGTCGAGGATGTCCGGACGGTTGGTGGCCGCGATCAGGATGACGCCGCCCTTGGTGTCGAAGCCGTCCATCTCGACGAGCAGCTGGTTGAGCGTCTGCTCGCGCTCGTCGTGACCGCCGCCCATGCCGGCACCACGGTGTCGGCCGACGGCGTCGATCTCGTCGACGAAGACGATCGCCGGGGCGTTCGCCTTGGCCTGCTCGAACAGGTCACGGACCCGGCTGGCGCCGACACCGACGAACATCTCGACGAAGTCGGAGCCGGAGATGGAGTAGAACGGCACCCCGGCCTCGCCGGCGACCGCGCGGGCCAGCAGCGTCTTGCCGGTGCCGGGCGGGCCGAACAGCAGCACGCCCTTCGGGATCTTGGCACCCAGGGCCTGGTACTTCGCCGGGTTCTGCAGGAAGTCCTTGATCTCGTGCAGCTCCTCGACGGCCTCCTCGGCACCCGCGACGTCCGCGAAGGTCGTCTTCGGAGTGTCCTTGGTGATCATCTTCGCCTTGGACTTGCCGAAGTTGAGCACCCGGGAGCCGCCGCCCTGCATCTGCGACATGAAGAACAGCAGCAGGAGCACGAGCAGCGCGATCGGCAGCAGGTTGACCAGCAGGCTCACCCAGATGCTGTCCGACGAGACCTTGGCGTCGGCCGGGCCGGTGACCCGGTTGGCCGCCTTGGCGTCCAGCACCTCGTTCCAGACCTCGTCACCCACCTGGTACGGGAACTGGGCCTCGATCTTGTTGGTGTTGGTCTCGCCGAACTTCGTCTTCTGGGCCAGGTCGAGCTGGAGCGTCTGCTCCTTGTCCTGGAAGACAACTTTATTGATCTTGGCGGTGTGGAGCTGGTCGAGCGCAACGGAAGTGTCCACGCGGTGGTAGCTGGGACCAGCGGTGAACAGCTGACTGAGCACAACGGCGCCGAGGATGACCAGGATGATCCAGACCACCGGTCGGCGGAAGAAACGCGTACGTTCCATACTGTTGTCGAGCGCCGGGGCGCCCGCATCCTCCTGATCGACGTCCTGACCGTCTGATGGTGTCGCCGCGATGAGCGGCGGCCGGAGCCGCCGTGCGGGCCGGCCTCGACCCCGAAGCGCGAAAACTGCCGCGCCGCGGTCATTCGACGGTACACCGTGTACGCGAGGGATGAGCTTGCGAGCCCCGCACTCGGCGCACGTTCGCCATCGACGGCGCGCACCGTGGGCAGGCTCGCCAGCCCCGCACCGAAACGTACGGCGGGTCCGGGCAGAAGCCGGCGTGGCGGAGAGTCCTGCCCGGCCACCCGAACGCCCGGTCACGCGGTCGAGGGGGCCGGGCGCGAAGTAACCTCCGCGCCACCGGGCTCCACGGTAACCGGAAGAGCTGAGAGTGCGCTGAACGTCGGCTTGACGAATGCCGATGCGAGTTGGCCTCACACCGCCCTGCGGTGAGGGCTGGGGCCGGGCCGGCGTCAGGTCCGGGCGTAAACCTCGGGCTTGAGCACCCCGACGTACGGCAGCTCCCGGTAGCGCTCGTCGAAGTCCAGGCCGTACCCGACCACGAACTCGGTCGGGATGTCGAAGCCGACGTACTTCACCGGGACCGGCACCTTGACCGCGTCCGGCTTGCGGAACAGCGCGACCACCTCGACGCTCGCCGCTGAGCGGGACTCCAGGTAGCGCAGCAGCCAGGAGAGCGTCAGCCCGGAGTCGACGATGTCCTCGACGACCACCACGTGCCGGCCGGCGATGTCCCGGTCCAGGTCCTTGAGGATGCGGACCACGCCGGAGGAGGTGGTGCCCTGGCCGTAGGAGGAGATGGCCATGAAGTCGAGCTCGGCCGGGGGCCCGTTGCGGCCCAGCGCCCGGGAGAAGTCCGCCATGAACATCACCGCGCCCTTGAGCACGCACACCAGCAGCAGCCCGTTGTCCACGTGGGCGTAGTCGGCGGAGACCTGCTTGGCCAGCTCCGCCGTCTTCTCGCGGATCTGTGCCTCGGAGATGATCACGTGGTCGATGTCGGCGTCGTACCAGGAGCCGTCAGCCATGACTCCTAGCCTGCCGTACGTCGGATGGCCTCCGTCGGCGGGGCCGCACCTTTTGGCGCGGTCCCGCCCGGGATTTTCGCCGCAAAAACCACTAAACACATCAGCTGGTACGCGACTGCCAGCGGCGGCCGTCGTCGCTCGGCTTCCAGTCGGCCGAATCGCGGCTGTCGGTGGTGAGGCCGGCCGCCGAGGCGGCGACAAGCAGGACGAGGAACAGGAGGAAGAGCAGGAACTCCATGGCGGCGCTCACTTTCGCATGGTTGCTGTCGGTTTCGCCGCCGGTGCGCACCGGACTGAGACCAGTCTGCGACGACTCGCGCCGACCGGACAGTGGCAGCGATGCCACTGGGCATCGATTTACTGCCACCTGTCGGGTTACCCTCGTCACATGCTTCGCTCCGTCGCCGTCCTCGCCCTCGACCAGGTCGCCCCCTTCGAGCTCGGCGTGCTCGCCGAGGTGTTCGGCACCGACCGGACGGCCGACGGCTTCCCCGGTTACCGCTTCCACGTGTGCAGCCCGGACGGCGCGCCGGTACGCACCTCGTCCGGCTTCCACCTCACCCCGCACGCCGATCTCGGCCCCGTGGAGGACGCCGACCTGGTGGCCGTACCCGCGCACAGCCAGGGCACCACCGTCCCGGGCCCGGTGCTCGACGCGCTACGCCGGGCCGACGCGCGCGGCGCGCACCTGTTCAGCGTCTGCTCGGGCGCCTTCCTGCTCGGCGCGGCCGGGCTGCTGGACGACCGGGAGTGCACCACCCACTGGCGGTACGTGGACGAGCTGCAACGCCGACACCCCCGCGCCCGGGTGCGCTGCAACTCGCTCTACGTCCAGGACGGTCGGCTGCTCACCAGCGCCGGCACCGCGGCCGGCATCGACGCCTGCCTGCACCTGATCCGCCAGGAGCACGACTCGGCCACCGCCACCCGGCTGGCCCGGCGGATGGTGGTCCCGCCGCATCGCGACGGCGGCCAGTCGCAGTACATCGAGGCGCCCATCCCGAAGGCGCCCGAGGCGCCCACCCTGGAGCCGGTGCTGGAGTGGCTGATGGGGCACCTGGACCGGACGATCACGGTGGACGAGCTGGCCGCCAGGGCCGGCATGTCGCCGCGTACGTTCGCCCGCCGGTTCCGCGCGGAGACCGGCACCACCCCGCACGACTGGCTCACCAACCAACGGGTGCTGCTCGCCCGGCGGCTGCTGGAGGAGACGCCGCTGAGCGTGGAGGCGGTCGCCGACCAGGCCGGCTTCAGCGACGCGGCGGCGCTGCGCCACCACTTCAGTCGCCGGGTCGGCGCCACCCCGCACGGCTACCGGACCACCTTCCGGGACCGGGCGCACAGCGGCTGAGACCGGCCAGGCCAGGCTCCGGGCCGCCGCACCGCCCTCAGCCGGGGGTGAGCCGGTCGTCGCGGCGGAGCACCCGGACACCACCGGGCAGGTCGGCTGGACCCTGACCGTGCCACTCGGTGACCAGGGCATCCAGCGCGGCGACGTGCCCGTACGACAGGGCACCCGGCGATGCGCCCAGCTCACGCGCCCAGGCGTGCAGCACCCGGCCGCGTACCGCGGGTGTCAGGCCGACCAGCTCCGGCACCAGCAGCCCGCCCCCGGGATGCCGGGCCGCCGCCAGTGCCGCCTCCGCCAACTCGTCCAGTGCGGCGTTGTCGGACGCCACCAGCCGGGCGGTACGCGCGAGGTTGTCCAGCACCCCCGGCCCGAGCGCCCGCACCAGCGCCGGCAGCACGTCGGCCCGTACCCGGGACCGGGCGTACGACGGGTCGGTGTTGTGCGGGTCCTCCCACGCGCTGAGCCCGAGCACGGCGCACGCGGCGCGCGTCTGGTCCCGGCCGACCATCAGCAGTGGGCGCAGCAGTGGCACCCCGGCCAGCTCGCGCCGGGCGGGCATCCCGGCCAGCCCGCGCGGGCCCGCCCCCCGGGCGAGTGCGAGCAGCACGGTCTCCGCCTGGTCGTCGCGGGTGTGCCCGGTCAGAATCGCGGCGGCGCCGTGCTGCCGGGCCACCTCGGTCAACGCCTGGTAGCGGGCCTCCCGCGCAGCGGCCTCGGGCCCGCCCACGCGCCCGGCCACCTCCACCCGGACCACCACCACCGGCGCGAACCCGGCCTCCCGTGCCCATACGGCCACCGCCTCGGCACGCTGCGCCGAGCCAGCCTGCAGGCCGTGGTCGACGGTCACCAGGCCGGCGGGGCGGCCCAGCCGGGGAGCCACGAACACGGTGGCCGCCGCCAGGGCGAGTGAGTCGGCGCCGCCGGAACAGGCGACCAGCACCGGCCCGCCGGACGACAGGCCGGTCAGCGCGCGGCGGACCGCCACCCGGATCGCGGCCACCGGCGGGGCGAGCGCGGCCACCGGCGGACGGTCAGCCGGCGGACGGGACGGTGCCGGCCGGACCGTGCACGCGGGTCACCCAGGCGTCCGGGTCGGCAAGCTCCGACAACCGGGGCAGGGTGAGCGGAGAGTTGAAGATCGAGTTGAACCCGGGCATGCCGACGCGCTCGACCACGCCGTGCACGAACTTGCGCCCCTCTGCGTACTGGCGCATCTTGACGTCCACCCCGAGCAGCCGGCGGATCGCCTTCTCCAACGGATTGCCCGCCTCGCGGCGCCGGTTGAACGACGCCCGGATCCGCTCCACGCTCGGGATCACGCGCGGCCCGACGCCGTCCATGACGAACTCGGCGTGCCCCTCCAGCAGGGTCATCAGCGCGGTGAGCCGGTCCAGTACGGCCCGCTGCGCCGGGGTCTGCACGATGTCCAGGACGCTGGTCCGGCTCTCCGGGTCGCGGACCGCGTCGGACAGGGTGGCCACCCCGCGCCGCAGCCGCTCGATCAGGTGCTCGCCACCGCTGGACGAGGCGTCCACGAACGCCTGCACCTCGCTCAGGAAGTACGCGCGCATCCAGGGCACGGCGGTGAACTGGGTCCGGTGGGTGACCTCGTGCAGGCAGACCCAGAGCCGGAAGTCCCGCGGGTCAGCGCCGAGCTTCCGTTCCACCTCGACGATGTTCGGGGCGACCAGCAACAGTTGGCCCGGGTCGGCGGAGAAGACCTCGTACTGGCCGAGCACCCGGCCGGAGAGGTACGCCAGCACGGTGCCGGCCTGCACGCCGGTCAGCCGGGACCCGATCGCCTCGGTCAGGGCACCGGGCTGCTTGTCGCCGGAGAGCCGGTTGACCAGCGGAGTGATCACCTCGCGCAGCCCGGCGATGTTGGCGGCGGCCCAGTCCCGGCGATCGACCACCCGGACCGGCGGGTGCGACACCTGCGCCCGCAACCCCGTGTAGTCGGCCACGTGCCCGGCCGCCTCGTCGGTCAGCCGACGCAGGTCGCCGACCACGTCGGTGGCCTCGGCGTACGACACCCGAGGGCCCGACTTGCTCAACGCCCCCGCGGTGGCGGCGGCCAGATCCCAGTCCACGAACTGCGCCATGGACCCACCGTACCCGCGCCGCGACACCCCGGCCCGGGCTCGCGTCGGCGATCGGCGGCGGTCGCGGCTCCGCCGCCGGGCGAGAACGCGGGCCGGCAGCGGTCAGTGACAGCCGCAGCCGGCCAGCGCCGCGGCGATCCGGTCCAGCGCCGGTTGGGCGGTGTCCGTGCCACCCGGCACCTTGTCGGTGAGCACAGCGAAGGTGAGCAGTCGGCCGTCGGCCGTGGTGACCAGGCCCGCGATGGCGTGCACGCCGGTCAGCGTGCCGGTCTTGGCCCGCACGGCGCCTGCCCCTCCAGCGGTGCCGGGGGCCCCGCGATAGCGGTCGCCCAGGGTGCCGGACCAGCCGCCCACCGGGAGGCCGCCGAAGATGCCGGCCAGCTCCGGATGGTCCGGGCTGCCTGCCAGGCGGATCAGGTCGGTCAGCAGCGACGGGCTGATCCGGTTGCGGCGGGACAACCCGCTGCCGTCGGACAGGGTGATCTCGTCGGCGGGCAGGCCCAGCTCAGCCACCACCGCGTCCATCGCGGCGGCGGCACCATCGAACGAGGCCGGCTGGTTGCGGGCCAGCGCGACCTGGCGGGCCAGCGCCTCGGCCAGCAGGTTGTCGCTCTCGCTGATCATGATGTCGACCAGCCGGATCAGCGGCGGGGACTGCACCACGCCCAGCTCGGTCCCGGGAGCCGGAGTGCCACCGGTGGCGGCCTGGGCCGGGGCAGTCCCTTGCTTGACGGCGCTGGCCGGCACGCCGAGCAGCCGGGCGAACGACCGACCGGCCGCCAGGTCCGGCTCAGCGACCCGCTCGGCGCCGCCGCTGTCGGCGCCCGGGTCCTTGCGCGCGCCATCGGTCATCAGCGCGGTCATCGCTCCGCCGTACCCGCCGGTGGGAATGTCGTCGTCCCAGCCCGGGCCGTAGACCGGGCCCGAGTAGACCGAGCCGTCGACGATGACGCTGGTCGGTGCGACACCGCCGAGCGCGGTGCGCACCTGGGCGGCCAGGTCGTCGAGGCGCGCCGCACCCGGGTAGTAGCCCTTCTTGTCGACCGCGAGGGTGGGGTCGCCACCACCGACGAGCACCACCTCGCCGGGCTTCGCGCCGGCAACCGCCCGGGTGGGGATCCGGTACGCGGGCCCGCGGGCGGCCAGCACGGTCACCCCGGTCGCCAACTTGGTCACCGAGGCGGGCACGGTGCCGTCGTCCGCCCCCTTGGCGAACAGCGTCTGACCGGAGGTCACGTCGGCCACCGACACGTTCACCCGGTCGCCCAGAGCGTCGGCCCCGATCAGCGGGTCCAGCGCGGCTCGTACCCCTTCGGGGGTGGGCAGCGCGGCGTTCGGGTCCGGTCCGGCAAGCACGTCCGACGGGTCGGGCTCCGGGGTCGCGCCGGCGGCGGCCGGGGCGGGCTCGGTGTCGTCGCCCAGCCAGCCGGCGACCGGGCCGGGCCGGGCCACGAAGACCCCGACGCCGGCGAGTACCAGCAGCACCACCAGGGCAAGCACCACCGGGAGCCGCCGACGGCGCGGCGCGGCGGGAGCGGGCTGCGGTACGGCGGGCGGTTCGGCGCCGGCCGGCGCTGGCAGCGCGGAGATCGGCGGTCCCAGCGGTGGGACGCCGGTGGGGAGCGGAGCCGTCGGGCCGGACGCCGTGCCACGCGGGACCGCGCTGGTCGGGATGGGGACGGTCGGGCCGTCGCCGGACGGCGGGCCGCCCGGCGCCGGGCTGGTCGGGACACCGGCTCGCCCACTCGCCGGGGCGCTGCCGCCCGGCGCCGGGCTGGTCGGGACACCGGCTCGCCCGCTCGCCGGTGCGCTCATGGGCCGGTTGCCGCCGAGGACCGGGAAGCGACCGGTGTTCGGACCGGCGGGAGCCGACCCTGCGGGCGGACGCCAGGGCAGTGGCGGGGGACGTTCGGGCACCGTCTCCGGCGCCGGGGTCGACGGCTCGGGCGCCCGAGGGAGGTGGGCGTCGGGCACCGGGACCCGACCGGTGGCGCCACCGGAGCCGGATCGTCCGGTACCGCGCGCGTCGCCCCCGTCCGGGCGGTAGTGTGAATCTTCCCTCCCCACGACCCCCTCCTCCCCCAGCGAAAATTGGCTTGGGTGACACTACTTCGGTCCGAAGACTATGCGGCAGCCGGAGCCGGCGGGTGGGCATTCACCTGTCCGGGGGGCCGCCAGTGGTTTCCGTTAGCCAGCGTGGGCAGACGAGGGAGCGTGCAGATGGATTTCGACGTGACGGTTGAGATCCCCAAAGGTCACCGGAACAAGTACGAGGTGGACCACGCGACCGGCCGGATCCGGCTGGACCGCACCCTCTTCACGTCCACCCAGTACCCGGCCGACTACGGGTTCATCGAGGGCACGCTGGGCGAGGACGGCGACCCGCTCGACGCTCTCGTGCTGGTGCCCGAGCCGACCTTCCCGGGCTGCCTGATCCGCTGCCGCACCATCGGCATGTTCCGGATGACGGACGAAAAGGGCGGCGACGACAAGGTGCTCTGCGTGCCCTACGAGGACCCGCGCCAGGAGCACCTGCGCGACATCCACCACCTGGGCGAGTTCGACCGGCTGGAGATCCAGCACTTCTTCGAGGTGTACAAGGACCTGGAGCCCGGCAAGTCGGTGGAGGGCGCGACCTGGGTCGGCCGCACCGAGGCCGAGGCCGAGATCCACGCCTCCTACCAGCGGGCCAGGGACGCCGAGGCACGCGGCGAAGCCGCCCACTGACGATCGCTGACACGCCGGGCCCGGGAGCCGCTCAACCGAGCAGCCCCCGGGCCCGGTCGTACAGGTCGAGCACCGCGCAGGCGACCGGCACCACGGCGACCACCAGCGCCGTGTCGGTGAGGTCGGCGACCCTGCCCACGTACGGCGAGACCGGCCGCCGGGCGTACCCGGTGCCGGCCGCGACGGCCACCAGGGCCAGCGCCGCCCCACCGAGGACCAGCGCCAGCCGCCCGGCGTCGTCGGCCCGGCCGACCAGCACCGCTCCCAGGATCGCGTAACCGGCCAGCCCGGCGAGCACCGGCGGCACCCGGTGCCGCAGCGCCACGAACAGCCGTGACCGCAGCAGCAGCACGGCCGAGACGACCGCCACCAGCACCCGGCCGGCCGTCCCGCCTGCCACCCCGAGCACCGCCGCCGTGGCCACCGCCAGCAGGGCGTGCCCGAGCAGCATCCCGGTGAGCATCTCCTCGGTTCGGGTCACCGCCGCCTGCACCCGGCCCCGGTCCGGCAGGTCCCGGGCCTGCTCCGGCTCCGCAGTGGGGGCCGTGGCCGGCAGGGTGATCGGCGGCAACGGCAGCTTGCCCAACCGGATGGCCAGCAGCGGGATCACCCCGACGGCGAACACCAGCGCGCTGAGCAGCACCGCGGCCGTGCCGGCCGGGGTCAGCACCAGCCCGCCGAGCGCCGCACCCACACCGATCAGGCCGACCGTGACGCCGGCCACGAAGACCCGCAGCCGGCTGGCCACGCCGAGCAGCCCGAGCAACGCGACCAGCAGCAGCGCCACCGAGCCGGCCAGCAACTCGGGGGCTCCCACCCAGCGCGCCGGGCCGAGTGGCCCGACCGGATCGCCCGAGCCGACCGCGAGGGCGCCAGCCACGAACGCGTACGGCAGGGCGTAGCCACCGAGCGTCGCCCCGGCGGTGCCGTCACCGTTGGCCCGGGACGCGACCGTGCCAGCCACGGTCAGCAGCAGCGCCACCACGGCCGCCGCCAGCCAGCCCACCCGGTGCGCCGGGCCGCCGGTGAGCAGGGCGAGCAGCCCGACGGCGAGCGGGACCGCGGCGCCGGCCAGGCCGGCCGCACGGGTGGCCGCGGGCGACCAGGCCCCGCCGCGGCGACGGGCGCCGTCGGCGATCGCCTCCACCACGTCGTCGTACTCCAGCTCGGGCCAGTGGGCGCGGGCCGGCACCAGGTGTAGCACCTCACCGTCGCGGACCCCCTGCGGCAGCAGCGCCTGGGCGGTCGCCAGCAGTGCTCCGTCCGTGCGGCGCAGCACCCAGCCGCCGTGCCGCTCGCCGTCGTCGGCAAGCCCCTCCCCGGCGTGCCGGAGCACGTCGGGCAGCAGCTCGGCGAGGGGTACCTGCTCCGGCAGGGCAACGTCCACCCGCCGTTGCGGCGCGCTGATGGTGACGCGGGCCAGCCCGGTTGTCATCGACTGGTCTCCATATCGAGGGGGATCGGAGGCTGCGCGGACGACAGGACTTTACCTACCATGAGCCAGGCTCGGGTTACCCAGCGCTGTCAGGAGGCCGAGTGTCCACCGTCGTCATCAAGCGCCCGCCCCGCCGGCCGGCACCGGAGATCCCCGCCGGCGAACTGCCGGTCGAGGCACCACCGGAGATCCCCGCGGTGACCGGCGGGCGCTGGCAGCAGATGCTCATGCTGCTGCCCATGCTCGGCGGCACGGTGGCGATGGCGATGATGTTCGGCCGGGGCGGCGGCGCCTACTCGTACGTCGTGGGCGGGATGTTCGGGCTCTCCTCGTTGGCGATGCTGGTGACCTCCTGGGGCAGCGCCTCGGGCACGCCGAAGAAGTCCGAGATGATGGCCGCCCGCCGGGAGTACCTGCGCCACCTGGCCACGCTACGTCGACGGGTCCGGCGGACCGCCGGGCAGCAGCGGGCCGGGCTCTACTACCGACACCCGGACCCGGGCCGGTTGTGGTCGACGGTGGACAGCCACCGGGTCTGGGAGCGGCGCCCCGCCGACCCGGACTTCGCGGTGGTACGGGTCGCCGTCGGGCCGCAGACGCTGGCCACCCCGCTCGTTCCTCCGGTCACCCGGCCGCTGGAGGAGCTGGAGCCGATGACCGCCGGCGCGTTGCGCCGCTTCCTGGACGCGTACTCCGTGGTGCCGGACCTGCCGGTGGCGCTGTCGCTGCGCAGCTTCGCCCGGGTGCACGTGCGGACCGCCGGCCGCATCGGCGGTGGCATCGGCCCGACCACCGGCGGGCCACCCACCGGCGACCCGGCGGCGCAGGCGCTGGTCCGGGCCGTGCTGACCCAGCTGGCCGTCTTCCACGCCCCCGACGAGCTGCTGGTCGCCATCTGCGCCGGGCCGGAACGCCGGGCCGGCTGGGAGTGGGTGAAATGGCTCCCGCACGCCCACCATCCCGGCCGCACCGACGCGCTCGGCCCGGTACGTCTGGTCACCAGCTCCGCCGCCGAGCTGGAACGGCTGCTGGGCGACGTGCTGGCAAGCCGGTCCCGGTTCAGTCCGGCCGGCCCGGCCACCGACGGGCCGCACGTGGTGGTGGTCCTCGACGGTGGCGACCTCACCGGTGCCACCGACCTGACCGGCGACGGCGGCATCGACGCGGTCACCGTCCTGGACCTGGACACTCCACCGCCGCGCCTGCTCGACCGGTACGCGCTGCTGCTGGAGCTGCGCGGCCGGCGGCTGCACTCCTGGTCGGCCGAGGGGCATGCCGAGGTGGGCAGCGCCGACCAGCTCGACCCCGCCGACGCCGAGGCGGTCGCCCGACGGTTGGCGCCGCTGCGGCTGGCCGGCGCGGCTCGCGGCCCGGACGCCCCGCTCCAGGCCGAGCTGGGCCTGCCCGAGCTGCTCGGCCTCGGTGACCCGGAGAGCTTCACCGCCGAGCAGGGTTGGGCGCCGCGCTCGGCGCGGGACCGGCTGCGGGTGCCGATCGGGGTGGGCGCCGACGGTGGGGCCATCGAGCTGGACCTCAAGGAATCCGCCCAGGACGGGATGGGTCCGCACGGCCTGCTCATCGGGGCCACCGGCTCGGGCAAGTCCGAGCTGCTCCGCACGCTGGTGCTGGGGCTGGCCGCCACGCACAGCTCCGAGCAGCTCAACTTCGTACTGGTCGACTTCAAGGGCGGCGCCACCTTCGCCTCGTTCGACCGGCTGCCGCACACCGCCGCCGTGATCACCAACCTGGCCGACGCGCTCCCCCTGGTCGACCGGATGGTGGACGCGATCAACGGGGAGTTGGTCCGCCGGCAGGAGCTGCTGCGCCGGGCCGGCAACTTCGCCAGCGTGCGCGACTACGAGCGGGCCCGGGCGGCCGGCAGCCCGCTGGCCCCACTGCCGTCGCTGCTGCTGATCTGCGACGAGTTCTCCGAGCTGCTCTCCGCCAAGCCCGACTTCATCGACCTGTTCGTGCAGATCGGCCGGCTCGGCCGGTCCCTCGGCGTACACCTGCTGCTGGCCAGCCAGCGCCTGGAGGAGGGGCGGCTACGAGGGCTGGACACCCACCTGTCGTACCGGATCGGGCTGCGCACCTTCTCCGCGTTGGAGTCGCGCACCGTGCTCGGGGTGCCGGACGCGCACGAGCTGCCCCGCTCACCGGGCCACGGTTACCTGCGCGCCGGCACCGACCCGCTGGCCCGGTTCAAGGCCGCGTACGTCTCCGGGGCGATCCACCGCCGAGCCGCGACAGCCGGTGTGACCGCCGGCGGCGGTGCCCGCCTGCTCACCTTCACCACCCACGTCGTGCCGGTGCCCGAGCCGGCCACGCCGGCCCTGCCCGTCGTGGCCGAGGAGGACGGCGGCCGGGAGACCCTGCTCGATCTGCTGGTCGACCGGCTCGTCGGGCAGGGACCGCCCGCGCATCAGGTCTGGCTCCCGCCGCTCGGCCAGCCGCCCGCACTGGACGAGCTGCTCGGCCCGGTCGAGGTCGACCCGGCGCGCGGGCTCACCGTGGGCAACCCCGAGCTGCACGGCGCGCTCGGGGTGCCGGTGGCCGTGGTGGACAAGCCGCTGGAGCAGCGCCGCGACCTGCTCTGGCTGGCGCTGGACGGCGCGGCCGGGCACGTGGCGGTGGTGGGTGCGCCGCAGAGCGGCAAGTCCACCGCGCTGCGCACGCTGATCTGCGCGCTGGCGCTCACCCACACCCCGGCCGAGGTGCAGGTCTACTGCCTCGACTTCGGCGGCGGCGGCTTGACCGCGCTGCGCAACCTGCCGCACGTGGGTGGGGTGACCGGCCGTGCCGACCCCACCGCTGTGCGGCGCACCGTCGGCGAGATGACCACCCTGCTGGCCGAGCGGGAACGCCGCTTCAACGAGCTGGGCGTGGAGTCGATGGCCGCGTACCGGCAGCGCCGGGCCGCAGCGGGGACGGCCAACCAGCCGGGCGCCGACCCGTTCGGCGACGTGTTCCTGGTGATCGACGGCTGGAGCACCGTCCGCGGCGAGTACGACGACCTGGAGCCGCTGGTCACCGACCTGGCCACCCGGGGCCTGTCGTACGGGCTGCACGTGGTCGCCACGGCGCTGCGCTGGCTGGACTTCCGCCCGGCGATCCGGGATCTGTTCGGTTCCCGGCTGGAGCTGCGCCTCGGCGACCCCGCCGACTCGCTGGTGGCCCGGCGGGCGGCCGCGAACGTGCCGGAGCGCTCCGGTCGGGGGGTGACCGCGGAGAGCCTGCACTTCCTCACCGCGCTGCCTCAGCTCGCCGCCGCCAGCGGTGACACCGCCGACCTGGTCAAACGGGTCGCCGGCAGTTGGGCGGGTCCCCCGGCGCCCCGGGTCCGGCTGCTACCGCCGGTGCTGCCGTACGCCGACCTGGACCTCGCCGCGACGACCGGGCTGCGGCTGCCGATCGGGATCGCCGAGGCGGACCTGCGCCCGGTGGTGCTCGACTTCGCCACCGAGTCACACTTCGTGATCTTCGGGGACGCGGAGTGCGGCAAGTCGTCGTTCCTGCGCGCGCTGGCCACCTCGATCATCACCCGGTTCACCCCGGAGCAGGCCCGGGTGATCCTGGTCGACTACCGACGCAGCCTGCTCGGCGCCATCGAGACGCCGCACCTGATCGGTTACGGCACCGCCGCGGCGCACACCGCCGACCTGGTCGAGTCGGCCGCCGGCTACCTGGAGCGGCGTGCCCCCGGGCCGGAGGTCACCCCGCAGCAGCTGCGTGACCGGTCCTGGTGGTCCGGACCGGAGCTGTTCGTGCTGGTGGACGACTACGACCTGGTGGCGGCCGGGCCGGCGAACCCGTTGCGGGCACTGGAGGAGCACCTGCCGCACGCCCGCGACGTCGGGCTGCACCTGGTGCTTGCCCGCCGCTCCGGCGGAGCGGGCCGGGCCCAGTACGAGCCGATCGTGCAGCGGCTGCGGGAGCTTTCCACCGCCGGTCTGGTGATGGCGGGCAGCCCGGAGGAGGGCGCACTTGTCGGGCCGGTCCGGCCCGGGCCACTGCCACCGGGTCGTGGTCGGTTGGTCACCCGGCGGGAGGGCGTACGCCTCGTCCAGCTCGCCCAGCTGCCGCCGCCGTGACCCTTGTCTTAGCGGTTCCTCCCGTGACAGGTGGGGAAACCGGTAATCTCCGATCGTCATGGTTTCGTCGGGATGAATGGCTGAGGATGTGACTGGGGTTCGGCACAGCTGTCCGGCAGCGGCCCGACGGGCGACCGGCCGGGTGCTGCTCGGTGTGGCGGCGGCGCTTGCCGTCGTGGCCCCGGCCGCAGCCGCCGTGCCCGCCGCCGTGCCCACCGCAGGCGGCCAGCTCGCTGGCGCGTCGGTGGCGTTCGCCCCCGGTGACAGCGTGGCCCGCAGTGACCAGGTCCGCGACGAGCAGTGGCAGCTCGACGAGCTGCGCGCCGAGACGGCGTGGCGCAGCTCGACCGGGCGGGGCGTGACCGTCGCGGTGGTCGACTCCGGAGTGGACGCCAGCCATCCCGACCTGACCGGCCAGGTGCTGCCCGGTCTCGACCTGGTGGGCCCCGCTGGCGGCGCCGGTCCGGATCCGGTGGGCCACGGCACCACCGTCGCCGGCCTGATCGCCGGGCGGAAAGACGACAAGCGGGGTGTGGTCGGCCTGGCGCCGGACGCCCGGATCCTGCCGGTACGGGTGCTCGACGACGAAAACCGCTACGACGACGCGCTCATCGTGGCCAAGGGAGTGCGCTGGGCGGTCGACAACGGCGCCCGCGTGATCAACCTGTCGTTGGGCGGCAGCGGCGACAGCCCGGCCCTGGCCGCGGCGCTGGACTACGCGTTCGCCCGGGACGTGGTGGTGGTCGCCTGCACCGGCAACCTGGCCACCTCCAGCAACTCCAAGGTCTGGTACCCAGCCCGCGAGCCAGGCGTGATCGCGGTAGCCGGCCTGGAACGCAGCAGCGACAATCTCTGGTCCGGGTCGATCACCGGCCGGGCGACGGTGCTCACCGCCCCCGCCACCGGGTTGGTCGGCGCCAAACCAACCGACGGGTACTGGCGGGTGCAGGGCACCAGCTTCGCGGCGCCGCTGGTGACCGCCACCGCCGCGTTGGTCCGGTCCCGCTACCCCCGGATGCCCGCCGGCGAGGTGGTCAACCGGTTGCTGGCCACCGCACGTGACCTCGGCCCGACCGGCCGGGACGACCGCTTCGGGTACGGGGTGGTGGATCCGGTGGCCGCGCTGACCGCGCAGGTCCCGCCGGTGACCGCCAACCCGTTGGACGACCTGACGTCGCCGGGCGTGGTCGGCTTCGGCCCCGCCCCCGGTTCCGCTGACGACGACCCGGTGACCGGCGCCGGCAGCGACCCGCTCGGCCTCACCGCACCCCGGCAGCAGACCCGGTGGACGGCCCGGCCGGCGGGCGCGCAGGACGACTCGGCGCCGGAACAGCTGTGGACCGGAGCCGCGCTCTTCGTCGCCCTGGTCACCGGAGCGGCGTTGATGGTGCGGCAGTTCCGCCGGCGCCCCCGCTGATCCGGTCGGTGCGGCAGGCCTGACCCCACCGTCGGTGGGGTAGAACCGTCGGCATGAGCACGCCCGGCCCGCGCACCCTGGCCCCCGCCGACACCCCGTCCTGGCGGCAGCGCCGCCTCGACCCGGACCATTCGCTGGGCCTGCGGCTGACCCTGGCCGCCACGGCGGCGTTCCTGGTGCTCGTGCCGTTCGCGCTGCTCGCCCTGCTGGTGCTCGGGGCCTGGCCGCCGCTGCGCCGACTGGACACGACGGTCACCGACGCGCTGCACGGCTATGCGCTCGACCATTCAGCCTGGGTCACGCTGATGCGGGGCTGGACCGAGGTTTTCGGGCCGATGCCGCTGCGGGCCGTCGCCCTGCTCGTGGTGATCTGGCTGCTGCGCCGGGGAGCCCGTCGGCTGGCCCTCTGGGTGACCACCACGATGGTGGTGGGCGGGTTGATGGGCCCGCTGCTCAAGCTGCTCGTCGGCCGGGACCGGCCGGAGCTGCTGGACCCGGTCGCGCGGGCCGCCGGCTACTCGTTCCCCTCCGGGCACGCGCTGAACGCCACCCTGACCGCCGGGGTGCTGCTGCTGGTATTCCTGCCGTACGCGGGGCGCGGGGCGTGGCGGGTCGGGCTCTGGGTCGCCGCGGTGCTGCTGACCGTGGTGACCGGGCTGAGCCGGGTGGCACTCGGCGTGCACTTCGCCAGCGACGTGTTCGGCGGTTGGCTGCTGGGTGCGGCGGTGGTCGCGGCGACCACGGCCGCGTTCACCAGTTGGCGGGCGCACACCGGGCTGCGTCCCGTCCGGCCGGCCCGCGACGGCGTCGCGCCGGAGGTGGAACGGCACCCCGGAGAGGCCTGAGGCGTGGCGACCACGGCGACAGGGTATTGGGCGGCCCATGTCCGAGACCGTGGTCCAGATCGCCCGGCGGGTGCTGCTGCCGGTATCCCTCCTGCTCGGCGTCATGGTGTTGCTCGGGGTGCTGGTCACCCGGGTGTTCGCCCACACCTGGCCGTTGTCCGTGGAGGACGCGGTCAACCGGGAACTCGCCGCCGAGCGCACCGGCGGCTGGAACGACGTGTCGCTGGTGTTCAGCACACTGGCCAGCACCCAGATGATCGTCGTGGTCACCGTGCTGGTGGCGCTGGCGCTGCGGCTCTGGTTGGGCCGCTGGCGGGAGCCGCTGTTCCTGTGCGCGGCGGTGACCGCCCAGGCGCTGGTGTTCCTGCTGACCACGCTGGCGATCGACCGGCACCGCCCGGCGGTGGAGCACATGGACGTCTCACCGCCCACGTCCAGCTTCCCGTCCGGGCACACCTCGGCGGCGGTGGCGCTCTACGTCGGCATCGCCGTGCTGCTGGCGCTGCGGGCGCGGAGCACCGGCGCGAAGGTGGCCTGGTGGACGCTGCTGCTGGTGGTGCCGCTCGGCGTGGCGGTGACCCGGATGTACCGGGGAATGCACCACCCGAGCGATGTGGTGGCGTCCTTCCTCAACGGTGGCACCTGCGTCGCGATCATGGCTCGCGCGGTGCTGGACCGGGGAGTGCGGTGGGGGCGGGCGAAGCTACCGGCCGCGGGCCGACCCGCCACGCCAGCCCGGAGCTGACCCGCGCGGCGGTCAGGTGCACTCGCCGGTGCCGACGCCTCGGGTGCGTTCGGCGCCGGCCAGCGCCACCGGGCGGGCCTCGGCCGCGGTCACCGCGAAGCCGGTGTTCGGGTCGTCGGCCGCCGCCGCGAAGATGACGCCAAGCACCAGGCCGTTGGCGGACACCAGCGGTCCGCCGGAGTTGCCGCTGCGGACCAGCGCCCGGATCGTGTAGATCTCTCGGCTGACGTCGCCGGAGGAGTAGATGTCCGGTCCCTTGATCCGGTCGACGTCGCGGATCCGCGCCGACTGTGCGTTGTACGGGCCGTCGAGCGGGAAGCCCAGCACGATGGCGTCGGAGCCGCTGCCCGCGTTGCCGGCGGCGAACCGCAGCGACGGGCCGGGCATCCCGGGCACGTGCAGCACGGCCAGGTCGCGCTCCGGGTCGTAGACCACCACCTGACCGTCGTACCGATCGCCGCCGAGCTCGACCGCCACCGAGCGGGTGCCGGCGACCACGTGCGCGTTGGTCATCACCCGGTCGTCGGCGTACACGAAACCGGAGCCCTCGATCCGGCGCGAGCAACTGGGGGCGGAGCCGAGCACCTTGACCACCGACCGCTGGCCGTTGACCACCACCTGGGAGCCGGCCAGCGCCGGGTCGGGCGGTTCGACCTGCCGGGCCCGGGTGGGTGCGAGGTCGCCGAAGACGTCCGGGAAGCCGTTGGTGTCGACGGTTTCCCGCAGTGCGGTGGAGAGCTGCTGGGCCTGGTCCGGTAGGACCCGGTCCACCACTGTGATCAGCGCGCTGTTGCGTACCGAGGCGGCCAGCCAGGGCAGCGAGGACGACCCGAGCGGCACGGCGACCAGCCAGGCGACCAGCAGCACCGCGAAGAGCGAGACGAACGCCCCGCCGACGTCGTCGACCCGCCTGCCCACCTCACTGGTGATCGTCTTGCGTAGGTGCGAGCCGACCCAGCCGGCCAGCGCCTGACCGACCACGGCCAGCCCGAAGACCACGACCAGTGAGATCAGCACGCGGGTGCCGCTGTCCACGAACTGTCGGGCGAGCAGCGGCCCGAGCTGGAGGCCCAGCAACGCGCCCAGGAAGAAGCCGGAGAACGACAGGATTCCGATGACGAAGCCCTGGCGGTATCCGCTGATCGCGAACACGAGCATGAGCAGCAGCAGGACGAGATCCACGGCGGACACGGGTCAAGCGTACGGGCCGCACGCCCGGCAGATGACCATCGCTCGCTGAAGGTGACCGCGCGGTCAGCGTAGGGCGGTCTCGTCGACCTCGTCGGTGCCGGCTGACGGCGCGGGGGTCGCCCCGGTCGGCGGCAGCTCGACCACCCGGCTGCGCGGCCACGGGCGGGCCCACCCGCCCATCTCCAGCAGGGTGGCCAGCACCCCGGCGGTGAAGCCCCACACCAGCATGCCGCGCGCCGAAAACGCCGGCCCGATCCAGCCGCTGGGGTGGCGGACCCGCATCCGGTTGGCCGGGTCGACCAGCTCGCTGACCGGCAGCCGGGCCACGTGCGCCACCTCGGCGGGCTCCCGGGGGTGCACCGGGTGCGGCTCGTGCCACCAGGCCAGCACCGGGGTGACCACGAAGTCGCTGACCGGGATCCACAGCTTCGGCAACTCGGCCAGCACCGTCACGCTGGCCGGGTCGAGGCCGACCTCCTCGTTTGCCTCGCGCAGGGCGGTGGCGCGGACGTCGGCGTCCTCCGGGTCGGCCGCGCCCCCGGGGAAGGCCGGCTGGCCGGCGTGGTTGCGCAGGGTGGCGGCGCGTTGCAGGACCAGCACGTCGGGGCCGGCGCCGGGCTGCTCGCCGAGCAGCACCAGCACGGCGCTCTCCCGGCCGCCCTCGGCCGGGGTGGTCAGTCGGGTGAAGTCCTCGGCGCGGGCGGTGCCCAGCCGGGATAGCAGAGGCTCGATCCAGTCGGGCGGTCGGTGGGTCACGCCGGCACCGTCAGACCGAGGTGTTGGTGGACCAGCTCGGCGAGCCGGGCATCGTCGAGCGCGCCGCTGGCGTCGACGTGGCGGATCCGCCCCTGCGCGTCGACGAAGAGGGTCAGCGGGATCGCGTTGCGCTTCAGCTCCCGTTGCAGCGCTTCGCCCTGGTCCACCAGGATCGGGAACCGGACGCCGAAGTCCTCCCCGATGGACTGGGCGCCGCCGCGGCTGTCCCGGCTGTTCACCCCGACCACCTGGAGCCGGCCGGCAGCCCGCTCGCTGAGCCGCTGGAAGGCGGGCAGCTCCTTGCGGCACGGCGGGCACCAGGAGGCCCACACGTTGATCACCGCCGGCCCGGCCACGTCCCGCAGAGCGACCGGTGCGCCGCCGGTGAAGCAGGCCAGGGTCAGCTCCGGCAGTGCCTCCCCGCCCGAGGCGGGTGCTGCCGCGTCCGCGGCGGACGTGGGTGCCGTGCTCAGCGCGGCGCAGTCGTCGAATGGCGACGGGCGCTCAGCGGCCGCCGGCCGGGGTGCGGGGTCGTCGGTGGTGCCGTCGGTGCAACCGGCGACGACCAGCAGCAGCGGCAGGAGCAGCAGAGCGAGGCGCCGGTTCACGGCACCTCCGCGGCGACCGCCTGGGCGGGCACCAGCGCCGGGTCGACCCCGGCCGCCGTCGCCAGGTCACGTGCCCGGGGGCCCTTGAGCAGCTTGGCGGCAGCGGCCGGATCAGTCGGGCCGGTGCCGTACGAGGGGCAGAGCTTGGCCAGCGTGCACGCGCCGCAGGCCGGCTTGCGGGCGTGGCAGACCCGCCGACCGTGGAAGATGATCCGGTGCGACAGCATGGTCCAGTCGCGCTTTTTGTACAGCGCGCCGACCGCGTGCTCGATCTTGACCGGGTCGGTCTCGGCGGTCAGCCGCCACCGGTGCACCAGCCGCTGGAAGTGCGTGTCGACGGTGATGCCCGGGACGTCGAAGGCGTTGCCCAGGATGACGTTGGCGGTCTTGCGCCCGATCCCGGGCAGCGTCACCAGGTCGGCGAGCCGGCCGGGCACCTGGCCGTCGTACCGGTCGAGGAGTGCCTGCCCGAGGTGGAGCAACGAGTTGGTCTTGTTGCGGTAGAAGCCGGTGGGCCGGATCAGCTCCTCCATCTCGCCCCGGTCGGCGCCGGCGTAGGCAGCGGCGGTCGGGTAGCGGGCGAAGAGCTTCGGGGTGACCTCGTTGACCTTCTTGTCCGTGCACTGCGCGGAGAGGATGGTGGCGACGGCCAGCTCCAGCGGGGTGGAGTGGTCCAGCTCACAGTGCGCGTCGGGGTGCGTCTCGGCCAGCACCCGGCCGATCTTCCGGGCGCGGCGTTTGCGCCCGAGGTCGGTCTCGCTGGCGCCGGGTGGGCTACTGGTCACGACGGTCAGCCTACGTCGCGCCCCGGACGTTCCCGCCGGGTCAGCCGCCGGTCGGCGGCGAGATCTTCCCCTGGCCGTCGAACCGGGCGCCGTCCTTCGGGAAGTCGCTGCGACTCAACTCGGTGACCAGACCCAGGCCCCGGTCGTCCGGGTCCATCGTCGGCTTGCCGGCCGAGTTCATGTACGTCGAGGTGAACGATCCGCCGGCCCAGGTGCCGTCGGGCTTGAGCGAAACCTTGAGCACACCGCCCCAGCCGAGCCGGCCGGTGTTGCTCAGCGAGTTGCCGCCACCGGCGAAGTTGCCCAGGCTGTACGCGATCAGGCGCCCCTGGTAGAACTCCATCCCGCGCAGCACGTGCGGCCCGTGGCCGACGATCAGATCCGCCCCGGCGTCGATCATGGCGTGCGAGAACTTCACCGGGTCGCCCCGGTTCTCGCCCAGGAACATCTCGGTGCCGGGCTTCACCCGGGTCTTGTCCGCTCCCTCGCCACCCATGTGCACCTGCACCACGACCAGATCGGCCAGGGTGGCGGCCTTGGCGACCACCGCCTTCGCCTTGGCGATGTCGACCAGGCTGTTGGACCAGACGTACGACGAGAAGCCGGCCACGGCGACCTTGACGCCCTTGACGTCGACCACGGTGATCTGGTCCGGGGCGCCGGTGTGCTCCAGGTCGTACTTCTCCAGCGCCTTCTGGGTGTTCTCGTAACCCTTCGGCCCGTAGTCGTAGCCGTGGTTGTTGGCCTGGTTGAGCACGTCGAAGCCGGCGTCCCGCAGGTGTGCGGCGTACTCCGGTGGGGCCCGGAACTGGAAGCAGCGGGTGGAGTTGGCCCCGCACTTGCCGGTGCCGGTGTCCACCGTCAGCGGCTCCTCCAGGTTGCCCATCACCAGGTCGGCCTTGAGCGCCCCGGTGACCGAGGTGAAGAAGCCCTTCCCACCGGCGGCAGGCAGTCGGCTCGGGGCGTTGCCCATGATGATGTCGCCGGTGGCGGAGAGCGAGATGGCGGCGTCCCCGCCGGAGGCCGAGGGATCCCCGCTGGCCTTCGGGCCGGCCGTGGCCACCGGAGCGCCGGTGCCACCGCCGCCGGCACCCGGCTGCCAGACCGGGGACTCCCCGGAGTCGGCGCAGCCGGCGACGAGCAGGGCAGCCAGCAGCGCGGCGACGCCGAGGGCGACACGGCGGCGCGGGCGGGGCGCGAGGGAGGCGGGAGCGTACATCGTCCGCGACCCTACCGGGCCGTAAACGCGCCGACGAGGGCCGATCGGTCGGAAGTTCAGCCGGTCAGCTGGTCCGACCAGGGCACGACCTGCCGGTCGCCACCGGCGAGCACCGCTGCGTGCACCGCCCGGGCCAGCGGGGCACCCCAGGTGGAGCGCGGTCCGCCGTACGCCGCCTCCGGCCCGTCCACCGGGCAGAGGACGGTGACCGCGTCGGTCGGGGTACCGGTTCCCGGCAGCCCCAGCTCGCTGATCGCCTGGGCCTTCGCCTCGGTCGCGGTGGCCACCGCGTTGACCAGAGCCGAGTCGGCGAGCCGCGCCGGCACGTACACCACGATGTTGACCGTGCCGACCCGCTGGGTGAGCGCGGCCGGAACCGGCGCGGCGGCGAGCACCGGGGTGCCGAGCCCGACGGTCGCCCAGGCCCGCACCCCGGTGTCGGTCCGGGCAACCACCTCGGTCACATCAACGCCGGTCAGCAGGCCCACCCCGGGGCCGTCGAGGGCCAGGTCGGCGGCGAGTGCGGCCAGGTGCCCGGCGGGGTCGTCCCGGTCGTACGACATGGGCACGGTCGCGTTCAGCACCCAGTGCCGGATGCCGATGCCACCGCCGAGCGGGCCGCTGCTGACCGCCCGCAGCGGGCTGTCGGCGCGCCACACCAGCAGCGGGATGTCCCGCCCGTCTTCGGCTCGGCTGGTCAGGATTGGCTCGGTCAGCACGTCGGGCAGGTTACGCCCACCGACCAAGATTCCAGGGGCGACCTCTGATTCGTGCTCACGTGCGCCTAGACTTGGCGGCGCGCGAGGGGATCAGCGGACGGCGGACCCGGCCGACGGACGGCACGCGTAAGCGGAGGTGCGCGATGGACGAGGTACTGGCCCGCAGCGGGATCTTCCAGGGTGTAGACCCGGAAGCTGCCGAGGCGCTCGCCAAAGAGATGGAGACGATCGAGGTCCGCAAGGGCGAGATCGTCTTCAATGAGGGCGAGCCCGGTGACAGCCTCTATATCCTGCTGTCCGGGAAGATCAAGGTTGGCCGCCGCGCGGCGGACGGCCGGCAGAACCTGATCGCGGTGATGGGCCCGTCGGACATGGTCGGTGAGCTGTCGCTCTTCGACCCGGGTCCGCGTACGGCGACCGCCACCGCGGTGACCGACACCCGGCTGGTGCGACTGCGCAAGCAGGCGCTGCGGCCGTGGCTGAACAACCGTCCGGAGATCGCCGAGCAGTTGCTCCGGGTGCTCGCCCGGCGGCTGCGCCGGACCAACGACTCGCTCGCCGACCTGATCTTCACGGACGTGCCGGGTCGGGTCGCCAAGAACCTGCTCCAGATGGCCGGCCGGTTCGGCACCCGGGACGGCGGCGTGCTGCGGGTGACCCACGACCTCACCCAGGAGGAGATCGCCCAGCTCGTCGGCGCCTCCCGGGAGACGGTCAACAAGGCGCTGGCCGACTTCGCCTCGCGCGGCTGGCTGCGCCTGGACGGCAAGAGCATCATCATCCTCGACCCGGAGCGCCTGGCCCGTCGCGCCCGCGTCTGAGTAGCACGTCCCGTCCCCGCCCACCGTCTCCGACGGTGGGCGGGGACGTTCGTTGTGGACCCGCCCACCGCCCCGTCTCTCTCTGCCCGGCGCAGAATCGCTGGACTCGGCACCTCGCCCGCCGCCAGGGTGGAGCCATGTTGAACCGGGTTGCCGTGCTGTCCGACATCCATGGGGTGCTACCCGCGCTGGAGGCGGTGCTGGCCGAGCCGGACGTCGCCACCGCCGACCTCATCGTGCTCACCGGCGACATCGCGGCCGGCCCGCAGCCGGTCGAGGTGCTGGACGTGCTCGCCGGCCTCGGCGACCGGGTCTGCTGGGTCGGCGGCAACGCGGACCGCGAACTGGTCGAGGCGCGGAACGGCAGTCCCGCGTCGATCGAGGTGTCGAACTGGGCCGCCGAGCAGCTCCGCGATGACCACCTCACGCGGCTGGCCGCGCTGCCACTGACGGTGACCCTGGAGATCGACGGTCTGGGCCTGGTGCTCTTCTGCCACGCCACCCCTCGGGACGACGAGGAGGTCGTGCTCGTCGACACCCGGATGGAGCGCTGGGCGGAGGTCTTCGCCGCACTGCCGGACGAGGTGACGACGGTGGTCTGCGGCCACACCCACATGCCGTTCACTCGGCTGGTCGACCGCCGCCTGGTGGTGAACGCCGGCAGCATCGGCATGCCGTACGGCGGGGCGGGCGCGTGGTGGACGCTGCTCGGGCCGGGCGTGCAGCTGCGCCGCACGAACTTCGACGTGGACCTCGCCTGCGCCCGGGTGACCGCCGACTCCACCTTCCCCGACGCCGCCGCCTGGGTCGATGAGTACCTGCGCTCCGAGCACAGCGACGCCGAGGCCCTGGCCGTCTTCGCCCCGCGCGACGGCCGCTGACACGCAGCTTCGGCCACGGCCGCCACCGCGCCCGCAGGCCCAGGCCGGCGGGGGCGGGCCGGGCCTGCCGAGGCCGGGCCGGGCCTGCCGAGGCCGGGCCGGGCCTGCCGAGGCCGGGCCTGCCGAGGCCGGGCCGGGCCGGGGACCACCCTCGCTGCCTGTCGAGCTGCCCCAGATCTGAGACCGTCCCGAACCGCACGGCACCCGACCCGGCACCCGAGCTGCGCGGCATCCCACCGGGCACCCGACCCGGCACCCCGGCTGCGCGGCATCCCACCGGGCACCCGACCCGGCACCCGGCTGCGCGGCATCCCGCCGGGCACCCGACCCGGAACCCAAAGCTGCGCGGAACGTGGCGTGAGGCGGCTGCCCCAAATATGGGGCAGCTCGACAGGGACCAGGAAGCACGGACACCGGCCGGCGCGTCCAAGAGCTACGTCCGCCACCGGGAACAGAAAAAATCAGTCTTGACTGTTTGTTTCATAGGCCGCAGGCTGTCCCCGTGTCCACCGCATCGACGCGCGTCCCTCAGCAGAAGCGCAGCCGAGCCACCCAGGCCCGGCTGCTGGAGGCGACAGTCGACTGCCTGATCGAGCACGGCTGGTCCGGCACCACCACCACCGTCGTCGCGGCCCGGGCAGGCGTCTCCCGCGGTGCTCAGCTACACCATTACCCCACCAAAGCCGCGCTGGTCACGGCCGCCGTCGCCCACCTGGCCGAGCGCCGGGCCGAAGAGTTGCGCACCGAGGCGGAGGCACTGCCCGCCGGGCCGCAGCGGCTGGACCGGGTGATCGACCTGCTTGCCGCGGCGTTCACCGGGCCGCTCTTCGTCGCCGCGCTCGAACTCTGGGTCGCCGCCCGCACCGACCGGGAGCTTCGGGACGCCCTGGTGCCACTGGAGGCGACGGTCGGCCGGGAGATGCACCGACTCACCGTCGCCCTGCTCGGCGTCGACGAGCGCCGTCCCGGCGTCCGCGAGGCGGTGCAGGCCACCCTCGACCTGCTGCGCGGGCTCGGGGTGGCCAACCTGCTCAGCGACGACTCGGCCCGCCGCACCGCCCTGCTCGCCACCTGGAAACGCCAGCTCGCCACCCTGCTCACGCCCTGACCTGCCGCCCACTGCCGGGCCGCCCTGACCGGAGGCACCATGGTCGACCTCAAGGATCTACTCGCGGATCTGGCCGACGAGTCCGATCAGCTGGACGCACTGGTGAGCCCGCTGCCGACGGTCGACTGGGCGCAGCCCACCCCCGCGCCGGGCTGGAGCATCGGGCACCAGATCGCCCACCTCGCCTGGACCGACCACGTGGCGCTGCTGGCCGCCACCGACGCGGCGGCCTTCTTCGCGACGGTGACCGCCGCACCGGACCCGGCCCGGCTGGTGGACCACGGTGCGGAGCAGTTCCTCGCGCCACCGCCCGAGCTGCTCGCCCGGTGGCGCGCCGGCCGGACGGCGCTCGCCGCCGCGCTGGCCGCCGTCCCGGTCGGTGCGAAGCTGCCCTGGTACGGCACCCAAATGTCGGCCACCTCGATGGCGACCGCCCGGATCATGGAGACCTGGGCGCACGGCGAGGACGTGGCCGACGCGCTCGGCGTCGTCCGCCCCGCCAGCGACCGGCTCCGACACGTGGCGCACCTCGGCGTGCGTACCCTCGGGCACGGCTTCGCGGCGCACGGCCGGCCGGCACCGACGGCGCCGGTCCGGGTCGAGTTGACCGGGCCCGGCGGCGACACGTGGAGCTGGGGTCCGGCGGACGCCGCCGACCGGCTGACCGGTCCGGCCCGGGACTTCTGCCTCCTGGTCACCCAGCGCCGACACCGCGCCGACACCGCCCTGCTGGCCAGCGGCCCGGTCGTTGACGAGTGGCTCGACGTGGCGCAGGCATTCGCCGGTCCGCCGGGCGCTGGCCGCGACCCGTCCGCGCCCGCCGCTGGGAACGGAGTGCCGGCATGATCCGGATCGGCAACGCCTCCGGCTTCTACGGCGACCGGTTCACCGCTTGGCGGGAGATGCTCGACGGTGGCGAGCTGGACGTGCTGACCGGCGACTACCTGGCCGAGCTGACCATGCTGATCCTCGGCCGGGACCGGCTGCGCGACCCCGACCTCGGCTACGCGAAGACCTTCCTGCGGCAGCTGGAGACCTGCCTCGGCACCGCCCTCGACCGGGGGGTGCGGATCGTGACCAACGCCGGTGGGCTGAACCCCGCCGGCCTGGCTGCCGCCATCGAACGGCTCGCCGACCGGCTGGGCCTGCCGGCCCGGGTCGGGTACGTCGAGGGCGACACGATCGAGCGGCCCGACGCGCTGACCGCGAACGCCTACCTGGGGGCGTTCGGGATCGCCGCCTGCCTCGACGGCGGGGCGGACGTGGTGGTCACCGGCCGCGTCACCGACGCGTCGCTGGTGGTCGGCCCGGCCATCGCCCGGTACGGATGGAGCCGCGACGACCTGGACCAGTTGGCCGGGGCGACCGTCGCGGGGCACCTCATCGAGTGCGGCGCGCAGGTCACCGGGGGCAACTTCAGCTTCTTCACCGAGCTGCCCGACGGTGGGCGCCGGCCCGGTTTCCCGATCGCCGAGGTGCACCTGGACGGCTCCACGGTGCTGACCAAGCATCCGGGCACCGGGGGCGCGGTCACCGTGGAGACGGTCACCGCCCAACTGCTCTACGAGATCGGCGGGCCGGCGTACCTGGGGCCGGACGTGGTCACCCGGCTGGACACCGTGACGCTGCGACCCGACGGGCCGGACCGGGTCCTGGTCTCCGGCGTCCACGGCACCCCACCGCCGGCGACGCTGAAGGTGGGCGTCAACAACCTCGGTGGCTTCCGCAACTCGATGACCTTCGTGCTCTGCGGGCTGGACGTCGAGGCGAAGGCAGCCCTGGTCCGCGGCCAGGTCGAGGAGGCGGTGGGCAAGGACGGGCTGGAGTTCGTGCTGGCCCGGACCGACCACCCGGACGCCGTCGACACCGAGGCGGCCAGCGCCCTGCTCCACGTACACCTGCGCGACAGCGACCGGACGCGGGCCGGTCGGGCCTTTTCGGCCGCCGCCGTCGAACTGGCGCTGGCCTCCTACCCGGGCTGCACGCTGACCACCCTGCCGGGCGACGCGACACCGTACGGCGTCTTCACCGCCGACACCGCGCCGCAGGATGCGGTGTCGCACGTGGCGGTGCTGCCCGGTGGCGAACGGGTGCCGATCGCCCCACCGATCCGTACCGGCGCTCTGCCCGCGCCGGAGACCGAGACGTCACCGGGTGGCGGGGCGGCCGCGGTCGAGGGCCCGATCCGGCGGGGAGCCCTCGGCGAAGTGGTCGGCGCGCGCTCCGGGGACAAGGGCGGCGACGCCAACCTCGGCGTCTGGGCGCGCTCCGACGCCGGGTACGCCTGGCTGCGCGAGTGGTTGACCGTCGAACGGCTGGCGGAACTGCTGCCGGAGACCGATTCGCTGGCCGTGCATCGGTACGAGCTGCCGAACCTGCGCGCGGTCAACTTCGTGATCGAGGGATTGCTCGGGGCGGGGGTGGCCGCGTCCACCCGGTTCGACCCGCAGGCCAAGGCACTCGGTGAGCTGCTGCGCTCCCGGATCGTCGACCTGCCGGTCAACGTGCCGACCGGCCCGGCGGCATCGGCCGGCACGGGCGAGGAGACGCCATGAGCATCGTGGACACCCCCGAGCGGCGGCAACTGCGCGAGCTGACGCGCGCCTTCGTGACCCGCGAGGTGCTGCCGCACCTCGACGAGTGGGAACGCGCCGGTGAGGTGCCCCGGGCACTGCACGCCACCGCCGCGAAGCTCGGCCTGCTCGGCATCAGCTTCCCCGAGTCGGTCGGCGGCAGCGGCGGTGACCTGCTCGACTCGATCATCGTGACCGAGGAGCTGATCCGCTCCGGCGGCTCTTCCGGCCTGGTCGCCGCGCTGTTCACGCACGGCATCGCGTTGCCGCACATGGTCGCGGCAGCCGGCGTCCACCCCGGCGGCTCGCTGGGCGGCCGGCTCGGCGGCACGACGACGCCCGGCGCCGACGACCTGGTCGAGCGGTACGTCCGGCCCACCCTGGCCGGCACGATGATCGGCGCGCTGGCGATCACCGAGCCGGACGGCGGCTCGGACGTGGCCGGGATCCGCACCACCGCCCGCCGCGACGGCGACCACTACGTGGTGAACGGGTCGAAGACGTACATCACCAGCGGGCACCGGGCCGACTTCGTGACCACGGCGGTCTGCACCGAATTTCCGGGTAGCGGCGAACTCACCCTGCTGGTGATCGACAAGGGCACGCCCGGCTTCACCGTGGGCCGCCGGTTGGAGAAGCTCGGCTGGCACTGCTCCGACACCGCCGAACTCTCCTTCGTGGACGTACGGGTGCCGGTGGCGAACCGCATCGGCGCGGAGAACACCGGCTTCCTGGCGATCATGCAGCACTTCGCGGCGGAGCGGCTCTCGCTGGCCACCCAGGCGTACGCCACCGCGCAGCGCTGTGTCGAGCTGGCCGTGCGCTGGTGCCGGGACCGGGAGACCTTCGGGCGGCCGCTGGCCAGCCGGCAGTTGGTCCGGCACCGGCTGGCCGAGATGCACACCCGCGCCGAGGCGGCCCGGTCGTACGTGCACGAGGTGGCCGCGCGGGTGGCGGCCGGGGAGCCGGTGGTGACCGAGGTGGCGATGGCCAAGAACATGGCGGTGGCCGCCTGCGATCAGGTCGTCGACCAGGCGTTGCAGTTGCACGGCGGCTTCGGCTACCTCCGCGACGCCGAGGTGGAGCGGCACTACCGGGACGCCCGGATCCTCGGCATCGGCGGTGGCACCACCGAGATCATGAATGAGATCATCGCGAAGGGGATGGGGCTGTGAGCGTTCTGGACAGTGCGATCGACCCGTCCGCACCGGGGCCTGCGGCGAACCGGGCGGCGCTGCTGGACCGGCTGACCGAACTGGACGCCGCGCTGGACCAGGCCCGGGCCGGCGGCGGCGAGAAGTACGTGACCCGGCACCACTCCCGCGGCAAGCTGCTCCCCCGGGAGCGGATCGAGCTGCTGGTGGACGCCGACAGCCCGTTCCTGGAGCTGTCGCCGGTCGCCGCGTACGGCACGGACTTCCCGGTTGGTGCCAGCGTGGTCACCGGCATCGGGGTGGTCGAGGGCGTGGAGTGCCTGATCATCGCCAACGACCCGACGGTACGTGGCGGCGCCGTCAACCCGTGGTCGCTGGCAAAGACCCGGCGGGCCGGCGAGATCGCGCTGGCCAACCGGCTACCGATGGTCAACCTGGTCGAGTCGGCCGGGGCGGACCTGCCGACCCAGGCGGAGATCTTCATCCCGGGCGGTCGGGTGTTCCGCGACCTGACCCGGCTCTCCGCGGCGGGCATCCCCACGGTCAGCGTGGTCTTCGGCAACGCCACGGCCGGTGGCGCGTACGTGCCGGGGATGTCCGATCACGTGATCATGATCCGGGACCGTTCGCAGGTCTACCTGGCCGGGCCGCCCCTGGTGAAGATGGCGACCGGTGAGGTCACCGACGACGAGTCGCTGGGCGGGGCGGCGATGCACGCCGGCACGTCCGGGCTCGCCGACTACCTGGCCGAGGACGAGCGGGACGGCATCCGGCTGGCCCGGCAGTGTGTCCGCCGTTTGAACTGGCACAAGCAGGGCCCGCCGCCGCGTACGGCCGTTCCGCTGCCGCCGAAGTACGACCCGGAGGAGCTGCTCGGCATCGCGAGCGCCGACCTCAAGGTGCCGTTCGACCCGCGTGAGGTGCTGGCCCGGATCCTGGACGGCAGCGACTTCGACGAGTTCAAGCCGGCGTACGGGGATGCGCTGGTCACCGGCTGGGGCGAGCTGCACGGGTACCCGGTGGGCGTGCTGGCCAACGCCCGGGGGGTGCTGTTCAGCGAGGAGGCGCAGAAGGCGGCGCAGTTCATCCAGCTCGCGAACGTCGCCGACACCCCGCTGATCTTCCTGCAGAACACCACCGGCTACATGGTCGGCACCGAGTACGAGCAGCGCGGCATCATCAAGCACGGCGCATTGATGATCAACGCGGTCTCCAACTCGACGGTGCCGCACCTGACGGTGAACCTGGGCGCCTCGTACGGGGCCGGCAACTACGGCATGTGCGGCCGGGCGTACGAGCCGAGGTTCCTGTTCACCTGGCCGAACGCGAAGTCGGCGGTGATGGGCCCGGCGCAGCTCGCCGGGGTGCTCTCCATCGTGGCTCGGCAGGCCGCCGCCGCCCGGGGGCGCGACTACGACGAGGAGTCCGACGCGGCGATGCGGATGATGGTCGAGCAGCAGATCGAGTCGCAGTCCGGCGCGCTCTTCCTCTCCGGCCGGCTCTACGACGACGGGGTGATCGACCCTCGGGACACCCGGACCGTCCTCGGGCTCTGCCTGTCGGCGATCCACAACGGGCCGGTGAAGGGCGCCGACGGCTTCGGCGTCTTCCGGATGTAGGGGGCGGAACCAATATGATCAACCGACTTCTGGTGGCCAACCGGGGGGAGATCGCGCGTCGGGTCTTCGCGACCTGCCGAGCGCTCGGCGTGGAGACGGTCGCCGTGCACTCGGACGCGGACGCCGCGGCGCCGTTCGTCCTGGAGGCCGACCAGGCGGTGAGGCTGCCGGGGAACACGCCGGCCGAGACGTACCTGCGGGTCGACCTGATCCTGGACGCGGCCCGCCGCAGCGGCGCGGACGCCGTCCATCCGGGCTACGGCTTCCTGGCCGAGAACGCCGAGTTCGCGGCGGCGGTGACCGACGCAGGGCTGACCTGGGTCGGGCCGCCGGCAAAGGTGATCGGCGCGATGGGCGACAAGTTGGCGGCGAAGGCGCTGCTCGCCGACGCGGGCGTGCCGATGCTGCCCAGCTGGACCGACACCGACGAGATCACCGACTTCCCGGTGCTGGTGAAGGCGTCCGCCGGTGGCGGCGGGCGCGGGATGCGGATCGTCCGGGACGCCGCCGGGCTGGCCGAGGCCGTCGCCTCGGCGCGCCGCGAGGCCGCTGCGGCGTTCGGCGACGGCACGGTCTTCATCGAGCGGTACGTCGAACGCGGCCGGCACGTCGAGGTGCAGATCTTCGGCGACACCCAGGGTCGGGTGGTCGCCCTCGGCGACCGGGAGTGCTCGATCCAGCGCCGGCACCAGAAGATCGTCGAGGAGGCGCCGGCGGTCGTGCCGCCGGAGGTGCGGACGGCTTTGCACGAGGCGGCGGTGGCCGCTGGTCGTGCGGTCGACTACCTGGGCGCCGGCACGGTGGAGTTCCTGCTCGCCCCGGGCGGAGAGTTCTTCTTCCTGGAGATGAACACCCGGCTCCAGGTGGAGCACCCGGTCACCGAGCTGTGCACCGGGCTGGACCTGGTCGGGCTGCAACTGCTCGTCGCCGAGGGTGAGCCGCTGCCTGCGGCGCTGCCGGCCAGCACCGGCCACGCGATCGAGGTACGCCTCTGCGCCGAGGACGCCGCAGCGAGTTGGCGGCCGGCCACCGGCACCCTGCACCGGTTCGCGGTCTCCGGTGTGGTCACCGAGTTCGGCGCGCTGGCCGGGCCCGGGCTGCGGCTCGACTCGGGCGTGGTGGCCGGCTCGGTGGTCGGCGTGCACTACGACTCGATGCTCGCGAAGCTGGTCGCGTGGGGCCGGACCCGGGCCGAGGCGACCCGGCTGCTGGCCACCGCGCTGGCCCGGGCCGAGCTGCACGGGTTGACGACCAACCGGGATCTGCTGGTCCGGGTGCTGCGCAGCACCGCGTTCGCCGCCGTGGAGATCGACACCGGGTTCCTGGAACGGCACCCGGAGGTCTTCGCCCCGCTGCTCCCCGCCAACCGGCTCCCGCTGGCCGCTCTCGCGGCGGCGCTCGCCTCGGCCGCCGGCCGTCGCGCCGATTCCCGGGTGCTCACCGGCTTGCCGTCGGGCTGGCGCAACGTGCCCGCCGTTCCGCAGGTCACCCGCTTCGCCGGGGCGGACGGCGAGATCGAGGTCCGCTACCGGCTGGACCGCACGGGCGGGCTCGCCGAGTGGTCCACCGACCCCGTCGCCGATCGCGCCGTGGCACTGGTCGAGGCCGCCCCGGGCCGGGTGGTGCTCGACCTCGACGGCGTGCGGCACGCGTACGGCGTACACCGGGTGGGGTCGGCGGTCTTCGTGGACGGCCCGGACGGGGCGGCGAGCCTGACCGAGCTGCCGCGTTTCCCGTTGCCCACCGCGGAGTTGGCCGCCGGGTCGCTGCTCGCGCCGCTGCCCGGCGCGGTGACCCGGGTGCACGTCCAGGTCGGCCAACGGGTCGCGGCCGGCGATCCGCTGCTCACCCTGGAAGCGATGAAGTTGGAACATCCCGTGCTCGCCCCGACCGACGGTGTCGTCGCCGAACTGCCGGTGCCGGCCGGCGGTCAGGTGCGCACCGGCGCCGTGCTGGCCGTTATCGACAACTCCAGCTCGGTGCGTCTTGCGCCGCACCTCGACCTGGAGCAGTCGAACCCCGAGGAGGACCCCCGATGACCTTCGACCTCACCCCCGAGCAGGACCAGCTGCGCGACGCCGTGCGGGCGCTCGGCCGCCGGTACGGTCACTCCTATTTCGTAGCGAAAGCAAAATCGGGGGAACACACCACCGAGCTGTGGACCGAGGCCGGCCAGCTCGGCTACCTGGGGGTCAACATCCCCACCGAGTACGGCGGCGGGGGCGGCGGCATCACCGAGCTGGCCATCGTCTGCGAGGAGCTGGCGGCGGCCGGCTGTCCGTTGCTGCTGCTGGTGGTCTCCCCCGCCATCGCGGCCACCATCCTCAGCCGGCACGGCACCGAGGAGCAGCGCAAGCGGCACCTGCCGGGCCTCGCCGACGGCTCCCAGAAGATCGTCTTCGCGATCACCGAGCCGGAGGCCGGCTCCAACTTCCACCGCCTCGGCACGGTGGCCCGCCGTGACGGCGACGAGTGGCTGCTCTCCGGCCGCAAGTGCTACATCTCCGGCGTGGACGAGGCGGACCACGTGCTGGTGGTGGCCCGTACCGAGGACGCGGCGACCGGAAAGCTCAAGCCGGCGCTGTTCATCGTGCCGACGGACGCGGCCGGGCTGACCCGGTCCAAGCTGGACATGGAGATCCTGTCCCCGGAGAACCAGTTCCTCCTGTACCTGGACGACGTGCGACTGCCCGCCGACGCGTTGGTCGGCGAGTCGCTGGATGCCGGCCTGCCGGCGCTCTTCGCAGGGCTCAACCCGGAGCGGATCACCGTGGCCGCGATGGGCGCCGGCACCGGCCGGTACGCCATCGAGCGGGCCAGCGAGTACACCGCCACCCGCAAGGTGTGGGGTGGTCGGACCATCGGCTCCCACCAGGCGGTGTCCCACCCGCTGGCGCACGCGGCGGTACAGGTGGAACTGGCCCGACTGATGATCCAGAAGGCCGCCACCCTGTACGACGCCGGCCGCGACCTGGAGGCCGGGGTGGCCGGCAACATGGCCAAGTACGCCTCCGGGGAGGCTGCCGCGCTCGCCGTGGACACCGCCGTCCAGGCGCTCGGCGGGGCTGGCATGACCACCGAGTACGGGGTGGCCACCCTGCTCGGCGCGGTTCGGGCCGGTCGGATCGCCCCGGTCAGCCGGGAGATGATCCTCAACTTCGTCGCCCAGCACGTCCTCGGCCAGGACAAGTCCTACTGACCCGCCCCACCACGAGCCACAGCGGCAGCGGTCAGCCGGGAGTGCGGCAGGCGGCGTCGATGCGGTGCACCGGTCGGACGCGGCGGCCCAGCCCTTCCAGCAGCGAGTCCTCGACATGGAAGTCGTGGATGCGCAGCCGGTGTCGGGGGAGCTCCTCCTCGCTCGGGCAGAGCACCTGGGCACGTACCAGGTCGACTGGGACGTACCGCACGCCGCCCTGCTCCTGAAGGATCACCATGTTGACGTCGTCGGTGGTGACCACGTGCCCGCGTACGTCCTCGGTGGGGCCGTTCTCCGCGCCCACCGTGGTGACGGTCAGTGGCAGCACCGGCGTGCTGATCACCGGCAGCGCGGCCCAGACCAGCATGGCCAGCACCGCCACCTCGGTCACCGACGCCAGCGGCCGGATCACCATCCCGGGCAGCGGCCCGGCGATGAAGAGTGCCAGCAACGGCGGCACCACGATGAGCGCCAGCACCAGCCGCTCGCCCCCCTGGTCCACCGCGTCGCGCAGCGTGGGCAGCACCAGCCAGCCGTACCCGGCGAGCAGCGCGACGATCAGCAACACCCGTGGCGCGACCCGCTCGTGCAGCCGGCCGGGGCGGAGCTGGAACGCGGCCACGAACGCCGGCAACAGCAGCGGAAGGTAGAGCAGCGGCCAGGTGATCAGGGCGAGCAGGAAGCTTGCCAGCACCACCCAGGCCGGGGTGATGTCGGCCCAGCGGGCGAAGAGCGGCCGACGACGGGTGCCCGGCGGGAGTCGATCCGCGCTGACGGCCAGCACCGCACCGAGCGCGAAGACGGCGACCATGCCGGTGGAGAGCAGCCGGGCCGCCGTGGTCAGGAAGCCGGCCAGCAGGTTGACCGGCCCGACGTTCGCCACCAGCAGCAGCGTGGTCTGGAGTTCGCCGCCCGCCTCCACCCCGAGGCGGAGAACCGAGAAGATCGCCGGTACGCCCACCACGGCGGTCCAGAACGACTGGCTGGCGCGGGCGCGCCGCTCCGCCGGGTCCCACCGGACCCGCCCGGGCTCGACGTCGGCGACGACCGGCTCGGCGGGTTCGGCGGCCGGCACGCCGACCGGCCAGTCGACGCCACCCACGGCGCCAGCGGCCGAACCGTCGACAGCCGAGGACGCAGCCTCCGTACCGTCGATGCTCGGCGAGGCGGCGTCGCCCGGCACGGACGTGCGGGGCGGCGGGACCGGGCCGTCGCCGCCGGTGGCGGTCGGCGCCGTGCTCACTTCGCGGGCGCCTTGTCGTCGAAGTCGACCAGCTTCGGCACCTCCAGCGGCTGCGGCTGGCGCTTCTCGGCCTTCAGCCACGGGCCCAGAGTCCTGTTGTACGCGGTCTGCCAGGGACTTGCCTCCTCGTCCCGCCCCTGCTGGTAGCTCTTCTGTAGGAAGAACGCAACCAGGTCGCGCAGTGCCGGGTCGCCGATCGGCACACCGACGCCCAGCAACTCGCTGGTGCCGAACGGCAGGTCGACGATCTCGAACTCCTTCGGGTGACGGGCCAGGAAGCCGGCGAGGATCGTCTCGTCGGAGCTGACCGCGTCGTAGCGGCCTGCCCGGATGCCGGCGACGCAGTCACCAACGGTCTTCACGACCAGGGCCCTGACCTGGTGACTTTCCAGCTCGGCCTCGGAGGTGGAGCCGCCGCTGGTACAGATCTTGTAGTCCGGGTTACGAAGGTCCTCAATGGTGCTGATCTTGCCCCTGAGCCGGGCCGGCACCATCACCTCCTGGGTGGTGACGAAGTACGGCCCGGCGAAGCTCACGACCTCCTTGCGCTTCTCGGTCATGGAGAAGCTGGACACCACGAGGTCTACCGTGCCGCCCTGCAGCGCCGGGATCCGCTCCTCGGTGGCCACCGGAACGAACTCCAGACGCTGGTCCCCCTCGTAGCCGAGGGAGGCGGCGACGTACCGGGCGATCTCGACGTCGAACCCGACGTGTTGGCCGTTTCGCAACTCACCCATGAGCGGCTCGTTCGTGGCGACACCGATGCGCAGCTTCGACTGGCCGTAGATGTGTGTCTCGCGCATCTTCTCCTGCACGGACGGCAGGTCCGGCTCCTGCCGGCTGTCGCACCCGGCGGCGGCGGCCAGGGTGAGGGTCAGGGCGACCGCCAACGTCGTCGCGATCGAGCGGAGCCGGGACTGCGAACTGCCTGAGTTCATGGGCGACCTCGCTGCCGAAAGAGCCTGCGGGACACCGAGAGTAGCGGTTTCGGTCCATTCCGTGTGCGCACCGATCGGGTCAGTCCAGCCAAGCCGATCTATCGACTCGGAGCGACGCGCCGGCCGGCTCTCTGCGGTTGACAGCCGGCCCGGCCGCGACATGCTGGAGGGGTGAGCCGACTGTCCAGGCCCGATGCGCGGATCGTAGCGGTGGTCGCGGCGCTGGGAGCCCTCGCGCCGCTGGTCATGCTGGTCGTCTGGCGCCGCCAGGATCTTCTCGGCGTGGTCCTCGCGCTGCTCTGTGTCCTGCTGACCATGGTCGCCGGGGTGGCCGTCTCCGCCGCCCGACAGGGCGACGACCCGGAGCCGGCGGACCGGCCGGCCGCCGGGCCGCCGGAGTTAATGCCGTACGGGCTGGACGCGGACACCCTCGACGCCCTGGACAGCAGGGACGCGTTGCGTGCGGTGCATGAACGGCGGCGCGGGCCGGGCGGGCTCAGCGACCGGTGAGGGTGGGCGCGGTGAGCGCGTCCACGCCCCGCCCGGCCAGGCACCGGTAGGTCCGGTCGATGCTGCCGTCCACCGGCGGCAGCACCTCCAAGTGCCAGCCGGCCGACTCGGTGATCCCGGTGGTCAACCGGAACGTGGTCGCACTGCACACCTTGCGCACCGGCTCGGCGGCGACCACGTCGTCGTATTCGGCGCCGATCAGCGACACCGGCAGGAGGCCCTCGGCGTACGTCTCCCACGTGTGCCGCCCGGCGCAGGGGACCCGGACCGCCTCGGCACGGGTGCCGCGGATCCGCACCGGGCCGAAACACTCCAACTCGGGCAGGCACCGTGCGCCGTCCGGCAGGGCGGTCTGCGCGCCGGCGGCGGTGGTGCAGCCGGGCAGTGGCCCGGTCGCCGGCGCGGCGGCCCGACTCACCGACGGGGTCGGGTTGGGAGGCTGCGGGCTGCTGGCCACCAGGGCTCCGGCGGTTGCCGAGGCAGCGAGCGCGAGAACCCCGGCGCCGCCGAGGAACCAGCGCCGCAGGGAACGCCGCCCGCCGGGAGCCGTCGGGTGGGCGTCCTCGACAGGAGGACGGGGTACGGGCTGGCCGGTGGCGTACGGGCCGGAGTGGGTCGGGCCGCCGCTGACCGGGGCGCCGCTGACGGGTGCCGACGGCGAGCCGAGCGGCAGGCTGGCGAGCAGTTCGTGCAGTTCGAGGGCGGAGGGCCGGTCGGCCGGGTCGTTGGCCATGCCGACGCGCAGCACGTCGATCAGCTCGTCCGGCACGCCGGGCAGGGTGGGGACCGGCTGGTTGAACATCTCCAGCACGGTGACCAGGCTGGGGTTGCGCTCGGACTGCCAGCGCGGCGGCCGGCCGTGCATCACCGCGTAGAGGGTGGCGCAGAGCGCGTACACGTCGACGGCCGGCGACGGCGGGCTGTGGCTGAACATCTCCGGCGGCGCGTACGCCGGCGTGAGCACCTCCAGGGTGACCGAGGCGTCCCGATGCTCCGCGAGCACGGCCAGCCCGAAGTCGGCGAGTACCGCCGAGTTGAAGGGCGAGTAGAGGATGTTCGCCGGCTTGACGTCGCGGTGCAGCACGCCGGCCGCGTGCGAGTGGGCAAGCGCGTCAGCGATCTTGAGGCCGAGGTCGCGAGCCTCGATCGGGCCCAGCGGCGACGTGCGCATGCGCTCGGCGTACGACCCGTCGCAGAGTTCCATGATCAGGTAGGGGTGCTGGTCGATGGTGACCCCGACGTCGAAGAGGTCCACCACGTGCGGGTGCGACGACATCCGCCCGGCCGCCCGCGCCTCACGAAGAAAACGGGCCTGGTCGCGCTCGCTGTCCAGCGTGCGGTTCTCCACCTTGACGGCGACCTCACGCCCCACCGAGATCTGGGTGGCCTGGTAGACGGTCGCGTAACCGCCCCGGGCAAAGACCCGCAAATCAGTCAGACCGGGCACGATCGGCACTGGCAAGCCGCCAGTCGGGGTGTCGGTCACTGCTCGAAAATACCCAACCCGGCCAGTCGCTCAGCGCACCGCGTCCGCCGGAGCGGCGCCGGCAGCGCCGGGACCGTCCCCGGCGTCGCCCGCCGGCAAGGCCGGGTCGGTGCCGTTGGGCGTCGCGTCGATGCCGACCGGCGCGCCCCTGCGGGCGTCCAGGCGCAGGCCGACGGCGGTGGCCAGTGCGCCCAGCCCCTCCCAGGCGGCCACCCCGAAGAACCGGTCGGGGGCGATGTCGGCCAGCACGGCGATGGTGAACACGGTGAAGGTGACCAGACGGAAGACCACCGTGAACCGGTAGAAGGCCCGCCACTCGGTGACCGTGGCGAGCAGGTAGTAGACCCCCATGTTGA
The DNA here is from genome assembly GCF_045207365.1 of Micromonospora sp. NBC_00858. Taxonomy (NCBI): domain Bacteria; kingdom Bacillati; phylum Actinomycetota; class Actinomycetes; order Micromonosporales; family Micromonosporaceae; genus Micromonospora; species Micromonospora sp. NBC_00858. Next base: position 6,690,021 of record NZ_CP108828.1, on the reverse strand, counting down.
ACGACGCCATCGAGGACGCCAACAGGAACGTGCCAGTGTGGTCACCGGCGGAGCGAGTGGTCGGCACGTCCAACCCGAGCATGCGCAGCAGCGCCTCCGGCCAGAGCAGCCCGAGCACGCCCATCACCAGCGCCAACACGCCGAAGACAGCGATTGTCCAGCCCGCGGCGGAACGCGGCAACTTCATGAAGGGCCTCCCCAGGCGCGGCGACGATCACCTGTGGACCACCGCACGGTGTTGACACGCTAGCCGCTCGCCCCGAACAACCACATCCCCGGAACCGTCAAAACCGGATCGGGTCCCGGCAGCCGGCGGACCGCTGCGGCTAGACGGCGGCGAGCCGCGCGCGCAGGGCGTCGGCGGCGGCGCGTTCGCTGCGCTGCTCGGTCGCGTATGCCAGCCGAACCGCCTCGTCCGCACTGGCCAGTGCCTCCGCCGGGTGACCGCACGCGGCCAGCGCCTCGGCCAGCACACTGGCCGCGATCACCTGACTACGCACGTCCTCGGCCGGCGCGGCGACCGCCCGCCGGGCCCAGTCCAGCGCCTGGTCCCGCTGACCGTGGGCGAGCAGCGCCGACGCGTACCGGGCCATCGCCTGGCGGCGGGAGAAGAGCAGCGAGGGTGCGGTCGCGGCTGCGGTGGCCACCGGGGCGAGCAGGCCGACCGCGGTCGCCGGGTCGCCGGCGGCCAACCGGGCGGTGGCCAGCAGCACCCGGGGTGCCACCTGCGCCGGGGCCTGCGGGTTGTGCGGCTCGACGGCGGTCAGCACCGCGCGGGCGGCCTGCTCGGCGGTCTCGCAGTCGCCCATGTCCAGCGCCACGAAGCCACGCAGCGTCCCGGCCATCCCGGTGAGCAGCGGGTGCGAGGTCAGCTCGGCGTACGCCACGGCGTCGGTGAGCAGGTCGGCCGCGTGCTCCGGCTCGCCCAGCCCGCGCGCCACCACGGCCCGGACCACCAGCGCGAACCCGCGCCCCCAGTCGTCGGAGGCGGCGGCGAACTCGCGATACGCCCGCCGGGCCTCCCGATCCGCCTCGGCCAGGTCACCCAGTTCGGCAGTGGCGAACGCCGCCACCGCGCGCAGCGTGCCCACCGCCCACGCCTCGCCGACCCGCTCGCCGAAGGGCAGGAAGACCTGCGCCATCCGACACGCCTCCCGCAACCGGCCGGCGAGCAGCCGGGCGAAAGCCGTGGTGCCCCGCAGCCAGGCCCGCCCGTACGGGTCCTTCAGCTCGGCGAAGAGTCGGGCGGCGCGGCCGAGCACCGCGTCGGTGCCGGCGAAGTCGCCCCGGGTGGTGGTCACCCAGGCCAGGTTCTGCAACGACCAGGCCTGCCCGCGCCGGTCCTGCGCGCCGAGGCTGACCTGGTACGCGGCGGCCAACCGGCTGCTCGCCTGGCTCAGCCGCCCGGCCACGAAGTCGGCCATGCCGAGCCGGCGCATCGCGGAGGCGCGCAGCGTGGGCAGCCCGGCGGCAGTGGCCACCTGCAACGCCTCCTGCCAGGCGACCACCGCCCGGCCCTGGTCACCGACGGTCTGCTGAGCCTGCCCGGCGAGCAGCAGGGCGCTGACCCGGATCGCCTCGTCCCCGGCGTTCGCGGCAATCTTCTCGGCGAAGGCAAGGGCGTCGACGACCCGACCGATCTGGAGCAGCGCCCGGGCATGCACCACCCGGTCGGCCGCCGGCACTCCGTCGCGGGCCAGTTCGGTGGCGCGCTCCGCGTACTCCACGGCCAGGGCCGGCTCGCCCGCCGACAGTGACCGGCGGGCGGCCCGGCCGAGCGCGGCGACCCCGAGCGGGACCACCGCGCGGGCCGACGCGTCCGGACGCAGCTTCACCGCGTCGGCGAGCCTGGCGGCCCGCTCGACGTGCGTCGCCACGAAGTCGTCCCGGGCCTCCTCGTTGAACCCGCCCGGCCCGCCGGCCGCCGTCTCGTCCCCCGGCGCCGCCCAGCGCGCCAGCGCGGCGTGCCGCTCGGCCAGCTCCGCCTTGCTCACCCCGGCGTACGCGGCCTCCCGCATCAATGGGGTGGCGAACGCGTAGCCGGTACGGGTGCGGTGCAGCATCCGCCGTTGCAGCAGCTCCTCGACGGCTCGGTCGAGCTCGACGGCGACCACCGCCGACGGTCGGCCGTCGCGGCCGGCCCGCTGGTCGCGCAGCGCCTCCAGCGCACCGGTCGGGACCGTGTCACCGACGACCGCGGCGTCGCGCAGCACCGAGCGGGCGTCCGGCGGCAGCGCGTCGATGCGTGCCGCGAGCACGGCGGCGAGGTCCCGGGAGAGCAACCGGCTGCCCAGCGAGCCGGGCACCAGCCGCCAGCCGGCCGTCGAGCCCTGGTCCCGCTCGCCGGGTGCGCCCCGGTTGCCGCGCCCTGGTTCCACCGTGGTGAGCGCTCCGCGCTCGATCAGCAGGGTGACCAGCTCGGCCAGGTAGAACGGGTTGCCCTGGGCGGTGGCCAGCAGCCGGTCCGTGTCGGCCTGCGGCAGCTTGCCGCCGCTGAGGTAACTGGTGAGCAGCCGGGCGGCATCGGCGCCGCGCAGCGGCGGCAGGGAGTGCACCTCGGCGTCCGCGACCCGGGTCAGCGCGCCGGCGGTACGGACCAGCTCGGGGCGGCCGAGCAGCAGCACCAGCACCGGGCCGGTGAGTCGGGACAGGGTCAACCCGAGAGCGCGGATCGTCTCGGCGGTGGCGTCGTGCAGGTCGTCCACCACGATCACCAGTGGCGCCTCCATGGCAAGCCCACTGAGCAGGTCGGCGACCGCGTTCGGCACCGCCTCGGCGTCGGCCGCCGGCGCGCCCGCGCTGCCCCACTCGCCGTTGTCGGTGCCGCCGTGGGCGGGAAGGTCGGCGTAGCCGAGCAGGGCGAGCACTTGATCGGTGACGATCGGCGGCTGCTCACTGCCGGCCCGGGCGAGCCGCTGGCCGAGCCGGCGCAGCCGCTCCTCGACCGCTGGCCGGGTCAACGCGGTGGCCGCGTCACTGGGCAGGCCGACGGCGGCGCGGACCAGGTCGGCCAGCGGCGCGAGCCGGCGCCGCTCACCGAAGGCGGCGCAGCGCACCGAGAGGACCCGGGCACCGGTGTGCGCGGCGTACCGGCCGGCGCCCACGTCGTACCCGGCAGCGAGGCGTTCCACCTCGGCGGCGAACCGGGACTTGCCGATGCCCGCCTCGGCGGTCATCAGCAGCACCCTCGGATCACCCTGGTCGATCACCTCGGCGAGCCGCCCGGCGACCCGACCGATCTCGGTCTCCCGGCCCACGTAGGGCGCCTCGTCGCCGAGGCCGGACCGGGTGCCCGGCGCGTCCAGCAGACCCAGCAGCTCGTACGCCTCGACCGGCTCACGCTTGCCCTTGAGCCGCAACGGGCGCAGCGCCCGCCAGGAGGCGACGTGCCGGGTGGCGGCGGCGGTCCGCGCGCCGGCGTAGACGGCACCGACCGCGGCGGCGTCGGCCAGCCGGGCGGCGGTGTTCACCGTGTCCCCGATGACCGTGTACTCGATGGCGGCCTGGATGCCCGCGATGACGTCGCCGGTGTTCAGCCCGACCCGCAGCCCGAGCGACGCACCGCCGCCCCGCTCGTCGTCGAGCACCCGGCGGACCGCCCGCTGCATCGACAGGGCGGCCCGGACCGCGCGTTCGGCGTCATCCTCGTGCGCCACCGGGGCGCCGAAGACCGCCATGATCCCGTCACCGGTCAGCTTGTCGACGTGCCCGCCGAAGGTCTTCACCGCGCCGGCGAGGGCGGCTAGCACCCGGTCGGTGACCGCACCGACCCGTTCCGGGTCAAGATCCTCGGACCAGGAGGTGAAATCGGAAAGGTCCCCGAAGAGCACGGTGACCACCCGGCGCTCGGCCGCCGGCAACGTCGCGGCGGCCGGCAGCGCGGCACCGCAATTGTGGCAGAACCGGGCACCGGGAACGGCGACGGTTCCACACACGGGGCAGGTCACGTGTGTTCCAACCCACTGACCCCCGGCTCAGATTCCCCGGTGGCGACCCCCAGGTACTCCAACTGGGCGCGGACCGACCACTCGGCGGCCCACCAGAGCGAGCGGTCCACGTCGGCGTAGACCGCAGCGACCACCTCGGCGGGGGTGCCGGCACCGGCGGTGACCGCCGCCCGCACCTGGTCGAGCCGGGCCCGACGGTGGGCGAGATAGAAGTCGGCCGCTGCGGCGCAGTCGGCCAGCGCCGGGCCGTGTCCGGGCAGCGCCGGGATCCCCCGGTACGCGGACAGCAACTCCAGGCTGGTCAGGTAGTCGCCGAGGTGCCCGTCCGGGTGGGCCACCACCGTGGTGCCCCGGCCGAGGATGGTGTCACCGGTGAGCACCACCCGCTCGTCGCCGTACTCGACGTGCAGGCAGACCGAGTCGGCGGTGTGCCCGGGGGTGGGTACCGGTCGCACCGCCAGGCCGGGGAGGTCCAGTGGCTCGGGCCGAGCGGCCAGCGGCTCGGCGCCGATACTGTGTGCCAGGTCGACGGCGCGTACCGGCACCCCGCCGAGCAGCTCGCTCAGCCGGGCGGAGCCCTCGGTGTGGTCGGGGTGGCCGTGGGTGATCAGGATCAGCCCGACCGGGCCGGTCGCGGCGATCCGGGTCAGGTGCCCCTCGTCCGCCGGCCCCGGGTCGACCACGACGCCGTACTCCGCCGCCGGGGCGCGCAGCACCCAGGTGTTGGTGCCGTCGAGGGTCATCGGGCCAGGATTCGGCGCGCGCAGCAGCGTCACCCAGCTCGGCAGCTCGTCGGCGAGGGCCGCCGCCGGCGCCGTCACGTGCCCGCTCATGGCTGCGATCGTACGACCCCGCCCGCCACACCCCGCGATCATGCACGTTCGGTCCCTGATTCATCCCTGTTCAGGGCTTTCATCCGGGCCGGAAGTGCATGGTCGCGGGGGTGGCGACGCGTCAGGCGACCTCGACGATGAGTTCGATCTCCACCGGGGCGTCGAGGGGGAGTTCGGCAACCCCCACGGCGCTGCGGGCGTGACGGCCGGCCTCGCCGAAGACGGTGCCCAACAGGTCGGAGGCACCGTTGATCACGGCGGGCTGGCCGGTGAACCCGGGCGCGGAGGCCACGAAACCGGTCAGCTTGACCACCTTGACCACATTCTCCAGGCCGACCAGCGAGTCGACCGCGGCCAACGCGTTCAGCCCACACCGCTGGGCCAGGTCCTTCGCCTGCTCGGCGGAGATTCCGGCGCCGACCTTGCCGGTGGCCAGCAGCTTCCCCTCGGCGATCGGCAGTTGGCCGGAGACGTACACGTGCTGCCCGGACTGCACGGCCGGCACGTAGCTGGCCACCGGCGGCACCACCTCGGGCAGTTCGAGCCCCAGCTCGGCGAGCTTCGCGTGCGGGCCGTTGCTCATGCCTTGGGCCGCTTCAGGTACGCGACCAGTTGGTCCGGGTTCGGCCCGGGGACCACGGCGACGAGCTCCCACCCGTCCTCGCCCCAGTTGTCGAGGATCTGCTTGGTCGCATGGACCAGCAGCGGGACCGTGGAGTATTCCCACTTCTGCATCGCTGGAGGGCTCCCTCTCGGTGCGGACTTCTTCGAGGCACAGCCTACGGTCCGCTGGCCGAGTGAGGTGCGGGACGCTGCTCCGGCGCGGCCGGCAGCTCTCCGCAGGGTCCCTCGTGCTCGTACATCTGAGGGCAGCGGGACCGGTCGGGCAGCAGCAGGTCGCAGAAGACCCGGTGCCGGTTGTTCTGGTCATCGGCGTTGGACACGGTGGTCTCGCCGGCGTCCAGCTCCGGCAGAAAGCCCAGGGACACCGCGACCCGACCGGCCAGCGTGGTCGCGGCCGCCAGGTCGGGCACCCGGATCGGCAGGTGAACGACGAAGCCCGGCTCGTCGTCGTCCCGGGCCCGCCCGACGGGGCGACTCGGCGCCCGCGCCGCCTCCGTCGACTCCGGCACCCGGCGGTACGACCGCTCGTTGACCGGCAGGCTGCCCACCGGCGCGTCGGCCTCGCCGACGGACCCGGGCCTGCGCGGCCGGTTGTTCGGGAACTGGGTGCGAGGAACATTGTCCGCGTCGCGCATGTACTGCCTCCGGGTCGTACCTCTCGGATCACACTTCCGGTCCGAACCATCCGTCCGTTCCGGCCCCCGCACCGGGACGAAGGTAGGTCCCGAGCCTCAGTCCCGCCAACAGGACGCGCACGATCGGTCACCCCGAGTCACATATGCGACACCTCGCAGGTAGGAAGCCCGACGGTGCTCCGCACCGGGGGCCAGCCGGTCGAATTCGAAGCTGGCACGGCACGACGGGGGCGACATCGATCCGGTGGTTGACCGCTACCCTTCCGGTCGGACGGTCGCGCAGCGCCCGGACGCCCGCTCGATCACGCTCGGCGCCAGGGGTGGCGACGGGCGCCGCACCCCCGGGGGAAGAGATGACCCAACCGCCCAGCGGCGACCAGCCCGCACACCCGCCCGTTCACCCGGATCCCACCGGCCAGCCCGACGGTTCCGCCGTCCCCGGCCAGTCGGCCCCCGACGCGCAGCCCGGCCCGCTCGCCCTCCCGGCGCAGCCCGCCAGGCCGGCGCTCCCTGCGCAGACGGCATCGCCGGCATTCCCTGGCTCGCCCGCTTTCCCCGCGTCGCCGGCCGGGCCGGCCTTCCCCGCGTCGCCGGCCGGGCCGGCCTTCCCCGCGTCGCCGGCCGGGCCGGCCTTCCCCGCGTCGCCGGGCTTCCCCGCGCCGCCTGCCGGGCCGGCGTTCCCCACTCAGCCGGGCGGGACGAACTTCCCCGGGCAGCCTGGTCTCGCCGGGCAGCCCGAGGGTCCGGGCGGCGCAGCCGCACCGGCTGGGCCAGGCACTCAGGACCCCTCGGCGATCCCGCCTCCCCCCTCCGGCTACCCGCCCTACCCGGGCGCTGCCGCGCCGAAGAAGAAGCGCGGCCTGCTGATCGCGGCGATCGCGCTGGTCGTGATCATGGTGCTCTGCGTGGGCGGCGGCGTGGTGGCGTTCCTGACCCTGCGCAACGTCGAGAACGGCGAGGGCGCCAAGGAGCCGGCGGTCGCCGTCGACGAGTTCCTCACCGCGGTCTACAAGGATCGCGACGCGACCAAGGCGGCCAGCCGCGTCTGCGCCGCCTCCCGCGACGACGAGAAGATCGCGGCGAAGGTGGCCGAGGTGCAGAAGTACTCCGCCGAGTACCAGAACCCGCGCTTCCGGTGGACCAGCCCCAAGGTGGACAACCAGACCGGAGACCGGGCCACCGTCTCCACCCGGATCACCATGACCACCGCCGACGAGAAGGTGGCCGACCAGGACCTGCGCTTCACCGTGGTGCAGAAGACAGGTTGGTGGGTCTGCGAGGTCGCGTGACCGCCAACCCTGGATAGGCTCGACGGGTGCGTGCAGCTGAGCGGCCGTCCGACCCGGCCGGTAACGGATGGTCGGCCCGTCTCCACGTCGTGACCGGCAAGGGCGGCACCGGCAAGACCAGCGTGGCGGCGGCGCTGGCCCTGGCGCTGGCCGCCGGCGGCCGGCGCACCCTGCTGGTGGAGGTCGAGGGGCGGCAGGGCATCGCCCAGCTCTTCGGCATCGATCCGCTGCCGTACGAGGAGCGACACCTCGCCGACGCCCCGGACGGCGGCGAGGTACGCGCGCTGGCGGTGGACGCCGAGGAGGCGCTGCTCGAGTACCTCGACATGTTCTACAAGCTGGGTGCGGCGGGCCGGGCGTTGCGCAAGCTCGGCGCCATCGACTTCGCCACCACGATCGCCCCCGGTCTGCGCGACGTGCTGCTCACCGGCAAGGTGAAGGAGGCCACGACCCGCACCTCGGGGCAGCGGCGCGTGTACGACGCGGTGGTGCTGGACGCCCCGCCGACCGGGCGGATCGGCCGGTTCCTCAACGTCACGGCCGAGACGGCCCGGCTCGCCAAGGTCGGCCCGATCAAGACCCAGAGCGAGGGGGTCGCCGCGCTGCTGCGCTCCCCGATCACCGCGGTGCACGTGGTCACGCTGCTGGAGGAAATGCCCGTGCAGGAGACGGTGGACGCCATCGCCGACCTGACCTCGCTCGGCTTCGGGATCGGGAAGGTGATCGTCAACGGCGCCCGGCCACCGCTGCCCGCCGGCCGGGCGGTCAGCGCGGCCGAGCTGAAGCGCGGGCTGGTCGCGGCCGGGCTGCCGGCCGACCGGGAGACCGTCATCGGCCTGCACGACGAGGCACGCGACCAGCTCATCCGGCGCGAGCTGGAGGATTCGCTCCGAGCCGACCTGGTGGAGCTGGGGCTCCCGATGGTCGAGCTGCCGTTGCTGCCCGACGGGGTGGACCGGTTGGGGCTCGCGACACTGGCGCAGGCCCTCGTCCGGGCCGATTGACTCACACCTGAGCTCTGCACGGGCGCTGGACCCACCCGGCCCGATACGCTCGATTGGTGCCTTCCGAAGACGCGGCGCCGCAGCTGGACGTCGACCAGATCCTCGCCGACCCAGGCGTGCGGATCATCGTGTGCTGCGGTGCCGGCGGGGTCGGCAAGACGACCACGGCCGCGGCGCTGGCGCTGCGGGCCGCCGAGCAGCACGGCCGGCGCACGGTGGTGCTCACCATCGACCCGGCCCGCCGGCTGGCCCAGTCGCTGGGCCTGACCGAGCTGGACAACACCCCCCGCCAGGTCAAGGGGATCGACGTCGAGACCAGCGGCGGCGAGCTGCACGCCATGATGCTGGACATGAAGCGCACCTTCGACGACGTGGTGCTCCAGCACACCGATCCGGCGAAGGCTGCGGAGATCTTCGCGAACCCGTTCTACCAGGCGATGAGCTCCACCTTCGCCGGCACGCAGGAATACATGGCGATGGAGAAGCTGGGTCAGCTGCACGCCCGGGGCGAGTGGGACCTGATCGTCGTCGATACCCCGCCGTCCCGCTCGGCACTGGACTTCCTGGACGCGCCGGCCCGGCTCTCCCGATTCCTCGACGGCCGGATGCTGCGACTGCTGATGGCCCCCGCGCGCAGCGGCGGGCGGAGCATGTTCAGCCTGGTCACGGCCTCGTTCGGGATGTTCTCGAAGGTGGTGCAGAAGATCCTCGGTGCGCAGCTGCTCACCGACCTGTCCGGCTTCGTGGCCGCACTGGACTCGATGTTCGGCGGTTTCCGGCAGCGGGCCGAGCAGACGTACCGCATCCTCCAGGCGCGGGAGACGGCCTTCGTGCTGGTCGCGGCACCGGAGCCGGACGCGGTCCGGGAGGCCGCGTACTTCGCGGGCCGGTTGCGGGAGGAGAAGATGCCGCTGGCCGGCCTGGTGCTCAACCGGGTGCACCGGCCGGCGGTGCCGGAGCTGGACGCCGAGCGGAGCCGGCTCGCCGCGGAGCGGCTGGCCGAGCTGGGTGGGCACGAGGCCACCGCCGAGGTGCTGCGAGCGCACGCGGCGCTGGCCCGTCAGGCGGTACGCGAGCAGCAGGTGGCCGCGCGGTTCACCGAGGCGTTCCCGGCGGTGCCGTCGGTGTCGGTGACGGCGCAGCCCGCCGACGTACACGACGTCGACGGGCTGCGGACGATCGGCGCGGCGATCAGCCGGCCGTGACCGGCGTCAGTTGGCCGCGCTGACGAGGATCTTGTCCTTGCCGGCCTTGTCCTTGCTGTTCTTCTTCATCGCGGCCTCGAACATCTTGCGCCAGCTCGTCACCTGCGGGTGACGACGCAGCAGCGCCCGCCGTTCGCGTTCGGTCATGCCACCCCACACACCGAACTCGATTCGGTTGTCCAGCGCGTCGGCCAGGCACTCGTAACGAACTGGGCAGCTCCGGCAGATCCGCTTCGCCACGTTCTGTTCGGCGCCCTGTACGAACAACGCGTCCGGGTCCCCGTTCTGACACGCCGCCAGCGACGGCCAGTCAGTAATCATGCCCATGTGTACACGTCCCCCCTTGCAGTACCTACCGACCTCGTTGCACGTCAGCCGGCAATTCCCCCCGATCGCCCGGCCTGCCTTCCCCAAGGCGGCGCGAACGACATGTGGCTCTGTCGCCGCCCCCATCATGCTCTGTAGTCGACTGATTACGCAACGTTGTCGACGAAATCCATCATTCCGGACACTCCCGGCTTCCCGGGCTCTCGACCGCCGGTTACCCCGCCGAGGTCGGCGAAAACGCTGCGCCGCCTCCTCCGACTGGAGGAAACTCACGGCAGGTCACGCGCAACCACGCACCGGGGGTCGTGCGTTTAGCACAACGAGGGCAGCGCGCGCAGGAAATGGGGAAAGAACGCCCCAGCGCCCCTCGTTCCCTACTCGCGTACCCTGTCGAGGTGACCTGGATGCGGAAACGTGACCACAATGTGCTGACCAACGCCGCATCGCTGCTCATATGTGGCCTGTTGGCTGGCGTGGTGGTCGCTGCGGCGGCCTTCCCCGCGGTGGCGATGTCCGGCTTGGCCGCCAAGGCCGGCGCCGAGACATTCGGTGCCCTGCCCACGGAGCTGACGGTGGCTCGCGCGCCGCAGATCAGCTACCTGCTGGCCTCGGACGGCAAGACGCCGCTCGCGACGATGTACGACGAGAACCGGCGGGACGTGAAGCTCGCCGACATCTCGCCGTACATGCAGAAGGCCATCATCGCGGCCGAGGACCATGACTTCTACAAGCACAACGGCGTCGACATCAACGGTGTCGCCCGCGCGTTCGTGAACAACCAGAACGAGAGCGCCGGCCGGCAGGGCGCCTCGACGCTGACCATGCAGTACGTCCGGCTGGCCATCGCCTACTCGGCGACCCACCCGGCCGACGTGGTCGCGGCGACCGAGGACACCAGCGCCCGCAAGCTCCGCGAAATGCGGCTGGCCCTCCAGGTCGACAAGGAATTCTCCAAGGACGAGATCCTCACCCGCTACCTCAACCTCGCTTCGTTCGGCAACGGCGCGTACGGCATCTACGCCGCCAGCCAGGTCTACTTCGGAAAGCCGCCGAGCAAGCTGAAGATCGAGGAAGCGGCGCTGCTGGCCGGCATGGTGAAGGCGCCCACCACCAACGACCCGACCACCAAGGCCGGTTACCCGCTCGCACTGGACCGGCGCAACTACGTCATCCAGAACATGCTCGACATCAAGTCCATCACCCAGCAGGAGGCCGACGCGGCCAAGGCGACCAAGCTGGTGGTGAAGGACAAGCGCACCCCGAACGGCTGCGTCGCCGCCAACGTCAACAGCTGGGGCTTCTTCTGCGACTACTTCTACCGCTGGTGGATGCAGGAGGAGACGTTCGGCTCGACCACGTACGACCGGGAGCGGCGGCTCAAGAGCGGCGGCTACACCGTCGTGACGTCGATCGACGTTCAGGCGCAGAAGGGCGCGGACGCGGCCGTCCGCAGGGCCAAGAGCGAGAACAGCAAGGAAGCCGCCATGGTCGCGGTGGTGGAGCCCGGCACCGGGCGGGTCCGGGCGCTCGCGGTCAACCGGCAGTTCAAGCTCGACGACCCGAAGAACCCGAAGAACAAGATCTCCAGTGATCCGGCGAAGAGCAAGAAGGGCATCCGGGGCAACTATCCGGCGACGGTGAACCCGCTGCTCACCGGTGGCGACGGCATCGCCGGCTACCAGGCCGGCTCGACCTTCAAGATCTTCAGCATCGTGGCGGCGCTGGAGAAGGGCATTCCGCTCAGCTACACGATCAATGCGCCACAGCAGTTCAAGTCGGAATACATCATCGACAGCAGCAGCCCGGCGGCCTGCAAGGGGACGCACTTCTACTGCCCGACCAACTCCGGTCTTAAGGCCGGCGGCGTGCAGACCATGTGGAGCGCGTTCTCCCAGTCGGTCAACACGTACTTCGTCCCGCTGCAGCAGCAGGTGGGCGCGGAGAACGTGGTCGACGCCGCCAAGCGGGCCGGCATCCAGTTCCGGGCCAGCAGCGACGCCAAGTTCGCCGGCACCAAGGACGCCGCCCACCAGTGGGGCGCGTTCACCCTGGGCGTCTCCTCGACCACGCCGTTGGACCTGGCCAACGCGTACGCCACCCTCGCGGCTGACGGCAAGTACTGCGAGCCGATCCCGGTGCAGGAGATCCGGGACCCGGAGGGCAAGAAGCTGGACATCGCCAACCCGCGCTGCGAGAAGCGGTTCAGCACCGAGGTCGCCCGGGCCGCCGTGGACGCCGCCCGCTGCCCGGTCGGCGACAACTCCAGGACCAGCAAGTGTGGCGGCAGCCGCACGGCCGGGGTGGTGAAGGGCATCGTCGACGCGCCGGTGGCCGGCAAGTCCGGCACCACCGACTCGGAGAAGACGGCCGCCCTGGTCGCGATGACCAAGCAGTACGCGGTGGCTGGCATCATGGCCGACCCGGACTGGCCGCAGACCAACGTCAAGATGAAGCACAAGGAGAAGGACGGCATCAACCCGCCGGTGTACGAGACGCTGCGGGATGCGATGAAGGGCAAGCCCCGCGTCAACTTCGAACCGCCGGGGCAGAAGATCTCCGAAGGTGACCAGCGCAGCATCCCCGACGTGAAATGCGTGTCGGTGGAGACCGCGAAGTCCCGGATCAAGGGCGCCGGCTTCGAGCCGGTCGTCTCCGAGACGAAGGTCCCCTCGTCCTGCAAGGCGGGCGACGCGGCCGGCACCAGCCCGGACGGGCGCACCATCAAGGGCGGCGTGGTCACCATCCAGATCAGCAGCGGCGGCGGGGCCACCCCGCCGGGCACCACCACCCCGGGGCAACCCGGTAACCCGCCCGGTCGACCCGGCGCGGGCCGCCCAGGCGGCTGAGGTAGCGCGGACGCACGAACGGGCGGGCACCCACTGCGGGTGCCCGCCCGTTCGCCTGTCGGGACTACTCCGGTACGAGACTGCGGCGGTGCCGTCGGGTCAGAGGCCGAGCTGTCGGCGTACCTCGGCGGCCACCCTGCCCCCCTCGGCCTGACCGGCCACCGCGGCCTGGGCCGACTTCATCGCCGGGCCCATCTGGGCCTTACCGGTGAAGCCGCCCGCGGCGAGCGCGCCCGTGACCAACTCGGTCAGCTCGGCATCGGAGAGCTGCTTGGGCAGGTAGCGGTCCAGCACCTCGCCCTCGGCGGTCTCCTTCGCGGCCTGCTCGGCGCGGCCGGCGTCGGCGAAGGCGGTGGCCGCCTCCCGGCGCTTCTTGGCTTCCTTGGTCAGCACCGCGAGCACCTCGTCGTCGGTGAGCTCGCGCTTGGCCTTGCCGGCGACCTCGGCGGTGCCGACGGCGGCCAGGGCCATCCGCAGCGTGGAGGTGGTCAGCTCGTCGCGCGCCTTGAGCGCGGAACGCATGTCGGCAGTGAGGCGGTCCTTCAGCGTGCTCATGGACGGTCAAACTACCCTGAACGCCATGCGAAAGCGCACACTATTCCGACTCGCCGCCGGAACCGCCGCAGTCGGCGCGGCCACCCTCGCGTACGCGTCGCTCATCGAGCGCAACATGTTCACCCTGCGGCGGTACGACGTACCGATGCTGCCGGCCGACGCGGAGCCGCTTCGCGTGCTGCACCTGTCGGACCTGCACATGATGCCCAACCAGGCGCGCAAGCAGCGCTGGGTGGCGTCGCTGGCCGCACTCGACCCGGACCTGGTCGTGGTGACCGGCGACAACATGGCACACCCGGGCGCCGTGCCGGGGGTGCTGCGGGCGCTCCAACCACTACTGGACTACCCGGGCGCGTTCGTGTTCGGGTCCAACGACTACACCGGGCCGGTGTGGAAGAACCCGTTCACCTACTTCCTGCCCGACCGGGAGTACACCGAGGGCGCCGAGCTGCCCTACGAGGAGCTGCGCCAGGTGTTCACCGGCGCCGGCTGGGTGGACCTCAACAACGCCCGGACCCTGCTGAAGGCCGGCGGCCGGCAGCTCGACCTGGCCGGCGTGGACGACCCACACATCGACCGGGACGATTATGAAGCGGTGTCCGGCAGGGTCTCGTCCTCGGCCGACCTGTCCATCGCGCTGGCACACTCACCCGAGCCTCGGGTGCTCGACCAGATGGCCGCCGACGGCTTCGGGCTGCTGCTGGCCGGGCACACCCACGGCGGGCAGGTCTGCGTACCGGGCGCCGGAGCACTGGTGACCAACTGCGGCCTGCCCCGCTCGATGGCGCGCGGACTGCACCGGTGGCCGGGCTCGGACTCCTGGCTGCACGTCTCTGCCGGCCTCGGCACCCACCCGACCGCCCCGGTCCGCTTCGCCTGCCCCCCGGAGGCGAGCATCCTCACCCTGATCCCCCGCTGACCGCTACTTCGCCGCCGGGCCGGGCGCCCGGCGTCAAGATCCGCACAACTTCAGGGAAATAGGTGCCTCACCGCGCTGGGAGGCCACTACATCCCTGAGCTTGTCTCATCCTGTTTGGGCTGGTGGGGTGGTGTTGACAGGACGAGTCGTGGGGTCGCGGCGCTGGTCAGGGTGTGGTGATCTTCGCTGATGATCGACTGCCCTCGGGAAGGTTCGATCTGTTCCGGTGTTGCGCGTGGCTCATAGCAGGGCCCTCGGTGAGGGTTGCAGGTCGTGACACACGACAACACGCCCACCGAGGGCCATGCTCTGGTCTACCAGGTCCATCTGCCCTTGTCGACGAAGTCGCTGACCATGATCACTCAAGCGATCCGCCGGTATCGCCGTGGTGTGCGCTCGCGGTGGCGCAAGCTGCCCGATGAGCAGGTCGCCCTCATCGTGCTGGCCGTGCTCCGCCATGATCAGCGTCCCGCCGACCTCGCCGCCGCCTACGGGGTGTCGCATCACAGCGTGCGCCGCTGGGTTCGGCAAACCATCACCACTCTCGCCGCGATGGCGCCCCGCCTGGACCGAGTCCTCACCCACACCGCCCGCACCAGCAGTGAGGACCCGCTGCTGTTCGACGGCACCTGCCTGCCCGTGCACCGCCCGAGCGGCCGCGCCGAACGACGCCTGTGGTGCGGCAAACACAAGGCTCACCACCTACGCGTACTCACCCTCACCGACCACCACGGCCGGCTGCTCTGGATCTCCGCCGCCGCCGGCGCCCGCACCCACGAAGCCACCCAAGCCAAACGCCTACGCCTACCCACCCGGCTACGCCGTCATGACCTCGCCGTCATCTGCGACCGCATCCACACCCGCCTCGACGACCAACCCGAGAACCCCACCGTCATCACCGGACGACGCGGCAACCGCCACCACCCCCTCACCCCCGCCCAACACAGCGTGAACACCCTGCTCAGCCGCGAACGCGCGGCCAATGAACACGCCCACGCTCACCTCAAGAACTGGCGCATCCTCACCCGACTACGCCACGGCTGGCGCCCACACGCCACCACCCTGCTACGCGCCCTACTCGTGCTGACCAACACCGAAATCAACCGCTAGACAGATGATCAACACCGAAGATCCACACCCGCACACCAGCACCCCAACCACACCACCACGACCTGTCAACCATCCCTGAGCAGCCCAAACAGGATGAGACAAGCTCCCTGAAGTTGTGCGGATCTTGGCTGCTCCGGGCGGGGTCTGGCCGGCGGGGGTACCGAGTTTGACCATCGCGGCGGGTGGGCTACTATTTGTCGGCACGCCTCGGGGTGTGGCGCAGCTTGGTAGCGCGCTTCGTTCGGGACGAAGAGGTCGTCGGTTCGAATCCGGCCACCCCGACCAGAGGTAACAGCAGGTCAAGGCCCCTCCACCGAGGGGCCTTGATTCGTTTCCGGCGAGCACCGCTCTCTTGCGGCGGCGATCCACGCGAACACCCCTGCGATTTGGGTCACGAGTCGAAAGCGCGACTGGTGGTCCTACGTCATTGACGTCTGGTCGTGGCCCCTCACCTTCGCCGCGTCGTTGGCCGGCACCCAATCGGACACAGCGCCACGTCGCGTACGAGTGCCGAAGAACCCGGAACCCGGGGTTCGACGGGCAACCGTGTCCGGTGCGGCGACGGAGACGTCCAGTGAATGCTGCCGTCGCGGCTGACGTCTCAGCAACGCCCCGCTGACTAGCATCGACCGCGATGGAGCTGCTGGAACGCGCGGACGCGCTCGCCACCCTGGACGGGCTGCTGGCCTCCCCCGGCGGCGCGATCGCGCTCGTCGCGGGCGAGGCAGGTGCCGGCAAGTCCACCCTGGTCGGTGCATTCGCGGCGACGGCCGGGGCCAGGGTGCTCTGGGGCAGCTGTGACCCGCTGCTGACCCCACGGGCGCTTGGCCCCGTGCACGACATCGCCCGGCAGGTCGGCGGCGTACTCGCGGAACGACTGAGCGCGCTGCACACGGCGGCGGAGGCCGAACGCCGCGACGCCGTGTTCGACGCGCTCCTCGACGAGCTGACCGATTCCCGGCCCGGACGCCGAACGGTGATGGTGGTGGAGGACGCGCACTGGGCGGACGGGGCCACCCTGGACCTCATCGCGTACCTGGGGCGGCGGCTGACCCGCCACCCGGCGTTGCTCGTGCTCACCCTGCGCGACGACGAGGTCGGGGCGGAGCATCCACTGCACGCCGTGCTCGCGGGCCTGCCCCGGCCAGTGGTCCGCCGGTTGCCGCTGCCCGCCCTGTCCACCGATGCCGTCGCGGAGCTGGCTCGGCGCGCCGGCCGCGCCCCGGGAGGGTTGTACCAGGCCACCGGCGGGAACCCGCTGCTGGTCACCGAGGTGCTGGCCGCGACCGGCCCGGGTGTGCCGCCGACCGTACGCGATCTGGTGCTGGCCCGACTGGCCGCGTTGTCGCCGTCGGCCCGGGAGGTCGCCGCCCTGGTCTCGGTGGTCCCGTCCCGGGCCGAGCCGTACCTGCTCGACGGTCACCCATCGGCTGCCGTGCAGGAGTGCCTGGATCGGGGGGTGCTGGTGCCGGTGGGCAATACGGTGGCGTTCCGGCACGAACTGCTGGGCCGGGCGGTACGCGAGTCACTCTCCCCGGTGCACCGGGTCGCGCTGCATGCCGCCGTGCTGGCCCGACTCACGCCCCGGGCGGATGTGGACGCCGCCCGGCTGGTGCACCACGCTCACCACGCGGACGATCCGCTGGCCGTGCTGCACTGGGCGCCCGTGGCGGCCCAACGGGCCAGCCGGGCGGGCGCGCACCGGCAGGCAGCGGACCACTACAGCGTCGCGCTCCCCCACGCCGCGGGCCTGCCGGGATCGCGCCGGGCCGAGTTGCTGGAGGCGTACGCGACCGCCGCGTACCTCGCCGGGTTGGCCGCGCAGGCGCTGGACGCCCGGCGGGCCGCGCTCGCCCTGCGGGAGGCCGACGGCGATCCGCTGCGGATCGGCGAGAACCTGCGCTGGGTGTCGCGTCTCTGCTGGTGGACCGGGGACAGCCCGGCGGCCCGGACGGCGGGTACCCGAGCGGTTCAGGTGCTGGAGTCCGCGACCCCCGGCAGGCAGTTGGCGATGGCCTACAGCAACATGTCGCAGCTGCTCATGCTCGCCGACGACAACGGCCGGGCCATCGAATGGGGTGACCGGGCCCGGAAGCTGGCCCGGCGGCTCGGCGACGTGGAGACCGAGGCGCACGCCCTGGTCAACGTCGGCTCGGCCCGCCTCCAGAGCGGTGATGTCGCCGGCATCATCGAGCTGGAACGCGGGCACGCCCTGGCCGTCGCACACCACCTCGACGATCACGCGGCCCGGGCGCTGGTCAACCTGGCCACCATGTCGCTGGAGTGGCACCGGATCGGGCCGGCTGCCGAGGCCCTGGACCGGGCGTTGCGCTTCACCACGACCCGGGACCTCGACGGGTACGCCCGGCACCTGCTCGGCTACCGGTCCCGGCTGCGGCTGACGACCGGCGACTGGGCCGGTGCCCGCGCCGACGCCGAACGGGCGCTGACCGGCACCGCGCAGCCCGGGGGGAGCCTGGTCCCGGCCCTGGTCGCACTGGGCCTGCTCGACGCGCGTCGGGGCGAGGCGACCACTGGCGAGCATCTGGACAAGGCGGCGCGCTGGGCGGCGCAGAGCCGGGAACTCCAGTTCGTCGTGCCGGTCGCCGCGGCCCTGGCGGAACGACACTGGCTAGCCGGCGAGCCGGCACCGGCGGTACCCGAGCTGAGCCGTGCCCACCGGCTCGCCGTCGACGCGGGCCAACCCTGGTACGCCGGCGAGCTGGCGTACTGGCTGTGGCGGGTCGGCGAGCCGTTCGGGGACACCGGCGCGCTGGCGTCGCCCTACCGGCGGCTGATCGAGGGTGACTGGGCCGGTGCGGCCGAGGAGTGGCACCAGCTCGGCTGCCCGTACTCCCAGGCGGAGGCGCTGGCCTGCGGCGACGACCCGGCGGCCGCCGAGGCGCTGCGGATCCTGGACGGGCTGGGCGCGACCGCCGTGGCCCGCAGGGTCCGGGCCGAGCTGCGCGGCCGTGGGATGGCCCGGGTGCCGAGGGGGCCGCGCCCGGCGACAGCCGCGCACCCGACGGGCCTGACCGCCCGGCAGCGGGAGGTGCTGGCGCTGCTCGCCGAAGGGCTCAGCAACGCCGAGATCGCGGCCCGACTGTCGCTCTCCGCCCGGACCGTCGGCCACCACGTGTCGGCGGTGCTGGACAAGCTCGCGGTGCCCAGCCGGGGCCAGGCGGCCGCGGCGGCCCGCCGGCAGGGCCTGGTGCCCCCAACATAGGTGTTTCTACCGATCCCCCGGAGTGCCACCCCGCCTACCGTCGGTGACACACCGAACCGTCCGAGGGGGACCACTGATGACTACCGCAATCGATCTCAACGCCGTCAAGGCACGCCAGCAGGTGACCTGGGCCAGCGGCGACTACGGCGCGGTCGCCGCGCTCATCCACCCGATCTCCGAATGGCTGGTCGCGGCGGCCGATCTGTCGGCCGGCGCCCGGGTACTCGACGTGGCGACCGGCACCGGCAACGCGGCCATCGCCGCCGCCCGCTGCGGCTGTGCGGTGACCGGCGTCGACTACGTACCCGAACTGCTGGAACGCGGCCACGCCCGGGCGGCGGCGGAACGGCTGCCGGTCACCTTCGTGACCGGTGACGCGGAGCGGTTGGCGTATCCCGACGGCACCTTCGACGCGGTGCTCTCCGTCGTCGGCGTGATGTTCGCGCCGGACCAGGAGCGGGCGGCCGCCGAGCTGGTCCGGGTCTGCCGGCCCGGCGGCACGGTGGCGTTGGCGTCGTGGACGCCGCAGGGGTTCATCGGCGAACTGTTCCGCACGGTGGGGCGGCACGTGCCGCCGCCGGCAGGGCTGCGCCCGCCGGTCCAGTGGGGCGACGAGGGCCGGGTCCGCGAGTTGCTCGGCGGGGCCGTGGGTGAAGTGCGGGCGGTACGCCGGGAGTTCGTCTTCCGCTTCGGCACCCCGGAGGAGTTCGCCAACTTCTTCCGGGCCAACTACGGGCCGACGCTGAAGGCGTTCGAGGCGCTGCCCGAGGAACGGCGACCGCACCTGCACGCCGACCTGGTGGAGCTGGCCCGGACGCACAACCGGGCCACCGACGCCACCGTGCGGATCCCGGCGGAGTACCTGGAGGTGGTGGCCGAGCGGACGGCCTGATCCGGGTCAGAACGCGATCGGTCACCCGGGGGAACGGCCGGAGCCGGCACCGCCAAACGGTGCCGGCTCCGGGTCGGAACGGTTGGTCAGGAGGCGGCGGCGATGAAGTAACCCGCCTGGTCGACAATCACGTCCGTGCTGCCCGAACTGGCGTTGTACAGCGTCACCGCACCCAACTCGACCCCGATGACGGCCATGTTGGAGGCCGTCTCACCCGCGACAAAGTTGACATTCGACGCGGTCGGCCGCGGCTTGCTGTACGGGTAACCGATGAGCACGCCAGCGGTGGTCGGCCCAGTAACCGTCAGGTTGACCACCACCGCGGTCGGACACTGCAGGACGGCGCTGGCACAGGAACGGTTGAGTTGCACGTTCTCCGGGTTGAAGCCGATCGACGAGTTCGGCGCGACCGGCCCCACCGGGCGGTACGACAGGCCGGTGCCGTCCCGCGTGTCGGCCACCCGGCGCGGGCCGTACGGCACGTAGGTCTGGTCAGCGCCAGAGGCCGTGGAGCCGAACCAGCCGGCCAGGTCGGCGATCACGTGCACGGTGCCGGAGCTCTGGTTGTAGATGTTCACCTTGCCGTTGACGACCGGCACCATCACCAGGTTGGGGATCGTCTGCCCTGCCACGAAGTTCAGGTTGGACGCGACCGGCACCAACGAACCACCGGGGTACACCTTCAGGACTCCGGCGGCTGTCGGCGCGGTGACCGTCACGTTCAGGATCGCGGCGGTCGCGTCGGTAGGAATCTTTGACGACAGGTCGATCTGCCGCGACGTGTCCGGCAGGTACGGGCCGGTCGTGCCCTCGCGGCTGTCGGCCACCCGCACCGGGGTGAGCGGCTTGAATCCGGAGCCATTCGCGCCGTACCAACCCTGCAGGTCAGCGATGACGTGCACGGTGCCGCTGCTGCTGTTGCGGAACCGGATCCCCCCGCTCGTCAGCGGAACGGTGACCAGGTTCGGCACCGTCTCGTTGGCGACGTAGTTGACGCTCGACGCACTCGGCACCGTGGTGCCGTCCGGGTAGACGGTGAGGAAGCCGGCCGTCGTCGGCTGGGTCGCCGTCACGTTCAGCACCACCGCGTCGATGCTCGCCGCCGGCACACCACCGATGCTCGAAACCGGCAGCAGCACCTCGGAGTTGGGCCCGACCGGCACGGAGGTGCCGGCCCCGATCCCGGACCGGGTGTCCAGCAGACGGGTCGGGGTGACCGGGTTGTACCGGGCGCCGACCACGGTGCAGCCACCCCTGACTGGGTTGAATTCGGGGATGACCCGATAACCGTTCCCGCTCGCATACACCCGCACGCATGCCTGGCCGGCCCGGCGCACCGTCTGCTCGTGCACCGGGCCGCCCGCCACCTGGACGAAGCGGTCGCCGGTCAGGTGATAGCCGAAGGTGCCGCCAGTCGTCTCCACCGGCCACGAGCCTGTCCAGGGCAGCCGGGTCACGATGTCGTACGGACCGCCGCCCACCTTTCGGCTGACGGTGACGGTGTCGCCGCCGGTCCACGGGCTCGCGATCTCGACCGCGCCGCGGTCGCGGTATCCCGAACCGGTGCCCGTGTTCGGCACCTCCGGCACATCGGCGCGGGAGTTACCGAGCAGGTCAAGCGGGCCGGAGCCGACCGCACCCGCGTCGGCCGAGTCGACCGCTGGCGACGTGCGATCGAGGTCGATCCACGGCCGCTCGGTCCCCTGCTGCGGCTTGAGCTTCGGATCGGCGGCGATGTCGTGGGCGCCCTGGCCGGTAGCCGCGCGGAATGCCGCGAGCTCGGTGTGCGAAGTCTCCCCCCAGGCGTACAGGGCGCCGCCGCTCGCCGGGTCGATCAGGTTGTAGTCGGCAACGCTCTGCCCGACCGACGCCGCAGAGAGCGCGATCGCGGTGGCAGCCGTCGGGTCGTCGCATGCGGCGGGCACGCTGCCGGACAGGTCGGCGGCCTGCACGATGTTGTTCCGGATGTCCACCCCCGGCGAGGCGCCGGTCACCGTGATACCCGAGGTGCAGCCAGTCACCAGGGTGTTCCCGGTGATCGCCGTGCCGGGGGCATCGGTGACCGTCAGGCCACCCCGGAACTGGTTTCCGGTGACCACGGCACCGGTCACACCGGCGCCGACCGCCACCCCGGGCGCACCGGACGCGCCGAACCAGCCCCGACTGACGGTCACGTCACTGGACGCTCCCGTGACACGTACCCCGACCACGCCGGCCGGCGAACGGACCGTGAGTTCGTCCACGGTCACCCGGGTCGAGCCGTCGATCAGGACCGGCTCAGCGGACCCCGACGTCCGGACGGAAAAGCCCTCAACCGTGACGTCGTGCACGCCGCTGAGCGAGAATGCGCTGCCTCCGGAGGCGGGCGCGCTCAACGTGACGAAGCCCTGCGGACCGTTCACCGCCCGGAAGGTGATCGGCGCACCGCTGGTACCCGAGCGGGTGATAGCCACCTTTTCCACATAGGAACCGGCCTGCACCAGGACGGTCTGACCCGGCTGCGCAACCGCTGCGGCAGCCGAGACAGTGCAGTACGGACGATCGACCGTCCCGTCGGCCGCACTGGCGGGGTACGGGCAGTACGTCCTGCTGACGTACAGCTCATACCCCGCCGCAGCCTGCCCGGCGGCCGGGGCCTGCCCGGCGGCCGGCGCCGCTCCCGCAGGCGTCGTCGGCGCGACCAGGCCGACACCACCCACCAGCGGTACGACCACGATTGACCACAGTCTTCTTCTCATCAACAGCCCCCGCTGGATTGATCGCGTTTGCGGACGGCAGCCTATACCGACGGTTGGCTATGCGTGGACCGACGACCGGCACAGTTCGGACCCACGGGACGGGGTGTGTGACACGGCCGCCCATCGAGGTGCAATGGACGGCCGTAGGTAGTCGACTGATCAGGATGCGGCGCTGATGAAGTAGCCCGCCTGGTCGACGATCACGTGGGTGGAGCCGGAGGTGTTGTTGAACAGCACGACGAGCCCGTATTCACCGACGCCGACGATGGCGTGGTTGGTGGCGGTTTCACCGGCGACGTAGTTGACGTTCGACGCGGTTGGCTGGTCGGGTCCGTTCGGGTGGGCGGTGAGCACGCCGGCCTTGGTCGGTGCGGTGACGGTCAGGTTTGCCACCAGCGCCGTCGGCTGTGGCGCGCTCTTGTCGCCCCTTGGGTCGAGGAAGGGCACGGCCAGCGCACCCCAGCCGTACGGCCCGAGCGGCACCCCTTCGCCTCTCCGGGTGTCGTAGATCCGGGTCGGGCCGAACGGCACGAAGACGTCCGTGGCGCCGCCACCGAACCAGCCGGCGAGGTCGGCCACCACATGGGTACGGCCGGAGCTGACGTTCTGGATGGCCACCTTGCCGTTGACCACCGGCACCATGACGAGATTGGGGATGGTCTGCCCGGCGACGAAGTTCAGGTTCGACGCCACCGGCACCGCCGTGCCGTACGGGTGGACGGTGAGCACGCCACTGGTCGTCGGCGCGGTCACGGTCACGTTGAGCACGGCAGCCGTGGCGCCCGCCGGGATCCGACCGGACAGGTCCAGCGTCCGACCACTGTTCGGCGCGAACGCCGAGTTGCCGGCGCTGCGGGTGTCCAACACCCGCAACGGAGCGACCGACCGGAACCCGGAACCACTGGCCGAGTAGTAACCCTGCAGGTCGGCGACGACGTGCACCGTGCCGCTCGACTTGTTGACGATCGTCACCTCGCGGGCATCCAGTACCGGCACGGTGACCAGGTTCGGCACCGTCTCGCCGGAGACGAAGTTGACGCTCGACACGTCGGCCGGTCCACCCACCGGGAATACCTGCAGGAACCCGGCGGCGGTCGGTTGGGTGGCGGTCACGTTCAACACGACGGCGCTGACGTCCTTCTCCGGTACGCCGTTGAGCGGCGTAAGCGACAGCGTGGCCGCCTGGTTGGGCGGGATCGGCACGGTCCCGTATCTTCCGATCCCAGCACGGGTGTCGAGCACCCGTTGCGGCGACACCGGCGTGTAGGCGGCACCCAGCACGAGGCAGGTCGTCACGGGAGTCTCCCGGAACTTCCGGAAGTCGTTGAAGCTGACCTGGTGCGCTTCGCAGACCCTGCCGGCACGGCGGAAGCGGTGGTCCTCGGGCCCCAGCGGCAGCACCCGACGGTTGTTCTCATCGCTCCAGTTACGCGACACCTTGCCCAACGGGCCGTCGATGGTCCATGCGGTGGTGACGGAGAGCTCGACGGTCACGTCCAGAGGAGTGCCGCCCGCCTTCCGCCGGATCGGCAGCTCCTTGACCGTCACCGGTCCCTGGGCCTCGACCGCTCCCCGGTCGTGGTAGCCCGAACCGGTGCCGGTGTTGGCCTTCGCCGGGTCGTCCGTGTGCGGGTTGTCCAGCAGATCGGTACGGGAGACACCCTCGGCGGTGGCGTCGGCCGAGTCGACGGCCGGAGAGTTCGGGCTGATCTCGTAGTACGGCCGCTCCACGGCATCCGCCGCCCGCAACCAGGGGACCGCGGCGATGTCGTGAGCGCCGTGACCGGTGGCGGCGACGAACGCAGGCAGGCTGGTGTACTCGGTGGCGCCCCAACGGTAGAGCGGGCCGCCGCTGGCCGGCTCGATCAGGTTGTAGTCCGCCACCGTCTGCGGAACGCTCTCGGCCGAGACGGCGATGGCGGTCGCCTCCGACGGCGTCTCGCACGCCTCTGCATCACTGAGCGCACCGGTGGCGGTCTCCAGGATGTTGTTCCGGATCGACACGCCCGGCGAGGTGCCGGTGACGTTTACCGCCAGGGTGCAGTCGGTCTCCAGGGTGTTGCCGACGATCTTCGTACCCGGCGCGTCCCGCACCGTGATCCCGCTCTGGGTGAAGGTGCTGGCTGTCACCACGGCACCACTCACCCCCGGGTCCACCACCAGTCCGCTGCCCGACCGGAACGCGCCACGACTCACCGTGACGTCCAGGGAAGCGCCGGTGATCCGGACCGCTGCCGGGGCGTCGTACTCGGAGGCGACCAGCCGGTCGAGGGTGATCCGGGAGGAACCGTCGACGAGGACCGCCTCGGCCGTGCCCTCACCGGCCGCCAGAAAGCCATCGAGGACCACGTCGTGCACCCCGGGCAGAGTGAAGGCACTCTCGTTGCCGTTGCCGCCTCGCCGCTTGCCCACCTTGACCACGGTGGCGCTGCGGCCCGGCCCGTTCACCGCCCGGAAGGTGATCGGAGCACCCTCGGTCCCCGACCGGGTGACCACCACCGACTCCCGGTAGTCACCGGGCCGGACCAGGACGGTCTCGCCGGGTCGGACCACGTCCGCGGCCTGGGAGATGGTGCAGAAGGGGTTGGAGGCGCTGCCGTTCCCGTCGTTCGCACAGTTGGCGGAGTCGACGTACCGCTCGGCAGCGGCGGCGGCCGGCACGGGGGCAGCGACGGGTGTCTGCGCGACGGCGGGCGCGGGTGCCGCCGCCGACAGGGGCAGCGCCGGGGCCACCAGGCTCGCGCCAACAGCCAGCGGTACGAGCGTTAGCCGTGCCATTACAGATCGTGTCATCGACCATCCCCGCGACAAGTGGATCTTCAGTAGCGGCGAGAGCCTATACCGATGCCCGCGAATGCGGGCCATGTCGATCGGACGATCCACCACGCCCGGTCAGCCGGAACACCCCGGCCGCTGGGTCAGGACGCGGCGGCGATGAAATAGCCCGACTGGTCGACGATGACGTGGGACGTACCCCCGCTGTTGTGGAAAATGTCGACGCCGGAGCCCACGGCGACCAAGGCGGCGTTCGACGCGGTCTCACCCGCGACGAAGTTGACGTTCGAGGCGGTGGGCCGCTGCCCGCCGCCGGGATGAAGGGTGAGCACGCCCGCCGTGGTCGGTGCGGTCACGGTCACGTTGCCCACCAGCGCCGTCGGGGTCGGGCAGGCCGGCGCGCAGACCACGCCGCTCTGGAACGGCGCGAACCGGACGGTCTCCCGGGCGGCGAGTGGAGCCGGCGCGCGGCCGGGCAGCCCGATGCTGTATCGGGTGTCGACGATCCGCATCGGCGTGATCGGCACGAACGTCTGGGTGGCGTCCGGGCTGAACCAGCCGGCCAGGTCCGCGACCACGTGTGTGGTGCCGGAGCTGTTGTTGAAGATGTTGACCCGGCCGTTCACCACCGGCACGGTGACCAGGTTGGGGATGGTCTGCCCGGCGACGAAGTTGAGGTTCGACGCGGTTGGTGCCGCCGAGCCGTACGGGAAGACCGTGAGCACCCCGCTCGTGGTCGGAGCGGTGACCGTCACGGAGAGCACGGCCGCCTTCGCGCTGGCGGGCAATCGCCCGGACAGGTCGAGCGGGCGGATGCCCTTGGCCGGGATCGGCGCGCCAGCTCCCTCCCGGGTGTCGAGCACCCGCGTCGGCGACATCGACGCGAAGCCGGACCCGGTCGCGGCGTAGAAGCCCTGGAGGTCGGCGACCAGGTGGACGGTGCCCGAGCTGGCGTTGTCGAAGAGAGCGGACCCGTCGAGGACGGGCACGGTGACCTGGTTCGGCACCGTCTCCCCGCTCACGAAGTTGATGCTGGACGAGGTGCTCCAGCCGCCGCTCGGGTAGACGCTGATGAAACCCGAGGCGCTTGGCTGGGTCACCGTCACGTTGAGCACGACCGCGCTGATGTCCGTCCCGGGAATCCCGGCGATGCTGCCGATCGGCAGCTCGACCGTTCCGTTCGCGGCGACCGGTCGGGTGTCGGGCACACCGATCCGGGATCGGGTATCCAGGACCCGGGTCGGCGCCACCGGTATGTAGCGTGCACCGACCTGGGTGCAGATCCGTTCGTCGTACGAGGTGGGCAGCCGGAAGTCGGTCTGAGAGGTCTGCACCCGGACGCAGACTTCGCCGGCTCGCCGCAGCGTGTACTCCGCCGTGGCGGAGTCGGTCACCCGCCAGAACGGCTCGCCGTGGAGGTGGTAGGCGTACAGGGTCCGCTCCCGCTCGACCGGCCAGACGGAGTGCGTGCCCGACCGGGCGACCACGTCGAGCGTGCCGCCGCCGACCTTGCGCTCGACACGTAGCGGGTCCTGAGTGACGGCACCCCGTGCCTCCACCGCTCCCCGATCGCGGTATCCGCTGCCGGTGCCGATGTTCGGCATGGCCGGATCGTCGGTGTAGGACCCGTCGAGCATGTCGGTGGCGCCGGGGGCGTTCGCCTCGGCGGAGTCCCGGGCGGGAGACCCGTCCCCGGTCACCAGGTAGTGACGGTCCACGCCGGTCGCCCAGGTGAGCTTCGGGTCGGCCGCCAGGTCGTGGGCGGCCTGCCCGGTCGCCGCGACGAATGCGGCGAGGGTCGGGTAGTCGGTGCCCGCCCAGGAGTAGGGCGCCCCTCCGCCGAGCGGGTCGATCAGGTTGTAGTCGGTGCTGGTCCCCGCCACCGACTCGGCGGACACCCGGATGCCGGTGGCGTTCGCCGGAGTGAGGCAGCGACCGCGCAGGCGAGCCGTGACGACGATGTTGTTGCGAATCGTGGCACCCGGTGAACTGCCAGCCAGCTGGATGCCGTACCTGCAGTCGACGTGGATCGTGTTGCCCGTGATCGTGAGGCGGGGAGCGTTCGCCGCGGCCAGGCCGGAGTTGTCGAGCTGGTTGGCGGTGATCACCGTGTCGGTGACGCCTGACTCAACGGACACCGAAGGGCCCTGCCAGGTGCGGACGAAGCTTCGGCTGACGGTCACCCGGCTCGACGTGCCGCTGATCCGCACTCCGTTGGGACCGGAACTGCCGGTGTAGATGGTGACCTTGTCGAGGCGGACCCGGTGGGAGTCCCGCACTGTGACGGCGTCGGCGACGTTGGCCCCGAAGACGACCAGGCCCTCCACCGTCACGTCGTGCACGCCGGTGAGGTCCAGGATGGTCCCGGTGATGGCCCCGGTGGCGTATCTGCCGACCCGCACCATCTCCGAGTTGACATTGACCGCGCGGAAGGTGATCGGCGCGGACTCAGTGCCGGATCGGGTGAACCGGACGTTCTCCTGGTATTCCCCCGGGTGCACCAGGACCGTCTGGCCCGGGCCGGCCACCGCAGCCGCCTCCGATATGGTGCAGAACGGTCGCTTCACGCTGCCGTCACCGCTGCCCTGGCACCACAGCTCGCTGACGTGCAGTTCACCTGCGACCGCCGAGGCGGTGACCGGCGCGGGCGCCGCCGAGGCGGGCGCCGCGGGCCCCACCAGGGCCGCACCCCCCGTCAGTGGTACGAGTGCGAGGCGTGCCCACCGTCGGATGTCCATCAAGCGCCCCCGTGACAATCCCATCCACCGATTTCACTGAGCGTATCCGTGACAGTTCCAATGCGGACAGCGTCGATCGGCCGTTAACCTGCGCCGATCAGCCCACTGGATGGTTCACCCGGGCCGCCTCAACGGCACCTGGCGGGATCGTTAGGCCGGAGCGTCTCAGTCGTGCCGTTCGGTGCGCTCGATCTCGGCGAACGCCGCGCTCAGGTATGCGTCGACCTGCCGAGCCGTGCCCGCGAGCAGGTCGACCACGAGCAGCGGGGCGTGCCGGGCGAGCGCCGCCGGGTCGGGCGGGGAGTCGTCCTCGCCCGGGTCGTACACACCGAGCGCCCCGGCCAGCAGGACCAGCACGACGTGCGGGTCGACGTCCGGTCGCCACGGGGCTGCCGAGCGCACACACCGCGCCAGCACCTGCCGGATGTCGTCGCCGTCCAGCCCGTCCGGGTGGGTCTCCTCCAACAGCAGCCGCACCACGGCGCCGAGGACCAGACCCGAACGCTCGGCGGCGGCGAGGCGCGCGGTCGCCACCTCGTACGCCTCGGTGTCCTGGGCCTTCGCGGCCTCGACCGCGTCGCTGGCGGCGCCGGCGATCTCGCGGGCCGATGCGGGCAGGTGTCGCCAGGTCACGCTCACCGGGCCAGCATGGCAGAGCACACCGACAGCCCTCGCCGCGGTAAACGGTTCGCGATCGTCACACCCGGCGAACAGAATGCCGGAATGTTGCGTCGCGCCCTACCTCGCCGTTCGGAAGCTCGCCGACTCCTCATCGGCACCCTGCTGTCGGCGATCGGGCGCGGCCTGACCCTGCCGTTCCTGTTCATCTACCTGACCGACGTACGCGGGCTCACCGACACCCGGGCCGGGCTGGTGATCGGCTGGTACGGCGCGGTCACCCTGGCCCTGTCGCCGCTGGGCGGGACACTGATCGACCGGTTCGGCGCCCGCCGGGTGGTGGTGCCGTGTCTGCTGATCGAGGCGGTCGGCACCGGCTCACTGGCGCTGGTCAACTCGACCGGCTCGGCCCTGCTGGTGATGACGGTGGTCGCCATCGGCAGCTCGGCCATCTGGTCCGGGCAGAACACCATCCTCGCCTCACTGACCGACGACGACGAACGGCAGCGCGTCTTCGGGCTGAACTTCGCCCTGCTCAACCTCGGCATCGGTATCGGCGGCATGACCTCCGGCGCGATCGTCGACACGGCCCGACCCGGCACCTTCGAGACGGTCTACGTGCTCGACGCGGTGAGCTACCTGATGCCGGCGCTGATCCTGCTCACCCTGCCCGGCGTCGGCCACCGACTCGGCCATCGTCGGACCGGCGACGAGCCATCGCCCGGCGGCTACCTGACCGTGCTCCGCGACCGCCCGTTCCGCCGGCTGGTGATCTTCGGGCTGGTCCTCACCACCTGCGGGTACGCCCAGATCGAGGTGGGCTTCGCCGCGTACGCCGTGCGGGTCGTCGAGGTGACGCCCCAGGTGGTCGCCTGGGCACTCGCGGCCAACACGGTGATGATCGTGCTCGCCCAACTCCTGGTGATCCGCCGGATCGAGGGGCGCAGTCGCACCGGTGCGCTCGTCGTGGTCGGGGCGGTGTTCGCTGCCGCCTGGCTGGTCCTCGGCGCCGGCGGCCTGGTCAGCACCGGAAACGCCGTGGTGGCCGCCCTGTGCGTGGTGGCCTGCTCGGCGATCTTCGGCTTCGGCGAGACGATGCTGTCGCCGGTGATGCCCGCGCTGACCAACGCGCTGGCCACCGACGAGCTGCGCGGGCGGTACAACGCGATGAGTTCGATGATCTTCGGGATCAGTGGCGTGATCGGCCCGGTGACCGCCGGCCCGCTCATGGGCGCCGCCGACGGCAGGGTCTGGGTGGCGACGGTGGTCGGCGGCTGCCTGGTCGCCTCGCTGATCGCGCTCTCGCTGCGCCGACTGCTCACCGCCGCCCAGGACGGCCGAGCGACGACCGCACCGACCGCACCCGTCCCAGCCGCCGCCCACGCCTGACCCCGCCCGCGCTAAGCCGCCGCCGCGCTAAGCCGGGGCCACGCCACGCCACGCAAGATCGTGCTCGATCCAGGATGTAGTGGCGTCGGTGCGCCGGGAGGCCACTACATCCTGGATCGAGCGTGATCATGCCGCCGCTGGCGGCCGGGAACGGCGGGCACGGTGTGCGGCGGGGCGCGCCGGGCACGGCGGGGCGCGGTGTGCGCGGTGGGGCGCGGTGTGGGGCAGGCGCGGCGGGCGCGGTGTGGGGCAGGCGCGGTGGGCGCGGTGTGCGCCGGAGACGGGTCGGGCCCCGGAGCGGATGCTCCGGGGCCCGATCGTCACGGGGTCGTCCGTCAGGCGGCGGGGACCTCGGCGGTGGTGCGGATCCGATCCAGCGTCGGCGCGGAGACCGGCGACTGCGCGGTCAGGTACGCCACGAACGCGTCCAGGTCGATCTGCCCGGTGACCAGGTTCGTCCCGCCGGTGAGGGCACTGAACCCGTCACCGCCGCCGGCCAGGAAGTTGTTCACCGTCACCCGGTAGGTGGCGGCGGTGTCGACCGCGGTGCCGCCGAGGGTGAGGCTGCCCCGGACCACCCGGGTGCCCGCGCACGGGTCCGCCACGGTGCCGGTGGTGCCGTTCGGGTCGACCACGTAACCGACGGTCGAGGACGGGTACAGCGTCCGGCCAGTGACGAACTGCTGCTCCAGGACGCAGTAGAGCTGCGCACCGGTCAGGTCCAGCGTCACCAGGTTGTTGGCGAACGGCTGCACCGTGAACGCCTCCTCGTAGGTGACCAGGCCGGCGTCGAGGTCGGCCCGTACCCCGCCCGGGTTCATGAAGGCGGCGACGGCGCCCTGCTCGTCGTCGGTGGCGGCGAACTGCGCGTCGGCGATCAGGTTGCCCAGCGGGGACTCGCCCAGACTCGTACCGAAGAGGGTTTCCTGGCTCCGGGTGATCGCCTGGGTGGTCTCGCCGACCTGGCGGCCGGCGACCGGGCCGAGCACGGTCTTGTACCGGTTGATCAGGGCGGTCTGCTTCGGGTCCTTGGCCACGTCCCGGCTGACCACGACGTTCTCCGCGGCGGCGGAGAGCACGTCCCCGGTCCGACGGTCGATCTTGAGGTCGATGTCGGTGACCAGGCGACCGAACGAGCTGGCGCTGGTGACCAGCTTGCCGTTGATGTCGCAGTTGTACGCCTGGTGGGTGTGCCCGCTGACCACCACGTCGATCGACGGGTCCATCCGGTTGGTGATGTCCACGATGGGCCCGGTCATGCCGACGCAGTCGTTGATGCCGCCGGTTGCGGCCTGGGTGCCGCCCTCGTGCAGCAGCACGACGATCGCCTCCACACCCTGGCGGCGCAACTCGCGGGCGTACCGGTTGGCGGTGACCGCCTCGTCGGCGAAGGTGAGGCCGGCGACGCCCTGCTGGCTGACGATCTCCGGGGTGCCCTCCAGGGTCATCCCGATGAAGCCGACCTTGACGCCCTGCACCTTGTGGATCGCGTACGGCGCCATCAGCGGCTTGCCGGTCGCGGTCTTGAAGGCGTTCGCGGACAGGTACTGGAACCCGGCGCCCTGGTACGGGGTGCCGTCGGCGCAGCCGTCCACCGGGTGGCAGCCGCCGTTCTGGATCCGCAGCAGCTCGGCGGCGCCCTCGTCGAACTCGTGGTTGCCGACGCTGGCGTAGTCCAGCCCGGCCATGCTCAGCGCCTCGATGGTCGGCTCGTCGTGGAACGCGGCGGAGAGCAGCGGCGACGCGCCGATCAGGTCACCGGCGGCGACCGTGATGGTGTTCTTCTTCTTGGCGGCGGCGCGCAGCTCGGCCAGGTGGGTCGACAGGAACTCGACACCGCCCGCGGCCTGCCCGGCGATGGTGCCGCTGGACCCGCTCGGGGGTTCGAGGTTGCCGTGGAAGTCGTTGAGGGCCAGCAGGGTGACGTCGACCGGCTTCGGCCTCGCGTCGGCCTGCTCGGGGCTGGTGGCGACCGCGCCGAACGCGGCCACCGCGAGTGCGGTCAGGCCGACGGCGGCCCGACGCATCCCGGGGATGGACATGAAACTCCTCATGAGAATCGGCGCGTGCGGTGCCCGGACTGTGGGTCGACCGGGCCGCCGACCGACGCCGTCGGAAGGATCGATCGCGGATGCCGGCGGTTGGGATCGCCGCCCGCCCGGACAGCCTCTCATCCGGACGCCGACCGGTCGACCCGGCAGCACGTCAGTGCTGCGAATATGCCCGGACGGTCGGATGACGCCGACGTGACCGACGGTTGACCGCACGTCGCCGGACGTCGCTGTCGCCCGGGTCCAGACAGGATGGGACAGCCGGCGTGGCCCGGGGTGTCAGTCGACGGCGAGCGCCTCGGTGACCAGCGTCGTGACGGCGTCCGGCGGCCAGCCGTCCGCGACCCCGGGGCGCTGCGCCAGGTAGCTGGCGATCCGCCTGGCCGGCCAGCCGTGCGACTCGCGCAGCCCTCGGGCGATCATGCTGAGGTAGACCGGCGCGGGCGGCCGGCACCGCTTGGCGGACGCGGGCTCCGGGGCGGTGAAGGTGAGCATCGGCAGCCCGGTGTGCTGGCCCGGGCAGACCAGCGTCTCGTAGCGCCCGGGGCCGAGCGTGGCCCGTCCCTCGGCGACGGCCGCATCGATCGCCGCGCCGGTCGCCGGGACCAGGTCGGCCGTGTCACCCGTTGGCCGGTACATCTCCTGCGCCGCGATGTCGGTGAACTGCTCGACGGTGACCAGGTAGGCGCGGGCCGCGGCCACGCCCGGTAGCTGCGGGTCGTAGAAGGCCATGCCGCCGGTCCAGGCACCGGACTCGCCGGCGAAGTAGATCCCGCCGGGCAGCGACACCGGCACCGATCGGCTCGGTGGGCGGGGGTCCCGGCAGCCCGGGTACGTCCGTCGCCCGCCGGGCGGGCAGCCGCCGCGGATGTACCACGCCAACCGGGCGGCGTGCATGTTCGAGCCGTACGCGACGTACCAGACCAGCCGCTCTTCGGTGTCGACCAAGACGGGTGCCCTCAGAAGCCGCAGGTCTGGCCTGCGGAGTGGCTGACCTGGACCGTGTGCGTCACGCAACCGCCCGACTCGACCAGGTGCAGAAGGAACGCGGTCGGCTCGGCGACCCAGCCGATCTGCTCGTCGGCGCTCATGGTGAGCGTGCTCTGCCGCCAGGTGCTGGGTGCCACGGTGAGCACCGTGCCGGCGTACCCCGTGGTGACCGAGCGGTGCAGGTGCCCGGCGGCGACGCGTACGACGTGCCGGTGCCGGCCGATCACCTCGGCGAGCGCGTCGGAGTCGGCGAGCCGGATGGCGTCGGCCACCGGGATGCCGACCGCGACCGGCGGGTGGTGCAGGCAGACCACGGCGGGCACCTCGGGCCGGCCGGCCAGCACGCCGTCGAGCCAGCCGAGCTGCTCCTCGCCAAGTTGGCCGGCGTCGCTGCCGGGGATGAGCGAGTCGAGCACCACGACGGTCGCCGCCTCGTGGTCCACGTGGTAGTAGGCGGAGAACCCGCCGCCGAGCCAGGGTGTGCCACCGAAGGCGTCGAGCAGCGACTCCCGGTCGTCGTGGTTGCCGGTGACCAGGTGCACCGGCAGCGGGAACCGGCCGATCAGCTCGCGCAGCGCGGCGTACTCGTCGGGCCGGCCGTGGTCGACCAGGTCACCGGTGATCACCACGCAGTCGGGTCGGGGCCGCAGCGCCAGCACCCGGCCGAACGCGCGGTGCAGCCCCGCGGCTGGTTCGGCGGCGAGCAGGCCGGTGGTCAGATGCGGGTCACTGAGCTGGGCGATGAGCACGTGCCGCCTCCTCGGTGCGGGAGTTTCCACGCTATCGGCGATGGATGCCTCCCGGGGTCCCGCGCCCACAGGCTGCGTCCACAGCCTGTGGATAGCACATGTGTACGAAGCTGGCCGACGCCCGGATCACCCTGGGTACGCTTGATCTCACGGCTCGGCGCCGGCCGACCCCTCCCCTACCTGGAACGACGTGCGAGTGGATCATCAGCAAGTCATCCGTGACGTCTCCGTCCGCCTGCCGATGGCGTCGAGCACGCCGGAGGCCTGTCGGTGGACGGTCAACGCGCTGGCCCACCACACCCCGGCGACCATCTCCGTGCTGCTGGAGGTCCACGACCGGCTGCGCTGCGTCGCGGCGACCGGCGCCTGGCAGGTCTTCGCCACCGTGCCGACGCGGACCGGGATCGTCGGCCGGGTGTACGCCACCGCCACCACCGCCGTCGTCCCGGATGTCACCGCCGATCCGGACTATCTGCCGGTACGCCCGGACGTGACCGCAGAGCTGTGCGTACCGGTGCTGGACCCGGCGGGCCGGGCGATCGGCGTCCTCGACCTGCAGTGGAGCGAGCCCGTCGACCTGGAGCCGTGGCGGCAGACCGCCCAGCGACTGGCCGCCCGGCTCGGCGCGAGGATCGTCGCGCTCGGCGGCCCGCCAGCGGAGAGTCCCAGCGAGAAGCTGCTCCGGCACGCCGCCGCACTCTCCTCGGCGCCAACCGAGGGGGCCGTGCTCGCTGCGGCGACCTGCGCCGCCCGTGAGGTCTCCACGCTCTCCACGGCGGTGCTGCTGATCGCCGGCCCGGAGGGCGCCGAGATCGGGCCGCCGCCACTGGTCCCCGGCGAGTTGGAGACCCGGATCCGGGCCGAGCTGACCGAGGCGACTCCGGCCGCGCTCGACCGGATGGTCGACCGGACACACCGGTACGGCGCGGGATACACGCTGGGCGAGGCGGAGCACCCACCGACTGCGGACTACCGGCCGCTGACCAGGGCCGGGGTGCGCACACTGATCGCCGTACCGGTCGGACCGTCGGACGCTGGCGGGGTGTTGCTGGTCGCCGACGAGCGGTTGCTGCGCCCGGACCCGACCACGGTCAGTCTGATGGAACTGCTCGCCGGGCAGGCCTGGACCAACCTGGCCCGGCTGCGCACGCTGGCGCGGCTGCGGGAGCAGGCCAGCTCGGACCCGCTGACCGGGCTGCGGCACACCGGCCCGTTCGGGCAGCGGATCGCGGCGGCGACCCCGGGGCGTACGGCCCTGCTGGCGATCGACGTGGACGGCTTCAAGATCGTCAACGACACGTACGGCCACCAGGCCGGCGACCGGGTGCTGGTCGGGCTGGCTCGGGCGTTGGAGGGGGCGCTGCGGCACGGTGACGAGTTGTACCGGATCGGCGGCGACGAGTTCGTCGCGGTGATCGAGGTGAGCCGCCCGGAGGAGGCGGTCCGGATCGCCGAGCGGCTGACCGAGGCGGCCCGGCGCACCGGCCGCACGATCAGCGTGGGCGTCGCGCTGCCCCACCCCGGCGAGTCCCCCGACCGCACCCTCCGCCGCGCCGACCAGGCCCTCTACGCCGTGAAACGCCAGGGCCGAGACGGCGTCCACCTGTCCGCCGCCTAACCCCCACCCCCACCCCCACCCCCACCCCCACCAGCGTCGATCATGGAGTTGTGGTGCGTCCCAAAAGGGGCGTGATTGGATCTAACGCCCACCACGACTCCATGATCGACGCTGGGAGGTGGTGGGGTAGGGAGGGCGAGGGAGGTTACTGGGTCAGGTCCTTGGCCAGGAGTTCGCCGATCTGGGCGGTGTTGAGGGCGGCGCCCTTGCGGAGGTTGTCGCCGGTGATGAAGAGGTCCAGGGCGCGTGGGTCGTCGAGGGCGCGGCGGATCCGGCCGACCCAGGACGGGTCCGTGCCGACCGCGTCGATCGGCATCGGGAACTCTCCCGCGGCCGGATCGTCGACCAGGATCACTCCGGGGGCGTTGCGCAGCGCCTCGCGGGCGCCCTCGGCGTCCACCTCGGTGGCGAAGACCGCGTGTACGGCCACCGAGTGGCCGGTCACCACCGGCACCCGCACGCAGGTGGCGGAGACCTTGAGGTCGGGCAGGCCGAGGATCTTCCGCGACTCGTTGCGGACCTTCATCTCCTCCGACGACCAGCCGCCGTCGGCCGGCGAGCCGGCCCAGGGCACCACGTTGAGCGCCAGCGGCGCCGGGAACGGGCCCAGGTCGTCGCCGACCGCCTGCCGGACGTCGCCGGTCCGCGAGCCGAGCAACCGGTCCCCGGCGACCTTGGTGAGCTGGTCGTGCAGGATGTCGACGCCGGCCTGGCCGGACCCGGAGACCGCCTGGTACGAGGCGAGCACCAACTCCCGCAGGCCGTACTCACGGTGCAGCGGGGCGACCGCGATGATCATCGTGAGGGTGGTGCAGTTGGCGTTCGCGATGATGCCCCGGGGCCGGTTACGGACCTGCTCCGGGTTGATCTCCGGGACCACCAGCGGGACATCCCGGTCCATCCGGAAGGCGCCGGAGTTGTCCACCGCGATCGCGCCGCGGGCGACGGCGATCGGCGCCCACTCGGCGGAGACCTCGTCGGGTACGTCGAACATCGCCACGTCGACGCCGTCGAACGCCTCCGGGGTCAGCGCCTGGACGACGAGATCCTCACCCCGGCAGCGCACCCGCCGCCCGACGGAGCGCTCGGAGGCGAGCAGGCGGATCTCACCCCAGACGTTGCGACGCCCGGTGAGCAGCTCACACATCACGGTGCCGACGGCACCGGTCGCTCCGACCACTGCGAGGGTGGGCAGCGCCGTCATCGGCGCTACCTACCCGTCCCCGCGTAGACCACGGCTTCGGTGTCGCCACCCAGCTCGAACGCGTCGTGGATGGCGCGGACGGCGGCGTCCAGGTCGGTGTCCCGGCAGACCACGGAGACCCGGATCTCGGAGGTGGAGATCATCTCGATGTTGACCCCGGCCGCGCCGAGCGCGGCGAAGAAGCCGGCGGCCACGCCGGGGTGCGAGCGCATGCCGGCACCGATCAGCGAGACCTTGCCGACGTGGTCGTCGTAGAGCAGGCCCTTGAACTTGACCGACTCCTGGATCTTGCTGAGCGCGGCCATCGCGGTCGGGCCGTCGGTCTTGGGCAGGGTGAACGAGATGTCGGTCCGGCCGGTGCCCTCGGTGGAGACGTTCTGCACGATCATGTCGATGTTGATCTCGGCGCCGGCGACGGTGTCGAAGATCCGCGCGGCGGCGCCCGGCTCGTCGGGCACGCCGACGATCGTGATCTTGGCCTCGCTGCGGTCGTGCGCAACGCCGGTGATCAGTGCCTGCTCCACGGAAAGGTCCTCCATCGATCCGGTGACCATCGTGCCGGTGTTGGTCGAGTATGACGAACGGACGTGGATCGGCAACCCCGCCCGGCGGGCGTACTCCACGCTACGCAGGTGCAGCACCTTCGCGCCGCACGCGGCCAGCTCCAGCATCTCCTCGTAGGTGATCTGCCGGATGTGCCGGGCGTTGGGGACGATCCGCGGGTCCGCGGTGAAGATGCCGTCGACGTCGGTGTAGATCTCGCAGACATCGGCGTGCAGCGCGGCGGCGAGCGCCACGGCCGTGGTGTCCGAACCGCCCCGGCCCAGCGTGGTGACGTCCTTGGTGTCCTGCGAGACGCCCTGGAAGCCGGCCACGATGACCACCGACCCCTCGTCAAGCGCGCCCTTGAGCCGCCCTGGGGTGACGTCGATGATCCGCGCCCGGCCGTGCACCGAGGTGGTGATCACGCCGGCCTGCGAGCCGGTGAACGAGCGGGCCTCGTACCCCAGGTTGTGGATGGCCATGGCCAGCAGCGCCATGGAGATCCGCTCCCCGGCGGTGAGCAGCATGTCCAGCTCACGGCCCGGCGGCAGCGGGCTGACCTGGTTGGCCAGGTCGAGCAGCTCGTCGGTGCTGTCCCCCATCGCGGAGACCACCACCACCACGTCGTCGCCGGCCTTGCGGGCGGCGACGATGCGCTCGGCCACCCGCTTGATGCGCTCGGCGTTGGCGACGGAGGACCCGCCGTACTTCTGCACCACGAGTGCCACGACGGTGCACTCCCTCCCAGCGACCCTGAGCGTGCCGACGCCGCCGGAACCGGGGCCGGCGGCGCGTGTCAAACCACTTGAGGGTATCCGGCGGGTCGCGGCGGCGGGTCGGGTGATCCCATCATCCGGCCCGCGCGCGCCACGGGCGGGGCGGCCGCCCCGCGTCACCAGGTCGGGCGGTACGCCGGCGCGATCCCGCCCGACACGCCGGGGCGAGCCGCGTGCGCGCCGGCACCCGCCGCCCGCCCGCACCCACCAGAATGGGCCGGTGCCCGTCCTCATCCGCTCGGCCGGCCGTGTGCTCGGGCCGCTCGCGCTCGCCCTGCCGGCGCTCCTGGTCGCCTGCACCAGCGAGCAGCCTCCAACCCCGCCACCGACCGATCCCGGGCCGGTCGAGGTGGCCGCCGCCCGCGACGAGTTGGCCGCGCTGGCCGCGGCGGCCCAGGACCGCCATCTGGTGGCGCAGTACGCGTTCAGCCGGGCCGGTCAACCGGACCGCATGATCGTGTTCACCAGCGCGAACGACGGCAGCTGGCGGGTCGACGTGCCGGGTGGCGCGCTGGGCGGCACCGCTGATGTCTCGCTGGCCGCCACCGCCGACGGGTTGTTCCAGTGCGCCCTGCCGTCGGCCGGCCGGCCGAACCCGGCCCGCTGCGTACGCCTCGGCGAGCGCGACGACGCCCTGCCGCGCCGGCTGGATCCCCGGGTCCAGCACCCGCTCACCGACTGGCTGGACGTGCTCACCGACCGCCGCGCGCCGCTCGCCGTCGCCCCGGCCGACCCGCCCAAGGGGCTCACCGGCACCTGCTACTCGGTGGACTCCACCTCCGCCTCGCTCAACGCCCCGCTGGACGTCGGCATCTACTGCTACGACCGGGACGGCACACCGACCGGCGTCCGGACGGAGACCGGCACGCTGAAGCTGGCCGCCCCGCCCGGCCCGGCGCCGGCCACCGTGCAGCTGGCCGGCCCGGTGGTGGTGGACGAGGAACCGCTGGACACCGCGGCTCCGCCGACACCCGACCCGACCGGTAGCTCGGGCGCGGGAACGCCCTGATCTTCGTCCCGTTACGGGTGCTCTTGCCCACATTTGACGAACCCTTCCTGAGGGGCGAATCACCCATAAAGGACGATGCTCGTATGGCCGACCTCACCCCGCTACTCGCCTACCGCTGGAGCCCGCTGGCGTTCGACCCGACCGAGGTACTGAGTCGGGCGGAGGCGGCCTCACTGCTGGAGGCGGCCCGCTGGGCACCCTCGCTGGGCAACCGTCAGCCCTGGCGGTTCACTCTCGGTCACCGCGATGACGAGACCTGGAAGCGGATCCTGGTCAACCTCCCCGAGCGCGACCAGCGCTGGGCCCACCGGGCCGCCGCGCTGCTCCTCGCCGCGCACGTCGACACCGACGCAGCACCGGCGGACGGGGTCGCCTACGACCTGGGACAGGCGGTCGCCCACCTCAGCGTGCAGGCCACCGCGCTCGGGCTGCACGTACGCCAGGTCCTCACCATCGACCGTGCCGGGCTCGCCGCCGACCTGCACCTGCCCGCCGACGTGCGGCCGTACGCGGTGGTCGCCGTCGGGCAACTCGGCGACCCGCTCAGCCTCCCGGCCGACCTGGTCGCCGAGGAGACCGGCCTGCGGCACCGCCGACCGCTGGCCGACCTGCTGCTCCGCTGATCGACCGCCGGAGTTACCCGCCCCGGCTGGCGCGCAGCAGGACCGTCGCGGCCTCGGTGTTGCGGTAGAGAACGTGCCGGCCCTGTCGAGACCGGTGGACCAGGCCGGCGGCATGCAGCGCGGCCAGGTGCTGGGAGACGTTTCCGGCGGACATCCCGGTGAGTCGGGCCAGGTCGGTGGTGGTGGTCGCCGCGTCGAGCAGGTTCAGCAGTGCGGCCCGGCCGGGGCCGATCACCCGTGCGAGCGGGTCGCCGGGAGGCGGCGCGGTCGCCTCCCAGAGCGTCCCGACCGCCCGGACCGGGTACGCCCCGGCCGGCAACGAATCCTCCAACAGGTTCCACAGCACCCGCCGGTTGGTGAACACGCCCGGATTCAGCGCCAACCCACGACCGCGCAGGTCGAAGTCCCGCTCGAACGGGTCGTCGCTGACCACCCGGTCGCCAAGCCAGCGCAGGCTCGGGTGGAGCTGCTCGAACAACCGCCCGGCACCGCCCTCGGCGAGTTGCGCGGCCCGGTACGCCACGTCGGCGTCGAGCAGCGCGCGCATCCGCGGCCAGGCCGGGGCGATCGCCTCGTCGTACCAGACCCGCACCGCATCGACGAGCTCCGGCAGCAGCCCACGAGGGTCGGTGAGCAGCGCCCGCCCGAACGGACTCAGCGGCCGGCGCGGAGTGGTCGCCAGCAGATCCTGAACCACCACGTCCGGCGGCGTCGCCGCGATCTGATCGAGCTGCTCGGTCATCTCCACGTTCGGTCGGGCCGCCGGGGTGAGGAAGTCGGGCAGCCAGCAACCCCGCTGGGTCAGCTCCAGCAGCGGTCGGACCTGGGAGGCAACCTCGGGAGAACGCAGAGTCACCCGGGCCCGGTCGATCCACGGCAGGTGCACCGCGTAGCGGACCGGGTCGGCCAGTGCCCACATGCTCATGACCGTCTCGTTGGCCGGCGACACGGCAAGCCGCACTCCCGCCACGTCGGCCAGGCTGAACCGCAACTCGGACACACGCACCCCCAGAGCAGGATTCGGTTGAGCCTAAAAGACTCGACGGCCGTCATGGGGGCACGCTTCACTCACCTGCCATGGGGGCCAGAGACACCATTCGCACTGTTGTCCGAAACGTCGTACCGCCGGCCGGGCTGACTCGCGCCCTGGCCGTGCAGGCCATGGTCAACGCCGTCGGCAGCGGCCTGTTCCACGCCGGCAGCGCCGTATTCTTCACCCGGGCGCTCGGGCTCAGCGCCGCCCAGGTCGGGCTGGGCCTGTCCATCTCGGCGGGGGTGTCGCTGCTGGGCACGGTGCCGCTGGGCGGGCTCACCGACCGGTACGGGCCGCAGCGGGTCTGGGCGGTCGGGCTCGTGCTGGACGCGGTGCTCTTCGCGACCTACCCGTTCGTGGGCGGCTTCGCCGGCTTCCTGGCCGTGGTGGTGGCGCTGGCCGCCGTGGAGGCCGCCACCGGGGTCGCCCGTCAGGTCTACTCGATCAACGCGCTCCCCCCGGCCGAGCGGGTTACGGCGATGGCGTACCAGCGTTCGTCGCTGAACGTCGGGTTCGGGCTCGGCGCGGTGATCAGTGGCCTGGTGCTGGCCGTGGACACGACCGCGGCGTACCGGGGGATGGTCTGGTTCATCGCGGCGGTCTTCCTGGTGACGGCCCTCTTCGTGCGTCGACTGCCCCGGCTGGCCCAGGCGGCCCGGCCGGCGGAGCCGATGAGTCGGCTCGCCGTGCTGCGGGACCGCCCGTTCGTGGCGGTGTCCCTGCTGTCCGGGCTGCTCACCGCCCACCAGACGCTCTACCTGACGGTGCTGCCGCTCTGGATCCTCACCCACACCGACGCCCCGAAGACGGTGATCGCCGGGCTGGTGCTGCTCAACACAATCCTGATCGTGCTGCTCCAGGTACGCGCCAGCCAGGGCGCCGACACCGCTGCGGGCGCGGCACGGGCCTCCCGCCGGGGCGCCCTGCTGATCGCCCTGTTCTGCCTGGTCCTGCCGATCTCCGGGGTCACCCGGGGCCCGCTCACGGTGGTGGTGCTGGTGGCCGCCGCAACGCTGCTGATCGTGGCCGAGCTGATCGAGTCGGCGGGCGCCTGGGGGCTCACCGCTGCTCTGCCACCGGCCGAACAACGCGGCGCGTACGTGGGGGCGTTCCGGCTTGGCTCCCAGGTGCAGTACCTGATCGCCCCCGCCGGGCTGACCGCGCTGGGGGTGACCACCGGTGGCTGGGGCTGGTTCCCGGCGGCGGCCATCTTCGTGCTGGTGGGGCTGGCGATCGTACCCGTGGTGGCGTGGGCTGGGCGGACGCCGCGGCTCGGTGCCGCGGCCGCGGAACGGGTCGTGACACCGGTCCCATAGTTCGGACCTACCTTCCCACCCCCCGCCTCATCACGTAGGGTCACCCTGTCATGTGGCAGGCGCACCTCCTCCTTGGTCGCCGCGACGAGGCCTGACGGCCGGCACCTCGTCGCGGAGTCGGACCGCGCCGCCCATCAGCACCGCAGCACACCTCGGCCCGCCGGGCAGCGACGCACCGG
Organism: Micromonospora sp. NBC_00858; assembly: GCF_045207365.1. Lineage (NCBI taxonomy): Bacteria > Bacillati > Actinomycetota > Actinomycetes > Micromonosporales > Micromonosporaceae > Micromonospora > Micromonospora sp. NBC_00858. The sequence continues at coordinate 6,648,260 of NZ_CP108828.1, read as the reverse complement.
CAGTGACGCCGACTCCGTCCGATTGCTGAACGCCACGTGACCACGGGAGCACTCCGCCATGGCTCAACCAGCCAGCACCACCGACGCTGAGACCGATCCGATCGCCCGGCAGCGCCCGAGCCGGATGCCGTACCACCGCTACCAGCCCTACCGGGAGCAGTTCCGGGTCGACCTGCCCGACCGTGCCTGGCCGACCCGACACGTCGACGCCGCACCGCGCTGGTGCGCCGTGGACCTGCGGGACGGCAACCAGGCCCTGATCGACCCGATGTCGCCCGAGCGCAAGCGTCGGATGTTCCAGCTGCTGGTCCAGATGGGCTACAAGGAGATCGAGGTCGGCTTCCCGTCGGCCAGCCAGACCGACTTCGACTTCGTCCGGCAGCTCATCGAGCAGGACATGATCCCGGACGACGTCACCATCCAGGTGCTCACCCAGTGCCGGGAGCACCTGATCGACCGGACGTTCGAGTCGCTGCGCGGGGCGAAGCGGGCCATCGTGCACTTCTACAACTCGACCTCCACCCTCCAGCGGCGGGTGGTCTTCGGGCTGGACCGGGACGGCATCGCCGACATCGCCACCTCCGGCGCGCGGCTCTGCCAGAAGTACGCCGAGATCCACACCCCGGACACCGAGATCCACTACGAGTACTCGCCGGAGTCGTACACCGGCACCGAACTGGAGTACGCGCTGGAGGTCTGCTCCCGGGTGATCGACGTGATCGACCCGACGCCGGACCGGAAGCTGATCATCAACCTGCCGGCCACCGTCGAGATGGCGACCCCGAACGTGTACGCCGACTCGATCGAGTGGATGCACCGGCACCTGCCGCGGCGGGACAGCCTGGTGCTGAGCCTGCACCCGCACAATGACCGGGGCACCGGCGTCGCCGCCGCCGAGCTGGGCCTGCTCGCTGGCGCGGACCGGATCGAGGGCTGCCTGTTCGGCAACGGCGAGCGCACCGGCAACGTGGACCTGGTGACGCTGGGGCTCAACCTCTTCTCCCAGGGCATCGACCCGATGATCGACTTCTCGAACATCGACGAGGTCCGGCGGGCCGTCGAGTACTGCAACCAACTGCCCGTGCACGAGCGCCACCCGTACGCCGGCGACCTGGTCTACACCGCCTTCTCCGGCTCCCACCAGGACGCCATCAAGAAGGGGTTCGACGCCCTCGCCGTCGACGCGGCGGCTGCCGGCGTACCGGTGGACGAGCAGACCTGGGCGGTGCCCTACCTGCCGATCGACCCGAAGGACCTGGGCCGCACCTACGAGGCGGTCATCCGGGTCAACTCGCAGTCCGGCAAGGGCGGCGTCGCGTACATCATGAAGAGCGAGCACCAACTGGACCTGCCCCGCCGGCTCCAGATCGAGTTCTCCGGAGTGGTGCAGCAGGTCACCGACCACGACGGCGGCGAGGTCGACCCGAGCGCCATGTGGGAGATCTTCGCGACCCACTACCTGCTCGACCACCAGCCCGACCCGGCGGTCCGGCTGGCCGGCTACACGATCGGCACCACCGACGGCAAGGTCGAGATCGAGGCCCAGGTCGGTGTGGGCACCGAACAGCGGACGCTCGCCGCGGTCGGCAACGGCCCGATCGACGCGTACGTCAACGCGCTGCAGTCGGTCGGGGTGGGCGTGCGGGTGCTCGACTACCACGAGCACGCGCTCTCCTCCGGTGGTGACGCGCAGGCCGCCGCGTACGTGGAGTGCGAGGTCGACGGCCGGACGGTCTGGGGCGTCGGCACCGACGCCAACATCGTCACCGCGTCGATCAAGGCGGTCACCAGCGCCGTCAACCGCGCCCGCCGCTGACCGCACGCACCACACCCCCGAAGTACGGAAGTGCCCCTTCCCTACTTCGGGGGCGTGGCGGCAGGCAACGAGTGGCACGGCTGCGACGGCGGAGCGTCCCGGGGCGGTCGGTGCACCAGGACGAGGGCCAGCACCGCACCGGCCAGCAGCAGCCCGGCACACCAGGTCATCGCACCCCGGAACGCGTTCGTCAGTTCGGCCTTCTGCTCGTACCCGCCGCCGGAGAGGCCGACCAGCAGCGGCAGCGCGGCCACCGCCAGCAGGCCACCGGCCCGGGACGCGGCGTTGTTGAAGCCGCTGGCCACCCCGGAGAACCGGTCCTCCACGGCAGCCAGCACGGACGCGGTGAGCGGTGCCACCACCAGGGTCAGCCCGAGGCCGAAGAGCAGCACCCCGGGCAGCACGTCAAGCCAGTACGACGCGCCTGGCCCGACACCGCGCAGCAGCAGCAGACCGGCGGCCGACACCACCGGCCCGATGCTCAGCGGCAGCCGGGGGCCGATCCGCGCCGACAGCGCGCCGGCCCGGGCCGACCCGATGAGCAGCAGCACCGTCATCGGCAACAGCGCGATCCCGGTGCGGAAGGCCGACCACTCGACCACGTTCTGCAGGTAGACGGCGAAGAAGAAGGTGAACCCGCCGAGCGCCGCGTACACCACCACGGTGAAGATGTTCAGCACCGAGAAGAGCCGGCTGCTGAACAGGCCGGTGGGCAGCATCGCGGCGTCGCCGCGCCGCCGTTCAAGCAGCACGAAGGCCACCGCGGCCAGCACCCCGACCAGCGCCGCGATCAGCACCGGGGCCGAGTCGTAGCCGCGCGCCGGCGCGTCGATCAGGGCGTACGTGACGCCGGCGAGCGCGAGGGCGCCGAGCAGCGCTCCGAGCACGTCGAACCGGCGTCGGGTTCGGCCCGGCCCCGCGGTCCGGGAGGCGCTCTCGTCCCGGCTCTCCGGCACCCAGCGCAGGGTGGCCAGCACCACCAGTACGGCCAGCGGCAGGTTGAGGAAGAAGATCCACCGCCAGGACAGCGCGTCGATCAACCAGCCGCCGATGAACGGACCCAGCGCGGTGGACACCCCGGACAGCCCGGCCCAGGCGCCGATCGCCCGGCCCCGGTCGTCCGGGTGAAAACTGGACTGGAGCACCGACAGTGACCCGGGGGTGAGCAGCGCGCCGCCGGCGCCCTGGAGGAACCGGGCCGCGATCAGCCAGCCGGTGCCCTGGGACAGCCCGCACAGCACCGAGGCGGTGGTGAACCACGCCACCCCGATCAGGAAGACCCGCCGCCGGCCGAAGCGGTCGCCTAGTGCGCCGCCGAGCAGCACGAACGCCGCCAGCATCAGCAGGTAGCCGTTGACGGTCCACTGCAGATCGGCCACGTTCGCGCCGAGGTCCTGGCCGAGCTTGGGCAGCGCGACATTGACTACCGTGCTGTCCAGGAAGACCATGCCGGAGGCGAGCACCGCGGCGAGCAGCGTGCCCCGGCCGGCGGCGGTGCCCATCCGCAGTGCGGGTGCCGGTGCGGGTCTGGTCATCCCACCAATCTGCCTTGCACGATGTGGGAGACGCCACGAAACGCCGAAACCATCCCCGGGTACTGTGCGCAATCGCCGGGAGCACGCAAGCTGGAGAGGTGTCGTCTGTGCGTACCAGATCAGGACCGCGCGCGGTGGTGGCCGCGCTCGTCGCGGCGCTGGCGCTCGGCGTGGCCGGTTGCGTCCCCCAGGATGAGCCGGAAACGCCGCCACCGAGTGGCGGCGGCAACACCGTGCAGCAGTTGGGTCAGCTCACCGTCGCCACCGCAGGCTCGATGAAGGGCTACAGCCGCGACCACTTCCCGCACTGGCGGGACACCGGCAAGAACTGCGACGTGCGGGACAGCATCCTGCAGCGCGACGGCAAGGACGTGAAACTCTCCGGCTGCAACGTGGTCGGCGGTCGCTGGGAGAGCGTGTACGACGGTCGCAGCGCCACCGATCCCTCCGACGTGGACATCGATCACATGGTGCCGCTGGCCAACGCCTGGCGCTCGGGTGCCGACGAGTGGGACGACGCGAAGCGCGGCGACTTCGCCAACGACACCACCCGGCCGCAGCTCATCGCGGTTTCCGCGTCCTCCAATCGGGCAAAGGGTGACCAGGACCCGTCGCAGTGGAAGCCGGCGAACCGGTCGTACTGGTGCCAGTACGCCGAGAGTTGGGTGACGGTGAAGCACCACTGGCGGCTGACGGTGACCACCGCCGAGAAGGCCGCCCTGACCGACATGTTGGAGGGCTGCAGGTGAGCGAACAAGCCGCGACAGGCGCCGGGGCGACCGATGACACCGGCCCGGCCACTGCCGGCATGACCGCGGACGGCACGGCCGAGACCTCGGCCGCCGTTCCGGGGGCCGGCATGGTCGCCGACTCGGACGGGGCCGGCGGCCCGCAGAGCCGCACCGCCGACATCGTGCCCGGCCCAGGCGGGGTGATGACCGACGAGGTCGGGGTGGTCACCGGCGAGTTGACCCTGCGCACCGAGTACGCGGACGGCCGGGTCACCCTGCGCGTGCAGTACAAGGACGCGGACGAGTGGTACGCGGTGACCGGCGGGGCGGTCGGGCTGAACGACCCGGCGGGGCTGGACGCGGTACACGGCGTCGCGGTGGCCCTGCTGCACCGCCCTGAGGGCTGACCCACTCTGGCGCGGCCCGGCGGTCGCCCGGTCGAGCGTGATACCTCTCAGGAATATTGATGCCTCAGAGGTATCACGCTCACCAGGACGTTGAGCCCCGCCTCAGACGTACGAGCCGGGCTCGCTGGGGGCGGAGACCACGCCCGGCGAGTCGCCCTCGCCCTCGGGGCGGACGATCTGCACGCTGACCTTGTGCGGGCGCAACTCCCCGCTGGCGATCTGCTCGGCCCAGTGGCAGGCAACCCGGCTGGCGCCGATCTCGCGCAGCACCGGCCGCTCGTCCACGCAGCGCGTGGGCTGCGCCCACGGGCAGCGGGTGTGGAAGCGGCAGCCGGACGGCGGGTTGGCTGGCGAGGGCAGGTCGCCCGCGAGCAGGATCCGCTCCCGCCGGTCCTCCACGTCCGGGTCCGGCACCGGCACCGCGGACATCAGCGCCCGGGTGTACGGGTGCAGCGGCTCAGTGTAGAGCCGGTCGCTCGGCGCCTCCTCGACCAGCGCGCCCAGGTACATCACGCCGACCGTGTCGGAGATGTGCCGGACGACCGCGAGGTCGTGCGCGATCACCAGGTAGGTCAGGCCCAGGCTGTCCTGCAACTCGTCCAGCAGGTTCACCACCTGGGCCTGGATCGAGACGTCGAGCGCCGAGACCGGCTCGTCGGCGACGATCAGCTCCGGCCCGAGCACCAGCGCGCGGGCGATGCCGATGCGCTGGCGCTGCCCGCCGGAGAACTCGTGCGGGTAGCGGGACAGTGCCCAGCGGGGCAACCCCACCGCGTCCAGCGTCTCGCCGATGATCCGCCGACGGTCGGTGCGGTCGGTGCCGATCCCGTGGGTCTGCAACCCCTCGGTCAGGATGGACTCGACGTTCTGCCGCGGATCGAGGCTGGACATCGGATCCTGGAAGATCATCTGCATCCGGCGCCGCATGGTGCGCAGCTTGCCGGGCGGCAGCGTCGTCAGCTCGACGCCGTCGAAGCTGACCTCGCCCGAGGTCGGCGGGTTGAGCTGGAGCAGTGCCCGCCCGAGCGTGGACTTTCCGCAGCCGGACTCGCCGACCAGGCCGTACGTCTTGCCGCGCGGGATGCTCAGGTCGACCCCGTCGACCGCCTTCACCTGCCCGACGACCCGGTCGAAGAGCACTCCCCGCTTGATCGGGAAGTGCACCTTCAGGTCACGTACCTCGACGAGGATGTCGTTGTCGCTCACGCTGATTCCTCCTCGCGTGGGGCGGGCACCGTGCCGGGCACCGGCTCCGGGTTGACGCACCGGTAGCTCCGCCCGTCGTAGGTGTGCACCAGCTCCGGCGGCTGACCCACGCACTCGTCGGTCCGGCGGGCGCAACGCGGGGCGAAGGCGCAGCCGTCCGGCCAGGGCAGCAGGTCACGGACCGAACCGGGGATCGGGTTGAGCTTTTCGCCCCGCCCGGCGTCCAGTCGTGGCACCGAGCCGAGCAGACCCACGGTGTACGGGTGACGCGGCTCGCGGAACAGCGGACGACGGCGTGCCGTCTCCACCACCCGGCCGCCGTAGAGCACGTTGACCGTGTCGACCATGCCGGCCACCACACCGAGATCGTGCGTGATCATCAGCAACGCGGTGCCGGAGTCCCGAACCAGCTCCTTGAGCAGCTCCAGGATCTGGGCCTGAATGGTGACGTCCAGCGCGGTGGTCGGCTCGTCGGCGATCAGCAGCCGAGGCTGGCAGGCCACCGCCATCGCGATCAGCGCCCGCTGCCGCATCCCGCCGGAGAGCTGGTGCGGGTACTCCTTCAGCCGGCGCTTAGGGTCCGGGATGCCGACCCGGTCCAGCAGCGCGGCAGCCTCCTTGGTGGCGGCGTCGCCCTTCATCCCCCGGTGCCGGGTGAGCACCTCGGTCACCTGCAACCCGATCGGGATCACCGGGTTCAATGAGGAGAGTGGGTCCTGGAAGATCATCGCGATGTCCCGGCCCCGGATGTCCCGCCGCGACCGGTCATCGAGCTGGAGCAGGTCGGTGCCGTCGAAGACGGCCTTGCCACCGACCCGCAACCCGGGCTGCTTCGGCAGCAGACCCATGATCGCCAGCGAGGTGACGCTCTTGCCGCAGCCGGACTCGCCGACCAGGCCGACCACCTCACCGGCGTCGACGGAGAAGGACACACCGTCGACCGCGTGCACGGCGCGCTGGCCGCGCCGGGCGAACGTGACGGAGAGGTCGTCCACTTCGAGCAGTGCCATTGTCGGGCCTACTTCCGCAGCTTCGGGTCGAGGGCCTCGCGCATCGCCTCACCGAGCAGGGTGAAGCCGAGCGCGGTGATGATGATCGCGACCGCCGGGTAGATCGCCAGCGACGGCCGGATGCCGAGGTACTGCTGCGCGTCGGCGAGCATGACCCCCCACTCCGGTACGGCGGTGTCGGGGTTGCCCAGGCCCAGGAAGGAGAGCGCCGCGGCCTCGATGATCGCGGTGGCCAGGGTCAGGGTGGCCTGCACGATCACCGGGGCGAGCGAGTTCGGCACCACGTGGGTAAGCGCGATCTTGGACTTCTTCACGCCGAGCGAGGTGGCCGCCAGCACATAGTCGCTGTTGGCCTGGGAGATCATCGAGCCACGCAGCAGCCGGGCGAAGACCGGCACCGAGACCACACCGACCGCGATCATCACCGTGGTCAGGCTGGCCCCGAGCAGGGCCGCGATGCTGACCGCCAGCAGCAGGCTCGGCATCGCCAGCAGCATGTCGACGAACCGCATCAGCGTGGTGTCGATCCACCGCCCCCACCGGCCACCGAGGCCTGCCGCGGCACCGGAGATGCCGCCGATCAGCGCACCGATCGCCAGACCGATCAGGGTGGAGACCACGCCGACCAGCAGGGTCTGCCGTGCACCCACGATCATCCGGCTGAACTCGTCCCGGCCCTGGTGGTCGTAACCAAACCAGTGCTCGCCGGTGGGGCCGGGGATGAGGCCCGGCTTGATCAGCCCCTCGCGGATGCCGATCGTGTCGGTCGGCGCGTACGGCACGAGGAACGGACCGATCACCGCGACCAGCACGAAGATCGCCAGGATGATCGCGCCGACGATCGCCGCCGGGTTGCCGCGCAGCCGGCGGAACGCCTCCTGCCAGAGGCTGACCCCACGCTCGTCGTCGCGGGCAGCCAGCTCCGAGAGCCGGTCGATCTTTTCGCGCTTCTTTCCCGGGCTGAGCGTCATCGCACCCTCACCCTCGGGTCGATGAAGCTGTAGGAGAGGTCGACCAGAAGGTTCACCAGCACGTACACCACCGCGATGATCAGAATGAAGCCCATCAGCACCGGATAGTCGCGCTGGCCGATGGCCTCGGCGACGAAGGCTCCGATGCCACTGAAGGCGAAGACGGTCTCGGTCAGCACGGCGCCGGAGAGCAGACCGCCGGCGAGCAGGCCGATCGAGGTGGCCACCGGCAGCATCGCGTTGCGCAGCACGTGCCGGCTACGGACCGTCTGCTCGGTCAGGCCCTTGGCCTCGGCGGTCCGGACAAAGTCCTCGTTCAGCACCTCCAGCACGCTCGCCCGGGTTATCCGGACGATGATCGCCAGCGGGATGCTGGCCAGCGCGATGGCGGGCAGCACCAGATGCCAGAGAGCGTCGGCGGCGGCGTCCCACTCGCGGGTCATCAGCCCGTCGAGGACGAAGAAGTTGGTGACTCGGGTCGCCCCGAGCGTCGGGTCCTGCCGGCCGCTGGACGGGAACCAGTGCAGGTTCTCCGAGAAGATCGCCTTGAGCACGTAGCCGAGGAAGAAGACCGGGATGCAGATGCCGATCAGCGAGCCGCCCACGGAGGCGTGGTCCAGGAACCGGCCCCGACGGCGGGCGGCCAGATAGCCCAGCGGGATGCCGATACCGATCGCGATCACCATCGCGGTGATGGTCAGCTCGACGGTGCCGGGGAAGCGCTCGATGAACTCCGTGGTGACCGCCCGCTTGGTGGAGGTCGAGGTGCCCAGGTCGAGCTTGACCATCCGCCGAACGAACCGTCCGTACTGCACCAGGATGGGCTCGTCGAGGCCCATGTTGTGGCGGATGGCGGCACGCATCTCGGGCGTGCCGCGCTCGCCGAGAATGGCGGTCTCGGGGCCGCCGGGGAGCCTGCGGAGCCAGATGAAGAGCAGAAGGGAGAGCCCGAACAGCGTGGGTATCAGCTGAAGCAGGCGCCTGACGATGAACCGGAACACGGCGGCCTCGAAGGGGTGCGGAGGGTTGCGGGCGGGCGCTGTGCAACAGCGCCCGCCCGCGTTCCTTGCGTCAGATCAGGACTTACTTGAACTCGGCGGAGGCGTACCGCTCGTCGGTGAGCGGGCTCGCCTTGACGCCGGTCACGTCCTTGCCGAACACGATCGCCGGCGGGGAGTGCGAGATCGGCACACCGGGCAGGAAGTCCATCACGGCCTTGTTGAGGGCCTTGTACTTCTCGGTCCGGGCCGCCGCGTCCGCGGTGGTGTCCGCGTCCTTGAACTGGTCGAACAGGGCCTTGTTGTTGAAGCCCCACTCGTCCTTCGGCCGGTCGAAGAAGGTACCGATGAAGTTGTAGGCGTCGCCGTAGTCACCGGTCCAGCCGAGGAAGTGGATGTCGTGCTTGTTGCCGGAGGTGGTGGCGTTGAGGTAGTCCGGGCTCCACTTGAGCGGGATCGCCTGGACCGTGATGCCGACCGCCTTCAGGTCCGCCGAGAGCAGCTCGAAGATGTCCTTCGGGTTCGGCATGTACGGCCGGGTGACCTCGGTCGGGTAGTGGAACCTCAGCGTCAGGTTCGACGCACCGGCCTCGGCCAGCAGCGCCTTCGCCTTGGCCGGGTCGTACGTGTACTTGGTGACGTCGCCGTTCCAGCCCTCAACGGTGTCCGGCATGAAGTTGTCCGCGACCTTGGCGCCCGGGGGCAGCTTCGAGTCGACCAGCTGCTGACGGTTCAGCGCGTACGCGATCGCCTGCCGGACCTTCGGGTCGGCGAGCTTCGGGTTGCCCTTCTGGTTGATCGCCAGGTAGAGCACGTTGAACGCCGGGCGGGTGAGGACGTTGAAGCCCTCGCCCTTCAGCGGCTCGACGTCGGCCGGGCCGACCAGGTCGTAGCCCTGGATGTCACCGGAGCGCAGCGCCTGCTTGCGGGCGTTCTCGTCCGAGATCGTCTTGAAGATCAGGGTCTTCAGCTTGGCCTTGGTGCCCGAGTAGTCCTCGTTGCGCTCCAGGGTCAGCGTCTTGTTCGCGACGTCCCAGGTCTTGAACTTGAACGGGCCGGTGCCGGTCGGGTGCTCCGTCGCGTACGCCGGGTACTTGATGTCCTCGGCGGTGCCGCCCACGTTGCTGGCGTCGAACTCCTGCAGCGCCTTCGGGCTGTGGATGGAGAACGAGGGGAGCATCAGCGCGGCCGGGATCTTGCTGGAGACCCGGGTGAACGCCAGGTCGACAGTGGTCGCGTCCTTGGCGGCGCAGGACTTGAAGAGGCTCGGCGGCAGGTCCGCGTTCTCGTTCGCGGCGAAGCCACCCATGACGTCCTGCCAGTACGCGGTCACGTCCGGGCTCTGCATGAGGCCCTTGGCGTTGTACCAGCGGTTGAAGTTGACGCAGACGGCCTCGGCGTTGAAGTCGGTGCCATCGTGGAACTTCACGCCCGAGCGGAGCTTGAAGGTCCAGGTGGTGCCGGCGGCGTCCGGGGTCCAGGACTCGGCCAGGCCGGGGGTGACCTTGGTGCCACCCTCCTCCGGTCGGACCAGCGTCTCGAAGACCTGACGCGCCACACGCAGCGACTCACCGTCGCTGGCGAAGCTCGGGTCGAGCACCTTCGGGTCTCCGGCAACGCCGAAGACGAGGGTGTCCTTCTTACTACCGCTGGAGCTGTCGTCACGGTTGCTCTCGGCGCAGCCTGCTACCGCGAGGGCCGCGACCGCGACGGCCGCTATCGCGACCTTCGGCCTGGGTGCACGCATCGTGCCTCACCTCGTCCTTGGGGGTACGGACAACGTGGTGACAGGGGTCACCGATGGCGGTGACCATAGCTCCCGTTGCGTCCAGCCGGAAACCGTTGGGTGGACGGTTGGTATCGGATCGTGCCTCAATCGTCGCTTGACATTCGAATCGAAGGTGAAAGTCGTCCGAAACCGTGCAATCGCCACCCGCGATGCCAAACTGTTACGTCGAACGGCCGCAGGAGGGAGCAGGTGTCAGATCATTTCCGGGCACGACGGCGACGATGGTCGGCACCCGGACCGGGTGCCGACCATCGGCCGTACGAGGCCGGTTCAGACGGCCCGGCGCCCCTCGAAGGCCCGACCGAGGGTGATCTCGTCGGCGTACTCCAGGTCGCCGCCCACCGGCAGCCCGCTGGCCAGCCGGGTCACCGCGATCCCCATCGGCTTCACCATCAACGCCAGGTAGGTGGCGGTCGCCTCGCCCTCGGTGTTCGGGTCGGTGGCCAGGATCAGCTCCCGCACCGTGCCCTCGCCAAGCCGGATCATCAGCTCCCGGATGCGCAGATTGTCCGGGCCGATCCCCTCCAGCGGATTGATCGCGCCGCCGAGCACGTGGTACCGGCCGCGGAACTCACCGGTCCGCTCGACAGCCACCACGTCCTTGGGCTCCTCCACCACGCACAGCACCTCGTTCGTGCGGCGGGGGTCGCGGCAGATCCGGCACTGCTCGGACTCGGCCACGTTGTAACAGGTCGTGCAGAACCGCACCAGCTCCTTGACCTTGCGCAGCGCGCCGGCCAGCCGGTTGACGTCGGTCGGATCCGCCGACAGCACGTGGAACGCGATCCGCTGGGCGCTCTTCGGGCCCACGCCCGGCAGCCGACCCAGCTCGTCGATCAGATCCTGGATGGCACCTTCGTACATCTGCCGGCTCAGAAACCGGGCAGGCCGAGGCCGCCCATGCCGCCGGTGACGGGGCCCATCTTGCGCTCGGTCAGCTCCCGTGCCGCCTCGGCGGCGTTGTGCACGGCCGCGACGACCAGGTCCTCCAGAGTCTCCACGTCGTCCGGGTCGACGGCCTTCGGGTCGATCTTGATCGCCTTGAGCTCACCGGCGCCGGAGACGGTCGCGGTGACCAGCCCACCGCCGGCGGTGCCGGTCAGCTCGGCCTCGGCCAACTCGGCCTGGGCGGTGGCGATCTGCTGCTGCATCTTCTGCGCCTGCTTCAGCATCTGCTGCATGTTCGGCTGTCCACCTGGGCGCACGGATGGCTCCTTCTCGCACTCGTCTGCTCGGCCGCCGCCCAGCCTATCCGCTGTGACCGACCCCGCCCCGCCAGGTGCGTCCGCCCACGCCGGAGCCGAAAGGACGGCGTCCGGGTACGGCTAGCACTACCCGGAACCGGCCGGCTACGGGTAGTGTGGCGGGACCTGCCGAACTGGTCTGCTCGACGGTATGCACCTCAACCGCACCGGCCGGATCGGCGCCCTGTGCTGGATGACGGCCGTACCGATCTTCCTCACCGCCAGCCTGGTCACCGGCCTGCGCTGGCGCCAGCCCACCTACAGCTGGGCCACCAACAACATCAGCGACCTCGGCAACGTCCACTGCGGGAGCTGGGACACCAGCAGGCCCCGCTCCGTCTGCTCGCCCTGGCACCCGCTGATGAACGCCGCACTGCTGGCCACCGCCGTGCTGCTCGCCGCCGGGCTACTGCTGACCTGGCGGCTCCTCGGTCGCGGTGCCGTGGTCCGGTCGGCCCAGACGCTGCTGCTGCTGGCCACCGGCGGGTACGCCATGGCGGCCGTCTATCCGGCGGATGTCGACGAGAACCGACACGTCCTGGGCGCCTTTCTGATCATGGGAGGCAATGTCGGCCTGCTCCTCGCCGGGCGCGCGCCGCGCGGCACCGTGCTCGGCCAGTGGCGACGCCTCACCCTCACCGCCGGGTTGATCGCCCTGGCCGGGACGGTGCTGTTCTTCGCCCAGCAGGGCATCGGGATCGGGGTGGGCGGCATGGAACGGGTCGCCGTGCTGCCCTTCCCGCTCTGGGCCTGCTGCCTCGGCGTCCTGCTCGCCGAGACAGCCGGTGGTCGGGTGCTGCAGAGCCGGTCGACCGTGCCGTCCGCAACCGCTGCCGCGCCCCGGTGGTGATCACCGGGAAGCGCAGCTAGCGCGCGTCGACCTCGTCGATCTTCTCGGCCCCGAACGTCTCGCGGAGCAGCCGTACCGCTTGCTCCTCGCTGGACTCCCGGGCGGTCTTCTCGTCGATGACCTCGTCCAGCGGCTCGTCGCCCGGGTCGAACCCCTCGTAGGTCGGGGTGGCCGCCGGTGCCGCGCCACCCGGCTTGGCGCGCAACGGACCGTCGAAGTCCGGGTCGTAGGGCGGTTCGCCGGCCCACTCGGCGTCCGCGGTGGGCCGGGCCGCTGCTCCGGTACGCGGACCGCGCCCCGCCGCCGCCGCGCGGGCGGCGGCGATGGCGCTGCTCACCGGGGCACCGCCGGTGGCCGGCTGGCGAGCCGCCGGCGTCGGGTTGGCCCGTCCGCCCGGCTTGCCGCCGCCGGTCGCCGTGCCTGGGCCGCCGCCGTTCGCGCCGGTGCCGCTTCCACCGGTACGGCCCTGGTCAGTGTTGTTCGCACCGGTGCCCGTTCCGTCGGTGCGGCCCGGGTCAGTGCTGTTCACGTCGGTGCGACCACGGTCCGTGCCGTTCGCGCTGGCCGGGGCGGGTGCCGATCCGGAACTGCCGGACGCGGCGTCGTCCACGGCGGTGGCGCCGCCCGGCCGGGCGGCCTCCGGCCAGTCCTCGTCATCCGTCGCCTCGACGGCGGGGGCACTGCCACCGGGGCGGGCCGCCTCCGGCCAGTCGTCCTCGGCATCGGCCGGCGCGGACGGCTGCTCGCCGGGCTGCCGACTCGTACCGCGACCGCTGGACGCGCCTGTGCCGGAGGAGGCACCGGGACCGCCCCGTGCACCGGACGGGCCGCCGGACAGGTCCTCGCGGGCACCCGAGCCGCCGGATGGGCCGGCAGCGGCGGTCGCGTTCGTCGGGGCGGGCGGAGCGTCCACGGGGACGGATCGGGCCGCCGCGGCGGGCTGCGAGCGCGGCGGACCGGACAGCGACACGCCACCCCGCTCGCCGGCCACCTCGCAGCGGATCTGCCAGCGCCCGCCCAACTCCTCGTAGAGCGCGTCGGTGAGCACCGCCGCGTGATCGGCCATCATCTTGGCCAGCACGGTGGACTTGACCGTCAGCACCAGCATGTCGCCGTCGAGTTCGCGCACCACCGCGTCACGCATCAGGGCGGCGATCCGCTTGTTGGTCCGGTTGACCTTGCCAATCACATCGGGCCACGCCCGGCGGACCGCGACCGCGTCCAGCGCCGCAGCCGGCGCACCAGGTCGGGGCGGCTCCGGCGTCGCCGGGTCGGGCAGCACCGCCGACGGCGGAACCGCGCGACGTGGGGCCGGTGAGCCGGGGCCGGCCGCGACGGATGCGGCCCCGTCGGCGGGTGCGGGTGCGGTGGCGGTTGCCGACGCACCGGGTGAGCCCGGGATCGGCGAGTCAGCGGCCGAAGCGCCAGGGACCGGAGCAGTCGAGGCCGGGGTGTTCGGGGCGGCCGTGCTCGGGGTCGGGGACGCCGCCGGGTCGACCGTCCACGGGGGCGCTGAGGTCGGGGCGTTGGCGGGTGCCGGGGTGGCGGCAGCCGGGACCGGAGAGGCCGGCTGTGGGCGTACCCCCGGGTTGGTGGCCGGTGCCGAGCCGGCGGCGGTCGACGGCGCGTCGGCGCCGCTCAGGGTGAGCCGGCGTTCCATCCGTTCCAGGCGCTGGAGCAGGCCACCGGTGGAGTCGTCCGCGCCGGGCAGCAGCATCCGGGCGCAGATCAGCTCCAGCAGCAGCCGGGGCGCCGTGGTGCCGCGCATCTCCACCAAGCCGTCGTGCACGATGTCGGCGCAGCGGGAGAGCGTGCCCGGGCCGAGCTGCGAGGCCTGGGCGGCCATCCGCTCGATCTGGTCGGCGGGGCCGTCGATCAGGCCCTTCGCGGCGGCGTCCGGCACCTGCTGGATCACGATCAGGTCGCGCAGCCGCTCCAGCAGATCGGAGGCGAACCGGCGCATGTCGTGCCCGGCCTCGGCGACCCGGTCGACGGTGGCGTACGCGGCGGCGCCGTCACCGGCGGCCAGCGCGTCGCACATCTCGTCGATCAGCGCGGAGTCGGTGACCCCGAGCAGCGCGACGGCCCGCGCGTAGCTGACCCCCTCCGGGCCGGCACCGGCGATGAGCTGGTCGAGCACGGAGAGGCTGTCCCGCATGCTGCCGCCACCGGCGCGCACCACCAGCGGAAAGACCGCCGGCTCGACGGCGACGCCCTCGGCCTGGGTGAGCTGCTCCAGGTACGGGCGGACCACCTTCGGCGGAAACAGCCGGAACGGGTAGTGGTGGGTCCGCGACCGGATCGTGCCGAGGACCTTCTCCGGCTCGGTGGTGGCGAAGATGAACTTGACGAACTCCGGAGGCTCCTCGACCAGCTTGAGCAGGGCGTTGAAGCCCTGGGTCGAGACCATGTGCGCCTCGTCGATGATGTAGATCTTGAAGCGGCTGCTGGCCGGCGCGAAGAAGGCACGCTCGCGCAGCTCGCGGGCGTCGTCGACACCGCCGTGGCTGGCCGCGTCGATCTCGATCACGTCGATCGAGCCGGCACCGTCGGTGGCCAGCGAGCGGCAGGACTGACACTTGCCGCACGGCTCGGGGGTGGGGCCCTGCTCACAGTTGAGCGAGCGGGCCATGATCCGGGCGCTGGTGGTCTTGCCGCAGCCACGGGGGCCGGAGAAGAGGTAGGCGTGGTTGAGCCGCCCGCTGCGCAGCGCCCGCGACAGCGGCTCGGTCACGTGCTCCTGACCGATGACCTCAGCGAAGGTACGCGGCCGGTACTTGCGGTAGAGCGCCAGCGTCACTCGTCCCGCCTCCTCTCGACCGAGCCATTCTGCGCCGGTCGGGCGCGGGTGACCACCCACCCCGCCGGGCGCCTGAGTTTGCCGCGCCTGGGTTGCCGCGCTTGATCGACGTTGCCGCGCTTGATCGACTCCATATCGGCGATATGGCGGTGTCCGCGACCCGGGACAGCCCCACATCGGCGACCTGGAGTGGATCGAGGGCGCCCCGGAGACAAAAAGGCCTCCCGTGCACCCGGCAGAGCTCGCTTATCCTTGCTGCCTTCCGGCCCTGGGGAGGTTCACGAGATACCGCCGCACGGGAGGTGACGCCAAGCCTACCCGACCGCCGGTCGATCTTCAGGGGGTGGTGGGGTGACCCTGCCCATGGGGGCCTGTATCCTGGCTCGCGGAGGATTCGCCTAGAGGCCTAGGGCGCACGCTTGGAAAGCGTGTTGGGTTTACACCCTCACGAGTTCGAATCTCGTATCCTCCGCTCGCTTGAGCAGGAAAAACGACAGGGCCGGCCCCACGGGGACCGGCCCTGAGTCGTCTCTACGGTCGCTCTCGTCTCAGTTGTCGTCTCACTTGCCACGTTCCGGCCCGTCTGGCTGCTCGTGGCCGGACGGTGAACCCGGCCGGCGGGGGAACGACCGCGTCCGGGCTGAGTCGGGACGTCTACCCGGTCGACCACCCACGAAGCAGCGAAGAGGCATCGAACGCTCCGCGTCTGGGCGACATCTGACGACAACAGGCGGGGTTGTTGCCGAGCTAGCCGGCACCGGATGACAGCCGAGAGCAGCAGACGATGTGCCGCAACGGCGTTCGGGACGAAGAGACCGTCGGTGGGCAAGCTCTGGCGCGGGCGGGGTCACACGACTCCGGGATGGCGTTGCCGAACCGATCCGCTCCATGGGCGGTGGAGGCCAGGTGCCATCCCGTCAGCCATTGACCTAGGCAAGCCGAGCAGACCAAGGCCAGGGCGAAAGGCCGTACGTCCAGTAGGGCGCTCCGCCTTGTCACCCCGGGCGCTGCCCCTGGCCCGCTCCAGGACGGGAGGGCAGGCATCAGTGGATGGCCTTGCGGCCATCGTGGAGGATCAACGAATGATCACCGGTTCGCTGGCGTCGTCTGTTCCAGCTCATCAAAGACTGACCGAGACTGCGGCACTAGTCTCTGCCAAACCCGATTGGGGAGATGTTCCAGCTTGGGTGGGCGCCGGAGTCAGTGTGTTGGGAATGACGATCTCAGTCCTGGCGCTCATCTTCGCGGCTAAGGCAGCCCGGGCAGCTCAGGACGTATACAAGATTGAATCGGAGCGTGACCGGATCAGCGAGTTGGAGCGTAAGCAGCGCCACGAGGAGTCGTTGGCGCAGCAGGCGGCAAAAACGGTATGTTGGCTAGAAAGGACTACCACGGCCAATTTCGGCAGCCACAAAAACGTTCCACGGTTCGACGTTGTGATTAGAAACGCTTCCGATGTGCCGATCTATGACATGAGGGCCTACTACTGCATCCGGAATGAGAACGGAAAGGATGAAGGAGTATGGCAGTTCTCGGAGCCTGTTGTCGGTGCGGCTGCGACAGTCAAGTTCAGTGCCCATATAAAGCTGCTGATGATGGTCGGGCCAGATGCGGCGGAAAGGGGAAGGATTGCTATGGCTTTCCGAGATTCGGCCGGAATCTTCTGGTGGCGAGATGGATCCGGAAATCTCCAGCGAACTGAATCCCTCTACGTGCCGCCGGCTTCCCCGCTGAAGGAGAAGAAGGTGTACATCCAGACGTTCACTGGGCCTGCTGAGTGGACCGACGTAAAGAACGAATGGAAGTAGTTGACGTCGGCTGGTCAGCACCATCCATCGAGGACACCGATACCCTTCGCCCTCGTGTCAGCAAGACGCTACGTCATCCAAGCGGTACTCAGGCGGGCCGTCTAGCAGTAAAAGTAAGCGCGGACGCCTTACGCGGCGAGCTAGAGCGCTTCGTCCCGAACGCCGGTGCGGCGCAGTGTCTGCTGCGGTCGGTTGTCATGCCGTGCCGCTCAGCTCGGCCACCACGCCGCCTGCTGTCGTGACGTGTCGGCCACAGGCGGCACGTTCGATGCTTCCTCGCGGCGGGTCGCTCAGTCGGAGATGCCGCCCTGATCCCGCCGTGACTCCCAACTCCTTAGTAGACGTCCAGCTAGCTTGGCAGGTGTGGATCCCCACGGCATGACGTTGCGCCCGACATCGATACAGACCACGAGGGTGCCACCTGGCGAAGCTGACGAGCCGGAGAACTACCGGGTGCGGATGGTCGTGGAGTCGGTCGAGTGACAACCCATCCCGCAGCGGCCCCCGCCCGAGCGCCCCGGCCGAGCAGCCAAGTGAGCAGCCAAACCGGCGAGCTTGAGCGGACGACCACGAACCCGGACATCACCTCTGGCATGAG
Source organism: Micromonospora sp. NBC_00858 (assembly GCF_045207365.1). Classification (NCBI taxonomy): domain Bacteria; kingdom Bacillati; phylum Actinomycetota; class Actinomycetes; order Micromonosporales; family Micromonosporaceae; genus Micromonospora; species Micromonospora sp. NBC_00858. The sequence goes on along the minus strand of NZ_CP108828.1, from coordinate 6,630,497 downwards.
GGTGAGGCGGTAGGCCAGCGTCAGGCGACGGACTCGTAATGCGCAGGTCGGCAGTGCCGGCTGGGTGACGAAGCGAGTGATAACCGGCCCGACAACCACGAACTCCGAGTACGCCGATGGACTGCCGTCGCAGGTGGCGGTAGCCAGCTAGGCAGTCCCGCGCCCACGATTGTTCCTTTCGGGTCGAAGCGTAAGCCGGCCGGGGACCGGCATGTCATTCGCTGGATGGAACAGCACGGGGCCTCGGCCGGTTCGGCCGGGGCTCGTCGTCCTCAGGGCGGCTCAGGCCGCGCGCCACCTCAGCCTGCTGTCAGTGGCCGAGGTCTTACACACCATCAGCTTGCCGGTGCTGGTACGCCCGCGCGCGCCGGCCGGCTTGCAGAATGCGCCGGGGGTCACGCCGGTGCGGATCGACGGGGCGGTGGTATGGGGCGCGCTGGTGGTGCGCGTCGCCGTCGGCTTCGGCCGCGGGTTCGTCGTGGTCTTCGACGGCGTCGGCTTCGGCCGCGGGCTCGTCGTGGTCTTCGACGGTGTCGGCTTCGGGCTGGCCGAGGCGGGCGTTGGGGAGGCGGGGGCGGTCGCCCCGATGATCGCGTTGGCGCTCGCCGTCGGCATGTCGTCCTCGAGGGCGGAGCCGATCCCAATAATCGTGAACAGCAAGGCGAAAAGGCCGGCGTACCCGCCGAGGGTCTTCTTGTTTAGCCGGGCTCGTGCCGCCACCTGGGCAGGGATGAGCCGAGGCGGGAGTCGACGCTTCGGGTTCTTCACGGGCAGAGTGTGCCGGGCCAAGGCAAGTGCTCCCACTGGCCGATGCGGCCGAGCGTACTCGTCCTTACGGTCCGCCATCGGGTTGTGGCACAGGGATTACCGCGCAGGCAACGCCGCCCACCCCGAGGAAACGACAGCAGCCGACACCGGCCGACCCCGCCGACCACGCCGACCAGCTTCCTCAGTGCGGGGTCGAGCTAGAGCTGGGCCTGGTTGCCGTACAGCGCCGAAGTACAGCAACCCACTGCAACGTCCCAGCCCTAGATCGACCGACCGAGGCTCGTGACCTGCGAACCGGGCTGTCAGCAACCGTCTCGCCGGTAATCCATAGATCCAGGACTACGACCAGGAGCAGCTTCCCGCCTTGGGACATGTGGTACCAGCCGGACCGATTGTCGGTCGACTAGCCGAAAGATGATCGACCGCGCGGACGATGGCGTGACCAACGCGAATTGTGGACCATGGCGAGGCCGCGCGGCCTCTGCGTGGCAAGTCACGTAAGGAGTCCTGTTGTATCGTTCCCAGCTCGCCACAACCAGCGCCGTCGCTGCTCTGGCCCTCGCTCTGGCAGGCTGTGGCAACAGCCAGCCTCCAGCCGCTGCAGGGCCGGCGACGGTTGCGAGTGCCACGACGCCGGCCGCCCCCGTGAGCCCCAGCGAGAAGCCGGCGATGGGCGCCAAGGACGTGGTCGGGGCTCTCACCGCTGCTGGGCTTCCGCTGTCGAATACCGCCGAACAGGACGAGAACACTGATCCCAATGACAAGCTCGGTCGCCCTGGGCAGTACACCTCCCGTGCCTCAGCGGACGTGCCGGGAGGTGACAAGGACGCCGAGAAGTACGGCATCGACCGCGGCCTGGTGGTCGAGGTGTTCGCGACGGCAGGGGACGCCGACGCCCGATCGACGTACATCCAGGACGCCCTGAAGGGCGCTCAGATCCTCGGCACCGAGTACCACTATCGACCGGCGGACAGGCGGATCCTGGTGCGGCTGACCGGGAAGGTGAAACCGTCGCAGGCGAAGAAGTTCGAGGACGCAGTCGCAAAGTTGTGAGCGCAGCCGGCGGACAGGTCCAGCCGGTCTCCCGACGGGGATCGCACCTGCTCGCACCTCTCGCGGATCGACGGCAGCGGTAACTGACATCCCATGAGCGTCGAGGCCAAGCAGCGACGCCACCCTCGTGCCTTCGTCTCGCTTGTCGTCTCGTTCGTGACCGTGCGGGGGCGTAGACGAACGACTGGTCGAGTTCGCCTTGGTAGCGAACCGACCCGGTCAAGCGCGTACGGGGACGAGCAGACTTGGAAAGCGTGTTGGGTTTACACCCTCACGAGTTCGAATCTCGTATCCTCCGCCAGCTGATCAGCAGAAACGCCCGGCAGACCATAATCGGTCCGCCGGGCGTTGATCTTGTGGTCTCATCGACGTCGTGGCTGACTCGGCGTGGGAGTGGGACGAGACGTTGTACGCGGGCAGCGCCAGCCACTACAGCGTCGGGCGCATGCCCTACCCGCCCAGCCTCGCCGAGGCCGTCGGCAAGGAACTCGGACTCGACGGCACCGGCCGACTCCTGGATGTCGGCTGCGGACCCGGATCGGTGACGCTCCTGTTCGCGCCCCTGGTCGAGGCAGCAGTGGGAGTCGACGCCGACCAGGGCATGATCAACGAGGCGCGGCGCAGGGCCAACGAGGTCGGGGTCACCAACGTCGAGTGGCGGCACCTACGCGCCGAGGCTCTGCCGGCCGACCTGGGCACGTTCCGGGTGGCCACGTTCGCCCAGTCGTTCCACTGGATGGATCGGCCCCTCGTGACCCGTCGCGTCCGCGACATGCTCGCGCCGGGCGGGGCCTGGGTCCACGTCGGCGCCAACACGCACCAGGGCGTGACCGGGGACGACCTGCTGCCGTACCCCCGGCCTCCGTGGCAGCAGATCGACGACCTGGTCGCCAGCTACCTGGGACCGGTCCGCCGGGCCGGACAGGGGTGGCTGCCCTCCGGCACCCCCGGCGGGGAGGAGGAGATCATGCGGCAGGCCGGCTTCACCGGTCCCACCCGCATCACGGTCGACCAGGGAATGGTCGTGGAACGCGGTGTCGACGAGATCGCCTCCGCAGTGTTCTCGCTGTCCAGCTCGGCACCACACCTGTTCGCCGATCGACTCCCCGCCTTCGAGGCGGACCTGCGTCGCCTCCTGTCCGAAGCGGCGCGAGATGGTCGCTTTTCCGAGCGCAGACGAGGCATCGACGTCGTGATCTGGCGTCCCTGACATCCGTCACCCGCGGGCGCGAGCCCAGGAGATGAAGCGGTCGGTCAGCCGGGCCGGGTCCAGGCCGGCGAGCTGTTCGCCGGCCTCCGCCTGAAGCGTCGCCAGGTAGACCAGCAACGCCACCCGGTCGCGCCGGTACTCGGCGAGCAGCCGCAACTTGGCGGCCGAGCAGGGCCACGCGATGCCACACGACTGGCAACGCCAGGTGGGACGGGTCGGTAGATGATCCCGATGGCCGCGGGGCATTGGCCGGGCCTCCTTCGCGGTGGAAGGGGGCCACCCGGCCTCCGCGCCCGGGCGGCCCCCTGACTGACGCCGACCGCCGGACTCTTTCGCCTCCACCGGCCGCGCCGTCTTCTGCGGATCACCCTCGCGCGCGTCACCAGACAGATACACCGCGTAGCGATATGGTCAGCAGATATTCGAGACATCCGATGGAGGGGCCGTGAACGACGCGCTTCGGGTGGCGCTCAGCGACACCGGGCACACCACCGAATCCCTCGCCGAGACCGTCGGCGTCGACCCGAAGACCGTGGCGCGCTGGCTGAGCGAGGGCCGCATCCCGCATCCTCGGCACCGGTTCGCGGCAGCGGAAGCCCTCCATAAGGACGTGTCGGACATCTGGCCGGACACTTCAAGACGTCGGGACCCGATTTGGTTCCGTCCCTGGCAGGAAATCGAGCGCGAGGCGGTGTCATTGCGGTCCTACGAGTCAGTGGTGCTGCCGGGGCTGCTCCAGACCGAGGCGTACGCCCGCGCGGTGCTCAGTGGCGCGGGCCTGATCCCCCGGGGCGACATCGAGCGGCATCTCACGGCCCGGCTGGGCCGGCAGGGCCTGCTCAAGCGGGACGATCCGCCACAGTTCACGGCGGTGATCGATGAGGCCATCCTCCACCGGCCGGTGGGTGGTCGGTCGACCATGCGCGAGCAACTGCTGGCCGTGGTCGCGGCCTGCGCCGAGCCGCACGTCCGGGTGCACGTCGTGCCCGCCACCGTCGGCGCCTATGCCGGCCTCAATGGACCGTTCGTGATCGCCCACAGCCACGATCACCGGGTCGCTGGTTATCTGGACAACCAACTCCAGGGACATCTCGCTAGCGACCCGGAGGACATCGCGGCCATGATGGCGGCGTGGGAGAACGTGCGCGGCGAGGCGTTGTCCCACTGGCAGTCGGTCGATCTCATCACGGAAGTGGCGGAGACATGGAGCTGAACGGCGCCCGGTGGCGCAAGAGCAGCCGCAGCAGCGGCAACGGCGGCAACTGTGTCGAGGTCGCCGACAACCTGCCCGGCGTGGTCGGCGTGCGGGACTCGAAGGACCCGACCGGGCCGGCGCTGACCTTCACCCCGGCTGCCTGGCGCGCGTTCGTCACCCAGCTCGCTCCGCGGGCCTGACCGAGACCGGCTCGTCCGGTCGACTCGGCAGGACCGGCGGGGTGCGGAGGGCCCAGAGGGCCAGGGGAACGGCGGCGACTGCGGCGGTCAGCAGGATCAGGCGGTGGTCGACGAGTTCAAGCAGGCTCGCGCCGGCCAGCAGGGCCACGGTGGACGGACCGAAGGTCAGCGTGTTGACCGTGGACGCCACCCGGCCGACCAGCTCGCTCGGCGTCTCCCGCTGGACCGCCGTCCAGACGGTCACCAGCACCAGCGGCACACCGAGCCCCACCGCCAGCCCGCCGGCGACCACCAGCCCGACCGAGGTCGTGGCGCGCAGGGCCAGCCCTATGGCGAAGACGGCGACCGCCCCGGCCACCACCCTCCGGTCACCGAAGCGGCGCAGCAGCGATCCGGCGGCCAGGCCACCAATGAGCGACCCGACGCCCTGAACGGTGGCGAGCACGCCGTTGAACTCCGGCGGCCGGCCCAGACCGGCGTCCACCACGGCGTACGCGACGGCGCCGTTGAGCCCCATCAGCACCATGGTGAGCGCGGCGCAGCCGACGATGTGCCGCAGCGCGCGATGCCGGCGCAGGTGCCCCCACCCGTCGGAGAGCTGTCTCGTCCAGCGCTCGGGACGCCCGGGCGGCTGCTCCCGGACCCGCAGCGACCAGAAGACGAGCCCGGCCAGCACGAAGGTGGCCGCGTCCAGCAGCACCACGGGGTGCGCGCCGTACGCGGCGAACAGCCCCGCCCCGGCCAGCGGGGCGAGCAGCTTCATTCCCTCGTTGATCGTGGTCCGGAGCCCGTTGAAGTCGCCGAGCAGCGGTCCGGGAACCACCGCCGGTACCAGCGCGGCCTCGGCCGCGTCGGTCAGCACGAAGGTGATCCCGTACGCGGTCATCACCGCGAAGATCAACCAGACCCGGGTGGCCGAGTCGACCAGCAGCAGCACCGGCAGCAATCCCGCCATCACCGCGTGCAGGACGATCAGCAGCGGCCGGCGGCGGAACCGGTCGGCGAGCAGCCCGAGCAGCGGCCCGAGCAGGGTCGGCGCCCACACCCCCAGGGTCACCAGGGCAGCGAGGCTGCTCGACCCGCTCAGCTCCTTCACCCAGATGCCGGCCACCAGCAACATCGCCGCGGTGCCGAAGCCGGACACCAGCACCCCGCCGAGATAGCGGCCGGCGTCGCGATCGGTCAGCACCCTTGCCGTACCCCAGCTCATCGCACCTCCCCACCAGCGGCAGATTCTGCCCCAGCGGTGGCTGCGGCGGGTGCCCTCGCCGCTCGGACGGGTACGGCCCGGGGATCATCGCCGGGCCGGTTCGGAATCCGTCGTACACATGTTCTATCCACAGGCTGTGGACAGCGGCGGGTGTGTCAGGAGCCGTCGCGGAGATCGGCGAGACGTTCGGGCCGGAAGTGGATCTCGTCGAAGGTCGCGCTGCACCCGTCGCCGGTCGGTGACTGGCCCGCGAAGCCGATCCGGTCGCGGGACGTCTCGCCATCGAAACTGAACACGCGGATCAACTGCCAGGTCCTGCCGTCGAGTGAGGCGTGGTACGCGTAGACCCGGCCGATTCGCGAGACCCGCAGCCACACCGACCGGTCGGCCACCACGAAGGCGTTCGCGTCGTCGGCGACGCCCCGGCAGATGACGGACACGATCATGGGCTCACGCTCGGGTGAGAACTCGAAGCACAACTTGCCCCAGCACCGCTCGTCGCGCCAGACCAGGAGCACCCCGGCGTCGAAGGTCGAGGCGAAGGCCACGGTGACCCGGGCGCTGAACTGGAAGTCGCCCTCCGGCGGCAGGTCGCCGAGCAGCGTCGCCGCGTTGAGGACTGGCTCCGGGCTCGGCGCGGTGCTCTCGCCCGCGTTGACGAGGCCGCCACTCGGGTCGATGAAGAGGTCCGTGTGGGGCTGCGCCGACACCGTCACGGCGCCGGTCGCCTCATCGACCCGCCAGAGCCCCGCGGACGAGGGCGCGAGCGGAGACGGCATACCGGGGACGGTCAGTCGATCAGCCATGGCACAGGACCGTATAACGGGTACGGTCCGGGGATCGACGCCGGGCCGGCCGGAATCCGTCGTACACATGTTCTATCCACAGGCTGTGGACGGCGGAGGGTTCGATGGGTTACCAGCTCAGCGCGGTGGTCGCGGACGCGGAACTGCTCCGCGAGCAGACCGCCGAGCTGGATCACGCGGTCCTCGGCGAGCTGCGCCAGGACTTCGCGCTGCTGCCGGTCACCCCGCAGTTGGTGGTGGAGCTGACCGGGTCGCTGCCGGATTTCGCGGTGGACGACCGGAGTGCCGAGCGTCCGTTCGACCTGGTCCTGTCGCCGGCACTGGCAGAGCTGCTGGCCCGCTGGTCGCAGCCGGGGCCGGTCGCGTACCTGGAGGCGGAGTTCGGTGGCGGCGCCGGCTACCAGTCGGCGGCGGTGTGGCAGGGTGGCGCGCTGTCCTGGGGTCCATCGTTCGACGACGTGCTCGACGCGCCGCGCGAGGAGTGGCCGATCAACATGGCGCTGATCCGGCTCGGCGTCGAGCCGGGCACGTGGATCGACCCGTTCGCCGAGTTGGGGTTGCACCTGGAGCGGAACACCGACGGTTGGCTGGCGCACGGGCGCCGCCGGCTCAGCGCCGACTACTGGGATGAGCTGGTCGAGCAGTGGGAAAACCAGTAATCCGTCGACTGGCAGCAACCTGAACGCCTCGGTCCCGTTGGGGACTGGGGGATTCCATGAAATCGCGACAATTTGCGTTTATTGCCATGCTGCTGACGGCTGCCTCGATCGCCGGAAGCGGCGTGCCGCCAACCGGGCCGATCCCGGACGGCCGGCCCGCCGGCAGCGTGGAGATCATCGACCTGAACGGCCTGCGCAACATCGAGTTCGGTGACACCGAGGACGAGCTGACCCGCCGGGGCATCCTGCGTACCGACATGGAAGCCTGCGGGCCGGTGCTCGCCGGCCACGACACGGTCAGCCCGGTCTTCGCCGAGGACAAACTGGTGCTGCTCTGGGTCGGCGACCCGATGCGGACACCAGAGGGCATCACCGTGGGCTCACCGGTCGACCAGGTGTGGTCCCGCTATCCGTCGGTCACCCGGCTGCACGCTCCACAGGGGACGCACCGGTTCGACGGGCTGCTCGCCCGCAGCGGGGACCGCGCGTACCTCTTCCTGCACGACGGGCGCACCGTCCGGAAAACCATCGCCGGGTACGCCGACTGGGCCCGCCGCCTCTTCGACGAGGGAGCGGGCCCGTGCTGAACCGGATCCGGGGGTGCGGGCTTGCGTATGTCCCCTGTCGACGGTGGGAACGACGCACGCATCGGATGAGCGGACCGGTCCGGATGGGACCGGTCCGCTCAACCCGCCAGGCCAGCGACGGCGTCAGCCGCGCAACGACCGCCAGAAGTCGTACGAGTGGGCCGCCGCGAATTCCGTCGTACCGGAGCCACCGCCCCCGGCCAGCACCCGCACGTACGGCGATCCGCTGCGCAGTCGGGGCCAGTCCACCCGGCCCACCCGGGCGAAGTCACTCCAGGCCCGGACCATCTCGTCGGAGAGCCGCCGCTGGGTGGGCGTGAGCGCCTCGGCGTAGTCGACGGCGAACAGGTACGGCAGCTCCGCGCAGTGGTACGCCCCGGTGGGGAAGGTCGACTCGGGCCCGTCGGTGAAGAACGGCGCATCCTCGTCGGCGAACTCGTAGGCGTACGTCGGCACTCGACGGGCGAACTGCAGCGCGGCGGAGTAGACCGGCTCGGCGTAGTCGTGATCGGTGAGCACGGCAGCCAACGTCTCGCTGGCGACGTGCGCGTCGTCGCGGGGATAGCGGGCCAGCACGTCTCCCGCCCGGTCACCGAAGGCCGCCCCCACCTGCTCGCGGTACTGCTCGTCGGTCAGCGGGCACGACTCGGGCTGCTGCCCCGGCTCAGGCGGCGCCGGGCAGTTCATCCCACTGCGTTCCATCCCCCACACCAGGAGCGTGGACTCGTTGCGGTTCATCCCGGTCAACACCGGCACCGGGTGCAGTCGCCCGGTGGCCAGCGCGTCGGCCGGGTCCACCGGCAGCGTGCGGCCGTCGACGACCGGGCCGAGGTCGACACCCGCGCCCGGATAACCGGCCGCCTCGATCAGCCGGGCGGGGTCACGCCCGCGCAGGCAGGCGGCGACCGTACCCGGATCGGCGCAGCCGACCCCGCGCGCGAACTCCTCGGCCGCCTCGGCGGCCTCGGCCCGGGTCCGCACCGGGTTGGCGCACGAGTTGCTCTGCATGATCGCCCGGTGGAACAGGCCGGCGGTGGCCGGCGACGCAAGCTGTGCGCAGACGCTGGTCGCGCCGGCGGACTGGCCGAACAGGGTGACGTTGCCGGGGTCGCCGCCGAAGGCCGCCGCGTTGCGCCGCACCCACCGCAGCGCCGCCTGCTGGTCCTGGAGGCCGTAGTTGCCGACGGACCGGCCCGCGTCCGCCAACGCCGGATGCGCCAGGAAGCCGAGCGCACCGAGCCGGTAGTTCACCGTGACGACGATGACGTCACCGCCGGTCGCCAGGCGTTGCCCGCCGTACACGTCCCCCCTGCCGAACCGGAAGTCACCGCCGTGCAGCCACACCAGTACCGGTCGGGGCGTCCGAGCGGACGTGCGGGGCGTGGTGACGTTGAGGTAGAGGCAGTCCTCGGACTCCGAGGGCTCGTCCATCGGCAGCCCTTTGAGTTGGGCGCAGGCGTCACCCGGGCGGCTCGCGTCCCGGACGCCGGTCCACACCGGACCCGGTTGCGGCGGGGCCCAGCGCAGCGCGCCCAGCGGCGGGCGGGCGTACGGGATGCCCTGGAAAGAGCGGTGGTCCGCCGCGACGGTCCCGCGGACCGCGCCCTGGTCGGTCCGCACGACGGCCGCACTCCGGCCAGTGGCCGCCGAGGCGCCCGGGGCGGCGGCCACCGTCGGAGCGAGCAGCGGCACGGCACCCAGCGCGGCGACCCACCGGGCCACCCGGGACCGGACCCGGCGGGTGGGCCGCCGCCGCACAGAACCCGATCCGGGGTACGGGATGCTGGTCATGGTTCCCCCATTCGTCGAAGCCGGTACGGCGTACGCACCGTGATGCGGCGAGCATGCCGACCCGGCAACCAGTCGGCCAGAGGGCTCTAGTACGCCAAGCCACCGCGATGGACGACCACCGACGTGAAGACGTGGCGACCATCGGGGGCGGCGACCGGCGCTCTAGTGCGCTACGGTCACACCTCGACCGGCGGGAGGGTGACCGTGACGGAGATCGACGAGTCGACACCCCCGTATCTGCGCATCGTCGGGGAGCTGCGGCGGCGCATCGCGGCGGGCGAGCTCGGCCCCGGCGACCGGCTGCCGTCCACCCGACAGATCGTCCGCGAGTGGGGGGTCGCCATGGCGACCGCCAGCCGGGCCCTCACCGCGCTCCGACAGGAGAACCTGGTTCGGGCGCTGCCCGGCGTGGGCATGGTGGTGACCGGCCCGGAGCCGCCGCCGGCCGTTCGGGGCGCCCGCGCCGACACCCGGCGGGGTACCGCCCGAGGGGTGACCCGCGACCAGGTGGTGCGGACCGCCACCGAGATCGCCGACGCCGAGGGGTTGCCGGCGCTGAGCATGCGGCGCATCGCGACCGAGTTGGACGTGCCGACCATGTCGCTGTACCGGCAGGTCCGCGGCAAGGAGCAGCTTCTGCTGCTGATGGCCGACGCGGCCTTCGCCACCCACCGGCTGCCCCGCACGTTCCCTCCGGGCTGGCGGGACCAGTTGGAGCTGCTGTGCCGGCTCCAGTGGTCGATGTACCGGCGGCATCCCTGGCTGGCCCAGGTCGTCTCGCTGACCCGCCCGCTGATGGCGCCGCACGCCGTCGCGCACACCGAATGGGCCCTGCGCGCCCTCGCCGGGCACGGCCTGGACCAACACACCCAGCTCCACCTGGCGGCCGCCCTGGCCAACCACGTCCGCGGCACCGCGGTGAACCTGGAGCGGGAGGCTGAGGCGGAGCAGGACACCGGCCTCACCGACGACGAGTGGATGGTGGCCCAGGCCGACGTGTTGACCGGGCTGCTCGCGGCGGGTGAGTTCCCCCACCTGGCCCGGCTCGCCCGGTCACCGGTCGACCTCAATGTCGACAGCCTGTTCGAGTTCGGCCTCCAACGGCTGCTCGACGGGGTGGCGGAGCTGCTCAGCCGGTGAACGCCCGGCCAGGTGCGCGCGTTGTCACAACCTCGGGCGGGCGACGACCTGCACGGTCACGGACCGGCTCGAGCCCAGGTGCGCGGCGTCGCCGGGGAAGGTGACGGTGTAGGTGTTCGCCCCGGTCGCCCGCGGTATGTCGGAGACGAAGAACGCCCCGGTCTCGGTGGTGCTGACGTTGGGCAGGACGTGGGTGCCGTTCTGGTCCTGCCGCACCACCTGCAGCTGCCATGGCGCCGACACGGGGGCATCGGTGAACGCCAGACTGCCGGTGACCAGGACCTTCCCCCCGCGTCCGACCGTCGGCGGCGCGGAGAGCGTGAGCGAGGATCGCGGCAGGAGAAGGTCCGTCATCAGACGCAGGGTCAGGTACTGCCCGCCCGGCTCACGGGTGACGGCGTAGAGAGTCCTGCTGTCAGCACTGACCGCGAGGCCCTGCCGCACGAGGTAGGTGTCCTGGGGGAAGTCGTACCGCTGCAGCAAGGTCCCGTCGGGCCGCTCGACGTGGATGCTCGACGTCCTCTCCCAATCTGATCCGTTGCTGGAACCAACGACGACGAGGGCACCATTCGGGGACGTCGTCACGGCGTTGGGGTACGACGCGGACGGGAACACGCCGGCTGGCGAGAAGTCCGTCGTCGAGAAGGCAACGTGATGCGTCGCGATCACCGACCGGTTCTCCAGGAGACCACAGGCCAGGATCGCCGTGCTCGCGTCGACCGTCAGCGCGGCGTCCCCGAGGCCCCCGCAGGTGTCCCACGGCAGAGCCGCCGTGATCGACGGCGTTCCGGAGGAGACGTCGAACAGGGTCGCTCTGCTTGAGTAGGAGTTCGCGATGCCGGATTGGTTCACCGCGAGCAGGAGATTCGGTTTGGCCGGGCTGCTCCGGAGCAACGGAGGGTAGGCGAAGACGTCGCCGAGCGGCAGATCCAAGGCCAGGACCGGCGTCTCGCCGCGCACGTCGAGCGAGCCCAGCTTGCCCTTTCCGAACGTGCATCCGTAGCCGAAGTAGAGCTTCCCCCCGGCCGGCGCCAACCAGGTGGGACAGGTGCTGGCTCCGATGTTGTAGCGACGGATCTCGGTCCGCGTCGTGGTGTCGATCGCGGCGATGGCACCCGCCTCGATGAGGGCTACGTGCAGCGTCGAACCGTCCGGGCTCAGCGCCATGCCGCTGGCGTCCGGCAGGTCCGGGATTGTCGCCTGCGACCCGCCCGACAGGTTCGTCACCCGCACGCCCGACCCCCCGCGCCCGGGGCTGAAGAACAGCTGGCTGCGCGCCGAGTCGACGACCATCTGCGCGTACGTCTCGATGCCGAGCCCGACCGCGCTGTCCGCGTGCGCCACGCCGGGACTCAGCGACGGTACGACGACGAATGTGGCGCCGATCGCCGCGACCATGAGACGTGCGATCTGCTTGACGCGCACGTTTCCACCTCCCCCAACCCGATGACCAAGATCCATGTGTCGGGCAAGCTTAGGGGTAGCTGGCACGGTCCGTGCACTCAGTTCGCGAGTACGGCGACGGTAGCGCGCGACGGATGTCCTGCGGCCCAGCTCACGCCACTTCGGTGGCGTGCTCAGGCAGCCGCGCCCCGGACGCGGCGGCAAAACCGGCGAGCGCGATCTGCGCCGCCTGTTGCAGGTCGCCTCGGGTGACCCCGGCGGCGGCGTGGACCGACTGACCTTCGGTGACGATCATGACGAAGCGGGCGAGTGCGGCCGGGTCGGCGTGGGCGGGTAGGTCGCCGTCGGCGACGGCCCGGGTGAACCGGTCGGCGAGCGCGCGTTCACCGGCCAGGCGGCTGGCGGCGAGGAACCCGGCGACCGGTGTGTTCTCGGTGGAGCAGGCGGTGCCGCCCTGGATCGACAGGCAACCGGCCGGACGGTCGGGGCGGGTCACGGCGAGCACGTTGTCGCGCAGCAGGGCGGCGACGACCTGGTACGCGCTGGGTTGGGCGAGGGCGTTGCGCGCGTACTCCATGTCCTGTTCGGCGTAGCGGGCCACGGCCTTGCGGAACAACTCCTCCTTACTGCCGTAGGCGGCGTAGAGGCTGGGCTTGTTGATGCCCATGGCGGCGGTGAGGTCGCTCACCGACGCGCCCTCGTACCCCTGTCGCCAGAACACCTCCGTCGCGCGCTCCAGCGCCTCATCGGGGTCGAAACCCCGTGGTCGTCCTCGCTGCGGCACACCCACCACCTCCGCATCCATGTTACCCGTGGCCCAACCGATCGGTACAGAAATTTGCGGACCGGGTCGGCGGTTGCTACCGTCAGATGCGTACCGATCGGTACAGAATTATTGGAGGATGGTGTGGCGACTCGACTCAACACCCCGCTGCCTGCGGTCGGGCTCTGGAGCATGGAGCTGCGCGGCGCCGCAGATCCGGCCGTCCGGGACGCGGCGACCGAGCTCGACGAGCGGGGCTTCCGGGCCCTGTGGGTGCCCGGCCTCGACGGCGGCGGGGCCGTCGACGACGTCGAGCACCTGCTGGGGGCCGCGCCGCACACCACGGTCGCGCTGGGTGTGCTGGCGATCTGGGGCCAGGACCCGGTGGTTCTGGGTGACCGGTTGGCCGCGCTGGACGCCGGGCACGGGCCTCGGACGGTTCTCGGCTTCGGGGTGAGCAACGCCCACTCCGCCGCCCGGGCGGGGCAGGACTACGGCCGGCCGCTGGAGTCGATGGGCCGCTGGCTGGACGCCCTCGACGCCGCGCCCCGGCCGGTTCCCGCCGACCGGCGCATCCTCGGCGCGCTCGGGCCGAGGATGGCGGACCTGGCAGCCGCCCGAACGGCCGGTTGGACCCCGAGCTACACCGCGGCGCAGCGCGAACGCGTCGGGGCGCAGCCGCTGGTCGCGCCGCACCTCGCTGTCGTCCTCGACGAGGACCCGGACCGGGCCCGTGCCGCCGCTCGGGCGGGGATCGGGATGTTCATCGGCTTTCCGGCGTACCGGGCCAACCTGGCACGCCTGGGGTTCACCGACGACGACCTCGTCCCCGGCGGCAGTGACCGCCTGATCGACGCCCTCGTCGCCTGGGGCGACCTGGACGCGGTGGCCACGCGCATCCGGGAGCACCTGGACGCGGGCGCGGACCACGTCGCCCTCCACGTGCTGCGGCCCGACGTTCCGGATCGGCCGGCGCTGCCCCTGCCGCAGTGGCGCGACCTGGCCACGCTCCTGCCGACCTTCGCCTCCACCCCCGCAACCCACTGACCACCCGCCGGCACAACAGCCGGCAGGACAACCGCACCGCAAACAGTAGGAGACCAATCGTGGGACAGCTTGACGGCAAGACCGCCCTCGTCACCGGGGGCACCACCGGCATCGGCCTGGCCGCCGCCCGCCGCTTCGCCGCCGAAGGCGCGTACGTCTTCGTCACCGGACGGCGCCAGGGCCTGCTGGACGAGGCCGTGGCGAGCATCGGCGCCAACGCCGCCGGTGTCGCCAGCGACGTGAGCAACCTCGACGACCTGGACCGGGTGATGCAGGCGATCCAGGCCCGGGGCGCGGGGCTGGACGTGGTGTTCGCGAACGCCGGCGGCGGGGAGTTCCTCCCGCTGGGCTCGATCACGGTCGAGCACTTCGCAAGCACCTTCGACAGCAACGTCCGCGGCACCCTGTTCACCGTGCAGAAGGCACTGCCCCTGCTCAACGAGGGCGCCTCGGTCGTGCTGTCCGGCTCGACGGCCGCGGTCAACGGCACCCCGGCGTTCAGCGTCTACGCCGCGTCCAAGGCCGCGATCCGCTCGTTCGGCCGCACCTGGGCCGCCGAGCTGGTCGGCCGGAACATCCGGGTCAACACCCTGATCCCCGGCCCGACCGAGACCCCGGGCGTCGCCGGCCTCGCGCCCAGCCCGGAGGAGGCCCCCGGGTTGCTGCAGGCCATCGCCTCGGGCGTGCCCATGCGCCGGATGGCCCAACCGGACGAGATCGCCAACGCCGCGCTCTTCCTCGCCTCCGACCAGAGCAGCTACATGACCGGCGGCGAGATGTTCGTCGACGGCGGCCAGCAGCAGCTCTGACGCAGAACGCCCGTCATTCAGGCTGTGCCGACCTGCCCATCCCGATCGCCCTCACCACTTCAGCGGGCTGCTTTGGGGACGGCCGTCAAATGCGGAACGCCCGGTTGATCCTCGCGGATCGACCGGGCGTTTTCGCACTTAGGAGCGGTGGCGGAGGGATTTGAACCCTCGGAGGGCGTTAACCCTCACACGCTTTCGAGGCGTGCTCCTTAGGCCGCTCGGACACGCCACCGCCGACGAGGGTACAGGACCGTAGGTTCCGACGCCGAACCGGTATCGCCCGAGTCGGCCTGGCAGGATCTTTGCCATGAGTACGCACATCGGCGCGAAGCCGGGCGAGATCGCCGAGCGGGTCCTGATGCCGGGTGACCCGCTGCGGGCCAAATGGATCGCGGAGACCTACCTCGAGGGCGCGACCTGCTACTCGACGGTCCGGGGCATGTTGGGCTTCACCGGCCGCTGGAACGGCGTCGAGGTCTCCGTCCAGGGCTCCGGCATGGGCATGCCGTCGGCCTCCATCTACGCCCACGAACTGATCAACGAGTACGGCGTGAAGACGCTGATCCGGGTCGGCTCCTGCGGTGCCCTCAGCACCGACCTCCAGCTGCGCGACGTGGTCGCCGCGATCGGGTCGTCCACCGACTCGAACATGAACCGGATGCGCTTCGACGGGTTGATCGACTACGCGCCGGTGGCCGACTTCGGGCTGCTGCGTACCTCGGTCGAGGTGGCCGAGCGGCGCGGCATCACCATGCACGTCGGGCCGATCCTGGCCGCGGACGCCTTCTACACCGACCGGCCGGACCTCTACGACACCCTCGCCGACTACGGCGTGCTGGCGGTGGAGATGGAGTCTGCGGCGCTCTACACGATCGCTGCCCGGTTCAAGGCCCGCGCGCTGACCGTGCTGACCGTCAGCGACCACATCAAGACCGGCGAGAAGACCACCTCCGAGGAGCGTGAGCAGACCTTCAGCCAGATGGTCGAGATCGCCCTCGACACCATCATCGCCTGACCCTTCGTCGTACGCCGCCGCCCCGCCGTCCATCCAGACGGCGGGGCGGCGTGGTGTTGGGGCGGGGTGACGATGGTCACCCAAAAAAACAATACGACCGGTCGTGCTGGTTCGTTACGGTATCCGCATGACCGTCGACGGACGCCTCGCCCGGGGCGAACGCACCCGGAACGCCGCGCTGGACGCGGCCGTGGCGCTCGCCACCCAGGCCGGCCTGGACGGGCTCAGCCTCGCCCAGCTCGCCGACACGCTCGGGGTGAGCAAGTCGGGCCTCTTCGCGCACTGGCGGTCGAAGGAGGCGCTACAGCTCGCGGCGATCGACCGCGCCGTGACGCTCTGGCAGGAGCGGGTCGTCGCGCCGGCGCACCTCGCCCCGCGGGGCGTACGGCGGCTCCGCGCCCTGCACGACGCGCGGCTCGACTTCTACGCCACCCGGGTGCTGCCCGGTGGCTGCTTCTTCGCCAACACCCAGTTCGAGTTCAACGCCCGCCCCGGCCCGGTCCGAGACCGGCTCGCCGAGACGCACAGCCAGTGGACCGCATACCTCGAACGCCTCGTCCAGCAGGCGGTCGACGCCGGCGAACTCCCCGCCGACTTGGACGTCCCGCAGCTGGCGTACGAAATCGACGCGCTCGGGATGGCAGCCGCGATGAAATCCCGGCTGCTCGACCCGGACGCCACCTACCGGCACGCCCGCGCCGGCCTGCTGGACCGCCTGCGGGCGCTCTGCCCCCGACCGACCCTGTTAACGGAAGGCCCCTCATGACCAACGCCGTCGCCGACCAGCCCACCGTCCAGTTCGGGCACGTCGAGCACGTCACGGTGCACTTCGACGACCTCGACGCGATGGGCATCCTGCACAACGCGCGGTACGCGGTGCTGCTGGAACGGGCCCTGACTCCGTACTGGACCGAGCGAGGGCTGGCCTACCGGGGCAGCGCCACCCCGCCTGACTTGTTCCACGCGGTCCGCGAGTTCACCATCACCTATCGGACGCCGATCGCCGCCACCGGCCCGGTGGCGGTTCACTTCTGGCTCGAACACTTCGGCACCAGCAGCGCCGAGTACGCCTACCAGTTCCGCTCTGTCGACGGCGACACGGTGCACGCCGAGGGACGGCGGGCGATCGTCCGCCTCGACCCGGCGACGCTGCGGCCCACGCCGTGGACCGAGGCTGCCCGGGCGGTGGCCACCACCCTGCTCCGCCCCACCGCCTGACGCGCTCCGGCAACGCCTTCGGGCGCGTCTGTCGTCGTGGCAACAACAGACGCACCCGAAGGAACCGCCGGCCCGGGCCGGCGAGACTCAGCCCAGCGCCTCGGTGGGGGCGAGCCGGGCGGCACGGACGGCCGGGTACAGGCCGGCCAGACCGCCGATTAGCAGGGTCGCCCCGACGCCGCCGGCCATCGCCCAGACCGGCACCACGGTCGGCCACTGCCGCCAGAGGGCGTAGCCAGCGGTGACCAGGATGCCGAGCAGCACCCCGGCCTGAGTCTGCCCGGCGGGTCAGCGGAAGAAGGCGCGCAGGACGGCCGCGGTCTCGGCCTCCAGCACACCGCCGTAGACCTCCGGGCGGTGGTTGAGGCGACGGTCGCGCAGCACGTCCCAGAGCGAACCGGCCGCGCCGGTCTTCGGCTCCCAGGCGCCGAAGACGACGGTGGAGACCCGGGCCAGCACCAGCGCCCCCGCACACATGGTGCACGGCTCCAGGGTGACCACCAGGGTGCAGTCGTCCAGCCGCCACCGGCCGGCCCGCTCGGCACCCCGGCGCAGCGCCAGCACCTCGGCATGCGCGGTGGGGTCGCCGGTCAGCTCCCGCTCGTTGCGCCCGATCGCCAACTCGGTCCCGTCCGGGCCGTAGAGCACCGCGCCCACCGGCACATCGTCCACGTCGACGGCACCCGCGTCGTCGACGGCCGGACCGGTGACAGCGACCTCCAGGGCACGGCGCATCCACAGCTCGTGCCGCTGGCGCCGGCCGACCTCGCCCGGGTCGGCCAAACCCTCGTGGGCGCCCGGTCCGGCGCGACCTACCGCCCCGGGGGTCGGCTGCCCGGGACGGATCGTCTCGAGCAGAGGATCGGTGGCGTCGGCCGGCTCCGCGCCGCCCACCGGCACCGTCCCGCCCGACCCGGATCCGGCGGGATCAGACCTCACGCAACTCCTCGACCTGGTCGACACAGCCGAGCACCAGGCAGATCTCGGCGGTGACGTCGGCCGGCATCATCCCCTCGTGCGAGCACAGCGTCAGCAGCCTCTGCGCGGAGATGCCCAGGTTGGCCAGCAGGTCGGCGTCGCCCACCGGGTCGGCCTCCGGGTCGACGACGGGCTGCTCACTCTCCTCGTCGCCACTGGCCGCCGGGCGTGGCTCGTCGACGTCGTCGAGCCCGGTGACCGAGGTCTTCAGGTCGCCGACCAGCAGCGCACCCAGCTGAGACTCCTCGGCGTACGCGGAATCCGACCCGAACACCCGCAGGTCCTCGCCCTCGTCGAGGCGCAGGATCACCAGGTACGCGTCATCCGCCTCGACAAAGAGCAGCGACACGTCGGCCTCCTGGTCGACATCGCGCAGCCGGTCGGCGACCTCGTCGATGTCGGTGGCGCCACGCAGGCTGACCTCGGCGGCGGTCCAGCCACTGTCGTCGCGCACAACGGCCGCAGCGAAGTACGACACGGTCCCCCCAATAGCCCTCGGCACAGCGCCGACTCGTTACGCGTGCACGTTAGCCGGTCAGGTCGGCAGGCGACCGGTCAACGCCCCGAAGGGCCGGTCATTCCTGACAAAGTCGGATCAGCCGGCTACCCGACGGCGGGTGGCGATGAGTTGGCGCAGACGCTCGGTACGCAGCCGATTTGGCCGGGTGCGCTGGCGTACCGCCCGGGCCCCCGCCAACTCGGCGAGCAGCTGCAGGCGGCGGCGGCTTCGATCGGGGTCCTGCCGCGAGGTGGTCCAGGCCATAGTGCCGAGCGTGCCGAGTCTCGGCGGCCACGTCAAGACGGCGTTCGCTACGCAGCCAACCGGGCACACGCCGCAGTCACCGGCACCCGATGTGGGGCAGGCCCGGACCGGTTCACCAGAGCGGCCAGTCGCCCCCGGTCGCCCAGCGGACCGCCACCACGGCGGCAGCGATGCTCCAGCCACCGGCGGTGACGATGGCCACCCCGGTGGCCACCCCGCGGTCGCCGAAGCGGACCAGCACCAGGGCCGTCAGCCAGGCCAGCAGGCCGGCCACCACCGTCCACCACGCATAGCTGGCCACGTCGGTGCCGAGCAGGCCGAACAGCAGCAGCCAGCCGGCCGCCGCGCCGCCGCCAGCGGCGACACCGCCGCCGGTGACCGGGTGCGGTTCGCGGTAGGTGGGGCGGGTCGGCGGCCCGGACGGAAAGAGCCCCGAGGGGGTACGCGACACCGGGCGTGCGGCGAAGCCGGGACCCGGGTCGGGGTCGGGCCGGGCGATGGTCACCGTCGCTGCCCTCCCCTCATGTGCGTCATTCGTGCCCACGGTACCGGTCTGCCAGGATGACCGGATGCCCTCGCCGACGATCCGCCGCGCGCGTCCGGCGTACCCGATCCTGCTG
Source organism: Micromonospora sp. NBC_00858 (assembly GCF_045207365.1). NCBI lineage: Bacteria > Bacillati > Actinomycetota > Actinomycetes > Micromonosporales > Micromonosporaceae > Micromonospora > Micromonospora sp. NBC_00858. The sequence goes on along the minus strand of NZ_CP108828.1, from coordinate 6,611,261 downwards.
CTGCTCGCCCCGGTGCTGGCTGCCGGCTGCGCGACCACCCGGCCGGGGGTGCCACCGGACGGCGGCGCGCCGACGACGCCAGCGGTCTGGGCCACCGGCGACCAGCCGGGGGCGACGCCAACGGCGACCGGCCCGGCCGCCCCGGCGCCGTCCTCGGCCGGGCCATCGGCGACGGCACCCCGCGTCGGGCTGCGGCACGTTTTCCCGGTACGCGCCGACGACGTCGCCTATCACCCGACGCACGGGGCGTACCCGGCGACGGACCTCTTCGCCGACTGTGGTGAGCCCTTCGTGGCGGTGACCGACGGGACGGTGCTGGAGGCGAGTCGCACCGACCGGTACGACAAGCGCGGGCCGCAGGGTCCGGACAACGGGGGTCTGTCGGTCGCCCTGCTCGGCGATGACGGGGTGCGCTACTACGGCTCGCACCTGAGCGTCGTGGCCACCGGCATCGACGCCGGGGTCCGGGTCCGTGCCGGGCAGCAGCTCGGCAAGGTGGGCCGCACCGGCAACGCGAACAACGTCTGCCACGTGCACTTCGGCATCTCGCCGCCGTGTACCGGCAAGGACGGCTGGTGGATCCGGCGTGGGGTCCTGTGGCCGGCGCGCTACCTGGACTCCTGGCGGCGCGGTGGCAATCGCGAGCCGGCCGCCGAGGTGACCGCGTGGCAGCGCAAACACGGCTGTCCGAAGGCTCCCTGACGGACCCCGTACCGACTAGGTTCGGTGGGATGAAGGCCCGGGACCCCATCGCCGACCTGCGCCGGATCGCTTTCCTGCTGGAGCGGGCGAACGAGGCCACCTACCGGGTGCGGGCCTTCCGGTCGGCGGCGAAGGCGCTCGCCGGCCTGCCGGCGGCCGAGGTGGCCGAGCGGGCCAGCAACGGCACGCTCACCGAACTGGCCGGGGTCGGTGACGTCACGGCCCGCTGCGTGGCGGAGTCGCTGGCTGGCGAGGAGCCGGTCTACCTACGCCGGCTGGTGGCGACCGAGGGCAGTGACCTGGACGCCGAGGCGACGGCGCTGCGCACCGCCCTGCGCGGCGACTGTCACACCCACTCGGACTGGTCCGACGGCGGCTCGCCGATCGAGGAGATGGCGCTGGCCGCGGTGGAGATGGGCCACGAGTACCTGGTGCTGACCGATCACTCGCCCCGGCTGAAGGTGGCCCGCGGGCTGACTGCCGACCGGCTGCGCAGCCAGCTCGACCATGTGGCGAAGGTCAACGCGGCGCTGCCGGAGGGTTTTCGGATCCTGACCGGGATCGAGGTGGACATCCTCGCCGACGGCTCGCTGGACCAGGACGAGGAGCTGCTGGCCCGGCTGGACGTGGTGGTCGGCTCGGTGCACAGCGGCCTGAACGACGAGCGGGCGAAGATGACCCGGCGGATGCTGACCGCGGTCGCCAACCCGCACCTGGACATCCTCGGGCACTGCACCGGCCGGATGGTGTCGTCCCGCCCCGCCGGGGTGACCGGTCCCGGCGACCGGGCGCACCGGGTTCGGACCAGGGCGGAGAGCGACTTCGACGCGGACGCGGTCTTCGCCGCCTGCGCGGAGCACGACACCGCCGTCGAGATCAACTCCCGACCGGAGCGGCAGGACCCACCGAAGCGGCTGATCCGCCGTGCCCTGGAGGCCGGCTGCCGGTTCGCGATCAACACGGACGCGCACGCGCCGGGCCAGCTCGACTGGCAGCGGTTCGGCTGCGAGCGGGCCGCCCGCTGCGGCGTCCCCGCCGACCGGGTGGTCAACACCTGGTCGGCGGAACAACTCGTGGCCTGGACCGGCGAGCGGTCCTGAGCCACACCCGGCGGAACCTCAGCGGCTGGCCGGCTCCGCAGCGGGCGCGGCGGGAGCACCGACGCCGATCACCGGCCGGGGTCGACGCCGACCGAACACGCCCTGCGAGACCGCGACCCCCAACAGCACGATGAGGGCGCCGACCGGCTGGTGCCAGTTGAGCCGCTCGTCGAGCGCCACGGCCCCGATCAGCACCGCGAAGATCGGGATCAGGTAGGTGACGGTGGAGGCGGTGCTCGCACCGGCCACCCGGATGTTGCGCATGTTGATGACGAAGGCGAGCCCGGTGCCGAGCGCACCGAGAGTCAGCACGCTGGCCACCACCTTCGGCGAAAGGTCGGTGGGCAGGGGCGGCGCGCCCGCCACGAACGGGGTGACGATGGCCAGTTGCAAGGCGGCGATCAGCAACTGTGCCGCGGAGAGCGACAGGCCGGAGTGCGCGCTGGCCGCGACGAACCGCTTCTGGTACGGGATGGCGACGCCGTAGCAGGCGGCCGCGCCGAAGCACATCAGCTGCCCGATGAAGTGCGCCCCGCCGATCCCCTCCCAGACCCCGAGCACCACGAGCACGCCGAGGAAACCCAGCCCGAGCCCGACCGCGCGGCGCACGGTCAGCCGCTCGGTGCGGAAGACCAGCACCGCCAGCGGCAGCACGATCAGCGGCGTGGTGGCGTTCCAGATGCCGGCCAGCATCGACTCGACGCGCTGCTCGCCATAGCCGAAGAGGGTGAACGGCACGGCCACGCCGAACGCGGCGACGACGCTCAGGTGTGCCCAGACCCGGGGCTCGCGGGGCAGCCGGTCGCGCAACACGGCGAGGACCACCAGCAGGGTCAGCGCGCCGGCGACGACCCGGTAGAGGGTGAGCTGGACGGGGTGCAACTCCGCCACGCCGACCTTGATGAACAGGAAGCTGGAACCCCAGATCGCGGCGAGGGCGACGAATCCCGGCAGCCAGGTGCGCAGCGGCGCCTTGTCAGGAGTGATATCGGCGGTCACCCCTGACACTCTGCCGGAGTCGTACGACAAAGTCCCGCGACTTTCGGACACCGTGGCGACCACCACTGTGCTGCCGCGCCTGCTGGCTGAACACGACAAACGTCATCGACACCGGGGCGGGTTGGTCACGTAGGGTCGCAGCGTGGGACGAATTGATGAACTCGCCAACCGTTACGTGGCCGAGTGGGCGCCGTTGAGCCCAACCGGCGCGACCTATGTCGGCATCGCCGGCCACGACGACCAACTCGACGACCTGTCACCCGAGGGCTACCAGGCGCACGCGGACCTGACCCGCCGGACGCTCACCGAGCTCGACGTGACCGAGCCGGCCACCGAGGCGGAGCGCACCGCCAAGGAGGCCATGCAGGAACGGCTCGGCCTGGACCTGGCCCGGTACGACGCCGGCGAGGCGACCAGCGAGGTCAACGTGATCGCCAGCGGGCTGCACGACATCCGCATGGTGTTCGACCTGATGCCGACCGCGACGGCCGACGAGCAGGCCAACATCGCGGCCCGACTCAACGGCTTCCCCAGCGCGTTGGAGGGCTACAAGACCACGCTGCGCGAGGCGGTCGGCGCCGGCCAGGTCAGCTCGAAGGTGCAGCTGATCGAGGTGGCGAAGCAGTGCGACATCTGGGTCGACCCAACCGGGGACAACTTCTTCCACGGGCTGATCGAGCGGCTGGGCGTGGACGGCACGCTCGGCGCGGAGCTACGCCGGGGCGCGGCGGCGGCCACCGCGGCGACCGCGGAGTTCGGCCAGTTCCTCCGTAGCGAGTTGGCCCCGCACGGGCGGGACAAGCAGGCCGCCGGCCGGGAGCGCTACGAACTCGCCTCGCAGTACTTCCTCGGCGCGAAGATCGACCTGGACGAGACGTACGCCTGGGGCTTCGCGGAGCTGGCCCGCCTGGAGGCGGAGATGCGCGTCGTCGCCGGGCGCATCGCGGGTTCCGGTGCCAGCGTCGACGACGCCGTACGCGCCCTGGACGCCGACCCGGCGCGGACCATCCAGGGCAAGGAGGCATTCCGGGACTGGATGCAGGCGCTCGCCGACAAGGCGATCAGCGAGCTGCACGGCACCCACTTCGACATCCCGGAGCAGGTCCGCCGGATCGAGTGCTGCCTCGCCCCGACCAGCGACGGCGCCATCTACTACACCGGGCCGAGCGAGGACTTCTCCCGCCCGGGCCGGATGTGGTGGGCGGTGCCCCAGGGCATCACCGACTTCTCCACCTGGCGGGAGGTGACCACGGTCTACCACGAGGGCGTGCCGGGTCACCACCTTCAGGTGGCGCAGACCGCGGTCCGGGCCGACCTGCTCAACCGCTGGCAGCGGCTGCTCTGCTGGGTCTCCGGGCACGGCGAGGGCTGGGCGCTCTACTCGGAGCGGCTGATGGACGAGCTGGGCTACCTGGAGGACCCGGGCGACAAGCTGGGCATGCTCGACGGCCAGGCGATGCGCGCGGCGCGGGTGATCGTCGACATCGGCATGCACCTGGAGTTGGAGATCCCGAAGGACAACCCGTTCGGCTTCCACCCCGGCGAGCGGTGGACGCCCGAGCTGGGCTGGGAGTTCATGCGGGCGCACTGCCGGGTGCCGGACGAGAACCTGCGGTTCGAGCTGAACCGCTACCTGGGTTGGCCGGGGCAGGCCCCGTCGTACAAGGTCGGTGAGCGGATCTGGCTCCAGGCCCGCGAGGACGCCAAGGCCCGCAAGGGCGCCGACTTCGACCTGCGGGAGTTCCACCGGCAGGCGTTGGATCTGGGTGCGCTGGGCCTCGACCCGCTGCGCCAGGCGCTGGCCCGGCTCTGAGCCGGTGACGGCTCCGGGTGCCTGCGGTACGACAAGTCCGCTGGCACCCGGAGCCGTGGTGACGGGTGCGCCGCTCAGCCGAGGGTCAGTGCCAACGACGGCCGGGCGGTCAGCGTGTCGCTGGTGACGTACGCCAGGTCCATGACCGGCTCGGTGAACGTGATCGAGATCGGCAGGGTGACCGGGATGCCGTCCGGCAACGGCAGATCCGGGGTCAGAGTGATCTTGATGCCGAGCAGCTTCCCGACGAACCGGGTGGAGTAGAAGGCCACGTCACCCCGGACGGTCAGCCGGTCGGTCTTGTACAGCTGGTTGCGCCCGTCGGGGCCGTCCGCGCGGAGCAGGAAGTCGTCGGTCACCGCCTCCCGCATGCTGAACTTCAGCACCTTGAGGTTGCCCTTCTCGGTCTGCAGCTCGGTGGTCCCGTCGAACCGCAGCCCGGTCATGGTGACCTTGGAGCCGGTGAGCTTGGACGGCGTCTGGGCCACCTTCGGCAGGGTCGGGTCGGCGGCGATGCGCGGCAGCGGCTTGCCCGGCTCCGCCTTGCCCGGTGCCGCCGTGCCCGGACTGCCCGGCTGCGTCGGGGACGGGCAGGCGGCGGATCCGGGGCGGGGCGTCGGAGTGCTGGTCGGCTGCGCCGAGGGCGTGGCGGTCGGGCTCGCCGACGGCGTCGCGGTCTCCTTGCGACGGCCACCGGTGAGCAGGTCACCGATCCCGTCCAGAATGTCGGTGATCACGTTGCCGCTCCGCGTCGGGCTCGGGCTCGCCGTCGGCGTCGAGGTGGGCGCACTGGGACTGGGAGTCGGAGTGACGACCCGGGGCGGGGTCGGACAGGCGGTCACGGTGGGCCGGTTCGGGGCGGCCTGCACCGCCCGGGGCTGGGTGGCCAGTCCGGCCGCGGCGAGGCCGAGCACCACCAGGGCGACTCCGAACGCCCGCGGATCAGCGGAACGTCCCGGCCACTCGGGCGGTGCGCCCGCGTCGGTCGCGCCGCCCGCCGGGTGACCCACCCGTTCGTCGACCGCGCCGGCCGGCTCCGATTCGATTCGCTCCGTGTCGACCCGCTCCGTGTCGACCCGCTCGACGCCGGCCTGGTCGGTTCCGGCCTGCTCGGCTCCGGCCTGCTCGGCTCCGTCCTGCTCCGCGTGGGGCTGATCCTCATCGGCCTGCTCCGCGCCAGCCTGCTCTGCGCCGGACACTTCAGCGGCGGTCGGCGCGGGTCGGATCGGCGTCCAGGCGAAGGCGAGCGCGCTGCCCACGATGCCGAGCAGCAGGCCGACGAAGAAGCCGCCGAGGTTGAGCCCGATCAGCGAGTAGACCGCGGTGACCGCCGCGACGATCGAGTAGAACAGCCGCTGTGCCGGGCTGAGCCAGAGCAGCAGGCCGCAGGTCACCAGGATTGCCGGGATCAGCAGCGAGAGCAGGCCGGTAGCTCCACTGGAGAAGCTCAGGCCGTTGAGCGTCATCCGAGTGGAGGCGAACATCTCCACCCCGGCCAGGGCGGTGAGGAGGCCACCCCAGAACGGTCGGCTCCGCTGCCAGCGGCGGAAGGTCCGCCACACCTGGGCCGTACCGCCGGGCCGGGCGTGGGACGGGTTGGCGGTTGTCACGTACTCCTCCTGGCGGAGCGGGGTCGGGGACAGGGTCGTGGCCCGCGGTGGTCTGCCACCGCGGGCCACGACTCACCTCAGAAGCACTCCTTGCCCTTGGCGTCGTCGCCCACGTTGACCTTCAACCGGAGGCCGACCAGGTTGAAGGTGGCCGCCGTGGTGTACCGGGACACCTGCTGGAGGTTGGTGATGGTGACGTGGTCGGAGTTCTGGCCGAACGAACCCTTCTGCGCCGTCGCGTTCAGGTCGGTCGCGTCCCGGCCAATCTTGATGTTGGTGAACGTCGCGTTGCCGTCGAGCGAGTCCATCGCGATCAGCAGGTCCTTGGCCCGGGCGGGCTCCTTGCCCTCACCGGCGTTGATGGTGAGCACCACCGGCAGGCCGGGCAGGTCGGAGCGGACGGACTGGCAGAGGCTGTACAGCTCGGCGCTGCTGATCTCGGCGAGGGCCATCGGGTGGACCTTGCCGTCCTCGCCCTTCTCCCGGACGATGCCGCCGTACTGCTTGAAGCCGTCGCCCTCGAGGCGTTCCGCGCCGATCTTGAACGTCTGCCCGGACACGGTGACGTCGGACGCGATGGCTCCGGTCGACATGCCGAACAGGATGGCGCCGACGGCGGCGGTGGCGGGCACCGCCATGGCGGCGAACCGACGCCACCGGGTACGACCCTGATTGTCAAACCGATCCTGCACGGGTTCCTCCTCAGGTGGCCGGTCCCGAACTGGCGGCCCCAGCACCGGGCCCGTCATCTGTTACCGGCGGGTAACGATCGAGCCTGATCGTGCACCCGTTGCGGCGTGGCTCACAACCCCTCGATTACCCGGCGGTAACACGAGGGCGACCCACGATCAGTGTGGCGTCACGAAACGTGGAACTTGCCGTACGGACAGAAGCCCCGGGTGACGACAAAGCCGGCATATGGCTGCGCCGCAACAGCAGAGCGTGGCAGTGCATCGACGAATTACAATTAGGTAACGGATGTAAAGTACGCAGGTCGTGGAGAGCCGTTCGGCTCACCCCGCTCCGCCCGAACATCCGGGCGAGCCGGGAACCGGTCGATCCCGGTGGACGCCCGGATGCCCTAGGGTTTCGGCGTGAATCTGAACGACGTGCGGCGCGACTGGACCAAGCTGGGCACCGAGGATCCGCTCTGGGCCGTCCTCGTTCAGCCCGGCAAACGCGGCGGACGGTGGGACGTCGAGGAGTTCCTGGCCACCGGCCGCGCCGACGTCGAGGAGACGGCTGGCTGGCTGGGCGAACTCGGCCTGCCGACCCGCTGGGAGCGGGTGCTGGACTTCGGCTGCGGCGCCGGGCGGCTGTCGCAAGGGCTCGCCCCGCACGCCGACGAGGTGGTCGGCGTCGACATCGCTCCGTCCATGCTGGAAACCGCCCGCCGACTGGACCGGAGCGCCGGAAACATCCGGTTCGTCCTCAACGACGCGCCGGACCTGAGCCAGTTTCCCGACGGTCACTTCGACCTGGTCTACAGCGCCCTGGTGTTGCAGCACCTGCCCCGCCCGGTGATCGACCGCTACCTGGCCGAGTTCCTGCGGGTCCTGCGGCCCGGCGGCATCGCGGTCGTGGGGTTGCCGACCGAGCCGGCGCGTACGGCCAAGGGCCTCATCTGGCAGGTCGTGCCGTTCCGCCTGATCAGCTGGGCACAGCGCCGGCTGCTCAACTATCCGGCGCCGATGAGCATGACGGCCGTGCCGCACGCCGACATGGTCCGGCTGGTGGCCGCAAACGGCGGGGACATCGTCGGGCAGCGGCCCGATCTGCCGTACACCGAGGACTGGGTGTGCACCCGTTACGCGGTGCGGCGCGCCTAGCCGACCCGCCGGACCACCTCCGGCGACCTGGCAAATGACCGGGCCGGCCGACCCCTAGGGTCGGCCGGCCCGGTCAGGTCGGTGCGGTGGTGTTACGGCTCGCTGCGCTCCACAGCGTGGCGCCCGCCAGCCGGCACCGTGTGCTCCTCGACCGGCTCCGAGGACGCCTGCGACGGCAGGTCGGTCGTCGGTCGGTCGTCGGTCGCCGCCGGTGCCTCGTCGGGCCCGCGGCGAGTCGCGCGGATGACGATGAACAGACCGAGCAGCACCAGGGCGAGGCCGAGGAGACCAAGCAGGATCGGCACCACCGTGGTCAGCAGGTTGATCTGATCACGCGCGTCCTTGGCAGCCTTGGCCTGCTGCTTCTGGGTGTCCTCGGTGAAGGCGAGGTCAGCGTCGATGATCTTGATCTTGTCCGCGCCAGCCCCGTCGCGGAGGGTCTGCAGCTGCTTCTCCTGGCCCTTGACGATCACGCCACTGTCGGGTTCCACCCACAGCGTGCGGGTATTGGCGTAGAAGCGGCCCGCGCTCACCGTGGGCTCCGTCGATCCGAGCAGGTTGCCCGGGACCTGGATCTCGCTGATCTGGACCGGCTCGACCGTCATCTCGAACTTGTAGACGGTCAACCCCTGCAGCTTCTCGGTGCTCACGTACTTGGCGGGGTACGCCTTCCGAGCGGTGTTGTCGAAGTACTGGTAGGTCTTCTTCTCGGTGCCGAACGGGAAGGTGTAGGTCAGGCCCTCGTGCTTGAAGGGCGCGCCGTTGATGTCCTCGGCACAGCAGGCGACCGCCTCCGCGGTCCGCCGGTCGAGGGCAACCCGGTCCGTACTGACCGTGATCTCCTTGCCGGCGTCGTCGATCACTCGGACGCCGACGTTGAAGACCGCCCGGTCCGCGTTGCCGTCCTCGACATCGCCTCGTACGGCGCGGTGGGCGGTCAGGTTGGCGCCGCTCCGCTCCGACAGGGTGCTGAAGTCAAGGACAGTCGCGTTCCGAGCCTCCGAAACCGTTACCGAACTCTGGTCAAGGGGCACCTTGACGAGAGCGGGCGCGACGATCAGCGGCGTCGCCACGGCCCCGACGATCAGGAACGCGCCTGCCGCCACCAAGATGGCACCCGACGTAGGTCGCATGTAACTCCTCCCCTTGTAAAGACTCGACTAGTCGGCTGACAGTACATGACGAGGCCGATTTCGGATATGGTCCGATGCGGCCTCCCGAGGCGCGCTGACCCCGGTGAGACGCAGCCGTCCGGCTGCTACATCAAATGGGATGTTGAGGAACTGTGAGCCGAGCTGTCAGACCGGACCCGATCAGCGGACAGGCGGGCCTGTCCGCGCCTAATATCCGCCGTTCGGATGGTTGGTTGCCCGCATTGGAAGGGCTCCGAGCCGTGGCGGTGCTCGCGGTGGTTGTCCACCACGTCTCCTTTCTCAGTGGGCTGACCAACTCGTTCGCCCGCCTCGGAGGTCTGCTGGCCAGGCTGGATGTGGGGGTGGCACTCTTCTTCGCGCTGTCCGGCTTCCTCCTCTATCGACCATTCGCACTCGCCGCCATTCATTCGCAGTCACACCCGCCAGTTCGGAGATACCTCTGGCATCGTGCGTTGCGCATTTTGCCCGGGTACTGGGCAATGGCGGTTGTCGCACTGGTCTGGCTCAACATCGATTACCTCAAGTCACTCTGGGACTGGGCAATCCCCCTCCTGTTGGTACAGATTTATCAGCCATTGCGACTGCCGGTCGGGATGGAGCAGACCTGGAGCCTGGCTACGGAGGCGACTTTCTACCTGGCGCTGCCGGTGATAGCGGTGCTCGGCCGCCGGATGGGCGGTCGTACCCCGCTCGGACGAGCCCGACGCCACCTGGCACTCGGTGCTGTACTCGTCTTTGTCGGCCTCACCTGGAATGCGTACGCGCACGGTCCCGACTCGCCACTACCGGGACTCGCGGTGCTCTGGCTGCCCGCCTTTCTGGACTGGTTCGGCATCGGCATCATGCTGGCCGTGCTCGCCTCGTGGCCCTCCAGCACGATTTCGTCCCCGTTCCTCCCGGGCCTGGGCGGAAGCCGGCCCGGGCGGGGCGACGAGGACCTGTGGTCTGCCACGCCGCGCGGGCTGCGCGTCTTCACGTTCGCCCCCGGGACGTCGTGGCTCATCGCCGGCGCGCTGCTCTGGATCGCCAGTACCCCGATCGCCGGCCCTCGCGGGGTCGAGCCCGCCAAGCCGATCGAGTCGGTCACCGAACATCTGGTGTTCCTGCTCGTCGCCTGGTTCGTGATCGCCCCCCTCGTCGGCCCGGGGTCGGGCGGGGTACCGCGCGCGCTCCTCGGCCGTCCGGTGATCAGATTCCTCGGCCGGATCTCCTACGGCATCTTCCTGTGGCATCTCCTCGCGCTCGAGGTCTGCTTCCGCCTGCTCGGATTCACCCGGATGCACAGTTCGTTCTGGGTGCTCCTCGTGCTCACCCTGGCCCTCACCATCCCGGTCGCGACGGCCAGCTACTTCCTCATCGAGCGGCCGACGCAACGAGTGCGGCGGTTCATGGAGAGACGGGGCACCGAACGTGGGCCCAGGGTCGTGCCCGGGTCCCGGGTCGGGTCGCCGGCGCAGGTGCCAGTGCTGCAGTCCGCGACGGTGGGCCCGGCCGAACACCCGGCCCTCCCGAGGCGACTCGTACTTCCCACGGACCCGCCGGAAACGCAGCAGCAGAGCGGCGATCGCGACGAGAAGCAGGCCGGTCGGGATCGCGACGAGTAGCTCGGCGACCCGTTCCGAGCTGACCCGCGGCAGCCACCACCGCTGCGTCCCGTAGGCCGCGAGACCAAGGGCGGCGGGCACCCAGATCCACTCGGGCCTGGGCATCCGGCGCCGGTGCAGTGCCACGACCACGACGGCGCAACCGAGACCGACCAGGCCACCGAGCAGCGCCGGAACACCGATCGCGAGTACCGGCGCGGTCGGCATCGAAGCCGGAACCACCGGGTACGACGGTCGATGCCGGCGCGCGGGGAGCAGGGCGGCGATGACCAACAGCAGCAGTAGACCTCCGGCGATGCGCAGGATGAGGCCGTACTGCTCTCCGGGCGTGAAGACGAGCTCGACGCGGCCGGCGGCCCCGGCCGGCACGAACCAGGCCTGTTTCCACCCGTCGACGCGGGTCGGCACGAGCCGGACACCGTCGAGGGTGGCCCGCCAGCCGGGGTTGGCGTTCTCTGGGACAACCAGATAGCTGCCCCCTCCCGCTCCGACCTCGACCGACCGGCGTTGGTCATCCCAGTCGAGCACCGTCAAGCTGCGGCGGGACGGCTCGGCGTCCGCTCCGGCGACGGCGGGTCGGTCCGGTGGCTCGCCGGTCATGATCACGCTGTCGACGACGAACCGGTCCGGCGGGGCGGAAAGCTCGTTCGGGCCGGCTCGCAGCGGGACCCGGTCGTCGTCCGTCTTCGGCTTGGCCTTGGCCCCTGGCTTCGGGTCGAGGGTGCACGCGCGGTACCGCAGTGGCCGCAGATCCCGCAGATCCCGCAGGGTGCCCGACACCGTCGTCGCCACCGACGTTCCGTTGATCAGGATCGTCGGCCCCGCACCGCAGGGCAGCGTCACCGTACGGGCGAGGTCGCGGGGCTGGTTGATCTCGGGCGCGCCCTCCACATCCACACCACTGAGGCCGACGGGGAGTGGCTGCGGCTCGAACAGCGCCGTCGACCGGCTGACCCGCGAGACCGTCGAGGTCACGGCCACGAAGAGGCTGCGGGTACGCAGAGCCGGGAAACGGGCGACGCCGTCCAGGTCGACCGTCACCTCCCGAATTCCGTCGTCGCCGGTGATCCGGACCGTCTTCGGGGGTGCCGCGACGAGGCTCGCCGCGAACCGCAGCCGCACCCAGCTCACCTTCCGGGCCTTGTCCCAGTGCAGTTCCACCGACGGCTGCGGGTCGTCCGGATCCGCCCACCATGCCGTGCCGTCGTCCCCATCTCCGAGTGACCTCGACGAGGCGACCGGGTCGGCGAACCACGAACTCGACGTGGTGAAGGTCTGTCCGCCCACCAGTTCGTCGTACACGGCCAGCGCGGTGGCCGGCGTGGCGCGAGCCAGGCCGGTGAGGCGAGGCGTGGAGGCGGCTGGCAGGTCGAAGCGGCGGGCCACCAGCCCGGTCTCCTCGCCCTGGCGAATCAGGTCGGTGGCGCAGAGGTAGTGGTCACCTGCGGCGGTGCAGGCCGACCGGTCCCCGGCCTTACGGGCGAGCGCGATGACCTCCGGCGCGGCGGCGGCATCGGACAGTGCCGGCAGCCGTAGGTGACGCTCAGGGCTCACCCCGGGGACGCGCAGCTCCCGAATACCCGCTCGACGCCCCGGAACGTCCGGGCCCGCCACACCGTCGATCGTCACGCGGAGCCAGGTGGTGCGGCCCGAGGGCAGCGCCAATCGCAGCGGCGCCCGGCCGGCGCCGATCACCAGGTGCACGTACGACCCGCCGGCGGTGCTGACCTCGACCCGCGTCACCGGCGCACCGACGATCTCGTCGTCGACCACCTGCAGTTCCACCGACCCGGCTTGGATCTTGTCCTTGAACCGGACCTCCACCCACTGGCCCACGGGTTTGCGCGCACCATCGGTCAACCACGACGTACCGCTGTTGCCGTCTACGGCCGCGAACGGCGCGGCGGAGGGATCGCGCAACCCGGCTGGCCCCGCGATGTCGGCCGCGCTGGAGGAGGCCAGTACGTCGGTCACACCGGCGTAGCCCGACGAGGTGACCGACGAACTCCACGCCGGGTCAACAATGTCGTGGACCGCGCGCGTCAGCCGAGGCTGCTCCTCGGGGGTCAACGTCCGCGAGGTGTTGCCACGGACGAGTCCGAAGTCGACCTCCCGGTTGCGGAGGCTGTCGGCGAGCACCGTGCCCGCGCCGGTCCCGGCGGGGGCGTCGCCGTCGAGGATCACCGGCCGATTGCCGAGGACACCGGCGTCGCTGAGGTCCAGCAGCGTCTCCGGCGCGCCGACCAGGTCGAGCGGCTGTGCCGCGTCAGCCAGCGTGGCCCGGGGTGTCGGCCGGTCCACCTGGTAGATCTCCACCGCCGGGTACGGCTCGTGCAGCCCGTAGTCCCACGCCCCACCGAGATCCGGCTTCACCCCGCTGCTCGGGCCGAACGCGGCGACCCTGAACAACCCGGGGGCGCTGTTCAGCGTTCGGTGCACGAGAACTGGCCAGGCGATGCCGCCGACGGGCTGACGAAGATCGTTACGAACGAGCAGGTGCCGCACGCCGAGCCGACCGAGCACATCCGCCAACCCCGGAGATGCGGTGCCGGAGGCGAGCCGCTCGTCGATCGCGGAGAGCAGCCGGGCGTTTCCCGCCGATCCGGCGGGCACCAGTGAACGCACCGCCCAGGGCGAATCCAGCAAGGGCTGGGCCGGCTCGTCCAACGAGCGCCCCCAGCCGTACTCGGCGAAGTTGGACCCGGGCACCAGCAGCGTCGTGCCCGGCTCGGCGTGCTGGTCGAGCCATCCGGTTGCCTGCCGCCAGTGCTCGGGCACCGCCCAGAAACCACCGCCCGCCGCGAGCCCCGCACTCCCCGCGCCGGTGGTGACCGCAAGGAGCGCGACGGCGGTGACACCCAGCGCCACCCGCCGCGGTGCCATGTTGGTGGGCCGCGTGAACCGGCGGATGACGGCGATCCGGCCGACGGTGTCCAGCATGTGCGCGGTGGCCAGGGCCAGTGGCAGACGGAGCACCACATCGAACTTGTGCAGGTTGCGGAGCGCGGCGAGCGGGCCGTCGAGGGCCTCCCGCACCGTCGACGCGAAGGCCGCTCCCCCGTCCGACAGGTTTCCGGCGGTCAGGGTCAACAGCCCGACCAGGGACCCGATGAGCAGGAACCGCCGCTCCGGCAGATCCCGACGGGCCAGGCCGGCCAGGCCGATGCAGGCGATCAGACCGGTGAGCAGGACCATCCAGGGCACCGTGACCAGCGCCCATCCCGAGCGCCACCAGGGCACTCCGTCGACGGCCAGGTACCCCACCCAGTGGGTGGAGCCGCGGATGGCCGACGGGAGTGAGGTCACGCTCGTCGTCACCGCCGCGCTCTCGGTGTACGGCAGGAACGGGAACCCGTACCGCTGCAGGAGCACCAACGGCACCAGCCACCAGAAGGTGGCCGCGGCCAGTGCGACCGACCACCAGGCCAGCAGGCGGATCCGCCGCCAGCCCGGGGCACGTGTCACCACGAAGAGAAAAGCCGGCAGTACGGCGCACGCGGCGGCGGCCCCGTTCGCTCCGCCCATGCAGACGACCGCCAGTCCGCTGAGCGCGGCCGCTCGCCGCAGCGAGCCGCCCGCGGCTCCCTTGACCAGTGGCAGCAGCACCCATGGCGCGACGCAGTACGGCAGCAGCTCCAGCGAGACCGTGCCAACCAGGGACAGCGCCCGGGGCGAGAGGGCAAAAACCGCGCCCGCCACCAGGCGGGACGCCGGACCACCCAGGTCGAGGGCGCGAGCCAGGCGCACCACACCGGTGAGGGCCACGCAGAGCAGGGCCGCCATCCAGAGCCGCTGGACGAGCCACGCCGGGAGGCCGATCGCTTCGCCGAGGAGGAAGAACGGCCCCATGGGGAAGAAGTAGCCGGCCGCCTGGTTCTGGAGCGTGCCGAACTGCCAGTCCGCGGTCCAGAGATGGGTTGCCCGGGCCAGGAACCCGCCCGGGTCCAGGGCCATGTCCAGCTTCGTGTCGGGCACGATGAGCCCGGGCTCCTGGGTGACGCAGAGACCGATCAGCGCAAGGCAGACCAACAGCTCACGCAGGCGCCACACCGCCAGGGACACCGTGGCGGACGGTATGCCGGGGGCGCGACGAGCGGTCGACCAGGCGGTCAGCACTGCCGTACCGGAACTCCGGTGAGCAGTTCGTCCTGGCCGGCGTCCCGCTCGCTGATGTCGTCATCTCCGATGCCCGCCCCGACCAGCACCCGCCGCACCGCCGCCGGGTCTGCTCCCGGCACCAGGATCCAGAGACCGCGCTGGTCGATCGCGACGTGTCGCGTCTGCGGCAGGAGGGGGGCCACCCGGGCGAGGAGCCTCTCCGGCTGATCCGTCCGGACCACGAGACAGGCGTTCCCCGCCGTCCACGGCACCGCACGCGGCGTCAGCAGATCCCCGAGGACTGCGCGGACACGCTGGCCGGTGTCGGCCCAGCGGAACGCGCCACTCCACTGTCGGCACTCGGCCGCCATCCGGTCGGCCTCCGCCGGCACCGCGAGGCAGTTCAGCGCCCGGTCGAGGCCCACGGCCAGATTGCTCGCCGGGTCCTCGCCCTCGCTCACCAGCCACCCGGTCCGGCCCGGTCGCACGGCGTCGCGAAGCCCGTCCACGTCGAAGGCGACCGTGGGCAGCCCGGCGGCGGCGGCCTCCACCACCACGAGACCCCAGCCCTCTCCCCACGAGCCGGCGACGTGCAACCACGCGGTGCCGAGCAGCGCGTCCCGCTCGGCGGAGGGCAGGTGGCCGTGGACCGTGACCACGTCGGTCAGCCCTCGCTCGTCGACCTGCCGGCGGATCGTCGCCACGTCCGGCCCACCACCGACGACGTCCAGGCGCAGGTCGGGCCGCTGCGCCCGCAACTGATCGACGGCGTCGAGCACCAGATCCACCCGCTTGTGCCGGGTCACGCGGCCGACGCAGACGAGACGAGGTTGCGCGTCGCGAGCCCCACCTCCGGCTGGCGGGGACGACGCGTCGGCCCCGTTGGGCACCACGACCACCGGGCCGGCCCAGCGGAGCCGGTCCCGCACGGCCACGGCCGTGGAGGGCGAGACCGCGAGCGTGACCCCACGGCGGTAGACCCGGCGGGCGACGGGACCCTCCAGCCACGCCCCGAAGCGACCGATGATCGGGCCGAAGTACAGCCGGAACTGGCGGTCGTGCACATGGTGGATCACGCAGACCACCGGCACGTCCGCCGGGAGGACCGCCGGGCTGAAGAACGGGATGCCGTTCTGACAGTCCACGACCGCGTCGAACTGACGCCGGCGGCGCGCCAACCAGCCCAGCACCCGGGGGTAGATGCTCCACCGGCCACCGACCCGGATGATCTGGATGCCGTCGCGGACCTCGTCGGCACGCTGACCGTCCGGACGCGCGGTCACGAAGGTGACCTCCGCTCCGGCGGTCACCAGGTCGCGGGCGACCTGCCAGGCGTAGACCTCGGCACCCCCGGCGTCCGGATGCCAGGGGTCCTTCCAGTTGAGCACCGCGACCCGGCGGCCCGCGACTGCGGTGTCCGTGGCGGGTGCCGCAGCGGTCCGGGCGGATCCGACACTCACGGCCGCAATCCAACGGTGGCTGCGCCACCGGTCACGTCCGGGGTGACCGGAAGAGCGACGGCCGGCAGCGGCACCACGGGGGCGACATCAGCGCTACGGAGCCGCCACCGGATCTTCGCGACGTCCACGAAGCTCTGCCAGCCGTGACGGACCGGAGAGAAGCGTGAACCGGGCACGTCCACCCAGTTGACCGGGATCTCCACCAACCGGGCTCCGGCCCGCTCGGCGCGCCCCAGCACCTCCACGTCGAATGCGAACCCACCGCAGCGCAGAGGCGCGAACGCCCGCCGTGCGACGTCGCCGCGGAAGAACTTGAACCCGCACTGCGTCTCACCCACGCTGCGCACCACCTGCCGAACCGCACCCCGGAACGCCACCGCACCCCACCGCCGGAGCAGGCTGTGCCGCTCCTCGACCACCGAATCGGGATGTGCCCGCGAACCGACCACCGCGTCGGCACCCTCGACCAGGAGACTGAGCACCTGTCGGAGGTTGTCCGGCGCGGTGGCCAGGTCCGCGTCGCAGAAACCGACGTAGCGCGAGTCGCTCGCCAGCACACCGGTACGCACCGCGAAACCCTTGCCGGGTTCGCCGCACCAGAGCAGCCGGACGGGGACCGGGCCGGACGGCGCACCCGACACCACCTCGCCGGTCCCGTCGGTGCTGGCGTTGTCCACCACGGTGACCCGACAGGGCACACCAAGGTCGGCCAGCGCCGCCCGGAGCAGGATCAGGGTGTCGGGCAGCCGGAGCGCCTCGTTGAAGGCGGGCACCACGACATCGAGTACGACCGCATCTGACGACACGTCAGGAGGAAGGACCTCCATGAAAGGCCGTCAACGCTCGCCGTACACGATGATGGGCTGCTCCACGTTGGCAGGCTTGGTGTTGCTGTTGACGATGGTGGACGTCCCGATCGAGACGGCCAGGATTCCCAGCACGGCACCCACCGCCGCGGCGACGACCGCGGTCAGGAGGGGATTGAAGGATGCCTTCATTGACGATCCCTTCGACAAAAGTGACCGCACAGTAACATGCATCGCTGCCGTGCCGCGGGGGGCAAAAGGGTGATCAACAGGGTGGCCCCGAGTACCGAATAACCCAGGACGGGAACAATGCCGATACTTCCGGCCGAGACGGAAGAACCGTTACCAGACAGGCGCAACAGTGTGAACGCCCCGTCCCGCCGGACCAGCTCGGCGTCCGCGAAGCGGCCCTGGACCTCGGCACCGTCGGGTTGATCGGTCTGAATGAGCACGTACCGCACGCCGAGCCGACGCAGGGCCGGTCCCGGATCACCGGGCACCGCCAGCGCCGCCGCCACCCGGTCGGCCTCGCGGCTCTCTCCACGAATCCGGTCCCGGCCGACCAGCACGTCCTGGTCGCCGACCACGGGTCGACGGAACGCCCGTGGCGCCGGATCGAGCATGGGCACGTTGCCCGCCCACGGGTAGGCACGGAACGACGACCAGGGCAGGGAGACCAGGCTGCCGCCGCCCGGATCCCCGTTCACCACCGCACGCACCGCCGACCACTCGGCGGGGTACCGCACCGTGTCGAGCTGACCGGCGAGGCCCCAGGCCAGGCCGGGCAGGAGCAGGACCGGAGCGACCATCACCAGCGGGGCCAGCGCGCGGGCGCTCGTTGCCGCCAGCGACTCCACCAGCATTCCGAGACCCACCGCCTGCACCAACGCCAACGGCGCGAGCAGCCGGGTGCCGTCCCGGACGGCCCCCGCCAGGGGAATGTGCTCGACCAGGGCGACCATCGACTGTGCGCCCACCGGCCAGGCCGGGAGCACGGCGATCACGGTGCCGAGGACGGCGCCGGCGAGCAGACCCCACCAGGCGGCCGGCGGCCAGCGGCGACGGGTCAGCACGAACCCCCAGACCGCCGCCGCGGCGAGCACCAGTGCGAGCAGGGCGACCGGCCACTGGTCACGTCCCACCGGAACAGCATTCCGGCTCCAGATGCCACCGAGCGTGGCGACACTACCGAGCACGCCGAGCGGTGTGTCCGCACGGACGGCGAAGGCGGCGACACCCCGCTCGTCGAGGTCGACCGCGCCACCCCGGTTCGCCAGCGCCAACAGCCAGGGAGCGGTGAGGCCGGCCAGCGTCGCGACGCCCGCGACCATCGCCCGCCACTGCCGGGCCAGGGCCAATGCCGGACCGCAGGCGAGCACCGCCGCCAACACCATCGCCGGGCCACCCAGCACCACCGAGAGCGCACCGGCGACGGCGGAGCGCCGACCCGGGCCGATGCCGTCGGTCGGGCGCCGCAGCACCCCGAGCACCCAGGCGTACGCCCAGGGCAACGCGGCGTACCCGGCGATGACCGCCCACTGCCCGAGGTGCAGCCGCCCGTACACCCAGGGGTTCCAGACGTACGCGAGGCCGGCCGCGATCCGCGCCACCGGGTGGCTGACCGGAGCCAGCCGGGCGGCACCCACCGCAGCCAGCGCGAGGCAGCCGGCCAGGAGTGCCTTCTCCGCGATGTCGGCGGGGATCAGCTGGGACAGGCCGACCGCGAGCAGTTCGCTGGGCACCGCACGGGGCAACTCGGGGCCGCTGCCCCAGACCATCGCGCCGAACGGCGGGTCCGGCACGAACACCAGGTCGTAACGGAGGACGTAGCCACGACGGAGAACCGGCCCCAGGATCGCGAGGACCACGCCGAGGCCGAGCACCACCTCCGGCCACCAGCGACGGAGTACGACGGCAGCCCGCAGCAGCACCGGACCGAGCTCCGGTAACGGTCGGCGCACACGGACCCCCACAAACCTGGACGTGAAGCGGGCCCGACGTCGCGCCCGGGGCTCCGGACAGCACTCTAGGCACAGGGAGAGGGCGGGCGGTAGCTTGCCTGACGACGCCGATGAGCGACCCGCGGCGACGGCGCAAGGCTCGGGGCGGCAGCTGTGCCCTGGCGGAACCGACATGAGGCGCGATGACAGAGACGACGGCCGGACCCGGCACGGGCCGCCTGGGAGCGGCAGGCGCCGCGGTGGCGGGCGCCGCGATGGTGACGAACGGACTGGCCTACCTGCTCCCGATGCTCGGTGCCCGGCATCTGGCGGTCGAGGAGCTGAGCGTGCTGGCCACGGTGCTGGCTCTCGTCGCGATCGCTGGCGTTGCGGGCGTGGGCCTGCAGATGGCGGTCGCCGTGCACCGCGCCCGCCATCCCGGCGCACCGACCAACCGGGTCGCCCTCATCACCACGGCCTTCGCCGGGGGCGCGGTCGTCGTGGCCGCGCCGCTGATGATGACCGCCCTCCGACTGCCTCTGTCGGTCGTGGCTCTGGTCGCCGCCACGACCGTCGCGGTCGTCCTGGCCGGCCGCTGGCTCGGCGAGTTACAAGGCGAGCAACGCTTTCTCCGCCTCGCGTGGGCGATGGGGGTGGTCGCCCTCGGGCGTTACGCCGGCATGATCGTCGCGCTCGTCCTCGGGGCCGATGTCGTCGACACCCTCGTGGCCGGCATGGTGACGTCGTACCTCGTGCTGCCCGGGTTGGCCTGGATCGCTCGCCCCGCCCGACGGGGGGCCACCGGCGGGGAGAGTGCCGCCGTGCGACTCCGACAGGTGACGAGCGCCGGCACGGCCGCGCTGGCGATGCTCGCGGTGTCGTACGCCGACCTGATCTTCGCCCGACAGCTGTTGTCGCCTGCGGACTCTGGGGCGTACGCCGTCGGGACCGTGCTCACCAAGGGTGCGCTCTGGGCGCCCCAGGTGATCGTGGTGCTGGCCCTGCCCCGCCTGGCCATCGGGGAAAGCCGGGTCCGCACCGTCCTGCTCGCGATCGTCGGCGCCTGCGGTGCTGCGCTCGTCGCCGCCTCGGCCCTGGCCGGCGGCTTCGCGTTCCGGCTGGTGGGTGGCGAGGACTACGCGTCGCTGGGCGAGTACGCCCCGTTCTTCGCCGCCACAGGCGCGCTGTACGCGCTGGTCTTCGCGGTCGTCAACGCGAAGATCGCGGCGGGCGCGCGGTGGCCCTCCGCGCCGCTCTGGGTGGCCGCGGGTGTCCTGGCCGTCCTGACGATGTTCGTCGCGCCGCGCACCTTCCAGGGGATCATGTGGTGCGCTCTCGCCACCGCTGCGGCGACCGCGCTGGTGATGGTCCTCAGCCTGCCGCGAGCCACTCGCCGAGCAGTTGATGATCGATCGAGTCCACCCGACCGAGCGGACGACCGGCCGCGACCCGCTCCCGCAGCTCCGCCCGGGTGAACCAGCGCGCCTCCAACAGCTCCACACCGTCGACGCGTACCTCCTCGGACCCGGCGGTGGCCCGGAAGCCCACCATCAGCCCGGCCGGGAACGGCCACGCCTGCGACCCCTGATACGCCAGGTCGGTCACGGTGATGCCGGCCTCCTCGGCCATCTCCCGCCGGACCGCATCCTCCAGGCTCTCGCCCACCTCGACGAAGCCGGCGAGCGTCGAGTACGCGTCCTCGCGCGCGCCCTCGTGCCGCGCCAGCAGGCAGCGCTCCGGTACACCTGGTTGGTCGGGCGCCACCACCAGCACGATGATCGCCGGTTCGATCCGGGGGAACAGGGGTCGCCCACACTCCCCGCCGGTGCAGGTCCGGACATGCCCGCCGCCGCCGGAGACGGCCGGCGCACCGCACGTGCCGCAGTACCGCTGCTGCCGGTGCCAGTGCAGCAACCCCCGCGCGTACGCCTGGATCGCGGCGGCGTCCGGGGCGAGCTGCCCGACCAGGGCCCGTACGTCGACGGCCCGCGTCGCACCGGCCATCTCGACGGCGGACTGCTCGGTGAGCGCGGAGAGGTCCACGGCGAACACGGCGGTGGAGTCCTCGTCGAGCCCCAGGAAGACGGTCTCACCGGCGGCGGACCGGACGAGAGATGCCCGTTCCGCGGTCAGCCGGACCGGGCCGTCCCCGTCGACGAGACAGCGGTCCCGCCAGAGAGGCAGCACCACGCTGGTCGGATCAGTGAGCAGTGCGTTCAGCCGGGTCGGATCGGTCCGCAGCGCCCCTGCCCGGTCCAGCCAACCGCCGCCGTACGCCAACACCCGCTCCGCAGTGTCCACCGGGCCACCGTGCCACGTCGGCGACCCCGCGCTGCCACCGCCCCCGAGCCCGCACGACACGCCGACACGACACGCGGTAGCTGCGCGAGTGGGCGCAGGCGACGAGGGCGGCCCGGCATTCGTTACCGTAGGTGTCCTCCGGGAGGGTGGACCTCCCGCAGCACCTGGCGATAGAGGTTGCAGTGACGCTGTACGGCGAAAAAAGTCCACCCGCCGACGACCGGCCCACCGTGCAGGTCACCGCGGTCACCTGGCCGGACGACGGACCGGGGTCGGTCACGGTGCCCACCGGCGAGCCGGAGGGCGGCCGACGCCGCCCGCGCCGGGTTCGGATGCTGCTCGCCGCCGGCGTCACCGGCACCGTGCTCGCTGCCGTGGCGGGTGCCGGCGCCTGGGCGTACGCGGGAGACGTACCCCGGGGCACGAGCGTGCTGGGCGCCGAGCTGGGCGGCCGGAGCCGCACCGACGCCCACCGGGAGCTGCGGGCGGAGCTGGACCGGCGGGCGGCGGCACTCGCCGCGCCACTGCGGGTCACCGTCGGGCAGCGCACCGCCGAGATCAACCCTGCCGACGTGGGGCTGGGCGTCGACGTTCCGGCCACCGTCGCGGCAGCAGCCGAGGCCGACGCGCACCCGGTCAGCCGACTGGTCGGCTCCCGCATCGTCGACCCGGTGGTCACCGTCGACGTGGACCGGCTGGACGCCGCTCTCCGTAAGGCGCTCGGCGACGAGGCCCGCGGGATGACCATGCCGGCGATCACCTATCAGGGCACCACGCCCAAGGTGGTCCAGCCCAAGCCGGGGTTGGCGCTCGACCCGCAGCGCTCCGCCGACGCGGTCCGCGCCGGCTGGCTGGCCGGCAACCCGGTCACCGTGCCGCTGGTGGAGAGCCACCCGGCGACCACCGCCGAGGAGTTGGACCGACTGGTCGCCGAGCTGGCGAAACCGGCGGTCGCCGCACCGGTCACCCTGCGCACCAACAAGGGCTCGGTGACGGTCCCGCCCGCAGCCATCGCGAAGAGCCTGCGGTTCACCGCCGACAAGGCCGGCCTGCTGACCCCGACGGTGGACGTCAAGCGGCTGCGCACGGCGCTCGGTGACGACCTGGCCGCCATCGAGGTGCCGCCGAAGGACGCGACGATGACCATTGCCGGTGGCCGTCCCAAGGTCACCGACGGGCAGCCCGGGCAGCAGCTGGACACCGCCACCCTCGGCCGTGACCTGCTGGCTGTGCTGCCGAAGTCGGACGGCCGCGAGGTGTCCGGCGAGCTGAAGCCGACGCCGCCCGAGCTGACCGCGGAGAAGCTGGCCGGGCTGGGCATCAAGGAACGGGTGTCGACCTTCACCACCCGGTTCACCGGGGGCATGGCCTCGTCGCGCAGCCAGAACATCGCCACGATCGCCAGGGACGTCGACGGCACCGTCGTGCTCCCGGGAAAGACGTTCTCGCTGAACGGCCACACGGGTGAGCGTGGCTACGCGCAGGGCTACCGGGACGCACCGGTGATCCTGGACGGCAAGCTGGTGCCGGGCGTCGGCGGCGGGACCTCGCAGTTCACCACCACGCTCTTCAACGCCACCTACTACGCGGGCCTTGAGGACGTCGAGCACAAGCCGCACTCGTACTGGTTCGACCGGTACCCGGCGGTCATCGAGTCGACCATCTTCTGGCCGGACCTGGACTTCAAGTTCCGCAACAACACCCAGTACGGCCTGCTCATCGACACCTCCTACACGTCGAGCACGATCACGGTGTCGATCTGGAGCACGAAGATCTACGACAGCGTCAAGACGGAGTACGGGCCGCGTCGCAACATCACCACCCCGAAGCTGATCCACCTCGAACCCGGCCCGACGTGCATCCCGGCCAATGGCATCAACGGCTTCACCCAGGACGCCTTCCGGGTCATCAAGAAGGACGGAGTGGTCGTCAAGCGGGAGAAGTTCAGCTGGCGCTACGACGCGGAGCCCCGCTACGTCTGCGGCCCGAAGCCGTCCTGAGCCTCGCTGATCCGCCGCGCTACCCGGATGCTGAGGACCGCCGTGACCACGACCATCACCGTGCCGACGGTCCACAGCGGGTAGGCCGCCGTACGGGTGTCCAGAGCCGTCTCGTGAAGCCTGCCGCCGTGTGAGGTGACCACGGCGTACAGGCGGCTGAGTAGGTAGAGGAACACCGTCCCGAGAACGCTCACCCACCACCTGCCCACCGGAGCCAGCCCTGCGGCGAGGCCGCTGGCGCGCCGCACGTCCCGCACGACCAGGTACGGGATCACCAGGTTCGCCACCGGAACGAACCACCCGCCGACCACCCACCCGGGCGCCCACGTCAGTGCGCCACCCAGTCGTCCGGCGGTGCGCCGCGCCTGGTGCAGCCAGGCGACGAAGGCCGCGGCCGCGACGAGCGCACCGAGTATCCACAACCGGTCGGCCGCCACGGTCACGGCGTCGCGCGGCATCAACTCACTGACGATCACGTACGCCAGCCCGGCGGGCAGCACGTCGACGTTGCCGTGGGTCACCACCTCGATCCGGTTCTCGTAGTGCCCCACCGCGAGGATCGTGCGGAGCACGTCGAGGACGGCCCACAGGATCATCGCGGCCACCACCAGCCTTGCCGCGACGGATCGCCGCACCGTTGCCGTTGACGGCGCCTTCCGGGGTTGTTGATCGCTGGTCGTCCGTTCCACAGGCGCCGGTCCTTCCCGAAGGTCACCAGCGAGTATGGACGGCCCGCGACGCCATCGGGGCCCCGCGACGTTCGCGCTCCGCGGACCAGCGTTTCCGGGTACGGATATGCGTCAGGGCCACCCCCAATGGGGGTGGCCCTGATCGGTGAAACGCAGGAAGGGTCACCCTGTATGGGTGACCCTTCCTGGAATGATTGTCCGGCGGTGTCCTACTCTCCCACACCCTCACGAGTGCAGTACCATCGGCGCTGGAGGGCTTAGCTTCCGGGTTCGGAATGTGACCGGGCGTTTCCCCTCCGCCATGACCGCCGTAACTCTATCGACATGTCAAACAACACCACACATGTGGTCTGTTGTTCGTTTATCGAGAGTTGCACAGTGGACGCGTAGCAGCTTAGTAGTCAAGTCCTCGGCCTATTAGTACCGGTCAACTGAACCCGTTACCGGGCTTACATTTCCGGCCTATCAACCCAGTCGTCTAGCTGGGGGCCTTACCCCCACAAAGTGGGGTGGGATACCTCATCTTGAAGCAGGCTTCCCGCTTAGATGCTTTCAGCGGTTATCCCTTCCGAACGTAGCTAACCAGCCGTGCCCTTGGCAGGACAACTGGCACACCAGAGGTTCGTCCGTCCCGGTCCTCTCGTACTAGGGACAGCCCTTCTCAAGTATCCTACGCGCACGGCGGATAGGGACCGAACTGTCTCACGACGTTCTAAACCCAGCTCGCGTACCGCTTTAATGGGCGAACAGCCCAACCCTTGGGACCTGCTACAGCCCCAGGATGCGACGAGCCGACATCGAGGTGCCAAACCATCCCGTCGATATGGACTCTTGGGGAAGATCAGCCTGTTATCCCCGGGGTACCTTTTATCCGTTGAGCGACACCGCTTCCACTCGCAAGTGCCGGATCACTAGTCCCGACTTTCGTCCCTGCTCGACCTGTCAGTCTCACAGTCAAGCTCCCTTGTGTACTTGCACTCAACACCTGATTGCCAACCAGGATGAGGGAACCTTTGGGCGCCTCCGTTACCTTTTAGGAGGCAACCGCCCCAGTTAAACTACCCACCAGACACTGTCCCTGAACCGGATAACGGTCCGAAGTTAGATACCCAAATCAACCAGAGTGGTATTTCAAGATTGCCTCCACCCATACTGGCGTATAGGTTTCACCGGCTCCCACCTATCCTACACAAGCTAATTCGAGTACCAATGTCAAGCTATAGTAAAGGTCCCGGGGTCTTTCCGTCCTGCCGCGCGTAACGAGCATCTTTACTCGTACTGCAATTTCGCCGGGCCTGTGGTTGAGACAGTGGGGAAGTCGTTACGCCATTCGTGCAGGTCGGAACTTACCCGACAAGGAATTTCGCTACCTTAGGATGGTTATAGTTACCACCGCCGTTTACTGGCGCTTAAGTTCTCCGCTTCGCCCCGAAGAGCTAACAGGTCCCCTTAACGTTCCAGCACCGGGCAGGCGTCAGTCCATATACATCGAATTACTTCTTCGCATGGACCTGTGTTTTTAGTAAACAGTCGCTTCCCCCTGCTCTCTGCGGCCATACAACGCTCCACCCGCGTGGGGCTTCACGTCTCCGGCCCCCCTTCTCCCTAAGTTACGGGGGCAATTTGCCGAGTTCCTTAACCACAGTTCGCCCGATCGCCTCGGTATTCTCTACCTGACCACCTGTGTCGGTTTGGGGTACGGGCCGCTAAGAACTCGCTAGAGGCTTTTCTCGGCAGCATAGGATCACTGACTTCACCTGAATCGGCTCGGCATCACGTCTCAGCCTTCATGTGTTGCGGATTTGCCTACAACACGGCCTACACGCTTACCCCGGCACAACCACCGGCCGGGCTCAGCTACCTTCCTGCGTCACCCCATCGCTTGACTACTACCCGTCAGGTTCCCACGCTCCCCAACATCAGCCCGAAGGCATCAGCTGGTTTGGGTGGTTAGCACAACGAGGTTCGTCAGGGACGCTCTTTCGCGGGTACGGGAATATCAACCCGTTGTCCATCGACTACGCCTCTCGGCCTCGCCTTAGGTCCCGACTCACCCAGGGCGGATTAGCCTGGCCCTGGAACCCTTGGTCATCCGGCGGAAGGGTTTCTCACCCTTCTTTCGCTACTCATGCCTGCATTCTCACTCGTGCCGCGTCCACAACTGGGTCACCCCGCTGCTTCACTCGCGGCACGACGCTCCCCTACCCATCCACACACCTGCACAAGGAATCAAGTCCAAGCGAGGTTAAAATGTGAATGCCACAGCTTCGGCGGTGTGCTTGAGCCCCGCTACATTGTCGGCGCGGAACCACTTGACCAGTGAGCTATTACGCACTCTTTAAAGGGTGGCTGCTTCTAAGCCAACCTCCTGGTTGTCTATGCGACCCCACATCCTTTTCCACTTAGCACACGCTTAGGGGCCTTAGCTGGTGATCTGGGCTGTTTCCCTCTCGACTACGAAGCTTATCCCCCGCAGTCTCACTGCCGCGCTCTCACTTACCGGCATTCGGAGTTTGGCTGATTTCGGTAAGCTTGTGGGCCCCCTAGACCATCCAGTGCTCTACCTCCGGCAAGAAACACGCGACGCTGCACCTAAATGCATTTCGGGGAGAACCAGCTATCACGGAGTTTGATTGGCCTTTCACCCCTAACCACAGGTCATCCCCCAACTTTTCAACGTTGGTGGGTTCGGCCCTCCACGCGGTCTTACCCGCGCTTCAGCCTGCCCATGGCTAGATCACTCCGCTTCGGGTCTAGGACACGCGACTGAATCGCCCTATTCAGACTCGCTTTCGCTACGGCTCCCCCTCACGGGTTAACCTCGCCACATGCCACTAACTCGCAGGCTCATTCTTCAAAAGGCACGCCGTCACCCCGCAAGGCTCCGACGGATTGTAGGCGAACGGTTTCAGGTACTATTTCACTCCCCTCCCGGGGTACTTTTCACCATTCCCTCACGGTACTTGTCCGCTATCGGTCACCAGGAAGTATTTAGGCTTACCAGGTGGTCCTGGCAGATTCACGGCAGATTTCAGGGGTCCGCCGCTACTCGGGAACACCCACAGAAGGTCAGCAACTTTCACCTACCGGACTTTCACCGTCTACGGTCAGCCATTCCAGACTGTTCGACTAGCCACTGACTTTGTAACTTCTCGAACAAGTGTCAGCTTGTTCAGCAGGGTCCCACAACCCCAACCACGCAACCCCTGACAGGTATCACACGCAGCCGGTTTAGCCTCGATCCGCTTTCGCTCGCCACTACTCACGGAATCACTAAATTGTTTTCTCTTCCTACGGGTACTGAGATGTTTCACTTCCCCGCGTTCCCTCCACACACCCTATGTGTTCAGGTGTGGGTGACTGGACATGACTCCAGCCAGGTTTCCCCATTCGGACACCCTGGGATCACAGCTTGGTTGACAGCTCCCCCAGGCCTATCGCGGCCTCCCACGTCCTTCATCGGCTCCTGGTGCCAAGGCATTCACCGTTCGCCCTTGACAACTTGACCACAAAGATGCTCGCGTCCACTGTGCAATTCTCAACAAACGACCAACCCACAACCCATTAGCCCCACACCAGCACCACCACAGTGATCGGTATGTGAGACCAGGCCATGCCTGGCAGCCCATGAAGCGCTCACGCTCCACACAAGGCTCCGAAAGAAACAACCAATGGTTGTTCTTTCAGGACCCAACAGGGTGCTCTGCATTCTTCTCCAGCCGCACCAGCACAATCCGTTCCCACCACCCCCGAAAAGGTGGCTGTACTAGGTTGTTCCGGCCGTTGCCAGAGGAAAACTCGCCAGTGTCTCCGCCATCTGAGCACCCCGACCCGACATACGCGGGCCGCGGGCTCCTTGCACCCTTTCAGGTGAAGGTGCTCCTTAGAAAGGAGGTGATCCAGCCGCACCTTCCGGTACGGCTACCTTGTTACGACTTCGTCCCAATCGCCAGCCCCACCTTCGACAGCTCCCTCCCACAAGGGGTTGGGCCACCGGCTTCGGGTGTTGCCGACTTTCGTGACGTGACGGGCGGTGTGTACAAGGCCCGGGAACGTATTCACCGCAGCGTTGCTGATCTGCGATTACTAGCGACTCCGACTTCACGGGGTCGAGTTGCAGACCCCGATCCGAACTGAGACCGGCTTTTTGGGATTCGCTCCACCTCACGGTATCGCAGCCCATTGTACCGGCCATTGTAGCATGCGTGAAGCCCTGGACATAAGGGGCATGATGACTTGACGTCATCCCCACCTTCCTCCGAGTTGACCCCGGCAGTCTTCGATGAGTCCCCGCCATAACGCGCTGGCAACATCGAACGAGGGTTGCGCTCGTTGCGGGACTTAACCCAACATCTCACGACACGAGCTGACGACAGCCATGCACCACCTGTGACCGCCCCCGAAGGACCTCACATCTCTGCGAGTTTTGCGGCCATGTCAAACCCAGGTAAGGTTCTTCGCGTTGCATCGAATTAATCCGCATGCTCCGCCGCTTGTGCGGGCCCCCGTCAATTCCTTTGAGTTTTAGCCTTGCGGCCGTACTCCCCAGGCGGGGCGCTTAATGCGTTAGCTGCGGCACAGGGAACCGGAGAGGCCCCCCACACCTAGCGCCCAACGTTTACAGCGTGGACTACCAGGGTATCTAATCCTGTTCGCTCCCCACGCTTTCGCTCCTCAGCGTCAGTATCGGCCCAGAGACCCGCCTTCGCCACCGGTGTTCCTCCTGATATCTGCGCATTTCACCGCTACACCAGGAATTCCAGTCTCCCCTACCGAACTCTAGCCTG
The DNA here is from genome assembly GCF_045207365.1 of Micromonospora sp. NBC_00858. Taxonomy (NCBI): domain Bacteria; kingdom Bacillati; phylum Actinomycetota; class Actinomycetes; order Micromonosporales; family Micromonosporaceae; genus Micromonospora; species Micromonospora sp. NBC_00858. Next base: position 6,582,369 of record NZ_CP108828.1, on the reverse strand, counting down.
CCCGTATCGACCGCAGGCTTGGGGTTGAGCCCCAAGTTTTCACGGTCGACGCGACAAGCCGCCTACGAGCTCTTTACGCCCAATAAATCCGGACAACGCTCGCACCCTACGTCTTACCGCGGCTGCTGGCACGTAGTTGGCCGGTGCTTCTTCTGCAGGTACCGTCACTCTCGCTTCGTCCCTGCTGAAAGAGGTTTACAACCCGAAGGCCGTCATCCCTCACGCGGCGTCGCTGCATCAGGCTTCCGCCCATTGTGCAATATTCCCCACTGCTGCCTCCCGTAGGAGTCTGGGCCGTGTCTCAGTCCCAGTGTGGCCGGTCGCCCTCTCAGGCCGGCTACCCGTCGTCGCCTTGGTAGGCCATTACCCCACCAACAAGCTGATAGGCCGCGAGCCCATCCCAAGCCGAAAAACTTTCCACCCAACCTCATGCGAGGCCAAGTCATATTCGGTATTAGCCCCCGTTTCCGAGGGTTATCCCAAAGCCTGGGGCAGGTTGCTCACGTGTTACTCACCCGTTCGCCGCTCGAGTACCCCGAAGGGCCTTTCCGCTCGACTTGCATGTGTTAAGCACGCCGCCAGCGTTCGTCCTGAGCCAGGATCAAACTCTCCAACAAAAACTTGTCGAACAGCATCCTGACAACAAACAATGTTGCCAAAGGAATCCCAACCAGCAATCCAAAAGGATCACCAGTCCGGGGTATAAATCATAATTGGCACTGGCTTTTCAAGCACCCTGTTGAGTTCTCAAAGAACAACCACACACCGAACAGAAGCCCCACTCAGTGGAGCACCCTCTCGGGGCTTTCCGTTCTCGTCCCCGCCGCTCGCTGGCGCCGGGCACTTTTACTACGTTACCTCACCGTCTTCGCCGTGTCAAACCGTGTGTCCCGGTCTGTCGTGCTTCGTACGGGTTGGTCCCGGCGCACTCACGCAGCAGCGGACCGCTGCGTCAGGTCGTCGGATTTGGCAGGCCGGCCGCTGCGGTTTCCCGCAGACTTGCCCGGTTCCCTGCCGGTCGTGAACCTTACCCGGTCGGTTGCGCTGCACCAAATCCGCCTCCCGGCCAATTCGGCGAGCCCCGCCCGGACCGTGTCCCGCAGGAGCGAACCCCTGCCTGACCCGGCTGCCTGCCCGATTCGGTGCTCCAGGACTTTCGTCCCGTTTGCCCCGTTCCGCGCTGGCAGAGAGAAAGTTACGCGTCCGTGGGTTTGATCGTCAAATCCGGGGGTAGCGTCCCACGTCACACTCGCTGCCGGGGGCCGTATCGCCAGTTCAGGGCGTTTGGCGGTTTCGCAAAGGCGCGGGGACACAGCCGAAGACGGGCTCTCAGCCGACCGAGAGTGACCAGCCGAGTCGGATCTGGGGCCTTGGGCCGTCAGGCGGCAGGGCGGTTCAGGCGCCGACGGGCAGCGAACCAGGCGCGGATGCCGAGGACGCCGACGGTGCTGCCGATGGCCAGCGACGCCCCGATCAGCAGGGCGTGCACCCACAGGAAGCTGGTGGCCGCGCCGTCCCCCACCGTGCCGGACGCCCAGGAGCGCGGGTCCTGCCAGATGGCGACGGCGAACCTCGGCCAGATCACCCAGGTCCAGACCCCGACTCCGACCAGGAAGACAGCCCACGCACGCGACAGCACCATGGCAGCCGAGTATGCCAGCGGAGCTGGTCACCGGCCCGGACGCCGGGATTGGATCGGCACGAGGATCGCCCTCGCGGCTGGATCTGACTCAGTAGCAGGTCCCGATGCCGCCGATCGCCGGGTTGGCCCGATCGTGGTGGCTGATGACGCCGCTCGGGTCGGCCATCAGCCCACCCCAGATCGCGCAGCCGCCCCGGACGTACGCCCGGGCGGGGCCGGCGGCGTAGAGCCTGGCGGCATCGTCGACCTGGGTCGGCAGGTCCTGGGCGGCGAGGTAGGTCTGTGTGCGGGTGAGCATGCCGAGGTGAGCGGCCTTGATGGTGACCGTGCAGCCGAATCCGGTGATCGGGTCGTACAACAGGTGGACGGTGCCGAGTCGGTTGCCGGTCCGCGCGTCCCGGATCGGGTCCTGGTCGACCGGGGCGTAGCCGAGCCCGCAGAGCGCCCGCGGGGAGTACGGATTGAGCGTTCGCGCCTGCGCCGCGCTCCCGCTCGCGGCGACGAGGCCCAGCGCGAGCGCCAGCACCGCGCCGAACCGCCGAATTGTGCTGTACATCTGCGTCCCCCTTCTTTGGCAATGCTTGGATGCGGGACCAGAATGGTGGCGCCGGACCTGCCCTCGAATGTGCGGGAGGGACACAGCGCCCCGACGGCGGATGTGCGGATGAGCGGCCCGGACCGCGCTGAGCTGGGCGGTGGCCCTGCTCGTCATCGACGTTCGACAGCTATGACGTATTTCGCAGCGCGCATTTCGATGAACTCAGAACTGCCGAATTGTTTCCGGCGGGAGCGGGGTGGGCACAGCGGAACGGGACAGCCGAAGACCGTCACCGGAGGTGTCCCGTGCAACCCTCGATCTTCAATCCCTGGGACTGGCGCGACCCGTCGGCCCTCGCCGGCGGGTACGCGCAGACCACCCCCTCGGCCTCCCCTCCGGAAGGCCCGGACGGCGCGCACGACGGGCCGGACGCACCCGGCCCCGGCACGCCGATCGACCTGGTCGGCTACCGGGTGCAGGCGACCGACGGGCGGATCGGCACCATCGACGAGGCGAGCCACGACGCGGACGCGCGGTACCTGGTGGTGGACACCGGGCCATGGATCCTCGGCCACAAGGTGCTGCTGCCGGCCGGCACGGTCGCCCGGGTGGACCACCGGGACCGCAGCGTGCACGTCGACCGGACCCGACAGGAGATCAAGGACGCACCGCCCTTCGATCCGGAGTCGTCCGACCCGGAGTACCGGGAACGCGTCGGCAACTACTACGCGGAGAGCTATCGGCCGCGCCAGGCCGGGAGCCCCGAGCCACAGCGCTGAGCGGCGGACCCGTGCCGGAGATACCGGGCCACTCCGGAGCGGGCGGTACGGGCGGGGCTTCACGGGTACCGTGATTCCGTGGTCCGGACGAGCAGTTGCGCGTCGGAGGCGGTCGAGATGGTCGACTGCCTCCCCCTCTGCGCGGTGCCCGGGTTCCCGATCAGCTCCGGCGATGGCTGTGAGCAACTCCTGGACGTACTCCGTGCTGGTGGTCTGCGGTACCGCGCCGGCGCGCGATGGCGGACGGCTCGCTGAGTCGAACCCGCTGACCGACGGGGCGAATTTCGCCCCGCTCGGCGCGCGCCCACGCGTTACCCACCTTCCCGCACGAAAGGCACACCACCATGTCCGTCGCACGAATGCTCACCGGCGACCGGCCCACCGGTCGCCTGCACCTTGGCCACTACGTCGGCAGCATCGCCAATCGGGTGCGGCTGCACCAGCGCTACGAGAGCTTCTTCATCATCGCCGACCTGCACATGCTGACCACCAGGAACCGCCGCGAGGACATCGACCAGGTCTCCGGCAACGCCCGCGAGATGGTGACCGACATCCTGGCCGCCGGCATCGACCCGGCGCGGGCGACCTTCTACCTCCAGTCAGCAATCCCGGAGGTCGGCGACCTCAACACACTCCTGCAGAACCTGGTGAGCGTGCCCCGGCTGGAACGGGTGCCGTCGCTGAAGGACATGGCCCGGGACGCGGGCAAGGAGGAGATGCCGTACGGGCTGCTGGGCTACCCGGTGCTCCAGGCCGCGGACATCCTCTGCGTGAAGGGGCAGGTCGTCCCGGTCGGCCGGGACAACGCCGCGCACGTCGAGGTGACCCGGGAGATCGCCCGCCGGTTCAACCACCTGTACGGCCCGGTCTTCCCGGTGCCCGAGCTGATCCCGGCGGATACGCCGAGCCTTGTGGGCACCGACGGCGCGGCCAAGATGAGCAAGAGCCGGGGCAACACGATCGCCCTCTCCGACGACCCCGCCACGGTGCGTCGCAAGGTGCTCGGCATGTACACCGACCCGAACCGGGTCCGGGCCGATGTGCCGGGCACGGTGGAGGGCAATCCGGTCTTCGCGTACCACGAGGTGTTCAACCCGGACCGTGACGAGGTGGCCGAACTGGCCGCGCGCTACCGGGCCGGACGGGTCGGTGACGTGGAGGTCAAGGAGCGGCTGGTCGTCGCGCTGGAGCGGTTCCTGGCACCGATCAGGGAGCGGCGGGCCCGGATCGAAGCGGACCGGGGGTTGGTCGACCGGCTGATCGTCGAGGGCACCGAACGGACCCGCCAGGAGGTACGGCAGACGCTGGTTGAGGTCCGCCGGGCGATGGGACTGACCGGCGCGTACCAGCAGGTGCGCCGGCGAGCGGAGCGGAGCCGGAGGCGGACGGACGCCCCGGCCTGAAGCCTCGGCGGCGCCGAACGGTGGACCGGCTGAGCTGCGGAAAGAAGAATTCTGGACGCCGTGTCGATATCCCCGGTCCCCGTTCGTCGTCATGCTGTACGGCGACCCGCCGCACCGAGAGGAGCCGAAGCGTGAAGTACATGCTGCTGTTCATGAGCCCCGCGACCGACGGGGGCGAGCCCATCGACGGGTGCAGCTTCGAGGACTGGATCCGCTACGACCGGGAGATGAAGGACGCGGGGATCTGGGTCTCCGGGCACCCGTTGCAGGACCTGACCACGTGCACGACGGTGCAGGTCGGCCCGGAAGGCGAACGCACGATCACCGACGGGCCGTTCGCGGAGACCCGTGAGGTGCTCGGCGGGTACGACATCATCGACGTGCCGAATCTCGATGTCGCGCTGGAATGGGCGGCCCGCAGCCCTGGCGCCCTCGGCGGTGGGTCGGTCCAGGTGCGCCCGGTCGCCGAGATCGAGGTCGGGGTCTGACGATGCCGGGCGAGGGGGCAGCGGGGGCGGAGCCGGTCGGGTCGTCCGTGGAGGCGGTGTTCCGGGAGGAACGCGGCCGGCTGCTCGCCTCGCTCGTGCACCGCTTCGGAGACCTAGACCTGGCCGAGGAGGTCGCCTCCGAGGCCATCGAGGCGGCGCTGGTGCATTGGCCCACCGACGGCGTCCCGAGTCGGCCGGGCGCCTGGCTGCTCACCACGGCCCGCCGCCGCGCGGTGGACCGGCTGCGCCGCGACCGGGTGCTGGCCACCCGACTCGCCGTGCTCCAGGCGGAGGCCGAGCGGGCCGACGCCGCCCCACCCGCCGACGCGGACCGCGACCTGCCCGACGATCGGCTGGCGCTCTTCTTCACCTGCGCGCACCCGGCCCTGCCCGCCCAGGACCGCGGAGCGCTCACCCTGCGCTTCCTCGCCGGGCTCACCACGGTCGAGGTCGCGCGGGCCTTCCTGGTGCCGCCCGCGACCATGGCTCAGCGACTCGTCCGGGCCAAGCGGAAGATCCGCGACGCACGCATCCCGTTCCGGGTGCCCGGGGCCGACGAGCTGCCCGAACGCCTGCCCACGGTGCTTCAGGCGGTCTACTCGATCTTCACCGAGGGCTACGCCGCCAGCTCCGGCCCGGATCTCCAGCGGACCGACCTCGCCGAGGAGGCCATCCGGCTGGCCCGAATCCTGCGTCGGTTGCTGCCGGCCGAGCGGGAGGTCGCCGGGCTGCTCGGATTGATGCTGCTGGTCCACGCCCGGCGTGCCGCGCGGACCGGGCCGGACGGCCGGGTGGTCCTGCTCGACGACCAGGACCGTGGGCGCTGGGACCACCGCATGATCGACGAGGGGCGCGGCCTGGTGGTGGTCGCGCTGACCGGCCGACCACCCGGGCCGTACGGGGTGCAGGCCGCCATCGCCGCGCTGCACGACGAGGCCGCCGATGTGGCCAGCACCGACTGGCCCCAGGTGGTGGCGCTGTACGACGTGCTGCTCGGCCTGGTCCCCTCGCCGGTCGTCGCACTCAACCGGGCCGCCGCGGTGGCCATGCGGGACGGGCCGGAGGCCGGGCTCGCCCTGCTGGACGAGTTGGCCGACGATCCCCGGCTGCGCGGCTACCACCTCTATTCGGCGACCCGGGCCGACCTGCTGCGCCGGCTAAACCGGTACGACGAGGCCGCGGCGGCGTACCGGAGCGCGCTGACGCTGGTCGGCACCGAGCCGGAACGGGAGCACCTGCTCCGCCGGCTCGAATCCGTCACCGCCGACGAGCCGGCCGACTGACCGGATGCCCCGGCCGCCGCGCACCGGGCCGGTCGGCGCACCCGCTGTAACCTGCACCGGTGAGTCTGACCGTGCCACCCGGCGAGTTCGAGGCGTACCTGTTCGACTGCGACGGCACCATCGTCGACTCGATGCCACTGCACTATCTGGCCTGGCAGCGGGCACTGGACGAGTGGGGCTGCGAGTTCCCGGAGGAGCTGTTCTATGCCTGGGGTGGCCGGCCGGTGGCCGACATCATCGCCACCCTGAACGAGCGGCACGGTCTGGCCATGCCGGTGGCGACCGTCACCGAGCGCCGGGAGAGCTACTACCAGGAGCTGCTGCCGCAGCTCGCCGCCGTGCCCGAGGTGCTGGCGCACATCCACGACGCGCACCAGCGGGTCCCGTTCGCCGTCGTCTCCGGCAGCACCCGGGCCTCGGTCACCGCATCCCTCGACGCGCTCGGCCTGCTCGACCGGTTTGACGTGCTGGTGTGCGCCGACGACTACACGCGGGCCAAGCCGGACCCGGAAGCCTTCCTGCTCGCGGCGTCACACCTCGGCGTACCCCCGGGGTCCTGCCTGGTCTTCGAGGACACCGACCTGGGCATTCAGGCCGCCACCGCGGCCGGCATGGCGTCGGTACGCGTGCCGCAACCCCGCGATCGCTGAGGCCCGACCAGGTGGTCGACGCCACGACCGGTGGCGCCGATCCGCTCAGTCCGGGCGGTGCTGCCGGTCCAGCGAGCGTTGGTGCCGCCGCAGCGCCCGGTGATGCGCGTGCGCGAGCAACCGGTCGACCTCGCTCAGGCTGCGCGGGCCCGGGTTGAGCACGCACGCCCACCCGTGGGTGCCGTAGGCGGGATGGGGAACGACCTGGTCGAGGGCGGTGAAGTCGACCGCGGAACGGTGCTCGGCGACCTGCGCCGGTGGGTAGCCGAACCGGCGCTCGAACTCCTCGCGGCCGAGGTCCAGGTTGAGCCGGAAGACGCCCGGCCGGTCGAGCTTCGAGTCCTCGTCGAAGCCGGTGGTGTCCTGTCCGACCAGGGTGGCGAACGGGCGGCGGTGGTCCGGGCCGACGAAGAAGAACCGGTCGCCCCAACTGGACTGCGGGGCACCGGACGCCTCGTCGGCCCGTACGACGGTCACCTCGGGCAGGGCGAGGATGAGGTCGGCGATGTCGTCGGCACCGAGGTCGAACGACCAGGCGGCGGGCATTGATGAAGAAGCCATGACCTTCACCGTATCGTTGAACCGCCCGTTGAGACTTTCTCCATCGACGACCTCCTGGAGACGGCCCTGAACCCTCAAACCGCAGGACACGCCTACCGGCCGGTGGACCTGGCCCGGGAGCACGGCATCTCCAGCCAGGCGGTCCGCAACTACGAGCGCGACGGCGTCATCCCTGCCGCCCGGCGCACGCCGAGCGGCTACCGCGCGTACACCGAGGTGCACGCCGCGGCGTTGCGCGCCTACCTGGCGCTCGTCGCGGGGCACGGGTACGCGACCGCCGGCGAGATCATGCGGGCGGCGGTCCGCGGTGACCTGGACGCCGCCCTGCGCGCCGTCGACAGCAGTCACGCGCAACTGCTACGGGACCGCGAGACGCTCGACGCCGTCGAGGCGACGATCGGGGTGCTCACCGCGGCACCGACCCCCAGCCCGCCCGGCCGGCCGCTGACCGTCGGCGACCTCGCCCACCGGCTCGGCGTGACACCCGCGACCCTGCGGAAGTGGGAGAGGGCCGGCATCCTGTGCCCGGCGCGCGACCGCGCCGCCGGGCAGCGGCTGTACGGTCCCGACGACGTCCGCGACGCCGAACTGACCCACCTTCTGCGTCGGGGCGGTTACCTGCTGGAGCACATCGCGACCGTGATGCGGCAGGTACGCGCCGCCGACGGTCCCGGCCCACTGGCGGCCTCCCTGCACACCTGGCGGCAGCGGCTGGCCACCCGCGGCCACGCGATGCTGGTGGCCGCCGGCCACCTTGCCGGCTACCTGGCGGCGACCGGACCGTGATCGCCCCGGCCGCTGGGCCTAGCTGACCTTCAGCAGCAGCTTGCCCTGGTAGGAGGTCTGCAGCCGGCGGTGTGCCTCCACCACCTTGCCCAGCGGGAACGTCTCGGCGACGTGCACCTCGAACGGTGCCGCCTCGATGAGCTCGTTGAGGCGTTGCAACTGCCGGAGGTTGGCCGCACCGTCGTACGCCCGGACCGGCACGCCGGGCCGTTCGCTCGGTTCGGGCTGCACACCATGGGGGTACGCGACCACACCGCCGTCGGACAGCGCCTCGGTGAGCCGGTCCAGTGTCTTGCCGCCAGCCATCGCCAGGATGCCGTCCACTCCACCCGGGGCCGCTTCCCGGATCCGCGCCAGCACCTGGGTCAGGTCGCCATGGCCGTCGAGAGACACGTCGGCGCCGAGCCGGGTCACCAACGCCACCCCGTCCGGCCCGGAGGCCACCGCGATGACGTTGAGCCCCTGCCGCTTGGCCAGCTGCACGGCCAGGTGGCCCTGCCCGCCGCTCGCGCCGAAGATCAGCAGCCAGGCGCCGGCCGACAGACTCAGGGCGTCCAGCCCCGCCAGCGCGGTCAACGCGTCGGTGGGCATGGCGCCGGCGTGCTCCACCGACACACCTTCGGGCAGCTTCGCGACGTACTGCGCCTCCGCCACCGCGTACTCGGCGTAGAAGCCGCCCTTCGGCCTGGTGTTGGCGGACACGTAGACCAGGTCACCCACCGCGACGTTGGTCACCTGGCTGCCGGCGGCGGCCACCGTTCCGGCACCGTCCGGACCGGGCACGATCGGGAACGCGGCGCCCTCGGGCACCAGCGTGCCCTGGCGCTCGTAGGCGTCCCACACCCCCACGCCGGCGCTCCACACCTTGATCAGCACCTCGTCATCGGCGATCTCCGGCACCGGCAGGATCCGGAGGGTGATCACCTCCGGCCCGCCGAACTCGTCGAAGGCCGCGGCCTGCATCCGCTCCGGCACATCCCCGTCAACCATGTGGATTCCCTCTCCGCGCCAGCGTCACCGTCGCAGCATGCCGGCTCCGGGACGGGCCCGGTCCGGGGCTGTGCACCGTTCACCCACAAGGGCGACCGCCCGTGCTCGATCGCCTCGGGGCACCGGTGCGCCCCGAGGCGGTGGCGTAGTCGGAGCCAACGCGGGAATGGCTGCCTCGTGCACGCTCCGTCGAGGCAGACCACGGCCGGGCTCCTGGTGGTGCTGGCCGCGGCCTCCGGCTGCCTCGACGTGATCTGCCTGACCCGGCTCAACGGGTACTTCGCCAGCGTGATCACCGGCAATCTGGTGCAGTTCGGCCATGCGATCGCCACGGCGAATGCCCGCTCGCTCGCCGGTGCCGTGGCGGCGGTGGGCGGTTACGCGCTCGGCGTGGCCGGTGCCACGCTGCCGTTACGCCACGGCGGACCGGGGTGGAACCGCCGTACCGCAGTGGTCGCGGCGGCCGAGGCGGTGCTGCTGCTCGGATTCACGGCGGGCTGGCTGGGCTGCGCGGCGCGTCCCGGGTACGCCGCCGGGCTCGTGCTGCTCGGGGTGGCGTCCGTGGCGAGTGGCATGCAAAGCGTGATCACCATCGGCGCCGGCATCCGGGGTGCCTCGACCACCTATCTGACCGGCTCGCTGACCAACATGGTCCGGCGTCGCGTCCTCGACCCACACCGGTTCGCGGACGTGGGTGGCCTCGGCCGGTTGGCGGGACTGGTCGGCGGCGCCGTACTCGGCACGGTGGTGCTGCGCCTGGCACCGACCTGGGCACCCGCGCTGGCGGCGGCCCTGGTGGTCGCCGTCGTCGCGGTCGCCGTCGGCCTGACCCGCCGGGCGGTGGCCGCCGTCCCGCAATCGCCGGACCGGGACCGTCCCTCGTCCAGGCCGTGACCCCACCTCGATTATGCGGTCAGGACGTCTGCGCCTCCTGACCCCGGAGCGCCTGCTCGACGGCGTCGCGCACCCGAGCGTCCTCGCGCTCCGTGCGCCGGACGCGGTTGCGACGCCGGTACAGGAGTGCCCCGACGAGCACGGCGATCAGTACGACGAGCACCAGCACCAGCATCCACGGCAGTGCCCAGCCGTGCGCCGTGACCTGGACCGGCTTGAGCGAGGTGGTGGAGCCTGACGCGTCGGTGAGCAGCGGCGTGAGGGTTGCGGTCGCCGCCAGCCGGACCGCGGGAGCCATGCCGTGCACGGGCACGCTCACGTTCCAGCTCTCACCGGGAAGCAACTCCGGCGGGGCTGCGACCCCGCCCGCCTTGACGCGCAGCGACCCGAACGGGCCCGAGATCGACACTGCCTGCTGGCCGGACAATGCGGCGTTGCCGGTGTTGTGGATCTTGTAGGTGACGGTGGCGTCGCCCTTGCTGAACGGGTTGACCGTGCCGGCGTACTTCACGTGCAGGTCCTCGATGGCGAGGCTCGGCTTAAGCTCACCGCCGACCCGCAGCTTGATCCGAATACCGAGGCGCCGGTCCACGTTGATGCCCTCAGCCTGGTCGGCCTGCGTCAGCGAGGTGAGGATGCCGCCGACGTAGTCACCGGGCGTGGCATTGTCCGGAACGCTGATCTTGAAGGGGACCTGGGCGGTCTTCCCGGGCTGGATCGCGACGCTGCCGGTGCCGGCGTGCGACCACGCCCCGATCGCGACGGACTTCTTGTCCCGGGTGAGCAGGTCGAGCTGACCGGCGCCGGTCGTGAAGCCGTCGGCGGCGTACACGGACAGGTTCAGTGGCACCGGGCCGCGGTTGGCGACGACCATCGCGTCCTCAACCACTCCACCGGGGTTGACGTTGTAGCTGTAGCTGGACCGGGCGGCGCCGTAGCTGTTGGAGGCCGTCCGGACCGTCCAGGCGACATCACCTTCCGCTGCCAGGGCGGGGCCTCCGGCCAGGCCGGCGACGGCGGAGGTGGCGAGCAGGGCGAGAGCGGTCGTACGAAGGAGTGTTGCGGTCCTGGTCTTCCAGCGCGTTACGGACGCGTGCATTTCGGGTCCTTGAGGTGATCTTGGGAGGTTTGCAACGGGTGGCGGGGTAGGCCCCCGAAGGTGCCTACCCCGCCCGATGGAGCAGGTTCGATCAGCTGCTCAGCGCAGTGATCGTGAGGGTGGCGCGGTAGCTACCCTTCGCGATGCTGTCCGGGATCTTCAGGTCCAGGTCAGCGCCGAGCTTGGCGCCGCCCCGGGGGTGGCCCTGCACGGCCGCACCGAGGCCGCTCGAAACCGAGAGGCCCTTGCCCTGGTCGTCGAAGCCCGACAGGACCGGAGCACCGGCCTCGGCACCAGCGCCAGCGTCGAGGACGTACGGGGTCCAGCCCAGGTAGGAGCCGGAGAACGTCTTGTCGGCGTCCTGGAAGTCACCCACGTTGGCCGAGATCGACCACGGGGCGAGCGATCGGCGGCTGTCCGACACGAGGATCGGGTTGATCTTGCCGTTCGCCTCGAAGTAGGTGCCGTCGCGCTCCTGCGCGGTACCGAGGTCGACCAGGCCGTTGTAGCCGTCGATCGTCCAGCCGAACTCACCCGGAGCCGGGTTCGGCACGTTCACCTGGATGGCCTGGCCGTCACCGTTGAACGGGTGCACCGTCACCTTGTCGACGATCGAGCCGACCGGCTGACCCTCGGCGGTGTTGTTGCACGGGGCGTTGCCGTTCTCGACCGCCGCGTTCGGCGCCGCGCACGTGCCGCTGCGGAGGTTCTGCAGAACCAGCTTGTCGCCGCGCACCTGCACCTTGACGTAGCTGCGGACGTGCTCCTGGTTCTGCACCGAGTTGTACCAGTACTTGCCCGGGTCCAGCGGGTCGGGACCGTTACCGCGGATGCCCGTGCCGGTGCTGTCCGGCTTCTTGATGTCGTAGTACTTCGAGCCGGAGGCCGAGTTCGCCGTCACGTAGATGACGCCACCCGGGCCGGGGAACACGTCGGCAGCGCCGGGCTGCTCGGCCGGGTTCTCCTTCTGGCCGTTCTTGATCGAGTAGCTGCGGGAGTAGCTGTGGTCGTGACCCTGCAGCACCATGTCGATGCCGAGGTTGGAGAAGGCGGTCGTGAAGTGCTCACGACGGTCCTTGTTGTCCGTGTCGGTGGCGTGGCTGGCCGGCGAGTAGATCGAGTGGTGGTAGACCAGCACCTTCCACTTGGCCTCGGAGCCGTGCTTGTTGATCACGTCGGTGATGTACGAGACGTGCGCCGCGTCGCCGACGTTGCCGCCCTCGGCGGGCACCTTGTAGCTGTTGCTGTTGATGTCGATGAACAGCACGTCCTTGTAGACGAACCAGTAGTCACCACCGGACTTGGTGCCCGCCGGGTTCCCGTTGTCGTAGTACGGGGCCGTGCGGTCGGTGTTCGGGGTGAAGTGGTGCTGCTCGTAGGACTTGCCGCCGACGTCGTGGTTACCGATGGTGGCGACGAGCGGGTACTGACGCAGCTGGTCGGGCGCCAGGAACGAGGTCCACTGACCCTCGTCGTTGGCGCTCTCGACGTGGTCGCCGCCCGACACCAGCAGTTCGGCGTTCGGGTTGGCCGCGGTGGCGACCTTCAGGGTCTCCTCCCAGCCGGCCTGGTCCTTCAGCCGGTCACCGGAGGAACCGATCTGGGGGTCGCCGAAGAACAGGAAGTCGTAGTCGCCCTCGAAGTCCTGCGTCTTGAAGGCGTACGCCGCGGACCAGCTGCCCTCGGCGCCGACCCGGTACGAGTACGCCGTGTTCTCGCGCAGGTTGCTGATCGTGGCGTGCCGGTTGAAGCCGGTGGTGGACGTGTTCGCGGCACCGACGGCGTCAAAGCTGACGGCACTGGCCGGGAACTCCCCGTTCACGATCTCGGCGGTCGGGGCGAGCTGGATCTTCTGCGCGGTGTCGGCGGAGGAGTACCAGGTCACGACGCGCTGCGTCTCGTTGGCGCCGACGCCGAGGATGACGCCGGTGATCGTGGTGGACTCGGCCGCGCTGGCGGTGGCCGTCAGGCCGCTACCGAGGGCTGCGGCCATTCCGAGGACGCCCGCGGCGACCCCGGCGACGACGCGCCGCCGCACGAGCCCGGGGGCCCCTGTCGAGGTGCTCAATGTCATCGACATTGTTCCCTTTTCAAATAGAGAAATGGATGATCTTCGCCCGACGGTGGGGAAGCAGACCAAAGCTTTCGCCACGTGATGAACCAACCATGAACGTGATCTTGCGGATGGCTGCACTTCCCGAACTACTTAGCCTTACTCATGATCCAGATACGCGCTGTACGAACCAGACCAGCCCCATAATGGACACGGCTCCAGAAACAGCGCCGGTCGCCCAGAGGCCGATTTTCGGCGTACGGCGCCGCAACACGATCAGCAGCGGGAAGACAACGGCGATAATCGCCAACTGGACGACCTCGATGCCGACGTTGAACACCAACAGGGACCACAGCAGGGTCCACGACCACGCCTCGTCGATCCCGAGCGCGCCCGCGAAACCCAGGCCGTGCACGAGGCCGAAGCAGAACACCACACCCAGACGGATCCAGCCGGAGCGGTCCAGACTGAAGTGGCCGCGGCCCGCCGGATCGAGGTCGGTGGCGTGATCGCCGCGCCGCCAGATTCCCCACAGGTGCCAGCCCGCGACCACGGCGATCGACAGCGCGATGACCGGCTCCACGACCCTCGCCGGCACGTCGACCAGGCCGAGGGCGGCGAGCATGAACGTCACCGAGTGCGCCAGCGTGAAACTCGTGGCCGCGAGCACGATCTCCCGCAGGCGCCGCGACCCGGCGATGAGCGCCAGCAGGAACAGGATGTGGTCGATGCCCGACAGCAGATGCTCGGCGCCCAGCAGGAAGAACTCCCGGAACCGCTCGTAGGCGGCCTGACCGGTGGAGAAGGAGGGGTTGGCCGCGTCGAGGGCCGCGCTGCCCGAACGGCCGTCGATCTCGTACGTGACGATCGTCTTGGTGCCCTTGACGTAGCCCTCGCCGTCGGCGAAGAGCCCGCTGCGCACCTCGTGCTCGTCGGCCTGCTCGGGGCAGGTCCAGTCGAGCAGCAGATCGGCGTACGGCACGCCTTCGCGCTCGCCGATCGTCGCGTTGCCCACCTGCGTCGGCCGACAGGCCGCACCCTTCGAGGTCACCGAGAAGCGGTCGGTGACGTACCTGATGGTCGAGTCGGCATGGGTCTTGAGCGCGGCGGCCTGCCCTGCGGTGTCCTCCGCCTCGAACGCGGCGGTTCCCGCCTGAAAGAGCGGATCATCGTCGCCGGAATCAGCGGCGGACACGACGAGGAGGTCGTATTCGAGCTCCAATGTCGTGCGTATGTGACCCTCGTCTCCCGCTGCAATTTTGGCGTACACAGTCGACGAAAACCCGTGCGCTGACGCCGGCCCGGCGCTCAGAAAAGAGAGGACTGCCGCAGCGATCCCGACAACAGCGACGATAACGGTACGACGGACGTGCCCTGACATGCGGCTCCCTCGGTTGGCCAGTGCACGTTGCATGGCACGGGTGAACACGAGCCCGCCCGCCGAAGAACCGCTGGAGAACAAAGCCCCGGAACGACCGCCTGCGGATTCTTGGCGACCGGAACTGGGATAGGAATACGAAGCAACACTTTCCGCCACCACTCGGAGGACGATCACTTTGCGCCCCCCGCTTCGGGCCGTTGCCATGCTGGCCGCGACCGCCGCGCTGATCACCGGATGCAGCTCCGGTGACGACTGGTCACAGCCGCACCCCAGGCCCGCCGCCATCGGCTCGCTCGGTCCGGGATTCATCGACCCCTCCACCAAGCCCGCTCCGGAGGGGACCGTCCGGCCGCAGCCCGGCTCATGGGCCGGCGTCCACCCGTCGAAGGACTACCGGGTCGTGCTGCTCACCGCCGGTGACGACCGCCCGACCAAGGCCCTCGTGACGGCAATTGAGGACTGGGCCGACGACGAACACGTCGACCTCAGAAAGATCGTCGTCGGCGACGCCCACGACTCCGTTTCCAGCATCGCCAAGGCCATGGAGATGGGCCCGGATCTCATCGTCAGCGCGGGGAACGACCTCATCGACCCCCTGGCGCTGGTCACCCCCAACCACCTGGACCAGCGGTTCCTCGTGGTGGGCGCGGAGCTGGCCGAGCCCACCCACAACGTCACGGCGGTCGACTGGTCCGGCGCGTCGTTCCGTGGTGAGGGGCTCGGCATGTCCTCGACGTACGACCCCGACTCGTTCACGACCGAGCGCTGCGCGGCCGCCATCCGGGCGGGGGTGGCGGCCGTGCTCAACGACCTGACCGGGATCGTGATCTGGGTCGACTAGCCCGTGTGATCGGGCGTGATCTCGTCGAGGCAGCTAGGCCGCCGAGCAGGTGGGGGTCATCCCTCCACCGTGGCACGACAGATGAGTCGGGCTGACCGGCTGGGCGCGCCTTGTCCGATCGGCGCTGCTCATCTCCGTCAACGTCGCGCTACGCTCCCCGCGCCAAATGATCGACTTCCACGGGGGACGCATGGACATTCGCGCATGGGCACGTCTCGGGGTCGTACCGTTGATCGGTGCCATGGGCCTGGTGGCCCCGGCGACGACCGCGGCCGTCGCCGCGCCCGCGCCCGCGCCCGCGGGGATCCGCGACCTGTACGTCAACAGCAAGAACTGCACGCCAGGTGGGTACGGCACCGTCGACGCACCGTTCTGCACCATCTCCGATGCGGCAGCGCTGGCAGAGCCCGGGCAAACGGTGTTGGTGCAGCCCGGCGACTACCCGGAGGCCGTGACCATCACCCGGTCGGGCGAGGTCGGCGCGCCGATCACCTTTCGGGCCGTCAACGGGCCCGGCGGGACTGTCGCGGTGGGAAACACCACCGTGGGTGCGGTCACCGGCGTGGTCTTCACCCTCGACAACGTGCACGACGTCGGGGTCGAGGGATTCCGTCTGCTGAGCACAGCCGACCAGTCGGCCCTCGTGGTGAACGGATCACAGCGGGTGACTCTCGACGGCGTCGTCGTCCAGGGCGTCCGCGCCACCTTCGGCGCGGTCCGGGTGACGGGCCAGTCGGGCGGTGTCACCGTCAGCCGGAGCTACCTGTCGAGCGCACCCGCGGGCTATCCGGGTCTGGCGATCGAGGCCGGAGTCGTCGGCGCGGTGGTGACCGGCAATGAGTTCTCCCTCTCGGGCCTGCGAGTCACCGACGCGCCCGGCACCGTCGTCACCAACAACACCCTGCTCACGAACTGCGCCGTGGGGATCGAGGTGACTGCGGCCTCGACGGGTGTGTCGGTCCGGAACAACATCGTCCGCACCAACCCGTTCCGGCAGGCCTGCGCCACCCCGGCGAATGCGACGGCGATCTCCGTTTCGGCTGGTTCGGTGCCGGGGACGTTCGCGGATTACAACCTGATCGACCCGATCACCGGCGGCGCTCTGTACGCCTGGGGCGACGGCAGATATCAGGACCTGCCGGCGTTCCGCCAGGCCACCGGGCAGGGCGGACACGATCTCGCGGTGGACCCGATGATCGGTTCCTACAAAGGGTCACTCCGGCCCTGGCACACAATCGACCCGTCCTCGCCTGCGGTGGACTCCGGGGACGCCTCCGCTCGTGGCGTCACGGGCACCGACATGTTGGGCAACCCGCGCACCGACAACCCGGCGATCGCCAACACCGGCACCGGGGGCGGCTACCACGATCGGGGCGCGGTCGAGGCGCAGGGCGGTTCGGAAGGCCGGTCCACGATCCGGCGCAAGCCGGGCGGAAATCCCTTCGCGGTCACTGCTTCCGCGACTCCGCAGTATGCGTGGCCCGTCGGCGGCGAGGGCGGCTCGATCGCGTACCAGTTCGAGGGTGAGCAGCTCTGGCGGGTGACCTCCGCTCGTACGTTCGACCACACCTTCCGCCGGGCGGGTCAGGCCTGCGCCCACATCCGGATCAGCTTCACCGGCTTTCGACTCGCACCCGAGTTCTCTTCCTACCGCTGCACTCAGGTCGGCGCGCTCTACGAGACGGTGCACCCGACTCGGCTACTCGACACCCGCGAGGCGGTGGGCACGCCCACCACCACCCCGGTCCCGGCGAAGTCCGAGGTGGTGCTCGACATTCCCAGCATCAACGGGGTAGCGGCCGCGGACATCAGTGCGGTGGTGCTCAACGTGACAGTCACCCAACCCCGCACCGCCGGCTTCCTCACGGTCTACCCGGACGGCGCCCCGCTGTCCAGCTCGTCGAACCTCAACTTCGTGCCGAACGAGACGGTCCCGAACCTGGCCACCGTGCCGATGACCAACGGAAAGCTCTGGTTTCGCAACAGCAGCGGCGGCACGGTTCACGTGATCGCCGACCTCCAGGGCTTCTACGGCTCCTATGGCGCCGCCATGCAGCCGCTCACACCGACCCGGGCCCTGGACACCCGCGCCGGGGTCGGTACGCCGATGGCAGCCAACGGATACCTGCGCCTGGACCTCACCGGCAAGGTGCCGGCGGAGGCAAAGGCGGCGATCGTCAATGTGACGGTGACCGCGCCGACGGCCAGCGGCGTGCTGACGCTCTACCCGGACACCTGGCCGACGCCGATCGCATCCAACTTGAACTTCGTGGCCGGGCAGACCATCCCGAACCTGGTCATCGTGCCGCTGGTGGCCGGCAAGGCGATGATCCGCAATGCCAGCTCCGGCACCACCCACGTGGTGGCTGACCTCGCAGGCTACTTTGCCGCGCCGTCGTACGGCGTCGCCGACCAGACGTACGTCCCGTACGGGCCAGACCGGATCGCGGACAGCCGCGGCTTCAGCGGCTGGGACCGTTCCTTCTACAACGAGCCCTTCCACGCAGGGGAGAAGGCGACGGTCAGCGTCCGTCACTACGGGGCGTACTGCGAGGACGACTGCCCGACACCGAGGGCGGCGGTGGTGAACGTGACCGTCACCGATCCGACCACCGCCGGCGTTCTGGCTGTCTACCCGCCGGGAGGCACACCCTCGACGTCCAGCGTCAACTTCCTGGCGAGGGAGACGGCGTCCAACCTGGCCGTGGTCAAACTCGGTGCCGAGGGGCGGATGGCCGCGTACAACAACAGCAGCGGCTCCACCCATGTCATCGTCGACCAGTCGGGATATTTCATCGCGGCCCCCTGACGGTCGCTCAGGTGCACGGCGGCCGCGTCCCACTTCGGGGCGCGGCCGCCTCCTACCCCACCGACGGGCCCCGCGAGATGAAGACCGGCCGTGACCAGCTCTTTAGCTGGTCACGGCCGAGGTCGAGCACCCGAACGAGGACGTCCAGGTCGGCCCCCCACAGGGCCGACCTGGACGTCAGGCTCAGACGAGGTCGTACCGGTCGAGGTTCATCACCTTCACCCACGCCGCGGCGAAGTCGCGAACGAACTTCTCCCGCGCGTCGTCGCTCGCGTAGACCTCGGCGAGCGCGCGCAGCTCGGAGTTCGAGCCGAAGACGAGGTCGGCACGAGTGCCGGTCCACTTGACCTCGCCCGTGCCAAGGTCACGGCCCTCGAAGAGGTTCGCGTCCTCGGACGTCGCCTTCCACGTCGTGCCCAGGTCGAGCAGGTTGACGAAGAAGTCGTTGGTCAGCGACCCGGTGTTCTCCGTCAGGACGCCGAGCGGTGACTGCTTGACGGTGGCGCCCAGGACGCGGAGACCGCCGACGAGGACCGTCATCTCGGGCGCGCTCAGGGTCAGCAGGTTCGCCCGGTCGATCAGGAGGAACTCGGCCGGCAGCCGGTTGCCCTTGCCCAGGTAGTTGCGGAACCCGTCCGCGGTCGGCTCGAGCGCGGCGAAGGATTCGACGTCGGTCTGCTCCTGCGACGCGTCCGTACGTCCCGGCGTGAAGGGGACCTCGACGGTGTGGCCGGCGTTGCTGGCGGCCAGTTCGACGGCTGCGGACCCGCCGAGCACGATCAGATCGGCGAGCGAGACCAGCTTCCCTCCGGTCTGAGCGGCGTTGAACGCCTCCTGGATTCCCTCCAGGGTGCGCAGCACCGTCGCCAGCTCCTCGGGGTTGTTGGCCTCCCAGCCGTTCTGCGGCTCGAGCCGGATACGGGCCCCGTTCGCGCCGCCACGCTTGTCGCCGCCGCGGAACGTGGACGCCGATGCCCATGCGGCGGAGACCAGTTGGGGCACCGACAGCCCAGAGGCGAGGATCTGAGCCTTGAGGGTCGCGACATCCTCGGCGTCGACGAGCTCGTGCGTCACGGCGGGGATCGGGTCCTGCCACAGCAGCGTCTCGGTCGGGACCTCCGGGCCGAGGTAGCGCTCGATCGGCCCCATGTCGCGGTGCGTCAGCTTGAACCATGCCCGCGCGAAGGCGTCCGCGAACTCCTCCGGGTGCTCCAGGAAGCGCCGCGAGATCGGCTCGTAGATCGGGTCCACCCGGAGCGCGAGGTCCGTCGTCAGCATCGTCGGGGCGTGGCTGCGCGACGGGTCGTGGGCGTCGGGGACGGTACCCGCGCCGGCACCACCCTTCGGCTTCCACTGGATCGCTCCGGCGGGGCTGGTCGTCTGCTCCCACTCGTAGCCGAACAGAATCTCGAAGAAGCTGTTGTCCCACGTCACGGGGGTGTTGGTCCACGCACCCTCGAGACCGCTGGTGATCGTGTCGCCGCCCCGGCCGGTGCCGAAGGTGTTCTTCCAGCCCAGCCCCTGCTCCTCCAGCGAGGCACCCTCGGGCTCGGCACCGACGTACTTGTTCGGGTCGGCCGCGCCGTGGGTCTTGCCGAACGTGTGCCCACCGGCGATCAGCGCGACGGTCTCCTCGTCGTTCATCGCCATGCGGTGGAACGTCTCGCGGATGTCCCTCGCGGAGGCGAGCGGGTCACCGCTGCCGTGCGGGCCTTCCGGGTTCACGTAGATGAGGCCCATCTGGACCGCGGCCAGCGGGTTCTCAAGGTCCCGCTCACCGGTGTGGCGCTCGTCCCCGAGCCAGGTGGACTCGGGACCCCAGTAGACGTCCTCGTCCGGCTCCCAGACGTCCTCCCGACCGCCGGCGTAGCCGAAGGTCTGGAAGCCCATCGTCTCCAGGGCGACGTTTCCGGCGAGGACCATGAGGTCGGCCCACGAGAGGTTCTGGCCGTACTTCTTCTTGACCGGCCACAGCAGGCGGCGGGCCTTGTCCAGGTTCGCGTTGTCCGGCCAGCTGTTGAGCGGCGCGAAGCGCTGCATGCCGGCGCCGGCGCCGCCGCGGCCGTCGCTGATCCGGTACGTGCCCGCGCTGTGCCACGCCATCCGGATGATGAACGGGCCGTAGTGGCCGTAGTCGGCCGGCCACCAGTCCTGCGAGGTCGTCAGGACCTCCGCGATGTCCTGCTTCACGGCGGCCAGGTCGAGGGTCTTGAACGCCGCGGCGTAGTTGAACTGCTCACCGAGAGGGTTCGCCACGGCCGGGTTCTTGGCGAGGATCCGCAGGTTCAGCCGGTTCGGCCACCACTCCCGGTTTCCCCCGCCCTGGGTCGGATGCGGGGCACGTGCGGCCGCCGAGACTGGACAGCCACCCTCGCTCTCCTCCGAGTTCATGTCTCCTACGACTGCATCATGGTGGTGCTCAGCCACGTGATTCCTTCCGGGATTGGGGTTCAGGGGTTCAGGAACTGTGTGCGGTGGAACAGCCGGGGCACAGGCCCCGGTAGACGACCTCGGCCTCGTCGATCAAGAAGCCCTGGTCGTCGGACGCGGTCAGGCACGGCGCCTGACCGACGGCGCAGTCGACGTCGGCGATGACGCCGCACGAGCGGCACACCACGTGGTGGTGGTTGTCCCCGACCCGCGACTCGTATCGCGCCACGAAACCGGCCGGCTGGATGCGTCGCACCAGCCCCGAGGCCGTCAGCACACGCAGTACGTCGTACACGGCCTGGTGGGACACCTCAGGGAGATCGCGGCGCACGACACCGATGATCGAGTCGGTGTCGGCGTGTGAATGGGCGTACACCGCGTTCAGCACCGCCACCCGAGGGCGGGTCACGCGCAGCGCTGCCTCGCGCAGCATCTGTTTGAAGTCCAAGGCCGTGGCCACGCTCGGCAGTCTGGCCTCTTTTCTGGAATCAGTCAAGATCGGCCGCATGGCGCCCTGGCGAAGCGCGGGTGACGAGTTCGGTCGGCAGGTGCGGCACGGGCACTGCCGGCGGTTCCGATTGCGGGAGCACCATGCCTAGAACTACTATGCATTGCAGATCTAGGTATAGGCGGTCCATATGCGTATCACCAAAGACCTCGTCGCGGCGTCGGCTACGCCGCTCGTGCTGGGGATTCTCGCCGAGGGCGAGAGCTACGGCTACGCGATCCTCAAGCAGGTCAACGACCTGTCGGGCGGGCAACTGGAGTGGACCGACGGCCTGCTCTACCCGCTGCTGCACCGCCTGGAGCGGCTCGGCCACGTCGAGTCGGCCTGGGAGTCCCCGCCGGGGGGACGACGCCGCAAGTACTACCGCATCACCGACCAGGGCCGGGCCGAGCTGGCCGAGCAGCACCGCCAGTGGGCCGCGGTCGTCGACGCCCTGCGGGGCGTCTGGAGCACGACACAGTCCATCAAGCCGATCACGGCGCCGGCATGGGGGTCGGGACTATGACCATCGACAACGATCTGGAGGGCCAGATCGCCGAGTGGCGGGCCTACATCGACCGCCGCCGGGAGCTGCACCACACCGACGCCGAGGAGCTGGAGGACCACCTCCGCAGTCGGATCACCGAGCTGACCGAGGCGGGCCTGCGACCCGACGAGTCGTTCCTCATCGCTGTCAAACGCATGGGCAGCCTCGATGAACTGTCGCGGGAGTTCGCTCGCGAGCACTCCGAGCGGCTATGGAAACAGCTCGTACTGCCCGGGGAGCCGGATACGCCCACCGCCGCCCGTACCCGTCGCGAGCTGCCCGTCATGGTGCTCTGTGCGGCCGTCGCGGCGCTCGCGATCAAGGTGCCGTCGTTGTTCGGGCTTGACCTGTCCGGGGACGATGGCAGCTTCTACGCGCGAAACATCAGCCTCTTCGCGCTGCCGGCGCTCGCGGCGTACTTCGCCTGGCAACGCCGGGTCGGTCTTCGCGTCATCGGGGCGCTGGCGTTGCTGTTCGTTCTCGGCGCGGTCGCCGCGAACGCGTATCCACTGGCCGATGACTCGCAGACCATGGTGCTCACGGCGATCCACCTGCCGATAGCCCTGTGGCTGGTGGTCGGCGTCGCCTACGTGGGCGGCGACTGGCGCTCCGACCGGCGGCGGATGGACTTCATCCGGTTCACCGGGGAGTGGCTGATCTACTTCGTCCTCATTGGACTGGGGGGCGGCGTGCTCACCGCCTTCACGGTGGGCACCTTCCATGCCATCGGCCTGGACGCTGAGGGATTCATCCAGTCGTGGCTGCTGCCGTGCGGCGCCATGGCCGCCGTGATCGTGTCGGCGTGGCTGGTGGAGGCCAAGCAGAGCGTCATCGAGAACATGGCGCCGGTGCTGACCCGGGTCTTCACGCCGCTCTTCGCGGCCATCCTGCTGGCCTTCCTGGTCGCCATCATCTGGACCAACAACGGCATCGACGTCGAGCGCGACGCGCTCATCCTCTTCGACCTGCTGCTGGTCATCGTGCTGGGCATGCTGTTGTACGCCATCTCCGCCCGTGACCTCACGGCCCGACCCGGCCTCTTCGATCGCCTGCAGCTCGCGCTCATCGTCAGCGCGCTGGTCATTGACTTCCTGGTGCTCGTGGCGATCACGGGCCGGATCAGCGAATGGGGCTTCAGCCCGAACAAGACCGCCGCGCTGGGCGAAAACCTCATCCTGCTCACCAACCTGGCCTGGTCGGCATGGCTGTACCTCGGCTTCTTGCGCGGCCGGATGCCCTTCGCCCACCTGGAACGCTGGCAGACCCGTTACGTGATCGTGTACGCAGCGTGGGCCTGGGCAGTCGTCCTCGCCTTCCCACCCGTGTTCGGCTTCGCCTGAGCCCTCCCCCGACCGCCGGCTGGATCCGGCAGAAAGGCGGGCCTCCTCTGTCGCATCGACGTGGGAAACTCCTTCTCGCGGGTAATCACGGCGCCTGTTCCACAGTGGGGGGACCACATGCGTACACCTTCGCGGGCTTATCGCCGGGTCGCGGCGATGGTCGTGGCAACGGCGCTCGGCAGCGGATTGACGGTGGGTCTGCCGGCCACTCCGGCCGCCGCAGCGGTGACCGCGCCGACCGATCTCAAGACTGCCAACCAGCCCTGTGCCACTGCCGTGCCGGGGCCATATCTGAGCCCGATCAGGCTCAACGACGCCAATGCCGTGGTGCTGAAGGGCACTTTCAGCCGGACGGGCGACAGCACCGAGTTGCAGGCCGACTTCCAGGTATGGGACGTCGCCGACCCGGAGCACCCGCAGCAGTGGCTCAGTGGCATCGCCGAGCAGAGCGACGAGGTCTACGTCCAGCTCGAAGACGAGTCGAAGCAGCTCGACGGCGTGACGTACGCCTGGCGGGTGCGCGTGCTCGACGGTGCGGACGCCTCGCCGTGGAGCAGCACCTGCCACTTCACCGTCGACCGCCGCGGTGGCCCGGCACCGACCGTCACCTCCACCGAATATCCCCCCGGCAGTTGGGACGAGGCCCACGGCGCGATCGGGGTCCCCGGTGACTTCACGTTGACCTCGGCCAGCGACGACACCGTCAGCTACCGCTACCGGTTCTACTCCGCCGAGTTGAGCGACGATTCCCCCGAGTCCACGGTCGACGCCGAAGGGCTCGGCGGTCCGGCGACCATCCGGTGGACGCCCCGGGCAGCCGGCCACCACTCGGTCACCGCCTACGCCGTCGACCGGGCCGGAAACAGTTCCGAGGCCCTCTACCAGGAGTTCCACGTCAAGGAGACGCGCCCGTCGATCTTCTCGGCCGCGTACCCGGACTGGGGCACCAACCTGGACTACAACGTCGGCGTGTCCGGCGCGTTCGAGCTGAGCGCGACGGTCCCGGACGCGGCGACGTTCGTCTGGCGGATCGACGAGAACGGGCCCTCGGGTACGGTTCCGGCGGATGCCGCCGGGAGAGCGACGGCGATGATCGCCCCGACACGCGCCGGCCGGCAGACCCTCTACGTGCACAGTGTCACCGGCGATGGCACCGCGCACGCCCCCCGCGCCTACGAATTCCTCGTCGACAACGGCCCGAGGGTCACCGGCGACACGAACCGGGGTGTGACGATCGGTTCCTCGCTCACGTTCCATCTCGCGCCCCGGGTACCGCAGGTCGAGGCGTACCTCTACTGGCCGGAGTACTCCGGCCTGGAGGAGCGGCCGATCGAGAAGATCACCGTGCCGGCTCGCGCCGACGGCACCGCCGACCTCACCTGGACGGCCACCGAGACCCGCGTCACCGGCCTGCACATCCAGAGCCGAAGCGCGGACGGCACCCTGTCCGAGCCGCGCTGGAACTATGTCTCGGTCGACGGCGCGTCGCCGACGGTGACGCGGACCGGCGGCACCGACCTGGGGACGCCGGCCACCTTCACGGCCCGCACCCGCATGGAGAACGTCGTCGAGTACGTGGCGACGCTGAACCGCGACGACGCCACGAAGCAGGTCGTCAGGCCGGCCGCCGACGGCAGCGTCACCTTCGGGTACACGCCGACGAAGAGCGGCTACAACTACGTTGTCGTCGTCGCTCGCAACGCCGCTGGCGTGCAGACCGAGGAGGGCGGCACGTACTGGACGGTGTCGGACGCGCCGCGGGTCACCTCGACCGACTTTCCGGCAACCGGCAGCGGCCGGCTCGCGACGGGCACCTTCACCTTCACGCCGCGCCTTCCCGGCACGACCACGTACGAGTACTCGATCAATTTCGGGCAGTACGTCACCGTGCCCGCCAAGCCCGACGGCACCGCGACGCTGACCTGGACGCCACCGGAGGCTGGCACGTACTACCTGACCGTTCGCAGCCTCACGGCCGGCGGCACCCGCTCCATGAACACGCAGTACAGCTTCACCGTCGAGCCCGGCGTGGCCACGGTCAGCTCGGTGGCTCCAACCACCGTGCCCCCCGGGGGCCTCCGGACGATCACCCTCCACGGCACCGGGCTGCATCCGCGTGACGAGGTCCAGGTGACCCCCGCCACGGGACAACCGCTGACCGCGACGGTCAAGACGGTCTCGGCGGACGGCACGACGATGACCGCCGAGGTGAACCTCGCCTCCGCGCCGGCCGGCAATGCCAGCCTGACCCTGCGCCCGTATGGAGCGGGCCAGCCGGTGGTCCTGGCCAACGCCTTCACGATCAACCCGCCCCTGGCGATGCGCGCGGTCAACCCTCCGACGATCACCGGAACCCTGGAGGTCGGGGGCACCGTCACCGCGAACCCGGGCCAATGGACCCCCACGGCGACCGCCTACGTGTACCAGTGGTCGGCGAACGGCATCGCGATCACCGGCGCGACCGGCGCAACGATCAAGATCCCCGTGGCGCTGTACGGAAAGCGGCTCACCGTCACGGTGACCGCCAGCCGAGACGGATACGCCCCCGCCACGGCCACCTCGGCCTCCACGGCGGCGGTCGCCAGGGGCCAGCGACCCCCTCGCCGGTCGATAGTGCCCCCGGACACGCAGTGGCCAGACACGCGCCGACCGACGCCATGATCATCACCGGTTGACGTTCACCCGAGTGTCGTCCGATGTCGGCGATGTCGCGGTGTCCCAGCGCGGAGATGCCCCGATGTCGGTGATCTGGAGTTGACCATCACCAGCGGTGCCGAGTCGCTGCCGCGACCGGGCCGCACTTCGAGCTCCTAGCGCAGCCGCAAGCCCGCGATGACGAGTCCGACCATGAGGCGCGCGTCGTAGTCAGGGCTGTCGGCGCCGATGCAGAGATTGCCGATGCCGTGCATCAGGACGAGGGCGTCCAGGTCGGGGATGATCTCGCCCGCCGTGGCAGCGGCGTCGAGCAGCTCGGCGCAGACGGGGACGAGACGGTCGAGGAAGTAGGCGTGCAGCGTCTGGAAGGCGGCATCGTCGGACCGCATCGCCTCAGCCAGGCCGTGCTTGGTGACCAGGAAGTCGACGAAGAGGTGGATCCAGCTCGCCAGGGCGGCGTGCGGGGTGGCGCTCTCCGCCAGCAGCACCGGGCCGGCCTCGGCGCACGCCTCGACCTGGTGCCGGTACACCGCGACGATGAGATCGGCCCGCGTCGGGAAGTGGCGGTAGATCGTGCCGACCCCGACGCCGGCCCGGGCGGCGATGTCGCGCACGGGCGCGTCGACTCCGGAGCTGACGAACGCCGCGGCGGCCGCCTCCAGTAGCGCCGCCTCGTTGCGCCGCGAATCAGCCCGCTGCTTCCGCGCGCCACCCGATCCGCTGCCCGTACCGGCCACCGTTACCCCCGTCACATCCCTTGTTAAGCGGAACCATGTTCCGTATGTTTTAGCGGAACATGGTTCCGCATTGGCAGCATGCCAGAACGGCAGGCCAATGCCAAGTCAGAAGGAACGCCCATGCCCGCAACGCCAGAGCCCACGCCGGTCGTCTCGGTCCACCCCATCACGCTGCCGGCCCCGGATCGCGGCGACGATCAGCATGTACGGGTCTCCGCACCCACGACCGGCCACGAACTACCCGTCATCGTCTTCTCGCACGGCTTCGGCGGTTCGGCCGCCAACTACGGTCCGCTGGTCGACTTCTGGGCCTCCCACGGCTTCGTCGTCATCCAGTCCACCCACCTCGACTCACGGAGACTGAACCTTCCGCCCGACGACCCCCGCACGCCGCTGATCTGGCGACTCCGGGTGGACGACCTGAAGCGCACCCTCGACCAACTCGACCTGCTGGAGTCGTCCGTCCCCGGCCTTGTCGGACGCCTCGACCGCGCCCGCATCGCCGTGGCCGGCCACTCCTGGGGCGCCCAGACGGCGAGCACCCTGCTGGGGGCGCGGGTCCTCGACGCCGACGGCAACCCCGGAGCGGACATGTCCGACCCACGGATCAAGGCAGGCGTCCTGCTGGCCGTGACGGGCCGGGGCGGAGCCGATCTTTCCCCGTTCGCGGCCGAGCACTTTCCCTTCATGAGCCCGAGCTTCGTCGACATGACCACCCCGGCCCTCGTCGTCGCGGGCGACCGGGACGACTCCCCGTTGTCGGTCCGCGGGCCGGACTGGTTCACCGACGCGTATCACCTGAGCCCGGGCAGCAAGAGCCTGCTCACCCTGTTCGGAGCGGAGCACTCGCTCGGCGGCGTCTCCGACTACGAAGCCAGAGAGACGACGGACGAGAGCCCCGAAAGGGTTGCTCTGATCCAACGGCTCACGTGGGCCTACCTTCGGGACGCCCTCGGCCTCAAGGACTCCACCTGGCCGGCACCGGTCGAGAGCACCCTGGGCCGTCTCGAATCCAGGTAGAGACGAGCGGGCTCGGGGAGGGAAAGGTGACCTCTTCGTCACCTGTCGGCCGAATCGGGAGCCTGGTTCTCTGGCGGACAGCTAGTCACGTCCGCGAGAGAATGCGAGTCCCCATGTCGATCCTCCGCCGAACCACAGCCATCGCCGCCGCGGCCGTCGCCGCTGCCACCGCCTCGCTGGTCAACGCCTCGCCCGCCCTGGCCAGCACCCCGGCCAGCTGCTCCAGCGTCCGCCAGATCGGTACGACGCGGGTGCTGACGGTCGGCGGCATGGAGGCGGCCTCGGTCAAGCAGTACTACGGCTGCGGCTACAACTACGCCTACATCTACGTGTGGGAGCAGTACCGCAACACCCACACCAACTGGGACCTCTACGTCCACGTGATCGACCACTCGAACAGCGGCTCGGACTACGGGGTGGGCCAGCTCAACAACACCACCCGCGCGGAGTTGTGGGGCGCGCCGGCCAACACGGCCGCGCACTGCACGCACGTCACCGGCTACCTCAACTCCACGGGCGGCTCGACCAGCACTGTCTGCTGACGTCCCAGCCCGCCAGCTCCGGCAGGCGGCGAGCGCGCCGTCCAGGGAGCTGACGCCCGCAGAAGAATGAGGGGCAGCCCCGGCTGGGCCTCGCCCGACCATCGCCGTGCGGTCCATGCCCAGATCAGGGCATGGGCCGCCGGCGGCGGGGACCGCACGGTCTCGGGAGTCCGACGGCCCGACGACCGCGTTGCCGGCCTCGGTACCATTCAACGACGATGGTCCACAGTAAGCAGCCGGTGACGTACCCGGAGTCCGCACTCGGGGTCGACGGTTGCACCGACGCCGTCGAGGTCGGTCGGGGCGGTTTCGGCCTCGTCTACCGGGCCTGGCAGCCGGCCTTCTCGCGCTGGGTCGCGGTCAAGGTGCTCGCCGCCGACTGGCATGGCCCGTCCCGCGCCCGCTTCGAACGGGAACTGCGTGTTCTCGGCCGGCTCTCCGACCACCCGCACATCGTCACCCTGCACCAGGCAGGCCGTACCGCCGCCGGCAACCCGTACCTGTTGATGGCGTACGAGGAGGGCGGCTCGTTGGCCGACCGGCTCGCCGGGGACACGGCGGACGACTGGCGGGCGGCGGTGGCCGGTGGGATCGCGGTAGCCGGCGCCCTGGAGACCGCGCACCGGGCCGGCGTGCTGCACCGCGACGTGAAGCCCGAGAACATCCTGATCTCCGGGTACGGCGAGCCGAAGCTGGCCGACTTCGGCCAGGCCCGACCCCGCTCCGCGACCTCGAACGGCGCACGTGGGACGGTGACCGCGAGCGTCCTGCACACCGCGCCGGAGGTGCTGCGCGGCGAGCCGGCCTCGGTGGCCGCCGACGTCTACGCGCTGGCCTCGACCGTGCTGCACTGGATCCGGGGCGCACCGCCCTTCTCCCCCACCGACGGTGGGTCGCTGGATTCGCTGCTCCGGCGGATCGCCGTCGACCCGGTGCCGGACCTGCGCCCGAGCGGCGTACCGGACGGGGTGTGCGCGGTGTTGGAACGCGCGCTGGCGAAGGATCCGACGCGGCGGCCGGCGACGGCCGCCGCGTTCGCCGAGGAGCTGCGGCGGGAACAGGCGGCTGCCGGGCTACCGGTCACCCCGTTCGTCCTCGGCACGGACGATGCCCCCGGTCCGTGGGTCGAGGGCCGACCGGCCGGAAGGTCCGCACCCGGCCGGTCGCTGGTCGACCGCCGCCGCGCCGCCCTGGCGCTGTCGGCCACCGTCGCGCACCAGCCGTCATGGGTACGCGGACACCCGCTGGTCCGCACGGTCGGGCTGCTCATCGCGCTGGTGTCGGTGCTCGCCACCGCCCGTTCGGAGGCGCTGCCGACACCCGCCCCCGTGGCGATGCCGGCCGAGTTGGCCTTTGGCGAGCAGGAACTCAACGCGGAGTCGACCGAACAGGTGGTGACCGTCCGCAACCGCGACGACCGGCCGGTCCGGCTGACCGGGCTGGCGCTGAGCGGCCCGGCCCGTGCGGACCTGCGGATCCTCGGGGAGGACTGCACCACGCGACCGCTCGCCGTGGACGGTCGGTGCGAGGTACGCCTCGTCGTCGTACCGCTGACCGCCGGGTCGTTCCGGGCGGCGCTGGAGGTGACGGTGGACGGCCGGCACGATCCGATGCGGACCGCGATCACCGGCACCGCCCAGTCGCGGCGGGCCAGCCGGGACGACGCGCCACCAGGCCCCTGCTACGCCGACGCCTACCAGGTCGGTTCGACCGCCTACGGGCACGCGGGCGGCCTGCGGGCCATCTCCGTCAGGCAGTACTGGTCGCCGAGCTGCCGGGCAACCATGGCGTACGTCTGGGTGTGGAAGCAGTACCGGGACAACGCGGCCACCGGCGGCACCTGGACGGTGGACCTGTCGGTGCGGGACGGCGGCCCCGTGGCCCCGCAGCGGGCCGGCGGGCAGCCGCCGGAGCTGTGGACCGACCCACACCGCTCGGCGGGCCGGTGCACCGCCGCGACGGCGACCGTCATCGCCGACCGTTCCGGCGCCGCGACCACCGCGACCACCGCGACGTTCTGCGACCGGTGACGGGATGGACGGCTACTTCGAGGTCCACGCGGCGGGGAACGTCCGGCTGGTACCGCTCAGCGCCGACGCGCTGACCATCGGCCGATCCCCCGGCAACGAGCTGCCCATCGACAGCAAACTGGTCTCCCGCCTGCACGCCCTGGTGGAGCGCTTCCCGTCGGGCTGGACGATCCG
Organism: Micromonospora sp. NBC_00858; assembly: GCF_045207365.1. Lineage (NCBI taxonomy): Bacteria > Bacillati > Actinomycetota > Actinomycetes > Micromonosporales > Micromonosporaceae > Micromonospora > Micromonospora sp. NBC_00858. The sequence goes on along the minus strand of NZ_CP108828.1, from coordinate 6,552,210 downwards.
CGACCTGGGCAGCACCAACGGCACCACGGTCAACGGCGGCCCGGTCCGGGCGGCGCGGCTGCTGCGCGACGGCGACCGGGTCGAGATCGGGCCGGCCCGCCTGGTGTTCCACGCGCCAGCGCAGCTCTCCGGCACCCGGACGGTGGGGGTCGAGCCAGCGCCGGCACCCCCGACGCTGACCCGGCGGGAGCGAGAGTTGATCGAGGTGCTCTGCCGCCCGTACGTCGAGGGTGGCAGCGCCTTCCCGGAGCCGCCGACAGTACGGGCCCTCGCCGTCGCGCTGGGCGTCAGCGAGAGCGCGGTCAAGAAACACCTGGCCAACCTGTACGACAAGTTCGCGTTGGTGACCAACGACGACCGCCGGCGCTCCCGGCTGGCCGGCGAGGCGGTCCGCCGGGGCATGACCAGCGGCTGATACACGTGTGCCCTCCGGGCCGCGTCCCGTGCGGCCCGGAGGGCACACCCCCCTTGTGCCACGCGCGTGGCGCCCACCCGAAACGGGTTCGGGTGGGCGCCAACGAACGCCACAGCCGGCCGGCCGCGTGATCCACCGATCGGCCGGCGTCCCCCCGAATCACACCAGCCGGCGGCACAGATCGGCAGGTGACGAAAGGGGGAGGGTTTCCTCCCTTCACGAACCGACCACCCCAGGCACCCTTGGTCACGAAGAAGGCCCGCCTCGGCGGGCCTTCTTCCGGTCCACTGTTCCGCCAGAGGTGATCGTGGTGGCGGTGCGCTGGTATCCGCGGGTGCCAGGTGGTTCGTCGGTGAGACGTACGTCAAGGTCAACCGGGTGTGGCGGTACGTGTACCGGGCGGTCGACCAGTACAGGCAGGTCATTGACGTGCTGGTCGCGACCTACCGTGCCCCTGGGTGAGCTGGTCCCGCTGGCTCTTCTTTCATGATCCACGATGCGTCGCGAACACCACGATGTTGTCCTTGTACGATTTCGCTGCTTTGTCGTAGTCGCCGCCACAGGTAATCACGCGGAGCTGCGCCTTGCCGGTGTGACCGTAGACCTGGTTCAGCGGGAGCTTTTTCTTCGGATAGCGGGCCACCCCGTCGACGGTAAAGCTGGCCTTCTTGCCATCTTTGCGGAGCACCTCGATGGTGTCCCCCGGTTTCAGCGCGCCCAGGCGGAAGAAGACAGCCCGACCCGTGGCGCGTGAGTCGACGTGGCCCACCACCACCGCGGTCCCCACCTCGCCGGGACTTGGTCCCAGCTGGTACCACCCGGCCGCATTGGGCTGATTCAGCGGTGGGACCGCGATCTGCTGGTTCCGGTCCAGCCCGAGCGGAATCGTCGGCGCGTCAACGCCGATCCGCGGGATCTTGATACGGGTCGGCTGCGATCGCGGCATCCCGGCCAACGTCGGTGAGGGAGACGGTCGGGTCGCGGTCGACCCGAGAGCGCCTTCGATGCGGGCCGGAGCACTGCGCGCCTCGCCGTGGGTCGCCCCGGCGGCCGGCGACGCGTTGGCTCCGCTCGGCGTCGGCTGTGGTGTGGTGGGTTCGTCCGTCAACGGTGACGGCAGAGACTGCGGTGCGGCAGCGGGGTCGGGCTGCGGCGGTCCGACCGGATCAGGAGCCGTGGCCGCGAACGCGATCACTCCTGCTCCGCTAAGCGTGACAAGGGTGACCAGGACGAGGCCAGCGGCGCGCCACGGGAGACCGTGGCGGCCGCTGGCGCTCCTGGCCGCATTAGGCGACAGTGCCATTGGCGGACCGTCGACGCAGCAGCGCGATGCCACCGAGCACGCCCACGCCCATCATGCCGGCACCGGTCGCCGTCAGAACACCGGTGTTGGTGTCGGAAAGCGCGCCGCCGTCACCGGCCGCGACGGCGGCCGTCCTCGGCAACACCCAGGCTCCGTCCGGACCCGCGTACGCGCCGCCAGCCGGGGCGGCAGGCTGGCCCACCGGCGAACCAGGCTCGCCAAGACCGGCCTCGACCATCCTGAGGAGGTCGCCGAGCAGATCGGTCTCCACGTCCACCTCCACGTCGATGTCGCGGATGCAGACGACGAGGGTGTGCTGAGTCTTGTTGTCGTTCGACGCCGCCTGCGCTGCTTCCAGGGACACGTTGAAGGTGACGACGCTGTCCGTGATGGTGTTGTCCTTGATGATCTGGGAGATGTTCTGCTCGTTGATCTGCTTGTTGGTCGCGCAGGTAACCCCGTTACCGTTCTTGTCGCGCAGGTTGAACGTCTTGGGCTTGTCGTCTGACTTCTTCTTCGACTCCTCCCCCTGCTTCGAGGCCGCGGGCTCCTTGGGTTCTCCGTCGGTCGCGGCGAGCGCGGTGGCGGGTGCCGCGAGCAGCAGCGCGGCGCTACCCAGCACCACCCCGCCGGCGAGCTTGGTCAAAAATTTCATCGACATACTCCTCAATCCCTTCTGGTTGGCTCGGGACGACGAGCCATGACGAACGTTAGGCCGATAAACGTGAAACGAGAGGAGTTTCCGGGTTTCGTAACATGTAGTACGTGAGAGGCCATAAGTAGTTAATTCATGTTCGCTGGGGCGTAAGGACCGTTCTGTCCGCCGAGCTTTGGTAGCGGCCAGGTGCTGCCGGGTGGCGCCGCCACCCGTACCGGCTCGCGGTGGCACCTGTGCACCGCCGGCGGGGGAGCCGCCGGCCTGCTGATCACGGCGGCCGAGGAACGCTTCCGCGCCCTGGGCGCTGCCCGGGTCGGCATCACTTTGGTGGCTACAGCAGTCGTACCGTGGGGCGGTGGTCGTGGAAGCCCAGCAGCTCGCGCACGCGTGGCAGCGGCCAGGCGAGTTGCTCGGCGCGTGCTGGAAGGGTCAAGCCGTGGCGGCTGGCAAGGTCGAATGCCTGCTGTAGCAGGATCGGCTGTTCACCGGGAATCCTGCGATGGGCTGCGGGGTGAGCACGCAGTCGCGTCGTAGGGCATGCAGCTGTTGACACGCCCCGGTGGCGGTCGAGTCGGCGACGAGGGCAACCTCGCGGCAACGGTAGAGCAGGCTGTCGGCCGATGTCCCCCAGGCGTCCTGCAAGCCCGTCAGGATTTTGAAGTTGAGCCGGTGCGGCAGGTGCGGCAGCGCGGGGGGTCAGGAGCTCAGCGGCGAACCTTTCCGGTTCGCGTTCTTGTGCCCAGTCACGGGCAGGCGTCGACGTTGGCAACCTCGCCGTCGGCTGGTGGGGCGTGCGCGACGACGATGCCGTGTGCCTCCATGGTGCGCACCAGGTGCGGATGGGGCCGGTTCCAAGCCCCAATGGGATCGCAGAGCGCGGGCTGCCGCGCCGGGGTCGCCCGCCGAGGAGCTCGGCGACGAGCGGAGCCAGCTCGGGTCGAGACCGGGAGCCGGCCTCGTACTGCCCGACAGTGGCCGGCGTGACACCGACGGCCTCCGCGATTTCCTTCTTGTCTTGCCTGCAAGATGACGCGCCTGGGTCAGCCGAGCCCGATCGATCGCTCGCGCCACTGCCCCCGGCATTTACCGACGAGGCCACCCGTGCTGCGTCATCGCGGACGAGGGCGAGACGGAGCTGCTCAGACCTGGTCATCGTGGGTCAGCAAGTGGCCGACGGTGTTCGCTGGACGGGGCGTCCCTGCTGACCTTCTCAGCCGGCGAGAGGGCTGAGGATGGGATCTCGCAGCGGCGCCTCGTCGAAGCGACGCGCCCCGACGCGGCCGGACTCGTTGGCCCGGGGCAGACCGGTGACCGGGAGCGACCGACCGTGCGTCGCGTCGCGTCGCGTCGAGCGCTGCAGGCAGGGACAACAGTCCGACTAGCTTCCGCTGCAGGCTGCCGTCCGCGGGCAGGGACGCTGTTGCCGCAATCGGGTAGCAACGACTGCGTCGTTCACCGCTAGCCGGGTCGATCCTGCACGGTGAGCATGAGAAGTATGACCAGGACGAGGCCAGCGGCACGCCACGGGAAACCGTGCCGGCCGCTGGCGCTTCTGACCGCCTCAGGTGACGGTGCCGTTGGCGTACCGCCGACGACGCAGCGGTGCGATGCCACCGGGCACGCCCACACCGATCATGTCGGCACCGGTCGCCGTCAGAGCATCGGTGTTGGTGTCGGAGAGCGCGCCACCGTTACCCACCGCGACGTCGCCCCTCCTCGGGAACCCAGGCTCCGTCCGGACCCGCGTATACGTCGCCAATCGCGGGGTCGTTGCCGGAATGCTGGCCTACTGGGCGAGCCGGCCCCGCCGATACCGGCACGCTGGAGCGACTCGGGGCAAGTCCTACTCCTCCACGTCCACGTCCACGTCGATGTCCCCGATGCAGACGACGATGTTGTGCTGAGTTTCGTTTTCGTTTGTCGCTTCGACCGAGGCGGACTGCTCGACGTTGACGTCGACGTCGCTGTCCTTGATGGTGTTGTCGCTGATGATCTGGGCGATGTCCACCTCGTTGCTCTGCTCGCTGTTCGCGCAGACAACCTCGTTGCGCTCCGAGGCCTGTCCGTAGGCCTGTCCGTAGGGCGCGGCGAGCGCGGCGACAGGCGTACCGAGCAACAGGGCCGCACTGCCCAGCGCCACCCCGCCGGCGAGCTTGATCAGAAACTTCTTCGACATGTCTCTCACTCCTTCTGGTCGTCCCAGGCGGACGAGCCATGACGAACATAAGAAGGATTCATGTCCGGTCGGAGCGCTTTCCAGGTTTCTGAGGCAAACATGCCTTCGGCTGCTATACGTAACTGTTTCACGTTTCCGGGCGATAAGCCTGGTTCAGGTCTTGTCGGCGGCGACTCACGCGGCTCGTACGGTACGGCTGCACCCACGTCCTCGCCTTCGCCTCGCTGTCCAGCACCGCCTTCGCGGTCGGACTTGCCTGGGCGCCGAACGCCCACGCCATCGCCGCTCTGTGGATACTGACCGGTCTGGCGTGGGCGGCCGTCATGCCAATCCAGCAGGCCGCCATCGCCGAAGCCTCCGGCGCCAACATCGGCCGCAGCATGGGCATCTACGAGTCGGCCAGCCTGATCGGTGCGCTCCTGGGCACGGCGGTCGCCGGAGCCGTCTACGACCGAGCCAACTGGGTCGGAGTGACCGGTGGGATGATCAACTTGGGCGGCATGGAGTTTCACCTGCCCTGTGCTGGTCAGTTGTCGATGCTGCCGCTGCAGCCCTTTCGGCGGTTGACGCCGACGGCCCGCCCACTTCTCAGCGCAGAGCGTGTCAGCTAAGAACCTGAGTCCCGATGGTGTTCAGCAAAGCGAACTGGTCGGCTGTGGCGGTCCCTGCTGGTGGAGAGCAGATGGCGATGCGCAGGTCGTTGCCGGGGATGGTGAGGGTGTCGCAGTCGACGGTGACGGGGCCGATGTCGGGGTGGTGGATGGTTTTGCTGTCGGTGGTGTGGAAGCCGACCGTGTGGGAGCCCCAGAGGTCGTCGAAGCGGTCGCTGGCGTCGCGCAAACTGCTGATCAGTGCCGTGAGCTGGGTGTCCTTGGGGTAGCGGGCAGCGGAGGAGCGCAGGTCGGAGACGAGGGCGGTCTCGAAGCGGTCCTGTTGGTCGGGGGTGTGGGTGACGCGGGTGGGCTGGTGGGTGAAGTGCCGCCAGGCGATGTTGCGGTCCTTGCCACGCCAGGGTGAGGGGTCGCCCATGAGGGCGGCCCACAGGAGGTTCCATGAGATGAGGTTCCAGGCGGCGTCGTGGACGCTGAGCGGGCTGCTGTTGAGCTGGTCGAGGAGGCGCTGGACGCTGGGCGGGATGTGCGGGGACACCTGGCCGGTGGTGGGCGGGGCCTGACCGGCCAGGAGGTAGAGGTGGTCGCGTTCGGCCTCGGTCAGGCGCAGGGCGCGGGCGAGGGAAGCGAGGACCTGCGGGGAGGGCGAGGTGGCCCGGCCCCGTTCCAGACGGACGACATAGTCCACGGACAATCCGGCGAGCTGGGCGAGCTCTTCGCGGCGCAGCCCTGGTGCCCGTCGGACGCCGCCATGAGGGAGGCCGAGGTTCGTGGGGCTGGTGCGGTCGCGCCAGTGGCGCAGGGCTTGGCCGAGGGCTGCGGGATCGTCGTTCACCCTTCCATTGTCCGCCGGACCTGCATGAACAGCCTGGTACTGGCCGACCCCCCGCTGAGGAGGGCTCTCCCTGTCTCCTCCGGCGGTGCATACGTTGAGTGGCATGACAACAGTCACCGTGATCACCGGGGCCAACAAGGGCCTCGGATTCGAAACGGCCCGTCGCCTCATCGAGGCGGGCCACACCGTCTACGCCGGAGCCCGCGACGCCGTCCGCGGCGCGCAGGCCACCAAGGCCCTCGGTGCCCGGTCGCTGCTGATCGACATCACCGACGACGCGTCCGTCGCCAGGGCCGCCGACCAGGTGCGCGCCGAGGCGGGCCGGGTCGACGTCCTGGTCAACAACGCAGGCGTCGCCGGCCCGGCTCTCCCGGCTGGCGAGCTGACCGCCGCTGACCTGCAACAGGTCTTCGACACCAACGTCTTCGGCGCCGTGCGGAGCATCCGCGCGTTCCTACCCCTGCTCCAGAGCGCCAACCGGCCGACGATCGTGAACGTCTCCAGCGCGCTGGGCTCGCTGACGATCAACGCCGACCCGGCCGCCCACGCCGAACTGCTCCCCGCGTGGGCGCCGCTGCTGGCCTACAACTCATCCAAGGCCGCGCTGAACATGCTGACGGCCGTCTACGCGCAGTCGTTCCCGCAGATCAGCGTGGTTTCGGTCGACCCTGGGTTCACCGCGACCGACCTCAACGGCTACCAGGGCACGCAGAGCGTCGAGGAAGGCGCCGCGGCGATCGTCGCTGCCGCCAATGCCGGCCCCGGCGCGCCGAGCCCGGCCTTCGTCGGCGCCACCGGCCCCGTGCCCTGGTAACCCCTCCGACTTCCTCTCCCCGGCGGCCGCGAACTGCGGCCGTTCCGCACCACCACGAAAGAGTGATCATGAACAGCGTGCACCAGAAGTCCCTGCAGACCGCTCAGGCGTTCATCACCGCGTTCGAGAACCGCGACCCCAGCACCGTCGCGTCGCTGCTCGCGGACGACGCGACCTTCGTCATCCCGCTGTCGATCGCGGGCACTCCGGAGCCCTGGTACGTCTTCGACAGCCCGGCCGCCGTCCTCGCCTACGTCGGGTCGGTCGCCGCGAAGTTCGACCACGTCGCCTTCCTGGACAAGGTCTGGACCGTTAGCGAGGACGCTCACTCGGTGTTTCTCCAGGCCAACGGTGACATCGTGTCCAGCGCGGAGAAGCTCGTCTACAACAACGTCTACATCTTCCGCATCGACGTGGCCGACGAGCGCATCGTCAAGGTCTGGGAGTACGCCAACCCGGTCGCCTACGCCAACCTCGGCATCGCCGACTCCGAGGCCGAAGCCGCCGCCCAGGCCAACTGACCCTGCGGTTCATCGCCCCCTGGAGGACCGTCGCGGTTCTCTGACTTGATCTTTAACCTGTGTCGGGTTCATGGGTACCCCGGCTGATCCATACCGACAGCCCCTGGTCGATCATCTTCTTGACGAGGGAAGAGGATCAATACCAGGGGCTGTCTTGGTGACGAGAGCACTCGCGTCAACGCTGGACGCGGGGCGCGGTCCAGTTGACGGTGGAAACGATCCGCGAGGGTGGCGTTTACCTGGGAGCACTGCACCCAGCTAGAGCCCGGAATTCGAACCTACGATGCGGGTATGGCTCAATCCGAACTAGGGGCATATCTCAGTACCCGTCGCGCGCTGGTCAGTCCGGGCGACGCAAACCTGCCCAGCGTCGGGCGCCGCCGGGTGCCAGGCCTGCGGCGCGAGGAAGTGGCCATGCTGGCCGGGGTGAGCGTCGACTACTACGTCCGCCTCGAACAGGGGCGGGAACGTACCCCCTCTCCGCAGGTGGTCGGTGCATTGGCGGTCGCCCTCCGGCTCGGCGAGGACGACCGTCAACATCTGTTCCGGCTGGCCGGGCTCAGCCCACGGGCCCGGGCGGCGGCGGTCAGCGACCGCGTCGATCTGAGCTTGCTCGAGTTGATGACCGCCTGGCCCAACAATCCGACCATCGTCTACAACCGGGCCTTCGACGTCCTGGCGTCCAACCCGATCGCTGACGCGCTGTTCCACAGTTGGACGCATTCGCGCAACTTGATGCACATCGTGTTCACCGACCCGGGCGCGCGCACCTTCTATCAGGACTGGCGTGACGTCGCGCGCAACTCCGCGGCCGGCCTCCGACTCGGCTACGGCAAGGCGCCCGACGATCCGCGGATACAACAGGTTCTCACCGAACTGCTCAGCAGCAGCCCTGAATTCGCCGAGCTGTGGACCCGCCACGACGCACACGGCAAGGCTCTGCAAAGCAAGTGCTTCCACCACCGTGATGTTGGACCGATGACGTTGACGATGCAGACCTTCGACGTCCGGTCGAGTCCCGGGCAAGAGCTCGTCGTCTATCACGCAGCGCCGGGCTCGACCAGTGCCCACGCCCTGGCGCTCCTGGGCTCGCTGGCCGCCAGCGCACCCCAATCTGTCTGAAGGGGTGCAGCGTGATCTGCGGGCCGTACATCGGCTGGCTGGCTGATCGTCCGTGAACACCACTGGAGACCCTATGAAATTCCCCCTTTCGGCTGTGCTTAGCGGCGCGTACGTTGCCGTGCTTCTCGCAGCGTGCTCCGTGCAGCCGGACAGTGACAGACCTGCTGCTCCAGTCGACGCCGATCAGGAGGTGAGGTCACCCCTGGCGTCAACGCCCCCAGCAGTGCTGGCGACGCCGCCGGCCGAGGCGAGGATTGAGTCGCCGCACCCGTACGTCGGGATGTGGGTGACGGCTGACGGCTACATCCGTCAGGAACTGCTCGCTAACGGCCGCTATGACGAGGCACGCGGCGAGCGGCAGAGCGCCTATACAGGCTCCTACCAGGTATTCGACACGCGGATCGAGTACGTCGACGACACTGGGTTCACCGCGGACGGGAGGTTCGACAAAGACATCCTGTACCACGGCGGCTACGTCTTCCACCGTGCCCAACCCTAGCCAGATATCGTCGCCCCTGCCCCGACCGGAGGCGGGCAATCACCGCTTTATCGAAGCGGAGATAGCTGAGACCTAGCATTGATGGGTATGTGCAGATAGCGGTTGGCCTTACGGGTGAACAGAGCCGCTACTAGGCTTTCCACATGCAACTTGTTGTCGAGGCGTGGAGTCCACCAAGGGCTGGGAAGTTCGGCGAGCATTGGGTTCTATAGCCCCGGGTACAAGGCATCCAACGGCAGCGCGAACCCGCCAGCCGTTACCGGAGTCCGTTCAGGGCAGTAGCGAGTGTTCCATCGCGTACAGCGCGATGCCCGCGCGGGTCCGCCGCCCCGTCTTGTCGTAGATGTGCGTCAGATGGTGGTCCACGGTGCGCGGGGAGATCGATAGTTCCGCGCCAGCCTGCCGGCTCGTCAGTCCGCGCGCCGCGAGCCGAAGCACCTGCACTTCCCGGTCCGTCAGTCCGTCCGGCAGCGGCCGTCGCGGCGCGGGTACGCCCGCCGCGGCGAGGACCAGAGCACACGCGTCCTTGTCGGTGCCGCCTTCATCGGCGTCGCGGACAAGCATCTTCGCGGCTTCCGGAAGCGAGTACGCGGGCCGGTGCGCACGCGGCTCGGTGAGCGCGGCGAGCATGTCGGCAGCCGCCACGATGCGGGCGGTCAGGGGCAGTTCGCGGACCGGGTCACCGCGATGGTAGCCGCCGCCGTCAGCACGTTCATGGTGAGCGGAGGCGATCGGTGCGAGCGTGGCCAGCGCCGGCACCCGCTGCAGGATCCGATGGGTCCAGTACGTGTGCATGCGCACGCGTTCGGTCTCGGCAGCGGTGAGGCTCTTCGGCTGGTCCCAGATGCCGGCCGGAACGACTACGCGGCCGAGGTCATGCAGCAGCGCCGCGCTGCGCAACTCTGTCAGGGCCTCCTCGTCGAGCCCGGCGACCCGCCCGGCGCCCTCTGCCAGGTCGGCGACATGTTCGCTGTGTCCCAGCAGCCACGGGCTCTTCATGTCGACGATGCGCGCCAGCACCGCCGACAGCTGTGGCACCGACCCGAACGGCACGGTGGCGTGCGGCAGCGGTTCGGCTTCCAACACCGCGACGACAGCGTCCGTCGCGTCCGATGGCGCAAGCGCCGCCTCCGGCTCGGCCAGGAAGACATCGGCCAATGCAGGATCCAGGTGGCCGCCGGAGCGACGGCGCACCTCGGCGACCGCGCCGCCGACTCCTCCGACGGCATAGGCGAGGACCGCCTGCTCGGCCACATGCACGGTACGGGCAGCCGGCGACAGGTCCGCACCGCTCCGGCCCTCAGGGATTCCCCGGCCGTCCCAGCGTTCGTACACGTCGTCCAACGCCGCGACCGATTCGGGCAGCACACCGAGCCGTGGTCCAAGGTCCCGGCTGGTCTCACAACCGTGCCGCATCGCCTGCACGCCCACATTGGGAAACACCTCGAGGAAGGTGCGGGCCAGCCGCGCCGCGTCAGGCCCGGCCCAGTTCCCGAAATCTCTGGTCAGCCCGTCCAGCACGGCTTCATCGGCGACGTCGACGCGTTTGAGCACGGCTTGCAAGGCGACATCGTCACCGAAGAGGGCGGCCAACTCGGGCGCGTACGACGTACACCCGATCGACCGCAGTAACGCGGTCTCGAACACCACCCGGACGTGCCGGTCGTCGCCGCCCGCCAACCGGGCGAGGCGGGTCGCGACGGTACAGGTCTGCAGCCCTTTCTCGAACGACATGCCGGCCGCGACGTCCGTGGTGAGCGAAACTGTCGCCAGCACCTCCGCGACCCGGATTGTTTGCATGGGCGGCACGGTACCTCCGAGATGCGGGTTGTCAGAGGCCAGCCAGCCTCAGCGCTTGAACCGGCCGCAACAAGGCCGCGCCGAACCTGGGTGCACCGCACCCCGGCGCCACCCGGCAAGGCCGCCAGGCCGGGAGACCACGGCGGGACGACCGCCGCGGTCTCCGGCCATCCGCCTAGACCAGCTTCGCGGAGAGAGTGATGTCGACGGCGGCGAGCGCCTGCGACACCGGGCAGTTGACCTTCGCCGTCTCCGCGATCTTCTCGAACTGCGCGTTGTCGATGCCCGGGACGGTGGCCTTGGCCGACAGCGTGATCCGGCTGATGGCAAAACCCCCGTCGGCCGGGTCGATGTGCACCGACGCCGTGGTTTCCACTGACGTCGGCGTGTAGCCGGCTTCGGCCAGCATGTGCGAGAACGCCATGGAGAAGCATCCCGCGTGCGCGGCGGCGATGAGTTCCTCGGGGTTCGTTCCGGTGCCCTCCTCGAAGCGGGAGGTGAACGAGTACGGGCCGGAGTAGGCCTTCGACGCCAACGTCATGGTGCCGGTTCCGTGGGCCAGGTCGCCCTTCCACTGAGCCGATGAATTGCGAACAGGCATGGGCAGTAGCTCCAAATTCGTGATGAACGGTCGGACAGTCAATAGTCAGACCGGCCCCTGCTCATCTGCCATGCCACTTGATGCTCTGCGGTATCCGATGCGGTTCTCACTCCATCGGGTCGCCGTCGGTGCCGGTGCGCGCATCCGTTGCCGTCGCGCCACGGTCCGTCACCGCCATCCCCGGTTCACCTGTCCGGAAAAGCCGGGACGTCCCGCCCTTCCGGCCCCGACAGTCGGCGTGGCTTCAACTCCTGCTGCCACAGGATCTCGCAGGTAAGGGCGAGACCACGGGTCAGGTGCCGGCGATAGGTCGAGAACGGCAGGTTCAACCGGCGGGCGGCAGCCTGCTGGGTCGGCAACCCATCGAGGTAGGTGGCGGCAACGGCCCGATACATCTTGACCGTGCGCGGGTCTTGGCGCAGTGTCTTGACGGCCTCATCGAGCACACCGCGCAATGCCACGGCGACTTCCGCCTCGCCGCCCCGGTGATCGAGTACGTATCGGATCAGTCTGGTCCGGACGAGCGGGTTGGCAGCCAGTTCCGAGGCACTTCGCCAACTGCCGAGCGCCTGCCGCACAGCGGTGTCGAATTCGGCCCGCGACAGTTTGATTGCCGCATCGACAGGCGAGGGGGTGGGTGACGTGCTGTGGCGACCTGCGAACCAGCATTCCAGGGGGACATGCTCCCAGTTGCGGCCGAACAACGCATACTCCACGCCGCCGAGCCGAGGCCGCTGCGGGACCGGCCGGTGTTGTAGGTGGTCCATGAGTGGACGCCAGTAATCGGGGTTGGACACCACGATGTACGACCACGCCATGCCCTCCGCTCGTACCCAGTGCGCCATGGTACGTAGTTGCATGAGGTGCATCGGCGTCGATACGAGGTGGTACGCAGCGGGGTGAACGAGATACCGCTGGATGCCGATGTGTTCGTCGGCACGCAGCCCGCCGGCCTCGGCAGCATGGGCCCAGGCAGCAGCTGCGACCGGGTCAAGTTCGAGCGCCTCCCGGTCACCGGCGCGAAGCTCGACCCACGCCATGAACCCGACAAGATCACCGCATTCCGCGGAACGATAGAGGCGGACGCATCCGGGCTGTCGCCGCAGCCAGAATTCGAGAATGGCGGCGGACTCCGCCCCCTCGGTCCGAGCGGCCATGGCAAGAATCTCATCGCGGTCCGCCGGGTCCATGGGCGCCTCGTACACCCGCATCTCATGGCGGGCCTCGCGGAAGTAGCGGTCCTCCATCTCGCTCAACAAGAGATGGGCGAGATCCTGCATCGCGGGCAGCACGTCAGGATCGCCGGCGACCCGGCCTGCTTCGAGCAGGTACGGCCAGATCCGATCGTAGATTTCGGCGTAGCGCTGACGATTTCGCCATTGCAGGTCGGCTTCCAACACTCTGCGGACGGTGTCGTGCGGAAATATCCCGCGCCGACTCAGTTCGACATACGGCTGCCTTGTCAGCCAGTCGAACATCTCGGCCGCGTCCGGCGTGCCCAGCACCGTCTGCAGCAGCCCTTCGGTAGTCACCCGCGACTGGGCCAGCACGGTCAAGGCAACCCGATGGCTTTCCGTCGGCACATCTCCCACCAGCTGACTGACCAACGGCGCGATGACGTCCGGCGGGGGTCTCCAGTCCGCGCCGGAGGCGCCGGTACGGGCGGCGGCGTCCGCCACGAGGCTCAGGGCCAACGGGTTCCCGCTGGCGAAGGCGGCGGCACTGTGCCGAACTTCCGGCTTCACCCCGCGGGTATCGAGTAACGCGGCAGACTCCTCGAGGCTGAGACCATCGAGCCGCACCACTCGCAGTGTGCCCGTCCACGCCATATCGGAGGTCCAGCTCGCCGCCGGAGGCTTCCGGCCGACGGCGACCACCACGACGCCGGTCCTGACCTGTGGAAGGAAGCGGTCCCGCAACCACTCTTCCAGACCCTTGCACTCGTCGAACGCGTCAATCAACACCACTGCCCGGTCATCGACGTACGCCGCCTCCGCCACCGCGAACGATTGAGTAGGCGACGGCTCCACTGCCCGGCCGTCGATGTCGATAACAGTGCGAGTGGCTTCCTCGGCTGTGTCCTTGAACCGCTGTAGCAGCGACGACTTGCCGATGCCACCGGGCCCGTACAGGAAACACACCGCGTATGCGCCGGGCTCGCCAGCCAGGGCGGCCTGGAATTCGGCCCGGTACGTTTCGCGACCGACAAAACCTCGAGCACGGGACGCGCGGAGGCGATCCGCCAACCGAGCCTGCAGCGAGGAAGGAACGCCCGACATGACGCGAAGATGCCTCATGAATGTTCGGCGGCCATGGTCCGTACCATGGCGTGGGTGTCCAGGATGGTCTCGAAGCGCACCGGCACCCCGTCGCGCAACCGCCAGACGTGGGCGAACCGCGACGTCATCGGCCGGCCGGTGGCCCGGTTGGAGGCCCGGTAGTGCCCTAGGGCGATCACGACGTCGCCGGCCTCGAAGATCTCGTCGGGCTGCACCGCGAAGCCGACCCACTCGGTTTCGAAGCGGGCGAACACATTCGCCAGCACCGACTCCCGGCCGCGATAGACGCCCCCGTAGTGCAGCCCGTCCGGCACGACCCACTCGATGTCGCGGTCGAGGCCCTCCAGCAGACCCGCCACGTCACCGTCGGTCAATCTGCCGTACAGCGCCACAACCAGAGCTGACGGGCCGAGGGGGTCACGCTGGCCGTTGATGTTCATGGGGATTCCTTCCGTATGGATGTGTCGGAAAGATCTTCGGGCGTCCTGGTCGGGGCCCGCATCGGTTGAGTTCCCTATAGGGGATGTGACGAAGGACGCCGCTGCTGACGACCTTTCTTCCGCCCTCCGACGGCGCGCTGCTGGTCGCGGACACGGCCGGGACATGCCGCCTGTGCTGGCGCGCACCGGCCTCATCGGCCGCCGCCCGCCCTCGTGCTCGCGTGGCAGCGCCGCCCGGTGGCGTCGTGAGCCACCGGGCGGCGGACAAGGGTCAGCCTCGAGTCAGCCGGTATTGGGCGTGGTAGAGGATGCCGTTCCGGAACTCCCCGAACGCCCAGAAGCCCAGGTCGTCGAGGTACTCGATGCGGTCGCCGTTGATCCAGTAGCGGCCCTCGAAGGCGTGTGGACGCCCATCCCGGGTCTCGTCGTAGCGGCCTTCCGGCAGCAACTCCTGGTGCAGGAAGCCGGTGTCGTCGATCCACATGCCGGCATACGGGTGTGCACTGTCGGACTCGACCGTCGCCTCGGTCCGCTCGACTGACTCGGCGTCGACCGGGCGCCCGTCCCACACCTGCACCTGGCCCTCGGAGAGGAGGATGTCCAGGTGGTTAGGGCGGTTGATGACCGGCCCGCTGGACGTGTCCTGCCCGTCAGCCATCCGCATCACTACGATGTCGGCGACGTTCCCGCAGGTGAGGGTGCCGTTACCGGTACTCGCGGGTGCGGCGAAATCCGGTCGTGAGGGCATGACCACACACCCCGTGCAGTCGATGACGAGCATGTCGTCATCGGCGGCGGCGGTGAGCAGGCCGGGGCCGACGCCGACGATGACCGAACCGCCGAGCAGGACGTCTGCCGTCTCCCAGTCACCCATAAGAGGGTTCCGGGTGAAGACCGTCCCGCCGGAGAGCAGCAACGGCTGAGGAGCGGAACCGGTCGCCTTCAACACGGACTCGAGGAGCTCGGGGCTTCGCGGGTTTTCCTTGGACATGGTGTTCCTTCGCTTTCCGATGATCGTCCGATATGACGGAAGGTGACTCACGCCGAGCAATTCGGCATGAGTTCAGCCTGCCGAGACGATCGATCGGTAACCAGGTCGGCGTTCCCCTGGGAGAATCCAGCCGAGGAGTGCGACACCCAGGCACGGCGCGACATGGTCAGGCCGCCACCGATAGGACAGCATCCAGACACTTCCTCAGATCATTCCAGAGCGGAGCGCGTACGCCACGGCGTGCGGGCGGTTGCGCAGCTTCAGCCGGTGGGTGACACCGTAGATCACGTTCTTCACCGTGCGTTCGGAGTAGCACAGTTTGCCAGCGATCTCGTTGGTGTCGTGGCCGTCCGCCATCAGGCGCAGCACGTCGATTTCGCGCGGAGTAAGCCCGGAGGCGCTCAGACCGTTCGGGCTCAACACCTCACGCTGAAGTTGCTCAATGTGCTTGAGCAGTTCGCCGACGAGGTGGGGCGGCATTACCCCGCCGCCGGCGGCGGCCGCAAGCACGCTGTACACGAGCCGGTCGGCGGTCACGGTCAGCCGGGGCAGAACCGCCACGACGCGGCACTCGACCGCAGCGAGCAGCTCACTCTCATTGATCTCAGTAGTGACGAGCACGACCGGCACCGCGATCTCGGCCGCCCAGCGGCGCAACATCGTGATGACGTCGGCAGCCAGGCGCTCGACGGCGACAACGAGCACCTCCGCCTCGGCACGATCGTCGGAGCGCAGCATTACGACCTCGGAACGCGACCGGAGATAGCTGGCGAGACCGGCCTGGCTGAGCGGGTCCGTCGCCTGTAGAGCGACTCGAACCTGATTCACGACATCCTCCGGGTTCTGGAATCGGCCGCGACAGTCTCCGGAAGGGCCCTTCAGAAAATCTTCATGCCACCTTCATTCACCGAACCGCGCCGTGAAGACTGACAGATTCGAAGCGGACCGTGGCCGAACGGTTACGCCACGGTGCCGGGTGAGAAAAAGGTCACGCCCGGACGCGGCCTCCCGGACGGCACCAAACGGATGCCGACCGTGGGCACTTGGCATTCACAACAACTCTTGCTATTGATACGTCCCCTGCGGTGAGAAAGTCACACGCCAAGCCCGTGCATCGCCGGCCTCAAATCAGCGAACAGTAACCACATTCATTCACAACGTCAACGACAACTGACTAGATGTGGATAGGACATGGTAAAGACTGGAGTGCTGGGTGAGCATCCGTTTGCGACAAGATCCGCGTATGACAACTTGCGTAGCGAACGCCGTTTGGTGCGACAGCCTTTCCGATGGCATTGGAGAGGTGGAGGTGGGCTCAGGCTTCCTACACGCTCCGTACACATTCGCATCCCGCTTCCAGGACAGCAAGGGTTGTCACCCTGAGGAGCTCCTGGGTGCCGCCCACGCATCCTGTTTCGCGATGTTCCTGGCCAATGTGATCTCCGAGGCCGGGACGCCGGTGCTGTCCGTGCTCACCTCGGCTGCCGTGACGCTCGGCGACGGACCTGCAGTCACCGGCATCACGCTGACCGTGACCGTGGATGCGCCCGGCCTTGAAGCGAGCAAGTTCACCGAGCACGTCCAAACCACGAAACTGGGCTGCCCGATCTCCAAGGCTCTCGCGGTGCCCATCCTTGTCGACGCTCAACTGGCCTGACCGGCATAGGGACGCCGGCTGAGGTGGGTGCCGGCCTCGCCGTTCGGCTGGCTGCACGCAAGCGTGCACCGCGCCGCTTGCGTGCGCTGGCGTATCACCGCCCGAGTGGAGGCGCTGGAGTACGAGGTGGAGGACGCCATGGTGGCAGAACCCGACGACCTGGACATCCGTTTCCTCGGCCCCGTCAGCGTCCGGCACAACGGAGTTGAGCTGGCGGTGGGCTCGGCACGCCGTGGCGCTGTCTTCAGCGTCCTCGCTCTGCAAGCGAACCACGCCGTCTCCCGGGAACGACTCATCGCCGCCGTCTGGGGCGAAAAGCCGCCCCACAGCGCAAGGGGCAATGTCTACACCTACGTCTCCGAGCTGCGACAGATGCTCGAGCCCGCCCGTGGGCGGTGGGCGGCCGGGCAACGCCTGACCTCCCACAGCGGCAACTACGGCCTGTACCTCCCCGAGTGCACGGTGGACGTGTACCGCTTCGACGCGCTACGCGACAAGAGCCGGCGGCATCGCGCCGATGGTGATCGCCAGGCGGAGCTTTTCGTGCTCACCCAAGCCCTCGGGATGTGGCGGGGTGAGGCACTCCAGGGAGTGCCGGGGCCGTACGCGGAGGCACAGCGCCTACGCCTCACCGAGCTGCGCATCGCCACCGAGGAGCGGCGCGCCGGGACGCTCATCGAGCTGAGTCGCCACGACGAGGCCATCGCCGAACTTCGCACGCTCGTGGAGACGTACCCGGCGCGAGAAAACTCGCACGCCTTGCTGATGACCGCGTTGCAGGCCGCCGGCCGCCGGTCCGAGGCACTGACCGTGTACGAGCGGATCAGCACCCTACTGCGGGAGCGGACCGGCACGGAGCCTGGTGCCGCTCTCCGGGCGCTGCACAGCCGCATCGTCTCGACCGGCAGGCAGGTCTCGCCGCCGCCCAGCCCCCGTCGGATCTCGCCGGCGTTCGTCGGTCGCGATGCCGAACTACGCCTGCTCCGCAAGGCTGTCGCCGACGTGCGGGCCGGCCGCGGCGAGGGCATCTGGCTCAAGGGCACGCCGGGCATGGGCAAGTCCACGCTGCTCACCACCGCCCTGCGCAATGCCGCGCCGACCGGCTACCGGCTCGGCTGGGGCGTAGGCGACGAGTTGGCCCGACATATTTCACTCGGGGTGTTGCTCGAATGCCTGGAGTCCGCGTTCGCCGACCAGGACCAGGACCTGGTCGAGCAGCTCCTCGCGGTGGTTGGTGCGGCGCGGGCCGGTGCGAACAGCGACACCGAGCACCGGGTCGTCTCCATTGTCCGCCGGGCCGCCGCCGATGGGCCGCTGATCCTCGTCCTCGACGACCTGGAGTCCGCCGACGACGACACGCTGCGGATCTGGGCTGCGCTGCACCGGCTCACCGGCGACCTGCCGCTGTTACTCATCGGCGCCAGCCGGCCGGCTGCGGGTGATCACCGGCTGGACGCGCTGCGCGGCATGCACCCCCACGAGGTCCAGCTGTACGGGCTGTCCCCGGCCGAGGCAGCAACGCTGGTCCGGATGGTGGCCCCCGAGCCCCCCGATCCGCGGACGCTGCATCGGTTGATCACCGCTGCCGGGGGCAGTCCCTACTATCTTCGCCGGCTCGCCGCGACGCCCTGGCCGGGGCCGGAGGCCACGGGCGGCCCGCCGGCGGAGATCGTGGCCGCAGTGGGTGAGCGGCTCGACCCGTTCGCCGAGGAAACCCGCCAGGTGCTACGTGCCGTTGCCTTTCTCGACGCCGGTCCCACCACAGGCGACGGACGCGCCGGGTGCACGATCCACGAGGTCGCGGCGGTCACCGGCCGTCCGGTCGAGGACCTCCTGCATACCCTGGCATCGGCCCGGGATGCCGGCCTGCTGGCGGACACCGGGCAGCGGCTGACCCTTCGGCATCCGATCGTCGGTCGGGTGCTACGCGAGGGAACGCCGGCCACTCTACGGGTCATGCTGCACCGCTCGTTCGCCGAGAAGATCGCTACCGCCGGGAGCGCGCCGGAGCGGGTGGTGGCGCAACTGCTCGCCGGTCCGGCGCCCCTGGACGGATGGCCGGGCCACTGGCTCGACCAGCACGTCGAGGAACTGGGAGTGCGGGCCCCGGGCCTGGCCGTCGCGGTGCTGCAGCGCGCCCGGGCGGAGTACAACCTCGATCACGGCAGGCGCATCACCCTTACCGCATGGCTCGCTCGGCTGTTGTTCCGGAGCAACCGCAACGCGATCGCGGAGGCAGGCTGGGTCGCCAATCGAACCGATGACGTGGTGCTGGCGGCCGAGATGGGCTGGATCGTCGCCGTGACCCGTGTCCGCCTTGAGCAGTCCGCGGCGGCGGCCGAGGTGGTCCGCACGGTGCTGAGTGGGCACCGCGCCCCCGATCGCTGGCTGACCCGGTTCCGGGGGTTGCTCGACGAGATTCGGCCGAAGCTGCCGGACGGTCGCGGCGACTCCACAGCCGGGATCGCTTGAACCCACACCTCGGAGGACACGTGGCAAATCTCGTGAAGCGGCTCCGGGTATCAGTTCTCGGCCCAGTACGTGCCTGGATCGACGAGCACGAGCTCAACCTGGGACCAGCCCGGCAGCGCGCCGTGTTCGCGGCGCTGGCCATCAGCGCCAACCGCCTGGTCAGCCACGCCGACCTGATCGCCGCGGTATGGGGGACGACGCCGCCGGCCACCGCCGCCGGCAGCGTCTACACCTATGTCTCCGGGCTGCGACGGTGCCTCGACCCGGACCGCAGCGGCGATGCGGAGAAGATGCTCATCTCCGGCCGCTCCGGCTACACCCTGCGCCTGGCACCCGGCGAACTGGACAGCGACCGCTTCCGGCAGTTGTGCACCGGGGCCACGGACCTGCAGGCCGCTGGTGACCTGACCAGCGCGGCAGCCGCTCTGGACAAGGCGCTGCGGCTGTGGTGCGGCGACGCGTACGCGGGACTGCACGGCCACCACTTCGACCTGGAGCGTGCTTATCTGACGGAACGTCGCCTCGCCGCCATCGAGCAGCGTGCCCGGATCATGATGGAACTCGGCTACGACGACCTCGTGGCCGAGCTCAGCGGCCTCGTCCGCGACCATCCGCTGCACGAGCCCCTGCACGAGTTGCTGATGCTGGCCCTGCACCGCGCCGGACGCCGGCGGGAAGCGCTGGAGGTCTTCCGGGAGGCGCAACGCGTCCTCGACGCCGAGCTCGACATCACACCCGGTCCGACCCTGCTCGACCTACATCGCCGGATAGTCGAAGACTCGGTCGAGCCTCCGCCTGGGCTACTCCCGCAGCCCACCGTGTCGATCGCACCGGCCATCGACACCCAGGCCGTCCGGGACGAACCGGTCGCCCGCCGACTTCTCGGCCGCTCCGCCGAACTGGCCCGGCTGCAACGGCTCGTGCACGCCGTCTCCGCCGGGGCGGGCTCCACGGTCTGGATCGAGGGCGAACCCGGCATTGGCAAGAGCGAGCTGCTCACCGCGGTGGGCGCCGCCGCCGCCACCCAGGGCTGCCAGCTCGCCTGGGGGACCGCCGACCGGTGGGAGAGCCCCGCGCTACTGCGGATCTGGCGCACCCTCGGGGTGGAGCCGACATCCGACGTTCCGCGACACGCCGCGTTCACGGCGGAGTTGCCCACCGATGCGGACGAAGCGGACGTCGCGGCCTACCGGCTGCTCGCGTACGTCCGATCCGTCTGCGCCGTCGCTCCCCTCGTCCTGCTGGTCGACAATCTGCAGTCGACCAGCGAGGTGAGCGTGCACCTCTGGAAACGTCTGGTGGCCGCGACCCGGCGACTGCCGCTCCTGCTCGTCTTCGCCGCCCGAGCCGAGACCGACTGCCGGGAGCTGACCGGGCTACGGCGTGCCGTGCAGGCGCGGCAGGGACATGTCCTGACGCTGCAAGGGCTCGCCCCGACGGCGATCGAGGAGCTCATCAGCACGCTCGTCGGCGCACCCATCGGGCCGAACCTGGCCCGCATCGTGCCGCTCGCCGCCGGCAATCCGCTCTACGCCCGCGAGCTGACCTCGGATCTGCTACGCCGCAGCGTCGTACGGATCTCCGACGGTCGCGCCGACATCGACGCCTTCGTCCGCTTCGAGGCGCAGAAATTCCTGCTCGGAATCATCCGGTCCACGGTCGACGTGCTGTCCGAGGGCACCCAGGAGATGCTGCGCCTCGCCGCGATGCTCGGTACCGAGTTCGCGATCGACGACATCGTCGCCGTCACCGGACGCTCGCCGCTCGATCTCGCGGCGAACATCGAGGAGGTGCTAAAGGCCAACATCATCGTCGATACCGGCACCGGCCTGGCGTTCCGCCATCCGTTCCTGCGGAAGGTCCTGTACGAGAGCGTCCCGGCGTCGGTCCGGGCCAGCCTGCACCGGCACACCGCCGAGGTGCTGGATCATGGGGGCAGCCCGGTCCCCCGAGTCGCCAAGCAGCTCGCCGCAGAACGGCTGGTGATCGATGCCTGGGTGGTCGACTGGCTGGTCACCCGGCATGCGGAGGCCGTCAAGCAGGTCCCGGGCATCGCCAGCGAACTCCTGCGGCAGGTGCTCGCCACCGATCTGCCGTCCCGATCCCAGCGGGAGACGCTGCTGGTCGCGCTGGTCAAGCTCGACTTCCGGTACGAGCGCCACCCGGAGGAGAAGGCCCGGGAGGCGCTGGCCATCACCACCGACCCCGCCGACCGCGCCGAGATGCGCCAACTACTCGCCGTCATGCGGCACCGGCGCGGTGACGCGGCCGGCGCGATCGACCTGCTGACGGATGCGGTTTACGACCCGCGGGTGCCGGATCTGTGGCGTACCCGGCACTGGGTGCTGCTGTCCAGGTTCCGGCGCGGCGGCCTCGACGACCTGGACCGGGCCGACCACACGGCGCAGAAGATGTACGACGAGGCGATCGCGGTGGGTCGACCGTACGACGCCGCTTTCACCCTGCAGACCCGTTGGCTGACCAACTCGATCCGGCGCGATCATGAGCGGGCGCTCGACTACGTCGACCGCGCGATCGACGCCATGCCGGACCGGCTGTCGTTCGCCGGCATGTACCTCGACCTGCTCGACAACCGCATGTTCGCCCTGCAGAACCTGGACCGGATGGAAGAGGCGGAGCGCACCCTACGTAAGGCCGCTCTCTTCGCCATCCGGCACCGCCTGCCCGCCAGCCTGCAGGTCGCCTCCGCTGTGCAGCGCTACTGGCTGGGCCGATGGGACGACGCGGTCGCCGAGGTCAGCGCGGTCACCGACGACGAGCCCGTCATCACCTACCTCGGCATGCGCGAACCGTCCGCCATGGCGATGCTGCTGCGGGGCGTGGCGGCGCTGATTGCTGCGCGGCGCGACGACCGGGACCTCGCCGCCGCCCACTTGGACGCGGCGAACACACTGCCGGCGACCGGCGCAGAACGCGAGAACTCCGACTTCCTCCTCGTCGCCCGAGCCCTCGTCAGCGAGATGCGCGGAGGCGAGGGCGACGCGCTCGAACAGCTCGCGCCGCTGCTCACCCCCGAGTACGCGCCGATGATGCTGCGCCACCAGTGGCTGCCCGACGTGCTGCGGCTCGCGCTGGAGGTGGGTCGTGACGACGTGGCCCGGCGTGCTTCGGCGATCATCCTCGACGAGGCGGCGAAGGAGGTCCGGCCAGCCCGAGCGTGGGCGGCGGCTGCCCGCTGCCGGGCGTTGACCTCCGGTGTCCCCGAGCCGGCACTTGAGGCGGCGGCGCACTACCGCCTGGCCGGCCGGGTACCCGAGCTGGCCGCCGCGCTGGAGGATGCGGCCGTGCTACTGGCGGCGGGGCGCCGGCCCCACGAGGCGGCCCGGCACGGTGCCGAGGCAGCCGAGATCTACACGGCCCTGGGGGCACGCTGGGATCTACGCCGTACGCGACGCCGGCTCGCCGAATTCGGGGTCGACCCGGTCCCTACGCCGCCGATCGCGGTCAATAGAGGTTGATCTCGACCGGGCCCATCTTCTGCGCGGCCAGCCGCGAGGCCGTGGCACCCGCCGACCGCACCGCCTCCGCGATCGCGTTCTGTAGCCGCTGGACGTCCCGCTCGTCGAAGACCTGCGGATCGACCTGTACGGCCTGGAGCTTGCCCAGGCCGCTGACGAGCACGGTCACGGTGCCGTCGTCGGAGCGGCCGGTCACGATGGCGCGTTCCAGCTCGGTCTGGGCGTTGCGCATCCGGTCCTGGAAGGCTTGCGCGTTCTGCAGGAACTCCTGGAAGTCGGGCTGTGCGGGAACGGCGGATTGCATGAGGTCCTCCTGAACGTGAGCGGGGTCAACCGACTGCGGCGAGTCCGCCGGAGTTCCGAGCCGGAGCAGGACCGGCCGCGGTATGGGTGAGGAAGCCGTGCAGGTCGGCGAGGGCCAGGGTCGGCGAGGCGGCGGTGCGGGCCAGGGCCATGGCGAGCAGGTGCGCGGCCCGGACGGTGCGTGCCGGCAGATCTCCTGCCAGGTCGCCGATCGCCGTACGGACCTCGGGCGGAAGCTCGTGGCCATGGCGCAGCAGGTGCCGTACGACGATCTCGGCCAGTTCCTGGGCACCGTACTCGGGTACCGTCCATTGCTGGCCGAAGACGTCAGAGACCGCCGGCACGGCGCGACGCAGCTTCACCAGTTCGTTCTCCTCACCGATCAGGACCAGGATCGGATCGCCCAGGCCAGTCCGGGTCTGCGCGATCAGTGACTCGACGATCTCGGGCCCGCTGCCGGTGCCGTCGTCGGTGTAGCCGATGACGAGCACGCCGCCGACGGCGTCCCTCAGCGCACCGCGAACCAGACTGTGTGCCTGCCCTGGCCATTGCGGAGCCAGCTCCTGATCGGTGTCGGCTCGCACAACCTGCCCGACCCGCACGAGGTCCAGCTCGGACAGTCCGGCGGCGTACAGCCGGGCGAACTCGCTGCGCCCGCTGCCGGGCGAACCGGCAAGCAGCACGTTGCCGTGCTTGCCGTATGCCCGTCGCCGGTTGCGCAGCTCGCACATCTGCAGCAGGGTCGCGCCGATCGCCTCGCGGACCGGCGTGGCACCCACCAGCTCGCCGATGCGGCTCCAGCTGCGGGTTTCGTTGATCGCTCCAGTGGGGTCGGTGACCGCGTCGGGCCGCGCGGTCTGCTCGACGGGCAGCTCCTCGAGCAGGACGAATTCTGGCGCGAGGTCTGCTGCGGTCAGCCGGTTGAGTTCGGTGTCCTTGCTGGGCGGTGCCATCGCCAGGCGCGACGCCTGATTATTGATCATGGCTTCGAACAACTTGCGGGCAACACGACCATTGCCGAACGTAGCGTTCTTGGGAATGCGCTCGTAGTAGGTCGTCAGCGCGTCGATCGCATCGTCGGTCAGCTCGTAGTAATGCTTGCGGCACAGATTCAGGGTGATGGTGACCAGCTCGGCCACCGAATAGTTCGGGAACTCGATGGTGCGGGTGAAGCGGGACGCCAGACCGGGGTTCGACTCGAGGAACTTCTCCATCAGCTCCGAGTACCCGGCAACGATGACGACCAGTTCGTCCCGCTGATCCTCCATGATCTTCATAAGGGCGTCGATGGCCTCCTGGCCGAAGTCCGGCCCGGACCCTCCCGAACCCGCCGACAGCGTGTACGCCTCGTCGATGAAGAGCACCCCACCGATCGCCTTCTGCACCAGCTCGGTCGTCTTGATCGCCGTCGAACCGATGTACTGGCCGACGAGGTCCGCCCGGGCCGCCTCGATCATGTGTCCCTTGTCGAGGATGCCCAACTCGGCCAGGACGGCACCGTAGAGCCGCGCGACCGTCGTCTTACCCGTACCGGGCGGCCCGGCGAAGACCAGGTGCCGGCTCATCGGCGGCATCGGCAGGCCCATCCGCTGACGTACCTGCGACATCTTGATCAGGTTGATGAGGCCGGTCACCTCGTGTTTGACGCCCCGCAGACCGACCAGGCCGTTCAGCTCGCGCAGCGGGCCACTGAGCTCATCCCCCGCCTTGGTCGTGGCCGCCTCGTCCGGATCAGCCGGCTGCTCGGCGGTCGGCTGCTCAGCGGCATACGACGGCACCCCCGACGGGGCCTGCTGGCGACGGCCCGTGGTCAACGCCTCGACCGTCAACTGCGCGCCGTTGCCCCGGTGCAGATCCTCACCGCCGCTGTCCTGCACCACACACCGCAACAACGAGACCGGCTCGATCGTGGCGACGTCGACGCCGACGGCACCGCTGTCCAGCACCTCACAGTCGGTGAGCTCGGCACGGCTGCCCGGGTCGAGCCGTACACCGTTGCCGTGGGTGGCCCGGATCCGAGTCTGCGCGGCGGCGAACACACCACCAGCGGTGACCGTGACGCCGTCACCGGACGCCTCGACGATCTCGCCGTCACGCATTTTCAGGTCACAGGAACTCCCAACCCACAGCCCGGCGCCACGCAACATGACCGAGCGCAGTTCCAGGGCCGAACCATCGTCGATGGTGAGCAGCGAGTTCGCCGTGCCGCTGAGCCGAGCGTCGCGGATCCGGCCGCGGGCACCCCCGGTCAACTGCAGCGCGACGGCATTCCCGGCGTCGACGGACAGTTCGGCGGCGTCGAGCATCGCGCCCTCCCTGACCAGGAGACCGGCACCGTGCTCGATCGTGGTGCGCAGTCGCTGCACGACGGCGGTGGCAGATCCGCCGAACACCGCGACATTGTCCTTCGTGCCGCGCACGGTCACCCCGACGAACCATGGTGCCGACTCGCCGTCGACGTTGATCCCCACGGGCGAGTCAGCGAAGGTGCAGTCGGTGAACGTCGGTCGGGCCTTGGCCGTGACCTGCGCGGCGGTGTGCCCGACCGAGGTGAAGGTACAGCCCTTGAACTCGGGTCGGGCACCGTCGGCGATGTGCACCGCCTGCAGAGCCGCGCCGGAGAACTCGGAGTCCGTCACCACGACGTCGACCTCGCCACGGACGAAGACGTCCACGTTCGCGCTGTCCCGTACGATCGACCCGCTTATCCGGGCCCAGGCGCGCTCCTCCAGCACCAGGGCCGGCTTGCCCGCACCACTGATCTCGCAATTCTCCATGGTGAAGCGGGCGTCGCCGCTGACACAGATGCTGTTGGCGACGGTGTCACGAATGGTGCTCCGACGCAGGATCAGTGAACTCTTGTCGCCGACCACGATGCCGGACGTGCCAGCATCTCGGACGATCGTGTCCTCGACCGTGCTCGAACCGGTGGACATGACCACGAGGCCCGCCCCAGCAGGGCTACGCACGTCGCAACCGCGCAACGCCGTCGACCCCTGCAACCGGGCCAGGACGGTCACCCATGACGCACCGGTGATCCGGCAGTCGTCGAGAGCGAGTTCGCCGGCGTACACGTCGACCGCAGCCAGCTTGGGGTCCGCGCTGGACAGCGTGATGCCGCGCAACTGGGCACCCTCACCGTGCACCACGAGGACGCTGCCCTCCTCGACGTGCACCTCCACCGGCCCGCCGGCCACAGCGCTGATCGTGACGCGACCACCGACCAACAGCTTTTCGGCGTAGCGCCCCGGATGGACGGCGATGGTCGCGCCGGCCTGGGCCCGGGCGAGGGCCGCGCCGATCGTAGAGAAGGCACCGGGCCGACCACCGCCCACCACGAGAACCTGACTCATCGCCGGGTCATCCCTTTCGCTCCAGGCCGGGCAGGACGGTGAAGCGCGCGCCCGAGGCCGGTCCGATCCGCCGTCGTTCCTCGGCCCCGGCCCAGCGCTCGACGCTGCGCCCCAGCGACGTCACCGCCAGCTCGTCCAGGGACACCCGATTCGAATCGACCCGGCCACTGTCGTCGATCTCGTTGGTGCCGATCTCCCGCAGCAGGATCGCCCCGCGTTCGGTGCCGGACGGGCGGCGGGTCTCCAGGATCTTGAAGCTGGTACCGGGCAGGAAGACCACCCGGTCGGTAACTCTCTCCTCGTTCTCCGGCTCCAGCAGCCCCGTACGCCGACCGGTCATCGACCAGATCAGCACGTCGGTGTCGCCCTCCTGGTCGGAACACGGCCCGCTCAGTGCGTTGACGAAGCTCCAGGCGGTCACCAACCGGCGGTTGGCGTAGAGCTCCCATTCCGGCTCGCCGGGCGACATCCGGTAGACGGTCGTGCCCCGGATCGACGGCAGCCGGGACAGGCCGGAGACCGCGCACCGGGCAAGCGGCACGTGCGGGCCGTTCTTGCCCGACCGCAGCCCCGCGTCGACGCCCTCGCCACGGCGGGAGAGATAGAGCCGGACGGCCACCGAGTCGGCGAGCACGTCGTCCGCAGCCAGCGACCCACCCTGCAATCCAGGGTGTTCGGACATGATCCGCATCACGGAGCTGGCCATGGCGTCGAACTCCCGGCTCAGGGTTCGGCGTAGCCAACCCCGTTCCTCGTCCAACGCACGCTTGGGTAGCAGGGCGCTCGCCCCGGACGTGGGCACGGGCTGGATCCGTACCGACTTCTCGCCCCTGGCCCCGTCGGCGGTCTGGGACCGGGCGGCCGGTGGCGGCACGCTGGCCGGTGGCGGCAGTGGGGCCTCGGTGACAGCCTGGCGGTCAACTGGTCTGGCCGGTGCCTCCACCCCTGGGCTGAGAACGGACATGTCGGGCAACGAATGTGCCTGCGTCGGCTCGGCCACCGAAATCCGGACCGGTTCCGGGATATCGACCTGAACCCGCGCCGGCTCCGGGGGCGCGGGCGCGTCGGCGACCGTGAACGCCGCCGTGGCCGACTCCTTCACGACCGTGAACGGCGCCGTGGCCGACTCCACTGGCGGCTCGACCGGTTCCGGCACCCTGGCCCGGCCCTGGAACCGCGCGACATCCGGCGTCGCCTCGGCCGGGCGGGTCTGCGGGAACGCCTGGCTGGCCACGTCCCGAGCCCGTTCCTCGGGCCGGCCCGCCGGGACCGGGTACAGAGCGGCGATCTCGCCGATCACCATCGACTCCATCATCCGCGCCACCGGCGGTTCGTGGGCCGAGACATTCGGCGGACCGGACGGGACGGCGGCCGGCTCGATGTCCACCGAGGCCTGTGCCCGGCCCGGACGGGCCGTCCCGGGGAGGAAGGCGGAGGCCTGGAACAGACCACCGATGCCGGCGCGCTGGTCGAGCCGCGCATTCAGGTCCCGGGCCAGCTCCCGCATTCGGTCGGCCCGCGTGTCCACCGTGTCATCGAAGATGAGCGTGTTGCTCTCGGGATCGAGCACGGCGGCTCGGACCCGCTCGGCGTTCACCGGTTCCTCGGCCGAACGCACCCAGAGGCCCGCCTGAACGACCTCAATGACCGCGTCCGGTGCGTACCAGTACACCCGCGGGGCGATCTCCTCCGTCCAGCCCAGCGGCGCCCGGTGGCTCAGCACCACCGGGCGGCGGGCCTTCGAGTTCGGGTGCGCCCGCGGTAGATAGCCGAGTTCCAGGGCGAACGGGGCCCACCCCAGCGCACCGTCCTGGCGTACGGTGCGGATCTCGTACCTGTGCGGGCTGCCCACCGGCACGCCGGTGTAGCAGACGATGCCGGTTTCGAGCAGGTCGGCGAGGGCTTGGCCGAACGGCTCGTCCTCGGGCATCCGGATGTCGCCGTACTGGACGAAGCGAGTACGGGCGCGACTGTCCGGGTCCAGGTCACGCCAGAACCGGACCACATCGTCCAGCGACAGCGGCTCGGTGCCCGGGCAGCCGAGCAGGACGGTCATCGTCTCCGGCTGGCAGGGCACCTCGGCGACCAGCCGCCTGCGGTGCGCGCCGATCGTCTCCGGATCGCGGACGTCGTGGATCCAGACGCCGCTCGGCAGCGGCTCGACCTCACCGGTCGAGCTGGACGCCCGTCGTTCGGTGGCGGCTTTGTCCCACCGCGGCGCAGGATAGCGCTTGGCGTCCCAGGTCGGCGGCTTGCCGGGACGGAAGCGCACCCAACCGCTGCCCGTGGTCGAGTGCACGAACAGGGTGCCCGCAGAGCCGCGAACGAGATCGCCGTCGGGCGCGATGACGGTCCTCTTCAGCCGTTCCGACAACCACTGCCCAGCCATCGCGGCGGCATTGCGGTGCTGACCGCAGGCGACCAGGCGAATCCCGCGACGGCGACGGGGCAACACCCCCACCATCGACTCCCACGAACCAATCCGCAGGCCCGTACCGAGGTCGAGTACGACCACGTCGTTCTTGGTGTCCTCGATGACGGAGAGCGCCAGCGACTGCGCCTCCGCGCTGATCTCGTCCTCGATGTGTAGTACGAGCGCGTTACCCACGGTGTGCTGGGCGACCCCGTCGGACCCACCTCTGCCACCGCGCAGCATGCCCCTGATGCCGTATGACATGACCTGCCTACCCTCCTGCCAGGCCCGTGACGGCCGCTCTGCTCAGCGCGGGTCCCTGTGGCAGCGCCGCCAGCAGACTCTTCGGGAACGGCGTGGGACGGACCTTGTCGAGCTTGAGGGCGGCGACCGTCTGCGTGTCCGCCAGCGTGAACGCGGTGCCCCGGTCGGAGATGAACGAGACCTGCGGCACGGTCTGCGACTCCTGCGGCAGCGCGACGACGGCCATGCCGGCACCCGGCTTGGTGAGCACGGATGTCCGGCCCACGCTGTCCACTCCCGACTGTGCACGGGGCACGAACGCCACCGCGCTGGCGAACGCGTTGGCCGAGACCGGCTGCTGGCGTAGGCACAACACGGCGTCACCCACGTCCAGATGACGCAGGCCGGTCAGATCTGGCAGCCGGGAGGTCAGGGACCGGTCGGCGGACTTCGGGGCCTCGACCACGCCCGCCGCTTCCAACTCGACCGGCACCCCCTTGTCCCTGGCGTCAGCGAGGAGGAACTCCGTCCGGTCCAACGGTGCCAGCCCGTCCTTGCGCAGCACGAACAACTGCTCGTCGCCGCTGCCTGGGCGCTGGCGGAAGAGCGTGCCGACCGGGTGCGCCGCGCCGCCGATCGGCGGGCCGGGGTCACCCGCACCGTCGATCTTCGCGGGCGCGAGGACCTCGCCGTCCGGCAGCCAGTCGAGCCACGTCTGGGGTGCCGGTACCAGACGGACGTTGGCCGCGCCCAGCGCCACCAGGACCACGTCGTCGTCGATCCGGTACTTCCTGCCGTGGGCCAGCAGGTACGGCGTTCCCATGCTGGTCGACACCACGCTGAACCGATCGGCCGGCAGCGGCGTAGCCGTGGTGCCAGGGTCGAGGGTGACGCCCAGCGAGGTACCCGGTTCGTCGATCACCGAGCCGGGCAGACAGACCAGCCACGGTCCGTGCACCAGCGACTCGGGCGACACCGCCTGTGGCGCATGGGCGATGCCGAGCGCCGGGCCACGGGGGACGTCCCTCAGCGAGTTGCGAGAAATCAGCTTGACCTTGGCTGCCGTGCCCTGGATCAGCATGGCTGAGGTCAGATCTGGGGTCGGATGCAACACTCCGTTCAGATAGACGTACCTGTTCCCGGTCTCTTTCTCCACCAGGATGACCCCGGCCCGCTGAAACGCCTTGCTGCCCCCGGGGACGATCCAGCCGTACACCGCGAATCCGCCCGCGGCCAGAACGGCCAGGATGATGCCGACGATCAGGCCGGTCTGGGCCCGGCGGCCGGGAATCTCGGCGCTCGTCGGATCGCCCTGCACCAGGGCGGAGCTGAGCCGACCCATCATGAACTGATGGGCATGGACATGATCCCGTTGGGTCTGCACCGCCGCCTACCCGAACAGTCCACGGGCCCAGGCGTAGAGCCCGACGACCTGCGCCAGCACCGGCAGTACGGCCACCGCGGTCGCCACGTCGAAGAACGTCGCCGAGTACTCCCAGAACGGCAGCAGCCGCTGCGGCCACGGACGCAACGCGGCGAGCACCAACGGCACCAGCAGCGCCAACAGGCCGCCGAGGAGGGCGTACCGCCAGGCCGATGGCAGCATGTCAGAAAGCTTCATGACCACCATGAGGTAGCCGACAGTACCGGCGACCGTCAGGCTGACCCGCTGCCAGATTCCGAAGAAGGTACGGGCGCGCAACAGGATTGCACTGGCGAGCACGAACACAAGCGTCCAACCTGCCCAGCCCGGCACCCTCATGGTGAACCAAAAGAGCACCGGGACTAGGACCGCGGCGGAGAGCATGACCACGGTGAGGTACGTATCGGCATCATTGGCCTGCCCCTTCACCTCGTCGGCTAGCGCTGGTTCGATGTCGTACGACATGTCCTCGCCCGTCTTGGGCAGCTGTGGACCGCGCAGCCGCGAAAGCTTGACCACGCCCCGGGGCGCGGCCACGACCAGCGCGAACACGACGCTGACCGCCACCGCAGAGGTCTGCTCGGCGGTCAGACCCGAGCCAACCTGCAGCAGCAGGACGCCGAGCACCATGAGGGCGGTCACGCCAAGCACCAGGAACGGCGCGAACGGCATCCGGGGGATCACCGTCCGCTGCGCCAGCAGCAGCACCGCCACCACGCAGACAACGGCGACCGAGCCGAACAACACGGCTGGTCCGGTGAGCGCGACCCCCTCCGGATCGCCGTCCACCGCACTGGACCAGGCCACCGCCGCGAACGCCGCCGATCCAAGGCCGAAGAGCAGCGCGAACGCGCCGTCGGTCAGACGCCGTGCCGAGACCAGGGCGACGGCCAGAAAACTGGTGGCGAGGACGGCCGCAGCAATCACTCGCGGTGCCACCGGACCGCGGTCGACCAGGACAGCGGCGATCGTCCCCATGCCGACGACCGAGAGGATCAGGAACAGGATCCGGCGGTACTCGGGCTGCCAGCGGTCGTTGCGGCGGTTGACCACCGTGGCGACGCCCTCGGCGAGGTCGTCGAAGTCCAGCTCGGGCAGCGGGTCCTCGGCCACCCGCAGATACAGTTCCTCACCCTCTAGCCACTCGAGGCTCTCCGGAGTACCGGTCAGCTCGAACGGTGACTGGCCCAGCCGCTGCAGCACCCAGGCACCCTCCGGAATGTCGCCGCCGGGCGACCGCCCGCCCGCCGTGGTGTGGCGCAGCAACACCGGCAGCAGCTGCGCCACCGGAGTCGTCGACGGGACTGCCAGATCCACCCTCCGGTCCGGCCCGATCACGGTGATGCGGCACAGTGCCCCGTTCAGCGCGGTACTCACGAGCCTGTCCCTCTTCTCAAGCTGGCGTTCCTCGGTCGGATCCGTTCGCGACGAAGCCGGTCTGCATCAGCCGCACCCCACGACGGGTGACGAGCTGGGCACGGCCCGGCGGCAGTCGGCGCGGTGCCGCCTCGCCGAGGAACCGGCCCTCCTCCTTCGGGTACGACAGCAGCGTCGCCGGCGTACCGAGTTCCCACATTCGGCGGATGACCGGGTCCATCATGGCCCGCATCGCGCCCGAGGTGCTGCGTGCGACGATCACGTGCAGCCCGATGTAGGTGCCCTGGGCGAGCAGCGGCAGCAGCGGCTCCAGCGTCGAGCCGCCGCCGACGCCCTTAGTCATCAGGTCGTAGTCGTCCACGATCACGAAGAGCTCCGGGCCTTCCCACCAGTCGCGTCGGCGCATCCGCTCGGAGGAGATCTCCGCGCCGGGCACCCGCCGGTTCATCGACACCGCGGTCTGACCCGCGAGCTCGAACATCCGGTCGCCGGTGAACGCCGAGCCGACCTGGTATGCGGCGGGGATGGCGACGTCCAGGTCCCGCCGGCTGTCGCCGAGGACGACCTTCGCCTGCGCCGGGGTGTACCGGCGGGCGATGGCCCGCAGCACCAGCCGCAGCACGTTGGACTTGCCCGTCTCGTTGTCGCCGAAGACCAGCAGGTGCGGGGTGGTCATGAAGTCGTGCCAGACCGGCGCGAGCCGCTGCTCGTCCTGGCCCAGGCAGACCTTGAACTCCGGCTCCGGCGCGGGAAGCTGATCGACCGGCAGGTAGGCGGGGAGCATCCGGACCGCCGGTGCGGCCGGGCCGGGCCAGAACGTCCTGATCTCCTCGGTGACAGACTTGGTCGCCTCGGCCAGGTCGTCGGTTTGCGCGTCGCCGTCCATCCGGGGCAGCGCGCCCAAAAAGTGCAGGCCCTCGCTGGTCAGGCCCCTGCCGGGCTGGTTCGGCACGGTGGCCGCCTTGCGGGAGCCGACGTCGGACTCCATCGAGTCGCCGAGGCGCAGCTCCAGCCGGGTGCCCATCAGGTCGCGCAGCCAGGTCCGCAGCTCCGACCACCGGGTCGCCGAGACAATGACGTGCACGCCGAAGGACAGGCCCCGGGAGGCGATCTCCTGGAACTTCGTGTCCAGGTCCTGGAAGTCCTGCTTCATCGTGTACCAGCCGTCGACCACCAGGAAGACGTGGCCGAACGGGTCGTCGATCTCTCCCCGGGCGCGGGCCGCCAGGTAGGCGTTCATCGAGTCCAGGCCGCGGTTGGCGAACTCGCTCTCCCGGCGCTCCATCACCTGCCGGATCTCCTCGATGGTCCGCACCACCCGGTCGCGCTCCATCCGCGTCGCGATCGAGCCGACGTGCGGCAGGCCGGCGATCGACGCGAGACCGCCGCCGCCGAAGTCGAGGCCGTAGAACTGCACCTCCTCCGGCGTGTTCGTCAGGGCCAGGCCGAGGATCAGGGAGCGCAGCAGGGTCGACTTGCCGCTCTGCGGCGCGCCCGCGATGCCGACGTGCCCCTCCGCGCCGCCGAGGTCCACGACGAGCAGCTCACGCAGCTGTTCGGCGGGCCGGTCCACGACGCCGACCGGCACCCGTAGGCGCCCCTGGGCGGCCCGGTCGTCGACGGTCATGCCCCGCCTCGGGTCCGGGAACACGCTGGGCAGCAGCGAGTCGAGCGTCGGCGGGGCGGACAGCGGCGGCAGCCAGACCTGGCGGGCCGGGGGGCCGGATCCGGCCAGCCGGTCCAGCAGCACCTCGACCAGGCTCGGCCCGGTGGCGTCCGCCGGCCGCAGCTCGGGCTCGCGCGGGGTGTTGGCCGGGCGCGCCCGGCCCGGGTCGTAGCGCGCCGCGACCTGCCCGGTGGTGAACGGCACGACCTCCCGGGCGATCACCGACTCGTCGCCCTCGCTGCCGCCGCCGACCACGCCGGAGCCGGTGTACGGCCCCGAGACGTACGCGGACTTGAACCGCACCAGGTTCGTCGTGTCCACCTTGAGGTAGCCGTTGCCCGGCTCCGACGGCAGCTCGTACGCCTTGGCGACGCCGATGACCGACCGCGACTCCATCGAGGAGAAGGTGCGCAGCGCCAGCCGGTACGACAGGTGCCCCTCGACGCGATTGATCCGGCCCTCGTCGAGGCGCTGGGAGGCGAGCAGCAGGTGCACGCCGAGGCTGCGGCCCAGTCGCCCGATCGACACGAACAGCTCCATGAACTCGCTCTTGCTGGAGAGCAGCTCGCTGAACTCGTCGACGACGATAAGCAGCACCGGGAACGGCACGAGCTGGGCACCGGCCGCGCGCGCCTTCTCGTAGTCGAACAGCGACGCGTACCCGCTGGCGCGCAGCCGCTCCTGGCGTCGGGTCATCTCGCCGTTGAGCGCGTCCTGCATCCGGTCGACCAGCGGCAGCTCGTCGGCCAGGTTCGTGATGACCGCCGAGGTGTGCGGCAGCTTCTCCATGCCCAGGAACGTGGCGCCGCCCTTGAAGTCGACCAGCACCAGGTTGAGGATCTCGGAGGAGTGCGTGGCGGCCAGCGCCGTCACCAGCGTGCGCAGCAGCTCGCTCTTGCCGGAGCCGGTGGCCCCGATGAGCAGCCCGTGCGGGCCCATGCCGCCCTGCGCCGACTCCTTGAGGTCCAGCTCGATGACCTCACCGTCCTCGGTGACACCGATCGGGACGACGAGCCGGTTGCGTTGCGGGGCCCGGCTGCGGTGTAGCGCCGCCACGTCGAACGTGTGAGCGTCACGGATGCCGAGCAGTGTGGTGAGCTCGAAGCTGTTCTCCAGGGGCTCGTCAACGACGTCGAAGGTGCCGCTGGTCCGCTTCGGCGCGATGATCCGGGCCAGCGCCGTCGCCTGGACGTCGGTGAGCCGGTCGCGCACCGCCGAGCCGACCGTGTCGCCGGCCGGGAA
Organism: Micromonospora sp. NBC_00858; assembly: GCF_045207365.1. NCBI lineage: Bacteria > Bacillati > Actinomycetota > Actinomycetes > Micromonosporales > Micromonosporaceae > Micromonospora > Micromonospora sp. NBC_00858. The sequence continues at coordinate 6,517,517 of NZ_CP108828.1, read as the reverse complement.
CTTCACCACGTCGTCCTCGACGGTCAGCCGCAGGACCCTCGGGCCGCCCGGCATCGCACCGGTAAGGTCCAGCAGCACGACGTTGCGCATCCCCGCGCCGAGCAGCCGCGAGCTGTCCGGCAGGTCCACCAGGTGGGCGATGACGACGACCAGCGGCTCGGTGGAGGACGGCACGGCGGTCCGGTCGTGGTCGCCGCGGTCGCAGACGTCGGGGCCGAGCAGCTCCATCAACTCGTCGTGCGTGCTGGCGAAGAGGCGTACCGGCCCGGCCGCGTCGACCGCCGTCGGGTGGGCGTTGTGCGGCAACCACTTGATCCACTCCCACGGGCCGCGGTGCACCTCCGCGGCGATCACGGCGACGCGCAGCTCGTCGGGGGCGTGGAAGGTGACGAGCTGCGCGACCATCGCCCGGACCAGGTCGATCGCGGGATCGGCCGGCCCCTCGAACTCGACGCTGGTGAAGCTCCGCAGCCCCACGGACGTCGGAATGCCGGAAACCGTGCGGTACGCCTCGGAGAAGCGGCGCAACGAGATCGACGACAGCGGCTCCAGATCCTCGATCGGCTTCGTCGTCGGCGGCGTGAAGCGCAGCAGCGCGTTCTGCCGGCCAAGCCCGATCCGGATTCGGCCGAAGTCCTCGTGGGTGGGCCGGCGCTCCCACAGGCGGCTGTTCATCGCCATCGACCAGAGCCACTCCGGTTGCGGGTTGTTCCAGAGCACGAACTGCCGCTGCTCGTCCGCGGCCCGGCGGGCCTGTTTGCGCAGCTGGGCGATGTAGCGCAGGAAGTCGCGGCGTTCTCCGCGCATCTTGCGCTTGCGGTCCGACGCCGCCTTGCCGATCTGCATGACCCCCATGAGCAGCATGCCGGCGGCCATCGCACCGCCCATGACGTACATGATCGGTGCCCGGCTGTAGAGCCCATACATGGCCATCATGGCGCCCATGCCGAGGCCCATCGGCACCATCATCGCGAACGACCGGAAGTCGAGCGGCGCCTCCTCCGCCATGAGCGGCGGCTCCTGGAGCTCGACCTCGCCCTCGGGGGCCGGGGGGCCGTCGGCGCGGGGCGGTCGCTTGACGGTGACGGTGCTCATCCGAGCACGCCCGTGTCGGCGCCTCCGCCGGCCCAGACGGACTCCTCCTGACGGAGCAACTTCACCGCGTACCGGTCGTTACGCCGACGCTCGGCCGCCTTCTCCTCGTCCTCCTCCTCGTCCCGGGACGCCGGCTGGCGGTGATGCGACGGGTGGCGGGCGGCCTCGCGCTCCTCGGTCTCCTTCTCGACCTCCGCCTCCCGCTGCATCTGGCGCTTCAGCGCCCACATCCGCTCGTACCTTCCCTGGATGTCGACGACCACGCCGCTGCAGACCGGGACGATGTCGCTGTCCGCGACCCGGCCGGTGCCCGCCGTCGGTCGCCACACCCGCCGGGCCGGTGCCGCCTGCTCCGGGTTCTCAGGCATCGGTCAGTGTCCCTTTCTGGTCAGGCGTTCCGCCCTCGTCCATCAGCCACCAGGAATCGGCGGCGTCGTCCCAGCCGGCCGGGTCCTCGTCGTCGTCGCCGGGCCGGACCACCGGGACGCGGTCGTCGTCGAGCGGCACCTCGGCACCGGCGGGGCCGGCGCCCCAGGCCGCGGCCTCCTTCTGCAGCAGCTCGGCCGACTTCGGCCGCTCTGGTTCCGGGCGTTCCTTGGCGTCGCCGGTCGACGGGCGACCGGGCACGGCCCCGGCCGGCACGGGCGGTGGCGTTCCGTCCGGGCCGATCCCGGGCACGGAGACGCCGAGCAGGGAACCGACGACGGCGGCCGCCGGCCGTGCCGGCTCGTCGGCCGGGCGGGCACTTGTGGGTGCGATCGGCGGACCGGGTATGGCGGCTACGCGATCGGTGTCCTCGGGGGCGGCCTCGGCAGTGGTTGTCGGCTCCACGGCTGCCACCTCCGGCCCGGTCGTCGTGTCCGCCACCTCGACACCGGCCGGCGCGCCCGCCCTCTTCCGGCGGTCGGCACGCTCGGTCGGTCCGGTCAGCGGCGGCAGCACGACCTGCGGTATGGGCAGGGGCTGGTGCGGCACGGCGGCGGGCGTCTCCACCCCACCGGGCACCCAGTCCGATGATTCCGGCGAGACCGGTGCGACCGGCGTCCCGGGGGGCGGTGACACGTCCAGCCCGACGCCACCGGCCTGCACCCCGCGCGGCGCGTCCGGGTTACCGCTGCCGACCGGGCCCGACACCCAGTCGTCGGCGTCCCCGCTGACCAGTCCCCCGGCATCCGGGGAATCCGGGGCCTGCGCGTTGCCGCCGGCCGGAGCGCCGTTGCCCACACCGCCCGGCGGCAGGGCTGCCATGTTCGCGCCGGGAGTCGCCTGCTCGATGCCGTCGGTGGGCGACTGGACGAACTCGGACGCGGCCGGCAGGGCCGTTCCCGAGCCGTCGAGGCCCGCGCCGCCACGGGCGACACCACCGGGCGCACCCGGAATGTCGACGCCGTTCACTCCTGCGGGCTGCCAGTCAGTCGGATCACCCGAGACCAACCCGCCGGCATCGGGCAACTCCGGAACACTCGCACCCCCACCGGGCGTACTCCCACCCTGCGGCGGCATGGCGGGTGCGAACGGCATACCGCTGCCGGACCCGAGATCGTCCCGATCCGGCACGGTGCTGGGCGGCACCACACTGGACGGCAGATCGGGAACGTTCAGACCCTGGTCCGAACCGACACCGTCGAGGCCCACACCGCCAGGCGCACCCGGAATGTCGACGCCGTCCACTCCTCCGAGCTGCCAGTCACTCGGATCACCCGAGACCAACCCACTGGCATCCGGCAACCCCGGAGTACTCGCGCCCCCACCGGGCGAATTCACACCCTGCGGCATACCGGCAGGGATCGGCACACCGCTGATCGGCCCGATACCTCCCCCGGACGGCACCACAGCAGGCGGCAAATCGGGAACATTCACGCCGCCGGGGCCGGACGTAGGTGGGATCTTCGGCGCGGCAAACGTCTCGCCCTCCGGCGGGCCAGCGCCCGAAGGGCCGGACTCGAAATCGGGCAGGCCACCGCCGGACGGGACACTGGCCAGCGGAACGTTCGGCCCGCTACCACCGGGAATGCCGCTGGTCGGCAGAGCGTCGAGACCTCCCGGAATCTCCGGGGCGGTGGCCAGGTCCGCCGAAGGGGGCGGCGCCGCGTTGAGTTGTTGCGCGCCGAAGCCACCCGGTGAATCGGACAGACCCGTCAGGGATGGGACATCCACCGGAGCGGGCACGTCCGTCGCGGGCAGGTCCACCGGACCCGGCACGTCCATTGCGGACAGGTCCACCGGACCCGGTACGTCCATTGCGGACAGGTCCACCGGACCCGGCACGTCCGGCATGGACAGGTCCGGTGACTCGGGCATGTCCGGGGGTGTGACCTGCGAGCCCGTGTCGGTCGGCGGGGTCACCTTGCTGTACGTCATCTCGTACTGGGTCGCGAGTTCTCGGACGACTGTCAGCATGTGGTTCGTCATCGGCTTTTCCCACATGGTGCCGGTGATGGCGATGTTGCCGTCCGACCCCCGACGACTGCTGTCCGCCTTAAGCGACGCCTGCGCATAGAGCGTGTCGATGAGGTGAATGCGCTCTTGCGCCCAGGCCAGGACGTTGCCGCTGTGGTACAGCTGGTCGTGTACGGCATTGTTACCGGTCGAACCCTCCGCGCCGGCGATCCTCTCGGCCTGTGCGCCGAGCCAGTCCGTGAAGTCATCCATCTTCTTGAGGAACGCGTCCGCAGCCTCCCCTTGCCACGACTGGCCCGGGCCGGCGACCGACTGGGAGATAACACGGACGCCCCGCTGCAAGGCGACCAACACCTGATGCGCTTGGGCGAACGCCTGACCGGCGGTTATCAAGGTCTCTGGGTTGACGCGTCGTCCCGCTTCGGCGCGACCCTCACCGGTGCCGATTGCCGCGCCGCCTCTGACCGCCGCGACCAGCTTGCGCCAGCCCCCCTCTTCGTTGGCCCACTTCTCATAGTCCTGCAGATCCGAGGCGTCCACCGAGGGGGGAAGGAAAGTGGCGTTTTCTTCTGCGGGATCCGTCCACGCATCATCGGGCTCAGCAGCTGCCATTGGAATCGCCGCCCATGGGTTGACGTTTTCGGAGAGGGATGGGACTTATTACCAGAGTCCGTCGAGGACGGTCGCAGCTTCGTTCAGCCACCCGTGATCTCACCCTTGGACTGACCATGATCCTTCATGCTGTCGATCTTGCTCCAGGCACCCTCCATCACCTCACTCAACTGCTGCGTGGTCATCTTGTTGAAGTCCTCAGCGCTGTCATATTCGATGATCAACGTGTCGATATTCTGCTTGATCTGGAGAAGCGTGTCATGCACCGCCTGCAGCAACTCCATCGTCTCGCTCTGGAGCCCCCCACCCGCAGCACCCCCGACGATCTTCTGGCGCAGCAGTTCGGCCTTGGCAAACCCACCCGGCCGGATGTCAACGGCTGCCACTTTTGCCTTCGCGTCGAGGGCAATAGCCGAGTCCTTCTCGTCAACAAGCTTGCCGATTTGCCGCTTGAGATACTTGAGCGCCTCCGTACTAACCACGAGATCGTGATTCTTATTGTCGGAGCCCTCATACTTTGGCAAAACCGGCAGATCGGGATCCGACTCCCTGTCGATGTACCAATTTCCCAAACTGTCCTCGTGCGGATCGTAGTCCGTTTTTATTGCCTTGCCATAGTACCAATGCCCCTCGTTGAACTTGCCCTCCTTGTCGAGCGTGTCCTCAATCTCATTGAGCTGCCTGGTCTCCCACAATCCATCAGGATCTTGGATGCTGTTCTGATAGTAATCCCAGGCCGCCTTTTCCTCGGCGTTGAAATTACTCAGGCCGACTTGAAAGGCGGCGTTGCTCTGAAAATCACTCTCCAGCAGTCGCCTGTCGTCTTGGATTTCTTTTTGGATCTTATCGATCACCGACTCGGCCCAGCCCGGCGGATTCCCCTCTTCAATGCTGTACTTGGCGAGTAGGCTCGATTTCTCTTCGTTGCTGATGGATTCGGCCATGTGCCATTCCACTTCCGCTGATCGCGACCGTCCTGGTCTGGGGCAACTCCGAAGCTTCCGGCGCTAGCCGCACCGGGTCTCCGCCGCGGGCCGGCCACCGCGCCGTTCGACCCGGCAGCCGGCCAATCGGCACTCAGCCGCCGCGAACGTCGTTCCAGATCTGCGCGTGCCGCTGCTCGGTGCTGCCGTAGTTGTCCGAGATCTGCAGCAGCGTCGAGCGGGCCTGCTCGAGGTACATGGACATCTGGTTCGCCGACTGGTTCCAGACCTGCTTCGAGACGTGGTACTGCGACTGCGCCGCACCGGTCCACTCCTGGAGGCTGGACTCGACGCCGCGCTCCATGTCGGCGAGCGCCGTCTTGATGCGGGTGTTGATCTGGTTCATGTCGTGCAGGGTCGCGTCGGCCTGCTGGAAGTCGAATGCGTAGCTGGACATGTCACGTCCTTTCTGCGAGGTTCGGTGACGGCGCGGACGGGTCAGATGCCGGGGAGACCGGGGAGGGCGGCGGCGAACGACTGCGCCGAACCCGCGGCCTCGTCCTCGGCCTGGCCGTAGCCCGTGGTGGTCACGCCCATCACGTCGAGCATGTTGACGAGCTCGTTGATGACCCGCTGAAAGGACGCCTCCCAGCTGTCCATCGCCTGGTTGAAGCCCCGCGAGGCGGCGCCCGTCCAGGTGCTCTGCAGCGTGGCCATCTGCGAGTTCACGCTCTGCAGGTGGCCGGTGAACTCCGTCGCCCGGTCGGAGAACTCTTGCGCAGCACGCCGCATGCCCTCCTCGGTGGTTTGCACCCTTGGCATGGTCACAGCAGTAGTCCTCTCGTGCTGGCGGTCATGACTGCGACATGAGCTCGTGACGGCTCGGGGGTCGCAAAAGGAGTGTCAAGGGGCACGCACCACGGTGGCGAACCTCCGGCACCAGTGATGTCCGAAAATCAGTGATCGTTGCCTCCTTCGCCCTGCGGACGCCGGCCACCTCAGGGCGTGAGGGAAGAGCGGCTGCGCGATCGTGCCCCATTCCCCCTGCCGGGCCTTCTGTTCCCGCACCGAGCGGGCTTCACTGGGCCCCCGACGGGAAGGGCAGGAAGGGGAGCGGCATTGAGCTTCAACGATCGCATCGAGTCGCTGCTCGAGGAGTACCAGCGGCAGCGCAACAGCCTGACCGAGATGCAGCAGAAGATGCGTGAGCTCTCAGCCTCGGTGACCTCGCCGCGTCGTGAGGTCACTGTGACCGTCGGCCAGAACGGGGTCGTCACGGACATCCGGTTTCCCACCGGCGCGTACAAGCGTTTGACCCCGGCCGATCTCACCACCGTGATCTTGGAGACCTACGCCGAGGCGAAGGAGCAGGTGCTGGCGCAGGCCACGGCCATTCTGGCGCCGATGTTGCCGGACGGCGTGGATGCGGGGGCTCTGGTTCGCGGCACTGCCGGCACGGACGCCTATCTCCCCGCCGAGCCACGGATGGCGACCAGCGTCCGCGAGATCCTCGGGATGGGACGACCCGCCCAATGACCAATCCCAGCGGACGACTCTGGGTGGCCCCCGAGGGCGTGACCGGTGTCGGTGAGGTGTACGCCGAGCACGTCGCGCTCTACGACGGCTACCTCAAGCAGTTGACGGCCCTCCGCGAGCGCTACGGCAGTAGCTGGGGCGACGACGACATGGGCACCCAGTTCTCGAAGCAGTTCCTGGCCGGTTTGGACAACCTGGAGGGCCTGGTCAAGAACGTCAAGGGCACCCTCGACTACACCGCCGAAGGGCTGCAGTCGAGCGGCAAGCTGTACCGGGAGGTCGACGACGAGGCGAACGAGGCCGGCCACAAGATGGCCAACGACTTCGACGGCAACCTTGGGCAGCAACTCCACGCCGCGCGGTCGGGAGGCAGCAAGGACGCCCCGAACGGCGCAGAGGCAGTATCGCTCGGCCGGTCCGCTCCCGTGGACCCGCCCACGCACGCCCTTGTATCGGCCCCGAGGGGAGAACAGCAGGCCCACTCCGGCTCGGATATGTTGAGGTCCGCGCCCAGCGTTCATGCGGATATCTTGAGATCCGAGCCCAGCGTGCAGGGGACCGTCACCGGGGCGCCTCAGGCACCCGACGGCAGGAACAGCGCGGCCCTCGACGGCGGCAACTTCCTGCCGGTCCCGTCGCGGAAGTGGACGAAGCCCGAGTACTCCACCGCCCACGTCGACGGCACCCCGCTCACCGCTGGTTACCGGCTGCAGTCGTTCGACGCGTTCGCCGACGGCTCGGCGTGTGTCGACGTCAACCTGTACGAGTCGGTCTCACCGGTGGGTGGGTTGCCGGTGACCACCGCCGACGGCCAGCCGATCGATACGGAAGGCAGCCAACTGTTCGTGGTCAAGGAAAACCCAGACGTCGATCCCACCGAACCCGGCTACCGACCGACGCTCGTCAAATTTGGGCCCGACGGGACTTCCGTTCCGCTGGTCACAGATCTCGCCTGAGCCGTACGCCTGATCACCATGCCTGATTTCCATATTCCGAACGACCCTGAGTGGAAGTGGGCGTACGACGCCATCCTGTTCACCGTCGGTGAGCAGTTCCCGAAGGCCGACCCGACGACCCTGCGGGCCATGGGCGACGAGCTGTACGGGTTCACCAACCAACTGCTCAACGGTGTGGCGGCGACGGCGGGCATCGCCGGTGCGGTGAACAACCACCTCGAAGGGCCCGCGGCGGACGCGTTCAACCAGTTCAGCGGTGAGATCACCAGGACCGTTCCCGCCGGTGGGAACATCTCCACGGCAATGGGCGGCGCGGCGTACGACTTCGCGTTGAACTCCGAGTCCACGCAGTACAACATTGTCATCGCCGCCTTCACGCAGGTCGTGGAGATCTCGATCGCCCTGGCCTCCGGATTCGGCGCCGCCGCCGTGCCCGCCCTGATCAAGATCGGCCAGAAGATCGTCGGGGCCCTGATCGACAACCTGCGACGCCGCCTGCAGAACACGCTGATGATGATCGCCTTCGAAGCTGTCGAGGAGGGCCTGGAGGAGTTGTGGCAGAGCGCCGCGGCGCAGGTCACCCAGATCCTCGAAGGCAACCGCAGGAGCGTCGACTACAAGGACCTCGCCATGGCCTTCGCCGGCGGTGTCTTCATCGGCGGCGGCGTCGCCGCCGTGCACGCCGTCGGCGGGAAACTCTTTCCGAAGATCAACCAGAACGTGATCAGCCGGGAAACCCTCTCCGGCCTTGGCGAGACCCTCTTCGAGGGCCTGTTCACCATGATGGTCGGCGGAGGCGGCTTCAACCCCTTCGCCACCCTCTCCTCGTCGGTCATCGGCGGCATGGCCCACCACTACGCCACCCAACTCGGCAACCAGGTCAACCCCAACCTCAAGGCGCTGCCCCCAGCGACGTCCACGGGGATCGAGTCGACCAGCTCCGCTGCCCCGCCGGTCGCCGTGGAAGGTCCACCCCCGCCGTACGCAAGCAAGGACCCGAAGAACGCCGCTCCTACCTCACCGGTCGCGGTAAAAGGCCCACCCCCGCCGTACGAGAGCATCGACCAGAAGAGCTCCGCCCCTGCCTCACCGGTCGCGGTAAAAGGCCCACCCCCGCCGTACGAGAGCATCGACCAGAAGAGCTCCGCCCCTGCCTCACCGGTCGCGGTGAAGGGCGCATCGGCCCCGACTGGCGCGGCCACGAAGTCAGGCATCGGGACAAGCGCGGGCTCCAACGTCGGCGTCGGCGTCGGTACGAACGCAGGCACGCCCACCGCGACCTCGACGGATGGCACTACGACCGCGCAGCCGAGCGCCACCTCCCCCAACGGACCGACCACCGGCCCCGTCGCCAGTCCGGCAGCCAATCCCACCGCCGGTCCGACGACCAACCTCGCCACGATCCCGACCGTGAGCACCGGCACCACTCCGCAGACTGCGGCGTTCCCGAATCAGGCGGTCGGCACAGGCACCAACACGGCCGCCGCCCACACTCCCGTCACCACCCCGGCGAGCACCACGGTCCCGGGCGTCGACAGCGCACAAACGCCGCGACCCGAAGCGCCCAGGCCAGAGACGGGGGCTGGCCAGACGACCGCCGGCACCACCAACACCGGCACGAACGTCGTCGGAACCCCGGTGACCGGCGGACTGCCCGGCTTCGACACCGTCACCTCAGATCCGGCCCACCCCACCACAGGCACACCACACGGCAATGCGCCCGCCGAGTCGAACCCCCTGCCTTCCCCGACGGCGACGCCTTCCCCAGCGGCGCAGCCACCGCTGCACTCACCGGCCGACCCGCCCGCCGTTCCTTCGTCACAGCACGGGGCGACCTCAGCACCCGCACCCGCAGCACCCGCCACCGAAACACCCGCCACGCCCACCGCACCCCCAACCCAGCCAGCGCCCGGACCCACAACACCAGCCACCGAAGCGCCGGCCGCGCCCGCAATACCTGCGACCGAAGCACCCGAGGCACCCGCAGCACCCGCAATAGCCGCGACCCAAACACCGGCCGTACCCGCGATCCAAGTACCCACCGCCATCCAGGAATCGGATGGACTAACCCCTCAAGCTCCCGGCTTGCAGCCCTCGATCGCACCCCCGGCAAGTACCTCCCCGGCCCCTCAAGGCCCGCAGGACCCGCAGAATGACGGCAAGGCCCAGACAAAGACACCCCTCGGCCAAGCGACTTCGGCCCCCGCGTCGAAGCCAGGCCTCCAGGTCGATCTACCCACCGTGGAGTCTCTCGCCGATCTTGAACAATGGCCTGCCGGAACGTACGTTCAGGCCACTTTCCGCACCACGACCAGCCCGCCGGTCACACCGCAGCCCCAGCCGATCCCGCCGACCCGCACGACCACCGCAGCCGACGTCCACACCCCGCCGCGGCCGGAGCCGGAGTCGACACTGACCCATGCCGCCAGTCCCGACGCCCGTACCCGCGACGACGGACCACCTCTGGTCAACGATCTGAGCCGGAAAGACGACGGACGTTGGTACGCCGATGGGGCGGAACTGGTGATCCGGGATCTACCCGCCAGCCGTACCGTGATCGCGTTGCTCTCTGACGCCGACGTGGCGTCACTGGCCGGCACCGATTGGCTACCACCGGGACAGTTGCCAGTGGTATTGGCTCGCGGGGAATGGGATGTCATACGTGTGCCGGTACGCGACCCGGACGGCAGTGTGCGCGACGTCTTCCTCAACCCGGAGCAACTGGCCCTGGTCACCGCAAAGATGCCGGGTGTCGATGTGGGTTCGGTGGTGCTGGTCTCCTGTGGTACCGGCGCGACAAGCGGCGGCTTCGCCCACCGGTATGCGACAGCACGCAACGACGATGTGCTAGCACAACCGGACGGAGTTATCGCCGGCAAAGTGAGCCAACCGGGGCAGCCCATCACAGTAGGCGGCCAGCCCTGGTCGCTGTTCGTGCCGAACGGCCTCGGCGGCGAGGGATGGGACACCCTCAACGACACAGAAGTGCCGATCGACGGCTTCCTGGCGGTGGACGATGCGAACCCCACGGACAACACCGGTCTGCATCTGAGCGGTAGGTGGGACGGACGCGGCGGGAATGGCCATTCGGCCTATTACGAGGGCGCGCTGATACCGCCGGGGCCGCAGGAGGACCGCCGCTCCATGGAGTACGAGGCCACGCCCGGCCACCCGGATCAAGCCGCCGCCGCCGAGTCGAATTTCGCGGCGCCCCAAGGCGTTGGCAGCTATCCGGGAAGCGTTGTTCCGGACCACGCCGTCCGGCTCGGCCCTGCCTCCACCGTTGATCGAATTGATCGGCTCCTGATTCCCCAACACCTCTCGGACATGCCTAAGTGGATTCGTCAGCGAGTCGACAACGGTGAGTTTCCTGTGCCGTTCTTCATGGACGATGCGATGGATGACGCCGCGAGCAATGTCCCGTTCGGCGTGGAGATTGAGTTCACGATTCCTGCAACGGACCGGGAGGCCGATGGAGAGTCATTCCAAGTAGATGAAATACTCGAGTTTATCGGCAAGGAATTGCACGAAGCTGGACTGACCGCGTCAGCGGAGCAGCAGTCCCAACATTCTAGAGCCGAATCGGACCGATGGCTCTTTGAGACTGACAGCACGGTGGATGGGGAGATAGTCTCACCAATTTTGCGTTCGTCGCCCGCGACCTGGGACGCAATCAGAAAGATCGAGCAGATTCTGGCGAAAGCCGGTGCGGTGGTCCATCTCGAAGATCCAGTTACAATCCCGGAATCCACCGGTCATACGATCTCGATGGAGGCCGGCGGACATGTTCACGTCAGTTCGGGGTTTTATGCCCAAGCGGACGGCGCTACCGCCTACAAAAGACTGGCCGGCCTTTTCCACCGGGACGAAGAGGTGCTGTACCGCCTTGCTGGTAATCCACTGTCGGAGTTCCAGCACAGCTTCGACCAGCGGAAGCCGGGGTGGGACACCGGCATGCCCTACTCCGCCGACCCGGAGGCGGTGATCGACGCCCACCTTGACAGGAAGCTCGGGCTGTCCTTCAACCAGGTGGCCCTGCTCCAGGAGGATCATCCCGAATGGCGGCTGTGGCGCGGTTCGCTGATCGCGGCCGTCATTCAGACCCACGTCAAGGTATCCGTCGGCCTGCAGCTCGCCGCACTAAGGGACCATGACGGGCTGGAATTCTCCGGTCAGATGCCAGCACTGGGATCGTTCCATCGGCCAGACGCGCGCCCACCCGATCCATACGGCGGATGGCGGATCCACGACGTCAACGACCAAACCGAATACGACGCCCTGTCCCGCCTCCTAAGGACGGCGTTCCATCGACAGCAAGACATGCTGCAGGCAGCGGCGCTCTTCTTCCTCAATGATTGGGCCACGGATAGTCGGGCGCGGTTGATCGGACCGGTCGCGAGAGTGAGGCCGTCGCGCGCCGCTTGGCCGGTCCGGCAGCGCGATGCTCAGATCGCCGAGCTGCTGGCCGGGTACCAGCCGCAGCTTGACCCCACCAGCACGCCGCTCCATGCCGTGAGCGGTGAGGGCGACAACGAATGGTACGCCGACGGTGAGCGGGTACATCTAAAGCAGATACCCAATCATCCCCATAAGGCTTATCAACTGCTGGCTGACAGCGAGTCGGCTGCACCGCTCAGCCCAGTGCCAGATGCAATCAGGAGTGCCGTCCCGATCGTCGTACGTGTCGACGGCGGAACCGTACGGTTCAGAACCGCCGACGACAGCGTAAACCCGCACGATGTTCGAATCGAGCCCGAGCGAGTCGCCCGCATCATCGAAGAAGGCGTCGACTACCGCGCCCAGCTACGGCTAGCACCACACGGTAGCGGCAAGTTCACCGAAAGGTATATTCAGACGTTCATCGATTCGCGCCCGGATTGGAAGGTGCGCGGCAAACCGGGAGTGCGGCCAGGGGACGTCTTCATCCCGGCAAACTACTTGTTCACTCCGCCACCCGACGCATCTGTTGACTCGCACGCCCCCTCGTGGGTGCGGTTCAGCAGCCCCCGGCCTGGGGGGCAGTTGCTCGTCGAGGTGGTTGCAGAGACGCTGCCTGCGACCGCGAATCCAGCATATGGCACATCGCACGCGACGCATGGATCGGCATCCTACGGAATTCCGATGTCTGGCACTGGAGCAGCTTTCAGTTACCCAGTCCACGCCGCTCCACCACAGCAGGCGTCTGCGGCTGCATACCCCGCTACGGCGCAGCATACGCAGCCTCCCGGCCCGTTGTCTCCTATCGACATTCAGTGGAACGGCTATAACTATCGATACTTCCGGGATAGTCAGGGACTGTGGTACACCCACTCCGATGGCCAGTTGGAACAGGTCCCGCCACCTGCCGGATACAGCGATCCGTGGTCGTCGCAACCGCAGATATATATGGCCCAAGTGCAGCACACCGATCTTGCCGGACTGCCGAACGTTGGCCTACTAATCCCCGACACAACCACCGATGGCGATCTGCGCACCCTGGTTGATCGGCTACAAGACCAAGCCAATCAACTGGATAGACGGATCAAAAAGACGGAAGCCGAGAGCCTAAAAGAGGTCTGGAAGCATTACCGAAAACGCCTGAGCTCTTTCACGCCTGAGTCCATCACGCCTGAAACCGTCAACCGCTACCGAGAAGAGCTGCGCGATCTCCTGCTGACTTACGACCAGGTTTTCCACTTGGCGACAGACCTCGAAGTCGACCTGCCCAATGTGGAGTCCTTCTTTCCCGATCTTCGGAGTCCTGCCGGCTTGCACGTTCAGGCCAGTTCCCCCACCGAGACCAGGCCGACAGTCACACCGCAGCCACTGGCACCACCGACAGAACCAGCAATTCCGCCTCCAACCGGCACCACCACCGTCAACCTCCCCGACTCACCGGCGCCAACAATTAGTTACGGCCACACTGGACGGGCCCAACCAGCCCGGAACTGGGCACCACCGGGTCACCCCCACACGCATGACCACGACAACGATCTGGCGGACGCCAGCGGGTCCACCCACGCCGACCGAAGCGCCGACCAACAGGACCTGGCATCGAAGCCATCCCCTACAAACGGCAGCAACAGCAGCGCCGACGACAGCACCGCCGCAGGCAACGACAGAAGGGTAAGGCTGCTTAGGCAAGCCCCCGAGTTGGCCGACGTCCTCGGCGCGTGGCCCGGTCACAACCGCGAACCGAGCCTGCCGGAGGAGGAAAAAGCCACGTCGGAGAAGAACCCAGGTGGGGTCACCGTCGGCGGATCGTCGCACATCCTGGCGCTGAGCACGGCCCTCGGCGAGACGAGTGACGTAGAAGCCCTGACTTCGACAATCGCTAACTTCGTCACGGAGGCCATCAGCTGGTCGGCCGACATCAGCCGGCTGAGTCAACAGGTCATTACCGCGGTCGACGCCGATAAGTCGACGCTCGAGCGGGCCCGGAAGGAGGGCAAAAAAGCCGCCGCGCTGCGTCAGCAAGCCACGCGGTGGGTCAGGGACATCGAGAGCCAGCACCGCCGGACCGGCGAGGACATAAGATATATCCGGGATAGAAATAAAACCCCCCAGGGCGACGCCGACAAGGAGGTTGGTCAGCGTGAGCAGGGTGATACGTCGGCCTGGCGCGAGGCATGGGAGAAGGTCGCCGGTAAGGCCCCCGAGTCCGTTCAACATCTCGAAACCCGGTTCCGAGACGCGGTTCGTTCGAGCCCGATGGCGGGTGCCGAAGAGGGCGCCAGTTACCTCGAATACCTGGAGAATTACCTGCGGGTTGCGGAACAGGCGTACCAGGCCACCAACCGCGCGTGGCGTGATGCCGAGCGGCTTTTCACCGGCTGCGGCGAGCTAACCGCGTTAAAGGAAAAGAGCCGCCGCCTGGTAAACAGGCTGATGGATGCCAGCTACGACGCCCGCTTGGCCCGCGACCGTCAGGCCGGCACCGAGCAGCAGGACTCCCTAGCCCACGCCCTCCAGTCCAGCCAAACTATCGTCGAGGAGCTTAACAAGACGCGGAATCGCGCCAGGGAATTGGCTCAGAACTTGAAGCACGGGGGACTCGTCGTCGAGACCAAGGCCGCCGTGAAAGCCGCAAGAAATGCCCTCGGTGCAGCAAACGCCCACCAAGCGAGGGCGGGCGTCGCGCGCAAGCACATTAAAGACAGCCTCATAAAGGTAGACGAGCTCATCGACGGGTCGTACGCGCGGATGATGAACATCCTCGACTCGGCTGATCGCCCCCCCACCCAAACCGACAACGTCATCCCGCCGACGAACCGGGCGCCGGATAACGAGCCCCCCGTCACACCACCGCCGAGCACCGTGGATCAGACAGTCCCCGCCTGGCATCCGGCCCCCGCCCCAGCCGACTCCAGCCAGTCGACCGACCTGCCCGACGAGCCCTCCGTTCCAGCCCCCATCCTGACATCCACCGGCCTGACACTGGCCGCGTCCGGCGCAGGCATGAGCGAGAACGAAGACTGGCACTTCGCCGATCGTGACGATCTTTACCAAGTGTTCTGCCACGCGAACAAGTACGCGCTAGTGGTCGGCGGTGCCTTCGTCGATGCGAGTGAGTTAGCTGCAATGATCACAAATGATCCGAAATGGCGGCCGGGCCTTTCGATCGTTCTCGACGCACCGAGGACCAGCATCGACCCGGACAGGGGTTTCGCGGCGCAGCTCGCCCTCGCCCTGCCCGGCATCAAGATCTTCGCGCGAAAAGAAACTTCGTCGACCGATCCCCGCGCCGACAGCTACGTCGAGCCGCCGCGGGGTTACGCGAGAAAGGGGACGTTGGACCCCGACGACCTCTTCGTTCAGTTCGAGGCCACGCGGGACAGCGGGGGTCAGCTTGCCGTCGCCGTTACCGAGCTGTCGCACATCCCCTGGCAGGACACGGCCCTCGACGAGACGAAGCACGCAGAAGACGTGACCATGACAATCACTAACTTAATCACGGAGGCCAGCAACTGGTCGGCCGAAATCAGCCGGCTGAGTCAACAGGTCAGCACCGCGGTTGCCGCCGACGAGTCGATGCTCGTGCAGGCCCGGGAGTGGGGCAAACAAGCCGCCGAGCTGCATCAGGAAGCCACGGGGTGGGTCTGGCACGTCGAGGGCCAGCACCACGAGACCGGCGAGGCCATAGAACTCATCCGGAAGATGAGTAATACCGCCCAGGGCGACGCCGACAAGGAGGTCGGTCAGCGTGCGCAGGAGTACGCCGATCGGGCCACCGAGTCCGTTCAACAGTTTGAAAGCCTGGTCCGATCCGTGGAGGACGCTGGGTACCTCGATTACCTGAAGGCTTACCAACAGGCTGCGGAACGGGCGTACCAGGCCACCAACCGGGTGCGGCGAGATGCCGACCACCAGCTCCTCGCCGGCCGCGACGTGCTGGTCACATTGAACGAAATCAGTCGCGGTTGGGTGGACAAGATAGTGGAGGCCGGCTACGCCGCCCGCTCGGCCCGCGACCGTCAGATCGGCATCGATCAGAAGACTTTACTGGCCCACGCCATCCAGCCCAGCCAGAAACACGCCGAGATAAAGCAGGCGCGGAATCGCGCCGTGGAACTGGCTCAGAACTTGAAGCGCCGAGGATTCGTCGCCGAGACCAAGACCGCCGTGGAAGCGGCAAGCAATCTCCTCAAGGAAGCGACCGACCAGCAAGAGGCGGCGAGCAACACGTACCATAAGGCGATCACTGACCTCGCCGAAGCGGACGAGCTCTACAACGTGTCGCATTCGCGGATCCTGGACCTCATCGATGTGGTTGATCGCCTCGACGCCGACTCCGACTACATTCCGCCGCCGATTCCGCAGCCGAATGACGACTCCTCAGACAAGAGCGACGACGAGCCCTCCCGCGACCTCCCCCACTCCCCGGCACCGGCCACCGCCGAGCTCGCGCTGCTCGACGCTCCCACCGAACACGCCTTCGTCTCCGCCGTCAGCTACGACCCCGACGGACGACCCCAGCCAAACCTGTACCAGCGCAGCACCTGGCTGACCCACCACACCCACCCCGCCCCTCACCCATCGGCCGGCGACACCGACTTTGTGTCCGCCACGTACCCGCAACTCAACAAGCCGGAGGTACCGCGCGACTCGGCGCTGGCCGCGCTCCGGGACACTTTGGCGGCACTCGACACCGATGTCGCGGCTCCGTCAGGCCTCGACGGCAATCAGGAGCGGGGCTCCGAGTACGAACAGTACGACGTGGTGCGATCCGCCCCGGAGCGGCCGGAGACCCCGACCAGTCCGAACGAGCCGGCCCTCGCGTCGGATCCGACCCCCGCGACCCACCTGCGGGAAGCGCCGCGGCAGGAGGCCGCCGAGGAGTACGAGCGGCATCTCGGCAGCCACTCTGCCCAATCGGACCGGGCGCGACGGGCAGCACACACCACAACGCCCACACCCGCATCAACGGCGGCGGCGGAACCCGCGACCGACGTCAACATCCCCTCGCGCGGGCCGGAGCCTTCCGCACCGAACCAACTCTCCCCACCCGCTCAGACCACTGCCCCCACCTGGACGAACCCAGCGGCCAATCCCGAGCCGTCGTCGCAGCCGCAAATGAATTCGGAGAACCGTACCTTTCTCGACAGCGACAGCGACAGCGACGGGATCGGTCTCGACGCGCCCGACGCACTGAACGCCACACCCGCGCCGTCGTCCGAGCCGCCGCCGCCCTTTCAAGACGAGGTGGCCACGTTCCCGCTGGATCCACCCCCCGCATCGGTTTGGAATGCGGAGCCGGATGATCCAGACCCGACGCTTTACGACGGCGGGTTGATACTGGAAGACAAGCGCGCCCTGCTCGGTTCCGTCGCCCAGTTTTACGCCACCGACCAGCGCTACAACGTCCATGCGCACGGGAACAGAAAAGAAGTCCGGGTCGGCGACTCGCACGTCAGCCCCGAGGCCCTGGCTCGCATGATCCTCAAGGATCCGAAGTGGGGGCGCCGTCCAGTTTTACTACTGGTCTGCGAGACCGGCGCCGGCGGGAGGGATGCCTTCGCGAGGGAGGTCTTCCGAAAACTGGGCAGCACAGTTCCAGTTATCGCGCCGGAAGGATTTGAATACGTCACCTACACCGGGCACACATACTCAAGATCGAAGCCTAGCAGCGCGCAGGACCCTCAGTCACCGAACGAGCCGCATGATGACAGCCGCTTTGTGGCGTTTATGCCCAATCGTGACGACCCGGACGAAGTCGTCATTACCCGACTGTCGCACATTCTCGGGCCGGAAGACACGTTCGACGGGCCGGACGTGAAAAGCGTGATCGCGACAATCAATCGTTTCGCCGTCGACACCAACGGCCTGGTGGCCGATATCGCCAAGGAAGCCGAGACCGCCAAGGAACATGGGCGGCTCATTCAGGAGCTCGAAAGCGCCGGATCGACGGCCGAAGAGCTGGTAACGAAAGCCCTTGAACTCATAGAACAGTTGAAGACTGGGGAAAACACTACCGCCCTAAAGGACGCGGAAATGGCGCTCAGGAAAGGCCGCTACGCATCTGCGAGGGCCAACTCGCTGAAGAATTCCCTGCACAAAGACCACAACAGACTGCTCGAGTTGTCGAACAACAGTCGCAGCGGCGCAGTCGACGCCGCGAGGGCCCTTGACGATGCCATCTCGGCAGGCGCCGACCCGACCGACACCGCGCAGCAGACTGCCCTGGCTAGGGCTTTCCACCTTGGCCATATAGCCCACCGTGAGACAGCGAAAGCGCTGTTTGAAGCCGAACAACTGGCTTCAAATTGGAGGGGAGACGAGGTCCTCACCGAAATCCGGAAAATTCGGAACAGCGTGAGCAAACTACTTCACCAGGCGAAAGCCCAGCAACAGCCAGCACACGACGTAGAGCAGGGCACCCACCAGGTAGCGGATCTGGCCACCCCGACTCGATTCGCCCTGTCGCCTCCCATTTCCCGTTCGGCCCCCGTAACCCCCACTACAGCAGCGTCCCAGGGACCGACACCAGCACCAGCAGCGGCGGTGGAGACCGTCTTCGACGGCCACACCCCGCCGCCGGAGGTCGCCCACGCGACCCTCAGCCGAACTCTGGCGCAGTCGGTGATCGCGACGCTGAACGAAGTGGCGGACACAACCGCCGGTACGACTACCGCCGCAGCAGCCCAAACCGCCGTGGAAGCCGCGAACGGTTTGCTCAACAATGCGACCGCCACCGTCAGCTACGGCCTGGACGGGCGGCCCTGGCCACAACTATCTCCGGCCGGCCACTGGCACACCTCCGGCCCTCACCCCGGGGGCAGGAACGACGATCCGTACTCCGATGACGCGAAGTACGACTTGGTTCCGTTCGCGGATCGGCCGTCCAGTGCCGCCGAGGTGTCCACAACGCCACCGCCCCCCAACAACGGGAACACCAGTGGGGCCGCCACCATCATCCGGGACACCCACACCAGCGCGCCGGAGGCCACCCAGGTTCCCTCCGGGCTCGCGCTACTCGACGCCGACGAGACCGCCGACTGGGCCACCGCCAGAAACTACCCCGAGCATCCCGACGAGTACCGGGTCTTCGTCCACGGCAACCCAGACGGGGTCGTCGTCGACAACAAACTCGTCACGCCACAGCGACTCGCCGAGCTGATCAACGAGGATTCCCGCTCACACGGCAAACCGATCGCCCTGATCGGCTGCGACATCGCCAGCGGTGACACTGCCAGCGGTTACGACGTCCTCCTCGCCAACCAGCAGGGCATCACCGGAGTCTTCGCCCCGACCCGCAACGCCTGGGTACCCCGTAACGGTCACGGTCGCATCTTCAGCATGGCGAAGACACACACCCCCGACGGCCGCCCCCGACTCGACCGGTCCCAACCCGGAAACTGGCGACACACCACCCCCGGCAACCCACCAGTGATCCTTCCGGGCTACCACCTCCCCTCCACCCTGGAATCGAAGGCGGCACAGGGACGGGACACCTACCAACTACCGGACCCGGCCACACTGACAAGTTTCCCCCGACCAGCCCCACCCGCCCGCCCACATCCAAACCTCCCAAGAATCGAGGAAATCGCGGAGAAAATCCCAGCCGGCCTAAGGCTAATCACGCCGGGCGATCAAATGAACAGGATCCTTTCCGAAAGATACGATGATCGCCCCGATCGCTACCATGTTTTCGTACACGGAGACCTCAACGGGCGGAGAATTCGGGTCGGCAATGAGTATTTTTCTGTGGAGGAGTTGGCCTACCTGATTCGAGGAGACACTAGATGGCAGGGCCGTTTGATTCATCTTCACATCTGCATGGCCGGTGTTGATTTCGATGCCGGTTTCGCGGCTCGGTTCACCAAAGTGATGCGCGGAACTCGCGTACTCGGGGCGAATGGCATCGAAAGTATCAGTTGGTCCAGGTTCTCCCTTGTCACGCCGTTCGCGGGTTACGACCCCGACGGCCGCCTGTCACTGGCCAGGCCGCAAAAAGACACCCGCTACATGGTGTTCTGGCAGAACCCAAGTGACCCGGACCATTTTACCGTCACCCCGCTGAGGCACATCATCGGGCAAGATGAGCCCCTCGGCGAACTCGACGAGAACGGCTACACCGTCGTACACGGCGCGGCCACCGACACGCATGGCATAATTGAGGAAATTAAAAGACGCGAGAAGCTAGCCAGAGATGCCACGGATCAGATTGCCAAGCACATTGGACAGATCGACGATGATGTCGAGGCCTACAAGTCGAAGCTCAAGCGCGTCGAGGAATGGAAAGAGGATGCTGCTAGGTTGAGCGAGCATGCCGCCGGGCTGGTCGAGAAGGTCAAAGACGCCCGCAAGGCTCGGACTCGGTCTGGCCACTTCGCCGAAGGGTCGATCCAGCCGTACATCGATCTCCTGCATTATTACCACGTGGAAGCCAACCATGCGGAGTGGCATTCCATCGAATTGCAGAAGCTGGTCCACACCGCCATCAAATACCTCCGCGACAGCTATGAGCCGCTGACCGCGTTGAGGGACGAAGCCCGAAGCCGGGCGGACCAAGTTGCGAAGGCCGTGAACGACGCCCAAGTGACACGCGCCCGCGGCGGAAACGCGGACGAGATCTCCCTGAGCATGGCCGAGGCATTTCAACGGAGCGGTTCCGAACTTAGAAAGGCAAACGAGGCACGAAATCGCGCCAGGCAGGTGGTGGACAAGTTTCAGCATGACCTGAACCACGTTGGTGCCGAGGACATTAAGGCGATCGAGTGGTTCACCAGAGTGGGAGGACGCCGCCGGCAGGCGCTGGACGCGTACCAGCGGGTTATGGCGGCCCTCGACGCCGCTACCGAGGGCGGGCCGGCGACGGATCCGGGTGGCCGATCGTTCCTGGAACGTTTGCGCCGCCAGGGGCCAAGAAGTTGATCTAGGTTTGAGGGCTGTTGCTGGCGCTGTCGGGCCCCGGATGTGCTCCGTCGAGAAGGTACGGAAACCGCAGCAGATCGCGTGGAACCTGACGTCACCTGCGCCGACGAAGCCACCGCCCTTTCGGGATGTTGTACGACCTACTCGAAGAGGGCTCGACAGCGACGCCTTCCGACCTCCGGGCCGGTTTCGCCGGATGACCCACGACCAGGAGAAAACACACATGACCACGACCGACGACCGGCTGGTCCCGGCATACCACCAGCTACTGCTGCGGGTGGCGGGGTGGGCTCCGGACGATACCGTCAGCGCCGCCCGGGGGCTGCTCGCCGAGGGGCGGATCGCCGAAACGGCCGGCGCTATCCTCGCCACCGTCCTCGCCGACCGGGTCCCGATCCGGCCCGACGACGCCGAGTTGCTGGTCCAGACCCTGCCGGACGTGCCAGCGGTGGTACAGCTCGCATCGGCGGTTCCGGCCACGGACGAGCGGGCCCGCCCGGCGTACGACTTCGCCCCCGTCCTGATGTCACCAAGCACCGCGCCGCCGCCGCTGGTGCTGGACCTCACCGCCCCGGGCTCCGACCTCGACGCCGCGGACGAGGCGGCGGTGGCGGCGCTTGGACAGCTTCCCGACGCGGTCGCCCTCTGGCGGGTCTGGCGCTCCCCCCACGCAGACCGGACGGATGCCGGCCCGGTCCGGGTGTACCTGCTGGAGACGGCGGCCGACGCCGCGCAGCTACCGGGCGCGACCGCCTGGCTGCAACAGACGCTCGTCGCGGCCGGGGTGTCGGACCCGCAGGTGGAGACGTACGGGCCGGGGGTCACGCTGCCGGCCTACCAGCAGGCGGCGCGCGGCCAAGCCGCGCTGCTCTGGGCTGCGGAGGCACCGCGGCCGGTCCCGATCGCCCGGGTCTTCGACTCGTACCACCCGGCCCTGGGCGGCCAGTTCGCCGCGGACCACCCGACCCTGTCCGCCGGTGACGAGGCCGCCCGGGTGCTGGCCTACCTCGACGCCGGAGAGGTGTTGCTGGCCACCACCGCCCGCGAGGGCGACGTCTTCGATCAGGAGGCTGGCCTCGTGGTGCCGATGAGCTTCCGTACCGACGGCACCTGGATCTGGACCGACACGGTCGCCTACTACCTACGGACGTACGCGCTCAGCCCGGACGCGGAACTGCTCGCCCACATCCGGGCGCTGGACCACCGCTTCCCGGCCGTCGACGCGGTGCGGGCGCACCGGGCGATGGTCGCCCTGACGAGCCCGGCTCCCGCCGCCGAAGCCCCGGCCGGCCGCGGGTAAGAACGGGACCAATCGAGGGCTCGTTGGGGCATCGAGGTCCCCGTACCCGGACAGGCGCCGGCCCGTCATGATCGAATGCCGGACAGATCCGTCCGCACCGGGCGGTCCGGTTTCGACGCGAGGGTAGGGGTCATGACCGACCAGGCCGAGCTGCACGACGCGCTGCTCCGACTCGCGGGGCGGATTCCGGACAGCATGCTGGTGCGGGCCCGACTGCGCCTCGCCGACGGAAAGATCGACGACACCGACGATCTGCAGCCGCTGTTCGACATCCCGTTCACGTTCACCCCGGCGCCGCCGGATTCGGGCACTCTCGGCGTCAGCATGCCACTGGTGCTCGACCTGGTCGGGCAGAGCCTGGACGACCCGATGGACGAAGCGGCGCGGGCGGCCGTGGCAGAGCTGCCCGGCTCGGTCGCGCTCTGGCGCGCCTGGCGTACGGCACCGGCCTGGGCCGCACTCGCGATGCCACCCACCCGGCTGTACGTGGTGGAGGCCGACGGTGTCCAACCGCTGGTCACCGCGACGGTGATGCGAGCGCTGATCAGCGCCGGCATTGAGGAACCGCTGGTGGAGACGTACCGGCCAGGCCAAGAACTGCCGCAGCTTACCCGGCTGGCGCGCGGGACCGCCGCACTGCTGTGGACCCGGGCCGAGGCACCACCGATGCGCATCGCCCGGGTCTTCGATGTCGTGGACGACGACGGCGCGCGGTTCGATCCGGCGCACGAGCGACTCGACGACGCGGACCGGGCCCGGGTGGCGGCGTACCTCAATGCGGGCACGACCATCCTGATGACGACGGGCAGGCTGAACGATGTGGTCGAGCCGCAGCGGGGCGAGGTCGTGCCGATGAGCTACCGCACCGACGGTCGCTGGCTCTGGACCGACTCGACGACCTACTACCTACGCGAGTACGGCCTGGCTCCAGAACCGGACCTGCTGGCGGCCATCCGCGCCGCCGGGCCCCTCCTGCCCGCGCCCGACCCGGCCGACCAGCACCGGGCGCTGGCCGCGATCTTCCAGTCGCATGCCATGGCCCCGATCCCGACCGCGAAATGAGAGGTCGTCAAGGCGCTGCACGCGCTGCTGACGCCGTTGACCGTGACCGTTACGGTGCGAGCGTGCCGGATCGCTTGCAGTACGAGGTGGTGGACGTCTTCACGGACCGGCCGTACGGCGGGAACCCGCTGGCCGTCGTGCTGGACGCGGACGGGCTGACCCCGGCCGCCATGCAGTCGGTGGCCCGCGAGTTCAACCTGTCCGAGACGGTGTTCGTGTGCCGCCCCACCCGCAGCGACGCCGCGTACGCGGTGCGGATCTTCACGCCGACGACGGAGATCCCGTTCGCCGGGCATCCAACGATCGGCGCCGCGGCCACGCTGGTGCGGCTCGACCGCGTGCCGGCCGGCCGGGTGGTGCAAGAGTGCGGCCGCGGCCCGGTGCCGGTGGACGTTTCCGGCGGTGGCGACGGCGCCTCGCTCGAGGTGACAGGTGCCGACCTCGGTCGCGAGCTGGATCCCGCACCGCTGCTGGCGGCGGCCGGGCTGACCGCGGCCGACCTGACCGGCCCGCCGCCGCGGGAGGCCGGCTGCGGGATGACGTTTCCGTTTCTGCCGGTACGCCCGGACGCGGTGAGTCGCGCGGCGAATCGGCCGCAGCCCGGGGTGTCGCACCTCGCGGTGTTCGCGTGGGACGGGGACACCCGCACCGCGCACCTGCGGGCGTTTCTGCCCGGGTTCGGGGTCGCCGAGGACGCGGCGTCCGGGTCGGCGGTCCTCGGCCTCGGAGTGTGGCTGGTCGGGGCCGGGCTGCTGCCCGGGGATGGCGAGTCGGCGTACCACGTGCGGCAGGGCGCCGAGCTGTGTCGGCCGTCGCGGCTGGACGGCACGGTCACCGCGCGGGGCGGGGCGGTGCAGCGGGTACGGCTCGGCGGCGGAGTGCGGGCGATCGCGTCCGGCACGATCCGGGTGCCGCCGGACGGTCAGTCGACCGGACCGGACTGACAGGCGAAGACCACGAGCTGGGGCGCGGTCACCGGGCTCACCAGCAGCCAACGGACTGGGGTTGTTGATCCGGGGCGCCAGGGCGTTGCTGATCGAGCTCCTCGCGCTACGGCACGAGATAGCGATACTGCGCCGGCAGGTCCGGGCCGGCTGCGGCTGTCCTGGCCGGACCGGGCGATCCTGTCCGCCCTCGCCCTCCAACAAGTACCACCGGGCAGCCTGACACAATCTTCAAAACACCAGGTCAGAGCCGCTAGGCGAGCTTTGGCACCGTACACGCGCCCCGGCTCGTGATCGAGCCGGGGCGCGTGTACCGTGCGCTGGACGCCGAGCGAATCGCGGACAGCCGAGGTCGGTTCGCGAGCCGCGCAACGCTGGCAGTTTGAACTTGGTGGTGTGATACGGGTCCGCCGATTGGCCGGGCCGCGTTGAGCGGCCCGGCCATCGCTCGTCAGGCTCGAACCGGCAGCGTCCAGCTGCTACCCGAGCAGGAGCCCAGGTAGAGGCCGGACTGGCGGTTCGGGCTGGGCGCGGTCAGGCACAGGCCGGACGCGGTGTTCCTCAGCGTGTTGCCGGATTCGACGGTCCAGACCTGGGTCGCGTCCGTGGTGCTGCACGTGCCGGTGCCGACCTGCGTGCCGGACGCCGTGCCGCCACCGAGCGGCATCATGCAGGTGTTCTGTACTTCGAGGCGGCCGTCGGCGCGGATGGTCCACATCTGCGCGTTGGTGTAGTTGCACCCGTACAGCCACAGGCTGCTGTTCGGGCCGCCACGGTCGACGCAGTCGCCGACCGGGTGGATGATCAGCCCGGGCGCGCCCGGCGCGATGATCAGCCAGACGAACGACGCGGTGAACACGCCGCCCGTTGACTGCGCGCGCACCGACACCGTGTACCTGCCCGTGGTGGTCGGCGTGCCGGAGATCGTGGTGCCGGAGATGGTCAGGCCGGCCGGCAGGCCGGTCGCGGTGACGGTGGGCGTCGGGTTGGACGTGACGCCGATGACCAGCGACACGGCCTTCTCGGTGACGGACTGCTGCGTTACCGGCGTGGTGATTCGCGGTGCGGTCGGCAGCGTCCAGATCTGCAGGGCCATCGCCGCACAGTCCGCGAGCGTGAACTGCACGCCGCGGTTCAGCGACGGCGCGGTCAGGCATTTGCCGGAGGCCGGGTTGCGCAGTTCACCGTTCTCGGTCGCCTGCCATACCTTGTCTGCGGCGCCGTCGCAGCCGCCCCGCGTGATGAGCCCGGACGCGACCATGCAACCGTCCTGCACCTGCAGCGCGCCGTCCGTGCGGACGAGCCACCTCTGGTTGTCGCCGTCGCTGCAGCTCCAGACCAGAATCGGGTTGCCGTCCGCGGTCCCGCCGCCCGAGTTGTCCAGGCACCAGCCGCTCGGGTTGCGGATCTGACCATGCAAGACGGTCCACTGGAACGACGTGGCCCCGATGCCGCCGGCCGAGTCGGTGACCGTGACGATCGCGCCTCCGAATCCGATGGCCGTGGGCGTGCCGGACAGTACGCCGGTCGACGCGTTCAGGGTCACGCCAGACGGCAGGCTGGTGGCCGCGTACCGGCTGATGGTTCCGGCCGAACGCGCGGTGATGGTCAGCGCCGGGGCGGTGGTGGTCGCCCAACGCTGCAGCGTGACACCATCGAGCTTGACCGGGGCGGTCGGCAGGTTCCAGACCTGGTCGGCGCGGGTGGCGCAGGTGGCGATCGTGAGCTTGGTATTGATGTCCCCCGCCGGGGCCGTGAGGCACTTCCCGGTCGCGGTGTGCCGCAGCGTGCTGCCGGATACGGCCCAAACCTGCGCTGCCGCGGTGCCGCAGTCGCTCAGCACGACGGAGACGCCGTCGTCGGCCACGGTGACGCACTTGCCGAGCACCGCGAGGCGCCCGTCGGGCCGGACCGTCCACAGTTGTGCGTTGCTGCCGATGCAGTGGTAAAGCTGGATCGGGTTGCCGTTCTGGCTGCTGGCGTTGGCCGAGTCGGCGCAGTAGCCGTTGATGCCGAGGATCCGGCCGTCGCCGACCTGCCAGGTGAAGGACGCGGTGCCGGTCTGGCCGGTCTCGTTCGCCACGGTGAGGGTGACCGCGGACATCGTGCTCGTGGTGGCCGTACCGCTGATCATCCCGGTCGAGGCGTTGATCGACAGCCCGGCCGGCAGCCCGGTCGCGGACCAGGTGAGCCGCTGCGTGGTGTCCTTGTTCGAGGCGAACACGGCCTTGCGGACCGCGGTGCCCTTGAGCGTGCCCTGGAAGCCGGGGTTCTCCACCGAGACCACGTCAACGCCCAGGCCGGACGGCGCCTTGAACATTTGAAGCGTCCCGGCCGTGCAGGTCGCAAGCGACAGCGGCGCACTCCGGGTCGCGGACGCGGCGGTCAGGCACCGGCCGGTGGCTGGGTTGACCACCTCGCCGCTGCTCCGCGCGGTCCAGACCTGTGCGGTAGAGCCGTCACAGGTACGCAGCACCACCGCAGAGCCCGCGGTCATGCACTTACCCTGCACCTCGAACCGGCCGTCGGCGTGCGCAGTGAACAGCTGCGGGTCGTTGTTGAGGCACGTGTAGAGGATGAGCGGGTTGCCGTCCGTGGTGATGCCGCTCGTGTTGTCCACGCACAGTGAGCCCGGCCCGGTGAACGCTCCACGGCCCAGGATCACAGTCCAGCGGAACGACGTGGTGGTGCTGGCGCCGGCCGCGTCGGTTGCGGTGACCTGCGCGGTGCTGGTGCCTCCCGTGGTGGCGGTACCGCTGATCACGCCGGTCGTGGCGTTGATCGACAGGCCGGCGGGCAGACCGGTGGCGGCGAAGCGGGCCGCGGTCGGCGCGCTGATCTTCCTCAGCGTGATGGCCTTCCCGACCGCGGTGTACTGCGCGCCCGGGTTCGTGATGGCGGGGCCGCCGCACCGCGTGTTCAGCAGCCGGTCCGGCGATCCGGCGCCCGGGTCGGAGATCAGGCCGGTGGTGGCGCAGCCGACCAGCGCGTTCCGCACCTGCGCGGGCGTGGCCGACGGGTGTGCGGTCAGGTAGACGGCGGCGGCACCGGCCACGATCGGTGCGGACAGCGACGTGCCGCTCGACGCCACGGTCGCGTCGTCCGCGGTCCAGGCACCGGTTTTGATGCTGGTGCCGGGCGCGAAGATGTCGACGCACGAGCCGTAGTTCGAGAAGCTCGCGCGACGGTCCCGGTCATCGGTGGCGCCGATCACGATCGCCTCGGAGACGCGCTGCGGCGAGGTCGCGCAGGCACCGTTGTTCTGGTTGCCAGCCGCGATGACATACGTGACGCCGGACGCGGTCGACGCGCGGATCGCGTTGTCCAGCGCCTCCTGCGGGCCGGTGGACCAGCTCATGTTCACCACGGCCGGGCGCGGCGCGCTACTGGTGACCCAGTCGATCGCGGTCAACGCGTCCGCGGCCGCACCGGCGCCCTCGCAGCCGAGCACACGTACGGGATGCACGGTCGCCTTCTTCGCCACGCCGTAGACCGTGCCGGCGGCCGCGCTGGCCACTGCGGTGCCGTGCCCGCCGCAGTCGTTGTGGTCGGTGCCGGGGGTGCTGCCGCCGATCCGGCCGGCGAACTCGGAGTGCGTGGCGCGCACACCCGTGTCGAACACGTAGACGTGCGCACCAGAGCCGTCGTTGTCGTAGTCGTAGGTGCCACTGGGGGTACGGCCAGGCTGGTCGACCCGGTCCAGGCTCCACGAGGGGTTGGCCTGCGTGCCGGCGGCGGCGATCACCAAATCCGGCCGCACGGACACGACGCGGGCGTCATCCGCGAGCCGCTCGGCATCGGCCGCGGACATACGTACCGAGAAGCCGTGCAGCGCCGAGGTCCAGACATCACCGAGCTTGCCCGAGTAGTCGGCGGCCAGGTCGCGCGCGTCCGAGCGGATCCGGACGGCTTCGTCCGCCTTGACCGTGACGATATAGCTGCCGGCAATCGCCGTACCGGCTGGCGGGACGGCGCCCTTCACGGCCGCGGGCGTGGCAGGGGCCGCAGCGGCCACGGTGCTTGCCGGGGCGGCAGCAGCCTGCCGGGTGGCTGCCTGGCCTGTGGGTGCCTGGCCTGTGGGTGCCTGGCCTGTGGGTGCCTGGCCGGCGGGTGTGCCGTCGACCAGCATCGCCGCAGAGGTGTCCGAGTCATGGAAGAGCGGCGAGACCGCCACAGCGGTCAGGGCCAACAGCGGAAGCACCAGCAATGCGCTAGCCACCGGCAGAAGACGGTGCCGGGGCGCGGCACCCGGCTTTCGGAGATGATTCATACAGACGCTTTCTCTTGATTGAGGGCCGTCATCACTTACCGACACAAAGTGGCGAGATCGGCCGATGCCTTTCACAGCCGTGTCAAATCCTTTCGTTGTTGTTGGTCGTGGTGGTCAGGACGGCTTGGCGGCGGACCTGGTGACGGCACCCATCCCCGGTCGGGCCTCCTGGACGAGTTCCGAGCCGTCGGGTCATGGCCGGCCGGAACGCGGTCAGTAACCATCCGAAGCAGGCGGGATGTTGTGGTTCATCCGGAACATGTTGTCGGGATCCCAACGAGCCTTGATCCGCGCCAGCCGGTCGTACAGGTCGGCGCCATAAACGACGCGAACCGCAGCCGGGGTGGTGGCCTCGTCGGCAGACAGGAAATTGGGTAGGGACCGCTCGTCGGCCCACGGCCGCACCGCCTGGATGACCTTTGTCAGGTAGCCGCTGAGCCAGGCGGCCTGCTCCGCCGCCCCCACGCCGAACCCGAACAGCACGAACGGAAGCCCTCGGGGCGACACCGCGTTCGGCACTGCGGCCTGGCGGTCGAGGGCACCACCCAGAGCGCGGATCTCCACGCTCGCCAGTGGGCAGTCCGAGTCCGGACCGACGACGTCGAGGAGAGCGTCGACCGCCTCCGGCGGCAACGCGCGCAGCCCGGTCGTGCGGTCAACGTACGGCAGCGGATCCGCCGGATCCGCGTGAATCTTGCCAACCTCCCCGTACGGCATGTCGACCACACCGTCGAGCAGCACCGGGGCCGCAGCACGCATCGCCGCCACCAAGCACTTCCCCTCCTCGGTCGAACCGAGGTAGGCCACCCGCAACGCCACGACGAAGGCCCCGCGAATCGGCTCGGGCAGCTCCGGCGCGGACGGGAGGCGTTGGATAGCGACTGATGTCGTCATCTGCGCGGGAAGGCCGACTACCCATTCCCGCCAGGCGTGCAGAACCTCCGGTGCATGTTCGCCCGCGAAGTAGATCGCACCGCCGTAGAGCCTCCGCACCTCGAACAGGTCGGTCTCTATCGCCGTCACGACACCGAAGTTGCCCTTGCCGCCACGTACGGCGAAAAACAGATCCGGCTCGCTAGAAGCGGTGGCATGACGAAGCTGTCCGTCTGCGGTGACGATTTCGACGGCACGCACGGTGTCGGCCCCGTACCCTCTGGTGCGTCCCAGCGTGGGGCTCAGGCCACCCCCCAGTAGGTAGCCGACCGCCCCGACGGACATGGACGAGCCGTTCACCGGGGCGAGACCATGCGCCGCGGCCGCATCCACGACCTCCTGCCAATTTGTCCCGCCGGCAATCCGCACACACCGCCGGGCCACGTCCACCGTGGTGCCGACCATCCGCCGCAGGGTGATGAGAACGCTGCCGTTGGCTGGTTGCCGGACCTGATGACCTGTCGCCGAAACAGCCACCGGCATTCCCCGGCTACCGGCGAAGCGCACTGCGGCCTGCACGTCGGCGACGCAGGACGCACCAACCACCAGTGCCGGGCGCAACGGGTTGAGCAGGTTGTACGTCGCACACTCGGCGGCGAACCCAGGATCTGCGGGCAACAGCACTGGCCCTTGCACCGCAGCTGACAAGGGGGCGACGTCTCTACGAGTGAGCGTGGGCCGCGGGGCGTCGCCTCGATCAAGGTTCGCGGGTACCGACTCCACGTCGCTTGCCGGGGCCGGTCCGGAATCGGATGCAGTAATGGTGATCACGCTGCCTTTCTGGAGACACGGGAGTGCCCCACCCCGCGAATGCCGATCGTCGTCACCGGAGCCGTCGTATTCACCCGACCGCGGGCCGGAGGCCGGCACGGGCGTCGACAGCAGCGCACACGGTGCCCGAGGCGCCCACTCGGGCACCAGACCGATCACCGCTCATTCGATGGTCAACAGTGATCGTCCATGGGCGGCGAGACCGTAGCCGTCTGCCTTTGTGGATCCCTGGCGCGGGCTGCGCCATCGTTCATCGGTCGCGGCCGGGTCGCGCCGGACACGTCGATCGCGCCACCGCGACGGCTCGGCCGCGCGCTTCAGGTCGCCCATGCAGGCCGTCGTCGGCCGCCCTATTCGTGTGCGAAGCGGCGTCCAGGCGTGCGAGCACCCGTCCGTGCTCCGAGCGGTGGCGCGTTCTTGGTCACGTCCCGTATAGGAAGTTCAACCGATGTGGGTGCCGTTCGACGGCTAGACGATGTTCCGGACACATCCACATGGAAGGAACTGCCATGAGTATCGATGCCAAGCATGACTCTCTCGGCCTGTCGGCCCGGATTGTCGCGTGGTACGGCAAGCTGGCCGATGGTGACGTGATGGGTCTGCTGGAGTCCCTCGATCGCGACATCGAGTGGGTCGTGCCGGACGGGCTGCACTTCGGTGGTACCTACCACGGGCGGGATTCGGTGCTGGCGAACGTGTTCGCCCGCTTCAACAGCGAGTGGGACGGTTTCACCATCGAACCCGACGAGGTCTTCGAGGCCGGCGACGTGGTGATCGCCCTGGGCCACTATCGGGCTGCCAACAAGGCAACCGGCCGTCCGATGACGGCGCGATTCGCTCATGTCTGGCGGCTCCGCGACGGGCAGCCGGTGCGCTTCGAGACCATCCCGGACACCCACGCCATGGTGCGGACCATGGGCGTCGAGCAATCGTGACGTCCTGCAGTGCAGAGGTGACGTCAGTAGTTCGCGGCGTATCCGAGCGCCCGAACGCCTCGTCGATGGCGCGACGTGCACCGCGTCTTGCAGTAACCAGTCAATAACCGAGGTAGTGGGGGGCGACTGTCCCTGGAGACAGTCGACCCGCCCGCGTCGGGATCACGGCCCTCGTCGGCCTAGCTGTTGACGTCGCAGCTGGCACGTAGAGGTCAGCTCGACCCAAGTTCTTCTTCGACGTCGCGGCCTGTTCGTCTCAGCAACGGACTGTTCACGAGTGCCTTGAGCTTCACGCTGATGAACGGGCTTCTGTCCAGGGTGACCCAAGATGTGCACGTGCCGCGATCCCTGACGCGGGTCGATCACCGTGCGTCGGGTAGGCGCCGGCCAGCCGGAGTGGCAACCGCCTTTCGACGGTGACGTTCAGCGGGTCTTCTTCGTCGCCCGTTTGCGGGGCGGCGTCAACAGCTCAGCGATCGCGGCGATCGCGGACGGCACCAGCCGGTAGTACGCCCAGACGCCGCGCTTGTCGCGCTCGAGCAGGCCGGCCTCGGTGAGGATCCGAAGGTGATGACTCACGGTCGGCTGGGAGAGCCCGAGCGGCGCGGTGAGGTCACTCACGGACGCCTCGCCCTCGGGAGACGACTGGATCAGGCTGAGCAGTCGTAGCCGGGCCGGGTCGGCGAATGCCTTCAGCACTCCCGCGAGGCGCTCGGCGTCGGCACGCTTGATCGGTTCGCCAGCAAGAGGCGAGATGGCAGGCATCGTCGTTTCCGCAGTTCCCACGTCATGCATCGTTGCAGCAACACCCCCGCTAGACCGGTGTAACGAGGCCTTGATCACGGTGAGGTTCTCGGGTGGGACCGTCCCGCACCCGTTCGGCTCGTGTCGGCATGATGATCTGCGGAGCGAGAGAGGTGCCGGGGGTGCCCGGATCGTGTGATGTGGTGGTCGGCAGGGCGGCGAGGTAGCGCTCGGCGTCGAGGGCGGCGCCGACCTCAAGCGCACCGCCCGCCAGCAGCGGTGACCCCACCACAAAAGACCAGGTCGCCGTCCATCGACCTCTCGCGGACTGGATGCGGACCGCAGTTCGCCGCCAGGGATTTGCACTTCACGCATCGGCCACCACCGGCAGACCTTCAAACGTCTCGCGTCCGATCATGACCGCTGCGTGCGACGGCTACTCAACGGTGGACGACCCAGACGAAAGCGGGCTGCAAGGTCGTCGGCAAGGTCAAGAACGTCCCGCGAGCCATCGATGGTCACGACCGGCAGGTGGAGCTCAGCGCCTTGGCGGCGGACTTCAGCGTCCCACAGTTCGTCGCGAGCCAGTCGCAGAGCGAGGGCTTCGTTGTGGTCACTGTCTCCCCAGTTCGCTCGGGCTCTCGCGGCGTCGGCGAATCGAGTCCGCAACGCCCGATCCCGAAACTGCGGGGTTGGCAGGAGGAACGCTGCCTGCTCTGGCCATGCCAGCAGCGGAGCAACCTCACGGGGCAGAGTTCGGAAGTCGTCGACCAGGACTGGACGCTCGGTAGGCATCGCCAGCAGGTCGTCGACAACGAACCCGAACGTCTCCCCGTGCAGGCTCGGCATCAACTCAAATACCTCCTGCGCACTCCGGCCGTTCCACTTCTGTGCCAGCGGAGCTTTCAGCAACGCCCACAGGTGCGGCTGCTTCTCGGCAGTGCAGCGGCGGACGTAGTCACGCTCCGCGCGGTCCCCGTCGTAGATCAGCACGTCGTAACGCTCGGCCAGGGCCTGGGCGAGGGTGCTCTTGCCTGACCCGGTGCCCCCCGCGATCCATCGGACATGCGAAAGACGGCGAGCAAGGTCTACGGCGTGGTGTTCGGCGGCCATGCCAAGAGACTGCCTTGATCCGGCCAACTTCTCCCACCGGTTCTCGGCGCTGTGCAAGCGGGCCGGACTCGGACACTGGCACCCGCACGACCTTCGCCATTCTGGCGCGTCGCTCATGCTCGCCCAGGGCACCCCGCTGCATGTGGTGTCGGAAGTCCTCGGGCACACGCGCATCGCGTCGCGGCGAGCGGGCTCTCCGGCTGCCGAACCGGGGGCCGGGAGCCGGACCTGGCCCGCACCCCGGCCGAGAGGGTCCGTGCCCCTTGGTGCCAACCCAGGTTCACAAGACCACCGCTCGCCGCCTACCCGAACGTGCACCTAGTTCACCGGGTCAGCCGGAGGTTGAGTGGAGCTAGTGCCCGTGATCTCATCGGGGCGCCAACTCAGGAGTGACATGCCCCGACGAATGACCTACCGCCAAATCGCGGACGACATCGCCGCCCGCATCGCCACCGGCGAGTACCCACCCGAGTCCAAGATTCCTTCCTATAGCCAGCTGTCACAGCTCTACAGCGTTTCCATTGCAACCGTGCAGCGTGCACTTCTGGTGCTGCACGCCAAAGGCGTCGTATATGGAGAGCCTGGTCGGGGCGTCTACGTCAAGGAGCATGACGACTCGTGAAGTAGGGCGAAACAGGAGACGTGGACGTTACGCCGACTGCGTGGAGCTGAACCCGTTGGACGCTCGTGGGAGCGCACCAAGTCCGGTAGTACCAGCGTTCGTCTATGGAGTCGTGCAGGTAGGGGGATTATGCGAATCGTCTTCATGTTGCGCCATTTGCACGAACCGGCACCAGGCTTGTCCGGGTGCTTAAGACGCCGCTAAGCCCGGCGTCATCGTGGCACGTTCCTCACCCGCGCACTGAAAGCCCCTCTCCGGCCGCTGCCTGGCGGACGGGCGGGCCGCCAGGACGACGCCCCCAGCGGCATTAGCCCAGGATCGGCGCTCGACGCGTCCACGATCGAACCCTTCGCGGTCGCCGAGACGGACGCCGCCCCCTTCGAGGCGGTTATCGCCGCCTTTCACCGGGTCACGGACGAGATCTTCGCCGACCGCCTCGACCTGGTTCGCCTGCGTCAGTCCATCATCGAGGGCAGCTCAGAACTGCAGGAGCGCGAGCTGCGCAAGACGGGCTCGCTGGCGGCGGCGGTCGCCGCCGCCCTGCGTACCAAGGGCGTCGGCGAGACCACGGCCGCCCTGTCCACCGAGTCGGGCGTCATGGTTTGCCGGGTGGCGTTCGCCCGCTGGGTCGCGCCCGGCAGCGACGCCTCCCTCACCGACCTGATCGCCGAGGTGGCCGCCGAGCTGCGCGCGGTCACGTCAGCCCCAGAACTACACCCGGATCTCGGTCAGTACTGAACGGTGCAGTACCGGTGGGCCGCTGGTGGGCCGTAGAACCTCACCCTCCCCGACGGGCAGACCGTGAAGTCGGCAGGCGTCCCATCCGGCGAACTTCTGGCCAGGCAGCGGGCGAGCGGTGCGCCGTCCGTCACCGTCACCTCCGCGCTGGCCCCGACCACGCCGGCCGTGTCATTGCCATCACCGAGTGGCTATGCCGCGATAGCGAATATCCGGACTGGCGCGGCGCGCCGGAAGAGGACGCTTCGTCCCTCGAAGCGACTGGCTGCCCGCCCTTGACGGAAACCAGCGCCCGGACCCGCGCGGACCGCCATGGACCCGGAAGGCGCATCACTCCCAGATCTGGTTTCGGCTCTTTCGCGCTTCTTCGGCGTTCGTTGACAGCATCGCGCCGGGGTCGACAAGACGCAGGCCGACGCCGCGCACCGCCTGGATCCGCAGCGGGCAGTCCAATTCGTCGAGCTTGCGGCGGAGTCGCTTCACCACCGACCACACGTCGCCCCGGCCGCCGAGGTGGTCGTTGCCCCAGACCGCGCGGTGCAGCGACTCGAAGGTGCAGGTGCGGCCGAGTTGTGCCAGCAGAAGGTACCGAAGCAGGTCGTGCTCGAGGGGCGACAGGGGTACGGTGCGCCCGGACCAGGTTGCCACCCGCCTGTCCGAGTCGACCTCCGGGACGACATCAGCCGTTCCTATGAGGGCTCGCAGGAGCGGCTCGACGACGCGTGGATGGACTGACGGGGCTTCGGCGGGCGGGGCGCTGTCGACAAGTAGCGACAGGAGCTCCTCCGGCGACGAGACCAGCAGCACCGGAGCATGCCCGGTCACCAGCGACGCCAGGCGCACTCTCTCCGCCGTCGAGGAGGCGATCGCGATGATCACGGTCGCGCCGTCGGCTCCCGGTGGACGTTCCATCCGGACGTCCTCGATGGACTTCTCTCCCCGAGCGAGAGTCATCTTTCTCCTTACCTGTGGCCTACTGCGTTCCGCCTGCGTCGCCGGCCCGATATGAAACAGGAGCAGACGCTGGTAGGACCGGAACGACCCCCCAAAGCCCTCTGGGCGCCGTGTGGGTCACGCCGGCTACCCGAAAGAACACTATGAACTATGTGAATGGATGGTCAAGCACAGCATGTGAGCAGCTTGTCACTAGCAGTCGACGAGATTGACGGTTATCGTCAGGGCCATGACGAAGTTCGGCAGAAATTGCCCATCGGTTCCGGATGGGGTGTAGGGGCTCATTACGCTGGTGTGGCGTTGACCAGCAGCGACACGGCAGGCCGTCGGAACAGTGACCTCGCCGATCTGATCAGGCGACTCGCCGACGAGGAACCCCTCCTGGCGCTACACCGTCGGGGTCTTAGAGGCCGAGGCCCGTGACCCAGCCGGAGTCGGTGATGCCCATGGCGTGACAGGATCGATCCTGAGTCGGTCGGGAGCAGCGACGTGAGAGCCACGAGGTGGTCGTCTGCCGTCCACAGCACCGCCCGGTCGCTGGGGTCGAGAACACTCTCCTTGATCGGCGGTCAGCCGAGCGGCGAACCGTCGAAGGAGTAACTGAAGTCGTAGAGCTTCCTGCCGCCGCCGACTCGGCTGAGGGCGGCGGCGTGCCGGGCCTCCTGGTGGTCGACGTACGACACGACCCGGCCGACCGCGGGTCGACCTTGCGCCCGGGGGGCGGGCTTGGGCGCGGCAAGGCCGGCAACTCCGCCCTCGTAGGCCACGACCGGGTCGAGTGCCATCTGCACCACGTAGGTCTCGGTCGGCTGTGGGCTGGCACTCGCGGTGCTGGTCCCCGGCACGATGGTGAGTCCCATGGGCGCTACGCCCAGCGCAACCGGCGCGGTTGTCCGCTGCTGCCAGGTACTAGCGGTTTGGTCGTTCGGGCCACGTGGTCCTTCCCTGCCGGCGGGCCGCTTCCGAGCATCCAACGGCCGGAGTCGATATGTGCTGTGCGTGCAGCCTCGTGACTTACTCATCGGTCGCCCCTGTCGGAGTCATGCCATGTCGGAGAACCCGCCATCTCATGGGTTTGGGACGAGGACCCGGAAACGCCGCACGGTTATGACGCGCTGACCATCAGTCAGCCACGAGTTGACCGGAGTGCTCCCGAGTTGCCCATGCCGCCGGGTAGACCCACCTGTGCCGCATCATCCATGTTGGTCTATAGCCCACGACCGTGGGGTGTCGTGCGCGTCCTGTCTCTGCGGCGCGCTAGTACATGGAGGTTCCGTGCACACACGAACCAGACATGCGAGACGCGCGTCAGTCGTGACCACGGCTTTCGCGGTTCTCGCGACAGCGATGGCGAGCGCAGTACCCGCGTTCGCCGCGCCGTCGACCACAGCACCGTCAGCCAACCCGGCCGACAAGCTCACCTCGGCCGTCGAGAAGACGCTCACCACGCACGACTCGGCGGACTTCTGGGTGAAGCTGTCGGCGAAGGCCAACCTGGACGCGGCGCCGAACATCGCCGACTGGGGCAAGCGCGGCCAGCACGTCTACGACGCGCTCACCAGCACGGCCAAGACGTCCCAGGCGGACGTGATCCAGCAGCTCGAGGCGAACGGCGTCGACCACGAGAGCTTCTGGATCAGCAACCGCATCCTCGTCGAGGACGGCACGCTGGAGCTCGCCAAGGCGCTCGCCGCGCAGTCCGAGGTCAGCCAGATCACCGAGACCACGAAGTTCGACCTCGTCGAACCGGTCAAGCGCGAGAAGGCGCCGGCGAACGCCCCGGCCACGGTCGAGTGGGGCCTCGACTTCATCAACGCCCCTGAGGTCTGGGCCCAGGGCTTCACGGGCGAGGGCATCGTCGTGTCGAGCGTCGACACCGGCGTCCAGTTCGACCACCCGGCGCTCGCCGACGGTTACCGCGGTCGGCAGCCTGACGGGACGATCGTCAACGACTACAACGCGTTCGACTCCTCCGGGCGGTGCGGCGCCGGCAATCCGTGCGACGTGAACGGGCACGGCACCCACACCATGGGCACCATGATGGGCGACGACGGCGCGGGCAACCAGATCGGTGTCGCGCCCGACGCGCAGTGGATCGAGGCTAACGGCTGCGACACCTGCTCGGACGCCGACCTGCTCGAGTCCGGTGAGTGGATCACCGCGCCGACCCGCACGGACGGCACCGACCCCGACCCGGCGAAGCGGCCGCAGGTCGTCAACAACTCGTGGGGCGCGGTCGCCGCCGGGGCCATCGACGACTGGTACCAGGACATCACCGACGCGTGGGCTGCCGCCGGCATCTTCGGCGCCTGGTCGGCGGGCAACAGCGGTCCCGGTTGCCAGACGACCTCCTCGCCGGGCGCGAACACTACGAACTACTCGGCGGGCGCGGTCGACTCCTCGGGCCGCATCGCGTCCTTCTCCTCGCGCGGTCCCGGTGAGGGCGGCGGGATCAAGCCGAACATCTCGGCCCCGGGCGTGGCCGTTCGCTCCTCGGTCCCGGGTGATGGGTACGCGCTCTTCAACGGCACCTCGATGGCCGCCCCGCACCTCGCGGGCGCCGTCGCCGTACTGTGGAGCGCCGCACCGGCGCTGATCGGCGACATTCCGGGCACCTGGGAACTGCTGAACCAAGCCGCCCACAACGTCGACGACACCTCGTGCGGCGGCACCGCCGAGAACAACAACGTCTACGGCGAGGGCACGCTCGACCTAGCCGCGCTGATCGACGCTGCGCCGATCGGTGACATGGGCACCGTTGCCGGCACCGTCACCGAGACCGACGGCGACCCGATCAGCGGGGCGCGCGTGACGGTCGACGGCGAGCACGACCGTACCGTCACCACCGGCACGGACGGCACGTACTCCGCCCGCGTCGCCGTGGGCGACTACCAGGTCTCGGCCTCGGCGTTCGGCTACCTGCCGTCTGCCCCGACCGGCGCCACGGTCACCGTCGACGCGACCACCACGGTGGACATCGACCTCGAGGCCGCGCCACGCCACACCGTGTCCGGCACCGTCACGGACGTCGCCACGGGCAACCCGTTCGTCGGCACCACGGTGAGCATCTCCGCACCGATCGACCCGGTCACCACCGACGCCAACGGCGCGTTCGCGTTCGCCGACGTGCCCGAGGGCACCTACACCATCTCGATCGAGGGCGGCACCTGCACGAGCGCGTTCTCGGAGGAGGTCGTCGTCGACGGTGACGAGACGGTCACCGCCGAGATCGCCCGTCGGTACGACGACTTCGGGTACTTCTGCACGGTCGGCAGCGACGGGGCCGCCACGGGTGACACCCGGGTGAACCTGACCGGTGACGACGCGGCGACCACGGTCCCGCTGCCGTTCTCGTTCCCGTACTACGAGGGCGACTACACGACGGCGTACGTGACCACCAACGGCCACGTGAACTTCGCCGGGCTCTCGACCTCACTCGGCAACGTCCAGATCCCGAACAGTTCCGTACCCAACGCGGCGATCTACGGGCTGTGGGACGACCTGTTCTTCGACGCCTCGTCGGGTCTGTACTCCGCGGCCACCCAGGTCGATGGGGTCGACGCGTTCGTCCTCGAGTACCGGAACGTCGCGTTCTTCTCCAACCGCGCCGAGCGGACGAACTTCTCCGTGACACTCTTGGCGAACGGTGAGATCGAGCTCGGCTACGGGGCGAACTCGGGCGGAGCGCTCTCAGCAGGCAGCTCGGCCACGGTGGGAATCGAGAACGAGAACGGCACCATCGCCCATCAGTTCTCCTACAACACCCAGGCGATCAACGCCGGAATGTCGATCCACTACGACTCCGCGCCGCGGGGCACGGTGACCGGCACGGTGACCGACCGGAACACGGGTGCGCCGATCTCTGGCGCGACCGTGGCGGTCTCCTCCGAGGCCCAGAGCAAGACCGCGACCACTGGAGCGGACGGCACGTACTCGACGTCGATCCTCACCGGTGACTACTCGGTCGAGGTCACGGCGCCGAACTACCAGGGTGCCACCGGCTCGGTCACGGTCACCGAGGACGGCACCGTGAGGTTCGATGCCGCGCTGGCGGCGGGCAAGGTGACCATCGCTTCGGATGGCGACACCCATGCCGAGCTGCCGATGGGCGGTTCGCACACCGAGGAGCTCACGATCACCAACGAGGGCACCGCCCCGGCGTCGGTCGAGCTGGAAGCCGGCGGCGGCGAGTTCGAGCCGGTCGCCACGGGTGCTCTCACGGCGGTGAAGGGTGAAGCGACCGTCCCGGCGTCGGTGGCCCCGAAGGGGAAGCTGTCGGCGGGCGGCCCGTCGATGTCGCCTTCGAGCGTCAAGGGCGGGACGATGACGCCGCTGGCGGCGCCGATCCCGGCCGACGAGATCACCATCACGCACTCCGCGTCGCAGGCGATCATGACCGGCAACTCGGCGTCGTGCAACAACGGCGCCACCACCCGGAACAACTCCTACCTGCGGACGTTCACGCTGGACGACTTCGGGCTCAACGGCCTGGACGTGTCGAGCGTGTCGTTCGGGGTGGAGGTGAACCAGGGGAGCCAGCCGCTCACGGTCAACCTCTACACGCTCGAGGGCGACCTGCGGTACGCCAACATGACGCTCATCGGCTCGGCCGACGCCACGGTTCCGGCCGGTAACGGCACTCTGGTGACGGTCCCGGTCGAGGGCGCGGTTCCGTCCGGTAGCACCCTGGTGGTCGAGGTGAGCGTCCCTGCGGATGGCTACTTCTTCATCGGCTCGAACGACGCCGGCCAGACGGCGCCGTCGTACATCGCCTCGGTGGACTGCGGCATCTCCGAACCGGCCGACACCTCGTCGATCGGCTTCCCGGGCATGCACATCGTGATGAACGTGACGGGTAGCTCGGGCGCTCCGGCGGACTGGGTGTCCTTCGACAACCCGTCCGTCTCGCTCGAGCCGGGCGAGTCGGTCACGGTGGAGGCGACCATGTCGGCCGACGTCGACCAGCCGGGCGCGTACGCCGCCGCGATCGGTGCCAGCACCAACACGCCGTACCGCGTGGCTGAGGTGCCGGTGTCGATGAACGTCACCGCCCCGAAGTCGTGGGGCAAGGTCGCCGGCACCGTCACCTCCTCGGCCACCGGCGAGCCGTTGGGTGGCGCCATCGTCCAGGTGACCGGCGGCAAGGGATACCGCCAGACGCTGGTCACCGAGGACGACGGTACGTACGCGTACTGGATCAACGCGACGGTGAACCCGCTCACGCTGGTCGTTGCGGTCCAGGGCTACGCGCCTGAAACGGCGAAGGTCACGCTCAAGGCGGGCAAGACGGTCACGGCGGACTTCTCGCTCGACCCGCTCCGGTAGCGCGTACACGGGGCGCGCCGTAGCGCGCGTCCCGTAGCGCGCGTCCTGTACGACGGCGGCCCGGTCACCATCCAGGTGGCCGGGTCGCCGTCGGGCATCGACCGGACCTGCCTACGCCGAGCGGGTCATGGCCCGCGCGGGCGCGGGCGGCTGCCGGCCCACCACCTCACCGGTCCCGGTTCCAAAGCGAGGCGCTAGCGAGGGCCGTGAGGGCTTGGCGTTCCAGAGCGGGGTGGATCTCGGCATAGGCGAGGCGGCTGTGGTCGTCCACGGCGCAGTGGACGTAGTCGAAGCCGACGCAGTCGTGGTCCCAGCCGAGGGCCTGGTGCGGGTAGTTCCGACTCGGGCAGCACGCCGCTGGCGTAGCTGGCGTGCCACGCAGTCACCGCTGCTGCGAGCGGGAGCCGTGTTCCTGTTGGTTAAGGGATTGTGATGGCGATTTCGTTGGGGAGCGCGTCGAGGAAGATCAGTACACCGGCGATGCCGACGATCCAGCTCATTGCGGTGCGCGAGCCGCCCGCGATCTTTCGTTGCCAGCGTTCGAGGCGTTCCTGCATTCGCCCGCGCAGTAGCAACCATGCCAAGTACAAAGCGATGCCGGGCAGGATCATGATGATCACGTAGACCCCCAGCAGCAGGAGCCACTGTGCTGGTTCCAGTCCGGCGGAGGTCATGATTCCGATCGCGCCGAAGTACGGGACCGCGGTGTAGAACTCGAAGAGCCAGGTCCCCAGCCCCACGAGGACCATCGAGCGCGGGGTGGGGGTCTTGACCGGAGCCGGCTCTACGTCGGGTCGTTTCTTCGCGGGGATGAACCAGCTACCAGCGAAGAGTGCGATACCGATCCCGCCCTGGATCCACGCCCATATTGACGGGTCGATCGCAGGCAGTATCGCTCCCAGCCCCAACATCAGTAGGACACCAAGAGCGAGGTATGCGACGGCGATCGTTCCCAGGTACAGGCCCAGTAGGAGCCCGAGGCGTCGGGGGCGTGCCAGGAGCAGGTAGACGGTCACTCCGATGAGGGCGGGGCTGAGCATGTCGAGCAGGGCCAGCCCGAACACTGCCCCCACGGTCACGATTGACACAGCCCCGGCACCTTCCTCATCGACGGTCACATTGTCGTCCTCCGCCGTTCGATGACCGGCGGCTTGACGCCCGCTAGCCCGGACGACAGGCGTTGCTGGGAGCGGAAGATCGGTCTCGCTCATCCAGTGGCAGACCTCGAACGTCTTGACTGTTGCCCAACCCCGCACCTTCTGCCCGGAGCGGACCCCTGCGATCGCTAGAACAGCCAACAAGAAAGCGGTTGTCGCCGCGGAAGGCACGGTTGTCTCCGACGAACGTCTTGACCACTGCGACTGGAACAGAGTCAGCGGCCGGAGCCTGGCAGGCTCCGGCCGCTGACCGCGACTCACATATGGATTACAGTCGCGCGCACTGGCCTGATGCGGGGCCCTTAACGCTGTTGGGTCGGCTCTCGTTTGCCGGGGCCGGGGTGTTGCCCGAGCAGGCGAGGGGTCCGCTGATGGTGTTGGCGGAGATGACTACCGGTTGGCTGCCGGTGTTGCTGTTGACGGTGATCGGACCGCTGACGGTAACGGTGTCGATCCGGACTCCACCGGTGTTGGCGGTGACCGACACTGGGCCGTTCACCTTGCCCTTGGTGATGTTCAGCTGGCCGGTCGCGCCGGTGACGGTGACCGGGCCGGACACGGTGGCGCTGGCGAGATCGAACAGGACCGGGCGGGTGGCGTACACCGGGCCGCTGATGGTGCCGCCGGTGACCACCAGCGAGGCGCCCGGGTTGACCGTGACGGGGCCGCCGATCGCGGCGTTCTCCAGGCAGGTCAGGCCCGCGGTGACCACCAGCGGCTTGCGGTACGCGCCGGTGATGGTCGTGGTGCACTGCGGACCCGCCTGCCCGACGGCCGACCGCGGCTGAGTATCCGCGGTGACTGGCGAGTTCGCGGCGAAGTAGCTCACCAGCATGGTGAGGTCGTTGTCGCCGGTGGTCGCCGGGTCAGCGCCGTCGCCGAGGGTGGCGAAGTTGTCACCGCCCGTCGCGAGGAACGAGTTCACCGTGACCCGGTACGTGCCCGCCGGGTCGAGCGGCGTGCCATTGAGCTTGATCGAGGTGATCCGCGAGCCCTTCGGCGCGTCGGGGTTGTAGGTGTAGCTGAACCCCTTCGAGACACCCAGCCACAGCACCGGACGGGACGCCCCGTCTGGCTGCCACTGCTCCTCCAGCACCTGCTTGATCTGGGCGCCGGTGTAGCTCTTTGTCACCACGTCGTTGGCGAACGGCTGGACGGCGAATGCGTCCGCGTAGGTCACCATGCCGTCGGTGCGGTAGAGCAGGTCGGCGCGTAGGCCACCGGGGTTCATGAATGCGATCTGCGCCCCACCCCGGCCCGGGTCCTTCGTGCCGGCGAGTTGCACGTCGGCAATGAAGTTGCCGAGCGCCGACTCCTTGCCCCGGTCCTCGTTTCCGTTGGTGTAGGCCCGCTTGATGTCCGCGGTGATCGAGCCCAGCTGCTGCTTGCCGAGCTCGCCTGCCTTGGTCTTGGCGGCGGCCACGATGTCGGCCACCGCCTGGTCCTGCGGCGCGCCGACCACGTCGACCAGCTGCGCGTCGGCCGTCGTGACCTGGCCCGTGTTCGGGTCGTAGGTCAGCGCGACCTTGCCCAGCCGCTTGCCGTAGTCCTCGGCCTGTACCACAGGACGCAGCCGGTCCGATCCGGGGACCGGGAGCTCGAACGCGTACGGCTGGTGGGTGTGACCGCTGAAGATCGCGTCGATGGTGGCGTCGACCCGGGTGAACTTGCCGAAGACCGGGTCGTTGGCCAGCGCCTCGGCGGAGGTGATGTTCTCCGTCGCGGCGCCCTCGTGCGCGAGCAGCACCACCACGTCGGCCTCCCCGTTGTCCGGGTTGCCGTCCTTGAGCTGGCCGGCGACCAGGTTGGCCTCGGCGACCGGGTCGCGGAAAGTCAGCCCGGCGATGCCGTCGGGGCTGACCAGCGACTTGGTCTGCTCGGTCACCACGCCGACGAAGCCCACCCTCACCCCGCCCACCGTGCTGACGGAGTACGCCGGCAGCGCCCTGGCGTCGCCCCGGTACACGTTGGCGCCCAGGTACGGGAAGTCGGCGCGATCGGACACCCGGCCGGTGAGGTCGGCGATGCCCTTGTCGAACTCGTGGTTGCCCACCGCCGAGGCGGCGAGGCCGGCCTGGTTCAGCGCGTCGATCGTCGGGTTGTCCCCGTCGATCGCCGAGATGAACGTGGATGCGCCGATGTTGTCGCCAGCGGACACGAACGCGGTGTTCGGGTTCTGCGCGCGCAGCTGCCCGACCAGGCCGGCGAGCTGGGCGGCGCCGCCGACCGGCTGGCCGCCGACGGTGGCTGGGGATTCCAGCCGGCCGTGGAAGTCGTTGATGCTGAGCAGCTGCAGGTTGACCGGGTTCGCGCGGGTGTTGATGCCCACCACGAGCGGGTTGTGGTCGCTAGCCCGGTACGGGTTCGCCTCGTAGAAGGCGGACAGCCCGTCGTATTGGAACGCGTACGACTCGACCGCGTTGATCTGCCACACGTCGATGCCGGTGACCCGGGCCGCGAGCGACGGGGAGGCGAGGGCGTGGTCGAGGGAGCCGGACTCGCCGCTGAAGACGTAGGTGGCCTTGCCGGTGTTGTTCAGGTCCCGGTACTGCTTGTCGTAGAGGACCTGCATCGGGTCCTCGTGGGTGTAGGCGTTGAAGTCGCCGAGCAGCAGCACGTCGTCGGTGCCGCTGTCCGCCTTGACCTGGTCGACGAAGGCGGCCAGCGCCCGCGCCTGACGGACCCGGTCGCCGTTCCACGAGCCCTGCCCGTCGCCGGTGTCGGCGTTGTCGCCGGTCCCGGTGCCGCTCTTGGACTTGAGGTGGTTGGCGATCACGGTGAAGGCGATCTTCCCCGCGGTGAAGGTCTGTGCGATGGGCTCGCGGGCGTTGGACCAGACGGTCTCGTCGTTCACCGACCGCGACGGGCCCTTGGGCTGTACCTTCGCCGGCTTGAAGATGATCGCCGTGGTGATGAAGTCCTGCTGGGTTGGGCCGGGCAGGTTGGCCGGGCTGCGGACGTAGTCCCAGGTGCCGTTGCCGTCTTTGGTGTTCAGGGCGGCGACCAGGCGCTTGAGCGCCTGCTGCGGGTCGCCTGCGTCGAACCGGACCGAGTTCTCGATCTCCTCGAGCGCAACCACGTCGGCACCAAGTGCGCTGATCGCCGAGACGATCTTCGCCTCCTGCTTGGCCAGACCGGCCTCGTCAGCGGCGCCGCGGGCGTCCCCGCCGAAGTGCACGAAGTAG
Organism: Micromonospora sp. NBC_00858; assembly: GCF_045207365.1. Taxonomy (NCBI): domain Bacteria; kingdom Bacillati; phylum Actinomycetota; class Actinomycetes; order Micromonosporales; family Micromonosporaceae; genus Micromonospora; species Micromonospora sp. NBC_00858. The sequence continues at coordinate 6,472,589 of NZ_CP108828.1, read as the reverse complement.
TTCAGCACATTGAAGCTGCCCACCCGCACGTCGCCGCCGACGTCCACCGGCTGCGGGGTACGCGGGTTGGTGGTCTTGAAGCTGGTCCGGGCGGGCGGCGCGGTGTCCGCGTCGACCGGGGTGGTGGGCTGCAGGCGCCACTCGTTGAAGCCGTACGAGAGCACCGACGACCCGAATGCCTCTACCGAGTCGCCGACCCGCAGCGGGCTGGCCTTCGACAGGTACGGCGGCAGCAGGCTGGCGGTGGACAGGTTGGTGGTCCGACCGTCGTCGAGCAGGATCCGCGCGAGCTTGTTCGCGGCGGCCACCTGCTTCGCCTCGTCCGAGCCCGGACGGGCGACGTCCGTGGGGTTGGCGGCCGGACGATCACCGGCGGTGAGCACGACCTCGCCGTAGCGGTTGGTGTTGTACACCTCGGAGACGGTGTACTGGCCGACCGGCGACACCAGCATCGACTCGACCGACTCGCGGGCGCCGTCGGCGAGCGGCAGGCCGACCGGGACGGGCGCGGGCAGCGTCTGGCTGTGCTCGCAGACCTGCACGTCGGCCTTCGCGCCGATGGTGAGCTGGGTGAGCCCGTTGAACTCGCTCGGGGTGCCGCTGACCCGGACCCGGTCGCCGATCGCGACCGACGGGTGGTTGGCCGTGCTGGTTGTTAGGTAGACGAAGATACCGTCCGAGGCGGTGCCCGCGGCAACGGGACGGTCCCCGCCGCTGCCCGCGGTCTGCACGTAGACGCCGTTGTAGCCACCGCTGCGATGGTCGGCGGTCACCACGCCTTCGACGGTGACCCGGGCGCCCGCGAGCGGCGTGGCGTCTCCGCCGCCCTGGACCTCGCCAATGGTGTGGTCAACGGTGACGGTGCAGCCCGGAGCCGGATCCGGGTCGGGATCACCGCCGCCCGGGACGGTGTTCACGGCGCCGAAGCTGCTCGGCGCGGGGGCCCGCCACGTACCGTCGATCTTCTGCAGCGATTCGCCGGCCGGCGTGGTCGCGGTCTCCGCGACGCCGATGTCGACGCCGGTCAGCCCATTGGCCGGCCCGCCGACGGCGGTCATCGTCCCCTCGTAGGTGAGGAACTCCGCCACGGCACCGCCCGGGGCGACGAGCGCTACGCCGTCGGGCGACCCGTTCTGGATGCCGTCCGTCGGGTACGTCGCGACGACCACACCGGCCGCCGGCATCGGGCCGCTCAGCGTGCGGGTGTTGTAGGCCGCACCGTTCGCGCCGTTGTACAGAACGATCTGCCAGCCGGTCAGATCGAAGCCGGCGGGCGCCTCGATCTCGATGGCCTCGCCGGTGTCGGTACCAGCGTTGTCATAGTGGATCTCACTGATAAAGGGGTCCGATGCCGCTGGCTCCGCCAGCGCGGGTGCCCCGCTGGTCAGAAGGAGCGCGCCGCTTGCGACGAGGACGCTGAACACGTTGCGTGTTCGTTTGCGCCGGTTCCAGTCCATTAAGTTCGCCTCCGATGGCGGGGTTGGCCAGGTGGAGATTAGAGGCCTTTTTCTGTCCGCCCAAGAGCCGCCCGGTGCATGGAGCGGATTGATCACGGCTAGATGAACAGAACTGATCGAGGCTGCCGACCGATTGTGGCGATCGCATCGGCCGAATGGCCATTAGCGACAGACCCGCCGGATGACCGCTCGGAGCGCCAGTGGCCGGAATGCCGCTCGAAACAGGTCCGGTGCAGGCTGATTCAGGCGTTTCCCCGAGCAACCTTGCGGTCAGTTGATCATTTGGTGAACCTTGTTAGCCGCGGTTGTGGGACTTCCGTTGTCGACGGCGAGGACAAGGGCAACCTCACGGCAGGTGCGACACGCCGCCGGGGTCCTGGCCACGCAGCCCGGCCGGTTGCCGGCCAACCGTGCAATCGGTCAACGATCTGTCGTTGTCGGCGCCCCCGGGCTTGACCCCGGGGTGGTCTAGCGTTGCAGCTGGTCCTGCACGGCGATGACCACCTCCGGGCCCGGCCGGCGGACGACCGCAGCCTTGGACGGGGTGATCCGCAAGAAACGGTTGCACGTCGACCTGACCGAGAGAGCCCAGCGGACGGCCGGCACAACGAGCGGACCCGGAGGCGGGGCCGGGGCCAGCGGCACTCGCGCTTCTGGGCTCGGAGACGTACGTGTCGCCGCCGCCTTCTTCGCGGCCCGGATCACCCCTCCTCGGCGAGGTCGGATGGCCTGTTCAGGAGGTTCAGGGCCCGCCCGCCCGGCGTTCACCTGTCCATTCCTACCGACCGCAGGGCTTCCTCACGTCGCGGCTTCGGGCCTGCCCGCGACGGGGCCGGGGCAGAGATAGATCCACTACCTCCAGTCATCTGGCCTCCTCGATGCCGATGGTGTTTCGCGTAACGTCTTCGCACGTCGGAGCGCCTTCTGGTCGGCGGGCCAGGATCCGATCCCGGCCCGCGTCACATATCGGATCAGAACGGGGAACGATGAGCCGAACAGCAAACAGGGGCCGGCGCGCCCCGGTCTGGATGGTGGGGGTGGGCGTGCTCGCCCTCCTGGCCGCCGGTGCGGGCACCGCCGTGGCGGGCAGCGGCCGGTCCGCCGACGACAGCGCGGCGGAAGCGCATCTGGTCGCTGACAGCACCAAATCGAAGGCCGACAAGACGACGCCCCAGTCTCCGCGGCCGGGACGGAAGCCACGTCCCACCGCGTCGCCGACGTCCAGCCCGACCGCCAGCCCGACGCCGACCCCGACCACCACCACTTCGCCTCCGAGCACCGACGTGAACGCCCAGATCCCGATCCCGGGGTACGTCACCGGCTTCCGGTTCGGCGACATCCTGGTAGACGAGGCACGCGGCCGGGTCTACATAACCGGGGGCAAGGGCACCGACGGTCTGATCGTCACCGACCTGGACGGCAACGTCCTTCGCACCCTTCAGGGCATCGCGCCGGGGGCCGCCGGGATGACGCTGAGCCCGGACGGCAGCAAGCTCTACATCGCCGCCGGCGACCAGGACTGGCTCAGGATCGTGGACCTGGACACGTGGGAACTGGACGGGCAGTTCGCTGGGAAGACCGACGGGACCATGACGTGCCCGAAGGACATGGCCTTCGCGGCCGGCCAACTCTGGGTCGCCTGGGGATGCGAGAACGAGCCCACGGCGGGCATCGGCCGGGTCGACCTCGCGACCGGCAAGTTCTCCGTGAGCGCCGTGGACGCCATCGACGAGCGGATCAGCTCGGCGATGCTGCTGGCCACCTCGCCCGCTCAGCCCGACATGCTGATCGCCGGCGCGACGGGCACCAGCCCCGCCCTGCTGGTCCGCTTCGAGGCCACCGCGACGGGGCTGGTCCAGCGGGCGATCAGCCACACCGACGGTGGCTCGGTCGCGCAGTTGGCGGTCACTCCCGACGGCACCGAGGTGATCGTCCCCTCGGGCGCGCCGTACTACCACCCGGTCCTGCGCACGTCCGACCTCGTCGAGGTGCACCGGTACCCGACCGTGACGTACCCGAACGCCGTGGCGATCCGGCCCGACGGCCTCGTCGTCGCCGGCACCAACTCGTCGTACGACAAGGACGTCTGGGTCTTCGAGCCGGGCGGCACCACGCCGATCAGCACGTACGAATTCGGGCACCTGCCGAACCAGGAGACGTGGGCGCACAACCTGGTCAAGGGGGGGCTGGCCGTGTCCGGCAACAAGATCTACGCGGTCACTGACCAGTCGGCCGAGCCGGAGATGGTGACCTTGCGGATCCGTACCCTGCCGTGACACCCGACGCCCGGCCCGTCACCGACGGGCCGGGCGATCGGCGGTCGTCACCGGTGACCACTCGCCCGGCGGGGCCCATCCATTCCACGGGGAGGAAATTAGTGCGGAAATTCGTGTCCGCGGTGGCGATCGCGGTGGGCGTCGCCGCCGGCGGTCTCGCGCCGACGGCGGCCCAGGCGGCGTCCGCCGCGCCGGCGGTGCTCTGGGCGAGCAGCGTCGAGGAGGAGCTGGGCCGAATCCAGGTCGGCGTGAGCGCCGACGCCGGGGTCGCCAGCATCAAGATCCACGTCATCTCGCCGGCGACCGAGCAGGAGATCGCCGTCGTCGACTCGTTCCACCTGGTCAACGGCACCGAGCAGAACGGCTGGTGGCAGGCGGACGACGCGGTGATCCTTCCCGAGCTCGGCGCCTACCGGCTGGACTCGGAGATCACCGACGCCGACGGCGTGCACGTCGAGCAGCGGTCGGTCGGCTTCCTGGCGTACATGGTGAAGATGTTCTTCAAGGACCTCAAGGTCACCCGGACCGTCTCGTACGACAAGCGAAAGGTCACCGCCTCCGGTCGGCTGATGGGCCGGTGGCCCGGCACCGGCGACGTCAAGCCGGTCGAGAACTTCCCGATCGAGTTCGTCACCTGGTACGGCAACCCGGCCGACGGGGTCTCCGGAAAGGTCGGCCACTTCGAGCTGACCACGGAGGTCCAGTACGCCGACGAGGCCGGCTACCTCACCACGCTCTGGGACGACTCGCGGCGCTTCCACCTCCAGGCGTACGCCGACACCCAGGCCCCGGAGGTCCGGCTGGCGGACACCCGGATCACCGCGGACCTCGACCGCGACACCGTAATCAACGGTGAGCAGGTCACTCTGACCGGCGAGTTGAGCTGGAAGACGCCGCAGGAGTGGCGGCCGATGCCCGATGCGCCGGTCTACGTCTCGTACTGCGACACCCGCGACTACTGCACGCTGCTGGGCGCCACCAGCACGGACGGGCAGGGGCGGTACCAGGTCACGGTCAGCCCGTTCTGGGGTGGGACGCTGCGGGTCTCCACCTATTACCCGGACCCGTTCGTCACCACGGTCACCCACGTTGACAAGCAGGTGGTCGTGCTGGACCGCACCCAGTTCACCGACTTCTTCGGCGAGCGGAGCGCGGACGGCCAGGTGTGGCTGCACGGGCACCTGCAGTTCCTGAACAACTCCACGCCCGGACAAATGCCGGTCGACATCCAGTTCTCCAAGGACGGCGCCGCCGGCTGGCACACGGTCAGCTCGTTCGACATCTCGTACAACCCGACGAACCCGGAGGGGTATTCGTTCGAGGCGTTCCTCGACGAGCCGGGCCCCGGCTACTGGCGCGCGACGTACGCGGGCAGCGCGACCTCCTTCCAGAGCGCGGTGAGCGCGGTGGTCTTCGTCGGCTAGACGTGCTGGTCCCGCAGAGCAGGCACGGGCTTTCCGCCCGGGCCTGCTTTCTGCCGTGATTCCGGTGCTGCACAACGTCACGTTCGCCGACGTGAAGGAGTACAGCTCGTTCCTCGGCGACATGATGGGTTTCGACACCGCGGAGGACAGCGTCGCCGAGATCGCCGCCAAGATCGCCTCGGCTCTGATCGACCCGACGGTAATCGATCCGGCTGCCTGAACGTCTCTGCACCCGCCGGCGCTCTCAATCGCGTCGGCGGGTCGGCCTGCAGGGTGTCGCTAATCGAGGCATCCAGCGCCCGCTGGCGGTTGGCCGCGGTCAACTCCCGCACCTGGTTGCCGTACCCGTCGAACCGGGCCGTGCTGATCTGCCCATCGGGTTCGGCGGTATTCACCGCGCGGGCGTTGGCGTCCAGGTAGGTGACCACGACCCGGTCGTACGAGCCGGGCGGAGTGCCGGTGGTCAAGTCGCCGGTTGGCACCCGCGTCGGCGGGAACACCGCCGTCGCCTGTGTTGGCGGCTCGGTCTGCCCCATTGGGTGGAACCGGCCAACATGCAGCGACTGCGGGCCACCCTGCGCAAAGCTCAGATGCCCAAGCCGAAGCTCATCGAGCTGATCCGGGCGCACAAAGTCCGGTACGCCCACGCCGGAGGCTGCGGCCGGCGATGCTGCTGCGAAGGCGCCCAAGGCGGCCGGCAACACCGAGACGCATTGAAGCCGCGAAGCGGTAAACCCAGCGCGAGCCCGTAGGCGACCAGGACGGCGACGCTCAGGGCGCCCATCGGGATGCCGTTCCGCTGCGAGCGGCCGGCTCCCCCTCGCCTGCCCACATCGCACGATCGCGTCCTTCATCGAACACGGCCGTGGCTACATCGACGGAGACGGACAGGCCGGGACGTAGGACAGCTCGTCGTACGAGCACCATTCGAGCACCAATGCGTCCATCGGCACGGAATGACAAAAGGCGCCTGACCGCCTTTTGGCAAGTCAGACGCCTTTTGATCTTGTGCGCCCGAAGGGACTCGAACCCCTAACCTTCTGATCCGTAGTCAGATGCTCTATCCATTGAGCTACGGGCGCAGGTGCTCAGCCAGTGTACACACCCGGCTTTCGCGCGGAGACTCCGGGATTCGAACCCGGGAGGGGCTTTAAGACCCCAACCGCATTAGCAGTGCGGCGCCATAGACCAGACTAGGCGAAGTCTCCCTGGTGGCCCGCAGACCACCGCGCCCGAGAATACAGGTCGCCACCCACAGGGAGCAAAGCGACTTCCTCGGTACGCCCACCGGGGCCGTCGGCCCCCGTGATTCGACGCTGTGCGCCGGCGTGATCGGGACTACGCTCCATCGATATGCAGGAGCAGCCGCCCAGCGAGCCGACCCGCCGAGAGCCTGCTGACCGGGCGCGTCGGCGCCCCCCGCGTGCGACCTTCACGCCACCGACCGACGAGCAGTCGGTGGACGCGGCGGCACCGACATCCGGGCCGACAGTGGCCCCGGCCACTCTGGGCGGCCAGCGCCCTCGCCGGGTCAAGGCCGCCCCGGCGGTGCTCTTCCAACCTCCGGACCCGGACCTTCCACTGCCCCGACAGCCGGTTCCGACGCCCGCCGCCAGGAGCGGCCCAACGCCCGCCGACCAGCCGAGCTCGTCGGACGCTCGGACCGTCGAGCAGCGGGGCCCACGGGAGCGAGAGGCGGCGAGCGCCGCGGAGCCGGGGCCGACAGACCGCGAGACGGGAAGCGGCGAGCGGCTCAACACCACCGAGCCGACCGGCCCGGGCAGCTCGGTGACTCCGGCGGACGAGCGAGCGCCCAAGGTCAGCCCGGAGCAGCCGGCGGACCCGCCGACCCGGAATCCGAAATCCCGGACCAGCCGCGCCACCCCCGTCCGCAAGGCCGCCACCACGAAGGCAGCCAGGGCGTCGGTCGATGCATCCAGCACGACACCGCCGTCGTCCGACGCGCCCCCGACCGCTCCGATGGTCCCTAACAAGCGGTCCGCGAGCCCAACCGCCCTGGAGGCGACCCCCAACGAGGGGACCGCCACCCCGATCACTCCGGCGGTGGCCCCCACCAAGCGAGCGACGAGCCCGACCAAGCGAGCGACGTCCGCCCGGAAGAGCGCTACGCCCAAGAAGGCCGTCCCCGCACCCGCACCGCAACCCCCGGCCGAGCAGGCACCGGCCACAGCCGTGCCCGACGACCCCACCCCGACAGCCCCGGCTCAACCCGCCGAACAGCAGACCGCTCCGGACGAGAGGGACAGCGCGCACCACGACGAGCGGGACACCGCGCACGACGTCATGCCGGCGTCGTCGCGTACCCCCGAATCGGAGCTGCGGGCGGTGACCGCCCGCCTGCTGGACCACCCCGGCTTCGCCCCGGAGCTGCTGGCCCTCGCCGCGGTGCGGTCACTCGGCCCCGCCGCCGCCGACTGGGCTGAGCGGCTCCGAACCAGGTACCCGGATGCCCCGGCGGACGGCTTGGCCCGGCTGGCCACCAGGCGGTTCGTGCGCTCGGCAGGCGCGGGCGGGGCGGTCGCCGCGCTGGCTGGGCTCTTCGCGCCGCTGGCCGAGCTGACCTCGGTGCTCTGGACCCATTCGAACCTGGTGCTGCACCTTGCGGCGGCGTACGGCCAGGACCCGGCGCATCCGGACCGGGCGGCCGAGTTGCTGGTGCTCACGCAGGTGCACCCGGACACGGCGAGCGCGCGTGCCGCGTTGGCCGCCGCGCGGGCGGCGGGCGACCCGGCGGACGGGACGTGGGCTCGGGCGGCGGAGGCCGCATGGCGGCTGGCCGCACCACTCACGGCGCAGGCCGGCGGGTGGCTGGCGTTGCGACTGGCGTCCCGGCTGCTGCCGGGCGCGGCGGTGCTCGCCACGGCGCTGGGTGACGCGGCGGCGGCCGACCGGCTCGCGGCCCGGGCGGTAGCCGTCTACCGGCGGGCCCCGGCCGCCCCGGTGACGGGCTGACCGGTCACAGCCAGTCGAACCACTCCTTCGGCAGCGACGCGTACCCGACGAAGGCCACCACGTCGAGCAGGGTGTGCGCGATGATCAGCGGCAGCACCCGCCGGGTGCGCAGGTAGAAGAGGCTGAACACGACGCCCATCACCGCGTTGCCGACGAACGCGCCAAAGCCCTGGTAGAGGTGGTACGAGCCGCGCAGCAGCGCGCTGGCCGCGATGATCGCGGCGAGCCGCCACTGGAGCTGGCGCAGCCGGGTGACCAGGTAGCCGACCACGATCACCTCCTCCAGCACGGCGTTCTGCACGGCGGCGAGGATCAGCACCGGGACCGCCCACCAGACGTCGGGCAGCGACGCCGGCACCAGCGTGGCGTTGATGCCGAGCTGGGCCGCCACCCAGAACAGGGCCAGCCCGGGCAGGCCGATCAGCGCGGCCAGGCCGGCGCCGCGGGCCAGGTCCTGGCCGGGCCGCCGGGCGTCCAGGCCGAGGGTCCGCACCGGGTCGCCGGGGTCGCGGGTGAGCAGGTGTACGGCGAGCAGCACCGGCAGCAGCGCGAAGACGATGCCGAGCAGCTGGTACGTCAGGTCCAGCCAGGGTCGGGCCGACGCCGAGGTGTTCAGCGAGGCGGTCTGCTTGGAGAGCGGCCCCTCGGCGGTCAGCTTCGCGATGATCGAGACCACCGCGTAGACCGCTGACTGGCCGAGGGACAGGCCGAGGACCAGCAGCGTCTCGGTCCCCAGAATCCGGCGGGACACCGGGCGGGTCAGCTCAACGGTCACCGCACCACTCTGCCCGACGGGTGGCACCGGCGGCACGGCCGATCGGCCGGCGTGAACCGATCGCACATTCTGTGCGACCGGCGTGCACTCTCCGTGGAGATTCTATGGGTGCCCGATCCGCTGCCGTCTGGAGAAGGAGCGCCCCGGTGGACAACGTCGCGCGGTTGCTGAAGGAGAGCTGGACCCTGGTCGAGGAGCACCGGGACCGGCTGAGTGGCCACTTCTACGCCCGGCTCTTCCTGCTCGACCCCGCTCTGCGGCAGCTCTTCCCGGTGCAGATGACCGGTCAGGGCGACCGCCTGTTGGAAGCGATCATCACGGCGATCCACACCGTCGACGACCCGGAGAGCTTCGACGAGTTCCTCCGGGCGCTGGGCCGCGATCACCGCAAGTACCACGTCGACGAGCGGCACTACACGACGATGGGCCTGGCTCTGCTGGACGCGCTGCGCAGCACCGCCGGTGACGGCTGGAACCTGGAGTACGACCAGGCGTGGCGGGACGCGTACGCGGCGATCGCCGCGAAGATGGTGGCCGGGGCGGCGGACGATGACAACCCGCCGTTCTGGCACGCCGAGGTGCTGACCCACGAGCGGTACGGCCCGGACATCGCCGTGCTGACCTGCCGGGCGTTGCAGCATCCGCTGGCCTGGCGGGCCGGCCAGTACGTCAGCCTGGAGGTGCCGCGCCACCACCCGCGGGTGTGGCGGACGTACTCGGTGGCGAACGCCCCGAACGACGACAACGTGCTGGAGTTCCACGTGCGGGCGCCCGGGGCCGGCTGGGTGTCCGGCGCGCTGGTCCGCCGGGTGCGGCCGGGTGACCTGCTCCGGCTGGCCGCGCCGATGGGGTCGATGACCCTGGACCGATCCTCTGAGAGGGACATCCTCTGCGTGGCCGGTGGGGTCGGGTTGGCGCCGATCAAGGCGCTGGTGGAGGAGTTGGCCACCTACAACCGGACCCGGTGGGTGCACGTCTTCTACGGTGCCCGACAGGCGGCGGACCTGTACGGCTTGGCCGGGTTGCAGCAGTTGGTCGCCGTATACCCGTGGTTGTCCGTCACCGCCGCGTGTAGCGAGGACCCGGACTTCGACGGTGAGCTGGGCGATGTCGCGGACGTGGTGGCCCGGTACGGCCCGTGGACCACGCACGACTGCTACGTCTCCGGCTCGGCCCGGATGGTCCGGTCCACCCTGCGAGTGCTGGCCGCGGACGAGGTGCCGCCGCCGCACATCCGGTACGACACCTTCGGTGACCTCTAGACGTTCCTCCCCCCACACCGGGGCGCGTGCCCCTGCCCCCTGGGGCACGCGCCCCGGTCCCCGCCCTAGTAACGCCAGGGGTGCCCGGTCTCGCGGTACTCCTCCACCGGCACCAGTGGCACCCCGGGCGCCATCCGGTCGACGTAGAGCCGGCCCTCCAGGTGGTCGATCTCGTGCGCGACCAGCCGGGCCATGCCGAACTCGAACGAGGTGATGATCCGGCTGCCGTCCCACTGGGCGTGCTCGACGTCCAGTCGCAGCGGCCGGGGCACCAGACCGCGGTGGTCGAAGTAGGAGAGGCATCCCTCGTACTGCTCGTCGGTGTCCGGGGAGGCGTCGACCACCCGGGGGTTGATCAGCACGACCGGCTCCGCCAACCGGTCGGGTGGCCGGACCACGGCCGCCGCCCGGCCGATGCCGAGCTGCGGGGCGGCGATGCCCACCCCCTTGCTGAACGGGTGCAGCTCGTCGAGGCGGGCCAGGGCCGTGTTGAGCCGGTCGACCACGTCCCGCGCCGCCTGTTCCTCGCCGGGCAGGTCGAACGGGCGGCCGCGCTGGCGGAGCAGGTCGGCGCCGCGCTGCACGATGCCGATCCCGCGCATCCGGTCGCTGGGCCGGACCCGGGCCCCGCCGGGGCCGACGTCCGGGTCGGTATCCGGTCGGGCGCGGAAGCGCCACTGCATCCGGTAGCGGGCGTTCAGCGGCGGGTCGTCGGTGTGCCAGTCGAAGATCGCCCGGTCGCCCTCGTCGTGTCGCTGCGGCGCCGTTCGCAGCGGGCCCTCCTCCGCCGAGAGCGAGGTCTCCACGCCCCAGACCTGCGGGTCGAGCGCCGCCGGCAGGTCCAGGCGTACGGCGAGCTGCCGGGTGGGCAGCCGGACGGCCCGCTGGAACCAGGGGCCCCACTTCTCCTGCCCGACGCTGTACGCGTACTCGATGGTGGCCCGGTCGCCGGGGTAGAGCGGGAACCGCCGCTCACCGTTCTCGAAGAGCAGCCAGATCTCCTTGAACGCGTCCCGGTCGTGCTTGGCCCGCCAGTGCATCGGCTCCGGGTCGCCGCCGCCGTCATCCCGGCGGGCCTGTAGTTGCAGCTCGGCGAAGGTAAGGGGGTGCTCCCGGTGGTGCCGGTTGGAGCGGCCGGGGTCGTTCGGGTAGCGGTCGACGGCGACCCGGACCAGGTAGCGGGTGACCGGCTCGGTGCCGGCGTTGTACAGCTCACGGTGGATGACGCACCGGTAGCCGTCGTCGGTGTAGGCGAGGGTGGCCAGCTCCCGTTCCACGACGAGGCCGGTGCCGGGTGGCAGCCACTGGCCGGGCAGGTGCGGCTCGCGGTGCGGTTGACCGGGGCGTGCGTGCCGTAGCTCGTCGTACTCCCGGAAGCGCTGCCAGATCGCGCCGCTGGCCTCCAGGACGGCCTCGGCGCGGCGGGCGAAATCCTCGGTTGGGCGGTGCCGGCGCCCCTCGACGTGGCTGACATAGGACGGGTCGAACCCCATCAGGACGGCCAACTGCTTCTTTGACAGCCCCCGCCCTGTCCGCTGGCGGGCTAGCTCGGCCGCGAAGGAATCGGCAGCCCGTTCGAGGGGTGAGGTCGTCATCGGCTTCCTCGTGGCCGGGAGTATCAGTTTCACGTTCCGTGCCGAAACGCACACGCATCTGGCACCTTGCCGACACACTCCTTGACAATCCACCGACGGCCATCAATCCTGCGCCAGCGTTTTCCAGGGCAGAAGCCGGGTAGTACGCCGGAGCGTGGGGTCCGCTCCCGCCGGAAGCGGCAGTGACCTGCGGCTTCCGATCCGACCGAGGTGAGGCTTCCCTTAGACCTGCGGCCGTGGTTAGGCTAGCCTTAGCTCAGGACGGCAGGTTCGTCCTCCGGGGTCAGCTCCTCGGTCACGCAGACGGGGGATGACACGGTGACAGCGGTGATGCCGAGGCAGGACGTGGCCGTCCCGCCGCTCGCCCCTGTCACCGCGGCGATGCGCGCCATGTTCGGCACCGACGACCTGCCCGGGCTCGCACGGGGCCTGCTGGTCGACGACGAGTTCGGCTGGGCCCCCGCGACCACCCTGATCGACGGCAGCCGGCTTCCCGAACTGCTGCACGCGGCCACCCTGCGCTGGGGCGGCACCCCGCACGCCTGCGCCGCGCTGGCCTGGAAGTCGTACAGCTACTGGACGGCGCTGCCGGTCGTGCTCGGCTGGGCCTCGGCCCGGCGGGTGCCCCTGCTCGACCCGTCTGACGTGCTGATCCACTTCGAGGACCACCGGCCGCTGCTCACCCTGGGCCTGCGCCGCAGCACCACCGTGGCGGTGCTGCCGAGCGACCCGCTGGCGCTCGCCGGCCGCCCTGAGGTGCGGGTCGTCGCCGGCGAGGCGGAGCTGCTGGCCGCGCTGCGCGCCTCGCTGCTCGACGCCCACCTGGCCCCGCTCATCACGGCGATCCAGGCGGAGGTCCGCGTGGGCACCCGGACGCTGCTCGGCTCGGTCGCCTCCGGCATCGCGCACGGCATCCTGCGGGCCGCGGACGGGCTGCCCGGCTCGACGGTGCAGACCATCGACACCCTGCTCGGCGCACTCGACCTGGCCGACCTGGTCGAGCTGGTGCCAGGGCCGACCGGCGAGCCGAGCGTGCAGCGGCGCACCTGCTGCCTCGCCTTCACCCTGCCCAGCCCGAAGGTCTGCCAGGGCTGCTGCGTACGCCAGGGCTGAGCCTCGCTCAGTCGGTCAACGGCCGGACGTCCCACACCCACACCCCGCCGGTGAAGATCGGCTGCATCCCGGTCAGCTCGGTCATCCCCCGCCGCAGTGCCGCCGCGTGCTCGTGCGGACCGAGAATGGCCACGCCGGCCCGCCAGTAGCGCAGGTCGTCGACCGCCTCCACGCGGCTCTGCGGGGTGATCGGGGGCACCGCACCGGTGCGTTGGATGGTGGCGAAGAAGCTGCTGGTCGGGCGGGGTGGTGCGCCGAACAGCGCGATCCGCGGCGCCTCCGCGCTCGGCCGGGTGTCCGGGCCGAGAAAGTAGCCGCGTGCCAACGGCATGTCCAGTCGGGTCGCCGCGGACCATCGCAGTGGCTCGGCATAGTTCGTGTCCGGCAGCGGCAGGGTCACCACGCTGTGCCCGCCGGCCACGTAGGGCCGCCAGGCCCCACTGGTCACGAAGGTGGGAACCGGGTCGAGGCGGACCACGGGCAGCGGGGTGGGCAGGATCGGCAGCAGGGCCATCGTGAGCACGGTGGCGGTGGCGAAGCGGATCTGCCGCCGGGCGGTCGGTGTCGAGCGGGCCAGCTCGCGGGCGTGCTCGACACCGTAGGCGAGCAGCAGCCCGATGATCGGGGTGATCGCCAACGCCCACCGGGTCGGCACCACCGAGTGCAGGATCGGCAGGTTCTCCAGCACCGCCCAGGGTCCCGGCACACCGGTACCCCGGCCGTCGAAGCGGATCTCCCGGCCTAGCGAGAGCACCGCGAAGAGCAGCCCGAGGGCGGCCAGCGCCAGCACCACGACCGAGCGGCGCAACCACCAGACCAGGGCGACCACCAGCACCAGCAACGGCCAGCCGAAGAAGCTGTTCTCCTCGGTGGGGTTCTTGGCCAGGTTCGCCGCGGTGCGCGAGTTGCCGGCGAGCGATTCCCGGGAGTACGCCGCGAACGAGGCGAGATCGCTGGAGTAGCCGCGGATCAGGCGGGACAGCCCGGCGTAGGCCCCGGGTCCGAAGAACTGCACGTACAGCGGGTACGCCAGCAGCAGCCCGGCGACCCCGGCGGCGACGGCCAGGCCGGCGAGGAAGGGCCTGGCCCGCGATCGAAGATCCGGGCGGCCGAGGGCGAGCGCGCCGACGATCACGCCCAGCCCGATCGCGGTCATCAGCAGGATCTCCAGGTTGAGGAATGCCTGCCAGACGATCACCAGTGCGAGGAGCACGCCGTTGCGCAGCCAGCGGCCCGGCTCACCGAGCCGCAGCGTGCGCCAGATGATCAGCGGGACGACGAACTGCGACACGATGTTCGGGTGGGCATTGGCGTGCGACACCATCGCCGGCGCGAACGCGCAGAAGCCCGCACCCAGCCACGCCGGCCCGCGAGCGCCGATCAGGACCCGGGAGAGCAGGAAGTACCAGGCAGTGGCGGTGGCAATCATTCCGGCGGTCAGAAAAAGCAGGAATGCCGCGCGCGGCCCGAGGAGCAGGGTGATCGGTGCCATTGGCAGCGAAATGGATAATACGGACGTATTAGCCATCAGATTAACGCCGTCTGGAACGTTCATCCGGTCCGAATGGAACGGGTATGCGAAATGCGTGACCACCCGCGCACCGTGCGCCATCATCCATTCGAACTGCGACTGATCAGTGCGGTTGTCGCGCACCGCGCTGCCCGGCTCCAGCCAGAGCCGCCCGGTGACCCAGAAGCCGAGCACCACGAAGCTCAGCACGGCGGCCAGATCCACCCACTTCCCGTTGCGGGTCAAGCGTCCACGACCGCCAGCCCTCTCCACCGGCGACGCGGTGGCCGGGCCGTCTCCGGGCGCGTCCGATTCGGGAGTAGTCATGACAATTCAGAGGGTAGTCAGCGTAACCCGCCGCCGTGACATGTTTCGGGGTACTGCCGTACTATGTGCCGGGTTCGCCGACCGCCGATCACGTGCCCACCCCCGACCGCAATTCGGCCACCCCGCTGCCCCGATTCTTCGCCCGTCCCAGCGGATGATTCACTCTGTCGGTCCAGGCACGGGTCGAGTTCATATCGTGAGGAATCGACGCATGGCAGAAATCACTGGGGATCAGCGCGTCCAGTCCGAGGTTCTGGAGGGCCTGGCAACCGCTGTCAACCACCGCCGCTGGTTCGTCGAACTGGCGGTGCCGTACCTCGGTGACGACCCGATCGAGATCGGTAGCGGTCTCGGTGACTACGCGCTGGAATGGTCAGAGCGGCTGCCCCGGTTCACCGCCACGGAGGCCGATCCGGACCGACTGGTGCAGCTCAAGGAGCGCCTCGCCGACCGGCCTGGCATCGATGTCCGGCAGATGCTGCTGCCGCACGACGACCGGGGCGACTACAGCGCGGCGGTCTCGTACAACGTGCTGGAGCACATCGAGGACCACGTGGGCGCGCTACGCAGCATGCGCGACCTGGTCCGGCCCGGCGGCGCAGTGATCATCATCGTGCCGGCGTTCCAGTTCGCGATGAGCCCGGCCGATATCGCCACCGGCCACGTACGCCGCTACACGAAGAAGACGCTCGGGGCGGCGATGACCGAGGCCGGCCTGACCATCGAGAAGATCCACTACGCCAACGCGCTGGGCCTGCTCGGCTACTTCATGGCCACCAAGGTCTTCCGGCTGATGCCGAAGGAAGGCCCGATGGTGAAGGTGTACGACACCGTCGTACTCCCCGCCACCAAGGCCGCCGAGCAGCGCATCCGCCCTCCATTCGGCCAGTCCGTCTTCGCTGTGGCCCGCGTCCCCGCCTGATCCCCGCTCCTCCACCCCCGTGACCTTGCACTTCCTGCCGCACGTACGCCCTCTTTATCGGGCATGCCGGGGGCAGCAAGTGCAAGATCGCGGGGGAGAGGGTCAGTCCTTGATCTGGTAGGTGGGGCGGATCACCGCTCGGGCGAGGGTGTGGAACGTGAGGTTGAAGCCGACGTAGGCGGGAGTGGCGTCGGGGGTCAGGTCCAGGCGGTCGACGTCCAGGGCGTGCACGGCGAAGACGTACCGGTGCGGGCGGTCACCGGCCGGCGGGGCCGCCCCGCCGTAGCCCTGCGCGCCGTAGTCGTTGCGGACCGAGAACGCCCCACCCAGGTCGGTGCCCGCCGCGCCACCCGCGCCGCGGGGCAGCTGCGTGACGTCGACCGGCACGTTTACCAGCACCCAGTGCCAGAAGCCGCTGCCGGTCGGCGCGTCGGGGTCGTAGCAGGTCACGGTGAAGCTCTTCGTCTCGGCGGGGAAGTCCGACCACGTCAGCTGCGGGGAGACGTTGTCACCGCCGGTGCTGCCGTGTGCGTGCCGAGCGTCCATCGGCTCGCCGTTCTGCACGTCGTCACTGGTCAGGGTGAACGAGGACACCGTCGGCAGCAGCTCGTACGGGTCCGGGGCGATCGGTCGTTCCAGGGTCATGGTGAGCGCGTCCTTCCGGTGTACGGAGATTCCTGCCCCTTCATACCCCGTCGCGGGCCGCCCGACGACCGGAAGTACCCGGTGTCCGAGATCCCACCGTCCGCACTATCGTTGTCACCCTGCAACGTTCCACGGGGGGAATTCTTGGCAAGCATCTGGCGCGATTTCCTGGTCGCCGTCTTCAGCGCACCGCGGAAGCGGGACGAACAGGCGGTCGCCGAGGAGCGCCGGCGCGCGATCGAGCGGCTGGCCGACGAGACGATCCGGGAAAAGCGGCGGGCCACCGACCCGCCGGAGTGACGGCAGCCGAGGGTACGGGCGGCCGGCCCGAGATCCATCCTCGACGCCCACCAGCCAGCCGCGAACCCCAAACGCCGCGAGCGCCGCGCGGCGGACGATGAAGATGAAGCGATGAGGCAGATCTTCGCGCCACGACCGGTGGTGACTGCGGAGACTCACCGGACGACCCTGTTCGAGATCTTCTTCGATCTGGTGTTCGTCTTCGGTCTCATCAGGGTCACCGAGTTCATGAGCGCGCGGCCTGCGCCGATGACCCTGGCGCAGGGATTCCTGGTCCTCCTGCTGCTGTGGATCTCCTGGTTGGTCTACTCCTGGCTGGGAAACCAGGCCCAAATCGATGTCGGGCTGATCCGTGCCGGTACCACCGTCGCCATGGCAGCCGTCTTCCTCGCCGCTCTCGTCATCCCCGACGTCTGGAAATCCGGGCCGGGAACGTTGGAACCGCGGCTGGTCCTGGTGCTGGCCTACGTCGTGGTGAGGGTGATTCATCTGGCCCTCTACTACTGGGCGGCGGCGGACGACAGGCGGCTGCGCAGGACCATTCGCCTCTACGCCCTCTCCACTGCGCTGTCCTGGATACCGCTCGTCATCGGTGCCGTATCCGGCGGAACCGCGCAGACCCTGCTCTGGACAGCAGCGCTCGCCGTCGACCTGGCCGGCGGAG
Organism: Micromonospora sp. NBC_00858; assembly: GCF_045207365.1. Classification (NCBI taxonomy): domain Bacteria; kingdom Bacillati; phylum Actinomycetota; class Actinomycetes; order Micromonosporales; family Micromonosporaceae; genus Micromonospora; species Micromonospora sp. NBC_00858. The sequence continues at coordinate 6,455,346 of NZ_CP108828.1, read as the reverse complement.
TGGTCGCCTCCATTCTGAGCGGATGGCCGGTACGCAGCCCGGGCCACTTCGTGGAGCGACACAGCCTCGTGGTGATCATCGCGCTCGGCGAATCCCTGATCTCGGTCGGCGCCGGGGTCTGGTCCGTGGACCGGTCCTGCTGGGCGGGCTACTCACTCTCGCCGTCACGGTGTGCCTGTACCGGCTGTACTCCGAGCACGCGGCGACCGCCGGGAGGGCGCTGAGGACAGAGTCCGGCCTGCGGCGGGGCCATCTGGCCGCCAACGCCTACAGCGTTGTTCATTTCCCGCTGATCGCCGGGACCATCTACCTGGCGCTGGGGGTCGAGCAGGTGCTCGCCCGCCTGGCACACGATCAGGCTCACCACACCGCCGAGTTGCGCCTGGACTGGACCCCGGCGGTCGCGCTGTTCGGCGGGACTGCCCTGTACCTCGCGGGCAGGGCAACCTTCCTGAGCCTCAGCGTCCGGTCCGTGACGCCGGGACAACTTCTTGCCCCCGGTGCGGCGGTGCTGCTGATTCCCGCCGGCCGGTTCCTGCCCGGCCTGGCCGCTCTCGGGCTGCTCACCGCGTTCCTCGTCGTCCTTGTCAGCTACGAGGCGGTGTCCAGGCGCAGGCGAGGTTCCGGTGGCCCGAACGAGAGCGCCTGACGGCCGGCGGCGAGCGGCTCGCTGGGCACCAGAAGTGGATCACGGCCGCTACGCTGTGCCGCACCACGACAGGGGGTGGGTCGGTGAGACATCGGCTGCGGCGCGTCGCGATGGTGCTGCTCGGCGCCGTGCTGCTGGGCACGGTCGGCCTGAGCGTCGGCTCCTGGTACGGCGGCCGCGGCGCCGCACCGCTCAGCATCGAGCAGGCTCAGACCATGGTGGCAGAGCTGCACCCCGGAACCGAGTCAACCAGCTCGATGTTCGCAGCCAGCTACCGGGCCGGCATCTTTTTGGCTGAGGACGATTTCGGTTCGACTCACGGGGAGGTCCACTACGACCCCAGCGCCGACTGTGCGCTCTCCGACCAACTGCGGCGCAACGCGGCATCGCTGGGGTGGCAGGACCTGCGTCGCGTGCCGGGCACCCCGTGCGACGGCTTGCGGGCCGAGCGGGACGGGGTGGCGATCACGCTCACCCACCGGGCGACCGGTCCGATGCTGAGGATCGCGCCAGCCGCGCCGGACGGGTTCCTCGCCGCCACGCTCACCGGCACCCTCCTCGGCGCCACCGCCGGTGCGGCGCTGTTCTGGCTGGTGGCGCGGCTACGTCCGCCCGTACCCCGGCTGGTCGGCACCCTGATGACGGTCTCCCTGCTCCCGGGCGTCGCCCTCACCTGGCCGGACCTGTTCACGGACGGTCTCGCCGAGCCGGTGTGGCCCGTCTGGCGGGCCTTCGCTCCCCTGCTGGTGCCGCTGTGGCTCGTGCTCCTGCTGGTGGTAGTGATCGTCTATGCGAGGCGACGGAACCCGTCCGCCCCCGCCGTCGATGCGAGGGCCGCCGCGCCGGAAACCAGCCCGACCGCCAGCAGTGGCGGCTGACCGGCTGCAGGCCGCCCGTCGAGTCGGGCGTTCTTGCTGGTTACGGGAGCGGAGGGTGTGGGATTCGAACCCACGAAGAGGTTGCCCCCTTACCGGTTTTCAAGACCAGCGCCATCGGCCACTAGGCGAACCCTCCCAGGCCGCTACCCGCAGGTGCGCGGCCGTGCCTAGTCTGCCATGGCACCCGACCGGCGGCCCGGCGTCCCTCCCCGGTCGGTCGGATCTGGGCGGTCCGGAAACCGTCCGGCGCGTCCACAGTGGCCTCCACCGCGAGCGGGGTGCGCCTGCGGCCCACTGTGGGATCGGGTAAGACTGAGCCCATGCGAGCCATCACCGTTCCGCAGCCCGGTGGACCCGACGCACTCGTCTGGGCCGAGGTCCCCGATCCCGAGCCCGGCCCGGACGAGGTGATCGTGGACGTACGGGCCAGCGGGGTCAACCGCGCGGACCTGCTACAGCGGCAGGGGCACTACCCGCCGCCGCCGGGTGCGCCCGAATACCTCGGGCTGGAGTGCTCCGGGGTGATCACCGCGACCGGCGCGGAGGTGATCGAGTGGGCCGTCGGTCAGCAGGTCTGCGCGCTGCTGGCCGGCGGCGGGTACGCCGAGAAGGTCGCGGTACCCGCCGGGCAGCTGCTGCCGGTGCCCGCCGGCGTCGACCTGGTCGACGCCGCAGCGCTGCCCGAGGTGGCCTGCACGGTCTGGTCGAACGTGGTCCGGCTGGGCCGGCTCGGCTCGGGTGACACGCTGCTGGTGCAGGGCGGTGGCAGCGGGATCGGCACCTTCGCCATCCAGCTCGGGGCCGCCCTCGGTGCCACGGTCGCGGCCACGGCTCGGGGGGCCAAGCACCCGCAGCTAGTTGAACTGGGCGCGGCGCACACGATCGACTACCGCGACCAGGACTTCGTCGAGGAGGTCCGGCAACTCACCGACGGCCACGGCGCCGACGTCATCCTCGACATCATGGGCGCCTCCTACCTGGGCCGCAACGTCGCCGCGTTGGCCACCGGTGGCCGGCTGGTGGTAATCGGGCTACAGGGTGGCCGCAAGGCGGAACTGGACCTCGGCGCGCTGCTGACCAAGCGGGCCAGCGTCGCGGCGACCTCGCTGCGCATCCGGCCGCTGGCCGAGAAGGCGGAGATCGTCCGGGGCGTACGGGACGAGGTGTGGCCGTTGATCGAGGCTGGCAAGATCCGGCCGGTGGTGGACCGGCGGCTGCCGATGACCGACGCGGCGGACGCACACCGGCTGGTCGAGTCGAGCGACCACTTCGGCAAGGTGCTGCTCACCATCGGGTGACGCCGGTCCTCCGGAGGGGGCGTCCCGGGCGGGGACAGCGTCAGGCGGCTGGTACGCCGGTCCCGGGGGCGGGGACGGCGTCAGGCGGATGTGTCGGCCGCTGCCCCGGGCAGCATCAGACGGGCGCCGGGGCCCTCGCCGGCCAGGGCGTCACCCGGGTTGTAGAGCGCGCAGCGCTGCAGCGACAGGCAGCCGCAGCCGATACAACCGTCCAGGTCGTCGCGGAGCTTGCTGAGCAGCCGGATCTTCTCGTCCAGCCGACCCCGCCAGCTGGCGGAGAGCCGCGCCCAGTCCTGAGGGCTGGGAGTGCGCGCGTTGGGCAGCGAGTCCAGCGCCGCGCGGATCTCGTCCAGCGAGACGCCGACCTGCTGGGAGATCCGGATGAAGGCGACCCGCCGCAGCTCGGCGCGGGCGTACCGCCGCTGGTTGCCACCGGTACGGTCGGCGCGGATCAGACCGAGCCGTTCGTAGTAGCGCAGCGCCGACGGCGCCACGCCGGAGCGAACCGACAGCTCGCCGATCGTCAGGGAGTCCTGCATCACCGGGTCCTTAGTTGAAGTGCACTTCAACTAAGAGGCTATCCGGCTCGCCCGAGGACCGCCGTCAGCGGGTGGACGCGACGGGACGACGGCGGGCGCGTTCCCGGCCGAGGATCCAGATCGCCTCGACGCCGTCCTTCCAGGTGATCTTCTTGCCCTCTTCCCGGCCACGTGCCCGGTAGCTGATCGGCACCTCGTACGGCCGGATCCGGCGGCGCAGCAGCTTGCCGGTCACCTCGGCCTCCATGCCGAAGCCGCGCGAGCGCACCTCGAGCGACCGGTACAGCGCCACCGGCATCAGCTTGAAGCAGGTCTCCAGGTCGCCGATGTACGAGTTGAACAGCACGTTCGCCGCCATCGTGACGCCCTTGTTGCCCATCACGTACCAGAAGCTGTAGGCGCTGTGGCTGCCGAAGGTGCGATTGCCGTAGACCACCGTGGCCCGCCCGTCGAGCACCGGGTCGAGCAGCTTGGGGATGTCCTGCGGGTCGTACTCCAGATCGGCGTCGAGGATGACCATGTAGTCGCCCTCGGCGCTGTCGACCGCCGTCTTGATGGCCGCACCCTTACCGGCGTTGCGCTGGTGGGTGATGACCCGCAGGCGTGCGTCGTCGGCGCGACCGAGGATCTCACCGGTGCCGTCCCGGCTGCCGTCGTCGACCACGACCAGCTCGATCTCGCACGGATAGTCCACCGCCAATGCCTGCTTGAGGGCATCCGCGATGCGTTCTTCCTCGTTGTAGACCGGCATGAGGATCGAGAGCTTCACGGGAATCTCCACGGTGGCGACAACACGTCGGGCCTAGCCTAGCCTGGCTGGTCAGCCCGACGCGTGCCGCCACCGTCGGACGGCCGGCGTGGCGGGTCCAGCGGCATGGTGTTTACTTCCCGCCATGTCGGCTGCCGGCTCTCTGCTCGCGGTGGTGCCAGCCGCCGCGGTGCTCCTGCTCACCGTCGCGACGAGGCCGGGCGGGGTCGGCGCGGTGGCACCGCTACGGCTCGCCGTGCTGCGCGCCGCCCTGCTCACAGGCGCGTACGCGGTGCTCGTCGTCGAGTTGCTCGGCGCGCTGCACGCGCTGACCCGGCCAGCGTTCGTCGCCGCCTGGCTGCTCTTCCTGGCCGCCGCGGCGACGGCAGCCGGACTGCGGCGACGCCGGATGACCCAGCTCGCGCAGCCGCCGGCTGCGGCACCCCGTCAGGTGCCGGTCGGCGCCGGGGTACCCGCCGCCGGTCTGGAGGCACCCGCCCCGGTCACGGAGGGCGGTGAGGCCGGGCGCGGCCCCGCGCCGGTCCGGGTCGATCGGACGCCCGCCGGCCTGCTCGCCACGGCGATCGACGCCTGGCGTACGGCGGGTCGCGGCGAGCGGCTGCTCGCCGGCGCGATCGGCGGGCTGGTGCTGGTGGAGCTGCTGGTCGCACTGCTGGCCGAGCCGAACAACTTCGACTCGCAGACGTACCACCTGCCCAAGGTGGAGCACTGGGTGGCCCAGGGCGACCTGGACTTCTGGCCCACCGCCATCCACCGGCAGGTGACCATCCCGCCCGGGGCCGAGTATCTGCTGCTGCACCTGCGCCTACTCACCGGTGGGGACCAGCTGTACAACCTGGTGCAGTGGGCGGCCGGGGTGGTCTGCCTGCTGGTGGCCGCCCGGATCACCGCGCAGCTCGGCGGCGGCCGACGAGCCCAGTTGATCACCGCGTTCGTGCTGGCCAGCACGCCCATGGTGGTGCTACAGGCGACGAGCACGCAGACCGACCTGGTCTGCGCGGCGTGGGTGGCCTGCGCCGCGACCCTGGTGCTGGACGGGCTGCGCCGGCGCACCGGCTGGGGCACCCTGCTGGGGCTGGGCGCGGCCACCGGGCTGACCGCGGTGACCAAGACCAGCGGCCTGGTCGCGGTCGGCCCGCTGCTGGTGCTCTGGGGGTTGGCCCAGCTGCGACTGGCCCTGACCGACACCGACACACCGACTGATACGACAGCGGCCGACGCGGCACCCGGTGGGGTGCGGCGGGCCCGGCCGGCTGGCGGGGTGGCCCGCACGGTCGGCGCTTCGGTGCTGATCCTGCTGGTCGCGGCCGTGGTGGTCGGTCCGTTCCTGGCCCGGGTGACGGCCGAGTTCGGGCACCCGCTGGGGCCGCCCCGACTGCGTGAGTCGATTCCGATGGAACGGCACGATCCGCCGTCGATCCTGGTCAACGCGCTGCGGATCGGGCACACGGCGTTCGACACGCCGCTGGCACCGCTACGCCACGCCGGCGCCGAGGCGATCATCGGTGGCGCGGAGGCGATCGGGGTCGACCCGCAGGACCGGGCCATCACCTTCGGCCGAGAGCTTTTTCCCGAGCCCGCCTGGTACCCGGACGAGGATCGGGTGGCGTTCCCGATCGCCGGGGCGCTGGCGCTGATCGGCGCGGCGGTCGCGCTCGCCCGGCCGCGCCGGATCAACCCCGGGCAGGCCGGGCCGCTGCGCGGGTATGCGGTGGTGGTGCTGGCCACCGTGCTGCTGCACACCTCGATGATCAAGTGGCAGCCGTGGGGCAACCGGCTGCTCCTCTACGCCCTGGTCCTCGCCGTACCGCTGGCCGGGCTCTGGCTGGACGCGCTCTTCCGCCGCCACTCCGTCGCGGCAGCCGGCATGCCGGGCACCGCGGCCGGCACGGCTGGCGCGGCCCGGGCCGGGATGACTGGCGGTGGGCGGCGGTCGGTGGCCACGTTGGCGGCGGTCACCGTGCTGGCCACCTCGGCGCTGGCCGGGGTGCTGGCGCTGTCGTACGGCTTCCCGCGCCGGCTGGTCGGTGCGGGCTCGGTCTTCACCACCTCGGACTGGGACACCCGGTTCCTGCGTCGCCCCCAGTGGGCCGACGAGTTCCGCTGGGCCGCTGCGTCGGTCCGCGACAGCGGTGCGCACCGGATCGGGCTGGTGCAGCAGAACGACAACTGGGAGTACCCGTGGTGGCTGCTGCTGCGGCAGCCGGACGGACGCTCACCGGAGTTGGTGGCGTTGCAGTCCGTGCTGCCGGAACGACCGCCGGCCGACCCCACCTCGGTGGAGGCGATCGTCTGCACCGGCAGCCAGCCGGCGTGCGCCAAGCTGGTGCCGGCCGGCTGGCGGCTGGAGTTCCGCGGTTACGTCGGCTACGCGCTGCCGCCCGGTCGCTGACCAGACGGACCTACACCGACCGCCCGGCGAGGACAGCACCAGACCGGGCCGACAGCCCTCCGACCGCTCGCCGCACCGCCCGGATCGTCCGATCCGGGCGGTTCTGCATCCGTCGCGTAAGGATCCGAAGGGTATTCACATCCGTTGATCGGCACGTTACCTTCTGGTAACTCAATCGACGTCCGGCGATTGAGCCGAAAGGAGTGCGTCGATGCCTGCAACCCCCGCCAGGCCCGAACGCGCGGCCCGACGACGGGCCCTCACCGTCGCCGTCGCCGTCGCCGCTCTCGTCCTGCCGATGCTCGCCGGCCCGGCCGCCCCCGCGGCCGCCGCCGACCGGCCGACCGTCCAGCCTCTCCCCGCCAACCTCGAGTCCATCCGAGCTGCCGAGGCGACCGCCCTCTACGGCAGCCCGGCGATCCGCCCGATCGAACAACGCCGCACCGCGCAGATCACCATGGGTGACAGCCAGATCTCCGGCGAGGGGGTCGGCAACTACATACCCGGCACCCACCAGGACGGCAACTGGTGCGACCGCTCGTACGACCAGGCGGTGTTCCGCACCGGCATCCAGTCGGACGCGAGGTACAACATTGCCTGCTCCGGTGCCACTCCGTGGAACCTGATCGCGGGCGGCCCCACCCAGCACAACGAGCTGAACCAGGGCGACTACCTGGGGATCAAGGCGCGCAACACGCACGTGAAGCTGATCTGGGTGGTGGTCGGCGCGAACGGCGACGGGACCATCCAGTTCGGCCCGGTCGCCACCGACTGCGCGGTCAGCAGGGTCTTCCTCCAGGGCTCCTGCTACGCCACCTACACCGACCAGTGGACGATCCGCACCGATGGCAGCCGCCGGGCGGTGGCTGACGCCCTCACCGACATCCGGCAGACCATGACCAAGGCCGGCTACCTGCGCTCGGACTACGAGTTGGTGCTCATGTCATATCCCAGCCCGGCCAGCCCGGACGTGGAGGACAACCCGGACTTCCCCGGCTGGTACGCCGGCGGCTGCCTGCTCTACCTGGCCGACGCCGCGTTCGCCCGGAACAAGGCGGTGCCGTTGTTCGAGTCGGCGCTGCGCGCGGCGGCCACCCAGACCGGCACCCGCTACCTGGACGCCAGCCGGCTCTTCCACGGCCACGAGGTGTGCACCGACAACACCTCGGTCCGCGGCCTCCACATCGAGATCGGGGTCTGGAACGAGAACGCCGCCCGGCAGTCGTTCCACCCCAACGCGCGCGGGCACGGCATGTTCGCCCAGTGCATCACCCAGTTCTGGAACTCCGGGCAACAGCAGGCGACCTGCGTCGACCCGGCCAGCACGGGCAGCGGCGTGCTCTACTCCGGCCTGCTGCAGTTCAAGCAGTTGCGCAACCTGGCCACCAACACCTGCATCGATGGCAAGGGCTACGACTCCCGCAACGGCACCGCCCAGCAGTCGTACGGCTGCCACGGCGGGCGCAACCAGGGCTTCTGGTACGACTCGACCAAGCGGTCACTGCACTCGGAGCTCTCCCACGACCGGTGCCTCGACGTCGCCAACGGATCGATGACCGCCGGCACTGCGGTCAACATCTACAACTGCAACGGCAGCGCCGCCCAGCAGTTCGCCTTCGCCGGCAACCAGCTCAAGCCGGCCAGCGCCAGCAACCTCTGCGTGGCGTTCGACAGCCCGTCGTCGGGCACCCCCCGGCTGCGGTTGGCCACCTGCTCCACCAGCACCCGACAGCAGTGGTCGTTCGAGGCCCGGACCGCCGCCAACCCGGTCGGCTACGGTCACGACGATTTCATCGGCTCCCGCGTCTACTGACCAGCCGCTGAACGGAAGGGCCCCTTGTCAAACACCTGGCGCTGACAAGGGGCCCTTCCATCACTTGGCGCGGGGGATGAGGATCAGCCGGGCCACGCCCTTGTCGCCGTCCTTCGCGCCGGCAACGCCGAGCGTCGTGCCGACCTTGACCTCGCTCGGCTGCACCGTGGTGCGCCGCTCGACGACCCGCAGGTCGTCACCGAAGGTCCAGGTCATGGTGAAGCCGTCGGTGGACTTCACGGTCATCGAGTCGCCGTCGATCGCGGTCACCTCGCCGCGCTGCACGGCCACGGTGCGCGTGCCGCCTTCCTTGGTCTGCACCACCGCCTCGCCGTGCAGGGTGTTCTTCCGCAGCAGCACCCGGGCCTGGCGGCGCTTGCGCCACTCCTCGCCGCGCTTCTGCCGCGCCTTCTCCGCCGCACTGGGGGAGGCGCCGGGCGCCGGGGTGGCCGGCGCGGCGACGGTCTGCACGTCCAGGTCGTTGGCGTCGAAGCCCATCGCGGCCAGCGCCTGGCCCTCCACACCCATGGCCGCGGCCACCTCGACGGCCGCCTCCCGGGCGGGTTGGCTGGCCACCTCCGCCGCGCCGCAGCCGCTGACACCGAGCGCGACCACCGCGAGCAACGACGTGGTGGCGACGAATCCCCAACGTGGCATGACTCTCCCTCTCGTCCGTGGAGACCTCAGCCTGCCCTGCGACCACGAGCGGAGCATCAGGCCGATGTTCGGGTCCGGTAAGGATCTCCGGGCAGTCGGACCGTGAAGGCCGCGCCACCCTCCGGCGCGTGGCCCGCGACGATCTCCCCGCCCAGCCGGCGGACCAGCCCGGCGGCCAGCGCCAGCCCCAGACCGCTGCCCACCTTGCGCACCCCTCGGTACCGCTGGTGCAGCGCACCCCGCTCGAACGCCACCGCCAGGTCGTCGTCGGTGAAGCCGGGTCCGCCGTCGCGGACCTCCAGCACGCCGCCGGCGGCCGGGTCCGCGCCGGCCGGCCGGACCGCGAGCACCACCGGCGCTCCCGGGGGTACGACCCGCAGCGCGTTCTCCAACAGCCCGTCCACCACCTGCCGGATCCGCCCCGGATCCGTGTACGCCGGCACCGGCCCGCCCGGCGTCTCCACCCGGAACGGCACCCCCACCGCCGCGCACCGGCCCGACCAGGTCGGCTCGGCGTCGACGGCCAGCCGGGCAAGGTCCACCGGCACCGGTTCCAGCGGGAAGTCGGCGGCCTCCAGCCGGGCCAGCGCCAGCAGATCGCCGATCAACCGGTCCAGGTGCTGAGCCTCGGCCAGCACCGTCCGGCCGGTGTCGGCCGTGCCCTCCGCGCCGATCACCCCGTCGGCCAGCGCCTCGGCGTACCCCCGGATCGCGGTCAACGGGGTCCGCAGCTCGTGCGAGACGGAGAGCAGGAACTCCCGCTGCCGTCCCTCGCTGGTGGCCAGCGCGGCGGCCAACCCGTTCAACCCCTCGGCGAGGTCGGCGACCTCGTCCGGCGACTCGACCGGTACCCGGACGGCGCGGTCCCCGGCGCGCAGCCGAGCGGCGGCGGTGGCCGCGACGCGGATCGGCCGGGCCAACCATCGGGCCAGCAGCAGCCCGGCCACCACGCCAGCGGCGAGCCCGGCCAGCAACGGCAACCAGAGGCTGAGCAGCACCTGCCGCCACAGCCCGGTCGTCGAGGCGCGGGAGAGCACCACCCCGTTGCCGCCGGGCAGTGCCCGGCCCTCGACCAGCGCGCGTCGGCCGTTCACCGGGCGGCGAACCGACACGTTGCGGCCCTGCTCGATCCGCTGCACCACCCGGGGCGGCAGGCCCGGTCGGTCGACCGTCCCCCGCCGGATCAGGTACGCGTCGATGCCCTGGTTACGCAGTTGCTGGATGAGGCGCTCCTCGTCGGCGCCGCGGCCCCGGTCCAGCCGTGTCCGCAGCACCTCGGCGGCGAGCCGGGCCTGCGCGGCGAGCGCCTCCTGATCGCGTCGCTCCGCGCCCCGGATCGCCAGCGGCACCGCGACGATCGCGGTGACCAGCACCGACACCAGCGCCACCGCACAGGTGACCAGGACCGCCCGGGCGGTCAGCGTCCGGCCGAACCGGCTGCGCCGAGGTGCGGCCGGCGGACGAACGTCGACCACCGGCAGCGCCACTGTCGGCGATTCCGGGTGCGCTGCGGGCTGCTGCCGGCCGGCGTGGTCAGGCATCGACCGCGTACCCCACTCCCCGGTGGGTCCGGATCACGCTGGCCGGGCCGAGCTTCGCCCGTACCTGCGCGACGTGCACGTCGACGGTGCGGGTGCCGGCGTGCGCGGCGTACCCCCAGACCCCGGCCAGCAACTCCTCCCGGGTGAAGACCCGGCCGGGCCGGGCCATCAGGTGAGCCAGCAGGTCGAACTCGGTGGAGGTGAGCTGCACCGGGGCACCCGCGGCGGTGACCGTCCGGCGGGCCGGGTCGAGGGTCACCGGGCCGACGACGCGCGGCCGGTCCGCCCCCTCCGGGCCGCCGGCCGAGCGGCGCAGCACCGCGCGCACCCGGGCGACCAACTCCCGCGGACTGAACGGCTTGGTGACGTAGTCGTCGGCGCCCAACTCCAGGCCGACGATCCGGTCCACCTCGTCGTCGCGTGCGGTGAGGAAGATGACCGGAGTCCAGTCGCCGGCCTCGCGCAACCGGCGGCAGACCTCGGTGCCGGGCAGGCCGGGCAGGGCGATGTCCAGGACGCAGGCCACCGGGCGCAGCCGGCGGGCGGCGCTCAGGCCGCCCTCGCCGTCCCGCTCCAGGTGGACGCCGAACCCGTCGCGGGTCAGGTAGAGCCGGACCAGGTCAGCGATGGCCGGCTCGTCCTCCACCACGAGGACGAGCCCGCGGTGCGGCGGTTCGACGGTCACCGGCCCATGATTGCCGACCCGATGGGCTCAGCGCGATCGGTGCGTGTTCGAGTTCGGTAAAGGCGACGCAAGGCCCGTCGCGGGCCTGGGGACCGGCGGGGCGTCAGCGCGCCACGACGGGGCGGAACACACTGGGCCGCGCGGTGGCCGCCGCGTCGCCGATGGTGGCGACGATCCGCTCGCGGGGAGTCCGCAGGCGGGTGCGGAAGGCGTGGTTGAGCAGTGCGTCGAGCTGCCACACCCGCTTCGGGTGGGTGGTATGGATCAGGAACCGCTCCCGGATCCCGTCGATCGCGGTGGCGGCCAACTCGACCGAGCGCAGCCGAGGGTCCGGGCTCCAGGTGACGTTGCTCAGCTCGCGTAGCTCGGTGTTGAGGTGCAGACGCAGCCGGTGCAGCAGCCGGGTCTGCTGGGTCACCACCAGCCGGCGGTGGGTGAGCAGAAGAAGATAGTCGCCGGTGACCGGACGGTCGGGGCGGCTGCAACGGGTGACCAGGATGGTGGCGTCACCGGAGCCGACGCAGCGCCGGAAGACCGGCATATGCCGGCTCAGGGTCTGCACGGCCAGGCCAGCCTCGGCGGCGGCCGGGAGGAACGTTCGGGAGAAGACGTCCATGACCTGCCCAACGACCTCCCCGGTGGAGTGACGTGGGTCACGGCTGATTTTTGGAACTTCCACGTTCCGGGTCGCACCGGCTGTCCGACATCGGGCCTGCCCGGGTACGGCGACCGCCCGGAAGGTGGGACTGCCGGCCTCCGTCAGCGGGTCGGCGGCCGCGTGCTGAGCCGGTGGAGAATCCTGGGCAGCTCTCGGAAAAGCCTCGACCGCGACCAACTCGGCTGGAGCCGGGGCGGCTGCCGGAGATCGAGGTAGTTGCTGTCGATGTTGATCCGCACCCCGCCCCAGGTCTCGTGGTGGTCGCCCTGGTACTGCTTCATCCGCTGGCCGGGCATCCAGTACGACGCCGGCAGGGCGCTGTCCGACACCGTCTGGACGCCGTCCCAGCGGGCAAAGTCGATCATGTCAGGGCGGGCGTGCCCCGGCCGCTGGTAAGCCGCAACCTGATCCGGCAACCCGGCCGAGGCGACATTCGTGTAGAAGCCGGAGTAGAACTTCTGCTCGTGCAGCCGGGTGGTCCACGCGCTCACGAAGGAGTTGACCGCCTCGGTGCAGGCGGCGTTCCCGGCCGGGTAGCGCTCCATGTCGAGCGTGATCGTGCTGCCAAGGGACAGACCGAGGCTGCGGGCGTTGCGGACGGCGTCGTCAGCCGCCTCACGGCCCTGAACCGCAGCCCGCGCCGGATCGATCTTCCGCTGGTACGTCGAGCAGGGTGCCTGCAGGCCGACGTAGAGCGGGAAGATCCGCCAGCCGGCCGCCTGCTGGGTCGCCACCCATCCCGGGGTCAGGTTGGGCTGGGCACAGCCCCGGTTGACGCCGCCGATGTAGATGCCGACCGCTCGGTACGGCGACTGCAGCCACGCCTTCATGGCCGCGTTCGACGGGGCGGCGCAGGTGTCAAAGCCCAGCCCGGTGAAGGTCCCCGGCTGTGGCCCGTCGTAGGCGGCAGCGGCCCGCGCCGGTCGAGCGGTGCCGGTCAGCGCGGCACCCACGGCGAGCACCACGACCGCCAGCACGGCGAGAACACGGTGGGTGCCACGAGGCGGGCCGAACCGAGGAAGGCTGATGGTCACGTGTCTCCCGATCTGATGTGGACGGTCTGCGGGCCGGCGCCAAATCCTGCCCGCTCGGCCGGCCGCCTGTCCAGAGCGGTACCCGGATGAACGGACGCCAGGACGGCCGGCACAGCCTCAGACCGGATCGGATTCCAGCAGCTCCTCCAACCAGCCAGGGACCGCGTCGGCGTACTCCGCGCGGGCCGGGTCGGGAGTGTCCAGGGCGCGCCGCCAGGAGAGCGACCGGCTCACCGCGCCCACGCTCACCGCGAGGCCGGCGGCCTCGACCAGGGTCCGGCGGTCGTACCGGTCGGTCCACGCCTCCAGATAGGCGTCGCGCAACCGGGCCAGCCGGGCGTCGTCGGCCGACAGTTCGGTGGCGTACCGGATGGAGCGCAGCGTCACCAGCAGCGTGCCGAACGGGTGCGCCACCGAGGCGTCGCCCCAGTCGAAGTAGCGGTACCCGGCCGGGCCGGCGAAGACGTTGCCGTCATGCAGGTCGTCGTGCTGCACGGTGGCCGGGATGCCGAAGTCGGCGAGCCGGCGACACCGCTCCGCGTACGCCGGCAGCTCCGCCCGCAGTCGGTCGTACGTCTCCGGGCTGAGCCCGCCCTCGCCGCCGATCCGCAGCGACTCGCGATCGTCGAGCAGCTCGGCGAGCAGCCCGGGCAGGACCTCGGGGCGGTGATCCGGAACGCCGAGCGCGGTCAGCTCGTCGGCCCGCGGCACGGTGGCCAGTTGAAGCGCCGCGTACCCGGGCAGCGCCCGCTCCCAGTGCGTCAGGTCCCGGTCCCGGCCCAGCACGTCGCGCAGCGACTCCCCGCCGTCCGGCAGCAGCGACCAGCCCTGGTCGGGGTCCACCGCGATCGGCGCCAGCACCCGCTCGGGCGCCAGCCGGGCCAGCTCCGCGATCAGGACCGCCTCGTGCGCCGTACCCGGGTTGTTGGCCTTGAACCAGACCGGCCCGCCGTCGGTGGGCACTCGCCAGACCAGCGACCACGGCCGCAGCCGAGGCTCCACCGGCCCGGTCACCCGCCGGTCGGCCCGGCTCAGCTGCCCGTCGACCCAGGACCGTGCCCGCACCTGCCACTGCTCGCCGGACCAGTCGGGCGCGTGCTTGTCGGCTGTCGTCGTCACGGTGCGCACCCTAGGTGGCCCAGCCGCGCCGGGGCGAGACGTTTTCCCGGAAACCTTCCCGGGAGCGGGTGTCAGAGCAGCTCGACGATGGTGGCGTTGGCCATGCCGCCGCCCTCGCACATGGTCTGCAGGCCGTAGCGGATCCCGTTGTCCCGCATGTGCTGGAGCATCGTGGTCATGATCCGGGCGCCGGAGCCACCGAGCGGATGACCGAGGGCGATGGCCCCGCCGCGCGGGTTGAGCCGCTCCGGGTCCGCCTCGGTCTCCGCCAGCCAGGCCAGCGGCACCGGGGCGAACGCCTCGTTCACCTCGTACACCCCGATCTCCTCGATGCCCAGCCCCGCGCGGCGCAGCGCCTTCGCGGTCGCCGGGATCGGCGCGGTGAGCATGGTGACCGGGTCGTCGGCGGCGACCACGGCGGTGTGGATCCGGGCCAGCGGGCGCAGGCCGTGTCGGCTGGCCCACTCGCCGGTGGTGACCGCGAGCGCCGCGGCGCCGTCGGAGATCTGGGACGCGGACCCGGCGGTCACCACCCCGTCGGCACGGAACGGGGTGGCCAGCTCGCCGAGCTTTTCCAGGGAGGTGTCCCGGCGGATGCCCTCGTCGGCGGCGAACTTGCCGCCGTCACCGAGCGGCACCGGCGCCAGCTCCGGGTCGAAGGCGCCAGCGTCCTGCGCGGCGGCCGCCTTCTCGTGGCTGGCCAGCGCGAACTCGTCCAGCTGGGTACGCGAGAAGCGCCACCGGCGGGCGATCAGCTCGGCCCCGACCCCCTGGTTGAACGGCAGCGGCGCGTCGTCGGCGAAGCCCTCCACGCCCCGGTAGCGGTCCCGGAGCTGGTCGCTGAACGGCATGCCGCCCGCCACGCTGGAGCCCATCGGCACCCGGGTCATCGACTCCACCCCGCCAGCGACCACCAGATCGGCCTGGCCGGAGAGGACCGTCGCAGCGGCGAAGTGCAGCGCCTGCTGGCTGGAGCCGCACTGCCGGTCCAGCGTGGTGCCGGGGACCGTCTCGGGCCAGCCGGCGGCGAGCACGCCGTTGCGGGCGATGTTCCACGACTGCTCGCCGACCTGGGAGACACAGCCCCAGAAGACGTCGTCGACCTGCGTCGGGTCGAGGCCGGTGCGCTCGGCGAGGGCGCGCAGCACGTGCGCCGAGAGGTCGACCGGGTGGACACCGGCGAGGCTGCCCTTGCGCCGACCGACCGGGGTGCGTACCGCGCCGACGATGACCGCGTCACTCATGTTTACTCCCCGGTAACCTGGGCTGCCCCGATCCTACGTCGTCCGTGGACCGGCCGTCCCTCCCCGGTCCCGTCCGCCCCATCCGTGCCGACTCGGCGGCCCGGGCCGACGCGGTCCCAGCGGTCGACGCTGGCATGCTGATCGGATGGATGCCGAAGCTCCCCTGATCCGGCAGTGGCGGGTGCCGACGAGCGTGCCGCTGGCGAAACTGGCCGGCGCGGTCGTCCTCGTGGCGCTCGGCCTGCTCTTCGCCGAGGGCGACCCGGTGCAGCTGACGGTGATCGGGCTGGTCGCCGCCGGGCTGGCCGGCTGGGCACTGCGCGACCTGCTGGCGCCTGTCCGACTCGCGGTCGACCCGGCCGGCGTGGTCGTCACCCAGGGCTTCGCCGGCCGTCGCCTGCTGCCCTGGGCCACGGTCGAGCGGATCACCGTGGACCGCCGACCCCGGCTCGGGCTGACCACCGAACATCTGGAGATCGACGCCGGGGAGTCGCTGCACCTGTTCAGCCGGTACGACCTGGGGGCCGCCCCGGACGACGTGGCCGAGGCGCTCCAGGCCGCCCGGCCGACGTGACCGCCCGGCGCGGCGGCTGACCCGAGCGGTCAGCCGGCGAGCAGTTGCGCGGTCCGGAACAGGACCAGACCGAGCAGGATCAGCAGGATGACCGCGCCGCCGCCGGCCTGCACCAAGGTGCGTCGGCCACGCGGTGCGTACGCGAGCACCAGGGCCATCGCCCCACCGACCACCAGGCCACCCAGGTGCCCGGGGATCGAGATGCCCGGCACGGTCAACGTGAACACCAGGTTGATCACCAGGATCGGGATCACCTGGGAGATGTCCCGGCCCATCTTGCGCTCGATGATGATCAGCGCGGCGAAGAGGCCGAAGACGGCGGTGGACGCGCCGGCGGTGGCCGAGTTCTGGGCGCTGAACAGGTAGGCGGCGACGTTACCGCCGAGGCCCGCGATCAGGTAGAGCGCGCCGAAGCGCAGCGGCCCGAGATTGGCCTCCAGCGACCGGCCGAGCACCCACAGAGCCCACATGTTGAGCAGCAGGTGGATCACGCCGTAGTGCAGGAACATCGCGGTGACCAGGCGGTACCACTGGCCATCGGCGACCCCACCGAGCGTGCCGTCGGGGAAGACCGCCAGCCCGAGCACCGAACCCCAGTTGGTCAGCGGCGTGCTGCCGCCCATCAGGCCGCCGAAGCCGGAGCCGCCCACCGCCGCGTCCCCACCCCGGTCGGAGGCGATGGAGAGCAGCATGAGCAGCACGTTCAGCGCGATCAGCGCCTTGGTGACGTAGCCGTGCCGGCCGGCGGCACCGCCACCGAAGGCGGTACGCGCCGGCCGGACGCTGCGACGTCCCTCGTTGACGCACTCCGGGCACTGGTGCCCGACGGACGCCTCCCGCATGCAGTCCGGGCAGATCGGCCGGTCGCAGCGGGTGCACCGGATGTAGGTCTCCCGGCCGGGGTGCCGGTAGCAGACCGGGGCGGTCGGCGGCGACTCGCTCACCGGGCCAACCCTCCGTCTGCCACCGCGCGGTCCACCGGCGCCAGCCGGTGGGGTGCTCCGGAGCGCTCAATCATGCGAGCAAAGGTACCTCGCCGGCCGATCAGGCAGCAGACCGCTCGATCTCGACCCGCTCGATGACGACGTCCTGAAGCGGACGGTCGCTCGGGCCGGTCGGGGTGTTCGCGATCGAGTCGACGACCTTCACCGACTCCTCGTCGGCGACCTGGCCGAAGATGGTGTGCCGGTTGTTGAGGTGCGGCGTCGGGGACACGGTGATGAAGAACTGCGAACCGTTGGTGCCCGGTCCGGCGTTCGCCATCGCCAGCAGGTACGGCCGGTCGAAGCGCAGCTCCGGGTGGAACTCGTCGGCAAACTTGTAGCCCGGTCCACCCCGGCCGGTGCCGGTCGGGTCGCCCATCTGGACCATGAAACCGCTGATCACCCGGTGCGAGATGGTCCCGTCGTAGTACGGACCGCTGCCCGGCTGACCGGTGCGCGGGTCGGTGTACTCCCGGTTGCCCTCGGCCAGGTCGATGAAGTTGCGGACCGTCTTCGGAGCGTGGTTCGGGAAGAGCTCCAGCCGGATCGGGCCAGCGTTGGTGTGCAAGGTGGCGTAGACAGCCTCGGCCACGGGTACTCCTCACTCGTTGGTCAGTTCCATGCGGATCCTCCCATGTGCCCGATCTGGCATCGCGGAGGCATCCGAAGGTGGAGGATGACGAAGGAACAACTCCCAGGAGGTAGGACCGTGTTTGGAATCGGGCGGCGTAAGTCCCAGGGGCAGCTGGCCAAGGCCGAGCTGAACCAGAGCATCGGCCACCTGGTGCAGGCAGCCAACCACGCCGCTAGGGGTGCCGGCGCGACGGTCGGACCGCGCGTCCAGGTGGCCCGGGGCTACGTCGGGCCGGCCGCGGCGAAGGTGCGCGACCGTGCGTCGACCGGCTGGGGGACCACACTCACCACGCTGGCACCGCTGGCCGCGGCGGCCCGTGACGGCGCCGCGCAGGCAGGGCCGATGACCAGGAAGGCCAGGTCGAAGAACATGCGGATTACCGGCAAGAAGAAGCAGCCGCGCCGTCGCGGCTCGATGATGACCGGCCTGCTGGCAGCGGGTGCCATCGCCGGCCTGGCCGGCGCGGTCGCCCTGCGCCGCCGTCGGGAGCAGCAGGAGTGGGCCGAGTACGACCCGGCCCGCACCCTGGAGCCGATGCGCGACGAGGTGGGCTCGATTGAGGTGCAGACCCCGTCGGCCGGCACCAAGGGGACCGACGGTTCCACCATGGCCGGGATGACCGGCGCCGGCAGTTCGGCCGTGGCCGGCAGCGACAGCGCCAGCAGCACCGGGGCGGCCAAGCCGGGCAGCGTCCGGCCGACCGACAAGGTCCCCGCCGTCGCCGAGGGCGCCAAGGACGTCTCCGGGCGCCCGGCCGACGACCTCACCAAGGCGCTGGGCAAGGACACCGCCCGCACCAACGGGCGCCGCTGACCGCAACGGTCACGGAAAAGCGCCGGCGAGGCGGGGAGCACCCCGCACCGCCGGCGCTTCCGCGTCCGGGGGTGATCCGGCGCCGCCGGGCCGGCGGTCAGAGCCAGCCGTTGCGGCGGAACCAGCGGTAGAGGGCCAGGGAGACGCCGAGCATCAGGGCGAGTACGACGGGATAGCCGTACGTCATCTTCAGCTCGGGCATGTTGTCGAAGTTCATCCCGTATATCCCGGCGATGGCGGTCCACACCGCGGCGATGCCGGCCCAGGCGGCGATCTTGCGCATGTCGTTGTTCTGGTCGACGGTGACCTGCGCCAGTCGCGCCTGCAGGATCGAGTTCAGCAGGTCGTCATACGAGTTGACCTGCTCGACCGTGCGGCTCAGGTGATCCTGCACGTCCCGGAAGTAGCGCCGGATCTCCTTGGGCACGTCCCGGTTGACCTGGGACGTCAGGGTCATCAGCGGCCGCTGCAGCGGGCCCACCGCCCGCTTGAACTCCACCAGTTCGCGCTTCATCTGGTAGATCCGCTGGATCCGGCCCCTGCCGTTGCGGTCGAAGACCTCGGCCTCCAGCACGTCCAGGTCGTCCTCGAGCTGGTCGGCGACCTCCAGGTAGAGGTCGACCACCCGGTCGGTCACCCCGTACGCCACCGCCCACGGGCCGTGGAGCAGCAACTCCTGCTTGGTCTCCAGGTCGGCACGGACCGGGGAGAGCCGGCAGGCGTCCCCATGCCGGACGCTGATCAGGAAGTGCGGGCCGATGAAGAGCATCACCTGGCCGGTCTCCACGACCTCGGAGTTCTCGGTCAGCTCAGCGTGCTCGCAGTATCGGGCGGTGCGCAGCACCAGGAAGCTGACGTCGCCGAACCGCTCCAGCTTGGGACGCTGCTCGGCCTTCACCGCGTCCTCGACGGCAAGCTCGTGCAGACCGTAGGTCTCCGCGATGGCGGTCATCTCGGACAGCTCGGGCTGGTGCAGCCCGATCCAGACGAAGCCGTGCTCCTCGCGGCGCGCCGCGGCCAGGGCATCCGCGTACGTCCAGTCGCCGGGTTGCCGCTTGCCGTCGATGTAGAGCGCGCAGTCGACCACGCCGCTACGACCGCTGCCGGTGGGGCTGGGCACGGGCGGCGAGCCGTCGGCGTTGAGGATCCGGGTCATCGCCCGGACCGGAGACGGCCACGCCCGGGGTCGCAGCACCCGGCCGGTGTTCAACGGCGCTCGGCCCCGCTCTTCCCGATCCGTCATCGCGTCACCTCCCCGCGCTCAGCTGCGGCTTGCAGGCTACGCCGGTTGCCGCGGAGAGCACGGGTGACGGCGGTCGCATGGGGGGTGGCGCCGGGCGGGCCGGGCCGCATCGGGGGGTGCGGGGACGACACGGCCCACCCGGCGCCGGTGGGGGCGGGGGTTGTGCTGCACGCGTCATCCGGGTCAGCGGGGGTGGCCAGCAACGGGCGGTGATCTCCGCTACACCTGAGTGACGCTCGCAGCATTGTGAGCCGCCGGCCGCCCGGACGGGAGTCCCGGAACGGCCGGCATCGTCGTTTTGTCGGGAATCCGACAGAAATCAGCTGCGGACGGCCTCTACGGCCGCCGCCAGCCGGCGGACACCCTCGTCGATCCGATCGGCGGTCACCGCCGAGAAGGCCAGCCGCAGGGCGTGCTGCCCACCGTCCAACACGAAGTCGCTGCCCTTGACCACGGCGACCCCGCGCTCGGCCGCCGCCGGGGCGAGCCGGTCGACCAGCACGTCCTCCGGGAACTCCACCCAGAGGAAGTAGCCGCCGTCGGGCTCCACGAACCGAGCCTGCGGCAGGTGCCGGCGCAGCGACTCGGCGAGCACCTGGGCTCTCTCACCCAGCGCCGCCCGGACGGTCTCGATCGAGCGGTCGATCTCACCGGAGACACAGAATTGGTGCACGATCGCCTGGGACACCATGCCGGGCGAGATGTAGAGGCTGGTCGCGTTCTTGGCGATGTCCGCGATCAGGTCCGACGAGCCGACCAGGTACCCGACCCGCACGCCCGGGCAGACCGTCTTGGTGAAACTCGACGCGTGCACCACCACGTTGCGGGTGTCCAGCGAGAGCATCGACGGCAGCGCCTCGCCACGGAACCGGATGTCCGCGTACGGGTCGTCCTCGAAGATGATGAACCCGTACTCGGCGGCCAGGTCGAGCAACTCCCGACGCTTCTCCAGGGAGAGCGTCACGCCGGCAGGGTTCTGGTAGTTCGGGATGATGTGCGCGAGCCGGGGCCGAACCCCGGACTCCAGCAGCTTGCGCAGCTCAGCGGTGTCCAGGCCGTCCGGCTGGACCGGGACGGCGTGCAGCTCACTGCCCATCCGCTGGAGGTTGAGCAGCGTCCGGTCGTACGTCGGGCGCTCCACCACGACCGCGTCGCCGGGGCGAACCAGGTGGTCGAAGAGGAACGCGTCGGCCTGGAGCGACCCGTTGGTGACCAGCACCTGGTCGGCCGCGACCCCGTGCTTCTCGGCGATCCACTTCCGCAGTGGTACATAGCCGACGGAGGTGCCGTAGGCCGTAATCCCGGCTGGGTCGGCGTCGAAGGCGCGGACGGCGGCGGCCTTGAGCCCCTCGACATCGACGATGTCCAGCGAGGGAGCCCCACGGGCGAAGGAGATCAGCTGCTCGGCGGTCATGGATGTTGAGCGTACGGGCGGCGACGGGGGGCGCGCGGACGGCACGGCGATGTCCGCATCCTGAGCCACCGGGTCGGGTGACCCGACTCCACCGGACGGCGACAGATCAGACCGGAAGGGCGAGCGAGTCGTGCTGCGCCGCCCGGGAAAGTCCCTCCAGCTGCACGCCGAGCGCGTCGAGGAGCTGACTCCAGTCGAAGTAGGACCGCCAGGCGACGATCCGCCCCCGGCGGGCCCGAACCACGTCGGCCACCTCCCAGCTCACCATGCGCCCGGTGGGTGCGACGGTGCCGAACGGCGTGTGCAGCGTGCCGGTCTGGGTGCCGGTCAGGCGCAGCTCAATAGCCGCGCCCCCGCCGGTGCGCACCGCGCCCAGCGGGTCGACCCGCAGGTCCGGGAAGGCGCCGGTCCAGGTCCGCAGCAACGCGGGCAGCTCGATCGGGCGGACCGTGACACCCGGCATGGCGTAGAACGCCTCCGGGGCATAGAGATCCGGCAGCCGGGCAACGTCCCGCCGCAGGAGCATGGCGTACTGCTGCTCGACCAGGAACTCCGCGTCGCGCATCAGGCCCTCCCCCACGGGCCACGGCGTCTCCGCGCCCGCAAGGGATCCCTACCCGTCGATCGGACCGGGCACACCTGCGCGCCGGAATCCGGCATGCCCAGTCAGGTCGTGGCGACCACCGTGCTTTCCGCCCAGACCCGCATGATGTCCCGGACGGAGATCACGCCGGCCACCTCGCGGCCGTCCAACACCACCAGGTGCCGGAACCCGCCCCGGGCCATCGCGGCGGCCGCCTCGGCTACCGTCCACTCCGGCCCGGCGTAGACGACGTCCCAGGTCAGATGGGCGCCGGTGCGTTCCACGTCGCAGTCCAGGCCGGCGCCGATGGCCTTCAACACGTCGCGTTCGGTCATGATCCCGATCCCCTCGGAGTCCGGATCGATCACGACCGCCGACCCGATACCGCGGGCCGACATCATCCGCGCCGCCTGGCGGAGCGTGTGCTCCGGACCGACGACGAGGACCTGGCTGGACATCGCTTCCCGTACCTGCATCACGCATCACCCCTTTGGGACGGTGGCATCCGGTACCGACATGGTGGTCCGTGGATGTTCCCTGGACAAGACCGGGCATCGTCGCGACGCCGGAACGCTCGCTACTGTCGAACGGTGTCCACCGACCCCCTGCGCTGCGCCGGCGCGCTGATCGTCGACCATGACGGCCGCATCTTCTTTCAGCGCCGATCGCCGCACCGACGCCTCTTTCCCAACTGTTGGGACATCGTCGGTGGCCATCTCGAACCGGGCGAGGAGATCGACGAGGCGCTCCGCCGGGAGATCACCGAGGAGACCGGCTGGATCCTGTCGCACGTTCTCGGTCAGGTGGGTGAGTACCACTACGTCGGCGACGACGGCCTGGCCCGGATCGAATACGACTTCCTGGTCCGGGTCGACGGCGACCTCGACCACCCGACGCTGGAGGCTGGCAAGCACACCGAGTACCGCTGGCTGGCCGAGCACGAGGTGACCGTGCTGGACGAGAACCGCGACGTCAACGACGGGCTGATCCGGCGGATCGCGGAGGAGGGCTTCGCCGTCCTGCGGTCGATCGGTCTGTGAACACCGTCGACCTGGCGCCGCACCGGTTCGCCGGGCTGCTCGCCCCGGCCGTGGACCGGGTCTTCCGCGCCGGCATGCTGGCCGGCCGCGACGGTGGCGGCGCCGAGCTGAGCCAGCGGTACGGCGGAGTGGCGGCGACCGGCTTCCTGGTCGACCTGCGCACCCGGCTGGCCGCACCCGGTGGCACGGTCGACGGGCCGGGGTTCGCGGCGATCACCCGGTACCACGACCCGGTCACCTGCCAGCGGACCGTGGACAAACAGGTGGCGCACGGGATGCTCCACCGCGGCCCGGACGGCGCGCTCTCCGCCACCGAGCGGGGTACGGCCTTCCTCACCGAGCTGTACCAGGTCCACGCCGAGGTCACCGAGGAGCTGTGGGCTGGGCACGACGAGCGGGTGCCACGGCTGGTGGCGGCGCTCGGCCGGCTGCTGTCGTACGCCCTGGTGCTGGCCGACGAGGAGGGGGACCGGGGCGGGTCGGCCTTCGCCGCGATGGCGCCCCCGTACGAGCCGGACGGCACCCCGTCAGGCGTGCTGCTGCTCAACCGGCTCGGCACGCTGCGATACCACCGGGCCGACGCGCACGCCGCCGCCTGGGCTGCCGCCGGGCACACCGCGTCGAGCATCGCCGCCCTGCCGAGCGGCCCCGAGCGGCTCGCCATCGAGCTGGAGACCGACCGACGGGCGGCCGGCCCGTACGCCGCGCTCGGTGCGGAGGAGCGGCTGACCATGCTCGCCGACCTGGCGGCGTTCCCCGGCTGACCCGGTTGGCCGGAGCGGCGCGACCACCCGGGGCTATCCTCCACCGGTGACGGGGAGCAGGACGAGGGAGGATGTCGGGATGATCGGGATGGTGCTCGCAGCCGGGGCCGGGCGCCGGCTGCGCCCGTACACCGACACGCTGCCCAAGGCGTTGGTGCCGGTGGACGGCGAGACGACGATCCTGGACATCGCGCTGGGCAACCTGGCCGAGGTCGGGCTCACCGACATCGTGATCGTGGTCGGCTACGCGGCGGACGCGGTCCGCGAGCGGCAGGCCGACCTGGAGAAGCGGTACGGGGTCACGCTCACCCTGGTCCACAACGACAAGGCCGAGGAGTGGAACAACGCCTACTCGCTCTGGCTGGCCCGGGAGTACTTCGCTCGCGGGGTGCTGCTGGTCAACGGGGACACCGTGCACCCGGTGAGCGTGGAGAAGACCCTGCTCGCCGAGCGCGGGCCCGGCATCCTGCTCGCGGTGGACACCCTCAAGCCGCTGGCCGAGGAGGAGATGAAGACCATCTTCGACGCCGCCGGCCAGCTCACCCGGATCACCAAGATCATGGACCCGGGCGAGGCGTACGGGGAGTACATCGGTGCCACGCTGATCGAGCCGCAGGTCGCCGACGCGCTCGCCGACGCGCTGGAGACCACCTGGCGGCGCGACCCGAACCTCTACTACGAGGACGGCTACCAGGAGTTCGCCGACCGGGGCGGGGAGGTGCGGGCGGCGCCGATCGGCGACGTCCCCTGGGTGGAGGTCGACAACCACGCCGACCTGGCCCGCGCGCGGGAGATCGCGTGCCGCTACTAGCCCGCACGGTCAACACTCCGCTGCTGATCGAGGTCCGGCGGGGTGCGGTGGCGGACCTGGGGCCGCTGTTGGCCGACCGGAGGATCTCCGCTGGCGGCGACGTGGCGGTGGTGGTCGGTCCCGGTCAGGGCGAGAAGATCGTCGAGTTGTGCCGGCCCAGCCTCGGGTCGGCCGACGTCTTCACCGTCGTCGGCGGCACCATCGACGCCGCGAACGAGCTCGGTGACCGGCTCCGGGCCCGCTCGTACGACGCGGTGATCGGCATCGGCGGTGGGAAGACCATCGACACCGCCAAGTACGCCGCCACCCGGTACGGCATGCCGATGGTGACCGTGGCGACCAGCCTGGCCAACGACGGCATCGCCTCGCCCACCGCCTCACTCGATCATGAGGGCGGCAAGGGTTCCTACGGGGTGCACATCCCGATCGCGGTGATCGTCGACCTGGACTTCGTGGAGAACGGCCCGGACAGTCAGACCCAGGCGGGGATCGGCGACGCGGTCAGCAACGTGAGCGCCTGCGCGGACTGGGAGTTGGCGCACGAGGTCCGCGGCGAGCCGATCGACGGCCTCGCCATTACGCTGGCGCGGACCGGTGCCGAGGCGTTGATCAACCACCCCGGCAAGATCACGGACGACGCGTTCCTCACCACGCTGGCGGAGGCGTTGATCCTCGGCGGGATCGCCAGTTCGGTGTGCGGGTCGACCCGCCCGGCCAGCGGCGGCGACCACGAGATCTCCCACGCCATCGACCGGCTCTATCCCGGCACCGGCTCGCACGGCGAGCAGGTCGGGCTCGGCGCGCTCTTCTGCACCTTCCTCCGCGGGGACCCGGAGCGGTTCGGTCAACTAGCCCGTTGCCTGCACCGGCACGGCCTGGCCACCGTTCCCGGCGATCTGGGGCTCACCGACGACCAGTTCATCGAGGCGGTGCAGTTCGCTCCGCGTACCCGACCGGATCGGTACACCATCCTCGAACACCTGGCGCTGTCGCCTACCGAGACGCGGGAGCGGCTGGCAGACTACGCCGGTGCAATCCGCAACCAGCTTGGCTGACCCCCGTCCCACCGTCGCCGACTTCCACCGGGTGAACCGGGGCGGCGGCCTGTTCAGTGAGTCGATCAGCCAGTGGTTGGGGGCCGTCTTCGCGCTGGTCGCCCAGCGACTCGGGCTGCGCCCGACCGCGCTGACCCTCACCAACCTGGTGCTCGGGCTGGCCACCTCGGTCACCGTGGTGGCGCTTGCCGGTCCGGTCGCCGACGGCGACGTACCAGCCTGGGTGGTCGGCCTGCTCGCCCTGGTCGGCTGGCAGGTGGCGTACGCGCTGGACTGCGCGGACGGGCAACTGGCCCGGGTGACCGGCCAGGGCAGCGCAGCCGGCGCCCGGATCGACGTGCTCTGCGACGTGGCCGCGCAGATCGCCCTGGTGGCCGCGCTCGCCGCCACCGCGGTGGCGCAGGAGCCGTCGACCCCCACCTGGCTGGTGGCGACCTTCGCCGGGACCTGGATGGTCAACCTGGTCACCTCGGTGATGCAGTCCGGCCCGAACGCGGCCAGCATGGTCACCTCGACCTCGCTGCCGGTCCGCCTGGTGAAGCTGGTCCGCGACTACGGTGCGGTGATCTTCGTGGCCGCCCTGGTGCTGGCCGTGGCCCCCGCGCTGGTCCTCTGGGTGATCATCGCGTTCACCATCGTGAACGGCGGCTTCCTGCTCGCCAGCATCGCCTTCTCCGCCCGCGCCTCCCTGCGCTGACCCCCACCCACACCCCCCGCACGCCGCACGCCGCCATGGCGCGAGCGCCTCGGCAAGATCGTGCTCGATCCAGGAAATAGGGGCATTCGGCCGCTCCGAGGCCACTCTTCCCATGATTGAGCGCGATCTTGCCGTGCCCGGCAACGGGCGGCGGGCGGGCGGCGGGTCGGGGTCAGGGGCGGTGCGCGGTGCGGGCCATGCCCGCGTAGATGTCGATGAGCTGCTTGGTGACCACGTCGGGGTGGAAGGTCCGCTCGTAGCGGGCTCGGGCGGCCGGGGCTAGCCCGGCGGCACCTGCCCTGGCCACCGGGAGAGCGGCGGCCAGCGCGGCCGCCTCCGGGGCCACCACCCAGCCGGCATCGCCCAGGCCGATCCCGGCCGGCATCGGCGACCCGCCGCCCCCGGCGACGGCGGACGCGATCTCGGCCGGCCCGGTGCCGGAGGGCTCGTGCGGGGCATCCGCCCCGACCAGGTACGGAATGCCGCCCAACGCGGTGCCGAGCACCGGCCGACCGCTGGCGAACGCCTCGATGATCACGGTCGGCAGCACGTCGTGCCACATCGAGGCGGCGATCACCACCGCGCTCGCCTCGACCGCCGCCCGTACCCCAGCCCGGTCGAGCTGACCCAGGTAGACCACGTCGGGTCGCTCGGCGGCGGCTGCCTCCACCAGCGGGCGCAGCTCGCCGTCCCCGGCCACCCGCAGGGTGCCCAGTGCGCCCACCGGGTGCCGACGCCAGGCATCCAACAGCAGGTCGACGCCCTTCTCGGGGCTCAGCCGAGCCATGTAGAGGAAGCCGTCGCCGAGTGGCGCCGGCCGACCCGGGTCCGGCACGGCGTTCGGCTTCACCACGATCCGCTCGTCCGGAATGCCGTATTCGCGCAGGTGGTCGGCGATCGCCGTGGTGAGCGCGATGTACCGGTCCACCGACCGCCAGGTGCCCCGGTGCACGGCCAGGGTGGTCGCCATCAGCGCGCTCTGCGCCGCCGAGTCGCGGTAGCAGCGGTGCTTGATCGCCGGTACGCCCAACGCCCGGCCCTTGCAGTCCTGGCAGATCACGCCGTCCCGGAAATAGATCCCCGAGGAGCAGACCTGCCGGTAGTTGTGCACCGTCTGCACCACCGGCACGCCGTGCCGGTGCGCGGTCCGCACCACCCAGGGCGAGAGCAGGGGGTACGGGTTGTGCAGGTGCAGCGCGTCCGGCCGGTGCTCGGTGAGCAGCCGACTCAGGTCGTGCTGGGCTCGCGGAGCCCAGATCGGCGAGATCGGCAGCAGCGCCTTGGCCGCCTTCGACATCGACGGGATCTCGTCCGAGCTGCGGATGAACGGCAGCACCTCGACGCCGGCAGCGGTGAGCTGAGCGATCTCCGAGTCGACGATGGTGTTCTCGCCGGAGGGCTGGGCTTCCCGGTACCGGTTGTGCGCCACCACGATTCTCACAGAGCTCGCCTTTCGTTCGCAGTCATGCCGGCTCCTGCTCGCGACTGCGGGGCTCGCAAGCTCACTCCTCGCGCTCGTGGCAGGGACTCGCAAGCTCATTCCTCGCGCTCACCGGAAAGAAGGCTACCGTTGTGTCGTGCCCGAACTACCGGAGGTTGAGGCGCTCGCGGGTTACCTGCGGCAGCGCGCGGTGGGGCGGCGTGTCGACCGGCTGGAGATCGCCGCGATCAGCGCCCTGAAGACGTACGACCCGGCACCGGCCGCGGTCGCCGGTCGGGCGGTGGTCGACGCCCGCCGGCACGGCAAGTTCCTCGACGTGCTGTTCGAGGGCGACCTGCACCTGTTGGTCCACCTGGCCAGGGCAGGCTGGCTGCACTACCGGGAGGCGTTCCCGGCCACCACCCCGCTGCGCCCAGGCAAGGGGCCGATCGCGGTGCGGGTCCGCCTCGACGACGGCTCCGGGTTCGACCTCACCGAGGCCGGCACGCAGAAGAAGCTTGCCGCGTACCTGGTCACCGACCCGGCGGCGGTGCCCGGGGTGGCCAAGCTGGGCCCGGACGCGCTCGCCGCGGACCTGCCCACCTTCGCCGAGCGGCTGCGCAGCCGGCGTGGGCAGGTCAAGGGGGTGCTGACCGACCAGTCGGTGCTGTCCGGGGTCGGCAACGCGTACTCCGACGAGATCCTGCACGCGGCGAAGCTGTCCCCGTTCGCGATCACCGACCGGCTCACCGACGACCAGCTCGCCACCCTGCACGCGGCCACCCGGCAGGTGCTCGGTGACGCGGTCGAGCGCTCCCTCGGCCAGCGGGCCGCGGAGCTGAAGGGCGAGAAGCGCTCCGGGCTGAAGGTGCACGCCCGCACCGGGCTGCCGTGCCCGGTGTGCGGGGACACCGTGCGGGAGGTGTCGTTCGCCGACTCCAGCCTCCAGTACTGCCCGACCTGCCAGACCGGCGGCAAGCCGCTCGCTGACCGACGGTTGTCTCGACTCGTACGGTGAGTAATTCCACTCGCCGACTACGGAGCGGAATCAGCCCGACTGAGCCGAAGCTCCGGTCCACCGTTCTCGCCACACGCGCATCCATCGGTATAGTGGCCCGGTCCCCGGCTTCTGAAATGGTGCGGAGCCGGCCAGATCCCGCCGGCACCATCGGTCGCCAATCTCCTACGGGGCAGCGACCGGTCGGAGCCCGCGTGGGAGACTGGGACGGTGGGCGACCCGGGCCCTCACTGCGAGTGAGCGGCACGTGTCATGCGGGAGGACATGGGTGAGGTGACGGCAAGCCTCCAGCGCCCGGTAACCAACGAAGGCCGGAGCAGACTCGTGCGGCACGTCGACAGCTTCGAGATCCAGCCGCCGACGCCGCCGTCGCACAACGGTGTCCCGCGGTCGGCATGGGCCAGAGCGCGACGCCGTGTCTCCCGCTGGCACCGCCCCTACACGGCGATCCTCCTGCTGCTCGACTTCGCCTCAGCGGCGTTCGCCAGCTGGATCGCGATCCAGCTCTTCGACCAGGCCGCCTCCGGTTTCAGCGGCACCCAGCAGGACCCGACCTGGTTCCACACCGTCTCCTACCTGCTGCTCCCGCTCGGCTGGGTGGTCACCCTCTGGAGCAACCGGGCGTACGACCGGCGCTATCTGGGGCTCGGGCCCGACGAGTTCAAGCGGGTGATCCGGGCCGGGGTCACCGTCGCGGCCAGCGTCTCCTTCCTCGCCTTCGCCACCAAGACCTCGCTGTCCCGGTGGACGGTCGGCACGGCCCTGCTCGGGGCGCTGCTGCTCATCCTGTGGGGCCGGTTCGTGGCCCGCTGGGCGCTGCACTACATCCGCCGACGCGCCGGGCAGGCCGCGCACCGGATGGTGCTGGTCGGCACCCTGCCGGAGTGCCTGGAGGTCTACGCGGCGGTCACCCGCAGCCCGGCCGCCGGGCTGGTGCCGGTCGCCATCCACATCACCGACGGCTACGCGGCGGCCCGGGGGATGCCGACCCCGGTGCCGGTGCACGCCGGCCGGGACGTCCTGGCCCTGGTCCGGGAGGTCGGCGGGGACACCATCGCGGTCTGCGGGTCGGCCAGCGCCGAGCCGGGCGAGCTGCGTCGACTGGCCTGGCAGCTGGAGGGCTCCGGGGTCGACCTGGTGGTCGCCCCACAGCTGACCGACATCGCCGGCCCCCGGGTGCACATCCGGCCGATCGAGGGCCTGCCCCTGCTGTACGTCGAGGAACCGACCCTCTCCGGGCCGGCGCTGCTGGCCAAGAACCTGATGGACCGGGTCGCCGCCGGCCTCGGCCTGCTGCTGCTGGTCCCGCTCTTCCTGGCCGTCGCCCTGGCGATCCGGATCTCCGACCCCGGGCCGGTCTTCTTCCGCCAACCCCGGGTGGGCCACGAGGGACGCACGTTCCGGGTGTGGAAGTTCCGGACCATGTACGTCGACGCCGAGGATCGGCTGGCCAGCCTGGTCGACCGGAACGAGACCGACGGCATGATGTTCAAGATGAAGCAGGACCCGCGGGTCTTCCCGGTGGGCCGCTTCCTGCGGGCCTCGTCGCTGGACGAGCTGCCGCAGCTGATCAACGTGCTCTGGGGTGAGATGTCGCTGGTCGGGCCCCGCCCGTTGCCGGCCGACGATGGCGACTTCCTGGGCGACGTGCGCCGCCGACTGCTGGTCCGCCCCGGCATGACCGGCCTGTGGCAGGTCTCCGGCCGCTCCGACCTGTCCTGGGACGAGGCCGTCCGGCTGGACCTCTACTACGTCGACAACTGGTCGCTGGCGTACGACCTGAGCATCCTGTGGCGCACCGTCGGAGTGGTGCTCGCCCGCAAGGGCGCGTACTAGGGGTTGGCGAGCCGGGCCGGAGGGGCCAGGATCGCTGCGTGGGTGGCAACCTTTCCGCCGTCGTCGGCGTCGTCTCGCTGGTCACCGCGCTGACCGCGGCGCTGTTGGCCGTACTGCGGCTGCGCGCTCGCCGGGGCATCGCCACCGCCACCCAGCGGGCCACCTACGAGGTGCTGCACACCGCCGGGCTGGCGGCCGAGCCACTGCGGGTGGGGCTGAGCGCGGCGGGCGCGGCGAAGGCCGTACGCCATCTGCGTGCTCTGGTGGGCGCGGCCGGGCTGGCGCTCACCGACGCCGACGAGGTGCTCGCCCTCGACGGGCGCGGCGCGCACCACGGCGAGCAACTGCTCACGGCGGCCCGGCGGGTGATGGACACCGGGCGCTCGACGGTGCTCGGTGAGCACGAGCTGAGCTGCGACCGGGTCGACTGCCCGGTCCGGGGGGCCGTCGTCGCGCCGCTGCACGGCGCGGACGGCCGGGTGGTGGGCGCGCTGGTGGCCATCGCCGACAGTCCGCCGGCGCCCGGGCTGGTGCAGGCCACCCTGGAGACCGCGCACTGGGCCGGCAACCAGCTCGCCCTGGCCGAGCTGGACTCGTCGCGGGAGCGGCTGGCGCGGGCCGAGATCCGGGCGCTGCGGGCGCAGATCAGCCCGCACTTCATCTACAACGCGCTGACCGCGATCGGCTCGTTCGTCCGAACCGACCCGGAGCGGGCCCGGGAGCTGATCCTGGAGTTCGCGGAGTTCACCCGGTACTCGTTCCGGGCGCACGGGGAGTTCACCACGCTGGCCGAGGAGCTGCGGTCGATCGACCGCTACCTGACCATCGAGCGGGCCCGGTTCGGCGACCGGTTGCAGGTGCGGCTGCAGATCGCCCCGGAGGTGCTGCCGGTGACGCTGCCGTTCCTCTGCCTGCAACCACTGGTGGAGAACGCGGTCCGGCACGGGTTGTCCCGCAAGCCGGGCACGGGCATGGTGAGCATCGAGGCCCGGGACGCGGGCGCCGAATGCCACATCACCGTGGAGGACGACGGGGTGGGAATGGATCCGACCACGCTGACCGCCGGCATCGCCGAGCTGGCCCGCAGCACCGGCGACCCGGGCGACGACCCGGGCCAGCACGTCGGCCTCTCCAACGTCGACGAGCGAATGCGGTCGGTGTTCGGGGACCGGTTCGGCCTGGTCGTGGAGACCGGCTTGGGCTCGGGCACCAAGGTGAGCATGCGGGTGCCGAAGTTCCACCCCGGCGTACGGGCCGGATCGTGAGCGAGCGACCCGGGTCGGCTGTGGTGAACGCGTCCGGATTTCTCCGCGTACTGGCGGTGGACGACGAGCCGCCGGCGCTCGACGAGCTGGCATACCACCTGCGGGCTGACCCCCGGGTCGCCCGCCTGCACACCGCCGGGGACGCCACCGAGGCGCTGCGGCTGCTCCGCGACGGTGACGTGGACGTGGTCTTCCTGGACATCCGGATGCCCGGGCTGGACGGCATGGAGCTGGCCCGGGTGCTGCGCCGGTTCGCCCGGCCACCGGCGATCGTGTTCGTCACCGCGTACGACGACGGCGCGGTGGATGCCTTCGACCTGGGGGCCACCGACTACGTGCGCAAACCGGTCCGTGCCGAGCGGCTGGCCGAGTCGCTGCGCCGGGTGATCGGCTCACGGGTGGTGCCGTCGCATCCGGCGGCGCTGGCCCGGGCGGAGGAGGACCCGACCATCCCGATCGAGTTGGCCGGCACCACCCGGATGCTGCCCCGCTCGGCGGTGCGGTGGGTGGAGGCGCAGGGGGACTACGCCCGGTTGCACACCGCGGAGGGGTCGCACCTGGTGCGGGTCTCGCTGGCCACGCTGGCGGAGCGCTGGGCCGACGCCGGTTTCGTCCGGGTGCACCGGTCGTATCTGGTGCAGTTGAAGTTGATCGCGGAGCTGCGGCTGGTCAACTCCGGATATGTGGTGGTGATCGACTCGACCGAGCTGCCGGTGAGTCGCCGGCACACCCGGGAGTTGAAGGACAAGCTGGTCAGGGCCGCGAAGCAGGACTGGAGTCGCTGATCCGGGAATGGGACGGCCTCTCTCGTACGTTGTACGCTAGTCCGTACGACTTCCGGGAGGCCGCCGTGACCGAGACTCCGTTCGACGCCGAGACCGAGTTCGACCGCCAACTCGACCGACTGGTTGAGCTGGGCTACCCCGCCCTCGCCGAACTGCCCGAGGCCGCCTTCCGCGACCTGGTCGCACCGCTGCGGGCCAAGGCGGTCGAGGGCGCCGCCGGCCTGCCCGCGCCCACCGACGCCCGGGTGCCGTTCCTGCTGGTCACCACACGGGACCTGGTCGGGGTGGAGGCCCGGCTGGAGCTCACCACCCTGGCCGGAAAGCGCAAGCCCGGCATTCTCGACCGGCACTACGCCGAGGACGACCTGCCGCGCTTCGACCCGATCAAGGAGTTGGAGGTGCCGGCCGGGCCCGCGTACCTGCTCTTCGACGTCGACCGGGGCGAGGAGTTCCGCAACCTGCCGCCCGCCACGGCCCTGGAGGGAATGACCGCCCAGGGTCGGCTGCCGCTCACCATCGACGAAGGGCTCGCCTTCATCACGCTGCACCCGGCCTCGCTGGCCAGCAACAGGTGCTTCTCGCTGGTCGGCTCCCGGTGCGGCGACAAGCGGGTGCCGGCGCTCTGGATCAGCCAGGGCGCGCCGAAGCTCGGCTGGTGCTGGTACGGCAACCCGCACACCTGGCTCGGCTCCGCCTCGGCCCGGCCGGAGCGCATCGGCCTGGAGTGACCGCCAGGGTGCGCCGAGTCCATGGAGGATGGCCGTCCGGTCCGTAGCCATCGCTGGCGGCCAGGCATGAAGCCGAGTTACCCGGTCAGAAGATGTCGGCCAGCGGAAGGGCGAGGGGAAATGGCTGCTCGGTGCGGTAGACCTCGCCGAGGAGAACCGCCTGCTCGCGGTAACCGCCCGAGCCGTTGACCAGCACGGTCAAGGTCTGCTTGCGGGGTTCCACCAGCCAGTAGAGGGGAATGCCGGCCGCGGCGTACTCGTGCCGTTTGAGCACCAGGTCACGGCCGGCATTGCTCGGCGAGATCACCTCGACGACAAGGAGCACGAGCAGGCTCCCGTCGAAGATCTCGTAGACCTGGTCGTCCTCGGGAAGATCCTGGAGGTCGTCCACCGTCCAGGCGTCACCCCAGCCGGGCCGCGCAGGGTTCGTCACCGTCACACCTCCTCTCTACCGGCCCACCCTGACAGCTCGGTCGGTCGTCCACAACGAACCTCGGGTGTTCGCGGAGGCCGGCCGGCATGTCCACCGAGTTATCCACAGGCGTGACCCGTTCTCCACAGGTTGTTCACAACGCCACCCACCGATCTCCACGCCGGCTCCCTACAGTCAGGGCCTATGAGGCAACGCCGGGTACTGGTGGTCGAGGACGAACGAACCATCGCCGAGTCGGTCGCCGCCCGACTCCGCGCCGAGGGCTTCGCGGTGGAGATCGCGGCGGACGGCCCCAGCGCGGTCGAGCAGTTCCGCACCGGACAGCCGGATCTCGTCGTCCTCGACGTGATGCTGCCCGGCTTCGACGGCCTGGAGGTGTGCCGGCGGATCCAGGCCGTCCGGCCGGTGCCGGTGCTGATGCTCACCGCCCGGGACGACGAGACCGATCTGCTGGTGGGGCTCGCGGTCGGTGCGGACGACTACCTCACCAAGCCGTTCTCGATGCGGGAGCTGGCCGCTCGGGTGCACGTTTTGCTGCGCCGGGTGGAACGGGCCGCCGCGCCCGCACCACCCGCCATCCACCTCGGCGACATTGAGATCAACGAGGCCGAGCGGCGGGTCCGTCGGGCCGGCGCGGACGTACACCTCACGCCGACCGAGTTCGACCTGCTGGTCCACCTCGCCGGGCGGCCCCGCACCGTCCTCCCCCGGGAGCGGCTGCTCGCCGACGTCTGGGGGTGGGCCGAGGGGAGCGGCACCCGCACGGTGGACAGCCACGTCAAGGCGCTACGCCGGAAGCTGGGCGCCGACCTCATCCGCACCGTGCACGGAGTCGGCTACGCACTGGAGGTGTCGTCCTGAGCGCCGTCCTGCTCGCTCGCCTGGACCGGGTGCTGGAACTGCTGCCCCGCCCGCTGGATCCGGTGCGCTCGATCAAGCTGAAACTGGGCGTGCTGCTGGTCGCCTCCGGCGCGGCCGGGCTGGCGTACTTCTCGTACGGCATCGGTTGGCCGCCGCCGGTGACCTCGGCGACCGCCATCGCCGTCGCCCTGCTCACCTCGCAGGTGCTCGCCCACGGGATGACCTCGCCGCTGCGGGAGATGACGGCGGCGGCCGGCGCGATGGCCCGCGGTGACTACACCCGCCGCGTACGCGCCACCTCCCGGGACGAGGTCGGCGAGCTGGCTCAGGCGTTCAACAAGATGGCCGAGGACCTGCACGCCTCGGACCAGCGCCGACGGGAGCTGATCGCGAACGTCTCGCACGAGTTGCGTACGCCGATCACCGCGTTGCAGGGCGTGCTGGAGAACATGGTGGACGGGGTGGCCGCACCCGAACCCGCGGCGCTGCGCTCGGCCCTGTCCCAGACCGAGCGACTCGGACACCTCGTCGCCGACCTGCTCGACCTGTCACGCCTCGATGCCGGGGTGGTCCCGCTGCGGCGGGTCCGCATCGACGTGGGGGACTTCCTCGACGAGGCGGTGGAGCACGCCACCGCGAGCGCTTGCGGCGCGGGGCTGGACGTGCGCTTCCGGCTCCGCGAGCTGGCGGTGCCGCTGACCGTGCACGCCGACCCGTGGCGGCTGCACCAGGTGTTCGCGAACCTGCTCGACAACGCGGCGCGGCACAGCCCGCCCGGCGGCACAGTGCGGGTGAGCGCAGAGGAACACGCCGGCCAGCTTCGCTTCGAGGTGAGCGACGAGGGCCAGGGGATCCCACCGGCGGAGCGCTCCCGGGTGTTCGAACGGTTCACCCGTGGCGATCGGGCGGCCGGCGGCGGGACCGGACTCGGCCTGGCGATCGCCCGGTGGGTCGTTGAACTGCACGGCGGCCGGATCCGGGTCCTCGATCCCACCGAACAGACCGGAGGCACCCAGCCCGGCTGTCGCATCCAGGTCACCATCCCCAGCGACGGGCCATACCGAGAAGAGGCCGCATGACCAGCCCTGGCAGCACCCACGTCCCGGCCGGCGACCCGCGACCTCCCGTTCCGGGCAGGCCCGGCCAGCCCTGGTTCGGCCCCGGCCCGGCGCTCCCGCCAGCGGCCGGCCGGCCCCAACCCTGGCCCGCACCGCCGGTCACGCCCCGGCCACCCTCGCTGCTCGAACGTCGTTGGCCGGGGCCGTCCGGCGCCGCCCGCCCGGTGGTCCTGGCCGCGCTGACGGCGGCCGCGGCGATCGGTGCCTCGACGCTGTCGGTGGTTCGCCCCGGCGTCGGCTGGCTGGTGGCCGCGCTGGCCGCCACCGTCGCCCT
Organism: Micromonospora sp. NBC_00858; assembly: GCF_045207365.1. Classification (NCBI taxonomy): domain Bacteria; kingdom Bacillati; phylum Actinomycetota; class Actinomycetes; order Micromonosporales; family Micromonosporaceae; genus Micromonospora; species Micromonospora sp. NBC_00858. Next base: position 6,419,721 of record NZ_CP108828.1, on the reverse strand, counting down.
CGTCACCGCCAGCGTCATCCGACCCAGGACGTCGCTGCGGGCGGAAATACCGCGACAGACCAGCTCCGGCGATTCGGCGGCGCGGGCCACGACCGCCGCACCCGACGCGGCCACGACCACCCCGGTCACCGCCACCACGCCACCAGCACCACCCACGACCCCCGCACCACCCACGACCGCTCCGCCCACGGCCCCCGGCCCGACCGCGACCCTCACGCCGGCCCCGACACCCGCAGCGCCGTCCACCACCGCCGAGTCGCCGACGGCACCCGCCACCGTGACCGCAGCGCCGCCCACCACCTCCGGGCCGACCACGACAGCCGCACCACCGACCACCACAGCGCCGCCCACCACCGCCGAGTCGCCGACGGCACCCGCCACCGTGACCGCAGCGCCGCCTACCACCTCCGGGCCGACCACGACATCCGCACCATCGACCACCGCAGCGCCGCCCACGATCTCCGGATCGGTCACGACAGCTGCGGCGGCGGTCGCCCGTCCCGGTGCCACGGGGGCACCGGGGCGGGTGGCGGGGGCCGTCTGGGCCGCCGCGACCGTCGCACTGGTCGCGGTCGGCTCGGTCCGGGCCGCCGGCTGGCTCTTCGCGCTCTGCCTGATCGCCGCCGCAGTCACCGCGACGCTCGCGGTGACCGGCGGGCGAAGCCCGTTCGGGATGCTGGTGGCCGCGACGCTGCCGCCCGCCGCCACGGTACGGGCGCTCCCCTGGGCGGTACGCGGGCTGCGCCGCACCCGCCCGGCCGGCCCCGGGGTCGGACGCCTCCTGACCAGCCTCGCGGTCTCGGCCGGGCTCCTGACACTGTTCGGTCTGCTCTTTTCCTCCGCCGACGCGGTCTTCGCCGACCTGGTCGCGGGTCTGCTGCCGGACATCGCACTGGGCGGTGGCGTCGGCTGGCTGGCCCGTCTGCTGCTGATCGGCCTGGGCCTGCTCGGCGGCGCGTACCTGGTCAGCCGCCCACCCAACCTGGAAGGGCTGCGGGCGGCACCGACCCGACCGGCGCACCGGCTGGAGTGGACCCTGCCACTGGTGCTGCTCGACGCCCTCTTCGCCGCCTTCGTGTCGGTCCAGCTGACGGTGTTCTTCGGCGGCGCGGGGCACGTGCTGCGTACGGCCGGGCTCACCTACGCCCAGTACGCCCGCGGTGGGTTCTGGCAACTGCTCGCCGTCACCGCGCTCACCCTGCTGGTGATCGCGATCGCCGCCCGGCGGGCACCACAGTCCACGAGGGCCGACCGGCTGTTGGTCCGCGTGCTGCTCGGCACGCTTGCCGCGCTCAGTCTGGTCGTCGTCGCCTCCGCGCTCTACCGGATGCAGGTCTACGCCGACGCGTACGGTGCCACCCGGCTGCGGCTCGTCGTGGCGACCGTCGAACTCTGGCTCGGGCTGCTCTTCGTCCTGGTCGGGGTGGCCGTGGTGCGGATGCGAGCCGACTGGCTGCCCCGGCTGGTGATCGGCACGGCGGTGCTGGCTCTGCTCGGGCTGGCGGTGGTCAACCCGGACCGGCTGATCGCCGACCGGAACGTCGACCGGTACCTGGAGACCGGCCGGTTGGACGTCGGTTACCTCTCCCGGCTCTCGGCCGACGCCGTACCGGCACTGGACCGGCTGCCCGAACCGATGCGGTCGTGCGCGCTGCGGGAGATCGCCGCCGAGTTGCCCCGGGACGGCCTCTGGGCCGCGAACCTCGGCCGGGAACGGGCCCGGCGGGAGCTCGGCCCGACCCCGGCGACCGCCAGCGTGACCGACTGTCCCGATCTACGGCGCTGGTGACCGCGACCGCTTGACAATCGCGCAGGGCGGGCGAGACTGCCGGGGTGGCCAAGCAACTTCCTGACGTCAGGTCGGGCGGTGCGGTACCGCCGCCCCGGCGGACCCGGATCGTGCTGGCCGACATCACCCGGCAGGACACTCGTGCCGAGCGGACCCGCGCCGAGCTGGCTCAGCAGACCCAGGTCGGCGAGGCGTTGGTCCGCGGCCTGGTCCGGGCCCAGCTCGCGCTGGCGCTGCGGCTCTCGCTGGTGGTGGCGATCGGGCTCGGCGGGCTGCCCTGGCTGTTCGCCATCGCACCGTCGCTCGGCCGGACCACCGTCGCCGGCGTCAACCTGCCCTGGCTGCTGCTCGGTGTGGCCTCCTTCCCGTTCCTGATCGGCGTGGGCTGGGCGTACGTGCGGCTGGCCGAACGCAACGAACAGGACTTCACCGACCTGGTGCAGCGGCCGGAGCGCTGAGGTGGCCAACGACTACGTGGTCCCGGCCATCGTCGCGGTCACCCTGGTCACCGTCGGGATCGGCTTCTACGGGCTACGGCTGGCCCGGACGACCTCCGATTTCCTGGTCGCTTCCCGGGCGATCAGCCCGACCTGGAACGCCGCCGCCATCGGCGGGGAGTACCTGTCGGCGGCGAGCTTCCTCGGCATCGCCGGCCTGGTCCTCAAGTACGGCGTGGACGTGCTCTGGTATCCGGTCGGGTTCGCCGCCGGCTACCTGGCCCTGCTGCTCTTCGTGGCCGCGCCGTTGCGCCGTTCCGGCGCGTTCACCCTGCCCGACTTCTGCGAGCTGCGGCTGGGCTCCCGCCGGCTGCGCATCCTGGCCACGGCCTTCGTGATCTTCATCGGCTGGCTCTACCTGGTGCCGCAGTTGCAGGGCGCCGGGCTCACCCTGGCCACGGTGGCCGGCTCCCCGTACCCACTCGGTGCCCTGCTGGTGGCCGGCGTGGTCACCGCGAACGTGGCACTTGGTGGGATGCGGGCGATCACCTTCGTCCAGGCGTTCCAGTACTGGCTCAAGCTGACCGCGCTCGCCGTACCGGTGATCTTCCTGGCGTTGCAGTGGCAGGCCGACGGCCGGCCCGCGGTGACCCCGCCCGACGGGCCGACGTTCCGGGCCGCGACCACCGTCGTGGTCGAGCACCGCGCGACCCTCACGCTGCCCGACGGCGAGATCCGGGAGGTACGCCCCGGCGATGAGTTGACCTTTGCTGCCGGTGATCCGCTGCCGGAGGTGTCCGGGGTGGCCACCGACGCCAACGACTGGTTGCTGCCGAGCACCGCCGGCGACGACGACCGGGGCCTGTTCGCCACGTACTCGCTGATCCTGGCCACCTTCCTGGGCACCATGGGCCTGCCGCACGTGCTGGTCCGCTTCTACACCAACCCCGACGGCGCGGCGGCACGCCGGACCACCCTGGTGGTGCTGGCCCTGGTCGGCGCTTTCTATCTGCTGCCCACCCTGTACGGGGTGCTCGGTCGCATCTACACCCCGCAGTTGCTGGTCAGTGGGCAGACCGACGCCGTGGTGGTGCTGCTGCCCGGCGCGGCCCTCGGCGACGGGCTGACCGGGCGGTTGCTCGCCGCGCTGGTCGCGGCGGGCGCGTTCGCGGCCTTCCTGTCCACCTCGTCCGGGTTGCTGACCAGCGTCGCCGGGGTGATCTCGACGGACGTGCTGGGCCGGGGCTCGGTGCGCGGCTTCCGGCTGGCCACGGTGATCGCCGGTGGTGTGCCGGCGGTGCTGGCGCTGCACGTCTCCGGGTTGGACGTGTCGCAGGTGGTCGGACTGGCCTTCGCGGTCGCCGCGTCGAGCTTCTGCCCGCTGCTGGTGCTCGGCATCTGGTGGCGCGGGCTGACCGACCTGGGCGCCGCCGCCGGGGTGCTGGTCGGCGGTGGCGCGGCGATCGGCGCGGTGCTGGTCACCGTGCTCGGCCCGCCGTTGTCCGGCTGGCCGGCCACGCTCATCGCGCAGCCGGCCGCCTGGACGGTGCCACTGGCCTTCACGGTGATGGTCGCGGTGTCGATGGCGACACGTCGACGGGCCCCCGCCGACGTCGCTGCCACCATGCTCCGCCTGCACACCCCCGAAGCCGTCCGCTTGTAAGGACGGCCGTCCGCCTCGGGGATGACGACGGGTCCACCCACCGCCGGAGCCCAGAATTGGCGATCGACCGATAGCGTCGGCTCATGACTGGTGAGCAACCCGCGCTCGCACTGCGTGGCCTGGCCAAGCGGTTCGACGGCACGATCGCGGTGGCCGGCGTCGACCTCGACGTTCCCGCCGGTTCCTTCTACGGCCTGCTCGGCCCGAACGGTGCCGGCAAGACCACCACCCTGTCGATGGCGGTCGGGCTGCTGCGGCCGGACGCCGGCTTGGCCTGGGTGCTCGGCCACGACGTGTGGCGGGACCCGATCGCCGCCAAGCGGCTGCTCGGCGTGATGCCCGACGGGGTGCGGCTGTTCGACCGGCTGACCGGGGCGGAGCTGCTGGCGTACAACGGGCTGTTGCGCGGAATGGACCCGACGGTCGTCGACCAGCGGGCCGCGGAGCTGCTGGACGTGCTGGCGCTCGGCGACGCCGGGCGGACGCTTGTGGTGGACTACTCGGCGGGCATGAAGAAGAAGATCGGCCTGGCGTGTGCGTTGCTGCACGGCCCCCGGGTGCTGGTGCTGGACGAGCCGTTCGAGGCGGTCGACCCGGTCTCCGCCGCTCTGATCCGGGACATCCTCACCCGGTACGCGGCCGGCGGCGGCACGGTGGTCTTCTCCAGTCACGTGATGGAGGTCGTCGAGCGGCTCTGCTCGCACGTGGCGATCCTCGCCGCAGGCACCATCAAGCGGGTCGGCACGATCGCCGAGGTACGCGGTGACCGATCGCTGGAACAGGTCTTCGTCGAGGTGGTCGGCGGGCGCACCGCGACCGGTGAGGAGCTGTCGTGGCTCTCCCAGTGAGCGCCGCCGCCGTACCCGCCGGGCCGGTCCGGGCCGTCTCCGCCCGGCATTTCATGCGGCTCAAGCTGCGAGTGATGGGCAACAACTTCCGGGGGCAGGGCTGGCGGGTCGCGCTGTTCATCGGCGGTGCACTGGTCGGGCTCTGGTTCGCCGCCGCTGGCTTCTTCCTCTTCGCGGTGCCCGGCTTGACGGGCAACGGCCGGTACGCGGTTCTGATCGCGGCGGCCGGTGGCGGGCTGCTGGTGCTCGGCTGGCTGCTCATGCCGCTGGTCTTCTTCGGGGTGGATGAGACGCTGGACCCGGCCCGGTTCGCGCTGCTGCCGCTGTCCCGACGCACGCTGGTCACCGGCCTCTTCGCCGCGGCTCTGATCAGCGTGCCGGTGCTGGCGGTGCTGATCGCGTCGTTCGGGCTGGTGCTCACCGCCTGGGCGCTGGGTGGTTGGTCCGCGGGTCTGGTGGCCGTGCTCGGCGTGATCGGTGGACTGCTGCTCTGCGTGGCCGCCAGCCGGGCGGTGACCAGCGCCTTCGCCACCATGCTGCGGTCCCGCCGCGTGCGTGACCTGGCGGCCGTGCTGCTGGCGGTGGTCGCTGCGCTGCTCGGCCCGTTGCAGGTCTTCGGCCTCGCCGCGCTGCGGGAGACGGACTGGACACGGCTGACCGGGGTGGCGACCGTGGTCGGCTGGACCCCGTTCGGCGCGCCGTGGACCGCCGGCATCGATGTGGCCCAGGGCCGGGTCTGGGCCGCTCCGCTCAAGCTGCTGATCACGGTGGTGGCGCTCGGTGCCCTGCTGGCCTGGTGGTCGCGGTCGCTGGAGTCGGCGATGGTGGGGGCGGTGAGCGCCGGTAAGGCCCCCGCCCAGCGCGACATCGCCGCTGGCGCGGTCGCCCAACTGTTTCCCCGGGTCGCCGGCTGGGCCCGTCGGGACCGGTTCGGGGCACTGGTCGCCCGGGAGGCCCGCTACTGGTGGCGGGACGCCCGACGCCGGGCCAACCTGATCACGATCGCGGTGGTCGGCATCTTCGTGCCGGTGATGATCAACCTTGGTGGCGCGGGGTTCGCGGTCGAGGACGAGCAGGGTCTGACGACGAGTGCCGCCGACAGCTCACCGGTCCTGGTCACCCTCTCCATGCTCTTCGTCGGCGTGCTCGCCTCGGTCACCCTGGCCAACCAGTTCGGCTTCGACGGCAGCGCGTACGCCGTGAACGTGGTGGCCGGGGTGCCCGGCCGGGTGGAGCTGCGCGCCCGGATGACGGCCTTCTCGCTGTACGTGCTGCCGATGCTGGCGGTCGTCGCGGTGGTCCTGTCGGTGGTGCTCGGCCGCCCGGGCTGGATCGGCCTGACGGCCGGCAGCCTGGCCGCCACCTACGGTGCCGGGCTGGCGGTGAACAGCTTCGTCTCGGTGCTCGGGGCGTACTCGCTGCCGGAGACGAGCAACCCGTTCGCGATGAACAGCGGTGCGGGTATCGCGAAGGGCCTGCTCACCCTGCTGGCCATGGTCATCTCGGCAGTCGTCGCGGTGCCGATGGTGGTGGCCGCGGCGCTGCTCGGTGACGTGTGGCTCTGGTTGGCCCTGCCGGTCGGTGCGGCGTACGGGTTGGGCGCGACGTTGTTGGGCGCGTATCTGGCCGGCGACGTGCTGGACCGCCGGCAGCCGGAGCTGCTGGCCACCGTCACCCCGCGCCGCTGAGCACGAGGCCGGGCGGAACGGCCGGCTCTCCCGCTCGACGTGGGGTGGCGGGGTCACAATGTTTCACGTGAATCATGATCCGGGTGCCGAGATCCACCACACCGACCCGTTCGCGGTGCCGGCCGGGCAGCGATCGCCGGTACGCCGGCTGCGCGGTCGGCTCGCCGCGCCGGTGACCCTCTGGACGGCGCCCGGCCCAGCCGGGCTGACCGTCTCGTCCACTCTCGTCGCCGAGGGTGAGCCGGACCGGCTGCTCGGGCTGATCGACCCGGAATCCGATCTCTGGGCGGCGGTTGAGGAGGCGGGCCGATTCGCGGTGGCGCCGCTCGGCCCGCCGCACCGGCAGCTCGCCGACCGGTTCGCCGGCCTCTTCCCCGCTCCGGGTGGGCTCTTCGCCACCGGTTCCTGGCTCGACACGCCGTACGGGCCGGTCCCCTCCGACGCTGGCGGGTGGGCCGGGTGCCGGCTGGACACCGCCCGGGAATGCGGGTGGGCACTGCTGGTGGAGGCCACGATCGAGGCGGTCGACCTGGCCGAGGATGGCTCCCCGCTGCTGCACTACCGCGGTCGCTACCACGAGCTGCCGGGCTGACCGGGCGGCCCGGCGGCTGACCGCGTCGACCCACCGGTCACCGGAGTGACCTGGGTCACTCGGCGCAGCCAGCCAACCGCTCGGCGCACTCGCCGACCGGCATCGATCTCGCCCTTCCCCGGCAGGGAGCGCGCTCTCTACGGTGCGCGAAACTCCCCCGACGCCTGTGAAGGTGGTGATCCACAGATGTCCACGGACACACCCACGCCGACCGCTTCCCAACCGGACAAGTATCTGGCCGTACAACGGTCGGACGAGTTCGCCGGGCTGCGGCGCGCGCTGCGCGGCTTCGTCTTCCCGATGACCGTCGCGTTCTTCCTGTGGTACGCGCTCTACGTCATTCTCTCCGCGTACGCCCGGGACTTCATGGGCACGAAGCTGTTCGGCAGCAACATCAACGTCGCGCTGATCTTCGGCCTGCTCCAGTTCGTCTCCACGTTCGTGATCGCCTGGCTCTACTCCCGGTACGCCGACCGGAAAATCGACCCGGTCGCCGACCGGATCCGCGCCGAGATCGGGGAGGTGACCCATGAGCATGGTCCTCGCGGCTGAGGCGGGCAACCACACCGCCCGCAACCTGACCATCACGCTCTTCCTGGTCTTCGTGGCGGTCACCCTGGCCATCACCATCTGGGCCAGCCGGCAGACCAAGACGGCGACCGACTTCTACGCCGGTGGCCGGTCCTTCTCCGGTTTCCAGAACGGCATGGCGATCGGTGGCGACTACATGTCGGCCGCCTCGTTCCTCGGCATCGCCGGCATCATCGCGCTCTACGGCTACGACGGCTTCCTCTACTCGATCGGCTTCCTGGTCGCCTGGCTGGTAGCCCTGCTGCTGGTCGCGGAGTTGCTGCGTAACTCGGGCCGCTACACGATGGCGGACGTGCTGGCCTTCCGGATGCGCCAGCGCCCGGTGCGTACGGCGGCGGCGGTCTCCACCATCACGGTGTCGATCTTCTACCTGCTGGCTCAGATGGTGGGTGCCGGCGCGCTGGTCGCGCTGCTGCTCGGCATCCGGCCGGGGACGACCTTCCTCGGCATGGACGCGGCCACCGCCAAGGTGGCCACCATCATCATGGTCGGCGCGCTGATGATCATCTACGTCACCGTGGGCGGCATGAAGGGCACCACCTACGTGCAGATCGTCAAGGCGTTCCTGCTGATGGGCGGCGCGCTGGTGATGACCCTGCTGGTGCTGGCGAAGTACAAGTTCAACCTGTCCTCGCTGCTCGGTGACGCCGCCGCCTCCTCCGGCAAGGGCAGCGCGTTCCTCGAACCAGGGTTGCGCTACGGCGTCGAGGTGGCCGGCAACGCCACACAGACCTTCTACAACAAGGTCGACCTGCTCTCCCTCGGCATCGCCCTGGTGCTCGGCACCGCCGGCCTGCCGCACATCCTGATCCGCTTCTACACCGTGCCGACCGCGAAGGCGGCGCGGAAGAGCGTGCTCTGGGCGATCGGCATCATCGGCACCTTCTACCTGCTCACCCTGGCCCTCGGCTTCGGCGCCGCGGCGCTGGTCGGGAGCGAGGCGATCACCGCGCAGGACAAGGCCGGCAACACCGCCGCGCCACAGTTGGCCGAGGCGCTCGGCATCGACTTCCTCGGCGGCGATCTCGGTGGGGCGGCCCTGCTGGCGATCATCGCGGCGGTCGCCTTCGCCACCATCCTGGCGGTGGTCGCCGGGTTGACCCTGGCATCGTCGTCCAGCCTGGCGCATGACTTCTACGCGAATGTAATGAAGAGGGGCGAGGCGTCGGAGCGACAGGAGGTACGGGTCGCCCGGATCTCCGCCCTGGTGATCGGCGCGGTCTCGATCGCCCTGTCGATCTACGCGCAGAACCTGAACGTGGCGTTCCTGGTGGCGCTGGCCTTCGCGGTCGCCGCCTCGGGCAACCTGCCGGCGATCCTCTACAGCCTGTTCTGGCGGCGGTTCAACACCTCCGGCGCGGTCTGGGCGATCTACGGCGGTCTGCTCTCGGCCGTACTGCTGGTGTTCTTCTCGCCGGTGGTCTCCGGCGCGGCCACCTCGATGTTCCCGGATCACGACTGGCAGTGGTTCCCGCTGTCCAACCCGGGCATCATCTCCATCCCGTTCGGCTTCCTCTGCGGGTGGATCGGCACGCTCATCTCCAAGGAGCACGACGAGGAGAAGTACGCGGAGCTGGAGGTACGCGCCCTCACCGGCGCCGGCGCCCACTGACCGCGGCACCTGTGAAGAAGGGCCCCCTGTACGACGCCAGGCGTCAACAGGGGGCCCTTCCGCAATTCCGGGGATCGGTAGGCTGACCGGCATGAAGGTTGCTGAGCGCTTCGGTTCCGGTCATCGCGTCCTCGTCACCGGCGGCGCCGGATTCGTCCCGTCGCACCTGGTGGACGCCCTGATCGCCCGAGGCTGCACGGTGGTGGCGCTGGACAACTTCGTCACCGGCTCCAAGGAGAACGTCGCCCACCTGCTGGACCGGTCAACCTTCACCCTGGTCGAGGCGGACATCTCCGACGGCCTGCCGACCCACCACCCGGCGCTGGCCGAGCGCTTCGACGCGATCCTGCACATGGCCTCGCCGGCCAGCCCCACCGATTTCGCCCAACTGCCGGTGGAGATCCTCCGGGTCGGCTCGGTGGGCACCCTGCACCTGCTGGAGCGCGCGGTCGCCGACGGTGCCCGGTTCCTGATGGCCTCCACCTCCGAGGCGTACGGAGACCCGAAGGAGCACCCGCAGCGCGAGACCTACTGGGGCAATGTCAACCCGATCGGGGTACGCAGCGTCTACGACGAGGCGAAGCGCTTCTCCGAGGCGGCCACCATGGCGTACCACCGCTACCGCGGGCTCGACGGGGCGATCGTCCGGATCTTCAACACGTACGGCCCGCGGATGCGCCCGGACGACGGTCGGGCCATCCCCACCTTCATCTCCCAGGCGCTGCGCGGCGAGCCGATCACCGTGCACGGCACTGGCAACCAGACCCGGTCCATCTGCTTCGTCGAGGATCTGGTTCGGGGCATCCTGCTGCTGCTCGACTCGACCGAGACCGGGCCGATCAACTGCGGCACCGAGCACGAGCTCACCATGCGGCAACTGGCTGAGTTGATCGTGTCGCTCTCCGACAGCAGCTCAGAGGTGACCTACATCACTCGAAGCGCCGACGACCCGGAGATGCGCCGCCCCGACCTGACCCTCGCCCGCGAACTGCTCGGATACGAGCCGACCGTGGCGCCCGAAGACGGCCTGCGACGCACGATCGAGTACTTCCGCGCGCGGCTAGGGTAACCAGCCGGCGACTCGCTGCCGGTCGCTGAACGCCGCCTGAAGGCGGCAGTGGCTCGCGCTACGTACCCTGAGTTACATGTCAGCGACCTCGTCTGCCGGCGCCCCGTACCCGTATCTGCACCGCAGCGCCGGGCGCGCGTCGGTGCCCGGCCCCGACCGGGGCGCCTCAGGGCGCGCCCGTCCGAGCGAGGCGCGCTGGTACCCGTCGTACGACGAGGAGCCGCCCCGGCCGGGTGGCCCGGACGGGCCGAGAGGGCCTGGCGGACCGGGCGGACCGGGCGGCGCCGGCAGGCCGGGCCGGCGCGGCCCACGGCCACGCTGGGGCCGGATCGGCCTGGTGGCCGGCATCGCGGTGCTGGTGCTGGCCCTGCTCGGCGGCATCGGCGCCTGGTTGTACGCCCGCAACCTCAACAACGACCTGGCCCGGACCGATCCGTTCGCGCAGATCACCGGTGGTCGGCCGGCCAAGACCGTCGACGGCGCGCTGAACATCCTGCTGGTCGGCAGCGACTCCCGGGACCCGGACGCGCCGGTCGACGCGAAGAGCCAGTGGCGGGCCGACACGATCATCGTGATGCACATCCCGGCCGACCACCAGAAGGCGTACCTGGTCTCCATCCCTCGTGACCTCTACGTGCCGATCCCGGAGAGCGCCGGCGCGGACTGCGACTCGGGCCAGCGCGCGAAGATCAACGCGGCATTCGCGTTCGGCGGGCTGCCGCTGGCGGTCCGCACCGTGGAGTGCTTCAACGACGTCCGCATCGACCACGTGATGGCCATCGACTTCGCCGGCTTCAAGCAGGTCACCGATGCCCTCGGCGGGGTCGACCTGAAGGTGGAGCGGACCATCACCTCGATCCACAAGCCGTACCGGACGTTCACCAAGGGCACCAACCACATGAACGGCGCGGAAGCGCTGGACTGGATCCGGCAGCGCAAGCAGTTCCCGGACGGCGACTTCGCCCGGATGAGGCACCAGCAGGAGTTCCTCCGGGCGCTGCTGGACAAGGCGGCGAGCACCGGCACGTTGGCCAACCCGAAGAAGCTCAACGACTTCCTCCAGTCGGTGACCGCGGCCGCCACGGTCGACGAGGGGTTCTCGGTGACGGACATGGCGCTGCAGTTCCGCAGCCTGCGTGGCCAGAACCTCACCTTCGTGACCAGCCCGAACTCGGGTAGCGAGACGATCAACGGCGAGTCGGTGGTTGTCTCCGACCGGGAGAAGGCGCTGGCGATGTACCGGGCCATGTCGTCGGACACCATGGCGGACTGGGTCAAGGCGAACCCGCCGAAGGGCACCAGCGGCGGCTGACCGACCCGGCCGCCGACCTCGGCGGTACGACCCGCGGCGACCGGGCTGGCCGCCCGACCGACGGCCGGCCGATCGGGTCATCGAATGGCGACGATCGACCGACCCCGGGAAATCGGCGTCCGGATTGCCCTGGGATGAACTCGCCAAGTCGAAATGATGTACGTACAGTGGTGCCGCCCCCCTCCTGATCACGAGCTGGAGCACGCATGCCGGTTCAGGCCAGCCGTCGCCCTTCGTCCGCCGCGCCCAGCGGCCGGATCTCCTCGTCCATACCCGTGCAGCCGGGTCCCGGGGGCGGCGGACCGGGCGGTCGCCCGCCCGGCGGCGGAGGCCGGTCGGGCGGCGGCGGCGGTGCAGCGAAGAAGCGGCCCCGGCGCAAGGATCCGCTCTGGGCCCGGTTGACCGTCATCTTCGGTGCCGTGCTGATGCTCAGCAGCGGGGTGGCCATCGTCGGCAGCAAGGTGCTGATCGGCCAGGCGACCGGTGACATCGCACAGCGCGACCTGCTGGGCGGGGCCGGCAAGTCCGACGCCGAGGGCGGGGCGAGCCTGGACGGCCCGATCGACATGCTGCTGCTCGGCGTGGACGCGCGTGAGCGCTGGGCCGCCGACGATGTCCGCTCGGACAGCATCATCATCCTGCACATTCCGGCCTCGCACGACCAGGCGTACCTGATCTCGATCCCCCGGGACACCGAGGCGCAGATCCCGGCGTTCCCGAAGAGCGGCTTCAACGGTGGCACCGACAAGATCAACGCCGCGTTCCAGATCGGCGCCCGCAACGGCGGCGGCTGGGAGGGTGGAGCCCAACTGATGGCGCAGACGATCAAGCGACTCACCGGGGTCACCTTCGACGGTGCCGCGATCATCAACTTCGGTGGGTTCAAGGGCGTCATCGACGCCCTCGGCACGGTGCGGATCTGCGTGGGCGAGGAGGTCACGTCGATCCACATGAAGTACGTCGACGGTAAGCCCATGTGGAACGCCGACGCCAAGAAGACCGGCAAGACGATGAAGCCCGTGGTGCACAAGAAGGGCTGCCAGGAGATGGAGGGCTGGGCGGCGCTCGACTACGCACGGCAGCGCAAGACCCTCCGCAACGGCGACTACGACCGGCAGCAGAACCAGCAGCAGCTGATCAAGGCGATGGCCAAGAAGGCCACCGACGGCGGCATGTTGACCAACCCCGCGAAGCTCCAGCAGCTGATCAAGGCGGCCGGCAAGGCGTTCGTGCTGGACACCGGCGGCGCCGACATCGAGGATCTCATCTTCACGATGCGCGGCGTCACCGCGAACGAGCTGACCATGCTCAAGACCAACAGCGGCACCTTCCACGGCAACGGCAACGGCAGTGAGGGCTTGAACGCCGAGACGTTGGAGATGTTCCAGGCTCTCAAGAAGGACAAGCTCGCGGAATTCGTCTTCAACCACCCCCAGGTGATGTCCACCCGAAAGTGACGGCCCTCAGCCGGCCGGAAGTCGCGAAACTCCGGCGACCACCCAGTCACCGCCCGTAGCCTGACGTGAGCAGGTTTCACGTATCGGCTGCGGGGAGGCGGTCACGTCCAGGTGGGGACGGAACGCAGCGGGGCGGGACGGCGAGGCTCGACCCGCCCGGTCACGTCGCGCCCGTGGGTCGAGGATCCTGCTCGGCGTCGGCCTGGCCCTCGTCCTGCTGGCCGGCCTCGCCGTGGTCGGGCTCAAGACGCTCAGCCACCGGTACGACCGCACGGTGGCCAAGGAGCAGTTGCTCGACCCCGACGCCCGTACCGAGCGGACCGACCTGGACCGGGCGCTCAACTACCTGCTGGTCGGCTCCGACCGGCGGCCCGGCGACAGCGGGCCGGACCAACGCTCGGACACCATCCTCATCGTGCACGTGCCGGCCGGGCGGCGGGAGGCGTACCTGGTATCCATCCCGCGTGACCTGCTGGTCGCCATCCCGCCCGCGAACGGCTTCGGCGGCGGTCAGGACAAGATCAATGCGGCGTACGAGCACGGCGGCGGCGGGCAGGCCGGCGTCCAACTGCTCTCCGCCACCCTGAACCGGCTCACCGGTATCCGGTTCGACGGCGCCGCGCTGATCGACTTCTCCGGCTTCCGGAAGGTGATCGACCTGCTCGGCGGCGTGCAGATGTGCGTGGACACCGAGGTCCGCTCGATCCACACCAAACGGGTCTTCCCCACCGGCTGCCAGCAGATGGACGGAGCGCAGGCGCTGGACTACGTACGGCAGCGCTACGACCTGCCCGGCGGCGACTACGACCGGCAGCACCACCAGCAACAACTGCTCCGGGCGATGCTGGACAGCGCCGGCCAGGCGGACCTGCGCAGCGACCCGGTCAAGCTGGACCGGGTGCTCCGGGCGGTCGGCGGCTCGTTGACCGTCGACACCAACGGCGTACCCCTGGAGGACCTGCTCCTCGCGCTGCGCGCGCTGCCGCCCGACGGGATGCGCGGCGTCCAGGTGCCCTCGTCGCCGCAGACCATCGACGAGGTCTCGTACGTGGTGCTGGACAACAACGGCAACGGGCTCTTCGAGGCGGTACGCGGCACTCAGGTGCCGACCTGGGCCCAGGCCAACCCGCGGTGGGTGACCCGGTTGTGATAGGTCAGACGGCCCGGTCGGTGCCGATCCGGCCGACGAGGATCTAGTGTTGCTTCCTGTGTTCGGACCCCAGGTTCCCACCGTGCCCGTGACCGAGATCGCCGACGACACCTACCTGCTCGACGTGCGGGAGGACGACGAGTGGGCGGCCGGCCACGCCCCCGCCGCTCACCACCTGCCGATGATGGAGCTGCCGGCGCGGCTGGCCGAGGTGCCCACCGACCGGGACGTGGCGATCATCTGCCGCTCCGGCGGGCGCTCCGCCCAGGTCGTCGCCTACCTGGTCAACAACGGCTGGGAGCAGGTGCGTAACGCCGACGGCGGTATGCGCCAGTGGGCCGCCGTCGGCCGCCCTGTGGTGGACGCGAACGGGCAGCCCGGTCAGGTCATCTGAGGCGGCGGGGATGGGCGGGCCTCTGGTCTTCGCGCACCGCGGCGCCTCGTACGACCTTCCGGAGCACACTCTCGCCGCCTACCTCCGCGCCCTCGACGAGGGCGCGGACGGCCTGGAGTGCGACGTCCGGCTGACCCGGGACGGGCATCTGGTCTGCGTGCACGACCGGCGGTTGGACCGCACCAGTAACGGTCGTGGCCTGGTCAGCGCGCGTACCCTCGCCGAGCTGGAGGCGCTGGACTTCGGTTCGTGGCATCCGGGCAGCGTGCCGAGCGGTGACCTGCCGCCGGACGAGTCGCACACCCGGCTGCTGACCCTGGCCCGGCTGCTGGACGCGGTGCTGGCCGCCGGCCGGCCGGTCCGGCTGCTGGTGGAGACGAAGCACCCGTCCCGCTACGGCTCGAACGTGGAGCGGGGGCTGGTCGCCCTGCTGCGCCGGTACGGGCTGGCCGATCCGGCGCCGGACGACCCGGTCCAGGTCACCGTCATGTCGTTCTCCCCGCTGGCGCTGCGGCGGGTCCGCGAGCTGGCTCCGACGCTGCCGACGGTCCTGTTGCTGGAGGTGCTGCCGCGCTGGCTGCGGCTGGGCCGGCTGCCGTTCGGTGCGCGCGTCGCCGGGCCGGGCATCGGCCTGGTCCGGGCCCGGCCGCAACTGCTGCCCGCGCTGCGCGCGGCCGGCAACGAGGTGTACGTCTGGACGGTCAACGAACCGGCCGACCTGGAGCTGGTGCTGGCCGCCGGGGTGGACGGGATCATCACCGATCGACCGGCGCAGGCCCTGGCCCGGCTGGACCGCTGACCAGCACCCGCCGGGCGGGGGTGCCGAAACCCGGGTCGGCGGGGCACACTCGGCACATGCCGGAGCGTATCGATTTCCCCGCTCTCATCGCCGGCCACACCATCGTGATCGAGATGATCAACTCTGGGGACGCCGGCCTGCCGGTCCTCACCCAACTGCTCCGGGTGGCCCAGCCGGCGCTCGGCGCGGCCGGCATGGCGTTCGCGGAGTTCGGCCCGACCGGTGGCCGGGTGATCGCCGCGACCGGTGCGGTGGAGTGGACCCTCGGCCGGCCGCTGCCGGCCGACGATCCGGACACCATCTGCCTGCTCTCCGGGCCCCGGGTCCGCCATGCCCGGGTCGACCACCTCAGCGGCAAGCTCGCCGGTGAGTTGGCCGGCACAGGGCTGCGTCAGATGGTGGTGTCCCGTGCGGAGATCGGCGGCCACACCGTCGGCAGCCTGCACGCGCTCTACCCGGGCGACGACGAGCCGAGCGCCGAGCAGCAGGGGGTGATCGCCTACCTGGCCTCCTGCGTCGGGCACATGTACGGCGACCAGACCGGGCTGCCGGTGCACGGCGACGGGCCGGTGGTGGCGGCGCTCGCCGACGGGCTGGCCGTGGTCGACCGCGACGGGCACGTCCGGCTCTGGAACCCGGCCGCCGCCCAGGTCACCGGTCGGGAGGCCGAGCAGGCGCTGAGCCGCCCGCTACCGTTCCCGCTGCCGCCCTCGGGCCAGGTCGGCGACCATCGGCTGCCGGACGGGCGCTGGCTGCGGATCACCTCCGGCGAGCTGCCCGGTCCGGGCACACTGCGCGTGGTCACCTTCCGCGACATCACCGACCAGCAGCGCCGGGATCACGACCGGGAGCTGTTCGTCGCGGTGACCAGCCACGAGCTGCGGACCCCGGTCACCGTGATCAAGGGGTACGCGGACACCCTCACCGACCACTGGGAGTCGTTGACCGAGACCGACCGGCGGCAGGCCGCCCGGGTGATCGGGCAGCGCGCCAACGAGCTGGCCCGGCTGGTCGACCGGCTGCTCTCTTCGGCCGCCGAGGTGGGGCCGGGGGACGACCCGCCCACCCCGTTCGACCTCGGCGAGGCGCTGCGTTCCGCGGTGGTCGATCTGCCGGCGGAGCTGCGTCGCCGGCTGGTGCTCCGCCTCCCGGCCGACCTGCCCAAGGCGCTCGGCCACCGGCCTAGCCTGGCCACCGTTCTCACCGAGCTGGCGACCAACGCCGGCAAGTACTCGGCACCGGATTCACCGATCGAGATCACTGCGGCGGTCGACGGTCAGCTGGTGGCGTTCCGGGTCAGCGACCGGGGCATCGGCATCCGACCGGAGCACGTGGAGCGGGCGTTCGACCGGTTCTGGCAGGGCGAGTCGGGCGACCGGCGCGGCTACCCGGGCGCGGGGCTCGGCCTCTACCTCGTCCGCCGGATCGTTGAACAACAGAATGGATGGGTATCCCTACGTCCGAGGACCGGCGGCGGTACGGTCGCAGAGGTGCGGCTACCGCGCGGTTGACCAGCGGTGGCGCGAGGTGGAGGCGACGGTGGCAGGGGCAGCGAGGGATCGGGCATGGTGCGTGGTGGTCCCGCATCACCCCGCCGGGGCACGGCTGGCTCGGCAGCGGCTCGCCGGCGACCTGGCGGACGTCGTACCCCCGACGCTCCTCGCGGACCTGATCGCGGTGCTCGCCGAGCTGGTGGGCAACGCGGTGCGGCACGCCCGACCGCTGCCCGGCGGCGTGGTCCGGGTGGCCTGGCGGTTGCGGCCCTCGGCCGACGGCCCGCGGATCCAGCTGCGGGTGACCGACGGCGGCGCGGGCACCGGGCCTCGGATCCGGACGGCCGACCCCGACGCGGCGGACGGGCGGGGGCTGCACATCGTGGCCGGCCTGGCGACCCGATGGGGCGTCGAGCGGGACGGTCTGGGCCAACGCGTCTGGGCCGAGTTCGACCCGACCCCGACGACCCGGCCCGACCTGGTGAGGGCGGGCTGAGCGACGGCTCGGGGCGGGTCCCGCCCACGACGAGCCCGTCGGGCCTCTAGGCTGTGACGCCGTGAGCAAGCGTCGAAAGAGCCAGCGCACCGCCGCCGACACCGCCCCCCGCAGGGACAAGGTGCGGGACATCTTCGTGCCGCGACCGTTCGAGGGGCTGGTCGACGAGCCCGAGTGGATCGCGCTGCGCGAGCTGGTCCCCGCCGCCTCCGCGCCGCTGCGGCTGGCACCCGCCCTGGTCGAGGAGTTCGGGGACCGGCCGGCCACGCTGGCCACGGTGCTGCCGATGGCCGCCCCGGCGATGACCAAGCCGGACGGCCGGGTGTTCATCGGCCTGCAACGCCACCAGCAGTCCGGCGACGTCTCCCGGGATCTGGCCGAGGCGCTGCTGTGCGCGCTGCGGACCGAGCCGGGCGACCAGGTGGCCGTGCCGCCGCTACCCGGCCCCGGCCCTCGGCTGCAGGACATCCTCGTGGACGGCCCGCTGGAGATCACCATGCACGACGGGTTCGAGTTCTGGCTCGACCCCGGCGCCACCGACGACCCGACCGTGCAGGCGTCGCTGGAGCGGGCGAACGCGGCCATCTACCCGACGGTGCGACTCACCGCTGCGAAGGCCGCGTACTGGTGTCAGGTCCCGGAGAAGGCGCACGTGCGCTGGGTGCTGCCGGACGACGAGGACGCCGCCCTGGACGCGCTGGCCCGGCTCGGCGCGGCTGGCACGCTGACGCTCGGCGAGCAGACCAAGTTCGCCGGCATGTTCCGGGCGCACGGCCGGCTGGTACCGGTCTGGGACCTGCCGGAGGAGACTCCGGCGACCGACTGGGAGGACCCGGTCGCTCAGTTCGCCAAGCGGTACGCGGAGGCGCTCGCCGTCACCGCCCCGCTGGACGCCGCCGGCCGCCGTGCCCGCCAGGGACTGCTCGGCCGCCAACTCACCCTGCGCTGAGCCCGGGAGGGCCCGGCCGTCCGGCTGGAACCCGGCCGGCTACCGGCGCTGGGCTCCGCCCGGCCGGCTACCGACGTTCCGCGCGGCCCGGCCCGCTCACCCGGCGACGGGCAGCGGGTCGCGGACGATCGGGCAGGACATGCAGCGCGGGCCACCCCGGCCGGAGCCCAGCTCCGAGCCTGCGATCGGGATCACCTCGATGCCGGCCCGCTCCAACTGGGCGTTGGTCTCGGTGTTGCGTTCGTAGCCGACGCAGAGCCGGGGTGCCAGGGCGAGGGTGTTGTTGCCGTCGTCCCACTGCTCGCGTTCCGCGGTCACCGGGTCCAGCCCGGTGTCGATGACCCGGAGCTGGTCGAGGTCCATCGCGTCGGCGGCGGCCCGTAGGAACGGCGCGGGGCCGTCCACCCGCGGGTCCTCGCCGTCCGCGCCGGCGATGACGGTGTACGCGGAGAGCGCGCTGGCGATGTTCGGATACATCAGCACGGCGTCCACGTCGACCATCGTGCAGACGGTGTCCAGGTGCATCGTGGCGCGCTTCTGTGCGATCGGCACCACCAGGATGGTGTGGGCCAGCCCGGCGGCGAAGACCTGCCGGCCGAGGCGTTCCGCACCGGCCGGTGTGGTCCGCTCGCCCACCCCGACCGCCAGCACTCCGGGGGCGAGCAGCAGCACGTCCCCGCCCTCCAGGTGCTCCAGGTGCGGGCGGTAGACGAACTCGGTGCCGGCGAAGCGCGGGTGGTGGCGGTAGATGGCGTCGGTCAGCGTGGTCTCCCGACGGCGCGCCGGCATGGCCAGGCTGGTGACACCGACCCGATCGCCGATCCACAGCGACGAGTCCCGGGTGAACAGCAGGTTGGGCAGCGGGTCGATGACGAAGTCGTGCCGGTCCATCAGGGTGTAGACCAGCCCACCCGGCCGCTCCGAGCTGATCCGCAGCTCCTCGTGGGCCAGCCCGGCGGTGAGCACGTCGGCCAGCGCGGCCGGGTCCAGATAGGAGAGGTGGTCGGCGACCCGGGCGCGGAGGGTGTCGCCGAGCCGGCGGGAGCGCAGCACCTGCTCGGTCAGTTCGGCTCGGGCGTCCGCGACGGCCAGTGTCTCGGCCAACAGAGTGGCCAGGTAGAGCACCTCGACCCCGCGCTCGCGCAGTGCGGCGGCGAACGCGTCGTGCTCCTCCTGGGCGCGGCCGACCCAGGGGATCGCGTCGAACAGGAGGGAGTCGTTGTTGCGGGGGGTGAGCCGGGCCAGTTCCGGGCCGGGCCGGTGCAGCAGTACGGTGCCGAGCCGGCCGACTTCGCTGTCGACGTAGTGGGTCACTCCCGCAGCGTAGGGCAGGGTTTGGCGGCATCCGAGAAAAGAACTGTGGATGAATATGGCATTCATCCACAGTCACTCCGGCGTTCCGGCTTGCCGAACACCGGGAGTGACGACGTAGGGTAGTGAGGACATAACTTTCGAGGGACCTTTTGCCGGAGGTCGCGATGACTGTCTTTCCCGCACGACGAGCCGTACCGACCGCCCGGGCACTGCCGCCCGTCGCGGTGCCCCATCCCCGCGCCGAGTCGCCGGGCGCTCTCGAACCGGTCCGTCCGACCCCACTCGAATGGGCCCGCCGTCGTCGGGCCGAGCGGGGTGCCCGTCGACTGGAGGCGGCCGGAGCGCGGGCGCTCGGCCAACTCGACCACCTCGGGCCGGCCTGGCACGTCATCGAGTGGCCCCGCACCGACGTGGCGGACGTCCTGCTCGATCGCGGCCAGGACGAGCGTGCCGGATTCCTCGCCATCGGGCCGAGCGGCCTGTTCGCGGTGACCGTCGCCGACCACGGCCGGGCCAGGGTGCTCGTCGCCGGGGACGTCGTGCAGATCAACGGCAAGCGGCCGTCGTACGTGGCCGAGGCCCGCCGGGACGCGAAGCGGGCCAGCAAGGCCCTCTCCGACGCGGTGGGGCTGCCCGTTCCGGTGACGCCGGTGCTGACCTTCGTCGGCTCCGGCGTGATCAGCGTCTACGGCCTGCCGAAGGACTGTCTGATGGCCACCCACCGGGAGTTGGACCGGCTCCTCGTGGCTGGCGGCAGCCGGATCAGCCCGGCCACCGCCGAGAAGCTGTCCCGGGTCGCGCAACACCCCGGCACCTGGCTGAACGGCACGTACCGTCCAACGGCCGACTACCGGTGGTATGACGAGGGCCGAACGGCCGCTGACAAGCCGGCCCACCGCCGGTAACGTCACCGGCGACGCCACGCGGCTTCCGGTCTCCCCGTCTACCCCACCCGGTTCCGCGCCGTCACCGGCCGCCCCGGCTCACGGCAGCGCGGTCCGGTGGTGGCCCGGTGCGCTCGGTGGTTCCGTCGGCGACCCGCTAGCGTGGACAGTCCGTCGGTGTACATAGGAGGCGCGGTGGCCCACGTCGAACTTTCGCTGTCGGAAGTGTTCGTGCCGGCGGCGCGGGCCTCGACAGAGGCGGAGTCCGACAACTTCGGCCACTGGTCCTCGACAGTCTGCCGGGCCGATGAGCCCTGCCTGCTGATCGATGCCGACACCCGGGTGGTGGCGATCTCCACCGCCGGCTGCGAGCTGCTCTGCCTGGGCGAGCCGGACGGCCTGATCGGGCGACCGCTGCTCGACGGCGGGCTGCGCCTGCTCGACTTCACCGCCAACCGGGGTGTGCTGACCGAGGCCGAGATCGACAAGATCCCGCCCCTGCTGGCGCTCTCCTCCGGCCGGCTCGCCCGCGGGCTGCTCCGGGTGCAGGCGGCCTCGCCCGACAGCTCCGACGCGACCGTCGACGCGATCTCCACCCCGGTGCTCGCCAACGGAGACGTGGCCGGCTCGCTCACCTTCTTCTCCGAGGTCTGACCTGCGACGGAGTGTGTCGTTCGCCGCACGCGGCGATAGTGGGGTGGGTCCACGATGAGGCCGTAAGGTGCCCTCATGCTCGATATCGCTCTGCTGCCGGGGGAGTACGCCGTGTGCCGGTTGGCCGCCGGCTCCGCCCTGCCGTACGCGCTGTCGAGCGGGCTGGGCAGCGCCGACGTGGTCACCGTGAGCTGGACCGCCGACGGGATCTCGGTGATCTGCCCGGCTGACCGGGCCCCGGCGCAGGCCGTGGTGGAGACCGCTTGGCGGTGTCTGCGGGTCGCCGGCCCGGCGCACCTCGCCGGCACCGGCACCCTGGCCGCGCTGGTCGACCCGCTCGCCGAGGCCCGGGTCAGCGTGGTCACGTTCTCCACCTTCGACACCGACTACCTGCTGGTGCCGGCCGTCCGCCTGACCGAGGGCACCGCCGCGCTGGAGCGCGCCGGGCATCGCGTCCTCGGCTGAGCTTCACCCGGCCGGCCGCTCCCCCTACGATGGGCTCGGCCACCCCGGCCACGACGACGTTTCCGATGTCCCGAGGATCGGCCCGTGCCGTTCGCCCCGCCCCGCCACGCGTCCGCCCCACCGTGGGCGACGACCCGCGTCCCACCGGCCACCCGTAAGCAGACGGCCGTCCGCCACCCGGCGGTGA
Organism: Micromonospora sp. NBC_00858; assembly: GCF_045207365.1. Lineage (NCBI taxonomy): Bacteria > Bacillati > Actinomycetota > Actinomycetes > Micromonosporales > Micromonosporaceae > Micromonospora > Micromonospora sp. NBC_00858. The sequence goes on along the minus strand of NZ_CP108828.1, from coordinate 6,397,878 downwards.
CCCGTGCGCTACCCGCGACCCGCGTCCTGCCGGTGGCGCTCGCGCTGCTCGCGATCGGGGCGCTGGCCGGCTGCGGCGCCCCGCCCGAGCTGCGCGGTCCGGCCGCCCTGCCGACCGGCAACGGAGCCTCGACGGCACCCGGCCCGACCGGCACCCCGAGCACCGTGCCCACCACCGCGCCGACCGGACCGCCGATCGGCGGTGTCACGGCCACGCCGGACGCCGGGCTGGTGGCGACGGCCTGCCGGAACGGGCCGACCGGGCAGCGGGTGGTGCAACTGCTGCGCGGCCGGGCCGCCGTGCTCCCGGACAACGTCCGGGTCAAGGTCCGCACGGGGCCGCTCTGCGCCGCCGACTGGCAGTACACGGTGTTGGAGGTGACTGGGCACGAGGAGCTTCAGGTGGTCACCCGCGGCCGGCCCGACGCGCCGGAGCTGGTCACCGCTGGCACCGACGTGTGCACCATCGAGGTACGGGCCGCCGGTCCGGCCGGGATCCGGACGCTCGCCTGCGACGCCGGTCCGGCCGTCGGGCCGGGTGCGTAGGCTGGTCGGTATGCCGGGAACACCGCCGACGCGCTTCGTCTACCTCGGTCCCGAGGGCACCTTCGCCGAACAGGCCCTGCGCACCGTCCCCGCTGCCGAGCGCGGCAGCCGCACGCCTGCCCGCAGTGTCGGGGAGGCGCTGGACTGCGTCCGGGCCGGCGACGCCGACGCCGCGCTGGTGCCATTGGAAAACTCGATCGGCGGCGCGGTCGGCGTCACCCTGGACGAGATGGCCGAGGGCGAGCCTCTGGTGATCACCCGGGAGGTGATCCTGCCGGTGGAGTTCGTGCTCGGCGCCCGGCCGGGCACCTCGCTGAGCTCGATCCGCACCGTGGCGGCCCATCCGCAGGCGTCCACCCAGTGCCGGGGCTGGCTGCGCGACCATCTGCCCGACGCGGTCGTGGTCGACGTGCTCTCCAACGGCGCGGCCGCCGCCGGCGCCGGGTCCGGCGAGTACGACGCCGCGATCTGCGCGCCGATCGGGGCGACCCGGCACCGCCTCGCGGTGCTCGCCGACAAGATTGCCGACCACCCGGACGCGGTGACCCGGTTCGCGCTGGTCTCCCGTCCCGGGCCACCTCCGCCGCCGACCGGCGACGACCTCACCTCGCTGGCGATCTACATCGCGCACGACCGGGTCGGCGCGCTGCTCTCGGTGCTGATGGAGCTGGCCGTCCGCGGGGTCAACCTCACCCGGATCGAGTCCCGCCCGACCGGCGAGGCGCTGGGCCGGTACGTCTTCTTCCTGGACTGCACCGGGCACGTGGCCGACGTACGGCTGGGCGAGGCGTTGCAGGGGCTGCGCCGGGTCTGTGCCGACGTGCGTTTCCTGGGCTCGTACCCCCGGCACCGCTGGGCCGAGGCGGCGGGCGAACGGCCGGTGCCCGCGCCGGCCGGCCTCTCCGACGCCGACTACGCCGACGCGGCGGCCTGGCTGGCCCGACTGCGCACCGGCGAGTTGAGCTGACCGAGCGGTGTGGGCGCCCCGCAGACCGGGAGCGCCCACGCCGACGTGGTCAGCTCAGCAGACCGCCGAGCAGGCCGCCCTCCTGCTGCTGCGCGCCGCTGCCCATGATCGGTGGCTCCTCGGACGGCTGCACCACCACGAAGCCCTGACCGGCGAAGCTCATCGTGAACGACTCACCGGTGCGCCGGCCGAGCAGCGTGCCGAGGCCGAGCTGCTCGGCCCGGTGGTAGCCGGTCTGGAGGTTGGCCGACCAGCAGACCGCGGCCTGCGGGTCGACGTAGGTCGGAGCGTCCACGTTGAGCACCACCGGAGTGCCCTTGGTGGTGATGGCGATCCGGCCGTACCCGCTGAAGACGCAGTTGAACAGGCCGGACGAGGAGCTCATCCCGGCGCCGCCGACCATCCTGATGTCGTACTGGAGGGTCGAGTCGAAGGCGAGCACGCTGGAGCCGTTGATGGAGAGAGCGTCGCCCGGCTCCAGGTCGATGATGTGCACGTCCTTGGCCAGCTCGGCGAGGAAGACGTCACCCTGGCCGGAGACCTTCATCAGCGGGACGCCCTCGCCGGTGAGCTTCTGCTTGAGGAACTTGCCGAGCCCGCCGGAGCCCAGCGCCTGGAACTGCACCTGCCCCTGGTAGGCGACCATCGACCCGACCCGGGCCATCGCCTCGCCGTTGAGCTCGATCTTCAACATCTTGGAGTTCTGCAGCCGCATGCCGGCCTGTGCGGACTCCTTCTCGAGATTCTCCGAGGAGAACAGCTCGCTGCGCATGAAACGTGCCTCCTGAAAGGGTCGCGGTCGCTGCACCGACGGTAGGCGACCCGAGCAAGATGACGCATCGGCTGAGCGGCGGGTCGGCCGGGACGGGCCGGGCTCAGCCCCAGCCCAGCGCGTGTAGCCGCGCGTCGTCGATGCCGAAGTGGTGGGCGATCTCGTGCACGACGGTCACCGCCACCTCATCGACGACGTCCTCGTCGTTGTCGCAGATCCGCAGGATCGGGCGACGGTAGATGAAGATCCGGTCCGGCAGCACGCCCGCGTAGTCCCAGCCCCGGTCGGTGAGCGCGTGCCCCTCGTACAGGCCGAGCAGGTCGGGCTCGCCCCGCGGCGGGTCGTCCTCGACCAGGATCACCACGTTGTTCATCAGGTTGAGCAGTTCCCCGGGCACCTCGTCGAGGGCGTCGGCGACCAGTTCCTCGAAGCGCTCGCGGTTCATCTCAACTGGCACCTCACCCATTGTGCCCGAGGGAACCGGCCGATCCGGGTCACGATCCGCGACCCCTATCGAGATCCGCGCGTTCACGGAGAGAGCGGCCGCCCGAGGATCGGGCGGCGACTCCTTCCGTGAACGGACGGCGTACGTGTCGGGCGGTTCAGGAGGCCAGGCGGGCGGTGAGGGTGATCTCGGCGCCCGGCGAGAGCAGGCGGGAGATCGGGCAGTTGGCCTTGGCGGCCTCGGCGAGCTTCTGGAACTCCGCGTCGTCGATGCCCGGCACCTGGCCGACGGTCTCCAGGTCGATCCGGGTCACGGTCATCCCGGCGTCGGTCTTGTCCAGGTGGACCTTGGCCGTGGTCTCGACCGAGGTGGGCGTCGAGCCGGCGTCGGCGAGAGCCTTCGAGAACGCCATCGAGAAGCAGCCGGAGTGCGCGGCGGCGATCAGCTCCTCGGGGTTGGTGCCCTCGCCCTCCTCGAAGCGCGACTTGAAGGAGTAGTTGCCCGACAGGCCGCCCTTGCCGGTGCGGACGGTGCCGGAGCCCTCGGTGAGGTTGCCCTGCCATTGTGCGGATGCGGTACGGATTGGCATGACCCGAACGCTAGCGGAAAGGCGACCGCCGGGCGACCGACCGGCACCGACGCCCGCCCTGCGATTCCCGTCACGATCCGCCGGCTGTGAAATGATTCGGCCCAGGCCCGCGACCGGCGGAAGGATGGCCGATGTCCGAGGAGCTGCCGATCCCCCGGCAAGGTGACCGGTCCGACGGCCCTGCCGTGATCGAGTGGGGTGCCGTCGAGCCGGCCCCGCGGCGTCGGTTCGGCCGATCCCTGGCCGGCCTGACCCGTGACCCGCGGGTACCCCTGCTGCTGGCTGGGCTCGGCGCGGTGGCCGGGGTCGCCTCGCTGGTCGGCGAGTGGCTCGTGATGACCGTGCCGGATGGCGGACCCGACGGGAACACCGCGATCGAGGTGCCCGCCGGGTTGTCCGAGGTCGGCGGTTTCGGGGTCGGCTACCTGGTGGGGCTGCTCGGTCTGGTCTGCATCGTGGCACTGGCGCTGCGGGGCACGGCGGCCGTCCGGCCGAACGCCCGGTTGGCCGGGCTCACCCTGGCCGGAGCCCTGCTGGCGCTGCTGGTGGCCGCCGTGGCGACGCTCGACGACCCGGCTCAGCGGAGCCTCCTCTACTCGTCCCAGGACGGATTCCGCGCCGAATACGGTCGCGGCCTGGTGATGGCGTTCGTCGCCTGCGTGCTGCTCGGTGTCGCGCTGCGGCTGGCACCGGCCGCCCCGGACGCTCCAGACGCTCCAGACGCCGGGCCGGCGGAGGGCGACCGGGCTGGGGACGACGGGACGGGACGAGGCTGGCGCCGCCGCCGGGACCCCGACCCGATCGACGAGGACGGCCGTCCCGCGCCGGCCGACCTGACGGTCACCTCGGCGGTCCCGTTCGCCCACCCCGAACCCCCGAGCTGAGCAGCACGGGTCCAGTCCCCCGAGGCCCCGTTGGGCGATCTCGCCCGCACTGCGTGTTTCTGCGATCCGGGGCACCGACGGTGCCCCGGCCGTTGGCGCCCGATTCGCCTGGAAGCCATGGTTGCGACCCGTTCCGCGAGATACGGTTGCTGCCCGCCGTCACGCCGGGTCTCGGCACCAGTACCGCACGGCAGGCTGCGACGGCGGCGGGCGAAGGAGGAACGATGACCCGCCCGGGACTGCCCAAGCTGATCGCGACCGACCTCGACGGGACGCTGGTCCGCAGCGACGAGACCGTCTCCGCGTACACCCACGGGGTGCTCGACCGGGTGCGGGCCGCCGGAATTCCGGTGGTTGGCGCGACCGGACGCGGCCCTCGGCTGACCGAGCTGACCCGCAACGACATCCGGGCCGCCGACTTCCTGGTGATGGCCGGCGGCGGGCGGGTGGTCGACCAGAGCGACCCGACCGGCCCGGTGGTGCTCCGTGATGAGCGGCTGGCCGGTGAGGTGCTGGCCCGGCTGCTCGCCGACCTGGAGGCCGAGGTCGGCCCGCTGACCGTCATGGTCGAGGCGTCCGACGAGCACGACGCCCCGCTCTGGGGCGACTACCACGCGAGCTGGCCGTACCAGGACAGGTTCGAGGCGCGCAGCCGCGCGGAGTGCCTCTCCTGCGACGTGATCAAGGCGTTCGCCCGGACGGCCGACCACCACGTGGACGAGCTGCTGGCGGTGGCCCGTCGGATCGTCCCGCCGCAGGTCGCCACGCTCACCCAGGCCGGGCTCGGCTTCATCGAGATCTGCCCGCCCGGCGTCGACAAGGCGACCGGGCTGACCGTGGTGGCGCAGACCCTCGGGGTCGACCCGGCCGACGTGCTCGTCTTCGGTGACATGCCCAACGACCTGCCGATGTTCGGGTGGGCCGGCTGGTCCCGGGTGGCGGTGGCCAACGCGCACCCCACCGTCCGCCTCGCCGCCGACGAGGTGACCCTCCGCAACGACGACGACGGGGTGGCGGTGTACCTGGACCGGCTACTGTCCCGGTGATGGAAGAGACGCCACGACTGATCGCCACCGACATCGACGGCACGTTGATCCGCGACGACCACACGGTCAGCGCGCGCACCGCCGACGTGCTGGCCCGGATCGTCGCGCAGGGCACGCCGGTCGTGCTGGTCACCGGCCGCCCGGTCCGCTGGCTCAAGCTGGTGTACGAGCAACTGGCCGAGCCGCTGCCGGCGGTATGCGCCAACGGCGCCGTGGTCTACGACCCGGTACGCGACGAGGTGCTGCGCGCCGACCCGCTCGCCCCGCAGCACCTTGCCGAGGTGGCTGAGCGGCTGCGTGCCGAGGTGCCCGGGATCGCCTTCGCGGTGGAGATCCTGGACAGCCGGGAGATGCGCCACGAGGAGCGGTACCCGCTGCGCTGGGACGCCGACCACGAGGCGATCCGGCCGGTACGAACGCCGGAGGAACTGCTGTCCGTCCCGGCGGTGAAGCTGCTCGTGCGGGCCGGCGAACAGGACCCGGACGCCTTCGCCGAACTGGTCGCCGTGGCGGTGGCGGGGCTGGCCGAGGCGACGCACTCGTCGAACTCCGGGTTGGTGGAGATCTCCGCGGCCGGGGTGACCAAGGCGGCCGGGCTCGACTGGTACTGCGACCGGCTCGGCGTGGCCGCGGCGGACGTGCTGGCCTTCGGCGACATGCCCAACGACGTGCCGATGCTGACCTGGGCCGGGCGGGGTGTGGCGGTGGCCAACGCGCACCGCGCCGTCCTGGCGATCGCCGACGAGGTGACCGCGGCGAACTCCGAGGACGGCGTGGCGGCGTACCTGGAAAAGATCTTCGGGGTGGACTGACCGGGCCGGGGCCCGGCAGGTCAGAGGTACTGACCGGTGCTGTGCCCCTCGCCACCGGCCGGCTGGCCGATGCCCGGCATCCCGGGCACGATCCCGCCGGGGCCGCTGGGCAGCGCCTGCCGGCCGGAGCGCATCTGCTCCAGTTGGACCCGGGCGGCCATCTGCTGGGCGACCAGGGCCGCCTGGATGCCGTGGAACAGGCCCTCCAGCCAGCCGACGAGCTGGGCGTGCGCGATCCGCAGCTCACTCTCGCTCGGGGCCTTGTCCTCGGTGAAGGGCAGCGAGAGTCGCTCCAGCTCGTCGCGCAGCTCGGGGGCCAGGCCGTCCTTGAGCTCGACGATGGACCGCTGGTGGATCTCGCGCATCCGGTTGCGGCTGGCGTCATCCAGCGGGGCGGCCTTGACCTCCTCCAGCAACTGCTTGATCATGCTGCCGATCCGCATCACCTTGGCCGGCTGTTCGACCAGGCGGGTCGGATCCTCGCCCTGCCCCTCCTCGGTCTGCATCGTGCCGATCGGCCGTCCGTCCGGGCCGACCACCACCACGGTGCCGGAGTGGCCGGAGTCGTCGGGGCCGGGCTCGTCGTTCTGTCCAGCGGAGCGCGCTTCGGTCATGGGGTCCATCTTTACCCAGCGAGCGCGACCCATGCCGGTCGGGACCGACTCCCGGGACCGAACCACCCGGGCGGGGCGCGCTACGGTTCGCGCCATGCCTGCCGACCCGCGTGCCGTGCTGACCCGGCCCGCACCGGAGCCGCACCGGACCGTGGCGTACGGCGACCACCCGGACCAGGTCGCCGACCTCCGGCTTCCGGCCAATGCCGGGCCGGCGCGACCGCTGGTCGTCGTGGTGCACGGTGGCTTCTGGCGGGCCGAGTACGACCGGCGGCACACCGGGCCGCTGGCCGCCGCGCTCGCCGCGTGCGGGTACCCGGTGGCGCAGCTTGAGTACCGGCGAACCGGGCAGCCGGGCGGGGGTTGGCCGGGGACGTTGACCGATGTGCTGACCGGGGTGGCCGCGCTGCCCGGGTTGGCGGCCGAGGCGCTGCCCGACCGAGTGACCCGGGCCGCGCCGATCCTCATCGGTCACTCCGCCGGCGGCCAGCTGGCGCTGTACGTTGCGGCCACCGCGCAGGCGACGGTGGGCGGAGTGCTCGCCCTGGCCCCGGTGGCCGACCTGGCCGAGGCGTACCGGCGGGATCTGGACTCGGGCGCGGTGGCCGCGCTGCTGGGCGGCGGCCCGGCACAGTTCCCGGATCGGTACGCGGCGGCCGATCCACGGATGTTGGTGCCGATCCGAACACGGACAGTAGTTTTGCATGGTTTGGCGGATCAACAGGTGCCGGTGGTGATGAGCCGGGACTTTGTCACAGCAGCCCGTGCGGCGGGATCCGATATCTCCCTTGTTGAGCTGCCGGAATGCGAGCATTTCGGGCTGATAGACCCAGAGTCCCCGGCCTGGCCCCAGGTTTTGGGTGTGTTGCGGTCCCTACACGATGATCAATAGCCATTGACGCAGCGTCGCGGAGCAGGTAGAACGCCGGAGGGGCCGTGTTCTGCCCTGCAACGCTCCTGGAAGGAACTCGGTGTCGCAGATGAATCGCAGGCGGGCGCTCCAACTGTTGGCCGCGCTCGGTACGACCGGATTCGCCGCCGGGTGCGGCTCCGACAGCGAGGCCGACCCGACCGCCAACCTGAGCCCGGTCAAGATCGGTCTGGTCACGCCGCAGTCCGGCGGGTTCAAGAGCATCGGCGACGACATCACCAACGGCTTCCAACTCTTCCTCGACCTGCACGACCAGCGGCTCGGCGGGCACCCCGTGAGCCTGCTGACCGCCGACGAGGGCGATGACGCGAAGAGCGGCAAGGCAGCCGTCGACGACCTGCTCAAGCAGGGCGTGCTGGCGCTCACCGGGGTGGTCAACTCGTCGGTGATGGTCGCCATCCGGGACACCGTGGAGCAGGCCCGGGTCCCGCTGATCGGCTCCAACGCCTCACCGAGCAGCCTGCAGAGCGTCTTCTACATCTGGCGGACCTCCTACGTGCTGGACGAGGCCGGCCGGGCGCTGGGCCGATACCTTCGTGACAAGCTGCCGGCGAACGGCCGCGTCGCGATCATCATGCCGGAGAACGTCGGCAGCTCGGACGTGGTGCGGGGCTTCCGGCAGGAGTTCGGCGCCACCGACCCGCGGATCGCCGACCCGGTGACCTACACCAACGGCACGCCCAACCCGGGGAAGTCCACCTACGTCGCGGACATCAACAAGGCGCTGGCCAAGAAGCCGACCGCGGTCTTCTGCTTCTTCGCCGGTGCGGCGGCGGTGGAGTTCATCAAGCAGTTGCGCGAGGAGTACTCCGGACCGGTCTACGCACCCGGCTTCCTCACCGAGGGCACCGTGCTGGAGAGCCTGAAGAACGACGGGCTGGGCATCCAGACCGCCCTGAACTACTCGGCCGACCTCAACAACACGTCCAACCGGGTCTTCGCCTCGTCCTACCGCAAGAAGTACCAGGTCACGCCGACCACCTACGCCATGGCGTCGTACGACGCGGCGCAGGTGCTCGACCAGGCGATCCGGCTGACCGGCGGGAAACCCAACTCGCAGCAGGTCAACCTGGCACTGGGCAAGATCGGCCAGATTGACAGCCCACGCGGCATCTGGCAGTTCAACCAGCCGCGTACCCCGCAGCAGAAGTGGTACCTGCGCGAGGTGCAGCGCGACGGTCAGGTCATGTCGAACGTGCTGATCAACGAGCTGGCCACGCTGGGCTGACCGCCCACCGAGCGCGATCAGGGGCCGATCTCCCGGGCGGGAGGTCGGCCCCTGACGTACGCGACGTTGTTCGGATCAGTGCCGCAGTTCGGCGATGCAGCACTTCACGCTGCCGCCGCCCTTCTTCAGCTCGGCCAACTCGACCGGGACCGGGTTGTAGCCAGCGGCCTTGAGCTTGCCGGCCAGCCGGGTGGCCTCGCTGTTGAGCACCACGTTCGCGCCGTCGCTGACCAGGTTGAGCCCGAACGTCATGGCGTCTTCGTCGTCGGCGATCACCGCGTCCGGGAAGAGCTGGGTGAGCACCCGCTGGCTGGCCGCGGAGAACGCGCCGGGGAAGTAGACGACGTTCGAGTCGTCGATGGCGGCGAGTGCCACGTCCAGGTGGTAGAAGCGGGGATCGACCAGGCGCAGCGACACCACCGGCCGGCCCAGCGCCTCCTGCGCCTCGGCATGCGCCGGCAACTCGGTGCGGAAGCCGTGCCCGGCCAGGATGAGCCCCCCGTGCGCCTCCGGCACGTACGCGAAGTCACCCTCGCCCTCGTTGGTCTCACTCGGGGCGATGAAGCGCCAGCCCTGTGACTCGTGGAAGGCACGGTGCGCGGCGGCCTCGGCGGCCCGCTGCTCGTGCTTGAACCGCGCGCCGTACACGCTGCCGTCCACCATGAAGGCACCGTTGGCGGCGTAAACCATGTCGGGCAGGCCCCGCTCGGGGGCGAGCAGGTGCACCTCGTGGCCGAGGGCGACCAGCGTCTCGCGCAGCCGGTCCCACTGCTTGACGGCCAACTCCCGGTCGACCGGGGTGGTCACGTCCATCCACGGATTGATGGCGTACTCGACCGCGAAGTGCTCGGGCGAGCACAAGAGATATGTCCGCTTTCGCGGGACTCGCTGCTGGTTCACGGTCACCAAGAGTAGGTACCGTTGAACTTTGGTAACAGCCACAACCATTGCTTCCCAGAGGCGGAACGTTGCAGATAGACGCGGTAGACCAGCGGATCATTGCGTTGCTCGTCGCCGACGCCCGTGCGTCGTACGCCGACATCGGCACCCGGGTGTCACTCTCTGCCCCGGCGGTCAAGCGCCGCGTCGACCGGCTACGCGCCACCGGCGTGATCAGGGGATTCACGGCCGTGGTTGATCCGGCCGCCGTCGGGTGGACCACCGAGGCGTTCGTCGAGCTGTTCTGCGCCGGCCGGACCACCCCGGCGCAGATCGGCGTGGCCGCCCGCCGACACCCGGAGGTGGTCGGCGCGTACACCGTCTCCGGCGAGGCGGACGCGCTCGTGCATCTGCGCGCCGCCGACATCGCCCACCTGGAGGCCGCGCTGGAGCGGCTGCGCGCCGAGTCGTTCGTGACCTCCACCCGGAGCACCATCGTGCTCTCCCGGCTGGTCGAATCCCCCGGCGTCGGTCCCTCCAGCCGTTGACCTTGACCTCAAGCCCGGTTGAGGAGTTGAGATGGTCGTGGCGTGTGGGCACCACGCCCACCCACCACGGCCGAGGAGGATGTCATGCGGGCAGTCTGGTTACGTGAGTTCGGCGGGCCGGAAGCGCTGGTACCCGGCCCGGCACCCGACCCGACACCCGGCCCCGGCCAGGTGCTGATCGACGTCGCGCACGCGAACATCACCTTCATCGAGACCCAGCTGCGCTCCGGCCGCCCCGGGCCGTTCCGGGTCACGCCACCGCTGATCCCCGGCAACGGTGTCGGCGGGGTGATCGCCGCCGTCGGGCCGGACGTCGACCCGGCACTGACCGGGCGGCGGGTGGTCAGCGCCACCGGCGGCTCCGGCGGATACGCCGAACGCGCGGCGGTGGACGCGTCCGCCCTCTTCGAGGTGCCGGCCGGACTGGCGCTGGACGCCGCGGTGGCGCTGCTGGCCGACGGACGTACCGCCACCATGCTGGTTGACGCGGTCGGCGTCCGCCCCGGCGACCGGGTGCTGGTGGAGGCGGCAGCGGGCGGCGTGGGCAGCCTCCTGGTGCAGCTCGCAGCCCGGGCCGGCGCGCGGGTGATCGGTGTGGCCGGTGGGCCGGGCAAGGTGGACCTGCTGCCCGGGCTGGGTGCCGAACTGTCGGTCGACTACCGCGTGCCGGGCTGGGCCGACCGGATCCGGGACGCGGTGGGCGGGGTCGACGTGGTGCTCGACGGAGTGGGTGGGGCGGTCGCCCGGACGGCGTTCGAGCTGCTGACCCCGGGTGGCCGCATGGTCAGCTTCGGGTTGGCCAGCGGCGAGTGGTCCCCGGTGTCGGCGGAGGACGCCACGGCCCGGCAGATCACGCTGGTCCGGCCGGACGTGCCGCCCGCGCGGATGCGGGCGTACACCGATCAGGCGCTGGCGGACGCGGCGGCCGGCCGGCTGCGACCGCTGATCGGCCAGCGCTTCCCGCTGGAGCGTGCCGCCGACGCGCACGCCGCCATCGAGTCCCGCGCGACAGTCGGCAAGACCCTGCTGGACGTCTCCTGAACCGCGCTCAGAGGTACATGCCGGTACGGTGCTCGGACTCGTCGCGGCGGACCGGCTTGTCGCCCTCGCTGAAGAACCGCTTGCCGCCGAACTCGCCGTGCAGCCGGTCGTCCAACTCGTCGGCGAGCCCGGTCATCACCTGCACCGCCAGCATGAGGTGGGTCGCCTGGAAGTTGCGGCCGAAGACCGGGATGGACGCCCAGACCGTGTCGTCGGCGCAGTAGAGGCGGCCGATCGGCATCCGGTTGGTCAGCTCGGAGAGCCTCACGTAGAGCCGCTCGGTCGGCTCGACCTCGGTGAGCACCGGGGAGAGGACGTCCACCAGGGGCGGGTTGTCCCGCACCCGGACGAAGACCATCGCCGAACCGGCGCGGATGTTGATGTCCCCGTCCGAGTCGACCTGCAACCGGTCGCTGTCGGACTTCAACATGGTGGAGACCACGGTGCGGACCCGATCGGCCAGGTCGAGCACGTCGTCCCGCTCGACCTGCGAGGCAGCCGCCTCGGCCAGCGCCTCCTCCAGGTCCCCCTCGACGTCGGCGTCCGGGCCGAACTCGCTGCGCGCGGTGCCCAGCGGCTCCACGGCCAGTGGCTCGCCCTCGGCGTCATGCACGATGTAGACGAGGAACGCCGGGTGCGGGGCACCGTAGACGTCGCGCAGCGTCCGGGCGAGCAGCGCGGCGATCCGGGCCGCCTCCGCCGTCGTACCGTCCAGCCCGAAGGAACCGCCGGAGCCGGCCACCACCCCGGGCGGGGACCAGCCGAGCGCGATCATGTCCGCCACCGCGGCGCGGTCCAGCCGGTAGCCCGGCGGCAGGGTGGCGTTGCCGACCGCCCGGGCGGAGAACGAGCCGTCGCCGTCCACGTCGACACTGATCGAGTAGACGGCGTCCCCGGTCCCGGAGGCGGTGGGGTCCAGGGTCAGCTCAAGGTGCGCGTCGGCGGGCAACTCCCGCAGTCGTACGGCGAGCGCGCGGGCGAACTCCCGCCACGCCTCGGTCACCTTGGCCCGCAGGTCTGTGGTGCTGGGCTCGTCGAGCAGGATCGACTCCGCCGGCTCGGCTGTACCGCCGGGCAGCTCACCGTCCGGCGCCGAGGGGTGGTCAGCCGTCATGATCGCCTCCGTCCGTCACGATCACCCTACCCACGTCGCCTGACGGCCCGATCAGCCCGGACCGGGATCGGACAACGGCATCGCGCGGCAGTGCTTTCGCCCCCGAACGGCGGCCCGGCCGGGGTGCGGAGAAGCACCTGCTCCGGCTGCCGCCCGAAGGTCAGGACGCTGTCGGATCGGCAGGGTCGGCGCCCAACTCGACCGGCCAACTGCCCGCCAGTGCGCTGAGCCGGGCCGCGGCGTCCGCCGGGTCGGCGCCCCGGCCCACCGCCAGCCCGAGCAGGTACGCGGAAACCGGTGCCCCCGGCCTCAGCACCTGGTGGGCGACGTCGCGAGCCAGATCCAGCACCGCCGGCACGGGCACCTGGGCCGGGTCCAGGTCCAACTCGGCGCAGGCCGCCGTGACCCAGTCGTCCATCACCGTCATCGCGCCCACTCCTCCGCCCGGCGTACGTCCTCGTCAGTGTCGCAGTCGAACCAGGGCGGCGGGCCCTCGCCGGACCAGGGCACCTCCCGGATGACGAGGTCGGCCAGCAGCGCCCGGACGGGAGCCCCGGCCAGAGTGCCGCCCCGCTCGGCCGCCAGCCGGTCCAGCCCGGCCCGCAGCGCGGCGACCCGCCACACCCCGCAGAGCGACTGCCGCCGCCCTTCCGCGTCGACGAAGCACGCCCCATCAGGCAGGCTGGCGTCGGGTTCCTGGGCGGGAGCGCTGGTGCCGCCTGCCGGGGCGAGGTGGGTCAGCAGCTCGCCTATCGCGGCGCGGGTGAGGAGCGGCAGGTCGGCGGCGAGCAGCGCGACAAGTGTCGTACCGGAGTCGAGCAGCGCCAGCCCGGCCGCCGTCGCGGCGACCGGTCCCCCGCCGGGCGGATCCTCCCGGGTGACCCGCACCCCGTCCGGGACGGCGTCGGCCGGGCCGACCAGTACCCGCGGCGCGGCATCGGCAACGGCGGCCAGCACCCGGTCACGCATCGGCCGGCCGCCGACCGGGAGCGCGGGCTTGTCCACCCCGCCCATCCGCCGGGCGGCCCCACCCGCGAGCACCACGGCGGCGTACGTCCCCACCCGGCCACGGTAGCCGTGCCGACGCCGGTCCGGTGGCCGGTGCCGGCTGCCCGAGCCCGGTGGCCGGTGCCGCTGCCCGGTGCCCCGTGGCCGGTGGCCGGTGGCGGCGATCTTCTCCTGCAGGCGCAGGATGCCGTGCAGCAGCGCCTCCGACGCCCGATGCCGAATGCCCGGTGGTGGCCGGTGGCCGTGCGGGCGTACCGGCGCGGGGTGCAGGATGGCGGGATGGGACGGGCGACTGACCGACGGGGCGTACTCCGGATCGACCTGGACGCGGTGGCCGACGGGCGTGGGTCCGTCCGCCGACCGGACAGCCTGGCCGTGGAGGAGCCGCTGGAGATCCGGGTCGGCGCGGCCGGTCCCGGCCGGCGACGGCCGCTCGCGGTCACCATGCGCACGCCCGGGGACGACCTGGACCTGGCCATCGGGTTCCTGCTGACCGAGGGGCTGATCCGGTCGACCGACGACGTGCTCACCGCGCAGCTCTGCGCCGGCGCGGAGACGCCGAACACGTACAACGTGGTGGACGTGGTGCTCGCCCCCGGCGTGCCGGAACCGACCACCGACCCGTCCCGCAACTTCTACACAACCAGCTCCTGTGGGGTCTGCGGTAAGGCCAGCATCGACGCCGTCCGCACCCGCTCGCTGTTCCCGGTCGCGGCCGATCCGCTCACCGTGCCGGCCGCCCTCCTCGCCGAACTGCCCGACCAGTTGCGCGCCGCCCAACGCGGCTTCGACCGGACCGGCGGGCTGCACGCGGCGGGACTGTTCACCGCCGCCGGAGAGCTGGTGGTGCTCCGGGAGGACGTGGGCCGACACAACGCCGTGGACAAGGTGATCGGCTGGGCGGTGCGGGACCGCCGGCTGCCGCTGGCCGGGCACCTGCTGCTGGTCTCCGGCCGGGCCAGCTTCGAGCTGACCCAGAAGGCGTGGATGGCCGGGCTGCCGCTGCTGGCCGCGGTCTCCGCCCCGAGCACCCTCGCGGCGGAACTGGCCGACGAGGCCGGGATGACACTGGTCGGGTTCCTGCGCGGCCGGACCATGAACGTCTACGCCGGCGCGCACCGGATCACGGTGGAGCAGCCGGCCTGACGCGGGCGGATCGTCAGCGGTTGAGCAGGTCGAACAGCTCCAGCCGGGCTGCGGCGTCGCGGGCGATCAGGAACCCGACGATGCCGAGGAGCCAGCCCAGCGCGCTGCCCGCCTTCGTGATGATCCAGGCGTTCAGCCGGGCCAGCACCGGCTCGACCAACGCCGGGCGGGCCACCCTGGCGAGCAGCAACAGCACCGCCGGCAACACCATGACCAGGCAGTATCCGGCGAGCAGGGCCACCACGGTCGCCGTGCGGACCCCCGAGGTGGCCAACAGGCCCACCGCGCCGAGGTACGGGAGCATGGTCGCCACCTCGGCCAGCGCGGCGAGCAGCGCGAGCCCGGCCAACCAGCGAGCGGAGGAGTCCCCCGCAGTGGCCCGGTCCCGCCAGCGCAGCACGCCGCCGGTACGCGTGCGCCGTTTGCCGTCGTAGCGGAAGCTGAGCGCGAGAAGCGCCACGCCCAGGACGAGTTGCGCCCAGAGCACGCCGCGGTTGTCCGTGGCCCCGCCCAGCACGTCCGCCAACCTGCTGCCACCCCACACGAGCAGCAGCCCGACCGCGAGGTAGAAGGCGGCGATCGTCCCGAGATAGGTCAGGATCCGCCGGACGCTGACCGGCCCAGGCGCGAGCAGCAACCAGACCGGGATGAAGAGGGTGCCGATGCTGGTGCTGTCCACCAACGCCAGGCCGGCCAGCGACAGCAGCAACGCGACGGTCATGTCGTACCGGTACGGAGTTCGGACACGAGATCATTGTCCGGTGGTGGCTGCTCCGCCGAGTCGGCCGTGGACAGGAGAGACGCGTACATCGTTCGACGGACGCGTCAGTCAAGTTCAAGAATGCTCCACGTGGCCGGCAGTACCTTCGCCGCCTCCTTGGGCTGCGCGGTCGCGTAGTGCGCCCGGTAGGTGAGCGCCGCACGGGCGGCGTGGCCGAGCGAGATGTCGCCGTCGACGGCGCGGGCCAGCATGCCCGTGGCTCGGACGTCGTCGGCGTCGAGTGGCAGCAGGCGGACCACCGGGGCGGTCATCAGCAGGGCCAGCAGCGCGGCGCCGACCTCGTCGGCAGTGCCCGCGTACGCGGCCGCCAGGCAGGCAGCGGGGACGGCCACCTGCCGTCCCTCGTCGGCGACCTCCGCCATCAACTCACCCACCGAAACGTTGCCCTCGGCGTAGGCGGTCAACGCGGACGCGTCCAACACAGCCGCGATCCGATCACTCATCCGGCGTCACCCAGCATCCGCCGCCCCTCAGCCAGGGCGTCCGCCGGGATGGGCGTCGCCAGCCGCCCCCGCCATCGCGCCTTGCCCGCCTCGGTGACCTCGATACCGGCTCGCCGCAGCACCTCGTCGAGGTGCGCGCCGGCCATCTGGGCCCGGACCGCCGCGGTGATCGCGGCCGAGACGTTGGGCTGCCGGTCGAGCCAGTCGGCGACATCGTCGGGGAGACTGACGGAACGCTTCGCGGTCATGTCAACAAGCCTAGCGAAACTGGTAGCACCGGCGGTGCTACCGGCCGGGGTGGGCGCTGGGCGTTGCCGGTCAGCGGCGGCCACGTCGGCCCCGCTTGCGGGGACGGACCACGCCAGGCAGGCCGACCGACGGCCAGCCGTCCAGCTCCGAAGGGGGCACGCCGCGTCGGAGCAGGTCGTCCAGGAGCAGGGCCAGCGAGTAGTCGGGGTGCAGGCTCAACGCACGCTCCAGCGCGACCGCGGCCAGTGCCCCCTGCCCCGCCCGCCAGGCGGCGAACGCCAGCAGCGCGCCAGGCGCGGCGGTCAACTCCGGATCCGCCCGGCGGAGCACATCGGTCCAGAGGGCGATGTCCCGGTCCCGACCGTCGGTGCGTTCCCAGGCGTGGTCGCGGATCGGCAGGTGGGTCAGCAGCAGGCTCAGCCAGGCCACCTCGTCGTCGTCGAGCCGCTCGCCGCGCCGCTGCCGGCGCTGCGCCTCGCGGACCGCCGCCACCCCGGCGGAGCGCAGCGCCCGGCCGCCGAGCAAATCGCTGGCAGGCGCCTGCTCGACCAGCTCGGTCAGTCGCCGCTCGGCCCGGACGGTGGCCGCCCGCAGCGCGTCCCGAGCCGGGCCGTCCACCGGCGACACCTGTGCCGCAAGGGCGGCCCGGTCGGGGAGCGCGACCTGGCCAGCGAAGACCGCCGAGGCGGTCACCGGGTTGGCCGCCGGGTCGTAGCGCCGGCCCTCGGGCGGGCAGCAGTCGGCCTCGGCGCAGAGGTAGGACCACCAGCGACCATCGGTCACCCGCAGCGCGTCGAGCACGTCCAACCCGGCGCCGGTCAGGGCGGCGCGCACCGCGTCCACGCTCGGCGTCACCCGGTCGGGCGGCCCGTAGCCGACCACGGTCGCCGCCTCCGCGCCCTGCCGGTGGATCACCCCGGCCAGGTGCTGGGCCCGCTCGACCGGGTCGGCCGACGGATCGGGCAGGTCGGCGCGGGCGGCGAAGATGATCTGCCGTCCACGCAGCGCCACCGCGACCACACTGTCGGCGGGGTGGAAGCCGAGCAGGTACGGCACGGCGGCGAGCAGGTCGGCGGGTGAGCGGACGGCGAGCCGGGGGCGTTCGGTCGAGGTCATGCCGGGAGCCTGCGACGCGGTGGTACGGCTTCGCCGCCCCTGTGGACGACACGCGAGTTATCCACAGTCACTCACCGTGTTGTCCCTGCTCACCGCGTACCAAGACGTACTCGGAAGCGACCTGTGGCGCCGGGAACCGAGCCGATGTGTTCGGGCGGCACCGATGTGTCGTGGGGAGCGGTTACCGTGCGCTGATGGATCTGGCGTACCTGCGCGCGCACCCAGCACATCTGCCGACGTTCCTGACCCACCAGCGGATCCGGGAGACGCCGGTCGCCGGTGGGGACATCTGCGCCGCCGCCCGGCTCACCCTGGACGACGGTCACTCGGTCTTCGCCAAGTCCTGGCCGGAGCGGGCCGGCCGGCCGGCACCGGAGGGCTTCTTCGACGCCGAGGCGGCCGGGTTGCGCTGGCTGCGGGAGACCGGCACGGTCGCCGTACCCGAGGTGATCGTGGCGTTGCCCGACCTGCTGGCGCTCGACTGGGTGGAGCCCGGCGAGCCGACGCCGGAGGCGGCCGAGCGCTTCGGCCGGGAGTTGGCCGGCCTGCACCGGGCCGGCGCACCAACCTTCGGTGCGACCTGGCCCGGTTTCATCGGGGCTCTCCCGCAGGACAACACCCCCGACGACGGCCCCTGGTCGACATGGTTCGCCGAACGACGACTCGTCCCCTACCTGCGGCAATCGGTCGACGAAGGCGCACTGAGCAGCGCTGACGCCGAGCTGGTCGAGCAGGTGATCGGTCGGGTCGGCGAGTTTGGCGGGGACGAGCCACCGGCCCGCATCCACGGCGACCTGTGGCCGGGCAACGTGCTGTGGGGCCACGACCGGGCATGGTTGGTCGACCCGGCGGCGCACGGCGGCCACCGGGAGACCGACCTCGCCCAGCTGGCGCTCTTCGGCGGCCTCCCGCACCTGGACCGGGTGCTGGCCGCCTATCGGGAGAGCTGGCCGTTGACCGAGGGCTGGCGGGCACGACTGCCGCTGCATCAGCTGCACCTGCTGCTCGTGCACACCGCGCTCTTCGGCGGCGGTTACCGGGACGCGGTCATCCAGAACGCCCGTGCCGCCCTCGGCCGGCCCGAGCGCGCTACGGTCGACAGGTGAGCGTCGCCCCGCGGACCGACGGCGTCCTCGTCGACCGGTACGGCCGCGTCGCCCGGGACCTGCGCGTGTCCCTCACCGACAAGTGCAATCTGCGCTGCACCTACTGCATGCCGGCCGAGGGTCTGCCCTGGCTGGCGGGCCCTGAGCTGCTCACCGACGAGGAGATCGTCCGTCTGGTCCGGGTGGCGGTCGAGCGGCTCGACGTGACCGAGGTGCGGTTCACCGGCGGCGAGCCGCTGATCCGGCCCGGGCTGCTCGACATCGTGGCCGCGGTCGCCGCGCTGGAGCCGCGCCCGCGGATCTCGCTCACCACCAACGGCATCGGCCTGGATCGGCTCGCCCCGGCGCTGCGCACTGCCGGCCTCGATCGGGTCAACGTCTCGCTGGACACTCTGGACCCGGCCCGGTTCACCCAACTCACCCGCCGTCCCCGGTTGGACGCGGTGCTCGCCGGGCTGGCCGGGGCCGCAGCCGCCGGGCTCGCCCCCGTGAAGATCAATTCTGTGCTGATGCGCGGCGTCAACGACGGCGACGCACCGGCTCTGCTCCGCTTCGCCTTGGACCACGGCTACCAACTGCGGATCATCGAGCAGATGCCACTGGACGCCCAGCACGGTTGGGACCGCAACTCGATGGTCACCGCCGAGGAGATCCTGACGTCCCTGCGTACCCACTTCGACCTCAGCCCTGACCCGACCGAACGCGGCGCGGCACCGGCGGAGACCTGGCTGGTCAACGGTGGCCCGGCCCGGGTCGGGGTGATCGCCAGCGTCACCCGACCCTTCTGCGGCGACTGCGACCGCACCCGGCTGACCGCCGACGGCCAGGTCCGCGCCTGCCTCTTCGCCACCGAGGAGTCCGACCTGCGTGCCGCGCTGCGCGGCGGGGCGGAGGACGACGAGCTGGCGCGACGCTGGCGCACCGCCATGTGGGGCAAGCGCGCCGGGCACGGCATCGACGACCCCACCTTCCTCCAGCCGACCCGCCCGATGTCGGCGATCGGCGGCTGACTCGTGGACCCGACGCCGCTGACCATCCGCTATTTCGCGGGCGCGCGCGCCGCCGCCGGCCGCGCCGAGGAGGTCACCCCCGCCGGCCGGTCACTCGACGACCTCACCGTCGAGCTGGCCCAGCGGCACGGCGACCAACTCGCCGCCGTACTGCGGGTGGCGAGTTTCCTCGTGGACGGTGTGACCTGTCATGATCGTCAGGCACCCCTGCCGGGCGGGGCCACGATCGATGTCCTGCCCCCGTTCGCGGGCGGCTGATGGAGGCGCACAGATAATGGCGGTTGTGGGTTTCGTAGCCGTCCTGGCGCTGATCACCGGTCTCATCCATCTCTACCTGTGGAAGCGGCTGGTTCAGGACACCACCACGCCGGGCCGCTGGCGGCGGATCGGCGGGATGGCCGCCCTGGTCCTGGCGCTGCTCGTGCCGATCACCCTCGCCGGGACCCAGGCCGGGCTCTACTGGCTGGCCTGGCCGGGCTACCTCTGGCTCGCGCTGATGTTCTACCTGCTGGTCCTGCTCGTCGTGCTGGAAGTGCCGATGCTGGTCACCCGGCTGGTGCTGCGCCGCCGGGTGATCGCCGCCGAGCCGACCACCGCCGCGCCCGAGCCGGTCCTGGTCGGGGCCGCCGGGCCGACCGAGCCGCCGGCCGCCGGCGCCGTCGCGGCACCGGACCACGACCCGGCCCGCCGGCTGCTGCTGGCCCGCGGGGCCGCCATCTTCGCCGGCCTCACCGCCACCGGCCTCACGGGGTACGGGGTACGCACCGCACTCGGCCCGCCCCAGCTGGACCGGGTGCGGATTCCGCTCGCAAAGCTCCCGCGCAGCATGGACGGCCTGCGCATCGCGACCGTCTCCGACATCCACCTCGGCCCGCTGCGCGGCCGTGCGCACACCGAGCGGATCGTCGCCGCGATCAACCGGCTCGACGCCGACCTGGTGGCGGTCGTCGGTGACCTGGTCGACGGCTCGGTCGCCGAGTTGGGCTCGGCCGCCGCGCCGCTGCGCGACCTGCGCTCCCGCTACGGCAGCTTCTTCGTCACCGGCAACCACGAGTACTACTCGGGGGTGGAGGAGTGGGTCCAGGAGGTGGACCGGCTCGGCCTGCGGGTGCTGCAGAACAAGCGGCAGGAGATCCAGGCCCGGGGCGGCGTGCTCGATCTGGCCGGCGTGAACGACCTGTCCGGTACGGGCACCGGCCTCGCCGCCGGGCCGGACTTCGCCGCCGCGCTCGGTGACCGTGACACGAGCCGGCCGGTGATCCTGCTCGCGCACCAGCCGTTGGCGGCGGTCGAGGCGGCCACGTACGGCGTCGACCTGCAACTGTCCGGGCACACCCACGGCGGGCAGATGGTGCCGTTCAACCTGGCCGTCCGACTCGAACAGCCGGTGGTCAGCGGGCTGGGCGAGGTCGACGGCACCAAGGTCTACGTGACCAACGGCGCCGGTTTCTGGGGTCCGCCGGTCCGGGTCGGGGCCGAACCGCAGATCACCCTGGTCGAGCTGCGCTCGGCATAGCGGACGTCACGTCCGCGCGTGGCGGCAGGCGGCCGGCGCAGCGGGCGTGACAGGATGCGGCGTGCCCCCGTTCAGCGCCGTACCCCCCGGTGGCCTACCGCCATTCGTCGCGGACCTGCACATCCACTCGAAGTACTCGCGCGCGTGCAGCCGCGACCTCACCCTGCCGAACCTCGCCTGGTGGGCCCGGCGTAAGGGCATCGCCCTGCTCGGCACCGGAGACTTCACCCACCCCGCCTGGTACGACCACCTGCGGGAGACACTGCGCCCGGCCGAACCGGGGCTCTACCGGCTCGACCCGGAGGCGGAACGGGACATCGCCCGCCGACTGCCGCCTCGACTCGCCAGCACGGCGGAGGCGAACCCGGTCCGGTTCATGCTGAGCGTGGAGATCTCCACCATCTACAAGCGGGACGACCGGACCCGCAAGGTGCATCATCTGATCTACCTGCCCGACCTGGATGCGGTGGCCCGGTTCAACGCCGCGCTCGGCCGGATCGGCAACCTCGGCTCCGACGGTCGGCCGATCCTCGGCCTGGACTCCCGGGACCTGCTGGAGATCACCCTCGAGGCGAGCCCGGACGGCTACCTGGTCCCGGCGCACATCTGGACGCCGTGGTTCTCCGCGCTGGGCTCGAAGTCCGGCTTCGACGCGATCGCCGACTGCTACGCCGACCTGGCCGAGCACATCTTCGCCGTGGAGACCGGCCTCTCCTCCGACCCGGCGATGAACTGGCGGGTCGGCAGCCTCGACCGCTACCAGTTGGTCTCCAACTCGGACGCGCACTCCCCGCCGGCCCTGGGCCGCGAGGCGACCGTGCTGACCGCCGAGCGGGACTACTTCGCCGTCCGGGAGGCGCTGCGGACCGGCGACGGTCTGGCCGGCACCATCGAGTTCTTCCCGGAGGAGGGCAAGTACCACGCGGACGGGCACCGGCTGTGCGGGGTCACCTGGTCCCCGGAGCGGACCAGGGCCGCCGGCGGACGCTGCCCCGAGTGTGGCAAGCCGCTCACCGTAGGCGTCCTCAGCCGGGTCGAGGAGTTGGCCGACCGCGCGGAGGGGCACCGGCCGGCGCACGCTCGGGAGGTCACCCACCTGGTGCAGTTGGCCGAGATCCTCGGCGAGATCAACAAGGTGGGCGCCCGGTCGAAGAAGGTCGAGGGACGGCTCAACGAGTTGCTCGCCGCGCTCGGCCCCGAGCTGGAGATCCTGACCACGACACCGTTGACCGACATCGCGCAGGCCGGCGGTGAGCTGCTCGCGGAGGGCATCGGGCGGCTGCGGCGCGGCGACGTGCGCCGGGTGCCGGGCTACGACGGCGAGTACGGAGTGATCACCCTCTTCGACCCGGCGGAGCTGAGTGTCCGTGCCGACACAGCTCAGGAGACGCTGTTCGACGTACCGGTGCCGGCGCAGCGGCGACCCGCGGAGCCGGCGGCGAAGGTGAAGCGCCCTGCGGCGACGAAGGCGGAGCCGAAGCGCAAGACCGCCCCAGCACCCGCCCCGCCGATCGCGTCACCGCCGTCACCGCACGAGCCGTTCGAGCCGATGCTCGCGGGCATGGAGGAGGTCGGCACCGGCCTGCTGGACCGGCTGGACGCGATGCAGCGGGTGGCCGCCTCCGCGCCCGGCGGCCCGCTGCTCATCGTGGCCGGCCCGGGCACCGGCAAGACCCGGACGCTGACCCACCGGATCGCGTACCTCTGCGCGGAGCTGAACGTCTTTCCCGAGCACTGCCTGGCCATCACCTTCACCCGCCGGGCCGCCGAGGAGCTGCGGCACCGCCTCGACGGTCTGCTCGGCCCGGTCGCCGAGGACGTCACCGTGGGCACCTTCCACGCGCTGGGGCTGACCATCCTGCGCGAGAACGCCGACGCGGCGGGCCTGCCGGCGGCCTTCCGGATCGCCGACGACGCCGAGCGGGCGGCGGCCCGGTCGGAGGCCGGCGACGACCCCGCGAGCTACATCGCACTGCTGCGCAAGCAGGACCTCGTCGACCTGGACGAGCTGGTGAGCCTGCCGGTGGAGCTGCTACGGGCCGACCGGGAGCTGGTCGGGCGGTACCGGGACCGCTGGCGGTGGATCTTCGTCGACGAGTACCAGGACGTTGACGCCGTGCAGTACGAGCTGCTGCGGCTGCTCAGCCCCGCCGACGGCAACCTCTGCGCGATCGGCGACCCGGACCAGGCGATCTACTCGTTCCGGGGCGCCGACGTCGGCTACTTCCTGCGCTTCTCCCAGGACTTCACCGACGCCCGGTTGGTCCGGCTCAACCGCAACTACCGCTCCTCGGCACCGATCCTGGCCGCTGCGGTGCAGGCCATCGCGCCGTCCTCGCTGGTCCGTGGCCGACGGCTGGACCCGGCCCGGCTCGACCCGGAGGCGCCACTGGTCGGCCGCTACCCCGCGGCGTCCGTCGCCGAGGAGGCCGACTTCGTGGTCCGTACCGTCGACGATCTGGTCGGCGGGCTGTCCCACCGGTCGCTGGACTCGGGTCGGATCGACGGTCGGTCGACCTCCCTGTCGTTCTCCGACATCGCCGTGCTGTACCGCACCGACGCGCAGGCCGCGCCGATCGTGGACGCGCTGACCCGGGCCAACATTCCGGTACAGAAGCGCTCACACGACCGGCTGCGGGACCGGCCCGGGGTGGCGGCCATCGCCCGCGAGCTGCGGCACGCCGACGGATTGGCGGGCTCGTTGGCCGCCCGGGTCCGGCTGGCCGGCCAGGTCGTGGCGGAGCGGTTCGCCGTGCCCACCCTGGACGGCGCCGTCGCGGGCCGTCCCGAGGACGTCCGCTCCGCGGTGGACCTGCTGACCCCGCTGGCCCGACGCTGCGGCGACGACCTGGAGACGTTCCTGTCACAGCTGGCCACCGGCGCGGAGGTCGACGCGCTCGACCCGCGCGCGGAGGCGGTCACGCTGCTCACCCTGCACGCCGCGAAGGGCCTGGAGTTCCCGGTGGTCTTCCTGGTCGGCGCCGAGGACGGGCTGCTGCCGCTGCGCTGGCCGGGCTCGACGCCCGACGAGGACGCGGTGGCCGAGGAGCGCAGGCTCTTCTTCGTCGGCCTGACCCGGGCCCAGGACCGCCTGTACGTCAGTCACGCCGCCCGCCGCACCCGGCACGGCGCGGAACGCGACTGCGCTCCGTCACCGTTCCTCGGCGTCATCGACCCCGGCTTGTTCGAGCGGTTCGGCGAGACCGAGCCCCGTCGTCCCAAGGACCGTCAGCTCCGCCTCATCTGACAATCCCCGCTCCCCTTTCCCGACTGCCAGCGACAACCGGCCGGGTAGGAACGGAGCGATGAGCGTGATACCTCAGAGTCATATTTATACCTCTGAGGTATCGCGCTTCTTCATGCGAGCGCCGGCAACGGCGTCACCCACAGTGAGATCGGCGGGCCGGGCTGCGCGCGGGCCAGCGGCGAGCCGGCGCAGGCTGGCGGGACCGTCAGCGGTCGGTCGGCGGGTCAGCCGAGGAGGACTGCGAGCCAGGCGCCCGCGAGCAGGGCTGGCCCGAGTGGCAGCAGGGTGTCCCGGCGCACCCGCCGGGCGACGAGCAGGCCGAGCACCAGGCCGCCGTGCAGCAGGTGTGGCAGGAGCAGGCCGGCCAGCAGTGCGTCTCGGCCGAGCCAGCCGAGCGGCAGGCCGAGGACGGAGGCGAGCTTCACGTCTCCGAAGCCCAACCGTGAGCCGGGCAGCAGGGCGAGCACTAGGTGCGCCGCGCCGGCGGCCGCCGCACCAGCCAGCGCGCCGAGCAGCCGGCCGGGGGTGCCGGCGAGCAGCGCCGTACCGGTCAGGCCGCCGAGGGCCAGCACTCCGGCGGCGAGGACCAGCGGGTCGGGCAGCCGCAGGCAGGTCAGGTCGATCCCGGCGAGCACCAGTCCCACGGCCGCCACCGCGAGGAAGACCGGTAGCGCCGGGTCGTCACCCCGTGCCACGGCGAGCCCTGCGAACACCACGGCCGCCACCACCGGGCTGAGCCACGCCCACCCGCCGGGCCGCGGCTCAAGACCGGCCCTCGTCAGCTCCGGCGGGGTGGTGAAGCGCCGGGCCAGCGAGGGTACGGCGAGGCCAACCAGCGCGCCGACCAGCGCGACCGGCACCAGCGCTGCGGCCGACATGGGCCGGACGTTACCGGCGGTCGCCCACCCGTACCGCCCCCGATCGCGGTGCTGCGCCCGACCGGCGGGGACGTTCGGTGGTCACCACCAGGGCCACCCCGGCGACGATGACCGCACCGCCGAGCAGCACCTGCGGAGTGATCGGCTCGGCCACCAGTAGCGCGCCGAGCGCCACCGCGACCGCCGGGTTGACGTAGGCGTACGTCGAGACCAGCGAGAGGGGCGCGTTGTGCAGCAGCCAGACGTACGCGGTGAAGGCCACCAGCGAGCCCGCCACCATGAGGTAGGCCAGCGCGAGCCAGGACCGGGTGCTGACCTCTGCCGGGTGGAAGTCGCGCAGCTCGCCCCGGCCGGCGGCGACCACGGCCAGCACCAGTGCGCCAGCGATCATCTCGTACACCGTGGCGACGAACGGGTCGGCGGGCATCCGGATCCGTCCGGACAGGAATGATCCGATCGACCAGGAGGTGGCCGCCGCGACCACGGTCAACGCCCCGACCAGCGGCACCGCGTCCGCGCTTCCGGCGGGCAGCACCAGCAGGACCAGACCGACGAAGCCCAGGGTGACCCCGGCGAACGTCCAGATCGGGGGGCGGTCCCCGGTGGCGGAGCGCAGCAGCACCACCAGCAGCGGCACGGTAGCCACCAGCAGTGCGGCGATCCCGGACGGTACCGCCACTCCCGGCGGCCCGGACTCGGCGAGCACCACCAGGCCGTTGCCACCGGCGAGCAGGAGCACTCCGACCAGCGCGGCGGAGCCTAGTTGCCGGCGGTCTACCCGCAGCGCGCCCGGTCCTCGGCGCAGTCGCAGCACCGCCGCCAGCACCAGGCCGGCGGCGGCGAACCGCAGCGCGGCCGACGTCAGCGGGGGCAGCGACTCCACGGCGATCCGGATGCCGAGATAGGTGGAGCCCCAGAGTAGGTAGACCACGATCAACGCGGTCCAGATGAGGGTCGGTGCGGCGTCGGTGCGACGGCCGGCCAGGCCGGCGGCACTCGGTGGAGATGAGGTCATCGGTGGACCACGCTACGGTGACCTCGGAGTCGGCGTCTTGCTTTGGTGGCCGGCCTCACCACTCGTGCAGGAGGGCGGCATGACGAACTACGGACCACCGGGTGGCGGCGTCCCGGGACCGTGGCGTGGGCAACGACCCGACGAGACATCGGGGCGGCCCGTTCAGCAGCCCTACCCGCCTGCACAGCAGCCGTACCCGCCGGTGCCCGAGACCTACCCGCCGTCGGTTCAGGCCTACCCTCCGGGAGTCCAGGGACGGCCCGGGTCATATGGCGACGGGTCCTACGGCGGTGCACCGGTGGGGCCGTACGGCGGTGGTCCTGGCAGCTCCTACGGTGGTGGGTCCTACCGGCCGACGCAGGCGGCCCCGGCGTACGGCGGGGAGCCGTACCGGCCCAACGGCCCGTACGGCGGAGATCCCTCGCCGACCCCGGGCAGGCGCGGTCGAGGTCCGCTGATCGCGGTGCTGGCCATCGTGCTGCTGCTGGTGGTGGCCGGCGGCGGTGCGTTCTGGTTCCTCAGCGGACCGGACGATCCGGCCCCGTCGACCGCACCGACCGGCTCGGCCGTCGCCGCGGAGCCCAGCGCGGACGCCACCGCACCGGCTGAGCCGGCACCGAGCGCCGCAGCGCCGGAGTCGTCGGCCGACCCGCGGTTCGTCAAGGTCGGCCAGTGCGTCCGTAACGATGGTGCGGCTGGTGGCAAGCCCAAGCTGCTGATCAGCGGCTGCGCCCCGAAGTCGTACGAGGTGCTGCACCGGATCGACGGCGCGACCAATGGTGAGCCGGACGCCGAGGCCAAGTGCGCCAAGGTCGAGGGCTACACCAACTGGTACTTCTTCGACAGCGAGCTGGACACCCTCGACTTCGTCCTCTGCCTGAAGCAGCGCTGAGACCACCCACCCCTGGGGATGACATGACGACCTACGGACCATCGGGTTCCGAGCAGCCGGACGACCCGTACCAACGCCCGGCGACCGGCCCCGACGGCTCGCCACCGATTGACCCGACCCGGCCGCAGTGGGGCCCGCCACCGGCCGGCGCGGAGCCGCCAACCGCGCCCATGTGGGGTCCGCCGCCGGCCTCGGGTCCGGGTTACCCGCCGCCCGCCGGTCCGGGCTGGGCGCCACCGCCCAGCTCCGGTGCGGGCTACCCGCCGCCCAGCTCCGGCGCCGGATACCCACCGCCACCCGGGCCGTTCCCGCCGGCCGGGCCGACACCGGGCCAGCCGGCGGCGCCGTGGGGCCAGCCGGCACCCGGTGGGTACGGGATGCCGCCCGCCGCGCCAGCGAAGAAGACCGGCGGGAAGGTCGCCCTGATCATCGCGCTGGTGGTGCTGCTCCTGCTCTGCCCGTGCCTCGGCCTGGCCGGTTGGGCGGTCTGGAAGGCCGCCGACGCCGACAGCAACGCCGCGCCCGCACCGTCGGCGACCGCGCGGGCCGTACCGCCGGCCCTGCCCAGCGACGCGCCGACGCCGGCAGCGCCGAGCCCAAGCGAGGTGGAGTTCGCCAAGGGCGACTGCGTGGTCAACGAAGGCACCGAGGACGACGCGGAGCTGCGCAAGGTGGCGTGCGGCCCGAACACCTACCAGGTGCTGCTGCGGATTCCGGCGACGAGCGACGGCGACCGGTGCGAGACGCTCGCGCCGCAGGCCACCGCGAACTACGTGCACGACAACTCGGTCGACCTGTTCGACTACGTGCTCTGCCTGAAGAAGCGGTAGCCGGTAGCCAAAACTAGGGCTGTCTAGCGTGGACGCTAGACAGCCCTAGTTTCTTGTCGACGACCCCGACACGCCGGTAGCCCCATCTATCCATGTCTAGCCTCGCCGCTAGATGGCCCGATACTGTGCGATGCGTGGATCCGGTCCGCAACCCGTACGCACCGGGCGCCGGCCAGCGCCCGCCCGAACTCGCCGGGCGGGGGCGAGAGCTGGACGTCTTCGACATCGTGCTGGAGCGCATCGCCCGGGGCCGCCCCGAACGCAGCCTCATGCTCACCGGGCTGCGCGGCGTCGGCAAGACCGTCCTGCTCAACACCCTCCGCTCGCAGGCAATCAACCGACTGTGGGGCAGCGGCAAGATCGAGGCACGGCCGGACCAGTCGCTGCGCCGCCCGGTTGCCGCCGCGCTGCACATGGCGGTCCGGGAGCTCGCCCCCCGACACCGCGCGCCCGACCGGATCGACGCCTTCCTCGGGGTCCTCAAGGCGTTCGCCCAGCGGTCCGCCCCGACCGGCCGTGCCGGTGCCGCCCCGAAGCTTCGCGACCGGTGGCAGCCCGGGATCGACGTGCCAGCGGCCAGCGGTCGAGCCGACTCCGGCGACATCGAGATCGACCTGGTCGAGCTGCTCACTGACGCCGCCGCCGTGGCCAGCGACGTGGGCACCGGCATCGCCGTCTTCATCGACGAGATGCAGGACCTCGGCCCGGAGGACGTGTCGGCGCTCTGCGCCGCCTGCCACGAGCTGTCCCAGCTCGGCGCGCCACTGATCGTCGTCGGCGCCGGCCTGCCGCACCTGCCAGCCGTGCTCAGTGCCGCGAAGTCGTACTCCGAGCGGCTGTTCCGCTACCAGCGCATCGACCGGCTCGACCGGATCGCCGCCGACCAGGCGCTCTGCGCGCCGGCCGAGCGCGAGGAGGTGGAGTACGAGCAGAAGGCGCTCGACCTGCTCTACGAGAAGTCCGGCGGCTACCCCTACTTCGTCCAGGCGTACGGGAAGGCGACCTGGGACCATGCTCCGCGCTCGCCGATCACGGCGGCCGACGTCCGGGTCGCCGCACCGGAAGCGGAAGCCGAGCTGGCGGTCGGCTTCTTCGGCTCCCGGTTCGAGCGGGCCACCCCCGCCGAGCGTGAGTACATGCGGGCGATGGCCACGCTGTCTCTGGTGGAGGGCGAGTCCGGGGGCGTGGTCCGCGACGACATGGACGCCGCGGTACCCACCGCCGAGATCGCCCGGGCCCTCGGCCGCAAGCCGGCCAGCCTCTCCCCGGCTCG
Organism: Micromonospora sp. NBC_00858; assembly: GCF_045207365.1. Lineage (NCBI taxonomy): Bacteria > Bacillati > Actinomycetota > Actinomycetes > Micromonosporales > Micromonosporaceae > Micromonospora > Micromonospora sp. NBC_00858. The sequence goes on along the minus strand of NZ_CP108828.1, from coordinate 6,368,953 downwards.
GGACGCGCTGATCAAGAAGGGGCTGATCTACTCCGGTGAGCGGGGCACGGTGGCCTTCACCGTCCCGCACTTCGGCCGGTACCTGCGCACCCAGCCGGTCTGACCCGGCCCCCTGGGAATCGCGAGGCCGGCGCCGTCAGACCTGCGACCAGGGCGCCGGAAAGATCACCTCGCCGCGCGGTGGTGGCCCCTCCTCGCTGGTGGACGGCGGCAACACGAGCGCCTGCCAGGGCTCACCCAGACCGGCCCACGGGCTGGTCAGCCCCAGCTCGCTGGCCGCGACGAAGCCGAACCGGCGGTAGAAGGCCGGGTCACCGAGGACCACGACCAGGCGCTCGCCCAGCTCGGTGGCAGCGTCGAGAGCGGCCTGCACCACCGCCGTGCCGTGCCCGACCCGCTGTCGGTGCGGCGCGACGGCCACCGGGCCGAGCGCCAGGGCTGGGGCGTCGGCGCCCCGATCCGGTCGGACCCGCACCCGGCTGAGCAGGGCGTACCCGACCACCTCGCCGCCGTACTCGGCGACCATGGCCAGCTCCGGCAGCCAGGCCGCAGTGCCCCGCAGCTCGTCGACCAGGCCCACCTCCGGCGGGGTCGCCACGTCCGGCCGGGCGAACGCGGCAGCCAGCGCCCGACGCACCGGGCCGGCGTCGGCCGGATCCTCGGGTCGTAGCCGCAGCGTGGTCACCCGCGCGACGTTACCCGTCACGGCCGGTCCATCAGCGATGGTCGCTCGAATCGGCGTGGCGCATGTGCATGACCACCGATCCGGATCCGGCGGTTGCCGGGGTAGCAAAGGCCGCGACGGGGTATGACTGATCCATGACGCCCGTACGCTCTCTAGCCCGCGCCATGCTGAGCGGCATCTTCGTGGTCAGCGGGTACCGCAACTTCCGCAACCCGGAACGGCTGGCGGCGGCAGCCAAGCCGGTCACCGACAAGGTCACGCCGCTCCTGCAGAAGGCACACCCGAGCATTCCCACCGAGACCGAGACGCTGATCCGGCTCAACGCCTTGGTGCAGGTCAGCGCCGGCCTGATGCTGGCCACCGGGCGATTCAGCCGACCCGCCGCGCTGGTCCTCGCCGGCACGCTGGTGCCGGTGACCATCGCCGGGCATCCCTTCTGGAACAACGACGACCCGGTCGCCCGGAACAACAACCAGGTCCACGTCCTGAAAAACCTCGGCATCTTCGGCGGCCTGCTGCTCGCTGCGGCGGACACCGGCGGCAAGCCGGGTCTGCGTTGGCGGACCGGTCATCGCATCGGCCACTCTCGACGTTCTGTGCAACGCGCCGTCCGCACCGCCCGGCGGGACGCTCGGATCGCCGTCCGATCCGCCTCCACCGCTCGTCGACTCCCCGGCTGACCTGCGTCGATACCCTCTCGCGCCATCCCCACCCCCCGCTAAGGCCGCGAATTACCTGAACCGCCCGGTAGGCGTTAACGCGGTGGAAATGTCAAAAACATGTGTGGGATCGGACACGGTCGCATAACGCGGGAGGCACTGACGTGAGGCGCCGTTCTAGGCTCCGTGCGGGACCTGGACGGGTAGGACGACCTTGGTATGGAGGTGGCCGCGCCATGCCGACGACCGTCGGTAGTCGGGCGGACCGCCTCGCCCCAGTCCGGCGCGTGACGCGTGGGATCGATCGCAGGAATGTCGTACGGGGTGCCATCGTGGCCGCCGTCGCCTACGCCGCATGGCTCGCCATCGGTGCGTTCGGGCGGCCGTACAGCTTCTTCGACATGAAGATCTACCACGGTGCCGTCGTGTGGTGGGCGAGCGGTCACGAGCTCTACGAGTTCATCGCGCCCGGCACCACCCTCGGCTTCACCTACCCGCCGTTCGGCGGCCTGGTCATGCTGCCGATGGCACAGTTACCGATCGGCGCGGCCGGGATGGTCAACGCCCTCGCCAGCATCGCCGCGTTGGCGCTGGTGCTGGCCGGGCTGCTCCGCCCCATCGTGGACCGGCTGGCCTGGCCACTGTGGTTCAGCGTGGCCTTGGCGGTGCCGCTGGCGATAGCCATCGAGCCGGGCCGGGAAACCCTCGGCTACGGCCAGGTCAACATCCTGCTGTTCGCGCTGATCATGGCCGACCTGATCGGGCTGCGTTGGCGCTCCCGCAGGGGCACCCACTACGCCGCGACCGACGGCCCCCTGCTGCGCTTCATCTATGGCGGCGCCTGGGCCGGTGCCGGCATCGGCCTGGCCACCGCGGTCAAGCTCACCCCGGCGCTGTTCATCGGCTACCTGTTGATCACCCGCCAGTGGCGGGTGGCGGCCACCGCGATCGGCACCACGATCGGCGTGACGGTGGGGACCTTCGCGATCGTCGGCGACGAATCGCGGGCGTACTTCGGCAGCGTGCTCTGGCAGACCGAGCGGGTCGGCGCGGCGGACATGACGCCGAATCAGTCGCTCGCCGGCCTGCTTGCCCGGCTGTACGACTCGATCGAGACCCCCGGGCTGCTCTGGCTCTCCTTCTCGGTGCTGATCCTGGCGCTGGGCCTGTCCCGGGCGGCCAGCTCACGCGCCGACGGCGACGAGTTGACCGCGTTCACGCTGGTTGGTCTGACCGCCAACGTGATCAGCCCGATCTCCTGGACGCACCACCTGGTCTGGGTGATCCCAGCGATCATCGTGCTGGGCGACGCCGCGGTGCGCCGCCGAGAGGCGAGCCGGGGGTTGGCGCAGCGCACCGGCCAGGGCCTGACGTTCGGCGGGCTGCCGGGGCTCAACGGGCTCCGGCCGCCGATCTGGTACCCCACGCTGACCGGGCTCCGGCACGGCGTCGCCGCGATCGGGCTCTACCTGCTCTTCCTGATCTCCCCGATCTGGCCGTACGAGCACCAACTGCCGGAGATGTCGCACTACCAGGACGGTCTGTTCGGCGCACTGATGGAGAACTCGCTCGCGCTCGCGCTGATCGTGCTGGTCGCCGCGCTGCCCTGGCGCCCTGGTGCCGAGCCGGCGTTCTACGGCGATCGGCTCGCCCGGCCCATGGCGGTCAACGGCCGCCGCTGAGCGGTCAGGGGCAGTTGACCCATTCCTCGGTGCCGTCGGCGAAGACCTGCCGCTTCCAGATCGGCAGTCGCGCCTTGACCTCGTCCACGAGCCGGGCGCAGGCCGCGAAGGCCGCTGCGCGGTGCGCGGTGCTCACGGCGGCGACCAGCGCCACGTCACCGATCACCAGTGGACCGACCCGGTGCGAGACCGCCACGGCGTAGACGTCGGGCTCGGCCGCGATCTCGGCCGCCACCTCGCGCAGCACCTGTGCGGCGCTCGGGTGCCCTTCGTACTCCAGGCTCACCACCGGACGGCCGTGGTCGTGGTCGCGGACCACGCCCTGGAAGGAGACCACCGCGCCGGCCCGCCGGTCGGCAACCGCCGCCTCGTGCGTGGCCAGGTCGAGCGGCTGGTCGGTGACCTCACCGAAGGTGATGGCTGGCGCGGTCACGACGCACGCTCCCCGGGCAGCAACGGCAGTGGCACGATCGGCACCCGGTCGCCCGGCTCGCCGCTGGTGCCCGGCCGGATGACGGCGAACCCGTCGGCACCGGCCAGCCCGCGCAGCATCGCCGAACCGACGTGCCGCACGGGGTACGCGGTGCCGGCGACCCGGTCCAGCCGGACCAGTGCCAGGTGGGTGTGGTCGCCACGACCAGGCACCGCCTCGGCCAGCGTGACCTGCGGCAGCACCGGCATCGGGCGACCCTGGAGGCCGGCGAGCAGCGGGGCGACCAGCGACACCAGCGCGACGATGGCGGACTGTGGGTTGCCCGGCAGGCCGGCGACGAACCGGGCCCGCCCGTCGTGGCCGGCAAGCCGGGCCAGCAACATCGGGAAACCGGGCCGCACCGCCACTGTGTTGACGACGTAGTCGGCGCCGAGCGCCTCCAGGGTCGGGTGCAGGTGGTCGACGGGACCGTTCATCGTGCCACCGGTGGTGCAGACCAGGTCGGCGTTGGCCAGCGCCGCGCGCAGGGCCGCCACGTGCGCGGGCAGCGTGTCGGCCACCGGGCCGACCACGTCGGACCCACGAACCTGGCAGCCGTACCGGCGCAGCCACGCGGGCACCGCCGGACCCAGCGCATCCCGGACTCGGCCGGCGGCGGGCGGCCCCGCGGTGAGCAGCTCGTCGCCGAACACCAGCAGCGCGGCGCGCGGCGCCCGTCGGACCAGCAGCGTGTCGTGCCCGCAGGAAGCCGCCAGACCGATCACCGCCGGGTCGACCGGCGTGCCGGCCGGCAACAGATCCTCGCCGGCGTACGCCTCCTCGCCGGGCTGCCGCCACTCCGGCATTTCCCGGAGGGTGCCGCTGACCAGGCCGTCGGTGGTGGTGGACTCCTCGACGCGCAGCACGGCGGTGGCGCCGTCGGGCACCATCGCACCGGTGGCGATCTCGACTGTCGTGCCGTCCTCGGTGAGCGGCGCGGGGGTGTTGCCGGCCAGCACCCGGCCGACGACGCGCCACGGGCCCGCGCCGCGCACCGCCCAGCCGTCCACGCTGGAAGTGGGGAAGGCCGGCAGGTCGGTGCGGGTGGTCAACGGCTCGGCCAGGGTCAGCCCGTCGGCGTCGACCAGTGGCCGGGCGACGGCGGGAAGCGCGGCGGCCAGGCCGACCGCGTACACCCGGGACCGCGCTTCCTCCCACCCGGCCGGCGGGGGCGCGGCGACCCGGTCCGCTGTTGGTGCGGTTTCCGTGCTCACCGGCCGAGCCTATCGGGATGGACCGACACCCGCCGGGCCTGGCCGCGGACCGGTCAGTGGTCTCCGCCGCGAAGTTGGTCGACGGTGTGCCCGAGGATCGGCCCGAGCACGGCCAGCCCGTCCCGGGCGCCACCGGTCGAGCCGGGCAGGTTGACCACCAACATCCGGCCGGCAACCCCGGCCAGCCCGCGGGAGAGCACCGAGGTGGGCACCCGGTCGCGGCTGTACGCACGGATCGCCTCGGCGATGCCGGGAATCTCGTAATCCAGCAGTGCCCGGGTCACGTCCGGTGTCCGGTCCGACGGAGTGACCCCGGTGCCACCGCTGGTCAGCACCACATCGATGCCATCGGCCAGGGCGTCCTCCAGGGCCGTGCGGACCGGCTCACCGTCAGGCACCACCACCGGCTCGTCGACCTGGCAGCCCAGCTCGAGGAGACCGGCGACGAGCAGCGGGCCGCTCGTGTCGGCGTAGACGCCGGCCGCGGCCCGGTTGGACGCGACGATCACCCGCGCCCGGATCACGGCCGGTCCTCCGGTCGGACCCACTCGCCGGTCTTGCCGCCCTCCTTGCGCAGCACCCGGACCGCCTCCACCGAGGCCGCCGGGTCGACGGCCTTGACCATGTCGACCAGGGCGAGACCGGCGACCGCGACCGCGGTGAGCGCCTCCATCTCCACGCCCGTCCGGTCCGCCGTGCGGGCGGTGGCGGTGATCTCCACGGTGTCGGCGGTCAACCGCAGGTCGACGGTGACGCCGTGCAGGGCGATCGGGTGGCAGAGCGGGATCAGCTCCGGCGTGCGCTTGGCGCCCATGATCCCGGCCAGCCGGCCGACCGCCAGCGCGTCGCCCTTGGGCAACCCGTCGCGGTGCAGCAGGTCGACGACCTCGGGCGTGGTCCGCAGTCGGCCCGCCGCGACGGCCAGCCGGCCGGTCACCGCCTTGGCGGAGACGTCGACCATGCGGGCCGCGCCAGCGCGGTCGACGTGGCTGAGCTGCGCGGGTTCGGTCACGGTCGTGAGCCTATGATGTGCACGGCCGGGACGCGATCCTCCACCCGCCGCGTCTCCGCCAGCAGGCTCGACAACACGTCCTCCCGACCGACGAAGTCGGTCACCGCTCGGGGGAGATGATCCACCGGGTCGGGTCGCCGTAATCCGTGGGGCATCGGGACACCCGCCGGAGCGGGTGCGCTCGGGGCGGAGAGCTCACCCCGGGCAGCCGGCTGGGATACGGAGCTGTTCGCCGGGTGCCGAGGCAGAGCGGCCGTGACGATCGTGCGGTAGAGACCGCCCCAGCAGTTCCAGGGCGCGGTCCGGACGGCCGACCGTCAGGGCTTCCCGACCTGCGCGGCGTTCCATCTCGAAACGGAATGCGTCGATAAGATCCGGCCTCAGGACGAGTCGGTAACCCGTTTGCTGCCGGACGATGACTCCCCGGCCGGACTCGAAAGTCTCGAACGTCCGGCGCAGATTGGCGGCGTAGGTACGGACATTCGCAACAGCAGAAGGCGGCGGGCCGGCGGGCCACAACTCGTCGACCAGGTCGTTCAGCGTCACCAGTTGACCAGGCTGGACTGCGAGCATCGCAAAAACGGCCTGCTGTTTGGGTGTACCAAGGTGTACCTTGCGCGCGGGCACTTGCACCGAGAGGCCGCCCAGAAGTTGAATCTCCACTCGCCCCCCTGCTCCAGCGGAGTATTCAGTCGCTCACGCGACGAATCTTACGGGCACCGAACGTAACGGGCCGATGCCAACCTGACGGGAACATTCATCGATGGCAAACGACCCAGCCTGGCCAGCGCGCCGCAGGATGCCTACTGCAGGTTGCGGCTTTCGTACCCCAGCGCAAGCTGCAGGGGTACGCCTAGTTCCGGCCGGGCCATTGATTGCGCCTGCCCCGGCATTCCAGACGAGCACCACGCCCAACAGGTTGTTACCTCTGGCCGAACTCCAGATGCTGCAACAGGGGGTTAGCCGTCAGACTGGGGAGAATACGCAGACACAACCCATCGGATTCCAACCTACGGCGGTGAGCAACGGCTCCTGATGGAAGCGTGAACCTCAACGGTGCGCTCAGGAGTGCGGACAGAACGTTACAAACCGTCTCCCAGTTGGCTAATGTTGCGCATAGAGACATATGACAGCCTGTACCGGGTTATATCTCCACTAGGCTATCCCCGTCAGCAAGTCGGTGCATTAATGGCGAATCCCTGAGTCGCTACTGATGCCTGAATGCTCGGGAGGTAGTCATGCGCGGCAACGAGTGGATGTGACAACGAGCGGGCCTGCCGCTGGCCCTTCGTCGTGCGCTACGGTGCCAGGAGCGAACCGGGCACCCTCGGGAGCGGCATGCCTTCCCAAGCGCAACACGACCAAGAAGATCATCGACGACTGACTCTGATCATTGGCGTCATCGTCGTTACGGCTGCGGCGGTCTGTGCGCTGTCCCTGGTAGGAGCTTTCTCCGATCCACCGGCAACCGTTAACGAAGTCGCCACCGTCGTAGCACTCATCTCCATGATCGCCGTTGCCACCATGGTCAAGGCAAGGGTGAGAATCCGATCGACCACACACTCGATCACCTGGAATGAGGCGGCGATCGTCGTCGGGGTGGCAGTCGCTCCGGCGTCCTGGGTCGTGCTGTGCACGGCAACTGGGGTGGCAGTGGCTTTCGCGGTCCTGCGTCTACCGGCGATCAAAATGGCGTTCAGCATCGGGAAGAACGCCCTCGTCGCCGCCGGTGCCGGGCTGACCCTCGTGGCGCTGGACTGGGCATGGCCCCCCTCGAGACTCATCGACCTTGTCGGCCCGGTAGCCCTCGCATACCTGACCGCCACACTGCTCGACGAGATCATCGCGATCCCGGTCATCGCGATAGCGTCCGGTAGCAGCGTTCGTCAGCAGTTCCGCGCCAACTGGGACCTGCGGGGCGTCGGTTCGGCGCTGCGGTTCCTCGTCGCCGTCTGCACCCTGCTCCTCCTTCGGGCGGACCCACGACTCCTGGTGGCCGTTCCGCCGCTCGTGCTCAGCCTGCACCTGGCCTACTCCACGAGAATCCGTTCCAGGACCGAGCAGCAGGCGTGGCAGCGCCTCGCCCGCACCACCGACGCGCTCAACGTGGTCGACCTCGACAACGTCCTCACCACCGCCATCACCCGGGCCGCCGAGCTGTTCTCCGCCGACGAGGTCGAGATCGAGCTGCGCGACGGCGACCGCACCGTACGCGGCGGCACCGGCGGCATCACCTTCGACGGCCCGAGCGGCACCCCCACCGACGTGGACGGCACCATCGTCCCCACGCCGCTGGAGGGGCACGACCGCTCAGCCGACGTCGGCGTGCTGCGGCTGCGCTTCCGTGGCCCGGTGCAGCTCTCCGAGCGGGAGCAGTACACCCTGCGGACCTTCGCCTCCGCGCTCTGCACGGCGGTTCGCAACGCCCAGGCGTACGCCGAGCTGGCCCGGGTTGCCGACGAACACGCGTACGCGGCCGCGCACGACGCGCTGACCGGCCTGGCCAACCGGCGGCATCTGCTCGACCAGGGCACCGAGCATTTGAGCGCCCGGCACGCCGACGGTGTGACCGCGCTCGTGCTGATCGACCTCAACCACTTCAAGGAGGTCAACGACACGCTCGGGCACGCCGCCGGCGACCAGGTGCTGGTGCAGGTCGCCGAACGGCTGCGGGGCGCCGCCCAGGGTGGCGACCTGGTGGCCCGCCTCGGCGGCGACGAGTTCGCCGTCCTCCTGCGCGGGCTGCCGGCCCCGGCGGTGGCCGCGCACCGGGCCGAGGCGCTGCTCGCCACGTTGCACGAGCCGTTCGAGCTGGACGGCATGCGGATCAGCGTCGAGGCCAGCGGCGGGATCTCCGCCGCCCCGGCCAGCGGCGGCATGGCCGAGCTACTGCGCCGCGCCGACGTGGCGATGTACCAGGCGAAGCGGGCCGGGCAACGGATCTCCACGTACGCCCCCACCCGGGACACGGCCGACCTGGGCCGCCTCACCCTCGGCGGTGATCTGCCGCGGGCGGTCGCCGACCACGAGTTCGTCGTCAACTTCCAACCGATCGTCGACCTGGGCACCGGCGAGGTGACCAGCGTTGAGGCGCTGGCCCGCTGGCACCACCCCACCCACGGCATGATCGATCCGCTGCGTTTCCTCGAGGCGGTGGAGCGCTCGGGTCTGCTGCCGGCCTTCGCCGAGGCGATCCTCGACCAGGCTCTGATCGCGGCGGCCAGCTGGCGCGACGCTGGCTTCGACGTGCCGGTCGCGGTCAACGTGTCCCCGCGCAGCCTCCTCGACGCGCGGTTCCCCGGCTCGGTGCTGGCCCGCCTGCGCGCCCACGACCTGCCGCCGGACCGGCTGGTGCTGGAGTTGACCGAGACGTTGACGCTCAGCCAGCTCGACGTGGTCGACCGGGTGCTGAGCCGGCTGCGCGAAGAGGGCGTCCGGCTGGCGCTGGACGACTTCGGCACCGGCTACTCCTCACTCTCCCTGCTCTCCCGGATCCCGGTGCACGAGCTGAAGATCGATCGAAGCTTCGTGACGACGATGGAGAGCTCGGCGGAGGCCGCCGCCGTCATCCGCTCCACCCTCGACCTGGGCCGCAGCCTCGACCTCGACGTGGTGGCCGAGGGGGTGGAGAGCGAGCCGCAGCGGCGGGCCCTCTGGGAGCTGGGCTGCGCCGCCGGCCAGGGGCACCTGTTCGCCCGGCCGATGCCGGCCGGCACCCTGCTCGCCGCATTGCAGCGCGGCTCGGGTGGACGCCCGGGCACCCTCGCACCGCCCCTGCACGACGCCGGCGCGGTGATCCGACTGAGCCAGACCCGCCGCCAGAACGGCCGCGGCCGACCCGACCGCGTTCCGCACCTCCCCGCCTGACCCGACGGCCGGCCAGGGTGGTCTGCCAGACTGGCGCGCGTGATCGCCGACGCCCCGACCGCCCGCCGTCGTCACTGGCGCAGGGTCGACTCCGCCGCCGACGGTCTCACTCTCGACTTCGGCCTGTACGCCGTCTCGGCCGTCTTCGCCGCGATCACCGCGGCCACCTCGACGCTGCTGCCGCACCGCGCCTGGGGCGGGGTCGCCGCTGTGGGCTACCTGGTCGCGGCGGTGGCGGTGGGCGTCCAACTCCTGCTGCGCCGGCGCACCCCTGCCTCCCGGCTGGTGGGTCTGCCGGCCCGCTGGGCGGTCACCGGGTTCGCCTGGGCGAGCACTGCGCTGCTGCCTCTGCTGTGGCAGAGCATCGAGCGGGCCACCGGACGCACTGACCGGGCGCAGGAGGAGGTGCTGGTCGTGGAGCAGGCCGGCAACCGCCTGCTGGAGCACGGCACCCCGTACCTCGGACCCGACGCGATTGCCGCCCTACCGTCCGGCGAGCAACTGCTCGGCTACACCCCGTACCAGCCGGGCATGGCGATGTTCGGCCTGCCCAGGGCACTGGTCGACACCTGGTGGACCGACGCCCGGGTCTGGTTCGCGGTGGGTACCGCACTGGCGCTCGCCCTGGCGGTTGCCGCCCTGCGCGCCGCGCCAACCAACGCCCGGCGGGCACAACCGGCCGCCTCCGCCGACACGGCTCACCGGCGGGATGCCGCGCTGCTGCGAGGTGTGCAGGCCGCCACCGTCCTGCCGATCTGCGCGCTCACCCTCGCCACCGGCGGCGACGACCTGCCCGTACTCGCGCTCTGCCTGCTGGCCCTCGCGCTCGCCGCCGCCGACCGCCCCGGCCGGGCCGGCCTCGCGGTCGGCCTGGCCGGCGCGCTGAAGCTGTTCGCCTGGCCGGTCGCCCTGGTCCTGATCGTCTGGGGGCTGACCCGGCGGGCCGGCACCCGGGTCGCCGCCGGCGCGATCGGGCTGCCCGTCGCGGCGCTGATCCCCGCCCTCCTGGTCGACCACGACGCGCTGACCGAGAACGTGCTGCGCTTCCCGCTCGGCCACGGCCTGGTCACCAGCCCCGCGCAGTCCCCGTTCCCCGGTTACCTGATCGCCACCGGGCTGCCCGCCGGCCGGCTGATCGCCGCCGCGCTGCTGGTCGCGGCCGGACTGGCCATCGCCGTCCGGCTCGCCCGCCGTCCGCCCCGCACCGCCGTCGCCACCGCGCTGATCTGCGGGTACGGACTGCTCGTCGCGATCGCCCTGATGCCCACGACCCGGTTCGGCTACCTGCTGTACCCGCTGGCCCTGCTCACCTGGGCGCCCGCCCTGCACCGCGAGCCCGATGCGGCGACCGTCCCGCTGCCCGGTGAACTGTCCGGTCGGACCACTTCGGCGTAACTGCCGGGCAGAACGACGCGGCAGGGCGTAGACCTGAAGGCATGACCACCTACCGCGACCGGGCCGAGGCGGGCCGGGTGCTCGCCGAGCGGCTCACCGCACTGATCGGCGAACCGGACGTCGTCGTCCTCGGTCTGGTCCGCGGCGGCGTACCGGTGGCCCGGGTCGTCGCCGAACGGCTCGGCGCGCCCCTGGACGTGCTGGTGGTCCGCAAACTCGGCATGCCGTGGGCCCGGGAGGTCGCGTTCGGTGCGCTCGGCCCGGGCGGCGTGCAGGTGCTCAACGACGCGGTGGCCGGCCGGCTCAGCAGCGAGGACATCGCCGAGGTCAGTCAGCGGGAACAGGCCGAGTTGGAGCGCCGGGAGCGGCTCTATCGGGGCGGTCGCCCACCGCTGGACCTCACCGGACGGATCGCGGTGATCGTCGACGACGGGCTGGCCACCGGCGCGACCGCGCGAGCCGCCGTGGAGGTCGCGCGCCACCTCGGGGCCCGCCGGGTGGTGGTCGCGGTTCCGGTCGGCGCGCAGGAGGCGTACGAACTGCTGGCCGCCGAGGCCGACCAGGTCGTCTGCGCCCAGCGCCCGCCTGATTTCGGCGCGGTGAGCGTCTACTTCGAGGACTTCCACGAGGTGTCCGACGACGAGGTGATCGAGTCGCTTACCGCGACCGCGTGACTCGACCGGGTACCTTCGGATGATGAGTCTCACCTGTCCCAAGTGTCATGGAGAAATGCGTCAGTACGAGCGCAGCGGCGTCGTCATCGACCAGTGCGGGGAGTGCCGAGGCATCTTCCTCGACCGCGGCGAGTTGGAGAAGCTGTTCGAGGCGGAGGCCAACTGGAGCCGCCAGCAGGCCGGCGGCGCCCCGCCGCAGCCCGCTCAGCAGCCGGGCGGCTACCCGCCGCCGCACGCCCCGGCGCAGCACCAGCCCGGCTATGGTGCCGTTCCCCCGCCGCCGCCCCCGCCCGCTCACGGCTACCCGCCGGCCCCGGCGTACGGCGGTCACGGTCAGCAGCACCAGGGCTACCACGGTCACTACCGGCAGAAGAAGCGCAAGGGCTTCCTCGACGAGATGTTCGGCTGAGCCGAGACCGTCAACCCGCCCGGGCCGATCCACGGGTCGGCCCGGGCGCATCGCCCACCGCCACCGTCGCCAACGGTTGGCGGGCGGGAGGGTCCGTGCGAGGCTGCATCGCATGACCGCGATCCAGCCGGACGAGGCGCTGGCTCAGGCGTACGACGGGATCACCGCCGTGGTCGACGGCCGGGACGACGCGGACCTGCAACGACCCACCCGCTGCCGGGGCTGGCTCGTCGCGGACCTGCTCTTCCATCTGCTCGGCGACGCGCAGCGAGCCCTGGTCGCACTGGCCAGTCCCGCCGCCGGCCCCGCCGACGTGGACGACGTGAGCTACTGGCGCGGCTTCCCCGCTGGCGGCGGTGACGACGGCCGGCACGCCTGGTGGGTCCGCCGATCGGCCGCCGCCTTCGACCGGCCGACCGGGATCGTCCAACTCTGGGCGGAGACCGCCCCGGCGGCGGTCCGGGCCGCCAGGGCGGCCGACCCGACGGGGTACGTGGCCACACAGGGCCACGTGCTGCGCGTACCGGATTTCCTCGCCACCCTGACCACCGAGGCCGTCGTGCACCACCTGGACCTGACGCCGGAACTGCCCGGCGCGCCGCCGCCCGGCCCACTGGCGGTACGGGTCGCGGTGACCGCCGTGGACGGCCTGCTGAGCGACGACACAGTGCGCCCCACCGGCTGGGACGACCACGAGTTCCTGCTGAAGGCCACCGGCAGGCTCCCGCTCACCGATCGGGACCGGTTGGAGCTGGGCGAGTCGGCTGGCTGGTTTCCGCTGCTCGGCTGATCGCCGCGGGATGTGCCGCGCTGATCAGACGATGGCCATGTCGACTCAGACGATGGCCATGTCGACGAAGCGGGACAGGTGCAGCTGGGCTGCGACGGTCACCGTGTCGGTGGGGCCGTTCCGGTGCTTGGCGATGATGAAATCCGCCTCGCCCGCCCGCGGCGACTCCTTGTCGTAGTAGTCGTCGCGGTGCAGCAGGATCACAACGTCCGCATCCTGCTCAATTGATCCCGATTCACGCAGATCGGACAACTGAGGCCGCTTGTCGGTGCGCTGCTCGGGGCCACGGTTCAGCTGACTGACCGCGATGACCGGGCACTCGACCTCCTTGGCCAGCAGCTTCAGGCCACGGGAGAGGTCCGCGACCTCCTGCTGCCGGCTCTCGGTGCGCTTCGGCGACGTCATCAGCTGGAGATAGTCGACCACGATCATCTTGAGGTCGTGTCGCTGCTTGAGCCGGCGGGCCTTGGCCCGGATCTCCATCAGGTTCATGCTCGGCGTGTCGTCGACGAAGAGCGGTGCCTCGCTGATCTCGCCCATGCACCGGGCCAGCTTGGTCCAGTCGTCGTCGGAGAGCTGCCCGCTGCGCAGCACGTGCAGCGGCACCCGTGCCTCTGCGGAGAGCAGTCGCATGACGATCTCGACCTTGCTCATTTCCAGCGAGAAGATGGCGGCCGCCTGGTTGGCGCGGATAGCAGCGTGTCGGGCAAAGTCCATACTTGCCGTGCTCTTACCCAAACCGGGCCTACCCGCCACGATGATCAGCTGACCGGCGTGCAAGCCGTTGAGCAGCCGGTCCAGGTCGGTGAAGCCGGTCGGAACGCCGGTCATCATCCCGCCCTGCGCCCCCACGGCCTCGATCTCGTCGAGCGTGGGCTGCAACATGTCGGCCAGTACCGCGAAGTCCTCGCTGACCCGACGTTCGGTGACGTCGTAGACGGCCTGCTGGGCGAGGTCCACGACGTCGTCGACGTCGCGACTGCCGCCGTTGGCCGTCCCGTAGCCGAGCTGCACGATCTTGGTGCCGGCCTCGACCAGCCGGCGCAGCACCGCCCGCTCGCTGACGATCCGCGCGTAGTACGCGGCGTTCGCGGCGGTGGGCACGCTGGCGATGAGGGTGTGCAGGTAGGGCGCGCCGCCGATGCGGGCCAGGTCGCCCGAGTCGGTCAATGCGGCTGCCACCGTGATCGGGTCAGCCGGCTCACCCCGCCCGTAGATGTCCAGGATGATGTCGAAGATGGTGGCGTGCACGGGCCGGTAGAAGTCGTTGGTCTTGAGGATCTCGACGACGTCGGCGATGGCGTCCTTGGAGAGCAGCATGCCGCCGAGGACGCACTGCTCGGCCGCGACATCCTGCGGCGGGGTCTTGTCGAACTGGCCGTCTCGCTGCGCAGGCGGCTGGCCGCCGGAGCGTGGCTCCGCCCGCATGTCGTCGGTGACCGACACGGGTCCCCCCTCCACTGCGCCGGATCCGATCCCAGCTCTATCGCCGGGGTACGACATTTCCGTCCGACCAGGCCGGTCGATCGGGGGGCATCACGCCGGCGGTCGAGGGCCAACCATACGGACCCCGAGGTCAGCGACTCAACAACGCCGGTGGACGAGCCTCGGGACAACCTGTGGATGCTGGTGGGCAAGCATGTGCGCAGCGTGTGCACAGGCTGTGGACAACTGTTGGGGAATTCTCGGCCACACCCCGCTGACCTGGGGTTACATGATCCCCAGCCTGTGGAGGAGAATATTTCGGTCGGGCCTGTGACACGATCGTCCCGTACTATCTCCAGCGAACGGCTTCACCTGGACAGCGGATTCCGCTTTCGGTTCAGAAGGGTCACACTCCGGCCGTGAGTTACCGGGACTGGGAGCGCGGGGAGGGCAGCCCGCGCGAGCGCCAGCCGACCACCTCGTGGGGTGAGCCCGCGCCGCCACTTCCGGTCGACCCGTACGACGAGGACGGGCGCTATCGCACCTCCAGTCGGCGGCGCGCGTTGGACCGTGGGCAGGATGAGCCGGTGGACGCCTACCTGCCCCGGTGGGCGCTGGAGTCGGGGGTCCGGCACGCGGACGGCGCTGGCCGGCACGCCGCGCCGGACGACGAGGTCGAGCCCGAGCGACCGGGTCCCGGGGCCGGTTGGCGAGCCACCGAGACGACGAGCAGCCGGCGACGGGTCAGCGAGACGAGTTGGCGGGAGCGGCCGGCGATCGGTGCGGCAACCGATTCGGATCACACCCAGGAGTGGACGCTCGACCGTCCGCAGGAGCAGGGGTACGCCGGCCGTCGGCGCGCCAATTCGGCGGCGGAGGAGGAGCCGGTCTCCGGCGCGGTCCCGGACCGCCGTCCCCGCCGTGCGCCCGCCGGCCGTCCCCAGGTGATCTGGTCCGGCGGTGATCTGGAGGCCGCTCCGGCCGAGCCAGCGCCCCGATGGGATGCGGACCGGCCCACCCGGCGCAGCCGCCGGGCCGCGGAGGAGTCCTGGTCCCGGCCGGCGGTCGACCCGTGGGAGCGGGGGCCCGAGCGGGCGGTCGAGCCCGAGCCGTCGTACGCGCCAGCGGTGGACCCGTGGGACGCCTCGGGCGTGCACGCGTGGCCGTCGGCTGCCGGTGCGGACGACACGGACCTGAGCGGGCAGTGGTCGCAGGCGGAGAGCATCGGTGGTTGGGAGCGGTCCGACCGCACCGGTCAGTGGGAGCGGTCCGCGATCGAGGACGACCAGTGGGATCGGACGCTGCCGCCACGCTCCGACCGGTCGGTGGCGGCGGAGGGTTGGCCGAGCCGGGCCGAAGGGTTCTGGTCCGGCACCCGACTGGCTGGTGATGACCCCCGGTGGATGGATCCGGCGACGTCGGCACCCCGGTCTCCGGTGGTCGGGTACACCGCTCCGCGCCCGCGCAGCGCGCCCGTACCGCGTGGTGGTGGTCCACGGCGTCGGGCGGACCAGCCACCGGTCGGCACGGCATCGGTACGTCGGCGGGTCGAGTCGGCGGCCTCGGGCGCGTGGGCTCGGCGCCTGGAGGACGACCTGCTCGACCCGGATCCGGGTGGGCCCTTCCGGCCGATGCTGTACACCGCCGCCTGTTACCTCGTGCCGGCGATGCTGATCTTCGTCTGGCTGTTGACTCTGGAGGGCCAGGCGCCGGCCGGCTGTGTCACCGACATCAGTGGGGGTGGGTGCGACTCGCCCCGGTCGCGCGCGTTGGAGTCACTGCTCGCCGGCTCGCCGCGCTTCGGGTTGGCGCTGGTGAGCAGCCTGGTGGTGGCGGCGCTGCTGCGTCGGGTCGGCACCACGTGGCGCTCGGCGACCATCGCGGTCGCCGCCGCGGTGGTGGGCGGCGGTCTCTCCACGGTGCTGATCAGCGCGGTCACCGGTCAGCCGATCGGCTGACCAGGCGCGGGCGCGCCACGACGGGTATGCACGAAGGCCCGTACCGATCGCTCGGTACGGGCCTTCGTGGTGGTGTCGCTGGCGTCAGCCCTGAACGACGTTCAGGTTGAACGACGCGGTCACCTCGGGGTGCAGCTTGATCTTCACCGGGTAGCTGCCGGTCGACTTGATGTGACCGGGCACCTCCAGCCGGCGCCGATCGAGGACCGGGCCGCCGGAAGCCTTGACGGCGTCGACGATCTCGGCCGGAGTGACCGAGCCGAAGAGCCGCCCGCCGTCGCCGGCGCGGGCCTTCAGGCTGACCTTGAGACCCTCGAGCTGACCCTTGACCTCGTTGGCGTGGTCGAGGTCGCGGATCTCGCGGGCCCCGCGGGCCCGCTTGATGACCGTGACCTGCTTTTCCGCGCCCTTGGTCCAGGCGATCGCGAAGCCCTGCGGCAGCAGGTAGTTACGGCCGTAGCCGTCCTTGACCTCGACGATGTCGCCCGGGGCACCGAGGCCGGACACTTCCTGAGTCAGGATGATCTTCATATCGGTGCCTCCTCTCAGCGGGTGGTAGCCGTGTACGGCAGGAGCGCCATCTCACGGGCGTTCTTGACCGCACGGGCGATCTGCCGCTGCTGCTGCGAGGTCACGCCGGTCACCCGCCGAGCGCGGATCTTGCCGCGATCGGAGATGAACTTGCGCAGCAGCGCGGTGTCCTTGTAATCGATATAGGTGATCCCGTCCTTGTCGAGCGGGTTCACCTTCTTCTTCGGCTTGCGAAGTGCCGCAGCCTTGGCCATTGCACGTGCTCCTGGTTTGCGATCGCGGGCGCTCGGCGCCATTAGAACGGAGGCTCCTCGTCGAAGTTGCCGCCCGAACCGGCACGCGCGGGAGAGGGTGCGGCCGAAGCCCAGGGGTCGTCGAAGTTGCCTCCGCCGCCACCCTGGCTGCCACCACCGCCACCGCCACCGAAGCCGCCGCCACCGCCGCCGGAGCGGGACATTTTCTGCACCTTCGCCGTGGCGTAGCGCAGCGACGGGCCGATCTCGTCGACCTCAAGCTCGATGACCGTGCGCTTCTCACCCTCGCGGGTCTCGTACGACCGCTGACGCAGCCGACCCGAGACGATCACGCGGGCGCCCCGCTGCAGCGACTCGGCGACGTGCTCCGCCGCCTGACGCCACACGGTGCAAGCCAGGAAGAGCGGCTCGCCGTCCTTCCACTCGTTGGTGGTCTTGTCCATGAAACGGGGCGTCGAAGCGACCCGGAACTTGGCGACCGCCGCACCGGACGGGGTGAACCGCAACTCGGGGTCATCGGTCAGATTGCCGATGACCGTGATGGTGGTGTCTCCTGCCATGACCATCTCCTCGCGCACTCAGCGTCTCGTCGTACAGGCTCCCAGAGCCGTATGACAGAGCCGCGGAGGCTGATCCGGGCGAACCGGGTTGAATGCTTAGCGCATCTCCGGCCGGATGACCTTGGTGCGCAGCACGGACTCGTTGAGCCGGAGCTGACGGTCCAGCTCGGCCACGGCAGCAGGCGTGGCCTGCAGGTCGACGACGGCGTAGATGCCCTCGGCCTTTTTGTTGATCTCGTACGCGAGGCGCCGGCGGCCCCACACGTCGGTCTTCTCAACCGAGCCACCCGCGGTCCGAATCACGTTCAGGTACGTGTCGAGCGACGGGGCGACGGTGCGTTCCTCGAGGCTGGGGTCGAGGATCACCATGATCTCGTAATGACGCAAGACGTGCTCACCTCCTGTGGGCTAAGCGGCCACGGTCCTTCCGTGGCAGGAGGTCGTGCGTCGCTGCCCGCACGCGCCGGGGGAACCCGGCCGGACGCGGACAACCTGACCAGGATACCCGGTCCGGACGATCATGCCCGGGGTGGTCGGGTCAGCGCCCGGACGTGTCGACGGGGGCCCACCGTTCCGACCGTCACCGGTCGGTGGTGGACCCCCGTCAACGAGGCCGCGGGGCGTCCCGTCCGCATTCCTTGGGTGGGACCTGGGGAGGAACGACCACACCGATGAGGTTGGACCGAAGACGCCCCGCGGAGCTTTATCGTGTTGTTATCTGACGATACAACAGCTCTCGTACCTTGTCGGGGGAAAAAGCACAAATTCCCGAGATTCTTCATCGGTCGGAATCTGTTGTGTCGAGGGATCTCCCCCCGCCGCGCCGGGCCGCGCGGCGGGGGTGACCTCGCTGTCGGTCCGTCGGCCCCGGCTGCCGTTCGCGGCGCTCGCGGCGACGGCGGTACCGGGCGCTGACTGCCGGTTCCATCCCATCAACGATCGTCGGTCCGTCCGGTGACGCGGCCAGCGTCCAACACCGCACCGGCCATCGCCCCACCCGTCGGGGTCGCGACGTAGGCTCGCTCGCATGCGTATCGGAGCCCACGTCGATTCGACCGACCCGCTGGCGGAGGCGGCCGCCCGGTCCGCCGACACCGTGCAGTTCTTCCTCTCCGACCCACAGGGGTGGAAGGCGCCCAAGCCGCGGGAGGACGCAGAGCAGCTACGCGCGGCCGAGATCGATCTCTACGTACACGCGCCGTACGTCATCAACGTGGCCACCCTCAACAACCGCATCCGAATCCCCAGTCGCAAGTTGCTGCTCGGACACGCGAACGCCGCCGCCGCGATCGGCGCCAAGGGCGTGATCGTCCACGGTGGGCACGTCAACGCCGGCGACGACCTGGCCGTCGGCTTCGACAACTGGCGCAAGACATTCGCGTACGCGGCCGACTCCGGCGGCTTCGGCGTCCCGGTTCTGATCGAGAACACCGCCGGCGGCGACAACGCCTGCGCCCGCCGGTTGGACGCGCTGGCCCGACTCTGGGACGCCATCGGTGACCACGAGGTCGGCTTCTGCCTCGACACCTGCCACGCGTACGCCGGCGGTGAGGAGTTGCTCGGCCTGGTCGACCGGATCAAGGCGATCACCGGGCGGATCGACCTGGTGCACGCCAACAACTCCAAGGGCGCGTTCAACTCCGGCCAGGACCGGCACGACAACCTGGGTGGCGGGACGATCGACCCGGAGTTGGTGGTGGCGGTGATCCGCGCAGCCGGAGCGCCGGTGGTCGTCGAGACGCCGGGCGGCGTGACCGGTCAGGCCGCCGACATCGACTTCCTCCGCCAGCAGTTGGGCTCGCCAGCATGACGACCGGACAGCCCGGGACCGGAAGCGCCCGGCCCACCCCCACCGGGGACACCCACATCCGACCAGCCACCCCGCCCGCCACCGGCGCCCCCACCCCGGTCGTCCGCACCGCCGGCACGGCGTCCAACACAGCCACCTCGGCCGCCGCCAGCAACGTCGGGGCCAAGGACGGCGGCACGGACGTCGGGGCCAAGGACGGCAAGGCGGACGCCGCCTCCAGCATGGCCAGCGCGCCTTCGGACGCCGTGGCCGAGAACAACACGGCCAAGGACAACGACGTGCGGGCGGACGCCGCTCCCGACACCAGTGCCAAGGCCGCCACCGCGACGGACGGCGCATCCAAGCCCGATCCCGCCAAGCCCGATCCCGCCAAGGGCGAGACCGCTAAGGGCCAGACCGCCAAGAGCGAGACCGCCACGGAGGATGCCGCCAAGGGTCCCTCCGAAAAGGACGACTCCGGGAAGAGCGAGGCGGCGGGAGATGGCGACGGCGAGGGGAAGCCGGTAGGACCTGAGCGTTGGGATGCGTTCGCGTCCGCGCCGGAGCCGGTGGCGACCCGCCGCAGCCGGGCGGCCCGGGCCGTCGGCCGGTTCCTGATCCACGAGTGGACCCTGGCCACCCTGGGCGCGCTGGCGCTGGCCGTGCTGATGACCTGGCCGACGCTGCGCTACCCGCGCTATACCCTCCCGCAGGACTACTGGGACCCGAGCCTGCAGGCCTGGCAGATGGCCTGGTCCGGGCACATCCTGCTGACCGACCCGGCGCACCTGTGGCAGTCCAACACGTTCTTCCCCGAGCTGTGGAGCTTCGCGTTCTCCGACACGCTCCTCGGCTACGCCCCCGCCGGGATGCTCGGCAGCGGCCCCGAGGACGCGGTGCTGCGCTACAACATCATGTTCGTGTTGGCGCACGCGCTCGCCACGCTCGGGGCGTACGCGCTGGCCCGGCAGCTCGGTTCGGGCCGGATCGGCGCCGCGGTCGCCGGGGTCGCCTACACCTACGCGCCGTGGTTGCTGGCCCAGGCCGGGCACCTGCACGTGCTCTCCAACGGCGGCATTCCTCTGGCGTTGGCCATGCTGGCGCGCGGGCACGGCTGGTCGCTGCGGCACGGCTACCGACCCGAGCGTCGGCACGACGGCTGGGTCTACGCCGGCTGGCTGGTGGCGGCCTGGCAGCTCACCCTCGGCTTCGGCATCGGCCTGCCGTTTGCATACTTCCTGGCCGGCGCGGTGGTGGTCGCCGCCGTCCTCTTCTACGCGCGGCGGCTCCGGACCGGCCAGGCCCTGCCGTTCGGCCGCCGGCTGTTCGTCGCCGACCTGGTCGGCGGGGTACTCTTCGCCGGGGTGGGTCTGCTGATGGCGATCCCGTTCTTCAAGGTGACCGAGCTGCACCCGAACGCCGAGCGAACGGTCGCCGACATCAGCATCTTCTCTCCGCCGGCGTCCGGCTTCGTCACCGCGCCCGCCGAGTCGCGGATCTGGGGCGGGCTGCACGAGGGCGCCCGGGCGGCGCTGCCGTGGCACCCCGAGATGACCCTGCTGCCCGGCTTCGTGCTCTACGCGTTGGCCGCGGGCGGGCTGTTCTTCTCGGTCTGGCGACTACGGCACCGGCTGTTCCTGCTCACCGGGGTGCTGGTGACCATGGCCTTCGCGATGGGCACCCGCTTCTTCGACGGCACTTTCACCTACATCCCGCTCTTCGAGCACGCGCCGGGCTGGAGCGCGCTGCGTACCCCCGGGCGGTTGATGCTCTGGACCACGCTGCTGCTCGCCCTGCTCGCGGCGGGTGCGGTCACCGCCCTCACCGACCGGGTCCGCGAGCTGGCCGCGCAGCGGATCCCGTCCTGGCCGGGCCCGTGGCTGCGGCTGGCCACCCTGTTGCCACTGCTGCTTGTCACCATCGAGGGTTTGAACACCACCCCGCATCCGGTGGTGCCGACCCAGCCAGCCGCGCTCCGCACGGCGGAGGGGCCGCTGCTGGTGCTGCCCAGCAACCAGAGTCTCGACCAGCATGTGATGCTCTGGTCGACCAGCGGCTTCCCGGACGTGGTGAACGGCGGCAGCGGCTTCACCCCGCGCCAACTCGACGACGTTCGCCGGGTGAGCCAGTCGTTCCCCGACCAGACCAGCGTCGACTACCTGCGCACGCTCGGCGTCCGCACGGTGGTGCTGCTGCGCGGGCAGGTGCCGGGCACGCCGTGGGAGATCACCATCGACACGCCGGTCGAGTCGCTGGGCATCACCCGGCAGGAAATCGACGACGCGGTGGTCTACCGGCTCTGACGCGGCTGCGTACGGGGCGGGTTTGCGGGGGAGCCCGCGCGGATCAGGTGGTGGTGGCCGGCTCGGGTGCGGGCTTGTTCGCGGGACGGCGCCATCGATCCAGCCAGGGCTCGTCGGGCGCGCCGTCGAGCACGCCGCCGTCCGGATCGTCGGCATAGGTGGCCCGTACCGCGTCCCGCTCGGGGTGCAGGATCTCCTGGACGACCAGCACGCAGAGCACCACCACGGTGGCCAACCGCAACGTCGATGCCAGCACGAACACACCCTCCGGGAACACTGGTCGGCTGGTCGCCGCGCCTAGCAGCTCACCGTAGAAGGCGACGAAGTAGCAGATCTCGGCGAACTGCCAGGCCAGGATGGCGCCCCACTTCGGCCGGGCCAGCACCACCAGCGGCAGCAGCCACAGCACGAACTGCTGGGACCAGACCTTGCTGAAGATGAGGAACGCGGCGACGACCAGGAAGGCGAGCTGGGCCAGCCGCGGTCGGCGTGGCGCGCGCAGCGCCAGGACAGCCACGCCGAGGCAGGCCAGCCCGAAGAGGGCGTACGAGATGGTGTTGAGGGTGGGGATGTTGACGTTCAGCCACTCGAACGGGCCGAGCCGGGTGGGGTCGCCGCCAACCTTGCCATCCAGGTAGCGCCCGATGTACCAGAGCGTTCCCCAGTCAATGGGCCGGGTGCTGTTCAGCTCGAAGAACCGGT
Source organism: Micromonospora sp. NBC_00858 (assembly GCF_045207365.1). Lineage (NCBI taxonomy): Bacteria > Bacillati > Actinomycetota > Actinomycetes > Micromonosporales > Micromonosporaceae > Micromonospora > Micromonospora sp. NBC_00858. The sequence goes on along the minus strand of NZ_CP108828.1, from coordinate 6,346,572 downwards.
CCCAGTTCTCCGGGTACGCCAGCGCGGCCGGCAGGTTCACCAGCACCAGGGCGGCAATGGCGCTGCCGACCGCGATGAGCGCGGCCCGTAGCCGGCCGGCCCGCAATGCCAGCACCAGGATCGGGCCGAGGATGAACAGCGGCCAGAGCTTCGCCGCACCGGCGAGACCGAGCAGCACGCCAGCCAACGCTGGCCGTTTCCGAGCCCAGGCCAGCAGGCCGAACGCGGCCAGCCCGATGGCGAGCAGGTCCCAGTTGACGGTGGCGGTGAGCAGCAGCGCCGGGGCGAGCGCGAACAGCGCGGCGTCCCAGGGTCGTCGGCGGCGCAGCGCAAGGATCACCGCCACGGTGGCGACCGCGAGCGCACCCAGCACCAGTGCGTTGAGGTTGTAGAACCACTGACCCTGGTTGATGCTGGGATCGCCGTCGCCGAGGGCGTGCACCGGCAGGCCCAGCGCCCCCATGAAGTACCCGGTCAGCACGGGATATTCGACCGGGTGGTCACGGTAGGGCACCTTGCCCTCGTTGAGCCCTTCGGCGTAGTAGAGGGCGAGCACGTCGGTGTAGCAGAACCGGGTGTACTGCTCGTTGTTCTGCCAGGCGCCGTCCTGGCACGGCGACTTCTGCACCCAGTGCAGGGCGAGGGTGAGGCAGGCCAGCGCCAGCACGATCCGGACGGCGGTCCAGAACCGCCGCTCCCCGCCGGCCGGCCGGTCCAGCGCCGTCGCATGGTCGCCCAGCGGCCCGCCGATCACGCCGGAGATGCCGCGGACGAACCCGTCGGAGCGGGACGGGTGGTCGGTGGTTCCGGCGTCGTCGATGCCGGGCGTCGACTGGGTGCTCATGAAGAGGCATCCTGCCGTACGACCGGGGTGCTCGTCCCGTCCCGGCGCGCCAGATCCGGGTACGGAAACGCCGCCGCCGGCCGGACAGGTCGTCCGGCCGGCGGCGGCGTCGTGGAGCGGGGCGGGTCAGTCCCGATTGGTCGGTGGCAGGCTGGGCAGTAACCCACCACCACCGCCACCTGTCCCGGGCCCGCCGTTGCCGCCGCCGTTGTTGCCGCCGTTGCCGCCGCCGTTGTTGCCGTCGGTGCGCGGGCAGAACGGGTTGGTCAGCGGGTCACAGGCCGGCAGGCCGGGCAGACCCGGCTGACCTCCCGGCGGGGTCGGGGGCGGCGGTGCCGCCTCGCCGTTGCCGGAGTTCGCGTCGCCGATATTCGCCGCAGGCGGGAAGTCGAGCTTCTCCTTGCCCTTCAGCGCCTCGTCCATGAACCGCTCCCAGATGTCACCCGGGAGGTTGGAACCGCTGACCTTGCGCTTGTCCTTGAGGATGAGTGGCTTCCGGTCCTTCACGTTGCCCACCCAGACCGCCGTGGCCAGCTGCGGCGTGTAGCCGATCATCCAGGCGTCGCCGTTGTCGGAGCTGTCGCCCTTGAGTTCCCAGGTGCCGGTCTTGGAGGCGGCCTTGCGGCCGTCATCGAGGCGGTGGTTGACGGCGGCCGGATAGTCCTTCAGCACCGACGTCACGTCGGCCACCACGTCCTTGTCGATGCGTGGCTGGGAGTCGAGCTTCTCGCTGCCCTTAGCCACCTTCTCCCACTTGCCGGTGTTCGGGTTCTGCTTCTCCACCGAGTAGAGGAAGTGCGCCTTGTTGTAGACACCCCCGTTGGCGAAGGTGGCCACACCGTTGGCATGGTCCAGCACCGTGATCGGGTACTGGCCGTAGCCGACCACGTTGAAGAACGGCTCCGGCGTGATGGCCTTCGGGTCGGCCTTGGTCAGGTCGTACGCCTTCGCCGGGTTGGTGTCGGTGCGCCACATGGTGGTGACGCCGGCCTGCTTGGCCATGTCCACCACCTTGTCCGCGCCGATCTCCTCAGTGACGTGGTAGAACGGCACGTTCAGGGACTTGAGCGTGGACACCTTGAGCGTGCAGGAGTTGCCGCAGGAAGGGTTGTCGACGCCGGCGTTGCTGACCTTGAACTTGGTGCCCTCCGGGGTGAATGCCTTGCCCTTCCACCGGGACTCGAGCGCCTTGTCGGCCTTGAGCGCGGCCGCCAGGGTGTAGATCTTGAAGCTCGAGCCGGGCGAGTGACCACCGCTGATCGCCCCGGTGGAGTCGGTGTTCTTGCCGGCGTAGTCGGTGCCCGTGCCGTTGTCACCGCCGTAGTAGGCGAGCACCCGACCGGTACCCGGGTCGATCGCGACCACCGCGGCCATGAGGTTGCTCGGCTGGCCGGCCAACTCGGAGCCCTTGGTCTTCCGCTGGGCCGTCTCGACCGCCGCCTTCTGCATCTTGGTGTCGATGGTGGTGCGGATCCGGTAGCCGCCGGCCATCAGCGCCTGGGAGCAGAGCGGCTTGGTGTCGGTCACCTGCGTCTCCTTGTCGACGCAGATGCCCCTGTCGCGCATCTCCTCCCGGACGTAGTTGATGACGTTGCCGTACGGCGTGTCCACGCCGAAGTCGACGCCGATGCCGCCCTTCTTCGGGGCCTTGATGTTCTTCGGATAGGCGGTGGGCCGCTCCGGCTTGCCGGCCACGCCCAGCCAGCCCTCCTTGACCATGCCATCGATCACGTAGTTCCAGCGATCCTGGGCGGCGGTCGGGTTGATCGCCGGGTCGTACCCCTGGTGGCTGGAGCTCGGCTCCGGCTGCTTGATCAGGGCGGCGAGCACCGCGCCCTCGTCGGGCTTGAGCGCGCTCACCGACTTGCCGAAGTAGGTCTGCGCCGCCGCCTCGATGCCGTAAGCGCCCCGGCCGAAGTAGATCACGTTGAGGTAGTGCTGCATGATCTGCGGCTTGGTGTACTCGTCGTTCAGCTTGGAGGCGAGGATCGCCTCCTTCACCTTCCGGGCGTAGGTGTCGTCCTTCAGGTTGTCGTAGGCGTTGCGCGCGTACTGCTGGGTGATGGTGGAGGCACCCTGCTTGTCGCCGCCGGAGAGGTTGTTCCAGCCGGCTCGGGCGATGCCCTTGTAGTCCACACCCGAGTGCCGGTAGAAGTTCCGGTCCTCGGCGGCAGCCACCGCGTCCTGCACCCACTGCGGGATCTGCTCGATGGTGACCAGGGTGCGGTTCTGATCGCCCACCTTGGCAATCGGAGTCTTGTTGTCGAACGCGTACAGGGTGGTCGCCTGCGGCGGGGTGATCTCATCGGGCAGCACCACGTTGGTCGAGTAGTAGGTGAACCCGACCACACCGACACCGGCGAGCATGATGAAGACCGCGAAACCGGCGATCAGCAGGTTCATCCGCTTGCGCTTCTTCGCTCGGGCCGCCCCAGCCGGGTCACCCGCACCGCGACCGCCCCGACCACCACGACCCGGACCGTTCGGCCCACCAGGCCCGCCGGGGCCACCCGGGCCGCCGGAGACCGGTGAGACGCTCGCCCGCGCGACCGCGGCCCGGCCGCCCACCGAGGCGGAGCCGACGCTGGCCCGGCCCGCCGAGGCGGCGCCGACGGACGCCGCGCCGACCGTGGCCCGACCCGCCGGTGCACCCGGGGCCGGGGACACGGGCACCGAGGCCCGGCCTGCGCCGGCGCGACCCACACCCGGTGCCGGGGACACCGGCACTGAGGCCCGCCCGGCCCGGCCTGGCGTGGCCGAACCGACTGAGGCGGACCCGGCGGTGGTGCCGCGCGGCGGGACCGAGGCCGAACCACCAACCGAGGCCCGCCCACCGGCTGCCCGCGGTGTCACCGAGGCGCGACCGGGGGATGCCGGGGCCTCCGAGGCCGACCAGCCACTCCCGCGAGAGTCACCGCCCGGTCGGCGGTACGCGTCGTCCACGCCCCGTCCGGGGTCGCCGTCCGGGCCCGGGTACTGGGCCCGCCCGCGCGCAGAACTGGGATCGCCGTACGAGTTCATTCCTCACACCCTGCCGGTCGCGGTGGGGCGCGACTGCGCCGCCACCGGGTTGCCGTGAGTTGCTTCACCCGGGACGCCGGCACGGGGGTGCCGGTTCACCGGGGTCATTGCAGTATCAATCGGGCCAATCAGACCAACGAGCGGTCGGCCGTCCCGGGTCATGTCTACGGCCCCGGGGCCGGTCCAACCAGCTGAGATCACCGTTGCGCCTCTCGCCTCCGCCGACCGGTGCCTCCGGCACCTGCCGCGTCCTGCTCGCCGTCGCCGTCGCTGCTGAGACCGTCCCGACCGAGCAGGTACTGCTCGACGAGATGGTTCCAGTCACAGCCGAGGCACACCTCCACCACGAAGACCTGGAACTCACGCAGCGTCATCGCCAGCACGGGCAACTCGGTCAGTGTCCGAGCTTGGCCGGCGGACTGCTTGAGTTCGTCACCGTAAATGTAGTGGACGTTGGTCAGGTTCTCGCTGCGACAGATGGGGCAGCGTCGGTCGGTCGGCTCGCCGTGGAACCGGGCAGCGTTCTTCAGGTACGGGGATGCGTCGCAGACGTCGTACGTGCCGACCCGGCCGGCCAGGAGCTCACGCAGCACCGCTCGCTTCTGAAGCGAGTAGTCGACGACCTGGCGCTGCGTACGCATGCGGAGAAGGGTACGCGGTCCGGCTCGACCAGGCGACCACGGTCACGATCCGTGACAGCAGCATCTCGAAACGAGGGTTTGCCCTGACCCCCCGCGACCCGCTAACGTGCGATGTATCGGTCCGATACATCGCGGCGGTTACCACTCCGCGCCGGGGGTAAAGAGAGGATGGCGTAGTGCTCGAGTTCGCCATCCTCGGCCTCCTGCAGGAGTCTCCTATGCACGGCTATGAGCTGCGCAAGGAGCTGACCGCCAAACTCGGCGCGATCCGGGCGGCGATCAGCTACGGCTCGCTCTATCCGACCCTGCGCAGGCTGCAGGCGGCCGGATGGATCACCGAAGCCGCCGAGACACCCGCCACCGCCGAGGAGGTTCCCGCGCTGACCAGCCGACGAGGTCGGGTGGTCTACAAAATCACCGCGGAAGGCAAGGAACGCTTCGCCCAGCTGATCGCACAGGCCGGGCCCGAGACGTACGACGACACGGGCTTCGGGGTGCATTTCGCGTTCTTCGCCCGGACCGACCAGGCGACCCGCCTGCGCATTCTGGAGGGTCGCCGCCGCAAGATCGAGGAGCGTCGCGAAGGGCTTCGTGACGTGCTGGGCCGGGCGGCCGAGCGCCTCGATGCGTACACCCTGGAACTACAGCGCCACGGCCTTGACGCCTGTGAGCGCGAGGTCCGCTGGCTGGAGGAGCTCATCGCCAACGAGCGCTCCGGCCGAGCCCCGACGGTCCCGAACATCGGGACGGCCGGCGGCCGACGAGAAGACAACAGCCCGCCTCCGCCTGGAGAGACCAGGAATGAGCGGCCGTGACAGAAAAGAAGGAGGCAGACGCTATGGGCTCCGTCCGCGTCGCCATCGTCGGTGTGGGTAACTGCGCCTCGTCCCTGGTTCAGGGCGTCGAGTACTACCGGAATGCCGACCCGAACGACCGCGTCCCGGGTCTCATGCATGTCGCCTTCGGCGACTACCACGTCTCCGCCGTCGAGTTTGTCGCGGCGTTCGACGTGGACGCCAAGAAGGTGGGCATGGACCTCGCGGAGGCGATCGTCGCCAGCGAGAACAACACCATCAAGCTCTGCGACGTGCCGCCGACCGGCATCAGCGTGCAGCGCGGTCCGACCTTCGACGGTCTGGGCCAGTACTACCGCGAGATCGTCGAGGAGTCCGACGCCACTCCCGTCGACGTGACGCAGGCACTGCGCGACGCGCAGGTCGACGTCGTCGTCTGCTACCTGCCGGTCGGCTCCGAGCAGGCCGCCAAGTTCTACGCCCAGGCAGCGATCGACGCCGGCTGCGCGTTCGTCAACGCCCTGCCGGTCTTCATCGCCTCCGACCCGGAGTGGGCGAAGAAGTTCGAGGACGCTGGCCTGCCGATCGTCGGTGACGACATCAAGAGCCAGGTCGGTGCCACCATCGTGCACCGCGCCCTGGCGAAGCTCTTCGAGGACCGCGGCGTCGAGCTGCTGCGCACGTACCAGCTCAACTTCGGCGGCAACATGGACTTCATGAACATGCTGGAGCGCAAGCGGCTGGTCTCGAAGAAGATCTCGAAGACCCAGTCGGTCACCTCGCAGATCCCGCACGAGATGAGCAAGAGCGACGTGCACATCGGCCCGTCGGACCACGTGCCGTGGCTGGACGACCGCAAGTGGGCGTACATCCGCCTGGAGGGCCGCTCGTTCGGTGACACCCCGCTCAACGCCGAGCTCAAGCTCGAGGTGTGGGACTCTCCGAACTCGGCCGGCGTCATCATCGACGCGGTCCGGGCCGCGAAGATCGCGCTGGACCGGAAGATCGCCGGCCCGATCCTGTCGGCCTCGTCCTACTTCATGAAGTCCCCGCCGGTGCAGTACGCCGACCACGACGCCCACCAGGCCGTCGAGGAGTTCATCGCCGGTGAGGTCGAGCGCTGACCCGCTGAGCACCAAGCACGGCCGAGGGCCGGGTCCGTACGGACCCGGCCCTCGCCGCGTTCACTGCCTCGTCGCCGCGTACGGCGACCGGCTCACTTCCAGCTCGGCGCCGTGGTCATGGCCTTGGCAGCCCGCTTCGCCTTACGCTGCTCGAGCGTCTCGGCGCTGCGCGCCGTCGCGCTGGCGGACATCGGCAGGATGGCCGGGTTGACCGAGCCGACGCCCACCACGAACGCCACCACGTCGATGATGATGTGGGTGGTCCGGGCCGCGTAGACGGAGATCCAGTCCTGCTCGTAGCCGATGCCCGACATGAACGAGTTCGCGACCACCTGGTTGGTCAGGTAGTTGATCGACGAGAAGCTCGTCGGGCGCGGGCCGCCGTACGGGAAGATCTGCACGAAGCCCGAGGCGACCGCGGTCGTCACGGTGAGGTTGCCGAAGAGGGCGTCCCCGAGGAAGACGAAGTCGCTCAGGTCGACGTGGATGGTCTGGCCGTCACGCAGGCGACCCGAGCTGTCCAGCGTGGTCGACGAGGCGTTCCTGATCCGCGTACGCGACGACGCCGAGCGGGTGTCGATGACCCGCTGCGGCGTGATCGGAACGATCTGGTTCGAGTTGCCGGTGGTGTGCACGTACTCGAGGTACTTGCCGCCGCCGAACTCGGCGACCACCTGGAGGTTGCCGTAGGTGTCCATGCCGATCGAGCCGCCCAGCGAGTCCGGGTTGAGGACCTCGCCGCTCGGCGTCAGCCGCAGCGCCGGCCGGGCCAGCACCGTGCCATCCCCGGCGGTGGTGGTGCTCGTGTTCCCCAACTGCAGGGTGGGGCCAGCCGCAGTGCTGGTCAGCGTGGTGGTGGTGGCACCGGCGGCGTTGTTCGCGCCCTGGACCACCGGGTCACCGGGTGCAGCCTGAGCCGGCGCGGCGACGGCGGCGCCCACCACGGTGGTGCCGGCGACGCCCGCGGCGACGGTGCCAGCGCGGCGCAGCAGCCGGCGGCGGTCGACGGTCTTGTCCTGCTTTTCGGTCATCGGTCCCCCGCAAAGTCGGTGAAATGACGCCCGATCATGACGGTTGCAGAGGGGTGTCCACATCGACCGATCGGACGATAAGCATGGCTCGGTTCGATCCGGCGGACGGGTCGGTCAGGACCATGCCTGTTGCAGGGCCACCCGGGCCTCCAACTCCAGCAGGTGCACCTTGCGCGGCAGGCCACCCCCGAAGCCGACCAGCCGCCCACCGGCGCCGACGATGCGGTGACACGGGACGATGACCGGGATCGGGTTCCGGTTGCAGGCCACGCCCACCGCGCGGGCCGCCCCGGGGTCGCCGACCCGGCGCGCCACCTCGCCGTAGGTCAGCGTCTCGCCGTAGGGGATCAGGGTCATCTCCCGCCACACCGCCCGCTCGAAATCCGACCCGCGAGGGATCGACACCGGGACGGTGAAATCGGTCAGCTCACCGGCGAAGTACGCCCGCAGCTCGGCGATGGCCTGCCGGGACAATTCGTGGTCGGGCTCGTCGGCCGCCGCGTCGACCCGGCCGAAGTGCGCGCCGCAGACGCTCGCCCCGTCGCTGGCTACGGAGAACTCGCCGATCGGTGAGTCGAGCACGGTCCAGCGCATCGACCCATTGTCCCCGACCCCGGCCGTGGATGGCCAATCCCGACCACCACCGTCTCGCCGCACGCCAGTCCACGCCGGCCCGGTGTCGCTACGGGCCGCCGCAGTACCGGCCGAGCGGTAGATCATCTTCGCGTCCGGCCGAGCCGTTGGACGTTGCGCGACGTCGATACCGTGCTGGTCGTGGCCACGGGGACGCTCATCTTTCTGATCATCGGCGGTGCGGGCGTCGGGGTGCTGGCGCTCGCCCTGCTCGGCACCGAACTGTTCCACTTCGGGCACGCCAACGTCGACGGGCCGATCTCGACCGAGACGGTCGCCGGCTTCGCCGGGGCGTTCGGGTTCGGCGGGGCCATCGTCAACGAACTGGTCGGTGCGCGTACCCCGGGCATGATCGCGGGCGCGGCGGCCGGTGGCCTGCTCGCCGCAGTGCCCACCGGCTGGCTGGCGTCCCGGCTGAGCCGGGCGGCCCGGAACATGCGCACCGACCCCACCCCCACCCGGGACGACCTGGTCGGCGCGCTCGGCCTCGTCGTCACGCCGGTGCCGGTCGACGGCTACGGCGAGGTCCGGGTACGCGTCGCCGGCCAGCCGGTCAAGCTCAACGCCCGCGCCGACCAGCCGATCCCGGTCGGCGCCCAGGTCTTCGTCGTGCAGGCGCTCAGCGAGACCAGCGTGCACGTCGAGACCTACTGACTCCTCTTCGCAGACAGGACTCCTTATATGCCCCTGTTAATCGCCATCGGTGGCGCGGTACTCCTCATCCTCATCCTGGTGTTCTTCGTGCTCTCCCGGATCAAGGTGGCCGGGCCGAACGAGGCGTTCATCGTCACCGGCCGCAAGGGCCGCACCACGCAGACCGCCGACGGTGGCCGGTCGACCGACATGTCCGGTCAGAAGGTCGTGCTGGGCGCCTCGGTGTTCGTGCTGCCCGTGGTGCAGAAACTCCAGTCGCTCGACCTGTCCAGCCGGCGGATCGACGTCGGCATCCGGGGCGCGGTGAGCAAGCAGGGCATCCGCACCGACCTGCACGGCGTGGCGATCGTCAAGGTCGGCGGGACCGAGGACGCGATCCGGGCCGCCGCCCAGCGGTTCCTGCACCAACAGGACGAGATCGACAACTTCACCCGGGAGGTGCTGGCCGGCGCGCTGCGCTCGATCGTCGGCCGGCTCACCGTTGAGGAGGTGATCCGGGACCGGGCGGCGTTCGCCAGCGCGGTGGCCGAGGAAGCCGAGCACTCGATGACCAACCAGGGCCTGGTGCTGGACACCTTCCAGCTCCAGGACATCCTCGCCGAGGGCTCCTACCTGCAGGACCTGGGCCGGCCCGAGGCCGCCCGGGTGCTCAAGGACGCGGCGATCGCCGAGGCGCGGGCCCGGCAGCAGGCCGAGCAGGAGCGGCTGCTCGCCGAGGAGGCCATCGCCGAGGCGAACCGGAACCTGTCCCTCAAGCAGGCCGGCATCCAGGCGGAGATCGACGCCGCCAAGGCGAAGTCGGCGGCGGCCGGGCCGCTCGCCCAGGCGGAGCGGGACCAGGCGATCCTCTCCGAGCAGCAGAAGGTGGCCGAGCGCAACGCCGAACTCAAGCAGCGCCAACTGGACACCGAGGTGCGCAAGCCGGCCGACGCCGCCCGGTACAAGGTGGAGCAGGAGGCCGAGGCGGCCCGCAACGCGGCGGTGCTGCACGCGGACGCGCAGCGGCAGTCGGTCATCGCCGCCGCGCAGGCCTCCGCCGAGCAGGCCCGGCTCACCGGTGAGGGCGAGCGGGCCCGGCGCGCCGCGCTCGCCGAGGCGAACGCGATCGAGGGTGCCAAGGAGGGTGAGGCCGAGCAGCGCCGGCGCTCTGCGATCGCCGAGGCGGTCGAGCGGGAGGGACAGGCCGAGGCGGCTGCCATCCTGGCGAAGGGCCAGGCCGAGGCGGACGCGATGGCGCGTAAGGCCGAGGCGTTCGCCACGTACGGGGAGGCAGCGGTGTTGGACCTGCTGGTCAAGGTGCTGCCGCAGGTGGTGGAGGCCGCCAGCGCTCCGATCGGGGCGATCGACAAGATGACCGTCATCTCCACCGACGGTGCGTCGTCGCTGACCAGGTCGGTGGCCGGCAACGTGGCCCAGGGGCTCCAGCTCGGCAGCGACCTGACCGGGGTCGACCTGGCGGGCCTGCTGGCCCGGCTCAGCTCGGCGTCCACCCCGGTCGGCAACAGCACCTCGGCCGGCAAGGGCACCGCCTCGGTGGACGGGACGGCTGTCGAGACGCGCTGACGCCGTTACGCCGACGGGCGCCGCTCCCGCGATCGGGGGCGGCGCCCGTCGTACGGGTCGGCTCCGGTCAGTCGACCAGGCCCTCGGCGCGAGCCCACCGCAGCAGCTCCGCCTCAGCGGCGTCGCGGTCCAGCGGGCCGTGCTCCAGGCGCTGCTCCTTGAGGTGCTTCCACGCCCGCCCCACCACCGGTCCCGGCGGTACGCCGAGCAGCTCCATGATCGCGTTGCCGTCGAGGTCGGGGCGGACCCGGGCCAGGTCCTCCTCGGCCTCGATCCGGGCGATCCGCTCCTCCAGCGCGTCGTAGTCGGCAGCGAGCTGGGCGGCCTTGCGCCGGTTGCGGGTGGTGCAGTCCGAGCGGGTCAGCTTGTGCAGCCGGGGCAGCAGGTCACCAGCGTCGGCGACGTAGCGGCGCACCGCCGAGTCGGTCCACTCGCCCCGCCCGTACCCGTAGAAGCGCAGGTGCAACGCGACCAGCGCGGTCACCTTCGCCGTGACCTCCTTGGGGTACCGCAGCGCCTTCATCCGGGCCTTGGTGAGCCGGGCGCCGACCACCTCGTGGTGGTGGAAGCTGACCCGGCTGTCGGAACCGACCGCCTTGGTCGCCGGCTTACCCACGTCGTGCATGAGGGCGGCCATCCGCAGGATGAAGTCGCAGCCGTCCTCCTCGAAGGAGACCGCGTTCTCGACGACCGTCAGCGTGTGCTCGTAGACGTCCTTGTGCTGGGCGTGCTCGTCGATCTCCAGCTTCAGCCCGGTCAGCTCAGGCAGGAACCGCTCGGCCAGCCCGGTGTCGACCAGCAGCCGCAGCCCGGTGATCGGGTCGGCGCCGCAGAGCAGCTTGGTGAACTCGTCGCGGATCCGCTCGACGGTGATCCGGTCCAGGTCGGCGGACATCCGGCTCATCGCCGAGTGCACGTCCGGGTGCACGGCGAAGCCCAACTGCGCGGCGAACCGGGCGGCCCGCAGCATCCGCAGCGGGTCGTCCCCGAACGACTCACCGGGGGTGCTGGGGGTACGGATCACCTTGGCAGAGAGATCATCCAGCCCGCCGTGCGGGTCGGTGAACCGGTGCTCCGGCACGCTGACCGCCATCGCGTTGATGGTGAAGTCGCGGCGCTTCAGGTCCTCGGTGAGGTTGGTGCCGTACACCACCACCGGGTTGCGGCTGACCTGGTCGTACGACTCGGCGCGGAAGGTGGTGATCTCCAGCCGGAGGCCGTCGCGCTGAGCCCCGATGGTGCCGAACTCCCGGCCGGTCTCCCAGATCGACTCGGCCCAGCCCTTGATGATCCGCAGCGTCTCGTCCGGGTGCGCGTCGGTGCAGAAATCGAGGTCGTCCCCGAGTCGGCCGAGCAGGGCGTCCCGTACCGAACCGCCCACCAGGTGCAACTCGTGACCGGCGCGGACGAACCGGCGGCCCAACTCGTCGGCGACCGGGGAGACCCGGAGCAGTTCGGCGACGGCGTTGCGCTGCGCAGCGGTGAGTTCGCGGCGGTCGGCGGCGTGGGAAGCGGAGGCGTCGGACATGGGATCGCCAGCCTATCGGGCACGGCCCGCATCCCGTCCGCCGGGCGCGGGTAACGGGTACCGGTTGACTATGGTCTGTGACGTGCGGGTCGGTGCCCGGCTCGACGTACCCCTTGGAGGCTGGAGATGAGCGGCGGGCTCTACCGCAGCGCGAACGCCGCGCACGACGGCGGGCCCGGGGCCGGCGGGCGCCCGGGGGACGGCGCCACGTTCATCTCCGCCGAGCCGTTGAACCAGCCGGCCATGGAGTCGACCGCGCCGCCGCAGGAGCAGGTGGCCGAGGCGAGTGCGGCGACCAACAGCGCGGTGATGGCGATCGGCAGCCTGGTCAGCCGGGGCACCGGCTTTCTGCGCACGCTGGCGCTGACCGCAGCGCTCGGCGGCGCGCTGGTCGGTGACGCGTACACCACCGCGCAGATCCTGCCCGGCATGGTCTACGAGTTCCTGCTCGGCGGCATCCTCACCAGCGTGCTGATCCCGGTGCTGGTCCGCCGGCGCCGGGCCGACGCCGACGGCGGCCAGGCGTACGCCCAGCGGTTGCTGACCCTCGCGGTGCTGGCCCTCGCCGTGGCGGCGCTGGTGGCGGTGGCCTTCGCCTCGGTGTTGACCTCGCTCTACGCCAGCAAGAAGACGGGGGGCGACTTCCGGGAACTGGTCACGGCGCTCTCGTACCTGATGTTGCCGATGATCTTCTTCACCGGCCTCAGCGCGCTAATCAGTGCGGTGCTCAACACCCGGGGGCACTTCGCCGCGCCGATGTGGGCGCCGATCCTGAACAACATCGTGGTGATCGGCACCGCGGGGTTGTACATCGCGATCTTCGGTGCGGAGATCATCCGCCCCGAGCAGATGACCACCGGCCGAATCCTGTTGATCGGCGGCGGCACGCTGCTCGGTGTCGCGATCCAGGCCGCCGGGCTACTGCCCTCGCTGCGCAAGGTCGGCTTCCGCTGGCGGTTCCGGTTCGACTTCCGCGCCCTCGGGCTGCGCGAGCTGGGACGCCTCGGCGGCTGGATGTTCTGTTACGTCGCGGTGAGCCAGGTCGGCCTGATCGTCCTGTTCAACCTGCTCAACCGGGCGGGCAAGGAGAACGCCGCCGGCCCACTCATCTACAACAACGTGTTCCTGCTGCTGATGATGGCGCACGGCATCATCGCCGTCTCGATCATCACGGCGCTGATGCCCCGGATGAGCGCGGCCGCCGCCGACGGCCGGTACTCCGACGTCGCCGCCGACCTGTCCCGGGGCACCCGCACCGTCTCGGCCGTGCTCGCACCGATCGCGGTCTGCTACGCGGTACTGGCCACTCCGCTGGCCGTGGCGCTGTTCCGCTACGGCGCGTTCAGCGACGAGAACGCGGCAGACACCTCGCTGGTGCTCCTGCTCGCGGCGCTGGCGCTGGTCCCGTTCGCGATCAGCCAGCTCTTCACCTTCGCCTTCTACGCCCTGCCGGACACCCGTACGCCAGCGCTGATCAACATTCCGGTGGTGGCGTTGCGGATCGGCGTGCAGGTGGTGCTCTACGTCGCCTTCGCCGCCCACTTCGCCGCAGCCGGCATGATGATCGGCAACGCCGTCTCCTATCTGGCTGCGGCATTCGCCTCCGCGTGGCTGCTGCGGCCCCGGATCGGGCGGATCGGGATGGGCGCAATCCTGCGCACCCTCGGCCGGGTGGCGGTCGCCGCGTTGGGTTCCGCGCTGGTCGGGTTGTTGGTGGTGAGCCTGCTGCCCGGTGGCGACACGCCGAGCTGGATGCAGGCCGTGGTGCAGCTCGTGATCGGCGGCGCGGTGATCGGCGGGACCTACCTGGGGCTGGCCACGCTGCTGCGGATCGGGGAGATCACCGAGGTGGTCGGCATGGTCCGCCGCCGACTCGGTCGCTGAGTGCAACAGTCCACACACGAAGAGTTGGTGTTGTACGGACCGTAACCGCGGATCATCAGGGCTGGGGACGCGCTTGTGGATAACTCCGCGATTCGCCGGTCAGCAAGCGGATCGGCCTGTGGATAACCAACCGTACGGCTGAGCGTGCCGGTCCGTTCGGTGGGAACATGGCGGTTGGCGGGAGCGCCACCCCGGGGCTCGGCCCCGGCGTCGGTCACTTGCGGTGAAGCCGTAGATTAGCTAGTACATGTGCCAGCAACGTGGCTGACAACGGTCGTAACCGGACGACTCTCCCGACTCCCGGCACCCCGCCGGGCACGGCGGGAAGATGACATGTCGGAGAGACGGGCAACCCGGGTAAGGTCGCTCTCGACGGGTACGGCAGGCGCCGACGCTGCGCGTCGACACCGGTCGGCCGGTTCCTTCGACGGCAGAGCGGGAAGCCACATGCCCAGCAGTTCGGGTCCATCGATCGGCACGATCACCGAGGGAGGACGGGTGACCCAGGTCGGCGAGGGTCAGGAGGCGGACGAGAGCGCTCCGCCGGTCATGACCTTCGGTGCTCCCACGGCCGGTGAAATCCTCGCCGAGCGGTACGAGTTGGTTGAGCACATCAACAACGACAGCGCGGGTCGGCTGGTCTGGCGCGGAGTCGACGTTATCCTGCGCCGCCCCGTCGCGGTGGTGCTGCGCTACCCGGGTGGCGACTCCGCCACCGAAATGCTCCAGGCCGCCGTCGCGGCCAGCCGGGTCATCCACCCCAACCTGGTCGGCGTCTACGACGCGATCGACGAGGCCGAGCGGGCGTACGTGGTGCGCGAGTGGGTGGACGGTCAGTCCCTGCGCGACCTGGCGACCGAAGGTCCGCTGGACCCGGCCCGGGCCACCGCGATCGGCAACGCCGTCGCGAGCGCCCTCGCCGCGGTGCACGCCACCGGAATGGTGCACGGCAACGTCCACCCCGGCACGGTCATGATCAGCGCCGAGGGCCGGGTAGTGCTGGCCGACGCGCGCACCGACGGCGCCGACAGCCAGGAGAACGACATCCGGGCGGTCGGCGGCATCCTCTACTTTGCCCTGACCGGGCACTGGCCGCACGCCGAGGCACCGCTGCGCGGCGCCACCGCCGGCCACGGCCGGGCCGCCATCCCGGACGCGGTCCGGGACGCCAGTGGCGGCATCGCAGCACCCCGCCAGGTCCGGGCCGGCGTGCCCGCGTACCTGGACGACCTGACCATGGACCTGCTCGACGCCGAGATCGCGCCGCCGTCGTCGGACGTGCTCGCCGCCGAGTTGGCGCGGCTGGACGTGCCGGCCGAGGAGGAGCACTACCTCGACAACAGCGGGCCGCTGCGGTTCGCCGCCGACACCGAGGAAGAGCCCTCTCCGCTGGCCGCGGCGGGCGGCCGCAAGGTCGCCGTGGGCATCGCCGGCCTGCTGGCGGTCGCCCTGGTCGGTCTGCTGATCGGGATCAGCGCGCTGGGCGATGACAAGGAGCCACAGAACAACGCGGCGGCCACACCCACCTCCACCGCCCCGGCCGGTGAGACGACCCCGGCCGCCGCCACGGTGCGCAAGTTGACCGTGAAGGGCGTCCGGATCATCGACCCGGACAGCAAGAACCGCAGCGAGGTCGACGGCGCCAACAAAGTCATCGACGGTGACGAGGACAAGGGCTGGGAGACGGAGACGTACAACCGCCCCAACTTCGGCAATATCAAGAAGGGCATGGGGGTCTGGCTCGATCTCGGCGAGCCGCACAGCGTCAAGTCGGTGCAGGCGGTGCTCTCCGGGACCGGTGCATCGGCCCAACTGCTCTACGGCACTGCCAACCCGCCGTCCACGTCCAGCGGCGACAAGCAGCTCGTCGCGGGCTACAAGACGCCGATCGGGCAGCCGTTCGAGGAGCACGACGGCACCACCATGACGTTCAACGGCTTCGACGCCGACCAGAAGTACCAGTACCTGCTGTTCTGGATCACCGAGCTACCCCCGTCCGAGGGTGGCTTCAAGCTCGGGGTGCAGGAGATTACGGTCCAGGGTTCGTGAGCCGGGCAGCACAATCCGGGCACCGCATCCGCTGGACGCGGTGATGAACGGGCGCGACGCCGCAACGGACCTGGAGTTGCTGCGCGCCCACGTCGACGGGGACCGGGACGCCTTCGCGGTGCTGTTCCACCGGCACCGTGACCGGCTCTGGGCGGTGGCCCTGCGGACGCTCGGCGACCGCGAGGAGGCCGCCGACGCACTCCAGGACGCCCTGCTGTCCGCGCATCGGGCCGCCGGCCGCTTCCGGGGTGACTCGGCCGTCACCACCTGGCTGCACCGAATCGTGGTGAACGCCTGCCTGGACCGGATCCGACGCCGGCAGGCGCACCCCACCGTGCCGCTGCCCGACGGCACCCGGACCGAGGGCGGGTCGCGCACCGGGGGCGTGGAGCCGGCCGCACCGGCACAGGACCACGACACCGCGTTGGTCGTCCGCGAGGCGCTTGCCGCACTGCCCTTCGAGCAGCGCGCCGCCCTGGTGCTGGTGGACGTGCAGGGCTACCCCGTCGCCGAGGTGGCCCGCATCCTCGGTGTCGCCGAGGGGACGGTGAAGAGCCGCTGTGCCCGGGGCCGGGCCCGGCTGGCGGTGCTGCTCGGGCATCTCCGCCCGGCCGCCGGCGGGGGGACGCCATCGGCCCACCCGGGCCCGACCGGCACGGTCGCAGACGTGCCCGGCGTCACCAAGGGGAACCCCCGCCCTGCGGAGGGCGTCGGATCGGGGTCGGGCCGGTTCCGGCGGGACGCCAATCAGGAGGACACGTGACGACCGAGGGGTTCAGGGAGGTCGACGACGACCTGCTCGCTGACTACCTCGGCGGGGCGTTGGACGGCACGGAGCAGGCGGAGGTCGCTCGGCTGGTGGACGCGGACCCGGCGTGGGCCCAGGCGTACGCCCTGCTGGCTTCTGCGGTGACGGAGGTTCGCGCCGACCTCGCCCGGTGGGCCGAGCCGTCCCCGGAGCTGCCGGCGGCGCTCGCCGAACGGCTCGCCGCCGCGCTGGCCGCGGCGGACCCGGTGCTCGACGGCGCAGCGGCCGACGAGGACACCACCGGCGGTACGCCCACGGTCGAGCCGGATCCGGACACCGCCACTCGGGTGGTCGTTCCGGTACAGGGCGGCAGCGGTTCCGGCCGCCGACCCAACGGCCCCTCCCCGACCCAGTCGGGGGGCGGCACACCCACCGGTCCCGGTCGCCGGCGGCGACGCTGGGCCCGGCGCGGCGCGCCTGCGGTGGCGGTCGCGGCCGTCGCCGTCCTCGCGGTGGGGCTGGGGCTCAATCAGCTGTCGATGAACGCCTCGGACACTGCCGGCACCAGCGTCCTGAACCAGCCGGCCAGCGCGCCCGAGGGTGCGGCGGCGGCCGGTGCGGTACGCACCACCGGGCCTGCACTGCGCAGCGGTACGGACTACACGCCGCAGACGCTCGCCGATGCCGATGCCGATGCCGATGCCGAGCCGTCCGACGGTCAACGGACCAGCAGTGCTCCGGACGGGCAGCCCGGGGTGGCGGCCGAAGGTGGCCGTCGACCCACGCCGGGCGGCCTGGACCAACTGGCCCGGTTGACCGACGAAGCCGCGCTGACCACCTGCCTGGCCGACGTGGCCGCCGAGCACGGCGCCGCCCCGCTGGTGGTCGAGGTGATCGACTACGCGGAGTTCCGGGGCGAGCCAGCCCTGGTGATCCGGTTCACCGACGCGGCCGGGGGCCGTTGGGCCTGGGTGAGCGGCCCGGAGTGCGGGGTCCC
Organism: Micromonospora sp. NBC_00858; assembly: GCF_045207365.1. Classification (NCBI taxonomy): domain Bacteria; kingdom Bacillati; phylum Actinomycetota; class Actinomycetes; order Micromonosporales; family Micromonosporaceae; genus Micromonospora; species Micromonospora sp. NBC_00858. Next base: position 6,329,061 of record NZ_CP108828.1, on the reverse strand, counting down.
CGGGTCCGGCTCGGACAAGCGGTATTCGGCGCGGGTAGGGTGAATCCGCGGTCACTGGCGGGATGACCGTCCACGTGACCTGACCCACCGGATGCCCGTCTCGGGAATCCCCGGTTCGTACGATGACGTTCTGGAAGTCAGTTCCGGCGACCCTAGGCGTCGGACTTGGATCGGCATCGGTGCGCGCCGAAGCCGAACACACACAACTCGGGAGACGGCAGTGGACGAGGTCCGCAACCTGATCATCATCGGCTCCGGGCCGGCCGGTTACACGGCGGCCGTCTACGCCGCCCGCGCCAACCTGAAGCCGCTGATCATCGAGGGCGCGCAGTCGGGCGGCGCGCTGATGACCACGACCGAGGTGGAAAACTTCCCCGGCTTCGCCGACGGCATCCTCGGCCCCGAGCTGATGGACAACATGCGCAAGCAGGCCGAGCGGTTCGGCGCCGAGTTCCTCACCGACGATGTGACCCGGGTCGAGCTGGTGGACACCGGCGACGCCGGCGCCGACGCGGTGAGCACCGTCTGGGTCGGCGAGACCGCCTACCGTGCCCGCGCCGTCATCCTCTCGACCGGTTCGGCCTGGCGCCCGCTGGGCGTCCCGGGCGAGCAGGAGTACCTCGGCCACGGCGTCTCCTCGTGCGCCACCTGTGACGGGTTCTTCTTCCGCAACCAGCACATCGTGGTCGTCGGCGGCGGCGACTCGGCGATGGAGGAGGCCAGCTTCCTCACCCGCTTCGCCGAGTCGGTCACCATCATCCACCGGCGCGACTCGTTCCGGGCCAGCAAGATCATGGCTGACCGGGCGCTGAACAACGAGAAGATCAAGGTTGAGTGGAACAGCACCGTCGAAGAGATCCTGGGCGCCGACGGCAAGGTCAGCGGCGTACGGGTCCGCAACGTGCACTCCGGCGAGACCAAGGTGTTGGACGTGACCGGCGTCTTCGTGGCCATCGGCCACGACCCCCGCAGTGAGCTCTTCCGCGACCAGGTCGAGATGGACGACGAGGGGTACGTCAAGGTCCAGGCCCCCAGCACCCGGACGAGCGTGCCCGGTGTCTTCGCCGCCGGCGACGTGGTCGACCACACCTACCGTCAGGCGATCACCGCGGCCGGCACCGGTTGTGCCGCCGCGCTCGACGCCGAGCGGTTCATCGCGACGCTCAGCTGAAACAACGAACACATCCCGGAGGAGGGGCATAGTGGGAAATACCAAGGCGGTCACGGACGCGAGTTTCGTCGCTGACGTGCTGCAGGCCGACAAGCCGGTTCTGGTGGACTTCTGGGCCGAGTGGTGTGGGCCGTGCCGCAAGGTGTCGCCGCTGCTCGAGGAGATCGCGGGCGAGATGGGTGACCAGGTCACCATCGTCAAGCTCAACATCGACGAGAACCCGGAGACCGCCCGGGCCTACCGGGTGATGTCGGTGCCGACGCTCACCGTGTTCAAGAACGGCCAGCCGGTGCAGTCGATCGCTGGCGCCAAGCCGAAGGGCGAGCTGGTCCGGCTCATCGAATCGGCCCTCTGACCAGCAGAAACGTCACCGAACCCCGTACCCGGTCGCCGGGTGCGGGGTTCGCTGTCTTCCGGGCCACGCCGTCGGGAGTTTTTCCAGGCCGAGCCACCTCGCCGCCCCGGAACGCATAGCCTCAAGCCTGGGCCGCCCGGCCAGCCAACATCGTGCAGAGGGGGTCGTGCGTGCGTCCGATCCGATCCGGTGACCGGGGACCCGCGGTCACGGAGATCCGTACCATCCTCACCGGCCTCGACCTGCTCACCTCCACCGCCGACCCAGCCGTCGACGAGTTCGATCTCGACACCGAACGTGCGGTCCGCGCGTTCCAGCAGTCCCGCGGGCTCAGTGTGGACGGCCGGGTCGGGTCGGAGACCTGGTGCGCCCTGGACGCCGCCCGCTGGAGGCTCGGCGCCCGCACCCTCTACCACGCGGTCCCCGAGCCGCTCACCGGCGAGGACGTCCGGTCGCTCCAGGAGCGACTGCTGGAGATGGGGTACGACGTGGGCCGGGCGGACGCCATCTACGGCATCCGGACCTCACGGGCGGTCGCCCAGTTCCAGCGCGAGGTCGGTCTCACCCCGGACGGCTCGTGCGGGCCGCACACCATGAACGCCCTGCGCCGGATCGGCCGCAAAGTCGTCGGTGGCCGCCCGCAGTGGCTGCGCGAGTCCGACGCGATCCGGCAGTCCGGGCCGGCGCTGGTCGGCAAGACGGTCGTCATCGACCCCGGCCACGGCGGCACCGACCCGGGCATGGTCGTACCGGACGGGCCGCTGCGCTGGACGGAGGCCGACCTGGTGCACGACCTGGCCAGCCGGCTGGAGGGGCGGCTCGCCGCGTCCGGGGTGCGGGTGCAGCTCACCCGGGGTCCGGCGCCCGACAGCTGCCTGCCGGACACGGACCGCGCGCTGCTGGCCAACTCGCTCGGCGCCGACGTGTTCATCTCACTGCATCTGGACGGGCACGCCAACCCGGACGCCGAGGGCGTGGCGACCTACCACTACGGCACCAACAACGGTGTGACCTCAGCGACCGGTGAGCGGCTGGCCGGTCTGGTGCAGCGGGAGATCGTCGCGCGGACCGGGCTACGGGACTGCCGTACCCACGCCAAGACGTGGGACCTGCTGCGGCTGACCCGGATGCCGGCGGTACGGGTCGAGGTCGGCTACCTCACCTCGCCAGCGGACCGCGCCCGCCTGATCGATCCCCGATTCCGGGACCGGGTGGTGGAGGCGATCGTGGCTGCGGTGCAACGGATGTACTTCCCGATCGAGCTGGACGTGCCGACCGGCTCGATCGACGTGAGCGAGCTGCGGGCGGTGGTGACCGCCGGCACCGTGGTCGACTGAGACCGGTCGACACGGCGCTGCCGGCGGGCTCGGTCAGCCGCCCGTGGAGCGGGTTGCCGGGGCGGGGCGGACCGGACGGAGCAGGGTGTCCGGGCTCATCGAGCCGAGCAGCTTCTCCAGCGCGTACTCGACGTCGGACTTCCAGCTCAGCGCGGTGCGCAGCTCGAGCCGCAGCCGGGGAAACCGCGGATGCGGACGTACGGTTTTGAAGCCGACGGAAAGGAAGAAATCAGCCGGCGCCACGCAGCCGCCGGCAGGGTCGTCCGCATCGCCGAACTTGGCGTCGCCGAACGCCTCGATCGCCTTGATCCCCCGCTTGGTCAGGTCCCGGGCGACGCCCTGCACCAGCATCCGACCCAACCCGCCGCCAGCGAACGCGGCAACCACGTTGGCGGTCATCAACAGCGCCGCGTCGGCGGAGACCGGGGAGGTGGGGAAGGCCATCGAGCGGGGCACGTAGGCGGGCGGGGCGTACATCACGAAGCCCGCCGGCATCCCGTCGACGTACGCGAGCTTGCCGCAGGAGCCCCACTCCAGCAGCGTCTGGGAGACCCACGCCTCCTTCTCCAGGCCCGGATCCCCGGCGGCGCAGGCCCGGTCGGCGGAGACCGGATCCAGCTCCCAGTAGACGCACTGCCGGCACGGGCGAGGAAGGTCTTCCAACGTGTCGAGGGTCAGGCTGACCAGACGTCGCGACATATGGCGCATCCCCACAATAGGCTCGGTGGTAGACAGCATGGAACGACAGCGCCGCCTTCCTGCCCCCGACGAGCGATCGTACGCCGCCGATCGACGGTACGGGAGGGGACGCGCAGATGCCCACCGCACCGGGGGACAGCGGGGATGGTCCGGGATGTGGGCGGTCCGTCTCCGCAGGCCGGCAGCCTGGCTCCGGCGGGCTAGGATCGACAATCGGTGTCCCCGCCGCCATGGTCGCCAGCGTCCGGGGTACCCGGGGCGGGAGCCACCCGAGCAGCGATCGAGGTGAGGTCATGACCGGCACGACACTCGACGACTACACCGACCGGTACGCCCGGCGGGTACGCGGGATGACCGCCTCCGAGATCCGAGCACTCTTCGCGGTGGCCAGCCGGCCGGAGGTCGTCTCGCTCGCCGGTGGGGCGCCGTACATCGCCGCCCTGCCCCTCGACGCGGTCGGCGAGATGCTCGGCCGGCTCGGCTCCGAGCACGGCGTGACCACCCTCCAGTACGGCATCGGTCAGGGCACCCTCGAGCTGCGCGAGCGGATCTGCGAGGTGATGGCGCTCTCGGGGATCGACGCCGGATGCGGCGCCTCACCCGAGGACGTGGTGGTCACCGTGGGCGGGCAGCAGGCGCTGGACCTGGTGGCCCGGCTCTTCCTCGACCCGGGTGACGTGGTGCTCGCCGAAGGGCCGACGTACGTCGGCGCGCTCGGTGTTTTCCAGGCCGCGCAGGCGCAGGTGGTACACGTCCCGATGGACGCCGACGGGCTGATCCCGGAGGCGCTGGAGATGGCCATCGCCGACCTGGCCCGGGCGGGCCGGCGGGTGAAGTTCCTCTACACGATCCCCACCTACCAGAACCCGACCGGCGTGACGCTCAGCGAGGAGCGCCGGGAACGCGTCCTCGACATCTGCGAGCGCGCCGGCCTGCTGGTGGTCGAGGACGACCCGTACGGCCAACTGGGGTTCGAGGGCGAGGCGCCGGCGCCGTTGCGCGCCCGCCGCCGGGACGGGGTCTTCTACCTCAGCACCTTCTCCAAGACCTTCGCTCCCGGCCTGCGGGTCGGCTGGATCCTGGCGCCGCACGCGGTCCGCGACAAGCTGGTCATCGCCAGCGAGGCGCAGATCCTCTGCCCCAGCGGCTACGCCCAGGCCGCGGTGGCCACGTACCTGAGCACCATGCCGTGGCGGCAGCAGCTCAAGGTCTACCGCGAGGTGTACCGCGAACGCCGGGACGCCATGCTCGACGCGCTGGCCGACCTGATGCCGGAGGGCACCAGCTGGACCACGCCGGCCGGCGGCCTCTTCGTCTGGGCCACCCTGCCCGACGGTCTCGACTCGAAGGCCATGATGCCGCGCGCCGTCGCCGCCCGGGTCGCCTACGTGCCTGGCACCGGCTTCTACGCCGATGGCACCGGCACCGGCACCATGCGGCTGAACTTCAGCTTCCCGCCGCCCGAGCGGATCCGTGAGGGCGTCCGCCGGCTGGCCGGCGTGATGGAGCAGGAGATCGCGATGCGCCGGGTCTTCGGGTCGCCCGGCGGCGCCGCCGGGCGACGTGGCAGGGCCGGTTCCGACGTGCCAGGACCCGACTTGGCATGATGCCGGCATGGGTACGACCGCTGCCGAGCGCTTCCTCGTGACCGATTCCCCCGTCGCGTCCGACCTGCATGTGCTGGTACTCGCCGGCGGGCTCTCCTACGAGCGGGACGTGTCGCTGCGTTCCGGTCGGCGGGTGCTCGACGCGCTGCGCGCCGTCGGGGTGGAGGCCGAGCTGCGGGACGCCGACGTGGCGCTGCTGCCGGCGCTGGCCGCCGACCCGCCGGACGCGGTGGTGATCGCACTGCACGGCGCCACCGGCGAGGACGGTTCGCTGCGCGGCGTGCTGGACCTGTGCGGCATCCCGTACGTCGGCTGCGACGCCCGAGCCTCCCGGCTCGCCTGGGACAAGCCCTCGGCCAAGGCCGTGCTCCGCGAGGCCGGCATCCCCACTCCGGACTGGGTGGCCCTGCCGCACGACCGCTTCTCCGAGCTGGGTGCGGTGGCCGTCCTGGACCGGATCGCCGACCGGCTGGGCCTGCCCCTGATGGTCAAGCCGGCGCAGGGCGGCTCAGGGTTGGGCGCCGGGGTCGTCCGGGACGCCGCGTCGCTGCCGGCCGCGATGGTCGGGTGCTTCGCGTACGACTCCACGGCCCTGGTGGAGCGCTACGTGCCCGGCATGGACGTGGCGGTCTCCGTGGTCGACCTCGGTGACGGGCCTCAGGCGCTGCCGCCGGTGGAGATCGTGCCCCGTAACGGGGTGTACGACTACGCCGCCCGTTACACCGCTGGGCGGACCACGTGGCACGCCCCGGCCCGGCTGGACCCGGAGGTAGCCGCCACGGTGGCCGACGTGGCTCTCGCCGCGCACACCGCGCTCGGCCTGCGGGACCTCTCCCGGGTCGACGTGATCGTGGACGCCTCCGGTCAGCCGCACGTGCTGGAGGTCAACGTCTCGCCCGGCATGACGGAGACGTCGCTGCTCCCGCTCGCCGTACAGGCAGCCGGCCTGGACTTCGGTCGACTTCTCGGCTCCCTCGTGACCCGGGCGGCCACTCGCCGCACCGCCACCTGATCTCGGCGACGCCGCACTCAACTGCCCCGCTGCGAGACCGACTGACCTGGTTATGAGGTTGGCGGGCAGCACACCCCCGGCGACCGCCGCCAACCTCCTGGCCAGGCCGACGATCAGCGGGTGGTGCGCACGTCCTTCGGTGCGCTACGGCCGTCAGTGGGACGGGTATTGGCCGCCGCAGTGGCGGGCGGGGTGTCCGCTGCCGCTGCCGTAACGGTGCCGCTGTCGGGGGCGGTCGGGTTTGCGGTGTCGTCCGCCGGGCCGGAGTCAGTCGAGGCCGGTTTGGCGGCGTCCTCCCCGGAGTCGAGCACCGAATCCGCGGCCGGCATGGCAGCCGGGGCGGTGGCCGCAGCTGCCGGGACGATGCTGGCGGTTGGCGCGGCTGCGGGACCAGTCTCAGCGTCCGTGCCGCCGTCTGCAGGATCGGTGTGCGGGGTGGATTCGCTCGCCGGCTCGGGGATCTCCTCTGCCGCCTCGATGACCGAAACGGCCTCCGCCTCGGCCGCGGCGGCGTCCGCAGCGGCCGACTGGGCCAGCAGGCTTGACGGTGCCTGCCACTGGATGCGGGGCGGCTCAGCGAGCGGCCGCCCACCGAACTCAGCGAGCCAGGCGGCGACGAGCGCCAGATTTTCCCGCCACTGCGCCTCGGAGATCGGCGGCAGGATCGAGTCCCACAGAGACAGGAACGTGCCCCGCAGCTGAAGTCGGCCGTACGGCCGGGCGAGGAACCACATGTGCAGGTGGGCTGAGCCATCGCCCCACCGGTTGACGTGCACCCGCGCCACGCCGTCCAGGGAACGGATGGCCCGCTCCAGACGTACGGTCATCACGCCCAACTCGGCGGCGAGCAGGTTCGGCAGGTCACCCAGATCGAGGTGGGTCCGGGATTCCAGGATGAGCACCATGGGCAGGCCGGTGGGACGGTCCATGGCACGTACGCGCCACCGCTCTCCCACCCAGATGTAGGCGTCGTCGGGCGCGTTGCAGGCGGTGCATTCCCGGAGGCCCTCGCCCTTGCGTGGCGGTTCGACCGGGACCGGATCGTCGAGCTGCTTCACGCGGAGGTCACCCTCGAAGGGGAACGAGGGCCACTGGGTGAAGTCCGGGACTGAGGGAGGGGTGTCGTGCACGACGCTGACCCTAACCGAGTCTGGCACCGCTGTCCCCACCTGTTTGATCGGTCTGGGCCACCCGGATCAGTGTTCATCGTCGATCGACGTACGGGGCACGGCCGCCACGATCCGGCGATATCCACAGGCTGCCGAGATCCTCAACACAGGCCGTCATCCACAGGCTGGCACCCGCTTTCACGCGGTGTTTCACGTGAAACGGGGTGTGCCTGTGGACAACCGGTGTGGATAACTTTTCGGCCCGTCAGTCGTTGCCCGAAAACCGCTCGGACGTGGTGTCGAGTGACTTCGCCGACGTCGGCGTCGGATCGGATGCCCGAGAGTCGATGGCGAGTTGGAACCGCACGGCAACCGACCCGGGCCGGCGACGTTGGCGGGGTGCCGGAGAAGGCTTGGTCTACGGCGACCTGGGATGAGGCGGAGCCGCTGGCGCCCGGCCGTGGGGACGCGCTCGGCGCCGGGGCGGCTCTGGCCCAGGTCGTGATGAGCTTGCTCCGGTGTCCGCTCGCCAACAGGGAACGGGTTCGCCGGTGACGCTCACGCCTGTTCGGGTCTGCCCCGCTCTGCTCCCGCTCGCCGGTCGGCACTGGCCACACCTTCAGGGATGTTGTGGCATCGCGAGAGGTCGAGGCCCCGACATTCCTGAAGTTGCGCGGATTTTGGCCTGGCGCGGCGGACGTGAGGCGAACGAGCGGGCGCGGAAGGACAACCGGGGGTGCCGTTGCTGGGCGAGTCTTGCGACCTCAAACGGTCGCGGTCCTCGGGCGCAGTCCTCGGGCTGTCGCGGGCATCGGACCATGTCACGGGCCTCGGACCATGTCGCGGGCCTCGGACCTGTCACGGGCCTCGGACCTGTCACGGGCCTCGGACCTGTCACGGGCCTCGGACCGTCACAGGCCTCGGGCCGTCACGAGCCTCGGACCTGTCACGGGCCTCTGGTCGTCTCGCACCTCGACTTGCCTGATCGATGGGCGGTGCCCTTCCTGCCCTTCCCGAACGCCCACGGCCTCGGACGGACACGCGGGCTTGGGCTCAGGCGGCGCCTTGCGGAAGACGCGGAGGTACCGGGCGGGGCGGAAGGTTCCAAGAGGCGCGAGCGGGCGGGCGGCGCGAACCGGCAAGCCGTCGGCGCGACCCGGCGGAGAATGACGGGCGCTGAGCGCTCGGCGTGACGCGTGGAGATCGGGCAGCAGCCTGCTACGAGGTCCGTATCGACGCGCGCTGGCGGGACGTGTCGGTGTGACCCTCAGGCGCAGCGGAGCTCAGCCGGCGGGGTACCGACGCGCCGAGTCAGGGGCGCGGAGTCGGTCGCAGATGGAGCCCTAGCGACCGAGCGGCGCGTGGGCGAGTCGCGGAGACAAGCGACGCATGGGCGGCAAGGCGGCCGACGGGCCCGCCGGTTCCAGCACGGCCCGCCCAGTCAGCACAGCCCCGCCGGTTCCAGCACGGCCCACCGAATGGCCGCACGTGGGCACGTGGCGCGAAGGGCCGGCGCGCGAAGGGCCGGCGCGCGAAGGGTCGGCGCGCGAAGCACGCGGGTGAGGCAAGCGGGTGAGGCAAGCGGGTGAGGCAAGCGGGCGCGGCAAGCTGGCGCGGCGCTGGGCACGTCGGGGCCGACCGCGAGGAGGTGACAGCACCACGGCGGCTACTGCAGAGGACAGGTCGACGGCCACAGCGACGATCAGGCTCGCTGGGCGGTTCGGCCCACCAAGACCACCAGACTCGGCGTCCAAGGCGGCAGCGGCCCGCTGAGCGGCGCGCAAGGCACCCTCCGCCGCCTGCCACGACGGCCCGGACGCAGTCGACGGTTTCACGTGAAACGGAGGCTCGGAACACCCCAGCGGGCGGCCAACGGAGATGGCGGGCCGTCTGGCGGCCGCGACGCGTGGTGGCGGAGGTCGGCAGTACGTCGAAGTCGCTCGACGAGACCGCACCCGTTTCACGTGAAACCAACGGGCCCGGATGCAGAACGGCCGCGCATCCCGAGGGAAAGCGCGGCCGCAGAAGGAGGGGCGATCAGTCCCCGGCCTCCTCCTGTTCCACTCCGATGATCCCGACGATCCGCTCCAGGTCGTCCACCGTCGCGAACTCGATCGTGATCTTGCCCTTGCTCCGGCCGATGTCCACCTTCACCCGGGTGTCGAACCGGTCCGACAGCCGATCGGCGAGGTCGGTCAGGGCGGGCGCGTGCGGCTTCTGGCGCCGCTTCGCGGCCTGGCCCTTCGCCGGTCCGTCGTTCAGCGCCAGGGCCACGATTTCCTCGGTCGCCCGGACCGAGAGGCCCTCGGCCACGATCCGCAGCGCCAACTGCTCCTGGGCCTCCGCCTCGTCGAGGCTCAGGAGGGCACGGGCGTGGCCCGCAGACAGGATCCCGGCGGCGACCCGGCGCTGCACCTGCGCCGGCAGGTTCAACAGCCGAATGGTGTTGGAGATCTGCGGTCGACTCCGACCGATCCGGCGGGCCAACTCCTCGTGAGTGGCGCCGAACTCCTCCAGCAGCTGCTGGTACGCGGCGGCCTCTTCCAACGGGTTCAGGTTGGCCCGGTGGATGTTCTCCAGCAGGGCGTCGCGGAGCATGGCGTCATCCCGGGTGTCCCGGACGATCGCCGGGATGTTCTCCCGCCCCACGGCCTGAGCGGCTCGCCACCGCCGCTCGCCCATCACCAGCTCGTACTTCTCGTCGTCGAGCTGCCGGACGACGATGGGCTGGAGGAAGCCGACCTCCTGGATCGAGGTCTTCAGCTCCTCCAGCGCGTCCTCGTCGAAGACCTGGCGGGGCTGCTTCGGGTTCGGCACGATCGCGTCGACCGGGATCTCGGCGAACCGGGCTCCCGGCACCGGGCTGAGCGTCGACTCCGGCTGCGCCACGGTGCCGGTGGGCGTCGCCACCGGTACGTCAGCGACCGTTACATCGTCCACATGCCCGTTCTCCGGATCGGCCGTCACGGTGCCGGCAGCACCCGGCGGCGGCCCGGTCGGGATGAGCGCCCCAAGGCCTCGACCCAGACCGCCCCGAGGACGGTTCTTCATGCCACGCCTCCCAGCGATTCGTCCGCACTACGCATTCCGGCCCACCGGCTCCTTGACGCCCCGCTCGGCGATCTCCTGGGCGGCCTCGAAGTAACTCGTGGCGCCCCGCGAACCGGGATCGTAGGTCATCACCGACTGGCCGTAGCTGGGTGCCTCGGACACCCGGACGTTACGGGGGATGACCGCCTGGAGAACCTTGTCGCCGAAGTGGTTCCGGACGTCCTGCTCGACCGCGTCCGCGAGGCGGGTACGGCGGTCGTACATGGTCAGCAGGATGGTGGAGACATCGAGCTTGGGGTTGAGGTGTTGCCGCACCAGGTTGATGTTGTTGATCAGCTGGTTGAGCCCCTCCAGCGCGTAGTACTCGCACTGGATCGGGATCAGCACCTCCTGCGCGGCGACCAGGGCGTTGACCGTGAGCAGGCCGAGCGAGGGCGGGCAGTCGATGAAGACGTAGTCGAACTGCCCCGGGTAGGCGGCGATGGCCCGGTCGAGGCGGGACTCCCGCGCCACCACCGACACCAGTTCGATCTCCGCGCCGGCCAGGTCGATCGTCGCGGGTACGCACCAAAGGTTGGGGATGCCCTCGACCGCCTGCGCCACCTCGGACAGCGGCATGCTGTTGATCAGGCAGTCGTAGACGTCCGGGATGCCGGTGTGGTGCGGGACGTTGAGCCCAGTCGACGCGTTCCCCTGCGGGTCGAGGTCCACCACGAGCACCCGGTTGCCGTGCAGGGCGAGCGCCACCGCAAGGTTGACGGTGGTCGTGGTCTTGCCCACGCCGCCCTTCTGGTTAGCGACGCACATGACCCGGGTCCGGTCCGGTCGAGGCATGGTCACCTCGCCACTGGGATTCAGGATCTGCACGGCGCGCATCGCCTCCATAGCCAACGGTGGGTCATCCTCTTCGCGCGTCGGGGTTTCACGTGAAACGTACGTGGGGTCGGCCGCCACTGCGGCCAGCGAGTCGGCCGACGCGATCGGCACGTCGTCGACCACTGGCGTGGCGTCCCGGGCTCCCGCCGCAGTGGGTTGTTGCGGAACGGCCGGTTCGAAGCGGACCGCCGCGGCCGTGTTCCGCCGACCCGAGGTCGACCGCACCTCTGCGGCGTTGGCCGGACGGGCCGACCCGTCCGGTGCCCGACGAACAGCGGTCGGATCCGGGGTTTCCGGTCCGGCCGCCTGCCCAGCGGGGTCGTCGCGCAACACCAGCGGATCGCTGTCCGCCGGCCGAGGCGACGACCCGGGCGCGCCGGGCGACCAGCTCGGGTAGTCGGTTTCACGTGAAACAGGGTCGCTGGTTGACCCGGTCACGCGTGGATCGTCGTACCTGCCGTCGTCATGCACCTGTCATCCCTGCCCGCTTCGGATGGTCGGTCCGCGCCCCGGTCAACTTGGCCGCACCCGCGCTCGCACTCCGGAGCGTACGGCCCCTCGGGAGCGGTCGGAGACCTTCGACGCCGCCGCCCGCTCCACACTATCGACGCGCGATCAGCCTACGGCGGACGGGCGCGGCCGGTCCACGTCGGGTTCTCATCCCCTCGTCCATCCGTACCGGTACAACGAGGAAACCCACCGGCCGGACGCCCGATGGCGCGAAGCGTCAGCGGCGGCGGGGGCGTCCCGCCCGGGATCGCTTGTTGGTGGCCGGACGGGGACCGATCATCCGTTCACGGACGATCTCCACCACGGTGGTGGGTGGGTCGATCACCCCGACGCCGCAGAGGTGCAGGGCCGGTTCCCCACCGCCGAGCCGTGCCACGACGTCGGCGTGCTCCTCGATCTCCGTCGCGGCGGATGACCCCTTGAGTGCCAGCAGCCGCCCGCCGCGCACCGCCAGTGGCAGGCTCCACGCCGCCAGCCGGTCCAGTGGCGCGACGGCGCGGGAGGTCACCACGTCCCCGCTGATCGGCTCCCGGCCGCTCGATCCGGTGGCCGCCTCGTCGGCCCGCCCCCGGAACACCCGCACCGTCCGGGTCAGGCCGAGTCGCTCGACAACCTCGATCAGGAACGACGTCCGCCGGGCGAGCGGCTCAATCAGGGTGACCGTCAGGTCGGGGCGCGCGATGGCCAGGACCAGACCGGGTAGACCCGCACCGGAGCCGACGTCGAGCACGGTCGCGTCGGTCGGGATCCGCTCGGCGACGGCGGCGCAGTTGAGCAGATGCCGGTCCCAGATCCGGGGCGCCTCCCGGGGGCCGATCAGCCCTCGGAGCACCCCGTCGGTGGCCAGCAGCTCGGCGTACGCGGCGGCCACGTCGAGTCGATCGCCGAAGAGGGTCACGGCGGCCGAAGCCAGGTCGGGCGGCAGCGCCGCGTCGGCCGGCGACGGGGTGCCGCCGCCCGAGCCGTCCCGCGCCGGGTCGGTGTCGGTGTCCGGGGTTTCGGGCCGGACAGCGGACGGCCCGGGCGGCGTGCCGCCCGGGCCGGTCACGGCATCAGCCGTGTTGTCGTCGTGGGTCACCCGGTCAGTCCGCCGGCCGTACGACGATGCGCCGGCTCGGCTCGACGCCCTCGGACTCGCTCTCCACGCCGGACATGGCGTTGACCACATCGTGCACGCACTTGCGCTCGAAAGCGGACATCGGCTCCAGCCGGACCGGCTCGCCGTACTCCTTGACCTTCTCGACAGCGTTCTTGGCGACCGCGGCGAGCTCCTTGCGGCGGCTCGCCCGGTAGCCGCCGACGTCGAGCAGCAGGCGGCTCGGCGTCCCGGTCTGCCGGAAGACGGCGAGCCGGGTCAGCTCCTGGAGCGCCTCCAGGGTGGCCCCGCGCTGACCAACCAGGTTCTGCAGCCCGGAGCCGACCACCTCGACCACGGGGCGGCCGCTGGCGACCAGCTCGTCGATGTCGCCGTCGTAGTCGAGGATGTCGAGCAGCCCCTCCACGTAGTCGGCCGCGATTTCGCTCTGCCGGAACAGGTCGCCCTCGCCTGCCGCCTTCTTCGTACCGCCGCTGGCGGGGGCCTCGGTGTCGTCGTCGGCCTCCGGCTCGTCGGTCTCGGCGTCGTCGTCCACCGCGAGCGGCGCGGTCTCCTCCTCGTCCAGGGACTGCTCGGCGTGGGGGATGCTGGTCTCGGTCACGGTCTCATCTCCGTACTCGCTCGGCCGGACCGTCGGGTCCGCTGGTTTCCCGGGGCCGGCGGGAGGTCGCCGGTGCCCACGGGCACGTCTGTACGGGCAGTGTCGCCCGTGGCCGCGTCACGCGCGGTCGGTTCCGTCCGGCGCCGGCCATACGGCGGCTGCGCGGTGCGGAACGGGCCGCCGCCGGTTGCCCGACGACGGCCCGGACGAGTCAGCCCTGCCGCTTGGCGGGGCGGCTCTTCTTCGGGTTCACCGGCTTGGCGCCCGGCTTCGGCGCGGCCACCTTGGGCGCGGTCGCCTTGACCGGCGTCTGCGGGGCCGACTTGCCGCGCCCGAACAGGCCACCGGACTTGGCGGGCTGCACGGGGTTACGGACGCCAGCGGGGCTGGTGGTCTTCTTGGCGGTCACCGGCGGCGGGAACTTGCGCAGTACCCACTGCTGCTGACCAAGAGTGAAGAGGTTGTTGGTGACCCAGTAGATGATCACGCCGATGGGGAAGATCGCGCCGGAGATCAGCAGCGACAGGGGGATGCCGTAGAGCATCAGCCGCTGGATCATCCGCTGCTGCGGGTCTTCGGCCCAGCCGGTCTTGAGGATCATCTGACGGCTGGTCAGGTAGGTGGTGCCGATCATGATCAGAACCAGGATGCCGGCAATGACCTTGACGGTGGTGCCGTTGGCGCCGAGGCGGGCCAGCTCGTCGGCGGTGGAGCCGAACTTGCCGGCGATCGGGGCGGTGAAGAGCTTCGCCTGCGAGGCGCTCTCGAACTGGTTGACGGTCCAGCCGTAGAGGTCCTTGCTCTGCTTGGCCGGGTCGAGCCGACGCAGCACGTGGAAGAGGCCGAGGAAGACCGGGATCTGAAGGAACATCGGAAGGCAGCCCATCAACGGGTTGGCCTTCTCCTTCTTGTAGAGCTCCATCATTTCTTTCTGGAGCGTCTCCCGGTCACCCTTGTGCTTCTCCTGCAGCTCCTTGACCTTGGGCTGCAACGCCTGCATCGCCCGCTGCGACTTGATCTGCTTGACGAAGACGGGGAACAGGATCACCCGGACGGTGACCACCAGGAAGACGATGGACAGGATCCAGGCGAAGTTGGTGCCGATCACTGCGCCGACCGGTACCCCAATGGCGTCCCAGGCAGAGTGCCAGGTCAGCAGGATCCACGAAATCGCGTAGTAGATCCAGTCGAGACTCAATTCGGGGCTCCAGTCACATCAGCACGGCGGCGGCCGCCCGGCTCCGGTACCGGGTCATGTCCACCAGGGTGAAAGGGGTGGCAGCGCAGCAGACGCCGCACCGCCAGCATGGCTCCCCGGAGCGCGCCGTGCCGGGCTACCGCCTCCTGGGCGTACGCACTGCACGACGGGTAGAACCGACAGCGGGCCGGCAGTGCCGGACTTATCCACCGACGGTACGCGATGATGGGCGCAATCAGCACCCTGGCACCGGTTGACGTCGGGCGCGGGGCGGTCGGGTCGGCGCTCATCGGGACCGCCGCTCTCGGGGCGACCGGGCAACCGCGATGGCGGCGTCCAGGTCGGCGGTGAGTCGGGGGTACGACGCCTCGGCCGCGGCGGGTAGCGCTCGGACGACCAGGGTGCTGCCGGCGGGCAGGGCGGCCAGCCGCTCCCGTACCAGCGCTCGCAGTCGGCGCCGGACCCGGTTGCGGACCACCGCGTTGCCAACGGCCTTGGACACGACGAAGCCGGCGCGGGCCGGCACGGAGGGCTGCTCCGTACCGATATGCCGCGCCGGCTCCGGCGAGGTCGGTGTGGTCAGGTCAGCGGGCGACGGCACGGTCAGGTGGACCACGACGGCGCCTCGTCCGGCGCGTCGGCCACCACGGACCGCTGCGGCGAAGTCAGTACTGCGCCGCAGTCGCTGTGCGGCGGCCAGCACGACTGCCCACGTCCCCTGGACCGGCCCGATCGGCTCAGGCCGACAGGGTGGTGCGACCCTTGGCGCGGCGGCTCGAAAGGATGGCACGGCCGGCACGGGTGCGCATGCGCAGCCGGAAGCCGTGGGTCTTCGCGCGCCGGCGGTTGTTCGGCTGGTAGGTGCGCTTGCTCACGTCAGGCTCTCCGTTTTCGTACGCGCCCCGCGCGACGGAATCGCCGGGGTCGTGGGGTGGTCCAGGCCACCTCGACGGTGGCCCCCGATCGGTGCTGCCCGGCGGAGCGGGACCTCGGCGATGCGGGAATGCGACCGCGGACAGCAAGCACTCATCACCCTAGCAGAGGGCGAAATTGCGGCCGCTCCAGCCTACGCAGGGGTGCAATGACCGTCAAACACCCCGCACCGGTGGTCATTGGGACGCGCCCGGGACCGAAGGGGCGGTTTTCGCTGATGCCGAGAAGGACCCGGCCGCGTCGCCGGTTGATGGCGCAGGGACAACGCTGTTACCGTGCCCGATTGCGGTGAGCGTCGGATGCTCCGGTCGTCGCGCGCAGGCAAGACCGGACAAGCTAGTGAATCGTTCGGCACGGTGAACCCGCTTCAGCGCCCATTCAGGCAGGGGCAGGTCCCACCCGCGTCCGGCGGGCGGCCACTATCGGTCGGTACACAGGTTGTGGATAACCTGTGGACGACCACTGGTCAACCGTCCGGGTGGGTGATGTTCCACCCGCGCACGCGGCGGGCCCGGGACGGCCGGCTGGCAGACAGCGGCGGCCGGGAGCAGAGGCGAGGGGGTGG
The DNA here is from genome assembly GCF_045207365.1 of Micromonospora sp. NBC_00858. NCBI lineage: Bacteria > Bacillati > Actinomycetota > Actinomycetes > Micromonosporales > Micromonosporaceae > Micromonospora > Micromonospora sp. NBC_00858. The sequence goes on along the minus strand of NZ_CP108828.1, from coordinate 6,312,941 downwards.
CACGACGGTGGCCGGTACGACCGACCTTGCCGCGGTGTGGTTAGCGGCGACCGACGAGCTCGCCGACGAGATCATCTCCGCGCAGCAGCGTGCCTACCTCCGACTGACCCGGCTGCGGGCGATCGTCGAGGACACCGCGTTGCTCTCCGTCCCGGACGCGTTCACCCGGGACGTGATCGAGTCACGGCTGCGCCCGGCGATCACCGAGGCGCTCACCCGCCGGCTCGGCCGGCCGATCCAGGTGGCGGTCACCGTGCGGGTGCCCGAGGACGCCGCGGGCCGCCCGGCCGGGACCGTCTATCGCAGCGCCCCTGAGCCGGGGCCGGTCGACGTCGAGGGTTCGCCTGCCGGGCCGTTCGACGACGACCCTGCCGGACGGCCGCATCCCGAAGGGCTCATCCCCGAGCAGCAGCACCCGGCGCGTACGTCCGAGCCGGGTCCGCCACAGGCGCCGGCCGGTCCGCCCCCAGCGTCGAGCCTCGACGGGCACCGGTCGGGGCTGATCCCGGCCAGCCGGGACGGGCAGGAGGCGCTGTTCAGCGCCGCGTTCGTGGAGCCGCAGCGGTCGCCCAGGTCGAGCCCGGACCGGCGCGGCTACGACGAGCAGGCCGCCCGCCTGGACTCGCCCGGCCCGGACACGCGGCCCTACGAGCCCCGCTACCGGGAAGACGCAGCGTCGCCGCGGGACCAGCACGTGATCCGTTCGCTGCCCCGGGACAGCGGAACGGATAGTGGCCCGGGCCGCAGTGGGGTGGATCACCGAGCGGGTGGCCGCGACGATCGCCGGCTGCCCGGCACCGACACCGGCGGCAACCGGCTCAATCCGAAGTACATGTTCGAGACGTTCGTCATCGGTTCGTCCAACCGGTTCGCCCACGCGGCGAGCGTGGCGGTGGCCGAGTCGCCGGCGAAGGCGTACAACCCGCTGTTCATCTACGGCAGCTCCGGGCTGGGCAAGACGCACCTGCTGCACGCCATCGGGCACTACGCCACGACGCTCGGCAACGCGCGGTCGGTGCGGTACGTCTCGACCGAGGAGTTCACCAACGACTTCATCAACTCGCTCCGGGACGACAAGACCAGCGCGTTCCAGCGGCGCTACCGCGACGTCGACATCCTGCTGATCGACGACATCCAGTTCCTGGAGAACCGCGAGCGCACGCAGGAGGAGTTCTTCCACACCTTCAACACCCTGCACAACGCCAACAAGCAGATCGTGATCACCTCGGACCGGTCGCCCAAGCAGTTGGCGACGCTGGAGGACCGGCTGCGGACGAGGTTCGAGTGGGGTCTGCTCGCCGACATCCAGCCTCCGGATCTGGAGACCCGGATCGCGATCCTGCAGAAGAAGGCGGCGCAGGAGCGGCTCTACGCCCCACCGGACGTGCTGGAGTTCATCGCCTCCCGGGTGTCGAACTCGATCCGGGAACTGGAGGGCGCGCTGATCCGGGTGACCGCGTTCGCCAGCCTGACCCGGTCGACCGTCGAGCTGTCCCTGGCCGAGGAGGTGCTGCGGGACTTCATCCCGGACGGCGCCGGCCCGGAGATCACAGCGGACCAGATCATGGTCTCCACGGCCGACTACTTCGGGGTGAGCCTGGAGGACCTGCGCGGTCAGTCCCGCTCCCGGGTACTGGTCAACGCCCGCCAGGTGGCCATGTACCTGTGTCGCGAGCTGACCGAGCTGTCGCTGCCCCGGATCGGGCAGGCGTTCGGGGGCCGGGACCACACCACGGTGATGCACGCCGACCGCAAGATCCGCCAGCAGATGGCCGAACGGCGCTCGCTCTACAACCAGATCGCCGAGCTGACCAACCGGATCAAACAGAACACCTGAGGGGTACGCCAGCCGACACGACGGCGCGCGCCCCGGGACACGCCCGGCCGGAGATCCGGCCGGGCGTTCTTTTTTGTCTCCGGCGGTGCTCTGGCTTGACCCTCGACATGGTCTAGACCACAGGATCGACGCCGTGTCCGCCTTGATACTCACTCGTTGTCCACAGCTCGTTGTCCACCGTCGGTGGATAACTACGGTCCGTCCTCCGCCGGTTACCCACAGGCTGTGGAGAAACCCTGTGTACGACGTTGTGGATGGCTGGGGACAACGCCGACGTTATCCACCGGCAACCGTCGCCCTGTGCACGACCTGTTGAAGGTTCTGGGGATGACGGCAATGGTGATCTTCTTGGTGGTCCACAGGCATGGGGAGAAAGTCGGTGGATTACCGGTGGACAACCGGTGGACAACGGTGGACAACCAGGCGCCGCGGTCGGCCTGTGGACGCAGAGGGCGGTTGTACCCCCGGTTCTCCACAGCTAAATCACCGGTGGATAACCTGTCTGAGCTGCGCAGACCCGAGTTCTCCACAGTTTGCACAGGTGCGATGAAGACGATGAGTTATCTCTTCTAAGAGAACAAAAACCAATCATCACCGTTGGGCTTTCTGTGGATCGGGCCGAGCGCTGCCGGATCAGCCGGTCAGCACCGACACGAACCACGGGGTCGGGCGCACAGCCGATGCCCCCGCGCCCTAAGGTGCGATGGGTACCCGCACGGTTGGGCGGGACGGTAAGCAGCGGTCGGCATGAGAGAGTTGTCGCTGACGTCGACGCGGAGGCATTGATGAAGTTCCGAGTAGAGCGCGACGCGCTCGCTGAGGCCGTGGCCTGGACCGCGAAGAGCCTGCCCAACCGGCCATCCGTACCGGTGCTCGCAGGGGTGATGCTCCGCGTCACCGACGGCAACCTGCGGGTCTCCGGGTTCGACTACGAGGTCTCCAGCCAGGTCACCGTCGAGGTGCAGGGTGACGCCGACGGCGCCGCGCTCGTCTCCGGCCGCCTGCTCGCCGAGATCACCAAGGCGCTGCCGGCCAAGCCGGTGGACATCGCCGCGGTCGGCGCCCACCTCGAGTTGGTCTGCGGCAGCGCCCGGTTCACCCTGCCCACCATGCCGGTGGAGGACTATCCCGCGCTGCCCGAGATGCCGCAGAGCGCCGGCACGGTCGACGCCGCGGCGTTCGCCACCGCGGTCGCCCAGGTGGCCATCGCCGCCGGCCGCGACGAGACGCTGCCGATGATGACCGGCGTCCGCGTCGAGCTCGCCGGCAGCACCCTGTCGATGCTCGCCACCGACCGCTATCGACTGGCACTGCGCGAGATCCAGTGGCGGCCGGACGACCCCGAGGTGAGCATCAACGCCCTGGTGCCGGCCCGCACCCTGAACGACACCGCCAAGGCGCTCGGCCCGCTGGGCGGCGAGGTCACCCTCGCCCTCGCCCAGGGCGCCGCGGGCGAGGGCATGGTCGGCCTCGCTGGCGGCACCCGGCGCACCACCAGCCGGCTGCTCGACGGTGCCAACTACCCGCCGGTGCGCTCGCTCTTCCCGGCCACCCACAACGCCGACGCCCGGGTGTCGGTCAGCACCCTCATCGAGGTGGTCAAGCGGGTCGCGCTGGTCGCCGAGCGGACCACCCCGGTGCTGCTCAGCTTCAGCGCCGACGGCCTGGTGGTGGAGGCCGGCGGTTCCGAGGAGGCGCGGGCCAGCGAGGCGATGGAGGCCACCTTCACCGGTGACGCGCTGACCATCGGGTTCAACCCGCAGTACCTCATCGACGGCCTGGCGAACCTGGGCTCGCAGACGGCCGTGCTGTCGTTCGTCGACGCCTTCAAGCCCGCGGTGATTTCGCCCGCCGGTGAGGATGGCGAGGTCATCCCCGGGTACCGGTACCTCATCATGCCGATCCGCGTGTCCCGCTGATCGCGCCCAGCGATACCCAGATCCACGGAGGTAGGAACACATGCAGCTCGGCCTGGTAGGACTCGGCCGGATGGGCGGCAACATGCGCGAGCGGTTGCGGGCGGCCGGCCACGAGGTGGTCGGCTTCGACCACAACGCGCAGCTGAGCGACGCGCCGACCCTCGCGGACCTGGCGGAGAAGCTCGAGTCGCCGCGTGCGGTGTGGGTCATGGTTCCCGCCGGCGTCACCGACGCCACCATCGATGAGCTCGCCGGGGTGCTCGGCGAGGGCGACATCATCATCGACGGCGGCAACTCGCGGTTCAGCGACGACGCCCCGCGGGCCGAGCGGCTCGCGGAGCGGGGCATCGGCTACCTGGATGTGGGCGTCTCCGGCGGCGTCTGGGGCCGGCAGAACGGCTACGCGCTGATGGTCGGCGGGGCCGAGGAGCACGTCGAGCGGCTGATGCCGATCTTCAACTCCCTCAAGCCGGAGGGCGAGTTCGGCTTCGTGCACGCCGGGCCGGTCGGTGCCGGGCACTACTCCAAGATGGTGCACAACGGCATCGAGTACGGCCTGATGCACGCCTACGCCGAGGGCTACGAGCTGATGGCCGCCTCCGAGCTGGTGACCAACGTGCCGGGCGTGTTCAAGTCCTGGCGGGAGGGCACCGTGGTGCGCTCCTGGCTGCTCGACCTGCTGGACCTGGCGCTCGACGAGGACCCGGAGCTGGCCGAGCTGAGCGGCTACACCGAGGACACCGGCGAGGGCCGGTGGACGGTCGACGAGGCGGTCCGGCTGGCTGTGCCGCTGAACGTCATCACCGCCTCGCTGTTCGCCCGCTTCGCCTCCCGGCAGGACGACTCGCCCGCCATGAAGGCCGTCGCCGCGCTGCGCCAGCAGTTCGGCGGCCACGCCGTCCACAAGCGCTGAGCGGTATCCACACCCTGTGTACGTTCACCGGCTGGAACTGGTCGACTTCCGCTCGTACGAGCGGGTCGCCGTCGACCTCCAGCCGGGGGCGAACGTCCTGATCGGCGCCAACGGCGTCGGCAAGACCAACCTCGTCGAGGCGCTGGGATACGTGGCGACCCTGGACTCGCACCGGGTCGCCACGGACGCGCCACTGGTCCGTATGGGTGCCAGCTCGGCGGTGATCCGCTGCGCGGTGGTGCACGACGGCCGGGAGCTCCTGGTCGAGCTGGAGATCGTGCCCGGCAAGGCCAACCGGGCCCGGCTGGGCCGCTCGCCGGCTCGGCGGGCCCGCGACGTGCTCGGCGCCCTGCGACTGGTGCTCTTCGCTCCGGAGGACCTGGAGCTGGTCCGGGGCGACCCGGCCGAGCGTCGCCGCTACCTGGACGACCTGCTGGTCAACCGGCAGCCCCGGTACGCCGGCGTGCGGGCCGACTACGAGCGGGTGGTCAAGCAGCGCAACGCCCTGCTGCGTACCGCGTACCTGGCTCGTAAGACCGGCGGGTCCCGAGGTGGTGACCTCGGCACCCTCGCGGTCTGGGACACCCACCTGGCCCAGCACGGCGCGGAGCTGTTGGCCGGTCGGCTGGAACTGGTCGCCGCGCTGACCCCGCACGTTGCCAAGGCGTACGACGCGGTGGCCGCCGGTCGGGGCGCGGCCGCCATCGCCTACCGGCCCTCGATCGAGCTGGCCGAGCCGACCACCGATCGGGCCGCGCTGGCCGAGGCGTTGACCGCGGCCCTCGCTGCGTCCCGCTCGGCCGAGATCGAACGGGGCACCACCCTGGTCGGCCCGCACCGCGACGAGTTGGCGCTGACCCTCGGCCCGCTGCCCGCCAAGGGGTACGCCAGCCACGGCGAGTCCTGGTCGTTCGCGCTCGCGCTGCGACTGGCCGGGTACGACCTGCTGCGCGCCGACGGTATCGAGCCGGTGCTGGTGCTCGACGACGTCTTCGCCGAGCTGGACACCGGCCGCCGGGAGCGGCTGGCGGAGCTGGTCGGCGGGGCGAGCCAGCTGCTGGTCACCTGCGCGGTGGACGATGATGTGCCGGCCGCCCTGCGCGGCACCCGCTACCAGGTCAGCGAGGGGACGGTGCGCCGTGTCGGATGAGCCGGGCACCAACCGAGGCGACGCCGGCCGGGGTGACCGGCGGGCCAGCCCGGGCAACGCGGCTGCCGCGCGTACCCCTGGATCGAAGGCGGCCGGGGGCGGCACGGACGGTGGGCAGGCGGATGCCGCCAGCGGGCCGGAGCTGGCCCGGGCGGTGCTCGACGCGGCGCTGTCCCGGCGGCAGGCGGCGGCCCGCGCGCGGCGTACCCCTGGCGGTGGCGGGAGCGGCGACGGCGACTCGGGGCGGCGGCTGCGCGGCTACTCCGGCCCGGGCCCCGACCCGCGCGACCCGCAGCCTCTCAGCGCGGTGTTGAACCGGCTCGTGAAGGCGCGTGGCTGGCAGCAGCCGGCGGCCGAGGCCACGGTGTTCGGCGCCTGGGAGCGGGTGGTCGGTGCGGAGGTCGCCCAGCACAGCCGGCCGGTCAAGCTGGAGAACGGCGAGCTGACCGTGGAGGCCCGCTCTACCGCCTGGGCGACCCAGCTGCGGCTGCTGGCCGGCTCGCTGCTCAAGCAGATCGCTCGCGAGGTCGGCCACAACGTGGTGCGCAAGCTGCACATTCACGGCCCGGCCGCGCCGTCCTGGCAGAAGGGGCCGCGCCGGGTGCGTGGCCGAGGGCCGCGGGACACCTACGGTTGAGCGGGCGTCTCAGCTGCGCCGGCCGGCCTCCCGGGCGGCGCGCTTCCGTTCGCGCTGTTCCCGGGTGTAGCGCTTGCGCTCTTCCAGGTCGCGTTTCCACAGCTCGCGGGCCTCGGCCGAGCCGCCCTGCACCGCGCCCTCGACCTCGGGCGGGCCGGCCAGGTGCCGGAACGCCCAGCGCATGAAGCGGCCGCCCTCGCCGGGGGACCTGGTGGCCGCGCCGTCCTCGCTCATCTGCCGCCCTCTCCTGCGCCTTCATTCACCCGTCACCGCGGACGGACGATTGGGACACCAATGGTTGGCGTACCAACTATCTGTACGATAGCGATCATGCATGGGGAGGGCAACCGATGAGCGAACGACCGGACGGCGTCGACCCGCTGGCGCTGGAACAGCAGGTCTGCTTCGCCCTCTCGGTGGCGGCACGCAGCGTCGTGGCCGTCTACCGGCCGCTGCTGGAGCCGATGGGGCTGACCCATCCGCAGTACCTGGTCATGCTGGCGCTCTGGCAGCACGCGCCGCTGTCCGGCCGCGACCTCAGTCGCCTGTTGCAGCTCGACCCGGGCACGCTGTCACCCCTGCTCAAGCGGCTCGAAGCAGCCGGCTACCTGCGCCGTGAGCGCGACGCCGCCGACGAGCGCAGTCTCGCCGTCACCCTCACCGACAGCGGCACGGCGCTGCGCAGCCGGGCGGAGCTGATCCCGGCCGCGATCGTGCAGCGGCTCGGGCTGCCCGTGGAGGACCTGCAACACCTGCACGCCGTGCTCACCCAGGTGATCGCTGCGGCCAACCGGCCCGGCGGTGGTGACCCGCCCACCCCGGCGGGGTGAGCGGTCAGGCGTCGGCGTAGACCGCGAAGCCGCGCTCGGCGCAGCGCCGGTAGAACGCGGCGAGCACGCCCAACTCGGCGCAGGTGAAGTTCCACTGCGGCGGGTCGCCGCTCTCGTCGCGGAGCGCGTCGAGTCGGCTCTCCAGCCAGCGCAGCTGCTGCTCGGCCAGCCGCCCGTCGCCGAGCAGCGAGCGCAGCACCGTGCTCACCGACTCGAAGGTGACCGCCTCGCCGTGCGGGCGGTGGCCGGCCACGAAGCGTTCGATGCCGCCAGCGATCCAGGCGCAGCCGTCCGGGTCGATCACCGGGTCCTCGTCCTCGGCCGCGGCGTCTGTGGCGTACAACACACCTTCTAGGCCGAGCAGCAGATCCACCAGCTCGGTGTACGCGGTCGCCCGGACGGTGCCGGTCTTCGCGATCAACTCGGCCAGAGCCGCTGTCGGCGCGGAGATTCGCGGCAGGTCGACGATCTCGCCGAAGTCGACGAATTCGGCCGGCGCGACCGGATCGTAGAAGCGGCCGGTACGCGGCCAGTGCACCGCGACGTTGTCCAGCCCCATCTGTCACCTCTTAAAGAGCACGTGTCGGGTCGATTGGGTCGATCGTCCCGGTTCCAGCCCGTAAAGATCAAGGCCGCTGCCGGGGCGCCGCAAACGTACGGCACGGGCGGTCCGGCCGCGACCCCCGACCCGCCCGGCCGCGGGTCAACCCGTTCGGGGGCGGCGCGTCCGATCGGAGCCTGGCGTGTGGGGGGAGTCGCGGGCGATGGGGTTCTGCCGGCTACGGCTTTCTCAGCCGCCTCGTTGAGGGTGCCGAGTGGTGGTTCTGTCCTCCGGGCACAGTAGGATTGACGGTGAGACGAAGACCCGGTGCGGAGCGAGGGACGGGGCCGGTGGCCCCAGAAACATTCTCCACGTCGGGTCGAGCCGATCGCGATCCGCGGGCAACCGCGGCGACCGGCGCGTTCGACCCGCTGTCCGGAGGTCTCCGGCACCGGTCCGCGCGCCGACGTCGCGTCCTGTCCGCCGAACCCGCGCCCGAAGCGCCTTGCCGGCGCAGACGACGCGAGAAAGTGGCCGAGGGTGGCAGCGCAGGACAAGCAGGAGTACGGCGCGGAGTCGATCACCGTTCTCGAGGGGCTGGAGGCCGTCCGCAAGCGGCCCGGTATGTATATCGGGTCCACCGGCGAGCGCGGTCTGCACCACCTCGTCTGGGAGGTCGTGGACAACGCGGTCGACGAGGCGCTGGCCGGATACTGCGACACCATCGACGTGGTGCTGCTCGCCGACGGCGGGGTCCAGGTCACCGACAACGGCCGTGGCTTCCCGGTCGACCTGCACCCGAAGCTCAAGAAGCCGGGTGTCGAGGTCGCGCTGACCGTGCTGCACGCCGGCGGCAAGTTCGACGGCAAGGCGTACGCGGTCTCCGGTGGTCTGCACGGCGTCGGCGTTTCGGTGGTGAACGCGCTCTCCACCCGGATGGCCGTCGAGATCCACAAGTCCGGCTTCGTGTGGCGGCAGCAGTACAACAACTCCAAGCCCGGCCCACTGGACAAGGGCGAGCCCACCGACCGCACCGGCTCGACGGTCACCTTCTGGCCCGACGCCGACGTCTTCGAGACGGTCGACTTCGACTTCCAGACCATCTACCGGCGCCTCCAGGAGATGGCCTTCCTCAACCGTGCCCTCCGCATCCACCTGCTCGACGAGCGGGTGGCCGAGGAGGAGGACGGCCGGCAGCGTGAGGTGACCTTCTTCTACGAGGGCGGCATCGCCGACTTTGTACGGCACCTCAACGCCTCGAAGAGCCCGATCCACAAGACCGTGGTCGAGTTCGGTGCCGAGGAGGAGGGCATGTCGCTCGAGATCGCCATGCAGTGGAACGAGTCGTACGGCGAGTCGGTCTACACCTTCGCCAACACGATCAACACGCACGAGGGCGGCACCCACGAGGAGGGCTTCCGGTCCGCGCTGACCAGCGTGGTCAACCGGTACGGCGCCGACAAGAAACTGCTCAAGGGCGACGAGAAGCTCTCCGGCGAGGACATCCGGGAAGGGCTCGCGGCGATCATCTCGGTCAAGCTGGCCAACCCGCAGTTCGAGGGGCAGACCAAGACGAAGCTCGGCAACACCCCGGTGAAGAGCTTCGTGCAGCGGGTCTGCAACGACCGGCTGGTCGACTGGTTCGACCGCAACCCGGCCGAGGCCAAGATGATCATCACCAAGGCCTCCCAGGCGGCCCGCGCCCGGATCGCCGCGCAGCAGGCCCGCAAGCTCGCCCGGCGCAAGTCGCTGCTGGAGTCCGGCTCCATGCCGGGCAAGCTGGCCGACTGCCAGTCCACCGACCCGCGCGAGTCTGAGGTGTTCATCGTCGAGGGCGACTCGGCGGGTGGCTCGGCCAAGCAGGGCCGGGACCCGCGGACCCAGGCGATCCTGCCGATCCGCGGCAAGATCCTCAACGTGGAGAAGGCCCGGATCGACCGGGTGCTGAAGAACAACGAGGTCCAGGCGCTGATCACCGCGCTGGGCACCGGCATCCACGACGACTTCGACATCGAGAAGCTGCGGTACCACAAGACCGTGCTGATGGCCGATGCCGACGTCGACGGCCAGCACATCCAGACGCTGCTGCTCACGCTGCTCTTCCGTTTCATGCGCCCGCTGGTCGAGCTGGGGCACGTCTACCTGGCCGCCCCGCCGCTCTACAAGATCAAGTGGAACAAGAAGGGCGACGACGCCCAGTACGCGTACTCGGACCGCGAGCGGGACGGGCTGATCGCGCTGCGCCAGCAGAAGAAGCCCAACGCCAAGCCGGATGACATCCAGCGCTTCAAGGGCCTCGGCGAGATGAACTACCCCGAACTGTGGGAGACCACGATGAACCCGGCAACGCGTACCCTGCGTCAGGTCACGCTCGACGACGCGGCAACCGCCGACGAGTTGTTCAGCGTGCTGATGGGTGAGGACGTCGAGGCGCGCCGGTCGTTCATCCAGCGCAACGCCAAGGACGTCCGGTTCCTGGACATCTGACGGAGCACGGTGGGTCGGTCGGGCCACACCCGACCGACCCACCGATCCACAGAGTTATCCACAGCTTGGCCGGTATCCACAGCCGTTATCCACAGCACGAAAACGACTCTGAGTCTGATAAGGGTATACAGTGACCGATTCACCCGAGTCCACACCGAACGAGCCCGAGGTCCCCGAGGTCCTCGCCGCCGTGGTCGCGCACGACCGGATCGAGCCGGTCGGGCTCGAGGTGGAGATGCAGCGCTCCTACCTCGACTACGCGATGAGCGTCATCGTCGGTCGAGCGCTGCCGGACGTCCGGGACGGCCTCAAGCCGGTCCACCGCAAGATCCTCTACGCGATGTTCGACTCCGGCTACCGGCCGGACCGGGGCTACGTGAAGTGTTCCCGGGTGGTCGGCGACGTGATGGGTCAGTTCCACCCGCACGGCGACTCGGCGATCTACGACGCTCTGGTCCGGATGGCGCAGCCCTGGTCGCTGCGGTACCCGCTGGTGGACGGCAACGGCAACTTCGGCTCGCCGGGTAACGACCCGGCCGCCGCCATGCGGTACACCGAGTGCAAGCTCGACCCGCTGGCCATGGAGATGCTGCGGGACATCGACGAGGACACCGTCGACCTGCAGGACAACTACGACGGCCGGGCCAAGGAGCCCACCATCCTGCCGTCGCGGATCCCGAACCTGCTGGTGAACGGCTCCGAGGGCATCGCGGTCGGCATGGCCACCAAGATCCCGCCGCACAACCTGCGCGAGATCGGCGCGGCGGTGCAGTGGTGCCTGGAGAACCCGGAGGAGGACGAGGAGACCACCCTCGAAGCCCTGCTCGGCATCGTCAAGGGTCCGGACTTCCCGACCCACGGCCTGATCGTCGGCACCACCGCCATCCAGGACGCCTACCGCACCGGTCGCGGCTCGATCCGGATGCGCGCTGTCGTGGAGGTCGAAGAGGACAAGCGCGGCCGGCCCTGCCTGGTGGTCAGCGAGCTGCCCTACCAGGTCAACCCGGACAACCTGGCCGAGCGGATCGCCGAGCTGATCAAGGAAGGCAAGCTCGCCGGGATCGCCGACATCCGCGACGAGTCCTCCGGGCGTACCGGCATGCGGATCGTGCTGGTGCTCAAGCGCGACGCGGTCGCCAAGGTGGTGCTGAACAACCTCTACAAGCACACCCAGCTCCAGGAGACCTTCGGCGCCAACATGCTGGCGCTGGTCGACGGTGTGCCGCGCACGCTCAACCTGGCGCAGTTCATCCGCTACTACGTCGAGCACCAGATCGACGTGATCCGTCGGCGGACCGCGTTCCGGCTGCGCAAGGCCGAGGAGCGGGCGCACATCCTGCGTGGTCTGGGCAAGGCACTCGATGCGCTGGACGAGGTGATCGCCCTGATCCGTCGGTCGCCGACCGTGGACGACGCCCGGCAGGGCCTGATCCGGCTGCTGGAGATCGACGAGATCCAGGCGACCGCGATCCTGGACATGCAGCTGCGCCGGCTGGCCGCCCTGGAGCGGCAGCGGATCGTGGACGACCTGGCCAAGCTGGAGATCGAGATCGCCGACCTCAAGGACATCCTCGCCAAGCCGGAGCGGCAGCGGCGGATCGTCTCGGAGGAGCTGGGCGAGATCATCGCCAAGTGGGGCGACGAGCGGCGCACGAAGATCGTTCCGTTCGACGGCGAGGTCTCGATGGAGGACCTCATCGCCCGGGAGGACGTGGTCGTCACGATCACCCGGACCGGGTACGCCAAGCGGACCAAGGTCGATCTCTACCGCTCACAGCGGCGCGGCGGCAAGGGCGTCAGTGGCGCCACGCTGCGACAGGACGACATCGTCAGCCACTTCTTCGTATGCTCAACCCACGATTGGATTCTGTTCTTCACGAACAAGGGCCGCGTATACCGGGCCAAGGCGTACGAGCTGCCGGAGGCCAGTAGGGTAGCCAAGGGCCAGCACGTGGCCAACCTGCTCGCGTTCCTGCCCGACGAGCAGATCGCGCAGATCATCGAAATCCCGAACTACCAGGTGGCCCCCTACCTGGTACTGGCCACGAAGAACGGCCTGGTGAAGAAGACGCGGCTCGAGGAGTTCGACTCCAACCGTTCCGGCGGCATCATCGCGATCAACCTGCGCGATGAGGACGAGCTGGTCGGTGCTGCGCTGGCTGCGCCGGACGACGACCTGCTGCTGGTCTCCAAGAAGGCGCAGGCGATCCGGTTCAGCGCCTCGGACGAGGCGCTGCGGCCGATGGGTCGGGCCACCTCGGGCGTGATCGGCATGCGTTTCACGGACGATGACGTCCTGCTGGCCATGGAGGTCGTTCGGGAGAGCCTGGACGTTCTGGTGGCCACCAACGGGGGATACGCGAAACGTACCCCGATCGAGGAATACCCGGTGCAGGGCCGGGGAGGTAAAGGCGTGCTGACTGCGAAGATCACCGAGCGGCGCGGTGGTCTCGTCGGCGCGGTCGTGATCGACCCGGACGACGAACTGTTCGCGATCACAAGCAACGGTGGTGTCATCCGGACTCCGGTGAAGCCTGTACGCCGTACGCGTGACCGGAACACAATGGGGGTCAAGCTGATGGACCTCCCGGACGGCGTGACTATCGTGGCGATTGCTCGCAATGCCGACGAGCCTGACGAACAGGACTAGTTGAATGACGGAGACACAGGCGAAGTCGGGGAACACGGGGACCTCGGCCAACCCGGTCGACGAGGAGGCCGCCAAGGGCGGCACACCAGCGACCGGCCGCGCTGCCGTGGGCCGGGCGACGGTCCCCGCCGACGCGCCTGCCCCGAAATTCACCCGGGCTCCCGGCATGACACCACCGCCGGACCAGCCCGGCGAGGACGGCGGGTCGGCTGACAAGTCCGAGGCCTCCGCTCCCGAGGCGCCGGCGTCCGCCGGCACACCCCCGGTGGCGGCCCCGGCCCCGGCCCGTCCGACGACCACCCAGCCGATCAACGTCCGGGCCGGTCAGGCGGCGTCGACCGGGAGCACGGGCACCCAGCCCCGGATCACCCCCGGCATGACCCAGCCGCAGCCGGACCCGGGGCGTACCGCCACTGCCGGCCGCCCGGCCAGCGGCGGTGGCCTGCCACCGGGCATCGGCAACGCGTCCGCCGTCGGGGCGGCCCGGGTCGGCGACGCGGTACGCGCCGCGCGTACCTCGGTCAGCTCGGCCGCGTCCCGCGGACCGCGCCGGGCCCGGCTGAACCTGAAGCGGATCGACCCGTGGTCCGTGATGAAGTTCGCGTTCGCCGTCTCGGTGGTGCTCTTCATCGTCGTGGTGGTCGCCACGTCGGTGCTCTACCTGGCGCTGGACGCGATGGGCGTGTTCCAGAGCGTCAACGACAGCCTGAGTGACCTGGTCAACGCCGGCGGTGGGCAGAGCACCGACGGGTTCCAGATCACCGCCAAGGGCGTGATCCTCAGCTCGGCGCTGATCGGCCTGGTCAACGTGGTGCTGTTCACCGCGCTGGCCACGCTGGGAGCGTTCGTCTACAACGTCTGCGCCGACCTGGTCGGCGGGATCGAGTTGACCCTCGCCGAGCGGGACTGAGCGATCGGAGCGCCGGGGCGCCGCGAATAGCGGTCGCTCCGGCGCTCCGCACTCGGGTAGGTTCTGGAGGCGTCGACGACCCGGCTCGCAGGCCGGACCCCGATTTGGGGCCGGCCGAGCGGATGGGTTAATCTTGCTCGTCGCAACGCGGGGCTATAGCTCAGTCGGTTAGAGCGCAGAGCTGATAACTCTGAGGTCGATGGTTCGATTCCATCTAGCCCCACCGCATGTCGTCCGACGGTAGTCGAGCTTGAGGGGTTGCCCCATGTTCAAGAAGCTGCTGATTCTGGCTGGCGTCGTCGGCGTGGCCGCCGTCGTGTTCAACAAGGTCAAGGCGTCCAACGACGAGCGTGCCCTGTGGCACGAGGCGACCACCGCGCCCGACCTGCGCTGAGGTCAGGCCCGGCGCCGAGCGATCGGCGACGCCGCCCGCTCACGGGGCCCTAGCTCAACTGGCAGAGCACTGCCTTTGCAAGGCAGGGGTTAGGGGTTCGAGTCCCCTGGGCTCCACCACACAATTTGGCCTGGTCACGGGCTGTTTTCTCCCTCGATCGGCTTCCCGCCAAATTGAGGATCTTCTACGGTAGTCAGCGGATCGTCAGCAGACCCGCCGAAGACCCTGCGCACCGACTCGTGGAAATCCGCCGGAGTATGCGTGTAGCGGTTGAGCGTCGTTGATGCCTGCTCGTGGCCCATCACCGCCTGGACCACGTTGACAGGGACTCCGGCGGACACCAACCACGTCGCGTAGCAATGCCGCAGATCATGGAAGCGCAGTCCACCAGCCGCCTTGGTCGCCAAGCAGTCGACCGCTTCCCGTTCGGTCGTGAACTCCGCTGACCATTCCACGCCGTCGCGGTCGGGCCAGGTTGCGCGGAACTTGAACGGCCCGGATTCGGCGAGCTGGCCCAGGAGTCCAGCTCGGACAAGAGACGGACGCCAGACCTGACGCCGGAAGTTACTACGCAACATCAAGGCGGCCCGCAACGGGCCGCACGCGCCGCCGCCAGGGCGCGTGCCGGCCGCTGCCGCTGGCGCTCTGCGGCCGTCATACCTGACGTCCGGCGGCTGGCGCGGAGAGCGGGGAGCCCAGAGGGCCGCCGCAGAACGAGAGACAGTTGACGGGTGGTGTGCTGGGCCGGCAGCCGGCCGAGCCGCGCGGCCAGCATCCCGCACGGCGTAGGGAAGCGCACGCCCGGCCGCGTCGGCGAGCTGGCGGCGGCCGCAGGGTTGCGGTTAGGGCGCCTCCGGCGGGGGCGCTCCGGCTCCAGGATGGCCGGGGCTCCGCCGGCGGGTCGCGGTCCGTGAGTGGTTGCGGTAGGCCATCCCGCTTGCCATCGACCCGGGCAAGCCGAGCAGACCACCGCCCGACCCGCCAGCGTCCGTACGGGCGTCAAGGTCCGCTTGACGTGGCGGGCCGGGCGGCGGCCGGCTCCCCAGGAGGGCGGGTCGAGGGCAGACGGGACGGCAGGTTCCCTCCGGGCTGCTGCTGCCGGCGGCGATCGGATCGCCTTGTGTCCGTTAGAAGCCATGCAGATGGGGTAACCGCCAACGGCTCCCGAGCGTGTCGGGATAGAAGGAAAGGGCGACAATGACCAGAATCGGCATCATCATCGGCAGCACCCGTCCCGGTCGTAACGGGGAGGCGGTGGCCCGCTGGGTGCACGACATCGCCACCAAGCGTGGCGACGCCGAGTACGAACTCGTCGACCTCAAGGACTTCAACCTGCCACACCTCGACGAGATGACACCCCCGTCGATGGGCCAGTACACCCAGCCACACACCCTGCGATGGGCCGAAAAGATCGCCTCCTTCGACGGGTACGTCTTCGTGACACCGGAGTACAACCACTCCACATCCGGGGCGCTGAAGAACGCGATCGACTTCATCTACGCCGAGTGGAACAACAAGGCCGCCGGGTTCGTCAGCTACGGCAGCGTCGGAGGCACCCGTGCAGTGGAGCACCTGCGTCTGGTGGTGGCCGAGTTGCAGATGGCGGACGTACGGGCACAGGTGGCACTCTCGCTCTTCACCGACTTCGAGAACTTCAGCGTCTTCAAGCCCGGCCCTCATCAGGTGGATGCGGTGAACACGATGCTCGACCAGTTGGCGGCCTGGAGCGGTGCGTTGGCAACCCTGCGGGCTGGCACGACGATGGCGACGGCCCAGTCCGGTACGTAGCCGAGCGTGGCGCTGCCGACGGCCGGATCCTCGGTCGTGGCGGCCTTGCGGCGGTCCGTGCCGTCGCCGAACCGGTGAGCTGAACCGGATGCCACAACCCCGCACGATTGGCTGTGCGAAAGCAGCCAGGAGGCAGCAAGACCGTCGCCATGGACGAGTCGACCTGTACGCCGCTGCCGGCATGGATGAACACCTCCCGAGGGTCGAGCTGGCACTGTGGCGGGCAGACGCACTGGTGCTGTTCGACTGGCTCCAGGACGTCGTGACCTGGACGCGGTGCCGGTCAGCCACCGGCGCAGAAGCAAGCGTTGATGGATGTCTTTTGATGCGCTTGGAGGAGACGGACGTGGTTCAGGCCAATGAGGATGAGATCGAGGTGGCAAGGGCGGACGTCAGCCGTGACATGGCGCCGGCTCGGAGTGGTAGGTCAGAAGCCAGCGAAGCACGTTTCGTTGAGCTCCGTGCCTGCCACCAACCGGTCGGTAAGTCCGACCCGGTCAGCGGGCCAGGTCGGCGATGAGGTTGACGGAACCCGCCACGATCACCACGCCGAATAGGCACGACAGGACGGCATGGGACAGCACACGCCCCGGATCCGCGGATCGCTGATGGCCGTGTCCGATACTTGGTAAGTCATGCCGATCGTGAAGGCGACGTAGGCCAAGTCGCGGTAGGTGGCCGCCCCTGCACAGACTGGTTGAGCCGCTCTGCCGTCCGGCAGAGCTGAGAGCAAAGCCGACGCCCAGCAGGCTGGTGACGCCCGCCCCTACCAGCAGCACCGCGGCGGTTCCCCGCGTCTCGTCCTCACGCATGGCGAGTAGCTCGGTGTGCGAGCTGTGCGCTCGGATAATGATCGGCCAGAGGGTGAGGAGGAAGGCGAGCGGCGGCGTCCCAGCCCCCGACCGCGGCCAACTCCCACGTCATGAACGGCAGGAGCGCCAGAGCGACGAGGAGCCCGATGGAGGCAACGATGACGGCTCGCCGCAGGGCAGGGGCGTGCCAGCCCAGCGATCGGTGACACATCGTCTCCGGGGGCATGCCGTTCATCGTCCGGGAGTGTCTCCCACCGCATCGCATGGCGTGCTCATAGCCGCGCACAGCGAGCCCGCTGGTCACCTGGATGGCCCACTGATCTAGGAATCGGCATGCCTCTGCGCCCGTCGAGCAGCGCGTTCGAACCATGCCGTGTGTGGGTCGCGGACCGGTAGCCGATGCCGTCCGTCAGCAATAAGTCAGCGAGACGCGCGACAACAGTCGACAACGGCTGGTACAGGACAGCAACGTCCTAGACTCCAGCGCCAGTCGCCGACATTGATCGGCAAGCGTCCACGGCACCGAGCCGCCTTTGCAAGGCAGGGGTTAGGGGTTCGAGTCCCCTGGGCTCCACCAGCACTTTCCTTGGTTGATCTCGGTCCCGAGTACAGCCAAGCGGTCACGCCGTCCGCTCCTGGCCGAGGACCCGATCTATGGCCGAGGCAGCCTGACGAGCCCTCGCCGGCAGAACGTGGCCGTAGGTGTCGGCCGTCATGAAGCTCTCCGCGCCCACCGCAAGGGGCCTAGCGGCAGGTCGGCGGAGCGTGAGCGCACGATTCTGGCTCCCCTCTGTGTCAAGAGGCCGCGGCGAGGGTTGTTCTAGGCTGGGGTCTGGCGGGTCCGGGAAGTGACTTCTCCGAAGAGCCGGCATGGGGATGTGAGCTGGTCACGCTGGAGTCAGTAGTCGTCTCCCGTTGTCCTCCCGGGCCCGTCGCCGTGGCCATCGTGGCGTCGTCGATCATCTGTCGGTAGACGATGTCGGACAGGCGTCGTTTCAGCGCGCGCATCGCTTCCATCGATGTCTTCCCGGTGGCTTTCTTGCGGTCGAAGTAAGCGCGGCCTTCGGTGGGGTTGCGGAGCTGGACGGTGGCCATGATGTGCAGCACCCGGTTGATCTGCCGGTTCCCGGCGCGGGATAGGCGGTGGCGTACCTGCTCGCCGGAGGACGCGTCGATGGGGGCGGTGCCGTTCCAGGAGGCGAAGTGGGCCCGGTTGGGGAACCGGGTGATGGCGCCGACCTCGACCAGCAGCCGGGCGGCGCCGGAGGGTGCCGTGCAGGTCCATCAGCGTGGTTCCGGTGGACGCCACGAGCTCCTTTAGTTCCTTGTCGGCTTCCTTGGAGCGTTGGTAGACGCGTTCGAGGTCACTGATCAGCTCTGCGGCGACCCGCCGGCGGGTCTTGCCGACGGCGTCACGGGGCCGGACCGTGGCCAGTAGTGCTTTGGCCTGGGCGGCGGACAGGCTCTTCTTCGCGCCACCCGGGATGAGTTCGAGGAGCAGTTGGTGCAGCTGGGACACCATCCGGGTGTGGTCTTCACCAAGTGAGCGGCGGCGGTCTACCAGGATCCGCAGCAAGGCGAGCTGCTCGTCGTTGACCACTGGACGCAGGCCGGCCATGCGGGTGCCGACCAGCGCGATGGAGTGGGCGTCGGTGGCGTCGGTCTTGCGGCCCTGCCCGGTCGCGAACACCCGCGCCCTGGCCGACAGCTTCGGCGGGACGTCGACGACCTGTTCGCCGTCGGTGAGTAGCCGGTTGGCGATGTGCCGACCGATGCCCTGGCAGCCCTCGATCGCCCAGACCCGGTTCGGCCACTGCTTGGCGTACTTCCTCATCGTGGTGTAGCCGTCCCGGCCCGTGTCGAAGCGACCGCCGCCGACGATGGTCTCGTCGCCGGCCATGACCTCGATCGTGGCAGAGCGTTTGTGCGGGTCCATCCCGATGACCACACGGTCTGATGTGACAGTCAACGCGCCCTCCGAAGCTCGATTCACCTGGTTGTCGAGCCGGGAGGGCAACGCTACTTCGAGCCAAGCAAACCCCTCTGGAGCCTCTCCCCGCCCTGGGGCGACGCCCGGGCCGCGCAGGCCAAATGAGAGCCACACGACCAGCGTGGGCAGCCGAAAAGAGAGCGACAGCCCGGGCGCCTCGACCGAAGCCTGGCCGGGCCACGGTCGCAGGTCAATGAAACAAGTAGCCGATGACAGCGCGCCGTCCATCCAGGGCCGTCGGGGCCAGGGCCCCGGCAAAGTCGTGGCGGTGTCCGACTTGAGTGGACTGGAGCAGAAGCGCCGTTGTTGATGGCAGCAAGACGGGCATGACCCATTCAGAAGATCATCAAGGTTCCTACGCCGTGTTGATCGCCGAAGTGAGTCATGCCCGCCCTGCTATCATCGCTGATCTCGTCGGTGTCGCGTGCACCGGCACTGGCCGTGTCCGAAGCCGCTGGCGGACTGCTCGCAGCGCTGGCCGATCTGCCTGACCCGCGGGCCCGGCGAGGCGTCCGGCACCGGCTGACGGTCGTGGTGAGCGCTGCGGTGTGTGCGGGTCGTACACCGCGATCGCTGAGTGGATCGCCGACGTGCCGGCGGCGACCGCGCTCGCGCTGGGCATGGCCCCGGACCGACGCCCGTCCGAGGCGATGATCCGTCGGCTGTTGCAGGCCATAGACCCGCAGCTACTGACCGCGGCGGTCAGCGTCTGGCTTAGCGGCCGGGCTGCTGCCGGCACGTCGACGTCCCGGCGAGCGATCGCGGTCGACGGCAAAACCCTGCGCGGCTCGCGCACCACCGACGCCGCGGCCCGGCATGTGATGGCCGCCTGCGATCAGGCGGTCGGCGTGATCCTGGCCAGTACCGACGTCGACGGCAAGACCAATGAGATCACCCGGTTCCAGCCGCTGCTCGACCAGATCGGCGACCTGCGCGACACCGTGATCACCGCCGACGCGCTGCACTGCCAGCGTGAGCACGTCGACTACCTCGCCGAACGCGGCGCGCACTGGATCCTGACCGTCAAGGGCAACCAGCCGAGCCTGCACAGCCAGCTCGCTGGCCTGCCCTGGCGGGCCGTCCCGGACGGCACCCGCGACACCGACCGCGGGCACGGCCGCCGCGAGATCCGCACCTTGAAGGTCCTGACCCTCTCCACCGGCATCGACTTCCCACACGCCGCCCAAGCACTGCAGATCCGCCGCCGCAGACGTCGCCTGGACCAGCCGAAACGCTTCACCACCGAGACCGTCTACGCCATCACCGACCTGCGGGTGCACCAAGCGAAACCGGCGCAACTGGCCACGTGGATTCGCGGCCACTGGTCCATCGAAAACAAGATCCACTGGGTGCGGGACGTCACCTACGACGAAGACCGCTGCCAGATTCGCACCGGAACCGGGCCCGAGGTCATGGCCGCCCTACGCAACGCCGCCATCGGCGCCCTCCGCACCGCCGGAATCGCCAACATCGCCGCCGCCAACCGACATCACGCCCGCGACAGCACCCGGCCCCTGGCCCTACTCGGCATCACCTGACGACTTTACCGGGGCCCTGAGCGGGCATGACTCTCGATTCAGACTCACCCAAACTGCTTGGCCCACCCGCCACGCCGCGTCAGCTCGTCACTCGTTGCGAGAACCCTGGGCATCGTCTTGTCGGCACCGGGAGGCGCGGCAGCGTGGTACGACTGCTTCAACGCTGCCACGAAGCCGACAGAACGGGCGAGCCGATGACGACGAGCCGGGCGGGCGAGCTGCTGCGCATGCCTGGGGATCCGCAGATGGCAACGTTCCTGGAACTGTTCTACGACCTGGCGTTTGTCTTCGCGCTCACCCAACTCTCGCACGCGCTGATCCAGGATCTCACCTGGAGCGGCGCCTTCCAGACGCTGTTGCTGCTGCTGACAGTGTGGCGGGTCTGGTTCAACACGGCGTGGATAACCGACAGGTTCGACCCGCAACAACCGGCGATACAGCTGCTGGTCATCGCGACTTTGGTGGGCACCCTGGTGATCGCGATCGCGCTGCCCGACGCGTTCGGCAGGCAAGGCCTGGTCTTCGCAGGGGTATTCGTCGCAATATTCATCGGCACCAACATCTTCCTCGTGATCGCCCTGCGGGGCCACGCACCGCGGCGCACCTCCGGGCGGATACTGTTCTGGTACGGCGTGGCCGCGGTGCCGTGGATCGCCGGGGCGCTCTCGCATGGGACGGCGCGTGTGGCGCTGTGGACACTCGCGGTGGCCCTGGACTACGCCGCATACGCGCTTTGCTACCCCGCGCCGGGGATCGGCCGCACGCCCCCGTCGGATTTGCCGACCGTGGCCGAACACCTGTCCGAGCGCTACCGGCAGTTCTACATCATCGCGCTCGGCGAGTTGATCCTGGTCACCGGACTGGCGCTTCGCGGCACCGCCTTCACGCCCGACCGGACCGCTGCGTTCCTCGTGACGATCGCCACCACCGTGCTGCTGTGGCGGATCTACATCTACCGCGCCGGGGAACTGGCGGCCGCAGCCATCAAAGCGGCCCCCGACCCGGCCCGCCTTGCCGGATCGACGTCATACGCCCACCTTGTCATGGTGGCCGGCATCGTCGTCACCGCCGTCGGCGACGAACTCGTCATCACCCACCCGTTCGGACATACGCAACCGGCCTGGATCGCCGTCATCCTCGGCGGACCCGCACTCTTCCTCGCCGGGCGTGCCGGCTTCGAGTACGCGGTCTTCGCCCGCGTATCCCGGGATCGGCCGATCGGCCTGGTCGTGCTGGCTGCCCTGACACCGGCGATGCTCCTCCTGCCGCCGCTGCTGGTCGCCCTCGCCGCCACCGCAGTCCTCGCCGGGGTCGCCATCTCCGACGCCACTCGCGCTCGAGCACATCCAGCCGAACCACCGTCGCCACCAGGCGCACCATCGTGACAGGTCGCGGGCAGCTACCCCCCGGTCCGATCCACACAGAATCCCGGCCGGCCGCCGGCTGTCCGCCGGCACGACTTTGCCGGGGCCCTGCCGTCGGGGCTCCCCCGGGCCGTGGCACGCAATTCCCTGCAGCAGGGGGAAGGCCATGGCATTATCGTTCGCCATGTGGGCCGACGACCCGAGGATGACCTTGCCGTTCCGCTGGAACTTGGTGACACCGGATCGACTGGGTTCGCTCTTGGACGGGGATTGCCGCCCCGATTTGTGGTTTGCGGCAGAGTTGGTGGATTGCTCGGCCAGGGTGTTAGCCCGTTCCGGTGGCGGCGCGTTGCACTTCGTCGGACGCTCGATGGATTCGATGTACGACCTGCTTACTGGAGTGCTGGCCGAGGACCCGAGGTTGATACGGTTGCCATTCAGCAGGTCTTCAGAGGGTTGGGTGCCGTGTGATGAGTGGCGCGACGAGGCTCGCGTCATCCTGACTCGATGTGGCGTGACGCCGTTCCGCCTGGCCCGCACCGGCGATCCTGTCTCGTTCGTCGACATTGTGTCCACCGGCAGGACGTTCGAGAGCCTGTATTCGCTGCTCCGCGACTGGGTCGAGGAGCAGCGGGAGCCGTGGGACGTCGTGCGCCGAAAGATTCGTTTCATCGGGGTCGTCGCCCGTGGTAAGACGAGTCCGAAGACGCGACGTTGGCAGCAGCACGCAGGCTGGACCGCGGACTTGCCGTCCGGCGCGGTCAGCAACGTATCGATGGATCCGTCGGTATATTCCTATCTGGCGGAGCGGCAGGAGAAGCTGACAGCGAGCTTCGGTCCGAGCCTTCGCGAGGAGGTCGGAATCCGACGCGACAGCCGCGTTCGATATGCCTTGGCGGAGGCCGTCGCCTTGGTGGCCCACGGCCGACGCCCCGAAACCCGGGCGACGTTGATCCGGAACCTGTCGATTCAAAAGCCATACCCGAAAAAGTGGCTCGCCACGCTCACTCATGCGTGACGATGCTTCGTCGTAGGTGCCGCTTCGCTCAGCGGCCGTTCGCGCTCAGCACACGGTGCACGCTCATGCCGCGATCCGCGCTATGCAGCGTCACGCCGAGGTGGCCCGGTTGCCGTCCGGACGTGCCGATGACAATGCACTCGAGACGGCCGACGAAAGCGCTTCGGGGCAGTCAAATCGGGGCTGAGGTCGGTAGGGTGCCGTCGATGGGGTGCCGGCCATCCCCGGATGTAGTCCTCGGCGTGACCCAAGTGACATCTACCGATTCGAAGGAAGTCCGGCATGAGCAGCCCACGCGAAACTTTCCTCCGACTGGTGAACGGTGTCTGCGACGGTCCGTACGAAGACTTGGCCGACCTATACGCCGAACAAACCCATGTCACGCATCCGTTCCATCCGCTCAACCCGCCGCCGCTGCGTAGCCGCAGCGAACTGCACGAGCACTTCACCGCGCCGCCTCCGGTCGCCCGGACGCTGAACCGTAAGCCGGTCGACGTGACGATTCATGAAACCGCGGACCCAGAGGTGATTGTCGCCGAGTTTGCCTATCAGGGGCGGGTCGCCGAGACAGGTGAGGCATTCACGGTGCCATGCGTCTTCGTGATGCGTATCCGCAATGGGCTCATCATTGAGTCCCGAGACTACATTGACCACGTCGCCAGCGCGCGGGCTTGGGGTCAACTCGACAGCCTTTTGACCGCACTCCGTCCGCAAGAAAGCACCACCATCGAGGGCGCAGCCCGACCCTGATTCACGCCCGACGCCCTGCGCACTCATCTGCCGCGATCCGCGCGGACGTCGCTGACCAGTTGGCGGACGACGTCGCAGACCACAGCGGCCAGGACCCGGTCGGCCAGGGTGGCCGCCAGGTCAGGACGTTCTCGAGCGAGTTCCAGGCGTTCATGCCCATCGACCTGACACGGACCAGAAAGCGAGGTGCCGATGAGTGAGTCGGCCGATCTGGACGCCCTGCGACGGCTCATGTCGCCGCCGGCGGACGGTGGTATGAGGGTCGACTGGGATGCTCTTGCCGCGTCCTGGGGCAGGCCGTTCCCGCCTGACTACCAGCGCTTCATGGAGGTCTACGGCGCTGGTGCGGTGCAGAACTACCTGTCGATCAACAAACCGGAAGCCAAGGTCCCGCTGTCCGAGGCGCAGCGGGACGGGATGGTGATCGAGACGGCGAACGCCGAGGCTGACTGGGAGACCGAGGACAAGGCGCCCGAACTGGAAGGCACCTCTCCGGTATTGATCAACTGGGGTGTCGACGCCACCGCCGACATGTTGTGCTGGGATGCCTCGGACGGCGATCCAGCCAAGTGGCCGGTCGTGGTCTACAAGCGGAACGGCTCGCTGTGGAGCCGCTACGACTGCGGCATGGTGGAGTTCCTCGTCCGGGTGCTGCGGGCTGACTTTCCCGAGTGCCCCCTCGGCGGCCTGTTCCTATGGGGCGTCAGTGAGGCGGCCTTCGAGAAGAGGGGCGGCTGACCGCGACCCTGCTCCCGCACGGGAGGGTCTGCCGAAAACCTGATCTTGCGGTCAACCTGAGCTTTTGCGGTTATCGGGTGGGTGGAAGGAACTCGTCTCCCGTCCGTGGCGGTGTGCGAACCGTAGGACGGAGTCCGCCCATGGTGTTTCAGGTGGGCCGCTGACGTGTCGTAGCGATCTCGGCGTGGTGGTCGACCGCCCAGTCGGCCAGCGCGGAGAGCGGCTCCAGAAGGCTGACGCCGAGCGGCGTAAGCCGGTATTCGACGCTCGGCGGCACCGTCGGAAACACTTCACGTTCGACCAGGCCGTCACTCTCCAACGTGCGCAGCGTCCGGGTGAGCATGCGCGGGCTGATGCCCTCCACCGCCCGATGCAACTCGTTGAACCTGTACGGACGCCGGCCGAGCAGGGTGATCAGCAGCAGCGTCCACTTGTCGCTCACCCGCCGCAGCACGTCGGTGACCGGACAGCGCTCGTACTCGCCGATCGGAACGGGATTCGGCAACCGGTGGTTGTCCAGCGAGGCACGCACACCGGTGTCCCTTGTGGTCATGAAAGTGCCTTCTTTCGCTCCACTGGCCGTCTGCCCAGGATGAGCACGTCAGTGAAGAACGGTAACGGGGGGCGACATGGGCGTTGTGGTGGTCAGTGGGGGCACGAACGGAATGGGACGTGCGTTGACCCGCGGGCGGGCCGAACGCGGCGACCGCGTCCTGGTGCTCGGGCGCAACCGCGAACGCGGCGAGGCGCTCGCCGGCAGCGCTATCGACTTCCTTCCCGTCGACCTCTCCAGCATGGTCGAGACTCGGCAGGTCATCGAGCACATCCTCACCGAGTACCAGGTCGTGGACGCGCTGGCGCTGTTCGCCAATGCTCAAGCGCCGCGTCGCATCGTGACCGGCGAAGGCCTGGAGCGCACGTTCGCGCTCTACTACCTCAGTCGCTATCTGCTCAGCTTCGGCCTACGTCCGGCCCTGGACCGAGCTGCCGCACCGGTGATCGTGAACGTCGCTGGCGTCGGGGTCACCAAGGGCGGCGTGCGTTGGACCGATCCGCAACTGGCCTCGGGCTACTCCATGATCACCGCACAGTTGCAGGCCGGTCGAGCCAACGACCTGCTCGGCGTGGGCTTCGCCCAGCGGTCCGGCAGCCGTGCCCGATACGTGCTCTACCATCCCGGTTTCACCAAAAGCGGCGACCGTAGCCCGCTTCCGCTCGTACTCCGTGGGCTGCTGGCGGCGGCGTCGGTGGCGGCCCAACCCATCGCGGACGCCGTAGCGCCGATCCATCGGTTCCTGGACACGCCACCAGCCGCGCCGCTGACCGCCATTGACCGGGACAAGCGACTCCCACTCAGTTTCCCCACCCTCGACGCCGGGAACGCCGAGCGGTTGATGGACCTCACAGAAACGCTGCTCACCTGAAGCTCACCTCTCCCGTCCGCACGTCTCCGGCCCCGCGGCTCCCGACGAGGAGATCCGATTAGGACTGACGGCGCCCAAAGATGATCCCGCCGAGCGAGCTTTCTGCCGAGGTGAGAGTCATCTGTGCCTCGACCGTGAATCCGCCTTCGCGCAGCCATGCCGCCACTTGGTCGGGCTGGCGACGGTGCACGTGAACCTTCATCGGGTGCCCGCCGTAGCCCTGCGTCTTGAGCCGTGATTCGTCGCCGACGTGGAAGCTGAGCAGCAGCGGGCTACCGGGACGCAACACTCGCCGGAAGTGCGCGAAGACCGAGCCGACCTGGCTGTCGGGGATGTGGATCAGCGAGTACCAGGCGATCAAGCCGGCGACCGAACCCTCAGCCAGATCGAGGTCGGTCATGGAGCCCACCTCGAACCGTAGACCTGGATGATCATGCCGAGCCACATCGATCATTCCTGGCGATAGGTCAATGCCGAACGCCTCAACGCCGAGCTCATGCAGGTGGGCGGTGATGCGCCCTGGTCCACAGCCCACGTCCGCGACGGGCCCGCCACCGGCGGCGTGAACGAGGTCGGCGAACAAAGCCAGGGTGGCTCGTTCGTAGGGCGTTTCGGCCAGGAGGTTGCGCAGCAGGTCTGCATAACTGGCGGCGACTGTGTCGTAGGAGATGCGAGTGTCTGCTAACCAGCCGTCATCGTTCATGATGGCGACGCTAGATGTACTGACCCGAGAGGTTGGGGACGCGGCTGGTGGGTGGTAGGCCGCCGAGTGCGGTGTGTCCGCGGTGGTGATTGTAGGTGTGCAGCCAGGCGGGCAGGGCTTCACGGCGTTCGGTTTCGGTGCGGTAGGGGCGTGCGTAGGCCCATTCGTCGAGCATGGTGCGGTTGTAGCGTTCGACTTTCCCGTTGGTCTGGGGCCGGTAGGGCCGTGTGCGTTTGTGGCTGATCCCGGCTGTGGTGAGGGTGTCGCGCCAGAGCTGGGATCGGTAACAGGAGCCGTTGTCGGTCAGCACTCGTGTGACGGTGATGCCCTGGGCGGTGAACCAGGTGTGGGGGCGTGACCAGAAGGCGGTGGCGGTTTCCTTGGTCTCGTCGGGCAGGATTTCGGTATAGGCCAGGCGGGAGTGGTCGTCCACGGCGTTGTGCAGGTAGTGGTAGCCGAGCCGGGGCTCGCCACGTCGCACGCGGGTGACGCCGGGCATGGCCGAGCGGTTGCGGGTGCCGGCATGGCGTCCGAGCACGCGGTGGCCGCCGCCGTCAGGGATGTTGCCCAGTTTCTTGATGTCGACGTGCACCAGGTCACCGGGGTGTTCGTGCTCGTAGCGGCGGATCATCCGGCCGGTGGCCCGGTCGAGGTGGGTGAGCCGGGCGAGGCGGTAGCGGGTCAGGACCCGGTGCACGGTGGCCGGGTTCAGCCCGAGCAGGAACGCGATGCGGGCCGGACCCCACCGGCGCAGGGTCCGGACCTTGACGACACGCCGTTCGGTGCGTTGCGAGGTCCGGGCCGGGCTGTGGTGCGGGCGTGAGGAACGGTCGGTCATACCCGCCGGCCCGTCGGTGCGATATCGATCGGCCCAGCGTTTCGCGGTGGTGGGTGAGACCTGGAAACGTTCCGCGGCCCGGCGTAGTGGCCACCGTTCCTCGACCACGCAGCGGGCCAGGCGCAGCCTGCCAGTCTCGGACAACGGTGCATTACGGTGGGGCATGAGGGCCTCCGCAGGTTCGGGGTAGGACGTCGCAATCCACACCGAACCCGAAGGCCCTCACCTTTTTCAAGATCTACCCGTCACCAACGTCTGTGGTCAGTACACCTAGATCAGGGACCAGACGGGTGATCCACGGGCCGGTAGCCGTGACCCGTAATGCGCTGGTCATCATCCTTGAATGGATGAACAGCCAGCCCGCGTCACCCTGCACCTGTACTGCCGGGTCGATGTGATCGTCACCGACCCCGCAGCCGTGATCGGTCACGCGGTCGCCGAGCTGCGCGCGGCCGACATCGACTGGTCCACCGAGGAGGATGACCTCGACACCGCGGTCGGCGAGTTGCAGACCGACCTCGCCGGCTCTCTGGCGAGCGTGGTGGACATCGGTCGGCTCGGCGACGGCGTCCCCGGCGTGGAGTTCCGGGGCGGCCTCTGCTGGGCGGAGCACGGCCCGCCCCGCGACGCTTTCCACGAGCGTGGGGATGGGGGTGATGTCTCCCGTCAAGCGTGATGACTCTGAGGTATCAATATGACTCTGGGGTATCGGGCGGATTCCAGTGGTCGTCGCAACACCTCGATCAAGGGGTGTGCGAATGGGGAGACCACCGGGCTGGGTGACCGCGATGACGGGTCGACCGGCGATGCGGTCACCAGGACGGCCGGACCTGAACGCCAGGGATGTCCAGCGACAGTTCTGGCGGCGGATCGCCGAAGGCTTGTCGAGCGAGGAAGCCGCGCTGGCCTGCGGTGTGTCGCAGCCGGTGGGCGGACGGTGGTTCCGTCACGGTGGCGGCATGCCGCCGCTGTGTCTCAAGCCGCCGTCAGGCCGGTACCTGTCGATCGCCGAGCGGGAGGAGATTGCGCTGCTCAAGGCCCAGGACAAGGGCGTGCGTGAGATTGCCCGGCTCATCGGCCGTGATGCGTCGACGATCTCGCGGGAGCTGCGCCGCAACGCGGCCACCCGTTGCGGTCGGCTGGAGTATCGGGCCTCGGTCGCGCAGTGGCATGCCGAACGCCGCGGCCGTCGGCCGAAGGTCGCCAAGCTCGCCGCTAACCAGCGGCTGCGCGACTATGTTCAGGAACGGCTTGCCGGGGCGGTCACTGACGGCGAGGGCCGGCCGATTCCAGGTCCGAACGTGCCGTGGAAGGGACGCCGCCACGGACGTCGCGCCGACCGTCGCTGGGGCACCGCGTGGAGCCCGGAGCAGATCAGCCGCCGGCTGCGGCTGGACTTCCCCGATGATGAGTCGATGCGGATCTCGCACGAGGCGATCTACCAGTCGCTCTACGTTCAAGGCCGCGGCACGCTGCGCCGGGAGCTGACGGCGTGCCTGCGCACCGGACGAGCTTTGCGGGTGCCGCAGGCCCGGACCCGCAGGCGGGGCCAGCACTTCCTCAGCCCCGAAGTCATGATCAGTCAACGGCCGGCCGAAGCCGACGACCGCGCTGTCCCGGGGCACTGGGAAGGCGACCTGATCATCGGCCTGCAACGGTCCGCGATCGGCACGCTGGTCGAGCGCACCACCCGCTTCACGATGCTGCTGCACCTACCCCGCATGGAAGGACACGGCCAGCAACCGGTCGTGAAGAACGGCCCGCCGTTGGCCGGACACGGTGCTGAGGCGGTCCGCGACGCGATCGCCGGCCAGATCACCACCCTGCCCGAGCAACTACGCCGATCGCTGACCTGGGATCAGGGATCGGAGATGACCCAGCACGCGCGGCTGCGCCTGGACACCGGGATCGAGGTCTACTTCTGCGACCCCCACAGTCCATGGCAACGCGGAACCAACGAGAACACCAACGGTCTGCTACGGCAGTACTTCCCCAAGGGAACCGACCTATCCCGACACAGCATCACCGACCTCGACGCCGTCGCCGCCGCCCTCAACAGCCGGCCACGAAAGGCCCTGGGCTGGAAGACCCCCGCAGAAGCCCTCGACGATCACCTAAGATCTATCCAACAAGCCGGTGTTGCAACGACTCCTTGAACCTAAGTCGCGCTTCCGAGTGTGGATGTGTCGCCGTAGCCTGGACCGTCCGCCGGCGGCCAGGAGGGCGGTGCGACGGTCAGGCGGGCGGGGCGCCCGTGGACCCGCCCGCCCCGCCGTCGTCCGCCGCCGGCCGCGCCGCGGTGTCGGGCCGGGCCTGCGGCAGGTGCTCCACCAGCTTGGTGAGTGCGCCGTTGGCGAAGGTGGCGCCGAGCGCTGATCCGGCCCCGATGGTCCAACCGACCGGTCCGATCGGCGTGCAACCGAAGAACTGGCTCAACCCCGGTGTCTGCACTACCACGACCAGCGCCCCCAGCGACGCCGCCGTGGACGCCAGCACCGCCGGGCTGGTGCCGCCAGCCAGGACCGTCTGGCCCAGCTGGGTGCCGACCAGGGAGACCAGCGCGACCGTGCCCGCCCGCCGACGGCGGCCGGTGTACCGGGCCAGCGTCCAGCCGGCGGTGGCGCCCAGCGTGGTGGCAGCCGCGCGCAGCCCGATCTCCTTGGTGAGGGTCTCGCCGAGCGACGCGTCCGGGCCTTCCCGGAGCAGGCTGTCGGTGCGGTCCGAGGCGGGCGGGCGGATCGCGATGGCCAGCGCCGGAGCCAGGTCGGTGAGCAGGTTGACCAGGAGTAGCTGCCGTCCGGTGAGCGCGGAGCGGCCGGTCGCCGCGGCGGTGAGCACGCTGAATGCGATCTCGCCGAGGTTGCCGCCAACCAGGATGCTGAGCGCGTGCCGCACCGACGACCACATCGCCCGACCCTCGACCAGGGTGGCGATGATGGTCTCCAGCCGGTCGTCGGTGACCACCAGGTCGGCGGCGGCCCGCGCGGCCGGGGTGCCTCGTTGACCGAGGGCAATGCCCACGTCGGCCAGCCGGATCGCCGGGGCGTCGTTGGCGCCGTCGCCGGTCATCGCCACGGTCCGCCCGCACTTCTGCAACGCCTGGATGATCCGAACCTTGTGCGTCGGGGTGCAACGGGCCACCACGTCCGTGCGGACCAACCGCTCGGCGAGTGCCTCGTCGTCCAACTGGTCGAGCTCACCGGCCGTGACCACCCGCTGCTCGTCGTGCTCGCTGATGGTGGCGGCGATCGCCTCGGCGGTCGCCGGGTGATCCCCGGTGATCATGATGGTGTGCACGCCGGCCTGCCGGATCCGGCGTACCGCCGGGGCGGCGCTCTCCCGGACCCCGTCCGCGAGGGCCAGGAAACCCACGAAGGTCAGCCCTCGGACGTCCCCGTCGGTCACCTTCGGGTCGTCCACCTGGCACTCGGCGACGGCCAGGATCCGGTGCCCCGCCCCGGCCCGGTCGGCGAGCACCCGGTGCAGCTCCGCGCGGCCGGCGTCGTCCAGCGGCTCCTGGCGGCCGTCGGTGCGCCGGGCCGAACAGCGCGGCAGCACCGACTCCGGGGCGCCCTTCACGCTCAGCAGCAGGTGACCGTCGGTCTCCCCGACGCTCGCGTGGTACCCGCGGGACGGCTCGAACGGCAGCCCGCCGGCAGCCTGCCAGCCATGGGCACCGGTCTGCTCCACCACCCCCGCCGCCGCGGCACCCTTCCGGACCGCGCGGTCGGTATGCAGCGCCAGCTCCTCCGGGTTGGCTGCGGCAGGGGTGGCCCGCAACGCCGCGGCCAGCGTCATCCGGAGCCGATCGTCGAGCCGGTCCACCGGGGCGTACCGGTCGGCCACGCCGTCGCCGACCCCGGCGAGCAGCAACTGGCCCTCGGTGAGGGTGCCGGTCTTGTCGAAGCAGAGCACATCCACCCGACCGAGCGCCTCGATGGTGCGCGGGTTCCGGACCAACGCGCCGTGCTCGGCCAGCCGCCGGGCGGCGGCCAGCTGTGCCGCGCTGACCAGGAACGGCAACCCCTCCGGCACCGACGCAACGGCGAGGTTCGCGGCGGTCGCCGCCGTCTCGACCAGGGGTACGCCCCGGAGCAGACCCGCGCCGGCCACCGCCACCGCCGAACCGGCGGCCAACGGGATGGCAAGGCTGGTCAACGAACCAAGTCGGGCCTCCACCCCACTGCTCGGAGGCGCCTGCCGGACCAGCGCCAGGCTGCGCCCGGCCTCGGTGTCGGAGCCGGTGGCCACCACCACGGCCGTGCCGTGCCCGGCGGCGACGGTGGTGCCCTCGTACAACATCGAGCGCCGGTCGGCGACGGCGGCGGCGACCACCGGTCGGTCGGTCTTGGCGACCGGCAGAGACTCGCCGGTCAGCGATGACTCGTCCGCCTCCAGCCCCACCGATTCCAGCACCCGACAGTCGGCGGGCACCGAGTCACCCGGCTCGACGGCGATGACGTCCCCGAGGACCAGGTCCTCGGCGGCGACCACCCGCTCAGCGCCGTCCCGGCGGACCCGGGCGGTCACCGCCGAACGGGACAGCAGCTCCGCCAGCGACCGTTCGGTGTTGCGCTCGTGCACCGCCCCGATCATGGCGGACCCGCCGACCACGCCGCCCACCAGCGCGGCGTCGACCAGCGAGCCGAACGACGCGGAGAGCACCGCCCCGGCGGCCAGCACCGGGGTGAGTGGGTTGGCCAGCTCGTCGACGAAGGCGCGCAGCAGGCCACCGTTTCCGGGTGCCTCGCCGCCGCTCGCGCCGTGCCCGTCGCGGCGACGCTGCGCCTCCGCGTTGTCCAGGCCGTCCGGCCCGGTGCTGAGCCGGTCGAACACGGCGCCGACCGGCATCAGGTGCCAGGCGGTCGCCACCGGTGCCGGAGTGTCCGACTGGTCGGGCAGCCGCCGGGCCCGCCACACGCCGTGTGCGAAGGCCAGCCCGGCCGCGCCGTTCACCGCTACCAGCGTTCGGACGGGCAACTGGGTTGGTGCGGCGGTGAACGCGCCCAGCGCACCGAGACCGGTGCCGGCCAGGCCCAGCCGGATGTTCTGCCCGGTCATTCGCCGGGCCACTCCGGTCGCCTCGACCATCAAAGCAGCCACCCGCAAATCCGCGCCGACCAGCAGGTGCGCTCCCCATGGAGGCAGCTCCTCCGGTCTGAACATCCCGAGGCCGCAGTCGGACGCACCGAGCGCCGGTCGGTCGGAGGACACCAGCATCACCACGGCACCGTCGCGCTGCAACGCGCGGACCGACTCAGTCAGCTGCTCCCCGCCGGGCAGCATCGCTTCGGCGAAGCCGTACCGCTGCTCGTCACCGCCGGCCACGACCAGCCGCAGGCCGGCGTGTCGGGCGGCGGCCGGCAGGCCGTTGACGCCCGGCGCGGGCTCCGGCTCGACGCGCAACAACGCGACGAGCCGTTCGTCGTGGACCAGACCGAGTAGTTGGCCACCTGCGGCTCGCAACCGTTCCCGGTCCGGGATGTCACCCGGGTCGCCGGCGGGCAACTGGTCCAGCGGTCCGAGCCGCCAGCCGTCCACCGCCCGCGAGCCGGCCGGATCAGCCGCGTCGAACAGCGCGAACGCCCGCTCCGCCACCTGGTCGACATCCGCTCCGGGCACCGGGGCGAGGTCGGCCAGCACGCCCCGGTCCGAGCCGAGCACCGCGGCGTCCAGCACCAGCGTGTCGATCCGGTCCAGTTCCCGCAGCACGCTGCGGTCCATGGCGATAACCCCGCGTCTGGCCAGGATCTGGCCGAGTTGGGCGGCGTACCCCTCGCGTCCGCTGCCTGGGGCCTTGGGCAACGCGGACAGGCCCAGCGCGGCGGCCCGCTTGTGCCCGGCGAACGGCACCGCCGCCGCAGCGGCTGCCGCGCCGGCGGCCAGCGAGCGGTTGATGTACCGCTCGACCGGGCCGTCCGGCTTCGGCCGGGGGCGGTCGTTCCCCAGCCAGCGCGCGGTGGCGCGCTCCGGCTCACCGGTCAGCTGTGGCTCGGCCCGCTCCCACGCGGAGAGCTGGGCCCGCGCCTCGCCCCACTGCACGATCCGTTGGGCGCCGTCCACGACTATCCCCGCCCAGCCGCCCGCCAGACCCTGCACCACCGCTTCGGCGAGCGGAAAGAGAATGTCGGCGCGAGGGTCGGCGCGCAGCCCTCGGCTGGCGAACGCGTGCAGCTTCGGTTGCAGGTCCACCGCGCCGAGCAGCCCGACAACCTCTCCGGGCACCGGCGCGAACGGCAGGATCCGGGTGGCCGCCGAGATGGTCAGGCCCAGCGCGTCCGAGGCGAGCCCTCCGAGGGTGCGTGGCGTCCGGGGCCCGTCCTCCGGTGGGTGTGGCGGCGGGATCTCCGGGTCAGGCTCGTGGTCGCAGGTCTGCTCGACCCGGGCGATAGTGGCGATCAGGTCGCGCAGCTTCGGCTCGGGATCCTGCACAGCGACCACCACCCGGCCGGACGGGGCGTTCACCCGGGCCCAGGCCACCCCGGGCACCTGCTCCAGCGCGCCCTCCACCTGCCGGGCCAGCTGGTCGCCGCCGTCCTGGCAGACGCCGTGCACCTCGATGTGGTGGCGCCCAGGTCGGGACCAGATCCGACGCCGGGTCAGCCCGGCCGTCCGGGCCAGCCGGGTCGCAGCCGAGCCCACGGTCCGGGACGCCTCGCTGACCAGGTGCGGCACGCCGATGGACGGCAGGAGGCGGCCGACCGCGCGACCCGCCGCCGTCATTGAGGCGTACGGCTGGACGGACGCCGGCCCGACTCCCCGCTGATACAGGTCCTGCCCTTGGCCATCTCGTCCTCCCACCGCCTCGCGTCCGGCGGCCTGGCTTCCCGACCTGGCATCCGTTATGCCCTCGGAGCAGGGGAACTTTCCGTCGTCGCCGTCGGATGGACGGGGGTGGGCGGTGGGATCCCCGACGAGAGCCGCGTCACCCATGATTGACATGAATCCGGGTTGAGGTCGCAGGCTCGGTCCATGCTGAGCCCATCCGCCACCGTCGTATCGGCCCCTCCGGGGTTGTTCGCACCCCGACTGCGGGCGATGACGGTGGGCAGCGTCGCGCTGATCTCGCTGCTCGCGTTCGAGGCGCTGGCGGTCGGCACGGCGATGCCGACCGTCGCTCGCAGCCTGGACGGGCTGGCGCTGTACGGGATCGCGTTCGGCGGCTCGTTCGCCGCGGGCGTGCTGGCCATGGTGATCTCTGGAATCTGGTGCGACGCACGAGGACCCCGGGCGGCGATGTGGCACGGCGTCGCCTGGTTCGTGGTCGGGCTGCTGATCGCCGGGACCGCCCCGGTGATGGAGGCGCTGGTCGTCGGCCGCGTGGTGCAGGGGTTCGGCTCCGGGCTGCTCTCGGTGGCGCTCTACGTGATCGTCGCGCACGCGTACCCGGAGGAACTGCACCGGCGGATCTTCGCCGCGTTCGCGGCGGCGTGGGTCGTCCCGTCGTTGGTCGGGCCGGCGCTGGCCGGCCTGATCGTGGAGCACCTGGGCTGGCGGTGGGTCTTCCTGGCGGTGCCGGCGGTGGCGGTGCCGGCGGTGCTGCTGGTCCACCCCGGCCTGCGCTCACTCGAACGGAGTGCGCCGACCCGGCCGCCGGCCGGCGCCGTGGCCCGGATCGGCTGGGCGTGCGGGGCGGGGGCGAGCGCCGCACTGCTGCACATCGGGGGACAGCAGCGCGGCGCGGCCGCCCTGGCACTGATCGCGCTCGCCGTGACCGGCCTGCTGGTCTGCGCCCCGCGCCTGCTGCCGGCCGGGTTCCTCCGGGCGGCCCGAGGGCTGCCCACCGTGATCGGGCTGCGGGGTCTGGCCTCGGCGGCGTTCGTCGGCGCCGAGGTCGTCATCCCGTTGATGCTCTCCCGGGAGCGAGGTCTGTCGCCGACCGCCGCCGGGCTGGTCCTCACCGTCGGCGCACTGGCCTGGTCGGTGGGCTCCTGGGTACAGGGCCGGATCCCGTTGCCGGCCTCCCGCGCCAGCCTGCCCCGAGCCGGGTTGAGCTGCATCACGGTCGGTACCGCCACGGTGGCGCTGGCCGTCTGGCCCGAACTGCCGGTGGCCGTCGCCGTGCTGGGCTGGGCGGTCGCCGGCCTCGGCATGGGGCTGCTCTACCCGTCGTTGTCGGTGCTCACCCTGGAGTTGTCCGCCCCCGGCGAGCAGGGCCGCAACAGCTCCTCGCTGCAACTGGGCGACTCACTCTTCGCGGCGACCGTACTGGCGCTCACCGGGGCGGTGCTGGCGGCCGGTAGCGCGCCGGGCCCGGCCAGCTATGCGGCGACGCTGGTGGTCGCCGCCGGCCTGGCGCTGCTCGGTGCGCTGCTGGCCGGCCGGGTGGTGGTGGGCGGGAGCGCGCGGCTGGGCGGGTGATCCGCAGGTTCGGCGGCGCCTGGCCCCGGTCGGCCGGGAGGATGGCGGGCGATGAGTTTCCTTGCCGTCCTGCCACTGGCCGTGGTGATGGTCGCCGGGACCCAGTTGGTCGTAGCGGTCTTTCTCGCCTCGTCCGACCGGCCCCGCGCGGCGTCGCTGGGCTTCCTCGCCGGTGCCGGGCTGGTGGTTGCCGTCGGGGTGACCGTGAGCTGGTTGCTCACCCGGTTGGTGGGCGGCGTGGCCACCGACGCCAGCGCCGTCGCCGGCCGGGTCGATCACGGCCCGGCCGTCGACCTGGTGGTGCTCGCCCTGCTGCTCATCCTGGCCATGGTGGTCTGGCTGCGTCGGCACCGGTCCGGGCCGCCGCGGTGGCTGGGGAGGATCGGGCACGCCGACCCGGGCCGGGCGCTGCGGCTGGGCGCGCTGCTCTTCGTGGTGACGCCCACCGACGACCTGACCATGGCCGCCGTCGGGGCGAGCGTGGCCCGGCACAACCTGCCGTGGTGGCATCTACTGCCGTTCGTGCTGCTCACGGTGACCTTGCTGGCCCTGCCGCTACTGGCGTTGCTGGTGCTCGGGCATCGCGCCGCGAGGGTGCTGGCCCGGATGCGTGAGTGGGCCGAGGGGCACGCCTGGGTGGTCAACGAGGTGCTGATCGGGTTCTTCGCGCTACTGACCGTGCTGGACCTGGCTCGCTCGGGGTGAGCCGCCGCACAACCGGTCACGGGTCTGCCCGGGGTGCCGTCATCACCGGGTGGGCCCAGAGGCGGCGCGGACCGGGCGTCGGACGGATCGGTGGGCCGGCGTATGCCGCGGTTCGCGGCGGGACGGGAGGACGGGATGAGGGTTCTGGTCACCGGGGCGGGCGGCCACCTGGGCCACGCGGTGCTGGCCCGGCTACGCGACGACGGGGTCAGCGTCCGGGCCACCAGCAGGCGGCCGCGTACCGGCTCCGCGGTGGAATGGGTGGTGACCGACCTGGCCACCGGGGACGGGCTGACCGAGGCGGTCGCCGGGATGGATGCGGTGCTGCACCTGGCCTCCTCGCCCCGGGGCCGGCAGACCTACCAGGTGGACGTGCTCGGCACCCGTCGGCTGGTGGTCGCGGCCGGCGCGGCGGGCGTCCAGCACCTGGTCTACACCTCGATCGTCGGAGTGGACCGGGTGCCGATCCCGTACTACCGGCACAAACTCGCCGCCGAGCAGGTGATCGCGGCCGGCCAGGTGCCCTGGTCGGTGCTGCGGGCCACCCAGTTCCCGCAGTTCCTGGACGACATGCTGACCGCCAGCGCGCGGCTGGGGCCGGTGATCGGGGACCGGGCGGTGCTCGCCCAGCCGGTCGACCCGGCCGAGGTGGCGGCCCGGTTGGCGGCCCGGCTGGTCGCCGGCCCGCTGGGCTCGATCGAGGAGTACGGCGGGCCGCAGGTGCTCCGCTTTGACGAGGCGGTCCACGCCTGGCGGCAGGCCCGGAGTGCACGCCGACCGTTGCTACCGGTGCGAATCCCCGGCCGCCTCGGCCGCGAGCTGCGCGCGGGTGGCCTGGTCACCGAGGCGCTGCCCCGGGGCGTTCGCACCTGGGCCGACCACCTCGCTGACACGTACGGGGGACCCCGGCAGAGATGAGAGGAAACCGGGTTCACATTCGCCTTACGGTGACGCCATGTTCGCTGTCGTTATCACCGTCATTCTCTACGTCGCCGGTTTCGTCTTCCTCTACGGCGTGATCCGGCTGGGCGTCCGGCATGCGCTGGAGGACCTGGAGTTGCAGCGGGCCAAGGCCCTGCGGGCCGAGGAACTGGCCGCTTCCCGTGACCGCACCTTCCTGCGCGAGAACGCGTTCCTCGCCGGTAGCTGAGCCGCCGGTCGGTTCGGCACGGACGGGTGGTCCGCGTGCCGGCTCGGGAGTCGCCAAGCGGTTCGGGCGTGGCGGGTGCGAGGATCGCACCCGTGATGGGAACGCTGAAGACCGAACCGGCCCGTGCCCGCCTCGACCTGCTCGCCCCGCCGGTGGCGACGGCCATCTCCGAGTGGCCGGCCGACGCGCCGGTGGACGTCGACGACGTGCTGGTCGCGCCGATCGACGCCGACCTCGCCGACACCGCCGCCTTCTGCGCGGCGTACGAGGTGGGGTTGGACGTGTCGGCAAACTGCGTCGTGGTGGCCGGCAAGCGCGAGGGTGTGGTCCGCTACGCGGCCTGCATCGTCCTGGCCACCACCCGGGCCGACGTGAACGGGGTGGCCCGCCGGGCGTTGGATGTTCGCAAGGCGAGCTTCGCCCCGATGGACGACGCGGTCGAGTTGACCGGCATGGAGTACGGCGGAATAACCCCGATCGGGCTGCCGGCGCAGTGGCCGATCCTGGTTGACGCGCGGGTGATCGCCACACCGCACGTGATCATCGGTTCCGGCGTACGGCACAGCAAGATCGCGCTGCCCGGGCCGGCGCTGGGTGCGCTGCCCGGAGCGCAGGTGGTGGAGGGCCTGGCCAGGCCGGCCTGACCGGGCATCGACATCGATGCTGTTGCACGTGAAACATCACGTCGGTCGATGCCGGGGTGCCGTGGTCGGTCGCGGCCTGATCAGTGCGAGTGCGCCGCCGATTCGCGCTGCTCGACCTCGGCGAGCGCAGCGAGCAGCGTCTGCGTCTCCTGGGCGCCGCTGACCGCGTACTTTCCGGCCAGCACGAAGGTCGGCACGCTGGTGATGCCCAGGTCCCGGGCGGCGGCCAACGCGGCGGTGACGTCTGCGGTCCGCTGGTCGGAGTCGAGGAACCGGCGCACGTCGGCGACGTCCAGGCCGATTCCGCCGGCCACCGTGGCCAGCGCGTCCCGGGAGCCGACGTCGACGCCCTGGGTGAAGTACGCCTGGTAGAGCGCCTCGACCATCTCGGCCGCCAGGCCGTGGTCGGTGGCGTAGGAGACCAGCCGGTGCGCCTCGAAGGTGTTCGCGGTCACCGCACGGTCGAAGTCCAGCCGCAGCCCGTCACCCGCCGCGACCTCGGTCACGTGGGCGAACATCTGCCGCGCCCGCTCCGCACCGCCGAACCTGGCGGCCATGGCCTCCAGCAGCGGACGAGGCCCGGACACCGGCGACGGATCGAGCTGGAACGGCCGGTAGCGGACGGTCACCTCGCCGTCGTAGCTGGCGAGGGCCTCCTCCAGCCGGCGCTTGCCGATGTAGCACCACGGGCAGACGACGTCCGCGTAGATCTCGATCTCCATGATCGGTGCCAACTCCCAGCTCAGCCGAGTTGTTCCCGGACCTGCCGCTTGAGCCGGCCCAGGATCGCGGTGCCACCGCGTATCCGCAGCGGGCTGATCGCCTGTGCCAGCCCCATCCGCTGGTAGAGGTCGTCCGGCACGGCCAGCACCTCCTCGGCGCTCGCGCCGGCCAGCCCTTCGGCGAGAATCCCGGCGAACGCCCGGGTGGTCGGCGCCTCTGGCGGGCAGTCGAACAGCGTCTCGACGGTCTTTTCCGGCGTCACCCGGGCACGCAGGAAGAACGCCGTCTGGCACTCCGGCACCTGCTCCATGCCCTCGCGCTCGACGGCGTCGACCGGGAGCGGCGGGATGACGTCGGCGTACTCGAGCAGCATCTCCAGCACCAGGTCGCGCGGCGCGGCGGCGAATTCGTCGACGATCTCGGCCAGTCGGGCCGGCATGTCAGCCATGTGTCGAGGCTACCGCCGTTGGTAAGGGCCCCTTCCCGCTACCCGAGGCGATCAGAAGGGACCCTTGTTTGCGGTTCAGACGGTGGGAGACTGCTCGCTGATCTCGCTGAGGGCGCTGGTGGGGTCGAGCTGCATGGCCAGGTCGCCGAGCGAGACGATCCCGACCAGCTTGCGGTCGGTGTCGCAGACCAGCACTCGCCGGATGCCCCGGTCGCGCATCAGCGTCGCCGCCTCGCCGGCCGTGCAGTGCTGCTCGATCATGACCACCTCGCGGGTGACGATCGAGCCGATGGTGGTGGCAGTCGGCGAGCGGTTCTCGGCCACCGCCCGGACCACGATGTCCCGGTCGGTGAGCATGCCGGCGAGGCTGGCGCCGTCGGTGACCACCACGTCGCCGATGTCCGCCTCCTTCATCACCCTGGCCGCCTCGTCCAGGGTGGTCTCCGCCGACAGGTACACGACCTGCTTGGTCATCACGTCGCTGACCCGGTAACTGGTCATGAGAGCCTCCGAAGACGTTTTCACCGATCGAACTGCGGTACCCCGTGACGCGGTCGCTACACCAGGTTCCCACGTTCGCGGCGTACCTCGTGGACCAGTCGTTCCACCAGACCGTCCACGTGCATCTCGGTGCGCCCGTCGCCGGACCGCTCGCGCAACTCGACGTACCCGTCGGCCAGTCGGCGTCCGACCACGACGGCGCGCGGGATGCCGATCAGCTCGGCGTCGGTGAACTTGACCCCGGCCGAGACGTGCGTCCGATCGTCGACCAGCACCCGCAGGCCGGCGGCGTCGAGCCGCCCGCCGAGCTCCAGCGCCGCGTCGAGTTGCGGTCCCTTGCCCGCCACGATCAGGTGTACGTCGCACGGCGCGACCGCCGCCGGCCAGACCAGCCCCCGGTCGTCGTGGTGCTGCTCGGCGATCGCCGCGACCGCCCGGGACACCCCGATGCCGTAGCAGCCCATGGTCGGCCGGACCGGCTTGCCCGCCGGGCCGAGCACGTCGACCGCGAACGCGTTGGTGAATCGGCGGCCGAGCTGGAAGATGTGCCCGATCTCGATGCCTCGCCGGATGGT
This sequence comes from Micromonospora sp. NBC_00858, assembly GCF_045207365.1. NCBI lineage: Bacteria > Bacillati > Actinomycetota > Actinomycetes > Micromonosporales > Micromonosporaceae > Micromonospora > Micromonospora sp. NBC_00858. Next base: position 6,272,603 of record NZ_CP108828.1, on the reverse strand, counting down.
CAGCTCGCCGCGGTCGCAGTCGGGGCAGGGGTCGCCGGCCCGTACGTCGGCCGCCTCGATCGTGCCGTCGGGCGTGAAGTCCCGTCCGCAGACCACGTCCGTCGCGTGCCGGCCGGGCTCGTTCGCCCCGGTCAACCAGGCAGAGCCGGGCACCACCCGCGGATCGACCAGGTAGCGGATGCCCAGCTTGTCGAGCAACTGCGGCCCGATGTACCCGCGAACCAGCTCCGGATGCTCGGCCCACTCCTCGAAGACGGCCACCTGGGCCGGGTGCAGCGCGGCGCCGACCCGCTTCAGGTCGACCTCCCGGTCACCCGGCAGCCCCACCACCAGCGGCTCGGCCCGCTCCGCGCCCGGCTGGCGCACGCTCAGCACGACGTTCTTCAGGGTGTCGGCGGCGGTCCAGCCGTCCCGGCCGCCCAGTCGGCGGGCGTTGGCCAGCTCCACCAGGCTGGCGATCGTCGGGGTTTCGGGCGTGTCGTGCACCTCGACGGACGGCTGCGCGGCCGGATCGCCGGCGGCGGGCGCCCGGGTGATGACCGCCTCGGTGTTCGCCGCATAGTCGCAGGCGGTGCAGCCGACGAAGGTGTCCTCGCCGACCGGCGTCGCGGCCAGGAACTCCTCCGACGCCGAGCCGCCCATCGCCCCGGACATCGCGTGCACCACCGTGTAGTCCAGCCCCAGCCGGTCGAAGATCCGCCGGTACGCCGCCCGGTGCCGTCCGTACGCGTCCCGCAGCCCCTCCTCGTCCAGGTCGAAGGAGTACGCGTCCTTCATCAGGAACTCCCGGCCGCGCAGCAGACCGGCCCGCGGCCGCGCCTCGTCCCGGAACTTCGTCTGCACCTGGAACAGCGTCACCGGGAAATCCCGGTACGAGGTGAACAGGTCCTTGACCAGCAGCGCCGCCATCTCCTCGTGGGTGGGCGCCAACAGATGCTCGGCGCCGCGCCGGTCGGCGAGGGTGAAGATGTCGTCGCCGTACTCCGCCCACCGGCCACTGGTCCGGTACGGCTCCGCCGGCAGCAGCGCCGGGAAGTGCACCTCCTGGTCGCCGATCGCGATCAGCTCGCCGCGTACCACCTCGGTGATCCGGTCCAGCACCAGCTTGCCCAGCGGCAGCCACGTGTACCCGCCCGGTGCGGCGCGACGGATGTAGCCGGCGCGCAGCAGCAGCCGGTGGCTCGGCACCTCCGCGTCGGCCGGGTCCTCGCGCAGGGTTCGCAGCAGCAGGGTCGACATGCGTAGCAGCATTCGCGCAGCCTAGAGCCGTCGCGCCGGGTCGGCGATCCAATTCGGTCCCGTGCGCGGCACGACTGTCGGGTCGGCGAGCGGCCGGAGCCGGCGAGCCCCCGGGACATGCAGATCATCAACGCGCTCGACTGACCGCCGGGTTGCGTGGGGTGGCCCGTACCACGGGGACGGGCCACCCCGTGTGTGACCAATGACCTCCGCCACGTCGTCCAAATCGGGGCACCGCCCGCCGCGCCCCCGGTGACAGACTGGTCGCCGCAGGCAACGGGTGGCGTGAGGGAGGCGCGGGTGCGCTGGCGCAGTTATGTCGCGGTCGGGGACAGCTTCACCGAGGGTATGGACGACGCCTACCCGGACGGCACCTACCGGGGTTGGGCGGATCTGGTGGCGACCCGGCTCGCCGCCGAGGCGGGTCCCGACTTCCGCTACGCCAACCTGGCCATCCGGGGTCGGCTCTTCCCCGGTGTGGTCGCCGAGCAGGTGCCCGCCGCCGTGGCGATGAAACCCGACCTGATCAGCTTCGCGGCCGGTGGCAACGACGTGCTGCGCCGCACCTTCGACCCGGACGCACTGGTCGCCCGCTTCGACGACGTGGTCCGGCAGCTGCGCTCGGGCGGCGCGGACGTGCTGCTCTTCCGGTTCGCCGACGTGATGGCCCGGCTGCCCGGGCAACGCCTCGTGGCCCCCCGGGTGGAGCTGCTCAACCAGGCAGTCGGTGAGACCGCCGAGCGGCACGGCGCCATCCTGGTCGACCTGTACGCCGACGACACCTTCCTCAACCCGATGCTCTGGAGCACCGACCGGCTGCACCTCTCCGCTGCCGGGCACCGGCGGGTCGCCGGGCAGGTGCTGAACGCACTCGGGGTGGGCTGCGACGAGGAGTGGCTCCTGGTCCCGCCGCACCCGGCGCCGTCGCCGTGGCTCGCCGCCCGTGCGGCCGACCTGCGCTGGGCCGGTCAGCACCTGGCCCCGTGGATCAAGCGGCGGCTGACCGGCCGCTCCTCCGGCGACACCGTCACCGCCAAGCGCCCGCTGCTCGGGCCGATCGTCGACTGAGCGTGCTCACCCTGCACACCGCGCCGCTGCTGCGGCTCACCCCCGACGGCGAGCCGGTGCCGGACCACGCCGTGGTGGTCAGCGGCGACCGCGTCGAGGCCGTCGGTCCGCTCTCCGAGTTGAGCGGGGCGTACGCCGGGGCGCGGGTCCGCCGCTGGCCCGGCACGCTGGGCCCGGGGCTGCTGCACGATGGCCCGCTGCCGGCGGCGCCCACCCCGCGCGAGCGGGTGTACGCGTTGCTGCGGCGAGGAGTGACGGCGGTGCTGGCCGAGCATCTCGCCGACCCGGCGCTACGGGCGGCCGTCGACCGGAGCGACCTGGCGGTGCTGCCCGCTCCCGTCCCGTCGGCGCTGAACCCGGGCCGGCGCGCCGACCTGGCGGTCCATGACGCCGACGGTGCCTGCCTGGTCACTGTGGTCGCCGGTCGGATCGCCCACCGTCGCGCCTGACCACCGTGACGTGCCCCCCGCCACATCCGCAGCTCCCGATCCCCGATGGCCGGCCGCCAGGTCGAATCGCGGCGTAACTTGGGGATCATGTCTGTGCCGAGCGATCCTGATCCCCGCCTCCAGTCGTACGCGGACCCGCAGCGGCTGGTCACCACCGAGTGGCTGGCCGAGCACCTGGGCGACGAGGGCCTCGTGGTGGTCGAGTCCGACGAGGACGTACTGCTCTACGAATCGGGTCACATCCCCGGTGCCGTCAAGGTCGACTGGCACCTGGACCTGAACGACCAGGTGACCCGGGACTACCTGGAAGCCACGAGCTTCGCTGAGATGTGCGCCGCCAAGGGCATCGGCCGGGGCGACACGGTGGTCTTCTACGGAGACAACTTCAACTGGTGGGGCGCGTACGCCCTCTGGGTGTTCTCCCTCTTCGGCCACGCCGACGTGCGGCTGCTCGACGGCGGCCGGCAGAAGTGGATCGCCGAGGGGCGCGAGGTGACCCGTGACAAGCCGGCCCGCCCCCGCGCCGACTACCCGGTGCCGCTGCGCGACGACACGCCGCTGCGGGCGTTCCGCGAGCAGGTGATGGCGCACATCGCCGTGGGTCGGCCGCTGGTCGACGTCCGGTCCCCGGGCGAGTACACCGGCGAGATGCTGCACATGCCGGACTACCCGCAGGAGGGCGCGCTGCGCGGCGGGCACATCCCGGGTGCGGTCAACAAGCCGTGGAAGTCCGCCGCCAACGAGGACGGCACGTTCAAGTCCTCCGACGAGCTGCGCGCGATCTACGCCGACCAGCTCGGGCTCAGCCCGGACGACGACGTGATCGCGTACTGCCGGATCGGCGAGCGGTCCAGCCACACCTGGTTCGTGCTGCGGCACCTGCTGGGCTACCCGCAGGTGCGCAACTACGACGGCTCGTGGACCGAGTGGGGCAACCTGGTCCGGGCTCCCGTCGCAAAGGGCGACCAGCCCGGCGGCCTCGCCGCCTGACCGGCACTGCCGCCTGACCCCTGAGCACCTGTCCCCGCGCGACCATCCGGTTGCGCGGGGACGGGGTTCAGCCGGCCAGCGCCACCATGCCGGTCAGGTCGCGGACCACGCCGGTGACCTCGCCGGTCTCCGGGTGCCAGCGCACCAGGCCGCCCGGTTGCAGGCGGAGCAGGACGGCACCGCGGTTGTCCCAGCCCAGCACCTCGCAGCAGCCCTTCCACCGGTCCCGGCCCAGGTCGAGCACGTGGGCCACCGCACCGGTCCGAGCGTCCAGTACGGCCACCCCCTCGGCACCGTCGATCTCGCTGCTGGTGATCCACGCCGAGCGGGCCAGACGTTCGCCGTGCAGCCAACCCCGGCCGTAGAACTCGTTGACCTGGTACGGCGCCGGCAGCGCGGCACCGGTTACCTTCTGTTCGGAGCGGATCGTGCCCTCGCGGGCGGTCCGGCTGCGCAGGATCAGGTTGTCCCGCATGCCGCTCACCTCGACCAGCGCCGCCTCGCGGCCGGCCGCCGGGTCGGGCGCGACCAGGTCCCAGAGCGAGACGTCGAGCTCGCTGGCCGCGCCGGAGACCCGGTCCACCGCGTACGTCCGGTCGTCGCCGCCGACCAACACCCGGTCGTTCGCCCAGACCACCAGTTCCAGGTAGCCCTGAAGCGGGATGCGGCGCACGGTCGCCGTGGTGAGGTCGACCATGATCAGCTCGTTGGTCTGCGCGAATGCGGCTGACCGGCCGTCCGGCGACAGCACTCCCGACTTCAGGGCGGGCGCCTGGTTGCCGCCCTCGTCCCGGGTGGGCGCCGGAGTCACCACGTCGAGACTGCGCACCACGCCGTCGTCCCCGAGCACCCGGACGGGGCCGTCCGCGCGGTACTCCTCGAAGTCGATCGGCTGGAACAGCGCCAGTGCCCGTTGGACCGGCCGGGCGGAGAGCGGCACGGTCGCCGGGTCACCGAGCCGGGACAGCGGATCACGCGGAAAGGTCAGCTCGGCGGGGGCGCGCACCACCGGCCCGGCGTGGCTGGGCACGACGGTCGGCGCCACCGAGTGGTCCGGCGGCGAATCGGCGGGCGGTCGCATCGCGGCCACCGTGCCGCCACCGATCAGCGCCACGGCCAGGGCCGCCGCGCCGACGGACCGTCGGGTACGCCGGGTACGCCGGGCCCGCTCCCAGCCGGCCACCGCGGGGTGGCTGGGCCGGACGTCCTCGACGCTGACGGTCAGCAGTTGACGTAGGTCCTGCTCGTTCACGGGTTCACCTCCAGGCCGGTGGCCAGGTCTCCGGGAGCAGCCGGGACCTCGCCCGAGCGGGCGTCCCGAGCCAGGTCCGGGGCCACCTCGCGGAGCCGGCGCAGCGCCGCGTGGCACTGGCTCTTCACGGTGCCGACGGTCACCCCGAGCGCTTCGGCGGTGGCGACCTCGGTCAGGTCCTCGTAGTAACGCAGTACCAGCACGGCCCGCTGCCGGGGTGGCAACTGGCCCAGCGCGTGGTGCATCGTCAGCCGCAGCGTGCCGTCGCGGTCGGGCGCCACCTGCTCCGGCGGTGCGGCGCTGAGCCATTCCCGACGCCTGCGACGCCACCACGACACCGCGTCCCGGTAGAGGATTGTTCGCACGTACGCGGCGGGGTCGCCGTCGCGTACCGAGGTCCAGCGCAGTGCCAGCTTCAGCAGCGCGTCCTGGAGGAGGTCCTCGGCCTGGTGCTGGTTGCCGCAGATCAGGTAGGCCGCACGCAGCAGCCGGTGCTGGTGGCTCTCCACGAAGGCGAGGTAACCCTCGCGTCCGTCGTCCGCCGCCGGTCCCATCCGCCCACCTCCCGGCCGTCGCGTTCCCGCGTCACCTGCCAGACGCACGGGGAGGGGGAAAAGGTTGGGTCAGTTCTCCGGCAGCCCGGTCAGGTAGCGCTGGAGGGTCGGTGCGATCCAGGAAACCAGCTCATCCGGATCCATGTCCACCATGGGCGGCAGGCGGACGATGTAGCGGGTGAAGGCGAGGCCGAGGATCTGGCTGGCCACCAGGCCGGCCCGGCGCGCGGTGGTTGCCGGGTCGGTGCCGAAGGTGGCCACGGTCGCGATGAGCTGGCTGGCGAAGATGTCGCGCATGCGCTCGGCCGCGCCCGGATTGGTGCTGGCGGTACGGAGTAGAGCCGTCAGCGTCTCGTCGCCCTCCCACCGGGTGAGGAAATGCCGGATCAACGTCTCGCCCAGTTGCCCGAGCGGCACGGCGGTCAGGTCGGGCAGGCGTAGGTCGAACTCGGCCGCCGCCGCGAACAGCCCCTCCTTGTTGCCGTAGTAGCGCATCACCATCGACGGGTCGATCCGGGCGTCGGCGGCGATGGCCCGGATCGTGGCGCGTTCGTACCCATCGGCGGCGAACCGTTCGCGAGCGGCCCGCAGGATCGCCGCCCGGGTGGCGTCCGAGCGGCGGGGAGGGGTCGGGCGGGCGGGCGCTGTCATGTCAACGACCGTATGCCAACGACTGTTGACTCACAATGAGCGGCGACCTAACGTTGCCAACAAGTGTTTGCCAACATCTGTTGGCAACGATCGTTCCGGAGGTGGCCATGCTGCCCACGAGTACGGACGTTCTGGTGGTGGGCGCCGGCCCCACCGGTCTCGCCACCGCGCTGACGCTGGCCCGACGCGGGGTCGAGGTGACCGTGCTGGACCAGCTGGCCGAGCCTCCGTCGACCTCCCGCGCGGCCGTCGTGCACGCGTACACCCTGGAGGTGCTGGACCGGATCGGCGCCGCGGCGCCGTTGGTGGCCCAGGGGGTGCGAGCGCCGCGCTTCACCGTCCGGGACCGGGACCGGGTGCTGCTGTCGGTGCCGTTCCACCAATTGCCGTCCCGTTTTCCCTACGCGCTGATGGTCTCCCAGGCGGTCACCGAGGCGGTGCTCACCGAGCAGTTGGCCGACCTCGGCGTCCGGGTGCGACGGCCGTGCCGGCTGACCGGCCTGAGCCGGAACGGCCACGGGGTGCTCGCGCAGATCGACGGGGAGGCGCTGCGCGCCCGGTTCGTGGTCGGCGCGGACGGCCTGCACAGCACGGTCCGGCGGTTGGCCGGTATCGGCTTCACCGGCCCGAGCGACGAGGAGTCCTTTGTGCTCGCCGACATCCGGGTGCACAGCAGCCTGCCTCGCGACGAGGCGGCGCTCTTCCTCGCCCGCTCCGGGCCGCTGATCTGGGCGCCGCTCCCGGACGGGGTGGTCCGGCTGGTCGCCGCCGTGCCGACGGCCCCGGCCGAGCCGGATCCGGCCTACCTCCAGGCACTGCTCGACGAGCGCGGCCCGGCGCGGCGACCCGACCGGGTCACCGAGGTGCTCTGGGGTTCCCGGTTCCGGGTGCACCACCGGATCGCCGACACCTTCCGGTCCGGGCCGGTGCTGCTGGCCGGCGACGCCGGACACGTGCACAGCCCTGCCGGCGGGCAGGGCATGAACCTCGGCATCTGCGACGCGGTGGCCCTCGGCACCGCGCTGGCCGACGTGCTGGACGGCGGCCCGGAGACGCTGCTCGACGACTACACCGCCCGGCAGCGCCCGATGGCGGAGGACGTGCTGAGCTTCGCCGCCGGGCTGACCCGGCTGGCCACCCTCTCCCCGGCCCGCCGGCCGGTCCGTGACGTGCTGCTCCGGCTTCTCGGTGTCGTGCCGCCGGCCCGTCGGCGGATCGCGCTGCGCCTGTCCGGGCTGTCCCACCGGGAACGGACGCCGGGCTAGGCTGCGCCCGTGGGTCAGGTCTGGCGGGACTGGGGCGATGTCCTGCGCGCCGTGCTGGCCGGGCTGCCGCTGTTGGTCCTGGTCACCGCCGCCCTCGCCCGGCTGCGCCGGGCCGCGCCGGCCGGTCAGGCGTGGCGACGCAGCATCGCCGAGGTGGGCGCGGTCGCCGGCACCCTGCCCTGGGTGTGGATGATCCTCACCCCGCGCGACACGCCACGGCAGGTCAACCCGGTGCCGCTGCGCGACCTGGCCGACCTGCTGACCGGACCGCCGACGACTGCGGTGGTGCAGGTGGTCGGCAACCTGCTGGTCTTCGCCGCCCTGGGCTTCTTCGCCCCGGTACGCCTCGCCGCGCTGACCAGCGTCGGTCGGCTCTTTCTGCTCGGCGCGGCCGGTTCGCTGCTGGTCGAGTCCCTCCAGTACGCGCTGGACCTCGGCCGCGTCTCCTCGGTGGACGACGTGCTGCTCAACGCGACGGGTGCGGCGCTGGGCGGGCTGCTGTCCCGCCGCTGGTGGGTGCGTCAGCCGGCGGCACCGGCCGCAGTGTCCACCACGCCGCGAGTGTGACCAGCGCGAACGTACCGGCCGCCGCACCCGCCACCGGCACCGTTCCGTACGCCGCGGCGACCAGCCCGGCGAGCGCCGCGCCGACCGGTGCGGTGAGCAGCCCGACCATCCGCTGGGCGGCACCCACTCGACCGAGCAGCCCGGCCGGCACGTGCCGCTGCCCGTACGACGCGCACAGGCTGTTCCACACCACGGTGCCGGCGGCGAAGACGGCCAACGCGAACGCGCCCGGCACCGGATGCCGAGCCAGCGCGAACCCGGTCAACGCGACGGTCTGCGCGGCGAGCACCGCGCACAGCGCGGGCACCGTGCCGAACCGGGCGGCGAGCCGACCCGCCCCGAGCGCCCCTGCCACGCCGCCGAGAATCGCACTGGCGGCGAACAGCCCGTACCCGGACGGCGGCACCCGCAACACGTCCAGCGCGTAGAGCACCAGCACCGCCAGCACGCCGCTGATCGCCAGGTTGCACGCCGCCGCCAACAGGGTGACCCGCCACAGTGTCCGGTGCGCGCGAAGCCACCGCAGCCCCTCGACGATCTCGCCCCACACCGACCCGCGACGCGCTCCCGTCGCCAAGCGGGGAGCGGATGTTGGGGTGAGGGCCAGCACGAGCAGGGCGGCCACGGCGAAGGTGACGGCGTCGATGGTGAACGGGAGGGCGGGGGCGACGGCGAAGAGCACGCCGGCGGCGGGCGCGCCGAGGAAACCGCCGGCCACCGCGGTACCCGCCTGGAGCCGGCCGTTCGCCCGGGGTAGCGCCGCCGGAGGCACCAGTGCGGGGAGCAGCGCGAACGAGGCGGAGTCGAAGAGGGTGCCCAGCGCGGCGAGGAGGAACGCGGCCACCAGCAGCACCAGGATGCCGGCCCGGTCGAGGGCGACCGCCACGGCCAGCACCCCCACCACGGCCGCGCGTACCCCGTCCACCAGGGCCATCGTCCGCCGCCGGTCCCAGCGGTCCGCGTACACGCCGCCGAGCAGGCCGAAGAGCAGCGGCGGTAGCTGCCCGGCCACGGTGACCGCCGCGATGATCCGGGGGTCGCGGGTGAGCGTCGCGGCCAGCAGCGCCAGCGCCGGCGTCCGCAGCGCGTCGCCGAGCCGGGAGGAGACGGCGGCGGACCAGAGCAGCCGGAAGTCCCGACCGAGAGCGGAGGAGGTCATGCCGGTGACCGTGCGGGTTCGACCGGGTCGAGAGTCAAGCCGCCGGGCGAAAGGGGGACGCGCTCGTCGGTGATCATCGGTACGGTGGGCGCCGGCATCCGGACCGGGGAGAACTCAGGCGTGGACCACACCTTCCAGGTCGACCTCCGTGGCGTGGTCGATCTGCTCAGTCATCACCTCTACGGCAGCCCGCGGGTCTACGTCCGCGAGCTGCTGCAGAACGCGGTGGACGCGATCACCGCCCGGCGTGCCGCCGAGCCGGACGCGCCCGCGCTGGTCCGCATCGAGCCGCCGGACATCACCGGCGACGGCACGCTGCGGGTGCACGACACCGGCATCGGCCTGACCGAGGCGCAGGTGCACGAGCTGCTGGCCACCATCGGCCGCAGCTCCAAGCGGGACGAGCTGGGCTTCTCCCGGCACGAGTTCCTCGGGCAGTTCGGCATCGGCCTGCTCTCCTGCTTCCTGGTGGCCGACGAGATCCAGGTGCTCACCCGGCACGGCGAGCACCCCACGGTCCGCTGGACCGGGTACGCCGACGGTCGCTACGCAGTGACGGTGGCGCCACCGGAGGCCGCCCGCGCCGAGCCGGGCACCACCGTCACGCTGGTGCCCCGCCGCGACGCCGACCAGTGGCTCACCACGCCGACCGTCACCGACCTGGCGCGGCTCTTCGGGTCGCTGCTGCCGGTCACCGTCCGGGTCGGCGACGTGGTCACCACCACCGGCGAACCGCCGTGGCCGACCACGCCGGGAGCACCGGTCGACCGCGCGGCGCTGATCAGGTACGCCCGGGAGACGCTCGGCGTCGACCCGTTCGACGTGCTGCCGCTGGCCGTACCGGAGGCCGGGTTGACCGGTGTCGCTGTCATCCTGCCCACCCCGGTGAACCCGGCGGCCCGAGCCGGGCACCGGGTGTACCTCAAGCGGATGCTGCTCACCGAGAACGCCGACGGGCTGCTGCCGGACTGGGCGTTCTTCGCGCACTGCGTGGTGGACGCCAGCGAGCTGCGCCCCACCGCCAGCCGGGAGGCCCTCTACGAGGACACCCTGCTGACCGAGACCCGGGAGGCGCTCGGCGACCAGGTACGCGGCTGGCTGGTCCGGCTGGCGCGGCACGACCCGCACCGGTTGGCCGAGTTCCTCCAGGTGCACCACCTCGGCGTGAAGGCGCTGGCGTTGCACGACGACGAGATGCTCCGGCTGGTCGACCGGTGGTGGCCGATGGACAGCAACGTCGGCACGCTCACCCTCGCCGAGTTCCGGGAGCGCTACGGGGTGCTCCGCTACGCGGCGAGCCTCGACGAGTTCCGCCAGCTCGCCGCCGTTGCCGCCGCTCAGGACCTGGCGGTGGTCAACGCCGGCTACACGTACGACACCGAGCTGATCGAGCGGCTGCCGGTGGTGGACCGCGCGGTGCTGATCGAGCGGCTGGAGCCGAGCGACCTCACCACCCGCTTCGAAGGCCTCGACCCGCAGGTGGAGCTGGCGCTACGGCCGTTCCTCACCGCCGCGCAGCGGGCCGTCGAGCGTTCCGGCTGCGAGGTGGTCATCCGGGCGTACGACCCGGTCTCGCTGCCGGCGCTCTACCTGGTCAGCCGGTCCGCGGCGTTCAACGACCAGCTCGCGGCCAGCCGGGACCGGGCCGACGAGCTGTGGGGCGGGGTGCTCGACGCGCTCGCCGCCACCGCCCCGCCGGACCGCCCGCAGTTGGTGCTCAACCACCGCAACCCGCTGGTCCGCCGCGTCACCACGCTGACCGACCCGGAGCTGGTCGGGCTCGCCGTCGAGGCGCTGTACGGGCAGGCGTTGCTGCTCGGCCACCATCCGATCCGTGCGGCCGACGCCGCGCTGCTGAACGATTCCTTCCTCGGCCTGCTCGGCCGGGCCGTGCCGGGACAGGTGTGAGCATGGGCGACGAGGATCTGTGGCGGGTGCTGCGCGGCATCGGCGACATGCCGCACGGGGCGGGGCAGATCGCCGCGCTGGAGCAGCTGCTGCGTCGGGCGGACGCCTCCGACGACCGGCACCTCGCCTTCGCCACCCGAATGGAGGCCACCACCGGGTACATCTACGGCGGCGAATCGGCGAAGTCCTTCGTGACCTTCTCCTGGTGTCTGGCCGAGTTCGACCGGGACCCGCAGCCCTATCACCAGCGCCACATGCACCAGCTGCTCTGGCACTTCAAGTCAATGGTGTCCGGTCTGCTGAAGTTCCCGGAGGTGCCGCTGGACCGCACGTACGCGGTGCTGGACGACATGGAACGGCGCTATCGGGCTGGTGGGCACAGCCTGCAGGCCGTCCACAAGCACCGGTTCCGGGTCGCCTCCCACGTGGGCGACGCCGAGGCTGCCGCGCACTGGTACCGGCTCTGGCAGACCACCCCACGCGACGAGCTCTCCGACTGTGCCGGCTGTGACCCGACGAGCCAGGTGGCCTACCTCGCCGACGCCGGGCGGGACGCCGAGGCGGTGGCGCTCGCCGAGCCGGTGCTCGCCGGTCGGCTCACCTGCAGCGAGCAGCCGCAGGCGATCCTCACCGCGCTGCTCCTGCCGTACGTGCGTATCGGGCGGGGTGAGTCGGCGCGGGACGCGCACCGGGAGGCGTACCGACGGCTGCGCAGCAACCTCGCCGACCTGTGGGACATCGGCGACCACATCGAGTTCTGCACGCTGACCGGCAACGAGGCGCGGGCGGTGGAGCTGGTCGAGCGGCACCTGGACTGGTTGGACCGGCCACCGTCGCCGGCCGCCGCGATGCACTTCGCGGCGACCGCTGCCGCCGCCCTGCGCCAGGCCGGTCGGGTCGGCGCGTCGACCGTGTACCGACGGGCCGCCGAGGGCCAGCCGGCCGGGGAGGTGCCGGTGTCGGCGCTCGCCGACGAGTTGGCGGAGACCGCGACCGGGCTGGCCGCCCGCTTCGACGCCCGCAACGGCACCACCCACCAGTCGGAGTGGATCGCCCGGCGGATCGCCGTGCGGCCGGAGGGCGAGCACCTGCCGCTCTCCGCGAGCGTCCGTCGTCGCCCCGACCGCCCGACCCGCCCGGCTGGGGCCGAGCCGGCGGTCCCGCTCGACCAGGGTGCCGCACCGACCGTGGCCGACCGTGGCGGCCGGCCACGGGCCGGTGCCAGCGAGCCGACGGTGACCCTGCCCGCCGATGCCGGAGCGGACGAACTGCTGGACCTCGCCGAGGAGAGCTGGGGCCGGCACGATCGGGCCACGTTCCGGGCGGCGCTGGTGGCCTACGACGACGGGTTCAGCGCCGCCGACCTGGCACCGCGCACGGTCGCCCACCGGATGGCGTTGCGGGCGGCCGAGCGTGGCGACCAGGACGACATCGACGGTGCGATCGAGATGAACCGGGCGGCACTGGACCTGTACCGGGAAGCGGCCGAGGAGTTGCCCGCCCAGGTGGTTGCCGGGCGGCTCGGCGTGCTGTTGACCCGGGCCGACGAGGGCGCCGAGGAAGGGCTGACGCTGGTGCTTGCGGCCGCCGAGGCGTTGGACCAGCTCGGCGACGCCCGGCAGCGGGCCGCCGGGCACGACCGGGTGGCGCTGGCGCTGCTGCATCGGGAACGGTGGGCGGACGCGCTCGCCGCGCTCGACCGGGCGCCAGCCGATGCGGGTGGCGACCGGCACCTGGCGGCCCGGATCGCGTTGCACCGGGCACACCTGTTGGAGCAGCTCGATCGCTTGACGGAGGCAGGCGCGGCCGCCGACGAGGCCCGCCGGATCGGCCGTGAGCTGGGCGTCGGCGAGCTGGTCACGGCAGGCTGCCTGACGTACGCCAGGACGGTGGACGACCCGGCCGAGGCGGTGACCGCCTGCGACGAGGCGCTGCGGGTGGCGCCGGCGGACGCGGAGCTGCCGGTCCGGGTCGCCCGGGCGCGCGCGCTGCTCGCCACCGGTCGGGCCGCCGACGCGGTGGACGACTTCGTCGAGGCGGTGACGCTCTGCGTGGAGCGGGGTGCGGAGGGGGACGCCTTCCTGCGCTGGGAGTTGGCGAACGCGTACCGGATGGTGGGCCGGCTCGGCGAGGCGGCCGAGGTCGCCGAGGAGGCTGTTCTCGGTCTGGACCGGCTCGGCGCCCAGGCGCAGGCGGACCGCTGCCGGCACATGCTGGCCGGTGTCTACGCCGGGCTCGGCGAGATCGATCCGGCGCTGGCCCTGCTGGAGCAGTTGGCCGGCAACCTGGACGGCCCGGACAACCTCCCGCTCCGCGCGCAGGTGCTGGAGGAGGCGGGCGGGATCCTCTACGACGCCAACCAGGACGCGGTGGCCGCCGAGCGGTTCGCCACCGCCGCGACGGCGTACGGACTGGCCGACCTGCCGCTTGACGAGCTGCGGGCGCGCCGGCGGGAGGCGTACGCCTGGTTCTGGTCCTATGACATTCCGGAGGCGGTACGCGCCATCGAGGTGGTGGACGGGTTGGCGGCGACGTTGGCCGGGCAGCCGGAGCAGTCGCCACCGGTGACGTACGAGCTGGCGATGGCGGCCGAGGCCGGGGCGCGGGTGCTGACCGAGGATGATCGACTGGACGACGCGCTGGACCGGCTCACCGGGGTGCCCGACCGGTTGCGGTCGATCGAGGCGTTCGGGGAGGCCACGCAGGTGGAGATCCTCGTCGGTGAGCTGTTGCTGCGTCTGGACCGTCCGGCCGAGGCGGAGCCGCTGCTGCGCCGGGTGCTCGGCGGGCTTCCGGCCGACTCCCGGCCGGTCCGCCAGACGGCCTGGCTGCTGGCCCGTGCGCTGGACCTGATCGGTCGGCCTGAGGAGGCCACGGCGCTGCGGACGGAGCACAACGTCGACCCGGACGACTGACCCCGCCGGCGGGCCGCCCCTTGCGAGCAGGTCGGGGAGGGGGCAACCGCACCGGAGGTGTGAGTAACCGAGCGGTAACCACCGCTCCACCGGAGGCAGATCGCGGTCTAGGCTTGCCCGGTGACGGTGGAGCAGCAGGCACGGGGTGCGGCGGGTGCGGGCCGGCGTCGGTCCCGCAAGGACGAGATCCTGGAGATCGCGGTCGGCCTGTTCGCCGCCCGCGGCTATCACGGTGTGTCGATGGACGACATCGGCGCGGCGGCGGGGGTCACCGGTCCGGCGCTCTACCACCACTTCGCCGGCAAGGAGGCGATGCTGGCCGCCGCGTTGATCCCGGTCAGCGACGGGCTGCTGGCCGGTGGGCGGGAGCGCGCCGCCGGGCACCCGGATGACCCGCGAGCTGCGCTGGAGTCGCTGATCGACTTTCACGTCGAGTTCGCGCTGGCCAACCCGGCGGTGATCGCGTTGCATCTACACGAGCTGGACCGCCTGCCCGACGAGCCGCGGCGACGGATCCGCCGGCTGCAACGGCTCTACGTCGAGGAGTGGGTGACGGTGCTCACCGCGCTGCACCCCGGCATGCCCGACGGGGAGGCGCGGGTGCTGGCGCACGCCGCGTTCGGCCTGATGAACTCGACGCCGTTCCTCGGTGGCGAGGTGGACCGCCGACGCCGCGCCGAGCTGCTGCGCGACGCCACCCTGGCCGCGCTGCTCGCCTGAGCCGACTCGTCAGTAAGGCACCGGTCGTGGTTCCCTGACTACCGTCCCAACCCCTGGACGCTGGGAGGAAACATGATCGAGTCACTGCTGGTCGCCAATCGGGGCGAGATCGCCCGCCGGATCATCCGGACCGCCAAGCGGCTCGGTATTCGCGCGATCGCGGTGTACTCGGAGGCCGATGCCCACCTGCCGTTCGTCGCCGAGGCGGACGAGGCGGTCCTCATCGGTCCGCCGAACCCGGCGCAGAGCTACCGCAACACCGAGGCGATCCTCGCCGCCGCGAAGGCGACCGGTGCGCAGGCCATCCACCCCGGCTACGGCTTCCTGTCGGAGAACGCCGAGTTCGCCCGTACCGTCGAGTCGAGCGGTCTGATCTGGGTCGGTCCCGGCGCGGACGCGATCACCGCGATGGGCGACAAGATCAACGCTCGGAACCTGATGGCGGCGGCCGGCGTTCCGGTCGCGCCTGGCACCACCGACCCGGCCGCCGACCTGGACACGGCGGTGGCCGCCGCCAGCGAGATCGGTTACCCGGTGATGGTCAAGGCCGCCGCCGGTGGCGGCGGCATGGGCATGGGTGTGGCCGTCGACGAGGCCGCGCTGCGCACCGAGTACGACAAGGTGCGTGCGTTCGCCGAGCGGATGTTCGGCGATGGTTCGGTGCTGATCGAGCGGTACTTCCCCCGGGTGCGCCACGTCGAGGTGCAGATCCTCGGCCTGGCCGACGGCCGGGTGGTGGCGCTCGGCGAGCGGGAGTGCTCGGTGCAGCGGCGCAACCAGAAGCTGGTCGAGGAGTCTCCGTCCCCGGCGGTCTCGCCGGAGCTGCGTGAGCGTTTCCTGGCGGCCGCGGTGCGCGCCGGTGAGGCGGTCGGCTACCGCAACGCCGGCACGGTGGAATGCCTGTTGGTCCCGCACCAGCGGGACGCTGCTGGCGCTGTGCCCGATTCCGATGAGTTTTTCTTCCTGGAGATGAACACGCGGCTGCAGGTGGAGCACCCGGTGACCGAGTACGTCTACGGCGTCGACCTGGTCGAGGAGCAGTTGCGGGTGGCGTCGGGGCTGGCGCCGACCTTCGACCCGGACGCGCTGACCCCGCGCGGGCACGCCATCGAGATGCGGATCAACGCCGAGGACCCGAAGCGCTTCCTGCCCGGGCCGGGTGTGGTCCGGACCTGGGTGGAACCCGCCGGTGAAGGGGTCCGGGTGGACTCCGGCTACACCGAAGGCAACACGGTCACCCCGTTCTACGACAGCCTGATGGCCAAGTTGATCGTCAGCGGCGACACCCGCGAGCAGGCGATCGCCCGCGCCCGCACGGCCGTGGCCGCCTTCCAGATCGAGGGCCCGAAGAACAACCTCCCCTTCTTCAAAGAGCTCCTGGAGAACGAGGAGTTCCTCTCCGGCGCCTACGACACCGGCATCGTCTCCCGCATGCGCTGACCCCCGATCCTGTTGATCAAGAGGTTTGCGTCAGGATCCCGGCCACGGATGACGCAAACCTCTTGATCAACGCCGGTGGTGGCGGGAGTGGCATGCTGGGGGAACTTCAGCACAGCACGACGTCACAGTGAGGTGACCCCTTATGGCGGACCTGCCGGATTTCGTCTCCATTCGCGAGGTTGGGCCACGGGACGGGCTGCAGAACGAGGACCCGATCCCGACCGACGCCAAGGTGCGCCTGCTCGACGCGCTCTCCGGCACCGGCGTACGCCGGATCGAGGCGGTGTCGTTCGTGCACCCGAAGGCGATCCCACAAATGGCCGACGCCGACGAGGTGTGGCAGCGGGCGGTGCGGGCCGACGGGGTGCGCTACTCGGCTCTGGTGCCGAACACCCGGGGCGCCCAGCGGGCACTCGCCGCCGGGTTCACCGAGATCGAGGTGGTGGTCTCGGCCAGCGACACGCACAACCGACGCAACGTCAACCGGACCACGGACGAGTCACTGGACGACATCGCCGAGTTGATCGACCTGCTGCACGGAGCCTCCGCGCGGGTCGAGGTGATCGTGGCGACCAGCTTCGGCTGCCCGTACGAGGGAGACATCGACCCGGAGCGGGTGGCCGGCATCGTGGACCGGGTGGTCCGCGACGGCGCGGACCGGGTGGCGTTCGGTGACACCACCGGCATGGGCACTCCGCGCCGGGTCCGCGAGCTGCTGACCGCGGTACGCGACCGCAACGCGCACGTGCCGGTGCTGCTGCACTTCCACAACACCAGGGGTACCGCGTTGGCCAACCTGCTCACCGCGCTGGAGTTGGGGGTGACCGAGTTCGACGCCAGCGTGGGCGGCCTGGGCGGCTGCCCGTACGCCCCGGGGGCCAGCGGCAACCTGGCCACCGAGGAGGCCGTGCACATGCTGCACGACATGGGCATCGACACCGGCATCGACCTGGCCGCCCTGATCGAGGCGGCCGAGTTGGCCGAGCACCTGCTGGGCAAGAAGCTCCCGTCCGGGGTGCTGCGCGCCGGCCCCCGTACCCGACTGACGCCGATGCCGAGCTGACCGTTCAGGAACGCGGGGAGGGGCCGGCATCGTGCCGGCCCCTCCGTCGTGTCCGGTCGATCAGCCCACCGGGGTGAGCACGCTCGGCCAGCTGTCGCGGAAGATGTCCGCTCCGGCGCGGTCCGTGCTGCGCTCGGTGGCGAAGGTGCCGGCGAAGAGGTTGGTCACCCGGTTCGCCTCGGCGGTGCTCGGGTACGGGTTGGTGCAGCTGGTGCCGGCGCTGCCGCCGGACATCAGGAGCGAGCAGTTCCCGTTGTAGTTGTCCGGCAGGCCGAGGATGTGCCCGATCTCGTGGGTCATGATCCGCAGCACGCTGTACTGCGCGGCCTGCTGGGTGTCGATGTAGACCCGGCCGTTGCCGAGGCTGGTCCGGACGGCGTACGAGCCGCCGCCGGTGATCCGGTAGATCCGGAGGTTGGAGCCGCAGTTCGCCGAGAGCGTCAGGTTCGACGTGGCGTTGTTCCAGATCGAGGCGGCCTGGTTGGCGGTGCTGGCGTAGCTTCCCGCCTGGCTGGTGTTGTAGCAGATGGTCATGGCGGCGGACGCGGGCGACGGGTTGGCGACCGTGACGCCGAGGGTGGTGAGTGCCGTCGCGAGCAACGCGACCGCGAGCCGATTGAGTCGTGAGGTCATCGCTGACTCCAATCCGGGAGGAGGGGGTGTCAGGAGCCTAGCGACATACATCCATGTACTTCAATGATTCTTTTGAAGGCGCGGCCGGGAGGTGGCCTCGCCGTCCGATCCGCCCAGCGGGTCGCCGAGCGTCGCACGGATGCGATAGCCTAACGATCGTTCAGTTCAATGCGGCGAGGGAGTCAGCGTGACGCTCGACGGTGAGGCGCTGGAGCAGCTCCGCAAGCGCGTGCGGGCCGGCGGCGCGGAGAAGTACCACGCGGCGAACGCCGCCAAGGGCAAGCTCTTCGCCCGGGAGCGGGTCGCGCTCCTGGTCGACGAGGGCTCCTTCGTCGAGGACGGCCTCTACGCCAACGCACTTGCCGACGGGCTGCCCGCCGACGGCGTGGTCACCGGCACCGCCACCATCGACGGCCGGCAGGTCTGCCTGATGGCCAACGACTCCACCGTCAAGGCCGGCAGTTGGGGCGCCCGCACGGTCGAGAAGATCATCCGGATCATCGAGCGGGCGTACGGCGCCAGCGTGCCGATGGTCTACCTGGTCGACTCGGCTGGCGCCCGGATCACCGACCAGGTCGACCTCTTCCCCGGTCGGCGCGGCGCCGGCAAGATCTTCTGGAACCAGGTTCGCGCTTCGGGCTCGATCCCGCAGGTGTGCGCGCTTTTCGGCCCGAGCGCCGCCGGTGGGGCGTACATCCCGGCGTTCTGCGACGTGGTGGCCATGGTCGAGGGCAACGCCAGCATGTACCTCGGCTCCGACCGGATGGTCGAGATGGTCACCGGCGAGAAGACCACCCTGGAGGCGATGGGCGGGGCCAAGGTGCACACCGCCGAGTCCGGCGTGGGGCACTTCCTCTGCCAGACCGAGGCCGACGCGCTCGACGTGGTGCGCCGCTACCTGTCGTACCTGCCAGCCAACTGGACCCAGGCGCCGCCGGCCGCCGAGGCGGTGGCCGCGCCCGCGAAGGCCGACCTAGCCGCGCTGGTGCCGGCCAGCGAGCGGCAGGCGTTCGACATGCGGCGGTACGTCAAGGGCCTGCTCGACGAGGGTTCCTTCTTCGAGATTCAGGCGCTCTGGGCCAAGGAGCTGACCATCGGCTTCGGCCGGCTGAACGGCGAGGTCGTCGGCGTGGTCGGCAACAACTCGATGTTCAAGGGCGGCGTGCTCTTCGTCGACTCGGCCGACAAGGCGACCCGGTTCGTGCAGCTCTGCGACGCGTTCAACGTGCCGCTGCTCTTCCTCAGCGACGTGCCCGGCTTCATGGTGGGCAGCGCCGTGGAGAAGCAGGGCATCATCCGGCACGGCGCGAAGATGATCACCGCGATCTCCGAGGCGACCGTGCCGAAGATCTGCGTGGTGGTCCGTAAGGCGTACGGCGCCGGCCTCTACGCGATGGCCGGGCCCGGGTTCGAGCCGGACGCCACCATCGCGCTGCCCAGCGCGAAGATCGCGGTGATGGGGGCCGAGGCCGCGGTGAACGCGGTCTACGCCAACAAGATCGCCGCCATCCCGGACGCGGACGAGCGGGCCGCCTTCGTGGCCGCGAAGCGCGCCGAGTACGAGCAGGACATCGACGTCGTCCGGCTCGCCAGCGAGCTGGTGGTGGACGCCATCGTCGAGCCGCAGGACCTGCGTACCGAGCTGGTCCGCCGGTTCGCCGCGGCGCGTACCAAGGATCGGCAGTTCTCCCGGCGCCGGCACGGCGTCACCCCGGTCTGACCCGACGACCGACCGAACGGCCACAGCGAACCGTCCCGGCGTCACGAGCGCCCGGCGGCCCCGTCCACACAGGAGGATGAGATGGACTTCCGGCTCACCGACGAACAAACGGCGCTGCGGGAAAGCGTGCGGGACTTCGCCCGCGAGGTGGTCGCACCGGTCATCGCCGAGCACTACGAGCAGCACACCTTCCCGTACGAGGTGATCCGGCAGATGGGCAAGATGGGCCTGTTCGGCCTGCCCTTCGGCGAGGAGCACGGCGGCATGGGCGGCGACTACTTCGCGCTCTGCCTCGCCCTGGAGGAGTTGGCCCGGGTCGACTCCAGCGTGGCGATCACGCTGGAGGCGGCGGTCTCGCTCGGCGTGATGCCGATCTACCGGTTCGGCACCGACGAGCAGCGCGCGACCTGGCTGCCGAAGCTGCTCAGCGGCGAGGCGCTGGCCGGTTTCGGGCTGACCGAGCCGGGCACCGGGTCGGACGCCGCCGGCACCCAGACGCGGGCGGTGCTGGACGGTGACCACTGGGTGATCAACGGCTCGAAGGCGTTCATCACCAACTCGGGCACCGACATCACGGCCCTGGTCACCGTCACGGCGGTGACCGGCACGAACCCGGACGGCTCGAAGGAGCTGTCGACCATCATCGTGCCCACCGGTACGCCGGGCTTCACCGTGGCGCCGGGTTACTCCAAGGTGGGCTGGACCGCCTCGGACACCCACGAGCTGACCTTCGACGACTGCCGGGTGCCGGTCGCCAACCTGCTCGGCGAGCGGGGCCGGGGCTTCGCCCAGTTCCTGCAGATTCTCGACGAGGGCCGGATCGCCATCGCCGCGCTGGCCGTCGGCCTCGCCCAGGGCTGCGTCGACGAGTCGATCAAATACGCCAAGGAGCGGCACGCCTTCGGCCGGCCGATCGGCGCCAACCAGGCGATCCAGTTCAAGATCGCCGACATGGAGTTGAAGGCGCACACCGCCCGGCTGGCCTACTACGACGCCGCCGCCCGGATGCTGGCCGGCGAGCCGTTCAAGCGGCAGGCCGCCATCGCCAAGCTGCACGCCAGCACGATCGCGGTGGACAACGCCCGGGAGGCGACCCAGATTCACGGCGGCTACGGCTTCATGAACGAGTACCCGGTGGCCCGGTTCTGGCGGGACTCCAAGATCCTGGAGATCGGCGAGGGCACCAGCGAGGTGCAGCGCATGATCATCGCGCGCGATCTGGGTCTCTGACCGGTCCCCCGAGCCGGCCGGCGCCCGATCGGCCGGTCGCTTCGGGTAGGGGTGCCCAGTCGGCTGTCGGATATCGGCGAGTGGGCGTCGGCAGCCCGACGTTCGACTGCCGATGGTGGGAGTCGATCCGTACTCTTCGTGCCCATGACTCCCGATCATGATCGGTCGCGGAGCCCGGCGGGCCGTACCGGGCTGCCGGACCTGCTCCGTGGGCACCGGCGTACCGCCGGCCTGACCCAGGCCGAGCTGGCGTACCGGGCCGGCGTGGGCGTGCGGACGGTGCGTGACCTGGAGCGTGGTCGGTCGGTCCGGCCGCAGCGCACCACGGTTGAGCTGCTCGCCGCAGCGTTGGACCTGACCGGCGCCACCCGGGCGACGTTCCTGACTGCCGCCCGCAGCACCGCCAGCGGTGAGCCACCTCAGCCGGATGTCACCCCGGCGGCGCTCGCGATCACCGGCAGCACCGCGTCGACAGCCGAGCCCGCCGGATCCGGCCCGCAGGTCGCCCTTCCACCGCCGGTCGCGCTGATCGGCCGCGACCGCGATGTCACGGAGTTGGCCGGGATGCTGACCGCGGAGCGTGGTCCCCGGCTGGTGAGCCTGGTCGGGCTGGCCGGGGTCGGCAAGACCGCGCTCGCGCTATCCGTGGCGCACGCGGCAGCCGGTGCCCACTCAGGCGGCGTGGCCGGGGTGCTGGTCGGCGAGGGCTCGGACGGACCGGATGTGCTCGCCGCCTCGATGGCCGTGCTCGGCGCGGCCCGGCTGCCGGAACTCGTCGCCCGGCTCGCCGGCCGGCCGGCGCTGTTGGTGATGGACGCGGTGGAGCGCGCACCGGGCCCGGTGGCCGAGACGCTGCACCGGCTGACCGGCGTGCTGCCCTCGCTGCGGGTGCTGGTCGCCGGGCGGCATCCGGTCGGGCTGCCCGGCGAGCGGGTCTGGCCGGTCGCGCCACTCGACGTGCCGCCGCCGGGCGCCGAGCGGCGTGGGCCGGCCACGCTCGGGTCGTGGCCGGCGGTCGCGCTGTTCACCGCCCGTCTGGCCCAGGTCCGTCGGGAGCCTCCCACCGCGGACGAACTGCCTGCTCTGGCCGCACTGGTCCGCCGGCTGGGCGGGCTGCCGCTGGCCATCGAGCTGATGGCCGCCCGGGGCAGGATCCTCGACCTCACCGAGCTGCTCGACCGGTACGGCGACCGGGTGCTCGACCTGGCGACCCCCGCCGACCCGGCGGTCCACCCCGGCTGGGACGGGCCCGACGCGACCGTCCGCCGCTCGGTCGGCGCGGACGACACCGGGGCAGTCGTGGCGGTGACCCTGCGGGACGCGGTGGAGACCAGCTACCGGCTGCTCGCGTCGGACGAGCGGGCCGCGCTGCGCAGGCTCGCCGTGTTCGGCAACCGCTGGTCGGTGGAGTTGGCCGAGGAGATGCTCGTCGACGAGACCGACCGGGATGGTGCGACGGCGATCGATCCCGTTTCGCTGTTGGACCGGCTCGTCGAACTCGGCCTGCTGAGCGTGCGCGGCACCGGGCCGTACCGGTTTCGGCTGCTTGACGCGGTACGCGACTTCGCCGCCGAGCAGGCGGCCGGCGGCGGCGAGCTGCCCTCCATCCGGCGTCGGCACGCGGTGGTGGTCGCCCGACTGGTGGCGCGGACCGCCACCGATCTGGTCGGTCCGCGGCTGCCCGAGGCGTTGCACCGGCTGGACGAGGTGACCAGCGACATCAGTTCGGCGCTGGCCCACGCCGCAACCGACGATCCGGTGACCGCGCTCCGTCTGGCGGCCTCCCTGACCCGCTGGTGGCGGTTCCGTGGCCGGGATGTCGCCGGCCGGCAGTGGCTGCGCCGGTTGTTGGCCGATCCACGGACCGTCGACGCCGATCCCGTTCTGCGAGGCTGGGCCGCCCTCGGGGTGGCCCGGCTCGCCGCCGAGCACGGCGCGGGCGCCGACGAGCTGCCGACGGCGCGGGCCGCGTTGGACGCGTTCCGGCAGGCCGGCGACGTCAGCGGGGAGTTGGAGTCGCGGATCGTGCTGGGCGCGCTGTTGATCGGCGTTGGCCGGCGCGACGAGGCCCGCGAGCAGGCCGAGACGGTGCTCCGGCTGGCCGGCCGCAACGGCCGGATCCGGGACATGGCGGTGGCCCAGAACAGCCTCGCCTGGCACGAGATCCGGGTCGCCGACCTGGCCGCGGCGCACCGCAGGCTAGCCGCGGTGGACCGGCTCGCCGCCGAGTGCGGGGAACAGCGGCTGCGGGCGCTCTCCTGGGCCAACCGTGCCGAGGTCGTCCGCCTCGAGGGTCGGTACGCCGACGCGGTGGACCAGGGCCGACGGGCGGTGGCGGCGTTGTCCGAGCTGGGTGATCCGCGGCACCGCCGACGGGTGCTCGGCACGATCGGGTTGGCGCTCGCCCAGGACGGTCGCGGTGACGAGGCGGCCGAGGTGCTCACCGAGTTGCGCGCCGACGCCGCCGAGCTGGGAGTAGGCGTACGGTCGCGGCCACCAGCGGAGCGGGCCGGACCGCCGCGACCGCGTCTGCACGGTGCGGTGCCGGCTGGGGGCCCGAAGGCGGCGATCTGTGCGTTGATCGAGGGAAACCTGGCGCTGCACCGGGGTGACCGGGAGCTGGCGGCCGAGTGGTTCGCCGCCGCCGCCGAGGTTGGTCAGGACCGGCGGGACGCGGTGGAGGCGCTGGTCGGGCTGGCCGCGAGCACTGCCGACGCGGCGATCCTCGATCAGCTCGACCGGGTCTGCCAGGTAAGTGGCATCCGCCTGCTGCCGCAGGAGTCGGAACTGCTCTACGCGCTGACCGCCACCCGGGGCGGGCCCGCCGAGCGGTAGTCGCGGCGGGTTGCCGGGTGGAGAGTGGCGCGGGCGAAAAGCCCCCTTTGTTGCTACCCCTCGCTGTTCGCCCGCGCCGTCACCCCCCGGTGAATCCCCGGTGGACGAAAGCCTGCCACCGCGATCGAGGCGGAAAGCCTGTTTCGGGCGGCATGTCGGGGTGGCAAGGTCAGTTCTGCCGGTCTTTCTGCCGGTAGCGCCGACACCGCTCCCGGTCGGTCGCCGACTGCCAAACGGGCGGCCGGGCGACGGTCAGTGGGCAGCGCCGTCGACGGCGGCGATCTCCTGCTCGGTGCTGCCAGCGGTGGCTCCCGGATGCACGGCGTCACGGACCCGGCGCAGGCCGTCGAGCAGGGCCGCCAGAGCCTCGGGGTCGAGTTGCCCGGTGAACCACTGCTCGATGATCCGTAGGTGCCCGGGCAGCGTCTCATCCAGCCGCCGCATGCCAGCGGCGGTAACCACGGCGAATGAGCTGCGGCGGTCGGACGGGCAGGCCCGGCGGGTGAGCAAACCGTCGCGTTCCATCCGGTCCACCACACGAGTCACCCCGCTGGTGGACAGGGAGGTCTGCGCGGCGAGGTCCGACATCCGCAGTTGGTTGCCCGGCGAGCGGGCCAGTCGGGTGAGCACCTCGAACTCGACCACGGAGAGGCCCTGCTCGTCGAGTTGGGCAGCGAACCGGGCCGACAGACCGGCATGCACCTCGTAGAGCAGGCCGACGGCGGTGATCCGGGGGTCGTCGAAGACGTTGGTCACTCGTTCATCGTACCAGTACTTGACAGGGGGAATATTGTTGCGGTTATATTTGCTCAAGCAGTCGTTGGGCTACTAAACATTCTCTGGAGGACATCAGCATGACCAGCAGCATCGATGCGGTTACCCGCGACTGGGACGGCCTCACCATCCCGACCCCCGGCACCTACGCGCTGGACGTCGCGCACAAGCGGGTGGGCTTCGTCGCTCGGCACATGATGGTCAGCAAGGTCCGTGGCGAGTTCAACGAGGCGACCGCCACCATCACCGTCGCCGAGGACCCGCTGCAGTCCTCGGTCGCTGCCACCATTCAGGGTGCCAGCATCGACACCACCCAGGCCGACCGGGACGCGCACCTGCGCAGCCCCGAGTTCCTGGATGTCGAGAACTTCCCGACCCTGGAGTACCGCAGCACCGGGGTCAAGTCCCGTCGTGGCAACGAGTTCGTGCTCTCCGGTGAGCTGACCATCAAGGGTGTCACCCGCCCGGTCGAGCTTGAGGTCGAGTTCGAGGGTGTCGGCCGCAGCCCGTTCGGCCAGGACATCTTCGGCTTCTCCGCGAGCACCGAGATCGACCGCGAGGAGTTCGGCCTGACCTGGAACGTCGCGCTGGAGACCGGCGGCGTGCTGGTCAGCAAGAAGATCAAGATCGAGATTGAGGGCGAGGCCATCCGCCAGGCCTGATCCTTCGGATCGCCGGTACGCCGGGCCCGCGCCGTACGTCGGCGCGGGCCCGGCGTCGTCTCCGCCGACCTCGTGGGAATTGTCACGAGTTGTTCGCACGGCTACCGGGTCCGGCCAGGCGCCGACGGGGTACAGATGGCGCCACGAGCGCGTCTGGCTCCGGTTGGTGACGGATCACCCGGCGCCGGCCTCTGGCCCCGGCCAGGCAAGCGCTCTTAACGTGGATGGTTCACACTGCGCTTTCCGGGACGGCAGGATCCCGACCGCGCCGGCGTCGGGAGGACACATGGGCAGGGACGTCTCGCAGGGCGCCTTCTCCCGGGAGGACCGCGTCCGCTACCGGCAGAAGGTCCGGCGCTGCCTGGACGTCTTCGCGCTGATGCTGGACGACTTCGGCTTCGACGCCGACCGGCCGATGACCGGGCTGGAGATCGAACTCAACCTGGTCGACTCGGCGGCCGAACCGGCGATGCGCAACGAGGAGATCCTCGCCGACATCGCCGACCCGCTCTTCCAGACCGAGCTGGGGCAGTTCAACCTGGAACTCAACGCCGAGCCCCGGCTGATCGAGGGCACCGGCTTCGCCGACTACGAACACGACCTGCGCGGCAGCCTCTCCCGGGCCGACGAGCGGGCGGCCAAGTCCGACGCGAAGATCGTCCTGGTCGGCATCCTGCCCACCCTCACCGAGGGGCACCTGGTCGAGGACAACCTCTCCACCAATGAGCGCTACCGGGTGCTCAACGACCAGATCGTCGGTGCCCGGGGCGAGGACATCGAGCTCGACATCCGCGGCGTCGAGCAGTTGCGGACGCACACCGACTCGATCGCCCCCGAGGCCGCCTGTACCAGTCTCCAGTTCCACCTCCAGGTGGCGCCGGACAGCTTCGCCGACTACTGGAACGCGTCGCAGGCCATCGCCGGGGTGCAGGTGGCGATCGGGGCGAACTCTCCCTTCCTGTACGGCCGGCAGCTCTGGGCCGAGACCCGGATCGCCCTTTTCGAGCAGGCCACCGACACCCGTCCGGACGAGCTCAAGGCACAGGGCGTACGCCCCCGGGTGTGGTTCGGAGAGCGATGGATCACCTCGATCTTCGACCTGTTCGAGGAGAACGTCCGTTACTTCCCGCCGCTGCTGCCGATCTGCGAGGACGAGGACCCGGTGGAGGTGCTGCACGCCGGCGGTGTGCCCCAGCTCGGCGAGCTGCGGCTGCACAACGGCACGGTCTACCGCTGGAACCGCCCGGTCTACGACATCATGAACGGCCGCCCGCACCTGCGGGTGGAGAACCGGGTGCTGCCGGCCGGCCCCACGGTGGTGGACATGCTGGCCAACGCGGCCTTCTACTTCGGGCTCGCCCGTGGCCTGGCCGAGGCGGAACGGCCGATCTGGAGCCAGCTCACCTTCAGCTCCGCCGAGGAGAACTTCCACGCCGCCGCCCGGCGCGGCCTGGACGCCGTGCTGCACTGGCCCCGGGTCGGCGATGTGCCGGTCACCAAGCTGGTGCTGGAGCAGTTGCTGCCCACCGCCGCAGCCGGCCTGGACGGGTTCGGTGTCGCCCCGGCGCAGCGGGACCGGCTGCTCGGCATCATCGAGCAGCGCTGCCGGACCGGCCGCAACGGTGCCGTCTGGCAGACCGAGGCGGTCTGGGCGGCGGAGCGGCACCGGGGCATGGACCGGCCCGCCGCGCTGCACCACATGGTCCAGCGCTACGCGGAACTCCAACGCGGCAACGAGCCGGTGCACACCTGGCCGGTCGACTGACTCCGCGCGCCCAGCTCGCCCACCGCGTTGGCGGCTCGCCGCCGTCGCCGGGGCTCAGTCGGTGGCGGGTCGCCCGGCCCGTCGCGGCGACCTGCTCCGTCGGCCGCCCGTCGCCGCACCCTCCGCCGAGTCACCGTCCGCGGAATCGGTCGGCTCGGCGAGGTCCGGGTCCGTGCGCGGCGCCGGCACCCGGGGTACGCCGGCGGTGCCCCGCTTCCGCGGAGCGGCCTCGGTCACCGGGGATACGGCGCCGGCAGGGACCTTTCCGCGCCCGGTGGTGACCTCTCCCGAAGGGCTGACCGCCGCCGGCTCGGGGTCTCCGGCCCGGGACGAGCCGGGCTCGACGACCGTGTGCGGGCCTGCGGCCGCGTTCCGGTTCCGGTCGGCCCGCTCGGCGAAGACGGCGATCAGCACCGAGCCGCCGATGCCGGCGATCACCGCGTACGGGGCGATCAGTTGGGTGGACAGCTGTGCCGGACCCAGTGCCGACCAGCGCGGCACGGTGGTCAGGTAGGCGAGCGCGACGAGCAGTGGACCGGCCGCGCCGGAGGCCGCCGCGCCGACCCGGTGCCCGGGCGACCTCGCGGCCCGTCGGGCGGCCAGCGCGCCGATCACCAGTGCGGGAACGAGCGCCAGCAGCGCACCCGGCCAGTAGAGCTGGTCCCCGATCCAGTATCGAGGGTGATCCGGGTCGAGCTGCCAGGTGCCGAGCTGGGCGCCGGTCAGCCCGCGTCCGACGCGTACCCCGTCGATCACCGAGACCACCGCGAGCAGCCAGAGCCACGCGGCCGTCGCGGTCACGTTCAGCGCGGCGGTACGGGAGCGCAGCGCCCAGACCGCGACGAGCACGCCGATCAGGATGCCCAGTCCCGCGTGTACGGCGGCCACCCGTTGCGGGGCCCCGGTGTCGGCGCCCATCGCGACCCGCGCGGGTACGGAGACCAGCAGCACGGTGACCAGCCCGCCGATCCCGGCACCGAGCGCCAGGGCGATCCGTCGCAGCAGGCCCTCGTCCTCGTTGGGCAGGGCCTCGGACGCCTGCGCCGACTGGTCGCCCGTCTCGGCCGGTCGGTCCGCCGTCGTGGGGCCGTCACCGTCGACCACAGCCGGAAGTCCGGTCGCGAGCGTCGCCCGGTCTGGCCGGGCCGCCTGGTCCGACCTGTCCGCCGGTCCCGGCTCGGGCACGGCGGGAGGCGTCGGCTCCGTGTCGGTCACCCTCGGATCGGCCACCGGCGGCACGGCCCGCTGGTGCAGCCGCTGCGCACAGACCGCACCCAGCACGGTCGAGCTGGCGGCGAGCCAGGTGGCCCAGGCGAGGCCGTCCGGCCATGCCGTCTCTGTGGCTCCGGCATCGGTTGGCGTCCAGGTGATGACGCCGAGTCCGTAGCCGAAGCCCAGTTGCGCGGCGCCAGCGCCGGCAGCGACCCCGATCGCCGTCGCGATCGATACTCCCCAGCCCCGTCTGGCCATGCCGGGCAGCGTAGCGTCCCGTCGTCGGCGCGGCGAGTCGCGACGACCCGCCGGGGTTGGCCGGCGGCGCAGCGTGTTGGGCGGCGACGGGTACGGTCGCCGGTGATGAGGCGGTGGGCGGTATGACGGACGCGAACACGGGTCGGCAGGATTCCGCTGGCGACCGGGACGACGGCGGTCCTGGACGGACCAGCGTGCTGCTGGGTGGCGGGCTGGTCGCCGTGCTCCTCGCCGCCGTTGGTGCGACCGGCGGCTGGCTGCTGGCCGGCGGGGACGACGGATCTCCGTCGGATCCGCTGGCGGTGGCGACCGCGACCGGTGCGCCGACCGACCAGGCCACCGCACCCCGGCCCAGCGCCGGCCGGACCACGCCCTCCACCCCCCGGACCTCCGGCACTGCGACGAAGGGGACCGGGCTGACCGTGCCACCGGTCGTGGGCACCGACTTCGTGCAGGCCCGGGACATGTTGCGCAAGCAGCGGCTGGGCTGGCGGTTGGTCTTCGGCACGGGCACCGGTCGTACGGTCGAGAGCAGCTCGCCCGCCGTGGGTACCGAGGTTGCCCGGGGCGCCACGGTGCAACTCCGCGTGGCCGGTCCCGCGCCGGCCGCCGAGGTGCCCGATGTGGTCGGCGACAACTGCTCCGATGCCGCCGACGACCTGGTCGACGAGGGGCTCTACCCGAGCTACCGCAGCGGACGCAGCGGAAAGGTCAGCCGGCAGGAACCGGCCGAGGACGGCCCGGCCCGCTGGAACGACGAGGTCAGCATCTGGTGCGGGGCAGCAGCGCCACCCACCCAGGCGAGCCCGGAACCAACCCCCTGATCCCCGGCCTAGCGATCGACCATCACCACCGACCGCCTTGTGGGTGCCAGAGATCGGGGCGTCCGACCGCCGACACCGGTTCGGGCCGGGCGGTTCGGGCCGCTGATACCCGCCGATGACGGTGCGGGCGGTTAGGTTGACGGTCGAGGGCCATGGCGCCCGCCCGGTTCGGGAAAGGACGGTGCGATGAGCGACGACCGCCAGGGGCCGCCCACCGGGGACCACGACGACGACCGGACCCGACCCCTGCCGCCCGCCGCCGACCGGCCGGAGCCGCCACAACCAGCCGAGCCCGCCACCCCACCCCGCGCCGCGGCGCCGGACGAGACCGCGCCGATCGACCGCACCGCGCAGCCGGACGAGACCGCGCCGATCGACCGCACCGCGCAGCCGGACGAGACCGCGCCGCAGGACCGCACCGCGCAGCCGGACGAGACCGCGCCGCAGGACCGCACCGCGCAGCCGGACGAGACCGCGCCGATCGACCGCACCGCGCCGGCCGGCCCCGCCGCCGACCAGACCATGCCGATCGACCGCTCCGCGCTGCCGCAGCCGGGCACGCCGGCCGACCGCACCGCGCGGATGCTCCCGGAGCGGTCGACCCCGCCGCCGTGGTCCGGGCGGGCGGAGGTGCGGGCGCCGAGACCGGCCGAGCCCGCCGGCGAGTGGTACGCCGAGGAGCAGGGTGGCCGCCGCTGGTGGCTGCCGATCCTCTGGGGCGTGCTCGCGCTGTTGTTCGCGGGCCTGCTCGGAGCCGCCCTCTGGGTGGTGCTCGCCGCGCAGGACGACGACCCGGACGACCCGCGGACCACGCCGTCAGTTCCGCCGGCCAGTGCCACCACTGCCGCCCCGACCAGCGCGGCCCCCACCTCTGCGGCGCCGACCAGCGAGTCGCCGAGCAGCCCGGCGACCACCGCGCCGGCCGAGGTACCGGTGCCCCCGCTCACCGGACTGCCGCAGGCAACCGCCGAACGGCTGCTGGACCGGCTCGGTCTGACCTACCGGGTGGTGTACCGCGCGTCCGAGTTGCCGCCGGGGACGGTGGTGGGCACCGAGCCGGAGGCCGGCACGACGGTGCCGACCGACGAGGAGGTGCTGCTGGTCGTCTCCCAGGCCCGGCCCTCGACCGGGGCCAGCCCGACCGCGCCGAGCCCGACGGTGACGAACACGCCGTGACGGGTGCTCACCACCTTCGGCGGCGCGTGCCGACCATGCCGAGGCCGGCCAGAGAGATGGTGAGGCCGAAGATCCCGGACCAGAACAGTGAGCGGCGGACGTCCGCGGCGGTGTCCTGGGCGGGAGCCGCCTCGGTGATCGCCTGCCGGCCGTCGGACTGACCGCCGGCACCGGCGCCAGCCGCAAGGCCGGTCGGCTCGGGGCCGTCTTCGAGGGCGTCGGCACCGATCCAACCGGGTTCGTCCACGGGTGGATCGGCGTCGACCACGGTGATCTCCGGTGCCGGCACCGGAGTGGTCAGCCGGGTCGACGACAACGCTGGGTCGCGGACCAGGACCACGAGTGCGGTCACCGCCCCGAGCAGGGCGAGCAGTCCAACGGCGTAGGCGATACGGGAGCGGTGATGCTGCCGCAGGGCGGGCTGATTGACCATGACCATCCCAGGCTCAGGGCCCTGGACGCGCGGGTAAAACGGTGCCGGGGTGGGCGTACCAATTCTATGGCGACGGCACGCCCACCGGCGGCGGATCGCGGTGGTCAGGCCACCCGGACCGGAGTACGGACGACGGGTCGCCGGGTCCGTACGGTGTGCGGACGGGTCTCCGGTGCGGACTGCACCTGTTGCAGCCCTTCCCGCTGGACGAAGATCGACCGTCGGGTGACCGCGTCGCCCGCGCTGTTCAATTCGTAGCCGTCGAGCCAGAGCCAACCGTCGTACGTCGGCCAGTCGAGCACCCGGATCACCCGGTACTTGATGGGCCTGAGGAACTGGACACTCGCCGCGCGAGTCACGTGCAGTACGTCACCGGAGCGGGGAAGCACATGGGCTCCTGGGGAGGTCGGCCGGCGGTGTGCCGGCGGTGACTGATCGGGGGAACGTCACGGCCCGCCGGTGACGGGGTCTCGCCTCGTGGACCGGTGTTGCTTATGGTGGTGGTCGGGCCGTACTCCGCTGGTGGCGTGCCGCCACCCGACCATCACCCGGCTGCTTCCGGGAACCGCGCCCGCCGCCGCAGCTTGCCGGCGTGCAGCGGCGGGGTCATTACCCGGAGCAGGTCTCGGTGTCGCTGGCCGGGCCCACGTCGCGTCGGCTCTCCCCGGATCGGTGGGATCACCACACCGGGGGACCGGACGGAGACGCTGAGTGATCCGTGCCATACGGACAGAGTGCATCAGGGACGTGCTACATGCAAGTTGCACGTCGACTTTTGCCGATACGTGAGTTGCTCATGTAAAGCGGCGCTTGAAGCCATCCGCGTCCGGACGGCACACTGAGGGCCGGTTTCGCCCGTCGCGGCCGGCCGATGACCGGCACCACCCCCTTGCCGCGAACGCTCGCCGGTCGACGGTCGCGCCCCCGGCGGGTGGCAGCCAGTGGCGCGTCGACCGGAGGTAGCCCGGGTGGGGTCGAGCAGCCAGCGGCGAGGATCAGTGACGCAGTGGTTGCGCCATGAGTGAGCGGCGCAGTCCGACCATCCGGCGGCGGCGGCTCGGTGCCGAGCTGCGCCGTCAGCGGGAATCTGCCGGGATCACCATCGAGGTGGTCGCCGAGCAGTTGGAGTGTTCGGCGTCGAAGGTCTCGCGGATCGAGACCGGGCACACCACGGCCACCCCGCGCGATGTGCGCGACATGCTGCGGATCTACGGCGTGGTGGGTGCCGAGAGCGACGAGCTCGTGCAGATCGCCCGGGAGGCCCGGCAGAAGGGCTGGTGGCACCCGTACAGCACGGTGCTGGTCGGGGCGTACGTCGGGCTGGAGGCCGCGGCGAGTTCGATCCGGGCGTACGAACAGCAGGTGGTGCCCGGCCTTTTGGAGACCGAGGAGTACGCCGGGGCGATGATCCGCGCCGCCCGGCCGGACTTCACGGCCGATCAGGTACATCAACGGGTGCGTGTCCGTCTGGGCCGTCAGTCGTTGTTGACGCAGGACGATCCGGTCGATCTGTGGGTGGTGCTCGATGAGGCGGTGGTAAGCAGGCCGGTGGGCGGGGACGAGGTGATGCGCGGCCAGCTCAAACGGCTGGTCGAGGTTGCCGAGCTGCCGAACGTGACGTTGCAGATCCTGCCCTTCGAGGTGGGGGCGCACGCTGGCATGGACGGGACCTTCACGATCCTCAGCTTCCCCGAGCCCGGTGATCCGGATGTCGTGTACGCGGAGAACGCCACGGGTGGGCTCTTCCTGGAGAAGAGCGACGAACTACAGAAGTACAGCTTCATCTTCGATCACATCCGAGCTGCGGCCATTCGTCCGGAGGAGTCCGTCGCACACATCGCAAAACTGGCAGAGGAGCCGTTGTGGAAATGGCGACCAAGGGGTTCCCCGTGGACCTGACGCAGGCAACGTGGTTCAAGAGCTCGAAGAGCGGGCCGAACTGTGACAACTGCGTGGAGGTGGCGTACGTGACCGGGGCGGTCGGAGTACGGGACTCGAAGGACAAGGCCGGCCCGGCCCTGATCTTCGCCCCGGGTGACTGGCACGCCTTCGTCGCCGGCACCAGGGGTGGTGCGTTCGGCTCGGCCTGACCGCGTGGTCAACGGGGTCCCTGTCCGGTCGAGACCGGACGGGGACCTTCCCGTGTCCGCGCGCCGGGCTCGGGTGGCCGCGCTGCCGGCAGGGTCGGCGAGGTTCCGTCGGGATTCCCGTCGCCACAGCGGGTCCGTCTCGTTGAACCGGTCGGTACGGCGCTGGTCGACGACCCGCCGCACCGCTCCGCAACCGAGCGAGGTAGGCGAGACGGATGACGACGATCGGGTCTGACAACCTCACCAACGGTCCGGGCAAGCCGGAGCGGTTCGGTGGCAAGTACCGCGGGGCGCGTCGGGACACCGTGCTGACCGAGGTGGTCTCGACCGACCAGGAGATGAGCGGGCGGGAGGCGTCGGCGACCGAGGCGGCCGACCCGCCGCTCTCCCTGCCGTCGCTGGACCCG
Organism: Micromonospora sp. NBC_00858; assembly: GCF_045207365.1. NCBI lineage: Bacteria > Bacillati > Actinomycetota > Actinomycetes > Micromonosporales > Micromonosporaceae > Micromonospora > Micromonospora sp. NBC_00858. The sequence goes on along the minus strand of NZ_CP108828.1, from coordinate 6,239,344 downwards.
AACCCGCTGGTCGAGCCGTCCTTCCCGCCGACCGGCTGGCCGATGGAGCCCACCGGATCGTTGGCTGACCACCCGTTGCTGCGTGGCCTGCTGATGGAGTTGCCGCCGAAGGGCAGCGTGCCGCCCCCGGGCTGGCTGGACCGCTGGTTCGAGGCGACCCGGGCAATCCTGGAGTTGCTATACGTGCAGGGGCCCGGCCGCTCGCGCTGACCGTTCTGCGTCCGGCCGGGCGCGTTCGGCGAGCCGGCTGTGCCGTAGCGCGTGCCGGACGCCGATGGCGATCACCACGAGTGCGCCCACGGTGATCGCCGGCCCGGTGACGCCCGGTGTGGCGAAGAGGCCGGTGCCGCTCGCCGCGACCAATGCGGGCACCGTCAACACACCGGTGACCTGCAACGGTAACCCGATCAGCGGGTGCGCAGCGGCGGCCCGAAGGCCGTACGGCGCGGGCGTCTCCGGCGCGGTGGCGAACGCTCCCGCGCCGGCCCAGAGCCGGCGCACCCGGCGTACGGTGCAGACCGCCACCACGAGGGCGGGAATCCCGGCGATATCGAGGGCGGCGGCGGCCTGGTCGGCCGAAGTGTTTCCGGCACTGAACAACCCGGCCGCAAGCACGGTCACCGTGAGCGTCAGGCCCACGAGGGTCAGGATGAGCAGGTGTCCTGCGCGTCGGCGCAGCGAGCGGGCGCGGTCCAGCCGGGGCAGGCCGTCCGCGACCACGCCAGCGGCCAGCCACAGGATCGCGATCGGCAGCAGGGCGGCGAGGGGGCTCTCCATGCTGGTCAGCCTTTCCGATCGCGGCCGTCCGCGAATCCGGGCGCAGCCCGCGTTCGTCCCGGATGCCGTCCCCGTAGGGGGCATCCTCTCCGCGTTATGAACGATGCGACATGTTTATCTTCATCACTGCGCTGGTCTACTCTCGGAAAGATCGGCCGTCATGGATCTGAGCGGAACCCGCGTCGGGCGGCTGCCGGTCATAGGGAGGTAAGAGATGCGTCTTGCCCACAGGTCCGTACTCGTTGGGGTGGCCACACTGACCGTGTTGGCCGCTGCCACACCCGCCCTAGCCGCCGAACCGACCGGAGCCATCCGGGCGGCGGGTGGGGACACGGCCGTCGCGGACAGCTACATCGTCGTCTTCAAGGACACCGCCGTCAGCCGGGGCACGGTCGGCGACAACGCGGAACGCCTGGTCGGCCGGCACGGCGGCACGGTGGCCCGCACCTACGGCGCGGCGCTGCGCGGCTTCGAGATCCGGGTCGGCGCGAAGGCCGCCGCACGGATCGCCGCCGATCCGGCGGTGGCGTACGTCGAGCAGAACCACACCGTCTCGATCGCCGGCACCCAGACCAACCCGCCATCCTGGGGCCTGGACCGGATCGACCAGCGGAACCTGCCCCTGAACAGCTCGTACACCTACCCGAACACGGCGTCGAACGTCCGCGCCTACGTCATCGACACGGGCGTGTTGTACGGGCACAACGACTTCGGCGGGCGGGCCGTCTCCGGCTTCGACGCGGTGGACGGCGGCTCCGCCGACGACTGCCACGGCCACGGCACGCACGTGGCGGGCACGGTCGGTGGCTCGGCGTACGGGGTGGCCAAGGGCGTCCAGATCGTCGGCGTCCGAGTGCTCAACTGCCAGGGCAGCGGCACCAACGCCCAGGTGGTGGCCGGTATCGATTGGGTGACCGCGAACGCGGTCAAGCCGGCGGTGGCGAACATGAGCCTCGGTGGTGGCGCGAACAGTTCGATCGACACGGCCGTTACCAACTCGGTCAACTCCGGCGTCACGTACGCGGTCGCCGCCGGCAACGGCAACGCCCTCGGCGTCCGGCAGAACGCCTGCAACTACTCCCCGGCCCGGGTCGCCTCCGCGATCACCGTGGGTGCGACGCAGAACAACGACGCCGCAGCGAGCTTCTCCAACTTCGGCACCTGCGTCGACATCCTGGCCCCGGGTGTCAACATCACCTCGGCCTGGTACACCAGCAGCAGCGCCACGAACACCATCAGCGGCACCTCAATGGCATCGCCGCACGTCGCCGGGGCCGCGGCGCTCGTGCTCTCGGCGAACCCGTCGTGGAGCCCGCAGCAGGTCCGGGACAACCTGGTCAACAACTCCACGCCGAACGTGGTGACCAACGTCGGCACCGGCACGCCGAACCAGCTGCTCTACGTGGTCAACGGCACCCCGCCGGCCAACGACTTCTCGGTATCGGTGTCGCCGACCTCCGGCTCCACCGCGCAGGGCGGCTCGGTGACGGCCACCGTCGGCACGGCCACCACCGCCGGCTCCGCCCAGTCGGTCAGCCTCTCCGCCAGCGGCCTGCCGGCCGGCACGACCGCGTCGTTCAGCCCGTCGACGGTGACCTCGGGCGGCTCGTCCACCCTCACCATCGCCACCTCGGCGAGCACCCCCGCCGGCAGCTACCCGGTCACGATCACCGGCAGCGGCGCGGCGGGCACCCGCACGGCCACCTACACGTTGACCGTGACCGGTTCCGGTGGCGGCGGCTGCTCCGGCACCAACGGCAGCGACGTGGCGATTCCGGATGCTGGTGCGGCGGTGACCAGCTCGATCACCATCGCCGGCTGCGGCCGGAACGCCTCGTCGGCCTCCACGGTGGCGGTGAACATCGTGCACACCTACCGCGGTGATCTGGTCATCGACCTGCTCGCTCCGGACGGCAGCGCGTACCGGCTCAAGAACAGCGGTTTCGACAGCGCCGACAACGTGATCGCCACGTACACGACCAACCTGTCCGGTGAGGCCGCCAACGGCACCTGGCGGCTTCAGGTGCGCGACGTGTACGCGATCGACACCGGCTACATCAACACCTGGACCCTGACCCTCTGACCTTGTTCCCACGGCCGAGGCCCCACCTGGAACACCGGGTGGGGCCTCGTGCCGTACGGATCGGGCTCAGACCGCGAAGGTGGCCGGCCGCTCGGTGGCCGGGGCCGGCGGGCGGGCCTTCCACAGGCCGGTCTTCTGCGCGGCGAGCCGGGCCAGGTAGGCCGGGTTGAGGATCACGTAGCGGCGCCAGAGCCGCTTCGGCTCCAGACCGAGCCGCCAGAACCACTCCAGGCCGGCGCGCTGCATCCACGGCGGCGGCTGGCGCAGCAGACCGGCGTGGTAGTCGAAGGCCGCGCCGACCGCCATCAGCGGCATGTCGAGCAACGGCCGCATGGCGTACGCGAAGACCTCCTGGCGCGGGCAGCCGAGCCCGACCAGGACCAGCCGGGCGCCGCTGGACCGGATCCGATCGGCGATCTCGGCGTCCTCACCGGGCTGGACCGGGCGGAACTTGGATGGCTCCACCCCGGCGATCTTCAGCGCCGGGAACATCCGCTCCAACGCGGGGATCAGCCTGGCCAGCGTCTCCTCGGTGGAGCCGTACAGGTAAACCGGCAGGCCCTCGTCGGCGAAGCGGGAGAGCACGTGCAGGGTCAGCGTCGGCCCGTAGACCCGGTCGGTGAGCCCGGCGTGGTGCAGCAGGTTGAGCGCCCAGCGCACCGGCTGCCCGTCCGGGGTCACGACGTCGAAGGAGTTGAGCCGTGCGTTGTGCGCCCGGTCCAGCACACCGGTCATCACGCCGTGCACGGCCAGCGCGGTCAGCGCGAACGGACGCCGCTCCTGCGCCGCGCTGACCACCGCCTCGGTCGCCGTGGCGTAGTCGGTGGCGTCGACCAGGACGCCGAGCACGTTGCGCTTCGTCTGAGTCGTCATGCCTGGGGCACCCACTTGTCCACGTTGGCCTCGTAGATCTCCCGCAGGATCATCGGTACGTCGTAGGTGATCTTCCAGTCCGGGTACTGCTCCTCGAACCGGGCCATGCTGCTGACATACCACTGGTGGTCGCCGGTGCGGGCCTGCTCGACGTAGTTGATCTGCGCCTCGCGGCCGGCGATCTCCTCGGCGATCCGGAACGCCTCGATGTGCGAGGTGTTGGAGTGCCGACCGCCCCCGAGGTTGTAGACCTCCGCCGAGCGTGGCGCCCGGAAGAACGCCTCGAACGCGGTCAGCACGTCACGCGAGTGGATCGCGTCGCGGACCATCTTGCCCTTGTAGCCGTACAGGTTGTATGTCCGGCCCTCCATGACGCAGCGCATCAGGTACGCCAGGAACCCGTGCAGCTCGGCCGCCGAGTGCGCCGGGCCGGTCAGCGTGCCGCCCCGGAAGCAGGCGGTCTTCATGTCGAAGTAGCGCCCGTACTCCTGGACCATCACGTCCGCCGCGACCTTGGATGCGCCGAAGACCGAGTGCAGCGAGTTGTCGATCGACATGTCCTCGGTGATGCCCTGGTACCAGCGGTGATCCTCGGGCAGCTCGTACCGGGTCTCCAGCTCGATCAGCGGCAGGCTGTTGGGCCGGTCGCCGTAGACCTTGTTGGTCGAGCAGTGGATGAACGGCGCGTCGATCGCGTGCCGCCGGGTGTTCTCCAGGATGTTGAGCGTGCCGCCGGCGTTCACGTCGAAGTCCGTGTACGGCTCCTTGGCCGCCCAGTCGTGGCTCGGCTGCGCGGCGCTGTGGATCACCACGGCGATGTCCGAGCCGTACTTCTTGAACACCTGCTCCAGGCCGTCCCGGTCCCGGATGTCCACCGCGAAGTGGGTGTACGCGCTGCCCAGATCCCGGCTCAGTCGCTCCAGACTCCAGGAGGTGGAGCCGTCCTCGCCGAAGAAGTACCGGCGCATGTCGTTGTCGATGCCGACGACGTCCAGACCGAGGCCGGCGAAGTGCCGGACCGCCTCGGAGCCGATCAGACCACCCGACCCGGTCACCAACGCGACACTCACACGCCACTCCTGGTCCATCGGAGGCAGAATCCTTCGGAGCATAGCTTGACGCCCGGCACGCCCCGATATGACGGAAGGGCCCCGCATTCTGCGGAGCCCTCGTCGGTGGTGGGGATGGGGGGAGTTGAACCCCCACGCCCTTTCGGGCACACGGACCTGAACCGTGCGCGTCTGCCATTCCGCCACATCCCCGTGGCACGACCCGGAACACACTAGCTGCCCCGGACCCGCTGTCTCCAGCAGGCCCCGGAGATACTACGCTGTTCCAGGTGTTCGCCACGAGCGGTTACCGTTCGTGGCGGACGAAAGAGTAGCACGGTAGTTCCGGCCCATCCGAACGGGCCGGTAGCAGGCGGCCGAGCGGCGTGTGAGCTGCGCGCGCGCCGGCCGGATACCATCATGTCCTCGGGACCCGAGGAGGAGCCGGTGAGCGTGCTGCAACGCTTCGAGAAGCGTCTGGAAGGCCTGGTCGAAGGGGCTTTCGCCAAGGTCTTCAAAGGGGTGGTCCACCCCGTGGAGATCCTCAACGCCATGCAGCGGGAGGCCGAGGCGCACAAGGCGATCCTGGCCGGTGGGCGCACGTTGGTGCCCAACCGCTACGTGATCGATCTCTCGCCGTTCGACCACAGTCGGCTGGCGCCGTACGCCGCCGCGCTGGCCCAGGAGTTGGCCCAGTCGCAGGCGGAGTTCATCGGCGAGCAGGCCTGGACGGTCTACGGCGACGTGATCGTCGAGATCGAGCGGGGCGAGGGCCTGGACACGGGCATGTTCCGCGTCACCGCCGAGGTCTACACCGGCGGCGAGGTCGCCCCGGTGTCGGCGCCCGGCTACGACGCCGGCCCGCCCGCCTACCCCGCGTACGACCAGGGTGGTGGCTACGGCCCGCCGCCCGGGCACGGTGGCACCCGCAACGTCCGGCTGGTCTCGGGCGACGGGCGCACCTATCCCCTCCAGATGGGGTCGACGGTGATCGGTCGCGGCGACCAGGCCAACCTGCGCCTGCCCGACGTCGGCATCTCCCGGCGACACGCCCGGCTGGATTTCGATGGCGGACAGGTCGTGCTGACCGATCTGGGGTCGACCAACGGCACCATGGTCAACGGCCAGCGGGTCTCCGCCGTCGCCCTCAACCCCGGCGACATGGTCCAGCTCGGCACCACGACGCTGACCTTCCGCGTGGACGGCTGACCCGCCTTGCCGGAACTGGTCATCACCGTTGCCCGGTTCGGGTTCCTGATCCTGCTGTGGATCTTCGTGTTCACGGTGGTCGGGGTGATCCGCCGGGACCTCTTCGCGGGTGCCCGGTCCGGTCGTCTGGTGGCCGCGCCGCGCGCGGTGGGCGCCTCGACGGGGCAGGCGGCCAAGCCGGCGAAGGTGAAGCGGGGCCGGGCGGCTCACCAGCTGGTCGTGACCGCCGGTCAGCTGGCCGGCACTCGGATCACTCTCGGTGAAGCGCAGATCACCATCGGTCGTGCCGAGGATTCCACCCTGGTCATCACCGACGACTACGCCTCCGCGCGGCACGCCCGGCTCGTGCCGCGCGACGGGCAGTGGTTCGTCGAGGACCTCGGCTCGACTAACGGCACGTACCTCGATCGCGCTAAGGTCACCGGACCAACCCCCGTCCCCCTCGGCGTGCCGATCCGGATCGGCCGCACTTCCCTCGAATTACGGCCATGACTCTGACCCTGCGCTATGCGGCCCACAGCGACCGCGGTCTGATCCGAGACGGCAATCAAGACTCCGTCTACGCCGGGCCGCGGCTACTCGCCGTTGCCGACGGCATGGGCGGCATGGCCGCCGGTGACGTCGCCAGCAACATCGTCATCGGTGCCATGGCGCCGCTCGACGAGGACGTCCCAGGGGACGCTCTCGTCGACGCGTTGCGTTCGGCCGTGGGCACCGCCAACCAACAACTCCGCGACACGGTGGAGGCCAACCCGCAGTTGGAGGGGATGGGCACCACGCTGACGGCGACCCTCTTCTCCGGCAGCAAGCTGGGGATGGTCCACATCGGCGACTCGCGGGCCTATCTGCTGCGTAACGGCGAGTTCGCGCAGGTCACCAAGGACGACACGTACGTCCAGATGCTCGTCGACGAAGGCCGGATCAGCGCCGAGGAGGCGAGCAGCCACCCGCAGCGGTCGCTGCTGACCCGGGCACTGGACGGCCGGGACATCGACCCTGAGTACTCGGTGCGCCAGGTGCTGCCCGGCGACCGGTACCTGATCTGCAGCGACGGCCTCTCGGGCGTGGTCAGTGCCGACACCATCGGCGAGACCATGCGCGAGTACACCGACCCGCAGCAGTGCGTCGAGCGGCTGGTGCAGCTCGCGCTGCGCGGCGGCGGTCCGGACAACATCACGGTGATCATCGCCGACGCCACCGATCACGACATCGTCGAGGCGACCCCGATCGTTGGCGGCGCCGCCGCCCGCGACCGGGGCATGGCCACCTCCGCCGACGACTCGACCCCGGCCGCCCGGGCCTCGGCGCTCTCCGCGCCGCGCCCGTCCGTGCCCGAGGAGCCGGCGGCCACGGACGACGAGCCGGAGCGGCCGAAGCGCCGACCGGTGCGGACCACCGCCATGGCGCTGGCCCTGCTGGTGATCATCGGTGGCGGGGTCTTCGCGGGCTGGACCTACACCCAGCGGCAGTACTACGTGGGTGCCACCGAGGAGGGCCAGGTCGCCGTCTTCCGGGGCATCCAGGGTCAGATCGCCGGGATGGACCTCTCCAGCGTGCACCGCACCAGCGGCACGCGGCTGGACGACCTCACCGTGGCGGCGCAGGACACCGTCAAGGTGGGCATCCGGGCCAAGAGTGAGCCGGACGCCGAGCGCCAGCTCGCCGAGCTGACCAGCGACACGCCGAGCAACCCCAACCTCAAGCCGCTCTGCCCGGCCGACCCGACTGCGGTGGGCGGCACGCCGACGCCGACCCCGAGCCCGGTCGGGGCGACCCCGGCACCGAACGGCAGCCCCAGCGCCGGCGCGTCGGCGACCCCCAGCGGGGTCGTCAGCGCGAGCCCGACAACCGGTGCCACCGCTGCTGTCGGTGTGACCGGTCCGACCACCACACCCGACGCCACGCCCTCCGACTCGGCCCCGCCGGCGCTCGACCCGGCCGGTTGCCGGTCTCCCGAGTGAGCGTCGGCTGAGATCCCGAGGAATCCCACCCGTGACCGTAGCGGCCACACCGGCACCCTCGCCCGCCACCACGGGCGGGCAGTCCGGCGTACGCCTGGCCCGGTCCCGACGCAACGCTGAGCTGTCCCTGCTGCTGCTAGCCATGGTGCTGGTGGCCGCTTACGGGGCGACCGTCGAGGCGAACCTGCTGGACACGGTCACCCCGGACTTCTGGATGCCCGCCGCCGCGCTCGGCGCGGTCTTCCTCGGCCTGCATCTGGTCATCCGGTTCCTCGCCCCGTTCGCCGACCCGGCGCTGCTGCCGGCGGTGGCCCTGCTCAACGGCCTCGGGGTGGGCTTCCTGCGCCGGATCGACCTGGGCGAGGCCGCCCCGGTCGACCGGGAGACTCTGGCGATCTTCGCCGGCATCGGCGGACGGCAGCTGGCCTGGACGCTCGCCTCGGTGATCCTCGCCGCCGGCCTGCTCGCCATCATGCGTGACCACCGTTCGGTCTCCCGGTACGCGTACACCCTGGGGTTGGCCGGCATCGTGCTGGTGATGCTCCCGGCGGTGCTGCCGAGCAGCATCTCCGAGATCAACGGCGCCAAGCTGTGGATCCGGATCGGTGGCTTCTCCATCCAGCCGGGTGAGTTCGCCAAGCTGGCGCTGCTGGTCTTCTTCGCCTACTACCTGGTGCGCAAGCGCGAGGTGCTGTCGCTGGCCAGCCGGCGTTTCCTCGGCATCGACTTCCCGCGCGGGCGCGACCTCGGCCCGGTGGTCGTGGTCTGGCTGATCAGCCTCCTGGTGCTCATCTTCGAGAAGGACCTGGGCACCTCGCTGCTCTACTTCGGCATGTTCGTGGTGACGCTGTACATCGCCACCGAACGGGTCAGCTGGCTGCTGATCGGCCTGGTCCTCTTCTTCGGCGGTGCCTACCTCGCCTACGTTCTCGGCGAGATGGTCGGCGGACCTTTCGCTAACTTCTACGTCCGCGCGGAGATCTGGCTGGATCCGTTCGCCGACCCCACCGACAAGGGCTACCAGCTCGTCCAGGGCCTGCTCGCCCTGGGCACCGGCGGGCTCTTCGGTGCCGGGCCGGGCGGTGGTCAGCCGGAGATCCTGCCCGAGGTGCAGAACGACTTCATCTTCGCCGGCATCGGCGAGGAGGTCGGCCTCTTCGGGCTCTCCGCGCTGCTGGTCGTCTACCTGCTGATCGTGGAGCGGGGGCTGCGTGCCGCGCTCGCGGTGCGGGACTCGTTCGGCAAGCTCCTCGCCGGCGGTCTCGCGTTCACCCTCGGCCTGCAGGTCTTCGTGATCGTCGGCGGGATCAGCGGGCTCATCCCGCTCACCGGTCAGACCACCCCGTTCCTGTCCGCCGGTGGTTCGTCACTCATGGCGAACTGGCTGCTCATCGCGGTTCTGCTGCGGGTCTCCGACGGAGCCCGTCGGCCGGTCACCGGGGCTGGCGGCAAAGCCGCCCGGCCCGCCGGCGGCCCGCCCGAGCAGCTGCACGGTGCCCCCACGGAGGTGATCAAACCGTGAACGCACCCCTGCGCCGCGTCGGCGTCGTCGTCATGGTCCTGTTCGGCCTGCTCTTCGCGAACCTCAACTGGGTTCAGGCCTACAAGGCCGACGAGTACCGCACCAGCGACTACAACGGCCGGGTCCAGGTCGCCGAGTATGACCGTAAGCGCGGCAACATCGAGGCCGGCGGCACGGCGCTGGCCACCAGCAAGGAGACCACCGGCAAGCTGAAGTTCCTGCGCACCTACCCGGGCGGTGCCAAGTACGCGCAGGTGCTCGGCTACAAGCCGGTCAACCTGGCCGACACCGGCATCGAGCGGGTGGAGAACGACTTCCTGGCCGGCACCAGCGACCAGTTGTTCGGCGACCGGTTCAAGGACATGTTCACCGGCGACCAGACCGCTGGCGGCAACGTGCTGCTGACCCTCTCCAAGCGGGCCCAGGACGTGGCGTACGACCAGATGCGCAACAACCAGCAGGGGGTGAAGAGGGGCGCGGCGATCGCCATCGACCCGCGCACCGGGGCGGTGCAGGCGCTGGTCTCCATGCCCAGCTTCGACCCGAACCCGCTGGCCAGCCACAACACCAACGAGGCGGCCGCGGCGTACAACAAGCTGGAGCAGGACCCGGACGGCCCGCTGAAGAACCGCGCGCTCGGCGAGACGCTGCCGCCGGGCTCCACCTTCAAGATCGTGGTGGCCGCGGCCGCGCTGGAGAACGGGATCAGCAAGAGCACGCCGATCGCGGCCGGCTCCAGCTACACCCCGCCCACCTCCGGCGAACCGATCCGCAACGCTGCCCCGTCGATCTGCCCGGAACCGCAGGTCACCCTGCTGGAAGCGGTCACCGAATCGTGCAACACCGGCTTCGCCCAGCTCGGCGTACGGCTCGGCGCCAACACCATCAAGGAGAAGGCCCGGCAGTTCGGCTTCGAGCAGGACGACCTCACCGTCGGCCAGCTCGGCGAGGGCGGTCTGCCGACGGCGGCCAGCCGGACCGGCAGCATCCAGAACGCCGACGGCGGGGATGACCCGGCCGCGCTCGCCCAGTCCTCGATCGGCCAGCGGGACGTCCGGATGACCCCCCTCGAAGGCGCCATGATCGCCGGCGCGGTCGCTTACGAAGGCAAGCAGATGCGGCCGTACCTGGTGCGGCAGCTGCTCGCTCCGGACCGCACCACCAGCTACTACACGGCCAAGTCGCGGGAGCTGCGCCAACCGGTCAGCCCGCAGGTCGCCGGCGATCTGCGCGAGATGATGGTCAGCGTGGTCCAGAAGGGCACCGGCCAGAAGGCGGCGATCAGCGGCTACACGGTCGGCGGCAAGACCGGCACCGCGCAGTCGGCCCCGGACCGGCCCGACCACGGCTGGTTCATCGGCTTCGCGTTGGACAAGAACGGCACCCCGGTCTCCGCGGTGTGCGTGGTTCTGGAGCAGGCCGGCAGCGGCGGCAGCGCCGAGGCGGCCCGGATCGGCGGCCAGATCATGCGGGCCGCCATCGCCGACCCCGGGGGTCGCTGACATGCTCAGCCCCGGCGTCCAGCTCGGCAACCGCTACCGTCTCGACGAGCGGATCGCCAGCGGCGGCATGGGCGACGTCTGGCGCGGCACGGACCAGGTGCTCGGCCGCACGGTCGCGGTGAAGAGCCTGCTCCCCGCGCTGCTCGACGACCCGGACTTCGCCGAGCGGTTCCGCGGCGAGGCCCGGACCATGGCCACCATCAACCACCCCGGCGTCGTGGACGTCTACGACTTCGGCAACGACCAGCAGATCGCCTTCCTGGTCATGGAGTACGTCGAGGGTGACGCCCTGTCATCCACGCTGAGCCGGGTCGGCCGGCTCACGCCGGCCCGGACGATGGCACTCGTCGCGCAGGCTGCGGACGCCTTGCACGCCGCGCACGAGAAGGGCATCGTGCACCGCGACGTGAAGCCGGGCAACCTGCTGGTCCGGCCGAACGGCACGCTCGTGCTCACCGACTTCGGCATCGCCCGTTCCGACCTGGTCGGCCAGCTCACCGCTGCGGGTTCGGTGCTCGGCACCGCCTCCTACATCTCACCGGAGCAGGCCACCGGTGGGGTGGCCACCCCGGCGTCCGACGTGTACGCGCTCGGCGTGGTCGCCTACCAGTGCCTCGCCGGGCGGCGACCGTTCGAGGGCGACAACGCGCTCGACATCGCCATGCGGCACGTCCGGGAGACGCCCCGGCCGCTGCCCGCCGACATCCCGCCGCAGGTCCGGTCGGTGGTGGAACGGGCGCTCGCCAAGGATCCGGCCGCCCGCTGGCCCAGCGCCGCCGCCCTCGCCGGGGTCGCCCGTCAGCTCAAGGCCTCGCTCTCCCAGCAGGCCAGGGCCGGCGGCCACCCCGGGCCGGTCTCCGGGGCGCCGTCCTCGCCCGCCGCGCCAGGCCGGGCCCAGGTGCCGCAGTCGCAGCACCTTCGCCCGCCGGGCGCTCCGCACCGTCCGCCGGCCGGGCAGCGACCGACCGCGATCGCGCCGGCCCAGCAGCCCCGCCCCACCGCCGTCGCGCCGGCCGTCCCGCACGCCCGGCCGCCGGTCGCACCGACCGGTTACCCGCGCGGCGCCGCGGCGGTGCCGCCAGCGCAGACCCGGCAGGAGCACCCGCCGGCGTACGCCCGGCAGGCCGGCCCGGCGCTGTCACCCGATTCCCGCCGGTCCCGGCCCGGGATGGTGCTTCTCGCCATCCTGCTGGCCGTACTGGTCCTGGTCTGCTCCGGCGTGATTTCCTACAACCTACGGAAGCAGACGCAGGCCGGCGAAGCCGGTGCGCTGGCTCCGCACACCGCGACGTCCGGCGCACTGCGGCACGGACGCGACGATGCGACCCGGACGTCGTACCGTCTTGAGGTACGGCTCCAGCCGGGCGACGGCGGGACGACGACGAGCGAAGGACGACAGACGCGATGACAGCGCAGGCCCGCCTGCTCGGTGGCAGGTACCAGGTCGGCGAGCTGCTCGGCTACGGCGGCATGGCCGAGGTGCACCGCGGTCGCGACCTCCGGCTCGGTCGGGACGTCGCGATCAAGATGCTCCGCACCGACCTCGCCCGGGACGCGACGTTCCAGATGCGGTTCCGTCGGGAGGCGCAGAACGCCGCCTCGCTCAACCACCCGGCGATCGTGGCGGTCTACGACACCGGCGAGGAGACCGCGCCCACCGGTGAGACGCTGCCGTTCATCGTCATGGAGTTCGTCAACGGACGGACCCTGAAGGAGGTGCTCGGCGCCGAGGGCCGGTTGCAGCCCCGCCGGGCGCTGGAGATCTGCGCCGACATGTGCGCGGCGCTGGAGTTCAGCCACCGGCACGGCATCATCCACCGGGACATCAAGCCGGGCAACGTCATGCTCACCCAGACCGGCCAGGTCAAGGTGATGGACTTCGGCATCGCCCGGGCGCTGGCCAGCGGCGCGACCACCATGACGCAGACCAGCGCGGTGATCGGCACGGCGCAGTACCTCTCCCCGGAGCAGGCACGTGGCGAGGCCGTGGACGCGCGTTCCGACGTGTACGCGGCCGGCTGCGTGCTCTTCGAGCTGGTCTGTGGGCACCCGCCGTTCGTCGGGGACAGCCCGGTCAGCGTCGCGTACCAGCATGTGCGGGAGACGCCGCCGACGCCGAGCGACATCAACCCGGACGTCACCCCGGCGGTCGACGCCATCGTGCTCAAGGCGCTGTCGAAGAACCCGCTCAACCGCTACCAGAGCGCCGGCGAGATGCGCGCCGACCTGCTCCGCGCCGCCGCTGGCCGGCCCGTGCTGGCCACCCCCGTGCTGCGCGAGGCGGAGACCGTGGCCATGGCACCCGCCGGCGGCGGGGGCGGCTATCCGCCGGGTGGCGGTGCGCAGCAGACCCGGCAGATCCCGGCCCGGGTAGGCGACCCGCGCCAGCGCAAGGCGTCCTCCTGGCTGATCGCCATGTTCAGCGCGGTCGGAGTGCTCGCGGTGATCGCCCTGGTCGCGGCCCTGCTCTGGAGCCAGCAGCAGGGCAAGGACCTGAAGTCGGTCCCCACCCTCACCGGCAAGACCCAGGACGCCGCGATCACCGAGATCCGCAACGCCGGCTTCCAGCCGCAGGTGGGCGAGTCGGTCCTGAGCAGCACCTGCACGGAAGGCCTTGTGGTCAACCAGAGCCCGCAGCCGGCCACCCGGCTGAAGGAGGCCAGCACGGTGACCATCGAGGTCTGCGGCGGCAAGCCCGAGAAGGCGATCCCCAACGACCTTGTTGGCTCGAAGTTCGAATCGGTGGAGAGCCGGCTGAAGAAGGAGGGCTTCAAGGTCAAGCCCAAGCCGGTCGACAGTGACGAGAGCGAGGGCATCGTCCTGGACGTGTCGCCCACCTCGGGGACCCGGGTTCCCGAAGGCGCGGAGGTGACCGTCACCTACTCGAAGGGCAACGTCCGCGGGGTCCCGGACGTTCGTGGATCGACGCAGAAGGCGGCCGAGGAGGAGTTGAAGCGCGCGGGCTACAAGGTCGAGGTCGACCTGGGCGAACTTGTACCGGCGGCGGAGGCGGGCAAGGTGACCGACCAGAGCCCCGAGCCGGGCAAGCAGTTGGCCCAGGGGAAGACCGTCACGATCGTGGTCTCTCAGCCGGAGCCGGTCGACCCGACGCCAACCACGCCGGTGACGCCGACGCCGACGCCGACCGGCACGCCGACCGGCAACGGGGGCGGCTCCGGTCTGCCGTTCATCCCGCCGAGCCGGCTTCCCGAGGAATAGGCCGGGTGTTCCCGGGTCCATCGGTATGAGTGTCGCCGGCTCTCCCGGTGCCGCCCGGGCCAGCCGGTGGCCTCGACGCCTCAGGCGCGCGGCCGTCCTGGGCTCGGCCGCGCTGTTGCTCGCCAGTCTTCCGTGGCTGTGGACGACGATTGCCGCACGCGGCCATGTGTACGACGAGGCCGACGCGCCGGCCGTCGACGTCGTGATCGTCCTCGGCACCGCCGTGGCGCCCGATCGACGTCGACCGGGGGGCCGGTTGGCCGGCCGCCTGGAGACCGCCGCCGAGTTGGTGACCAGCGGACGGGCCCGGGTGGTCCTCGTGTCGGGCGACGGGGGCGGTACGTCAGGTGACGAGCCGGCGGTGATGACGTCGTACCTGACGGAGCTCGGTGTCGATCCGCGTCGCGTGGTGGCCGACCCGTTCGGCCTGGACACCTACGACAGCTGTGCCCGGGCGCGTGAGGTGTACGGCGTCGAGCGGGCCCTGATCGTGACCCAGTCCTACCACCTGTCGCGGGCCGTGACGCTGTGCCGACATCTCGGCCTCGATGCCGACGGAGTGACCGCTCGCTGCACCGGCTGCGGGCCGGCCCTGCTCGTCGAGAAGTCGGTCCGGGACTACTTCGCCAGTGGCAAGGCGGCGTGGGACGCTGTCCGGCGCAGGCCGCCCGCGGTCCATTCACCCGTCAATCCGGCCGTGCAGGACGCGCTGAAGGTCTGAGCGAGCGCTGAGAGACCGCACATACGGTCCGGGGAGGCCTCAGGTGGTGGCGAAGGCGGCGCGGCGGCGGGCGTCGACCTCGGCGGCGAGTTCCGGGGCGCGTTCCAGCGCCTCCCGGTAGCCGCAGGCGGCGAGCCAGTTGGCCAGCATCAGGTGACCGCCCTCGGTGAGCACCGACTCCGGGTGGAACTGCACGCCCTCGATCGGCAGCGTCCGGTGCCGCATCGCCATCACCACGCCGGAGCCGGTCCAGCCGGTGACCTCCAGCTCGCCGGGGAGCGTCTCGGGCAGCACGGCCAGCGAGTGGTAGCGGGTGGCGGTGAACGGGTCGGGCAGCCCGGCGAGTACGCCGACGGAGTGGTGCCGTACCTCGGAGGTCTTGCCGTGCAGCAGCTCGGGGGCGCGGGTCACGGTTGCCCCGAACGCCTCGCCGATCGCCTGGTGGCCGAGGCAGACGCCGAAGATCGGCAGCTCGCCCGCGTACTCCCGGATGACGTCCAGGCAGATGCCGGCCCGGTCGGGGCTGCCCGGCCCGGGTGAGAGCAGGATGCCGGCCGCGCCCATTCTGCCCACCTCGGCGACGTCGATCTCGTCGTTGCGGCGGACCTCGCAGTCCACCCCGAGCTGGCCCAGGTACTGCACCAGGTTGAAGACGAACGAGTCGTAGTTGTCGATCACCAGGACGCGCATGGTCACCTGTTCGGGGAGGATGGCGCGGGGTTGTTCTGGTCGGTGTCGTAGGGCAGCTCGTGCTCGTCGCCGGCCGGGGTCTCCCCGGTCTCCCCGGTCACCGCGTCACCGCCGCCCGGGTCTCCCGGGACGCCGGAGTCCTGGGTGACCTGCACATCGTCGAAGGGCAGCAGTGGCTCGGCCCACGGGAAGGCCACATACCAGAGCAGGGCCACCGCGGCGGCGGCGAGCAGCACCGAGCCGGTCAGCTTGCCGGCCAGGCCGAACGGCAGTTTGCGCCAGATGAACGCGTACATCGGTCAGCCCCCCAGCTCCGCCGGGCGGCCCGCCGACTTTGGTTGGGTCCGGTCCAGCTCAGCGTGGATGATCAGGCGCTGGTAGTTGTCGAACTTCGGGTTGCAGGTGGTCAGGGTGAGCATCCGCTTGGTCGGCTTCTTGTCCGGTTCGCCGGGTACCGGGGCCACCACCTCGACCTGGGTCGGCTTGACGATCCGGGACTGCGACACCCGGTAGACGTACCAGTCGGTCTTGCCCTCGACCACGATGGCGTCGCCGTCGTTCAACTCGTCCAGCCGCCAGAAGGTCGCCCGGTTGCGGTGGCCGGCGACGGAGAAGTTGCCGACCTGGCCGGGCAGCGCGCTGGTCGGGTAGTGACCCGGGGCGTACCGGATGTCGGCCTGGGTGACGCCCTCGACGACCACCCAGTTCTTGTCGAGCTTGGGGATGTAGAGCCCCGCGATCGGTTTGCCGCGCACCGGTGGTGACGGTTTGACGCTGGGGGCGGCGGCTGACGGGACGACCGTCGGGTCGTCGGTGGGGCCCCACGCCTGGGCGAGCTCCTGGCTGAGGTCGTTCTGGTGGGCGTCGACGATGGCCGACTTGCCCCAGACCTCGTAGCCGGCGAAGAGCAGCACCACCAGGCCGAAGGTGATCAGGACCTCGCCGGTGACCCGGATGCCGGAGCGCAGTCGGGAGCCGAGCGACGGCCGGGTGAGCTCCGAGTAGACGCTCTTGTAGCCCTCGCCGGTCTGGTGCGGCCGGAGTTGGACCACCCGCTCGCCACGTCGAGGCCGGGGCGGCTCGGCGGCGCTGTCCTCGGCACCGGCCGGCTCGTCGGGGGTCGCCGTGCGGGGGACGGCACCCATCAGCGCGGTGGAGTCCATGGCCGGCGGGCGGGTCGAGGGCCTGGCGGGCACCGCCGGGATCAGCTGGGTGGCGGCCGGGTCAGCGGCGCGATCCGGTGCGGCCGGAGAGACCGGGGCTGCCGGGGAGCCGGTCGCCCGCGCGGGACCGGGGCCGATCTTGGGAATGAACGCGGTCGGCGCGTCGCCACCCGACGGGGCCGGGCTGCGGGGAGCCACCGGCGGGGTGGGGGTAGCGGGGGTCGGCGGCCGGGTCGGGGCGTTGCCGGGGGCAGCCGGCCGGACCGGTCCCTGGCTGGGTGTGGTCGGTCGACCGGGGACGGCGGGAGGATGGCTGGACCCGCCGACGGGCGAGCCGAGCCCAGCGGCTGCGGCACCGGGCCAGGGCGGCGGGGCTTCGGCGCCCGGGTGGCCCGGGGCGCGCTGCGGGTCGGGTCGGGTCGCGCTCGGCTGGGCCGGGCGCTCGCTGCGCGGAGGGCGCTCGGTGCGGCTGGCCGGCGGCGGGGCCGACCGGTCGTCCCGGGAGGAAGGACCGGCGGCAGCCGGCGGCTCGGGGGCGGCCGGCGGGCGGGTCGCGCGGGATCGGGTGGGCAGCACGGGATCGGGCCAGTTGCCGGTGGCGCCAGGCCGGCCCGGTGTCGGCTCAGGCTGGTCGGGCGTCGGCTCAGGCCGGCCCGGTGTCGGCTCGGGCCGGTCGACCTTGGGCAGGAACGCCGTCGGCTCGTCGGCCTGGTCCCGGTGTCGCCCGTCGCGCCGCTCGTCCGGGCCGCTCATTCGGGCACCGTCGCCGAGCGCAGGGCGGTCGAGTCCTCGAACGCCGGGACTGTCACCGTGGAGGCGAACTCCTTGTAGCCGAGCTGGTAGTCGTCGACTGCGTCCTTGAACAACCGGACTCCCTCAGAGCTGGCGAGGGCCTGCTGGAGGGCAGCGGGATCGCCGATTGCTACGATCTTGAACGGGGGGGAGTACACCCGACCATGTAGCAGCAGGGTGTTACCGACGCAGCGTACCGCGCTGGTGGCGAGCACGCGGACGTTCATGATTGACATGGCCTCCGCTCCGCCTGCCCAGAGCGCGTTGACCACGGCCTGTACGTCACCCTGGTGCACCACGAGGTCGTCGTTGCTGGCGTCCGAGGGCGTCTTGTCGCTGCGGCGCGGAGCGTCGTCCAGCTCCACCGTCACTCCGGTGCCGGTCAGCGCGGTGAACCCGGCGGCCTGGAGACTGCCCACGCCGCGCTCCTGCTGGGCCTTGATCGGGCCGTCCGAGTCGGCCAGCGCGTCGGTCCGTTGCTCGACCTCGCCGCGCAGTGTGGCGGCACGTCGCTCGCTCGCCGCCACCTGCTCGCGGCGGTCCTCGATGAGTTGGTTGAGCTGGGGCCGCCGGTCCTCACGCAGCGCGGTGCCGCCGGCGGTGGTCGCGGTGGTGGTGAAGAGCAGTCCCGCCGCGGCGGCGATCAGGGGCACCCCGATCGACCAGCCCGGTCGGCGTTGACGCGGCCGCCGGGGCAGCAGCCCGGCGCCAGCCCGTCGGAGGACCTTCTGCCAGGAGGCTGCGCCGGATGTGTACTCCACCGAGCGTTCCTTCCGCGTGTCGGGGATCGTCCGCCCCGGCAGGGCCGGTGATCCGAACAGTCCCGCCTTTTTCGGTCACTCCGTGCACCGGCCTGACCCCATTCGTGGTCGAGGCGGGCGTTCGGGACTACGCTAGCTTTCGAACATTATTGGCCATGGACCGTCGCCCCTGCGCCCGGTTGTCAGGCCGGACGAGGTCGTCACCCCCTCTGGAGAGCGTCGTGCCCAAGTCTCAGGTCCGCAAGAAGAAGGTGTACACCCCGCCGACGGACGTTCGTCCGACGACGGCGGCGTCGACGCGCAAGCCTAGCCCGGTGTGGCTGCCGGTCACGGCGGTCGCCTTGATCGTCGTCGGCATCGGTTGGCTGGTGGTCTACTACCTCTCCGAGCAGCAGTACCCGGTCGCGTCCTGGAATTACTGGAACCTCGCGGTGGGCTTCGGCGCGATGGTCGCCTCGCTGGCGCTGCTCTCCCGCTGGCGCTGAGCCGGCTCGGCGCCGCCGCGTCGGCGGATCCACGTCACCCCGTCGAACCCCTGCCCGGCAAGACCGGGCGGGGCACCCTATGGTGTCCGCAGGGCGGCGTGGCCTACTGCGAGATGACTCACGTTACCGATGGGTAACCTTGCGCGTAGGCTGCACTGCATGACCGAGCGGAGCGAGGTCATCGACCGGTCCGGTCGCAGGTGCGGCAGCGGCGCGACGCCGACCCCGTCCTGACCCGGCCCCGGTCGCTGAACCGCTGGACAGGCAGCAGACCGGGAGGCCAACTCGATGGGCAGCGTCCAGATCGTCACCACGATCCTCGCGGCCGCCATCACCGCCGTGGCGGTGTGGCTTGCGGTACGTGCGGTCATGAAGATGGTGGCAGTCATCCGGCTCGGGCAGCCCGCGCCGGAGCGGTTCGCCGACAAGGCCGCCCGTGCGAAGACCATGCTGGTGGAGACCGCCGGCCACACCCGGATGCTCAAGTGGGGCGTGGTGGGTGCGGCGCACTGGTTCGTGATGGTCGGCTTCATCGTGCTGTCGCTGCTGGTGCTCGAGGCGTACTTCGAGGTGGCAACCACGGATGGCGGGTTGCCGATCATCGGGCACTGGACCATCTTCGGTCTGGTCACCGAGATCATCGGCGTGCTGGGCCTGGTCGGGATCCTGGTGCTGATGGCGATTCGGCTGCGCAACCGGCCGAACCGGCCGGGCGGACGGTCCCGGTTCACCGGATCGACGATGTGGCAGGGCTACTTCGTCGAGTGGATCGTGCTGCTGGTCCTGATCTTCGGGTTCGTGATCCGGGGCTTCAAGGTCGCCACCGACCACTTCGAGTTCCCGTTCTGGGCCACCCCGTTCAGCCACGCGGTCGGCGCGGTGCTGCCCGACTGGGCGGACGGGGTCAGCGTCGCGGCTGCCATCAAGATCATCATTTCGATGACCTGGCTCATCGTCATCTCGCTGAACGTCACCATGGGTGTTGCCTGGCACCGCTTCCTGGCGTTCCCCAACATCTTCTTCAAGCGGGAGCCGGCCCGGCCGGCCGGCTCCGGCCTCGGCGCGCTGCGCCCGATGACGAGCCAGGGTAAGCCGCTCGACTTCGAGGAGGCCGACCCGGAGAAGGACCAGTTCGGCGTCGCCCAGGTCGAGCAGTTCAGCTGGAAGGGTCTGCTGGACTTCAGCACCTGCACCGAGTGCGGTCGCTGCCAGTCGCAGTGCCCGGCCTGGAACACGGGTAAGCCGCTGTCACCCAAGCTGCTCGTGCTGAGCCTCCGGGACCACGCGTACGCCAAGGCGCCCTACCTGCTGGCCGGCGGCGGCAAGGACCTGACCGGCGAGGAGAAGGCCACCGCGGCGCAGCTCGCGCACGTCGACGTGCTGGCGCTGGCCGAGGCCGACCGCCCGCTGATCGGCACCGCCGAGGAGGGCGGCGTCATCGACCCGGACGTGCTCTGGTCCTGCACCACCTGTGGCGCCTGCGTCGAGCAGTGCCCGGTGGACATCGAGCACGTGGACCACATCGTCGACATGCGTCGCTACCAGGTGCTGATCGAGTCGAGCTTCCCCTCCGAGGCTGGCGTCATGCTGCGCAACCTGGAGAACAAGGGCAACCCGTGGGGCGCCCCGCAGAACACCCGCGAGGACTGGACCAAGGGGCTCGACTTCGAGGTGCCCCGGGTCGGCGAGGTGGACGACTTCGAGTACCTGTTCTGGGTCGGCTGTGCCGGTGCGTTCGAGGACCGGGCCAAGAAGACCACCCGCGCCGTGGCCACCCTGCTCAACGAGGCGGGCGTGAAGTTCGCGATCCTGGGCGAGGGCGAGACCTGCTCCGGCGATCCGGCGCGCCGGATCGGCAACGAATTCGTCTTCCAGATGCTCGCCCAGCAGAACGTGGAGACGCTGAACGAGGCGTTCGAGGGCCGGGAGAAGGCCAAGCGCAAGATCGTGGCCACCTGCCCGCACTGCTTCAACACCCTGGGCAACGAGTACGGCCAGCTCGGCGGCGAGTTCGAGGTGGTCCACCACACCCAGCTCCTGGCCCACCTGGTGTCCACCGGCAAGCTCACCCCGGTGCAGCCGGTCGACGGCGGGGTCACCTACCACGACCCCTGCTACCTGGGCCGGCACAACCGGGTCTTCGCGGCTCCCCGAGAGGTGCTGGGGGACGCCATCGAGGGCGAGCTCACCGAGATGCCGCGTAACAGTGAGCGCTCCTTCTGCTGCGGCGCCGGCGGTGCCCGGATGTGGATGGAGGAGAAGATCGGCAAGCGGATCAACGTGGACCGGGTCGAGGAGGCCATGGCCACCGGGGCGAAGACGGTCGCCGTCGGTTGCCCGTTCTGCTCGACCATGCTCAGCGACGGGGTGAACGGCAAGGGCGCCGGGGAACAGGTCGAGGTCATCGACGTGGCCACCGTGCTGCTCCGCTCGGTCAAGCCGGAGCAGCCGCAGGGCGAGAAGGAGGCCACGCCGGTCGCCGGCTGAGGCCCGTACCCCCCTGGGTCGAGATGGTCGACGGCGGCGGCACCCACGGGTGCCGCCGCCGTCGTGTAAGAATCTCGCCGAGGTGAGGCGAACATCGACGGCCTACTCTTGACCACGCTGCTGCCCCTGGTCGGTTTCGTTGCGCTGACCGCCGGCAACGCGTTCTTCGTCGCGGCCGAGTTCGCCCTGGTGACGGTCGATCGCTCGGAGATCGACCGGCGGGCCGCAGCCGGCGACGAGGCCGCCCGGAGAGTACGCACCGCACTGCGCGGGCTGTCCTTCCAGCTCTCCGGGGCGCAGCTCGGCATCACCATCACCGCGCTGCTCACCGGCTACCTGGCCGAGCCGGCCCTCGCCCGCATCTTCACCCCGCTGCTGCGCCCGGTGGCCGGCGACGACAGCGAGCGTTACACCCCGTTCCTGGCATTGGCCCTGGCCACTCTGATCTCCATGCTCTTCGGCGAGCTGGTGCCCAAGAACGCGGCGCTGGCCCGGCCGATGCCGGCCGCCCTGGCCACCGCCGGCCCGATGCACACCTTCTCCCGCACGTTCGGCTGGGTGATCCGGGGGTTGAACGGCTCCGCGAACCGGCTGGTTCGGGCGCTCGGCGTGGAACCGCAGGAGGAACTGGCCAGCGCCCGCTCGCCGGAGGAGTTGGGCCTGCTGGCAGCCATCTCGGCCCGGGCCGGCGCGTTGCCGACGGACACTGCGATGCTGCTGCGCCGCACCATCCGCTTCGGTGACAAGCGGGCGGCCGAGGCGATGACCCCCCGGGTGGACGTGGTGGCGCTGCGCGCCACGGCCACCGTGGCCGAGCTGCTTGACCTGTCCCGGCAGACCGGGCGGACCCGGTTCCCGGTGTACGAGGAGACCCTGGACCTGGTCACCGGCGTGGCGGGGGTGCCGGACGCGCTGGGTGTGCCGCTGGGCAAGCGGGCGTCGACCATGGTCGGCTCGGTGGCCCGCGAGCCGGTGTACGTGCCGGAGAGCCTCGACCTGGACGGTGTGCTGGCCGCGTTGAAGGCGGCCGGTGCGGACCTGGCCATCGTGGTCGACGAGTACGGCGGCACGGACGGCGTGGTGACCGTGGAGGACCTGGTCGAGGAGTTGGTCGGGGAGATCGCCGACGAGTTCGACCCGGCCAGCGTGGACGACACCGGTCCGGCCGAGCTGACCGTGCCGGGCGGGGAGCGCACCGTGCTGGTCGACGGGGTGCTGCGCTCCGACGAGCTGGCCGAGCAGACCGGTTTCCGGCTGCCCGAGGGGCCGTACGAGACGCTGGCCGGGTTCCTGATGGCCCGCCTCGGGCACATCCCGCTGGCCGGTGAGACGGCCGAGGCGGATGGCTGGGAGTTCACGGTGGTGGAGGTGGAGCGGCACCGGATCGAGCAGGTACGGGTGCTGCGCCCGGCGGAGCCGGACAGCGATGACTGAGCTGCTGGTGACCGTGGTGCTGTTGCTCGGCAACGGGTTCTTCGTGGGCAGCGAGTTCGCGCTCATCGCGTCCCGGCGGACGGTGATCGAGCCGTTGGCCGCCGACTCGAAGCGGGCCCGCTGGGCGCTGTCGGCGATGAACCAGATCCCGTTGATGATCGCTGGCGCGCAGCTCGGCATCACGGTCTGCTCACTGGGCCTCGGCGCGATCGCCGAGCCGGCGTTGGCCCACCTGCTGGAGACGCCGTTCCACGCGGCCGGTCTGCCCGAGCGGGCGGTGCACCCGGTGGCGTTCGTGCTGGCGCTGGGCGTGGTGGTCTTCCTGCACACGGTGGTCGGCGAGATGGTGCCGAAGAACATCACGCTGGCCGGTCCGGAGCTCTCGGCGCTCTGGCTCGGCCCGGCCATGCTGGCGTTCTGCGTGGCCACCAAGCCGCTGCTGCTGGCGATGAAATGGGCGGCCCGCCGGGTCCTCGCCCTCTGGCGGATCGAGGCGTCCGAGGCGGTGAAGACGGTGTTCACCGCCGAGGAGTTGGCCGGGCTGGTCTCCCAGGCGCGTACCGAGGGGTTGCTCGACGCCGAGCAGCACGCCCGGATCACCGGTGCGCTGGCCCTGCACAGCCGGACCGCGGCGGATGCGTTGCAGCCGTGGTCGACGGTCGTGACGGTGGCCGAGGACGTCTCACCGGCGTCGCTGGAGGTGCTGGCGACCCGGACCGGCCGGTCGCGGTTCCCGGTGGTGCAGCGGTCCACCCGCCGGGTGCTCGGTTTCGTCCACGTCAAGGACGTGCTCGGGTACGCCGGGCAGGGTCGCCGGGCGCCGGTTCCGGCGCAGGTGTACCGGCCGCTGGCGGTGGTGCCGCCGGAGCGTACGCTGGCTGACCTGCTGCTGGCCATGCGCCGCGAGCGGCGGCACATGGTGCTCGTCAGCGACGGCCGGCGCCCGCTTGGCGTGGTCACGCTCGACGACGTATTGACCGCAATCGTTGGCTAATCGGCCAATACCCTTTGTGTGCAAGCGGTTGCGCGACAGTGACGGTGACACCGTTCGCCTTGATTGCGGCCCGACAGTTCCCCTAATGTGGGGCACCGACCGCTGTGGGTCGTCTGCCTCGGCCCTTCCCTCACGCGAGGCGCCCGGCGGTCGGTTGCAAAGGAGTCGGTGCCGGTGGCAATCATGCCCCCTCATCGTCAGGCCCCTGGACTGTCCGCTCGGCCGGGCGGTCTGCGCCGGGTCGCCCACCGTCTACTCGTCCTGGTCGCCGCCGCAGCCGTCGGTGCCGGTCTCCTCACCGCGCCGGTGCAGGCCGCACCCTCGGTCGACGAGATCGAGGCGCAGATCGACAAGCAGTGGGAGCAGTTGGAGCCCACCATCGAGCAGTACAACAAGGTGCGAGCGCAGCTGAAGGTCAACCGGAAGAAGTCGGGGGACCTGCAGAAGAAGATCGAGCCGTTGGCGCTGCAGAGTGAGTTGGCGCTGAACCGGGTCGGTGACCTCGCTTCCCGGTACTACATTTCGGGCCCGTCGCACGACATCGGCGCCCTGTTGGTCAGCGCCAAGCCGGACACGCTCACCGAGCAGCTCACCGTCCTCGATCGGCTGGCCTCGCAGGAGCGCAAGGAGGTCGAGGGCGTGCTGGCCGTGCGGGCCAAGTACGACGGCGAGAAGCAGAAGCTCGACGCGCTGATCGTCACCCAGACCAAGCAGCAGAACGACCTGGCGGCCAAGAAGAAGCAGATCGACGTCGAGATCAAGCGGCTCGAGGCGTCCCTGCCGAAGACCACGGTCAAGACCGCGGGCTGCCCGACCATCAACGGTGTGGTCAGCGACAAGGCCCGCACCGCGATCAGGACCGCCTGCGGCAAGATCGGCAAGCCGTACGTCTGGGGCGCCACCGGCCCGAACTCGTTCGACTGCTCGGGTCTGACCCAGTACGCCTACAAGGCGGCCGGGATCAGCCTCACCCACCACACCGGTGACCAGTGGCACGAGGGCAAGGCCATCTCACGGGCCGACGCCCGTCCGGGTGACCTGGTCTTCTTCTTCAGCGACCTGCACCATGTCGGCCTTTATTTGGGCAACGACCAGATGGTGCACGCGCCACGCGCCGGTAAACCGGTGCAGGTGGCCAGCATCAACAACATGCCGGTCGCCGGGTTCCGCAGACCCTGATCCAGATCGCGCACGACGACGGCCCCCGGTCAGCGACCGGGGGCCGTCGTGGTTCTCAGCGGGGCGCGCCCACCGGGGACGGCAGCAACTGCACGTCGGCGAGATCGACGTACATGATCCGGTGACCGAACTGGATCTGCGCGTAGCGGTTCTCGCCGCGGATCACCGTCCAGTCACCGGGCGAGGAGCCGTCGAACGTGGTGGCCCGGTAGTACTCGCCGGCCAGCACCGCGCCGACGGCGTACCGCTGCCCGGCGGCCAGGGTGTACTGGAGTGGCGAGATCGCCTGGTAGGGCACCCCGGCCGGGTACGCCGCCTGCTCCGGGTACGCCCGCCCGTACACCGGGATGGTGGCCCGTCCGGGCTTCGGCGTGGCCACCACGCCGACGGTCCAGCTGGCGGTCGGCGCGGACGCCGGGTTGTGGAACCAGGCCCGCTGCCCGAGGTACCAGATCGCCGTCCAGTCGCCCTGCCGCCCCGCGAGCGCGTACGTCTGCCCGGCGGATGCCCGGGCGCCGTGGTCCGACACGGCCATCGTGTTCGGGGTGCCGTCCGGGCGGAGCGCGACGTCGTTGACCAGCGTCGCGTCCGCGGACGGTGCGGTGCGCAGCACCACCGACGAGGAGCCGCGCGGCGCGCACGGCACGCCCGCGGTGACGCAGCCGGTGAACGCCGGCTGGTTGGTGGCGTAGTCCGGGTCGATCCGGACCAGCCCGGAGGCCGGGGTGTCGGTGTCCAGCCGAGGCGCGTGCAGCAGGTCGAAGTAGTGCGTCCAGTCCCAGTACGGGCCCGGGTCCCAGTGCATTCCACGCACGGTCGAGGCGACGGTGCCGGGCACGTTGTCGTGGCCGATGATGTGCTGGCGGTCCAGCGGGATGCCCAGTCGCAGCGCGAGGTGCCGGACCAGCTTCGCCGAGGTCCGGTACATCGCCTCGGTGTACCAGGTGCCCTGCGCCGCGAAGCCCTCGTGTTCCAGACCGATCGACTTGGCGTTCACGAACCAGTTGCCGGCGTGCCAGCCGACGTCCTTGGTCTTCACGTGCTGGGCGATGTGCCCGTCGACCGAGCGCAGCGAGTAGTGCCAGCTCACGTAGGTCGGGTCCTGGACGAGTTTCAGGGTGGTCGCCCAGCTCGCCTCGGTGTCGTGGATGACGATGTACTCGATCTTCTGCCGTGCGGGCCGGTCGGAGAGGTCGTGGTTGCCGTAGTCCCCGGCGCCGAAGGCCTCGTAGGGCGCCGGATCCACTCGCAGGAAATGGTGCGGGGGCATTCCAGCCCGTCCGGGCGGGCCAGCCGGCGCAGGCCCAGCCGGTCCAGCCAGGAACGCTCGGGCTGCACCGCGCGGGCCGGCAGTGTGATCCGCTGGCCGTCGTCGGTCACCCGCGACTCTCCGGCGCCGATGGTGGTGAAGACCTCGTCGGCGAAGGCCGCCGCGGCGTCGGCGCTGTCCGCGCCGGCGTAGCGGGCCACCGCGCCGTACCAGGCCGCCGGGTCGGTGTCGGCACCGACGGGCGCGCCAAGCTCCCGCTGGTACGCCCCCAGCAGCGCGGCCCCACCCCGGATGTTGACGCCCGCATCGGTGCGCAGTGCCTCGGGGGCGGCGCCGGTCAGCGCGGCGGCGGCGTCCACGGTCTGCAACGCGGCGGCGGGCGGCGCGGGGTCCTCGGCCGGCCGGGGCGCTTGCACCCTCGCGGGGCGGGAGTCGTCGCCCCGCGGGTCCTCGGTGCCGGCGTCGTGGTGGCCGCCGGGTAGGGCGGCCACGTGCCGGGCGTCGGTCAGGTGCATCGGGCCGTAGCCGCCGCTGGTGCTCGGTGTGCCGGCGTTGCTGTCCCAGCGGGACTCCAGATAGGAGACGCCGAGCAGCACGACGGTCGGCACGCCGTACTCGGTCGCCGCGGCGGCGTACTGCTGCTGGCGATCGGCGGTGGGCGCGGCGGCGGCCGGGCCCGAAGGTAGCGGCACCGCGGTCGCGGCGGCGACCACGGCGGCGGCGAGCAGTGCGCGCCGGCCGGTCGACAGGGCTGAATGGTGCATCGAACCCCCTAGATATCGCGGGTGCAGGTGAGGTCACCTTCGCGCCGTCCGGGAGCTCGCGTCAATACCTTTCCATCTATCGAAGCGTTCGGAAAGAAATCTTCGCGTACGGTCCGTGACCCCTTCCAACCGGTACGGAGTGTCACGGCCCCACGGGTTGCGGATCGGTAACAGCCGTCTCTACTCTGGTCATTCGTCGGCCCGATAGCAGTTCCGCCCAACCCGGGTGGTGACGGACCGACACCGCCGAGTCGCTTCCGAGCGAACCGGGGACCCAGGTTTTCCCGGGGTGAATCCGCGGCCATCGCGGTAGGGCGCCAACTTCCCGCCCGAACCCGTCAGCTAACCCGGTAGGCGGTCAGGAAGAAGGAGTACGGAACCCGGTGGCACTCCATGCCCCGCGGCCGTCGTCCGAGCGGTCGGCGTCAGCCGGCCCGACGTCGATCGTGCCGCGCTCACGCTGGTCCCGCTTCACCACCGCTCTCGCCGCACTGGTCGGCGTCGCCGTCGTCCTGACCGGCAGCGCCACGGCGGCCCACGCGGACCCGTCCGTCGCCGAGATCGAGCGCCAGATCGACGCCGACTGGAACAAGCTCGAACCGATCATCGAACGACACAACGCCACCCGGGCCGACCTGGCCGTCAAGCGCAAGCAGGCCGACGCGCTGGCCGCCCGGATCGCCCCACTGGAGCGCCAGGTCGACGCTGCCATGGACAAGGTCAGTGCCCTCGCCGTCCGCGCGTACAAGGGCGAGAACGTCTCCACCGTCAACGCGGTGCTGGGCAGCCGATCGCCCAGCGAGGTCGTCGGTCAGCTTGAGATGCTCGACCGGTTCGCGCACAACCAGCAGCAGGACGTCCGGCAGGTCGCCGACCTGCGCGACGAGTTGGCCCGGCAGAAGGCGCCGCTGGACGAGATGGTGACCCAGCTGACCCGGACCGAGGCCCAGCTGGCCGCGAAGAAGAAGCAGATCAACGAGGAGATCGACCGGCTGCAGAAGCTGCGCCTCAAGGTGTACGGCAACGGCGGCGGCGGTCCGCTGCGTCCGGCGCCCTGCCCGGCCAGCTACCCCGGCGGCGGTGCCGGCGTGGCCGTGAAGTTCGCCTGCGCCCAGATCGGCAAGCCCTACGTCTGGGGCGCCGAGGGCCCGAACTCGTACGACTGCTCCGGGCTGATGCTGGCCGCCTGGGCCAAGGCCGGGGTGTCGCTGCCGCACAACGCCGCCCAGCAGAGCCGGGTGACCAAGGACGTCAGCAGGGCCGACCTGCGCGCCGGTGACCTGGTCTTCTACTACAGCGACATCCACCACGTCGGGATGTACGTGGGCAATGGCTGGGTTGTGCACGCCTCGCAGGCCGGCCAACCCGTCAAGATGAAGAAGGTCGACGACGGCCCGATCCACAGCTACGGCCGCCCGGGCTGATCCCGGATGATCGGGGGCCCGTCGCGATCTGTCGCGGCGGGCCCTCGTCGTCTGTCCGTCGTGCCCTACCGAGTCAGCGGGTGGGCCAGGCGCGCCAGTTCTGCCAGGCGCGGCTCGGCGTCGGCCCGCGCTGACCCTGGTAGCGCGAGCCGTAGACCACCGAGCCGTACGGGTGCTCGGCCGGCGAGGAGAGCCGGAAGATGCAGAGCTGCCCGATCTTCATGCCCGGCCAGAGGGTGATCGGCAGGTTCGCCACGTTCGACAGCTCCAACGTCACGTGACCGGAGAAGCCCGGGTCGATGAACCCAGCGGTGGAGTGCGTGAGCAGGCCGAGCCGGCCCAGGCTCGACTTGCCCTCCAGCCGGCCGGCGAGCTGGTCGCCGAGCGAGATGACCTCCAGCGTCGAGGCGAGCACGAACTCCCCCGGGTGCAGCACGAACGGCTCGCCGTCCGGCACCTCCACCGCCGAGGTCAGGTCGTCCTGCTGCATGGCGGGGTCGATGTGCGTGTAGAGATGGTTGTTGAAGACCCGGAACAGCCGGTCGAGTCGTACGTCGATGCTGGACGGTTGGACCAGGGTGGGCTCGAACGGCTCCAGGCCCAGCGTGCCGGCCTTGATCTCGGAGACCAGGTCGCGGTCGGAGAGCAGCATCGGACCACCATAGCGGCGTTGGCGGCAACGGCCGGATCCGGTGCCGGTGACCAGCGCGTCGAGGTCGCTACTCGTACATTTGTTCGATAGAATGCCTGCATGGCTTCCTGGTCCGATTTCGCCGCCGACGAGCCCCGACTCGCCGACGGGATCCGCGTTCTCCTCCAGCAGTACGGGCCGGGCTTCGGCTACCTGGCCACGGTCCGCGCCGACGGCGGGCCCCGGGTCCATCCGGTCTCCCCGGTCATCACCGACGAAGGGCTGTTCTGCTTCATCGTCGACTCGCCCAAGCGTCGCGACCTCGAACGGGACGGCCGCTACGCGCTGCACTCGTTCCCCCCGGAGGAGAGCGACGACGAGGCGTACGTGGCGGGGCGCGCCTGGCCGGTGACCGACCCGGCCCGGGTGGCCCAGTTGGCGCGCAGTGCCCGGGCGGCCCCGCAGGTCGACTGGCGGCTGTTCGAGTTCACCGTCGACGTG
Organism: Micromonospora sp. NBC_00858; assembly: GCF_045207365.1. Classification (NCBI taxonomy): domain Bacteria; kingdom Bacillati; phylum Actinomycetota; class Actinomycetes; order Micromonosporales; family Micromonosporaceae; genus Micromonospora; species Micromonospora sp. NBC_00858. Next base: position 6,209,853 of record NZ_CP108828.1, on the reverse strand, counting down.
GCGATGCTGGCCCGTCGCGAGCAGCACAGCGCCGGTGTCCCGGGTGGCGCTCCGGGTGGGCCGGCCGTTCAGGTCTGGCTCGACCCGCACGCCCCGCCCGCGGCGTCCGAGCAGACCGCCTTACCGCAGAGCCGCCCGGTCCGTCGCAGCCGTGACGTCCAGCGATCGGCCGCCTGACCGCGGCCCACCGACCCGGTCCTAGGGAAAGACGCCGGTGCCGGCTCCGTCGTGACGGAGCCGGCACCGGTGGTACGCGGGAGAGCTACGCCGCGCGGTACACGGCCAAGGGGTGATCGTCCGTGACCCGTGCGGCGAGGCCGGTGCGGTGGACCGGCGCGCGGGGGTGCCTGGGTGCACGGGCTCGGTGACTCGGGTACAGTGGTGCCGCTTGCGGGTGTAGTTCAATGGCAGAACATCAGCTTCCCAAGCTGACAGTGCGGGTTCGATTCCCGTCACCCGCTCCACCGTGAGGCCCCAGTCAGGACATGTTTCCTGACTGGGGCCTCATTCGTTGCTATCACTTCTTGCGCTTGCCGTGCCCGCTACGTGCCCGATCCTGACTCTTCTTGATCTGCGAACTGAGCGCGTCGGCGATCTGCTCGTCCTGCTCGCGGGCGGTGTGCTGGTAGATCATCGCGGCGCGGGTCGAGGCGTGGCCCATGCGCGCCATCAGGTCGGCGAGGCTTGCCCCGGTCCGCGAGGCGAGGGTGTTACCGGTGTGCCGCAGATCGTGGAAGTGGAAGCCGGGTAGGCCGGCCGCTGCCACTGACACCCGCCAGTTGCTGGTGCGTTGGAAGTTGGAGCGGCGCAGGACCGCGCCGGTTGCGCCAGTGAAGACGAGCTCGTCCTGGTCCTCGTCAACGAAGGCGTTCAGGTGTGCGAGCACATCGCGACGTATCGCCGCAGGGATGGTGATGGTTCGCAGGCCGGCATCAGTCTTGGGCGGGCCGAAAGTCAGGGTGCCGTCCTGGCGCTCGACCAGAGTCGCGCGGACCGTCAGGGTCCGACAGCGCGGGTCGAAGTCGCGACGGCGCAGGGCCGCCAGCTCTCCGTAGCGGAGGCTGGCGAAGGCGGCCAGCAAGATGAGGACGCGAAGGCGTCGGGGCACGATGTCGGCGAGCTGGAAGACCTGGGCGACGGTGGCGGTCGGCCGTTCGGTCGGCCGTTCAATGCCGGCGCCCTGAATGCGGCAGGGGTTGCGCCGGATGAGTTCGTCGTCGACGGCGGTGTTCAGCACGGCGCGAAGAAGGCGGTACGCCTTGGCCGTCATGGTGGCGCTCACTCCATCGGCGAGGAGGTCAGCACGCCAGGCCCGAATAGCACCGGGGGTCAGGTCGTTGAGGAAGTGGGCACCAAGGCGGCCCGCAACGGGCCGCACGCGCCGCCGCCAGGGCGCGCGCCGGCCGCTGCCGCTGGCGCTCTGCGGCCGTCACGCCTGATGCCCGGCGGCTGGCGCGGACAGCGGGAAGCCAGGAGGGCCGCCGCAGAACGACAGACCGTTAACTGGTGGCGTGAGGGCCGGCAGCCGGCCGGGCCGCGCGGCCAACATCCCGCGCGGCGTACGGGAGGGCACGCCGGCCGCGTCGGCGACCTGGAAGCAGCCGCAGGGTTGCGGCTACTGCGCCTCCGGCGGGGGCGCTCCGGCTCCAGGATGGCTGAAGACCGTCGGCCGCCGCCGGGTCCGTGGGTGGTTGCGGTAGGCCATCCCGTCTGCCATCGACCCGGGCAAGCGGAGCAGACCACCGCCCGACCCGCCAGCGCCCGCACGAGCCGACAAGGTCCGCTTGACATGGCGGGCCGGGCGCCGGCCCGCTCCCCAGGAGGGCGGGTCGATGGCAGACGGGATGGCCGGGCGCTGAGTTAGGCGGGAAGGCCCTGGCTGGAATGATTCTCAGCCAGGGCCTTCCATCACTACTTTCAGTTGGTTGGCGACTAGATCGGGGTGGCTGTGTCCGGTTTCCGTGAGGTGGCCGCCAGCGCGGCAGCGCCGATGGCGGCGGACAGCCCCGCCGCTCCGGCGATGGCGCCCGCCACGTTCGGGCCACTGGCGCGACCACCGTCACCAGTTGCCGGCCCGCCCTTCGGTCGCCCGACGAAGTACGGCCGCATCATCTCGTTGTCCTCGTGCTCCAGGATGTGGCAGTGCCACACGTAACGGCCGGGCAGATCGAAGAGAGCCTTGATCCGGGTGATCTCACCCGGCAGGGCGATCACGGTGTCGAGGAAGCCGCTTTCCTGCGCGCTCGGCGGCTGGTTGCCGTCGGCCCCGCGGCCGACCACTTGGAACTGGATCTCGTGGATGTGGATAGGGTGCGCGTCCATCGTCCGGTTGTCGAGCTCCCAGATCTCTGTGGAATTGAGTGCCGGGTTCTCGGTGATCGGATCGTCCCACCGCAGCGGTACGGCCGTGCCGCCGGCCGTGACGGTGCCGAGCAGGGCCGCGATCGGGCCGCAATCGGTTGAGGAAACCTGCTCGTTGAGCGAGAGCCGGCGGGTGTTGGTCGCCGTGCCCAGGGGTGTGAACTTGGGCAGGCGGAGTTGATCCGGCGGGACGCTCTTGTCCGCACCGATCCGGGGCCCGACGACGAACTTCATCACCTGTCCGGTTGTGTTGACGTCCGCGAACCCGTCGTCGGCAGGCACGCCGGTGAACGGCCCGTCCGGCCCCTCGTTGATGAGGAACAGCTCAGTGCCTGCCGGCACGTCGGTGAAGTCCACGATCACATCCGCCCGCTGGGCATTGCCGAGCAGGATCTGATCGAGCCGCACCGGCTTGGGCAGGAAGCCGCCGTCGGTGCCAATCAGCCACATCGGCAGGGCCACGGCGGCAGGTCGCGGGGCTGTCGGGTTCGCCGCGATCTTCAGGACGAGGAAACGCGAGTTGCAGCCGTTGAGCAGGCGCAGCCGGTACCGTCGCTTCTCGACCTTGAGCTTCGGCCACGTCCGCCCGTTGACCACCGTCGTGTTCGCGAAGAATTCGGGGTTCCAGATCGGCGGCACGTCGCCATTCGGGATGTAGTCGGCCGGATTGGTGCAGTCGCCGAAGAACGCCCGCGTGCTCGGGTAGAAGAGCGAGCCGTCCGGGTTGAACGACCGGTCCTGGATGGCCAGCGGGATCTCGTAGTAGCGGGTGCCGGGCTTGTCACCGATCGCGGGGGCGGGACCGGGCAGGACGCCGGGGGGCAGGTCCGACTTGCCGCCCCGGAGGAGGTAGAAGCCGGCCGGGCCGGCGTACACGTTCTGCCGGGTCATGCCCAGGGTGTGATCGTGGAACCACTCGGTGGTCGCCCGCTGGTCGTTGTCGTAGTGGAAGGTGGCGGTCCCCGGCTTCCACTTGATCCCGTGTCGCCGCTCAAACTTCTGCCGGAACTCGTCATAGAAGCTGCCCACCGTCGCGAAGCCGGCGGGGATGTTCTTCGCACTCGGCAGGAACCACGCCTCCGGGTACCCGTCGCTCTCTTCTCGGCTGTGCCCGCCGTGCAGGTGGACGACCATCGGCACGGGACCGGTGTACGGGCCGGGCGTCTCGGTGAACGTGGGCGTGGAGTCCCGTCCGGCGATCCCGCCCGGGGGGTTGGCCCAGTGCAGGGTTGGGTCGACCGGCAGCAGGTGCGGCAGGAACTTCCCCCGCTTGTCGACCAGCTGGTTGATCCAAGTCACCCGCACTGGGTGGTCCACCCGAGCGTTGATCGTGAACGACGGGAAGCTGAAAATCCCCTTGTGCACGGCCGAGCCGTAGCCCCAGACCGTCGTGCTGGGCAGACCCGGCGGCAGGACCTGTTGCGAGAACTGCCGCACCCCGATCAGATATTCCTCGATCTTGTGCTTGCCGTGCTTCCGCGCCGGTGGCATGGCTGGCGGGATCAGCAAGTCCGTCACGTACTTCTGGATGGTCGTGGGATCGAGTAGCGGCTGCGCCAGCCGAATGGGCGCCGCCCATGCCCCACGCGGAGCGACCAGCAGGGCTGCACTGCTGGCACCTGCGATCAGCAACTGCCTTCGCGAGATCACTATGTCTCCTTCATGCCGTGCTATCCGGGGTGGGCATGAAGGCGAATTTAGTACCAGAACCGGAGTCGTCAGGCGAGGAAGCAGATAATCGCCCGCCTCATCACCCGAAGGTGAGTTTGGGATCCTTGTTCGTTTGACCAACGTTGAGCCGTCGCACAGGGCAGCGGCCTTAGCTACATGCCTCGCGGAACGAACGAGGGTCATCAGTTGGACCCCGGCACACGTCGTCACTAGTTCCTGCCGAAGCCCGAAGTCCGCAGCCTCGTGCTTTCAGGCGGGAGATCCACGGCCCAAGGCGGGGTGTGGCCGGCGTGCCGACCAGGGCCGGACTCCTAGACGACGAAGACTGACCCGAGGGCACTGCCGCCCAGCTGTCACAAGAGCACAGGGATGCCACCGGGACCGCTCGCGTGCCCGATGCATGCCCGATGCAGCGGTCAATACCGGTCCGCAACGGCACCTCGGCGGCTACAAGCTGAACGCTCTGTTCTCGCTCGGGAGGCAATACGGCTACGCACGGTGTAGATCAAACCGATTCCCAAGCTGACAGTGCGGGTTCGATTCCCGTCACCCGCTCCAAGCGATAGGCCCTGGTCAGGACGTGAGTCCCAGCCGGGGCCTTCGACGTTCCAAGGTCAACGATCATGCCACCCGCCACTGGCCTGCCAGAGGCCCCTGTGTCACGTCCTCGGTGCGTCCCCATCGAAGCCCCGGACCCGTCGACGGCGTCGGGGAACTCGGCCAGGGTTGCGTCCGAGTGGCACGATGAGCCGGTGAGCCGCGTGATCATGTTGCTGAGGCGCCCGGTCTGGGTGACCATCGGCTGTGTGCTGCTGGCGGTGGCCGGCGGTGCGCTGCTCTGGCTGCCGATACGCACCCAGTCCGCGCTTGACGACTGGAAGACCGAACTCCGGGTCAGAGGTGTGCCAGCGCAGGCGGTCATCTATGACCGGGTGACGAAGCGCGGTGGCACCTCCACCACCATGTATCTCCGGTACGAGATGGCGGGCAGGACGTACGAGCGGGAGGTCGGCTGCTTCGAGGTGTGCCGTTCGGCCGGCGATGAGGTGCTGATCTGGGTGAACCCCGGCGATCCGAACGATTTCGTCACCGACTTTGATGCGCTCAGCGGACACCGGGGCCGCACCCAGGGCGTGGTGGGCGCGGCCGGGTTCGTGATCCTGGTCGTGGCGGTTCCGCTGCTGCTCTCCCGCATCCCGTTCCGGAAATGGTTTCCTCCGCGTGAGCAGCCGCGGCGGTCCGGCTTTCCGAGCAGGGGCGGCGGGTTCACGGGCCGTTCCAAGCACAAGCGGGTCGGTCGACGCTGAGTAGTGCCGGGCACCCGGGACGTCACCGAGGTTGATGGTTCGATTCCCGTCACCCGCTCCAACCGAAGGGCCCTGGTCAGGACGTGAGTCCCAGCCAGGGCCTTTGACGTTGCTGCGGCCAGCAGAGCCCGGCGGGTCATCCACCGGCCACTAGCCACGCTTCTTGCCTTGCCCTTGGCCTTGTCTGAGGAAGCCACCGCCGGCTTCGTGGCCTTCTTGCGCTCCTCCCAACCCATGCACTCGCACCGTGAACACCGTGCTGCCACGATTGCTGCTGTGGCTGATCCTGTCCCGAGATGGCGGAGTGTTCTCCTGGCCGAGGTCATTACAAAGATCGAAGCCGAGCTGGACCGAGCATGGGAAAGCTAGCTGCACGATCTCGACATCGACCCTGCCTCCCTGGACGAAGCCGAGCTGGCTTGGCTCGTGGCGAACAACCCGGCGGATCAAGAGTGGCGGACCGTGGACGCTGCACTTGATCGCTTGGTCTGTCCCGACTGCAGGTCCAGGCTGACCAAGGGACCGGCCGCGTGCGAAACGTGCGGCTTTTACCAGGGAATGCGGTTTGGAGCGCGAGAGGTGGACCGACCACACGTCCCGCCTGGAAACGAACACGCGCTGAGGGTCGCGGCTGCTGTAGCTCGCACTTGTGGCCGCTACTCGCCAAGGGCCCGCGTCGGCTACGAACTCCTGCTACCCGATCTCGTTGCCGGCACGCTGCCCACCACGAGGCAGGCTCAGGCCGCCAAGGCCCTGATCAACAAGTTGACAGAAGATGAGTGTGATCGCGTCACCAGCCTCGCTGAGGTTGAGGAACTGGCACACGACCGCTGATCCCGTCCCCTGACCGGGTGACCGATGCCGGTCGTGCAGCTGTCGTGCCCGCTACCTGCTCGATTCTTTGAGAAAGGCGCTAGGTCAGGAGCCGGATATGCGGTGCCTCGTGGCTCTCGATGATGGGCGCGGAACAGTGTTCGCAGGATCCGGCGGCTGGTCGGACGAGGTTCGTCTGGGTGGAGAGTTCCCCTGACTCCTGCTGCTCTGGGCAGTAGTAGCCAAGGTAGTGCCGGACCCAGGGGGTTCGGGTGATGGCGGCGGCGGGTTGATCTCTCTTCGCGTCGTGGAAGGGGGCCCACCAGTAGTCCACCACCGCTCGCAGGCGGGTTTGCTCACCTTCGATCGTGTGGTCGAAGGCGGCGATGCGTCCGGCGGTGTAGTGCTGAGCGGTCTCCTTGTCGCCCGAGCAGACGGCCCGCTCCGCTCCCAGCTCGAAGATCGTGGTGCGGTCGACGCGCTGGCAGACGAAGCAGTCGAGGCTCAGCGCAAGCCTGCCGCGCCAGTGGAGGTTGTGGAAGGGCGGAGCCGGGAGGGCCAGGACGGTCTTGACTTCAATGGATCGGAGCACGGGGGGATCTTGGCATGTGCTGTAGAGGTAGGTCCGCAGGTTAGGGCTTCCGCCCTACTGTCCCTGCATGGGATACGACATCGGCTTCCTCCCGTCAGGTCGAGACGATGACGGCCAGGGCGACGAACTGCGACCACTTCACCTCACGGATGAGCAGGAAGCTGCCTGGCGACGGATCGTCACGCGGGCGCAGCAGGAGATCGGCCCAGCTGAGGAAGATCGGTACCCGACGCACCTTGAGTTGTGGCTCAAAGACCCCGCCCTGCAACTGTGGTACGCCGGTAGTTCCGCTTCTATCGAAGTCCGTACCAGCACACGGCGACCGCAGCCAGCGCTCATTCCGCCATGGCGAGGGCGTACGCGCTCGCCCGCATCGTCTTCGCCGAAACCGGGATGCAGGCCGTCGACCATGAGGTTGGTCAAGCGGTCCACGACGACGGTCTGCCGCGGGCGGTGGCCCGTTACCGGGGCGTCGGACAACACGTGGGCGGCCTGGTGGAGGGGCGAGACGAGCACTCGACCGGTTGAGTCTGCTCTGACCAGACGATGACACTGCTGAGAGCGATCGTGGTTGTTCCCGCTGGGCACCGACACCGGCTAATGTCCGGCTTGGAGGTGGTTCCGTGTTCACCGAGGCTTTTCCGATCGTGACTACGACCGACCTACCAAGGCTGATCGCGTTCTATCGCGATGTCGTCGGCTTCGAGCTGACCTACCGGTTCCCGGAGGACGGCGCTCCTGAGTTCGTCGCACTGCGACTGGGCAACAGCGAGCTGGGCCTGGCCGCCGACCCGAAGGCCGGCGGCCCTCCCCTCGCGCACCGCTGGGAACTGTGCGTTTACGCCGACGACTGCGACTCAGCCGTGGCCGTGCTGCGTGCGGGCGGCGCAACAGTTACCGAGGAGCCGGTCGACCAGCCGTGGGGTGAGCGGTCCGCCCGGGTTACGGACCCCGATGGCAACAGGTTGCTGGTGCTGTCACGCCTGTAGGCGCCGGCCACTGACGATCATTCGGTCACCGTCGGGCCGCCGCCGCTGCCACGATCGTCGAGCACGAGCGGAGCGCGACCACCCACCGTGTACCGGATGTGGGTGACCTGCGGCGTGTGGAGGACGCGGGTCGGCATCAGCTCGATCGCCTCCTTCTCGTCGAGGTCGAGGTCCGCGTCAAAGAGCCGTAGACCGGTGCCGAGCACGACCGGTACGACGTGCAGCTCCAACTCGTCGAGCAGGCCGGCCTTGAGTACCTGCCGCACCATGCTGCCGCCTCCGGCCACGGCGACATCCTTGCCGCCGGCCGCGGCGCGCGCCTGTTCGACGGCGCTGGCCACACCATCGGTGACGTAGGTGAAGCTGGTCCCGCCTCCGCGCAGCAGGGGCTGGCGTGGGCGGTGCGTGACGACGAAGACCGGTGCGCGGAACGGCGGCACCTCGCCCCAGGGGACCTCACCGCCGTCGGCCATCCGCCGCCCCATGACGTATGCGCCGGCCGCCCCGAAGGACTCGGCGACCACGTCGGAGTTGGTGTCCTGTTCTCCGCCGGCAAAACCTTGCCGTTCGCGCCATGCCATCGCGTTGGTCGCCCAGCGGGTGACCCGGAAGAATCCGGCGCTCTCGGCCGAATCCATCCAGTTGCCGTCGCCGCTGAAGCGGGGGCCGGCGTAGAACCCGTCCACCGACACCGACAGTTGAGCGGTCACCTTCGTCATCTCGTCTGGTTCCTCTCCCGTTGGGCGACACCCGGCCGGGTGCCTGCTCACCGATGGGTCGGTACCAACCGAAGAATGCCTACAGGGCGTCAACGTGACGGCGGTCACATCATGTGGAGCGGGGTGACGACCCAACTGTCCCAACCGATGCCAGTTGATCAACTGGCGAGAAAGCTGGCGTCGGAGCCGGGATCCGGCCACACGTCCCGCTCAAGCTGCTCCAGGGTCGCCACCGGCCAGGCTAGAGCGCGGGACCATTCTCGGATGGCCGGCCAGGGTGGCGGCCATCCCTCGGCAGGTACCACAGCCCGGCGTGATCGGGGCCGCGCCGCCAGCGCATGCGGGACACCTCATCCGGGCGAGGCGTCCAGTCGCGGTAGGGCGCGAAGGCCAGCCGCCAGGCGATCACCGCGAAGATGTAGATACCCGGGCCGACCAGCCACAGCAGGGCATCGCGTCGCCGGTAGGAGGCGCGTGGCGCGAGCCAGGCGGTCACCGCAACCGGCAGCGCGATCATGCTGAAGTCGGCCATCGGCCCGTCGCCGAATCGGGCCTCGGCCAGGTCGCGAATGACCAGGGACGGCACGATCACCGCGAGCACGATCGCTGCCGCGCAGACGGCACGCGGCCGTCGGCCCAGGGGCGCACGGGCAGCGGCAGGATCGACGGACATGGTTGGGAGGTTACGGGCCAGCGGGAACGGTGGAACTACGACTTCCGGTCCGTGATCGCCGCCTCTATCCGCAGACCGATGCCGGTCAGGATGAGGAAGGCAGCAAGGATGTGGGGCTTGAGCCCGTCGTAGCCGGACGACATGGTGAGCAGCGACGTCATGAAGCCGGCCACCAGCGACACGGTGCCGAACGCTCGTACCGTGTCGACCCGTTGCGACCGTAGATCCACAGCGGAACGGTAGCGAAGAACCGGCGCCGCCGGCGCCCCGCCGGGGCCGGGCGGCCACTCGTGATGATCCAAGGGCAGGGCCTCGAATCAGGTGGTGCGTGTCCCCGGCCCGCCAGTACCGTCCGTGCTCCCACGAACCCGAACGGAAGAGGCGAGATGAGCAGCGGTGGCGGTACGACGGTGCTGTGGCGCCCGACGGGGCCGGCCGAGTTGGAGCTCGTACGCGGGTCGGGGTGGCGTGCGTGGCCGCCGCGCCTGCCGGACCAGCCGATCTTCTATCCGGTGCTCAACGAGGAGTACGCGGTGATGATCGCCCGGGACTGGAACGTCCCCAGCTCGGGCGTCGGCTATGTGACCCGCTTCAACGTCGAGTCCGAGTTCCTGCGCCGCTACCCGGTACGACAGGCGGGTGGCAGGACGATCCTGGAGTTGTGGGTGCCGGCGGAGGAGTTGGCCGAGTTCAACGCCCACATCGTCGGCCTCATCGAGGTCGTGCGCGAGTTTCGGTAGCGCCCCGACCACCTGCGGCCGCAAGTTCGGCTGACGCCTCTGGAGCCCTGGTGTGACGTGCGTGGCCGCAGGCTGGCGCGGCTAGGCTGGCGATCATGCGGATTGGCATCGTGATCCTTCCGGACCAGCGCTGGGCGGAGTCGCAGCGTCGCTGGCGGCAGGCCGACGAGTGGGGCTTCGACCACGCCTGGACGTACGACCATCTGGGCTGGCGGGACCTGGTGGACGGGCCGTGGTTCGACTCGATGACCACGCTGACGGCCGCTGCGACCGTTACCTCCCGGATCCGGCTGGGCACCCTGGTGGCGTCGCCGAACTTCCGGCACCCGGCCGCGTTCGCCCGGCAGATCACCACGGTGGACGACGTGTCCGACGGTCGGCTGCTGCTGGGGCTGGGCGCGGGCGGCATCGGGTTCGACTCGGCCGTGCTGGGCGGCGAGACGCTGCCGCCGCGCCAGCGGGTCGACCGGTTCGCCGAGTTCACCGAGCTGCTGGACCTGATCCTGCGAGAGGACGGCACCACCTGGCGTGGCGACTGGTTCGCCGCGGTGGACGCGCGCAACAACCCCGGCAGTGTGCAGCAGCCCCGGGTGCCGTTCGTGGTGGCAGCCAACGGGCCGCGGTCGATGCGGCTGGTGGCCCGGTTCGGCCAGGGTTGGGTGACCACCGGCACCGAGGCCGACGACGTGGACGGCTGGTGGGACACCGTGTCGGCGCTGTCCGCGCGGATGGACCGGACGCTGGATGAGGCCGGCCGCGACCCGGCCACACTGGACCGCTACCTGTCGCTGGACGCGGCGCCGGTCTTCTCGCTCAGCAGCGCGCAGTTCTTCGCCGACCAGGTCGGCCGGGCCGCCGACCTTGGCTTCACCGACGTCGTGACGCACTGGCCGCGGGCCAGCAGTTGGTACGCCGGTGACGAGGCCGTCCTGGCGGACGTGGCGACCCGGCTGCTCCCGGAGCTGCGCCGCTGAGCCGGTAGCAGCCAGCGGCTGAGCCGGTAGCGCCAGCGGCCCTGCCAGGCCGTCAGAGGCGTAGGGATCAGGTGCCGAGGTCGCCGCTGGCCACGCCGCCCTCGCCGCCGGAGACCAGCCGCAGCCGGAGACAGACGATCGGGGTGTCGTCGTCGACCGGGGTGCCGAGCCGCGCCCAGTAGGCCGAGTGGCCGGCCCGCCACTCCTCGATCGAGCGGTCACCCTCGCCCTCGGAGCGGGCGAAGTCCCACGGCACGTCGGCGAAGCGGACCACGTCGACGCCGGTGATCTCCACGACGCCGGCCAGTGCGTCGTCGTCGACCAGGGCCAGCCGTTCGCCGACCTGCTCCAGTTCCTCGCCCTCTTCGGCGTACTCGGCGAGCCGACCGGCCGTGGCGGTCTTCACGCCGGCCAGCACCAGGGTGTTCAGGGTCGCCCGCAGCTCGCCGGGGGTGCCGAGGGCGAGCGCGCGCAGTTCACCGATCCGAGGCCACATCCTGCCGAGGCTAGGCCAGCGCGGCCCGCGCCGCCGCCGCATTACGCCCGCCCTGTCAGATCAGCTGCCCGGCATAGCCGGCGGCGGCGAGCAGCCGGTCGTCTCCGGTGGCGGCGTGCGCGTCGAGCACCGCATCGGCCAGCTTGACCACGTGCGCGTCACCGTGCCGGGCCGCGCGGGCGAAGACCTCCGCCGGGGTCGCGGCCGGCACGGTCGGCGCCGTGATCCCGTCCGCTGGGGCGTACACCGAGGTCACGGCCGCCGTCGCGGCCCAGGCCGCGGCGAGGCTCGGCGCCCACAGCGCCCGATCCAGTGCCGGCAGGGTACGCAGCACCGCGGTCGGCGCGGTGACCGCGTGCACCAGCATGACCGGCGCGGCGTGCCCGAAGCGCAGGTAGTCCAGGCCGGCCCGGTGCACCAGCGTGGCCAGCTCCCGTTCCGCCTCGGCCGGGGTCCGCGCGGGGCGCAGCGCCGCCAGCGCTGGCTCCCATCGGGGTACGCCCGACAGCCGGCCCAGCCGGTCCCGGATGCCCCCGGAGCGGTCCTCGATCCGGGGCAGCGCGGCCAGCGCGGTGGCCACGTCCAGGCCCTCAACGTCCGGCCCGGTGGGGACACGCGCCGGGTCGAGGAGCCGGTCGGTGCCGGGGACCGGCTGCCAGCGGGCCGCCCAGTAGCCGAGGGCCTGGCCCAGCTCGGTGACCCGCTGCGGGTTCTCCTCGGCCGAGTCGAGCGCGCGTACGGCGTGCCCGACCCGGATCACGCCGTGGGTGGCACCGGCGGCGATGCCGGGCAGCAGCCGGGGCCACCAGGTGCCGAGCACCTCCCGCCACGGGTGCTCGCGCAGTTCCCGGTCGAAGTAGGCCAGCCAGTCGCCAGCCCGCTTCGGGTCTCCCAGCGCCGCCCGCCAGTCGTCGAGGGGGCGCAGTCCCCGAGGCAGTTCGTCGAGGCGACCGAGGTAGTCGTCGAGCCAGCGGTGCACCCGCTGCTCGTGCCCGTGCCGGGCCAGTGCCTCGACCGCCATCGGCCCGTGGTTAGACAGCCAGCCCTCGTATTCGGGGCCGGTGCGGTGCAGCCGTTCGTACGCCTCGTCGAGAATCCCATTACTCATGCGTCGATCGTCTGACCTGAACCGAGGTTCAGGTCAAGCCGGCAGATCCGCACCGGCGATCAGGCCGGTGATCCGCAGTTCGGTGGCGACCTCGGGCGGGCAGTCGACGGCCACCACGGAGGCGCCCAGCACCTCTGCGCCGCGCGCCGCGCAGATGTCGTAGAGGGCGTGGATCTGCGCTCCGGTGCGCACCCAGTCGTCCACCACCAGGACCCGGTCGCCGGGGCCGAGGTGTCGGTCCCGCACGGCCAGGTCGACCTGCCGGCCCCGGTAGTCCGGCGGGCTCTGCGCCCAGGTCAGTGGCCCGGCGGGGAGCCGCCCGTCGCCGGGCTTGTGCGCGGCCACGAAGCCGACACCGAGGGCGGTGGCGGCCAGTGGTCCGAGCAGCAGCCCGGTGACCGCCGGGGCGAGCACCACGGTCGGCCGGGCGGTCCGGTACGGCGCCACGAGGGCCGGTCCCAGTTCGGCCAGCACCCCCGGGTCCCGCCACCAACCGGAGATGTCGCTGACCAGGTGGCTGGTGCCCGGCCCGGGGTCGATCCACCGGAACAGGGTGGTGAGGCGTTCGGTCAGGTCAGCGGGCATTCGTCCATCCTGCGGTACGCGTGCCCGGCGGGTCGGCACCCGGGCCGGCCGGCCCATCCCGACTCGGATGATCGGCTACACGTACCAGTGCAAATGCGGGCATATCCCAATGATCACGTTGACTTCGGAAGTGCTTCTCTCGTTACGGTCCGACCCGGTTTGTTCAGTCGACGAAAGGACCGGGCCGGTGGCTGGTAGGCACTCCCGTACCCGCATCTTCTCCTCTCCGGCGGGCATCGCGGCCACCGCGGCGGTCGGCGTCGCCCTCGCCGTCGGGGGCACCGTCGGTGCCGTGCAGCTGACCTCGGGCTCCGCGCAGCCGGGGCCGGCCGCCATCGAGTTCGCCCCGACCGTCGCCGCCAGCAGTCTCGCCCCCAGCTCGCCGGCGGCCTCCCCGAGCGCCAGCGCCTCGCCGAGCGTGACGGCCAGCCCGTCGGCCAACCGGTCGCCGCAGGCCGCCTCCCGGAACAAGGCCCGCACCGCCGCGCCGAAGCCGAGCCCGACCGCGAAGAAGACCACGGCGGCGCCGAAGGTGCTGGACAGCGGCTCGTGCGGTGCCTCCTTCTACTCGGAGGGGCAGCTCACCGCCAACGGCGAGTCGTTCAACCCGAACGAGCTGACCGCGGCGCACAAGACCCTGCCGTTCAACACCAAGGTCCGGGTGACCAACCCGAACAGCGGCAAGTCGGTCGTGGTGCGGATCAACGACCGCGGCCCGTTCATCGACGGCCGCTGCCTGGACCTCTCCCGGGCCGCGTTCGCCACCATCGCCTCGGTCGACGTGGGCGCGCTCACCGTCAGGTACGAGGTACTCGGCTGACCGGCGTGGCTGACGCCGATCTGGCCGAACAGCCGAGCCGGGTGGACAGAACCTCCTCGGACGAGGGGCCAGGTTCATTCAACCGTTCACGCGGATCAGGCATGCTGTCCCTCGTACCCACGCGACTCCTCCAGTCGGGCCGTCGCCCGCTGAGCCCCGGATCCCGCGCCGGCCTCGGCGCGGCCCTCGTTCTGCTCGCGATCGTCTCGGCCGTGGAGTTGGCGGACGGTCGCCCGGCGCACTACATCGCGTTGCTGGTGGGCGCCCCGTTCCTCGCCGCCGCCCTGGCATCCTGGCCGGTGGTGCTGGGAGTCGGCACCGCAGCGACCCTGATCGGGGCCGGCTTCGCCGTGGTCGAGCCGAAGATGTTCCTGGTCACCTCGGTCAACGTGCTCGCGGTCGCGCTCGCCACCGGGCTGGCCGTGGCGGTGGCGTCGGTGCGGCAGCGGCAGACGGAGCAGATCGGTGAGCTGTCCAAGCTCGCCTCGGTGGCCCAGCAGGCGGTGCTGCGTCCGCTCGGCCCGCAGGTCGGCACGCTCTCGGTGGCCGGCCGCTACATCTCCTCCACCGCGACCGCTCAGATCGGCGGCGACCTGTACGAGGCGATCGACACGCCGTACGGGGTACGCATGATCATCGGCGACGTGCGCGGCAAGGGCCTGGACGCCGTCCGGCTGGCCAGTATCGTCCTCGGTTCCTACCGGCACGTGGCCTACGAGCGGGCCGACCTGCGCGCCGTTGTCGCCGATCTGGACCGCGCGGTGGCCCGCAACGTCGGCGACGAGGACTTCGTGACCGCGGCGCTGGTGGAAGAGCGCGGCGGCACGCTCACCATCGTCAACTGTGGGCATCCGCCGCCGCTGCTGCTGCGTCGGGGCGCGGTGATCCCGCTGGAGCCGCCGGCGCCGGCGCCCCCGCTCGGGTTCATGCCGGTGGTCCGCCCCCGGGTGGAACGCCTGGAGCCCGGTGACCGGCTGCTGCTGTTCACCGACGGTCTCGGCGAGGCTCGACGGGATGGCGAGTTCTTCCCCACCGCCGACCGGGCCTGGCGGCTGCTCGGCCACGGCACTGTCGCCGATGGCCTGGCCTCGCTGGAGGCTGCCCTGGTCGAGTGGGTGCACGGCCGGCTCGACGATGACATCGCGCTGGTCCTGATGGAGTACGTAGGCGCGCGGACCGGTGTGGCGGCGGCTGTGCCGAGCTGGGAGGTCGGCGCCACCGAGAGCTGACCGCCGACGCGTCCGCCCCCGGTTCGGGGCGAGTGTGTAATGGCCGTCACTTACGTGATCCGCTTGTCGCTGCCTACCCGCGAGTAATACAGTCGGGGTTACTGATCGGTAACACCTGTCCGGAAGCGGGGCCAGCGAGCATGACCCACTACAAGAGCAACCTGCGGGACCTTGAGTTCAACCTGTTCGAGGTCTTCGGGGCGGACCAGGCGTTCGGCCAGGAGCCGTACTCGGAACTCGACGCCGACACCGCCCGCAGTTTCCTCTCCGAGCTTGACCGCCTCGCCCGGGAGGACCTGGCCGCCAGCTACACGGACAGCGACCGCAACCCGCCGGTCTTCGACCCGGTCACGCACACCGCGCCGCTGCCGGCGTCGTTCAAGAAGTCCTACCAGGCATTCATGGACTCCGAGTTCTGGCGCCTGGACCTGCCGCCGCACCTGGGTGGCACCAACGCTCCGCGCGCCCTCTGGTGGGCCCTCGCCGAGCTGGTGCTCGGCTCGAACGCCCCCATCTGGATGTACGCCTCCGGTCCGTCCTTCGCGCACGTGCTGGAGGTCGAGGGCACCGAGCAGCAGAAGCGGTGGGCCAAGCTCTTCATCGACAAGCAGTGGGGCTCCACCATGGTGCTCACCGAGCCGGACGCCGGCTCGGACGTGGGTGCCGGCCGCACCCGTGCCATCCAGCAGCCGGACGGCACGTGGCACATCGAGGGCGTGAAGCGCTTCATCACCTCGGGCGAGCACGACCTGAGCGACAACATCGTGCACTACGTGCTGGCCCGCCCGGTGGGCGTGGAGGGCGTCGGTGGCCCTGGCACCAAGGGCCTGTCGCTCTTCGTGGTGCCGAAGTACCACTTCGACGAGAACACCGGCGAGCTGGGTGAGCGCAACGGCGTCTACACCACCAACGTCGAGCACAAGATGGGCCTGAAGGTCTCCAACACCTGCGAGTTGACCTTCGGCGAGCACGGCGTACCGGCCAAGGGCTGGCTGCTGGGCGACAAGCACGACGGCATCCGGCAGATGTTCATGATCATCGAGTACGCCCGGATGTTGGTCGGCACCAAGGCGATCGCCACCCTCTCCACCGGCTACCTCAACGCCCTGGAGTACGCGAAGAACCGGGTGCAGGGCGCCGACCTGGTCCAGCAGACGGACAAGACCGCGCCGCGGGTCACCATCACCCACCACCCGGACGTGCGCCGCTCGCTGCTGCTGCAGAAGTCGTACGCCGAGGGTCTGCGTGCCCTGGTCCTCTACACCGCCACCTGGCAGGACAAGGTCGCCATCGCCGAGGCGGCCGGCGACGAGAAGGCCACCAAGCTGGCCAAGCGGGTCAACGACCTGCTGCTGCCGCTGGTCAAGGGCGTCGGCTCGGAGCGCGCGTACGAGATGCTCGGGCACGAGGCCCTGCAGACCTTCGGCGGCTCCGGCTTCCTCCAGGACTACCCGCTGGAGCAGTACGTCCGCGACGCCAAGATCGACACCCTGTATGAGGGCACCACCGCTATCCAGAGCCTCGACCTGATCTTCCGCAAGATCGTTCGGGACAACGGCAAGGCGCTCATGGCGGTTGCCAGCGAGATCCAGGAGTTCATCTCCTCTGAGGCGGGCAACGGCCAGCTCAAGGAGGAGCGGCAGGCGCTCGGCAAGGCGCTCGTCGAGGTCCAGAACATCCTCGGCGTCATGACCGGCTGGCTCGGCGAGGCGCAGGCTGGCGACACCCGCGCGCTCTACAAGGTCGGGCTGAGCAGCCGGCGCTTCCTGCTGGCCATCGGCGACCTGGTGGTCGGGTGGCTGCTGCAGAAGCAGGCCGACGTGGCGCTGAAGGCGCTGGCCGGCGAGGTCTCCGCCACCGACAAGGCGTTCTACACCGGCAAGGTGGCTGCCGCCCGGTTCTTCGCCCGTGAGGTGCTGCCGCGCATCGGCGCGGACCGGCGGATCATCGAGGGCGCCGACCTCGACATCATGGACCTCCCGGAGGAGGCCTTCTGACCGTGCCACGGCACGACTGAAGGTTCCGGGTCGCACCACCCGGCATCGACACCAACGGCCGGCGGGGCAATTGTCCCGCCGGCCGTCGGCATGTCCGGGTCGGGCCCGTCCGTGGGAACCACTCCGGAGCCGTCTGCGCTTCCGTGCCGTGGTCCCGTCCCGGGCCGGCGGGAGCGGCGAATGCCGGGCTCGCCGGAGGGCCGTCCGTCCCGTATTCGGCGAGCGCTGGTCGGGTAGGTGGCCGGCGTGGCGGGTAATCGTCGCGTGTCCACGACAGAGAACGCCCAGAGCCACCGCACGGGGGAGTGCAGCGCACATGGGTGTAGGAAGCGGCATCTTTCTCATCGCGATCGGCGCCATCCTGACGTTCGCGATAAGAGCCAACGTCTGGTGGATAGACCTGCGGGCGGTCGGCTGGGTGTTCATCCTGGCCGGGCTGGCCGTGCTGCTGACCACGCTCTGGTTCTGGCAGGACCGGCGCAAGCGGGCCCGGACCCTCATCGTGGAGGAGAACCGGCTCTCGCATCCGACGGCGATGATGCCGCCGCCGCCCGACCCGCCGCCGCCGACCGCGCCACCCTCCTGAGCCACGTACGCCTGAGCCACCCGCCGACCATCGACGGGTGGCTCAGTCGCGTGCGGTGTGCCGAGCGGTGATCGGTGCCCCTGCCCGGTCCAGCTCCGCCCAGCCGAGCGTGCTGCGGTGCACCGCCAGCTCGGCGGTACGCAACCCCTCCCCGTCCGTCCCCTCCGGGTCGAGGAGCGCGGAGAGCAGCGAGATGCCCGGATTGTGGGCGATCAGCAGCACCGTCCGGGCCGCCGGGTCGACGGTGCGGACCAGCGCCAACAACTCCTCGGGGTGGGCGTCGTACGCGCCCGGCTCGTAGTGGACGGTCGGGCGGGGACCGGCCGGCCCGCCTTCCGGCGGTGAACCGGTCATCCCCATCGCCACCCCGTGCCAGGTCTGCCGCGTGCGTCGGACCGTCGAGCAGATCACCACGTCGGGCAGCAGCCCGTGGTGAGCCAGCCAGGCGCCGGCCGCCGCCGCGTCCGCGCTCCCCCGTGCGGTGAGCGGCCGCACGGCGTCGTCCGTACTGTCGCTGCCCTGCTCGGCTTTCGCGTGCCGGAGCAGCACCAGTGTCCGTGTCTCGGCTGGGGTGTCCGTCATGCCCTCAGCTTGCCCGATTGGCGATCTCCGTGCCGGGGTAAGTCGATGGGTGCCGCACCCCTACCGACGGCCGCGGCGGGCCGTACGCCAGGTTAGAGCCGAGGAGCGAGACATGGGCATTGGTGGCAGCATCTTTCTGATCGCGCTGGGCGCGATCTTCGCATTCGCAGTGGAGGCAGACCTGGGCTGGCTGAACCTGGCCGTGGTCGGCTGGGTGCTGATGCTGGCCGGTGTCGCCGGCCTGCTCGCCACCGTCTACTTCTGGAACAGCCGCCGCCGCACGGTGGTCGCCGCACCGGTCCGTGGGGACCGCGTCGTGGCCGACCGGGTGGCGCCGATCCAGGATGACCAGGTCATGCGGGAGTACCGCGAGGTGCGCCGGCCGGGCCGTCCGATCTGAGTCCCGCACGCACACTCCGGGGTCCCGCAGCGTCGCGGGGCCCCGGCTCGCATGTGCCAGGTCCCGGCTCGCGCCGTGGTCGGGCTCGCGCCGGGTCGCCGTGCGGTCAGGCGAACAGTGCGAAGTAGATCGCGATGTGGTGGCAGAGCGCGGCCAGCAGGGTGCAGGCGTGGAAGAACTCGTGGTGACCGAAGACGGTCGGCCACGGGTTGGGCCGGCGGAGCGCGTAGAAGACCGCGCCCACGCTGTAGATCGCGCCACCGACGATCAGCAGCACCAGGGCCGCGACGCCGCCACTGTGCAGGATCTCCGGCAGCATGGCCACCGCCACCCAGCCGAGCGCCAGGTAGAGCGGTGCGGAGACCCAGCGCGGCGCGTGCGGCCACACCAACTTGAGCGCCACGCCGGCCAGCGCGCCACCCCAGACCAGGGCCAGCATCAGGGTGGCCTGTCGCGGCGCGAGCAACTGTACGCACAACGGCGTGTACGTGCCGGCGATGAACACGAAGATCATCGAGTGGTCCATCCGGCGCATCACCTGGTAGCCACGCTCCGACCACACCCGACGGTGGTACAGCGCGCTGGTGCCGAAGAGCCCGCAGACGGTCAGGCTGTAGATGACGCAGCTCACCAGGGGTGCCCACCCCGGGCGGGTGGCGGCGATCGAGCAGAGCACGATGCCGCTGGCCAGGGCGACGAAGAAGGCGTACGTGTGCAGCCAGCCGCGCATCCTGGGCTTACCGATGTCGACCGGCTTCAGTCGGAGCGGAGCGGAGGTGGTCACGTCTCCAGGTTACGGCACCGTAGGTTACTTTCAAGTAGTCGGCCTGGTGACGCCAGGCACCGTCGCCGTGAACACCTCGCCGGCACGACATCGGCGAGGATGAGCGGATGCGGATCCGACCCGTCGGGGCGCACGCCCTGCTGCTCGACTGCACCGCCTCCACCGGCGTGCCCGAGGCTGCCCTGGTCGAGGCGTGGCGAGCCGAGCTGTGGCGGCGTCGCGAGCAGGGCGAACTGATCGCCATCGAGATCGTGCCGGCGGCCAGCACCGTCCTGCTCGACGGCGTACCCGATCCGGCCGCTACGGCCGAGTTGCTCTCCCTCTGGGCGCCGACGGTCTCGACGGCCGTCGCCGCCAGCGACCGCGCATGTGGCGCTCGCGACGGCTGCGGCGACGTGGGCCGGGCGGGCGACGGTGGAGAGGTGGTCGTCCCGGTCGACTTCGACGGGCCGGACCTGCCGGCGGTCGCCGAGCACTGGGGGGTCGACGTGCCGGCCGTGCTGCGGCGGCTGACCGGCACCCCGTTCCGGGTCGCCTTCTGCGGCTTCGCCCCCGGCTTCCCGTACCTGACCGGGCTGCCCGCCGAACTGGCGCTGCCCCGACTGGCCACCCCCCGCGCCCGGGTGCCCGCCGGCTCGGTCGCCCTGGCCGGCCCGTACGCCGGCATCTATCCGGGCGCGTCCCCGGGCGGCTGGCTGCTGGTCGGCCGGACCGACCTGGTTCTTTTCGACGTGCACGCCGACCCGCCGGCCCTGCTCGGCCCGGGGACCCCGGTCCGGTTGGCGGCGGCATGACCCGGCCCGCCGAGATCGAGGTGCTCCGCGCCGGCCCGCTCACCACCGTGCAGGACCTGGGCCGGCCCGGCTGGGCGCACCTGGGCGTACCCCGGTCCGGCGCCCTCGACCCGGCCGCCCTGCGGCTGGCCAACCGGCTGGTCGGCAACCCGGAGCGTGCCGCCGGCCTGGAGATCACCCTGACCGGCTGTGTGCTGCGGCTCACCCGGGCCACCACGGTGGCGGTCACCGGCGCCGAGGTGCCGGTCCGGGCCGGCGACCGACCCGGCGACGCTGGACGCCCGCTCACCGTGCCGGCGGGCACGGTGCTGCGGATCGGCCCGGCCCGCCGGGGCGTACGGAGTTGGCTGGCCGTGGCGGGCGGGATCGACGTGCCGCCGGTGCTCGGCAGCCGGGCCACCGACACCCTCTCCGGGCTCGGCCCGCCCCCGCTGCGTGACGGCGACCGGCTGCCGCTCGGCGAACCGCTCGGCGACCCCGCGCCGGTGGACCTGACCGTCGGCCCCGCGCCCCTGCCGGAGCTGCACCTGACGCTGCGCCCCGGTCCCCGCGACGACTGGTTCACTCCGACCGCGCTCGACCGGCTGCTCGGCACCGCGTACACCGTCAGCCCCGTGAGCAACCGGGTCGGCGCGCGGCTCGCCGGCGCGCCGCTGCCCCGCGCGGTCGCCGGCGAGTTGCCCAGCGAGGGCATCGTGCTCGGCGCGGTGCAGGTGCCGGCGGACGGACAACCCCTGATCTTCCTCGCCGACCACCCGACAACCGGTGGATACCCGGTTATCGGGGTGGTCGCCGACGTGACCCCGCTCGCGCAGGCCCGGCCAGGTACTACCGTCAGATTCCATGGACCTCAACGCTGACCTGGGCGAGGGATTCGGCATCTGGCGGCTCGGTGACGACGAGGCGCTGCTGGACCTGGTCACCTCCGCCAACGTCGCCTGCGGCTTCCACGCCGGCGACCCGTCCACCATGCGGCGGGTCTGCGAGGGCGCGGCGCGGCGCGGGGTCGCGGTGGGCGCGCAGGTCGGCTACCGGGACCTGGCCGGCTTCGGCCGGCGGCGCATCGCGTACGACTTCGCCGAGCTGCGCGACGAGATTACCTACCAACTGGGCGCGCTCGACGCGTTCTGCCAGCTGTTCGGCACCCGGGTCCGCTACCTCAAGCCGCACGGGGCGCTCTACAACGTGGCCAGCACCGACGAGGCGCAGGCGGCGGCGGTGGTCGCCGCGGTCACCGGCCACGACCCCGAGATGCCCGTGCTCTGCCTGCCCGGCTCGGTGCTCGCCCAGCTCGCCGTCGGTGCGGGCCTGCCGGTCGTCGCCGAGGGCTTCGCCGACCGCGGCTACCTGCCCAACGGGGCACTGGTGCCGCGCGGCACACCCGGCGCGCTGATCACCGACGCGGAACAGGTGGCCAACCGGGCGGAACGGATGGTCACCGAACGGACCGTGGTGGCGGTGGACGGCACCGTCATCCCCTGCCCGGTGGACTCGATCTGCGTGCACGGGGACACCCCCGGCGCGGTCTCCGCCACCGAACTCGTCCGCGCCACGCTGATCGACGCCGGCATCCCACTCGCCCCGTTCGCGTGAAACGAAGGGCCCCTTGGACATCGGATTCCGTCGTCCAAGGGGCCCTGCCCAACAGCTAGGTGTCCAGGCCGCGCAACACGAGCGGGAGCCGGGCCGCGGCGCCGTCGACCACTCGGACCGGGACGCCCCAGTCCTGCCGGGTCAGATGGCAGGCGGCGTGCTCGACATCCGCGTCACAGGTCGCCGCCTGGGCGGTCACCTGGAGCACCCCGCCGGTGACCTCGCCGTTGAGCACCAGCCGGCGGGACAGCTCGGTGCCCGTGCCGGCGCCCTCCACCAGCAGTTCCGGCGGGGACGCGGAGACCACCAGCCGGGTCGACGGCCCGTACGTCTCGTCCAGCTTCTGCCCGGGCGCGGGGGTGAAGACGATGTCCAGGGTGACCTCGCCCGCCGCGATGTCGGTCGGCTTCCGCTCGGTGCGGTGCCGGGGGCCGTCCACCGTGCTGGCGCCCGCCGCCGACAGCGCACCCGGGGCGAGCCGGGTCAGCCGGTGCGCGGCGGACTCGACCACCAGCACCTCGCCGGCGGGGGTGAGCACGAGATCGCTCGGCTCGGCCAGCCCGTCGGCGACCGTGGACACCTGGCCGGTGGCCGGATCGAAGCGGCGGACCGAACCGTTGTAGGTGTCCGCGATCAGCACCGAGCCGTCCGGCAGCGCACACACGCCCAGCGGGTGCTGGAGCAGCGCCGACTCCGCCGGCCCGTCCACGTGCCCGAAGTCGAACAGGCCCTGCCCGACGGCGGTGCCGAGCTCCCCGTTCTCGACGTACCGGACGGCGCTGGTCTCGCTGTCGGCGATCCAGAGCCGGGCGCCGTCGGCGGAGACGGAGAGCCCCGACGGCTGCGCCATCCACGCCTCGGCCAGCGGGCCGTCGCGCAGCGCCTCGACCGTGGTGCCGGCGTACATGCCAGCGGTCCGCTTGATCGGATCGAACCACCAGAGCTGGTGGATGCCGGCCATCGCGATGATCAGCTTGTCGTCGTACCAGGCCAGGTCCCACGGGGACGAGAGGTCCACGGCGAGCGCGTCGTGCGGGTGGTCGTCGACCGTGGCCCGCCACTGCCGGCCGCTACCGGCGACGGTGACCACCTCGCCGGACGCCAGGCGTACGCCGCGCAGCAGGTGGTTGACCGTGTCGGCGACCACCAGGTCGTAGCCGGCCACCTCGGCGACCTGCGTGGGCAGCAGGCAGAGCCCCTGCGGCTCGGAGAAGGTCGCCGCGCCGGCCGGCCCATCGGCCCGGCCCCGCTCGCCCGAGCCGATCCGGCGCACCGGCGTCTCACCGTCGGGGGCCACCTCGACCAGGGACTGCCGGGCCGAGTCGGAGACCAGCAGGTTGCCGTCCGGCAGCAGCACCGCCTTGCCCGGGAAGCGCAGCGTGGTCTCCGGCGCGGGTGGCGGGACGTACGGGCCGTCGCCCCGGTGCAGGGTGCCCTTGGCCTCGTGGGTGGCGATCAGCTCGTCGATCAGCCGGGCCAGCCCTTCGGCGTGCCCCTCTCCGGCCATGGTGGCCACCACGTACCCCTCGGGGTCGATCACCGACAGGGTCGGCCAGGCCCGGGCCGCGTACTGCTGCCACATGTCCAGCTCGGGATCGTCGAGCACGGGGTGGTGCACCCCGTACCGCTCCACGGCGGCGGCCAACGCGTCGGCGTCCTTCTCGTGCTCGAACTTCGGCGAGTGCACGCCGATCACGACGAGCACGTCGCCGTACTTCTCCTCCAGCGGGCGCAACTCGTCGAGCACGTGCAGGCAGTTGATGCAGCAGAAGGTCCAAAAATCCGCCAGGACGATCTTGCCGCGCAGGTCGGCGAGCTTGAGATCGCGTCCACCGGTGTTCAGCCAGCCCCGACCGCGCAGCTCGGGGGCCCGTACTCGTGCGCTCATGACCCCATCGTGCCTGACCATCGGCTCACGGTCGGCCAGAGGGGGCGAGCCGCCGAGATCCAGGCCACCCCGCGAACGACGACGGCAGGGCCACGGATTCCCGTGGCCCTGCCGTCGGTCGATCTACTTGGTGGCCGGCTTGAGGCAGAGCACCCGGTTGGTGCCCTCGCCGGGCAGCACCACGTGCGGCTGCGTCGTGTCGGTGCACTTGTCCTTCGCGTCCACCTTGGAAACGATCGTGAACGCACCGGCCTCGCCGCAGTCCGCCGCCGAGGCGCCCTGACCGGACTGCTTCACGCACGTGCCGACCGCCGGGTCGAAGCTGGGTGCCTCGTTCCCGCCGCCGAACTTGCCGAGCAGCATCAGCAGGCCGAGCGGCACCGCCAGGATGAGCACCGCCGCGATCAGCACCGCGGCCAGCACCCGACCGTTGCGCACCTTCGGCACCGGTGGCTCTGCCTTCGGCTCCTCAGCGTCCGGCTTGAACGAGTCGAACCGGCCCTGGTCGGACTCGCTGGCCTGCTGACCCCAGGCCGGCGCGGCCTGCTGTGCCGCCGGGAAGGCCGCCGCGAAGTTGGCGCCCGGTGCCGGCTCGGTGGCCGGCCCGCTGCCGAAGCCCGGTCCGCCGAAGCCGGGTCCGCCGAAGCCGGGCGTGCCGTTCACCGCGGCGGTGCCGGCGGCCGAAGAAGCGGGGCCGAACCGGTCGGCCGGACGCTCGGCACCGGACTGCGGCCGGACCCCGTTCACCGGCCGGTTGTTCCCGGGCGCGTCGACGAAGGACGGCACACCGGGCGGGAACGCCGGCGGCGCGGACGCCGCCTCACCGAACCCGTTCGGAGTCGCCGGCCGGTCGTCGAAGTGCGGTTCGGCCGGGGAGTCGCCGCCCCAACCGGGGCTGGCCTGCCGGTCAGGGCCGTTCTGCCAGTCAGGTGCTGCCTGGCGGTCAGGGCCGTTCTGCCAGTCGGGTGCTGCCTGGCGGTCGGAGCCGTTCTGCCAGTCGGGTGCCTCCTGGCGTGCCGGGCCGTTCTGCCAGTCCGGTGCGCTCTGGCGCTCAATGCCCGGGTCGGCCTGGAACGCCTCCGGCGCTGCCTGCTCCGGCTCGGATTGCGCCGGACGGCCGTACACCCGGGGCTGTGGCGCGGGCGCGCCGGCCGGCCGGATGGCCTGGTCGGTCGGGGGCATCACCCGGCTGGCCAGTGGCACGGAGGCGCTCGCCGAGGCCCGGCCCACCGCGCCGGCCGCCGACTCGGCCTCCGGCACCGGTACGACCGCACGGCCCGCTCCGGATTCCGGAGAGGTACGCGGGGCGGGCACCACCGCGGCGCCTGCCGAGGCATCCTCGGCCCGGCCCCAGCCGGCCGGCTCGGCCTCGTACTGTGCGGGGGCGTCCGACTGCTCCCGCTCGGCGTACGCCGGCTGCTCGGGGATCGCGGCGAACTGGGCGGGTGGCGCGTAGTCGACCGGCGGGGCGGCGGCCAGGCTGGCGCCCGGTACGCGCTGCTCCTGTGGCGGAAGCGGCACCGCGTTGGCCGGCGAGATGCCCGGCGCGGGCCCGGGCTGGTAGGCCGGTGGCTCGTCGCCCCGGTCGGACTCCCAGCCACCGCGGGACTGGGCGGAGGCCTCCGCCTCGGCGCGACCCCACACCTCGCCGGGTGCCCACGGCTGGGTGGCCGGCACAGCGGCGCTGCCCTGGGCGGCATTGTCCGGGGCGGCGGCCCAGGCGGGCGTCCCGTCGTTGCCCGGCACGCTGGCGCTGGCCCGCGCCGGGGTGCCGGCCTGCTCCGGGGTCCATCCCGCCTGCTCCGGCCGTTCGGCCGGCTGGTCCTGGGCCGAGAGCACCCAGTCCGGCTGCTGCGGGCGGCTCTCGGCGCCACCCCAGGCGGCCGGCTGCGCGGCCTCGTCCTGCTTCACGTCAGCGCCGTCGCCCCAGCCACCGGGCTGCGCCTGCTGCTGCTGTGCGGCCCAGCCGCCGGAGCGGGCCGGGTCGTCCTGGCTGGGCCAGTTTGCCGCCGGTGCCGGCACCTGGGCCGCGCCACGTGCCGCGGCCGGCTCGGCCTGCCCCCAGCCGGGGGCCGGCTGCTCGGTCTGCTCGGCGGCCTGGCCCCAGGTCTGGGGGGACTGCTCGGCCGGCGTCCACACCGGCTGGTCGTCGCGCGCGGCAGCGCCGGTGGCCCAGCCGCCGGAGCCGGCCGGGTCGTCCTGCTGACCGCTGCCGCCGGACCAGCCGCCGGCCTGCGCGGACTCGGGCTGCTGTGACTCGGCGCCGCGCCAGTCAGCGGCGGGTGGGTTGGCCTGCGCCGCCCCGCCCCAGCCGCCGGAGCGGGCCTGGTCGTCCTGCGGGGAGTCGGTGCTCCAGCCGCCGGAGCGGGCTGGGTCTTCCTGAGCCGGCCAGGCGGCGGTGGCCGGCGGCACCTGCGCGGCACCCCGCGCGGCCGGCTGGGCCTGCGCCCAGTCGGGCTGCTCGGCGGCAGCCGCGGCCCAGGTGGGGGCACTCTGCTCGGCTGGCGTCCAGCCCTGCTGCTGCCCAGCCCACGGGGCGGGCTGCGCGTGGTCCGGTTCGCTGGCGGGCCAGGCGCCGGGCTGCTGCGGCGCGTCGTTCGCACCACCGCCGGTGGCCCAGGCGGGCTGGGGCGGGTCGGAGGGCTGCGGCGCGGCGCCGGAACCCCAGGCGGGGTTCGGTGGCTGCTCCGACTGGGCCGCCCAAGCCGGTGCCGATGGGTTCTGCCCGGTCGGCGGTGGGGGCGCCCAGCCAAGGTCGGGGCCGGCGGCGTTGTAACCGTTGTCCGGCTGCGCCGGGCGGTCGCCGTACGGCGCCGGTCCGCCGGCGCCCGGTGACACCTCGTCCGGCTCCTGGCCGGGGCGGTGCGGGCCCTCGGACGTCATGGGTGCGCCTCCTCCATCACATGTCGGCCGCCGGTGCCGATCGGTCTCCTCGGCATGGCTGCCGGCTTCACCGGCGTACCGCCGTGCCGGCTCCCCGCACGGTATCCGGTAGCCGCACAGCGCGTCCAAGGAGCACCGGTCGTCACTCCGCGTTGCCGGTCGGTGTCGAGCAGCTTCTATCGGATCGGCATGTGCCGGGCCAGCGGGCGGTGACCGAAGCCCACCGTACCGGGCGCTGCGGCAGGGCGGAATCCCGGTGCCGAGGCGCGGTGAAACGCCGATGGCCCACCCGGTTCGCCGGGTGGGCCATCGATCTGGAGGAGGTGAGGAAAGTGGTGGAGCGTCAGCTCATGTGACGCTGGGCGATGACGAGGAGTTCGTCGCGGACCGCCGGCGAGCTCGCGGACCGCAGCGCGTGCTCGATGGCACGGGCGCGGCGGGTGGCGTCGCGGTGGTTGCGGATGCGCTCGATCATGCTCATTGGTGGGTCCCCCTGGCTATTCGGTTGTCAGCCCTTGATGGCTCTATTTAACCTCAGAACCGGGTCAACTTCCATCGATTATTAGGTGAGCTGGGACACCTGCCTAACAATCAAAGGTCAGAGGGCCTGGTGGGCGACGGTTTCGTTTGCTGAACGGACACGGCCGGTGTGCCGGGGATTAACCCGTGGCACACCGGCCGTGGCCTGGTGTTCGGACGGTCAGGTCCAGGCGAGCAGCGCCGCCTCCGGGTCGGCGAGGAAGTCGCCGATGTCGCGCAGGAACTTCGAGCCCAGTTCACCATCGATGATCCGGTGGTCGAAGCTCAGCCCCAGCGTGGTGACCTGACGCACCTTGACCTTGCCCTTGTGCACCCAGGGCATCTCCCGCACCGCGCCGAAGGCCAGGATCGCCGACTCACCCGGCGGCAGGATGGGCGTGCCGGTGTCCACCCCGAACACCCCGACGTTGGTGATGGTCAGGGTGCCGCCGGACATGTCAGCCGGCGAGGTGCGCCCGGACTTCGCCGTCTGCACCAGATCGGTCAGCGCGTCCGCCAGCTCGCGCAGCGAGAGCCGGCCGGCGTCCTTCACGTTCGGCACGATCAGGCCGCGCTCGGTGGCCGCCGCGATACCGAGGTTGACGTACTCCTTGACCACGATCTCGTCGCCGGCCCAGGTCGAGTTGACCATCGGATGACGCTTGACCGCCAGCAGCACGGCCTTCGCCACCAGCAGCAGCGGCGAGACCCGGACGTCGCGCCACTCCCGCCGGTCGCGCAGCCGGTCGAGCGCCTTCATCGCCCGGGTCACGTCGACGGTCAGGAACTCCGTCACATGCGGGGCGGTGAACGCCGAGCGGGACATGTTCTCGGCGGTGAGCTTGCGTACCCCCTTGACCGGGATGCGCTGCTCGCGGTCGGCGCCGAAGCTCGCGGCGCTCGTGGCCGCCGACGTCACCGCGATCGGCTCGGCCGCCGCCACGGCCCCGCTCGCCGCCTGCTGCACGTCCTCCCGGGTGATCGAGCCCAGCGGACCCGAACCGGTCAGCGTGCGCAGGTCGACGCCGAGGTCCTTGGCGAGCTTGCGCACCGGCGGCTTGGCCAGGACCAGCCCGCCGGCCAGCGGAGCGCCCTGGCCGTTCTGCCCAGGCGCCGGCACGGCTGCCGGCTGTGGAGCCGGCGCGACCGGCGCGACCGGCGCGACCGGCGTCGCCTCGGCCTGCGCGGGGACGCCACCCTTGCGCGGGCGGCGCTTCGCGGAGGTGGTGCGGGGGCCGTAGCCGACCAGCACCGCGGTCCGGCCACCCGGGGCGGGACCGCCGATCAGGCCAGGCTCCACCATGCCCTCGGCCGGTGCCACCTCGACCGCGGCCAGCGAGGCCGCCGACGGGGTGGGCAGGGAGCCGCCGGGCGT
The DNA here is from genome assembly GCF_045207365.1 of Micromonospora sp. NBC_00858. Classification (NCBI taxonomy): domain Bacteria; kingdom Bacillati; phylum Actinomycetota; class Actinomycetes; order Micromonosporales; family Micromonosporaceae; genus Micromonospora; species Micromonospora sp. NBC_00858. The sequence goes on along the minus strand of NZ_CP108828.1, from coordinate 6,181,375 downwards.
GGCCGTGGTCGACGGCTCGGCCAGCGGGCCGGCGCCCGGGTCGGTGTCGATCGCGATGATCGGCGTGCCGACCTCGACCGTGGTGCCCTCCGGGTGGAAGATCGCGTGCACCTGCCCGGCCCACTTCGCCGGGATCTCCACGGCCGCCTTGGCCGTCTCCACCTCGACGATCGGCTGGTTCAGCTCGATGGTGTCGCCGACCTTGACCAGCCAGGACAGGATCTCGCCCTCGGTCAACCCCTCGCCCAGGTCGGGCAGGTTGAATTCCTTGATCCGGGACATGCCGCTCACCAGCCGAAGGAGCGGTCGACGGCGTCGAGCACCCGGTCCAGGTCGGGCAGGTACTCCTCCTCCACCCGGGCGGCCGGGTAGGGGATGTCGAAGCCGGTCACCCGCAGCACCGGTGACTCCAGGGAGTAGAAGCACTCCTCGGTGATCCGCGCGGCCAACTCGGCGCCGAGGCCGATGTTCGACGGCGCCTCGTGCACCACCACGGCGCGGCCGGTGCGCTTCACCGACTCGTACGCCGCGGTCAGGTCCAGCGGGGAGAGCGAGCGCAGGTCGATGACCTCCAACTCCCGGCCGTCCTCGGCGGCGGCGGTCGCCGCCTCCAGGCACGTCCGCACCATCGGCCCGTAGGCCAGCACGGTGACGTCGGTGCCGGGCCGCACCACCCGGGCCGAGTGCAGCGGGTACGCGTCGGCCAGCGGCGCGTCCAGGTCGACCGGACCCTTCTCCCAGTAGCGGCGCTTGGGCTCCAGGAAGACGATCGGGTCGTCCGAGGCGATGGCCTGCTGGATCATCACGTACGCGTCCTGCGGGTTGGCGCAGGACACCACCTTCAGGCCGGCGGTGTGCGCGAAGTACGCCTCCGGCGACTCGGAGTGGTGCTCGACCGCGCCGATGCCGCCGCCGAACGGGATCCGGATCACCATCGGGATGTTGAGCTTGCCGCGCGAGCGGTAGTGCATCTTCGCCACCTGCGACACGATCTGGTCGTACGCGGGGTAGACGAAGCCGTCGAACTGGATCTCGCAGACCGGGCGGTAGCCGCGGATGGCCAGGCCGACTGCGGTGCCGATGATGCCGGACTCGGCCAACGGGGTGTCGATAACCCGGTCGTCGCCGAAGTCCTTCTGGAGCCCGTCGGTGATCCGGAAGACGCCGCCGAGCTTGCCGACGTCCTCGCCCATGATGATGACCTTGGGGTCGTTCTCAAGGGCGCGGCGCAGACCGGTGTTGAGGGCCTTGCCGAGGGTGAGCGTCTCCGTGGCCATCAGTGGGCGCTCCCCTCGAACGACTCCATGTAGCGGCTGAACTGCGTGCGCTGCTCGTCGAGCAGCGGAGACCCGTTGGGGTAGACGTGGTCGAACATCGTCACCGGCTCCGGGTTGGGCATGGCGAGCACCCGCTCGCGCAGGTGCACCGACTCGCGGCGGGCCTGCTCGTCGACCTCGGCGAAGAAGTCGGCGTCGGCGATCTGCTGCTTCTCCAGGAAGGCCTTGACCCGGGCGATCGGGTCCTTGGCCTGCCACGCCTCGACCTCGCTGGCGATCCGGTAACGGGTCGGGTCGTCGGAGGTGGTGTGCGCGCCCATCCGGTAGGTGTACGCCTCGATCAGGCTCGGGCCCTGCCCGTGCCGGGCGTTGTCCAGCGCGGTACGGGTGACCGCGTAGGTGGCCAGCACGTCGTTGCCGTCCACCCGGATGCCGGGGAAGCCGAAGCCGGCGGCCCGCTGGTAGAGCGGGATGCGGGTCTGCCGCTCCAGAGGCTCGGAGATCGCGTACTGGTTGTTCTGGCAGAAGAAGACCATTGGCGCGTTGAACACGCCGGCCCAGACAAATGCCTCGTTGACGTCACCCTGGCTGGTGGCCCCGTCGCCGAAGTAGGCGATCACCGCTTCGCCGTCGTCGGTGCCGGTCTTGCCGTCCATGGTGATGCCCATGGCGTAGCCGGTCGCGTGCAGGGTCTGCGCCCCGATCACGATCGTGTACATGTTGAACTTGAACTCGTTCGGGTCCCAGCCGCCCTGGTCGACGCCGCGGAACAGGCCGAGCGGCATGATCGGGTCGATGCCCCGGCAGTAGAGGACGCCGTGCTCCCGGTAGGTCGGGAAGGCCATGTCCTGGGTGCGCAGCGCGCGCCCGGAGCCGACCTGGGCCGCCTCCTGGCCGAGCAGACTGGCCCAGATGCCCAGCTCGCCCTGCCGCTGGAGCGCGGTCGCCTCGGCGTCGAGCTTGCGGACCAGCACCAGGTCGCGGTAGAGCCCGCGGTACTCCTCGTCGGTGAAGTCGACGCGGTACTCGATGCCGTCCGGCCCTGTGACGCTCTCGATCCGCTCGCCTTCGGGGGTGAGCAGCTGCACCAGCTCGGGATTGCCAGCCGCGCTCTTCCTGGAGCGGGGTGCCGCCCGCCTGCTGCGGGTGGTGCCCCCGGGGTCGCCCTTTGCCATCCGTCTCTCCCTGTCATGTCTGCGTCGGCACCGGGGGGTCACCCGGCCGCGCAACTCGTGCGCCTGTCCGGCTGCTGCCGGACCGGTTCCTGGCGGCCGCGCCTAGCCCCGGTGGGGGTTGCCGCGCGGCGTGAGCCGGATTCTGGCCGAACCCGGTTCGGGAGCGCCGGCGCTCAACCGCGCCTGCCGCGAGGGTGCGCGGAGGTCACGGCTGCGTTGCCGTCGTGCTCCATATTCGCAGAGCAGGTGAGCGCGCCCACAGTACGCCCGCCCCGCATTCCGACCGCCCACCCTTTGACGTCCTTTGTCGCCATGATGCCGCGACGTGGGCGCTAGGCGGTCCGGCGACGGTTCGTCATCGTTCGGTCATCTCCGCGTGTCGACACGCGGTGGAGGTTGGCTAACGCAGGGTAACTAGGCGAGGCTGATTACCGCAGGATCGTGCTGATCGGGTGCTTTGCCGGTGTTTTTCAGCCGACGGTGTCCGTCCGCGTCCTTCCGAAGCCGACGACAAGGGGTGTGCGGTGCACGAGCCAGGTGACGGTCCCGGCACACCGGCGCTCGGCCGGCACCGGTCGCCCGGCGGCTACCGCCCGGTGGTCGGCGCGCACCGCGCCCCCGGCGCCGGCAGCCCCTCCCGCGGTTACCTGCTCACCGTCGCGCTGCTGGCCGGCACCGCCTCGATGCCCATCCTCGCCGCGATCAGCGCGGGCTCGGCAACGTCGGGCAGCACCGCGCTACCGGACAGCAGCACCCCCTTCATCCCCACTCCGTCGGTCGGGCCGGTGGTGATCCCGCTGCCGATGACCAGCCAGCCGGCGCTTCCGCCACCCGCCACGCCCAACGTCGGCCCGACCGCCACCGATGGCTGGCTGCCCGCCGCTCCCCGACGTGTCCCGGAACGGCCGGGGCCCGCGCCGGCTGCCGCCAACGCGGAGCCCGCACGTCATGCGGTACCGCCGCCAGCACCGAGGCCCACCCGGAGCAGACCGCCGTCCCCGTCCCCGCCCAGCCCGTCGCCGGTGCCGTCGCCGACCGGTTCGCCGACCGACCCGCCGGACCCGACCCCGAGTCCGACGCCAACCGTGCCGGCGACGCCGACCGAGACCGATTCCTCGACCCCGACCGCATCGCCGACCAGCACACCGTCCGTACCGGCCAGCACGCCCACGCCGACCGCCACCCCCGGTGCATCGGGCAGCCGGCCCAGCCCGACCGCCCCGTCCACGCCCACGGTGAGCCGGTCGCCGCTGGCCGGACCGACGCACCCCACGGTGTCCCCGGCGGTACGGTGACGATCAGGCGCGACCGAGCCGGTGCCGGCGGTGGTCGGCGGTAGGCGCGTACCGGAGGGGGTGGCGTGGGCGGCGGTGCGGAACTCCGCCCGGTCACCACCCGGCCCGGCCCCGGGCTGCGGGTCGCCCGGCTCGTCACCGAGCTGACCGCCCCGGCCGTGCTGGTGTCGCTGCTGATGGTCGCCGTGAGCTGGCACAGCGCCCGGCGCGCGAGTCACGGCCTGGCGTGGGGCCTGCTCGCCACGCTCTTCGTCACCGGCATTCCGTTCGCCTACATCGTCGGCGGGGTACGCCGCGGCCGGCTCACCGACCACCACATCGGCCGTCGGGAGCAGCGTCGGGTACCGCTACTGGTCGGCCTCGGCTCGGTCGCCGCCGGGCTGGCCCTGCTCGCCGTGCTCGGCGCGCCCCGCCCGCTGCTGGCGCTGGCGGTGGCCGGGCTGGTCGGTCTGGTGGTCGCCGTGTCGGTGAGCCACTGGTGGAAGATGTCGATCCACTCGGCGGTGGCCGCCGGCACGCTGGTCATCCTTGCGCTGACCTTCGGTGCCCGGCTGCTCTTCGCCGCGCCGCTGCTGGCCGTCGTCGGCTGGTCCCGAGTGCGGCTGCGCGACCACACCGTGCCACAGGTGCTGGCTGGCGGTGTGCTCGGCGCACTCATCGCCGGGCTGGTCTTCGGCCTGCTGCGCTGACCGCGCCTGCCGCGCGGAGACCGGGCCGGCTGCGCGGAGACCGGGCCTGGCACCCGCCCGGGCGGCGAGAAATGCCGCCCGGCCGGCATGCCGTCAGGCGCCGTCGTCGGCGAGGCGGTGCCGGTTCGCCTCGATCCAGGCGTCGAGGGCGGCCGGGTCGTCCGGGTCCACCCCGTCGGCCATCAGCTGGGCGACGGCTGCGGTGGCCGGGCTGCGCCGCTCACCGGTGGAGTAGAGGCGGGCGAACTCCGGCACCATCTCCTCGATCGCCTCGTCGGTGCGCGCGGCGGCCGACTCGGGCAACCCGCGCTGGCGCGACGCGTACCGGGCCCAGGCGCGCAGGACCCTGGGCAGCATCGCCGCGTCGTCCATGTCCAGCACCGCGCGGCGGTGCACCCAGTCGAGCAGGAACAGCCCGGACACCGCGGGGCTCCACCGCATCGGGTCAGCGTCCGGGAAGGTCGCCGAGTGGTCCAGCAGCAGACTCAGGCAGAAGTGCAGCGAGGCCAGCTCCGGGCCGTCGACGGTGTCCAGCCCGAACCGGGTGGCCTCCGGCGCGGCCAGGAACCGCCGGACCAGGTCGGTGCGCTCAGCGGCGGAGAGCGGCTCGACCTCCGCCGGGCCGGTCGGGTCGGCGGCGGTGGGCAGCACCGCCAGCCGGAGGCCGACCAGCGCGCGGTCGGTGGAGAGCGAGCCCTCGCCGGGCAGCTCGCCCAGGTCGTCGGTGACCGCGAGATGCCGGGCCACCTCGCCGCGCAGCCGGGCCGGATCCTCGGTGCGGAACCAGGTCAGCTCGTCGTCCGCGCACATCTGCCGGACCTGGTCCAGGATCCGTTCCGCCGGCCCGCCGACGAAGATGTCCTTGGTGATCCCGATGTTGTGGTCCACCAGGGCCACCAGCGCGTGTTCGGGGCCGCCGGCCTCGTCGTCGTAGGCGAAGGTGGCGAGGTAGGAGGTCTGGTCGCCGTACACATCGCCGTACGCCCAACTGCCGGTCAGGTGCACCCGGCCGAGCTGCTCGGCCCAGGCCGGTGTCTGGCTGCCCGGGCGCACCCGCTCGGTGCCCTCGGCGTTGGGGACGAGCGCGGCGAAGACCTGCCGGATGGTGGTTGCCGCAGCGATCCGGCGGCGGGCGGTGGCGGCGAGGAACCCGGTGACGAACTCCCGTACGGCGGTGTCGCGGTCGGTCTCCGCGATCGCGTAGACGCTGCCCAGCAGTGCGCTGCCCAGCATCTCGGCGTCCAGCGCGGACTCCAGCTTGGTCACGTCGCGTGCGGCGTGCAGCACCGCGTCGTAGGGGGTCTGAGGCGTGGCCATGCTCCGACCCTACGCCGCCCGAGGGGTACGCAGAGCGCTAGCGAGCCGTGCGGAGCGTCAGCGGCGGGCGGCGTCCCGCAGTGCGTCGCGCGCTTGCGCGTACGAGGCGAGCACGATCCGCACCGGGGCGAGCACGTACTCCTCGCCCACCTGGGCGACCTCGGCCGTCAGCCGCTGCTCGGCGCGGGCTCGGGCCCGGCGGCCCGCCCAGCGCACCACAGGCCGGGTCAGCGCTGCCACCAGCAGCCCGGCCAGCAGCCCGCCGAGCAGCAGCAGGGTGGGCAGTGGCACCTGCCCGACCATCGGGTTGTCCAGCGCGGGCAGGCCGAGCACCCGCAGCGCGTAACCGAGCACCAGCCAGCCCAGCCCGACCACGGCAGCCAGCGTGACCAACCACTGCACGCCGCCGACCAGCCGCCACCAGAGCGGTCGACGGTCCAGGCCGAGGTCGGTGCTGGCGATCTTGCGGTCCAGCGCGTCTGGCAGGTCGCCGAGGCGGGACCGGGCGGCGGCGGTGACCGCGGTCGGCCAGGCGGCGGGCAGGTCGGCGGCGGCCCGGTCGGCCACCGCGCGGATGGCCAGGCCGAGCGCCGAGCGTTGGGCGGCTGTCGGGTCCGGTACCGAGGTCGCCGCGACCAGGCTCTCCGCCGGGTCGGCCCGGTCGCCGGCCGGGCCGGGCAGGTGCAGCCGGCGCAGCGGGTCGGGCCGCAGCCGCCGCCAGCCCCGGACAACCGGCCAGCCGGTGGCGGAGCCAGCCCGGTGCCGGTACGCCTGCTCCACCGCCTCGGTGACCGCAGGCACGCCGGCCGCGCCGGCCAGTGCCCGGTTCAGACCGTCGACGGCCGCATCGTCCGGTCCGCCAGCCGGCCGGGCCGAGCCGACCAGCTCGTCGAGCGTGGCGACCACCGTGTCGACGTCACCGGCGAGCCGGCGCAGCGCCGCCTGCCGCCCGGCGACCGTCTGCTCCAGCGCGGTGCGCAGCCCGGCCATCCCGGCCGGGTCGATGGCGGTGGTGGCCAACAGTGGCACGCCGGTCAGCCCGTCGGCGTCGAGCAGGCGGCGCAGGTCGTCCAGGACTCGGGGCAGTTGGGCCGTGGGCAGCCGGTCGGCCTGGTTGAGCACGACCAGGGTGACGTCGCGGTGTCGGTGGAACTCGCGCAGGTAGCTGTCGTGGATCACCCGGTCGGCGTACTTCTGTGGGTCGACCACCCAGACCACCTGGTCGACCAGGCCGAGCAGCCGGTCCACCTCCAGTCGGTGGGACCGCTGCACCGAGTCGAAGTCGGGCAGGTCGAGCAGGATCAGCCCGTGCAGCGCGGTCTCGTCGTCCGCGTCCAGCGCGCTCTCGCGGACGAAGCGGTGCCGGGGCAGTACGCCGATCCAGTCGAGGAGCCGGTTGGCGCCCTCTAGCGGCCCCCACACGCAGGCGTGCGCGACACCGGTGGTCGGCCGGCGGACCCCGACCGGCGAGAGCTCCAGTTGGGCCAACGCGTTGAAGAGGCTGGACTTGCCGCTGCCGGTGGCACCGGCCAGGGCGACCACGGTGTGGTCCCGGGACAGGGCGAGCCGGGTGCCGGCCCGCTCGATCAGTGTGTGCGCGGGCACCAGTTCGGCGTCGGGCAGCAGGCCGTCCGCCGCGGTGAGGAACCGGCGTACCCCCTCCAGGCGGGCGATCAGCGCGTCGGGGTCGACCCGCCGGTCGCCGCGGAACGCCTCGCGTACGCGGCCGGCGATGTTGCTCACCGGGAGCCCTCCTCATTCGCGGCAGGCAGTGTGTCGCCGCCGGCGGCGGCCAGGCCGCTGCGGTGCCGGGCCAGCTCGACCCGGCCGGCGGCCCGGCGCAACCCGTCGCCGGCCTCCGCGGCGGGGCGGGCGTCGGCGGTGCGGGTCAGGAAGCGGTCGGCCTCCGTGTCGAGCAGCGTCCGCACCCGGTCCAGCAGGTCGGCGCGGGCCTTGGCGGCGAGGGTACGTACCGCCTGGTCGCCGAAGATCGCCTGGAGTACGGCCTGCGCGGCGACCGTGGTGCCGGCCCCGGTTGCCACCTCCAACCCGGTCGGGATGAACGCGGTGGAGGCGAACACGGCGATCATCACGGCCAGCCCCGTGGCGTTCACCGCGTACGCGGCGGTGCGGGCCACGAACCGTTTGTCGCCGCCCTCGACCCGGACCAGCTCCAGCACGCCGCGTTGCCAGTCCCGGACCATTCGCTCGGCACGTTCGGGTAGGTCGTCGCTCGGGTGGGCGAGCGCCGGTTCGAGCAGCCCGGCCCCGGCCGGATGCGCCTTCCACCCGGTGTGCGCGGCTTCGGCCGCCTCGGAGGCCACCCCGCGCAGCAACGTGACCAGCTGCGACTCGATGGCGTTGCGCAGTTCGGTGGCGGGCGCCGGTCGGCCGGTGACGACGGCCACCACGCGGTCCCGTAGCCGCCCGATCCGCGCCTCCAGGGTGCGGAAGAACTCTCCGGTGCCGACGAACTCCTGCCACCGGGCGAGCACCTCACCGCGGAGCAGCCGACCGTCCTGCAGGCCCTGCTCGACGGTCCGCTCGGCGCCCCGGTAGGCGGCCCGGACCCGTTCGTCCAGCCCGTCGGCGGCGGCGACCTGTTCGTCGGCGGCGTCGGCCAACTCCTCGACGGCCGGGTGCAGCGCGGCCAGCGCCCCGTCCAGGGTCTGCCGGACGACCGCCGCCCGGGCGTCGGCGTCGGCGGCCAGCCGGGCGAACCAGTCGGCCAGCGGTGCGGTGACCCCCTCGGGCAGCAGCCCCTGGCCGTCGACCCAGGTCTCTGGCAGCACGAACAGCGGTGCCCGGCCGAGGTCCTGCGCGGCGAGCATCTCGGCCAGATGCGCGGCGATCTCGTCGCTGGCCTCTGCCGGCACCCGGTCCAGCACCATGGCAATCACCGCGCCCCGGGCCCGGGCGCTGCGCAGCAGCCCCCAGGGCACCGCGTCGGCGTACCGGGCGGCGGTGGTGACGAAGAGCCAGAGGTCGGCGGCGGCCAGCAACTGGCCGGCGAGTGCCCGGTTGGCGTCGACCACCGAGTCGATGTCCGGCGCGTCGAGGAAGGCCAGCCCGGCGGGCAGGGCCGGGGCGGTGACCAGGTGCAGGGCGCGGGGATCTTCGCTCGGCTCGGTGGTGCGGGTCAGCCCGGGCAGCAGCTCACCCTGCCGGAACCAGGCCGCGTCTGCCGGGTTGCAGACCAGCACCGGCGAGCGGGTGGTCGGCCGGAGCACGCCGGCGGCGCTGACCCGGGCCTTGACCAGGCTGTTGACCAGGGTCGACTTGCCCGCGCCGGTGGAGCCGCCGACGACCACGAGCAGTGGCGCGTCGAGCCGGGCGAGTCGGGGCAGCAGATAGTCGTCGAGCTGGTCGGTGAGGGTGGTGGCAGTCTGCCGGGCCGAGGCGGCGGAGGGCAGCGCAAGGGGGTACCGGGTGGCGCCGATCGCGGCCCGGAGACCCGTCAGCGCAGCGGGGAGGCTGTCGTCCCCGGTGGTGGCGGGCGGCTCCTCCGCGGCGTCCGGCGGGCCGGTGCGGGCTGCGACGGCGGGCGCTCCGGAACGGGTGGCGGAATCGCCGGGCGTCGTCACCGCTAAAGCGTGCCCGACCGATGCAAGGGAAGACAACCGGACGGTAATAACGGCTGGGTTGCGTCGGGTCGGCTCAACCCAACTTGACGATTCGCCGGGGCGTGGCACTATTGAGTCAAGTTCACTCAACTTGTGGTGTGGTCCGCTGCGGGCGGTGCCCGCCAGCAGCCCACGGGCGATGCCCGTCACCTGCACAACCTTACGAAGCGAGGAAGCGAAGATGGCACGTGCGGTCGGTATCGACCTCGGCACGACGAACTCCTGCGTCAGCGTTCTCGAGGGCGGTGAGCCCACCGTCATCGCCAACGCTGAAGGCTCGCGGACGACCCCGTCGATCGTCGCGTTCGCCCGCAACGGCGAGGTGCTCGTCGGTGAGGTCGCCAAGCGCCAGGCGGTGACCAACCCGGACCGGACGATCCGGTCGGTCAAGCGCGAGGTCGGCACGAACTGGTCCGTCGACATCGACGGCAAGAAGTACACCCCGCAGGAGATCTCGGCCCGGACCCTGATGAAGCTCAAGCGGGACGCTGAGGCGTACCTGGGTGAGCAGATCACCGACGCGGTGATCACCGTCCCGGCCTACTTCAACGACAGCCAGCGCCAGGCCACCAAGGAGGCCGGTGAGATCGCCGGCTTCAACGTGCTGCGGATCGTCAACGAGCCGACCGCGGCCGCCCTGGCGTACGGGCTGGACAAGGGCTCCAAGGAGCAGACCGTCCTGGTCTTCGACCTCGGCGGCGGCACCTTCGACGTGTCGCTGCTGGAGCTGGCTGAGGGCGTCATCGAGGTCAAGTCGACCAGCGGTGACAACCACCTCGGCGGGGACGACTGGGACCAGCGGATCATCGACCACCTGGTGAAGACCTTCCGCGGCGAGCACGGCATCGACCTGGGCCAGGACAAGATGGCCCTGCAGCGGCTCCGTGAGGCCGCCGAGAAGGCCAAGATCGAGCTGTCCGCCGCCACCACCACCAACATCAACCTGCCGTACATCACCGCCGGCGCGGCCGGCCCGCTGCACCTGGACGTGACGCTCAGCCGCGCCGAGTTCCAGCGGATGACGCAGGATCTGCTGGACCGCTGCAAGGGCCCGTTCGAGCAGGCCGTGAAGGACGCCGGGATCAAGATCTCCGACGTCGAGCACGTGATCCTGGTCGGCGGTTCGACCCGGATGCCCGCCGTGACCGACCTGGTCAAGCAGCTCACCGGCCGCGACCCGAACAAGGGCGTCAACCCGGACGAGGTCGTCGCCGTCGGTGCCGCCCTGCAGGCCGGCGTGCTCAAGGGTGAGGTCAAGGACGTCCTGCTGCTCGATGTGACCCCGCTGAGCCTGGGCATCGAGACCAAGGGCGGCATCTTCACCAAGCTGATCGAGCGCAACACCACGATCCCGACCAAGCGCTCCGAGGTCTTCACCACGGCGGACGACAACCAGCCGTCGGTGCTGATCCAGGTCTTCCAGGGTGAGCGGGAGATCGCGGCCTACAACAAGAAGCTCGGCACCTTCGAGCTGACCGGCCTCCCGCCGGCGCCGCGTGGCGTGCCGCAGATCGAGGTCGCCTTCGACATCGACGCCAACGGCATCGTCAACGTCCACGCCAAGGACCTCGGCACCGGCAAGGAACAGAAGATGACGATCACCGGCGGCTCCTCGCTGCCGAAGGACGACATCGAGCGGATGCGCCGGGACGCCGAGGAGCACGCGGAGGAGGACAAGCGCCGCCGCGACGACGCCGAGACCCGCAACGTGGCCGAGGCACTCCAGTGGCAGACCGAGAAGTTCCTCGCCGAGAGCGGCGACAAGCTGCCCAGCGAGAACCGGGAGCAGATCAACGAGGCGCTCGGTGAGCTGCGTGGCGCCCTCGGCGGTCAGGACATCGAAAAGATCAAGTCGGCGCACGAGCGGCTCGCGCAGGTCTCCCAGCAGGCCGGTTCGCTGCTCTACTCGCAGCAGGCCGAGGAGGGCCAGCAGCCCGGCGGCGAGGCCGGCCCGGGTGCGACCGGTGCGACCGGCCCGCAGGCCGGCGCCGCCGGTGGCGCTGCGAGCGGCGCCGACGACGTGGTCGACGCGGAGATCGTGGACGAGGACGGCAAGAAGTGACCGTCGGCCTCCGACACGTATCCACGCCGAAGGGGATGAGGTAGCCGCATGACGCAGAAGCCACGAGCCGCCGACCCGGGCGAGACCGGGTCGACGCCGGGTGGCTCCGCGCCCACCGAGCCGGCCACCGGCGACGGGGAGCGGGACGTCATCCGCAACAACCGCAAGCTCAGCGACACGACGGAGCCGGAGGGCACCGCCGCCGACGCGGGGAGCGACGTCCCCGCCGACGGCCTGGTCGAGGACGCCGAGATCGTGGTCGACGAGATCGAGATCGAGGCGACCTCGGCCGACGGCCCCACGCCGGCCGGTCCGCCGGTGGTGGACGCCCCGGCGCAGCCGGTGGGCGGCGGCGGCACCGGCACGGTGCTGGGCGCCGAGCTGGAGGCGCTCCGGGCCGAGCTGGACGAGCGGACCCGGGACCTGCAGCGGGTGTCGGCGGAGTACGCCAACTACCGCAAGCGGGTGGACCGGGACCGCAGCCTGGTGCAGGAGCAGGCGACCGGCTCGGTGCTGGCCGCGCTGCTGCCGATCCTGGACGACCTGGACCGGGCCCGGGAACACGGCGACCTGGTCGGGCCGTTCGGCACGGTGGCGGAGCAACTCACCACCGCGCTGGGCAAGTTCGGCCTGACCGCCTTCGGTGAGCAGGGCGACCCGTTCGACCCGACCCGGCACGAGGCGGTCGCGCACCAGACCTCGGCCGAGGTCAGCGAGCCGACCTGCGTGCAGGTCATGCGGCGCGGCTACCAGCTCGGTGAGCGGCTGCTGCGCCCCGCGCTGGTCGCGGTAGCGGATCCGGAATAGTGCGAGACAGTGACCGGGCCGTCCCGTCCGCCGCGATGCGGTGGGCGGGACGGCCCGACCACGACGGTAGGAAGGGGGTGGACCGGTGAGTTCGAAGGACTGGCTCGAGAAGGACTTCTACGCCGTGCTCGGCGTGGACAAGGCCGCCTCCGCGGATGACATCAAGAAGGCGTACCGCAAGTTGGCGCGGGAGTCGCACCCGGACCACAACCCGGGCGACCCGAAGGCCGAGGAGCGGTTCAAGGCCGCGTCCGAGGCGTACAACGTGCTGTCGGACACCGGCCGTCGCCGGGAGTACGACGAGATGCGTTCGCTGTTCGGCTCGGGCGCGTTCCGGCGCAATGCGCGGGGTGCGGGGCCGGGCGGCGTGCCCTTCGACGTCTCCGACCTGTTCGGCGGCGGGGCCGAGGGCGGTGACCGTCGCTTCGGCGGGGCCGGCTTCCAGGACCTGTTCAGCTCGATCTTCTCCGGCGGCCAGGGCGGTGGGCAGGCCGCGCCGCGCGGCCCGGCCCGCGGTCGGGACGTGGAGACCGAGGTGGCGCTGGACTTCGGCGACGCGGTGCGCGGGGTGACTCTGCCGCTGACGCTCCGCGCCCCGGGCGTCTGCGACACCTGCCACGGCAACGGGGCCAAGCCCGGCACCCAGCCGCGCACCTGCCCGTCCTGCCACGGCGCCGGAGTGACCACCCGCAACCAGGGGTCGTTCAGCTTCTCCGAGCCGTGCCGCACCTGCCAGGGCGTCGGCACGGTGGTCGAGGAGAAGTGCCCCGAGTGCCACGGCAGCGGCGGGGTCACCAAGACCCGCACGCTGAACGTGCGCTTCCCCGCCGGGGTGGCCGACGGCCAACGGATCCGGCTGGCCGGGCGGGGCGAGCCGGGTGAGCGCGGCGGCCCGGCCGGTGACCTGTTCGTGCACGTCAAAGTCCGGCCGGACGAGCTGTTCGGGCGTACCGGCGACGACCTGACGCTGACCGTGCCGGTCACCTTCGCGGAGGCCGTGCTCGGCACGGACCTCCGGGTGCCCACGCTCGACGGCGCGGTGACCCTGCGGGTCCCGCCGGGTACGCCGAGCGGTCGGGTGCTGCGGGCTCGGGGCAAGGGCGTGGTCCGCCGCGACGGGCAGGCCGGCGACCTGCTGGTCACGCTGGACGTGGTGGTGCCGGCCCGGTTGTCGGACGAGGCGCGCACGGCGCTGGAGGCGTTCGCCGAGCAGAGCCCGCCAGCGGCACGGGAACATCTCGACGCACGGGTGCGTCGGATCAGTTAGTCCGGTGGGATGGACGCGGAGGTGAGCGGGATGTCGGGCGAGTTCCTCGGTTCGGGTGACCCTGCCTACGAGGCCAAGGTGCTGATGATCTCGGTCGCGGCACGGATGGCGGGGATGCACCCACAGACCCTTCGCCAGTACGACCGGCTGGGGCTCGTGCAGCCCGGCCGGGCGGCCGGCGGCGGGCGTCGGTACAGCGTGCGCGACGTGGTGCTGCTGCGCGAGGTGCAGCGGCTCAGCCAGGACGACGGGATCAACCTGGCCGGCGTCAAGCGGATCATCGGGCTGGAGCAGTTGCTGGAGCAGGCGCAGCAGCGGGTGGCCCGGCTGGAGGCGGAGTTGGACGCCGCGTACCGCCGGGTGGCCGAGCTGGAGTCGCTCGCCCGCTTCCCGGGCCGGGATCTGGTGCCGACCAACCGCACCTCCACCGCGCTGGTGGTCTGGCGTCCCCGCCGCCTGCCCGATCGCTGACCCGCTCTTCCGGTCCCTTCTCCTCGGCCCGGCCCGCTCCGGTTTTCCGGCGCGGGCTGGGCCGTTCCGGTTAGCCTGTCGACACGGGTTCTATCGGCTTAATTCGGACCTACCGGCATAGCAGGGGGAGCGATGGCGGAGCCGGCGAAGGAGATGGCCCAGCAGACGGAGGACCGGCTCGAAGACCTGGCCGACACCATCCGCGAGAAGTTCGACAAGGTGACCGAGGGAAGCTTCCGGGACCAGATCACCGAAGGGCGGTTCGCCGACCAGGTCGACCACGGCGTCGACCAGGGCCGGGCCGAGACCCAGCGGAAGCAGGACTGACCGGTAACCGACGTGCGGGCCGGGACCCACGGGGGGTCCCGGCCCGTTCGCCGTCAGCCGAGGCGGCGGTTTTCGCGGACCAGGCCGCCCTCGCACCAGTCCCGGTAGGCGAAGAGGTCCGGTCGGGCCAGCAACACCCGGCCGTTGTGCGCCCAGATCTTCATCAGCTCGTCGCCGTCGCGCTCCGCCTGCTCGACCAGCTTGCGGAAGCGGCGCTTCGGGTGCGCGCGGAAGTTCGTCCGGATGCCGTCGGCCGCGTAGATGTAGAGGCAGTGCAGCGCGAAGCGGCGGGCCGGACAGGTCGAGTCCATCGCAAGCTCGAAGAGCGTCAACACCAGCCGGTCACCGGAGACCAGGAGGTCCCAGTCGGGTGGCATGGAAGCCAACGGCACCGAATCGGGCTGGTACGCCCAAGCTCGTAACTCCGCCGGAGTCGGATCGACGGGGTTAGCGAAGCCGTGGAACGTCGACTCCTGCACGCTCACCGGCCAACCTTCCGCTCTCGCCCGCGTCGGCACTGGCCGTCCGCGAACCCTGGCTGCTGGGGCGAAACGGTAACCCGCCGTCGGGTGCTGCGGTAGCCCTCGTTGGGAGCAATTCAGCAACCGTTGGCCTGGCCGGGCGAACTGGATGGTCGAGCGGACACGAGCACCGCCGCCGCCGTTCAGAATGCGGGAAACGGCGGCGGCGACGCGTCAGTCGTGAATCGGAACCGGCTCCCGCCGCTGGGCCGCCGCGCGGGTGCGCAGCCACCGCTTGAACCACGGGAAGTCGGGCAGCCGGGCCAGCATCGGCCCGGTCACGACGGTGATCAGTACGTACGCCGTCGCCAGCGCGGCCAACCGTGGCTCGACGCTGCCGGAGGCCACCGCGAGCCCGGCGATGACGATGGAGAACTCACCGCGGGGTACGAGTGCCAGGCCGGCACGCCAACGACCGGGTTCGGCGATGCCGACGCGACGGGCCGCGAGGTAGCCGGTGAGCGTCTTCGTCGCCATGGTGACCACGGCCAGCGCGAGTGCCGGCAGCAGCACCGGAGGGATGTCCCGTGGATCGGTGACCAGCCCGAAGAAGACGAAGAACACCGCGGCGAACAGGTCCCGCAGCGGGGAGAGCAATTGGGTCGCGTGGTGCGCCACCGGGCCGGAGAGCGCGATGCCGACCAGGAACGCGCCGACCGCCGCCGAGACCTGGAGCTTCGCCGCGAGGCCGGCGATCAGCAGGGTCAGACCGAGTACGCCGAGCAGCAGCGCCTCCGGGTCCTTCGCCGACAGGGCGGACGAGATCAGATGGCCGTACCGAATGGCGACCACCAGCACGAGCAGCACCGTGCCCACCGCGACGGCGAGCGCGATGCCGCCGCCGAGCAGGCCAGTGCCGGCCAGCACGGCGGTTACCAGCGGCAGGTAGAGCGCCATCGCCAGGTCCTCGATCACCAGGACCGAGAGGATCACCGGCGTCTCCCGGTTACCGAGCCGGCCCAGGTCGGCGAGGACCTTGGCGATCACCCCGGAGGAGGAGACCCAGGTGATGCCGCCGAGCACCAGGGCGGCCACCCAGTCCCAGCCGAGCAGCAGGGCGAACGCCGCGCCGGGCAGCGCGTTGAACACGCCGTCGATCAACCCGGCCGGGGCTGCCGAACGGAGGTTGCCGACCAGTTCGTTGGCCGAGTACTCCAGGCCGAGCATCACCAGCAGCAGGATCACGCCGATCTCGGCGCCGACCGCGAAGAACTCCTCGCTGGCGTTGAGCGGGAGCAGCCCGCCGTGCCCGAACGCCAGCCCGGCGAGCAGGTAGAGGGGAATGGGTGAGAGGCCAACCCGGCGGCTGAGCCGGCCGAGGACCCCAAGCAGCAGCAGCAGCGCGCCGACTTCGACGAGCAGAGTTGTGGATTCGTGCATCCGCCTCAGCCGTCCGGGTCACTGTCGGCGAGGATGGCGGACACGCCGTCGAGACCCTTGCGGGTCCCGACAACGACCACCACGTCGCCGGCTGCGAAGCGGAAGGTGGGAAGCGGCGAGACGATAACCTCGCCGTCGCGCAGCACCGCCACGATGGAGGCGCTGGTGCGGGTACGCGCCTTGGTGTCACCGAGCTGCCGGTTGACGTACCGCGACCCGGCCGGGATGGCGAACTGCTCGGTGAGCAGACCGGCGGCCTGTTCGCGCAGCCCGGAGAGCTGGCCGAGCATCAGCGACGCGCCGAGGATGTCGGCCAGCGCCTCCGCCTCGTCGTCGGTCAGCGGGATGTCCGCCTGGCAGGAGTCGGGATCGTCGGGGTCATAGAGGACAAGATCACGGCGGCCATTGCGGTGGGAGACGACGCCCAAACGGCGTCCGGACTCCGTCACCAGATCGTGGCGTACCCCGATGCCTGGTAAGGCGGTCTGCTCGACACGTACTCGCACCCGCCAAGGCTACCGCTTCGTGAACCGGGCTTAGATCTTGGTCGAACTCGGCCCGTCCAGGGGCCGTTTCCTTCCAGGATCTAAGACTTCTCTGCCACGAAAACGCCGACGCCTTCCAGCGTCTCGGTCAGCCCGGTCGCTCGAAGAATCATCATGGCCTTGCCGACCACTGTGTCCGACACGCCGTACTCCTTGCAGAGCTGTGACCGGCTCGGCAGTCTCGTGCCGGGCGGCCACTCGCCTGATTCGATCTTGTTTCGTAGCTCGTCTGCGAGCACCTGATATTGCTGCTTGGGCATGCACACTCCCCGGATGGCACGCCCATTCGATCACGCGACCACCTCCAACCTCAAGCAATCGCAGGTCAGTCGTTGACCTACAACCGCTACCGATTGTAGGTTCAATGCGAACGCTTCCGGATGGCACTGGGGCGCTCAGCAGGCCGGGGCGGGCTTCCCCCGTGGTTCGTCCCGGCCCTGTTCCTTCCACCGCACACGCGAGGAGAGGACCACCGCTCATGCCCGACCTGGTTCAGCGGCGATGACCGGGCGTTTTGTCATTCACCTGCCGGTGGCCGCGCCCGACCTGGCTCGCGCCAAGATGCTGGGTCGGACCGCCGGCCGGTCGCTGGCCTTCCTGGCCCGGATCGACCTCGGTGGGATCACCGTCTCGACCGAGGACGACCAGGGGGTACGACACTGGGTCTTCTGCGATCGGCGGCTGGACGGTGGTCGCCGCTGCGTGCTGCGCGCCGACCACGAGACTCCCTGCACCGCCCGCCTGCCACGTCGAACCGGCCGGTGATGTCGTAACCGATCCAGCTCGACAGGCGCCGGTGCCCGCCCCGGCGGAGCGGAGCGGGCACCGGGCGCGACTGGTCAGCGAAGGCTGGCGAAGAACTCGCGGATATCAGCGACCAGCACATCGGTGGCCTGGTGGGCGGCGTAGTGGCCGCCGACGTCCCCGCGGCCGTCGACGTCCGTCTCGTACGCCGTCCACCGGACGATGTTCGCGTGGTCCCGGTCGGCGAAGCGGCGGATGGACTGGAAGTCGCCGGGGAACATGGCCAGCGCGGTCGGCACGGTGGTCGGGTCGGTCGGCGGCTGGCCGGCGTGCGCGTCCTCCCAGTAGAACCGGACCGCCGAGGCGGCCGTGCCGGTGAACCAGTAGACCGCCACGTTGGCCAGGATGAAGTCGACCTCCAGGCTCTCGTCGAAGAGTTGGGCGTTCCAGGCCAGCAGCCCGACCGGCGAGTCGGCCAACCCGAACGCCAGGGTCTGCGGCTGCTGGCTGTGCACCTGGTTGAAGGAGAACTTGTTCTCGTAGAACCACTGGAGGTGCTCAAGCGCCGCCTGGTCGGCCTCGGAGAGCCCGGCGAACTCGGCCGGGTCGCCCGAGGGGAACGAGAAGAGCTGGGTGACGTGTACGCCGAGCACGTGCTCCGAATCGGTTCGGCCCAACTCGGGCGCGATCATCGAGCCGGCGTCGTTGCCGATGGCGCCGTAGCGGTCGTACCCCAGTCGGTTCATCAGCTCGGCCCAGGCGCGGGTGGTGCGGTAGCGGTTCCAGCCGGCGCTGCGGGTCGGGCCGGAGAATCCGAAGCCGGGCAGCGACGGGATGACCAGGTGGAAGGCCGGCGCGTCCGGTGCGGTCGGCTCGGTGAGTGGCGCGATCACGTCCAGGTACTCCAGCACCGAGCCGGGCCAGCCGTGGGTGAGCACCAGCGGGGTGGCGTCCGGGCGGGACGACCGGACGTGCAGGAAGTGGATCTGCTCGCCGTCGATCTCGGTGACGAACTGCGGGTGGGCGTTCAGTTGGGCCTCGACGGCCCGCCAGTCGAACCCGTCGCGCCACCGGTCGGCGAGGGCGCGGACCCGGTCGTTGCTCATCCCGTAAGCGTCGCCTGCGCCGGGGAGGTCGGCGGGCCAGATCGTGCGGCCCAGTCGGTCAGCCAGGTCGTCGAGGGCGGTCTGCGGGATCTCGACGCGGAACGGGCGGATCGCGGTGCCGGTCATCTCGGAACTCCTTCGGAACGGAATGTTTCGTTCTGCAATCAGTGTAGCAGACCGGAATGATCCGTTCCACTGATAGTCTGGAGTCATGCCGACTCCCCCCGGAAAGAACGACGTGCCGCTGGCCGGCCGCCGTGCCCAGGCCGCGCGCAACGACGAGGTGATCCTGGAAGCCGCCCGCGCGGTCTTCCTCGACGACCCGAAGGCCCCGATCGCCGCCGTCGCTGAACGCGCCGGCGTCGGCATCAGCGCCCTCTACCGGCGGTACGCGGGCAAGGAGGACCTGCTGCGCCAGCTCTGCCACGACGGGCTGCGCCGGTACATCGCGGTGGCCGAGGCGGCCCTCGCCGAGTCGGACGACTGGGCCGCGTTCGCCGGCTTCATGGCCCGGGTGGTCGACGCCGATGTGCACTCGCTCACCGTCCACCTGGCCGGCACCTTCACTCCGACCGAGGAGATGGGTAGGGCGGCGATGCGCGCCAACGAGCTGGCCACGGTGCTGTTCGAGCGGGCCCACGCCAGCGGGCGGCTGCGCCCGGACGTGGTCGTCCAGGACCTGGGGCTGGTGCTGGAGGCGTGCGCCGCGGTGCGCGTACCCGATCCGGAGCGGACCGGGCAGTTGCGCCAACGCCAGCTGGCAGTGCTGCTGGCCGGCCTGTCGACGACACCGGACACGGATCCGCTGCCCGGCCCGCCCCCGGCAGTCGGGGAGTTCGCCTGGCGGTGGCGCCGCCCGGAGTGATGGGCGTCACAGCGCTAAGGTTGAGTGGAATACGCTCAACTCTGGTTGTGTCCAAACCATTGGACAACGCCGATCCGGGGGAGCCCATGAACACCGAACGCCTCACCACCAAGAGCCGCGAGACCATCACGGGTGCCGTCGCACTGGCCAACCAGCGCGGCCACGCCACCGTGGAGCCGTGGCACCTACTGCTGTCCCTGCTGGACACCGACGGCTCGACCGCCGCCGGCCTGCTGCGCGCCGTCGGGGCCGACCCCGCCGAGCTGCGCCGGGCCGCCCAGCGCGCGGTCGACGGACTGCCCGCCGCGCGGGGCTCCAGCATCGCCGAGCCCACCCTGGCCCGGGAGTTCGTCAACGCCATCGGGGCCGCTGAGCAGATCGCCCGGCCGCTGGGCGACGAGTACACCTCCACCGAGCACCTGCTGGCCGGCCTGGCCCGGGTGGGCGGTGCGGTGTCCGGCGCGCTGAAGTCAGCCGGCGCCACCGAGGAGGCCCTGGTCGCCGCGTTCCCGACCGTCCGGGGTGGGGACCGGCGGGTCACCACCGCCGACCCGGAGCAGACCTACCAGGCATTGACCAAGTACGGCGTCGACCTCACCGCCAGCGCCCGGGACGGCAAGATCGACCCGGTGATCGGCCGGGACTCGGAGATCCGCCGCGTCATCCAGGTGCTCTCCCGGCGTACCAAGAACAACCCGGTGCTGATCGGCGAGCCCGGCGTCGGCAAGACCGCGATCGTCGAGGGCCTGGCCCAGCGGATCGTGGCCGGTGACGTGCCCGAGTCGCTGCGTGACAAGAAGCTGATCTCGTTGGACCTCGGCGCCATGGTCGCCGGCGCGCAGTACCGCGGTCAGTTCGAGGAGCGGCTGAAGTCCGTGCTGGAGGAGATCAAGAACTCCAACGGGCAGGTCATCACGTTCCTCGACGAGCTGCACACCGTGGTCGGCGCCGGTAAGGGCGAGGGCTCGATGGACGCCGGCAACATGCTCAAGCCGATGCTCGCCCGCGGTGAGCTGCGCATGGTCGGTGCCACCACGCTGGACGAGTACCGCGAGCACATCGAGAAGGACCCGGCGCTGGAGCGCCGCTTCCAGCCGGTGCTGGTCGGCGAGCCGACCATCGAGGACACCATCGGCATCCTGCGCGGGCTCAAGGAGCGCTACGAGGTGCACCACGGCGTCCGGATCACCGACGCCGCACTGGTCGCCGCCGCGTCGCTGTCGAACCGCTACATCACCGACCGGTTCCTGCCGGACAAGGCGATCGACCTGGTCGACGAGTCCGCGTCCCGGCTCCGGATGGAGATCGACTCCCGGCCGGTCGAGGTGGACGAGATCGAGCGGGCGGTCCGCCGGCTGGAGATCGAGGAGATGGCGCTGGCCAAGGAGCCGGACGCCGCCTCCGCGGAGCGGTTGGTGCGGCTGCGCCAGGAGTTGGCCGACAAGCGCGAGCAGCTCACCGTGCTCTCCGAGCGTTGGCAGACGGAGAAGAGCCACATCACCAAGCTCTCCACCGCCAAGGAGGAGTTGGAGCGCCTGGGTGGCGAGGCCGAGCGGGCCGAGCGCGACGGGGAGTTGGAGCGTGCCGCCGAGCTCCGCTACGGCCGGATCCCCGCGCTCAAGGTCGAGCTGAAGCAGGCCGAGGAGGAGCTGGCCCAGCTCCAGGCCGACGGCGCGATGCTCAAGGAGGAGGTCGGCGCGGACGACATCGCCGCGGTGGTCGCCTCCTGGACCGGCATCCCGGCCGGCCGGCTGCTGGAGGGCGAGACGGCGAAGCTGCTCCGGATGGAGGAGTCGTTGGGCGGCCGGGTGGTCGGCCAGGTCGAGGCGGTGGGCGCGGTCTCCGACGCGGTGCGCCGGGCCCGGGCCGGTGTCGCCGACCCGGACCGTCCGACCGGCAGCTTCCTCTTCCTCGGCCCGACCGGGGTCGGCAAGACGGAGCTGGCCAAGGCGCTCGCCGAGTTCCTCTTCGACGACGAGCGGGCGATGGTCCGCATCGACATGAGCGAGTACGGCGAGAAGCACTCCGTGGCCCGCCTCGTCGGTGCCCCGCCCGGCTACATCGGCTACGAGGAGGGTGGCCAGCTCACCGAGGCGGTGCGCCGCCGGCCGTACTCGGTGGTGCTGCTGGACGAGGTGGAGAAGGCCCACCCGGACGTCTTCGACGTGCTGCTCCAGGTGCTCGACGACGGTCGGCTCACCGACGGTCAGGGCCGCACGGTGGACTTCCGCAACGCGATCCTGATCCTCACCTCCAACCTCGGGTCGTCGGTGATCGGCGATCTGACGCTGGGCGAGGAGCAGCGTCGGGAGGGGGTCCTCGCGGTGGTCCGCTCGCACTTCAAGCCGGAGTTCCTCAACCGGTTGGACGACATCGTGGTGTTCGCCGCGCTGCGCGGGGACGATCTGCGCTCCATCGTGGACATCCAGCTGGACCGGATGCGGCGGCGCCTGGCCGACCGCCGACTGGCCCTGGACATCACCGAGTCCGCGCGTCAGTGGCTCGCCGAGCACGGCTACGACCCGATCTACGGCGCCCGCCCGCTACGCCGCCTGGTTCAGACGGCGATCGGCGACCAACTGGCCAAGGCCCTCCTGTCGGGCACCATCCGCGACGGCGACACGGTAAAGGTCGACCTGACCACGCCCACGAACACCCTCACGGTAACCCCCGCCTGACCAGCGCGGTGATCAAGAGGTTTGCGTCGTCGAGACGTCTTCTCATGACGCAAACCTCTTGATCAACAGGGTGAGGTGGGTGCGGGCGGGGAAAGGATGGGGTCATGTTCGGGATCGGGAAGAAATGGGAACGGGAACTGGACGCCGCCGTCGACGAGTTGGTGGGGGCCGACACGCTCGCCTTTGGCGGGGTTGGCATCGCGGGCACATTGCTGCCCGTGACCGAGGCTTACCAGCGGGTCGGGGCCGCTCTCGACGACCACCCCGAGGAGGTACGACGGCAGCTCGACCGGCTGCTGGCCGAGGGCTCACCCGCCGGTAGGGCGTACGCGGCCACGCTGCTGGAGCGGATCGACTCGTCGACGGCCCGGGCAACCTGGACGTCGCTGCGGGACGACCCGACCGAGTTCACCACCTTCGTCGGCTGCGTGATGGGTCGCACCACCCTCGGCGACTACGCCACCCAACGACTCGCCGCAGCATGATCCGTTCGCCGATCGGAGCTACCCGATCGGCCCTGCCGACCGCCGACGGCCCACCGCGCGTTGAGCTATCGGCCACAGCACGAGCCTCCCGGGTGCCGAGGGTTGTTACCGTCTGCGCCGACGTACCTGGGGAGGTGGTCGGGTGGACGCACCGGTGATGTACCTGGTGGCGGCGGCGGTCGTACTCGCGGTGGTCGTGATCGTGATCGTCGTGCGGGCCCGGCGGCGGGCGACGGCCCGGCCCGGCGGTGCGCCACCCCGCAGACGGCCCGAGCGCGGCCGGGTGGCGGAGTCGCCGCGCGGCGGCCCGCACCGCCTGGCCCCGGGCGACCGCGTGCGGATCCACGACCAGGAGTACGCCGTGAGCGGCACGATCCGCCTGGTCGAGGGGGACTGGAGTTGGGTGCAGCACCTGCTCGACGACGCCTCCGGCACCCGGCACCGTCTCTCCGTGGAGGACGGCCCCGACCTGGAGTTGGTGCTCTGGACCGCCGAGCCTGGCGCGACCGTCACCCCCGGCGCCCCGACCATCGACCTCGGCGGCCGGCGCTACACCTGGGCCGAGTCCGGGCAGGCGCGCTACACCGCCATCGGAGAGACCGGGCTGCTGCCGGCCGGGACCATGCGTTACCACGACTACCAGTCCGGCGGCGACGCGCGGCTCTCCTTCGAGGCGTACGGCGAAGAGGGCTGGCGGGTGGCCCGCGGCGACCTGCTCGACCCCGCCGACCTGACGATCCAGCCCGCTATCGACGACCGCTGAGCGCGACCCCGACGGGCGCGCCGGGGTCGTCACGGCATGCCAGAGTGGCCGGTTGTCGATACGGTGTGGGCGCGATCTAGGGAAGGAGAATCGTGGTCGATTCCCAGAGCACGCCGGCCCGCCAGCGGCCATCCATCGTGACGATTTCCAGCTACCTGCTTTTTCTGTTCCTGGCGTGCCAGGTGATCAGTCTTGTCCTCACCCTCGCCACCGCCGGCAAGACCCGTGACGCGCTCCGTGAGGCGTACGAGGGCAGTACCGCCGATGGCGCCGACCAGGTGGCGGACGTCTTCTACGCCATCGGTCTCGGCAGCAGCATCCTGCTGCTCCTGCTCGCGGTCGTGCTGGGCGTGCTGGCCCTGTTCAACAACCAGGGTCGCAACGGCGCCCGGATCACCACCTGGATCGTCGGCGGCATCATGGTCTGCTGCGTGGGTGGCAGCCTGCTCAGCGGCGCGGCCGGCAGCCTCACCACCGGTGGGGACACCAGCGGTGACATGCCGAGCGCCGAGGAGATCCAGCGTCGGCTGGACGAGGCCCTGCCCTCCTGGCTCACCCCGGTCAGCATCCTGCTCGGCGTGATCAGCCTGCTCGCACTGCTCGCGGCGCTGATCCTGCTGGCGCTGCCGAAGGCCAACGAGTTCTTCCGCAAGCCCGCCGTGGGCTGGGAGCCGCCGACTCCGGGCGCCAGCTACCCGGGCTACCCGCAGGCGCCGGGTCAGCCCGGCTACCCGCAGGCCCCCGCCGAGCCGGGCTATCCGTCGACGCCGGGTTACCCGTCGACGCCGGGTCAGGCGCCCGGGTCGGATCAGCCGGGCTACCCGCCGCCGCCCTCGACGGGCACGGCCGGCACGGACCGGCCGGACGACACGCCGCCGGCCGACCGCCCCGGACAGAACCCGCCGTCGACGAGTTGACCGCTCGATAGCCACGACACCGACGATCCCTCCGATAGGTTGCAACCCGACGCCTACCGGAGGGATTCGTCGTGTCGTACCCGGAATCGGCACCGGTCCGCCGGCCCGCCGTGGTCCTGCTGGCAACGGCTGTGCTGCTGGTGATGGCGGTCGCCGCACTCGCGTACACCGTCGTCGACCTGGCGGTGCTGGGTCGGACGGTCGACGCCTTCCGCTCCGCCGCCCGGGACACCTCGGCGAGCGCGCAGCAGATCGACGACGTGGTGACCCTGCTGCGGGCCTCCGCGGCACTGTCGGCGGTGGTGGCCGCGCTCTCCGCGCCAGTGCTCGCCGGCCTGGCCCTCGGGCTGCTGGCCGGTCGATCCGGCGTCCGGGTGGCCACCTGGGTGGTCTGCGGGCTCGGTCTGCTCGCCGGCTGTTGCAGCGTGGCGGTGGTCATCGGTGAACGGGCCGCACCACTGCGGTTGGGCGACGGCGAGCGGGCGACCGCCGAGCTACTGGGCCTGATCGGTGACGCGTACCCGTCGTGGTGGATCCCGTTGAACGCGGGGCTTTCGGTCGGACAGTGCCTCGGTTACCTTGTGGTAGCTACGCTGCTGACCCTGCCAGCGGCGAACGCCTGGTTCCGTCGGCACCGCCCGACGACGCCGACCGCGCCGACCGTTCCACCCCGGTTCCCACCCGCCCCGCACCAGCCGCTGCCGGTGCCGCCCACGCCCCCGTACCCGCCCAGGTGAGGACCCGCCCGTGACGCTCGACCCGACGACCGCTGAGCGACGGGCCCTGATCACCGGCGCCACCGCCGGCATCGGCGCGGCGTTCACCCGCCGATTGGCCGCCGACGGCTGGCACCTGGTGCTGGTCGCCCGGGACGCGGGCCGGCTGACCGAGTTGGCTGCCGAGTTGGGCTCCCGGTATGGCCGCGAGGTGGAGACGATTTCGGCGGACCTGTCCACGGACGACGGCTGCGCGATCGTGGAACGGCGCCTCACCGACGGAAGCCCGGTGCACCTGCTCGTCAACAACGCCGGGATCAGCCTGAACAAACCGTTCCTGCGCTCCTCCGCCGAGGACGAGGCACGCCTGCTGCGGCTCAACGTCCACGCGGTCATGCGGCTGACCCTGGCGGCGCTTCGCCCGATGACCGAACGGCGGGATGGGGCAGTGATAAATGTCTCTTCGGTTGCCGGATTCGGCACGGTGATGCCCGGGTCGACCTACTCGGCCAGCAAGGCGTGGGTCACCAATTTCAGCGAGTCCGTCGGCCAGTCGACGCGCCCGTTCGGCGTCCGGGTGATGGCCCTCTGCCCTGGCTACACCCGCACCGAGTTCCACGAGCGTGCCGGCATCAACATGTCGAAGACGCCGGAGTGGATGTGGCTGCGGGCCGAGGATGTGGTCGACGAAGCCTTGCGTGACCTGGGCAAAGGCAAGTTGGTCAGCATCCCGGCGTGGAAGTACAAAGTGGCCGTCGCCGGTCTGCGCCTCGCGCCGCGCCGGCTGCTCCAGGCGGTCGCCCGGGACACCCGTGGCCGGATAGGTCGCGACGAGAGCTGAGCCTCCACGGGCCGGCCGGTCCGCGGGCACTGTCGCCGGGAGGTTGGCGCGCCGCAACTGGCACGGTCGCTGAGCGTAGTCGAACATCGCCAACCGTCGGTCCCCCGGCGGGCTGATCAGGGTGGACCCCACATACGGCGTTCAGACTTGCGCAGTAATCTCTATCGCCATGGGGGACCACGACGACCTGCGTAAATTCATTACCGACCTGGCTGTGGTCCACGGACGGGTCGTGCTCTCCTCGGGGCGCGAGGCAGACTGGTACGTCGATCTGCGGCGTGTAACGCTCCATCACCAGGCCGCCCCGTTGGTCGGTCGGGTGTTGCTTGACCTCACCGCCGATTGGGAGTTCGACGCCGTCGGCGGGCTCACCCTGGGCGCGGACCCCGTCGCGCTCTCGATGATGCACGCCGCCGCTCCAACCGGTCGGGCACTGGACGCCTTTGTGGTGCGCAAGGCGGGCAAGGCCCACGGTCTACAGCGGCGGATCGAGGGACCGGAAGTGGCCGGCCGTCGCGTGTTGGCGGTGGAGGATACGTCCACGACGGGTGGAAGTGTGTTGACGGCGGTCGAGGCGCTTCGTGAGGCCGGAGCCGAAGTCGTGGGTGTGGCGGTTATTGTTGATCGAGGCGCCGGCGACGCGGTGCGAGCCGCCGGATTGCCGTACCGGGCGGCCTATACGTTGGCTGACCTCGGCCTTGTGGCGTAAAAGTTTGCCGATTCGGATCTGCTGATATGCAGGCGGATCGATGCTGCTGGTGGAAGGATGGAATACGTGGGAACTGCGTTGGCCGAAATGACTATGCCTCAGATCTCGCCGCTTGCCGGCGAGCCGATCGAACGTGCCGATGCCGAGCGTCTCGCGGGGGTCCTCAAGGCCCTTGCCGATCCCGCCCGGTTGCGGCTGCTCAGCCTGATCCAGTCGGCCCCAGAGGGCGAGGCGTGCGTCTGTGACCTGACGGCGCCGCTCGGCCTCTCTCAGCCGACGGTCAGTCACCACCTGCGTATCCTCACCGAGGCCGGCTTGCTGGAGCGGGAGAAGCGCGGTGTCTGGGCGTACTACCGGCTGGTCCCGAGTGCGATCGCGACGATCGCCGACCTGCTGACCCCGCCGCGTAAGCGGGCCACCAAGAAGGCCCGCTGAAGTAGGCACTGCACACCGTCCCGCGCCGGGATGGTGTCCGGTGGCGAGCCAGGGGTGGCGCCATCGGTGAGTGACACCTGCTCGTCCTCGGCCGCACCGCCGGAGGCCGGGTCCGACATGCCGACGGCCGACCCCCTCACCAGGGGGCCGGCCGTCGTCGTACCTCGGGTCAGCGCTCCTGGCCGTGCTCCGGACGCCGACGGTCGTGCGGGTGCTCGTCGTGGTCGAACGTCTCGCGGACCGCTTCCACCGCGCCAACGGCGCTGGCCGTCGCGACCACAGCGACCGCCTCGCCGCGCTTGCGGGCCCGACGGTCGCGGAGGAACTCGAAGAAGATCGGCAGCACCGAGATCACGATGATCAGGGCCACCACCGGCAGGATGTAGTGGTCGATCTTGTCGCCGATGGCCTGGTAGATCTGCTCGGCCAGCAGGTAGCCGATCAGCAGGATGCCGTCCACCCAGAGCACCGCGCCGACGATGTTCCAGAGCAGGAACTTCCGCGCCGGCATGCCCAGAGCGCCGGCGACCGGGTTGAGGAAGGTCCGGACGATCGGGATGAAGCGCGCCAGCACCACGGCCTTCGCCGGGCCGAACTTCTGGAAGTAGTACTCCGCCTTCTCCACGTACTCCTTCTTGAAGAGCCGGGAGTTCGGCCGCTCGAACATCCGCCGGCCGTACCGCGCGCCGAGCCAGTGCCCCAGCTGGGCGCCGACGATCGCGCAGATCGGCCCACCGATCAGCAGCCCGGCCAGGGAGAGCCGGGTGCCGTCGCCGAAGATGGCATCCGCGACCGGCGACGAGGCCACCCCGGCCAGGAACAGCAGCGAGTCGCCGGGGAAGAAGAAGCCCACCAGCAGGCCGGTCTCGGCGAAGAGAATCACCCATACGCCGATCAGCCCGAAGGTCTGCAACAGCTCCTTGGGATCGAGCGGGTTCAGGGCGACGCTCTCCGCGAGCGCGCGGGTCTTCTCAGCTGTGTCCACGGCCACAAAGGGTACCGAAGGCTGGGCCTCGTAATGCGCCGGACCGCCCCCACCACCCGACGGCGAATCCTGCGTGCCACAACGACGGTGCCCCGCCGACCGAATGGTCGGCGGGGCACCGGTGGTGCGGGGTGGATCAGGCGACGAAGCGGGTCCGGCGGCGCTTGGCCACCAGGTAGCCGCCGACGCCGGCGGCGAGCAGCAGCGCGCCGATACCGGCGATCAGGCCGGTGGACTCACCGGTGACCGGAAGGCCGCCGCCGTCACCGTTGTCGCCACCGCCGTTACCGCCACCGCCGTTACCGCCACCGCCGTTACCGCCACCGCCGTTACCGCCGCCCGCAGAGGCCGGGTTGATGACGATCTTCGCGGTGTCGTTCTTGCTGTTCGGGTCGCCGACCAGCTTGGTAACGATGCTGCCGCTCGCATCCTGTGTCACCTTGTCGATGCGGAGCTGGAACTCGTACGGGTTGTTCATGCCCTTCGGGCTTTCGGTGACCTGGCAGGCGTACTCCTTGGCACCCGGCTCACCCCAACCTGCGTTCCACGGGTCCCACTCCTTGCCCGGCTCGAACGGCACGCAGTCGTACGGAGCCTCGATCACCGTCGTGTCGGCCGGGACAGACACCCGGACGGGCAGGTCCTCGAGCCGGATGCCCGGCGTGCCCTGGCCCTGGTACTCGAGCACAGCCGGCCCCAGGTTGGTGAAGCTCGGCGCGACGGTGACCACGTCGCCCTTCTTGCCACTCGCGGTCACGCCCTTGGTCGCCAGGTCCGCCTGGTTGTCGCCGGTCACCCGGACGGTCCCGACGGTGGTGCTGTTCATCTTGTCCACGTCGGTCTGAGGCACACGCGCCGCCTGCATCGACTGCGCGACGAGACGAAGCTCCTTGCCCTCGCCGGGCTTGACGTCGTCCAGGAACCAGTCCTTGAACGCCAGGTTCCAGTCGTCCGTGGTCCACCAGTCCAGATAGACCGGGAACTTGGCGCCCGTACGTGCCTCCGGGGCCACCTTGATGGGCAGGTCCCCGGAGAGCTTGTACGACTTGCCCGGCTCGATCTTCGTGTCGAACGCGCAGAAGGCGGTCATGCCCCACTCGTCCGACTTGCAGTTTGAGAAGTCCCCGCCGTAGGCGGCGAGGTATTCGGCCTGCACGACCAGGACGGTGCCATCGACGGTGGTCTCACCAGCGTTGCGTACCACGCCCGGCAGGCCCGCGCTGCCACCCGGAGCGCCGCTGGTCTCGACGGTCGGGTCGCTCACCAGGTCAACGCCTTCGGCGATGGTGATGTCGGCCGTCGCCTTGGCCGTCTTGCCGCCGGAGGTGATGCTGATCGCCAGGGGACCCTTCTGCCCTGGCTTCGCGTCGTCCTTACCCGTGACCATGTAGTCGAAATAGGGCGAGTTGCCATCTTCGATGTCGGTTTCGCAGTGCAGCTTGGTCGGCGATACGTCGCACGTCCAGCCCCACGCCGGCTCCAGAGTGGCGAAGTCCGCGACCGCGGAGAGGTCGATGTCCACGGAGGTGCGACCGAACTTCGGCTCCGCCTCGCTGTCGGTGTGCGTAGCGTAGAACCAGCCGTAGTCCAGGTGGCCGGGTGCGACGAGCAGGTCGTGCGTTGAGATCTCGAAAGGGGCCTCAGCGGCGACGGCCGGGCTGGCGGAGGCGGCGACGAACGCGCCTGCTACGCCCAGCCCGGCGAGCCAGCGCCGGGTGGAGTGGGTGAGCATGAAGGGGTTCCTCCAGAGGGGGATTCAGGTGCAGCCTGCGGATCTTAAGGAAACCCACAGGTTGGCCGCCGCCCCGATCGCCGCTCATCCGGGAGGACCAGCCGAAAGGCTGATCAGCATCACCGCAATGTTCGGGCCGTCCGCTCCCGTCATCTGAGCAGGAGCCCGGGAGGTGCAGTGACGTACGAGGAGTTCGCGGACACGCGACTTGCCCCGCTGTTGCGGTACGCGGTGATGCTCACCGGCGATCCGCATCAGGCGCAGGATCTGGTGCAGGAGACGATGGTCCGGGTCCAGCTCAACTGGCGACGGGTCGCCCGGGCGGACTCACCCGAGCGCTACGTGCGCCGGATGCTCACCAACCAGTACGTCGACTGGCGGCGTGGCTCGTGGATGCGCCGGGTGCTGCTGCGCGGGGAACCCGACGAGGCGGTGCCGGAGCCCGCCGACCATGCCCAGTCCGCCGTGGACCGGGACCAGATCTGGTCCTGGCTGTCCCGGCTGCCGCGCCGGCAGCGGGCCACCCTGGTGCTGCGCTATTACGAGGACCTGCCCGACGCCGAGATCGCCGACATCCTCGGCTGCGCCGTCGGGACCGTACGTTCGTCCATCTCCCGGGCCCTGGCCACGCTTCGGGCCGAGTACGTGGAGGCCTGTTCATGATCGAGGACGACCTGCGTGCCGCCTTCGCCCGGCACGAGCCGCTGACCCCGCCGACCGGCCCGCTGCGGGCCACGATCGACCGGCTGGCGAACGGCCGGCGGCGCCGCCGCCGACGGTGGCAGACCGGTGGTACAGCGCTGGCCCTGCTCGGCGTACTGGGGATCGGGGTGCCCCTGTTCACCCCGGAGCGCTCCGGGCCGCCGCCAACCGCCGACCTGCTCGGCGAATCGAGCCGGCCGGTGGTGACGGGTGCGTTGAACATCCTGCTGCTCGGCATCGACGGCGACGGGCGGGAGGTATCGCGAGCAGATTCGGTGCTGTTGGTGCACATTCCGTCCGACCAGAGCCGCCCGTACATGGTCTCGTTGCCGCGTGACCTGGGCGTGCCGATCCCGGGCCACGGGACCGACAAGCTGAACGCCGCGTTCGCGTTCGGTGCCGGGTTCACCCGGCCGGACATGTCCAAGGGCTACGAGCTGACTCGACGTACGGTCGCCGAGCTGACCGGAGTCCACGTGGATGCCGGCGTGGTGCTGACCTACCCCGGGCTGCGCAAGCTCACCGAAGCGGTAGAGGGCGTGCCGGTCTGTCTGCCCCAGCAGGTGCGCTCCGTCCACACCCGGCGGATCTTTCCGGTCGGCTGTCAGCGTCTCGACGGTGCCGCGTCGGTCGACCTGCTTCGCCAGCGGCGTGGGCTACCCGAGGGCAGCCTGGACCGGGACCGTAACGCCCGGCTCTTCGCCGCCGGGCTGGTCCGACAGGCCACCGACCAGGGCGTGCTCACCAACCCGGTACGACTCTCCACGCTGTTGGGAACCGTCGGCCCGGAGCTCCTGGTGTCACCCGACCGAGCCGCGGTGCTGGACTTGATGCGGCTCGTGCCCACGCTGCGATCGGTCGAACCGATCGGGCTCAGCCTGCCGGTCACGGAGCCCGCCGGGCCGCCTTATCACCTGATCGCCGACCCGAAGCTCGCCCCGGAGTTCCTGACCGCGCTCCGTGAGGATCGGCTCGGCGACTGGGCGGCGCGCCACCCGGAGCGGGTCGACCGCTGAAGCTCGCCGCGTGCGGCGTCAGCGGTAGTCGTCCTCGTCTCCGCTGACCACCCGGGCCTGCTCCATGGCGTCCCAGTCGCCGACCTCCAGGCCGCGGTGCGGCTCGGCGTCGGTGTCGTCCGGGCCGACCACTGCGGCCTGCTCGACCGCGTCGGCCGGCTCCGCCTCGGGGTCGCGTTCGTCCGCGTCGAGGTGATCGCCGGGGGTGAAGTCCTCATCGGGCTGACCCATCGTCCCTCCCGGGGGGCTCGGTGCACGGTTCCCACCCACCGTACGGGGTGTGCCGGTGCCGCGCCTGGAAGCCGAGTCGGCGGAATCTCCCCTGGGCGACACGACCCGGTGCCAGGATGGGGCGGTGGGCTTCCTCATCCGGCTGGCGATCACGGCGGTCGCGTTGTGGATCACCACGCTGATCGTGCCCGGGGTCGACGTGCACGGCCGCTCGGGTGGCAACACCGTGCTCACGCTGATCGTGGTGGCGCTGATCTTCGGCGTGATCAACGCGGTGCTCAAGCCGATCATCAAGGTGGTCGGCTGCGTCTTCTATCTGCTGACCCTGGGCCTGTTCGCGCTGGTGGTCAACGCGCTGCTCTTCCTGCTCACCGACCGGATCGCCCGCGGGCTGGACCTGCCGTTCCAGGTGGACGGTTTCTGGGCGGCGTTCTGGGGAGC
The DNA here is from genome assembly GCF_045207365.1 of Micromonospora sp. NBC_00858. NCBI lineage: Bacteria > Bacillati > Actinomycetota > Actinomycetes > Micromonosporales > Micromonosporaceae > Micromonospora > Micromonospora sp. NBC_00858. Next base: position 6,149,253 of record NZ_CP108828.1, on the reverse strand, counting down.
GATCGTGATGACTGTGGTCACCTGGCTGATCAGCGTCATCGTGCCCGACAACCTGGACAACCGGTGAGCGGATCCCGGCCGGAACCCGGGTCGGTTGTTCCGGCGCACCTCACCTACGGGATACTTCCGGGCGGAGGACAGCGCGGTCCGGCGCACAAATGAACAACAGCGGCCAGCACGGCCGAGAGTGGTAAGTAAGGAGCGTTCGACATGCCCATCGCTTCCCCCGAGGCTTACGCGGAGATGCTGGACCGCGCCAAGGCTGGCCGGTACGCGTACCCCGCGATCAACGTGACCTCCTCCCAGACGCTGAACGCGGCGCTCAAGGGCTTCGCCGACGCGGAGAGCGACGGCATCATCCAGGTCTCCACCGGTGGCGCCGAGTACCTGTCCGGCCCCTCGATCAAGGACATGGTCACCGGTGCGGTGGCGTTCGCCGCGTACGCGCACGAGGTGGCCAAGAAGTACCCGGTCAACATCGCGCTGCACACCGACCACTGCCCGAAGGACAAGCTGGACGGCTTCGTCCGGCCGCTGATGGGCATCTCGCAGGAGCGGGTGAAGCGCGGCGAGCAGCCGCTGTTCCAGTCGCACATGTGGGACGGCTCGGCCGTGCCGGTGGCGGAGAACCTGCAGATCGCCTCCCAACTCCTCGACGAGGCCGCCAAGGGCAAGATCGTCCTTGAGATCGAGGTCGGCGTCGTCGGTGGCGAGGAGGACGGCGTCGAGAACGCCATCAACGACAAGCTCTACACCACCGTCGAGGACGGCCTGGCCATGGTCGAGGCGCTCGGCCTCGGCGAGAAGGGCCGCTACATGGCGGCGCTGACCTTCGGCAACGTGCACGGCGTCTACAAGCCGGGCAACGTCAAGCTCCGCCCGGAGATCCTCAAGCAGATCCAGGACGCGGTCGGCGCGAAGTACGGCAAGGACAAGCCGCTCAGCCTGGTCTTCCACGGCGGCTCGGGCTCCCTGCTGAGCGAGATCCGCGAGGCGCTGGACTACGGCGTGGTGAAGATGAACATCGACACCGACACCCAGTACGCCTTCACCCGGCCCGTCGCCGACCACATGCTGCGCAACTACGACGGCGTGCTGAAGATCGACGGCGAGGTCGGCAACAAGAAGCAGTACGACCCGCGTACCTGGGGCAAGGCCGCCGAGGCCGGCCTGGCCACCCGGGTCGTCGAGGCGTGCGAGCACCTGCGCTCCACCGGCACCACGATGTCCAAGTAACGACGTTCCCGACGACGGCCGGCTCCCCTCAGGGGCCGGCCGTCGTCGTTTCGTCAGGCCGGCGCGGTGAGCAGGCGGACGGCCTCACGCACGTCGTCGGTCAGGTGGATCGTCGACGACAGGTCGCCGAACGGGGAGGCGGCCAACAGCGGACGCAACAACGCCTCCACCGGCAGCTCCTGGGTCCAGTACGCGCGGTCCAGGAAGATGTACGCCCCGCTCGCCCCGTCGGTGCCGTAGTAGGTCTTGGTGGCGGCCTGGAACACCTCCTGCACCGTGCCCGCCCGTCCCGGAGCGAACACGATGCCACCCCGGGCGAGCCGCAGGATGGTGTCCTCCCGGATCGCGTTCGAGAAGTACTTGGCGATCCGCCCCGCGAACAGGTTCGCCGGCTCGTGCCCGTACAGCCAGGTCGGGATGGCCAGCCCGCCGGCCCGCGCCCAACCCGCGTCGGCGCCGCGCTGCCGGGGCACGCCCGCGTACCGCTGCCGGATCTCCAGCGCCGTGGCGGTGTACCGGTGGTGGTCGGTGAAATCGGGCGCGGTGGCCAGCAGATCGATCGCCGCGGTCAACTCCGCCGCCGGCTGGTCCGCCAGGTAGGCGCCGAGGTTCGCCGCCTCCATCACCCCGGGGCCGCCGCCGGTCACCACCAGCCGGTCGGCCCGCGCCAGCTCCCAACCCAGCACGGCCGCCATCCGGTACGCCGGGCTGCCGCGCCGCACCGCGTGCCCGCCCATGATTCCCGCCACCGACTGCGGCCCGTGCCCGGCCAGCCAGGCGCGGGTGGCGTCGGCCAGCGCGTTGTCCACGCCGTGGTCGTGCAGTCGCTGACCGAGCGCCTCCTTGACTTCCGGCAGCGCGCCGCCGTGCGCCCGGTAGTGCTCGTACACCCGGGTGTCGTACATCCCGGTGAACCCGCCCTCGGCGAACCCAGCGGCCAGCTCCTCCGGGGTGTAGAGGTGCGTCGGCTGGGTCGGGTAGGGCAGCCCGGAGAACGGGGGCACCACGTTCGCGCCGCGCCGGACCAGGTCGGCGCCGACCTCCCGGGAGGCGAACCGGCAGCCGACGAAGAGGGTGCCGGTGACCTCGACGCCGGTCAGGTCGGGGGCCGGGGCGAGGTCGAGGCGGAGCCCCTGCACGGTCAGCCCGGTCAGGCGGCCGGTGGCCAGGCGCTGGTCGAGCTCGTCGCGGGTCTGGATCTCGTTGGCGTGCAGGTGCGGCTCGATGACGTCCGCGGGAGGTGGGGTCGGCACCGGGCCATCCTGCCCCTCCGGCGGGGGCGGCCAAACCCCGGGCCGGAGGCGGAAACGACAGGAGCCCGGTGGTCGTGGCCACCGGGCTCCTGCTTAACCGGGTCCTGGGGAGGCTCCGGACCATTAGTTGTAGTGGAAAACACCTGGCGCCGGCATAGGCCGCAGGCGTGACCAACTCCTCAGCCGTTCAGCCGAACGCGTTGGCCGACCCGCTCGCGTGCCGCCCCACCCAGCGGGTTGAATGGGGCGATGCAGAACCTTTTGCCAGAGCCACCGGCCACGCTCCTCCCCGCGAACGACGAGGCTGACGCCGCCCTGGCCGGCGCCGAGGCGGTCGGCACCGATGAGGCGTACGCCGAGGTGGCGGCCCGCTTCCCGACCTACAGTGCGGCCTGGGCGGAGCTCGCGGCGCGGGCGTTCGCGCAGGGCCAGGTGGTGACGGCGTACGCCTACGCGCGTACCGGCTACCACCGTGGCCTGGACCAGTTGCGCCGCAGCGGCTGGAAGGGCCACGGCCCCGTGCCGTGGTCGCACGAGCCGAACCGGGGCTTCCTCCGCTGCCTGTACGTGCTCTCCCGGGCCGCGGACGAGATCGGCGAGGCCGACGAGGCGGCTCGCTGCGCCCAGTTCCTTCGCGACTGCGACCCGGCGGCGGCGGACGCGCTGGCCAGCAACTGACACCCGTCCCGACGGCCGGTCCGGGTCACGCCCGGGCCGGCCGTCGGCGGGTTACAACCCCTCGGCGACCGCAGCGGCGATCTTCAGCCAGGCGTCGCGGGTGGCCGAGGAGAGCCCGCCGTACCGGATCGGCTCGCCGCTGTCGATGAGCCGCTCGTACGGGGCCAGCAGCACCGCCCGGGTCCGAGCGGCGAAATGCTCCTGGATGGCCGGCAGGTCGATCTCCTTGCGGGACGGCGGCATCGACACCACCGTCACCGCCTGCCGGACCAGCCGTTGCCGGCCGCTCTGCTCCAGATGGTCGAGCATCCGCGCGGCGGTCTCCGCCGAGTCGTTCCGGGCCGACATGGTGACGACCAGTTGGTCGGTGGCATCCATCGAGGCCTGCCAGTTCTGCGCGCGGACGTTGTTGCCGGTGTCCACGAAGATCAACTTATAGAACCGGCTGACCACCTCACGGATCTCGGCGAACGCGGCAGCGGTGAGCATCTCGCCACCGGTGGCCGACTCGTCCGAGGCGAGCACGTCGAACATCCCCTCGCCCTGCGAGCGGACGTACTGCGACAGGTCGCCGACCCGACCGTGCGCGCCCTGGAACTGACCGAGGTCGCGCAGCATGTCCCGCACCGTGCGCGAGTGGAAGTCCTGCTGGGCACGCATCCCGAGGGTGCCCTGGGTCTCGTTGTTGTCCCAGGCCAGCACGTAGCCACCGCGCTTCTGGCCGAACGTCATCGCGAGCAGCAGGATGGCCACCGTCTTGCCGGCGCCGCCCTTCGGGTTGACCACGGTCACCTGCCGCAGCCCGCCGAAGTTGCGGCGCACCATCTCAATGTCCCGCTTGAGCTCCTGCTCCTGCCGCCCGGGAGCGAGTCGAAGCAGCCCCATCTTGTTGACCACCGCGCGCACACCCATGGTGGCCACCGGGTCGGCGGGCCGTACCTGCCGACGCCGGGCGAAATCCTCGGCGGTCGGTGCTGCGGTGGTCTCCGGTGTCCAGGTGGCGTCCGGATAGCCGGTGGACGGCACCCGGGTCACCCCCTCGGCCTCCTGGTACTGCTGCGGCGGCCCCGGCGTGGCCCCGGGCGTGCCCTGCTGCCAGGGCGGCGGGTACCAGCCCGGTGACGGCGGGAACGGCCCCGGCGGCGGGGCCGCCGGCGCACCCTGCTGCGGCGCCGGGTTGCTCTGCGGCGGACCGCCGAACTGGGTCACGTCCGGTGGTGGCGGGATCGGCGCCGGTCCGGCCTGGCCGGGAACCCCAGCGGCGTACGTCTGCCCCGAGTAGGTCTGCCCGGGGTACGTCTTTCCGGGGCCAGCCTGCGGGGCGGCAGGTCCGCCGGGATTCGATTGCTGCGGACCGGGCGGAGCGGGGATCGGCGGCAACGCGGTGGCGGCCTCGGCGTGGGCCGGTCCGGACGCGCCGGCCGGCCGCTGCGGCGGAAGCGCCCAGGGCGATTCGGTGGTCGGCCGCGCCGGCGCCACGGAGGGTCCATCCTCCCCGGTGCCGGTGCCGGTGCCGGTGCCGGTGCCGGTGCCGGTGCCGGTGCCGGTGCCGGTGCCGGTGCCGGTGCCGCCATCCGAGGTCGCCGCCGGACCGGCCGCCGCGGGGTCGGCGGTCGCGGGGTCGGCAGGCGTCCTGCTCTCGACGGGCACGGCGGCTGCCGCCGGACGGTCCAGGGAGAACGGCTGGTCCAGGTCGACGCCGCCCGGCACGATCGGCGGGGCCGGGACGGCTGGAGGATCACCGGCCTGCGTCGCTGCCACCCCGGCCGCCGGTGCGGCTGCCCACGGCATGGCGCCGGCCGCCCCGGACGCGGTACTCGCTGCCTCGGGCGCGCTGTTCGTCGGCGCGGAGGCGGTGCCCGCCGGGCTGCCCGGCGTTGCGGTGCTGCCCGGCGTTGCGGTGCTGCCCGGCGTTGCGGTGCCGCCCGGGGTCTCGGTGGTGCTGCTCGCGGGCTCGGACGCTGAACCGGCCGCCGGGCCGGCGGTGCCGACCACTGCGCCGTTCGAGGCGGGGCTGGTAGCCGGCGGGCTGGGCAGGGCATCGGTGGTCGACGGCGAGGGCGAGGTGTCGCCGGCCGTCGGGCCGGGAGCGTCGGGTGTCGGCGGGTCGGCCGGCGGCGTCCAACTTGGCTGCGGCGGGGCCCAGCCCGGCGCGGTGCCGGACGGGCCGGTGACTCCCCAGCCGCCGGGCGGCGGCACGGCACCGGTGAGCGACGGGTAGTCGGACGGCGACGGCGGGGTCGCGGCCGGGGCCGGGGATTGCCAGGGGACCGGCGGACCACCCGTCGACGGTGCGGCCACCGGCGGCAGCACGGTCGACGATTCCGCGGCCGACGACGGGGTACCCCGCTGGTTGGCGACCGAGGCCCATGGCGGTGCCACGTTGCCCGCGCCGGAGTCGGCTGGATCAGGTGGCCAGAGTGGTTCGATGTCCCGCTCCGGCACCGGATGCTGGCCGGGCACCTGCGCCCGGTCGGCTTTCTCGTCCATTACGGCCTCCCCAGTCCTCCTGCGAGGATAGGCCCACCGGCCGAGGAGGGCCGGCCGGCGCAGCCGGGGTCAGATCGACCAGACCGCCCAGGCGCCCGGCTCGACCCACCAGGACCGCTTCCGGGTCAGCTCGCCCTCGACGCCGTCGTCGAGGTAGGGCACCTTTCCCTCCCTGGGCAGCACCGACACGGCCCGCCCGCGAGCCCGCCGCACCTCCAGGCGTACCCGTTTCCTGCCCAACGCCGAGCGGACGACCACCGGCACGGCCACCGCGACCTCGACCTGGCCGTCGGCCGGATCCGGCGCGGCCAGGAGCGTCACGTCGTCGAGCGTCGCGTACCCGCCGGCGTTGCCGATCGCGCAGGCCAGCAGCGGTTCGTCGCCGTTGGTGAGAATCGCGTCGTCCACCTCCACGCGGGCCCGCCAGTGCAGCGGCCGACCGGCGTCGTCGGCGGCACCGAGCAGGGCCCCGTCCAGGGTCACCGAGCCGCCGTCGTTACGCAGCAGGTCCAGCCGGCGTGGCGTGCCGTCCAGCACCGCGGCGGCCACCGCCGCCGGGTCGCGGGGCAGCCCGAGCTGCGCGGCCAGGTCCCGGTGGGTGCCGCCACGCGCCGGGTCGAGCGGGAGTACGGCCACCGGCGGCAGGTCGGGCAGGGTCCGGTCACCGGGCAGGTCCGCCGGTCGGCGGCTCGGCGCTGGTGCGTACCGCCGGACCAGCCGGCGCAGCACGGCGCGCAACTGCGCGTCGCTCGCCGTGGCGACGACCAGTCGGGTCTTGCCGTCCGGGTCCGGCCAGGTGAGGCCGTCCGGGCGGGGCGGGCCGTCGAGCCCCGCCAACACCTCGTCGATCTCCGCGTCCGAGCGGGCGGTGACGGTCTGCACCCGCGCGCCTCGGGCGTTCAGCGCGTCGGCGCAGGCCAGCACCGGTACGCGGGGTCGCTCGGTGACGCACCGGTCGGCGTCGCCCTGGGTGCTTTCGCCGGGACCGGTGCCCCCGGTCGTGCCGGTGTCGGCCCCTGTCGTCGGGTCAGCTTCGGTCGCGCCGCCGCAGCAGGCCCCGCCGCTGCCGCAGCCCCCGGGAGCGTCCCGCTCCGAACCGAGGGTGAGCAGCACCACGTCGTACACGGAAGGAGCCTCCTGCCTCTCGCCGCGACCGCTGCCGGCCACGCCGTCACTACTTGTTAACCTGACACCCCGGGCTCGCCAACCGGTCGCCACCTGGCACCCGAGCCTTCTGGAGGCGGAAAAGATGCCAGCGATCGTGCTCATCGGCGCTCAGTGGGGCGACGAGGGCAAGGGCAAGGTTACCGACCTGCTGGGTGAGCGGGTCGACTACGTCGTGCGCTACTCCGGTGGCAACAACGCGGGCCACACGGTGATCACCCCGGATGGCCAGAAGTACGCGCTTCACCTGATGCCATCCGGCGCGCTCTCGCCCAACGCGATGATCGTCATCGGCAACGGTGTGGTGGTCGATCCGAAGGTGCTGCTCGCCGAGATCGACGGCCTGGCCGAGCGTGGCGTCGACGTGTCCCGGCTGCGGATCTCCGGTGACGCGCACCTGATCATGCCGCACCACCGGGCGCTGGACCGGGTGATCGAGCGCTACCTCGGCTCGTCCCGGATCGGCACCACCGGCCGGGGCATCGGCCCGGCGTACGGCGACAAGGTCGCCCGGATCGGCATCCGGCTCCAGGATCTGCTCGACCCGGGCATCCTGCGCAAGAAGCTGGAACTCGCACTGCGCGAGAAGAACCAGATCCTGTTCAAGGTCTACAACCGCAAGGCGATCGACCTTGAGGCGACCGTCGAGGAGTACCTGGAGTACGCGGAGCGGCTCAAGCCGTACATCGCGGAGACTCGGGCGATGCTCTGGGACGCCCTGGACCGGGACGAGACGGTGCTGCTGGAGGGTGCCCAGGCCACCATGCTGGACATGGACCACGGCACGTATCCCTTCGTGACCTCGTCCAACCCGACGGCCGGCGGCGCCTGCGTGGGCGCCGGCATCCCGCCGACCGCGATCAGCAAGGTGATCGCGGTGAGCAAGGCGTACACCACGCGGGTCGGCGCGGGCCCGTTCCCGACCGAGCTGTTCGACGCCAACGGCGATCACCTGCGCAAGATCGGCGCGGAGTACGGCACCACGACCGGGCGGGAGCGCCGGTGCGGGTGGTTCGACGCGGTCGTCGCCCGGTACGCCTGCCGCCTCAACGGCGTCACCGACCTGGTCATCACCAAGCTGGACGTGCTCACCGGGCTGCCCAAGGTGCCGATCTGTGTCGGCTACGAGATCAACGGCGAGCGGGTCGACGACATGCCGATGAGCCAGACCGACTTCCACCACGCCAAGCCCGTCTACGAGGAGCTCGACGGCTGGTGGGAGGACATCACCAAGGCCCGCACCGCTGACGAGCTGCCGGAGAACGCCCGCCGCTACATCGCCCGCGTAGAGGAACTCTGCAACACCAAGGTGAGCGTCGTAGGCGTAGGCCCCGGCCGCGACGAAAACGTCCTCCTCCACCCCCTCCTCCCCTAACCCCGGGCACCATCTGGTTGATCATGAGGTTGGCGGGGGATTCGATCTACAAAAGTCCCGCCAACCTCATGATCAGCAGGGCTGAAGGCGGTCCTGTCCACAGGGTTATCCACAGGGGTGGTGGGTGGGTCGGGTGAGCAGTCAGCGTGGTCCTCGTGGATCGCGCAGACCTGTTCCGCTCCATCGCCGCCGTTCAGGATGACCTGATCACCCGGGCGCAGGCGCTGCGTGCGGGGTTCAGCCGGCACGACATCGATCACCTGGTGGCCGTCGGTCGATGGCGCCCACTCGCGCGAGCGGTCTATCTCACGCACGGTCGATTCGACGAACCGCCCGCCCGGCGGTGTCGTATCCGCGCCGCTGTCCTGTCGCTGGGCCCACAGGCGCACGCGGTGTTCGATACCGCAGCCGAGTTGCACGGCATCGCCGGTCTTCCGCGTCGTGACGAGATCCATGTGGCGCTGCCGGGTAGGGCAGCGAAGCTGGCGCGGGTCTCCGATCCCGCGATCGTGCTGCACCAACTCGAACATCCGTCCGGCACGGTGCTGCGGGTGAACGGGATCGCGGCGACGACGTCGCGGGTGACCGTCACCGAGTTGATTCTGCGGGAGCGCCGGTACCCAGCGGTCTCGGTGCTCGACTCCGCACTCAGCCTGGGGTTGCTCACCACCGAGTGTCTGGCGACCATTCCGACGCTGATCAGAGGCAGGCGGGGTGCGGTGGCGGCACGGGGCTACCTGGCTGAAGCGGACGGTCGGGCCCAGTCGCCGCTTGAGACCCGAGCCAGGCTGCGGTGCGTCGACGGGCGTGTGCCGCCGGATGCCCTCCAGTTGGAGGTACGTGACGGCGACGGATACCTGCTCGGCATCGGCGATTTGGGCTGGCGGGGCCCGAGGGTGATCGCGGAAGCGGACGGTCGGGACGCACACGCCTCGCCAGCGGCGGTCTTCGCCGACCGCCGCCGCCAGAACCGCCTGGTCAACGCCGGCTGGACCGTCCTCCGCTTCACCTGGTCGGACACCCTCCAACCCGACTACATCCCGCAAACCGTCCGGCAGGCCCTCGCCGCCGCCCGATCCCGTCGATCATGAGGTTTGCAGGGCTTTCGGTGATCCATTGGCCCGCTAACTTCATGATCACCGGCTGTCGCCGGCGGGCGGGGGTGGGGGCAGTAGGATTTCGGGTCGTGCGGGTTCTTCTGGTGGGTGGTGGGGGGCGGGAGCATGCGCTCGCGCTCGGGTTGGCGGCGGATCCGGCTGTCACGGCGCTGATCGCGGCGCCTGGTAATCCGGGGATCGCCAGCGTGGCCGAGGTGCGGGCGGTCACTCCGACCGACCCGGCCGCCGTGGCCGCGCTGGCCGTGGAGACCGCGGCCGACCTGGTGGTGATCGGGCCGGAGGCGCCGCTGGTCGCTGGCGTCGCCGACGCCGTACGCGCCAAGGGCATCGCCGTGTTCGGCCCCTCGGCCGAGGCCGCCCGGCTGGAGGGGTCCAAGGCGTTCGCCAAGGACGTGATGACCGCCGCCAACGTGCCGACCGCCCGGGCGTACGCCTGCACGGACGAGGAGAGCGCCGCGCGGGCGCTGGATGAGTTCGGCGCGCCGTACGTGGTGAAGGACGACGGCCTCGCCGCCGGTAAGGGCGTGGTGGTCACCGACGACCGGTCCGCCGCGTTGGCGCACGCGCGGGAGTGTGGCCGGGTCGTGGTCGAGGAGTTCCTCGACGGCCCGGAGGTCAGCCTGTTCGTGGTCACCGACGGCGAGGCGGCGCTGCCACTGCTGCCCGCACAGGACTTCAAGCGGATCGGTGATGGCGACACCGGCCCGAACACCGGCGGGATGGGCGCGTACGCACCGCTGCCCTGGGCCCCGCCCGGCCTGGTCGACGAGGTCATGCGCGACGTGGTCCACCCCACCCTGGCCGAGATGCGCCGCCGGGGCACGCCGTTCGCCGGCCTGCTCTACGTCGGGCTCGCGATGACCGCCGCCGGCCCCCGAGTGATCGAGTTCAACGCCCGCTTCGGTGATCCGGAGACCCAGGTGGTGCTCGCACTGCTGGAGACCCCGCTGGGCGGGCTGCTGCACGCGGCGGCCACCGGCACGCTGGCGGGGCATCCGCCGCTGCGCTGGCAGCCCGGCGCGGCGGTCACCGTGGTGCTCGCCGCGCAGGACTATCCAGCCGCGCCGCGCACCGGCGACGTGATCACCGGCGCGGACCGGCCGGGCATCATCCACGCCGGCACCGCCCGCCGGGCCGACGACGGCGCGTTGCTCTCCGCCGGCGGCCGGGTGCTCTGCGGTACGGCCACCGGCGCCGACCTGGCAGCCGCCCGGACCGCCGCGTACGCGCTGGTGGACGGGGTGGAGCTGGCCGGCTCGCAGCACCGCACCGACATCGCCGCCGCCGCGGTCGACGGCCGGATCACGATTCCCGGCTGAACCCGGGCAACCCCCGCCCCCCTCGCCGCCGTTTGACCGGTGAGAGGAGGGCGTGTGCAGCCTCAGACGGTCGGCACCACCATGGGGGTGCCGGTGGCCGGGTTCGGCATCACCATGCTCGGCAGGCCGAAGACCTCCTGCATGAGGGCCGCGTCCACCACGTCGGCCGGCGGCCCCTGCGTGACGACTCGGCCGTCCTTCATCGCCACGATGTGATCGGCGAAGCGGCACGCCTGGTTGATGTCGTGCAGGACCGCGACGATCGTGCGGCCCTCGTCGCGCAGCCGCGCGAAGAGCGCCAGCAGCTCGTACTGGTGGGTGATGTCGAGGAACGTGGTGGGCTCGTCGAGCAGCAGGTAGGGCGTCTCCTGCGCCAGCACCATCGCGATCCAGACCCGTTGCCGCTGCCCCCCGGACAGCTCCTCGACGGGCCGCTCGGCCAGGTCCGCGACGCCGGCCACCGCCATGGCCGAGCGGACTGCCTCCTCGTCGGCGGCCGATCCCGTGCCGAGCAGGGACTGGTGCGGGTAGCGGCCCCGGGCGACGAGCCGTCGGACGACGATGTTCTCCGGGGCGACCAGGCCCTGCGGCAGGAACCCGACCTGGCGGGCGAACCGCTTCGGCCGGTGGTCGGCGACGTCCCGGCCGTCGAGGCGCGCCGCTCCCGACGACGGCGTGAGCAGTCGGACGAACGCCTTCAGCAACGTCGACTTCCCGCACGCGTTGGGCCCGACGATGGCCGTGAACGAACCGTCCGGCACGGCCAGGCTCACCCGCGTCGACACCACCCGCTCGCCGTAGCCGAGCGTGACGTCCTCTGCGGTCAGGCGGCTGCTCACCGTCGTTTCACCTCCATGCTCAACAACCAGATGAGATAGCAGCCGCCGATCGCCGTGGTGACCACACCGACCGGCAGAGCGACCGGCGCCAGCAGCAACTGCGCGATGAGATCGGCCGCAAGCAGCAGCACCGCGCCCGTCAGGGCCGCCGGCACGAGGGGTACGCCCGCGGCCCGCGCCAGCCGCCGGCCGATCTGGGGCGCGGCGAGGGCGATGAACACGACCGGCCCGGCGACCGCGGTCACGGTGGCGGTGCAGCCCACACCGGCCAGGACCATCAGCAGCCGTAGCCGACCCAGCCGTAGGCCGCTGGTGCGGGCGATCTCGTCGCCCAGTGCCGCCTGGTGCACGGCGTGGGAGATCACGAGGAGCAGCAGCACGAACAGGCCGATGACGGCGAACGGCAACCGGATCTCGGCCCAGTCGACCCCGTTGAGCGAGCCGGCACTCCATCCGGTGGCGGCGAGCGCCACGTCGATCTCGGCCCGCAGCACGATCCAGGAGTTGAGCGCGGTGAGCATCGCGTTGACGGCGATCCCGACGATGACCAGCCGTAGGCCGCTGAGCCCGGAGTCCAGCGACAGCAGGTAGATGACCGCGGCGGCCAGCAGCCCGCCCGCCACCGAGCCCGCAGCGAGCTGCCCGGCGGTGCCGTTGAGCAGCGTGATCGCCACCAGCGCACCCGTGTACGCGCCCGCGTCGAGGCCGATGACGTCCGGGCTGCCCAGCGCGTTGCGGGTCAGGTTCTGGAAGATCGCCCCGGCGAGCCCCAGGGAGGCGCCGAAGACCAGTGCGGCCGCCACCCGGGGCAACCGCCACTCCCTGATCACGAAGGCCGACTCGCCGCCCCTGGTCAGGGCCGTGAACACCTCCGCCGGGGTGGCCCAGTCCTGCCCGTGGCAGAGGGCCAGCAGGGCGAGGCACGCTGCGACCGCGACGAGCACCGACGACACGACGGCCGTACGCCGTTCGACCACGACCACGGCCGGTCCCGCCCGGAGCGTCAGCGTGCTCACAGTGCCGCCGCACCGTAGCGGCGGACGGCCCAGATCAGCACCGGGCCGCCCAGGAACGCCGTGACGATCGACACCGGGACCTCGCCGGTGGGCAGCAGGATCCGCGAGCCGATGTCGGCGACGAGCAGCAGGACCGGCCCGAGCAGCATCGAGTACGCCATGATCCACGGAATGGAGTCGACCGCCAGCCGTCGCGCCAGGTGCGGCACCATGAGGCCGACGAACGCGATCGGCCCGGCGACGGCGGTGGCGAGGCCGGTGAGCACGGTGACGAGCACCAGGACGGTGATCCGGATCCGCGTCACGTGGGCGCCGAGCGCGTGGGCGACGTCCTCGCCGAGGGCCAGCGCGTTCAGTGGCCCGGTCGCGGCCATCGCGGCGACCAGGGCGACCACGGTCACCAGCACGGGCAGCAGCAACGGCGTCTGCTCGGTGCCGGCGAGCGCGCCCACCGACCAGAACCGGAACCGGTCGAAGACGTCGGGGAAGGTCAGCCGCAGGCCGAGCGAGATGCCCATCAGGACCCAGCCCAGCGCGACGCCGGCCAGGACCAGCCGCAGGGGCGAGACCCGCCCGACGGCGTAGACCACGACCGCGGCGAGGGCGGCACCGGCCACCGCGAGCCCGAGCTGACCGGCCTGCGATCCGGCGACGCCCGCCAGGACACCCAGGTTGATCGCGAAGCCGGCCCCGGCGGTTACGCCGAGGATGCCGGGCTCGGCCAGCGGGTTGCGGGTCAGCGTCTGGATCAGCACGCCGGCCGCGCCGAGGGCAGCGCCGACGCAGACGCCGAGGATCGTGCGGGGCAGTCGGATGTCGCGTACGACGAGGTGGTCGGCGGTGCCGGCGAAGTCGGTGAGGGCCCGCCAGACCTCGACCACCGAGACGGCGCGGGCACCCACCGCCATGCTCGCGCCCGCCGCGACGACGAGCAGCGCGGCGGACACGAGCAGGAGGGGTGCTCGGCGAGACAGGTCAGTCTTCAAGCCCGGCGATCCCACGTTTCCAGTAACCGGTGATCAGCGAGTCGACGTGGTCCTGGCTCCAGGCACGCAGCGGCCTGATGTCGGTCGCCTCGCCGGCCGCGAAGAGGAACGTCCGCCCGGCCGGCAGGCGCAGCGACCGCACCGTCTCCGCCAGCGCCGAGTGGTCGCCGTCGCGTACCAGCCAGGTCACCGCCACCCCGGCACGCCGCGTCAGCGGGTAGCCCCGTTCGGCGTCGGCGTCGACCTCGACCACCACGTGGGCCGACACGTCGGCCGGGGAGTCCTCCAGCCACCGGCCGACCGCTGGCAGAGCGGTGCCGTCGATAGCGAAGACGTAGTGGTCGTAGGTGTGCGGGAACGCCTTCGCCCCGGGCGGGCCGGCGATCGTCACCTCGTCGCCCATCGCCGCCGAGGCCGCCCAGGTCGAGGCAACGCCGCCGTCGTGCAGCACGAAGTCGAGGTCGAGCTTGTGGGCGGCGGCGTCGTACCGACGGATGGTGTACTTGCGGGTGGTGGGCAGCGGCCGCGGCCAGTCGAGCATCTCCTGCGCGTTCGCCACGGGGTCGCGTCGGGTGCCGTCCGGATCCGGAAAGACGATCTTGACGTGGTCGTCGGCCTGATAGGTGTGGAACCCGGCGAGGGCCGGACCGCCGAGGGTCAGCCGAAGCATGCGCGGGGTCAACTGCTGCCGGGCGAGGATCCGTACGCGCCGCACCCCGATCGGGTAGCCGATCCGGGCCGTACCGCTGCCGGCGCGGTGGTGGGCGGCGACCCGCGCCGCCGGGTCGTGCCGGTCGACGGTCATCGGGTGAGCAGCGGCGCGAGGGCCTTGTCGATGGAGTCGAGGGTCTTGATGGCCGACTCGTACGTCGCCGCCTCCGTGTACTGGAGTGGGAACACCCGGCCGGCCTTGACCGCGGGCAGGTTCTTCCACAGCGCGGAGTCGAGCACCTGCTTCACCGCCTCTGCGGGGGTGCCGTCGGGCTGGACCGTGTACGTGATGGCGTCCGCCTCGCCGAGGCTCTCCGGCAACTCCTCAAGCGCCGGGTACTCGCTGACGTCGCGCCCACCGCCGGCCTTCTCCTTGACCTCGCCGTAGTAGGTCACGCCCGCGTCCTGGGCGATGTTCGTGCCCCACGCCTTGGCGAACTCGCGCTGGAACGTGCCCTTGGAGATGTCGCCGTAGGCGCCCACGTGCCCGAACTTCAGGCTGGCGAGCGCCGTGCCGTACTTGGCCTTCAGCTCCCCGGACCTCTTCTCGTACGCGTCCTTGGCCGCCTGGAAGTGCTCGGTGCGGCCGGCGGCGTCGGACTGGCGGCGGGACAGCTCGCGCCAGGCGTCCGGAACCGTCGGGCCGATCGCCACGACGGGCGCGATGCTCTCGAGCCGCTTCATGTCGATGTCGCCGAGGACGGGCTTCGGCACACCGATCACGATGAGGTCCGGCTTGGCGGCGGCGATGGCCTCGTAGTTGGTCTCGGCAGCCGCCTCGCCGGCGACCTTGGGCAGCCGGTCGTAGGTGGCGCGGTCCTGCTCGGTCATCATCGCCAGGCCGCGCTTCCACGTCGAGATCCCCACCAGGGCGGCGTCCGCCTCGATGAGGACCGGCACCGCGTAGCCGGTGGCGACGACGCGCTCGGGGCCGACCGGAATGGTGATGTCGCCGTTGTCGGCGGAGAAGACGCGGGTGGCGGTGGAGTCACCGTTGGACGGGGCGGCGGTCTCGGTGTCGCCCGATCCGCAACCGGTTACCGCGGCGACCGCCACGGCTGCGGCGACGGTCAGCCGCCAATGCTGTCGTACGGACATCGGCTGTTCCTTTGACGAGCTCAGAGGGGGTGCAGCCCGGTGGCCTGCGAAGCTTAGGCTAGCCTTACTTGTGATTCCAGAATGTCGACGAGAGGTCATCCCATGTCGCGGAGAGGTCAGAGCGCGGCCCTCGCGAGCCTCCGCGCGGCTGATCCCGTCAGCTGCGAGGAATTCGGCTACGGCCTCGGCCGGCCCGACGGCATCCTCGTCCTGAAGTACCGTTCGATGACCCGCCTGGCGTTCGGCGAGAACCGGGACGACTTCCTGCACCAGCTCTACTGGTCGCCCGACGGCCTGCTCTCCGCCCGGCACGACCGGCACACCAGCTTCATCGGCCCGGACGAGGTCTTCTGGATCCACCGCGCGGTGACCCACGAGGTCCACGCAGCGGACCGGCAGACCATCTACCGGATCTGCCTGCGCGAGGTGCCCGCCGCCCTCGACGGGCTGCGGGCCGGGGCCGCCGCCATCGACGCCGACGCCGCACGGCTCGTCCTGGCCCTCACCGACCGGGATTACGACGAGTGCGACGCGCCAGCGAGCCGCAGCCGCATCATGGCCGGGCTCACGCCCCGGGCCCAATCCGACAACGACCGGCAGTCCGGCGGTTCGGGCGTCGCGGTGACGGTTGGCATGGCACTGGCCCACGACCCCGGCGATCCCACCCGCCTCGACGAATGGGCCGAACGCCTGCACGTCAGCGTCAAGACGCTGCAACGCGACTTCGTCCGCGAGTTCGGCATGTCGTACACCCGATGGCGGACCAGGCTGCGCCTGCGTGCGGCGTTGGCGCTGCTGGAGACCCTGTCGGTCGGCGAGGTCGCCCACCGCATCGGTTACGCGAGCCCGTCCGCCTTCATCGCCGCCTTTGCCCGCGAGTACGGCTACACGCCGGGTCGCGCCGCCGCGAGGACCCACGCCGACGTCCCCGCTCCCTCGCCACGCTCAGGGCGGTGACACCAGGGGTAGAGCTGGCGCGGGCGTCGGTCCTGACCCGCTACCTCCGAGTGGTCGGTCAGCTGTAGTAGCGGCGCAGTTCGCGGCTGAGCACCTTGCCGGTGGCGTTGCGGGGCAGGAACTTCACGAAGACCACGTCCCGGGGGACGGAGAAGCGGGCCAGGTAGTGCCGGACGTACTCGCGGACCGCCTCGGGATCGAGCGTCTCGCCGGGGTGCAGGGCGAGGAACGCGGCCAGCCGCTGGCCGTACTCGGGGTCGGGTACGCCGATCACGGCCGCCTCGCGTACCTGCGGCAGTCGGGCGAGCAGGTCCTCCACTTCGGACGGGAAGACGTTCTCGCCGCCGGAGACGATCATGTCGTCGGCCCGGCCGTCGACGAAGAGCAGCCCGTCGGCGTTGAGCCGCCCGAGGTCGCCGGTGTCGAGCAGTCCGTCCCGGATTTCCCGGCTGCTACCGGAGGTGTAGCCCTCGAAGAGCATCTCGTTGCCGACGAAGATCCGCCCGACCCGGCCGTCGGGAACGGGCTTGCCAGCGTCGTCGAGCATCTGCAGCCGGGTGCCGTGCGGCGGCCGGCCGGCCGTGGTGGGCGCCTGGCGCAGGTCCTCCGGACCGGCGATGGAGGCCCAGGAGACCTCGGTGGAGCCGTAGAGGTTGTACAGGACGTCCCCGTAGACGTCCATGAACTTCGGTGCCAGCCCGCCGGGTAGGGCCGATCCGCTGATCGCGACGACCTTGAGTGGGGGGCGCGGGTCTGGTGGGGGCACTTCCAGCAGCCGCTGCACCATCACCGGTACGGCGAACAGTGCGTCGCACTGGTGTGCCACCAGGGCGGCGAGCGTGGCGGCCGGGTCGAAGCGGCGGTGCAGCACGATGGTGGCCCGCAGGGCGAAGCAGACCTGGAGGGCGGCGAACCCCCAGGTGTGAAACATCGGTGCCGCGATCATCACCCGGTCGCGGGTGTGCAGCGGGATCCGGTCGATGATGGACACCAGCGGGCCGAAGCCGCTCGGCGTGGGGCGGCGGGCCCCCTTCGGCGCACCGGTGGTGCCCGAGGTGAGCACGATGATGCGGCCGTCCCGCTCCGGCGGGCGCAGCTCGCCCGGCAGTGCCCCGGCCACCATCTCCTCGCGGGCGCGTTCGTCGAGGCGGGACAGCTCGGGGGGGAGGCCGATGACCCGCTCGGCGAACTCGTCGTCGTGCACCAGCAGTCGGAGCTGCTGCTCTTCGGCGACGGTGGCCAGTTGAGCCGCGGAGAGCCCGGTGTTGACCAGGACCGAGTCGACGCCGAGCAGGGTGGCCGCGACGATCGTCTCGATCAGCCCGTGGTGGTTGCGGCAGAGCACGCCGATCCGGTCGCCGGCCTGTACGCCGAGGCCCGCCCGCATCGACCGGGCCATCCGTTCGGCCCGGTCGAGCAGGTCCTGATAGGTCAGCTCGACGCCGTCCTCGTCGATGATCGCCGGTCGGCCGGGGTCCCGGGCGGCTGCCTGGCGTAGCTCGCCGGCCAGGCTCCATCCCCACGTGCGCAAAGCGTTGAGCTGCGAGGCGACCCGGATCGGCCGGCCGGGGGTGAGCAGCCCTCGACGGGTCAGCGTGGCAATGACGAACGGCAGGTCCATGCCGCAGACCTCCTTGGGGGGTGCGCGGACGGGGCAAGGGACCCCCCGTCCGTCAGGGCGTCTTCCTTGATCATGCACTGGGCTCGGCACCCTGCCCAGCCGGCGACGGCGCGGGGTGACGAAGACGGCACGGATCGTGGGATCAGGGACGGCGGGCAGGGAGTACGGCGGCAAGCCCCTGGCCGGCCCCGGCGAGACGGGACCGGCCAGGGCTGGTCAGCGGATCTGCATTCCGGAGATCGCCCGGGAGATCACCAGCCGCTGGATCTCGGAGGTGCCCTCGAAGATGGTGTAGATCTTCGCGTCCCGGTACCAGCGCTCCACCGGGTGGTCGCGGAGGAAGCCGGCGCCGCCGAGCAGCTGCACCGCCTTCTCGGTGACCGACACCGCCACCTCACCGGCCTTGAGCTTGGACATCGAACCCTCGCCAGCGGTGAACGGGCGGTTGTTGCGGCCCATCCAGGAGGCCCGCCAGACCAGCAGCCGCGCCGCGTCGATCTCCATCCGCATGTCGGCCAGCGCGAACGCGACCGCCTGGTTCTCGATGATCGGCCGTCCGAACTGGACCCGGTCCTTGGCGTACTCCAGCGCGTACTCGTAGGCGGCCCGGGCCACGCCGAGCGCCTGCGCGCCCACCGTGGGTCGGGACAGCTCGAAGGTGCGCATCGCGGCCTGCCCGCTGGCGCGCTGCCCGGAGCGGGCCCGGTCCAGGCGTTCCAGCAGTGCGTCCCGGCCGCCGAGCAGGCAGCGGCCTGGCACGCGTACCCCGTCGAGGAAGACGTCGGCGGTGTGCGACGCCCGCAGGCCCAGCTTGTGCAGCTTGCGGGTGGCGGCCAGGCCGGGGGTGCCCGGCGGTACGACGAACGCCGCCTGGCCCCGGGAACCGAGCGTGGGGTCGACCGAGGCGGTGACCACGTGCACCCCGGCGATGCCGCCGTTGGTGGCATACGCCTTCTGCCCGGTCAGCACCCACTCGTCGGTGGCCTCGTCGTAGACCGCCCGGGTGCGCATCGCACCGACGTCGGAGCCGGCCTCCGGCTCGCTGGTGCAGAACGCGGCGACGGCCGGCGAGTCGATGTCGCCGAAGCACTGCGGCACCCACTCGACCATCTGGTCCGGAGTGCCCGCGCCGTAGATGGCGGCGACGGCGAGAGAGGTGCCGAAGATGCTCAGCCCGATGCCGGCGTCACCCCAGAAGAGTTCCTCGCTGGCGATGGGAAGGGAGAGCCCGGTCGGGTCTGCCCAGCAGGTGGCGAGGAACTCGAAGCCGTAGAGGCCGACCTTGGCGGCCTCCTGGATCACCGGCCACGGGGTGTCCTCGCGCTCGTCCCACTCGGCGGCGGCCGGGCGCACGACCTCGGCGGCGAAGCCGTGCACCCAGTCGCGCAGATCCCGCTGTTCCTCGGTCAGGTCGAGCGAGAACTCGGCCATCTCAGGCCTTGGGGATGTCGAACAGGTTGGCGATGTTGGCGGCGAGGCCGAGGTCGCCCTTCGCCTTCAGCTTGCCGGTCATGAACATCATCACGGGGTTGGCGCCACCGGAGACGATCTTCAGGAACTCCACCGGGCCCATGGTCAGGCTCAGCTTCGGGTCGTGCTGCGGGGTCTCGTTCACGTCGCACTTGCCGTCGGCGATGACCACCTCGTAGGTGTCGCTGCCGCCGTCCGGGCGGCCGGTGACGACCCAGTGGATGACCGCGTTGGTGGAGCCGGCCCGGTCCGCGCGGAACAGCGACGGCATCCGGCCGAACACCTCGCCCAGGATCTTGCCGCGCAGGTCACCGGACATCACCTGGGCGATCTTGTCGTCCGGGGTGGACTTGACCAGCTGGGCGAACTCCTTGGGGCCGACGTTGGCGAAGGTAGCCGGGTCGAAGTCAGTCATGGGGGAAACACCTCTCGGGCCGTCCGGACTTGGTTACTCTGGCGTAACCCTACGCACGAGTAGGTATGCTCGCAAGGTGTCCACCCCTCCCGCCTTCAAGCGCCTGCCACGGGCCGTCCGTGAGCAGCAGATGCTCGACGCGGCCGTCAAGGTCTTCTCCCGGCGGGGCTTTCACGCCGCCAGCATGGACGAGATCGCGGAGGATGCCGGCATCTCCAAGCCCATGGTCTACGCGTACCTCGGCACCAAGGAGGAGCTCTTCGTCGCCTGCCTGCACCGGGAGGGCACTCGGATGATGCAGGCCATCGCCGGTGCGGCCGCCCCCGACCTGCCGGCCGACGAACGACTCTGGCGAGGGCTGAGGGCGTTCTTCGGCTTTGTCGGCGCGCACCGCGACGGTTGGGCCGTGCTCTACCGGCAGGCCCGGGGCGAGCAGCCGTTTGCCACCGAGCTGGCCACCATGCGGGCCCGGCTGGTCGAGGTGGTCGCCGGGATGCTCGACCACGCGCTGCGCGCCGAGGGCCGCGAGATCGCCGCCGTCGACCTGGAGGTCGTCGCGTACGCGCTGGTCGGCGCGACCGAGTCGCTGGCCGACTGGCTCGCGGACCACCCGGACGCCGACCCGGAGAAGACCGCCACCCGGATGATGAACGTGGCCTGGCTCGGCGCCGGCCAACTCCTGCACGGTGTCACCTGGCGCCCGCCCGCCGAATGACCGACCCGACCTGCCGTCACCGCGCCGGTGTCCGGCTCACCGGCGCGGTCGTCGGCACCGACGGCCCAGAACGGCGGTGCCGGCCGAGCCAGCGGACCACCTCGACGACCAGGGTCACCGTCAGCGCGAGACCCAGACCGAGCAGCAGGCCGCGCAGCGGATCCTGCTCGAAGGCCATCCCGCCGAGGTAGCCGACCAGCGCCGAGTAGAGCCCCCACGAGCCGGCGGCGAGCGCGTCGAAGGCCAGGAAGCGTCGACGGGGATAGTGGATCGCCCCCATGGTGAGGGTGACCGCGGTCCGGCCGCCCGGCACGTAGCGGGCAACGGTGAGGATCAGACCGCCCCGGGCGGCGATTCCCCGGCGGGCACGCTCGACGGCGGCCCGGCGCCGGCCGTCGGGCGGAAGCCGGTCGAGCAGCCGGGTGCCACCACCCCGGCCGATGGCGTACGAGATGTGGTCCCCGAACAGCGCGCCGACGGCGGCCACCAGGATCACCGCGGGCAGGTACGGCGCGCCGGAGGCCGCGAACACCCCCGCGGTGATCACCGCTGTCTCGCTCGGCACCACCGGGAAGAAACCGTCGAGCACCGCGATCGTGAAGATCGCCAGGTACACCCACGGTGAGGACATCGTCTGATGCAGCAGGTCGAGCAGATCCATGATCCCGATGCTGGTGCCGGCGACGGCTCCCGCCATCGGCCAGTGGTCAGCCGGGCGACATCACTTAGGTAGCGTCCGGCCCGGACGGCGGGTAGGGGTCTTCCCCCACCGCACCCGGGTCTGTCGGGCGCGGGCGGCCCGACCCGCCGGTGGAGCCCTACGCTCGCTGCGTGGCCTCCAGCGCCGTCGTGCTCCGGCGGGTCGTCGACCGGTACGCCCCGCTGCTGCTCGCCGTCGTGGTCGCCGCCGCTGTCTGGGCCAGTGCGACCGGCGCGATCGGGGTCCGCTCGCCGCTGCCGCCCGTCGTCGTGCTGCTCGTCGCCGTGGCCTCCGGTTGGGCCGCTGGCCTGGTCCGGGCCCGCCGTTGGCCGCTGTTCCTGGCCGCCGCGATCGGCTGGTTGGTGCTCGCTGCCGCGGCGCCCGGGGTGGTCGCCTCGTACCAGGCGGGCCTGCGGCTGCGCGGCCGGCGGCTCACCGGGTTCCTCGTCGGGACCGCCCTGGTGCTGGCCGGTGGGGTGCTGGTCGGGCTGGCGGTGGGCGGCGTGCGCCGGCTCACCACCGCCACCTTCGGCAACGTGCTGCTGCTCGCCGCCTGTCTGGTCGGATTTCCCCTGGTCGTCGGCCTCTGGGTGCGGGCGCGCCGGGACACGCTCGCCGCGCTACGGGACCGGGCCGAACGCCTGGAACGCGAGCAGGAGGCCCGTGCCGACCGGGTTCGGGCCGAGGAACGGACCCGGATCGCCCGGGAGATGCACGACGTGGTGGCGCACCAGGTGTCGCTGATGGTGGTACATGCCGGCGCACTGGAGGTGACCGCCGCCGACCCGGCGACCGTCGAGGCCGCCGCGCTGATCCGCGAGACCGGCCGGCAGGCGCTCACCGACCTGCGCGAGGTGCTGGGCGTGCTGCGGCAGGCCGGTCCGGCCACGGTGCCGGAGCGTGGGCTAGACGCCATCGATGAGCTGATCGGGGAGTCCCGCTCCGCCGGGCTCCGGGTGCGGCGACGGGACGAGGGCGTGCCGTCGGCGCTGCCGGCGACCGTGGGACGCACCGCGTACCGGGTGGTTCGGGAGGCGCTGACCAACGTGCGCAAGCACGCCGCCGAGGCCGAGACGACGGTCTGCCTTCGCTACCTGCCCGACGGGCTGGAGGTGGTGGTCCGCAACGGCCCGTCCGAGGGCGGGCAACCCCTGCCCGGTGCCGGGCAGGGGTTGCTCGGGCTGCGCGAGCGGGTGGAACTGCTCGGCGGTCGGCTGGAGGCGGCGCCCGTGGACGCCGGGTTCCTGGTCCGGGCACTGATCCCGGTGGTGGATGCGGCGTGATCCGGGTGGTGGTGGTTGACGACGAGCAACTCGTCCGCGCCGGGCTGCGACTCATCCTGGAGGCGGCGGAGGACATCACGGTGGTGGGCGAGGCCGCGGACGGCGCCGGCGCGCTGGAGCAGGCCCACCGGTTACGCCCCGACGTCGTGCTACTCGACGTGCGGATGCCGGGCATCGACGGGCTGACCGTCGCGCCCGAGGTGGTCGCCGCCGGACCGAAGGTGATCATGCTGACCACCTTCGACCTCGACGAGTACGTGCACCGCGCGCTGCGGGCCGGAGCGGTGGGTTTCCTGCTCAAGGACACCCCGCCCCGCGAGCTCGCCGCTGCGGTCCGCACGGTGGCCGCCGGGAACGCGATGCTCGCCCCGACGGTGACCCGGCGCCTGATCAGCTCGTTCGCCGAGCGTGGTCCGGCCCGTCGGGACGCGGCGCGCCAGCGACTCGCCCCGCTCACCGCGCGCGAGCTGGAGATCGTCCGGGAGGTGGCGCGCGGGCATGGCAACGCGGAGATCGCCAGGCGGCTGACGATGAGCGAGGCCACCGTGAAGGCACACGTCAGTCGGGCACTGGCGAAGCTCCAGGCGGGCAACCGGGTGCAGTTGGCGATCCTGGTGCACGACGCTGACCTGCTGTGAGGGTGGCAGCCCAGCCCAGTCAGTAGCGGGCGGCGGCGCGGCGGTGCGCCCGGCGGCGCAGCCAACGGACGCCCTCGATGCCCAGGGTGACGATCACCGAGAGGCCGATCCCGGCGAGGATGCCCTTGATGGGGTGGCGCTCGAAGGCCAGCCCACCGAAGTAGCCGAGCAACCCGCAGTAGAGCGCCCAGGTGGTCGTCGCGATGCCGTCGTAGAGCAGGAAGGACCGGCGTGGGTAGCGCACCGCGCCCATGGTGA
Organism: Micromonospora sp. NBC_00858; assembly: GCF_045207365.1. Taxonomy (NCBI): domain Bacteria; kingdom Bacillati; phylum Actinomycetota; class Actinomycetes; order Micromonosporales; family Micromonosporaceae; genus Micromonospora; species Micromonospora sp. NBC_00858. Next base: position 6,125,913 of record NZ_CP108828.1, on the reverse strand, counting down.
GGGTGACCGCCGTCCGGCCGCCCGGCAGGTACCGGGAGGTGGTCAGGATCAGCCCGCCGCGCCGGTCCACCGCGCGTCGGGCCCACTCGGAGCTGGCCCGCCGGCGGCTGTACTCGGGAAATCGGGCGAGCCGGTTCGCGCCGCCGCCGCGCCCGATGGCGTACGAGATGTGGTCGCCGATCAGCGCGCCGAGCGCGGCGGTGGCGATCACCGCGACCAGGTTGGGATGGGCTCCATCGGCGGCGAACACCGCTGCGGTGATCACCGCAGCCTCGCCCGGTACCGCGGGGAAGAACGCGTCGACCGCCGTGAGCCCGAAGATCACCAGGTACACCCACGGTGAGGTGACCGTGTCCCGGAGCAGGTCGAGCAGGGCTTCCATGCCCCCCATGCTCGCGGGGCGCGACCTGCCCGGTGGCCGAGTCGCCGGATCACCCGCTACGGCCACGGGCGTCAGGCCGAGCGGACCAGGGCCGGCGGGGCGAGCAGCGGGCCGTGCGGGGTCTTGTCGCTGGCGGTGGGGCCGTGCGAGGTCAGCACCACCGGCGTGTTCAGCTCCGCGCACACCGCCTCCGCCCAGTCGGGCGGCGGGTCGTCGTACAGCGGGCGGGAGCGCAGCAGGCGGGCGGTGAGCGCGGCCTGCCGGTCCAGGTCGCCGGGCGGGCCCGGGGTGAGCCGGTCGGTGGTGTCGTAGCGGCGGCAGATCCGCAGCCCGGGGCCGGCGAGGTCGAGGTGGGTCAGCGCCAGGCCGTCGACCCCGCCGGCCGCGGCGAGGGCGTACCGGTGGGCGACCGCGTCGAAGTGGCCGAACCGGAACCGGCCCTGCCAAGGGTTCGTCGGGTTGTGCGGATCGGTCAGTGGCAGGTCCGGGTCCTCGGTCACCAGCGGACCGGCCCCGTGCCGGGTGGTGACCAGCCGCAGCACCCCGATCCGGGTCGCGCCGTCGGGCAGACCCGCCTCGGCGAGCAGGCTGTCGGCGTTGGCGAACGTGGTGGTGCTCCAGGTGGTGTACGGGTGGAAGCCGTGCCACTCGTCGAGCAGCACGCCCTGCGCGCCCTCGAAGACGCAGGTCCCGGCGCGCAGCGCCCCGGCGAGCCAGCTCCGCTCGACGATCGCGACCCGCCCGGCGAACCCGGTGAACGCGGGCAGGCAATCCTCGACCGGTGGCGCGTCCAGCGGGCCGAGCTCGGCGGTCAGTCGGTCCCGCAGGGCGGTCAGCCTGCGGCGCAGCAGCGCCGGGCTGCGGCAGTCGACGACCCGGGGTGCGTCGTCGGGGTGGGCGAGACCGTACGCGACGGCCTCGCCCACCCCCAGCCCGCAGGAGCCGTGCCGGTCGGCTCCCCGGGCGATCTCCCGGGCCCGGTTGGCGGCCCGGTGGTACGGGGTGGCGAGCAGCGCCTGTCCGTCGACGGTCAGCCGGTCGAGCGCGTCGGGCACCCCGACCGTGGCGAGATGGTCGGCCTCGGCGGCCAGCGCCAGCGGGTCCACCACCACGTGCCGCGACAGGTGCGTACGGACCCCGGGATGGAACGTGCCGGCGCCGAACTGCGCGAACGTGTGGTGCCGCCCATCGCGCAGCACGACGTTGTGCGCCGCCTGCGCGCCCCCGTTGAAGCGGACCACCGTGTGCACTTGGCGGGTGGCGCAGAGCCAGTCCACCACTGTGCCCTTGCCGGCGTCGCCGTAGCCGAGGTCGACCACCGCCACGTGCCTCACAGCCTGGTCACCTCACCGCCGGTGGCGCGGAAGGCCGGCAGCGTCGACACCTCGGCCCGCCGCCCCCGGCCGAGGCGGGCCAGCGCCTTCGACACGGTGCCGGTGGTGCCAGAGCCGGTGCGGTCCAGGTGGCGCAGGCCCTCGTCCAGGTCGATGGCCTGCTCACCGAGGCCGATGGTGAGCGCGATGGTCTCGCAGACCGCGTCGAGGTCGTCGAGCACGACGGCGTTCTGCCCGAGCAGGTCCCGCCAGAAGTCGAGCACCTTCGCGTTGCCGGCGTAGTGGCTGCCGGCGGGGAGCAGGTAGTAGGTGTCCCAGCGGCGGGTCACCTCGTCGACGACCTGCCGCAGCGGTACGTCCTCGGTCAGGTCGTCGCCGATCAGGCCGGCCACTTCCCGGGCCTTCGCCTGCGGGTACGCCAGCTCGTCGCCGATGATGAACAGGTAGCCGCGCCGGCCGCGCTTCTCCCAGCTGTCGGTGACGGTGTGCCGGGCCATGAAGTACATGGCCAGCTCGTACGACTCGCTCATCTGCCCGCCGCCACCGCCCTCCAGGACGATCCGCCCGAGGTCGTCGTCCATCCGGTTGTCCGACTCGAACTGGCCGACCTGCAACGGCACCCGGTCGCAGGTGGCGTCGCCGATCGCACCGAACATGATCTGCGGGTCGCTGGCGTAGCCCTGCCGTTGCAGCAGCCCGAGCAGCTGCGGCAGCTTGGTCTGCAGGACGCGCGGCACCTTGCGCATCGAGCCGGTCACGTCGAACAGCACCGCGATGGGCGTCGACCGGGGGTGCTCGTCGGAGTCGCGGCTCTCGCGCGTCGCGTCCCGGGGGTCGAGCGTGGGGTGCACGGTGCGCGCCCCACTGTCGCTGTAGGAGAACGCGCTGCGGCCGGTGGAGCGCCGGTAGCGGTCGGCGGCGTCGTACACGTCGGTGGACCAGATTCCACTGCCCATGACAGCTCCTTACGGGGTGAGGGTGAAGGGTCGGAAGGTGCGTGGCCCGTAGAGCCGGTCCAGCACCTGGTCGAGTTCGCGCAGCAGGCGCCAGGCGTCGTCGGGCCGGGCGTCCAGGGACCGTTGCCGGCAGCCATGGGCGAAGTTGAGCAGCTCGCGCGGCGCCTGGCGGTTCATCAGCGAGGTCATGCAGCGGCTGGCCATCGCAATGTCGGTGCCCGGCCCGCAGGGCAGCTTCTTGAGGACCTCGGGCGGGTACCAGTCCTCCTGGCCGGGCACCAGCGCCGGGATCGTGCTCCCGACGGGGGCGGAGAAGCACCAGTCGATCAGCACCACGCCGTGGGCGTCCGGCTCGATCAGCACGTGTCGCGGCAGGACCGCACCGTGCACCACGCCCGCCCGGTGGGCCAGGCCGAGCACCACCAGCAGCCGCCGCCACATCCAGGCCACGTCCCGGGCGTCCAACCCGTCGGGGTACGCGCGCCGCACCTCGTCGAGGTCGTGCAGGCCGGGCGCGGTGGCGAGCACGTTGATCCGCCGCTCGGCGCCGGTCGCCACGTCCCGGTGCCGGAAGTCGTCGACCAGCCGGGGCACGTACGGCAGGTAGCGCGGGTCGCCGCGCTCCGCGATGGTGCGCAGGGCGTGCGCCTCGCGGGCCATCAGGTCGTTGTCGGTGGGCCGTCGGGGGAGCTTGAGCAGCCGGTCGTCGCCGACGTCGTAGAGATCGGCCAGGTCGCCCGAGTGGACCGGCGGGCCGAGGCGATAGTCACCGAGGACGGTGACCTGCCGGGCCTGCCACCGCGTGGTGACGTGGATGAACGCCTCGGTGGCCTCGGCGCGTACCGCCGGGTCGGTCGGCAGACGGTCGGGATGCAGGGCCGCGACCAGTTCCCGGTAACGCCGGGCCGGCTGGTCCGCGCCGAACAGGTCGGCGTCGGTGCGGGCCGCCGTGACCAGGCGGATGGCCGCCGCGGTCCTCATCGCACCGTCTCCTCGCGGGCGGGGCGTAGCAGCGCCGGGTGCAGCAGCCGGGCGTCGCCAGCGCGGTAGAGCCGGGCGCGGGGGCCGCCCCGGGCGCCGCCGCGCTCGGTGCTGGCGCCCGTGCTCTCCACGAAGCCCGGCACGGAGAGCACCTTGCGGTGGAAGTTGCCGGCGTGCAGCGGGTGACCCCAGACCGTCTCGTAGACGGCGCGCAGCTCGCTGATCGTGAACTCGCCGGCGAGGAAGCGGGTGGCGAGCGGGGTGTATTCCAGCTTGGACCGGGCTCGCTCCAGCGCGTCGTCGATGATCCGGCCGTGGTCGAAGGCGAGCTGCCGACTGGTCAGCGCGGTCACCGGCAGCCAGATCGCGTCGTCGGCGTCGGTGCCGGCGGCCGGGTCCGGCAGGTCGGGGGCGAACGCGAGGTGGGCGATCGAGACGACGCGCATCCGCGGGTCGCGGTCGGGGGTGCCGTAGCTGCCCAACTGCTCCAGGTGTACGCGGCGCAACCCTTCGCCGCCGAGCCCGGTCTCCTCGGCCAGCTCCCGTCGGGCGCCGGCGGTCAGGTCCTCGTTGGGGCGGACGAAGCCGCCGGGCAGCGCCCAGTGCCCCTCGAAGGGTGGCTGGCCGCGCCGGATCAGCAGCAGGTGCAGTGCGTCGTCGCGAATGGTCAGCGCCACCACGTCAACGGTCACGGCGACCGACGGGTAGGCCCCGGGGTCGTACGCGGCCAGGAAGTCCTGCTCGTTAACCATGTCTCTCTCAATCTGAGAACATCTCGATCTGAGAAGAACTTAGCGCATGAGAGCAACCCTGCCAATCCCGAATCCGGGTCGGCAGGGGTGTCTCAGTGCAAGAGACCCGCCAGGTGCGGCCGGCCGCGCGAGTCGTGCAGGGCGAACCCACCGTCCGGCAGGAGGGCGAAGCTCACCGTGCTCGGCAGCGGTACGGGCAGCTTGAAGGCGACCTCGACGGTGTAGGCGTCCGGCAGCCGGCTCTCCAGCGCGGCCAGGCAGCGCGCCTTGCTCCACATGCCGTGCGCGATCGGCCGCCGGAAGCCGAACAGCCGCGCCCCGAGTCGGGACGTGTGGATCGGATTGTGGTCCCCGGACACCCGCGCATACTGCGTGCCGACGCGGGGTTCCACCCGCCAGCGGGCTGTGGCGGCCGGCGCCTCGGGGCGTCCGCTCCCGTCGCGCCGCTCACCGCCGCCGGGCTTGCGCTCCCGACCGAGGTACGTCGAGACGCCGCGCCAGACCTCCTCCCCGTCGACCGAGCCGACCAGCACCACGTCCACCTGCCGCCCCCGGTCGTGCGGGCGCAGGTTCTCCGCGTACGTCGTGAAGTCGAGGGTCTCGTCGGCGGTGATCGGGCGACGCACGGTGATCCGGTTACCGACGTGCACCACGCCGGTCAGCGGGATGGGGAACTCCGGCGCGGTCATCAGTCGCAGGGTCAGCGGGAAGCCCATGACGTGCGGGAACGTAGCGGGCAGCCGGTCGGTGAGCCGGAACCCGCAGACCCGGTCGTAGTCGGCCAGGTGCGCCCGGTCGACGGTCACCCCGCGCGCGGCCAACTCGACCGCCGGCAGGCCGGGCCCGCGCCGCCCTCCGCCGAGGCCCGGCAGCGCACCGAGCAACGCCCGCCGGTAGAGCGCCCCGGCCGCCGGCATCCGGGGCAGCTCGACCGGGGTACGGCCGCCCGCGTCCGGCAAGCGTGCCGCGGCCCGGGTCTCCGCCGACAGCCTCTCCGTCGGGCCGTCGATCAGGTCGTGCAGGGAGACGTCGTCCGGCCCGTCCGCCGGCTCCCGCCGCGCGCCGCCCATCACGCCCCCAGCAGGCTCTGGCCGCAGACCCGGACCACGTTGCCGCTGACCGCGCCGCTGGCGGGCCAGGCCAGCCAGCCGATCGTCTCGGCCACGTCCACCGGCAGCCCGCCCTGGGCCAGGCTGTTCATCCGCCGGCCCGCCTCGCGGACCACCAGCGGGATACGTGCGGTCAGTCGGGTCTCGATGAAGCCGGGGGCCACCGCGTTGACGCTGATCCCCTGGTCGCGCAGGGCCGGGGCGAGCGAGCCGACCAGCCCGATCACGCCGGCCTTGCTGGTGGCGTAGTTGGTCTGCCCCCGGTTGCCGGCGACCCCGGCGATCGAGGAGACCGCGACGATCCGCCCGCCGGCCGGAATCAGCTCCCGCTCCAGCAGCACGTCGTTGATCCGCTCCTGACTGGAGAGGTTGACGTCGATGACCTGGTCCCACCGGTCGGCGTCCATCCGGCCGAGCGTCTTGTCCCGGGTGATACCGGCGTTGTGCACCACCACGTCGACCCGGCCGTGCCGGCTGGCCAGGTGGTCGGCGAGCCGGGTCGGCGCGTCCGGTGCGGTCAGGTCGAGCTGGACGGCGGTCCCGCCGATGTCGTTCGCCACCGCTGCCAGCGCGTCCCCGGCGGCCGGGATGTCCAGCGCCACCACCTGGGCGCCGTCGCGGGCCAGCACCCGGGCCAGCGCGGCACCGATGCCCCGGGCGGCGCCGGTGACCAGCACGATCTGCCCGTCCAGCGGGCGGTCCCAGTCGGCCGGTGCGCTCGCGTCGCCGGCACCGACCCGAATGACCTGCCCCGAGACGTACGCGGAACGCCCGGAAAGAAGGAATCGGAGGGTCGATTCGAGGCTCGTGAGCGTGCCGGCTGAGAGGTCCGGGCCGTCCGGAAGGCTTGAGTGGTCCGGGCGGGCCTGGGCGGCGGTGCCGGTGCGGGTCACGTAGACGAGTTGTGCGGTGCTGCCGCGGCCGAACTCCTTGCCGATGCTGCGGACCAGCCCCTCCAGGGCACGCTGGGCGGTCGCCTCGCGCGGCGTCGGGCACTCCTCCGGCGGGGTCCCCAGCACGATCACCCGACCGCTCGGCAGCACGGCCCGCGCCTGCGGGTGGAAGAAGTCGTAGAGCTGGCGCAGGCCGGTCGAATCGGTGATCCCGGTGGCGTCGAAGAGCAGTGCGCCGTACCGCTGCGAGGAGTCACTGGCGGGGGCGGCGGCCGGGTCGGCCAGCTCGACCCCGGCGGCGGTCAGGATCTTGGTGATCGGCTCGGCGAGCCGGCCGCCGGTGGCCGCGCCGAGCAGGGCCGGCCCGGGCAGCAGCGGGTCGCCGGGGTGGTGTCGGCGCAGTCGCGGCGGGTCGGGCAGCCCGAGGCGCTTGACCAGCGCGCGGCCGGCGGCCGATTGGACGAAGCTCGCGTACCTGTCGGTCATGCGCGTAGCCTACTGGCGAGTAGGGTTCGAGCAACACATCTCAAGGAGGCGGATCGTGCAGAGCATCCGACGGGTCGCGGTCATCGGCGGCAACCGCGTCCCCTTCGCCCGTTCCAACTCCCGCTATGCGGACGCATCCAACTCGGACCTGCTCGGCGCGGCGCTGGACGGTCTGATCGCCCGGTACGGGCTGGCCGGCCAGCGGGTCGGCGAGGTGGTGGCCGGGGCGGTCCTCAAGCACTCCCGTGACTTCAACCTCGCCCGCGAGGTGGTGCTCGGCTCCCGGCTCGACCCGCACACCCCTGCGTACGACATCCAGCAGGCCTGCGGCACGGGCCTGGAGGCGGCGATCCTCGTCGCCAACAAGATCGCCCTCGGGCAACTCGACGTGGGCATCGCCGGCGGCGTCGACAGCACCTCCGACGCACCGCTCGCGGTCAACGAGGAGATGCGGCGCACGCTGCTCAAGCTCAACTCCGCCCGGACGCTGGGCGAGCGGCTCAAGATCACCGCGAAGCTGCGCCCGCTCCAGCCGTTCAAGCCGGAGATCCCGCGCAACGCCGAGCCGCGTACCGGCCTGTCGATGGGGGACCACGCCGCCCGCACCGCGCTGCACTGGCAGATCGACCGGCGGTCCCAGGACGAGCTGGCGCTGCGCTCGCACCAGCGGCTGGCAGCCGCGTACGACCGGGGCTTCTTCGACGACCTGATGACGCCGTACCTGGGGCTGACCCGCGACCAGAACCTGCGCCCCGACACCAGCCTGGAGAAGCTCGGCTCGCTCAAGCCGGTCTTCGGCACCCGGGGCCCGGACGCCGAGCAGGCCACCATGACCGCCGGCAACTCCTCGCCGCTCACCGACGGCGCGTCGACCGTGCTACTGGGCAGCGAGGAGTGGGCGAGTGCGCACAACCTGCCGGTGCTGGCCTGGTTCAGCTGGTCGGAGACGGCGGCGGTGGACTTCGTGCACGGCGACGAAGGGCTGCTGATGGCCCCCACGTACGCGGTGCCGAGGATGCTGTCCCGAGCCGGGCTGACGTTGCAGGACTTCGACTACTACGAGATCCACGAAGCGTTCGCCTCGCAGGTGCTGGCCACCCTGGCGGCCTGGGAGTCGCCGGAGTTCTGCAAGGAGCGGTTGGGCCTGGACGCGCCGCTCGGTGCGATCGACCGGGAGAAGCTGAACGTCAACGGCTCGTCGTTGGCGGCCGGTCACCCGTTCGCCGCCACCGGCGGCCGGATCGTGGCGACCCTGGCGAAGCTGCTGGCCGAGAAGGGCAGCGGGCGAGGGCTGATCTCGATCTGCGCGGCCGGTGGCCAGGGCGTGACGGCGATCCTGGAACGCTGACGGCCGGGGCGTTCGCAGCTGTCGTACTGCGCAGGGCGGACGCGGGACCTTTTCCGGTGATCGCGTTCCGGTGCCCCGGATGCTGGCGAAGGCCGTTGTCCTAGCCTGAGTCGTTCCTCTGTCTACAGTCGACCGAAGGATGGCTCCGGTGTCTGCCACCCCCATGCCCATGTCCGACCCCAAGGCTCCTCTCGCGCCGCCGCCGACGAGCCCGCCCGGTCCAAGGTCGTCCGGGGGCGTCGGGATCGGCCGGAGCGCCCAGGTCGTCGCCGGCCTGCTGCTGATCGTGCCGGCGGCTGCCGCTCTGCTCTGGTCTTACGTGCTGCCGTCGGTCCGCACGCTGTCGGAGAGCTTCAGCCGCGGCGACGCGCTGGGCGGCCCGGCCGAGGCCGCCGACGGCGACAACTACGCGCAGGTGTTCGAGCGCGGGTTCCTCGGCGACCTGGGCTACGCGCTGCTCCTCGCCCTCGTGCCGCTGCTGCTCGCACTGCTCGCCGCCCCGCTGCTCGCGCTCGCCGCGGCGCGGGCCGGCCGGGTGCCCCGGCTGGTTACCCGGGCGCTGCTGACCTTGCCGCTGGCCGCCTACGCCCCGCTCGCTGTGGGGGCGGTGTGGACGATGGACCGGTTCGAGGCCGAGGGGGACGCCTGGGCGCAGGCGCCCACGCTGACCGCCGTACGCACCGTGGCGCTGCTGACGGCCGGGCTGGTGGTCGCGGTCGGTGCCACCGTCTTCCTCGCCGCGCTGCGCCGCAGCCCCGGCGGCGGCCGTTCCGGCCCGGCTGCCCTGGCCGTCGGCGGCGTCCTCGGGCTGACCGTCGTCGCGGTGGCCGTGCAGTCCTGGTCCCTCCAGTCGCCCGTTCTCTTGGGGCAGGGCGACCAGATCGGGCCGGTGGTGCGGATCGTCCGCGAGAGCCTGGTCCACTTCCAGTTCGGCGTCGGCGCCGCCGGCAGCGTGCTGCTGATGGCGCTGCTGGCGGTGCTCGGCATCCTCGCCGTCGTCCTGCTCCTGGTCACCCGGACGAGGATCGCCTTCACCGGGTGGCGCGACCGCCCGGCCGACGACCCGGCCGTCCGCGCGGTCGGCACCCACAATCCGGTTGCGCTCGGGCTGCTGGCGGTGGGACTGCTCGCGTTCCTCGGGGTGCTCGGCTATGTGCTGACGCCATGGCTGCGGGCGCTCACCTCGGACGCCGGAGAGTTGCCCGCCAGCCTCTCCGCCAGCGAAATTCAGGCCAACACCTGGCTTCCGCCACTGATCTCCACGGTGGTCGGGGTGGGCCTCGCCGCCCTGGCCGGCTTCGCCATCGGTGGCCTGCGCCCGCTTGGCCGCGCCAGCGAGCTGCTCCTGCTGCCGTTCGCGCCCTGGCTCTTCGTCGGCGACGGCCCGCTGGCCATCGCCAACTTCCTGCGGGCCCGTGAGGCCGACCAGCTCAACACCTTCGTCGGGTCGATCCCGCCGGGCTGGCTCTGCATCCCCGCGCTGGTGGCGTTCACCCTCTTCTTCCGGGGCCAGCGGGAACGCTGGGCGGCCGGCGGCCGGTTCGGCGCGACCATGCTGCTGCCCGCCCTCCCCCTGCTGGCGGGCGTCGGGCTGCTCGACTGGCTGGTCGGCGCGCAGAGCTGGCTCTGGCCGCAACTGGTGGTCCAGGACCCCGAAAATGCGCCGGCGACCAACCTGCTCGTCATGCGGATCGCCCAGTCCTTCGGCGCCGAGGACGCGGCGCAGGGGATGGTGGCCCAGGTGCTGCCGCTGCCGATGCTGGCGCTGTTCCTCGTCGCGTTCGTGGCGTTGCAGGTGGGCTACCTGGACCGGCTCGTCGTCCGGGCGGGGTCGACGGAGGAGCGGCGCGACTGACCGCGTGACCGCCGCACAGCAGCAGGCCGTCGCGTTCGATCCGGCGGTCGCCCTGGCCGGGCGGTAGGACGTCGGCGGGAGGTCGCCGGCTGGTGGTGTGCGCGCCGCCGGCCGGCGACCCCCCCGGCTGTCGCCGCTGGTGAGCAGCCGGACGTCCACAACGGGACCGCGTCCGCGGGCATGAAAGACTGAGGTACGTGACGATCCCGAACGTGCTCGCCAACCGGTACGCCTCGCCCGAGTTGGTTGCCCTCTGGTCCCCGGAGGAGAAGGTCCGGATGGAGCGGCGGCTCTGGCTCGCCGTGCTCCGCGTACAGCGCGACCTCGGCGTGCCCGTGCCAGACGGCGTGGTCGAGGCGTACGAGCGGGTGCTCGACCAGGTCGACCTCGCCTCGATCGCGGAGCGGGAGCGGGTCACCCGGCACGACGTGAAGGCCCGGATCGAGGAGTTCAGCGCGCTCGCCGGGCACGAGCACGTACACAAGGGGATGACCTCCAGGGATCTCACCGAGAACGTCGAGCAGCTCCAGGTGCGCGCGTCGCTGGAGTTGATTCGGGACCGGGTGGTGGCCACCCTGGCCCGCCTGGCCTGGCTCGCCCATGAGCACTCCGAGCTGGTGATGACCGGCCGTTCGCACAACGTGGCCGCGCAGGCCACCACGCTCGGCAAGCGCTTCGCGTCGGCGGCGGAGGAGCTGCTGATCGCGTACGAGCGGCTGGAAGACCTGATCAACTGGTACCCGCTGCGCGGGATCAAGGGGCCGGTCGGCACCGCCGCCGACCAGCTCGACCTCTTCGACGGCGACGCCGACAAGGTGGCCGAGCTGGAGCGCCGGGTGGCCGAGCACCTGGGCTTCACCCGGGTGCTGGACAGCGTCGGGCAGGTTTACCCGCGCTCGATCGACATGGCCGTGCTCGCCGCGCTCTCCCAGGTCGCGGCGGCACCGAGCAGCCTGGCCACCACGATCCGGCTGATGGTCGGCCAGGAGTTGGTCACCGAGGGCTTCAAGCCGGGCCAGGTCGGCTCCAGCGCCATGCCGCACAAGATGAACACCCGCTCGTCGGAGCGGGTGAACGGCTTCGCGGTGATCATCCGGGGTTACCTGTCGATGGTCGGCGAGCTGGCCGGTGACCAGTGGAACGAGGGGGACGTCTCCTGCTCGGTGGTTCGCCGGGTGGCCCTGCCGGACGCGTTCTTCGCCGCCGACGGGCTGTTCCAGACCTTCCTCACCGTGCTCGACGAGTTCGGCGCGTACCCGGCGGTGATCAACCGGGAGTTGGAGCGGTTCCTGCCCTTCCTGGCCACCACGAAGATCCTGGTGGCGGCGGTTCGGCGTGGCGTCGGCCGGGAGGTCGCGCACGAGGTGATCAAGGAGCACGCGGTCGCCGTGGCGCTGGCCATGCGCGAGAAGGGCGCCCCGGAGAACGATCTCTTCGACCGGCTGGCCGCAGACGGCCGGCTCGGTCTGTCCCGCGCCGACATCGACACCCTGGTCGCCGACCGCACCGCCTTCGTCGGCGCCGCCTCCGCCCAGGTCGCAGCGGTCACCCGCCGCATCACCGACGTCGTGACAGCCCACCCCGAAGCCGCCACCTACTCCCCACCCCCCATCCTCTAACCCCGCGCCCGCCCCACTGGTTGATCATGAAGTTGTTGCCCCGACACGCCGAAGCGGAGGGCAATAACTTCATGATCACCGGGTCGGGGTGGGGTGGGGGTGGGTGGTTAGTCGCCGGTGGGGGTTTCTGCTGCGCTGCGGAGGTTGGGGGCGCTGGCTGGTTCGGCGATGCCGCCCGGTGCCTCCACGACTGTTGGCTGCTGCGCGGTCTCCGCCGCGATCGCGGGCTGGTCGGCGGGCATGATGTCCGGCATGACGGGTACGACGATCACCGCCGTGCCGTAGGCGCAGATCTCCATCCACATCTCGCCGCAGTCCCGGCTGTCGAACCGCATGCCGATCACCGCGTTCGCACCCAGCCGCAGGGCCTCCTCGCCGAGCCGGGCCACCGAGTCGGTGCGCCACCGGGTCAGGTTGTCCGGCGCCATCGGGTCGTACGCGCCACCGCGCAGGTTCTTGACTCCCTCGCGGTACGGGTTGCGCGTCCTGGCCATCGATGACACCACCTCACCGAGAATCTGGCGGATCTCGTAGCCGGGCAGTTGCTCCGTCGTGACGACCAGCACGTTTCCGATGCTGTCAGGAGCAGCGCGACCCGATCGTGTGCATTGTTCACCTGATCGGATGCTGCAAAACGACGCGGCGCGGACGGCCGGAACGACGCCGACCATCCGCACCGCGCCGGGCGCTAACCGTCAGACACCCGCCACCGAGGTGATCCAGGCCCGGTTGTACGCAACGCTGCCGTAGTTCTGGATGGTCGTCCCGTTGGCGGTGGAGGCGACGCCGACCTGCTGGCCGTTGTAGAACTGCGGGCCACCGGAGTCGCCGCGCCAGGCGTTGCCGTTGATCCTGGTGCTGCGGATGGCCTGGCCGCCGTACGCGTCGGTGGCGCTGTTGCTGGTCACCCGGACGGTGGCGGTCTTCAGCTGGGTGGACGCGGAGCAGCCGCTGTAGCAGGTCATGCCCCCAGCCGTAGATCGAGTTCGTCGAGTTGATCGGCGGGTTGCTGTTGGCCAGCGTCACCGTCGAGGTGCTGACGGCACTGGAGAGCCGCATGAGGGCGAGGTCGCTACGGGTGTAGGTGGCGCTGATCGTGCGGGTGACCCCGCCGGAGGTGCGGTTCACGCTGCCGATCCGGACGGACATGGTGCCGCTGATGCAGTGTCGGGCGGTGAGCACCCACTGGGAGGCGATCACGCTGCCGGAGCAGGTGAACGAGCCGTTGCTGAGCACCGCGGCGGCCCAGGGTGCGGACGAGACGGTGCCGCCGCCGATGATGGGTTGCGGGCCGGCGGGGGCGGCGACGGCGCCGGAGGAGGCGCCGAGGACGCCGATCAGCGCGGTGCCGAGCAGGGCGAGCAGGGGGCGGATGCGCATCGGGGGACTCCTTGGACGGGGCGGGCCCGGGGTCGCCGGGCGCGGGAGGACGACAGCGGGGATCCCCGCTGCCGCTGACATCGAATCGTGTCGATGTAGATTAGGGCGCGCGGTGGCCGTTTTCAAGGATCTGATCGAGATTGATCAATGTAACGATTTGGCTACCCGCAGTGCCGTATATCGCCTGGTGAGGCCGCGTGTCACGCGTACTGGCCCGTTCCGGCCGCCGGTTATGTTGATCACTGCCTGAACTGCGGCCGGCCGGTGCGTCTGCGGCGGAATCTGCCAGGTAGGCTGGCTGCGCTCGCCCGTTGTGGGTCGGCACCCAACTGCGTACACAGTCAGGAGTGCCCAGTGCCTCGCGTCGTCGTCGACGTCATGCTCAAGCCCGAGATCCTCGATCCGCAGGGCCAGGCCGTCGCAAACGCGCTGCCCCGGCTCGGCGTCAGCGACGTCGCCTCGGTTCGGATCGGCAGGCGGATCGAGATCGAGTTCACCGGTGAACCGGACCTGGACCGGGCCCGGGAGATCGCCGACAAGCTGCTCGCCAACCCGGTCATCGAGGACTTCACCGTCCGCCTGGTCGAGACCGACGAGACCGCGGACGCCCGCTCGTGACCGCCCGGGTCGGTGTGGTCACCTTCCCCGGCTCGCTCGACGACGGGGACGCGGCCCGTGCCGTCCGGATCGCCGGTGCCGAGCCGGTTCGGCTCTGGCACGGTGACCCGGGGCTTTACGGGGTCGACGCGGTCGTGCTGCCCGGCGGCTTCTCCTACGGTGACTACCTGCGCTGCGGCGCCATCGCCCGGTTCGCTCCGGTGATGGAGACGATCGTGGACGCCGCCCAGGGTGGCCTGCCGGTGCTCGGCATCTGCAACGGCTTCCAGATCCTCTGCGAGGCGCACCTGCTGCCCGGCGCGCTCACCCGCAACCAGCACCTGCACTTCCGCAACCGGGACCAGATCCTGCGCGTCGAGTCGGCCGGCACCGCGTGGACCAACGCGTTCCAGCCCGGCCAGGAGGTGCTCATCCCGGTCAAGAACGGCGAGGGCTGCTACGTCGCCGACACCGCGACGCTGGACCAGCTCGAAGCCGAGGGCCGAGTGGTCGCCCGCTACGTCGGCGGCAACCCGAACGGGTCGCAGCGCGACATCGCCGCGATCACCAACCCTGCCGGCAACGTGGTCGGCATCATGCCGCACCCCGAGCACGCGGTGGAGTCGCTCACCGGCCCCTCGCTGGACGGCCTCGGCTTCTTCACCTCGGTCCTCAAGCACCTGGTGGGGGCGCCGGCGTGACCGGCGACACGATCATCGGTCAGCTCAACCGCCGGTCGGGCGGGCACGAGCGCAGCGAGGAGAGGTCATGACCACCCATCCGGACCCGGTACGGGACACTCCGGAGGCGTACTCCGCCCCGGCGCAGCCGACCGAGCCGCGCCCGGCGCAGCCCGCCGCCCCGGCGACCGCCCCCGTCCAGCCGGTCACCGCCGACTGGACCGACGGCGTGGACACCGTGCCGCGCGCCGGTGGGACCCCGGGCGAGCTGCAGCCGTACACCGAGCTGGGCCTTCGCGACGACGAGTACGACCGGATCCGGCAGATCCTCGGCCGCCGGCCCACCCAGTCCGAGCTGGCGATGTACTCGATCATGTGGAGCGAGCACTGCTCCTACAAGTCGAGCAAGGTGCACCTGCGTCAGTTCGGTGAGAAGGCCCCGCACAGCGACCGGCTGCTCGCCGGCATCGGTGAGAACGCCGGCGTGGTGCAGGTCTCCGACGAGCTGGCCGTGACCTTCAAGGTCGAGTCGCACAACCACCCGAGCTTCGTCGAGCCGTACCAGGGCGCGGCGACCGGCGTCGGCGGCATCGTCCGGGACATCCTCGCCATGGGCGCCCGCCCGATCGCCGTGATGGACCCGCTGCGCTTCGGTGCCGCGGACCACCCCGACACCGCCCGGGTGTTGACCGGCGTGGTCGCCGGCGTCGGCGGCTACGGCAACTGCCTCGGCCTGCCCAACATCGGTGGTGAGCTGGTCTTCGACCCCTCCTACCAGGGCAACCCGCTGCTCAACGCGCTCTGCCTGGGCGTGCTGCCGGTCAACCGGCTGCAGAACAAGGCCGCCGCCGGCCCCGGCAACGTGGTCGTCCTGATGGGCGCCAAGACCGGCCGGGACGGCATCGGCGGCGTTTCGGTGCTGGCCAGCGCCACCTTCGACGAGGGCAGCGAGCAGCGCCGCCCTGCCGTGCAGGTCGGTGACCCGTTCACCGAGAAGCTGCTCATCGAGGCGTGCCTGGAGCTGTACGACGGCCAACTGGTGGTCGGCATCCAGGACCTCGGCGGCGCCGGTCTGACCTGCGCGCTCACCGAGACGGCAGCCGCGGCTGGCACCGGCATGCGGGTCTGGCTGGAGCGCGTGCCGCTGCGCGAGCCCTCGATGGACCCGCACGAGATCTTGGCCAGCGAGTCCCAGGAGCGGATGCTGCTGGTCGTCGAGCCGGACAAGCTCGACGCGGTGCTCAAGACCGCCGAGAAGTGGGGCGTGCTGGCTACCGCGATCGGCGAGGTCACCGCGCCGGAGCCGGACGGCCGTCCGGGCCGACTGCTGATCACCTGGCAGGACCACCTGGTGGTCGACGTACCGCCGGGCTCGCTGGTCGACGACGGCCCGGTCTACGCCCGGCCGATGCGCGAGCCGGCCGACCTGATCCTGCTCCAGGCCGACCGCGCCGAGACGCTGCCCCGCCCGGCCGACCCGGAGGCGCTGCGGGAGACCGTGCTGCGCATGATCGCGTCGCCGAACCTGGCCGACAAGACCTGGGTCACCGAGCAGTACGACCGCTACGTGCTGGGCAACACCGTGCTCGCCCAGCCGGAGGACGGCGGCGTGATCCGGATCGACGAGCGGACCGGGCTCGGCGTGGCGCTGTCCGTGGACGGCAACGGCCGGTACACCCGGCTCGACCCGTACAACGGCACCAAGCTCGCGCTGGCTGAGGCGTACCGGAACGTGGCGGTGACCGGCGCGAAGCCGATCGCCGTCACCAACTGCCTCAACTTCGGCTCCCCGGAGGACCCGGGCGTGATGTGGCAGTTCGCCGAGGCCGTGCGCGGCCTGGCGGACGGCTGCCTGGAGCTGGGCATCCCGGTCACCGGCGGCAACGTCAGCTTCTACAACCAGACCGGCGCGGCGGCCATCCACCCGACCCCGGTGGTCGGCGTGCTGGGTGTGCTGGACAACGTCGCCGACCGGGTGCCGATGGGCTTCGTCCCGCGCGCCGGTGGCGACCACGACCAGCTCTACCTGCTCGGCGAGACGAACGTGGAGCTCTCCGGCTCGGAGTGGGCCTGGGTGACGCACGAGCACCTCGGCGGCATCCCGCCGCAGGTCGACCTTGCCCGGGAGAAGGCGCTCGCCGACCTGTTGGCCGAGGCGGCCCGGGTCGGTCACCTGACCTCCGCGCACGACCTCTCCGACGGTGGCCTCGCCCAGAGCCTGGTCGAGTCCTGCCTGCGTCGCGGCGTCGGCGCCCGGATCGCCGTGCCGGAGCACTTCGCCGGCGGCTCGATGCCGTTCGTCTACCTGTTCAGCGAATCCGCCGCGCGGGCGCTGGTGTCGGTGCCGCGCGGTCACGACAAGGCGTTCGCGGCGCTCTGCGCCGAGCGGGGGGTGCCGTTCGAGCTGATCGGCGTCACCGACCCGGCCGGCGGCGCGCTGGAGGTGCACGGCCAGTTCCGGATCGGCCTGGACGAGCTGCGGGCCGCGCACACCGAGACGCTGCCCCGCCTCTTCGGCGGCGCGGCGGCCGTCGAGGTGCCCGCTCCGGCGGCTGGTGTGGCGGGCGCGGTCGAGGCCGTGCCGCTGCCGGTCGCATCGGACGCGGAGGTCGCACCGGTGGACCCGGCGGCGGTTGCCAGCGAGCCGATCGCTTCGGCCGGGCCGGCCCCGCAGACCGGGGCCGCCGAGCCGATCGCCGAGGCGCCGGTCGAGTCCGCCGAGCCGGAGCAGCCGACCACCGCCGAGCCCGCCGGGCCCGGCGGGTCGTCCGAGTCTGACTCCGGTGTCGCCGAACCGTCGCCTGACGAGCGCTGAGGCGTTGGCCGCGGCCGTCTACGGCCAACCCGGCTCCGGTGCCCGGTTCGACTGGGGGCTGACCGGGGCGGCCGAGCTCGGTCGGGTCTGCGCGGCGTTGGTGGTGGTGGACGTGCTCTCGTTCACCACCTCGGTGGAGGTGGCGGTCGGCCGCGGCATGCGGGTGCACCCGTTCCCCTGGGGTGAGCAGGCCGCCGATTACGCGCTGCGGGTCGGCGCGGTGGCCGCGGTGGGCCGTCGGCGGACGACAGCGGACCATCCGTGGTCGCTCTCGCCCGCCGCGCTGAGCACCGCGCCGGTTGTGGCGGACCTGGTGCTGCCCTCCCCGAACGGCTCGGCGATCAGCGCCGCCGCGAGCGCCACCGGGCTACCGGTGGTCGCGGCGTGCCTGCGCAACGCCCGCGCCGTCGGGCGTTGGCTGCGCCACCAGGGGTACGGCACGGCGGACGCCCCGATCGGTGTGATCGCCTCCGGGGAACGCTGGCCGGACGGCTCGATGCGCCCGTGCGTGGAGGATCAGCTTGGGGCGGCGTCCGTGCTCGATGCGCTCTCCGGCGTCCCCGGCGGGTTGTCGGTGGAGGCGGCCATGGCGCTCGCCGCGCTGGCCAGCACCCCGGACGTGCCCGCCGCGGTGCGCGGCAGCGTCTCCGGGCGCGAGCTGACTGAGAGTGGTTTCGCCGAGGACGTGGAGATCGCCGTCCGGGTCGGCGTGTCGGACGTCGTCCCGGTGCTCCGCCACGGCGTGTTCTCCGCCGCCTGACCCCGCGTCGACCTTCACTGACCACGAGGATCCAGCAATAGCGAAACGGCTACCCGGAGATCCGGGTAGCCGTTTCCTTGCGTTGTGGTCGGTCAGTCGTCCAGCCAGTCGAGGCGTCGGCCGCCCCGCTCGGTCGGCGGCGGGGTGTCCGGCCGGGTCCGGCCGGTCTGCTGGCCGTAGCCGCCGCTCTGGTCGTAGCCGCCCCGGTCGTCGTAGCCGCCGCGTTGCTGCGGGGGCTCCTGGCCGTAGCCGCCGCCCTGGTCGTACCCGCCGGCCTGCTGGCCGTAGCCGCCGCTCTGGTCGTAGCCGCCCCGGTCGTCGTAGCCGCCGCGTTGCTGCGGGGGCTCCTGACCGTAGCCGCCGCCCTGGTCGTAGCCACCGGCCTGCTGCCCGTAGCCGCCCTGGTCGTACCCGCCGGCCTGCTGGCCGTATCCGCCGGTCGGTTCGGCCGTCCGACCGCTGTACGGGGTCGTCGGGTCAGGCTGGCCGTAGCCCTGGCCCTGCTCCGGCTGGTAGACGCCGGTGGCGTACGGGTCGGCCGGGGCCGGGTACTGGGTGCTGTCGCCGGTGTACCGGCCGGTGGGCTCGTCGAAGCGCTCGCCATAGGCCGCGCCGCCAGCGGCGCCAGCGGGGGCCGTGTAGTCGCGGCTGCCGTAGCCGCCGCCGGAGGCCGGTGCGCCGCCGTAGCCGCCACCGGAGGCCGGTGCACCGCCATAGCCGCCACCGGAGGCCGGTGCGCCACCGTAGCCCGCGCCGGAACCGGGTGCGGCGCCGTAGGCGTCTCCGGCCGCGCCGGCACCGTAGCCACCCTCGGGGTTCGCCGCCGTGCCGTAGCCGCCGCCCGAGGCGGGAGCGTTGCCGTAGCCGCCGTACCCAGCGGGCGCTGGCTCCTCGCCGTAGCCGGCGCCGCCCCAGCCCTGCTGGCCAGCCGCGCCGTACGGCTGCGCGGGCGCGCCGTACGGGTCCGGCGGAACGTCGTCGACCACGGGGCGGTGCATCATCGTCGGCGCCTCGCTCAGCGCCGCGCCACCGACCATCGTCGGGTCTGGTCCGCCTCCGGGCCGGCCGACCACCCGGGTCTGGTCGTCGGCGCCACGGAAGCCGCCGCGCGCCGCCGGGACCGCGCCGGCACCCGCCGGGGCGTCCTCGTCGTCGCCGTTCTCCTTGCGCTTCATCCAGAGCAGCACGATCGTGCCGACGCCCGCAGCCACCAGCAGGCCGCCGAGCAGGATGATCAGGTACGAGCCGAAGCCGCCACCGTCGTCCTCGTTGGCGGCGTTCGCCGCCGCGCCCGGGCTGGCCTCCTCGGAGGCCTGATCCTCGGCGCCCTCCTCGGTCGCCTCCTCGGTGGGGGTCGCCTCGGCGGAGGCCGACGGAGTGGGGCTCGGCGTCACCTCCACCTTGATCGCGAGGCTGATCCGCTGCCCGGTGATCGACTGGTTGGCGCTGGCGTTGAGCGTCTTGGTCGCCAACACGTTGTCGAAGCTCGCGCCCAGGTCGATCCGGCCCGGCGCGATCGGCTTCTCGGTGGTGCCGGTGAAGCGGAAGTTGCCGCTGCCGTCGCTGGTGGTGTCGTAGCGCCGGCCGGTGCTGTCCTGCAGCATGACGACCGCGTTCGGCACGGCCTTGCCGTCGGCCTGCACGACCACCTTGCCGGAGACCGACCGAACAGTCTGCGTCTGCTGCTGCTGCGGTCCGCGAACAGTGATGTCGCGTTCAGCGCTGTCAGAGTCGCCGCCAACGCTTGCACTGATCTGAACCTTGCCGGATTTGGTGTCGCCCGGAGCTACGTTGCCCGCAACCAGGTTAACGGTGTAGGTGCCGGACTCGCCGCGGTTGATCTCTTCCGTGAAGTCGCAGCGACCGTCGCAGCTGAGTTCGCCGAAGCTGGTGCTGACCTTGATGGTTACGGAGTCGGAGTTCAACGGTGGCAGCTTGACGTTGTTGTTCGTCACTCTGAACGAGAGGGTCGCCCGCTGCCCGGAGGTCAGGGTGCCCGACGATAGGCCGGTTATCTGTACACCGGGATCGGCGGCCAGGGCCGGTGTCGCGGGGACGGCGAGCAGAGCGCCAGCAACCAGCGCTACGACCACACCGGCCCGCTGCTTCCAGGCACGTCGGTGTGTTGACACGTCCACCGCCTTCCGGACTGACTTCCCTCAACCGGCGGGGCGCCGGGCCGGGGATTATCACGGTACGAATACGCCGTCGGCAACTATGCCTTGTCTTACTGGATCGGCGCGACCCAGGGCCAGCGTCGGGTGCTCTGCCTGCGGGTCGTATCGTCCCGTCGTGTCCTCTCCGTACAGTAAGTCCACCGCCGTTGCGGCGGCATTGTCGGCGCTCGACGAGGGGCGTACGCCCGAACGGCCGGTGCTCCGGGAGGCGGTCCGGTCCTTGTTGGCCGTCCTCGCGGAGCGCGCCCCCGGCCGATCGGTGGAGGTACGCGTCCCACCATACGGGGCTGTCCAGTGCGTTCCGGGTCCTCGACACACCAGGGGAAACCCGCCAAACGTGGTCGAGATGGCCCCGGACACCTGGCTGGCGCTGGCCACCGGACGAATCGGTTGGACCGAGGCGGTTACCGACGGTCGAGTCCAGGTCAGCGGCGTCCGTGCGGACCTCTCCGCATATCTGCCCCTCTAGTTGCCCCAATGTCCGGGTGATCGTCACGCTCAGCAGGGAAATGGCGACTATCTGTATTCATGGCGATTCGCGTACACTGTCAGGCGACGACAGTGGTCCCGGCCGAGGAGTGTGGATCCGCCCCGTGATCCCCGCCAGGCCGGTCCAGACCAGCATGAGGGAGCGGTAGTGCCCCGAGGCGACGGCCGGCTGAGCCACGACCTTGATCCCCAACGACCTGGCCCGCAGGATGCCTGCGGCGTCTTCGGCGTCTGGGCTCCGGGCGAAGAGGTCGCCAATCTGACCTATTTCGGCCTTTATGCCCTCCAGCATCGCGGCCAGGAGGCGGCGGGCATCGCGGTGAGCGATGGCTCCGGTGTGGTGGTCTACAAGGATCTCGGCCTGGTGGCCCAGGTCTTCGACGAGCCCACCCTGGCCAGCCTGCGCGGCCACCTGGCTATCGGGCACGCCCGCTATTCCACGACCGGCGCCTCGAACTGGGAAAATGCCCAGCCGACCATCCGGTCGACCAGCTCCGGCACGACCATCGCGTTGGCCCACAACGGCAACCTGGTCAACACCGCCGAGTTGGAGAAGGAGGTCGCCGAGCGCGGCCTCGTCGCGGACGGCTCGACCAACGACACCTCCCTGGTGACCATGCTGCTGGCCAGCCGACCGGACCTGTCGGTCGAGGCGGCCGCGATGGAGGTGCTGCCGCAGCTGCGGGGCGCGTTCAGCTTCGTCTTCATGGACGAGTCGACCCTCTACGCGGCTCGCGACGCGCACGGCGTACGCCCGCTGGTGCTCGGCCGGTTGGAGCGCGGCTGGGTGGTCGCCAGTGAGACCGCCGCGCTGGACATCGTCGGTGCCAGCGTGGTGCGCGAGGTCGAGCCGGGCGAGCTGATCGCGATCGACGAGGACGGGCTGCGCTCCACCAGGTTCGCCGCGCCGGAGCCCAAGGGCTGTCTCTTCGAGTACGTCTACATCGCGCGCCCGGACGCAACCATCGCGGGGCGCAACGTGCACGCGGCACGGGTGCAGATCGGCCGGCAGTTGGCCAAGGAGCACCCGGTCGAGGCCGACCTGGTGATCCCCGTGCCCGAGTCCGGCACCCCGGCCGCGATCGGCTACGCGGAGGCGTCCGGCATCACCTACGGTGCCGGTCTGATGAAGAACCCGTACGTGGGGCGCACCTTCATCCAGCCGTCGCAGACCCTGCGCCAGCTCGGCATCCGGCTCAAGCTCAACCCGCTGCGGGAGAACGTCCGGGGCAAGCGGCTGGTGGTGGTGGACGACTCGATCGTCCGCGGCAACACGCAGCGGGCCATCGTGCGGATGCTGCGCGAGGCGGGGGCACTGGAGGTGCACGTCCGGATCTCCTCCCCGCCGGTCAGCTGGCCGTGCTTCTACGGCATCGACTTCGCCACTCGGGCGGAGCTGCTGGCCAACGGGTTGGACAACGACGGCATCCGGCGTTCCATCGGAGCCGACACGCTGGGTTACGTTTCGCTTCCTGGCCTGATCGCCGCGACCGAGCAGCCGAAGACCCGGCTGTGTCGGGCGTGTTTCGATGGGGAGTACCCGATCGAGCTGCCGGCCGGCAACCTGATCGGCAAGCACGTGCTCGAAGGGGTGGGCCGACGGGTCGCCAACTCGGCACCGGAAGCCCCACACACCAACGGCTCGCTCGTCGCCACTCCGGGTGGCGTGACCGCAAACCGCCCGTAGCACCAACCGGCGCGGCCCGGCCACCGCCGGTGCGGCACCGAGAACCACAAAGGGGAGAACCGTGACGCACGTGTCCGAGCGCAGCGGCGCAGGAAGCAGCCCGACCGGCGCCGGCGGCGACCGCCAGCTCTGGACGGCCGGCGCCGGCCGTCAGGCCCGCAAACGCTCGGTCTCGTACGCCGACGCGGGCGTCTCGATCGACGCGGGTGACCGCGCGGTGGAGCTGCTCAAGTCGAAGGTGCGTCAGACCCGTCGCCCCGAGGTGCTGGGTGATCTCGGCGGCTTCGCCGGCCTGTTCCGGCTGGACACGACCAAGTACAAGAACCCGATCCTGGCTTCCTCCACCGACGGGGTGGGCACCAAGCTGGTGATCGCCCAGCAGATGGACATCCACGACACGGTCGGCATCGACCTGGTCGCGATGGTCGTCGACGACCTGGTGGCCTGTGGGGCCGAGCCGCTGTTCCTTCTCGACTACATCGCCACCGGCGAGGTGGTTCCGGACAAGGTCGCCGAGATTGGCGCGGGCATCGCCGACGGTTGCCGCTACGCCGGCTGCGCGCTGCTGGGCGGGGAGACCGCCGAGCACCCCGGCGTGCTCCGCCCGGACGAGTACGACATCTCCGCGACCGGCGTCGGCGTGGTTGAGGAGAGCGACATCCTCAGCCCGGATCGGGTCGAGGTGGGCGACGTGGTGATTGCCATGCGCTCCTCTGGCCTGCACTCCAACGGCTACTCGCTGGTCCGGCACGTGCTGCTCGGCGCGGCCCGGATGCGGCTGGACATCGTGATCGACGACTTCGGCCGGCAGCGGACCCTGGGTGAGGAGCTGCTCACCCCGACCAAGATCTACGCCAAGGACTGCCTGAAGCTGATCGCCGAGGCCGACGTGCGGGTGCTGGCCCACGTCACCGGCGGCGGCATCCCCGGCAACCTGGTCCGGGTGCTGCCCGAGCACGTCGACGCGGTGGTCAACCGGTCCACCTGGAAGCCGCAGCCGGTCTTCGACCTGATCCAGTCGAAGGGTCGGATCGACGACCAGGACATGGAGTCGACCTTCAACATGGGCGTCGGCATGTTCGCGATCGTCTCGGCCGAGGACGCCGACCGCGCGCTGGCCACGCTGACCGGCCGTGGGGTCGAGGCGTGGCAGGCCGGCGAGATCATCGAGGGCACCGGCAACGTGCAGATGGTTGGCCAGCACACCCGCGGATGATCACGTTCTGGTGATCGTACGGGCACCTGATCAGGGCTTCACCCGAGTGGCCAATGCCGCCTAGCCTGAAGGGCACCCTCAGGCTAGGCGGAGGAGGGCGATGGCTGCTCGGGGACAGTCGTTCAGCGGGATGCGCGGTCTGGCCGCCGTCCCGTCGTACGTCGTCATGCAGCCCACCACCCTCTGCAACCTCGACTGCGCGTACTGCTACCTGCCGTTCCGGGCCGCCGACCGGCGAATGCCGGTGTCGGTGGCCGAGGCGGTGGCGGCGGCGGTCAACCCGTGGGCGGCGGCCGGCCGATTCTCGGTGGTGTGGCACGGCGGTGAGCCGCTGGCGGCCGGCCGGGAGCACCTGGCCGACCTGATCGCGCCGTTCGGGCCCCAGGTCGAGCACCACGTGCAGACCAACGCCACGCTGATCGACGACGACTGGTGCGACTTCTTCGCCCGGCACGAGGTGCGGGTGAGCGTGAGCGTGGACGGGCCCCGGGAGCGCAACGGCGACCGGGTCAACCGGGGCGGCCAGCCGGCGTACGACCGGATCCTGCGCGGGGTCGCCGCGCTGCGTCGGCACGGGCTGCCGTTCTCCGCGCTCGCCGTGGTGTCCAGGCCGGAGTCGGGGCTCGCCGCCGAGCTGTACGACTACTTCCTCGGGCTGGGCTGCGACGTGTTGGGCATCAACATCGAGGAGACCGAGGGGGTCAACACCCGCGACAACCGTCACGACGCGGTGGCGGTGACCGCCTTCTGGGCGGAGCTGGTGGCGGCCTGGCGCCGGGAGCCCCGGATCCACCTGCGCGAGATCGAGTGGTCGCTGCGCTACGCCGCGGCGGTGCTCGACAACTCGGCGGACAGCGTGCTGCCCCGCCGGCTGGACCCGATCCCGACGATCGGGCACGACGGCTCGGTGACCGTGCTCTCCCCGGAGCTGGCCGGCTTCACCGACCCCCACTACGGCGACTTCAGCAGCGGCAACGTGCTGACCACCCCACTGGCCGAGATCCTCACGGGCGCTGCCGCGACGCCCTGGGTGGGCGAGTTCCTGGCCGGGGTGGAGTCATGCCGGACGTCCTGCCCGTACTTCGGCTTCTGTGGCGGTGGCCATGCGGCCAACCGCTACTTCGAGCTGGGGCGTTTCGACGGTACGGAGACCGAGCACTGCCGCAACAGCAAGATCCGCCTATTGGAGGGAGTGTTGGAGCATGCCCGAGACCACGAGTCACCGGTTGCCTGAGCGCGAGGCGGATGACGCCCCGGACGGAGTCACCGAGCGGGTGCGGGAGGTGGCCCCGGGGCTCGTCGAGCTGCTTCAGGAGGCCGAGGACGCACGGCGGCTGCGGGCGGAGGTATCGGGCGGGGACGGCGCCAGCGCGGTCTGCGCCTGGAACCACTTCGAGAACATCCCGACCTTCTACAACTGGAACAACCGGCCACGCTGACGGGGACCGCGGTCAGGGGCCTGTCGAACGGCCGGAGAGGTCTCCCGCCGGGCCAGGCCCCTGATCGTCGGTGCCGGTAGCGCTCTCGACGGGCACATGCGTGAGCATGCGGGGGTCACCGCGTGCTCAGCTACGTCGAGAGGTCAGTGGGTCGGACGAACCCAGGGATCCGGGTCGTCGTCCGCGTGATCCTCATCATCGTCGTCGACGAACTCTTTTGAGTCGTCGTCGAAGTGGTGCTCAGACTTACCAGCACCCGCCAGTTCGCGCTGCAAGGCGGTGAGGTCGGTGTTCGGGGAGTGGTACTTCAACTCCCGGGCCACCTTTGTCTGCTTGGCCTTAGCACGGCCGCGCCCCATGGCTCGACCCCCTCGCACAGAATGCGGGGCAGCCCGAAGGCGGGCCCCGATGACGTCAGGCATCTCTCGTGGCTCTTACGGTACATGGGGATGCCATCGTTCGGCACCTCGGGTTACCGTCAACCGGCTCTGCGCGTCGCGTCGATCCGGCCGTAACCCAGTGTACCCGGTAAGGAGCGGAACGGAGAGCACCCGTGACACCGGGCAAAACGCACCAAACTTGACTCGGCCTCAGCTTACCGAGCCGGGCCGGCGGCGGGGCCCGGAGGCGGATCCGGTCGATCCGCCTCCGGGGTCGCTCAGCGCAGGTGGATCGTGCGCAGCCGGCCGACGTCGGCCATCCGCCGCTCGGCCAGACGGTCCGCGGCCACCGCCGGAGGAACGCCCTCGGCGTCCGCCAGGTGCAGGATCTCCCGGGTGGTGTCGTAGATCCGGGTGGCCCGCAGCTTCGCCCGGTCGAAGTTGAAGCCCTCGATCTCGTCCGCCACCTGGATCACACCGCCGGCGTTGACCACGTAGTCCGGGGCGTACAGGATGCCCCGATCGGCCAGCAGCTTCTCGATGCCCGGGTGGGCGAGCTGGTTGTTCGCCGCCCCGGTCACCACCTTGGCCCGCAGCACCGGCACGGTGTCGTCGTTCAACGCGCCGCCCAGCGCGCACGGGGCGTACACGTCGATGTCCGCGGCGACCAGCGCGGTGGGGTCGTCCACCAGGGTGACCTCCGGGTGGTTGGTGCGCACCCAGGTCAGCGCCTTCGGGTTGACGTCGGTGGCCACCACCTCGGCGCCGTCCTCCAGCAGGTGCCCGGTCAGGTACTTGCCGACCTTGCCGAGGCCGACCACGCCGACCCGGCGGCCGCGCAGGCTCGGGGTGCCCCAGACATGCTCGGCGGAGGCCCGCATGCCCTGGAAGACGCCCCAGGCGGTCAGGATCGAGGAATCACCGGCGCCGCCGTGCTCGACGCTGCGGCCGGTCACGTAGCGGGTCTCCCGGGCGATGACGTCCATGTCCGCCACGTAGGTGCCGACGTCGCAGGCGGTGTAGTAGCGGCCGGCCAGCGACTCCACGAAGCGGCCGTACGCGCGCAGCAGCGCCTCGCTCTTGATCTGCTCCGGGTCGCCCCAGATGACCGCCTTGCCACCGCCCAGGTCCAGCCCGGCGAGCGCGTTCTTGTACGCCATGCCGCGGGACAGGTCGAGCACGTCGGCGAGCGCGTCATCCTCGCTGGCGTACGGGTAGAAGCGGGTGCCGCCCAGCGCGGGCCCCAGCGCGGTGGAGTAGATCCCGATGATCGCCTTCAGGCCGCTCTGCTTGTCCTGGCAGAACACGACCTGTTCGTGTCCGGTCGATACCGGGTCGTCGGTGCTCGCGAATACGCCCATGACTGGCTCCTGGAATGGTGGCGTCCTTGTGGGACGCGGACCTGGTGGACCCCGGCGGGGATGCTGCCGGTGCCGTCGAGCCTAGTATCGGCCGCCGTGGGGGTGCCCGACGCGCTGCCGGCGTCCCACGTTGCGGCGCGCGTGGTCCGGCCGCTGACCGCGTCCGGGTGCGGTTCGTGGGAGGATCGCGCCGTGCCGTCGCTCTTCGCTTCTTACCTGCGCGTGTACGAACCGCTGACCGCCTTCGACCGGGACCGCCAGAGCTACTGGCGCCGCTACGTGTCGGAGGGGCGGGCCGTGGCCCCGGTGGAGGGGCCTGGCCGGCAGCGGACGGCGGTGATCGAGGCGCTGGGCGCGGGCTGGACCCGGCTACCGGACCTGCCGGAGGAGGCGTACGTCCTGGAGACGGACGACAGCCTGCTGGTCTGCCCCTGGAACCTGCGGATCCGAGTCGCTGAGGCGGCCCTCAGCGCCCGGGACGGGGTGCCCTCGGTGCTCGCCGACGCCTTCGTGCCGCCGGTGCTCGCCGGGCAGGCCCGGGCGGTGGTGGACGACTGGCGCAGTGGAGCCCGGGTGCTGGAGCACGGGGTGCCCCGGGTGCACGAGCAGATCGCCACGTGGGGTGTGCCGCTGCGGTGGTTCGTGCTCTTCGACCCCTCCGAGCGGGACCTGGTCGCCCAGCCGGGCAGACGGGCGCTGCGCTACCGGACCGAGATCTCCAAGGCCCGCCGCCGCTCGTCACGGGCGCTGTCGGTGCTGCGTAAGTCGGTGGGCGAGGCGCCGATCACCGACGCGGTGGAGGAGGCGGCCCGCTGGCTGGAGGAGTTCCACCCGCGCTCGGTGGTGGAGTTGGACTACGGCGGCCTGGTCGATCTGCTCTCCGACGAGACGCTGGCCGCGGACGACTCGCCCGAGTTGGTCGCCGGCGGTCTCGCCGGGCTGTCCCGCGGTGAGGCCGAGGAAGCGTCAGCCGCGTACGACAAGCTGGTGGCCCGGTGGCGCGCCGTGCAGTTGCTGGAGCGGTGCAACTAAGGCAAATCGCCCAAGGAGCGCTCTCAAGGTGAGGTGTGCTCGTAGTTGACGCATCACGAACCGTGATCATGAGTCCGAATAAGGCACTTTCTGACATGTAAAAGTAGTAAAAATCGGGCATGGTTCATCCGTCCGTCTAGGGACCTTCATCCGTTCGGCCCATGTCGGACATCGGGGACTAGCCGGACCATGGGAGACGCGTCGGCCGGCGGGACCCCGGCCGATGTCTATACATGTGGAGGAGTGACCGATGGCATCGCGAACGCATGAACCAGAGCCGCTACTCACGCCGGCCGAGGTGGCGTCGATGTTCCGTGTCGACCCGAAGACGGTGACCCGGTGGGCCAAGGCGGGCAAGCTCAGCGCCATCCGCACCCTGGGTGGCCACCGTCGCTACCGCGAGTCGGAGGTCAGGGCGCTGTTGCAGGGCCAGATCCCGCAGCAGCGGCAGGGTGACTGAGCGCCAGTTTTTCCGGTCAGGGGCGGTGGATCTCGATCCGCCGCCCCTTTCCATGTCCGCCCGCAGGCGCGCCCGGCCTCAGTCGCGCCCGTCGGCCAGCGTCACCCGGATGCTGACCGTGCCGCCCTCGCCACGGCGCAGCCGGCCGCCGAGCAGGCTCAGTCGACCGAGCAGCCGGTACTTGTGCTTGAGCAGGTCGCGTACCCGACCCGTGTCGCCGCCACCGTAGATCGTCGCGTGGGCGGGCACCTCCGCACCGTGCGGCCGGCCTCGCACGTCGCACGGCGCCACGGTCACCTCGCCGTTGCGGCGGATCCGCTTCACCTTGCCCGAGTCGGCCCGGGTCCAGACCGCCAACGCCTCGCCGTCGCGTACCGCCCAGACCGGCGTCGGCACCGCCCGACCGTCCTTGCGGAAGGTCGTGAGCAGGATGTACTTCTCGGCCGACAGCCTGTCCAGCGTGGTCACGCCGCCAGGATACGGCCGCTGCGGGCCGCTGAGTGGCGGGATAGCGTGAACGTCGTGACGGGGGATCCTCTAATCGGTGACGTTGTCGGCGAACTGCTCAGGGACACGCTCGCCGTGGCCTCCGGGGTGGGTCCCCGACCGCTGGTCGGCGGGCGACTGCCCCGGCCGGTCATCGAGATCATCGAGCGGGACGACGGATTGATCAACGGCGCGCCGGCCGCGCACTACCTGGACGCGCCGGCGGACTGGCAGCCGTACGACCACCGGGCCGTGGACCGGGCCGAGGGCGAGACGCTGGACATCGGCACCGGTGCCGGCCGCATCGCGCTGCTGCTCCAGGAGCGCGGCGTACCGGTCACCGGGCTGGACACCTCGGCGGGCGCGCTGGCGGTGAGCCGGCGGCGCGGGGTCCGGCGGCTGGTCCACGGCACCGTGGACACGCACGTCGCCGACGGCCAGCGGTACGACACGTTCCTGCTGCTCGGCAACAACCTGGGGCTGTTCGAGGGGCGGGAGCGGGCACCCGGGTTCCTGGCCGCGCTCGCCGCGCTGGCCCGGCCGGGGGCGCAGATCATCGCGCACGGCACCGACCCGTACGGCACCCGTGACCCGCTGCACACCGGCTACCACGAGCGCAACCGCAGCCGGGGTCGGCTGGGCGGCCAGCTACGGCTCCGGCTGCGCTACCGGGAGTTGGGCACCGAGTGGTTCGACTACCTGGTCTGTTCGGCGGACGAGTTCGCCAGCCTGGTGCACGGCAGCGGCTGGCGGCTGACCGATGTGGACGACCGCGACGCCCCGTACTACCTGGCTACCCTGCGCCTCGCCGACTGAGCACCCGGGTAGGGAAGGGCCCCGCGACAAGGCGGGGCCCTTCCCTACCTCTCAGACCTGGACGGTCGGGGGGAGTTGCTCGGGCGGAAGCCCGCCGTCGCCGTCGACCACCTCGTCCGGGGTGCCGTCCTCGTCGATGTCGACCATGGTGATGTCCACCTTGCCGTCACCGTTGGTGTCGAACTGGAACAGGTCGGCCTTGCCGTCGCCGTCGGTGTCCACCACCCACACGTCGGTGCGGCCGTCGTTGTTGGTGTCGGCGCGCAGCAGGTCGACCCGCTCGTCCCCTCGGGTCTCCACGATCTCCCCGTCAATGCTACCCGGGTCGGTGACGCTCTCCGGTGCCTGGCTCATCTCGACTGGTCCTTCCCTCGGTTGACGGGCCGTCTGTACCCGATCCCGCGCTCCCCCACGCATGGGCCGGGTCGCCGTGCTGCATAGGGTCGCACCATGAGCGAGCGGAGTGGGCGGAACACCCGAGCCGGCGTGGCGGGGACCCCGCGCGCCGCCGGGCGGGACAGGGAGGCGTGATGAGCGATCGTTTCGTGGTCGTCGGAGCCGGCACGATGGGGCTCGGCATCGCGTACGTGGCGGCTGGGGCCGGGTACGCCGTCGAGTTGGTCGAGGTGGACTCCGGCCGGGGCGCGACCGCACTGAACCGGCTCGCCGACCTGTGGGAGCGGGCGGTGCAGCGCGGAAAGCTGAGCGCCGACGAGGCCGCCACCAACCGGCTGCGGGTGACGCTGCGCCCGACCCTCGCCGAGGTCGCCCCCGCCCCGGAGGTGATCGTGGAGGCGGTGCCGGAGCGGCTCGACCTGAAGCGGGCGGTGCTACGTGACGCCGCCGCGCTGCACCCGGCGCTGCTGGGCAGCAACACCTCCAGCATCGCCATCGGCGAGCTGGCCGCCGGTCTGGACCGGCCCGAGGGCTTCCTCGGCCTGCACTTCTTCAACCCGGTCTGGGCGATGGCGCTGCTGGAGGTCGTGGTCGGCCCGGCCACCGCCGAGGAGACCACCGCCGCGGCTGTCGCGCTCGCCGGCCGGCTGGGCAAGGACCCCGTCGTGGTACGCGACCTGCCCGGCTTCGCCACCTCTCGGCTCGGGGTCACCCTCGGCCTGGAGGCGATCCGGATGGTCGCCGACGAGGTGGCCAGCCCGGCCGACATCGACAAGGCAATGGTGCTGGGCTACCGGCACCCGATCGGGCCGCTGGAGCTGACCGATCTGGTCGGCCTGGACGTGCGGCTGGACATCGCCCGTACCCTCCAGGCCGCGTACGGGGACCGCTTCGCGCCGCCGCCGTTGCTGGTGGAGATGGTGGCCGCCGGGCGGCTGGGCAAGAAGTCCGGGCACGGCTTCTACCGGTGGGACGGCGGGGTGAAGCGGTGAGCGGGCTGCGGATCGAGGAACGACCGGACCGGGTGGTGGTCACCCTGGACCGGCCGGAGAAGCGCAACGCCATCGACGCCGACCTGATCGCCGAGCTGCACGAGGTCTGCGCCGAGCTGGAGGCGCGCCCCCGGCTGCTGCTGCTCACCGGTGGCGCGGAGGGCATCTTCGCCGGTGGCGCTGACATCGGCCAGCTCCGCGAGCGGGGCCGCACGGACGCCCTGGCCGCGATCAACTCGGCCGCCTTCGCCCGGATCCGGGCGCTGCCGATGCCGAGTGTGGCCGCCGTCGACGGCCCGGCGTTGGGCGGTGGCGCGGAGCTGGCGTACGCCTGCGATCTGCGGGTGTGTACGGCGCGGGCGTTCTTCGGCCAGCCGGAGGTGCGGTTGGGCATCCTGGCCGGCGCCGGCGCGACCCACCGGCTGCCCGCATTGATCGGTGAGGCCCGGGCCAAGGAGCTGCTCTTCACCGGCCGGCGGGTGGACGCCGCGGAGGCGCTGCGGATCGGCCTGGTGAACCGGGTCGTGGACGAGCCCGGTGAGCTGCTGACGGTGGCGCACGGGCTGCTGGACGAGATGGCCCAGGGCTCGCCGCTGGCGCTGCGGCTCACCAAGTTGGCGGTGGACGCACCGGCCGCCGCGCACCCGCAGCTCGACCTGGTCAGCCAGGCGGTGCTCTTCGAGGACGAGGAGAAGCACCGGCGGATGACCGAGTTCCTGGAGCGCCGCCGGACCCGTTGACGCGGGGACGGAAACGGCCGCACCGGCGGAATGCCGGTGCGGCCGTCGTGGTCCGTGGTCGGTGCTCAGTGCCGGATCTGCACCCCGCTGTCGGCGAGCGCCCGGATCACCTGTGCGGACTCGCCGAAGCCGATGACCAGCACGGCGTCCGCGCCGAAGTCCTTGATCTCCTTGGCGCCGTCGGTGAAGTCCACCGGCGGGGCCTTGGCGTCGGCC
This sequence comes from Micromonospora sp. NBC_00858, assembly GCF_045207365.1. Taxonomy (NCBI): domain Bacteria; kingdom Bacillati; phylum Actinomycetota; class Actinomycetes; order Micromonosporales; family Micromonosporaceae; genus Micromonospora; species Micromonospora sp. NBC_00858. Next base: position 6,094,079 of record NZ_CP108828.1, on the reverse strand, counting down.
GGCGGCTCGTAGGTGAGCAGCTTGAGCCGGTCGCCGGTGATCCCGGCCTTCTCCAGCTCGTCACGGACGGTGGCCTGAAGGCCCTCGCCGTAGGAGTCCTTGCGGGCGACGATGACGATCTTCTGCGACCCGTCGCGGAGGATCACGTCGGCCAGCGCCCGGCCCTGCAGGCTGTCCGGCGGCGCGGTGCGGAAGTAGAGGCCCTTGTCCTCCACGTCAGTCAGGCCGCTGTCGGTGTTGGACGGCGAGAAGAGGATCTTCCCGGCCGCCACCACGTCCGGCAGCACCTCGCGGGAGATACCCGAGCCGCCAGCGCCGATGATCAGGCTGACGCCGTCCGCCACGTGCTTGGCCACGGTCGCCTTGGCCACCGCCGGGCTGGTGCCGTCGTCGCCGTCCACCCAGGTCACCGGCTTGCCCAGCGCGCCGCCACCGGCGTTGATCTCCCGGATCGCCAGCGCCGCGCCAGCGGCCATCGGCGGGTAGGCGATCGCCAGGTCACCGGTCTTCGGCAGCAGGCCGCCCAGGATCAGCGGCTCCTGGTCGGCGTCTCCGCCGGCGGGCTGCTTCCTCGGCTTCGGCGGCGCCTTGGTGCTCGCCGCCGACTCGGTGCCCGCCCCGACGAACTCGGTCTTGCCGTCGTTGATCTGCTGGCCGTCGAACGTCAGCGTGGCGTAGCTCGCGGTGGCCGGCTCGCCCTTGTCGGTGAAGCCCGCCCGGGTCAGCGACACGCTGCGGTACTCGATGTCCTGCCCGGCGCGGGCCAGCGTCAGGCAGGTCGCCGGGTCCTCGCAGCGCTGGCCGCCGTTGGTCACGCCGACGATCTGCTTGGCGATGGCCGCCGGGTCCGTGCTCCCGGCCAGTTGGGCGGCGAGCACTCCGATCACCACCGCGTCGTACGTCTCGGCGGCGTAGAGGTAGTCCGTCAGCGCCGGGTCGACGGACCGTAGCCGGCTCTTGAAGTCATCCGGCAGCGGGGTGAGCGGCGTGGTTCCCTTCATCCCGTCCACGAGATTGGCACGTTCCTTCAACTCCGCAGGATAGGAGTTGAGCATGTTGCCGTCCGTGCCGTAGAGGCGCACTTGTTGAGCGCTTCCCTCCTCGGCCTTGTCATCCCCGCAAGCGCTTGTGGCGAGCAGGATCGTCGCGCAGGCGGCCAATGAGGCTGCCCGCGAGCGGCGTGATACGAACATGGTCGTCCTTCCTCCGGCGAAGGTCCGCTGCGCACATTAGCGTGCCGGGGCCAGCGGCGGGACCGTGGAGGTGGCCTAATGCGCAGGTCGCTCGCCTCGAACACGGATAGTGACGGTCGGGGTGGGCCTTGACCGGCCGTCCTACTGTGCGCTGGGTGACGGACCTACCACAGCAAACGATCGACGACGCGGCTTCCGTGCTCCGCTCGGCGCTGGCCGGGGATGGAGACGCGGTGGTGGGGACGTTCGACGCGGTCGTCGACCGTGCCGGCCTGAACGGCGCGTACGGGGTCGCCTGGTGCCTGGCCGCGACGATGGTCGGTGACGCACCGTCGGGCAGCGGGTGTGCCCTCGACTTCCCGGGGATCGACCAGGCTGACTACGATACCCGCTGGGTGGCCCGGTTCGTCAGCGCGTACGCCAACCGGGACGTACCGACCGGGGAGGCGCTCTTCGGTGCGGCGGTGGCCGACGGGCTGCTCCCCGACTGCCTGCTCACCCTCGCCGGCTCGACGATCGCCACCCTACGCAGTCGGTCGGGCTGATGATGCCGGGCGCCCGTCGGGGGCGGCCGCCGCGCCCGGGTGGGTTGCTCAGGACGCGTTACCCGCGACCGTCGTGCTCGTCACGCAGCTTGTCGACCTGACCGTCCGCATAGGACGGTGAGACCGGTCAGGACGCCGACACCGGTTGATCAGTGCAGGCTCGGCCCCGCGCCGGCCGGTGGATGTGATAGCTCTGGGGGCATGTCCGAGGCCATGCTCAGCAAGGTGCGCAAGCTGCTGGCCCAGGCCGAGGATCCGGCCTGCACGCCTGCCGAGGCGGCCGCGTTCACCGCCAAGGCCACCGAGTTGATCGCCCGTTACGGCGTGGATCGGGCGCTGCTCGCGGCCCGGGACCCGGCCACCGACCCGGTCGGCGATCGGGTGGTCGACATCGTCGCTCCGTACGCCCGCGACAAGGTCGGCCTGCTCGCCGCGGTCGCCGAACCACTGCGCTGCCGCTGCGTACGGCGCCGGCAGGGCAGCGGGTTCGCGCTGCACCTGTTCGGCTTCGCCAGCGACCTGGAGCGGGTCGATCTGCTCTTCACCTCACTGCTCGTGCAGGCGGCGCACGGCCTGGCCGGCACGGCGGTGCCGGCCGGCGAGCATCCGGCCGCCTTCCGTCGGTCCTGGCTCGCCGGCTTCGCGCAGGTGATCGGGGGCCGGCTCTGGGCGGCTGAGACCGCGGCGGCCAGCGAACCGGGTACGCCGTCGGTGGCGCTGGTGCTGGCCGACCGCTCCGACCGGGTGCAGCGCCGGCTGGCCGAGCAGTACCCGCGGCTGCGCACCGCACCGCCGCGCCGGCTGGCCGGCACCGGATTCGGCTCCGGGGCGGAGGCCGGCCGCCGCGCGGACCTGGGCGGCCGGGACCTCGGCGGCGGCGCAGCCAGGGAACGACAGCTCGACGGCTGAGCCAATGGCTGCGGGGCCGCCGGTGGCGGCGTCGGTCCACGGGTCGCCGGTGGCGGCGTCGGTCCACGGGTCGCCGGTGGCGGCGTTGGTCACGGGCCGCCGGTGGCGGCGTTGGTCACGTGATGGGGCGGCGGCGCGAGACCGTGGCGAGGTAGCGGGTGAGCAGGTCGTGCCAGCCGGCGGTGAGCGCCTTGCGGTACCCCTCGGCCGCCTCACCGTGCCGGTCGAAGTGCCGGTGCTCCAACTCGACGCGGGTGCGTTCGGGGCCGTCGGGGAGGAACAGCACCTCGACCTCGCTGGCCCGGGCCGGGTCCGGCACCGGCACCCGGTCGGGACCGAGCTGCCAGGCGAAGACCAGCCGCCGCGGCGGGTCCCAGGTGAGCACCCGGCCCCAGTCGGCGCGGAAGCCGTACGGGCCGATCTCGTAGAGCATCCCGCCGGCCCGCGGCTCCATGCCCAGCTCGGCGAGGGCCTCGGGGCCGGACCAGGTGTACTCGGTGACCCACCAGTCAGTCAGATCGTCGGTGAAAACCGCGAACGCGTGCTCGGCGGCGCCCGGGACGAGGAGGCTGCACCGTAAGGAGAACCGTTCCAGGTCCTGCCGGATGTCGGCCGGATCAGTCATCCCCTGTCCCATAGGCCCGGACCATACCGGCTGATGCCCGGGTGCGCAGCTTCGATGGGTGCCCGGTTCCGGACAGTGGGTTGTCGGACCGTCACGGACGGGATGCCCCGCCGGAAAGCGGGTAACCGCGCCGGACAACCCGGACGACCGGGCGGGTGTACGGCGGAGCGGGAGAGCATGAGCGAGAGCGCGCAGCAGCGGGAGCCGGACCAGGACCTCGACCGGCCGGGCCGGGTCGACGACGGTGGGGATCCGGACATCCTGCTCGACATTCCGAGGGTCACCGTCGAGTCGATCAGGCTGGCGGTGGACGGGCTGGACGCCGACCTCTCGCTGCGGGCTCGACTGGCCAACCTGCTGGAGATCGACGCCGGCGTACGGGTGCATCTGCACAGCGTCGAGCTGGACATCAACGGCGTGCAGGCCGAGGCGCAGCTGCGGGTGCGGCTGGAGCAGTTGGCGACCATCCTGGGCCGGGCGCTGGACACGATCGACAGCAACCCGCAGATCATCGAGACCCTTGGCCGGACGGCCGGCATCGCGATCAACGACGTCAACCGCAGCGCCCAGAAGTTGGCCGCGGGAGCCGTGGAGGCCACCGGCTCGGCGCAACGCCCCGGCGGCGTACCCGGCGAACTGGGCCGGCGGGTGGGCACGGCCAGCCCGGTCGCCGATCGGCTCCGGCCGGGTGCTGGTGGCCCCGGGCCCGGTGCTGGCGGTCCTGGGCCGCGTGTCGGTGGTCCTGGCCCGGGTGTTGGTGGGCCGGATGTTGGTGGTCCCGGCCAGGGGGCCGGTGGCCCGGGGGCCGGCGAGCAGGAACGACCGAAGCCCGCCGCTACGGAAGGTCGGCGGCCGGAGGCGCAGGGACCCGAGAGTCAGCGTCAGCCTGACGGCGGCCAGGACGGCGGTGGCGTGTCAGGTGGGGCCCACGCCGCAGCCCAGAGCGCGGCTCAGCTCGCCGAGCAGGCGGGGGAGACCCTCCGGCAGGCCGGGCGCAGCGTGTGGGAGGCGATCCAGGGCGGCGTGGCGCAGCACCGCCAGCAGGGGCGTCGGGACCAGTGACGGCGGCGGAGCCGACGACTGGACGCGACGTGGGCGGCTGGCCCCGACGTCGAGGCGCGTGGTGATCCACTCGGTGTTCGTGATGTCGCGGTATCCCGATCCTCCGGATGCGCCGACGTCCGGGAAACCGAGTTGATCAAGTCGCCGGACGAGGCCGGGGAGCGGAAAAGCAGAACGCCGATCGGCGTTTCCGCTGATCGGCGCTCCTGTAGCCCGGCGAAAGGCTATGTGGCCAGGGGCGGGGTCGAGCCGTCGACCTTCCGATTTTCAGGCACCCGCATTCCCGCAGTCAGGGAGTCGGCGGAGGCCGCCGTGCGATCTGTCATGCGATTGCGACCTTGACGCCCCTTCGATGATGGGCGCATGAGCCTGTATGACGAGGACCCAGTCACGTTCGCATTGCGGGTGGGGGTCGTGGTCCTCAGCCTGGGCTCGGTTGTACTCGGGGTGCGTGTGGCCGTGTCACGACGGTTTCCCGCAGCCTGGGTTCGGCTTGCACGCCTGAAGCCGGGAGATCGGTCCCAGCCCGTGCGGTGGGCATCGCCCAGGCCGTGATCGGTACGAGCTTGCTGGTCCAGCAGGCACCGTTCTTCATCTCCATGCCCCTTCCGCTTGGACGCACCCTGTTCGCGGTGTCACTGCTGTTGCTGCTGACGGCGGCGGCGGGAGCGTTTTCGCTGCTCCGTCGCTAGCTCAGGAGTTGAGGGTGGCGAGGATCCAGGCGTCGGGCGGGGTGCCACGTAGTCCTTCCTCGGTGGCGTACACCCGGCACATGAGCCCATAGTCGTGTCGGTCGTCGGCGCTGGGATCGACGTCTACCCGGTTGATCCTGACGGTGGGCGAGCCCAGGAACCGCTCGGCCTCGGCCTGGTCATCGGATTCGATGCGCCGCGACACGATCGGCATTTCCTCCTTGCCGGCGGCAGCCAGCAACGAGCGGAGGTGCTCTTCAAGGCCCTCATGGTTGGGGCAGCCGTCGAAGTAGAGAACCTCGATCATCACGCGCCGCCCATCTCAGGGGTGAGGAGGAAGTCGGTGGAACCGCGCCGGCACGTACCAGCGAAACGCCGAGCCCAGCCGCGTGCGCTGGCACCAGCACGAGGACAGACAGGCACACGGGTAGCCGTGTGGATTGCGCAGCCGAGCCAGGACGCTGCGCTTCATCTATGGAGGGTAGACCAGGAAGGTTGACGCACGCCGTACCGGATGTGCTAGGTAGCCTGTGCGATCTCCAGTCTGGCGGCTATGCGCTCACCCAATCCCACAGCCGCGGTGTGAGGCCGACCACGCCGAATTCTTCAGGTGGAGGAAGCTCGGTCCGTGCGATCCACGTGCGATAGGGTGCGGCCACCAGGGGAATCCGGGGTCAACGAGGGTCAGACCGGATAGAGGGGCTGGCGGGGCGCAAAGCAGAACGCCGACCGGCGTTTCCGCTGGTCGGCGCTCCTGTAGCCCGGCGAAAGGCTATGTGGCCAGGGGCGGGGTCGAACCGCCGACCTTCCGATTTTCAGTCGGACGCTCGTACCAACTGAGCTACCTGGCCGTGTCGCTCGGCTCATGCTACCCGCCAACCGGATGAACCGCTGGCAGGGTCACACGCTCCGATACGCAGAACGCCGCGCTGGGCGCGGCGTCGGCGCTGCGGTCCTGACGGGACTTGAACCCGCGACCTCCGCCTTGACAGGGCGGCGAGCACTCCAACTGCTCCACAGGACCTAGCTTGTGTTGCTCCGGCTTGCGCCGGTCGTGCCCCCAACGGGATTCGAACCCGTGCTACCGCCTTGAAAGGGCGGCGTCCTGGGCCGCTAGACGATGAGGGCGGCCCCGCCATCATTGCACATTCGCAACTTCTAGCGGACTTGCTCCCATCCGGCCCCGCCGGAGGCTTGGAAAGCATACGTGATGCTCGGTCGGTCGACAAAACCGGTATGGCCGAAGTCTTGGATCAGCGCATAACCGCAGGTCAGGCCCGGTCTAGCGGAGTCGGGCGATGCCGTAGCGGCGCTTCAGGTCGGCGATCAGGCGCGGGCAGGCGGCGAGCGTCGCGGCCCGGTCGCCGCCGCCGTCGTGCAGCAGAACGATGGCCCCGGGCCGGGCGGCGGAGTGGATCCGGTGAGCGATCGTGGCGGCGGTCGGCTTGCCCCAGTCCTGCGGGTCGACGTTCCAGTGCAGCGGACGCATGCCGAGTTCCTTCGCCACCGCGAGTACTTCCTTCGTCCAGCGACCGCCCGGTTGCCGGTAGAAGGGCACCGGCGCGCCCGGGGTCGCCGCCTGGATGGCCTTGTTGGTCCGGGCCAGGTCGGCCCGGATCTCGGCGATCGGCCGCCGGGCGAGGTCGAGATCGTGCCGCCAGCTGTGGTTGCAGAGCTGGTGCCCCTCCCGGACGATCCGCCGCACCAGCTCCGGGTGGCGTTGCACCTCATGGCCAACCAGGCAGAAGGTGGCGGTCACCCGGGCCGCCCGCAGTTGGTCGAGCACCTTGGGCGTCCAGGCCGGACTGGGCCCGTCGTCGAAGGTCAGCGCCACCGGGCCGACGCCGGTGTTGCGGCGCAGGCCGTCCGGGAGCTTGGCCGGCAGCGGCCGCAGCGGAGGCTTCGGGGGCTTGGTGCGGGTCGGGCGCGGCGACGTGGTGGGTTTCGGCGGCGTGGTCGACTCCGCCGGCTGCGGCGCGCCGGCGGGTGCGATGGTGCCGTCCGGTTGGGCGCAGCCGGACAGGGCCAGCACCATGGCGAGGACGGACGCCAGGGCGGCGCGGGCTTGCATCTGTCGCTCCCGGGGGGGTCGGGGTAGGCGGACTCCCCGACGCTAACGGACGTCGCCGAGGGCCGACAGTCCGGTGAGGCCCTCCTTCGACTGGTCCAGTGAGTCACGGACCGCGACGGCGAGCGAGACCGCCTCGGCCAGGCCGACCGGCCGCACCACCCCGGCGGGCAGCGTGTCGGCCCGCCAGCCGGGGCCGGCAGCGAGTACCAGCAGCGGGCGGCGTGGCGCGGCGAGCAGCGCGCTGAGCTGGGCGGGGTCGGCGGTGGCCGGGGTATGTGACCAGAGCACCACGGCGGCCGGCCCGGTTCGGTTGACCGCCTCGACGAGGGCGGCCACCGGCACCCGGGCGCCGAGCATCCGGTAGCTGACCCCGGTCTCGGCGAGCGCGGCGGCCATCGCCTCCAGTGGCAGGCTGTGCTGCTCCTCGTCGGCGCAGGAGAGCAGGATCCGGGCCGGCCCGGTGGGCACGGTGGCCCGGCTGGCCGCCGCGAACGCCTCGGACACGCAGCGGGAGATCAGGTGTTCCACCTCGATCAGGGCGCCGGTGGCGGCGTGCCGGTCGCCGATGCCAACGAGCACCGGGCGTAGCAGGCCGTCCCAGGTGGCGACGACCCCGCTGGCGGCCAGAGCGTGCGCGATCGTCTCGCTGATCGCCGCACCGTCCAGCCGCATGGCGGCCCGGGCCAGCCCGCGGGCGGCGGGGCCGGCGCGGCCCACCGGGATGGTTCCGCCGCCGCCGTCCCGGCCGGGCGTGCCGATGCGACTGCGGATGACGACATCGGTGGGTGTCGAATCCGGTGCCTGGCGGGCCCAGCGGGCCGCGTCGGCGGGGCTCACGCCGTCGGCGGTGAGCCGTCGCATGATCTCGAGGCGCGCCAGGTCGGCCGGCGTGTACCGGCGATGGTGGCCTGGGACGTGTTCGCTGGGCCCGAGTCCGTAGCGCTGGTGCCAGGTGCGCAGGGTGGTGACCGCGACCCCCAGCCTGCGCGCCACGGCGCCCGCGCTCAGCGGCTCATCGGCCACCTGACCGCTCCGCCGCATCATCCGCCGACGATCCGGACGGGGTCACGGCCTGGCCGGGTGCGTCGGAAGTCGGCCCCGAGGGGCGCAGCAGCCGGTTCACCACCCCGCCCAGCCAGGGTGCGTACGACCGGGGGTCCAGGTCGAGGTCGGCCTCCAGTGCGGCGGGCTCGGCCCAACGCAGCTCGGCCACCTCGTCCGGGTCGGGCAGCAGCGGGGCGCCGGGGCGGAACTCGCCCTTCAGCACATGGTCGTACTCGAACTCGACCCGTCCGGTGGCCGGGTCCTCGGCGTAGTAGACGTAGACGCCCACCTCGGTCAGCTCGACCGGGCCAGTGCCCAACTCCTCGCGTAGCCGCTGGTTGGCCGCGTCGGCGAGCGGTTCGCCCGGCCGGGGGTGGCCGCAGCAGGAGTTGGCCCAGCGCAGCGGGAACCGGGTCTTGACCGCGGCCCGCCGCTGGAGCAGCACCTGGCCGTCCGGGTCCACGAGCAGCACCGAGAAGGCCCGGTGCAGCCGCCCCGGCGGCTGGTGGGCGGCCGCGACGGTGGTCTGGCCGAGGGCTCGGCCGGCGTCGTCGACCAGCTCGACGAGGTGCTCCTCGCGGCTGCTCACCGACCCTCCCCGGTGATCCGGCCGGCGGCCAGCTTGCCGGATATCAGCACCATCGGCACACCGACCCCGGGCTGGGTACCGGAGCCGACGAAGACCACGTTCGACAGGTCGCGGTGCAGGTTCGACGGGCGGAACGGGCCGGTCTGGAAGAGGGTGTGCGCGGCGGCGAACGGGGTGCCGGCGGCCATCCCCTGCTCCGCCCACTCGGCGGGGGTGATGGCCTGCAGCACCTCCACTCCGGCGCCGAAGCCGACGTAGCCGCGCTCCTCCAGGGTGCCGATCAGCTGGTCGCCGTAGCGGCGGGTCAGGTCGCCGCGCCACTCGAACGGCGCCCGGTCGAGGTTGGGCACCGGCGCGAGCACGTAGTAGGTGTGCCGGCCCGGTGGGGCGACCGACGGGTCGGTCCGGCTCGGGTTGGTCACCAGCAGCGACGGGTCGGTCATCAGCTCACCCCGGCGGATGACCTCATCGAAGGTGCCCTTCCACGCGCGTCCGAAGTGGATGTTGTGGTGGGCGATCTTCGCATATCCCTGGCGGGAGCCGACGTGCAGGACGACGCAGGACGGCGAGTAGGTGAGCCGGCGTTTGGGAGCCGCCGGGAGCAGGTCCCGGTAGGCGACCGGCAGGTCGGGGTTGAGCACCACCACGTCCGCTGGCACCAGCTCGCCGTCGGCGGTCAGCACGCCGGTGGCCCGGCCGTTCGCGGTCTCCACCCGGGTCACCGTGGTGTCGTACCGGATCTGCACGCCGTGCTTCTCGGCGGCGCCGGCCATCGCCCGGGAGACCGCGTGGATTCCGCCGCGCGGGAAGTAGACCCCCGCCACCGAGTCCAGGTACGCGATGACCGCGTAGATCGCCAGCGCGTCGTGCGGGGCGAGCCCGGCGTACATCGCCTGGAAGGAGAAGATCCGCTGGGTGCGCGGGTCCCGAAAGAACTGGTTGATCTTCGTCTGGAGGCGGCGGAAGGCTCCGCCGGTGAGCAGCTTGAGCAGGTTGCCGGTGATCAGGTCGGTCGGCGCGTCCAGGTTGCGCTCGATGAAGTCGGTCCGCTCCAGCCGCCACAGCTCCCGCGCGTAGTCGACGAAGCGCAGGTAGCCGTCGGCCTCACGCGGCCCGCACACGCGGGAGATCTCGGCCGCCATCCGGGTGGTGTCGGTGAGCACGTCGAGGGTCGAGCCGTCCGGGTAGTACGCCCGGTACGCCGGGTCGAGTGGCGTCAGGTCGAGCCAGTCGCGCAACTCCTCGCCGACCGCGCCGAGTGCCTCGGCGATCAGGTCGGGCATGGTGAGCACGGTCGGGCCGGTGTCGAACTCGTAGCCGTCCACGGCGAGCCGGCCGGCCCGCCCGCCGGGCACCGGCTCGCGTTCCAGCACGGTCACCTGCCGACCGCTGCCGGCCAGGTGCAGCGCGCAGGCCAGCCCACCCAGCCCGGCGCCGACGACCACCACCCGGTCAGTCCGTCCCGTCACCGTCCGCACGTGACCACCTCCTCGAAAAAGTTGCTCATCAGGCCCGCCGGTCGGTGGCGGCGACGGCCAGACCGGTCAGCGCCGTCCGCGCCGTCCGGTCCACGGGTGCGGCGTCGAGCGCGGCCAGCGCGTCGCCCACCCGTTCGGCGATCATCCGCTCCACCCGGGCCACGGCGCCGGTGTCGGCGACCAGTTCGGCGAGTCGGTCGACCGGCTCCGCACCGGCCCGCTCCAGCGCGTTGAGCTGGGCCGGCGTGGCCAACTGCCGGGCCAGCATGAGCAGCGTGGTCGGCTTGCCGGCGCGCAGGTCGTCACCGGCCGGCTTGCCGGTGGCGGCCGGATCGCCGTAGACGCCGAGCAGGTCGTCGCGGAGCTGGAACGCCTCGCCGACGGCCAGGCCGTAGCGGGTGTACGCGGCGATCAGCGGGGCGTCGGCGGGAACGCCGGCCAGACAGGCGCCGAAGAGCAGCGGTCGCTGGACGGTGTAGCTCGCCGTCTTGTAGCGGGCCACCCGCAGCGCCCGGTCGACCGACCAGTTGGCGGCGTCGTTCTCGCCGAGCACGTCGAGGTACTGCCCGGCGACCGTCTCCACCCGCATCTGGTCGTAGCAGCGGCGGACCTCGAACAGCCGGGTCGGCGGCACGGCGGCCTGTGCCAGCAGCCGGTCGGCCCAGACCAGGCAGAGGTCGCCGATGAGGATGGCGACGGCCTCACCGAACCGGTCGGGGTCACCCCGGTGGCCGGCGGCGACGTGCTGCGCGGCCACCGCGACGTGCACGGTGGGCCGGCCGCGGCGGGTGGTGGAGGCGTCCATCACGTCGTCGTGCACGAGCGCGAAGGTGTGCAGCAACTCCAGCGCGGCCAACGCGGGCAGCACCGGTGGCAGCGGTTCGGTGCCGCCGACCGCCCCGCGCCAGCCCCAGTAGGCGAAGGTGGGCCGGATCCGCTTGCCGCCGGCCAGGACGGCCTCCCGCGCGGCGGCCGCGAAGCCGCCCATCGCTGCGTCGATCTCGGCGAGCGAGTCGACCTCGGCGGCGAGGAAGGTGGTCAGGGTGTCGTTCACCGCAATGGTCAGTTCCTGGGTGTACGCGGCCAGCACGGCGCGGACCGGATCGTCCCTGTCGCCCGGCCGGGTCGGCGCCAGGCGGATCGCGTTCCCCGCAACTGCGTCGTTGGCCATGCGGCCGAGCGTACCCTAGGCTACGAGTTGCGTCGATTGGTGCGTCGATAACTGAGGAGGCCCGGTGGACACTGATCTCACAGCCGCCTATGACCGGTGCCGTGAGGTACACAGACGTCACGGCCGCACCTACTATCTCGCCACCAGGCTGCTCCCCGCGTGGAAACGGCGACACGTACACGCCCTCTACGGGTTCACCCGGTACGCCGACGAGATCGTCGATCGCACCGAGGCCCTGCCGCCGGCCGAGCGGGCCGCCCGGCTCGACGACTGGGCCAGCCGGTTCATGGCCGGTCTGCACGGCGCGCCGGTCGACGACCCGCTGCTGCCGGCCGTGCTGCACACGATTGCCATCTTCGATCTCGACCGGGACGACTTTGCGTCGTTTCTGAAGAGCATGGCGATGGACCTGACCGTCACGGCCTACCCGACGTACGACCACCTGCTCGACTACATGGAGGGCTCGGCGGCGGTCATCGGCACCATGATGCTGCCGATCCTGGGCAGCTCCGACCCGGCGGCGGCCCGGGAACCCGCCCGGCAGCTCGGCTTCGCCTTCCAGCTCACCAACTTCATCCGGGACGTCGCCGAGGATCTCGACCGGGGCCGCACCTACCTGCCGGACGAGGACCTGGCGAAGTTCGGCGTCACCCGCGACGAGCTGGCCAAGGCCCGTGCCCGGGGGCGTGGCACGCCCGGGACCCGCGAGCTGATCGAGTACGAGGTGACCCGGGCACAGGCGCACTACGCCGCCGCCGCGCCGGGCATCACCATGCTCGCGCCAGCCTCACAGGCCTGCATGCGCACGGCGTACGCGCTCTACGGCGGCATCCTGGACGAGGTGGCGGCGCAGGACTACGACGTCTTCGCCCGGCGGGCCCTGGTGCCGCAGCGGCGACGGATGGCGGTGGCCGCCCGCGCCCTGCTCACCTCGACCGGTACCCCGGTCACCATCCCCGGACCGAGGCTCCACGCCGCGGCCCGGTGACCGCGAGCACCGCGGCGGGTCAGAGCACCGAGTGCAGCGCCTCCACCAGCTCGTCCACCCGGTCGTGCTCGGCCAGCCGGCCGGTCGCGTACGCGAAGGTGTAGCCCCGCTCCGGGTCGGCCCACGCGCTGCTGCCGCCGAGGCCGCCCATGCCCCAGCTGCCGTCCGGCTCCCACTGCATGCCCAGCGTCCACCGGGTCTGACGGTCCAGCAACAGATCCGGCCCGTCGTACTGGACCCGGGTCGCCTCCGCCACCAACTCCTGGCTGAACAGCCGGACGCCGTCCAGGACACCACCGGCCAGCAGGCCGGCGTAGAGCCGGGCCAGGCCGGACGCGGTGGCGTGCAGGTTGACCGCCGGCATTTCGGCGCCTCGCCAGAGCGGACTGTTCAGTACGGCCAGGTCCTGTCCGCCGGCCGGGTTGCCCATGGCCCGGGCCCGGAGTGAGCCCGGCTCGCCGAGTACGCGGGTGGGCCACTGCGGGTCGCCGTACCGCAGGTCCGCGCAGCGCCGTTGGTCCGCCTCCGACAGCCCGAAGCCGAGGTCGAGCCGCCACCGGCCGGCGATCTCCTCGGCCAGGAACCGGCCCACCGACCGGCCGTCCACCCGGCGGACCAGCTCGCCCACCAGATGCCCGTACGTCCAGGCGTGCTCCCCGGCCACCGAACCCGGCACCCACTCGGGATCGGCGGCGGCCAGGTCACCGGTGAGCAGCGCCCAGTCGGCGATCGCGGTGGCCGGCCGGGGCACCGGGAAGGCCGGCAGCCCGGCGGTGTGCGACAACACCTGCCGCACGGTGGCCGGGGTCTGGAACTCCGGCCAGTACCGGGTGACCGGCGCGTCGAGGTCGACCCGACCCCGGTCCACCAGCATGAGCAGGCAGAGTGCCGCCACCGGCTTGCCGACCGAGTAGACGTTGACCAGCGTGTCCGGCCGCCACGCGCCGTCGCCGGTCGGTGCGCCGGATCCGGCGTTGGTGCGCGAGCCGCCGATCAGGTCGACCACCGGGTGTCCGTCGTACCAGATGGTCAGGCTGGCACCGGTCTCCCGGCCGGTGGCGAGCAGGTCGTGGAAGCAGTCCCGGACCGGGGCGAAGCGTGCGTGCATCCGGTCACCGTAGGTGGAACGGTCCGGGAGCGCGTCGACTTTTCGCCGGACCCCGGTGGTCGGTGCGGGGCTGCTGGGGGATGCTGTCCAGGTGGCGGAGCCGGAGCTGGTGGATGTGGTCGTGGTCGGGCTCGGCGTTGGCGGCGAGGAGGTGGCCGGGCGGCTCGCCGAGGCCGGCCTGAGCGTCGTCGGCATTGAGCGGGACCTGGTCGGCGGGGAGTGCCCGTACTGGGGCTGCATTCCGAGCAAGATGATGATCAGGGCGGCCAACGCGCTCGCCGAGGCGCGTCGGGTCGACGGGCTGGCCGGGACGGCACAGGTCCAGCCGGACTGGGCGCCGGTCGCGAAGCGGATCCGCGAGGAGGCCACCGACACCTGGGACGACACGGTCGCGGTGCGCCGGTTCACCGACCGGGGCGGCCGGTTCGTCCGGGGCAGCGGCCGGCTCGACGGTCCGGGTCGGGTCCGGGTCGGCGACCAGGTGTTCCAGGCCCGACACGGGATCGTCCTGGGCACCGGCACCCGGCCCTCGGCGCCGCCGATCGCCGGGCTGGCCGACACTCCGTACTGGACGAACCACCAGGCGATCGAGGTCGAGCAGCTGCCGGAGTCGCTGCTGGTGCTCGGCGGCGGCGCGATCGGGTTGGAGCTGGCCCAGGTCTTCGCCCGGTTCGGGGTCCGGATCACCGTGGTGGAGGCGCTGGACCGGGTGCTGGCCCTCGAAGAGCCGGAGGCGTCCGAGGTGGCCGCCGCGGCGCTGCGCGCCGACGGCGTGGAGATCCACACCGGGGTACGCGCTGAGCGGGTCGAGCACGACGGCAGCCGGTTCACCCTGCACGGCGCCGGTGGGGCGGAGTTCACCGCCGACCGGCTGCTGGTGGTGACCGGGCGGCGGGCCCACCTCGACGAGCTGGGGCTGGACACGGTGGGCCTGGACGCCGCCCAGCGCTACCTGCCGGTGGACGACCGGTTGCATGTCTCCGATGGCATCTGGGCGGTCGGTGACGTGACCGGCGAAGGCGCCTTCACCCACATCGCCATGTACCAGGCGGGCATCGTGATCGCCGACGTGCTCGCCAACGCCCGGCAGGCGAAGGCGGGGCCGGACGCCAGCGGGACCGCGAGCGTGGTCGGCGGCGCGATGGGCGCGGCCAGCTCGTTGGGTGCCAGCGGGTCTAGCGGATCGGCCGGCAGCGTCCCGCGCGCCGACTACCGCGCGCTGCCCCGGGTGACCTTCACCGACCCCGAGGTCGGCGCGGTCGGGCTGACCGAGGGGCAGGCCCGGGAGCGCGGCATCAACGTGCAGGTCGGTTTCACCAAGCTCGGCAGCTCGACGCGGGGCTGGATCCACCGGGTCGGCGACGAGGGGTTCATCAAGCTGATCGCGGACGCCGACCAGGGTGTGCTGATCGGCGCGACGTCGGTCGGCCCGGCCGGCGGCGAGGTGCTCTCCGCGCTGGTGGTGGCGGTGCACGCCGCCGTGCCACTGAGCCAGCTCCGGCACATGATCTACGCCTATCCGACCTTCCACCGGGCCATCGAGGACGCGCTGCGCGACCTGTCCTGACGGTGCCGGTCGACCGTCGTCGGGGCGGCCGGCGGCGGACAGCGCACGGCAAGGATGAAGCAAACGGTCGGCAGGTGGCTGTTCATTTCTTTCATTCTGATGACGTACGATTGCGGCCGTGACCAAGCGGTTGACTGAAGTTGCCAAGAAGGCGGGCGTCAGCGAGGCCACCGTCAGCCGGGTGCTCAACGGTCGGGACGGAGTCTCCGAGGCGACCCGGACGGCCGTGCTGACCGCGCTGGACGTGCTCGGCTACGAGCGACCGACCAAGCTGCGCGGCGAGCGTGCCCGGCTGGTCGGGCTGGTGCTGCCCGAGTTGCAGAACCCGATCTTCCCGGCGCTCGCCGAGGTGGTCACCGGCTCCCTCGCCCAACGTGGGTTCACCCCGGCGCTCTGCGCCCGCACCATCGGTGGCGTCTCCGAGATGGATTACGTGGAGATGCTCCTCGACCACCGGGTCTCCGGGGTCATCTTCGCCGGTGGCTCGTACGCGCTGGCCGACGCCCGGCACGACCACTACCGCCGGCTGACCGACCGGGGCCTGCCGGTGGTGCTGGTCAACGCGGGTGTGGACGAGTTGGGCTTCCCCCGGGTCTCCACGGACGACGCGGTGGCGGTGGAGCAGGCGTACGGGCACCTGCGCTCGCTCGGGCACGACCGGATCGGGATGGTGCTCGGCCCGGAGGGGCACGTGCCGTCCCGGCGCAAGCTGGACGCGATGGTCCAGGCCGCGGGCTGGGGCGACGACACGGAGTACGTCGAGCGCTCCAGCTTCTCCATGGAAGGGGCGCGGGTCGCCGCGACCAAGTTGGTCGAGCGGGGCGTCACCGGCATCATCTGCGCCAGCGATGTGCTGGCCCTGGGCACCATCCGGGCCGCCCGGCGGCTGGGTCGTGCGGTGCCGACCGATGTGTCCGTGGTGGGCTTCGACGACTCCGCGTTCATGACCTGCACCGACCCGCCGTTGACCACCGTGCGGCAGCCGATCGAGACGATGGGGCAGGCCGCGGTGGACCTGCTGGTCACTCAGATCGAGGGGGCCGGCGTGCTGCACGACGAGTTGCTGTTCGAGCCCGAGCTGGTGGTGCGTGGTTCCACCGCGCCCGCCCCCGGCCGCTGACCAGCGAGCTGGACACCGACTGACCGTCCTGGCCCCGGAGGATCGCCTCCGTAGGTTCCGCTGAAACGACGCTTCGGCCGTCGACCGCCTCGCGCGGTCGGCGGCCTTTTCGTCGTTGCCGGAACCGCGCAACGCCGGCCTGATCCGCCGTCGGTCCATAAGGGCTGAAAAGCCAACATCCCGGGCCTGTTTCACGATCTTGTCGTCATTTGCCGTTAGGAAGTCGTGTCCTTTCACAACAGCATCGATACCTTGCCGAAATGAGTCGACCTCGTTACAGTGACTCCACTCACACCTGGCTCCGACGCAGCTACTGGGCGTCAGGTCGTATCACCGCAGATCACGAACGTCATGGAGACACCCGTTCCCGAAGGGATGGACAGATGTCCGTACCGCAATACCGAAAGGCTGCGGCGTTAGCGCTCGTGGCCGGCCTGGGGTTCAGCCTCACGGCGTGCTCCACGAAGAGCGACGACAAGGACACCAACGCAGGCGGCAAGGTCACCATCACAGTGGACTGCCAGCCGGTCGGCGCTCAGAAAGAGCTGTTGAAGAACTGGAACGACGACGTCGCCGAGTTCCAGCGGCAGAACCCCGACATCGTCGTCAAGAGCGTGAGCGTCGGCGAGCAGTGCAACAACCCGCCGGACTTCACCGCCCGCCTCGCCGGCGGCACCGTGACCGACGTGTTCTACGGGTACATGACCGATCTCCAGCAGGTGCTCGACTCCGGTCAGGCGATGGACATCTCCTCGTTCGTCAACAAGGACACGATCCCCACCTGGGACAGCGTCGACCCGGCGCTCAAGGAGGTCTTCACCGACGGCGGCAAGCTCTACGCCGTCCCGGTGAAGAACTACTCGATGGGCCTGGTCTACAACAAGGTCCTGTTCCAGCAGGCCGGGCTCGACGTGAACAACCCGCCCAAGACCTGGGCCGAGGTCCGGGCCGCCGCCAAGAAGATCTCCGCGCTCGGCAACGGCATCGCCGGCTACTCCGAGTACAGCGCCGGCAACACCGGCGGCTGGCACTTCACCTCCCTGCTCTACTCGCAGGGCGGCCAGGTGCTGACCCCCGACGGCAAGAAGGCCGACTTCAACAACGCGGCGGGCAAGCAGGTCCTGCAGAACCTCAAGGACATGCGGTACGGCGACAACAGCATGGGTGCCCGGCAACTGCTGCAGTGGGGCGACCTGCTGACCAACGCGGGTGCGGGCAAGGTCGGCATGTTCATCGGCGCGCCCGACTCCACCCAGGCGATCGTCAGCCAGTTCCAGGGCAAGTTCCAGGACTGGGCGATGAGCCCGCTGCCCGGCCAGGACGGCGCGGCGAAGGGCACGCTCGGTGGTGGCGAGGGTTACTTCTTCAAGAAGGACCTCTCTCCCGAGCAGGTCAAGGCTGGTCTGAAGTGGATCGCGTACCAGAAGCTGACGCCGGGCAAGGGTCAGTTCGACTACGTCCGGGCCAAGCCGCAGAACTACCCGGTCGGTCTGCCCCAGCCGCTGCTCTTCGCCAACGGCAGTGCGGCGCAGAAGCAGGAGCTCGAGCTGCGTAAGGCGAACGCGAACGTCGACACCGCGAACTTCGCGCTCTTCGAGGCGACCCCGGTAACGATCAAGGGTGAGCCGCGCAACGCGCAGGCGGTCTACGCGGTGCTCGACGCCGCGATGTCCGGTGTGCTGACGAACCCGAACGCGAACATCGACGCGCTGCTCAAGACGGCCGAAGAGAAGGTCAACCAGCTCCTCGCTGCCGAGAGCTGATCCGATGCTGTGGGGGCCGGTGCGCCGGCCCCCACACCATTCGCGCCGCATCGTCCGGTCACTGAATCACCCAGGAGTTGCCTTGGCGATCACCACCGTCCCGGCCGCCAGAAAACCGGGGCGCCCCACGTCCTCGTACCCGGGGCCGCAGCGTACGAGCCTCGGCCGCAAGGTACGGGACAACCTCACCGGTCACGCGTTCCTGATCGGGGCGGTGCTCTGCTTCGTTGTCTTCTCCTGGTATCCGATGATCCGCGGCATCGTGATGAGCTTCCAGCGCACCCGACGGGGCGAGACCACCTGGGTGGGCTGGGACAACTACTCCCGCATCATCGCCGACCCCAGCTTCTGGCCCGCCTGGCAGAACACGCTCTACTTCACGGTGCTCGCACTCGTACTCGGGTACGCGGTGCCGTTCTTCGTGGCGATCCTGCTCAACGAGTTCCGGCACGCCAAGGGGTACCTGCGAATCCTGGTCTACCTGCCGGTGATGCTGCCACCAGCCTCGGCGCTCTTCCTCTTCAAGTTCTACGCGTACGACCCCAGCGAGGCGGGCCTCTTCAACGCCATCCTCAAGGCACTGCACCTGCCCACCTCGCAGTGGATGCAGTCCCCCGAGATGACGATGCCGGCGATGGTGATCGCGTCGACCTGGATGAACATGGGCGGCGCCGTGCTCATCTACCTGGCGGCGCTGCAGAACATCCCCGGCGAGCTCTACGAGGCGGCCGAGCTCGACGGTGCCGGCATCTGGCGGCGGATCGTCAACGTGACGATCCCGCAGACCCGGCTGATCCTCGCGCTCCTGGCGATGCTGCAGATCGTCGCCACGATGCAGCTCTTCATCGAACCGCTGATCCTCGCCAATGGTGCGGGCGCGGAGGACTCCGCGACCTCGGTGGCGTACCTCATCTACCAGCACGGATTCTTCCAGAACGACCTCAACGGCGCTGCGGCGCTCGGCGTGATCATGCTCGTGGTGCTGGCCGGCTTCTCCGCCGCCTACCTGCGCCTGAGCGCGAAACAGGACTAGGACGGGACGAGGAATGGCACAGGACTCCGGGACCCGGACCCTTATCTCGCACGCCCAGCTCAGCCGCGGGCGCGGCAAGGTCATCTACTGGACGCTGCTCGCCGTCGTCGTCGCGGGCTTCACACTCGTCTTCCTCGGGCCGCTCTACTGGATGGTCACCGGCGCGCTCAAGTCCGGCCAGGAGATCGCGCAGACCCCACCCTCGCTGTTCCCGCAGGATCCCGAGCCGCAGAACTACATCGATGCGTGGAACAACCTGGACCTCGCCAAACTGCTGTTCAACACGTTCTACTACGCGACGGGCGCGGTGCTGTTCCAACTCGTCTTCGACACCGCTGCCGCGTACTCGCTGTCCAAGCTTCGACCGATGTTCGGCAACGTGATCCTCGCCCTGATGCTGGGCACGCTGATGATTCCGGCGATGGTCCTCATCGTCCCGCAGTACGTGACCGTGATCGACCTGCCGATCCTGCACATCAACCTGCTCGACTCACCGTTTGCGATCTGGCTGCCGCTGGTCGCGAATGCGTTCAACATCTTCCTGCTGAAACGGTTCTTCGACTCGATTCCCGAGGAGTTGATGGCCGCAGCCCTGATGGACGGGGCGACGTCACTGCGCACGCTGTGGTCGATCATCCTGCCGCTGTCGCGTCCGATCCTCGGCGTCGTCTCGATCTTCGCCGTGACGGCGGTCTGGAAGGACTTCCTCTGGCCGAAGCTGGTCATGCCGTCGCCCGAGACCCGGACGGTCAGCGTCGGCATCTACGCCTTCTCGGGTGGTACGCCCATGAACGTGGTGATCGCCGCGTCGGTCATCGCCGCGATCCCGACCGTCATCATCTTCCTGATCTTCCAGCGGAACATCATGTCCGGTCTGACCTCGGGCAGCCTCAAGGGATAGCCGGCAGCGTAACCTCCCGCGGCGAACAACGACTGTTCGCCCGACACATATCTAGGTCCGGCGAACCCGCCGACGTACTGACGCAGAAAGCAGGTGCTCGTGTCCACAGCAGACAGCGGTCCGTGGTGGCGTGGAGCGGTGATCTACCAGGTGTACCCACGTAGCTTCGCCGACGGCAATGGCGACGGCATCGGCGACATCGCCGGCATCCGGTCCCGGCTGAATCACCTGTCCGCGCTCGGCGTCGACGCGATCTGGTTCAGCCCCTGGTACCCCTCGCCGATGGCCGACGCTGGCTACGACGTGTCCGACTACCGCGACATCGACCCGGTCTTCGGCACTCTCGCCGAGGCGGAGGCGTTGATCGCGGAGGCACACGTGCTCGGCATCCGGACCATCGTCGACGTGGTGCCGAACCACTGCTCCGACGCGCACCCCTGGTTCCAGGCGGCACTCGCCGGCGGGCCCGGCGCGCCCGAGCGGGACCTGTTCTGGTTCCGGCCCGGCCGGGGCCCGAACGGCGACCAGCGGCCCACCGACTGGGTCGGCGAGTTCGGCGGCGAGACCTGGACCCGGACCACCAACCCGGACGGCACGCCCGGCGACTGGTACCTGCACCTGTTCGCCCCCGAACAGCCGGACTTCAACTGGGACCACCCCACGGTGCGGGCCGAATTCGAGGACATTCTGCGGTTCTGGTTCGACCGGGGGGTGGACGGCATCCGGATCGACTCGGCCGGGCTGCTGGTCAAGGACGGGACGCTGCCCGAGACCGTGCCGGGCCGGCCGCACCCGTTCCGCGACCTCGACGGGGTGCACGACATCTACCGTGCGTGGCGGCGGGTCGCCGACGAGTATCCCGGCGACCGGGCACTGATCGGCGAGGTGTGGATGCCGGACCGGCAGCGGTTCGCCAACTACCTGCGCCCGGACGAACTGCACGCGGCGTTCAACTTCGACTTCCTCGGCTGCGCCTGGGACGCCTCCGCCCTGCGGGAGAGCATCGACGGGACGCTGAGCGCGCACGCGCCGGTCGGCGCGCCGGCCACCTGGGTGCTCTCCAACCACGACGTCACCCGGCACGTCACCCGCTACGGCCGCGCGGACACCACGTTCAGCTTCGCCGCCAAGCGCGAGGGGACCCCCACCGACCTGGAGTTGGGCACCCGCCGGGCCCGGGCCGCCGCGCTGCTCTCGCTGTCACTGCCCGGCGCCGCCTACGTCTACCAGGGCGAGGAGCTGGGCCTCTACGAGGTCGAGGACATTCCGTTCGCGCTGCGCCAGGACCCGATGTGGGAACGCTCCGGCCGGGTCGACCCCGGTCGCGACGGCTGCCGGGTGCCGCTGCCCTGGGCCGGTGACGAGCCGCCGTTCGGGTTCAGCCCCGCCGGCGCCGCAGCGCCCTGGCTGCCCCAGCCGGCCGACTGGAAGGACCGGACGGCCCGGGCGCAGACCGGCGACGCGGCCTCGATGCTGGAGCTGTACCGGGCGGCGATCGCGATCCGGCGGGCCGAACCGGCGCTCGGCGACGGCGACCTGAGCTGGCTGCCCGCCCCGGACGGGGTGCTCGCCTTCAGCCGCGGCGGTGGGTTCCGCTGCCTCGTCAACCTCGCCGACTCGTCGGTCCCGCTGCCCGCCGAGGGGGAGTTGCTGCTGGCCAGCGGGCCGCTCGATGACGGTCTGCTGCCACCGGACACCGCCGTCTGGCTACGTACCCCAGAGCCGGCGGCCTGACCTGACCTGATCGCCGTGGTGCCGGCGGCCCGTCCCGGTCGCCGGCACCGAGCACCCACCCCGGCCCAGCGTGGGCCGTCGGAGGAAGGAGGAAAGAGGGGGGACCCGCCACGCCGCACGGATACGGGGGGATCTGGCCTGCCTGACGAAAGGGAGAGCGCAGCTCATGGCCAACCACACCACCGGCACCGCGCACCACCTCCGACACCCGACCCGGGCAGGGTTGGCCGCCATCGCCGCCACCCTGCTCGTCGCGACCTCGGTGACCGCCCTCGCGGTCACCGGCACCGCAACCCCAGCCTCGGCGGCCGGGCTGTCCCCCTTCGACATTCCCGGCCGGGGCGCCACCGTCCCGTTCGTCGAGCAGGAGGCGGAGAAGGCCGCCCACAACGGCACGAAGATCGGTCCGGACCGGCGCTACGGCACGCTGCCGTCCGAGGCGTCCGGCCGGGAGGCGGTCACCCTCGACTCCGTCGGCGAGTACGTCGAGTTCACCCTCACCGCCCCAGCCAACGCGGTCACCTTCCGGCACAGCCTGCCCGACAGCCCGGCCGGCACGGGCCGGGACGCCACCATCGACCTGCGGGCCAACGGAACGCTGCTGAAGTCGGTCCCGGTGACCTCGAGGTACGGCTGGTACTACGGCGGCTACCCGTTCAACAACAACCCGGGCGACACCAACCCGCACCACTTCTACGACGAGACCCGGGCGATGTTCGGCAGCACCTACCCGGCCGGTACGAAGGTCCGGTTGCAGGTCTCCTCGACCGCCCAGTCGCCAACCTTCACCATCGACCTGGCCGACTTCGAGCTGGTCGGCGGGCCGATCGACAAGCCCGCCGGTGCGCTCGACGTGGTCACCGACTTCGGCGCCGACCCGAGCGGCGCGACCGACTCGACCGCGAAGTTCCAGACGGCGGTCGACGCCGGTAAGGCCCAGGGCCGGGTGGTCTGGACCGCCACCGTGACGTTCGCGGCGACCAGCCAGCGGTACCTGCGGCTGACCGTCACCGGCAACAGCGGCTGGCCCGCCGGTCAGCTCAGCGAGCTCGAGGTCTATTCCAGCTAGGCCGGGCAGCCCCCGCCCGTCCGCGGCGGGGGCCACCCGGTCGGGCGGCCCGGCGCAGCGCAGCCCCGGGCCGGTCTGATCCCCCGTCTTGTCCACCGCACCGTCCCCCACCTGTCGCGGTACGACGGGCGTACCCCTGCACCCGTCGCCGGGCAACGCACCCACACCCCACCCCCGAAAGAGGTGTAGCGACGCCATGTCCAGATTCGGTACCAGACGAGGCACCCCGCCGACCGGCGCTCCCGATCCCACTCGCCGAACCACCCGTACCGGCCACCGGCGGCTCCTCGCCGGCGTACTCGCCGGGCTGCTCCTGACCGCCGTGCCGGCCGTGACCCCCGCGACCGCCGCACCGGCGGCGGACCCCTCCGCGTCCGCCGCCCGCGCCGCCCTGCTCGCCGGGCTCTCCGCCACCATGACCGCCAGCAGCCACAACCAGAACTACGTGGCGAGCAACGCCAACGACGGCAACGCCGACACCTACTGGGAGAGCGCCAACAACGCGTTCCCGCAGTGGATCCAGGCCGACCTGGGCGCCACGGTCAGCGTGGACCGGGTGGTGCTCAAGCTGCCGCCGCCGTCGGCCTGGCAGACCCGCACCCAAACGCTGTCCGTGCTCGGCTCCACCAACGGCTCGTCGTTCACCACCCTGAAGGCGTCCGCCGGCTACACCTTCAACCCGGCCACCGGCAACACCGCCACCGTCAGCTTCACCGCGGCCAGCACCCGCTACGTGCGGGTGCAGGTCACCGGCAACACCGGCTGGCCGGCCGCCCAGTTCTCCGAGGTCGAGGTCTACGGCGCCGTCGGCAGCCCCGACACCCAGGCCCCCAGCGTCCCCGGCAACCTGGCGTACACCCAGCCCGCCAGCGGGCAGATCCGGCTCACCTGGTCCGCGTCCACCGACAACGTCGGCGTGACCGGGTACGACGTCTACGCCAACGGCGGACTGCGCGGCAGCGTCAACGGCTCGACGCTGACGTACACCGACAGCCAGCCGGACAGCGCCACCGTCTCGTACTACGTCCGGGCCAAGGACGCGGCCGGCAACCAGTCGGCGAACAGCAACACCGTGACCCGGACCGGCACCGGCAACCCGCCGACCGGCACCAACCTGGCGATCGGCAAGCCGATCACCGCCTCCGGGTACGTGCACACGTTCGTGGCCACCAACGCCAACGACAACAACGTGGCCACCTACTGGGAGGGCAACGGCAACCCGAGCACGCTGACCGTGCAGCTCGGCGCGAACGCCAGCCTCAGCCAGATCGTGCTGAAGCTGAACCCGGACTCGGCCTGGGGTGCGCGTACCCAGAACATCACCGTGCTCGGCCGGGACCAGGGCTCCTCGACCTTCACCACGCTGGTCGGTGCCGCGAACTACAGCTTCAGCCCGGCCAGCGGCAACACGGTGACCATCCCGGTCACCGGTGCGGCGGCCGACGTACGGCTCTCGATCGCCTCGAACACCGGCGCCCCGGCCGGGCAGGTGGCCGAGTTCCAGGTCTTCGGCACCCCGGCGCCGAACCCGGACCTGACCGTCACCGGCATGTCGTTCAGCCCGTCCGCGCCGGTCGAGACGAGCACCATCACGCTCTCGGCGACCGTGCGTAACGCCGGCTCGGCGGCCTCCGGTGCGACCAACGTCAACTTCTACCTGGGCTCCACCCGGATCGGCACCGCGTCGGTCGGCGGCCTCGCGGCCGGCGCCTCGACCACCGTCAACGCCAACATCGGCACGCGTGACTCGGGCAGCTACCCGCTCAGCGCGAAGGTCGACGAGTCGAACACCGTCGTCGAGCAGGACGACACCAACAACAGCTACACCAACCCCAGCCCGCTGGTGGTCGGCGCGGTCGCCAGCTCCGACCTGGTCGCCTCCGCGGTCGACTGGTCGCCGGGCAACCCGCCGCCCGGCAGCACGGTGACCTTCTCCGTATCGATCCGCAACGCCGGCAACGTCGCCTCGGCGTCCGGCGCGCACGGCATCACCCTGACCGTGCTCAACGAATCCGGCACCGTGGTCCGTACCCTGACCGGCTCCCACTCCGGCGTGATCAACGCCGGCGCGACGGTCGGCCCGATCAACCTGGGCACCTGGACCGCCGCGAACGGGAAGTACACCGTCCGGGTGGTGCTCGCCGTCGACGGCAACGAACTGCCGGTCAAGCAGACCAACAACACCAGTGACCGCCCGCTCTTCGTGGGGCGCGGCGCCAACCTCGGCTACGACATGTACGAGGCCGAGGACGGCACGACCGGCGGCGGGGCCGGGCAGGTCGGGCCGAACCGGGACATCGGCAACCTCGGCGGTGAGGCGTCCGGACGGCGGGCGGTGACCCTGAACAGCACCGGCTCGTACGTCGAGTGGACCACCCGGGCGGCGACCAACACCCTGGTCACGCGCTTCTCGATCCCGGACTCGGCCGGCGGCGGAGGCATCGACTCGACGCTGAACATCTACGTCAACGGCACCCTGCACAAGCCGATCAACCTGACCTCCAAGCACATCTGGCTCTACGGAGCCGAGGCCAGCCCGAGTGACTCGCCGAGCGCCGGCCCGCCCCGGCACCTGTACGACGAAGCGAACGTCATGTTGAACTCGACCATCCCGGCCGGCAGCAGGATCCGGTTGCAGAAGGACCCGGCCAACACCACCACGTACGCGATCGACTTCATCAACCTGGAGCTGGTCGCACCCCGGGCCAACCCGGACCCGGCCCGGTACCGGCCGCCGACCGGCTTCAGCCACCAGGACGTCCAGAACGCGCTGGACGCGGTCCGGATGGACACCACCGGCAACCTGATCGGCGTCTACCTGCCGGCCGGCACCTACGAGACCGCGCAGAAGCTCCAGGTGTACGGCAAGCCGATCACGGTGGTCGGCGCGGGCATGTGGTACACCCGCTTCCAGACGCCGACCGGCCAGCAGAACACCGACGCGGGCTTCCGGGTGGAATCCTCGGCCAGCGGGTCGTCCTTCTCGCACCTGGCCTTCTTCGGCAACTACACCAACCGCATCGACGGGCCGGGCAAGGTCTGGGGTGAGTTGAAGGACGTCGACAACATGACCCTGGACAGCGTCTGGGTCGAGCACACCGTCTGTGCGTACTGGGGGGTGAGCGTCAGCGGGCTGACCATCCGCAACAGCCGCTTCCGCAACACCTTCGCCGATGGTGTGAACCTGACCAACGGCAGCACCAACAACCTGATCACCAACACCGAGGGGCGGTCGAACGGCGATGACGCCTTCGCCCTCTTCTCGGCCACCGACCAGGGTGCGTCGACCTCCAACAACGGCAACGTGTTCGAGAACCTCTCGGCCACGCTGACCTGGCGGGCGGCCGGGCTGGCGGTCTACGGCGGCTACAACAACATCTTCCGCAACCTGTACATCGCGGACATGTTGACGTACTCGGGGGTCACCATCAGCTCGCTGGACTTCGGCTACCCGTTCATCGGGTTCGGGGCCAGCCCGCCGACCCAGTTCCAGAACATCTCGCTGATCCGGGCCGGTGGGCACTTCTGGGGATCGCAGACGTTCCCCGCGATCTGGGTCTTCTCCGCCTCGAAGGAGTTCCGCGGTATCCGGGTGTCCGACGTGGACATCGTCGATCCGACGTACACCGGGATCATGTTCCAGACCAAGTACAACGGGTCGCAGCCGGAGAACCCGATCACGGACACGGTCTTCACCAACGTCTCGATCAGCGGCGTCCGCAAGAGCGGTGACGCGTTCGACGCGAAGTCGGGCTACGCGATCTGGGCCAACGAGATGCCGGAACCCGGTCAGGGCCCGGCGGTCGGCTCGGTCACCTTCAACAACCTGCGACTGACCAACAACTACCAGGACATCCGCAACACCACGTCGACCTTCACCATCAACCGCAACTGATCTCGCCGGTAGCCGATGCCGCCGGGAGGCTCACCCCTCCCGGCGGCATCGCGCCGTGCCGGCCCTCGCCGCCAGCGAACCGGGCCGCACCGGCGGCCGCGTCGGCAGCCAGCGAGTCCATCCCGTACGCCAACTCGATCGCCAGGGCCTCCGGCTCGGGCCGGCCCGCGCCGGCCAGCAGCGCCGCCCGGTCGTTGCGCAGGCAGGTCTGTGGGTGCCGGGCGATCTCCGCGGCCAGTTCCTCGGCCGCGGCCCGCGCCTGGCTGGGCGGCACCAGCCGGTTGACCAACCCCATCGTGTACGCCTCATCCGCCGGCACCGGCCGGCCGGTGAGGATCAGGTCCAGTGCGCGGCTCTCACCGATCAGTCGGGGCAGCCGGACCGTGCCACCGTCGATCAGCGGCACCCCCCAGCGGCGGCAGAACACCCCGAGCGTCGCGTCGGACTCGGCGACCCGCAGGTCGCACCAGAGCGCCAACTCCAGCCCGCCGGCCACCGCGTACCCGGAGATCGCCGCGATCACCGGCTTGCCCAACGTCATCCGGGTCGGACCCATCGGGCCGTCCCCCTCCGGCTCGACCCGGTTGCCGCTCGGGGTGCCGATCGCCTTGAGATCGGCACCGGCGCAGAACGTGCCGCCGGCTCCCCAGAGCACGGCCACCGCCGCGTCCGGGTCGGCGTCGAAGGCCCGAAAGGCGTCGGCCAACGCCCGAGCGGTCGGCCCGTCGACCGCGTTCCTGGCCGCCGGCCGATCCAGCACCACCGTGGTCACCGGCCCGGCGCGCTCCACCCGTACACCCATCGGCCCAGCATGCCCGCCGCGCTCCGCCGGGACAATCCTCGTCGATCTTGCACGTTTCGCTACGGGTTTAGTCACCGTCGACCGGTTTGCGACCGCGTTCGCCGGGAAGTCGGTACAGGTGCGAGCGCTATTGACGAAAGTTGAGCAGGCATCCCGGCTGGACCGGGCAGGTGACCGCCTGCAGCGGGTGGTCCTCGGCACGCTGCGTCCGCGGCGGCTGCGGGACCTGCTGCACGGGGTGACGCTGGGGCACCCGCTGCATCCGGCGATGGTGCAGGTGCCGCTGGGTTCCTGGACGAGCGCCGCGGTGCTGGACCTGATGCCCGGGCAGCACCGGCCTGCCACCATGCTCGTCGGCCTGGGCACCGTCAGCGCGTTGCCGGCTGCGGTCGCCGGGCTGAACGACTGGGCGGCGCTCTCCCGGGACCAGCGCCGGGTCGGCCTGGTGCATGCAGCGGCGAACACTGTCGGCGTGACGCTCTACGCCGGCTCGCTGGCCGCGCGGCTCGCCGGCCGGCACGGCGTCGGCCGTGCCCTCGGCTA
Organism: Micromonospora sp. NBC_00858; assembly: GCF_045207365.1. NCBI lineage: Bacteria > Bacillati > Actinomycetota > Actinomycetes > Micromonosporales > Micromonosporaceae > Micromonospora > Micromonospora sp. NBC_00858. The sequence goes on along the minus strand of NZ_CP108828.1, from coordinate 6,066,177 downwards.
TCTCGGGCTCTCCGCCGTGAGCCTCGGCGCGTACGTCGGCGGTCACCTGGCGTACAAGCAGGGGGCGCAGGTCAACCAGAGCATCTCCGAGCTGCATCGGATGAGCGAAGGCTGGCATTCGCTGACCGAGATGGCGGCGCTGCCGCAACGCACGCTGGTCACCCGGGAGGTGGACGACGTCTCGGTGATCCTCTACCGGCACGGTGAGGAGGTCACCGTGATGCTGGAGCGCTGCCCGCACCAGAGCGGGCCGCTCGGCGAGGGCGACGTCCAGGAGATCGACGGCCACGCCTGCGTGGTCTGCCCGTGGCACGGCAGCGCGTTCCGGCTCAACGGCGGCGAGGTCGTGCAGGGGCCGTCCGGCAGCGACCAGCAGATCCTGCCCACCCGGATCCAGAACGGCGTGTTGCAGACCCGACTGCCCTGAACGGCTGTCCGCCCGGTCGCCCTGGCTGGAGCGCGCCCCACCACCGACGCCCGCGTCGCTGAGGCTCTATGCCGCTAGGACATGTTGCTTCCGGCGTTGATACCTCAGAGGCATATTTATACCTCTGAGGTATCGCGCTCTTTAGTGCGACGCCGCCGGCAGGCCCGGCGAATGCGACGTCATTGCCACAGCAGCAGCCGGGAGTCGGGAGCCGGCCGTCGACACGATGAGATCGATCGAGCCGCTGATTCCGGTGCGGGCTGGGGAAGGCCCGGCAGCGGCGGTGGCGCGCACATCGCGGCTAGCCCGTTGTGCGACCTGGGTCGGGACGGGCAGGCACCGGGTCAGCTGCGCCGGTGCCGACCGACCGAAGGTCCGTCCGGCACGGAATCCAGGCCAGGCCCGCCGGCCAGCAGGCCATCGCCTGCGTCAGTGCCCCAACCCTCGTCACTGCCCCAACCCTCGTCGCCACCCGAACCCTCGTCGCCACCCCAACCTTCGTCGGCACCCCAAGCCGGCGCGCCGGCAGGTGCCGTCCCACCGGCGGTCGGTGCCGTGGCTTCGATGGCCGGTGCCGTCCGGACGGGGGGCCAGGTGGCGCCGCTCCCGGCCGGGCCGTCGCCGAGCTGCCGAGTGGGGGTGCCGCCGGTCGGGGTCCTGTCGCCGGTGGTTCGGCTCGTGCTGTCGATGCTCCGGCCCGCACCGCCGCGGGGCGTGCGGGTGGATGCGGCCAGCCGGGGAGCCGCACCGGCGGTGGCCGGCCGGCGACGCAGCCCGAGCACCGCGCCGATCTGGGCGCCGACGATGCTTGCCACGGCCAGCACGGCGGAGACCGCCAGCGGACGGTTCACCCGGTCACTGGTGCCGGCCCGGGCCGCGCCGACGGTCATGGCGGGCGGTTGACCGGCTGACTCCGTACCGCTGGGGGGCGCCGGGGCCACCCGCTCCGGTGCGGTCCGTTCGGGCGCCGACCGGGGCGGCGGCGGCTTGGGCGCGGCGGGCCTGCCGGCCAGTCGGCCGGTGGCGTGCGGCCGGGCGCCCTGGTCGGCGGCCTCGGCCGGCAGCCGGAGGAGTTGGCCGGGGTGGATCCGGTCCGGGTCGTCCAACCGGTTCAGCTCGGCAAGTCGTCGGTAGTCGGCGAACTCGTCCAGGTAACGCTCGGCCACCTCGCCGAGATAGTCGCCGCGTGCGACCCGGTACACCGGCGCCGCCTCATCGCTGGCAGCGGGCCCGGCGGGCGCGACCAGCCCGAGCGGCCCTGCGACGCGCGGGGCGGCCACCGCATGGGCCGTACCCATCGTCGATGTCGACGCGGGACCGGCCTGGGTGGTGACGGCCGGCGCGTACGTCGGAGCGGCGTAGACCGCCGCGGCGCTGGCGGCGGCCGGGCTGGCGGCGAGGATCAGCGCGACCGAGCCGACCAGCGCGGCGGCCGCCTTCTGCTGGCGGCCCATCCCGGGCAGCTTCGGCGCAGGCCGGCGCAGGCTCTGCGCTCCCAGTTCGACCAGGACGGAGAAGGCGAACGTGGCCCATCCGAACCAGCCCGCCACAGCCAGCGCCCGCAGGAAGAGTTGACCATCGTCCCGGCTGGTCAGCGCGGTGCCCACCTCGGTGATGGTGGGCAGGTGGTCGGGCAGGGGGTTGCCGGCGAAGGCGATGAGCGCGACGGGTGCGCCGGCCAGCAGCGCGCAGAGCACGATCAGTGCGCCGACGCCGGTGAGGATGCGTCCGGTCCGCCGTACGACGGACCGACCCGATACGGGCATGGCTGCCTTCCTTCCTACGGTCCTGCCGTGATGGCCCGGGCGGTCGCCTCGCCGGTGACGGTGACCCGGTCGGTGAAGCCGAACAGCCCGAGCATCGAGCGGCGGTAGGTGATCGTGACGCGTACCCGGATCAGGGTTTGCCCGGCGACCTGCGGGAAGCGCACGTCGTGCCCCGTGGTGCCGGCGGTGGCCAGGTAGTTGCGGACAGCGATGCGGGCCTGCGGCTGGTCGATCCGCTTCGGTCCGCCCTCGATCGCGGTGGCCCGGTCGATGGCCTGCCCGCCGGCCCGGGCCGCCTCGGCGGCCAGATTGTCGGCGCGTTGCAGGGTGCGCAGCTGCCCGGCGCCGTCGAAGGAGAGGCCCACGATGGCCAGGACGCCGATCATCGCCACGGCCAGGAAGATGCTGACCCGGCCATGCTCGCCCGTGGGTGGCCGTCGGGGTGCCGGTGCGTTGGCGGTCATTGCCGGCTCCGGTAGCGGTCGAGCGGGGAGGTGAAGCGCGCCGTTATCCGGTTCTCGATCGGCATCCCGGGGACCGCGTCGAGCGAGATGTCCCGGAAGGACACCACACAGGCGATCTCGACGGTGACCGTGGCGTCCTGACCGACCGCGCTACGGAAGGCTGCGTCGAAGCTGGTGGGCTTGCCGGCCACCGAGCCGGAGAACGTCGGGTTCAGGGCATTGGTGCAGGCCAGGCCGTGCCAGTCCAGTTGCTTGCGGGCGGCCGCCCGCGCCTCGGCCCGGGCGGTGCCGGAGTTCCGGGAGATCGAGGCGGCGCGGGCCGCGTCGTGCGCGGCGGCGTCGATCGCCTCCGCCGCCACCGCGCTGCGCCCGGCCACGCCCGCGAGCACCATCAGCGCGATGAACGCGGGTGCGAGCACCGCCACCTCGATGGAGACCGAGCCCCGCTCGGTGCTGCGGCTCACGGGTTGGTCACCCGTTCCACCGTCCCGTGGGCGGTCTGCCGCACCGGGAAGTCCACGCCGGGCACGACCGACAGGGACCGGCCCTGCACCGTGCACGTCACCTCGGTATCGGTGGTCACGCAGCTCGGGCCGGTCTTGTCCCAGCCCTTCAGCCAGCCGCCGGTGGCGTTCAGGAACCTCGTGGCGCTGGCCGACCCGGCACCGTCCCTGGCCTCGTACAGCCGCTCGGCGTTGACTCCGCTCTGGGCGGCGTTCAACGCTGTGGAGCGGGCCAGGAAGACGGCCGCGACCTGGAGCGACGCGAAGAGCAGCACCAGGATCAGCGGCATCACCACGGCCAGCTCCACCGGGTTGGCTCCCCGCTCCCGGTCGCCGGCCGCGAGTCGGCGCCGGGCGGCGGTGACCGCCCGGCGCCAGCTCGGGAACGCGGCTCGGCACATGCCGGCTACTTCGGGTTGGTGTGGGCCGGGATGGCCTTCATCCAGTCGTTGGCCTTGCCCAGGGCCAGGCCGGTGACGATCGTCGCCACGAAGACCAGACCGAAGATGATCACAGCGGTCGGCACCGGGCTGTCACCGCGCTCTCCGTCACGGCGCAGCTCGGCCAGCCGCGTCGTCACCACGACGTGCAGGTAGCTGAGGATGGACATGGCGTACTCCTTCTCGGGGTGGGGTCAGATGCGGGAGATGAACGGATAGACGACGAAGCCGAGCAGCACGAAGACGAGCAGTGCGCCCGGGATGTCGAGTCGGCTGGTCACCCCCTCGGCGCGGGCGAGGTTGTCGGTGCGGATCTGGTCGCGTAGCGAGTCGGCCCGGCTGCGCAGGGTCTCGTGCACCTGCGCTCCCTCGCTGCCGGAGGAGCGCATGATCGCGCCGACGTCGCCCAGCTCCGGGATGCCGATCTTGTCGGCGAGGTCGCGCAGCTCGTCCCAGGGCGAGTGCATCTGCATCTGGGCGATCCGCAGCGACTCCTGGATCCGGTCGAACACCCAGCCGTCGCAGACCGCAGCCGCGCGCTCCAACGACTGCACCGGCCCGTGCGCGGCGGAAAGCTGCAACGCCACCAGGTCCAGGTAGGTGCAGACCGCCTGGCGGAACTCGTCCCGGGCGGTGTCGGCCTTGGTCAGCACCGCCCGGTGCGCCAGCAACCCACCGATCAACGCCAGACCAAGGCTGCCCAGCACCGGTACGACCAACGGCAGCGAGATGCCGAGCACGTAGAGCGCCACCCCGAGCAGGGTCGGCGTGGCCAGCCCGATCAGCGCGGAGAGCAGCACCGACAGCGCGTACTGCTCGGGGGTCTGACCGATCAGGGCGAGCTGCCGGTGCGGCGGTCGCAGCCACCGGGAAAGCCCGGCCAGCCAGTCCAGCTGCCGGGAGGTGGGAGCGGCGACCCGGCCGGTACCCGCAGGTTGGTGCAACCGGCGCAGTGCGGGCCCGAGCGCCGGAGTCGCCGGCACCAGCTCGCGGACCACCAGGAAGAGGCCCAGCCCGATCGCGGCCCCGCCACACACCGCGATGGCCAGGTGCACGTTCATGATCGCGCTCACGCGATCACCTCCTGCGGGTCCGGCGCCGGCAGGAACCGGGCCGGCCGCTGCGGCTGGCTCATCGACCGCACCCAGGCCAGCAGGCCGATGAAGGCGGCGCCGAGGGCGGCCATCACGATCTGACCCACCGGCGTGCCGTACGGCTCGATGTACTCGGTGTTGATCAGCCCGTACGCCAGGGTCGCCAGGGTCATACCGGTGAGGAAGCGGACCGCGAACCGCGGCTGCGTGCGTTTGGCCTCGATCTCCCGTCGGGTGGCCACCTCCGCGGCCGCTGCGCCGGCGATCGAGCCGAGTACGTCACCCAGCCGCTCGCCCCGGTCGGTGAGGTGCAGGATCAGCGCCGCCACCACCTGGTCGCAGACCGGGTCACCGATCTCGTCGGCGAACGCCAGCAGCGCGGAGCGGGCCAGCCAGCCGGCCTGCAACCGGGCGGCGAGCAGCCGGACCTCGTCCTCGATCCCGGGCGGCACGCTGCCGAGCGTGCCGATGATCGACTGTTGGAGGCCCTGCCCGGTGCCGGAGACGTCCTTGAGTCGGCGGGTCCACTCGCCGACCGCCTCGACCCGGGCGATCGCGCGCTGCTCGGCCTTGCCCACCCCGAACAGCCACGGGGTGCCGGGCACCGCCGCGGCCACCAGCAGACCCACCACCGGCAGCCCGGTCAGCAGGAAGGCCAACGCGCCGGCGACCAGCGCGGCGAGCAGCAGCACCTGGTAGGCCCGCTGTTCGCCGGGGGTGGTGCCGGAGCCGCGCCACAGCCGGCTCAGACCCGGCCCGGCGCCCGGGCCCGGCCCGGCGGGTCGGCGAGTGCCGATCAGCGCGACCACGGCCAGCAGCAGCCCGGCGACACAGGCGGCCCCGGAGACCACCGCGATCAACTCAAGGCTGTTCGTCATCGGGTCAGGTCACCGCCGCGCCAGTCGGGTCTGCCGGGGCCGCCGCCAGGCGCCGGTGCCGGCCTCGATCCACCGGGTCAGCAGCCGGGCGTCGTAGCCCACCCGCAGCAGTTGGTCGCGGACCCGTTCCGGCAGGTGCCGGGGGACCGCGCGGCCGTCCGGACCAGGCCCGAAGACGGTGGTCGTGGTGATCCGGCCGGCTTCGCCAGCCCCGATCACCTCCTCCACATGCGAGACGAACCGGTGCTTGCGCCCGCCGATCGCGGTCTCGTCCTCGACGGTGACGTAGACGATCAGGTCGAGGGCGTTGCCGGCCATCCGGCGGGCCTGGTCCACGGTCATCTCGCGGCCGTGCGCCAGCGCCAGCTCGACGATCCGTTCACCCACCCCGGCGGACGTGCGGGCGTGGATGGTGCACATCGAGCCCCGGCTGGTCGTCATCGCCTGGAGCATCGGCACGATCTCCCGGGACCGCACCTCACCCACGATGATCCGCAGCACGCCCATCCGCAGTGAGAGCGGGATCAGGTCAGCGATGGTCACCTCGCCGGCCGGCCGGCCGTCGAAGCCGCGCTCACCGTGCCCCTCCCGTGCCTCGAAGCTCATCACCGCCCGGTGCCGCTCCCGGCGGCGGGCCGGCAGCAGCTCCCGGCTCTCCTCCAGCAGCACGTACGGCTCGTCGGGCGGGATCTCGTTCATCAGCGCCCGGATGATCGTGGTCTTGCCGGCGCCGGCCAGCCCGGCGACCATGATGTTCAGCCCGGCGCGCATCGCGGCCCGGAGGAAGTCGCGCAGCAGCGGGTCGATCATCTCGTCCAGGTCACCCCGGGCGCCGGCCAGGTCGTCCAGGCTCACGTCCAGGGTGTTGTGCTTGCGGATCACCGCGTACGGGCGGTGGCTGACCAGGAACACCGCGGCCAGCCGGCTGCCGTCGGGCAGTTGCAGGTCGAGGGTGGGCTTCACGGTCGACAGGGACCGCTCGGTCGCGCCGGCCCGGCGAGCCGCCGCCTGGAGGATCTCCACCAGCTCGCCGTCGCTGTCGGCGATCGGCTCGGCCCAATCCACCCCACCGCCGTGCCGGGTGATCCGAACCTGGTCGCAGCCGAGGATGTGCACCTCCTCGATGGTGTTGTCGACCAGGAGGGTCTGCAGTCGGCCGAGCCCGACCAGCTCGGCGGTCACCTGGTCGAGCAGCAGGCGTTCCTCCCCAGAGGCCATCGGGGTGCCGGCCCGGCGGACCGCGTCCGCGTACTCGGCGACCACCGCGACGGCCAGCCGCGCCCGCTCGGTGTCCTCCTCGTCGACGGTGAACTCCCGGCCGCGCTGCCACAGGGTGAGCCGTTCGGTCAGTTCCCGGCGCAGCTCCCGGACCACCTGGAAGTCCATTCGGGGGCGGGGCGGCGGCTCCGGCGGCGCGCTGGCCGCGGGCGTTGGCGCCGGCATCGGCGCCGACTGGGGGTGCCGGCCGTTTGCCGGGGGTAGCGGCGGCGCGATGGAGGTGGCGCCCGGCGGTTGCTGGCGCGGGTCTGCGGAGACCGGTTCAAACCGCATCCGGCACCCCCTGCTGCACCGGCCAGGCCAGCCGGGCCCGCCGCCGCTCCAGCAGCGCGCCGACCGGCACCTCCAGGGCGGCCGCCGCGCGCAGCAGCGGCCGTCCGGCCCGCACCGTCCCACCCAGGCCGAGCACCCCGGCGGTACGCGGGTCGTGCGGCAGCCGGGCGATCACCGGCAGCTTCAGCGCGCGGCTGATCTCGGCACGCCCGTGCCCGTCGCCGACCAGCAGCAGCCGCAGGGTGCCCGGTGGCACCCGGTGCTCGGCGAAGTCCCGTTCGATCGCGGTGACCACCGCCCGGGTGCCGGAGAGATCCGGCAGTTGTGCCCGGGTCACCAGCAGCACCACCGAGGCGGCCCGCAGGAGCGGCCACGGCGGACCGGTGACGTGCAGCCGACCGCAGTCGACCAGCACGTCGTAACCGGGAGTGCCCCGGTCCAGGGCGTTGAAGTGATCGGCGAAGCGCTGCCACAGGGGGGTGACGCTGCCGGCCTGCGTCGGGTCGACCAGCCCGGGCAGCAGCAGTCGTTCCCGACGGGGCGCGTCCAGGTCGACCAGTTGGGACCAGAACGCGGTCTCCAGGTTGCCGTCGCGCAACTCCCCGACGGCCAACTCGCCAATACCGCGCGGCCCGTCCAGCTGACCACCCAGGTAACCGGCGAGGATCGACCCGCCGGCCGGGTCGCACTCGGCGAGCACCAGCCGGCGGTGCCAGGCCAGCGCGCAGGCCAACGCCGAGGTGGTGACACCGGGTGAGCCCTTCGCGGACACCAGCGCGATGATGGCCATGCTCAGGCCGCCTCGGTCAGCACGACGGCGATCCGCTCCTCCGCGGCCAGCGCCACCACCGCGGGTACGTCCCGGACGGCGAGCGCCAGGTACAGCACCTTGTCGTCGTTCGCCGGGCTGTCCGTGTCGATCACGATGGCCGAGAACCGGGTGCCCGCAGCGGCGGCTTCTCCGTCGGCATCGTCGTCCGGGGTGCTGACCAGGAGGACCTTGTCCCCGGGGTGCAACTCGCGCGCCGGCACCTGCGCAGTCTTCAAACCGAGCGCGATCTGCTGCTGGCCGGGGCCGAGCAGCGGGTCGTCGGTGACCTGCCCCAGCGTGAGAAGGGTGCCCGGGACCAGCGCCACGGCGGCCCGCTTGCCGACCACCTCGTCCAGCCTGCCGGCGGGCACCGGGCGCAGCCCTTGACCACCGGCGACCTGCACGGCGACCAGGTCGGCGGCGCTGATCTCCCGGCCCACCTCCACCGGCCGGGCCACCGCGAGGTAGCTGCCGGTGGCCCGGACCGAGGTGACCGCGAACGCCGCGCCCAGCCCACCCAGGGCGATCAGGAGTACGGCCAGGCCGAGCAGGCCCGGGCGGACCCGGCGCTGGCGGACCACCTTGGGCGGGCTGGCCGGCGCGTCCACCGACCCGGTCCCGTTGCGCGTCGCGAGACTCACCGGGCCACCGCCGTCCAGAGCCGCTCGTTCCTCGCGTTCATCGCGTCATCACCTGGAGTTCGTTGATCTGGATCGGCACGGTGCCGCTGGTCCGGGTCTGCGGGATCTCGCCGCTCTCGCCACCGCCGCTCCAGGTCACCGTCCAGTGCGTGGTGGCGCCCACCCGGTAGGTGCCGGCCTTCGGGTAGCCGCTGTCGTAGCCGCAGTCCGGGGAGGGCTTGCCGGCATGACTGCCCTTCGCGTTGTACGCGGTGCCGGGGCCGGTGCAGGTCACCGTGTCGTTGTTGCCCATGTCCCAGACGATCCGGCTGACCTTCGCCTCGATGGAGACGGTCAGCCCGCGGTCGGTGGCGGAGGCGGTCAGTGGGCCGAAGTAGCTGGCGCTCGGCGTCGCCCACATCCAGACCGGCAGGCCGACCAGGCCGGGGCCGACGCTCTTGCGGGGTGCCACCTTGAGCCGGGCCGGCAGCAGTTTGATCGACGCCAGGGCGCGGCGGGCCAGCTCCTCGGGATCGGGCGGCGCCCCGAAGCCGGGCGGTGGCTCATCCAGCAGCACCACGTCCTGGGCACCCACGTCGCCGCCGTTGCAGGTTTGCAAATACCACTGCTGTCCCTCGGGCGGCTCGACCGGCCCCTCGGTCAGCTTGTAGTAGCACCCGTCGCTGTTGTTGAACCAACCGAACAGGTCGTCGTAACAGGGGATGGTCTTCCCGCCCCACTGGCAGACACCGCCCCCACCGCCGCCGCCGGAGTCCCCGCCGCCGTTGTCCCCGCCACCGCCGGGACCTCCCGGCGTCCCGGGCTCGTCGTCCCAGACGCTGCAGTCCGGCTGGTCGGGCGGGCACTCGCCGCCGGGGTCGGCGCGCTGGGCGGCGACCGCCGGCAGGGTTCCGCCGACCGCCAGCAGCAGCGCCAGGCCGAGCCCGGCGAGCGCCCGGCGGGGCGTCCCGGCCCGGGCGGTACGGGCCGGGGCGCCCCTTCCTCCCCAGGTCAGCACGGCTGGTCCCGGTGCGCCGCGCTGGAGTTGATCAGCCACCGGCCGTCGCGATAGCGGGCTGCCGTGGCGGTGGCGAAGTGCCGGCCGCCCCCAGTGCCCGGGACCACCCGCTGGTCCTTGGCGTAGACCAGCCGATAGCCGGTCGTATCCAGGCAGTCCTGGATCTCCACGGTGGCCGGGTTCGAGTCCAGGCTGACGGCGGTCACGGTCGGGTCGGACTTCAGCGTTCCGGTACGCATCGCGCCGTGCTCCTTGGCCTCGCGAATGGACCATCGGATCCGAGTGAGCAGCGGATCGGCGAGGAACCGGGTCAGTTCCGGCGCACGCGGATCACTGCGGCGGCTCGCCGTGCGCGAGGCCGCGAGATAACCGGAGTACGCGTCGAGTGCCGCCTTTTCCGCGGCCCGCCGTTCGACCTCCGGATCCGCCCGTTGCTCATCGCCCCGGACCGCCGCCGGCCTTTCGACGGCCTCCCGTCCGCTGCCGCAGCCGGTGACTGGCACCGCCGCCACGACCGTCAGCAGGCAGATTGCCGCTCGCCTGAGCTGCCGTCCGCGCACCGTCGAGCCTCCTCGTGGTCGCCCGGTGCGGCGACGGATCACCGCCGCCGGGCATGCGGAAGCGCGCCCGGATCAGCACATCCGGAGCCGTTCATTGCGCTTCTACATTCACCGTTACGGATCTTCTACAAATGCAATGTCCTGTGTAGTCCAGTTGTTGTGGTGAGGCTTGCGTCGCACCCAAGGGGCGAGCATAGGCTGACGCTCGCCGATGCAACAGAGGCAATTCAAGTGAACACTCTCCGTGATGAAGGGTGGTGGTGGCGGGTGTCCGTGCCGCGCTCCGGGCGATTGCCGACCGAGGGGCTGCCGATGGGTGGACGCCGCCGGGCCGGACGACCCCGACCTGACCCCTCCGCCGGTCCCGGGAGTGGGACATCGCGGCGTCATCCCGGCATCCGGTCGGAGTTGCGGGCCGGTCGACAAACGTCGCCGATCGGCGCGGTGGCCGGCACGCACCCGGCCCGGGAGGCCGCCGGGCGGCCGATCGCGCAGGTCGCTTTCTGCGCCATCCGCTACACCAAAGCGATCGTTCAGTCACGATCCGTGTTCGCCTTCACGGGTGGCGCCTGGCGCGCGGTGGGGTCGACATGGCGCTGACCGGCCCCTCGGCGGCCACCCCCGGTCAGGAAGACCCACCCGATCGGAGCCCTGCGCCCCAGTCGTCCGGTGGCGGTGGTGTCAGGTTCGACCCTCGGACGAGGGCCGGGAACGCCGAGCTGACCGAGACCACACCGACGGCACCCGCCGGACGAGCGGCCTCCCAGCCGGCGAATGCCGCGCCGCCGGATACCCCGGGTCTCCGGCGATCGGCGGGGATCGTGGCGGCCACCCCGCGCATCTCGATCTCGGGCCTGCTGGCGATCATGGCGGCCAGCCCGGTGCTGCGGTTGGCCGCCCTGCGCTACGCCGTACCCCCGAGCACCGCCAGCCGGACCGGCTGCGACGCCTGCGGCGAGCCGGTCCGCCTGACCCGGCCCTGGCCCGCGCTGGGACCGACCGGCCGGTGCGGTCGCTGCCGATCCCGGCTCGGCCCGCGGCCCGGCATGGTCGAGTTGGCCACGCTCGCCGCAGTGGTCCTGCTGGTGCTGGTCGGCCCGCCGGTCGGGGTGCTGCCGGCGCTGGCGTGGTGGCTCGGCTGGACGGTCCCGGCGGTCTTCGTCGATCTGGCCGTGCATCGGTTGCCGGACCGGCTTACCCTGCCGGCGGCAGCCGGGACCTGGCTGCTGCTCGGTGCTGCCGCACTCGGCGATGCCGAAACAGGGGACTGGCTGCGCGCCGTCACCGCCGGCGCAGGGCTGGCGCTGCTCTTCGCCGGCAGCACGTTGCTGCTCGGCCGCCGTGGCTTCGGGCTGGGCGACGCCAAGCTGGCGCTCAGCGTGGGCGCGCTGCTCGGCTGGTACGGCTGGCCGGTCCTGATGTTCGGGCTGTTGTTCGCGTTCGGGCTGTCCGCGCTGGTCAGCCTGGGGCTGCTGGCCGCCCGGCGCGCCCGATGGAGCAGCCACCTGCCGTTCGGCCCGTTCCTGCTGCTCGGCACCGTCGGCGCCCTCCTGACAGCCAACTGACCACCCGCCTCCCAGACCTCCCCGCCCGCCCGCAGTCGCCCGGGCCACCCGACCGCTCGCCGCCAGCCCGGCCCGCCGCCCAGCCGCCCGCCGCCCGCTGCAAGATCGCGCTCGATCCTGGAGCTTGTCTCATCCTGTTTGGGCTGGTGGGGTGGTGTTGACAGGACGAGTCGTGGGGTCGCGGCGCTGGTCAGGGTGTGGTGATCTTCGCTGATGATCGACTGCCCTCGGGAAGGTTCGATCTGTTCCGGTGTTGCGCGTGGCTCATAGCAGGGCCCTCGGTGAGGGTTGCAGGTCGTGACACACGACAACACGCCCACCGAGGGCCATGCTCTGGTCTACCAGGTCCATCTGCCCTTGTCGACGAAGTCGCTGACCATGATCACTCAAGCGATCCGCCGGTATCGCCGTGGTGTGCGCTCGCGGTGGCGCAAGCTGCCCGATGAGCAGGTCGCCCTCATCGTGCTGGCCGTGCTCCGCCATGATCAGCGTCCCGCCGACCTCGCCGCCGCCTACGGGGTGTCGCATCACAGCGTGCGCCGCTGGGTTCGGCAAACCATCACCACTCTCGCCGCGATGGCGCCCCGCCTGGACCGAGTCCTCACCCACACCGCCCGCACCAGCAGTGAGGACCCGCTGCTGTTCGACGGCACCTGCCTGCCCGTGCACCGCCCGAGCGGCCGCGCCGAACGACGCCTGTGGTGCGGCAAACACAAGGCTCACCACCTACGCGTACTCACCCTCACCGACCACCACGGCCGGCTGCTCTGGATCTCCGCCGCCGCCGGCGCCCGCACCCACGAAGCCACCCAAGCCAAACGCCTACGCCTACCCACCCGGCTACGCCGTCATGACCTCGCCGTCATCTGCGACCGCATCCACACCCGCCTCGACGACCAACCCGAGAACCCCACCGTCATCACCGGACGACGCGGCAACCGCCACCACCCCTCACCCCCGCCCAACACAGCGTGAACACCCTGCTCAGCCGCGAACGCGCGGCCAATGAACACGCCCACGCTCACCTCAAGAACTGGCGCATCCTCACCCGACTACGCCACGGCTGGCGCCCACACGCCACCACCCTGCTACGCGCCCTACTCGTGCTGACCAACACCGAAATCAACCGCTAGACAGATGATCAACACCGAAGATCCACACCCGCACACCAGCACCCCAACCACACCACCACGACCTGTCAACCATCCCTGAGCAGCCCAAACAGGATGAGACAAGCTCCAGGATGTAGTGGTCTCGTTCGTGGCCGAGGCCACTACAACCAGGATCGAGCGCGATCTCGCCGCCCGCGATCTCGCCGCGCGCCCGGCCCGCCGCCCGCTGCCCGCGGCCTTCTGCAAGATCGTGTTCGATCCAGGATGTAGTGGTCTCGTTCGCGGTCGAGGCCACTACAACCAGGATCGAGCGCGATCTTGGGACGGCAGGCCCGGCCTGAGCCGGGTGGGGTCAGGAGCGGGGTGGACGGGCCAGGTCGGGGACCGGGTGACGGGTGCGGTCGGCCCGGCGGCGTAGTGCCTCGGCTGCCAGGCGGGCCAGCAGCGGGGTGGTCAGCGCAGCGACCAGGGCACCGAGCAGTACGCCCGCAGCCACGTCGTGCGGGTAGTGCACGCCCACGAAGACCCGGGAGAAGGCGGCCAGCGCGGCCAGCGGCAGCGCGACCAGTCCGAACCGGCGGGACAGCAGCAGCGTGGTGACCGCCAGCGCTCCCGCCAGAGTGGCGTGATTGCTGGGGAACGACCAGTCGCCCGGGGGTGGGCAGGCACCCGCGATGATCGCCGAGCCAATCGTCCGGCACGGGCGATCTTCGTCCACCACCGTCTTGATCCACTCGCTGCCCGCGTACGCCAGGAGGGTCGGCACCGGCGCGACCAGGGCGAGCGCCCGGTCGCGCGGGCCGCCGGACAGGCGGCTCAGCGCGGCCATCAGCAGCAGCGCGCCGAGCAGCAGGATCACCCCCTCGGTGGCGTGCCCGACGAACCACTGCACCGGTTGCGGGCTGTCGGCGGCGACGTCGACCATGTCGCGGTACCAATCGGCGCTGATCTCCGGAACGTCCACGTTGCCGGTTTCCACCATGAATCACCTCACCAAATGTTCATACCCCGTTCACCTGGGAGAAAGCGTAGAAAGCGGCACTGGGTATCGCAGGAGTCGAAGGTCGGGACCGCCTCCCGACCTTCGTCCAGTGATCACACAGTCGACTCTGCTTGTCTGATCAGGGACGTCGATGAGGGTGTGCCGTGCGGGATACCGGGCAGCCACGTCAGCCGCGTACGAGTGCGCAGCCGCGGTGAGCAGTTGCGGGTCACCGGCACCACGCCGGTCACCCGGTCGATGCCGCCGCTGCCCGACCCCGGGACCGAGCGGCAGTCACCGCCCGGTCGCCGCCCCGCCCATCGCTCGGCCGGCTGACCCGCCAGGGTCCGTTCAGGTCGGCGCGGGACCGCCGGCCATCCGCTCGCGGACGGCCTCCAGCTCCTCGAAGGCGTACGCCCAGTTGTGGCACTTGAAGCTGCGCAGGCCCTCGATCGCGGTGCGGCAGTCGGCGCAGCGGACGCCGGGGATGGCATCCGGCACCTCGGTGTTGATGTACTTGTGCTCGCCGAGGATGACGGTGGCGATCATGGCCTTGTCGTGCAGGCCGGAGAGCGCCGACGAGACGATGTCGTACCAGGTGATCCGCCGGCTGCATTTCGGGCAGTCCGGCTCGTCGCCGCTGACCCAGAGCGGGGCGCCGATGCTGCGCGCCGGCATGCCGAGCAGCTTCTCCAGCCGCCGGACGTCCGATTCCGGGGTGGTCCACCGATGCCGGCCGGGCAGCGACGCGGGCGAGTCGTACACGGCGCGGAACAGGTCGTGGTCGACCCGCACGGTTTCCCGCTGACTGGTCATCGGCGTCGCTCCTCGATGAGTCGGTGCCCCCACCGTGGTCGGCCGTGACCAGGGGCGCAGCCGGATCAACGACACGAGGGGTCAGCGGGTCGTCGTCCCGGCTGCTAGACATCGAGATCCGACCTCGCCGTCGAAGGGAACCCCCTCGTGACCGACCAGCCGGCACCCGACCCGACCGACGTCAGCGCCCGACCCAACGTCGCCCGGATGTATGACTACTTCCTGGGCGGTAGCCACAACTTCGCCGCTGACCGGGCCGCCGCCGAACGGGTGCTCGAACTCTTCCCGGAGACCGGGGTCGCCGCCCAGACCAACCGGCACTTCCTGCGCCGGGCCGTCCGGTACGCCGCCGAGCAGGGCGTCCGCCAGTTCCTCGACATCGGCGCCGGGTTGCCCACGCAGGGCACCGTGCACGAGGTGGTGCAGACGGTGGCGCCGACGCTCGGGTGGTCTACGTCGACTACGACGAGGTGGCCGTCGCGTACGCCCGGCAGTTGCTGACCGGCGCGCCCGGGACCGCGGTCGTCCAGGGCGACCTGCGCCGGCCGGACGAGCTGCTCGCCCACCCGGACGTGCGGGGCACCCTCGACCTGGACCGCCCGGTGGCGGTGCTGCTCCTCGCGGTGCTGCACTTCGTGTCGGACGACGACGACCCGTGGGCGGCGATCGCCCGGCTGCGCGACGCCACTGCGCCCGGCAGCCACCTGGTGCTGTCCCACCTGACGCTGGACGGCATCCCGCCGGAGCTGGCCGAGCGCGGGCAGGCCGTTTATCGCAACAGCAGCGCCCCGCTGGTGCCCCGCACGCACGCCGAGACGCTGCGCTTCTTCACCGGGTACGACCTGGTGGAGCCCGGCCTGGTCGAAACCACCCGGTGGCGGCCGGACGGCGAACGGGAGGCCGTGGATTCGCACGGCTATGCCGGAGTCGGCATCCGCCACTGACCCGCTTTCGCCGCCAGCGGCGGATCCTGTTCTCCGTCGCGGTCCACCGGCGACTCTCCTGGGCGAGGGTGGTCGGCCTGTTCGCCCTTGTCCTCGCGGCGGTCGCCCTGCGACTTCCACTGGTGGCGGTCAGCGCGGTCGCCACCGGGGTGCTGATCGTGGTGGCAGTCCTGGACCAGGCCGACATCTTCACCTTCCGCCGCACCCGACCCCGCTGACGGCCGGAGTCTGGTGCTGCCCTGCTCCCGGCATCCCACGCCCGATCAGGCTGGCGCCGCCAGCCGGCCCGCCGCCGACAATCGCCGGATCATCGCCTCGTGCGGAACGGCGTGACTGGTACGACCGGCCACACCGGTGGTGGTGGTTGCCGTGAAGAGGGAGTTGAGCAGCGCTTCCTCGACCGAGTCCAGGACGGCGGCGAAGACCGGGTTGATCTCCCCGTCGGGGATGGGTTGCCGGTCCGGTGGTGCGGTGCTGAACGCGATCGCGTAGTCGCCGCTGCCGTTGCTGTAGGACGCCCCGACCCGGCCCATCGCGAAGACCGCCCGCCGGGCGAGCCGTCCGAGCTGCCGGGCGTCCAGGGGTACGTCAGTGGCCACCACGATCATGCAGGAGTTGCCGGGCGGTTCGCTCCGGTCGGCGTCCTGGATCAGCTCATCGACCGGCATCGGGATGCCGAGGACGGTCAGCTCTCCACCGAAGTTGGACTGGACGAGGGCACCGACCATCGCCGGACGGTCGGCCACCCGTACCGTCCTCGACGAGGTGCCGATGCCGCCCTTGAAGCCCAGCGTCGTGGTACCGGTGCCCGCCCCGACGCAGCCCTCCGCCGGCGGTTCGCCGGACGCCCCCGTGATCGCGGCGAGCACGTGTCCCTCGTTGATCGGGCGGCGGCGGATGTCCGAAAGGTGGCCGTCGTTGGTCTCGCCGACCAGGGGGTTGAACGACAGGCCCTCGGGGCGTCGGTCCATCAGGTGACTCAGCAGCGCGTCCGCCGCCCGGAAGACGGACAGCGTGGCGGTCAGGACGATCGGTGACTCGAGTACGCCGAGTTCGTCCACCTGTGTCGAGCCGACGAGCTTCCCGTGGCCGTTGCCGGAGTACACGGCGGCCGGCAGGGTCCATCGTCCCGGGCCGAGTTGGCTCGGTACGACGGCTGTGACGCCGGTGTGCAGGTCGGCGCCGTCGTCGATGGTGGTGTGGCCGACCAGGATTCCGGCGACGTCGGTGATCGCGTTGTGCGGGCCGGTCGGCAGCGGCCCGACGACGACCCCGAGGTCGCGGGCGCGGCGGCGGCTCGGCTGGTCCATGCTGCTCCTGTTGTCGTCGGATGGTTCCGGTTAGCCGGGCGGTGAGGGCGGCTCGGGTGGGCGCCCTCTCGCGTGGGCGGCATCGGAGATGGCAACCCCGGCCAGGACCGCGGTGGCGGCGAGGGTGGCCACGAGCGATGGTACGAGGAGCATGACCGGTGCCAGGGCGGCCAACGCGAGCAGCCCGATCGGTCGATCCCAGGACACCCGGGCGAAGACTGCGTACTCGAAGCGGGCACGCCCGGCCAGGAACAGCGCGGGCCCGCCGAGGATGACCGCGATCCAGGCCGGTTGAGGGTGCCCGGTCGGATGGGCGATGACGAGTTCGGCGCCGACAGCGGTCACGACGACGCCGGCCACCATGACCAGGTGGGCGTAGAACGCCGACAGGCCGAGGCGGGCCGGGTCGGAAGATCCGGCGATGGCCGCGGCCGACACTTCCCCGGCGCGGTAGATGTAGATGCGCCAGAGCAGCACGGTGGTGGCGATCGACACCAGGAATGCCGTGGTCCGGTCGGGCGCGAAGCCCTCGCCGCCGAGGGTCGAAGCGGAGACCAGGATCAACTCGCCGAGCGCGATGATGAAGAACTGCCGGTGACGCTCGGCCAGGTGCTCGGCCGCGCTCGGCAACTCGGAGGTCGGCGAGTGGCCCAGGCCGGGTATGGGGTAGCGGAGTTTGCCAGCCAGGTAGTCAAGGGCCACCGCCAGCGTCCACAGTGCCTCGCGCGCGGCGCCGTGCACGAGCGCCCCCGCGATCCACGGCACGGCAGACACGCCGAACCAGACAAGCGTCCGTACGGCGCCGCGCTGCAGTTCGTGGCCCCGCAGGGCGATCAGAAGGCCGAGGCTGCGACCAACCTGAATGGCGACGTACGCGCCCGCGAAGACGAGGCCCTGCGCGTCGAACACCTCGGGTAGTGCGACAGCCATCACCAGGCTGCCGACCAGGGTCGCGATGACCAGCGCCTGTATCGCCGGCCGCTGCGGGTCGAACCGGTCGGGGACTGTCGCCGTGCTGCACCACACCCACCACACCGCCAGCAGCAACACCATCGTGTGGAAGGCGCCGCGCCACGTGAGATCCCGGCTGAGCACCTGCGAGAGCTGGGTGAGCACGTAGACGAACGCCAGGTCGAAGAACAGCTCCAGGAACGTTGCCCGTTGCGGATCCCCGGGCTTCCGAAGCAGCTTGCCCGCCCTACTCGCCGTCATCGACTCGCCCGTTCTATGGCTTTTGCACGTGTCGAGGCATTCGTACCATGCGGCAGTGCTGATAGGCCCGGTCTGGTCGTTGGCCGAAGGCCCTGGATGGGCGGGGTGGTTCCCTCCCGCCCATCCAGGGTGGGTGCTGCTACGCGCTTTATTCGCTGACGACGTCGACGACCCAGACGACACCGAAGCGGTCCCGCAGCATCCCGTAGGCGGGCGCCCAGCCCGCCGGGCCCAGGGGAATCACCACGCTCGCCCCGGCGGAGAGCTTCTCCCAGTAGCCGGTGACCTCCTCGACCGTCTTGCCCCGCAGGGAGACGAAGAAGGAGTTCTCTCCCTGGTCGTAGGCCATTTTGGAGGGCACGTCGTACGCCATGACGTGAAAACCGTTCCCGGCGAGCACCTGGCCCCACATGACCTGGTCGGCCTCGGACTCCTCCTGGACGTTGCCGGCGTCCTTGTAGGTGACGAGGACGAGGTGGCCGTCGAACACGGACTGGTAGAACTCCAGCGCCGCGCGGGCGTCACCCCGGAAGTTCAGGTGGGTCGTGGTCGTGACGGACATGATGAGCTCCTTGCGCGTTCGGGTGGATGTCTGACGCTCGACAACCCTCACCGCGGAAGCGGCCAGGATGTGTCCTCTTCTGCGGGCAGAATGAGAAACATGCCGGGGTGCTGTTGCCGTCGGCTCCCTTCCGAGACATTTCTGTCGCGGGCCTTGTGGGCGGCGCGGCTTGTCCGGCGCGGGCATACTCACGCTCGTGGATCGCAGGAAACAGCAGATAGCGTCCGGCGTGGTGGTGCTCCTGGTTGTGGCGCTGGTGGGCGGCGCGTCGTGGGCGTTCCTCAACAAACTGGGGGGCCGGCTCGCGGACAAAATCGGCAATTCCGTTGACCTTCGGGAGAGCTCGGTCCACAAGAGCGCGGTGGCCGATGCTGCGGAGAAGGTCGACAGAGTCCTTTTCCGGTTCGAGTACGACCACCTCTACCAGGCTGACAAGTACGTGCACTCCGCAGGCCAGCACCCCGACGTCAAGGTCCTCGCGGTCAGCGGCGAGACGCACTGGCAGACCGGCGTGAGCCTGGTGCTCCAGGTGGTCGGTCATGGTGTGGAGATCGGCGCGGACGGCTCAGTGATCAAAGAACGCGACGAGCAGATCTGCTTTCGTATCCAGCTCGGCCCGGAGGACGACACCCGCGACGACGACATCGCCTGCCCGACGGAAGCTGCGGTACCGGTCACCAAGGACCCGTCGCTCGACGGCGTCGACGACCGCCTGAAGCACGCCCTCCAGTCCGCCGGCTCGAACGAAGCCGCCGTCCGCGCGGCGATCGTCGGCCTGCAGCTCGACCCGGCGATTCGCCAGGACGTCGCCGCGCGGGACGGCACGGTTGGCGTCGCCTTGCGAGCCTCGCAGTACGACTGCATCCTGGCCCGCGTCACCTCGAAGGGAGCGGAGCTTTGGCGGCCTTCGCACACCCAGCTAGCCCCGGGCGAGATGAGCTGCACCGCCGAGGTCGCCTTGAGCAGCGCTTTCGGGAAGTACCCGCACTGACACCGAATCCAGGTCGGTGACCTGGGCTGCGTGGCAAACTGACCGCGATCGTAGCTGCGCACGGTGGACAAACCCGATGGTGCGTGACTACGCGGGTCTGGCACCCTGCTGGACGTGCCCGAGACCGCCTCCCCGCCGCGCAGCCTGTCCGAGCTGCGGGCGCTCATTGCCGAGGGCGGGCTGGTCAAGTACCTGTTCTTCTGGGGGCACCACCCCCAGCCGGACGGCAGCATCGGACCGGGGTGCCTGAGCCAATGGTGGCCGGCCCCATTCATCGTGGACGGGATCCGGTACGCCACGGCTGAGCACTACATGATGGTCGGGAAGGCCCACCTGTTCGGCGATGAGGCGATCGCCGCGCAGATGTTGGCGGTGCCGCACCCGGGCGCGGTCAAGGCCCTGGGTCGGCAGGTCCGGGACTTCGACCAGGCCATCTGGGACATGCACTGCTTCGACCTGGTCGTCGCCGCCAACGTGGCGAAGTTCAGCCAGCACCCCGACCTCGGGCAGTATCTGTCGCGTACGAGCAACCGGGTACTGGTGGAAGCCAGCCCGGTGGATCGCGTCTGGGGCATCGGCCTGGCCGCCACGGACCCACGCGCGCACGATCCCGCCCAATGGCGTGGCCGCAACCTCCTCGGGTTCGCGCTGATGCACGCCCGCGTACAGCTCACCAACGGATGAACCTAAAGATCCGCACATATCAGGCGCTGCTCGGTGCCGAACCGTACCGCGTCATCCGCCCAGCTACCTCGGTGACCGGCGCGGTGCTGAGCGACAACAACCCCTGGTTCGTTCTGGAGCTCAACGCCGACGCCGCGTTCACCATCACGGGCCTGTGGATGCTGGCAGCCCGATCACGCCACACGCTCATCCATCTACCGCTACGGAGCAACACGCCTGCGGAGCCATCTCTCCCCACCGTCACCGGTGAGCTCGACCTCGTACTGAGCCACCACGACCTGCAATTCGCTCCGCATCAGTGGAAGCGTCTACGCCACCGACTGGGAGTCGGGGCACCGCACACCATCTCCTGGAATCCGAACGACGTCCCCACGTGGGACGAGGTGCACGAGATAAACCGCCAAGGGCGTCAGCGTTCCTCCCGCAGCGATGGGTTCCACCAACGCCTCCACAGCCACACGCTGTTCCTGGCCGGCAACGCAGTCGCGTACAGGCGCACGGCCCGGTACCTCCTCGACATGGCCCTCTGGCGCCCCGACCTCCGCCAGCCCGGCACGTACCACTCTTCGACACTGCACCCCGCGGACGGGCATTTCGCCACCACCTGCCAAGGCCTCTACCTCATCAGGCAGCGGTAGCGGCCACCCGATTCCGATCACATCCGTTCGGGAGTCCGGATGCCGAGCAGATACAGCCCCTGCCGGAGCACCCGCGCGGTCAGGTCGCAGAGCACCAGCCGGCTTTCCCGGACCGGCCCGTCGGCCCGCAGCACCGGGCACCGCTCGTAGAACGCGCTGAACGCAGCGGCCAGCCGGTACAGGTACCCGGCCAGGTGGTGGAACTCCAGGTTCTCCGCCACCTCGCCGACCACCCTGCCGAAGCCGACCAGCTCGAAGGCGAGCGCCCGCTCGGCCGGCTCGGCCAGCGAAATCCCCACCTCCGGCCGGGCCGCCACGCCGGCCCGCCGGAAGATCGACCGGATCCGGGAGTACGCGTACTGCAGGTAGGGCGAGGTGTTGCCGTCCAGCGAGAGCATTCGTTCCCAGTCGAGCACGTAGTCCTTGTGCCGGTCGCTGGACAGGTCGGCGTACTTGATCGCGCCGATGCCTACCGCCCGACCCACCTCGGCCGCCTCCGCCTCGCCCAGGTCTGGGTTCCGCTCCCGGGCCAGCGCGGTGGCCCGGGCGATCGCCTCCTCCAGCAGCCCGACCAGCTTCACCGACCCGCCAGCCCGGCTGCGCAGCATCCGCCCGTCCGGCCCGAGGATCGACCCGAACCCGACGTGCTCGGCCCGGGCCGGCGGAGCCAGCCAGCCGGCCTGCGCGGCGGCGACGTACACCATCTCGAAGTGCCGCCGCTGCGGCAGCCCGACCACGTAGAGCAGCCGGGTCGCGCCCAGCGTGGCGGTCCGGTGCCGGATCGCCGCCAGGTCGGTCGCCGGGTAGCCGTACCCGCCGTCGGACTTGCGCACGATCAGCGGCAGCGGCTCGCCGTCCCGGCCGACCGAGCCGGGCGGAAAGACGCAGGCCGCGCCGTCGCTCTCCCGCAGCAGACCGAGCCGGTCCAACTCCTCGACCACCGGACCGAGCAGGTCGTTGTAGCTGCTCTCGCCGTGGAAGTCCCGCTCGGTGAGGGTGACGTCGAGCAGGTCGTACACCGTCAGGAAGTACCGCTCGGACTGCTCCACCAGAAGCCGCCACAGCCGCAGCGTCGCCTCATCGCCGCCCTGCAAGGCCACCA
The DNA here is from genome assembly GCF_045207365.1 of Micromonospora sp. NBC_00858. Classification (NCBI taxonomy): domain Bacteria; kingdom Bacillati; phylum Actinomycetota; class Actinomycetes; order Micromonosporales; family Micromonosporaceae; genus Micromonospora; species Micromonospora sp. NBC_00858. The sequence continues at coordinate 6,044,127 of NZ_CP108828.1, read as the reverse complement.
CCCGCAGCCGGGACCGCTCGCGGAACGCCTCGTCGGCGTCGAACTTGACCCGGGCCGCCTTGTAGAACGAGTCCAGGTCGCCCATGGCGAGTTCCTGCGTGGCTTCGGCCTCGCCCAGGTCGACCAGGTGCTCGATCAGCATGCCGAACGGCGTGCCCCAGTCGCCGAGGTGGTTGGCCCGCAGCACCTGGTGCCCCAGCCACTCCAGTAGCCGGGCCGCCGCGTCGCCGATCACCGTCGACCGCAGGTGCCCGACGTGCATCTCCTTCGCCACGTTCGGTGCCGAGTAGTCGACCACCACAGTCTCCGACTCGGCGACCACCGGCACCCCGAGCTGCGGGTCGGTGGTCAGCGCGGAGACCAGTCCGGCCAAGGCCTTGTTGGCGATGGTCAGGTTGAGGAAGCCTGGCCCGGAGACCTCCGCCGTGCTGCACAGGTCGGTCAGGTCCGCGCGGGCCAGCACGTCGGCGGCGATGGCGCGCGGCGGCCGGCCGAGCCGCCGGGCCAGTGCCAGCGCCGCGTCGGACTGGAAGTCCGCGTGCTGGGAGCGCCGCACGACCGGGTCCACCGACGCGCCGGCCACCGTCGCGAACGCCGGCGCCAGCCGGTCGGTCAGCAGTTTTTCCAGATCCATGGGTACGCCGATCTCGCTCGGATCCGCCGCGCGGATCACCGGATGAGGGTGCGGGCGGACCGAGGACGATCGAGGATGACCGGCGGCTCGATCCGCCGGTCGCAGGAGAGGAAGACTCAGCGCAGGCGTTCGTGGGACCGCCGGCGTCGCAGCGCGCCGAACAGGACGTCGGAGGACGCCGTCGGAATTGCCTGCGAGCTGGTCACGGCAGCAGCCTAACCGGCCGACCGGAGGGCTGCGCAACGCCATTTGCCCAGGCCGACCAGTGCCCGTCTCACGTCGTGAGCGTGGCTCTCCACGCGGTGACCAGCTCCACCACGTCGGAATGTCGGTCTCCGGGTGTCGGTCGGGTGGCGTGGGTCGCGAGCCGACCTTGGGCTGGAGAGCCTCGCCAGCCATGTGGGGAGTCGAGCAGGTGCTGGATGGTGCGGCCAAGGGTGTACACCGTGGTCCGCTGGTCGATGACGGCACCACGGACGAACTCTTCCGGTGCCATGTAGCGGCGGGATCCGGGGAGGCGGTCGGCGTCGAGGACAAAGGGGCCGGGCCGGTACTCGTCCAGGTCGATCAGCCACATCTGCCGACTGTCGAAGTCGTAGAGGAAACAGCCGTCGTACAGATCGACCGCGACGTGGCCGGCCGCCGTGACGGCCACGTGCGCGTCGAGGATCGTGGTGACAGCCGCCTCGACGTCCGGGAGGGGCAACTGCTGGAACCGGGCCAGTGCGGCCCGGTCCGAGCCGTGCATGGTGGCGTGGTTGAGAACTGTGCCGTCGTGCCATGGGTAGACCAGCACTGGCCCGTCCGGGCCATCGAGAACCTGCTCGGGGCGGATGATCGCTGGGTGCTGGACCGCGGCGTGAAACTGCGTGGCCCGGATCAGCGACAGGCGGGCCTGCACGGTGGCGGCCTTCTTGACGAACCAGCGGCGCCCGGCATCCTCGACGCCGTACGACAGGCATCCCGAGTCCTGGGCGGAGAAGACCGTGAACGCGGACGCGAGCGGCGGGTAGGCGTTATCCCTCACCACGGGATGAAGTCTTCCACGCCGTACTGGGGCGCTGACGGGGCAGGAAGTCTCGTACGACTTCCCGGCCGAACCCACTGCCCGCTCGATGGTCGGCCGGATGGTGGCCAGCTACTTCTCCGCGTTCTACTCCCTGGTGCGCTCCGGATGCATACCGCCGACCATGTCGTGCCCCGGCCGGCACCCGGATGCAGCTCGCCCCCGGCTCTGCACCGCACACCGGGCAGGCCCGCCAATCCTCGATCGAGCCCGGATCGTGCCCCAGTTCACGAGCCATGCGGCTGATCTCCACCGCCGCCTGGTGCAGACTGTCGTCCCGATGCCGGGTGGCGGCCCGATGGACGTCGCGCACCGCATTTTTCGCACGCTCCTCCATGGGCTCGGACATGGCAGCGTCGTTCCCGGGAGGCGCGACCTGAAACCGACCTAGTGCCTCGTCATGCAGCCTTGAACGGGTAATCCGGGTGGCGGATCTTGGAGTTGGTGGCATATCCGGTTTTTGGTCGGGCGTGCTGGTTGCGCCATCGGATGTAGTCGCCGATGGCGGCGTCCTGCTCGGCGTGGGTCCGGTGGTCGGTGCCGTTGAGCGCGAAGTACCGCACGGCGGCGAACTCGGCTTCGATCCAGTTCAGCCAGGACGCGTAGGTCGGCAGGAACACCAGCTCGACCTGGTTGGCTTCGCACCAGGCGCGGACCTCGGGGTGCTTGTGCGGGGAGAAGTTGTCCAGGATGACGTGCAGCGTCTGGTCGGGCCAGCGGCGGCGCAGGGTCTTGAGGAAGCTGAGGAACTCGCGCCACCGTTTGCGGTCGCGGATGCGGTAATGCAGCCGGCCGGTGGCCAGGTCCAGGGCGGCGATCATGTGCCGGACCCCTTGGTCGCGGGTGTAGGTGGCCCGCAGCCGCACCGGCTCGCCCTGCGGTCGCCAGGCCCGGCCGGGGCGGGGTTGCAGGTTCAACGGCCCGAACTCGTCGACGCAGATCACGCGCCCGTCGGCAGGTGGATGGTCGTAGAGGTCCAACACGCGGCGCATCTTCGTAGTGAAGTCGGGGTCGGTGCTGGCCTTCCACGTCTTCGTGGCCTGCCAGGACACCCCGCGCTCGTGCAGGATCCGCCGGACGGTCTCCACGCTGATCGTGCTCACGCGGCCGGTGTCGATCAGGTAGTCGCGCAGCTTGGCAAGTGACCAGCAGGAGAACGGCCGGCCGAGGAAGCGGGGGTCGCACCGGGCGATGACGCAGATCCAGTCCCGGGTCTGCTCATCGATCCGTCTCGGTGCGCCCCCGCTCCATTTTGGGTCCAGCGCGTCGAACCCCCGCTCGTTGAACGCGTGGATCACGTCCCGCACGTAGTCCTCGGTCACCTTGAGCAGGTGGGCGATGTCCGGCGCCGGCTGCCCCTGGGCGGACATCAGCACCACGATCGCCCGTCGCAGCTTCACCGGATCCTTCGCCGTCCGACCGATGCGCTGCAACCGCTGCCCCTCGGCCATCGAAACCTGCCGGACGAACACCTCCGGGCGTCTACCCACTGGCCACCACCTCCCAAGAATCGTTGGGAGACAGCCTGCCCGACACGTCCTCAGAACCGACGGATTACACGATCAACGTTCAAAGACGAGGCACTAGCTGCCGGGCGGGTAGCGCTCAGCGACGGGTGTCTGCCCGGACGTGCACACCGCACCACGGCGGCGGGTCGGCTGCCTACACTCTGGGTGCCTAAGAAAGACCGACCGCGCGGGGTGGTAGGGGCAGCTCGTCCGGCAGGCCGACGGCAATCGTCCGCGCCTCCATGCTTCTGCTCAAAGCCGAGGGCTTGATCGACGGGCGGCAGGGCAAAGGCGTCTACGTCGCCAACCCGCTTCCCCGATAGGCCCCGGTGCATTCGCCGAGTTAGGACGCCTCGCTTACAAGTTCTGTGCGCTTGGCCTGGCGGTGTCCGTCTGCATCCGCGACCTCAGGCGGCTGTCCATGTCGGGTAGCCGGCGGTCGTCTCCATCTCGGCTGGTTGCTGTCAGCGTTGCTGTCGAAGCCACCCGTGGTACGGGTGACACCGTTCTTCGGCGGACAGTTAACGACGCGCTGCCCCGTCCTCGAGGCGAACCTTGCCCGCCGCTTGGTCGCCGCCATACTGCCGGCCGCAACCCGGTCGTCCCTAGAGACGATCTCGGCCTTGATGACGCCGCGCGGAACGTCGGAGTGGGTACCACTTCCCGGCTCGCCATTCGCCTGATAGGTCCCGTAAGTCTCCGTAGGCTTACTCAGAGACGAGTCGCGACGGGCCGTGGAAGGGGATTGTGTCATGGCCGACGACCAGGTCACCCGCAACGTGAAGGGCATGGACGACCTCGACTTCAAGGGGTGGAACCCGGCGGACTGGGACGGAGTGTTCGCCCACCACCACACCGATGACGTGCTCGTGGACATGAAGGGGCAACCGCAGACCCACGGCATCCGGGAGCACATCGACGCCATGAAGGCGTTCGCCCAGAAGACCGGCGGCAAGCCGGTCCAGATCAAGTCGCACCCCATCGGCTTCGGGTCGGGAGAGTGGACCTGTGTGGTGGGCGAACTGGAAGACGGCAGCCGCATGGTGACGGTAGCGAAATGGCGCGACGGCGCCATCGCTGAGGAGTACATCTGGATGTAGCCGCCGCCTCCGGCTGCACTCAGACGTTGAAGCGGAACTTAGACGGATCCTCCCGTGATCTGCGCTGGCCTGCTGGGCATGCTGGTCCGGACCGGGCTTGGGCTCACGTCATTGGTGGCTGGTTGCCGACGTTTCACGCTGCCTTGTGCCCCCTGTGTGCCCCAAGCTCAAGGAGCGGTACTTCCTCCATCGGCGGAAACCAGCCGAGGCTAGCCCTCCGCCGATGACGCCCAGCACCACCGCGTTGAAGGGCCCCGGCTGCTCGACGTATCTCAAGGCGACCAGGAGTCCGGTCCCTGCCGTCATCGCGCCCGCAGCAAGCAAAGCGGTGCAGAGAAGGGGACGAGGGCTCATCGCATCAGTAGAGCAACTGCCTCACTTCAGCGCCAGGCTGCGGATGGGACTCGAACCCCTAACCCCTGCCTTGCAAAGATCGAGACTGCTGCCGACCAACTTCTGTGAGTGCCGGTGACCTGCTCGCCGTGTCGCCTCCCGTCGGCCTCGGGCTGTCTATGCCGGTGGGCTTGGCTGTACGGATGGCTGTTGCGATCCTCGGTAATACAGGGGACCGCCTCGCCTCGCCCGTGACCATCCGCCGGGTCAGCCGGCGCCGGATCACTCTCCCCCCGCACTATCGGCGAGCTAGCTGCCTGCCGCGTTGTGCTTCGCAACCAGGCTCTGGAGTTCGTCCAGCGAATCGATGCGGAACAGGCACTGCTCAGACACGGCTGGCATGTCGAGGATGTGACCCCACGGAGAGCGCCGAATCGGGCACGTCTTCATACCGGCCTCCTTGGCCGGGCGTGCATCGTTGTCGGGCCGATCGCCGACGTACAGCATCGAAGACGCATCGCCCCTTCGCGAATGACCCGCTCGAAAAAGGCCGGTGACGGCTTCGCCACGCCCCAACCGTGCGACGCGCCGATCACGTCCACGGAGAGGTCGAGAGCGTGGAGGATCGTTTCAACATGAGCTGGCTGGTTGCCGGCCAAGCCCAGGAACAGGCCCTGATCGCGGCGAAAGCGACCCCGGTCGGGGCCGCTGACCTGCGAAGAAGTGGGCCGCCAGGGACTCGAACCCTGAACCCCTCGGGCGGTCTCTGGATCATCTCAGATCGGGCGGATCGGCGTCCCGACCTGGGTGCGGTTTCATGTTGCCTTGCAGCGGTTGACAGCCCTTGTCGGCGTCAGTTGTGCCCGGCTTGTGCCCGATGATCTTGTTAGTCCATCCCCCCGGCACGCCGCTGCCTGTTGCCAAAGCCACCGCTTTCGATACGGGAGCGCTTGGGCCGTTCGTTGTTGATGCGCTCCCAGTACCACCCCGATGAGTCTATGAATGAGATGAGCGCCTTAGAAAGTTGCTGCTCCATCTCGGGGAATGGTCCTAGGCACGGCTGGGGTGGATTGAAGGGGATGGTCACGGTTATCCGCTCGCCGGGCGGAACGAATTCCACACCTCCGGCGGCTACCTCACGATGCCTGGGAAGGAGCACCGTAGCAACTACGCTGTGAATGGGTTCCTTGCCGAAGTTGTAGATGTCCATGTAGGCGCAGGTGAGGTGCCCGTCCACTGTGTCGAACCGCAGACCTGCGGTGATGACCTGCCGCGCCCGACTTTCGTCCGCAGACCGCCTATCCTCGGCCAGCTGCTCTCGCGCCTCACGTGCCTGCTGACGCTCGTGGATCAGGAGTGCGCCGGCCGCTCCGGCGGCGGCCAAGCCAGCGAACACGCCGGCGATGCTGCCCCATGCTTGCATCCAGTCCGTGACCTTGGGACGCTCGGGTCCGCTTCTTGGAGCGTTTCCTACGGCCCAAGCGGCGATGCAGCACAGTACAGCCGTCACAAACAGAAGGCTGGCGCCGATCACCTGCTTCGCAGTCTTGCGATCAAGCCTCACCGCGCCATCTTGCCGCTCCCATCGCTTGCTGGCGCTGTCGATTGCCCGACAGACCGGCCGCACCCGAGCCCCGTCTGTGGGATGCGGACCGAAGTTGCCGACTGCTGCCGGCTCCTAGCGGATTAGGCCGTCGAGCAGGTGCGCACCGCCGTCGTTCGACGTTCGGTACCGACCTGGATCAAGGCTCTTGCTGCCTCCTCGCTGCCTCCCGAGGCCGGGGTTGCCGCCCCGCGCCGCGCGGACGGCCATCTGTGCCCGTCGAGTGGCTACGCACGCCGAAAGAGGAAGTAACCTTCGGGTTTGTCCTTCGCGTCTTGGCAGAAGCTCATCTGGTCCAGCCGCCAGCCAGCGTCCTCGACCGCCTCAATCTGCTCGGCGAAGCCAGGCACACTGCCAGACATCAGATGATGAGTCATGCCGACGTTGACTCGCGCGACGAAGACTTTGCGGCCTTCCTCGATCGCACGCGCCGCTTCCTTGGCAATGGCTGCGGCCTTGGCGTCCTTGATCCAACCCATGCTTCGGACCGTATTGAGCGTCCTCGTCCACGCGCATCAGCCAAAGGGGTCGCGGTGCCAGGCGTTTCGATCCAGTAGTTCGCTGGCGCTCTCCCTCGGCTGCCGCTGGCTCACACGGTTTAGGAAGGGATTAGCGCTGGCACGAGCACCCTGCGTCCTACCAGGATGAACATCCTCCGGCCGCCCAAGGGCACGCCTGATCATTCCGCGCATGTTCCGGATCTTGTGACGCTACGCCTCGGTGACTTCCTCGCGATTGCCGCCCAGCACGCAGCCGTCAGGGTCCGACCGCGCCTTCTGAACCCCCAGCAGCGAGCCGTCAGGCAGGGTGACGGCGACGACCGGTACGTACTCGCGGCCGTCGGGCTCCCAACCGATTACCCTGCCGACCTCGCGCTCAGAGCCTTCCTCGGCTGGCTGGGACAGCCACAACTCATAGCCTTGAGGGATCATCGAGGCAACGTATCCCCGCCAGGCCATGCTTCTAGGTCTTCTGTCAGCTACCCGATCCGCTGGAGCCGCCGAATCCGGCGTACAGGCGACTCGCCGGTCGCCCACCAGTCCAGGCGTTAGCACAAGCGCTCGGCCTGCTGTTTCAGGGGACCCTGCTGGTCGTCGTCGGTCAACGGTGGTCGGCATCTGCCGGCCTGGCACGGCCCAGACGGCCCAGCGGCGGCCCCGGGACAGGACCCCTCACCGCTAGGTCTTTCGGATCAAAGGCCCGGTAGGTACAGTGCGAAACGAACCAACTCCAATCAGTAAGGGGGCAGGTTGACAACCTATCCGGCCAATGCGCTTCCCTTACGCGGCAACCTCGACGTAAAGCAATGCATGGAGAAGCTACAAGACGGCGTTCTACGTGCGATAGCTGCCGCTGCCCGCTGCTCATTAAGCAAGCCCGATCCCGATCCGGGTATCGATTGGATGGTTCACCACGCGAGCGAAAGTCATACGGACGATTTTCAGGCATTGCTGCGGATTCAGCTTAAGAGCACCTATCAAATTTCCCATTCGGAGCTTGGTGATACTTTTCCTTTCGTCTTAGAAAATGCTCACCTGAAAAAGTTGGCGAGATCTCCCGTCACAATCCCGAGCATTCTAGTGGTGATGATTCTGCCACGTGAGCTCGCCAGTTGGGTGAAGGCTTCGCCTAGCGACTTCACGATTCGCCACTGTGCCTACTGGGTCAATCTTGAAAATCATCCAGTCACGGGGGTAGAAAAAACTTCGGTACGCATTCCGACCAACCAAGTCTTTGACGATCTTTCACTATGTGGGATGATGGAGCGGATTGGGAAGGGAGGAAAGCCGTGACTGCACCTTCGGACGTATTTGAACTCAAGGGTTCGTGGATAAGCGCGGCAAGCCTCCTGACTTATCTAGAGCAGCGTGGCTGGAGTCGCGTTGGTGGCCGTGAAGGCTTGTATACCAGGCTGGCTGAGGTGGCAAGCGATAGCACCAACAGTGTTATAGTGCCTCTAAACTCAGCAATGGAGGACTACGAGGACCTCCTTCGTGTTGCTGTAGGAGGAACGGCGGCCCGTCTTGGACTTGGCGAGGTCCAACTTCTGACGGAGCTCGATGTCGCAGTTGTCGGCGACAAGGTGCGTTTTCGTAAGGATGTGCCGACCCCCCACGGGTCCATACCGTGGCCCTCTGGTCAATCCCTGGTGCAGGCCGCAGGACGCGCGTTAGAAGCCGCCGCGAAGGCGGAGCGGCAACGCCTAGCCTACTTCGGGGCACGTCACAGAACGTCGGCTAAAGCCTATCTCGAAGCCGTGCGGATGGGTCAAACTGAGCTTGGTAGCTATGTTGTCACAGCCTTAACGCCTACTGAGGATATTACCGGATCAACCCTCGAAATACCCGGCCTGACCACCCCACTTAATGGTAGGGCTGTCGCTGAGACGTTAGTAACGGCCTTAAGCGCAACACGCGATGCCGTCGACCACTTCCGGCGTCACAGTTCGGTGGCAATCTTCACGGACGCAATCGAATATGGCGCGTCGTACGAGCTTTCTCGATCCTTGACTGGTCTTGTAGAACGCTCCAATGGTGCAGAGGTGTCTGTATCGTGGCATGCCATGCAGGGCGACTCGGAGCTCAGGCAGCCGGTTTCGGTTACCTTCGAGCCGCCTGATATCCCGGCCTTGACGCGAGCATCGACGTTATACGCACAAACAGAGCCCCCGTCCGACGTGACCGTACTAGGCACGGTCACGCTCCTCGACAGGCCGAGTCCGGGATCGGTCGGTGTGATCCGACTGAACGTCATTGAGGGGTCACCCGCCAATAAGATCCGAGTTCGCATTCCCCACGACGCCTACGATGTGGCAATTCAGGCACATATTGAGGGCAAGGCGATACGAGTATCCGGCCGTCAGTCCAGGGAAGGCCAGATGTACTGGCTATACGAGCCGTCGGCTTTGGAGCTAGTCCAACTTCCTAGACGCCAGCAGTACCAGCAGGGCTCAATGTTCGACTCGACTGGCGAGCTAGAGGATGACGATTAGTTAGCGTCCTGCCATCCCGTCTGCCATCGACCCGCCCTTCTGGGGAGCGGGCTACCGCCCGGCCCGCCATGTCAAGCGGACCTTGACGGCTCGTACGGGCGCTGGCGGGTCGGGCGGTGGTCTGCTCGGCTTGCCCGGGGCGACGGCAGGCGGGATGGCTACCGCAACCACCCGCGGACCGTGACCCGCCGACGGAGCCCCCGGCCATCCTGGAGCCGAAGCGCCCCCGCCGGAGGCGCACTAACCGCAACCCCGCGACCGCCGCCAGCTCGCCGACGCGGCCGTGCGTGCGCTCCCCACGCCGCGCGGGCTCGTGGCCGCGCGGCCCGGCCGGCTGCCGGCCCACCACCCCGCCGGTCAACGGTCTGTCGTTCTGCGGCGGCCCCTTGGGCTCCCGCTTTCGCGCCAGCCGCGGGCATGTTGCGTGGCCGGAGTCGGAGCGCCAGCGGAGCGACGGACGCGCGCCCAGGCGGCGGCGCGTGCGGCCCGTCTCGGGCCGCCTTGAAGACGTACAGAAACTTTGCACAACATCGCCGGCAGTCCGGCTGTCCTCCGTCGACTGATGCGCGACACACGTCAGCCAACTGATCTGCGACATGCGCGCGGATCGCGGCATGAGGGTGCGTCAGACAACGTCTTCGAATGACACCTCTCCGGGGCGCCAGCACATCCAACGCCTGTCTTCGAAGCCGTCCAACAAGGCGATCTCCGGTCCGGGGAGAACATCTTCGATGTCGGGATGCAACACGATCGCCCCTTTGTCGAACTCGATCCTGAGGCCACGGCCTGTCTGCTCCAGGGTCGCAACAACATGGCCCGGAATGAACGCTCGCAGGGCGTCGGCGTAGCCCACCTGGCCGGGAGCGATCAGGCCCGTCTGCATCTCCACAACCGGCAACACATCGCAGTTGAGGACCGGCATGTCCTTCGTCGGACCATCGAAGCGCAGTTGAACATAGTCCATGACGAACTGGACCGAGAAGAGACGGAACCCGACGAGCCGACCCAACAACTCGTTGGGAACGTACGCACTATGTTCCGATGACATGCCGTCATAGTGCCCGAGCACCCGCCGGCGAACATCCTCATTTCGGCAGATCCGCGCGTCCCGAGGCGCACCGATGTGCCCCTAGATTCATCGCGCTGTCGCGCATCACGTTGCGGAGATGTGTCGCACGTCAGTTGTCGGGCCACACGCCGGCAGTCCGGCTGCCCTTCGTGCGAGCGACCGCCAGGCGCTGCGCAAGTCAGGCGGCGCTGGGCAGGAGGAGGGATCGCAGCGCGATCGCCCGAGACTCGATGAGCTGCATGCGGAGTTGCCACTCCGCGGTTGCCGTCCAGTCCGCCTGGGCGGTGATCTGGCCCGGGTGCTTCCGGTACAGCAACCCCGGTTCGTCGATGAAGTACCCGTCGGCAACTACTGAGGCTGCGAGCAGTAGGCCGGTGTCTTCGCCGCCGGGTAGGGCCATCCAGCCACCGAGCGCAAGCGAGAGGTCCCGTCGGATGCAGAGCGTTGCTGGGTGCACGGGTAGCCGATAGCCGTTGTCGTGAAAGTAGGAAAGCACCTCGGCCCGGTCGAGTCTGCCTCCCGCCGGGTCGGCATGCTGCCAACTGACCGTTGACCCGTCAGGCATCAGGTCAAGAACGCTTGAGGTTGTCCACCCAATGTCAGGGCGAGAGCTAAGAACCTCGATCTCGCGTGCGAGGGCGCCAGGTGTGAGCTGATCATCGGCATCTAGGACCCGCAGTAGTGAGCCCCGGCTCCGCGCCATCGCCATGTTGCGGGCGACTCCAGGGCCACCCGCTTTGCCGGTCGCGCCCAGGACGCGCGAGTCTTGGGGTAGAGCGGCCTCGACATCTCCGGTACGGCCATCCTCCTGCACCAGCCATTCCCAGCTCCAACCGTCGGGCATCTCCTGCGCCCGCAGTGACTCGTAGGAGTCCGCAAGATAGGGGATGCTCGGCCCGTGGACCGGGGTGACTACAGAGATCAGTTTTCTCACTCCGACCACCTCGCCAGCTTCGTTGTGTAAACAAACTCAGTTCGGTCACCTGGTAAAACGACGTTCGACACCTCGACCACACAGTCGCTTGTGTCGATAGATATCTTCCGGAGGATCAGCACTGAGACGCCCGGCGGCAGCTTCAACGCCTCGGCTTCCTCCGGCCCCGGAGGCCGCGCAGTGATCTCGTCCACGATCCGATCTAGCTCGATCCCGATGCTGAAGAGCTGGTTCTGCGTTCCGCCCGGCCATGGCTCGTTGTGAGCATCAAGCAGCGCTGGATTCTCGGCGACGACGTCGTACACCATGTAAGAGGTGTTGAGGCTCAATGGCGCGTTCTCTCGTCGTGAACCTGTTCGATAGACGCGCTCAAGCATCTTGGCACCCACCGGGACACTGAACAGTCGGCCAAGCTCGACGGTCGCAGGAACGGTCCGGTACTCCGCCGAGAACTCAAGGTCCTGCATGGTCAGTCCCGTGTCGCGTTCCGTCGCGCCCGTGCGACGTCTCTGGGACTCGGGTAGCCGCGCTCGGTCCTTCTCCCATTGGTACCGCTCCGGCGATCGCCGCACACGCTGGCGCGGTGCCCGAACGAACGTGCCTCGTCCGTGGCGACGATCTACCAGCCCTTCGGCCTCTAGGGCGTCCAGGGCTTGCCGCACAACCGGAAGGCTGACCTCGTAATCGGCCTTCAACGTCTGTTCGTTCGGCAGCTTGAATTCCGGTGCCAGCTCGCCGGAATGGATCTTTTCCCGCCAGTCTGCGGCGATTCGCTCCCATTTAGCCACGGCTCAACACTCCTTCGCGTCACCACCGAGTTTAGGTCTTCATGAAGTCTTGACGCGAGACATTCACCGTCGTACGTTGTCTACACGTCTTCATGAAGACATGATGACGACGGAGTGCACCGACGAACGGTGCCCCAGCAGAAGGAGACAGCCTTGAAGCTGTACGTGGACACCACGAGCAAGCAGGTGACGGCGTCGAAGGACCCGGAGCCGAAGAACGACCAGAACGGCAATCAGAAGTCCGAGAAGAACACGGGCCGGCTCATGTGGTCTACCCAGGTCTTCGTGCTCGACGAGAACGGCGGGGAGGTCATCACCATCACCACGGCGGGAGAGAAGCCGAGCGTGAAGGTGGGCGACTTCCTGGCCGTCGAGCAGCTGGAGGCCATTCCGTGGGCGACCAACGGGCGTAACGGCGTCGCGTTCCGGGCGGTCTCGCTGAAGCCGAAGACTGGTTCTCCGGCCAAGTAGGTCCCTCGCACCGCTGTGCTGTGTGAGCCGCTGGTGTCCGTGGCTCGCGAAGCGGCCTGATGGTCCGCTGAACCAATCCACAACATGGGTCCGGGAGTGCTTCTGACTCCTACATTCCCGGCCTGGTCATCACCTGTGGTGGTGGCATCCCCGTAAGAGCTGGCGCGGGGTCGGTCTGACTCCTACATCACCCGACCCCGTGCCTTCCAACTCATCCGACCCAATGTGCTTGGGAGGACTCGTCGTGTCCAAGTCTAGCCCCCGCCGCTTCGGCGGCAGGTCAACCGGAACGGTGACGGTCATCGAGGCCAAGGTCCACCGTTCCTCGGCCCGCAACGCCAAGATGGCGTTCATCCTCACGGCGGTCATCGTCGGCCTTCTCTCGGCCGTGGTGGCCGCTTCCTACATCCACCCGATCCTCGCCGTCTTCGTCGGCGCGCTCATCGGCGTACCGACCGGTGGGCTTGTCTGGGTGCTCGTCCGGATCTGGCCGGTGATCCGGCTGCTGTGGTGGTGGACCCCGGAAACCATCCTCGGTGTTCTGCTGCTCACCGCGTGGGTGCAGCTCGCCAACCACACCCCGACCGTGGTGACCCTGCTCGTGGTCGCCCTGGTCGTCGGCGTTCCCGCCGCCATCCGCCCGGTCCGCCGGCAGGTCATCGCCTGGGGTTGGTGTCTCGTGGTGAGGCATCGGCTGCGTGTGTGCTTCGCGCAGTTCATCATCGCCAACCAGTCCGGCAGCCTGCCACTGATCCTGTGGGCACGCCCCACCCCGGTCGGCGAGCGGGTCTGGGTCTACCTCCGGCCTGGCCTGTCCGCCAAGGACCTGGAAGGCCGCCTCGACAAGATCGCGGTCACCTGCCACGCCTCCACCGTGCTCATCGAGCGCGCTTCGGAGAACAACGCCGCCTACCTGCGGTTCGACATCAAACGCCGTGAGGTGCTGACCGCCCACGTCGGTTCCCCGCTGGTCGACGTGATCGACCCGGCCGCTCCCGTCTCGGCATCGCCGCTGACGGTTCCCACCGCCCTGGACCTGCCGGACGTCGACGCTCCGACGATCACCCTCCCGACCCAGGGCAAGCCCGCCGGCAAGAAGCCGGCCCCGGCTACTACGGCCAACGGCAGCAAGCCCGCGGCTTCGTCTGCGTCGTCCGTGCCGGACGACGACACGTCCGACTGGATCTGACCCACACCCATCCCGGGACGCGAGGAGCCATTGCGGCTCGTTCGTGTGGCTCCTCGCGCCCACAACGCCCAGGAGGGCACCTCATGACCACCACGATTCCCACCACCGCTGAGGCGGTGCCGGTGGGTCCTGGCCTGTCGATGTTCGACCCGATCTTCATCGGGATCGACGAGTTCGGCCAACCCGTCTACCTGGACGTCATCTACCGCAACCTGCTCACCGCAGGCGAACCCGGCGGCGGCAAATCCGGCCTGATCAACAACATCTGCGGCCACGCCGCCCTGTGCGACAACACCCGCCTCGTGTTGTTCGACGCCAAACTCGTCGAACTCGGCCCCTGGCGTGACCTCGCCGACGCGTTCATCGGCCCCGACATCGACCAGGGCATCGACGTCCTGCGTCGCCTCCTGGTCGTGGCCACCAACCGCTACGCCTGGCTCCTGGCCAACCGGCGCCGCAAGCTCGCCGACGGCGACGGCATGTCCGTCATCGTCACCATCATCGACGAACTCGCCATGTTCTCCACGGTGCTCGGCACCAAGCAGCAACAGGAAGAGTTCTCCACCCTCCTGCGAGGGCTCGTCTCCCTCGGCCGGGCCTGCGGGATGCCCGTCGTCGCCGCGACTCAGCGCCCGTCGTGGGACATCATCCCCGCCAGTCTGCGGGACCTGTTCGGCTACCGGGCCGCGTTCCGGTGCACCTCGCTGAACAGCTCGAACATCATCCTCGGTCAAGGCTGGGCCGAGCAGGGCTACACCGCCTCCGACATCTCGCCCACCAACCAGGGCGCGGCCTACCTCCTGGCCGAAGGCGGCGTTCCCCGCCGCATCAAGGCCGCCTACCTCACCGACACCGACATCTACAACATCGCCGACTACGCCGCCTGGACCCGCCGCCCCACCAGCGGCACCCCGACGGTCAACCCGACCGAGTGGGAGATGGCGGCATGACCACCCGAGAGCGCACCTACGCCCGCGCGAACAACCAGCGGGCCGCGCAATACACCGAACTGTGGGTCATCGGCCGTCCTGAGGACATCGCCGCCATGATCCGCGTCGCCTCGGCCAGCGGCCGACTCGTCTACGCGTCCCCGCCGACCCGCATGGGCGGTGATGACAACCGCCACCGCCGCTACCTGCGGCTGCGCACCACCTGAAACGGCCGACAGGACCGGGACTTCGCCTGGCAGCAACTGCCGGTCCTGCCGACCTCCCACCAAGCCCTTATGAAAGGACGTGGCTGCCATGAAGGCTACCCAAAATCCACCCACCGCAGCACTGGTCACACCCGCTGACCTGCTGCGAATGGCTGCCCTCTACCTGCGCCGGCACGGCTGGACCCAGGGCAGCTACTACGACATCTACGAACCCGCCGACTACCTCACCCCGCCGGCCTGCGCCGCCGGAGCCATCGGCATCGCCTGCGCCGGTTACCGCGTCGAGCACTTCTCACAGCTCGACCCCGACTCTCTGGCCGACTACCTCGCCACCCTCGGGGTGTTCGTCGACTACCTCGACACCACCGCGCCGGTCTTCCTCGTCGACACCGACGGCTACCTGACCGACGAGCACACCTCCCCCTACTCCTGGAACGACGACCCGGCCCGCACCGCCGAGCAGGTCATCACCGCCCTCACGGCGGCTGCCGACGAGTGGGACTCCCTCAACAGCGAGGAAGGCGAGAACCGATGAGCACCGTCAAGAAGCCCTTGACGAGCGTGCCTCGGCAGAAGCGCCGCACCGTGGTCGAGAACGACGAGTTCGCCGCGTTCGGCCGCCGGATCATCCGCGCTCACGGTCGCCGCGTCGCCACCGGCGACGTCGAAGCACTCCGCGACCTGGTCGCCCTCTCATCCGTCATCGATGACGCCATCGGAGAGGCCGTGATCGGCCTTCGCGCGTTCGGCTACTCCTGGTCGGAGATCGGTACCCGACTGGGCATCTCCAAGCAAGCCGCCCAGCAGCGCTGGGGCGGTGAGCGGCCGTGACCGACCTTCGCAGCGTCGACCTGGACAACCTGGCCGATCGCACCGGCATTCGGGTCGAGTTCTACGACCCGCTCGGCACCCGCTACGGGTTCCCCACCTTCCCCTACCACTGCGCCCCTGACGGCCTGGCCACCGTGCGGCAGCTCCGCGCCGCCGGCCTGCGCCCCGCAGGGCAAACCCCGGTCGCCCAGATCTATTGGCGTCACCGCAAGAACCGCCGGGTTGCCTACCTCTACCGCCTCGACCTGGCCGCACCCAAGCGCACCGCCACACCCGCCCAGCGGGAAGCCATCGCCAAAGCGCTTCGCGCCCGCCGGACCTGCCGCGTCTGCCAGCAGATCAAGCCCTACTACATCCCCCGCCGCTACGGCGAATGCCTCGACTGCCACGAAGGGAACCCGTCGTGAGCTTCAACCTTGCTGACTCCTGCCTGTGGTGCATCGAGCAGAACACCCCTGCCGGCATCCACGACATCCTCGGCCCCGTCTTCAAGCCCTGCCCCGCCTGCCTGCCGGTCTGCCCCCGGTGCGAGGGCGAGGGGCTGTTCCCCGCCGACTTCACCTGCATCCCCTGCTTCCTCAACAACATGGCCGTGATCGGCCTGGCCCCGCTGTTCTGCCGGGGTTGCTCTGGCGTCGTCGACCTCGTCGACCGCGACACCAGCCGGGAGGTGACTCCCCATGGCCACCACTAACGCGCCCGCTACTCGGGCCGCCCGCTGGGAGGGCCACGCCCTGGTCGCCATCGTGGTCCTGGTCGGCCTCGCCGCCGGAGCCGCGTCCTTCACCCACGTCCACGACTGGACCATGGCCAACAGCCCCGACAACACCCCCGGCTGGTTCGGCTGGGCCAACGCCGTCATCTCCGAACTCGTCCCCGTCGCCTCCCTGCTGACCATCCGACGTCGCAAGCGCACCGGCGCAAGCATCGGCTACCCGATGACCCTGCTCATCGTCTTCGCCGGCTTCTCCCTCGCCGCGCAACTCGGCGTCGCCGTCGGCCACGTCGGACCCTCAGGCTGGCTCCTATCCGCCGTCCCCGCCCTGGCCTTCATGGCCCTGGTCAAACTCGTCCTCGCCCCCGTCAAGACCGACGCCGAGGACACCAATCCGGCTGGCGAACCCGTCCACACCAACGCCGACGACACCCCGCCTCCGCCGGCCGTCGAATTCCCCCCGGCCACCGCGCCGATCGTCGACACCCCGCCGGCACCGATCCCGGCCGCCATCGAGGCACCCGCTTTCACCCCGATTCCGGTCACTCGGCCTGAGGTTCCGGCGCACCTGATGCCCACCGCCCGCTTCGCCATCCGCCAGCACGAGCAGAGCCACGGCCAACCCATCACCGCCGACGAACTCGCCGCCCTGCTCTCGGTCACTCCTGGCATCGCCCGGGAACTGCTGCATTCCATCAACGGCCACACCCCGGCCACAGTGAACGGCACCCCCGTCGGTGGTGCCCGATGACCATCCACGTCGTTGACATCGACTACACCTTCCACACCTGCCCGGCCTTCGCCGAGCCGCACCCCTACGACACCCGACGCACCGTCATCGACGTCATCCCCGGCGGACCCTGCCGCACCCCGGTCACCATCCGCTGCGGCGAAATCACCGCCACCATCGCGTGCCACCGGCACGAACCGGCCGACCGCCAGTGCGGCGCCTGCCGCATCATCGTCACCCAACACACCATCACGAACCGACACCACGAGGTTGTCGGCTGATGGCTTCGACGCTGGACCTCACACCCCGCGCTACGGCCCGGGGTGTGGGCTCGAACGCCGACACCATCCCGTTCGTCGGTTACACCGCCGCCGGCTCCGCCTTCCTGCGCTCCCAACAACCCAACTACTTCGGCTGGCTGGAACACGTCCGCGCCGCCGCCGGCTGCACCCGCCCAATCCGGCTGGCCGGGCAGCTCCTCACCGTCGAACCCGCCACCGGCCGACTCCTCGACTCCCGACACACCGACCACATGCCCGACGCCGCGATCTACAAGGCGTGCGGCAACCGACGGGCGGCTGTCTGTCCTGCCTGCGCCCAGACCTACCAACGCGACGCCTACCAGCTCCTGCGCGCCGGCCTCGTCGGTGGCAAAGGCATCCCAGAGACGGTCGCCGCACATCCGGCGGTGTTCGCCACCTTCACCGCCCCGTCCTTCGGCGCTGTGCACGTCCGCGTGGTCAAGCGGCACACCTGCGTCAACCGCAAACGCTGCGACTGCCGCGCCGAACCGTGTCACGCTCGCCGCACCACCGGCCCCACCGCTGGCATCTGCGTCCACGGCCGGCCCGCCGTCTGCTGGGCACGTCACGAGTCCGGCGACATGGTGATCGGGCGGCCGTTGTGCCTGGACTGCTACGACCACGACCACCAGGTCGTGTGGAACCTGTTCTCCGGCAAGCTGTGGCATCGCACCAAGCAAGCCGCGGAACGCCACCTGGCCCACCTCGCCCGGCAGCGCGGCATCCCCTCCGTTGAAGTGGTTACCGCCTCCGGTAACACCCGAAAAGTCGCCCCGGTCCGGCTCTCACCCGGGAAGGTCGCCGAGCTTCAAGCCCGCGCGGCGGTCCACTTCCACGCCATCGCCCGCCTCGACGGCGTCAACCCCGCCGACCCGGACGCGATCGTCCCGCCGCCGTCCTGCTTCACCGTCGACGACCTGGCCGACGCGCTGCGGCACGCCGCCACGCAGATCGCCTTCACCACCCCGCCGCACCCGGACCGGGCCGGCGGCTGGTCGATCACCTGGGGCGCGCAGCTCGACCTGGAGCCCATCACCACCAGCGGCGCGGGAGAGGTCACCGACAGCCTCGTCGCCGGCTACCTTGCCAAGTACGCCACCAAAAGCACCGAGGTAACCGGGCACCGCTCCGTCAGGCTCGACGCCGAGTCCATCGGCGACTACGCCGACCCCGACGGCGACCACACCGCCCGCCTCATCGACGCCTGCTGGCGCATCGGCCGACCTACCAGCACACCCGTCCCGCTGTCCGAGCGGCCCCGCGACCCACGGCCTACACCTGGCTTCGTCGACCGCTGGACCTGCGCTGACTGCGGCACCCCCACCCGCTACGCCGCCTGCCCCACCTGCGTCGCTGACCGTCAAGCCAGCCTTGACGCCAAACCCGCGAAACCGGCGACGACCAATTCATACGCCCGGCTGCGCCGATGGGCACACATGCTCGGCTACGGCGGCCACTTCCTCACCAAAGCCCGCCGCTACTCCGTCACCTTCCAACTCCTGCGCAACACCCGCATGAGCTTCCGACGCCACGAGCACGAGTACCAGGCCGACGAGCAACCCAACACCCTCCGGGCCGTCGACCACCTCGACGACACCACCCCGCTCATCGTCGGCACCCTCACCTTCGCCGGCGTTGGCTGGCACACCACCGGAGACGCCCTCCTCGCCAACACCGCCGCCGCGATGGCACGCGCCCGACACGCCACCGGCCGCGAAGAAATCGCCCACGAACTCGCTGCCCAGTCCTCACTTACGCCCGCCGCATAGATCCAGGAGGCCAACCCGATGCGCAACCCGCGATCCGGTACCGACCGGCGACAGCTGCAATCCGACGACAGCCATCAGGAGGGGGATTCCGTGACTCAACCTGTCTTGATCGCATCGCCGGAGCTGTGGTCGGTGATTGAGACGGCTGCATTCCTCCGCGTACCCGTCGGCACGCTCTACCAGTGGCGACACCGCCGCATAGGACCACGTGCCTTCAAAGTCGGCCGCCACCTGCGCTATGACCCGGCGGACGTCCGTGCCTGGCTGCAAGACCGGGCGGCCTGACATGCCTATCGATGACCTGTGGTTCCTCAAGGAACGCGACTCGGAGACGAAGAAACCGATCCCGTCGAAGCGGCACGGTCGGGGGCGGCGTTGGAGGGTGCGCTACAGCGACGCAGACAACCAAGACCGCGAGAAGCTGTTCCACCTCAAGCGCGACGCGGACGTCTTCGACTTACAGTGCCGATCAGGGGCAGCGCCAGAGGTGCATGTAGGGCGGGAAGAGGTGCGGCTGACCTTCGCTGACTACGCGCAGCGGTGGAGGGAATCGCGCGAGTCGGGCTGGGCCACGGAAACGCGGCGGCGTATCCCGCAGAATCTGCGGAAGCACCTCCTACCTGTCTTTGGTGACCGGCCCATCCGCTCGATCAATCTGACTGACGTGCTGGCGTGGCTGAGCCGGTTACTCGACAACGGCACCCCGAAGTCGTCGGTAAGCCTGTATTTCGGGTTGTTCAAGACCATCATGAACGCGGCCGTTATCGACAAGGCGATTCCGGACAACCCCTGCGACGGAGTCAAGCTCGCTCAGATTCTGCGCGGTCTTTCGCGGGCACCGAAGTGGGTCCCGACCGGCGACCAGGTGCTCAAGCTCGTCGAGGTGGTGCCGCGTCGTTTCCGGGCGGCTATCTGGCTGGGAGCAGGGGAAGGGCTTCGTCTCGGAGAGGTCCTGGGCCTGGAGGATGGGTCGCGCTGCGTGGATTACGACTCGGGAGAGCTGCATGTTGTCCAGCAGTTGCGGCACTCGCCGGAGCACTTCGGCGGCTTCTACCTATCGACGCCCAAGAGCGGTTCCACTGGGACGGTGGACCTGGATGCCGTGGTCGCTGAGGAACTGGCGGCTCACGTCAGTGAGGTCGGATCTGTCGAGTTCGCGCTTCCCGACATCACAGCGGGGGAGCGGCGGACTCGTTCGGTGGCGGTCCTGTTCACCTCGTCCCGGGGCAAGCTGCTGACAGACACCTACTGGTCGGAATTGTGGGCGGACTGGCGCGAGGCGGCCGGATGGCCGAAGGAAGGCACCTTCCACTCCCTGCGCCACTTCTTCGCGACGACGTTGATGAGTAACGGCGTCGAGCCTCAAGAGGTGCAGAAGGCGCTGAGGCACGCCAACCTGCGGATCACGTTGGAGACCTACGTCCACTGGTTGCCGAAGAAGGATCGCCCGCGCGGCCTGGTCGGCGACCTCCTGCGGAAGGCAGGCGGCAAGCGGCGGAAGGCTTCCACCGACCAAGATCCGACCTGAGTTGTGCCCCTGTTGTGCCGGATGATCTCCGGTCAGCGTTCTTGCAGCTCAGAAGGGGTCATTGGTGGGCCGCCAGGGACTCGAACCCTGAACCTATGGATTAAAAGTCCACAGCTCTGCCATTGAGCTAGCGGCCCGCGCGCTCAGGTTACCCGACGGTGAGCGCCAACGACTCTTGGCTTCCGGCCGGCCGTCGATGCCTACGGCTGGCCGATGCTTGCCGCACCTGATCATCACCAGATCGGCGACCCGGCGGTGTCCGACGCGCTGGATGGCCCTTTGTCGGGGATGTGGAGTGGATCAAGCCGCGCCGGGCCGCGCCGGGGTGGGTGGTTGGCGGGCGGCTGGGTGGGTACGGGGTCGGACATGCGGATCGTGGTGGTGGGGGCGAGCGGCAACGTCGGTACTGCGCTGCTGCGCCGGTTGGGCAAGGAGCAGGGCGTGGAGTTGGTCGGGGTGGCCCGGCGGCTGCCCGTGCCGGGGGCCGGCGAGCCGTACGACCAAGTGGAGTGGCACTCCTGCGACATCGGCGCGCCGAGCGCAGCCGGAAAACTCGCCGAGGTGTTCGCCGGTGCGGACGCGGTGGTGCACCTGGCCTGGCAGATCCAGCCCAGCCACGACCCGCGGGTGCTGCGCCGGACCAACGTCGACGGCAGCCGGGCGGTGTTCGACGCGCTGGTCCGGGCCGGCGTGCCGGCGCTGGTGTACGCATCATCGGTCGGCGCCTACGCGCCCGGCCCGAAGGACCACCCGGTCAGCGAGCGTTGGCCGGCCACCGGGGTGCCCGGCTCGTCGTACAGCGAGCACAAGGCGGAGGTGGAGGCGTTGCTGGACGGGATCGAGCAGGACCATCCGACGCTCCGGGTGGTGCGGCTACGACCCGGGCTGATCTTCCAGCGGGACGCCGGCGTGGAGATCACCCGCTACTTCCTCGGCCCGCTGGCACCGGTGCGGCTGCTGCGCTTCGGCCGGATCCCGCTGGTGCCCACCAACCGCCGGCTGCGGATGCAGGCGGTGCACGCCGACGACGTGGCTGATGCGTACACCCGGGCGGTGTTGGGTGACGCACGCGGTGCCTTCAACGTCGCCGCGGACCCGGTGCTGACTCCGGAGCTGGTGGCTCGGCACTTCCACGGCTGGACGGTGCCGGTCGCCGCGCCGGTGCTGCGTGCGGCGGCGGCGCTGACCTGGCGGGCGCGGCTGCAGCCGGTCGACGCGGGCTGGGTGGAGCTGGGCCTGAACGCGCCGCTGATGTCCAGCGAGCGGGCGGAGGCCGAGCTGGGCTGGCAGCCCAAGATTGACGCGCTGACCGCGCTCAAGGAACTGTTCGCCGGGATGGCCGACGGTGGCCACACCGGCAGCCCGCCGATGTCCGGTGCGTCGGACCTTCCCGGTCGCCCGGCCGGTCTGCTCCGCGCCCGGCCGGCCGGCCAGGGCAACCCCTACTGAGGTACGCCGGGGTCAGCTCAGTTTGGAGCCGCTGACGGTGGGGTTGCGGGCGCCGAGGAAGAAGATGCCGGGGAAGCCGCGGGTCTCGAACTTGCCGCTCGGGTTGCGGCGCAGGGTGGACTTCTCGATCGCCATGGTGCCGGTGCGGTTGTTGCTGACGAAGAAGATCGCGCCGCCACCCTCGTTGGCCTTGTTGTTCTCGATGATGGTGCCGGCGATCCGCACGGTGAACCCGTTGCCGTCGCAGTAGATCGCGCCGCCGCTGCCGCCGCCGGGCGTACCGGACTTGGCGGGGTTGGCGCCGCTGCCGATCGCCTCGTTGTGGCTGAGCACGCTGTTCAGCACCACCCAGGAGACACCGATGCTGCTCAGCGCGCCGCCGTTGGAGCAGGAGCCGCCCTGGCCGGCGGCACCGCCGAAGGTGCTGCTCACCACGTACACCGGCTTGTTCTCATATTGGCTGAGCACCCGGATGGCCGCGCCACCCAGGTCCGGGCCGGTACGGTCGCAGCGGTTGCGGACGAAGCGCGAGTTGACCACCTTGAACCGCCCGCCGCGTACGAAGATCGCCCCACCGCCGCCGCCCTCGACCTTGTCCCCGGTGGAGTTGCCGTCGGCGAAGGTCAGGTTCTGCACGGTGAGCTGCGGGTGGTCCTGGTTCTGGCAGTGCGAGGTGGTCCAGCCCTGGGCGCTGTCGCAGGTGTTCATGTAGAGGATGCGGCGCTTCCCCTGCCCGCTGAGCGTGACCTTGCCGCCGCCGTCCAGCACCACCTTCGGCCCGTTGGCGTTGCGGACCTTCGCGGTGGCAGCCATCTTGATCGTCACCGGGGCCGGTCCACAGTCGAAGGTGATGACGCCGCCGGCGGCGACGGCCTTCACCACCGCCGCGGAGGTGCAGCTCGCCGGGGTGCCGGTGCCGATGGTCCGGGTCGGCTTCGAGGTGTCGACCGCCCGCCCCTCGGCCGGCACGGTGGCGTTGCCGTTCGGGTTGCCGGCCGCGAGCGCCTTGGTGGCCGGCTTGGGGCTCGCGCTGGCCCCGGGGCCGCCGAGGCCGTCCCGGCCCGCCGGCGCGACGCCCTGCTCACCGGTCGACAGCGCCGCCGGCTGGGCCGACGAGTCGGGCGGCGAGACTGGTGCCGGGTCGTTGGGTGCGCAGGCGGGCAGGGTCGCGGTGGCGACACCGAGGACGAGCAGGGCGGCAAGCGACGTCATGCGCACCCCGTGATGCTAGGAGCCGGGACGGCGTCCGGCGAATTCGCCATGCCGGCTTAACCAGCTGCTAAAAGTCGGCGAAGAGGTACGGCACCCGGCGGGGGAAGATGCCGCGCAGCTCCGCGGCGGCGTCCACCGGCACCTCGCCCAGCCCGCGCAACGGCAGCTCGGCGGGATCCAGCACCCCGTACGCCAGGGCGGAGAGGCCGGCGGCGGTCAGCGTGGCGGTCGGCGCCGAGCCGCCCGCGCCACCGACCAGCTCCAGCGACCCGGTCGTGCCGTCCAGCAGGTGGCTGCCGGCCAGCCACCGGTCACCGGTCAGCTCGATGCGGACCCGGCCCGGCCCGGCGGGCAGCCCGCTCAGCGCGTCCAGCGACAGTAGCCGGGCCATCGGGGCGGACGAGCCCGGTCGGGCCGCCCGCGCCTCGACGTGCACGGCCAGGTCGGTGAGCCACAGCTCCGGCAGCTCGTCCGGCGGGACCTGGACGGAGATCCGCTCGACCTGGTCGACGTGCCGAGCGAAGAACTGCAGCAGCAGGGCACGGGCGAGCGGGTCGGCGTACAGCAGCTCGTTGCCGATCAGCGCGCCGCCGTGGTCGTCGATCCGGTACGTGACCGCGCCGGTGACCTCGCCGTCCACCCGGGCGGTGAGCAGCCAGTACTCGTCCCGGTCGCGCAACCCGACGGCCCGGTAGTCGGGGAAGACCGAGAAGCCGTGGCGTTGGTGGAGGCAGAGCTCGGTGAACGCGTGCCACGCGGGGTAACCGGCGCGGATCCGCTCCCAGGTCACCTCGCCGGGCAGTTCGGCGCGGACCAGTGGCCCCAGGTCGGCGGGATTGAAGGTGACCGTGCGCGGCTTGGGCAGCCCGACGTAGCCGAACCGGGCGTAGAAGCTGGGCCGGAACGGGTAGAGCGCGCTGAGCGGGTGCCCCTCGTCGCGCATCTCGTCCAGGAGTTGGTGCAGCAGCGTCCGGACGTGTCCCTGCCGGCGGGCCAGCGGATGGGTGGCCACCCCGGCCACGCCGGCCATCGGCAGCACCACCCCGCGCAGGTTCTGCCGCATCGGGATGGCCGAGGCGGCGGCCAGCGTGCTGCCGCCCTCCTCGACGATCAGCGTCCGGTTGCCCGACTGATAGGGCAGGTAGTCGCGGAACTCCTCGGTGCGGGCCGCGCCGAGCGGCGATGACTCGAAGGCGTACGCGGCCAGCGGGAAGCTGGTGGTCAGGCGTTCATCGGCGGTCACCCGGCGCATGGTCATCAGCCCATCCCAACCGGCGCCACCACCGGCCGCAACCGGATTGCGCGAACCCGTCAGCGGGCCATGACGTCGGAGACGACGACGGTGACGTTGTCCGGCGCGCCAGCGTGGTGGGCGAGCTTCACCAACTGCTCGCCGCACTGCTGGCGGTCGGCGTACATGCCCAGCGTCGCCGCGATGGCCTCGTCCTCGACGTAGTCGGAAAGGCCGTCGCTGCACAGCAGCAGCCGGTCGCCGGGCACGACGGTGAGCACGCCGACCGCCGGTGGGGTGTCGGCGCCCTGCACGGCCCGGGTCACCAGGGACCGCTGCGGGTGGTGCCGGGCCTGCTCGGGAGAGAGCGTGCCCTGGTCGACGAGCGCCTGGACGAACGTGTCATCCCTGGTGAGCTGGGTGAGCTCCCCGTCGCGCAGCAGGTAGCAGCGGGAGTCGCCGACCTGGGCCAGCACCAGCGTCTCCGCGGCCAGCAGCGCCGCGGTGAGCGTGGTGCCCATCCCCTCGCGGGCCGGGTCGACGGCGATGGCGGCATGGATGCGCTGGTTGGCGGTGCTGACCACGGCGCGTAGGGCGTCGGCGGCTGCGTCGGGTTCGGTCGGCGGGGCCAACTCGTCCAGGATCCGGATCACGATCTCGCTCGCCACCTCACCCGCGGGCAGCCCGCCCATGCCGTCCGCGACGGCGATCAGGCGGTCACCGGCGAGGGCGGAGTCCTCGTTGTTGGTCCGGATCAGTCCGATGTCGTTGAGGATGACCGAGCGGAGGATGAGCGTCATGGGGTCAAGTTTGCCAAGAACACCCCACCGCCGTCTCTACGCACTACTACGTAGGGTTGAGAAATGATGCCGGTGTCCATGGTCGGACGCGCCGGCGAGCTCGCCGAGCTCGACCGGGCCTGGTCCGCCGTGGCGACCGTCGGCCGGCCGTCGGCGGCCGTCGCGGTGATCACCGGCGCAGCGGGGGTGGGTAAGAGTCTGCTGGTCACTGCCGCTGTGGACGCCTTCACGCCGCGTCCCGCGGTGGTTCTCTCCGGCGCCGCCCGGGTGCACGGTCCCGCCCCGTACGACTGGCTGGCCGCTGTGCTGACCGGTCGGGACACCAGCCGGCTCGCCCTGCCGCCGGACGCGCTGGCCTGGTTGGCCCAGCAGCCCACCGCGCCCCGCGAGCGGTACGCGCCGGGCACCCTGCTCCGCCTCGCCGTGCGGACCGTCCAGTTGCTGATCGGTGCCGGCCCGGCCGTGCTGGTGGTGGAGGACCTGCACGCGCTCGACCCGGCCAGCGTCAACCTGATCGGCGAGCTGGCCACCGTTGCCGACCTGCCAGCCCTGCTGGTGGTGGCCAGTAGGCCGCCGGCCGACGCGGTGGCACCGGAGCTCACGAGCCGCGCGCTGGCCCGGCTCTGCGGGGTCCGCGGTGCCGTCCGCCAGCACCTCGGCCCGCTGCGCCCGGCCGAGGTCGCCGAGGTGCTGACCCAGGTGTACGCCGGCAGCAACCCGTCCGGTCGGCTGGTCGCCTTGGTCTGGCGGTGTACCGGCGGCAACCCGTACGCCCTGACTGAGTTGTTGGCCGCGCACGGCGGGGAAGGCCCGGAAGTGTTGTTCCGGCGGTTGCCCGGACCACGTTCACCGGCGGCACCGGCCGCTCCGGTGTCGGAGGTCGTCCCACCGGTCGACCCGGAGCTGACCGGTCGGGAGGTCGATGTGCTCGGCTGCCTGGTCGCCGGGATGTCCAACAAGCAGATCGCGAAGGCGCTCGGCATCTCGGTGCGGACGGTGACCGTGCACGTGTCCAACCTGCTGCGCAAGACCGGCTCGGCGTCGCGGACCGAGGTGGCGCTCTGGGCGGTCCGGCACCGGCTGCCGGGGCCGGCCCCGGTGGACCGCTGAGTCACCCTCGGCGGGGCCATGGCGGCCCCTGGGGGACGCGGGTCAGCGGCGTGGGTAGCGCAGTAGCAGGCTGGCGGCGACCTCCTCGTCGCCCACCGCCGCGTAGCTGTGCGGCACGTCGGAGACCCAACGAAGGTGACCGCCGGCCGGGGCGGTCAGCGGCGCGTCGGCCGGGCCGGCGCGCAGCACTCCGGCGAAGACGGTGACGTGCTCGGTGACCCCGGGGTGGTGGGCGGGGGAGAGCTGCCCCGGCCCGGGCGCGACTCTCATCCGGTACAGCTCGTAGGTCGCGTCGGCCTCGGTGAACACCTCCAGCAGGGTGGCGCTGACGGCGCTGCCGTGCATGGTGGGCGCGGCGGTCGGCTCGGCCAGTACGGCGGTCAGCGGTACGCCGAGCTGCGCGGTGACCGCCCAGAGCGTCTCCAGGGTCGGGTTGCGGGTGCCGTGCTCCAAGCCGGAGAGCGTGGCCTTACCGATGCCGGCGAGCCGGGCCAGTGTGGACAGCGATATCCCCCGCTCCTCGCGCAGGGCGCGGACCCGGCGGCCCACGACGGCGGGATCCACGTCGAGGCCGGGACGGCGGGTTGGTGGTGGGTGCGGCATCCGGCTATCGTGCTACACGCTGTCGTTCCGTAAACGGAACAGTCGGGGGGATCGGATGGCCGGACGGGTGCAACCGGTGCTGGCCGGCGCGGTGACCGCGCTGGTCGGCTTCGCCAGCTCGTTCACCGTCGTGCTGGCCGGGCTCCGGGCGGCCGGCGCGTCCGACGCGCAGGCCGCCTCCGGGCTGTTGGCGCTCTGCGTGGCGTGCGGCCTGGCCGCCGCCTGGCTGGGCTGGCGGCACCGGGTGCCGATGAGCGTTGCCTGGTCCACGCCGGGCGCGGCGCTGCTGGTGGCGACGGGCCCGCCGCCGGGCGGGTGGCCGGTCGCGGTGGGCGCGTTTGTTGTCTCCGGGCTGCTGATCGTGGCGGCCGGGTTGTTCCCGCCGCTCGGCCGGGCGGTGGCCGCCATCCCGAAGCCGGTGGCCGGCGCGATGCTCGCCGGGGTGCTGCTACCGCTGTGCACCGCGCCGGTCCGCGCGCTGGTCGAGCTGCCCACGGTGGCCGGCCCGGTGGTGGTCGGCTGGCTGCTGCTGCACCGGTTCGCCCGCCGCTGGGCGGTGCCCGGAGCGCTGCTGGTGGCGGTGGCGGCGATCGCGCTGACCGCACCGCCGGCCGGTCTGACCGGTGCCGCGCTGACCCCGTCGGTCACCCTGACCGCGCCGGCCTGGAACGCGTCCGCGCTGGTCGGGCTCGCCCTTCCGCTGTTCCTGGTCACCATGGCCGCGCAGAACGTACCCGGGATGGCGGTGCTGGTCGGCTACGGTTACCGCCCGCCGTTCGGTGCCGCGCTGCGGGCCACCGGCCTGGCCAGCCTGCTGGCCGCACCGGCTGGCGGGCACGCCGTGAACCTCGCGGCGATCACCGCCGCGCTGGCCGCCGGCCCCGACGCCCACCCGGACCCGGAGCGCCGGTGGGTCGCCTCGGTCACCGCCGGCGTCGGCCTGGCCCTGCTCGGGCTGGGCGCCGGTGTGGCCACCGCGCTGGTCGCGGTCGCCCCGCCGATCCTCATCGAGGCGGTCGCCGGGCTGGCGCTACTGGGGGCGCTCGCCACCGCGCTCGCCTCGGCGGTGGCCGATCCAGGCGCTCGGGAGGCCGCCGTGGTCACCTTCGTGGTGACCGCCTCGGGGGTGACGCTGATCGGTGTGGGCGGCGCGTTCTGGGGGCTGGTCGCCGGCTGCCTGATGCTGCTGCTCTTCCGCCGTCGTCCACCCGCCGCAGAGAGATCCACTCGGGCCAGGACGGCCGTGGATCACTCCTCGGGTGGCAGGTCGGCCACGCCCACGGCGAGGAGGACCCGGCCGTCGGCCACCGACCCGATCCGGTCGGCCGGTACGTAGACCGCCCCGGTGCGGGTCAGCTCGGTGGAGACCTTCAGGTAGCCGCTGTGCAGCAGCCGCGCCGCCAGATCGGCCGGAACACCCGGCTCCTCGACCGCGGTCGCCTCGATCAGCTCGTCCAGGCTGCTGCCTGGGTCGGCGGTCGGCGCCTGCACGGTCACCGCGTTCGGGTCACCTCGCTGGACGAGGTCCACGGTCCCGACCTCGGTGCCGGCGGCGTCGATCACCGGCATGCCGGTGGTGATCCGCGAGATGGTCGCCTGCTGCTTGTCCTGCTGGTCCATCCCACCGCGGTTCCCGGGGCGGTGCGCCGCTAAACGCCGTCGCCAACCCGCCCCACGCTCAGCCAGCGCTGCAGCGGCAGCGCATCACCGTCGAAAGCGATACCGCCTTCAGTGCCCGGAGTAACGGTGGCGGGCGACGGACCGCGACGCCAGCGGCACACACCCGGCGGCCCGCCCAGACCGTCCGCCCACTCAGCTGTTCGGGAGGGTCCAGCCGCCGGGCGGGCGTGGGGAGAGCTCGCGCCAGGCGTCCGGGCCGTCGAGCAGGGCCCGGACCGTCTCCTCGGCCTCGTCCGCACTGCCGTACTCGTAGAACCGGGAGATGCCCTCGGCGCCGCCGGCCCGCTGCTCGACGTGCCACCGGTCGGCGTCCACCCGGAGGAACACGTCCCGCCGGGCCAACCGCCCCCATTTCCCGTTCCACCAGTGCTTTCGCTGCTCCATGGGCGGACTCTATCGAACACACGTACGAGAAGGTGCGGCCCCTGCGGGAATCCCGCAGGGGCCGATGTGCATCCGTCGGTCAGCGCGGCGCCGGCGGCTCGGTGCGGCGGCCCAGCACGTCGTCCAACGCTCCGCGTTGCTGGCCCGGAGTGGCGTGGCCGGCGGAGACCAGCGCGTCCCGGATCTCGGTCAGCAGCTTGACCTCCTCGCTCGGCGCCGCCGGCGGCGGCTCCTCGCCCCGCCTGCGCCGCTCGGCCAGCTTGTTCATCGGGAACACCACGAGGAAGTAGAGCGCGGCCGCGGTGAGCAGGAAGGTGATCAACGCGTTGAGGAAGCTGATCCAGTCGAATTCGACACCACGGATCGTCCAGGCGGCTCCTGCGAGACCATTGTCCTTGCCGGTGATCAGCAGCACGAGGAGCGTGATCAGCGGCTTGAGGAACGCGTTGGTCAGCGACGTGACCACCGCTGTGAACGCGGCGCCGATGACGACACCGACCGCCAGATCGACGACGTTGCCGCGCATGATGAAGTCTTTGAAGCCCTTGAACATCCGTACTCCCGACGTGTCCGGTTTTCCGTCGGGGACAACCTATGCCCCGGGAGTGGGCTCCAGAAAAGCGCCGGCTTCGATCGCCGCCAGCGCCGGGTCGCCGGCCCGGATCGCCTCGACCAGCCGGGTGTGGTCGACGTAGCGCTCGGGTGTGAGCACGTCCCCCATCGCCTGCGCGACGGTGCTGCGCAGGGCGGCACCGACCGAGGCGTACAGCTCGGCGAGCATGGGGTTGTGCGCGGCGGCGACCACCGCGGTGTGCAGCGCCGCATCCGCCTCGACGAACGCGTCCACCCGGCCGCCGCGCCAGGCCGCCTCGCGCTCGGCGAGCGCGCCGTCGAGCGCTGCCAGGTCGATCGGGGTACGCCGCAGCGCGGCGAGCCGGGCGGCCTCCACCTCGAAGGCGCGCCGCACCTCGATGACCTCGGTCATCCGGTCGTCGCCGAGTTGGCGGGCCACCACCGGCGCCAGCTCGTCGGTGGACACCACATACGTGCCGGAGCCCTGCCGGCACTCCAGCACACCGGCGTGCACCAGGGCGCGGACCGCCTCACGGACCGTGTTGCGCCCGACGCCCAGCGCGGAAACCAGTTGTGGCTCGGTGGGGATGCGCCCGCCGACCGGCCACTCGCCGCCCAGGATCCGGGCACGGAGCTGCTCGATGGTCTGCCGGACGCGGTGGCCGCGGGGCGGCACCGGCGGCGCGGAGGGGGAATCGACCAACGGTGGCACTGGTTACATCACCGGTCCCAAATTCATCCCATGATTGTAGGTTAGAGGTCATGACCCCGCCACCGACCGCCGCTCCGGCGCCTCCCGCCCCCGTCGCTCCCGGCCCGGCGCACGACCCCGGTGCGGGCCGTCGGACCCACCCGGCGACCGGCGGTGCGCTCGTGCTGGTCGGGATGCTGCTGGTCGCGCTCAACCTGCGCGCCGCGGTCACCAGCCTCGGCGCCCTGCTCGACGAGATCCGCGACGGGTTGGGGCTCTCCGGGACCACCGCCGGCCTGGTCACCACCCTGCCGACCATCGCGTTCGCCGGCCTCGGCGCGCTCACCCCGTGGCTGGTCCGCCGGGTGGCGCCGGCCCGGGTGCTGGTGATCGCCATGCTCGCCCTCGCCGTCGGTCAGGTGCTCCGGGTCACCACCGACTCGACCTGGGTCTTCCTGCTCACCAGCGCGCTGGCACTGGCCGGCATCGCGGTGGCGAACATTCTGCTTCCGATGCTGGTCAAGCAGCACTTCCCGCACCGCACCGGCCTGGTCACCGGGGCGTACACGATGGCGCTGACCGTGGGCACGACGGTGGCCGCGGCCTCGGCGGTGCCGATCGCGCACGCCTTCGGGTCCTGGCGGGCCGGGCTCGGCGTCTGGGCCGGGCTGGCCGCGGTGGCCGTACTCCCGTGGGTGCCGCTGGCGCTGCGGGCCAGGGCGGCCGCGCGGCGGGCGACCCCGACGGCGGCCGTCGTCACACCGACGCGGGTCCGGCCGGCGCGGACCCGGCTGGGCTGGGCGATGGCCATCTACTTCGGCGCCCAGTCGCTCAGCGGGTACGCGATCATGGGCTGGCTGGCCCAGCTGTTCCGGGACGCCGGCTACCAGCCGGAGTCGGCCGGGCTGCTGCTCGCCGGGGTGACCGCGCTCGGCGTGCCGATCGCGCTGGTGATGCCCACCCTGGCCGGCCGGCTGGCCACCCTGCGCCCGCTGGTGCTCGGGCTGACCGCCGCGTCGACGTTGGCCTACCTGGGGTTGGCACTCGCTCCGCAGGGCGCTGCGCTGCTCTGGGTGGCCCTGCTGGCCGTCGGCCAGGGCGCGTTCCCGATGATCCTGACCACCATCGGTCTACGCGCCCGCACCGCCGAGGGGACCGTCGCGCTCTCCGCGTTCGCACAGAGCACCGGGTACGTGATCGCCGCCCTCGGCCCACTGATGGTCGGCATCCTCTACGAGGTCACCGGCGGCTGGACCGCGCCGATCGGGTTCCTGCTGGCCGCGCTCGCCGTGCAGACGGCGGCGGGCCTGGCGATCGCCCGTCCCCGCTACGTCGAGGACGAGTGACGAGCGGCAGCGGTCAGGAGGAGGTCGGCGTCGGGTCGCCGGCGACGGCCTGATCCACCGTCGGATAGGTGTGCAGCACCTCGACCAGGCCGCTCACCTCGAGGATGCGCAGCACCCCGCGCTGCGGGGCGGCCAGCCGCACCACGCCGCCAGCCTCGTCGCAGCTGTTCTTGGCGCGGACGAAGACCGACAGACCGGTCGAGTCGCAGAACGAGACATCCGCCAGGTCGAACACCAGCCGGTTGCGGCCCTTGTCGAGCAGATCGGTGATCTGGTCCTGCAACTGCGGTGCGGTCGCCATGTCCAGCTCGCCCGCGACCGACACGACGACCACGTCGTCGCGCTGTTCCGTGTGCACCGTCAAGGACATTTGCAGACCTCCTGTTATCGGGGGAACGGTATCCCACGGACGGGGTCGGACACAGATCGGGAGCCGCGATCCGGTGGTCGTCATCATTCCGTTGCTACGTGGCAAGTAGTTGATCGGTTTCCGGTGATAGAGTCCGGCCCGTTCCAGGTCGAGGGGGGTTTCGCAATGGCGTTGAGCGCCGAGGAAAGTGGTCGACTCGCCGCGTTGCTGGGTGGGCAGGCCGAACGGGTCACGCAACGGTGGACCGAGATCGTCGCCGGTTCGTTGCGCGGGCGGCTGAGCCAGGCGGAGCTGCGCCGACAGGTTCAGGACCTGCACCACGCCATCGTCAGCACCGGCGAGCAGGGCGTCATCGACCTGTCCGCCGAGAACGCCGCCGAACTGCGCGCCACGCTCTCCGAGCTGTCCCGTGGCCGGGCACGGCAGGGCTTCTCCGCCACCGAGACCGCGATCAGCATCTTCGCGCTCAAGGACGTGCTGGCCGACCTGGTGCAGGAGGCCGGCGGCGACAAGGCTCTGCACGACTACGTCGCCTTCTCCAGGCTGGTCGACGAGCTGGGCCTGTTCACCTTCGAGAGCTTCGTACGCACCCGGGAGAGCCTGATCGCCGACCAGGCCGAGCAGCTGCTCGAGCTCTCCACGCCGGTGGTCAAGCTCTGGGAGGGCGTGGTCGCCGTCCCGCTGGTCGGCACCCTGGACTCGGCCCGGGCCCAGGTGGTGATGGAGCGGCTGCTGCAGACCCTGGTCGACACCAGCTCCCCGTACGCGATCATCGACATCACCGGCGTCCCGGCGGTGGACACCCAGGTCGCCCAGCACATCCTGAAGACCGTGGTGGCCGCCCGGCTGATGGGCGCCGACTGCATCATCTCCGGCATCCGCCCGCAGATCGCGCAGACCATCGTCGCGCTCGGCATCGAGTTCGGTGACATCGCCACCAAGGCGAGCCTCGCCGACGCATTGCGCCACGTGCTGCGGCTGACCGGTGTGGAGAACTCCCGCCGACAGTCACGCCGGGACGCCTGATGGAACGGGTGCCGATCCTCAAGATCGGTGACATCCTGCTCGTTTCCATCCAGCTCGACATGTCCGACCAGACCGCGGTCGCGCTCCAGGAGGACCTCGCCGAGCGGATCGTGGCCACCGGCTGCCACGGCGTCATCATCGACATCACCGCGCTGGACATCGTCGACTCCTTCGTCGGGCGGATGCTCTCCACCATCGCGTCGATCTCCAAGGTGCTCGACGCGGAGACGGTGGTGGTCGGGATGCGCCCCGCCGTCGCCATCACCCTGGTCGAACTGGGCCTGTCGCTGAACGGCATCCGTACCGCTCTGAACGTCGAGCGCGGCATGGAGTTGATCGCGGCGGCGCGTCCAGACGAGCTCGATGACCAGATCGCCGACGATCCGGACGCCGAGACGGCCACGCTGTGACCATGGGTATCGACCTGGGCCACCCGCAGGCGCAGTCGATCCGGAGTGACGAGGACGTGGTGCGCGTCCGGCAGCTGGTCCGTGCCGTGGCGGTGGCCGTCAAGCTTTCCCTGGTCGACCAGACCAAGGTGGTCACCGCGGCGAGCGAGCTGGCCCGCAACACCCTGGTGTACGGCGGCGGCGGCACGGTGGAGGTGACCACCGTGGACAACGGGCGGCGCCAGGGCGTCCAGATCGTCTTCACCGACTCCGGGCCCGGCATCGCCGATCTCGACATGGCCTTCACGGACGGCTACACCACGGGCGGCGGGCTCGGGCTCGGGCTCAGCGGCGCCCGGCGACTTGTCGACGAATTCCAGATCGAGACGTCCGCGGAGACCGGCACCCGCATCGCGGTCACCAAGTGGTCCCGGTGAACGGGGACCCGGTCACCGACAGCGGCATCTGGTTCCGGGTGGAGGCCAGCAGCGCGGCCAGCGCCGTCCGGCGTGCCGCCGAGCGCCTCGGTGAACAGGTGGAGCTGGGGCAGCCACGCATCGCCGACCTGGCCATCGTCGCCGCCGAGCTGACCAGCAACCTGGTCAAGCACGCCGACGAAGGCGCTCTGCTCCTGCGGCCGGTACGCCGCGCCGGGGAAGCAGGCGTGGAACTGGTGGCCATCGACTCCGGGCCCGGCATGGCCGACCTGACAGCCTCGTCCCAGGACGGGCACTCCACCACCGGCACGCTCGGCATCGGTCTGGGCGCCATCGTCCGGCAGGCCAACTGGTTCGACGCGTACTCGCTGCCCGGCCGGGGCACCGTCCTCGCCGTGCAGGTCTGGCAGGCCGAGCCGGCCCGACCGTCCTGGGCCGGCGCCCTCACCCGGCCGTTGACCGGTGAGACGGTCAGCGGCGACGGATACGCCGTCCGGATCGCGGACGGGCGGCACCAGGTGCTGGTCAGCGACGGCCTGGGGCACGGCCCGCTGGCCGCCGCGGCCACCCAGGCTGCGCTGGCCGCGTTCCGTGACGCCCCGGCCGGCCCACCGGCAACGGTGGTCAGTCACCTGCACCGGACCATGTCGCACACCCGCGGCGCGGCGCTGGCGGTCGCCGAGCTGGTGCCGGAGGACGGCGTGCTGCACTACGCCGGGCTGGGCAACATCGCCGGCGTGGTCGTCGAGGGCGACGGCAAGCGCCGAGGGCTGGTGTCGCTGCCCGGCATCGCCGGGCACAAGCGGCCGACGGTCCGGGGATACGACTACCCGTTCGGTCCGGGCGCCCGGCTCGTCATGCACAGCGACGGAGTGGTCGACCGCTGGCGGTTGACCGACTACCCGGGCCTCGCGGAACGGTCCCCGCTGGTGATGGCGGCGACCCTGCTGCGCGACGCCGGAGTACGGCGCGACGACGCCTGCGTGCTGGTCGCGAGGTCCTGGGCATGACCGGGGAGCCGGCCGCGCTGCCGCTGCTGCAGATGGCGCTGCGAGTCGAACAGGACATCTTCGTGATCCGCCAGCGGGGCCGCGAGGTGGCCGCAGTGGTCGGCCTGGAACACCAGGACCAGATCCGGATCGCCACCGCGCTCAGCGAGGTGGCCCGGGACCTGCTGCGGACGGTGGGGGGCGCGGAGGTCTCCTTCCACATCGACGCGGGCGCCGACGGCCGGTTCCACCTCCGCGCCGACCTGGCCCCGATGGCCCCGCTGCCGGACGGCCGGTACGAGCCGCAGTCCGGCGCGGTGTCCCGACTGGTCGACACACTGAGCGTTTCGACCGTCGCGGGGGTTACGGTCGTGAGGATGTCCCGACGAGTCCCGGCCAACGCGCCGACGCCCACCCCGGAGCGGCTCGCCGAGTTCCGTGCCGAACTCGGCCGTACCGCGCCGGCCAGCGCCCTGGACGAGCTGACCGTCCAGAACGGGCAGCTCATCGCGGCGCTCGACGAGGTACGCAGCCAACGCGACGACCTGGCCGTGCTGAACGACGAGCTGGCCGAGACCAACCGCGGCGTGCTGGCGCTCTACAACCAGCTCACCGAGGAGCTGGAGGAGACCAACCGGGGTGTGGTCGCCCTCTACGCCGAGCTGGACGAGAAGTCGGCCCAACTGCGGGCGGCAAGCGAGTCCAAGAGCCGGTTCCTGGCCAACGTGAGCCATGAGCTGCGCGCCCCGGTCACCGCGATCATCGGGTTGGGGCGGCTGCTCTCCGACTCCGCCTCCGACCCGCTCACCGCCGAGCAGGCCCGCCAGGTCGATCTGATCCGGTCCTCGGCGGCCGACCTGCTCGGGCTGGTCAACGAACTGCTGGACCTGGCCAAGGCGGAGTCCGGCCGGATCGAGCCGGACTGGGCGGAGGTGGACCTGCGCCCGATCTTCGGTCAACTTCGCGGCACGCTGCGCGCGCTGGCCACCCGCCCCGAGGTGGAGCTGGTGGTGGAGGAGCCGCCCGCGCGCGCCGTGTTGCGGACCGACGAGGTGCTGCTCGGCCAGGTGCTGCGCAACCTGCTGCACAACGGGCTGAAGTTCACCGAGAGCGGCGAGGTGCGGCTGCGGGCCGTGCAACGCGATGACCGGTGGATCATCTCGGTCAGCGACACCGGCCCAGGCATCGCCCCCGAGCTGCACGAACGGATCTTCGAGGAGTTCTACCAGGTGCCCGGGGCGACCCGGGTCGGCGGCACCGGCCTCGGCCTGCCGTACGCCCGGCGGCTGGTGACGCTGCTCGGTGGAACGCTGGAGCTGACCAGCGAGCCGGGCCGTGGCAGCACGTTCACGGTCTCCCTGCCCGTGGGCGGAGCGTGACGGTGGACGGCGGGCCGGCGACCATCCTGGTGGTCGATGACAGCCGTACCAAGCGCTACCTGCTGGTCAGCTGGCTGACCCGGGCCGGGTTCACCGTGCTCGAGGCGGAGAACGGCGCAGAGGCGCTGGCCCGGGTCGAGGTGGACCGGATCGACCTGGTGGTGCTCGACGTCCGGCTGCCCGACCTGAGCGGGTACGAGGTCTGCGAACGGGTCAAGGCTGCGCACCCGGCGATGCCGGTGATCCACGTGTCGGCCCACGCCGTGGACGTGGCCGACCGCGCCCAGGGGCTGACCCGGGGCGCGGACGCCTACCTGACCGAGCCGATCGAGCCGGAAGAGCTGATCGCCACCACCCGGGCGGTGCTGCGCTACTACCAGGCCCGGCAACGCGCCGAGCTGCTCGCCGAGCGGCTGCTCGTGCTGGCCGACACGACGGTGGCGGTGTACGCCGCGCCGACCTTCGCCCGGCTGCTGGAGGCCGCCGCCGAGGGCGCCGCGCAGATCTTCAAGAGCCCGGTGGCGGTGGTCGCCGAGACGTTCGACGGCGACTGCCTGGCCGGGATCGCCGCTGGCCCCGGCACCAGGGCCACGCTGGTGCCGTGGGTCGTCGACGACAGCGGGGTGCCGACCGGCGCGACGGTCCGGGTGGAGGACCCGGCGAACTGGGGGCTGATCGAGTGGCCGGCGGGCTCGGTGACGGTGGCCGCAGCCCGGCTGCGGGAGGACCGAGCCCCGTTGTACGTGGTGGTTCCGACCGCCACCCAGACCGCCCGGACACCGGTGCTGGTGCAGCTCGCCCAGGCGGTGGCGGCGGCGGTGGAGGCGCAGCGCTCGTTCGACGAGGAGCACCGGATCGCGGTCACCCTTCAGCGCAGCCTGCTTCCGCGCCGGCTGCCCGACGTGGCCGGGCTGGACCTCGCGGTGCGCTACGAGCCGGCCAGCGCACAGACCGAGGTGGGCGGCGACTTCTACGAGCTGGTCATGCTCGACGGGCACCTGCTGCTGGCGATCGGCGACGTCGCCGGCCACTCGCTGCACGCGGCGACGGTGATGGCCGAGCTGCGGCACGCGGTGCGGGCGTACGCGGTCGAGGGGCACCAGCCCGGCGAGATCCTGCACCGGGTCAACGAGCTGATGCGAACCTTGCTGCCGGCCGAGATCGCCACGCTCTGCGTGCTGCTGCTGCACCCGCCGACCGGGCGGGTCCGGATGGCCAGCGCCGGTCACCTGCCGCCGGTGCTCAGCCTGGACGGCAAGGTGGAGTTCGTGCAGCATCTGGCACCGCTGCTCGGTGTCCGCGCGCCCCGCCCGGCTGACCTGGAGTTCGTGCTGCCGGCCGGCGCCACGCTGGTGTTCTACACCGACGGGCTGATCGAGCGCCGGGACGCCACCATCGACGAGGGGCTGGCCGCGCTCGCCGCGCTGTCCGGCACCGTGGACGAGGACCTGGACCAGTTCTGCGCCCGACTGCTGGTGGAGCTGGCCCCACCGGAGATCCAGGACGACGTCGCCGTGGTCGTGCTGCGTCGCCGCTGAGCCGGCGCCGAAGCTGCTCGCGGCGGTGCGGGCCTGCCAGTCCCGGCCTCAGTGGACCGATCGGGCGTACGCGGCGGGCGACACGCCCGCGACGGCGGTGAAGTCGCGGACCAGGTGAGCCTGGTCGCTGTAGCCGAGGTCGGCGGCGAGGCCCGCCCAGTTCAGCGGCCCGCCGGCGGCCTGCTCGACGGCCTCCTGGAGCCGGTAGCGGCGGATCACCCACTTCGGGCCGACCCCCACGTACTCCGTGAAGAGCCGCTGTAACCGGCGGACCGGGACGTCGTGCCGCGCGGCGAAGTCGTCGACCCGCAGGACCGCCCGGTCCGTCCGGATCGCCTCGGCCAGCCGGACGGCCTCCTCGGCCGCCGGGTCCGGCTCGGGCGCCCACGTGGTGAGCAGGGCGTCCAGCGCGCGGCGGCGCTCGTCGTCGGTGCCCGCGCACACCCGACCGTCGGGCAGCGCCAACCGGCCGGTGGGCAACGGCAGCCGGCGGCCGGTCAACTCGGCGACCGGTCGACGCCAGAACGGGTGGAAGCCGCCCGGGCGGAACTGGATCCCGCAGACCCGGCCGGTGCCGACCAGCGTGGTCCGGAAGAGGTGGCGGCCCACCCCGGCCACCTCGCCGGTCTCCGGCCCGGCACCGTTGCCGTCGCGTCGGAAGACCACGTTCACCGCCGGGTGCGGCACGACCCGCTGCTCGAACGGTGCGCTCAACGCCCAGTCGATCAGCCAGTAGTGCTCGACCCAGGCGCGCAGCGACTCCGCCGGCAGGTGCCGGCGGAAGTGGACCTCGCGCAGCAACCGGCCCGGGTCGAGAATTCCCCGGCTGTCGCCACGCGGTCGCTGTCGCATTTTTTCAAGACCACCCTCATACGCTGGCCCTATGACCACACAGACTAGCGATCTGCTGGCGGCAGCCGCGCCGCGAACCGTCGACGTGGTGCGCGGCATCGCCGACGACCAGCTCGACCTGCCCACACCGTGCCGCGACTACACGGTCCGCGACCTGCTCAACCACCTCTTCGAGGTGGTGGTCAACTTCCAGGACCTGGCCGAGAAACGGGACGTGGAGTGGTCCGACAAGCCCGACCACCTGGCCGACGGCTGGCGGGACCGGTTCGAGACGGAGACCGGCCGGCTGATCGCCGCCTGGGCGGACCCATCCACCCTGGAGGGTGTGTCGCCGGGCATGGGCATGCCGCAGACCGTCATCGGCGGCATGGCGCTGCTGGATCTGACCGTGCACGGCTGGGATCTCGCCGTCGCCACCGACCAGCCGTACCAGCCGGCTCCGGAAGCCGTGGCCGAGCTGCACGGGCTGGTCGAACAGTTGGCGCCGACCGCCCGCAAGATGGGCGTCTTCGCCGACCCGGCCCCGACCCCGGCCAGCCAGGACCCCCAGGACCTGCACCACCTCCTGGCCCACACCGGCCGCAACTCCACCTGGCCTTCCACCCCGTGACCCATTCTCTGGCGGCCAGCAGGGTGTGATGGCCGGCATGGTGTTCCCGGGGACCGGGCCAGAGCGCATCTCGACGCGTTTGTCGACATTGGTCCGCGATTAGCAGCCTTGACTGACAACTGTCGATGGGATAGATTCCCATGATCGCTCGGGATAGAGGTCTCAATTACGGGGGGTAAGGTGCGATGAAGAAGCGCGCTTTCTTGCTTGCGGCTGTCGCCACGGCATCGGTTCTCGTAGGCGTGTCAGGGGCCGCCCAGGCCGCACCGACCGGTTGTTCGGCGACCGCCGTCGGTTACGGCTCCGGCGCATACTGCAGCGGCGGCACCGGAGAGTTCCGGGCAAAGACGCGGTGTGACAAGCCGTGGGCCCCGGACTACGACCGTTACGGCGCCTGGATGGGCGTGGGGACCTGGTCGTCTTTCGCCAAGTGCGACAACGGGCACGTCGCTTTCAATGCGACGTGGCAGACGCGATAGTCCGATCCTCGGATGCCGGGCGTCGGACGCTACCTGTCCGACGCCCATGCGCATTGGCAATAATGCCCGCGTCCTGCAATCAGCAGTGAATGCTGGTTGCAATTGAGGATTCACCGCTCTCTGGAATCCGTGCTGCTCGCGCAATGAAACCGGACAGGAAAACGACGACCGACGGTCAGTTCGGTGCGTGGAACAGGCCGGCGGACCAGGCGATCAGCAGACCGCTGGAGCAGTTGGCCTGGCTCGGTGCCGGCGCGTTGGCGGCGGTGCTGGTGACGGTCGGTGTCGGCCTGCTCTTCCTGCAGGTCAGTACGGCGGTGGAGGAGCTGCGCACGGCCTGAGTCGGTGTAACGCCGTTGATGGCGGTGCCGCTATCTGCACCGGAGACCCGGACCATCGGGTCCCCGGCGCCGGACCGGATGGTTCCCGGCGCGGTGATGGCGGGAGCTCGCTAGATGCACAACCAAACGGGCGGTGCTCCGCCGGTGTTCGTCGACGCGACGGGGCGCCGTCGTCGGCTGACCGTCATCGCCGGAACCGCGATGGGTCTCGGCCTGCTCACCAGCCTCGGGCTGATCGCCGCCGGGCTCTTCCTGGACACCTCGGTGCCGCTGCCCGGCTGGTCCGACGACCCTCGGGTGCCCCCGGTGGAGGCCGGCGTGGACGGGATCAACCAGTCACGGTTGGCCGACACGCCGTCGCCCTCGTCCTCCCCGGCGACCAGCACGTCTGTGCCACTGCCTAGCCCAGCCCCGACCACCGGCGCCCGGCGCTCCGGCCCGCCTACCACGGCCACCGTGGCGCCGTCCGCCACGGAGCAGCCGGGCCGGGGCGACCAGCACCGCAACACCGCGAAGCCGAGCAGGTCACCCGGTAAGCCGCAGTGATGACGGCGCGACACGTGGCCCGGCGCGATCCGCGGGCGCACTGGCTCCTGCTCCTCCTCGGGCTGCTCCTGCTGCTCGCGGCGCTCACCGTCAACGGCCTGGTGACCGGCATGGCCGGCGGCTCCGGCATCCCCGCGGCCGACAGTCCCGACGCTGGCGTACCGGCCCAGGTCGGCTCGGGCGGCCCGGTGCTGCGGCTGGATCGGGCCGAGCCGGTCAGCCGGGCCCTGCCGGACCGGGCCATCGCGCTGACCTTCGACGACGGACCGGATCCGCGCTGGACCCCGCAGGTGCTCGACGTGCTGCGCCGGCATGGCGCGCACGCCACCTTCTTCGTGGTCGGGGCCCGGGTCAACGAACACCCGGAGCTGGTCCGGCGGATCCTCGCCGAGGGCCACGAGATCGGGTCGCACACCTTCACCCACGCCGACCTCGCCGCCGTACCGCCGTGGCGGCGTGACCTCGAACTCTCGCTGACCCGCAAGGCGATCGCCGCGGCCACCGGCCAAGAGGTCACCCTGCTCCGGCCACCGTTCTCCTCGGTGCCGACGGCGCTGACCGGACCCGAGTACGCCGCGCTGCGCGCCGCCGCCGAGGCCGGGCACGTCGCGGTGCTCGCCGACCGGGACACCAGGGACTGGCAGCGCCCCGGCGTCGACAAGATCGTGCAGGCGGCCACCCCGACGCAAGGGCGGGGCGCCGTGGTGCTGATGCACGACGGCGGCGGTGACCGGGCGCAGACGGTGGCCGCGCTGGACCGGCTGCTGCCCGCCCTGACCGATCAGGGCTACCGGTTCACCACCGTCTCCAGCGGCATCGACGCCTCGCCGTCGATGGTCCCGGCGGGCGTTGGCACCCGGTTGAGCGGCGCCGCGCTGCGCTGGACCCAGACCGGCGCACGCTGGTCGGCCGGGGCGATGAACCTGCTGCTCGCCGTCGCCCTCGTGCTCGGCGTGGTGCGTCTGGCGGTGCAGGTGTTCTGTGCCCACCGGCACGTGCGCCGGGTCCGCCGGCCCCGGCGGGACGGGCCCGAGGTACGCGCCCCGGTGTCGGTGATCGTGCCGGCGTACAACGAGGCGGCGAACATCGCGGCCACGGTCCGTTCCCTGGTGGCCAGCGCATATCCGGCGCTGGAAGTGATCGTGGTGGACGACGGGTCGGACGACGGCACCGCCGACATCGTGGAGCGGATGCGGCTACGCGGGGTACGCGTGATCTGGCAGGCCAACGCAGGTAAGCCGGCGGCGCTGAACACCGGCATCCGGGCCGCTCGGGCGAACCTGCTGGTGCTGGTGGACGGGGACACCGTGTTCCAGCCGGACACCGTGCAC
The DNA here is from genome assembly GCF_045207365.1 of Micromonospora sp. NBC_00858. NCBI lineage: Bacteria > Bacillati > Actinomycetota > Actinomycetes > Micromonosporales > Micromonosporaceae > Micromonospora > Micromonospora sp. NBC_00858. The sequence goes on along the minus strand of NZ_CP108828.1, from coordinate 6,002,043 downwards.
CGGTTGGTGCAGGGCTTCGCCGACCCGTCAGTCGGCGCGATCAGCGGTAATACCAAGGTCGCCAACCGACGCCGACTGCTCGGCCGGTGGCAGCACCTGGAGTACGTGATCGGCTTCAACCTCGACCGGCGGATGTATGACGTACTGGAGTGCATGCCAACCATCCCCGGCGCGATCGGCGCGTTCCGCCGCGAGGTGCTTCTGCGGGTGGGCGGGGTGCCGGCGGACACGCTGGCCGAGGACACCGACCTGACCATGAAGGTGCTCAGGGCCGGGTGGCGGGTGGTCTACGAGGAGTCGGCCATCGCCTGGACCGAGGCCCCCTCGTCGCTGCGTCAGCTCTGGCGGCAGCGCTACCGCTGGTGCTACGGCACCATGCAGGCGATGTGGAAGCACCGGCACGCGCTGCGCGAGTCAGGTGCAGGCGGGAAGCTCGGCCGGCGTGGGCTGCCGTACCTCACGGTGTTCCAGATCGTGCTGCCGCTGGCCGCGCCGGCGGTCGACGTGTTCGCCGTCTACGGTCTGCTCTTCCTGCCCTGGTCGACCCTCGCCATCGCCTGGGCCGGGCTGCTGCTACTCCAGGCGGCCACCGCCGGCTACGCGCTGCACCTCGACGGGGAGCGGTACGGGCCACTGTGGGCGCTGCCGTTCCAGCAGCTGGTCTACCGGCAGCTGATGTACCTGGTGGTGGTGCAGTCGGTGGTCACCGCGCTGATCGGCAAGCGGCTGCGCTGGCAGCGGATGGTGCGTACCGGCGAGGCCGCCGCCCTGGTCGGCGCCGGCCGCGGCTGACTGGGGCCGCTCAGGCGGCACCGGCTGACTGGGCCGCTCAGGCGGGACCGGCGGGTCGGGGACCCACGGCGATCGGTCAGGTCAGGGGGTGGAAGAGGCCGGCGGACCAGGAGATCAGCAGGCCGACGGCGGCGGAGCAGCAGCACACGAGCAGGGCGGCGGCCACCACCGCGAGGATCATCCAGGCGGATGCGCGCCGGGCCGCGGTCGGTGCCGCTTCGGGCGTCAAGCCGTCCTCGTCGTCGCCGGTCAACGCCGCCCCCCGATCACTCCGGAAGTCTAGGCGGCACCGCCGCCCGGCCGACCGTCATTCGCTGCGCGGAGCTGCCCGGCGACCGGGCAATGTCCTGGAAGTAGTGGCCTCGACGGGAAGCCAAGGCCACTACTTCCAGGAGCTTGTCTCATCCTGTTTGGGCTGCTCAGGGATGGTTGACAGGTCGTGGTGGTGTGGTTGGGGTGCTGGTGTGCGGGTGTGGATCTTCGGTGTTGATCATCTGTCTAGCGGTTGATTTCGGTGTTGGTCAGCACGAGTAGGGCGCGTAGCAGGGTGGTGGCGTGTGGGCGCCAGCCGTGGCGTAGTCGGGTGAGGATGCGCCAGTTCTTGAGGTGAGCGTGGGCGTGTTCATTGGCCGCGCGTTCGCGGCTGAGCAGGGTGTTCACGCTGTGTTGGGCGGGGGTGAGGGGGTGGTGGCGGTTGCCGCGTCGTCCGGTGATGACGGTGGGGTTCTCGGGTTGGTCGTCGAGGCGGGTGTGGATGCGGTCGCAGATGACGGCGAGGTCATGACGGCGTAGCCGGGTGGGTAGGCGTAGGCGTTTGGCTTGGGTGGCTTCGTGGGTGCGGGCGCCGGCGGCGGCGGAGATCCAGAGCAGCCGGCCGTGGTGGTCGGTGAGGGTGAGTACGCGTAGGTGGTGAGCCTTGTGTTTGCCGCACCACAGGCGTCGTTCGGCGCGGCCGCTCGGGCGGTGCACGGGCAGGCAGGTGCCGTCGAACAGCAGCGGGTCCTCACTGCTGGTGCGGGCGGTGTGGGTGAGGACTCGGTCCAGGCGGGGCGCCATCGCGGCGAGAGTGGTGATGGTTTGCCGAACCCAGCGGCGCACGCTGTGATGCGACACCCCGTAGGCGGCGGCGAGGTCGGCGGGACGCTGATCATGGCGGAGCACGGCCAGCACGATGAGGGCGACCTGCTCATCGGGCAGCTTGCGCCACCGCGAGCGCACACCACGGCGATACCGGCGGATCGCTTGAGTGATCATGGTCAGCGACTTCGTCGACAAGGGCAGATGGACCTGGTAGACCAGAGCATGGCCCTCGGTGGGCGTGTTGTCGTGTGTCACGACCTGCAACCCTCACCGAGGGCCCTGCTATGAGCCACGCGCAACACCGGAACAGATCGAACCTTCCCGAGGGCAGTCGATCATCAGCGAAGATCACCACACCCTGACCAGCGCCGCGACCCCACGACTCGTCCTGTCAACACCACCCCACCAGCCCAAACAGGATGAGACAAGCTCCAGGTTGTAGGCGATCATCCCGGTGGGCACCGGGAGGCTCGACCGTCAGGCGCGGTTGAAGCGGTCCAGGATCCAGGCGTTGATGAACGCCTCCTCGCGCCAGGCGTCGTAGCGACCGCTCGGACCGCCGTGACCGGCGCCCATCTCCGTCTTGAGCAGGTAGTCGCCGGTCGGGGCGACCGCCCGCAGCCGGGCGATCCACTTCGCCGGCTCCGAGTAGAGCACCCGGGTGTCGTTGAGGCTGGTCACGGCGAGGATCGCCGGGTAGTCCACCGACGCCACGTTCTCGTACGGCGTGTAGGACTTCATGTACGCGTACACCTCGGGGTCCTCCAGCGGGTTGCCCCACTCCTCCCACTCGGTGACGGTCAGCGGCAGCGACGGGTCGAGGATCGAGGTGAGCGCGTCCACGAACGGCACCTGCGCAACGATCCCGCTGAACGCGTCCGGGGCGAGGTTGGCCACCGCGCCCATCAGCAGGCCACCGGCCGAGGCGCCCCGGGCGACCAGTCGGTCGCTGGCCGTCCAACCGGCCTTGACCAGGTGCCGGGCGCAGGAGACGAAGTCGGTGAAGGTGTTCTTCTTGGCCAGCATCTTGCCCTGGTCGTACCAGCGCCGGCCCAGCTCACCGCCACCCCGGATGTGCGCCACCGCGAAGACCACGCCCCGGTCCAGCAGGGACAGCCGGGCCACCGAGAACCACGGGTCCATGCTGGCCTCGTACGAGCCGTAGCCGTACAGCTCGCAGGGGGCCGAGCCGTCCCGGGGAGTGCCGACCCGGCAGACCAGCGAGATCGGCACCCGGGTGCCGTCATCGGCGAGTGCCCAGTCGCGGTGCTGCTCGTACTCGGCCGGGTCGTACGGCCGCCCGTCCGGCCCGGGCAGCACCGGCTTCTGCTTGCGCAGCACCATCTGCCGGGTGACCAGGTCGTAGTCGTACACCGAGTCGGGGGTGACCAGCGAGGAGTAGCGCAGCCGGACCTGCCCGGTGCGGTACTCCGGGTTGGCGTCCAGCCCGACGCTGTACAGCGGCTCGGGGAAGTCGATGTCGTACTCGTCGCCGCCGCCGATCGGCAGCACCCGCAGCCCGGTGAGCCCGTCGGTGCGCAGCGACACCACCAGGTGGTTCGCGAAGGCGTCCACCGCCTCCAGGCGGGTGCCGGGGCGGTGCTCGATCAGCGGCACCCAGTCGCCCGGCGTGTCGGCCGAGGTGAACGCCAGCGCGAAGTCCTCCGCGCCGTCGTTGTGCAGGATCAGGAAGCGGTGGCCGTGGTGCTCCACCGTGTACTCGACGCCCTGCCGGCGAGGCGCGATCACGGCCGGCGCGCCGGTCGGGTTGCCGGCCGTGATCACCAGCACCTCGCTGGTGACCTTGCTGTGGATGTCGATCAGGATGAACTTTTCCGACCGGGTCAGCTCCACGCCCACCCAGAACCGCTCGTCGTCCTCCTGGTGGACCACCACGTCATCGGCCGCGGCCGAGCCGACGGTGTGCCGCCAGACCCGGTTCGGCCGCCAGGCGTCGTCGACCGTCACGTAGAACAGCACCGAGGCGTCGGCCGACCAGGCCGTGCCGTAGAAGGTGTCCGGCACCTCGTCCGGCAGCAACTCGCCGGTGGTCAGGTCCTTCACCCGCAGGGTGAACCGCTCGTCGCCGGAGAAGTCGGTGGAGTAGGCCAGCCAACGCCCGTCGGGGCTGACGTCGAAGGCGCCCAGTGAGAAGAAGTCGTGCCCCTCGGCCAGCAGGTTGCCGTCGAGCAGCACCTCCTCGCCGTCCAGCGGGGCGCCGTCCGCGCTGAGCGGCGGGTCGGTCTCGGAGTCGCGGACCGCGCGCCGGCAGTGCACCCCGTACTGCTGCCCCTCCACCGTCCGGGTGTAGTACCAGTGCCCGCCCTTGCGGGTCGGCACGGACAGGTCGGTCTCCCGGGTGCGCCGGCGGGTCTCCTCGAACAGGTCCGCGCGCAACTCGGCCAGGTGCGCCGTGCGCTCCTCGGTGTACGCGTTCTCCGCGGTCAGGTAGGCGATCGTCTCCGGGTCGTCCTTGGCGGCGAGCCAGGCGTACTCGTCGACGACGGTGTCGCCGTGGTGGGTGCGCTCGGTGGGCACCCGCTTCGCCGCGGGCGGGGCAGTCTCGGTGGTCACGGCGGCCACGTTACCGGCCGGCCCGCTCCGCGCGCCGGACCAGCGGCATCCCGATAGTCGCCACCACGCCATTCGAACACATGTACGATGACCGGCATGGCGGCAGCAGCGAGTTCCCTCGGCCGGTCCGGAGCCCTCGAGATCACCCGGCGGTTGACGGCGATCTGCGGTCCGCCGTTCGCCCGGCTCGCCGGGCCGGCCGACGAGGTGGCCGGGCGGCCGGCCCGCTGGGTGGCGGTGCCGGGTGGTCCGCACGCCGCGGCCGAGGTGCTGCGGCTGGCCGCCGCGCACGACCTGGCGGTGGTCCCGCGCGGTGCCGGCACGAAGATCGACTGGGGTGCCACCCCCGTGCAGGTCGACATCATGCTCGACACCGGTCGGCTGGCCGGCATCGGTCACGAGCCGGTCGGCGCGCCGGTGGCCGAGGTGGGCGCCGGCACCCCGCTGCGAGCGGTGCAGGCCACGCTGGAGCGCACCGGGCAGCGGCTGGCCATGGACGCCCCGTCGCCGGGCGCGACCCTGGGCGGGGTGCTCGCCGCCGGTGAGGCGGGCCCTCTGCGGCACCGCCACGGCAGCCCGTGCGACCAGCTCCTCGGCGTCCGCTACCTGGGCGCCGACGGCGAGCTGGTCAGCGCCGGCGGCGGCGCGCCCGGGCTCGACCTGGCGCGGCTGCTCTGCGGCTCGCAGGGCGCGCTCGGTGTGCTGGTCTCGGCGAGCATGCGGGTGCAGTCGGTGCCGGCCAGTCGGCTCTGGGTGTCCCGGCCGGTGTGGACGCCGCTGGAGGTGCACGACCTGGTCCGGGCGATCCTCGCCGCCCGGCTGGAGCCGGCGGCCATCGAGCTCGATCTGCCGGCCGGAGCGCCCCGGCCCCGCTCGCCGTACCCGTCCGGCCACCCGGCCGCCACCGCCCGGGAGCGCCACCCCTCGATGTCCGGGCGGGCCAGCGCCCCGTCCCGGGCGGGCAGCCTGGTGGTGCTGCTGGAGGGCGGTCCGGCCGACGTCACGGAGCGGGCCGAGCGCCTGGTCGGCATGCTGCACGGGGAGGCCACCGTCACGCACTCCGCGCCGCCGTGGTGGCGCCGCTACCCGTTCGCACCCGGCGACACGGCGCTGCGCCTGGAGGTGCCGATCAGCGACCTGCACGCCGCTGTCTACGCGCTGCGCGACGCGGCCGGCACCCCGGTGCCGGTGCGGGGTTCCGCCGGGCTGGGCGTGGTGCACGCGGCGCTGCCCGGCGCACTGCCCCCCGACCGGGTGGCATCCATCCTGGCCGCCGTCCGGGGGGTCCTGCTGGCCCGGCAGGGCCGCTGCGTGGTGGTCTCCGCCCCCGCGCCGGTGCGGCAGGCCGTTGACCTCTGGGGTGAGCTGGCCGGCCTGGCCCGGCTGCGGTCCGCCAAGGAGCACCTCGACCCGGAGCATCGACTCGCCCCCGGCCGCCTCCCCGGCGGCCTGTGACGGGGCTCCGCCACCGCCACCGCTACCGGTGCTCGGTCAGTCCAGCCACCACCGGTGCATGTCCAGCAGCGGCGGGGTGAACCGGGCCGCGAGCACCAGCAACGTGACAGCCGCACCGGCCAGCAGCAGCGTCCGGGTCATCCGGGGCAGGGCGTCCCGTTCCCGCGCGGCCACGGCCACCGCGACGATTGCCAGCGGCAGCCCGAGCGATGCGCCCACCAGGTAGAGCATCCCCACCACGGCGTAGAGCCAGAGGAACGGGTTCGCACCGTGCATCCCGAACGGGATCAGCTCCTTGGGGTCGTACGCGCCGGTCAGCATCTCGGCCGGGCCGACGTCGGCGGCTGCCATCCGGCCCAGGTAGAGCAGCAGCACCGTGAGGAACGCTCCGACGGTCGCCAACTGCCCGGCGATCAGCGCCCGGACCGCTGGCCGGGAGTACGGCGTGGCCTGCGCGACACTGGACATGACCGTCAATCTACCGAGCCGACCGGGACCCGGTGCGACGAGCGGCGGTCAGCGCGCGTCGTTGCGGAGGACCAGGATGGCGATGTCGTCCCGGGGCGGCTCGACCGAGAAGTTGATCGCGGCGGCGCGCAGCCGGGCCGCCACCACGTCGGCCGAGTACCCGCCCAGTGGCGCGGCCGCGTCACGTAGCCGGTCGGTGCCGAACAGCTCCCGGCCGCGTCGCCGCTCGGTGACCCCGTCGGTGTAGAAGATCAGGGAGTCACCCGGGGCGAGCGTGATCTCCGCCGTCGGCGAGGTGATCGTGTCGAGCAGGCCCAGCGCGGTGCCTCCGGTGCCGACGAACCCGGCGCCACCCGCAGCGGCCAGTAGCACCGGCCGGTCATGCCCGGCAAGGTGCAGCGAAACGTCCAGCTGGTCGCCGTCGCCCTGGGCGACCGCCGCCAGTGCCAGGGTGCAGTACCGGCCGCCGCCCCGCTCGACCAGCGTCTCGTTGAGCCGGGCCAGCGCCTCCGGCAGCGGCTTGCCGTCACCGACCAGCACCCGGATGACGTCCCGGACCAGCCCGGTGACCGCGGCCGCCTGGACGCCCTTGCCCGAGACGTCCCCGATCACCACCAGCCAGCGCCCGTCGGGCAGCGGCAGCACGTCGTAGAAGTCGCCGCCCACCTCGGCGTCGTCGCCGGTGGGGACGTACTCGGCGGCGAAGCCGATCCCGTCCACCAGTGGCAGCACCGGCGGCAGCAGGGACTGCTGGAGCGTCTGTGCCACCCGGCGACGCTCGGCGTGGATGCGGGCGTTCTCGATGGCCAGAGCGGCCCGCCGGGCCACGTCCTCCAGCACGGCCACCTCGTCCGGGTCGTGCCGGTGTCGCTGGTGCCGCCCCACGGCCAGGGTGCCGAGCCGCTGCCCGCGTGCGATCAACGGGACCGCGAAGCCCTCCATCGGCCCGCCGAGCGGAATCTGCGCCGCGCTGCGGGACGCCTCACGCAGCCGGGCCTGGATCGAGTCCGGGCCGGTCTCGGCCAGCACCTTGTGCAACTGCGGCAGCACCGACTCGTCGGCGTGGCTGGCCGCCGCCAACCGGAGCCGGCCCCACTCGTCGGTGGTGTGCACCGCGCACCACTGGCCGAGACGGGGCACTACCAGGTGCGGGATCAGTGCCATGGTCAGCTCGACGTCCAGCGACTGGGCCAGCAGTTCGCTCGCCTCGGCCAGGAAGGTCAGCCACGCCTGCCGGCGGACGTCGGCCCGACGTAGCCGGTCGTTCTCCAGGTGCAGCGACAGCCGCTCGGCGGTGAGCACCGCCAGCGGCCGGGCGTACGCCGACGGTGCGGCGTCCAGCTCCAGCTCCCCGGCGTACGGGCGGTGCACCGTCAGCGGCACCCGGAGCAGTTCACTGTCGTCGCGGGGTTGTCGGCCGAAGCGGGCCAGCACCTGGCGACCCTGCCCGTCGCCCCGGTCCAGACGGATCATGCCGCCGGCCGCGCCCACCATCTCGGCGACCCGGCTGAGCAGGCTGTTGGCGAAGTCGGGCAGCGGGTCGTCCGCGTAGATGTCGGGGGCGGTCTGCATGAGTTCGCTCATCGCGCCGGCGCTCGGCGCGGAGCCGTCGGTGGCGGCCCCCGGGCCGGAACTGGCCGGCATCGACTCGCCGCCCGCGCTGGCCCCGGCCGGCGGGTCGGCGCCGGGGCGGTTCAGCCGGAACCAGACGCCCTTCCCGGTGGGCAGGTACGTGGTGCCCCAGCGGCTGGCGAAGTGGTCGACCAGCAGCAGGCCCCGACCCCGCTCGGAGACCTCGTTGATCTCGGTGGCGTCGTTGCGGGTGCCGACGGTCAGCTCGTCGCCCGTACCGGGCGCGAAGTCGGAGACGGTCACGGACAGCCCGATCTCGTCCGCGACGACCTCGATGTCCAGTTCGGTGCCGGCGTGCTCGACGGCGTTGGTGGTCAGCTCCGTGGTGAGCAGCAGCGCCTCGTTGGCCAGCTCGTCCAGGGCCGCCTCGGTCAGCACCGAGCGGACCACCGCGCGGGCGGCGGCCGGCGTACGACGGTCAGCGGGCAGGCGGACACGCCGGACCGCCCCGTTCCGGGCCCCGGCCGTCGCGGGCCCCGCCTCGGCTGACACCCCCGTATCCTCCACCGTCCCCCCGCCGGGTGCCAAGCCGATCGACCATCGCGTGGGCCAGGTCGCCAGCCGGTCCCGTTCCGCTCTCCGCCCGGCTGCGACCATCCGCCCGCCGTGGCCGGGGTCCCGGCACCCGGGCGAGGTGTCCGACCGGACGCGCCCGCTCGGCCCACATAGAGCGGATCGGGTGGTCCAGCGGGGCCAATCGGCGGGTCGCGCACCCTGGCACTGCGGCGGACCCGGGCACAATATGGAATGCCGGCGTGTGCGCACGGGCCGGCGCCCCCGAGTTGAGCGAGGAATGATGACCACGGCGAAGCAGTCGGTGGCGGATCCGTCCGCACCCGACCACGAGGCGCTCCTCGGTGAGTTGACCGAGGCGCTGCGACGGGTCCGTCGCGGCGACCTGAAGGTTCGGCTACCCCGCCGCGCGGGCAAGGGCGGCGAGGTGGCGGACGCCTTCAACGAGGTGGTCTCGCTCCAGGAGCGGCAGTACCTGGACCTGCGGCGGATCAGCCGGATCGTCGGTCGGGACGGCCGGCTCACCGAGCGACTCGACGACGAGGGGCTGGACGGCTCCTGGGCGGAGGGGCAGCGGGCGATCAACTCGCTGATCGACGATCTGGGTCGGCCGACCACGGAGATCGCCCGGGTCATCGTGGCGGTCGCGGACGGCGATCTGTCCCAGCACATGGCGCTGGAGATCGACGGCCGACCGCTGCGCGGTGAGTACCTGCGCATTGGGCGCACGGTGAACACCATGGTCGACCAGCTCTCGTCGTTCTCGAACGAGGTGACCCGGGTCGCGCGCGAGGTGGGCACCGAGGGCAAGCTGGGTGGCCAGGCCGACGTCCGGGGCGTCGCCGGCACCTGGAAGGACCTCACCGACTCGGTGAACACCATGGCGTCGAACCTCACCTACCAGGTGCGGTCGATCTCCCAGGTGTCCACGGCGGTGGCCAAGGGTGACCTGTCCCAGAAGATCACCGTGTCGGCCAAGGGTGAGGTCGCCGAGCTGGCGCACACCATCAACTACCTCACTGACACGCTGCGGCTCTTCGCCGAGCAGGTGACCCGGGTGGCCCGCGAGGTGGGTACCGAGGGCAAGCTGGGCGGCCAGGCCGAGGTGCCGAACGTGGCCGGCACCTGGAAGGACCTGACCGACAGCGTCAACTCGATGGCGTCGAACCTGACCGCCCAGGTGCGCAACATCGCCCAGGTCTCCACGGCGGTGGCTCGCGGTGACCTGTCGCAGAAAATCACGGTGGCGGCGCAGGGCGAGATCCTGGAGCTGAAGGACACCGTCAACACGATGGTGGACCAGCTGTCGTCGTTCGCCGACGAGGTGACCCGGGTGGCCCGTGAGGTGGGCATCGAGGGCAAGCTCGGCGGCCAGGCCCAGGTGCGTGGGGTCTCCGGCACCTGGCGTGACCTCACCGAGAACGTCAACCAGTTGGCCGGCAACCTGACCAGCCAGGTCCGCAACATCTCCCAGGTCTCCACGGCGGTGGCGAAGGGTGACCTGTCGCAGAAGATCACGGTGGACGCCCAGGGCGAGATCCTGGAGCTGAAGTCGACGGTGAACACGATGGTGGATCAGCTGTCGTCGTTCGCCGACGAGGTGACGCGGGTGGCCCGTGAGGTGGGCACCGAGGGCAACCTGGGTGGTCAGGCGCAGGTGCGCGGCGTCTCGGGCACCTGGCGGGACCTGACCGACAACGTGAACTCGATGGCGTCGAACCTGACGAGCCAGGTTCGCAACATCGCCTCGGTGACCACGGCGGTGGCGAAGGGTGACCTGTCGCAGAAGATCACGGTGGATGCTCGTGGCGAGATCCTGGAGCTGAAGTCGACGGTGAACACGATGGTGGACCAGTTGTCGTCGTTCGCCGACGAGGTGACCCGGGTGGCCCGTGAGGTGGGCACCGAGGGCAAGCTCGGCGGCCAGGCCCAGGTACGCGGCGTGGCCGGCACCTGGCGGGACCTGACCGACAACGTGAACTCGATGGCGTCGAACCTCACCGCCCAGGTGCGGAACATCGCCCAGGTTTCCACGGCGGTGGCGAAGGGTGACCTGTCGCAGAAGATCACGGTGGACGCTCGGGGCGAGATCCTGGAGCTGAAGTCCACCGTCAACACGATGGTCGACCAGTTGTCGTCGTTCGCCGACGAGGTGACCCGGGTGGCCCGTGAGGTGGGCACCGAGGGCAAGCTCGGTGGTCAGGCGCAGGTCAAGGGCGTCTCGGGCACCTGGCGGGACCTGACCGACAACGTGAACTCGATGGCGTCGAACCTGACCGGCCAGGTCCGCAACATCGCCTCGGTGACGACCGCCGTGGCGAAGGGTGACCTGAGCCAGAAGATCACCGTGGACGCGCAGGGCGAGATCCTGGAGCTGAAGTCCACGGTGAACACGATGGTCGACCAGTTGTCGTCGTTCGCCGACGAGGTGACCCGGGTGGCCCGCGAGGTCGGCATCGAGGGCAAGTTGGGCGGTCAGGCGCAGGTCAAGGGCGTCTCCGGCACCTGGCGTGACCTCACGGAAAACGTCAACCAGCTCGCCTCGACCCTGACCACCCAGCTGCGGGCCATCGCGCAGGTGTCCACGTCGGTGACCCGGGGTGACCTGACCCAGCGGATCGCGGTCAAGGCGCAGGGCGAGGTCGCCGAGCTGAAGGACAACATCAACCAGATGATCGTCACCCTCCGGGAGACGACCAAGAAGAACGCCGAGCAGGGCTGGCTTGACTCCAACCTGGCCCGGATCGGCGGCCTGTTGCAGGGCCAGCGGGATCTGGGCGAGGTCTGCCGAATGATCATGACGGAGGTGACCCCGCTGGTCGACGCCCAGCTCGGCGCCTTCTTCCTGGCCGACGACGCCGACGGCAGCATGCGACTGAAGCTGACCTCCTCCTACGGGTACGTGGCGCGGGGGCACGACGTCACCTTCGGGCCGGGTGAGGGGCTGGTCGGGCAGACCGCCCTCTCCCGCCGGACGATCCGGGTCAGCGCATCCCCGAACAGCCGGCTCACCCTGCGCTCCGGCCTGGCCGAGACGCCCCCGTCCGACCTGGTGGTACTCCCCGTGCTGTTCGAGGGGGAGCTGCTCGGGGTGATCGAGTTCGCCAGCGTGGCGGCCTTCTCCGAGCTGCACCTGGCGTTCCTGGAGCGGCTGGTGCTCACCATCGGCATCGCGGTCAACACCATCCAGGCCAACCGTCGTACCGAGGAGTTGCTGGCCCAGTCGCAGCGGCTGGCGCACGAGCTCCAGGAGCAGTCGGCGGAGTTGCAGCGCACCAACGCCGAGCTGGAGGAGAAGGCCACCCTGCTCTCTGAGCAGAAGGGCAACATCGAGACGAAGAACCGGGAGATCGAGCTGGCCCGGCTCGGCCTGGAGGAGAAGGCGCAGCAGCTCACTCGGGCCTCGGCGTACAAGTCGGAGTTCCTGGCCAACATGAGCCATGAGCTGCGGACGCCGCTGAACTCGCTGCTGCTGCTGGCCCGGCTGCTGGCGGAGAACTCGGAGCAGAACCTCAACCCGAAGCAGATCGAGTTCGCCCGGACCATCCACAGCGCCGGCTCGGACCTGCTCTCGCTGATCGACGACATCCTGGACCTGTCCAAGATCGAGGCGGGTCGGATGGACGTCGAGCCGACCGAGATCCGGTTCGCGGAGATCCGCGGCTACGTCGAGCAGGCGTTCGCGCCGCAGGCCGAGGAGAAGAACCTGGACTTCCAGGTACGGGTGAGCAAGGACCTGCCACCGGCGCTGGTCACGGACGCGCAGCGGTTGCAGCAGATTCTGCGCAACCTGCTCTCCAACGCGGTGAAGTTCACCGACAACGGTGCGGTGACGCTGCGAATCGCCCCAGCGGCGGAGAACGCGGTCTTCGACGTGCCGGCGCTGACCAACGCCCAGCAGGTGATCGCGTTCACCGTGATCGACACCGGGATCGGCGTCTCCGACGACAAGCTGTCGATCATCTTCGAGGCGTTCCAGCAGGCGGACGGGACCACCAGCCGCCGCTACGGCGGCACCGGCCTGGGCCTGTCGATCAGCCGTGACCTGGCTCGGTTGATCGGGGGCACGATCACCGTGTCGTCGGCGCCCGGGCAGGGGTCGACCTTCACCCTGTTCGTGCCGCAGGTGCTGGCCCCGGACGCCGTGGTCGCGCCCCAGGCGCCGTCCCCGCAGCGCGCCGGTCTGCCGTCGTCGCTGCTGATGCCGCCGCTGGAGCTGTTTCCCGAGCGGCCGGAGGCGCCGGCCACCCGCCAGCTGGACGGGTCCACGGTGCTGATCGTGGACGATGACGTGCGTAACGTCTTCGCCCTGACCAGCGCCTTGGAGTTGCACGGGATGACCGTGCTGTACTCGGACAACGGCGTGGACGGTGTCCGCCTGTTGGCCGAGCACCCGGAGGTGGACATCGTGCTGATGGACGCCATGATGCCCGACCAGGACGGGTACGAGACCACCCGCCAGATCCGCCGCAACCACCGGTTCGCCGACCTACCGGTCGTCTTCCTGACCGCGAAGGCGATGCCGGGCGACCGCGAGTCCGCACTCGCGGCCGGGGGCAGCGACTACATCACCAAGCCGGTCGACCTGGACGACCTGATCGAACTGATGTCGTCCTGGATCAGCGGCAGCCGGACCGAGGAGACTTCGTGACCCAGATGGCCAAGGCGCTGCTCGTCGACGACCGGCGGGAGAATTTGATGGCACTGGAGGCGATCCTCCAGGGCCTGCCGGTCCAGTCCGTGGCGGTGGAGAGCGGCGAGGCGGCGCTCAAGCAGCTGCTGGTGGACGACTTCGCGGTGATCCTGCTGGACGCACAGATGCCGGACATGGACGGCTTCGAGACGGCCAGCCACATCAAGCGCCGGGAGCGGACCCGGCACGTGCCGATCATCTTCCTCACCGCCGCCGACCGGGACGCCCAGCTCGCCCTGCGCGGGTACCAGGTGGGCGCGGTGGACTACCTGACCAAGCCGTTCGACCCGTGGGTGCTGCGGGCCAAGGTGTCGGTCTTCGTCGAGCTGTGGGTGAAGACCCGGCAGTTGGCTGCCCAGTCGGACCTGGTGCGGGAGCGCGACACGCAGTGGCGGCGGCTCACCGACGCGGTCGACGAGGCGGTCACCCTGCTCCGCTCCGACGAGCCGGAGGCTCGGGACCGGGCGGTGGAGCTGCTCGAACAGGCCCGCTGGGGCAACACCTCCTGACGGAGGGGCGGGCGCTCAGCCCTCGCCGGGCGGAGCAGGGTGGCCGCCCGGCGGGCCTGCCAGCGACTGGGCCTAGCCGGTGGGTTGGTCGTTGCGGATCATCAGGGCGCTGCGGAGGCCGGTGATGTCCAGGACGCGGATCAGGAAATCACCCACGTGAGTGAGCATCAGCAGGCTCTGCGCGTGGCTGGCCTTGCGGCTGAGCACGACCAGGGTGCCCAGGCCCTGTGAGTCGCAGAAGGTGACGCCGCCGAGGTCGAGCACGATCTTCGGCGGCGGGTCGGCCAGCACCTCGTTGACCACGGTGGAGAGCTGCGCGGCCGTGAGCATGTCGATCTCACCGGCCAGGCGCAGCACTGCTTCGTCGCCCGTCCGGTGTAGCGTGATGGACAGTTCGGCACGATCCACCCGGTCAGCCTAGCGCGATCCGGACGACCCGGCCTGTCGAGGCCGCGAGGCGCTCCGGCCGCCGTGTCGGCCCCGTTGACGGGCGCCGGAGGCGGGTGAGCCGGGTAACCCCGGTCCGGGGTGGCTGCGGCCTGACCGTTCGGCGCTGACACAATGGCGGCATCGTGACCGAGACATTCTCTGCCGGATCCGGCCGCTACCCGGCCGACGCGCCGGCCTCCGAGGCCCTGTTCGCCCGCGCCCGCGCCATCGTGCCGGGCGGGGTGAACTCCCCCGTGCGCGCCTTCCAGGCGGTCGGCGGCACCCCGCGCTTCATGGTTCGCGGCGAGGGTCCGTGGCTGCACGACGCCGACGGCCGCCGCTACGTCGACCTGGTCTGCTCCTGGGGTCCGCTGGTCCTCGGGCACGCCCACCCGGAGGTGGTGGACGCCGTACAGGCCGCCGCCGCCCGGGGCACCAGCTTTGGCACCCCCACCCCCGGTGAGGTGGAGTTGGCCACCGAGATCGTCGACCGGACCCCGGTGGAGCAGGTTCGGCTGGTCAACTCCGGCACCGAGGCGACCATGTCGGCGATCCGACTGGCCCGTGGCTTCACCGGTCGCTCCAAGATCGTCAAGTTCGCCGGCTGCTACCACGGGCACGTCGACGCCCTGCTCGCCTCCGCCGGGTCCGGGGTGGCCACCCTGGGCCTGCCCGACTCGCCCGGCGTCACCGGCGCGGCGGCCAGCGAGACCATCGTGCTGCCGTACAACGACGTCAGGGCGGTCGAGGAGGCCTTCGCCGCCGAAGGCCAGCACATCGCCGCGGTGATCACCGAGGCCGCCGCCGGCAACATGGGCGTGGTCGCCCCCCGCGACGGCTTCAACCAGCAGCTAGCCCGGATCGCGCACGCGCACGGCGCGCTGCTCGTGGTCGACGAGGTGATGACCGGCTTCCGGGTCTCCCGCGCCGGCTGGCACGGCCTCGACCCCTCCGACGCCGACCTGTGGACGTACGGCAAGGTCATGGGTGGTGGGCTGCCCGCCGCCGCGTTCGGCGGGCGCGCCGAGATCATGGCCCGGCTCGCCCCGGCCGGCCCGGTCTACCAGGCCGGCACGCTCTCCGGTAACCCGCTCGCCTGCGCCGCCGGCCTGGCCACTCTGCGGCTGGCCGACGACGAGTTGTACCGCCGCCTCGACGAGACGGCCACCGTCGTGGGCAAGCTCGCCGCCGACGCGTTGGCCGCCGCCGGGGTCCCGCACCGGCTGTCGTACGCGGGCAGCATGTTCTCGATTTTCTTCACCGACGCCGACGTGGTCGACTACGACAGCGCCCGCACCCAGCACGTGCCGGCGTTCAAGGCGTTCTTCCACGCGATGCTCGCCGCCGGCGTGTACCTGCCGCCGAGCGCGTTCGAGTCGTGGTTCGTGTCGGCGGCGATCGACGACGCCGCTCTGGAGCAGATCGCCGCCGCGCTGCCGACGGCGGCGAACGCGGCGGCAGCGGCGGGTCACGGGGGGTAACGAGCGGTGAGCAAGACGGTGGTCCACGTGCTCCGGCACGGCGAGGTGTACAACCCCGACCAGATCCTCTACGGCCGGCTGCCCGGTTTCCGCCTCTCCGAGCTGGGTGTGCAGATGGCCAAGGCCGCCGCACAGGGGCTGGCGGAGCGGGAGGTCGTGCACGTGGTGGCCAGCCCGCTGGAGCGCGCCCAGCAGACCGCCGAGCCGATCGCCGCCCAGTTCGGGCTGTCGGTCGGGGTGGACGAGCGGCTGATCGAGAGCGCCAACTGGTTCGAGGGCAAGAAGGTGTCCCCGGGCGACGGGTCGTTCCGCGACCCGCGCAACTGGTGGGTGCTGCGCGACCCGGTGACGCCGTCCTGGGGCGAGGCGTACCGGGTCATCGCCGAGCGGATGTTCGCCGCCGTGCACGCCGCCCGGGTCGCCGCCGAGGGGCGCGAGGCGGTGCTGGTCTCGCACCAGTTGCCGATCTGGACGCTGCGCCGGTACGTCGAGCGCAAGCGGCTCTGGCACGACCCGCGCAAGCGGCAGTGCGGGCTGGCCAGCCTCACCTCGTTCCACTTCGACGGCGCCAAGGTGGTCGGCATCGGCTACAACGAGCCGGCCGCGCACCTGATCGCCCTCTCCGCGACCGCCCGGACGGCCAAGGGGGCCTGATGAACGCCCGGAGGTGGACCGCGGGTCTGCTCGCCACCGTCGCCGCGGTGGCGCTGGTCGGCTGCACCTCGCAGGGCCGGGAGAAGACCTGCACGACCACCTCCGACGGTGTCATCGAGTGCGCACCGGACCAGCGCTCGGCACCGCCCGCGATCAGCGGTGAGCTGCTCACCGGCGGCAACTACGACGTCAGCCAGGCCCGTGGCCAGGTGGTGGTGCTCAACTTCTGGGGTTCCTGGTGCGCGCCCTGTCGCGCCGAGGCGGACGACCTGGAGGGCACCTACCAGGCCACCAAGGCCTCCGGGGTGACCTTCCTCGGCATCAACGTCCAGGACCAGCGGGACAAGGCCAAGGCGTTCGAGGAGGGCCGGGTCACCTATCCGAGCCTGTTCGACCCGCCGAGCAAACTGGCGCTCGCCCTGGACATCCCACCGAACAGCATTCCGGCGACCGTGGTGCTCGACCGGGAGGGCCGGATCGCCACGGTGATCCGGGCAGCGGTCAAGCAGGAGGGCCTGCAACCGATCGTCGAGCGGATCGCCGCCGAGCAGGCGGCGTCTCGCTGATGGGCGAGACCTTCAAGGAGTTGGCCACGAGCGGGCCGCTGCTGCTCGCCATCGGCGCGGCGGCGCTCGCCGGCCTGGTCAGCTTCCTCTCCCCGTGCGTGCTCCCGCTGGTCCCCGGCTACCTCTCGTACGTCACCGGCCTCGCCGGCGCCGACCTGGAGGGCCGCCGTCCGGCGGCCGACCCCGCGCCGGCCGACCCCGCGCCGGCCGACCCCGCGCCGGCCGAGGCCACTGGCGGTGTCGCCGTCCGGGAGCGGACCGCCACGGCCGCGGCCGTCAAGGGTCGGGTGCTCGCCGGGACGCTGCTCTTCATCGCCGGCTTCACCGTCGTCTTCGTCGCCACCGCGATCCTGTTCGCCAGCATCGGCCGGGTCTTCTTCGAGTACGAGCGGCAGCTGGAGATCGCCATCGGCGCGCTGATCATCGTGCTCGGGCTGGGCTATCTCGGGCTGATCCCGGCCCTGCAACGAGAGTTCCGGATCTCCCGTCTGCCCTCCGCCGGGCTGCTCGGCGCCCCGGTCTTCGGCGCGGTCTTCGCGCTCAGCTGGGTGCCCTGCACCGGCCCCACGCTCGGCGCGGTGATGGGCATGGCCACCGCGAGCGGCCAGAGCGACCGTGCGGTCGTGCTCGCCGTGGCGTACTGCCTCGGGCTGGGGATACCGTTCATCGTCTTCGGGCTGGGCTTCCAGCGCCTGCTCGGGGTCTTCCGCGCCGTCCGGCGCAACAGCCGCTGGGTCACCCGGGTCGGCGGCGCCCTACTCATCCTGATCGGCCTCGCGCTGGTCACCGGCGGATGGCAGAGCTTCGTGATCTGGTTGCAGACCACCGTCGGGGTGGGCGAGGTGAGCATCTGATGACCGCCCTGGACGACCGGCCGGAGACCGCGGCCCCGGCGCCCCGGCGCCGGCCCAACCGGCTGCTGGCCCTGCTGCGCAACTCGTGGCGGCAGCTGACCAGCATGCGTACGGCGCTGATCCTGCTCTTCCTGCTCGCCGTCGCCGCCATCCCCGGCTCGGTGCTGCCGCAGCGCGGGATCAGCCCGGAGAGGGTCAACGAGTACTTCACCGAGCACCCGGACCTGGCCCCTCGGCTGGACCGGATCGGCGCGTTCGAGGTCTTCGGCTCGGTCTGGTTCTCCGCGATCTACCTGCTGCTGTTCACCTCCCTGATCGGCTGCATCACGCCCCGGCTGCGCGACCACGTCCGGGCGCTCCGGTCCCGGCCGCCGGCCGCGCCGAAGCGGCTGCAGCGGCTGCCGCAGCACGCGGTGCTGCCCGCCCCGGCCGGCGGCGCGGCGGCGGTCGCCGAGGTGCTGCGCGGCCGGCGCTGGCGGGTGGAGGTCCGCGGTGACGAGGTCTCCGCCGAGAAGGGGTACCTCAAGGAGACCGGCAACCTGCTCTTCCACACCTCGCTGATCGCCGTGCTGATCGGCGTCGCGCTCGGCTCGTGGTACGGCTGGAGCGGCAATCGGCTGCTGGTGGCGGGTGCCGACAACGCGTTCTGCAACACCCGGCAGCAGTACGCCGAGGCGAAGCTCGGCCCCCAGGTGGACAGCGAGGACCTGCCCCGTTTCTGTCTGCGGCTGGACGACTTCCAGGCCCGGTTCCTGGCCTCCGGCCAGCCGGAGTTCTTCGACGCCACGGTCACTGTCGACGGCCCCGACGAGCCGACCCGCAGCGCCAACTTCTCGGTGAACTCGCCACTGCGGCTGGGCGACGCGAACGTCTACCTGCTCGGCCACGGGTACGCCCCGGTCATCCGCTACACCGACCGGTTCGGCC
Organism: Micromonospora sp. NBC_00858; assembly: GCF_045207365.1. Taxonomy (NCBI): domain Bacteria; kingdom Bacillati; phylum Actinomycetota; class Actinomycetes; order Micromonosporales; family Micromonosporaceae; genus Micromonospora; species Micromonospora sp. NBC_00858. Next base: position 5,983,416 of record NZ_CP108828.1, on the reverse strand, counting down.
GCACCCAGGTCAGCGACGAGCCGTTCCTGACCACCGGCGACATGGGCCTGACCAGCGAGGGGCTGGCGGCCTTCCCGGACGCGAACGTCGACCCGCGCACCGGGCAGCGCGCACCGGATGAGCAGATGGCGTTCACCGGCATCTACCTGCCCACGGCGCCGCAGCAGGCACCGTTCGTCAGCTCGCAGTACCCGACCGAGCGCAACCCGGCGCTGAACCTGGTCGCCTACCGGGGCAACCTCGGTTTGGACGCCGGCATCCCGGGCTCGATCTACCAGCTCGACCAGCGGCAGGTGCGGACCGGCAAGGTCAAGGAGGTCGGCACCAAGCTGCTCAAGAAGGGCGAGACCTGGACGCTGGACGACGGCAGCAAGGTCGAGTTCCTCGGCACCGAGCGGTACGTCACCCTCTCCGTCCGGCACGATCCCGGCTCGACGATCCTGCTGATCAGCTGCGGGTTCCTGCTGGTCGGGTTGATGGGCTCGCTGTTCGGGCGGCGCCGCCGGGTGTTCTTCCGGGTGATGCCGGCCGACCCGGCGGACGGATCTCCGACGGGCGGTAGTAGCTTGATGGAGGCCGGTGGCTTGCCGCGCACCGACTATCCAGGGTTCGCCGACGAGTTCGCCCAGCTCGTCGCCGCAGTCAGCGGTGACGAACGGGCGGCCGAGCGGGCGGCAACGGATGCTGACTCCAGCGGCCGGGCCGGTGTGCGAGAAGGGACCGAGTGATGTCCGCGCTCTCCGACAATCTGGTGACCTTCGCGATCCTGGTGTACCTGGTCGCGATGATCTGCCACGCCGTGGAGTACGCGCTGGGCAACGCGCGTACCTCGGTCGCCGCTGCGGCTCCGGCTCCTGAGCTGGTCGGCGCTGGCGTCGGCGGAGGCGGCGGTGTCGTCCCGACGTCGTCCGCGCCGGTCCCGGTGTCGGCCGCAGCCGACCGCTCGGCGCGGCGCGCCCGGATCGCCAGCCTGGCCGCGGTGGGCGCCACCGCGCTCGCCGCCGTGCTGCACCTCGCGGCGCTGGTCACTCGCGGCATCGCGGCCGACCGGATGCCCTGGGGCAACATGTACGAGTTCGTGCTCACGGTGACGTTCATCGGGGTCGCGGCCTGGCTCGTGGTGCTCTGGAAGCGGCCCTCGCTGCGCAAGCTCGGGCTGTTCCTCACCCTGGTGATGGTGTTGCTGGTGGCCACCGCCGAGTTGGTGCTGTACGTGCCGATCGTGCCGCTGGTGCCGGCGCTGAACTCGTACTGGTTCGTCATCCACGTCTCGACCATCGTCTTCGCGTCCGGCATTCTGCTGTTGGGCGCCGTGCCGGCGGTCGGCTACCTGATGCGCTCCGGGTACGAGCAGGGCAAGCGGAGATTCCCGTACACCCTCGCCAAGCGGTTGCCGGCGGCCGCTGGTCTGGAGCGGCTGACCTTCACGCTGCACGCCTTCGCCTTCCCGATCTTCACCTTCGCGGTGATCGCCGGTGCGATCTGGGCCGAGGCGGCCTGGGGGCGGCCGTGGGGCTGGGACCCGAAGGAGACCTGGGCCTTCATCTCCTGGGTCGTGTACGCCGGCTACCTGCACGCCCGGGCCACGCCCAGCGTGAAGCGCAACGTGGCCACCTGGATCGCCGTGCTCGGCTTCCTCACCGTCCTGATGAACCTGTTCGGCGTGAACATCTTCTTCACCGGCCTGCACTCGTACGGTGGCCTGGACTGATCCTCGGGTAGCCCGACGTCCTACCCGTCGGATCCCGGCGACCGGGGTCGCCAGCCGCGCAGTGTCCGGTCCACCTGCACGGTGACCTGGTAGGCCACCTCCGGCAGGTCGGCCAGTTCGATCCGTTCGGCGCGCAGCGCCAGTTGGGCGTGCAGTTCCCGGGCGACGGCGTCGCGCACCTCGACCAGCAGGGGCGACAACCCGTCCGGGTCGCCGACGACGTAGGCATCCGACATGCCTTCCAGGCTGCGCGCCGGCGGGCGAGGCACGCCAGTGCCGGTGAGATTTGTCCGCGCGGCTTGACCCACTCCAGGTCGGCGATGTCGCGGTGTTTCGCGCCGCCATCACCGCCACGTCGGCAACATGGTGTCGATCAACCCGGGTGCGGTCACCCGCCGAACCACCCTGGCACGTCGAGCCGGAACCAGTTGGCGGCGGCCATCGTCCGCAGGTCGTCCTCCAGGGCGTCGACCCGCTCCGGGCCGAGGGTGTCGGCCCACTGCTCGCGCAACCGGTCGAAGATCTCCGCCGAGCGGCGCAACCCGTCGGCACCGCGCGGGGTCATCATGACCAGCCGGCGGCGGGCGTCCTGGGGGTCGTCGACCCGGGCGAGGTAGCCGACGGCGACCAGCCGGTCGACCGTCTTGCCGGCTGCCTGCTTGGAGATGCCCAACCGCTGGCCCAGTTCGGTGGCGGTGGTGCCGTCCGCCCCGACCGCCTGGAGCACGAAGCCGTGCAGCGGTCGCAGCTCCGGATGGCCCTGCCGGGCCAGCTCGGCGTGCAGGTCGTCGATCAGCGTCCGGAAACCGGCCAGGAGCAGCAGCGGCAGCTGGAAGCCGGGCCGGGCGGGTTCAGTGGTTGCCATGTTCGACAACCACGTTTACTATTTCGTCAACCACGTTGACTATCTTACCGGGCTCCGGGCGACGTGGCACTCCCGACTCCGCTGCCGAAAGCAGGTAACCGTGTCCGTCTTCACCGCGCACACCGCCGAGACCGCCCCCGTCGCCGCCCGTCCGACCGTCGAGGCGGTAAGCCGCCGGTTCGGCTGGTTGCCCGCCCCGGTGGCGCTGATGGCCGACTCGCCGCAGTTGCTCGCCGGCTTCCTCACCGCCAACGCGGGCTTCGAACAGACCGCCCTCGAACCGCTGGAACGGGAGGTGGTCGTCCTCGCCGTCGCCACCACGAACGAGTGCCACGTCTGCGTCGCCCTGCACACCGGCACGCTCACCCGGCTCGGCGCGACCACCGAGCTGATCACCGCGCTGCGTGCCGGCACGGCGCTGCCGGAGCCACGGCTGGAGGCGCTGCGCCAGTTCACCCTGGCCGTACTCGACCATCGAGGTGCGGTGCCCGACGACGTGCTGGACGACTTCCTGACCGCCGGCTATCAGCCCCGGCACGCGCTGGACGTGGTGCTCGGCGTTGGCACGTACACCATCTCCACCTTCGCCAACCGGCTCACCCGCGCGCCGCTCGACCCGCCGCTGGCCGCCCACGCCTGGGAGCCGGCCGCCTGACGGCCGCCGCCGGTGGTCGGCCGGCGGCGGAGCCGGTCAACCATCGGCCGCCACCCGGTCGAGCCACTCGCCCAGCAGCGCGTCGAACAGCCCGGGCTGCTCGATCTGGAGGTTGTGGCCGGCGACGTCGAGCACCGCGAACGTCGCCCGCGGGTAGTGCGGCAGCAGCACGAACTGGTCGAGGTAGCCGGTGACGTGGTCCTGGCGCCCGGTGAGGATCAGGGTCGGCCGGGTGAACGGCGCGCCGTCCTCGGGATCCTCGCTGAGGGTCCACCGCTGCCGGATGCGCGCCATCGCCGTGGTGTCCGCGACGTCGAGGCCGGTCAGGATCTCCTCGCGGAACCGGCGCAGCGTCTCCGGGGTCTGCACGACGGAGATGTCCGTGAACTCGGCGGCGGTCCGGGCGTCGGTCGAGGCGAGCAGGTCGGGGTCGGGGCGCAGCACCTGCCGCTGCGGCACGGTGCGATCCGCGTTCTCCACCGCAGTGCCGGTGGGGCAGACCAGCGCCAGGCCGCGCACCTGGTCGGGGCGGGACCGGGCGATGGCGCGGGCGAGATAGCCGCCGTACGACTCGCCGACGAGCAGGAACGGTGCGTCGCCGAGGACGTCGTCCACGAAGTCCTGCACGGCGGCGAGCACATCGTCCGAGCTGGCGATCTCGGGCGGGCACGGCGACTCGCCCATGCCGGGCAGGTCCGGGTAGAGCCGTCGGTAGCCGGTCCGCCCGGCGAAGACCGGCTCGAGGCAACCGAGCATCAGCCGGTGGTCAGGTGTCCAACCGTGCAGGGCCAGCACCGGGGTCCCCGTACCGTGCTCGACGAAGTTCAACGTCACCGGCGTGCGGTGCGGCATGGTGTCCCCCTGGTCTGTTGCGACGGCCCACGCATGGTGCCGGTCGGCGCCGACAGATCCGGCCCGGACCGGCGGCTGCTGTGGCGAACCCCACGGGGCCGTCGGCACACAACGGGCGATCCGCCACCGGCGGGCGGTCAGGATGCCTCCGGCCGGGTGACGCCCGCCATCCCCGGACCCGGCCGGGAGGGTTGGGGCGCCAGTGGGGGAGACTGGCGGGTATGGCGCGTGGCTTCCCGTACACCGATCTCAAGGACTTCCTCGCGGCACTGGAGCGCGCGGGGGAGCTGCGACGTGTCGACGTCCCGGTCGACCCCACGCTGGAGATCAGCGAGGTGGTCACCCGGACGGTCCGCGCCGGCGGCCCGGCACTGCTCTTCGAGCGGCCCACCCGGGGCGAGATGCCGGTCGCCGTCAACCTGTTCGGCACCGAGAAGCGGATGGCGATGGCGCTCGGGGTGGAGAACCTCGACGAGATCGGCGCGCGGATCGGCGAGCTGCTCAAGCCGGAGCTGCCGCAGGGCTTCTCGGGCATGATGGGCGGGCTCGGCAAGGTCATGCAGCTCAAGTCGATGCCGCCGAAGAAGGTCAAGACGGCCCCCTGCCAGCAGGTGGTCTACCGCGGCGACGACGTCGACCTCAACCGGTTGCCGGGGCTGCAGGTCTGGCCGGGTGACGGCGGGATCTTCCACAACTTCGGGCTGACCCACACCAAGCACCCGGAGACCGGCAAGCGCAACCTCGGGCTCTACCGGCTCCAGCAGCACTCGCGCAACACCGTCGGCATGCACTGGCAGATCCACAAGAACTCCACGGCGCACCACGCGGTCGCTGAGCGGCTCGGGCAGCGGCTGCCGGTGGCGATCGCCATCGGTGCCGACCCTGCGGTCGCCTACTCGGCCAGCGCGCCACTGCCGGCCGACATCGACGAATACCTCTTCGCCGGTTTCCTGAGCGGCGAGCGGGTCGAGATGGTCGACTGCCTGACCGTGCCGCTGCAGGTGCCGGCGCACGCGCAGATCGTCCTCGAGGGCTACATCGAGCCGGGCGAGCGGCTGCCGGAGGGCCCGTTCGGCGACCACACCGGCTTCTACACGCCGGTGGAGCCGTTCCCGGTGATGCACATCGAGGCGATGACCATGCAGCGCGACCCGGTCTACCACTCGATCGTCACGTCCCAGCCGCCCCAGGAGGACCACGGTCTCGGCAAGGCCACCGAGCGGATCTTCGCGCCGCTGCTGCGCTTCCTGATTCCGGACATCGTCGACTACGACCTGCCTGCCGCCGGGGTCTTCCACAACTGCGCGATCGTGTCGATCCGCAAGCGGTACCCGAAGCACGCCCAGAAGGTGATGAACGCGATCTGGGGCGCGCACATGATGTCGCTGACCAAGCTGATCGTGATCGTCGACGAGGACTGCGACGTGCACGACTACAACGAGGTGGCCTTCCGCGCCTTCGGCAACGTCGACTACGCGCGCGACCTGCTGCTCACCGAGGGGCCCGTCGACCACCTCGACCACGCGTCGTATCAGCAGTTCTGGGGCGGCAAGGCGGGCGTCGACGCGACCCGCAAGCTGCCCACCGAGGGATACACCCGCGGCTGGCCGGAGGAGATGCGCATGTCGCCGGAGGTCACCTCCCTGGTCGACAAGCGCTGGAAGGAGTACGGCATCTGATGGCGGTCCTCGACGCGCCGGCCGAACGTCCGGGCCGGATCAAGTCCTTCCTCAAGCTCGTCGCGATCGAGCACTCGGTCTTCGCACTGCCGTTCGCGTACCTGTCGGCGCTGACCGCGATGCAGGTCAACGGCGGCCGGGTGCGCTGGATGGACCTGCTGCTGATCACCGTGGCGATGGTCGGGGCGCGGACGTTCGCGATGGCCGCCAACCGGATCCTCGACCGGCGGATCGACGCGCGGAACCCGCGTACCGCCGGCCGTGAGCTGGTCACCGGTGCGGTGAGCGTGCGGACGGCCTGGACCGGCGCGGCCGTCGCACTGGTGGTCTTCCTCGCCGCCGCCGCCCTGCTCAACCCGCTCTGCCTGGTGCTGGCGCCGCTCGCTGTGGTGCCGCTGGTGGTCTACCCGTACGGCAAGCGGTTCACCAACTGGCCGCACGCCATCCTCGCGGTGGCTCAGGCGGTCGGCCCGGTCGGCGCCTGGCTGGCGGTCACCGGCACCCTGGACGGCTCCTGGCCGGCCTGGCTGCTGGGCGCGGCGGTCGGGCTGTGGATCGGCGGCTTCGACCTGATCTACGCCTGCCAGGACACCGAGGTGGACCGGGAGATCGGTGTGCACAGCGTGCCCGCCCGGTACGGGCGGCGCTTCGCGCTGCACGCCTCCACCGTGGCGCACGTGGTGACCTTCGGGCTCTTCGTCTGGTTCGGCGCGCTGATCGGGTTCGGCTGGCTCTGGTGGGTCGGCCTGGCGCTGACCGCGGTCGCCTTCGGCTACCAGCACGTGGTGGTCACCCCGACCGACCTGAGCAAGGTCAACCGGGCGTTCTTCACCGCCAACGGCTTCGTCGGCATCGCGCTGTTCGTCTTCGCCCTGCTCGACCTGGTGATCCGGCTCGACCTGCGGCCCTGATCGGTCCGCATCGCCCGACCTCCGCCCCGACCCGCCGCGGCCCGGGCCGGCGCGGTCAGGGCTGGGACGTGCCGGCGGGCTCGGGATGCTCTGTGGGGTAGCGCCCGCTCTCCAGCGTCCACTCGATGGTGCCGCGTACCGCGTCGGCCACCCCGTCGAGGTGTTCGGTGACCGCCTCGTCCAGCGCCGGGCCGAACGACGGCACTGTGGCCCGCAGCGCGACGAAGTGGCGCATCGACTCCCGCCAGCGCTCCGCCACCCGGTCGACCGCCGTCGCGGGCGACAGGCCCCACTCGTCCTGCATGGCCAGGACCAGGTTGTGCCCGCCCGCGGTGGCCCGGTCCCGGTCCAGCGAGGCCAGGTCGTTGTACCAGGAGAGCAGGTCGTTGCCAGTGTGGGCGAGCTGGCGCAGCAGCGGGTGGTGGTAGACCGGGTCGGGCAGCGGTCGGCCGCTGACGAACTCCACCAGCGGGTAGGACACGTCCGCCGCCGAGGTGGCCCGACGCAACTCGACGTACTCGGTGACGCCGGGCCGATGGCCGGCCTCCTTGTTGACCGCCTCCCGCCAGGTGCCGTCGAGATGCCGGGCCACCGCGTCGGCGAAGCGCAGTCGCCACCGGGCCGGCATCCGGCGGCGCGGCTCCCGCCAGGCCAGCACCAGTAGCCGTCGGAGCGGACCGGTCAGCCCGGCGTGCCGTGGCCGGGGGCCGTCGTGCAGCAACGCCAGCGTGCCGTTGCGCAGCGCCCGGATCTGGCCCGGGTCGAGCCGGCCCGGCCCGTCGCAGGCGTCGTCGACCAGGAAGAACCAGGTGAACAGGGCGGTCAGCACACGCAGGTCGGCCTCGCTCGCGTCCGGGTAGAGCCGGCCGGCGTACCGGGCGAAGGCACCCCGGGTCAGCCGGTGCAGCGCGGCGTCGTCCAGCGGCAGGCCCAGCTCGGGCAGCAGGCCGAGCAGCCACTCCTGCACCCGGTCGGCGTGCGGCGAGAGCCGGGCCGGGATCGGGCACTCGGCGCGTAGCGTCCAGAGGACCTTGCCGGTCGTCACCGATGCCTCCTGTGCGATCTGCTGCCGGTGCGAATCGCCACCGGCAGCATCTCAGGTCGACGGGATGCACAGGTACCCCCCGGACAACTCGGGCGACCAGCGATCGCGGGGGTGCCCGCCGACGCACGAGCCCGACCAGGCAGGCTGGAAGGCATGCGGGAACCATGGGTGGTCGGAGTCTCCGGGGCCTCCGGCACGCCGTACGCGGCGGCCGTCATCGGCGGGCTGCTCGACGCGGGCGAGGCGGTGGACCTGATCGTGTCCCGGGCGGCGCGGCTGACCCTGCTCGACGAGACCGGGCGGCCGTTCCGCGACGCGCACTGGGCCGAGGACCTCGCCGCCTGGCTCGGCCGGGACCTGACCGGCGCGGACCTGCGGCACTGGCCGGCGGGCGACCTGGCCGCCGGGCCGAGTAGCGGCTCCTACCGGGTACGCGGAATGGCCGTGGTTCCGGCCAGTACGGCTGCCTGCGCCGGCATCGCGATCGGGCTCTCCAAGGACCTGTTGCAGCGTGCTGCCGAGGTCAACCTCAAGGAACGCCGGCCGGTGGTGGTGGTCCCCCGGGAGACGCCGGTGACCCGTAGCCACCTGGAGCACCTGATCGCACTGCACGACGCCGGCGCGGTGGTGCTGCCGGCCAGCCCGGGCTTCTACGGCGCGGGCGCGTCGGCCAGCGCCCAGCAGTTGGTCGACTTCGTGGCCGGCAAGGTGCTGGACGCGCTCGCCGTCCCGCACACCCTGTTCCGACGGTGGTCCGGCCAGCTCGGCGCGGCCCGGAGCTGAGCCGTCCGCTCAGCCCGACCGGTCCTGCGGCCGGACGACTGGTCGTAGTGGGACGCGGACCGGACTGATGCCCGGTCCGCGTGGCGTTGTCCGCACCAGTTCAGTACATGCCGGCGTTGGCCGGACCCGGCCCGGTGGAGGCGGCCGGTCCCACATTGCGTGACTTTCCGACCTCGTCCACCTCGTCCAGCATGCCCTCCCCCTCAAGCAGGGCTCGCACCTCGGATTCCCGAAACCGGCGATGCCCGCCTGGAGTCCGGATGCTTCCTATCCGGCCGGCCGCCGCCCATCTCGTCACAGTCTTCGGGTCCACCCGAAACAGCGCGGCGACCTCACCCGGTGTCAGCAGGCGATCTCCAGTGTCCACAGCCCCCTCCTCGCGTCGACGAAGCCCCTGGCTGAACACACTGCCCCCGGCTGGTGCGAGCCCAGAGCCGTCATGAGGGACGTATGGCAATTACAGCACCAGGGACCTGGCCTGTCCGCCAAACGCGAAAAACGCACTGAGTGGGAAGTTAGTAAATGGTACTGGCGTAACCCCTACCTTCACTGTCTGTTTGTGAACAGTTACTCACTGCTGTGTGCAACGGATGCCGAAGGCGTCGCGTTACGCCCAACCGGTTAAGGTCACTCTCCGTGGACGCCATCGACCTGAGCCTCGTCGACCTGCTGCGCGGCAACGCCCGCCTCTCGTACGCCGAGTTGGCCCGGCAGGTGGGCCTCTCCGCCCCGGCCGTGCACGAACGGGTCGGCAAGCTGGAGAGCAGCGGCGTGATCCGGGGCTACCGCGCGGACGTGGCGCCGGAGGCGATCGGGCTGGGTGTCACCGCGCTCATCGGCATCGTCGAGGACTCGGGCGCGGACAGCGACGACATGCTCGAGTCGCTCCGGGTGCTGCCCGAGATCGAGTCCTGCTACTTCATGGCGGGTGTGGAGTCGTTCCTGCTCAAGGCGCGGGTCGGCACCATCGCCGAGTTGGAGCAGCTGATCGTGCGGCTGAACCGGACGCCCGGGGTCGCCTCCACCCGGACCGCCATCGCGCTCTCCACGAAGTGGGAGAACCGCCCCCAGCCCGTCGGCTCGCCGCCGGCCTGACCCCCGCGTACCGCCCACCCGGCCGTCGGCGTACCCCCGGATCCGGCATCGGTGGTCCGGCAGCGTGGCCGGTCGGCCCTGGTGCCGCCTGCCCGGCCGGCGGTAGCGTGCGCCGATGACCTTGCCGGGACGTGGAGCGGCCGTTGTGACCGGGGCTGCCGGCGGCCTGGGTCGCGCCGTCGCCGCCGCGCTGCACGCCGACGGCTGGTCGGTGCTGCTCACCGACCTCGACCCGGACGCCGTGGCGGCCGCCGCCGCGCCGCTCGGCGGTTGGTCCGCCGCGCTGGACGTCCGGGACGAGGACGCCTGCGCCGAGATCGCGGCGACCGCGGCGAGCCGTGGCGGCCTCGGCCTCTGGGTCAACAACGCTGGCATCCTGGTCACCGGCCCCGCCTGGGAGCACGACGGCCCGACCCGCCGCCGGGTGCTCGACGTGAACGCGCTCGGCGCCATGAACGGCACCCTCGCGGCGCTCGCGGTGATGCGCGGTCAGGGGCACGGCCACGTGCTGAACGTCGTCTCGCTGGCCGGGCTGGTCGCCGCGCCCGGCGAGACGGTGTACGCGGCCAGCAAACACGCGCTGTTGGCGTTCAGCCTCGGCATCCTGTCCGACCTGCGGATGGCCGGTTACCGGCGGGTGCACGTCTCCTGCCTCTGCCCGGACGGCATCTGGACCCCGATGCTGCACGACCGGCTGGACGACCCCGGGGCGCTGGCGTCGTTCACCGGGTCGCTGCTGACCCCGGAGCGGGTGGCCGCCCGGGCGGTCCGACTGGCCCGGCGACCACGCCCGGTGGTCAGCCTGCCGCGCTGGCGGGGAGCGCAGGTCCGGCTGCTGGACACCCTGCCCCGGCTGGCCGTGGCGCTGACCCCACTCGTCCAGGCCGTCGGCCGGGCCGGACAGCGCCGCCAGTCGCGCCGGGCCACCCCGCCGGACCGGAGCTGACCAGCTGGCGGCTGCTTGCTAGGTTTCCGGCGTGACTCATCTCGACCGGTGCGACGAGGCCAGCCGGACCTGGGTGACCGAAGCGATCGCCGCCGTCGAGGCGGACGCGAACCGCTCGGCCGACACCCACCTGCTGCCGTTCCCGCTGCCTCGGGCATGGGGGATCGACCTCTACCTCAAAGACGAGTCGGTGCACCCGACCGGCTCGCTGAAGCACCGGCTGGCCCGGTCGCTGTTCCTGTACGGGCTCTGCAACGGCTGGATCGGGCCGCGTACCACGATCGTCGAGGCGTCCTCCGGCTCCACGGCGGTCTCCGAGGCGTACTTCGCCCGGATGCTCGGGCTGCCGTTCATCGCGGTGATGCCCGCCTCCACCTCACCGGAGAAGATCGCGCAGATCGAGTTCCAGGGCGGCCGGTGCCACCTCGTGGACGACCCCGCGACCGTGGTGGTCGAGGCCCGCTGGCTGGCCGAGGACTCCGGCGGCCACTTCATGGACCAGTTCACCTACGCCGAGCGGGCCACCGACTGGCGGGGCAACAACAACATCGCCGAGTCGATCTACGCGCAGTTGGAGCTGGAACGGCATCCGATCCCCACCTGGGTCGTGGTGGGCGCCGGCACCGGGGGCACCAGCGCCACCATCGGCCGGTACGCCCGCTATCGCCGGCTGGCCACCAAACTCTGCGTCGTGGACCCGGAGAACTCCGCGTTCTACCCGGCCTGGCTGGCTGCCGACTGGTCGGTGCGCACCGGGAAGGGATCCCGGATCGAGGGGATCGGCCGTCCCACCGTGGAGGCGTCCTTCCTGCCGTCGGTGGTGGACCGGATGGTCCAGGTGCAGGATGCCGCGTCGCTGGCCGCCATGCGGGCCGGCTCGGCGGTGCTCGGCCGCCGGGTGGGTGGCTCCACCGGCACCAACCTGTGGGGCGCGTTCGGCCTGATCGCCGGGATGCTCGCCGAGGGCCGGGCCGGCTCGGTCGTCACCCTGATCTGCGACGCTGGCGATCGGTACGCCGACACGTACTACGACGACGACTGGGTGAGCGCTCAGGGCCTCGACCTCGCGCCGCACCTGGCCATCGTCGAACGGTTCCTGACCAGCGGCGCTTGGCCCGCCTGAGCCGTGCCGACGGGGTTCGCCGGTCGCGGGCGCCCCTCGCGGGTCGCGTCGCCCGTTCAGCGCGGGTCGATCCGTTCGGCCAGCCCGGGGTAGCGCACCACGTAGCCGTCGGCATCCAGGTCGATGTCGGCGGTGAAGGTGCCGCTGGCGAACCGCACCCGGCCCGGCCCGAGCCCGGTGTAGATCTGCTCGGCCGGCACCACCTCCAGGCCAGGCAGCAGAACCCACGCCACGGTGATCCGGTGCGGCCGGTCGGCCGGCCCGGCGGCCAGCCCGAGCCGGTGGACCGGGAGGGCGTTGAACAGCGGTGACCCGCTCAGGTCCACGTCGAGCGCGTCGGCCAGCCGGTCCGGGTCGTCGGTGCCCGGCAGGCCCGTCCGGGGGTGACCGGCCGCGGTCAGCGCCGCGTCCAGGTCGCCCTGCTCGGCGGTGGTCACCCGCCACCGGTCCACGGCCCGCTCCAGCGTCACTCTGCGCAGCCAGCCCAGCCCTTCGACCTCGACCTCCACCCGGGTGGTGATCCAGTCCGGCGTGGTGGTCAGCTGGTAGCGGGCGGTCCAGGGGATCGGGTCCACGGCGAGCAGGGTGCCCCGGGCCGCCAACCCGTGGCCGTCGTCGAGCAGGACCTGCTCGCTGCCGGCGGTGTCCGTCCGGGACCAGAAGATCGACTTCGGCATGGTCGCCATGAGCCGGACGTTACGCGACCGGGCCGTCATCGGCAGGGCATGCGCGAACGCCGCCGCGGAGCGTGGGCTCCGCGACGGCGTCCGGTCGATCAGTGCGTCAGATCATCAGTGGGTACGGGCCGGCGGTCGCCCACCGAAGCCGCGCCGGTCGTCACGCGGCCGGTCATCGCGCGGCCGGTCGTCCCGACCACGGCCCTCGGAGCGGAAGCCGCCCCGGGAGTCCCGGTCCGCGAAGCGCCGCTCCCCGGCGGGCCGGTCGCCCTGCTGCCGGTCGCCCTGCGGACGGTCGCCGTAGCGCCGCTCGCCGGTCGGGCGGTCGCCCCTGCCGTCCCGGTCGCCGAACTGCGGTCGGTCCCCGAACCGGCGCTCGCCCTGCGGCCGATCGCCGTAACCCCGAGTGTCCCGATCGGCGTAACGACGCTCACCGGTCGGACGGTCCCCGTAGCCCCGGTCGCCGGTCGGGCGGTCGCCCTGCGGACGGTCGCCGTAGCGGCGCTCGCCGGTCGGGCGGTCGCCGTACTGTCGGTCGCCCTGCGGCCGGTCGCCGAAGCGCCGCTCACCCTGCGGTCGGTCGCCGTAACCCCGGTCGCCCTGCGGACGGTCGCTGTAGCGGCGCTCGCCGGTCGGGCGGTCGCCGTACTGCCGGTCGCCCTGCGGTCGGTCGCCGAAGCGCCGCTCACCCTGCGGACGGTCGCCGAAGCGCCGCTCGCCGGTCGGGCGGTCGCCGTAGCGCCGCTCACCCTGCGAGCGGTCGCCGAACCGGCGGTCACCACTCGGGCGGTCGCCGAAGCGGCGCGGGCCCCCGGACCGGTCGTCGAAGCGGCGCGAGCCGCCGGAGCGGTCGCCGAAGCCACGGGGCTCCGCCTCCATTCGAACCGGGACGCCGCTCGGCGCACGGGCGCCGATCAGCTCGGCCAGCACCGGGTCGCCGGCCTTGACCCGGGTCTCGGCCGGCGCGACGCCGGCCTTCTCCAGCATGGCCAGGGTGGTGCGGCGCTGCTTGGGCAGCACCAGCGTGGCGACCGCGCCCGACTCGCCGGCCCGGGCGGTACGCCCGGCGCGGTGCAGGTAGTCCTTGGGGTCCTTCGGCGGGTCCACGTGCAGCACCAGGGTGACCCCGTCCACGTGGATGCCCCGGGCCGCCACGTCGGTGGCGACCAGGACGTTCATCCGGCCCTCACGGAACTCGGCCAGGGTCTTGGTGCGCATCCGCTGGGTCTTGCCGCCGTGCAGCCCACCGGCCCGTACGCCGACCGCGGCGAGCTGCTCGACCAGCCGGTCCACGCCCAGCTGGGTGCGGGCGAAGACCATGGTGCGGCCATCCCGGGCGGCGATCGAGGCAGCCACCGGGAACTTGTCGTGCGGCGGGATCAACAGCATGTGGTGGTCCATGGTGGACACCGAGGCGGTGGACGGCGCCGTGGAGTGGGTCACCGGGTCGGTCATGAACCGCCTGACCAACGCGTCGACGTCACCGTCCAGGGTGGCCGAGAAGAGCAGCCGCTGACCGTTCGCGGGCGTCTTCGCCAGCAGGTCGGTCACCTCGGGCAGGAAGCCCATGTCGGCCATCTGGTCGGCCTCGTCCAGCACCGTGACCTCGACGTCGTCGAGCTGGCAGATGCCCCGCTCGATCAGGTCGCCGAGCCGGCCCGGGGTCGCCACGATGATCTCCACGCCGCGCCGCAGCGCGTCGATCTGGCGGTCGTACGGAACCCCACCGACGGCGGTCTTCAGGAACACGTTGAGTGCCTTGCCCAGCGGCAGCAGGGCGTCGTTGACCTGCATGGCCAACTCCCGGGTCGGGACCAGGACCAGGGCGCGCGGCCGCAGCGGCCGGGCCGGCTTGGCGGCGGCTACCCGGGCCAGCAGCGGCAGGCCGAAGGCGAGCGTCTTGCCCGAACCGGTCTGCCCGCGGCCCAGCACGTCCCGGCCGGCGAGCGCGTCCGGAACGGTGGCCCGCTGGATCTCGAACGGGGTGGTGATGCCCTGGCGCGCCAGCGCGCGGACCAGGGGCTCGGGCAGGCCGAGCGCGGTGAAGTCGATCTGCTCGGCGGCGGTCGGCGCCGGCGCGGTGCCGGCCTCCGTCGAGGTGGCGTCGGTCGTCTCCGGGGAGGCGTCGGCCGTCACCGGGGCGGGGTTGAAAACGGACGAAACGATGCTGGGGTCAGCAGAGGTGGTCAACAAATGCCTTTCGAGCGGGGCGCATCTTCGCGATGGCCCGCCGCGGCTGTACCGCCGGATCGCCCGCAAGATCGCCCATGGGCGCGCATCACGCGCGCCGGGTCAGTGATCTCGCCCAGTGTACGGCGGTCTGGCGGAGTCGCCAGCCGGTTGACCGACGGTAGTGGGCGGACTCACCATCGCTTCCGGTCGCCGGCTCAGCCGCTGAGCACGCTGCCCATCAGACCGTCCAGGGCGTTGTTGGCGAGCAGGACGATCAGCACGCTGATCGCCACCAGCAGCCCCAGCGCGGCGGCCAGGACGATCACCACGCGGGTGGTCCTGGAGCGCTCAGCCGGCGTGTCCGCCCAGCCCTGGGCCAGGATGTGCCCGGTCAGCGAGCCGGAGTTCTCCACCGCGTTGGCCGGCAGCGCGATCGTGGCGAAGCCCGGTCCGTCCCCGCCGGCGTAGACGGTGCCAGCCAGGTCCGGGCCGCCGTCGTACCGTCCGCCGGGCGCGCCCTGCCCCGCCGGCCGCCCGGCCATCGGGTGGGCCGGCGAAACGGTCGGCCGGGACACGCCGACGCCGCTTGCGTACGACTGGGGAGCGCCGGTGGTGGTTGGCGGCCAGCTGGGCAGCGCGGGCGCGGGCACCACCGGTGGTGCGGAGACGGGTGCCTTGGCCCTGCCGCCGGCCGAGGTCGGCTGCGCCGCGACGGCCGCGGACGGCCAACCGGCCGGTGGTGCGGAGACCGACGCGGTGGCACGGACGCCCGGCAGAGTGCCGGGCATCGCCGGTGGCGGCGGGAACGGCGGTGCCGGCATCGGCCCGGGCGGCGGTGGTGGCGCGGGCACCGGCGGGCCGGGCGGCGGCACCGGCGGACCGGGCACTGGCGGAGCCGGCGGGCCCGGGATGGGCGGCAACGGCGAGGGCGGCGGTGTGGGCGGGCCCGGGACGGGCGGCACCGGGCCGGGCGGTGGCGTGGGCCGAGGCCCTGGCGTCGGCGCCGGGCCGGGCGGGTACGGCCCCGGGGTCGGCGCAGGCCCCGGCTCGGGCCGCGACGGCGGGGTCGGCCCGGGCTCCGGCTCGGGCCGCGACGGTGGAGTCGGCCCTGGCCCGGGTGGCGCGGGGATCGGCTCCGGCTCCGGGGTCGGCGGCGTGGGCGGCTGGGCGGGCTCCGGTGGCTGCACCGGCTCCGGTGGCTCCGGGTTCACCGGACCGGACCGGTAGACGGCGGGCGCGCTTGCCCGAGGGTCCGGGGTGCCCGCCGTTCCGGCCGTGACTCGACTGCTGCCGGGCACCGTGGCGCTGGCCCGGGCCGGGGCCGTCGAACCATCCCGCTGCCCGGGCAGCGCACCGGCCGGCGTGGCGGAACCGGTCGCCCGGTAGGTGGTCGCGCTGGCCGGAGCGCTGGCCGGAAGGTCACCGGTCAGCGCGGCGGCGGTCGCGACACTCGCCCGGGCTCGTACCGGGACGGCAGCCGGGTCAGGGCGAGCTTCCTCGGATGCCGGCTGCCCGGCGTCCGAGTCCGGAGCGTCCCCGGCGGCGCCGGTGTTGTCGGGGGTGTCGGCGGTGGCGGAGGCCTCGCTGGCGGCCGACTCGGCGTCGCTGGTGGGTGCCGGGTCTGCGGGCTCCGGTGGATCGACCCGGTCGATGGCGACAGGGTCGACAGTCTCCGCCGGATCACTCTGCTCGGCCATCTCCGCCCTCCGTGCCGCACCCGCACCCGCACCCGTGACGTCGGGCCGGGTGTGCATGGATGTCACGGTGCCACAGATCGCCCCGAGCGGACAGCCGGAGCCAAACGTGGCGGGTCAGCTTTCGGTGCTCGGGCTGCCCTCCGTGCTCGCGGCCGGGCTGTCGCTGGCCGCCCCGCTCTCGCTGGCCGACGGCTCGCTGGCCGGGGACGAGCTGGCCGGGGACGAGGTGGCCGGTGCGCTGGTCGGCGGCGGCGGGGTCGTCGGCGGCGGGGTCGTCGGGGTCTGGGTCGGGCTGGGCGACGGGCTCGGCGAGGTGCTGCCGGTCGGCGTCGGCGTCGGCGTCGCGCTGCCCGTGGGCCTCGGGGTGGCCGAGCCGGTCGGCGTCGGCGTCGGCTTGGTGGTGGGCGTCGGCTTCGGGGTCGTGCTGGGCGGCGGGGTCGGCACGATCGGGGCCGGCACCGCGCCGATCACCCGGGTGGCGGCGTACAGCCGGGACCAGGAGACGACTGAGATCTTGACGACGTCGCCGGTGGTGGGCGCCTGCACCATCTTGCCGTTGCCGATGTACATGCCGACGTGGTGGATCGTGGTGTAGCTGCTGCCCGAGGCGAAGAAGAGCAGGTCGCCGGGGAGCAGCGCGGCCTGCGGCACGGTCCGCGACCGGGTGGCCGCGTACTGGTCCCGGGAGACGCGGGGCAGGTCGAAGTAGTCGGCGCCCGGGGACCGGTACGCCGCCCACATGAGACCGGAGCAGTCGAACCGGTCCGGCCCCTCCTCCGACCACTTGTACGGGTCGCCGAGCTGGGCCAGGGCGTACGCGACCGCAGCCAGCGCCCGCGGGTGCGCGGCCATCCCACTGACGCTCTGACCCGCCACGTAGCCGGCACCGAGCTGCTGCTCGACGGCCTCCTGCTGGCGTTCGATCTGGATCAGCTGCGCGGCGTTGTCCCGGCGCAGTTTGAGCAGGCTGGCCTCGGCCGTGCGCAGTGCCTGATCGCCAGCGGTGAACTCCGCCTCGGCGGCGTCGACCCGGGCCTTGGCCGCGGTGTGCGCCTGGTAGGCGAGCTGCTCGCCGTTGCGGGCCCGGGACAGCTCCCCGGCCACCCCGGTGGTGCCGCCCGCGACCTTCTCGCCGCGGGTGATCTGCTGGAGCCGGCTCAGCCCCTGGATGTCGTCGGCGAGGTCGCCGGGCGGCAGCGCGGCGGCTGCCTTGATCGCGTCCGAGGCGGCCACGTCGGCGGCCTGCTGAGCCCGGAGCAGGGTGTCCTGCGCGGTCTCCAGCATCTTGCCGGCCGCTTGGAGCTGCGCCTGCGCGTCGGTGCGTTTCTGCCGGCTCAGCAGCAGCGCCTCGCCGAGCGTGCCGACCTGGATTTCACCGGCGGAGATCTGGGCGGCCAGCGGGCCTGTGCCGACGTTGACGACCGGCGGGACCGGGATGCCGGCGACGGGCGCGCCGCCGGGCAGTTGGAGCGCGCCGGCCACCGCAGGGCGCGCGCCGGTGTCGGGCACTGTGGTCGGCAGCCCGGGTTCGGCGTACGCGGGGGTGGCCAGCACCGCGGCGGCGATCGCCCCGAGCAGGGCGGCCCAGAGCCTCGGGCGCAGCACCGGCGAGATCACCGGGCTCCGTCGTCGCTGCCGTCGCCCGCGCTCGCTGTCGACCATTCCGCTCCCCGTCCCGCAGCCCGTCGCCGCGCCCCAAGGGCGCAGCCGTCGGGACGGTACCAGTGTGTTCCGCCCCACCCTGTCTTACCGCAACGGGGCAGTGATGTCGATGCATCGCCGGGTTACGGGAGGCTGAGAGTCTGGTGAAGTGGGTCGCTGCCGGCGACCGTGCCGCCGGGGCCGTCGGCGTCCCGACGTACGCTCGACCGGGACCGCAGGTGGAAGGGACGTGCCATGGACGCCGGACTCAAGCGTGAGCTCGAAGCGAAGGTGTACGCCGGTGAGCGGCTGACCCGTGAGGACGGGGTCGCCCTATACGACAGCGATGACCTGACCTGGCTGGGGCGGCTGGCTCATCACAAGCGCACCGAGCTCAACGGCGACCGGGTGATGTTCAACGTCAACCGGCATCTCAACCTGACCAACGTCTGCTCGGCGTCCTGTGCGTACTGCTCGTTCCAGCGCAAGCCGGGCGAGAAGGACGCGTACACGATGCGCATCGACGAGGCCGTCCGCAAGGCCAAGGAGATGGAGGATGAGCAGCTCACCGAGCTGCACATCGTCAACGGCCTGCACCCGACGCTGCCCTGGCGTTACTACCCCAAGGTGCTGCGCGAGCTGAAGGCGGCCCTGCCGAACGTCAAGCTCAAGTGCTTCACCGCGACCGAGGTGCAGTGGTTCGAGAAGATCAGCGGTCTGAGTGCCGACGAGATCCTCGACGAGCTGATGGACGCCGGTCTGGAGTCGCTGACCGGCGGCGGTGCGGAGATCTTCGACTGGGAGGTCCGGCAGCACATCGTCGACCACGCCTGCCACTGGGAGGACTGGTCGCGGATCCACGCCCTGGCGCACAGCAAGGGCATGAAGACCCCGGCGACGATGCTGTACGGCCACATCGAGGAGCCCCGACACCGGGTCGACCACGTGCTGCGGCTGCGCGAGCTGCAGGACGAGACCGGCGGCTTCGCGGTCTTCATCCCGCTGCGCTACCAGCACGACTTCGTGGACTCGGCGGACGGCAAGATCCGTAACAAGATCCAGGCGCGCACCACGATGGCCTCGCCGGCCGAGTCGCTGAAGACGTTCGCCGTCTCCCGGCTGCTCTTCGACAACGTGCCGCACGTGAAGAACTTCTGGGTGATGCACGGGCTCTCGGTAGCCCAGCTCTCGCTGAACTTCGGCGTGGACGACCTGGACGGCTCGGTTGTCGAATACAAGATCACCCACGACGCCGACTCGTACGGCACCCCGAACACCATGCACCGCGATGACCTGCTGCACCTGATCTGGGACGCCGGATTCCAGCCGGTCGAGCGGGACACCCGCTACAACGTGGTCCGGGAGTACGACAAGGCGCCGTCGCTGGCCGAGCGCCGTGCCGAGCCGCAGCAGGTCTGGGCCTGAGTCACCACGTACCCTCGCAGTCGATGACCGAGCAGCGTAAGTCCGAGCAGCAGGGCGGCTTCCCCCGACGGGACGCCGAGGGGCGCGTCCGTACCCTGGGCGATCTGCTCGGGGTGTGTCTGGCCGGCCTGGTCATCGGCGCGCTGGCGCTCGTGCTGTTCGACTGGGCGTTCGCCTCGATGGGCGCCGGCGACTTCGGGCACACCAACGGCTGGTTGGCGGTGATCCTGCCGGCCTGGCTGTTCTGGGACGACTTCCGGGCCTGGGAGTTCGGCGCGGCCCGGGTGGTGGCGGCGTTGGTCGCCGCCGCAGTCGGGGTGTTCGCCGGGTTGCTGATCGCCGGTCTGGGCGCCGGGTTGCCGCCGCTGCTCTCCGGAGCGTTGGCGGCGGCGGCGTTCACCGTGGCGTACGCGGCGGTCTGGTTCCCGGGCGTCCGCTGGCTGGCCCGCCGGACCGGCTGATCCCGACCGCCCGCCGGGCGGGTCGATTCTTCCGCCGGCACCGGCGGGTGACGGAGAACGGAGTGGTGCAGGTGAGCGCGGCGGTCAAGTACACGCTGGGCCGGATCGGGCTGTTCGTCGCCGTGCTGGCGGGCCTCTGGCTGATCGACATGAACGTGTTCCTGAAGCTGATGCTGGCGCTTGCCTTCTCCGCCGCGCTCTCCTTCTTCCTGCTGCGTGGCTGGCGGGACGAGATGGGCGAGGAGATGGCCGACGCGGCGGAGCGCCGCCGCAGCGAGAAGGAGCGTCTCCGCTCTGCCCTGGCCGGCGACGACCAGCCCTCCACCGACCCCGAGCCTCCCACCGACCGGCCCTCGCGCTGATCAAGAGGTTTGCGTCACCAGGACGGCTCCCGGTGACGCAAACCTCTTGATCAGACGCGCTCGGCCGGGTGGGTCACCAGTTGGTGGAGCCGGGGACCTTCGGCCAGGCCTTCCAGGTGGGCTTGATCAGGTACGCGACGCCGCCCGAGCCGCCGGAGACGCCGCCGCTGGCGTTGGTCCGCTTGGTACGCAGCCAGATCTGCTCGAACTGGGCACGCTTGTAGACGTTGCGCACCACGTCGTTGCTGGACGATGCGGGATCGTTGACGATCACGTCGCCGTCAGCGGTGAAGCCGACCACCACGAACAGGTGCCCGGAGGTGCCGTAGTTCGCCCCGTCCAGCTCGCTGGCGAGGAAGGACTGGCTGGTCACCACCGGGATGCCGGCGGCGATGAAGCGTTCCAGTTCGTCCAGCGAGTGCATCCGGGTCACCCGACCCTCCAGGCCGGGGAAGCTGGCCGCGTACGCGGTGTTGAAGGGCCAGTTGCCGGCACCGTCGTACGCGTAGTCGTAGGTCATCCGCGCAGCGTGGTTGACGGTCGGGTCGGGGTAGGTCGGGTCCACCCAGGAGGTGTCGGCCGCGGACGGCCGCCGACCCCAGTACTCGACCACCATCTCCGTGGAGGTCGGGGAGCACCATGCCTCGCCACCGCCGTCGTACTCGGGGTAGTGCCCGGAGTGCACGTTCTGCGAGTAGCGCGGCACCGGCAGCTCGACGCCCCAGGCGATGTGCCCGGCGCTCGGCGTGACGGTGAACCGGTCCGGCACGGTCGAGCTCATCGCGCCGAGCATCCGGACCACCGGCGCGGCGGCCTGACCGGGCGCGCGGTAGAGGGTCAGCCGCAACTGGTACGACCGCAGCAGCACCCCGGCGGTGGCGTCGTCGATGCTGAAGGTGTCGGTCCAGATCGTCGACCAGGGGTCGCCCTGCCGGTTGACGGTGGTCCGCTTGATGTCGTTGTCGCCGGACGCCCAGCGGCCCATGACGTACCACGGGGTCTGGTCACCGCTGGTGTAGCTGCCCTGCATCTCCACCTGGATCCAGGTGCCGGCCGGGGTCTCCGCGTTCCAGGAGGCGATCAGCTCGGTGGCGTCGAACCCGATCCGGGTCACCGGCGAGGTCCAGGTGCCGTACTCCCAGCTACGGGTGGTGCCGCTGTGCGGGTCGGCGTACTCGGTGGTGCCGGCAGGGCGAGCCAGGGTGAGGCCCGATCGGGCGCCGGGCACCACGCGGGTGCCGGCCCGGTCGCCCCGGTGCCAGTCCGCCGGCCCGGACCAGTCCTGGAACGTGATCTGCTCGTCGTGGGTGATGGGGTGCGGACGGCCGCCGGTGAGCGGTTGGGCCGCCACCGCGGGTGCGGCGGTGGCGAGCAGGGTGAGCGCGGTGACGCCGGCGAGGGCGGCCGTGCGCAGGCGGGATCTGGCCATGGGTGCTCCGCGGTGTCGAGAGGGACATCGTCGCTGGTCAGTGTTCCGCTTGGAGGGAAGTTTCGCCAGATGTTCGATGGTGGAAAATCATTGCCGCCGCGATGATTCGCCTGGGATGCATTAGGCAGCGATCAATATTGATATGACCATGTGACTGATGGTGAAGTGTCCTCCACCGAGCGGGATCTCCCGCCCTTCGAGGAGGTAGTCCATGGCCCTCCGCACGCCCACCCCTCTCCGCCGCGTCCTGGTGCTCGCCGTCGTCACCGGGCTGGCAATCGCCACCGTCGGCGCCGCCCCGGTCGCCGCCCGACCGGCACCGGACCGGACCGCCGAACAGGCCGCCACCGGCTACCGGGTCCTCGGCCCTCGGACCGTCGCCGATCGCACCGCGGTGGCCCGCACCGGGGCCGCCATCGACTACTCCGAACACGGCGTACTGCACATCTCCGCCACCGCCACCGAGGCCGCCGCGATCAGCCGTCTCGGCTTCCGGCTGGAACCGCTCGCCCCACCGCCGAACGTCGAGCGAGGTGCCAGCGAGGTGGGCACGTTGGCGTTCCCGCCCGCCGACTCCAACTTCCACGACTACGCGGAACTGACCGCCGTGGTGAACCAGGCCGTCGCCGACCACCCGGCCATCGCCCGCAAGATCAGCATTGGTACGTCGTACGAGGGCCGCGACCTGATGGCGGTGAAGATCTCCGACAACGTCGGCACCGACGAGGGTGAGCCGGAGATCCTGTTCAACGCCCAGCAGCACGCCCGCGAGCACCTGACTGTCGAGATGGCGATCTACCTGCTCAACCTCTTCACCGACAGCTACGGCGCCGACTCCCGGATCACGAACATCGTCAACAGCCGGGAGATCTGGATCGTGCCGACGGTCAACCCGGACGGCAGCGAGTACGACATCGCCACCGGGTCGTACCGGTCGTGGCGCAAGAACCGGCAGCCGAACAGCGGCTCGTCCGCGGTCGGCACCGACCTGAACCGCAACTGGTCCCACCAGTGGGGCTGCTGCGGCGGCTCGTCCGGCAGCACCTCGTCGGAGACCTACCGCGGCCCCTCGGCGTTCTCCGCCCCGGAGACGCAGGCGCTGCGCAACTTCGTCAACAGCCGGGTCGTCGGCGGCGTCCAGCAGATCAAGGCGAACATCGACTTCCACACCTACTCGCAGCTGGTGCTCTGGCCCTTCGGCTACACCACCGCCAACAATCCGGCGGGGATGAGCGCGGACCAGTACAACACCTTCGCCACCATCGGCCAGCAGATGGCGGCCACCAACAGCTACACCCCGGAGCAGTCCAGCGACCTCTACATCGCCGACGGCACCAGCATCGACTGGATGTGGGCCACCCACAACATCTGGGCGTACACCTTCGAGATGTACCCGGGCTCGGCGAGTGGCGGCGGCTTCTACCCGCCGGACGAGGTGATCCCCGCGCAGACCACCCGCAACCGGGAGGCCGTGCTGATGCTCAGCGAGTACGCCGACTGTCCGTACCGGGCCATCGGCAAGCAGGCGCAGTACTGCGGCGGCGGTGGCGGCACCACCGTCTGGTCGGACACCTTCGAGACGGCCACCGGCTGGACGATCAACCCGGCCGGCACCGACACCGCCACGGCCGGGATGTTCGAGCGGGGCGCCGCCCAGGCGACCACCTCCAGCGGGGCAAAGCAGCTCACCCCGTACGCCGGCGCCAACGACCTGGTCACCGGCCGGCTCGCGGGATCGGCCGCCGGTGACCACGACGTCGACGGCGGCGTGACCAGCGCCCGGTCCCCGGCGGTGACCCTGCCGTCGTCCGGCACGCTGACCCTGTCGTTGGCCTGGTACCTGGCGCACGGCTCGAACGCCTCCTCGGCGGACTACCTGCGGGTGAGCGTGGTGCACAACGGCGGCACCACGGCGCTGCTCACCCAGGCCGGCGCGGCAGCCAACCGCAACGGGAGCTGGGCGGTGGCCAACCTCAACCTCAGCCCGTACGCGGGCCAGTCGGTGCGCATCCTCGTCGAGGCGGCGGACGCCTCCGGCGCCAGCCTGGTGGAGGCGGCTGTGGACAACGTCACCATCACCGCCTCCTGATCGGGTGGGGCCCCGTCCCGCCCCCGGCGGGGCCCCACCACCCGCTCCGACCCCGCGGATCCGGGACATATCGCCGCCGGTCGACCACCCCAGCCCGCCATCAGGCGGCCCAGGTGATCGACCGGCGGTGATCGGTCCTTGATCGATCCGGCACGTCCTGGCGGTGCGCTACCGTCTTAGCGACCAGTCCGCAGCGAAGCCGGTGTGAGCCCGGCGCTGTCCCGCAACTGTGATGCCCCGTCCTGACGGCGGGGACGAGCCAGGTCGCCTGCGGATCGGTCGCGACACGCGCTCTCGAGGAAGGGCGCCTCGTGGGCGGGCGCACGAAAGTCCTGTCGGCGAAGCACCACACTCCTCGACCGACAGGAGGACCCATGTCCAGACGTACCCCCCGGCTCTTCGCCGCGACCCTCGCGGTCGCCGCACTCGCCCTCGGCGCCTGCGCCGAGAAGGCCGCCGACCAGCCGGCCGCCGGCGCCAGTTCGGCGTCCGCCGCCTACCCGGTGACGGTCGGCTCGCTCACCCTCGACAAACGCCCCGAGAAGATCGTCTCGTTGTCGCCCACCGCCACCGAGATGCTCTTCGCCATCGGTGCCGGCCCGCAGGTGAGCGCGGTCGACGACCAGTCCAGCTACCCGGCCGACGCGCCCAAGAGCGACCTGTCCGGCTTCCAGCCCAACGCCGAGGCGATCGCCGGCAAGAGCCCCGACCTGGTGGTGCTCTCCGATGACCGCAACAAGATCGTCGAGCAGCTCGGCAAGCTGAAGATTCCGGTCTACCTGACTCCGACGGCGACCACGCTGGACGACTCCTACCGGCAGATCACCGAGCTGGGCAGCCTGACCGGGCACGTCGACCAGGCCGCCGACGTCACCGGCCGGATGAAGGACGACATCGCCAAGCTGCTCAAGGACGTGCCGCAGCGCGCCGAGAAGCTCACCTACTTCCACGAGCTGGGCCCGGAGTTGTACAGCGCGACCAGCAAGACCTTCATCGGCTCGCTCTACAGCCAGGTCGGGCTGACCAACATCGCCGACCCGGCCGACGCCGACGGCAAGAGCGCCGGCTACCCGCAGCTCTCCCAGGAGTTCATCGTCAAGGCCAACCCGGACTTCGTCTTCCTGGCCGACTCGAAGTGCTGCCAGCAGAACGCCGACTCGGTCAAGGCGCGCAGCGGCTGGGCCGGGCTGACCGCGGTGAAGAACAACCAGGTGGTGGCACTGGACGACGACATCGCCTCCCGCTGGGGCCCGCGGATCGTGGACCTGCTGCGGGTCATCGTCGACGCGGTCGCCAAGGTGCCCGCGTGACCGTCGTCCGTCGATGACCGGGCCGTCACCGGCGGGTGCACCGGCAGCATCCACCCAGCCGGCCGGGACGCAGCCTCCGTCCCCGCCCGCCGGGCTGCCGTTCGGAGCCCGACCCGCTGGGCTGCCGTCTGGAACCCGGCCCGCCGGGCTGCGCAAGCGTTGGCTGGTCGCCGGCGTGTTCGCGGTGCTCGTCGCGCTGATCGCCGGGGTGTCCATCGGCCCGGTCAGCCTGCCGCCGGGCAGCGTCGCCGCCGAGCTGCTCAACCTGATCCCCGGGGTGCACCTGAACAGCGGGCTGACCGAGCGGGAAATCGCCATCGTCACCGAGCTGCGGCTGCCCCGGGTGGTGCTGGGTCTGCTCGTCGGCGGCCTCCTGGCCCTGGCGGGCGGCTGCTATCAGGGGGTTTTCCGCAACCCGCTGGCCGACCCGTACCTGCTCGGCGTTGCCGCCGGCGCCGGGCTGGCGGTCACCGCGGTGATCGCCCTCGGCGGCGCCGGTCGGCAGGGCTCGATCACCGGGCTGCCGGTGACCATCCCACTGGCGGCCTTCGCCGGCTCGCTGGTCGCCGTGACGATGACCTACCTGCTCGGTGGTGCCGGCGGGCGGAGCCGCTCACCCGCGATGCTGATCCTGGCCGGGGTGGCGGTTTCCGCGTTCCTGTCCGCCGGGCAGACGTACCTGCTGCAACGGCACTCCGACAGCATCCAGCAGGTCTACTCCTGGCTGCTCGGTCGGCTGGCCACCGCGGGCTGGCACGACGTGTTGCTGGTGCTGCCGTACGCCGTGCTGACCACCGTGGTGGTGCTGCTGCACCGCCGCGAGCTGGACGTCCTCGCCGTCGGTGACGACGAGGCGAAAAGCCTCGGCCTGCACCCGCAGCGCTCCCGCTACCTGCTGATCGCCGCCGCCTCGCTGGGCACCGCCGCGGCGGTCTCCGCGACCGGCCTGATCGGCTTCGTCGGCATCATCGTGCCGCACACCGTCCGACTGCTCGCCGGGGCGAGCTACCGGGTGATCCTGCCGCTGTCGCTGCTGTTCGGCGCCGCGTTCCTGGCGCTGACCGACGTGGTGGCCCGCACCGCCGCCGCCCCGGCCGAGATCCCGATCGGGGTGGTCACCGCCCTGCTCGGCGGCCCGTTCTTCGTGCTCGTGCTACGTACCGCCCGGCGGGTGCTCACGTGAGCCCCGAGCGCACCGCCGGCTCGGCCGCTGCTGGCCCTGCCGGCGCGGCCACCACCGGCCAGGCTGGCCCGGCCGCTGCTGGTTCGGCCGGCGCTGCCGGCGTGCCGGCTGTCGAGGTCCGGGGGCTGCACGTCAGCCTGGACGGCACGCCGATCCTCACCGGCGTCGACCTCACGGTCGCGGCCGGCGAGTGGGTCACCGTGATCGGCCCGAACGGCGCCGGCAAGTCGACCCTGCTGCGCGCCGTCGGCGGGCTGCTGCCCGCGCCGGGGGCGATCACCCTGTTCGGTACGGCGAGCGCCGCACTGCGCCGCCGGGACCGCGCCCGGGTGGTGGCCACGGTGACGCAGTCCCCGGTGGTGCCGCCTGGCATGTCGGTGCTGGACTACGTGCTGCTCGGGCGCACCCCGTACATCCCGCCGCTGGGCCGGGAATCGGCCGCCGACGTGGACGCCGTGCACGAGGTGCTCGACCGGCTGGACCTCACCGGCTTCCACCGCCGGGAGTTGGCCACCCTCTCCGGGGGCGAACGCCAGCGGGTCTTCCTCGCCCGGGCACTGGCCCAGGGCGCGACGCTGCTGCTGCTCGACGAGCCGACCAGCGCGCTGGACATCGGTCACCAGCAGGACGTGCTGGAGCTGGTCGACCAGTTGCGCCGCGAGCACGGCCTGACCGTGCTCGCCACGATGCATGACCTCTCCCTGGCCGGCGAGTACGCCGACCGGATGGTGATGCTCGCCGACGGCCGGGTGGTGGCCGCCGGAACCCCCCGCGAGGTACTGACCGAGCACCTCCTCGCCACCCACTACCGGGCCAGCGTCCGCGTCGTCCCCGGCACCCACGGCCCTCTGGTAGTCCCCGTCCGCCCCCGCATGCCCTGACCCCCTCGCTCCAATCCCCGGGGAGGTGGCCAGGTCAGGGGCCAAGGTCGATGACGGAGAAGAGGGCGCCCTGGGGGTCGCGCAGGGCCGCGAACCGACCGGCCGGATTGTCGCGGGGCGGGACCAGGATCGTCCCGCCCAGCTCGGCGGCGCGGGCTGCGGCGGCGTCCGCGTCGGCCACCGCGAAGTACACCGTCCAGTACGCCGGCAGGTCGGCCGGGAAATCGTCGGCGAACGGCGGCATCATCCCGGCGACGATCCGCGCCCCGAGCCGCCATCCGGTGTACGTCATCCCGCCGACCGGCTGGTCGTCGGGCTGCCAGCCGAACACCAGCTCGTAGAAGACCTTCGCGCCCTCCGGGTCCGGGGTGACCAGCTCGTTCCAGCTCATCGCGCCGGGCACGTTGAACACCTCGGCACCGGGCATGGCCTGCGGTTGCCAGACGCTGAAGGTGGCGCCCGCCGGGTCGGCGAAGACCGCCATCCGGCCCCGGTCGAAGACCTCGAACGGCGGCACGACGACCTGCCCGCCGGCCCGTTCGACCCGCCCGGCGACCAGCTCCGCGTCGTCGGTGGCGAGGTACGTCGACCAGATCGGCACCTGGTCCGGGATCGCCGGCGGCCCGGCGCCGGCCACCGGCTGTCCGTCGAGCAGGAAGACGGTGTAGCCACCCGCCTCGGGCTCCGGTGTCACCCGGCCGGTCCAGCCGAACAGCTCCGGGTAGAAGCGCCGGGCGTCGGTCAGGTCCGGGGTGGCCAGGTCGGCCCAGCAGGGCGTGCCCGGCGGGACGGTGCTCACGGTGAAGACCCCTCTCGGCCCGGGCGGCCACGACGGCCCCCTGCCGGAATCCTGGCACCGTCCCGCTGCGGCCCGGGGCGGAAACGGACGAATCGTCAGCTAAACCGGCGACCCTCGTCCCGCCGGTACGCCCATCCGGCGAGCGTGGCGAGCAGCACCACCCAGACGCCGAGCATGATCAGCGCCAGCGGCTGGACCGAATAGTCGCCGACCGCCGACCACATCAATTCGGCGGCGCCCCGGGTGGGCAGGAAGGGCGCGATCGTCTCGATGAACCCGGGTGCCTCGCCCGGTGCGGAGAGCAGGCCGCCGCCGAACGCGAGCGGCAGGAACACCACCTGCGCCACCACGATCGCCGCCTTGCTCGGCAGCGAGTAGCCGATGGCGAGCCCCATCAGCGTGAACGGCACCGAGATGACGGCCACGATGCCGGCGGTCAGCAGGAATGCCGCCGGGGTGATCTGGGCCGCGGTCAGCGTCGCGCCGATCACCACGACCGGGATCAGCGACAGGTACGTCAGCGCCAGGCCGGCCAGCACCCGGCCGGCGAACCGGGGCGCCGGCCCGGCCGGCAGGGTCCGGGTGTACGGATTCCACGGCTGGTCGCGGTCCTCGGCGACGCCGACGCCGTACTGAAAGATGTTGGCGCTCATCACCGAGAAGGTGACCATCGACGCGGTGGCGAAGGTGGCGCCGACCGAGTCTTCGCCGGCGAACGGCACCACGAAGAAGATCATGGCGGCGGCCGGGAAGAAGGCGCTGCCGAAGACGGCCACCGGAATCCGGATGATCTCCAGGAGCTGGTAGCGGGCGTGGACCAGGGCGAGCTGCACGGTGGACGCCTCCTCAGGCGGTGGTGGGTCGGCCGCCAGCGGTGGCGGTGGTGGCGGGCGGTTCCCCGGCAGCGGACTGCTTCCCGATGGCGGGCTGCTCTCCGGTGGGGACCTGCTCCCCGGCGGTGATGGCGAGGAACGCCTCCTCCAGCGAGGTGGGCCGGACCTCCAGGTCGGCGAAGGCGGTCCCGGCGGTGACCAGCGCCCGGACCAGCTGGTCGGCGTCGGTGGTGAGCAGGTGCAGCCGACCGTCGATCCGTTCGGTGCGGACCACCCCGGGCAGCTCGGGCAGCTCGTCGGCGACCAGGCTGACCCGGCGCACGCCGACGATGCCGCGCACCGCGTCCACCGTGTCGTCGGCGAGCACCCGGCCCTGCCCGATCACCACCACCCGGCGGGCCAGGGCCTCCACCTCTTCCAGATAGTGGCTGCTCAGCAGGACCGTCCCGCCGTCATCGTGGAACGCCCGGATCGCGTCCCACAGGGTGTGCCGGGCGGCCACGTCCAGGCCGGTGGTCGGCTCGTCGAGCAGCACCAGCCGGGGCCGGCCCACGAACGCCAGCGCCACCGCCAGCCGGCGGCGCTGCCCGCCGGAGAGGCCGCCGGTCTGCCGCCGGGCGAGGTCGCCCAGACCGAAGCGGTCGAGCAGTTCACCCCGGGGCACCGGATCCGGGTAGTGCGCGGAGACGAAGTCGACGACCTCGCCGACGCGCAGCGTGCCCGGCAGGCCGGTCTCCTGCGGGGTGACCCCGATCTGTCGCCGGGACGCCGGGTCGCGGGGGTCACCGCCGAACAGCTCGACCCGACCCGAGCTGGGTCGACGTAGACCGACCAGCAGGTTCATCAGGGTGCTCTTGCCGGCGCCGTTCGGGCCGAGCAGGCCGACCAGCTCACCGGCCCGGACTTCCAGGTCGACGCGGTCGAGGGCCAGGACGTCGCCGTACCGGCGGCTGGCCTGGTCGGCGCGGGCGAGGGTCATGACTGCTCCTTCGACGGGGTGGGGTCGAGCGAGGTGGGGTCGAGCAGGGCGCGGACGGCCTCGGTGTACTCCTCGAATGCCAGCCGGCCCCGCCTGCTGAGTCGGATCAGGGTGGCCGGGGTACGTCCACGGTGGGTCTTGCTGACCTCGACGTAGCCGGCGTCCTCGAGCTTGCGCAGGTGCACGGAGAGGTTGCCGGCGGTCATCGTGAGCAGCTCCTGCAATCGGGGGAAGGCGATCCGGTCCCCGTCGCCGAGCGCGGAGAGGGTGGCGACCACCCGCAGCCGGGCCTGCGCGTGGATCACCGGGTCCAGCTCGGTCACGACCGGCGCCGCTGTCGCAGCGAGCTGATCGCGCCGACGACCAGGATCCCGCCACCGCCGGCAACCGCCAGCACCAGCGCGTGCCAGCCCGGCCCGGCGAACGTACCGGCCACGTTGATCGCGCTGATCCAGACGCCGAGCCGGAACAGGTCCCGGTCCAGCCAGATGGCTCCGCCGGCCATGTGCAGCGCACCGGTCAGCCCGACGGCGGTCGCCGACCAGAGCAGTGCCGCCTGGTCGTGTGGCAGGTGGTCGACGACCCGGCCGAGCACCGCGAACACGCTCACGGAACCCAGGGCCCAGGCGCAGCCGTACCAGCGCCCGCGCCGGGCGGAGTCGCCGCTGAGCTGGCCGTACGCCCGCGCGCTGGCGACCGCCTGGACCGCCGCGGCGGCCACCAGCAGGCCGAAGAGGGCGGTCACCGGCAGCCAGTCCGGTAGCCGGACCAGCACCCGACCGTCGGGTGCGAAGCGCAGGAAGAACAGCCCGAAACCGACCAACCAGGCGACACCCCATGGCCAGTAGAGCATTCGGGCGTCCGGCTCGAGCCGGCGTGCCGTCGCCACCCGTTGCTCCCGGATGAGGTGGAGCGCTGCCGCGGCGTCGGCGGGTGGTGGATCGTCGTCGTCGAGGTTCACGCAAACTACTTTAAACCACAAAGTCAATCCCACAAGACCTGGACGCCTCCGCCCGGGATGTCGGTAGCAGCACAGAGTGCCTATGGTGGGGGCTGCGGCGGCTGACTCGTCGCACAGGACACAGGGGAGGGTCCGTGTCGAGCCCGAGCAATCAGCTGGAGGTCCAGCCGGAGGCCTTGACGGCATTCGCCGCGGCGTCAAACGACCGGGCGGCCCGCTTTCGCGAGCTGCATCGCTCGTTCGGCGACGGGCACGTGTCGCGGCACGCTTTCGGGGTGATGCCGGCGTCCTTCAGCCTCGCTGCGACGTACGCCGAGCAGTTTGAAGCGTGCCTGCAGGGGCTCGCCGACGGCGCCGAGGTGATGGCGGACATCGCCGAAGGGCTGAGCGACACCGCCGAGGCATACACCGGCACCGACGTGGCCAGCACCGATCTGTTCGTGCCCGGCCGCCCGGCCGCTCCCGACGTCATCGCGCCCGGCCCCTGGTCGCCCGGCGCCGGTGGCCCGAGTGGACAGGTGCAGGCGTGAGTACGGAGGCGTTGCAGCGCAACAAGACCTACTTCGAGCAGATCGTGTCGGGCACCCCCGACCCGTTCAAGCCGCTGTCCAACGCGGTGCTCTGGCCCTTCGAGCAGCTGCTCGAACTGGTCGCCGGCGAGCCGGACGAACTGATGAACGCCGCCCAGCTCTGCCTGACCACCGGCGAGGCGGTCCGCGCGATCGCTGGCGAGCAGATTCAGGACCGGGCCCGGCTGCGGGGTGCCTGGTCGGGTGATGCCGCCGAGAGCTTCCACGCCTCGATGGACTCGGTGGAGGAGGCGATCGAGGAGTTGGCCCGCGGGTTGGACGGCACCAAGGAGGTGCTGGTCGACGCGGCCAACGCGGCGGTCGACGCGTTCAACCTGCTGGTCGAGCTGATCCTCGAGTTCCTGCTCTGGTTCCTCACCGAGGTGATCATCGCGGCGGTGGCGGCAGCGCTCAGCGCCGGCATCTCGCTCGCGGCGACGGTCGTCCGGGTGCTGGCCCGGCTCGCCACCACGGTCGGCCGGATGGTCAAGATCGTCGCGCGGTTCGCCGAGATCCTGACGAAGCTGGCCACCAAGATGCAGAAGGTCGCCGAGCTGCTGATGAAGTACCGCCGGGCGGTGCTGGAGATCCGCAAGGCCAAGAAGGCGTACCGGATGTGGAACAAGTCCGGGTGGTCGGCCGAGGCCAGGGCGTTCCAGCTCGAGAAATTCAAGACTCTCTTCCCGGGCAAGTTCCTGATCAACCAGGCGTCCCCGGTGAACATCCCTGGCTTCGGCGGAGCCCTCATGGACACCGGAGTCGGGCTGCACGACATCTCCGACGGCACCAAGGACCGCAACTACCTGGTGGACGGCACGTACCGCGAGGATATGGGCCCGTACACCAAGGGCGTGCAGAATGTCTTCGACTCCATCCTGACCTGAGAGGGACCGCCATGACCTTTCCCGGTCTGGACCGCATCGAGGCGCTGGCCCGCAACCTGGACGGCTGGCAGCGCGAGCTGGCCAGCAAGATGACCGAGCTCGAAGAGAGCAGCGCCGAGGGCGTGAGCGACTCCGGCCTGGTCCGGGTCACCGCCGCGGCGGACGGCACGATCGTGTCGTCCGAGATCAACGCCAGGGCGATGCGCCTCGACTCGTTCACCCTGGCCGAGGAGTTCACCGCCGCGGCCAGCCGCGCCCAGGCCGCGGCCGCCGCCCGGGTACGCGAACTGGTCGGCGAGGTGATCGGCGACGCTCCCGACGCCGGCCGACCGGCCGCCGACCGGTACTGAGCCGATGGCGGACATCAGCTACCAGGAACGGCTGACCCAGTTGGTCGAGCCGGGGGAACAGGTGCTCGCCGTCGCGAAGACGGAGATCGCCCAGGGCGTCCTGCCAGCCGACCCACCGCAAGCGGAGCAGCCGGGATCCTCCGGCGCCGGTGGTGGCGGAGGTGTCTCCGGGGCGCTGCTCAACCTGCTCTCGCCGCTGTTCTCCTTCCCGGCGGGGGATCGGATCGTCGACCGAGTCACCCACGGGGTGGCTGGCCGGGGAGCGCCCGGCTCGTCCGCCTCCACCCTGCAACACGCCCGGCGGCCGGTGCCCCCGGCCACGACGCTCAACGACACCGTCCTCGCCGTCACCGACCGGCGGTTGCTCGTGTGCGCGTCCGGGCCGACGAAGCTCTGGTCGAGCCAGGCCGACGACGAGCGGGCGGTGGCCGAGACCCGGGTCGTCTGGTCGGCGCCCCGGACGGCGGTGGCCGACGCCCGGGTGGGCTGGCACCGGCTCAACCCGAAGCGCCTCCGGATCGAGTTCACCGACGGCTCCTGGCTGGCCTTCACGGTGCCGATCGCCGAGTCGGGCAAGCCGCTGCGCGAGATCGCCTCAGCTCTCTCCGGTCGCTGACCCGGTCAGGAGCGGCGCGGGCAGCGGCTCGTGGTGCAGCACCGCGAGCCGCGACACCGCCCGGGTGAGCACCACGTACAGCCGGTGCAGCCCGCGCGGCTCGGCCGCGACGATCGCGGCCGGCTCGACCACCACCACGTGGTCGTACTCCAGGCCCTTGACCAGCGTCGCGGGCACCACGGTGACCCGCGCCAGGTCGGCCACGTCGTCGGCGGTCGCGGTCGGGACGCCGACGGCGGCCAGCGCCGCGCGCAGCCCGTCGACCGCGTCGTCCGCGGCGATCACGCCGACCGAGCCGTCGTGCGCGAGCGCCGCGCGCACCTCGGCCACCGTCGCCGCGGTCAGGTCGGTCACGGTACGCACGTCCAGGCCGCCATCGTGGCGCAGCGACTCTGCCGGGGGTACGTCCACCGCGAGCGCCGGCAGCAGTTGATTGGCGAACGCGACCACCGCGGCGGGCACCCGGAAGCCGATCGTCAGTGGCACCACCACGGCGTCCGGCTTGCCCAGGTGGGCCAGGGACTCCCGCCAGTCGGTCGCCGCCCACGGTGCGGTGCCCTGGGCGAGGTCACCGAGGAGAGTGACCGAGCCGTGCTCGCTACGTCGGGCGATGGCCCGGCACTGCATCGGGGAGAGGTCCTGCGCCTCGTCCACCACCACGTGCCCGAACCCGGAGGGCCGCTCCAGCAGCCCGGCCGCCTCGTCGACCAGCACCGCGTCGGCGGCGGTCCAACGGGTCGCCTTCGCGGTACGGGCCGGCTTCGCCCAGACCAGCAGCGACTGCTCGGCGTCGCTGAGCAGCCCGTCCGACGCGGCGGCGAGCCGGGCCGGGTCGGCCAGCAGGCCGTGCACCAGCCCTTCGGGGGTGAGCGCCGGCCAGACCGAGTCCAGGAAGTCGGCCACCTGTCGGCACCGGCCCATCCGGCGCAGCCAGGCGTCGCTGGGCGACTCCGCCCGGCGTGCCTCGGCCTGCCGTTGCAGCAGGCTCACCACTCGCGCCCGGACCCGCTCCCGGCCGGTGCCGTACGGCAGCCCCTCCCGACGGGTCTCCTCGACGATCCGGTGCAGCGGCTCCAGCCCGATCCGCCACCGGAACGAGCCGTCCGACACGGTGATCGGATCGGTCGGCGTACCGATCTGTGCCTGCACCGCACGGCGCAGCACACTGGCCATCCGCACGTCGTGCTTGAGTGCGGCGACCGCCGACGGCTCGACCGCCCGGACCGGCACCCGGGAGATCAACTCCTCCACCGTGGCCTGCTCGACCTCGACCTCGCCCAGCGCCGGCAGCACCGCCGCGATGTACGACAGGAACGCCCGGTTCGGCCCGACGATCAGCACACCCGCCCGCCGCAACCGCTCCCGGTGCAGGTAGAGCAGGTACGCGGCCCGGTGCAGCCCGACGGCGGTCTTCCCGGTGCCCGGCGCGCCCTGCACGCAGATCGAGTCGGCCAGGTCGGCCCGGACCAGTTCGTCCTGCTCCGGCTGGATGGTGGCAACGATGTCCCGCATCGGCCCCACGCGCGGCCGCTCGATCTCGGCCGTGAGGATCCGGCTCGTCGTGCCCAGCTCCTCACCCCGGTCCAGCCGCTCATCCTCGAAGCTGGTCAACACCCCGTTGCTGAAACCGAATCGGCGCCGGACCGCCACCCCCTGCGGATCCCGAGCACTGGCCCGGTAGAACGACCGCGAAACCGGTGCCCGCCAGTCCAGCACCAACGGCTCGCCCAGCTCATCACTGACATGCCGCCGCCCCACGTGATAGCGCCGCCCGTCATGATCGCTGCCGCTGCCGCTGCCGCTGCCGCTGCCGCTGCCGCTGCCGCTGCCGCTGCCGCTGCCGCTGCCGCTGCCGCTGCCGCTGCCGCCGGTCGGGCTCGTGCTGCCGGTTGTGCCAGCGCCGCCGGTCGTGCCTGATCCGGCGATCTCGATCGCGTCCGGGGCTGGGCCGCTGTCCGCCGTTGTTCTGGTCGTGGTCGTGCCGTCAGGGGTCCCGCTGTCCATGGTCCCGCTGTCCGTGGTTCCGCCGAAGTCGAGGCGGCCGAAGAAGAGGGGCGTGGTCGGGTCGTCGGCCAGCTCGGCCACCCGGCGGGCCAGCGTGCGGCCGAGCGTCTCTGCGGCGTAGGCGTCGCCGGCCACCTGGTCACCCGTGGCGAAGAGGGCCTCGGCCCGCTCGCGCATCCGTCGCAGCGCCGCCCGTGAGGTGGCGAGGTGTGCGCGCTCGGCGGCCAGATCCGTGTCGAGGTGGGTGTCGAGGTCAAGTGCGGGCATGCTGACGTCCCATCGTTCACATCTGCTGCGCGCTCGCGTGTCCGGGGGCGGATGGCCGGCCACCCGGCGCGGGGACGTCCGTTCCGGTGCAGCTCACCTCGGCCGTCAAGCGGGCTGCAACCCTACGCTCCCACGCCCGACCCTTCCACCGAATTACCGAAGCGACCACCCGATGGAGACGGCGTGGCGTGGCGCCCCGGCGGTGTGGCGGCGGCGTGGCGCCCCGGCGGTGTGGCGGCGGCGTGGCGCCGCGGCGGTGTGGCGGCGGCGTGGCGCCCGGGCGGTGCGGCAGCGGTGTGGCGTGGCGCTTACGGCGACCGGCCTGAGGGCGACGTGGTGGGCGCGCGCGACGTGGAGACGCGGCGCGGCGACGGGGTACTCGCTCCGGCCTGAGAAGCGTTGCGGAGGTTGGTGCTCCCTCGGCCTCAGCAGCGCCGGTGGTAGAGGTTGCGGCGCGGGGTGCGGAGCGGGTCAAGCCAGCTGGGCGGGAGGAAGTCGGCCTGGCCGTCCCCCGCGATGCGGACCGTCCAGTCGCCCTGATGGAGGAGCCGGTGGTGGTGGCCGCAGAGCAGGACGGCGTTGCCCAGCGCCGTCGCCCCGCCGTCGGCCCAGTGCTGGACGTGGTGGCCGTCGCACCAGCGGGATGGCCGGTCGCAGCCTGGGAAGGCGCAGCCGCCGTCGCGTAGCACCAGTGCCCGGCGCAACGGGCCGGTGAAGAGTCGGCGCTGACGCCCTACGTCCAGCACCTGACTGTTGCCGCCCAGCACGGCCGGCAGCACGGCGGCGTCGCAGGCGAGGCGGCGCACCGCGCCGGGCGTCAGGTGTGCCCCGGTCTCCAGTGCGCCAGCGCGGACGCCGTTGACCAGCGCGTCCAGGGAGACGGTCACCACGAGCTGTGGTCGGTCGCCGCCGCTGTCCGGCAGGTGGCCGGTGCGCAGCGCCAGCCGACAGATTTCGCCGAGCGCGTCCGCCCGGCGCTGACCGGGACTGCGGTCGTCGTGCGCGCCGGCCGGTGCGCAGAGCGGCCCGATCGCCTCGCGGAGCAGGCTGGCGGTCTCGGTGTCGAGGCTCCCGCTGAGGCGTACCTGCCCATCCTGCTGGTCGGAGAGGGTGACGTGCCGGCGGGCCTCGGCGCGGTCGGCGGCCCGTTCGAGGGCCGCCAGCTCGGCCTGGTCGGCCAGATCCGGTGCGACGTGCGTGAGCACGCGTTCCCCGAGACGGCGCAGGATCGCCGGGTCGAACCGGTCGGCCCAGGCGACCAGCAGCTGGGTGGCCTTGTCGGCCACCTCCGGCCCCGCTTCGGCCGGAAGGGCCGCGATCGTCTCCGCGAGCACCCGGCCCTGCTCCACGGTGATGGCGCCCGTCCGCATCGCATCGCGCACTGCCGACGGGGCGGCGTCGATGGCGGCCGCGAGCTCGACCAGCTGGCGGGCGGATCGACCGGAGAGCCGGAGTCGCTCCCGGAGCCAGACGGCGGTGGACGAGGCGCCGCGAGCGACCGCCAGGCCGCGGGCGTCCAGCTCGCGCACCAGCCCCAGCTGGACGGTGGCCAGCCGCTGCGCCACCGCGTGCGTCGCGTCCAGTGATGCCAGCAACTCGTCGTCGGAGAGCGCCCACGGGGCGACGTCGGCGCAGTCGTCGACGGCCCCGCCGGCCTGCTCCAACGCCCTCAACATGAAGCCACATTAGAACAGGTGTACGACAATTTCCCGAGCCTCCGGTGGCGGGCGTGCCCCGGCCGGTCGCCGCACCTGCAGGTCTGCTGACTGCTGGGTCTGCCGCGGATCCCGCCCACGCTGAGCCAGTGCAGGTGCAGCACGGTCATGCGGTTAGAGGGTCGGCGCGCGCGGTCGCCATCAACGCCGCAGCGGTCGTCTACCTGTCCGCTGCCGACGGGTCCGGCACACCTGACGCCCGGCCCTGTCCGCTGCTGGACAGGTCCGGCACCGCCCGATGCCTGGCGCGTGGTGCCATCCCGCCGGTGGCAACGCGGTTGGTGGAGCGGAACTGCCGGTCCGCGTAGCCCGGGGGGTGATGGCGGGTCGCGCGGATGGCCGGGATCATGGGGGTCATGACCGAGGCCCGTCCCGAGGCGCGTCGGATGACGATCAGTGACCCGCAGGTGATGCGGGCGCTGGCCCATCCGGCCCGAATCGCGATCATGGAATACCTGAGCAGTCGGGAGGGTGGTGGGACCGCCACCGAGCTCGCGGAGATCGCCGAGCTGTCGCCGAGTGCGACCAGCTACCACGTGCGAGCGTTGGCGAAGTTCGGCCTGGTCGAGCAGGCACCGAGCCGGGGTGACGCGCGGGAGCGGGTGTGGCGCGCGGTCAGCCCCAGCGTCATGTTCGACGCGGGCCGTGCGGCCGGGCCGGAGGCGCGCGCGGCCGAGCAGGCGCTGGTCGAGGCGCATGTGGCCCGCGACATGGAGCGGACCCGGGACTGGTTGCGGCGCGCCGGGAGCGAGCCGCCCGAGTGGTACGAGGTGGCGCTGTTCAGCGACGCGCTGCTGCTGCTCACCGCGGAGGAGATGGCCGGGGTGAACGAGGCGGTCTCGGCGCTGCTGGAGCCGTACCGCCAGCGCCGGCGCCGGGCCGATCCGCCGGCGGGTGCGCGGACCGTCTCGGTGCAGTACCACGTGGTGCCGCTGCCATAGGGGTTGTGCCAACCAGTTGTGAAGGATTATTTCCGAAGTATGTCCTTCACAACTGTCGAGTCGCGCTGGCCGGACGTCTGGCTCGCCGCCACAGCCCGGGGCACCACGATCTGCGGCGACTTCCTCGCCGCCACCGCCCTCGCGTTGGCCCTGCAGGGCGCTGGCGCCGGCGGGCTCGCCGTGTCAGGGCTGCTGCTCGCGGCCACCCTGCCCCTGGTGGTGCTCGCCCCGCTCGCCGGCCGGCTCGCTGACCGGGTGGACAGCCGCACTCTGCTGGTGACCGTCGGGCTGGCCCAGGCCGCGATCTGCGTGCTGCTCGCCCTCGCCGACCACCCGGTCCTGGTGGTCGGGCTCGTCACGCTGCTCGCGTGCGGGCTCGCGGTGACCCAGCCCTGCCTGGCGGCGCTGCTGCCGGCGATGGTCCGCCCCGACGACCTGCCGCGGGCGAGCGCGATCAGCCAGACCGCTGTCTCCCTCGGGGCGCTCGGCGGGCCGGTGTTGGCCGGGCTGCTGGTGGGGCAGTTCGGCACCCGCGTACCGCTGCTGCTCGACGCCGCGACCTACCTGGCACTGGTGGTCGCCGGCCTGCTGCTGCGGACCCGGCGCGGTGGTCGGCGGATCGCCGCCACCCCGGCCAACCCACGCGTGGCAGCCCTCGGCTGGCGGCTGCGCCGGGACCCGCTGATGCTCGTCATGGTGGTCAGTACCGCCGTGGTGATCGCGGCGATCGGCGGTATCAACGTGGTCGAGGTCTTCTTCATCCGGGAGACCCTGAACGGCTCGCCCACCACCTACGGGCTGGTCAGTGCCGCCTGGATGGCTGGCATGCTGCCCGGTGGCTGGCTGGCCGCCCGGCTCGCCAACCGGCTCACCGACGACGCTGCGCTGGTCCGTGGGGTGCTGGCCACGTTGGCCGGTTGCAGCCTCATGGTGCTGTTCGGCGCGATGGTGCCGGCGGCCAGCCTGCTGGTGCCGCTCTGGCTGGTGGCGGGCGCGGCCAACGGCGGCGAGAACGTCTTCGCCAACCTGCTCACCGCTCGCCGGGTGCCGGAGGCGATGCGCGCTCGGGCGTACGCGAGCTACGGCGCGGCGGTGCAGGGAGGCTCGATGGCCGGTTTCCTGATCGGCGGTGCGCTGCTGACGGCCGTCCCGCCCCGACCGCTGATCGCCGCCGCCGGCCTGGCCGGGCTCCTGGTGGTGCTGGTCTTCGTGCCGGTGGTCGCCCGGGCGGTACGCCGCCCGTCGCCGCACGACCCGGGCGGACGGCAACACCAGCGGTCGGCGGGGGCGGATGCGGGGTTGGCCACTTCGGGCCGGCCCGCCGAGCCGGCGCCAGAGGCCGGGGATACGGTCGGGTCATGGCTGAGCGCATCGCACGTCCACGGGTCGGGCACATCCAGTTCCTGAACTGCCTGCCGATCTACTGGGGCCTGATGCGCTCCGGTGCCCTGCTCGACGTCGACCTGCAGAAGGATTCGCCGGACCGGTTGAGCGCCGCGCTGGTGGCCGGCGACCTGGACATCGGCCCGATCACGCTCGTGGAGTACCTGAAGCACACCGACGAGTTGCTGCTCCTGCCGGACCTGGCGGTGGGCAGCGACGGGCCGGTGTTGTCGGTCAACGTTGTTTCCACGAAGCCCCTCGCCGAGCTGGACGGCGCCCGGGTGGCGCTCGGCTCCACCTCGCGGACCGGGGTGCTGCTGGCCCAGTTGCTGCTCGCCGAGAAGTACAACGTTCGTCCCGACTACTTCCGCTGCCCGCCGGACCTCACCCAGATGCTGCTGGAGGCCGACGCCGGGGTGTTGATCGGGGACGTGGCGCTGCGGGCGTTGTACGAGGCGCCGCAGCGGGGTCTCACGGTCACCGACCTCGGGCAGGCGTGGCGTGAGTGGACCGGGCTGCCGATGGTCTTCGCGGTCTGGGCGGTTCGCCGCGACTTCGCCGCCGCCCATCCGGGGCTGGTCAAGGAGGTGCACGAGGCGTTCCTGCGCTCGCGCGACCTCTGCCTGGCCGAGCTGGACCAGGTCGCCGAGGCGGCGGCCCGGTGGGAGACGTTCGACGCCGCGACGCTGGCCACGTACTTCCGGACCCTGGACTTCTCGCTGGGCGACCGGCAGGTCGCCGGGCTGCGGGAGTTCGCCCGCCGCGCCGCCGAGCACGGCGTGGTCCCGGAACTGCCGGCCGGTGGCCCGGAGTTCTTCGCCGGCTGAGCCTCAGGGCGCAGGCCGCCAGCCGGGACGGTCGACCGAGCCGGCTGGCGGTCCGGACGCCGGGCGGCGTCAGACGCTGGGAGGGCGGGTCAGACGTTGGGGCGGAGCAGTGCCTCGGTGATCTTCTCGCAGTTCTTCATGCCGTAGTCGTAGCCCATGTTGATCGGGTACTGGACCATCACGCCCATCGTCCAGGTGTCGCCGATGGCCAGGCAGTTGATGTGCATCTCCTGCTCCTTGGTCCGGTCGATCCACCCGTTCTTGATGGCGATCTGCTTCTGCTCGGCGGCCGGGAACGCCTTGCGGATGCCGAAGTCACCGGCGCCGCGGACCAGCTTCATCTCGTTGAGCAGCCACTTGGTCCATTCCGGCCCGGCGGCGGTGCCGGTGGCGATGCAGTTGCCCAGTCGGGCGGTGTCCCGGGGGGAGAGCGCCGTCCGGCTCCAGCCGCCGTCGGGGGCGACACTGCTGTCGGTCAGCTTGCACATGGAGAGCAGTCGCCGGATCGAGGCGTCCCGGCCGACCGAGTTGTAGAACTGCTCGGCCCTGGTGTTGTCGCTGTCCCGGATGATCCGCGTGGCGTCGGCGAGCTTCGCGTCGCTCGGCGTCTGCCCGGCGTCGTCGGCGCGACGCAGGTAGTCGGCGACGATCCAGGCCTTGATCATCGAGGCGGTGGTGCTGGTCTCGTTCATGTTCTTCGAGCCGATGATCTTTCCGGTGCGGCGGTCGAGCACGCTCCAGGAATACCAGCCCTCGATGTCCAGCTTGAGGTCCTTGGCCTGGAACGGCAGCGGCTCCAACGACGGGCTGGGGCTCGGTTCCGGGGCCGGCTGGCGGGCGCTGCGGTCGGAGGGAGTGCCGGTGGACCGGTCACTGGTCGTCGTGCCGGAGTCGCCCCAGCGGGCGGCGGAGGTCGACTCGAACGGCGACCCCGGTAGCAGCCGCAGCGAAACCAGCACCAGCCCGATCAGGACGACCGCGATCGCGACCAGCCGCAGCGGGGAGGCATCACCGCCGCGTCGCCGGTCCGCCCGACGGTTGCCGGCCATCAGAGCTTTCCGACCGGCTGCTGCGGCACCTTGAGCGCGGCGCCGGGCTGCGGGGTGACGAGTTGAGTGGCCACGCTGGCGCAGACCTGAGCGCCGTAGTCCAGCCCGTTCTTGATGGGGTAACGCAGCATCACCGCGAGGCTCCACTTGTCGTTGACGGCGAGGCAGTTCACGTGCCAGTTGCCGTCGTAGTAGAGCGGCGTCCAGCCGTTCTTGATGCTGACCGGGCCCTGCGCGGTGATCGATTTCGGCAGGCCGTTGATGATCCCCCAGCGACCGCCGCCGGACTTGAGCTTCTGGTCCTTGGCCGCGGTGGTGCCCTGAACCTTGCTCATCTCGCTGAGCACCCACTTGGTCCACTTCGGGCCGGCCGCCTTGCCGTCGGCGATGCAGTCACCGAGCCGGACGGCGTCCCGGGGGGACATCCGGGTGAAGCTCCAGTAGCCCTCGTACTTGGTCACGTTGCCGCGCTTGGTGTCGGTCAGACCGCAGATGCTGATCGCCCGCTTGATCACCGGCCCCGGCTGGCCGCCCGCCGGCACGGAGTACGAGCCGCCGGCGGCCTTGTAGACCATGTTGGCCGCGTCGTCGTTGCTGTCCCGGATGGCGGAGCTGGCGGCTTTCTTGAGCGCCGCGGTCGGCTCCTTGTCGCCGAGTTGGCGCAGGTAGTCGGAGACGATCCACGCCTTGATCATCGACTCGGTCGAGCTGGTCGCGGTCATGTTCGGCGACCCGGAGATCTTGCCCGTCTCCCGGTCCAGCAGGGCCCACGAGTAGAAGTCGCCCTTGAAGTTCACCGATACCGGGCCAGCCGCCAGCGTGGGCGGTGGCGGTGGGGTGGGTGAGGGCGCGGCGACACTCCCGCCGCCACCGCCGCCTGCGCTGCCGTCGTTGCCAGCGAGCCGCGCGTACGCAGCGGGAACCAGCAGAACGCCACCGAGCAGGACCGCCACGACGGCGAGCACCATGGTCACGCGAGATCGCATGAGTTGGGTGAGCTCCAGATGTCAGGGCCGGGGGGACCGGCTTGTTTCCCGGGATGACCGGTGCGATCGCCGAGGCCGGGGGAGGTGGCCTCTGTGGAGACAACGATTCTGGGCAGCCGATCGTGTGACCGGCAGAAGTCTACTTCCGGACCGGCCGACCACCAGAGTTCGACGCCTGCCAACATGCAATAAAGGCGGGATATCGAGACGGTATGCGTCTTCTAGGAGGATTCATCTTCGTCCAGTGAGCCAAGTCATAGCCGGGCCGATTGCGCTGCGTGCGGAAATACCGCCCATCCGTGACCGAACGTGACTCGGGTTTCCTGTTACACCCCCTAGTGCATCGAGGCGCAAGCTGTAACACTTGTCCTCATGTATGGCAACGACTTCTCCGCCCCGGACGACGCAACCGGCGGCGGCCTGCTCGGCGAGGTCGAGGCGGCCGAGGCGGAGCTGCGCGCCGCCGCCGCCCGTCAGCGGCGCGGCGGCCCCGCGCCGGACGAGGACCTTGCGGCGTACTTCGCCGAGGTGGTCGGCGCGGAGCAGAAGATCGAGCCACGGGACTGGATGCCGGAGGCGTACCGCAAGACGCTGATCCGGCAGATCGCCCAGCACGCCCACTCCGAGATCATCGGCATGCAGCCGGAGGGAAACTGGATCAGCCGGGCGCCGTCGCTCAAGCGCAAGGCGATCCTGCTGGCCAAGGTGCAGGACGAGGCGGGCCACGGTCTCTACCTCTACGCCGCCGCCGAGACCCTCGGCATCAGCCGTGACGAGCTGGTCCGGCTGCTGCTCGACGGGCGGCAGAAGTACAGCTCGATCTTCAACTACCCCACCCTCTCCTGGGCTGACATGGGCGCGATCGGCTGGCTGGTGGACGGCGCGGCGATCGTCAACCAGGTGCCCCTGTGCCGCTGCTCCTACGGCCCGTACGCCCGAGCGATGATCCGGGTCTGCAAGGAGGAGTCGTTCCACCAGCGCCAGGGCTACGAGATCCTGCACACCCTGGCGCACGGCACCCCCGCGCAGCAGGCGATGGCCCAGGACGCGGTGGACCGCTGGTGGTACCCGTCGCTGGCCATGTTCGGCCCGCCGGACGGCGACTCCACGCACTCCGCGAAGTCGATGGCCTGGAAGATCAAGCGCTTCTCGAACGACGATCTGCGCCAGCGCTTCGTGGACATGTGCGTCCAGCAGGCGGAGATCCTCGGGTTGCGCATCCCCGATGACGACCTGCGCTGGAACGAGGAGCGGCAGGCGTACGACTACACCCAGCCGGACTACGACGAGCTGATGCGGGTGATCTCCGGCGACGGGCCGTGCAACCGGGAGCGGATGGCACACCGGAGGGCCGCGCACACCGACGGTGCGTGGGTGCGCGAGGCCGCCGCGGCGTACGCCGCCAAGCGGGCCGAGCAGAAGGAGAAGGTGGCGGCGTGAGCGAGCGAACCAGCATGGAGCAGACCCCGCTGTGGGAGGTCTTCGTGCGGGCCCGGCGCGGGCTGTCGCACACCCACGTCGGCAGCCTGCACGCCCCCGACGCCGAGCTGGCCCTGCGCAACGCCCGGGACCTCTACACCCGGCGGCAGGAGGGCGTGTCGATCTGGGTGGTGCCGGCCGGAGCGATCACGGCGTCCAGCCCGGACGAGAAGGACGCCTTCTTCGACCCGGCCGCCGACAAGGTCTACCGCCACCCCACCTTCTATG
This sequence comes from Micromonospora sp. NBC_00858, assembly GCF_045207365.1. Taxonomy (NCBI): domain Bacteria; kingdom Bacillati; phylum Actinomycetota; class Actinomycetes; order Micromonosporales; family Micromonosporaceae; genus Micromonospora; species Micromonospora sp. NBC_00858. The sequence continues at coordinate 5,939,554 of NZ_CP108828.1, read as the reverse complement.
AGGTACCGGACGGGGTGGCTCACCTGTGAACGGTCCCGTCGAATTCACCCTCGCCCTCGGCGACGACGCGTTGGTCGCCGCGCAACGGCTGGCCGAGTGGACCACTCGCGCGCCGGAGATGGAAGAGGACGTCGCGCTGACCAACATCGCCCTCGACCAGCTCGGCGCGGCCCGCCTACTGCTGTCGTACGCGGGCGAGCTGGAGGGCGCCGGCCGGGACGAGGACGCGCTGGCGTACCTGCGCGACGACCGCGAGTTCCGCAACGCCCTGCTGGTCGAGCTGCCCAACGGCGACTTCGCGGTGACCATGGCGAAGCTGTTCTTCCTCGCGGCGTACCAACTGCCGCTGTACACCGCCCTGGCCGGGTGCCCGGACGAACGGCTGGCCGCGATCGGTGCGAAGGCCCGCAAGGAGTCGGCGTACCACCTGGACCACGGCGCACTGTGGGTGAAGCGTCTCGGCGACGGCACCGAGGAGTCGCACCGCCGGATGCAGGCGGCCGTCGACCAGGTCTGGCCGTACACGCACGAGCTGTTCGCCGCCGATCCCGCGGCACCGGTCGACCCGGCCACCCTGCGGGAGGCGTTCGACGACACCGTCGGCCCGGTGCTGGCCGAGGCGACGCTCACCCGGCCCGAGAGCCGCTGGGCGCCGGCCGGCGGGCGGACGGGCGTGCACACCGAGCATCTGGCGTATTTGCTCGCCGAGATGCAGGTGCTGCACCGCGCGCACCCCGGAGCGACGTGGTGAGTACGCGGCAGAGCCCCGCAGTGGTGGACGGCGCCCGTGGGTCGACCGACCCGAGGACGGCTGCGGCGAGCGTGGTGGATCCGGAGATCCGGGTGATCACCATCGACGAGCTGGGCATCCTGCGCGCGGTCGAGGAAGATCCGCTCAGCGGCCGGGTCACCGTCACCATCACCCCGACGTACACCGGCTGCCCGGCGATGGACGTGATCCGGGCCGACATCCGCCGCGCGCTGGCCGTCGCCGGCCATCCGGACGCCGAGGTCCACACGGTCTACAGCCCACCGTGGAGCACCGACTGGATCTCCGACGATGGGCGGGCCAAACTCGCCGACGCCGGGATCGCCCCGCCGGCCCCGGTGCCCGCCGCCGGTGTGGTGCCGCTGACCCTCGCGGTCCGCTGCCCGCACTGCGGCTCGCCGGAGACCGAGCAGGTCAGCCGGTTCGGCTCCACGGCGTGCAAGGCGCTGTGGCGCTGCCGCTCCTGCGCCGAACCCTTCGACCACCTGAAGGCGCTGTGACAGTCACCATCACCCGACCGGTCCGCCGCCGGCCGGTCTTCCACCCGCTGCAGGTCGGCACCGTCGACCGGCTCACCGACGACTCCGTGGCGGTCACCTTCGCCGTACCCGAGGAATTGCGAGAGGCCTTCGCGTTCCGCGCGGGCCAGCACCTCACCGTGCGACGGGTGACCGAGGACGGCACGGACGTACGCCGGTCGTACTCCATCTGCTCGACCCCCGACGACCTGGCCCGGCGCGGCCGACTGCGGATCGGGGTACGGGAGATTCCCGGCGGCGCCTTCTCGGCCTTCGCCTGCGGCGCGCTGCGCGGCGGCGACACGGTCGAGGTGCTGCCGCCGCTGGGCACGTTCACCACGGCCTTCGCGCCGGACCGGGTGCGGCACTACGGCGCGGTCGTCGCCGGCTCCGGCATCACCCCGGTGCTCGGGCTGGTCGCGACCGCCCTGGCCGTCGAGCCGGCCAGCACCTTCACCCTGGTGTACGGCAACCGCACGGCGAACACGGTGATGTTCGCCGAGGAGTTGGCCGACCTGAAGGACCGCTATCCCACCCGGTTGCACCTGGTGCACGTGCTCTCCCGCGAGCAGGGCGAGTCGCCGCTGCTCTCCGGGCGGATCGACACCGAGCGGCTGAGCCGGTTGCTGAGCACGATCGTCCCGGGGGACACCATCGAGGAGTGGTTCCTCTGTGGCCCGTACGGCATGGTGGTCGACGTCCGGAACGTGCTGACCGCGCGCGGGCTGCCCGAGTCGGCGGTGCACACCGAACTGTTCCACGTCGACGCGCCGCCGGAGCCGGTGCGCCGCCCGGTGGACCAGACGGTTGCCGGGGCCGAGGTCACCATCGTGCTGGACGGCCGGTCGTCGAGCTTCACCATGGGCCGCGAGGAGCGGGTGCTGGACGCCGCACTGAAGGTGCGCGGCGAACTGCCGTACGCCTGCAAGGGTGGCGTCTGCTCGACCTGCAAGGCGAAGGTCGTCGACGGTGCGGTCACGATGGCCCGCAACTACGCCCTGGAGCCCGACGAGCTGGCGGCGGGCTACGTCCTGACCTGCCAGTCCAGCCCGACGACCGACAAGCTCACGGTGGACTACGACGCGTGAAGGCGTCGGATGGCCGGCAGTTCGTCGGGTTCTGCGCGGAGGGCTAGCGAGAACTGACCGGCGGCGGCTGTGGGACGTACCGCACGCCGCCGGGGCCAGACGGTCGAGCCGGGTGGGGCGACGTAGGCTCGGGGTGTGACGGTGAGCCGGGAGATCGACGACATCCTGCAGCGCGGCGCGGACGGTGGGCGGATCACGCCCGAGGAGGCCCTGCTGCTCTACACCGAGGCGCCCTTCCACGCGCTGGGCGAGGCGGCGGACGCGGTGCGCCGGCGGCGTTACCCGGACAACGTCGTCACGTACCTCATCGATCGCAACATCAACTACACCAACGTCTGCGTGACGGCGTGCAAGTTCTGCGCGTTCTACCGGGCGCCCAAGCACAAGGAAGGGTGGACCCACCCGACCGAGGAGATCCTGCGTCGCTGCGGCGAGGCGGTCGAGCTGGGCGCGACCCAGGTGATGCTCCAGGGCGGGCACCACCCGGACTACGGCGTCGAGTACTACGAGGAGCTGTTCTCCTCGGTGAAGCAGGCGTACCCCCAGCTGGTCATCCACTCGATCGGGCCGAGCGAGATCCTGCACATGGCCAAGGTCTCCGGGGTGAGCCTGGACGAGGCCATCGCTCGCATCAAGGTCGCCGGCCTGGACTCGATCGCCGGTGCCGGGGCGGAGATGCTGCCCGAGCGGCCGCGTAAGGCCATCGCGCCGCTCAAGGAGTCGGGTGAGCGCTGGCTGGAGGTCATGGAGCTGGCCCACCGGCAGGGCATCGAGTCGACCGCCACCATGATGATGGGCACCGGCGAGACGCACGCCGAGCGGATCGAGCACCTGCGCATGATCCGCGACGTGCAGGACCGCACCCGTGGTTTCCGGTCCTTCATTCCGTGGACGTACCAGCCGGAGAACAACCACCTCAAGGGCCGCACGCAGGCGACGACGCTGGAGTACCTGCGGCTGGTCGCGGTGGCCCGGCTCTTCTTCGAGACCGTGCCGCACCTGCAGGCGTCCTGGCTGACGACCGGCAAGGACGTTGGGCAGCTCGCCCTGCACATGGGCGTGGACGACCTCGGCTCGATCATGCTGGAGGAGAACGTCATCTCCTCGGCCGGCGCGCGGCACCGCTCCAACCTGCACGAGCTGATCGGCATGATCCGCTCGGCGGACCGGATCCCGGCGCAGCGGGACACCCTCTACAACCGGCTGGCCGTGCACCACACGCCGGCCGACGACCCGACCGACGATCGCGTGGTCTCGCACTTCTCCTCGATCGCGCTGCCCGGCGGCGGTGCCGGCCGTTCCCTGCCGCTGGTCGACGTCAACTGAGGTTGGTCGCAGCCCGGCCGTTCGGCTGACCGGGGCTCATGCTCCCGCCCGACCGCCTCGGCGGTCCGGGTGGTCCCGGCCGCTGCGGCGTCCAAGCTGCCCGGTCAGGGGTGGTGGAGATGATCGTCGGCCGCTAGCGTCCCGCCTCATATCCCTCGCCACCGCGGATTGGCGGAATCAGCGCGACAGTGCTGGTGGCGAGTGGTCTGATGGTCCTGGGTCGCGCGGCACGCGGGCAGTCCTCCATCGGCCCGTGAGGGTCGTTCACATAACGCACGGCGGTACGGGCGGGATGGGTGACCATCCCGCCCGTACCGTCTGCACACTCCAGGCCGGACGGATGAAAGCGGCCCCGCACGCTGGCTTGGGAGATCGACCTCGGATAACGTCCGCTCGTTCCCGCAACCATTCTTTCTTCCCTACCCCCGGGGGACTGATGACAGCGTTCCACCGCTCGACCCTGGCCCGCGCCGGTGTCGTGGCACTGCTCGCGGCCGGTGGCCTGGCCACCGTGGCCGCCCCGGCCCAGGCCGCCGACCAGGCCGACCTGGCCCTGATTCCGCAGAGCTACGAGTTGGCCAAGGGCGTCAAAGAAGCCAAGGCCAAGCCGTTCAAGTTCCAGGTCGACAACACCCGCAGCACGGTCGACGCCAAGGACGTCCGGGTCACCGTGGAGACCAAGGGCCTGAATGACCACATGGTCGGCGTGCTCGCCTGGGACGGCTGCGAGGTCGCCGGCACCACCTTCAGCTGCCTCCTCGGCGACCTGGCGGCCGGCACCACCGAGGACTTCGGTATTCCGCTGTTCTCCACCGGTGGACGCGGCGAGGCCGGCACGCTGGTGGTCACCATCAGCTCGGCCACCGTTGATCCCAACACCGAGGACAACACCGTCGAGCACGAGATCACCGTCACCAAGCCCGGCTACGACCTGACGGCGTGGGTTCAGGATGTCTACGCCGACGTGGTGGTGGACGGTGACGGGACGGGCGAGTCCGGCCTCAAGCCGGTCAAGCGTGGCGAGACCGCGCCACTGGACTGGGCGATCTACAACGATGGCAGCCGCAAGGCCACCGGCGTGGCGTACGGGATCACGCTGCCGGCGGGCGTCACCTTCGCCGAGCTACCGGAGGGCTGCGTGGAGCAGCCGCTGAATGGTCTGGCGAACGCGTACTGCGAGGACTCCGGCGTGGTGCTGAAGCCGGGTCAGTTCTACACCGGCGACGTGCGGGTGAAGATCGGCGCGGATGTCACCGAGCCGGTGCTTCGGCCTGGTTTCCTCTTCGCCAGTGGCCTGGACGCCGCCGAGGGGAGCCCTGAGGAGCAGCCGAAGGTGGCCACCGGCGCCCAGCGGAAGGCCTTCACGGAGACCGATGAAGGGGACAACACCGCGCAGTTCGACGTCTTCGTCGACCTGACCGTGCAGCCCACCCCCACCCCGACGGCGACCCCGACCCCGGGCGGTACGCCGACGCCGGGCGCGACCACGTCGCCGGCAGCCGGTGGAGGTGGCGGCGGCGGTCTGCCGGTGACCGGTGTGCAGGCTGGCCTGATCGGCGGCATCGGCGGCATCATCCTGCTCGTCGGCGGGGCGCTGCTTGTGCTCTCCCGCCGGCGCAAGGTCGTCCTGATCGCCCCGGGCGACGAGAAGTCGACCGACTGACGCAGGCACGACGCGAGGGCGGGGTGGGCGACCACCCCGCCCTTTCGCGTACCGGGGTCCGCGCCGCGCCACCCAGCGGCCGTCGACGGGAGGGCGGCTGGCAGAGTGGAGGGGTGAGCCGTACCCCGCAGGGCCAGCGCGCCAGCCTGGACAAGCAGCCGCACGAGGTCGCCGCGATGTTCGACGGCGTGGCGGAGCGCTACGACCTGACCAACACCGTGCTCTCCTTCGGCCAGGACCGCTCCTGGCGTCGGTCCACCCGCGCGGCGCTCGGCCTGCGGCCGGGCGAGCGGGTGCTGGACGTCGGTGCGGGCACCGGTGTCTCGACGCAGGAGCTGGCCCAGTCCGGGGCGTACGCGGTCGGCGCCGACCTGTCGCTGGGCATGCTGTACGCCGGCAAACGGGTCCGGCCCGAGGTGCCGCTGCTGGCCGGAGACGCGCTGCGACTGCCGTTCGCCGACGCCAGCTTCGACGCGGTGACCATCTCCTTCGCGCTGCGCAACGTCAACGACACGGACGCGGCCCTGCGCGAGCTGGCCCGGGTGACCCGGCCCGGTGGCCGGCTGGTGGTCTGCGAGTTCAGCACCCCGGTCAACCCGGCCTTCCGGACGGTCTACCTGTCGTACCTGATGCGGTCGCTGCCGGCGGTGGCCCGTGCGGTGTCCAGCAACCCCGAGGCGTACGTCTACCTGGCCGAGTCGATCCGGGCGTGGCCGGACCAGGCCGCGCTGGCCGGGCGTCTCGCTGCGGCCGGTTGGGGTCGGGTGGCGTGGCGCAACCTGACCGGCGGCGTGGTCGCCCTGCACCGGGGGATCCGCGAGTAACGGCGGACCAGGGGACGGGCATGGACAATATTCAGGTTTCGTGAATATCAGGCTTTAGTCCACTTTGCCCCGTACGCTCGTCCGCATGACCGGAGCAGACCCGGCGGACCCGGTGGCCGCCACCGACGACGACGCGGCCGAACTCATCGCGCAGTTGCGCGCGTTGGCCGGCGCCGATCCGGCGGAGGTCCGGCAGGTGGTCGCCGAGGTTCTGGCAGCGCTGGATCGGGCGGCGGGTGGCGCTCTGCGCGAGCACCTGCCGGAGACCATCCGCGTGGACGCCGGCCTGGATGCGCCCAGTCCGGCCTGACACCGAGTGTCTGTGGACGGTCATCTGCTGTCACACCGGCGAGTTAGGTACCCCTGATCCTGCGCAGGTATGACACCGGTCATACACTCGTCCCGTCTGGCTTGTGAAGCATTTCACGAGCGTGCGGGAGGAGGCGCGAATGACCGCGGTGGAGCACGATGCCGACGTCATCGTCGTAGGCGCCGGTCCCGGTGGATCGGCAACGGCGTACCACCTGGCCCGGCACGGCGTACGGGTGCTGCTGCTGGAGAAGACCGAGTTCCCCCGGGAGAAGGTCTGCGGCGACGGGCTGACCCCGCGCGCCGTGCGCCAGCTCATCCGGATGGGCGTGGACACCTCGCCCGAGGCCGGCTGGCTGCACAACCGGGGCCTGCGGGTGATCGGCGGCGGGGTACGCCTCGAGCTGGACTGGCCGGACCTGGCCAGCTTCCCCAACTACGGTCTGGTGCGCACCAGGCTGGACTTCGACGACCTGCTCGCCCAACGGGCGGTGGCCGCCGGCGCCAAGCTGCAGACCAGCGTCAACGTGCTGGGCCCGGTGCTCGACGGCGACGGCCGGGTGACCGGCGTCGAGGCGGAGGTGGGCCCGGACAAGGAGCCAGCCACCTTCCACGCCCCGCTGGTCGTGGCGGCTGACGGGGTATCCGGCCGGTTCCCGCTCGCTCTCGGCCTGGCCAAGCGGGAGGACCGGCCGATCGGCGTGGCCGTCCGCCGCTACTACCGCTCGCCGGCCAAGCACGACGACAACTACCTGGAGTCCTGGCTGGAGTTGCGCAGCAAGGACAGCGGCGACAACTTGCTGCCCGGGTACGGCTGGATCTTCGGGCTCGGTGACGGGCGGGTCAACGTCGGCCTCGGCGTGCTCAACTCGTCCTCCGCGTTCGGCAAGACCAACTACCGGCGGCTGCTCACCGACTGGCTGGCGAACACGCCCGCCGACTGGGGGATGACCGACGAGACCAACGCCGACGGCCCGATCCTCGGCGCGGCTCTGCCGATGGGCTTCAACCGGGTGCCGCACTACACCCGTGGCGTGATGCTGGTCGGCGACTCCGGCGGCATGGTCAACCCGTTCAACGGGGAGGGCATCGCGTACGCCATGGAGTCCGGCGAGCTGGCCGCGGAGGTGGCCGTGCAGGCCCTCGCGCGGCCGGCCGGCGCGGAGCGGGAGCGGGCGCTGATGGCGTACCCGAACGAGCTGAAGGCCCGGCTCGGCGGCTACTACCGGCTGGGCGGCATCTTCGTGAAGCTGATCGGCCGTCCGGAGATCATGCGGATCGCCACCAAGCACGGAATGCCGCACCCGACGTTGATGCGCTTCGTGCTCAAGCTGTTGGCCAATTTGACCGACCCCCGTGGCGGGGACGCGATGGACCGGGTCATCAACGCGATGACGAAGGCAGCGCCAGCCGTCTAGACAACCGGTGTCGGGGCTGGTCACAGCCCCGACCCGGACAAAGATCGACCCCCGCCGGCAGCCACCGCGTGGGACGTGAATAGTGTGATTTTCCTCAAGCACCGAGGGCAGGGAAGGACGAGCAGGAGAATACGATGTCGCTCTCGCCTTACGCACCGATCATCGGGCTGTTCGCCCTCGCCGCGGCGTTCTCGCTGTTCTCCGTTGGCGCCGCCCGCTTCGCAGGTCCCCATCGATACAACAGAGCCAAACTCGAGGCTTACGAGTGCGGCATCGAGCCCAGCCCCCAGCCGGTCGGCGGTGGGCGGTTCCCGATCAAGTTCTACCTGACGGCGATGCTCTTCATCGTCTTCGACATCGAGATCATCTTCCTCTACCCCTGGGCGGTCTCGTTCGACGCTCTGCCGATCTTCGGCTTCGTGGAGATGGTCCTGTTCATCGTCGCGGTCTTCGTCGCGTACGCCTACGTGTGGCGGCGCGGCGGCCTGGACTGGGACTGAGGAAGGAACGTCAGATGGGCATCGAGGAGAAGCTCCCCGCAGGCGTCCTGCTCACCTCGGTGGAGAAGCTGGTCAACTGGTCGCGGAAGACGTCCTTCTGGGGCGCCACCTTCGGCCTGGCCTGCTGCGCCATCGAGATGATGGCCGCCGGTGGTCCGCACTACGACATGGGCCGTTGGGGCATGGAGGTCTTCCGGGCCTCGCCCCGGCAGGCCGACCTGATGATCGTGGCTGGCCGCGTGAGTCAGAAGATGGCCCCGGTGTTGCGCCAGATCTACGACCAGATGGCCGAGCCCCGCTGGGTGCTCTCGATGGGCGTCTGCGCCAGCAGCGGCGGCATGTTCAACAACTACGCGATCGTGCAGGGCGTCGACCACGTGGTGCCGGTCGACATGTACCTGCCCGGCTGCCCGCCCCGGCCGGAGATGCTCATCGACGCGATCCTCAAGCTCCGCGAGAAGATCATGTATGAGCCGCTGGGCCCGAACGGCCGCAAGATGCTCGAGGCCCGTCAGGAGCGTGGTGACGTCCCCGTCGTGCCCTACGGCTCGATGCCGTCCTCGTACCGCAGCGACAAGGCCCGGCGTGCCGAGTGGACCCAGGCGGTCCGCGAGGGGCGCGAGGAGCAGCTGCGGATCGAGAACTGGATGAACGCCCAGAACCATCTCCACGCGCACAGGGGCCCGAAGTGACCGCACTGAACGAGAAGAACAACGACGGCGGGGTGCCGGTGCCGGTCACGCCGGCCGGCGCCAGCAGCACCGCCCCGGCCGAGTACCCGCCGGCCAGCCCGGCCGGCCGGGGGATGTTCGGCAACCAGGGCACCGGCGACGTGTCCGGCTACGGCGGCCTGGTCCGCCAGCGCCAGCCGATCGAGGAGGCCACCCGCCCGTACGGCGGCTACTTCGACGAGGTCCGCGACGCGCTGGAGGAGGCGTACCCGGCCTTCGGCGACGCGATCGAGAAGGTCGTGGTCGACCGGGGCGAGCTGACCCTGCACGTCCGCCCGGAGCGCATCGCCGAGGTCTGCCAGGTGATGCGGGACGACCTGGCGCTGCGCTTCGAGCTGTGCTCGTCGGTGTCCGGCGTGGACTATCTCGGTGCCGACGAGCGCCGGCTGCACGTGGTCTACCTGCTCACCTCGATGACCTACCGGCGTCGGGTCCGGCTGGAGGCCGCGGTCTCCGTCGAGAGCCCGCACCTGCCCAGCGTGACCGCCGTCTACCCGACCGCTGACTGGCAGGAGCGGGAGGCGTACGACATGTTCGGCATCGTCTTCGACGGCCACCCCAACCTGACCCGGATCCTCATGCCGGACGACTGGGAGGGCCACCCGCAGCGCAAGGACTACCCGCTCGGTGGCGTGGCGGTCGAGTACAAGGGCGCCGAGATCCCGCCACCGGACCGGAGGAGGTCCTACCAGTGACCACGTCGAACTACGCGACCGAACGCGAGACCACCGAGGGTCGGGTCTTCACCGTCACCGGTGGGGACTGGGACACGATCGTCTCGGGCACCGACCCGATCAACGACGAGCGCATCGTGGTCAACATGGGTCCGCAGCACCCGTCCACGCACGGTGTGCTGCGGCTGGTCCTGGAGCTGGAGGGCGAGACGGTCCGCGAGGCGCGGTCGGTCATCGGGTACCTGCACACCGGCATCGAGAAGAACCTCGAGTACCGCAACTGGGTGCAGGGCACGACGTTCGTGACCCGGATGGACTACCTGGCCCCGCTGTTCAACGAGACGGCCTACAGCCTCGCGGTGGAGAAGCTGCTCGGCATCACCGACGACATCACCGAGCGGGCCACCACGATCCGGGTCCTGATGATGGAGCTGAACCGGATCTCGTCGCACCTGGTCTGGGTGGCCACCACGGCCATGGAACTCGGCGCGATCAACATGATGTTGTACGGCTTCCGCGAGCGGGAGTACATCCTCGACATCTTCGAGACCATCACCGGCCTGCGGATGAACCACGCGTACGTCCGGCCGGGCGGCGTGGCGCAGGACGTGCCGGACGAGGCGATCCACAAGATCCAACAGTTCCTCAAGCTGTTGCCGAAGCGGCTCAAGGAGTACGAGGACCTGCTCTCCGGCCAGCCGATCTGGACCCAGCGCACGAAGAACGTGGCAGTGCTGGACGTGACCGGCTGCCTCGCGCTCGGCGTCACCGGCCCGGTGCTGCGCTCCGCCGGCCTCGCCTGGGATCTGCGCAAGACCATGCCGTACTGCGGCTACGAGACGTACGAGTTCGACGTGCCGACCCACTCCGACGGTGACGTGTGGGGCCGCTACCTGGTCCGGCTCGCCGAGATCCGGGAGTCGATGAAGCTGGTCGAGCAGGCCCTCGACCGGCTCAAGCCGGGCCCGGTGATGGTGGCCGACCGCAAGATCGCCTGGCCGGCGCAGCTGGCCATCGGCGTCGACGGCCTGGGCAACTCGCTGGAGCACGTCGCGAAGATCATGGGTCAGTCGATGGAGTCGCTGATCCACCACTTCAAGCTGGTCACCGAGGGCTTCCGGGTCCCGCCCGGCCAGGTGTACGTCGGCATCGAGTCGCCCCGCGGCGAGTTGGGCGTGCACGCGGTCTCCGACGGTGGCACCCGGCCGTACCGGGTGCACTACCGGGAGCCGAGCTTCGTCAACCTCCAGGCCCTCCCGGCGATGGCCGAGGGCGGCCTGATCGCCGACGTGATCGCCGGCGGCGCCTCGTTGGACCCCGTGATGGGTGGGTGTGACCGATGACTTTCACTGAGACGACCCGGGAGCGGGCGCGCGAGATCATCGCGCGCTACCCGGCGGACCGGTCCCGTTCGGCGCTGCTGCCGCTGCTGCACCTGGTCCAGGCGGAGGAGGGGTACGTCTCCCCGTCCGGCGTCGCGTTCTGCGCCGAGGTGCTCGGCCTGAACAAGGCGCAGGTCGGCGCGGTGGCCACCTTCTACACCATGTACAAGCGCAAGCCGACCGGCGACTTCCTGGTCAGCGTCTGCACCAACACCATGTGCAACGTGCTCGGCGGTCAGGAGGTCTACGACACCCTCGCCGAGCACCTCGGCGTCGGGCACGACGAGACCACCGCCGACGGGAAGATCACCCTGGAGCACGCCGAGTGCCTGGCGGCCTGCGACTACGGCCCGGTGATGACCGTCAACTACGACTTCTTCGACGGCGTGGACTCGTCCACTGCGGTCGGCGTGGTCGACGAGCTGCGCGCCGGCGGGCGGCCGATGCCGACCCGGGGCGCTCGGCTCTGCACGCTCAAGGAGATGGCGGTGCAGCTCGCCGGTTTCGCCGACGAGCGGGACGGCGCGGTCGCCGACGGCGGGCCGGGCGAGCCCACCCTGCGCGGGCTGCGGCTGGCGCAGCAGCACGGCGTCTCGGTGCCGGGCTTCGACCCGAACACCCCGATCCGCAGCAAGGCGGAGGCGGACAAGGCGGCGGCGAAGGCGAAGGCCGCCGAGGCCAGCGCGAAGCCGGCCGAGGCGCCCGCCAAGCCGGTCACCCCGGTGAAGGGTGGCGACGGCGCGTCCGCTCCGACGGGTACGCCCGGCACCGTCCAGCCGGTTCCCGCCGCTGCTGTGACCGGCAGCACCGCGCCGGACGTGAAGGCGCCGGACGACAAGTCGCCGCAGGTGCGTACCGCTGAGACCCGGCAGCCGGACGCGGCGACCGCCGTGCCGGACGCGCCCGGCACCAAGGTTCCGGCGGAGACCTCGCCGCCGGGCCCGCGTGACGCGCAGGAGGCGCAGGCCGCCGGCGTGGCGGCCAACGAGCCGGCCGGCGACGGCAAGCCCGCCGGTGACTCCACCGGCGCGCAGGAGCGAAACCTCAACGAAGCGTCGGCGAGCGCCGGTGGCGCGAACTCCGCCGCGAGCGAAACGGGGGCACAGAAGTGACCACTCCCCGCCCGGAGACGCTGGCCAAGCTGACGCCGGTGCTGACCAAGCGCTGGCTGTCCCCGGACGCCTGGCGGATCGGCACCTACGAGCAGTTGGACGGCTACGCCGCCCTGCGCAAGGCGCTCAAGGCCCACCCGGACGACCTGATCCAGCTGATCAAGGACTCCGGGCTGCGCGGCCGGGGCGGCGCCGGCTTCCCCACCGGTCTCAAGTGGGGCTTCATCCCGCAGGGCGACGGCAAGCCGCACTACCTCGTGGTCAACGCCGACGAGGGCGAGCCGGGCACCTGCAAGGACCTGCCGCTGATGACGCACGACCCGCACGCGCTGGTCGAGGGCGTCATCATCGCGTCGTACGCGATCCGGGCCAGCCGCGCCTACATCTACATCCGGGGCGAGGCGGTGCACGCCGCGCGCCGGCTGCGCAACGCGGTCCAGGAGGCGTACGACAAGGGCTACCTCGGTCGGAACATCCTGCGCAGCGGCTACGACCTCGAGCTGGTGGTGCACTCCGGCGCCGGGGCGTACATCTGCGGCGAGGAGACGGCGCTGCTGGACTCGCTGGAGGGGTTCCGGGGCCAGCCGCGGCTGCGGCCGCCGTTCCCGGCCACCCACGGCCTGTACGCCAGCCCGACGGTGGTGAACAACGTCGGCACCATCGCCAGCGTGCCTCCGATCGTGCTCGGTGGAGCCGACTGGTGGAAGACCATGGGCACCGAGAAGTCCTCCGGGCCGATGATCTACTCGCTCTCCGGGCGGGTCGCCAACCCCGGCCAGTACGAGTGCTCGATGGGCGTCACGCTGCGCGAGCTGCTGGAACTGGCCGGTGGGATGCAGCCTGGCCACAACCTGAGGTTCTGGACCCCGGGCGGCTCGTCCACCCCGCTGCTCGCCGCCGAGCACCTGGACGTGCCACTGGACTTCGAGGGGGTGGCGGCGGCCGGCTCGATCCTCGGCACCACGGCCACCCAGATCTTCTCCGACCAGGACTGCCCGGTCTACGCGACGTACCGGTGGCTGGAGTTCTACCACCACGAGTCGTGCGGCAAGTGCACTCCGTGCCGTGAGGGCAATTACTGGATGGTCCGGGTCTACCGGCGGATCCTCGCCGGTCAGGGCACCCACGAGGACCTGGACACCCTCCTGGACACCTGCGACAACATCCTCGGCCGCTCGTTCTGCGGTCTCGGCGACGGCGCGACCAGCTCGGTGACCTCGTCGCTGAAGTACTTCAAGCAGGACTACCTCGACTACATCGAGGGACGGACCGCGCCGAAGCTCTCCGACAAGCAGCTGGTTGGAGCTCACTGATGACGGACGTAGCCAAGCAGACCGACACGGTCACCCTCACCATCGACGGCGTCGAGGTCACCGCCCCCAAGGGGACGCTGCTGATCCGGGTCGCCGAGCAGATGGGCACCGAGATCCCCCGGTTCTGCGACCACCCGCTGCTGGCACCGGCCGGCGCGTGCCGGCAGTGCCTGGTCGAGGTGGAGGGGCAGCGCAAGCCGGTCGCCTCCTGCACCCAGGCCGTCGCCGACGGCATGGTGGTCCGTACCCAGATCACCTCCCCGGTGGCCAAGAAGGCGCAGGAGGGGGTGATGGAGCTGCTGCTGCTCAACCACCCGCTGGACTGCCCGATGTGTGACAAGGGTGGCGAGTGCCCCCTGCAGAACCAGGCGATGTCCACCGGCCGCACCGACTCCCGCTTCCACGAGCACAAGCGGGAGTACGAGAAGCCGATGGCGATCAGCAGCCAGGTGCTGCTGGACCGCGAGCGGTGCGTGCTCTGCCAGCGCTGCACCCGGTTCTCCGAGGAGATCGCCGGCGACAAGTTCATCGACCTGATGGGCCGGTCGTCCGCCGAGGAAATCAACATCTACCGGGACGACGCGTACGGCGAGCAGGGCGACGCGGGTGACGTGCCGTTCAACTCCTACTTCTCCGGTAACACCGTGCAGATCTGCCCGGTGGGCGCGCTCACCGGTTCCCAGTACCGGTTCCGGGCCCGCCCGTTCGACCTGGTCTCCAGCCCGAGCGTCTGCGAGCACTGCTCGGCCGGCTGCGAGCAGCGCACCGACTGGCGGCGCGGCAAGGTGCTGCGCCGGCTGGCCGGCGACGAGCCGGCGGTGAACGAGGAGTGGAACTGCGACAAGGGCCGGTGGGGCTTCCAGTACGCCCGCGCCACCGACCGGCTGACCACCCCGCTGGTCCGCGACAAGCGCACCGGTGAGCTGCGGGAGGCGTCCTGGAGTGAGGCGCTCACCGTGGCCGCCGAGGGGCTGCACGCGGCCCGGGAAGGCGGACAGGGCACTGCGGTGCTCACCGGCGGTCGGCTGACCGTCGAGGACGCCTACGCGTACGCGAAGTTCGCCCGGGTCGCGCTGAACACCAACGACATCGACTTCCGGGCCCGGCCGGTCTCCCGCGAGGAGGCCGACTTCCTGGCCAGCTCGGTCGCCGGGGTCACCGACGTCACCTACACCGACGTGGAGAACGCGCCGGCGGTGGTGCTGGTCGGCCTGGAGCCGGAGGAGGAGTGCCCGATCCTCTTCCTGCGGCTGCGCAAGGCGTACCTGAAGAAGACGCTGACGGTGTACGCGCTCGCGCCGTTCGCCACCCGTGGCCTGGAGAAGCTCGGTGCCAAGCTGGCCCGGGTGGTGCCGGGCGAGGAGGCCAGCGTGCTCGCCGAGCACGCCACGGTCGCCGAGGCGCTGAGCGCGCCGGGCGCGATCCTGATCGTCGGCGAGCGGCTGGCCAGTGTGCCGGGCGGGCTCTCCGCGGCGGCCAACGTGGCCCGGCGTACCGGCGCGAAGCTGGCCTGGGTGCCGCGGCGCGCGGGTGACCGCGGCGCGGTCGACGCGGGCTGCCTGCCCAACCTGCTCCCCGGTGGCCGGCTGGTCACCGAGCCGGCGGCCCGGGCCGAGTTGGGCGAGGCGTGGGACATCCCGGCCGGGGTGATCCCGAGCCAGGCCGGTCGGGACACCGATCAGATCCTGTCGGCCGCCGCCAACGGGCAGCTCGGCGCGCTGGTGGTGGGCGGTGTGGACCCGACCGACCTGGCCGACCCGCGGCTGGCCGAGGCCGCCCTGGACGCGGTGCCGTTCCTGGTCAGCCTGGAGCTGCGCGGCAGCGCGGTGACCCGGCGGGCGGACGTGGTGCTGCCGGTCGCCCCGGTGGTCGAGAAGGCCGGCAGCTTCCTGGACTGGGAGGGCCGGCTGCGTCCGTTCGAGGCGGTGCTGCAGACCGCCGCGATGACCGACGGCCGGGTGCTCGACGCTCTGGCCGCGCTGCTCGACGTGCGACTGGGCACCGCCGACGTGCCGAGCGTGCGACGTGAGCTGGGCTCGCTGCCGGCGACGCGCACCCAGCGGCCGGCCGCGCCGTCGGTGGCGCCGGGCACCGTGCCGCACCCGGGCACCGGGGAGGCCGTGTTGGCCACCTGGCACCAACTGGTCGACCTGGGCACCCTGATCGACGGCGACGAGGACCTCGCCGGCACCGCGCGCCCGCCGGTGGTCCGGCTGGGCAAGGGCACCGCCGAGGCGCTCGGCGTCACCGACGGCGACCCGGTCACTGTGGGCACCGACCGGGGGGCGCTGACCCTGCCGGCGGAGCTCACCGAGATGCCGGACGGCGTGGTCTGGCTGCCGACCAACTCACCGGGCTCGACCGTGCGACGCAGCCTCGGGGCGACGTCCGGCGCGGTCGTCCGGATCTCCGTTCCCGCACCGAGCGTGGCCGTTCCGGCCGGGCGCGTGGCGGCGGACGAAGCCGGTCTCCCCGGTCCGCTCCTCAACGCTGGGGGTAACCAGTGAGCCCGTCTTACCTGGCCCAGGATCCGACGCTGGCCGACTTCGGCCAGGATCCGTGGTGGCTGGTCCTGATCAAGGTCGTCATGGCCTTCGTCGTCGCCGTGCTGGCCACGCTGCTCGGCGTCTGGTTCGAGCGACGGGTCGTCGGCCGCATGGCCGTTCGGCCCGGCCCCAACCAGGCCGGCCCGTTCGGTCTGCTCCAGACGCTCGCCGACGGCCTGAAGATGGCCTTCAAGGAGGACATCCTGCCGAAGGCGGCCGACAAGGTCGTCTTCTTCTTCGCCCCGACCATCTCGGTGATCTGCGCGGTCACCGCGCTGTCGGTGGTGCCGTTCGGCCCGATGGTGAGCATCTTCGGCCACCAGACGCCGCTGCAGGTCACCGATGTGCCGGTGGCGGTACTGCTGCTGCTGGCCTGCTCCTCGATGGGCGTCTACGGCATCGTGCTGGGCGGGTGGGCCTCCGGCTCGACGTACCCGCTCCTCGGCGGCCTGCGGTCGAGCGCCCAGATGATCTCCTACGAGGTCGCCATGGGGCTCTCCATCGTGGCGGTGTTCATGACCGCCGGCACGATGAGCACCAGCGGGATCGTCGCCGCCCAGGGGCACGGCACCGAGCTGACCATCTTCGGCAACTCGATCCCGGCGCCGGGCTGGTACGCGATCCTGCTGCTGCCCAGCTTCATCATCTTCTTCATCTCCACGGTGGGCGAGACCAACCGGGCGCCGTTCGACCTGCCCGAGGCCGAGTCCGAGCTGGTCGCCGGCTACATGACCGAGTACAGCTCGCTGAAGTTCGCGCTCTTCATGCTCAGCGAGTACGTCGCGATGGTGACCATGTCCGCCGTCACCACGACGCTGTTCCTGGGTGGTTGGCGGGCGCCGTGGCCGATCACGCTCTGGGAGGGCGCCAACTCCGGTTGGTGGCCGCTGCTCTGGTTCTTCGGCAAGGTGATCGCGCTGGTCTTCGTCTTCGTGTGGCTGCGCGGCACGCTGCCCCGGCTGCGCTACGACCAGTTCATGCGCTTCGGCTGGAAGGTGCTGCTGCCGATCAACCTGGTCTGGATCCTGGTCCTGTCGGGCCTGCGCTCCATCGAGGACTGGGACTCGCAGGGCAAGCTGATCGCGGTCGGCATCCCGGCCGGCCTCCTGCTGATCGCCACGCTGTTCTGGCCCAACCGCCGGCCGCAGCCGAAGCCGACCATGCAGGAACAGGTGGACAGCCGCCCGTACGGCAGCTTCCCGCTGCCACCGATGGATCTACAGGTACCACCGAGCCCGCGTATCACGCGCGTGGTGGCCGAGCGGGAGCCGGCAAACATCGTCGCCGGCTCGGACTCCAGGGAGGTGTGACGTGGGCGCGATCACCGGAACGTTCAAGGGATTCGGGGTCACCTTCTCGCACATGTTCAGGAAGGTCGTCACCACCGACTACCCGTTCAAGCCGCCGGTGTCGGCGCCGCGCTACCACGGGCGGCACATCCTCAACCGGCACCCGGACGGGCTGGAGAAGTGCATCGGCTGTGAGCTGTGCGCCTGGGCCTGCCCGGCGGACGCGATCTTCGTCGAGGGCGGCGACAACACCGACGAGCAGCGCTTCTCGCCGGGTGAGCGGTACGCCAGCGTCTACCAGATCAACTACGCCCGGTGCATTTTCTGCGGACTGTGCATCGAGGCCTGCCCGACCCGATCGCTCACCATGAGCAACGAGTACGAGCTGGCCCGGGACAACCGGCAGGACCTGATCTTCACCAAGGAGCAGCTGCTCGCGCCGCTGCTTGAGGGCATGGAGCAGCCGCCGCACCCGATGCGACTGGGCGACAGCGAGAAGGACTACTACATCGGCGCCCTGGACAACCCGGGCACCTCTGCCGGTGCCGAGAAGTCCCCGATGAGCCCCGACCGCTACCAGGTCGAGGAGCACCCCGGCGTGACGTTCCCGGGCGCCGAGCAGGCCGCCCAACGCGCGGCGGTCGGTAAGGGAGAGGGAGCATGACCACGTCTACGGTGCTGGCCGCGGCGGGCGGGGTGTCCGGCGGCGAGGAGGTCACCTTCTGGATCCTCGCGCCGCTCGCGCTGATCGGCGCGATCGGGATGGTGGCCGCCCGCAACGCCGTGCACTCGGCGCTCTGGCTGGTGCTCACCATGCTCTGCCTGGGCGTGTTCTACGTGCTCCAGGCCGGGCCGTTCATCGGCATGGTGCAGATCATCGTCTACACCGGCGCGATCATGATGCTCTTCCTGTTCGTGCTGATGCTGGTCGGCCGGGACGCCTCCGACTCGCTGATCGAGACGCTGCGCGGTCAGCGGGTCGCCGCCATCGTGCTCGGGCTGGGCTTCGCTGGCCTGGTGGGCAGCGCGCTCTACCGGGCGATGGACGGGACCACCGCGGTCGGCCTGGAGCAGGCCAACGCGGAGGGCAACGTGCAGGGCATCGCCCGGCTGCTCTTCACCAAGTACGTCTTCGCGTTCGAGCTGACCTCGGCTCTGCTCATCACCGCGGCGGTCGGAGCCATGGTGCTCGCGCACGTCGAGCGGCGTAAGCAGGACAAGGTCGACCAGCCGTCGACCATGCGGGCCCGCTTCGCGCCGGGCAACTACCCCGGCCCCAAGCCGGGCCCCGGTGTCTTCGCGACGTCCTCCTCGGTGGCCACCCCGGCGCGGCTGCCGGACGGGCGGCTCACCGAGCGGAGCACGCCGGACATCCTGCCGGTGCGGGAGCTGACCGCCCAGGAAACCTCGCTGAAGGGGACCGACCAGTGACGCCCAACCACTATCTCGTGCTGGCTGCGGTGCTGTTCACCATCGGTGCCGCCGGGGTGCTCATCCGGCGCAACGCGATTGTGCTGTTCATGTGCGTGGAGCTGATGCTCAACGCGGCCAACCTGACCCTGGTCACCTTCAGCCGGATCAACGGCGACCTCAACGGTCAGATCATGGCGTTCTTCGTGATGGTGGTGGCGGCGGCCGAAGTCGTGGTCGGGCTCGCGATCATCATGTCGATCTTCCGGACTCGACGCTCCGCGAGCGTCGACGACGCCAACCTGCTCAAGTACTAAGGGGCAAGCAAGTGGAAGAGACTGTGCAGTACGCCGGTGCCACGGGCTTGCTCAGCAGCGTCTGGCTGCTGGTGGCGATCCCGCTGGTCAGCGCGGCCATCCTGCTGCTGCTAGGCCGGCGGGCCGACCGCTGGGGGCACTGGTTGGGCGTCGCCGCCATCGGTGCCGCGTTCGTTCTCGGCCTGTCCTTCTTCTTCCAGCTTCGCGGCCTGGAGAACAAGTCGGTCGAGCTGAGCCTCTGGGACTTCATCGCCGTCGGTGACCTGCGGGTCGACTTCGGCCTGCTGTTCGATCCGCTGGCCGCGGTCTTCGTGCTCCTGATCACCGGGGTGGGTTTCCTGATCCACCTGTACGCGGTGGAGTACATGGCGCACGACGCGGGCCGCCGCCGGTTCTTCGCGTACTTCAACCTGTTCGTCGCGGCCATGCTGCTGCTGGTGCTCGGCAACAACTACGTGATGCTCTACGTCGGCTGGGAGGGCGTCGGTCTGGCGTCGTACCTGCTGATCTCCTTCTGGTACGAGCGGCCGAGCGCCGCCACGGCCGGCAAGAAGGCGTTCCTGATGAACCGGGTCGGCGACGCCGGCCTGGCCATCGCGATCTTCATCATGTTCGCCACCCTGGGCACCACCCAGTACGACGAGGTGTTCAACGGTGTCGGCGCGCTGACCGGCGCCACCGTGCTGGTTCTCGGCCTGCTGCTGCTGCTCGGTGCGGCCGGTAAGTCCGGCCAGTTCCCGCTCCAGGCGTGGCTGCCGGACGCGATGGAGGGCCCCACCCCGGTGTCGGCGCTCATCCACGCCGCCACCATGGTCACCGCGGGCGTCTACCTGATCGCCCGGTCCAACCCGATCTTCTCCGCCAACTCGACGCTTCAGCTCGTGGTCGTCAGCGTCGGCGCGCTCACCCTGCTGATGGGCTGCATCATCGGTGCGGCCAAGGACGACATCAAGCGGGTGCTCGCCTGGTCGACGGTGAGCCAGATCGGCTACATGTTCCTCGGCGTCGGCCTGGGCGGCGGGGCGTACGCGCTGGCCATCGTGCACCTGCTGGCGCACGGCTTCTTCAAGGCCAACATGTTCCTGGGCGCCGGCTCGGTCATGCACGGGATGAAGGACCAGGTGGACATCCGCCGCTTCGGTGGGCTGTCGAAGTACATGAAGGTCACCTGGCTGACCTTCATGATGGGCTGGCTGGCCATCATCGGCATGTTCCCGTTCTCCGGCTTCTTCTCCAAGGAGCCGATCATCGTGGCCGCCTTCGAGCGGACGGACTGGACGGCCTGGCTCTTCGGTGGGGCAGCGCTGCTCGGCGCCGGGCTGACCGCGTTCTACATGACCCGGCTCTTCGTGCTCACCTTCCACGGCCCGAAGCGGTGGACCGAGGACATCGAGCACCCGCACGAGTCGCCGGCGTTGATGACCATCCCGCTGATCCTGCTGGCGGTCGGCTCGGTGGGTGCCGGTTTCCTGCTCGCCACCTCGGTACCGGACTGGCTGACGGCGACCGCCGGGCTGGGCGGCCACGAGGAGGGGCACGAGGCGGTCCTCTCGCACACCGTGATCACCGCGCTCTCGCTGCTGGTCACCGTGCTCGGCGCCGGGCTGGCCTGGTTCCTGTTCCGGGCCGGTACGGCCACCGCGCCGCAGCCGGCCGGGGTGCTGGTCACCGCCGCGCGGCGCAACCTCTACACCGACGCGGTGAACGAGGCGGTCTTCGAGAAGCCGGGCATCTTCCTCACCCGGGCGCTGGTCTTCCTCGACAACCGGGGCATCGACGGGCTGGTCAACGGGCTCGCCGCCGGGGTCGGCGGTGGCTCGGGTCGGCTCCGGCGGCTGCAGACCGGCTTCGTCCGCTCGTACGCCACCTCGATCCTGGCCGGTGCGCTGCTGGTGATGGCGGCGTTCCTGGCCGTGCAGGCGGGGTGGTTGGCGTGATCGACCTCTTTCCGGCCGCCCCCGCCGGCGGACCACGCAGTGACGACGGAGGTAAGGCCGCATAATGTCCAACTTCCCGTTCCTCTCGGTGCTCACCGTGGCGCCACTGGTGGGCGCCCTGGTGGTGGCCTTCCTGCCGCGCCACCGACCGGAGCTGGCCAAGCAGGTGGCGTTCGTCTGGTCGCTGCTGGTGCTGGTGCTCTCCGTGGTGATGTGGGTCAGCTTCAAGGCAGGCGGTGACCGGTTCCAGTTCCGCGAGTCCTACTCGTGGATCCCGAACTGGGGTGTCAACTTCACCTTCGCCGCCGACGGCATCGCGCTGGTGATGCTGATGCTGATCGCGGTGCTGGTGCCGCTGGTGATCCTGGCGTCGTGGCACGACGCGGAGTCGTCGAAGCGGTCGGTGCCCGTCTACTTCGCGCTGCTGCTGGTCCTCGAGTGCACGATGATCGGCGTCTTCGCCGCCGCCGACGTCTTCCTGTTCTACGTGTTCTTCGAGGTCATGCTGGTGCCGATGTACTTCCTGATCGGCAGCTACGGTGGCCACCAGCGGCAGTACGCGGCGGTGAAGTTCTTCCTCTACTCGCTCGTCGGCGGCCTGTTCATGCTGGCCGCGGTGATCGGGCTGTGGGTCGTCGGCGGGAAGACCTTCGACTGGCAGGCGCTGTCGCAGATCGACATCAGCACCGGCACCGAGCGCTGGCTGTTCCTCGGCTTCTTCCTCGCGTTCGCCATCAAGGCGCCGTTCTTCCCGTTCCACACCTGGCTGCCGGACGCCGGTGGCGCCGCCCCCGCGGGCGCCGCGGCGCTGCTGGTCGGCGTGCTGGACAAGGTCGGTACGTTCGGCATCCTGCGCTACTGCCTGCCGCTGTTCCCCGAGGCGTCGAAGTGGTTCGCGCCGTGGGCGCTGGCGCTCGGCGTGATCGGCATCGTCTACGCCGCGCTGCTGGCGGTCGGCCAGAACGACCTCAAGCGGCTGGTGTCGTACACCTCGATCGCGCACTTCGGCTTCATCGGGGTGGGCATCTTCGCCTTCACCACCCAGGCCGGCACCGGCGCGGTGCTCTACATGCTCAACCACGGGTTGGCCACCGGCCTGCTCTTCCTGGTGGTGGGCATGCTGATCTCGCGGCGCGGCTCGGCGCTGATCAGCGACTTCGGTGGCGCGGGCAAGCTGGTCCCGGTGCTCGCCGGGGTGCTCTTCTTCGCCGGTCTCGCCTCGCTCGCGCTGCCCGGGACCGCGCCGTTCATCTCCGAGTTCCTGGTGCTGATCGGCACGTTCACGGTGAACAAGCCGGTCGCGGTCATCGCGACGGTCGGCATCATCCTGGCCGCCGCGTACGTG
The DNA here is from genome assembly GCF_045207365.1 of Micromonospora sp. NBC_00858. Classification (NCBI taxonomy): domain Bacteria; kingdom Bacillati; phylum Actinomycetota; class Actinomycetes; order Micromonosporales; family Micromonosporaceae; genus Micromonospora; species Micromonospora sp. NBC_00858. The sequence goes on along the minus strand of NZ_CP108828.1, from coordinate 5,917,083 downwards.
CTGTGGATGGTGCAGCGCACCACCCAGGGCACGCTCAACCCGGCGCTGACCGAGGTCGAGGGGATGCGCCGGGACCTCAACCTGCGCGAGAAGGTCGTGGTCGCCCCCCTGATCGCGCTGATCGTGCTGCTCGGCTTCTACCCCAAGCCGGTCACTGACGTGATCAACCCCGCCGTCCAGGCGACCATGGACGACATCGGCAGGACCGACCCCGCCCCGTCGGTGGGCGGCACCGTCCAGGAGGCGGCAAAGTGACCGAGTTGAAACTGCCGTCGCTCGACTATGCGGCGCTCGCCCCAATCATGATCATGTTGGGTGTCGCGTTGTTCGGCGTGCTGGTCGAGGCCTTCGTGCCCCGGCGTTTGCGGCACGTGGTGCAGCTGACGCTGGCCCTGCTGGCCGTCCTCGCCGCGCTGACCATGGTGGTCCTCAACGCCGACGACCGGCTCATCACCGCCGGCCAGGCCATCGCGGTGGACGGACCGACGCTCTTCCTCCAGGGCGCGATCCTGGTGCTGGCCGCGATGGCGCTGCTGCTGATCGGTGACCGGACGGTGGAGCGGGGCGGGGCGTTCGTCGCCCAGGCCGCGGTGACCGCCGAGTCGGCCGACGACCGGCAGCAGGCCGAGGGGCGCAACGGCCTCACCGAGGTCTACCCGCTCACCACGTTCGCGATCGGCGGCATGCTGATCTTCGTGGCGGCGAACGACCTGCTGACCATGTTCATCGCACTGGAAGTCTTCTCGCTGCCGCTGTACCTGCTCTGCGCGCTGGCCCGTCGCCGGCGACTGCTGAGCCAGGAGGCGGCGATGAAGTACTTCCTGCTCGGCGCGTACGCCTCGGCGTTCTTCCTGTTCGGGGTGGCCCTGATCTACGGCTTCACCTCCGGGATCCCCGGTCGCGGTGCCGGGGTCGACTTCGCCACGATCAACGCGGCGGTGACCGAGTCGCCGGCAAGCCCGGTGCTGCTCTTCGCTGGCATGGCGCTGCTCGCCATCGGCCTGCTCTTCAAGGCCGCGGCGGCCCCGTTCCACGTGTGGACGCCGGACGTCTACCAGGGCGCGCCGACCCCGATCACCGGCTTCATGGCCGCCTGCACCAAGGTTGCCGCGTTCGGCGCGCTGCTGCGCGTCTTCCACGTCGCGTTCGCCGGTGCCGCCTGGGACTTCACCCCGGTGCTCGGTGCGGTGGCGGTGCTGACCATGCTGGTCGGCGCGGTGCTCGCGGTCACCCAGACCGACATCAAGCGGCTGCTCGCGTACTCCTCCATCGCCAACGCCGGCTACCTGCTGGTCGGTGTGCTGTCGCCGAGCAGTGACGGGCTCTCCGGCACGATGTTCTACCTGGTCGCGTACGGCTTCTCGGTGCTGGCCGCGTTCGCGGTCGTGACCCTGGTCCGGGACGCCGACGGGGAGGCCACCCACCTGTCCCGCTGGGCCGGGCTGGGCCGGCGCTCGCCGTTCTACGCCAGCCTGTTCACGTTCATCCTGCTGGCCTTCGCCGGCATCCCGCTCACCAGCGGCTTCACCAGCAAGTTCGCGGTCTTCGGGCCGGCGCTGGACGGTGGCCACGCCTGGCTGGTGATCGCCGGTGTGCTGACCAGCATGGTGCTGGCCTTCCCGTACCTGCGGGTCGTGGTCATGATGTGGCTCTCCGAGCCGGGCGAGTCCACCCCGACCGTCACCGTGCCCGGTGGACTCACCTCCGCCGCGTTGATGATCGGCGTCCTGGCCACCCTGGTGCTGGGTGTCGCCCCGGCGCCGCTGCTCGACCTGGCTGCCGGAGCCGCCGACTTCGTGCGATGACCAGAGCCTCGGCAAACCGGGGACCGGCACACGTTCGTGTGCCGGTCCCCGGTGCATATCCCCGACCCGGAGCAGGTAGAACGGGTGTGGCATGGTTGATAGCGTGGTGATTCCGGCTGGCGAGCGTTCAGGTGCCACCGGCTCCGGCGGTCGTCGGGGTCGGGCGAGCACGAGTCAGTTCGGCGCGCTCGGCCTCCATCTCGCCGATCCCCGCGTCGAGGCATGTGTGCTGGGTCTGCTGGACGCGGTCGAAGTCGATCTGCGGGCCAGTGTGGCCAGCGCCGACCCGTTCGTCACCGAGGCCGCCCGGCACCTCGTCGAGGCCGGCGGGAAGCGGTTCCGGCCGCTGCTGGTGGCGCTGGGCGCCCAGTTCGGTGACCCGACCAGCCCGCAGGTGGTCCCTGCGGCCGTGGTGATGGAGCTCACCCACCTGGCCACCCTCTACCACGACGACGTGATGGACGAGGCCGCCGTGCGCCGGGGCGCGCCGAGCGCGAACTCCCGTTGGACCAACTCGGTCGCCATCCTGGTCGGCGACTACCTCTTCGCCCGCGCTGCGGACATCTCGGCCGAGCTGGGCCCCGAGGCGGTCCGGTTGCAGGCGCGCACCTTCGCCCGGCTGGTGCACGGCCAGATCGCGGAGACCGTGGGGCCGCGCGCCGACGATGACCCGGTCACGCACTACCTGCACGTGATCGCCGAGAAGACCGGCTCCCTGATCGCCACGTCGGCCCAGTTCGGCGGCATGTTCAGTGGAGCCTCCACCGAGCACATCGAGGCGCTGGCCGGGTACGGCGAGACCATCGGCGTCGCGTTCCAGCTCTCCGACGACCTGCTGGACATCGCCTCCGACTCGATGCAGTCGGGCAAGACACCCGGCACGGACCTGCGTGAGGGCGTTCCGACGCTGCCGGTGCTCTACGCGCGCGCTGCGGACGACTCCGACGCGTCCTCGGTGCGGCTGCGGGAGATCCTGGCCACCGGCCCGCTGACCGACGACGCGCTGCACGCCGAGGCGCTGGGGCTGCTCCGGGAGAGCCCGGCGCTCAAGCGGGCCCGGGAGACCGTGCGCAGCTACGCCGAGGACGCCCGGGGGCGCCTGGCCCCGCTTCCGAAGGGCCCGTCCCGCCAGGCCCTCGAATCGCTCTGCGACTACATCGCCGACCGCACCAGCTAATCCCCGCTCCGACCCGCCCCGGCGGCGGTGCGCGTCAACAGGCGGCTGCCGACGAGCATGAGGGCGGCGGCGAGCAGCATGGCCACCGCAGCCGTGGTCCACATCGTCGGGTAGCCGAGGTGGGCGGCGAGCGGGCCGAGGGTCAGTGGACCGAGGCAGCCGCCCGCGTACACCCCGGTCTGGGTGATCGAGGTGGCGGCGGCCGGGGCCTGCGGGTGGAGCCGGACCACCGCGAAGTTCATCAGGCCGGGCCAGGCCCATCCGAGGCCGAAGCCGAGCACCACGCCAGCCACCAGCGGCACCGCCCCGGTCAGGGCGAGCAGGCCGAGCCCGGCCGCGCCGACCACCAGCATCGCGGCGATCAGTGCCACGTGGCCGCTGGCGCGTCGGTCGGCCAGCCAGCCGGCGCCGACCCGGGCCAGCACACAGACGGCGCTGCCCAGGGTCAGGGTGAGGCCGGCGAGACCCGGTGACAGGCCCCGGGCGGCCGCGGAGTCCACCAGGAAGGTGCCGAGCGCGTTCGCCGCGGCGGCAGCCAGCGCCGCCGCCGCACCGATCACCACCAGCGCCATCGTGGCCCGGCCCGCGCGCCCGGCGCCGGCCCGCCGGGCACGGCCGCGCTCCTGCCGGGGTACGGCGGGCAGCGTCGTCAGCGCCGCGCCGGCGGCGGCCACGAACGCCCAACGCCAGCCGGCGGTGAGCGCGACGGTGGGCACCGCTGCCCCGGCCAGCAGGGTGGAGACCGGGATGGCGGCCTGCTTGACACCGAACGACAGCCCCTGCCGGCGAGCCGGCACGTGCTGCGCCAGTGCGGCGTTGCTGGCCAACTGGCCGAGGGCGTTCGCGGCGGCGCTGAGCGCCAGCAGCCCGACCAGCACCGGGTACGACCGGGCGAGCGCCGCCACGGCAAGCATCGACCCGGCGGCCAGGAGGATGCCGCAGCGGGCCACCACGGCCGGCCCGTAGCGCTCGACCAGGCGGCCGGAGGGCACCGAGGCCAGCGCGCTGATCCCGAAGTAGACGGCCACGGCCAGGCCCAGGCCAGCCGGGGAGAAGCCGAGGTCCGCGCCCATCTGCACGGCGAGGCCGCCGAGCAGGAAGACGGGCAGCACGCAGGCGATGGTGGTGGCGACGGCGCCGGCGCTGACCCGGATCGGGCGGGCCGGGGCGGTGCCCGGGGCGGAGGTGAGGGCGGTGTCGGTCATCGTCGACAAACCTACGTGAACCGTTCTCGGATCACTCCTGGTGACCGGCGGGGTACGACGTGTTGATGACGATCTGGCATCCTCGACCCGAACAGGCATTTCGCACCGGGCCTGTTTTTCATATGGTGTAAGTCCCTGGCGGCGGAGGTGGTTGTGCGCGACCCCTTGGCAGAACCTTCGGACCTGATCCGCAGCGTGTCCCGAGCGCTGCGGGTGCTGGAGTCGGTCGGTCGCGCCCCGAAGGGCCTGACCGTCAAGCAGATCGCCCGGCGGTGCGAGTTGACCGTGGCCACCACGTACCACCTGGTCCGCACCCTCGCCTACGAGGGCTACGTGATCCGTCGGGAGGACGGCACGTACATCGTGGGGCTGGAGGTGGCGGACCGCTACCGCGAACTGGTCACCGCGTTCCGTGGCCCGCCAGCCGTCGGTGAGACGCTGCGGCGGGCCGCAGCCGACACCGGCTACAGCCACTACCTGGGCCGCTTCGTCGGCGGCCAGGTGGCCCTCACAGCGGTCGCCGAGGGGCACCGCTCGCCCTACCTGGAGGACCTGGTCCCCGGCTTCGACGAGGGGGCACACGCCACCGCCCTCGGCAAGTCCCTGCTCGCCACCCTCACCACCGAACAACGCTTCCGCTACCTGCGGGAGTACGGCATGCGCCCGTTCACCACCGCCACCCTGACCAGCACCGAGACGTTCGAGGCCGACCTGGCCGCCGGCGACCGGCGCGGCATGCAGTTGGAGCTGGGGCAGTTCCGCCAGGGGGTGGCCTGCGCGGCGGTGCTGGTCTCGCCGGACAAGGACATGGAACGGCGGGTCGTGCTGGCCTGCGCGCTGCCGGCCGGCGAGATGATGACCTCCGCCCGGGTGGTCCGGGCCAAGCTGCTCACGGTCGCCCGGGCCGTCGCCGACGGCATCGCCGCCGACCACTGACCCCACGACGCCGAGAGGCCCTCTCCCGGGCTGGGAGAGGGCCTCTGGTGGCGGTCCAGCGCCGGACCGCCGGAGTAACGTCAGCTGCCCACCGGGCCGCCGTCGAGGCGCCAGGTGACCACCACGCCCGGCTTGGCGTAGTCGCCGTCCGGCCAGTTCGAGGCCGGGTTCTCCACCGATGCGCCGGTGATCTCACCCGGGTGCTGCACGGCGACGAAGACCGAGCGGTTGTCACCGGTGATGAACGGGCCGCAGGTCTCGGCGCCGAGCGGCACGGTCAGGAACTGCTTGAGGTGACCCCGCTCCGGGCCCTCCACGGCGGTGGCGAAGAGGCCGTCGTTGCTGCCCAGCGCGTTGCCGTCCGTGGAGATCCACAGGTTGCCGGTGGCGTCGAAGGCGACGTTGTCCGGGCAGGAGATCGGGGAGACCTTGGTCTTGTCGTACCCGGCGAAGAAGGTCGACGGGTCGGTCGGGTCGCCGCAGACGATCGGCAGCGACCAGGCGAAGGTCTCGGCAGCGTTGTCGCCGCGGTCCTCGACCAGCTCCAGGATCTGCCCGTGCTTGTTGGCGGTCCGCGGGTTGGCCTCGTCCGCCTTCGGGCTGCTGCCGACGCCCCGGTTGGTGTTGTTCGTCAGCGCCACGTACACCTTGCCGGTCAGCAGGCTCGGCTCGACGTCCTCCGGGCGGTCCATCTTGGTCGCGCCGACCTTGTCGCCAGCGAGCCGGGTGAAGGTGAGCACGTCCGCGGCGGTCATCCCGTCGACGTACGAGCGGTTGCCGCTGACCAGCTTGATCCAGCGGCCCCGGCCGTTGAACGCGCCGTCACTGGGGAGCTTGCCCGAGCCGTCGATCTCGCCGGCGCTGGTCTGGTCCAGCTGCGCGACGTAGAGCGTGCCGGACTCCAGCAGGGTCAGGTTGTGCTTGCGGGCGGCCCAGGAGTTGCCCTTCAGGAACTTCTTGTCCGAGACGAACTTGTAGAGGTAGTCGAACCGCTCGTCGTCGCCCATGTACGCGACCACGTGCCCGTCCTTCGTGACGATCACGTTCGCGCCCTCGTGCTTGAACCGGCCCATCGCGGTGTGCTTACGCGGGCGGCTCTCCGGGTCGAACGGGTCGATCTCGACGATCCAGCCGAACCGGTGCGCCTCGTTCGGGTGCTTCGCCAGGTCGAAACGCTCGTCGGCGCGCTCCCACTTGCGGCTGCCGCTGGGGTAACGGGTTGCGGTGCTGATGCCGTACCGGTCCATCTTCGGCTTCAGCTCCGCCGGGACGCCGTCGGCACCGACGAAGTACTGGTTGAAGTTCTCCTCGCCGGAGAGCACCGTGCCCCACGGGGTCACGCCGCCGGCGCAGTTGTTCAGCGTGCCGACGACCGTACGGCCCTTCGGGTCGGCGGCGGTCTTCAGCCAGGCCGAGCCGGCGGCCGGGCCGGTCAGGTCGAACTTCGTGCCGAGCGCGGTGACCCGCCGGTTGTACGGCCGCCGGCCGTTCTCGACCGGCTTCCACTGCCCGGTGCCGGCGACCCGCTCCAGCTCCACCACGGACATGCCGTGCGCGGCCATCGCGGTGCGCAGCTGCTCCACCGAGAGCCCGTCCAGGCCGGGGAAGCCCGGGAACATCAGGTCCTCGTTGGTGTACTCGTGGTTGACCACGAGCAGCGCCCGGTTGCCCCGCTTGTCCAGCGGCAGCACGCCCACGAAGTCGTTGTTGTAGCCGAACTGCTTGGACTGCGCTGCGGCGGTCTGCTTGTGCACGTTGAACTCGGGCGCGCCCGGCACCACCGGGTCACCCCACTTGATCACCACGGCGTGGTCGTACCCGTTCGGTACGACCAGGGTGTCCAACTTGTTCGGCGGGATCGGCTTGAAGCTCAGCGCCCCGCTGCCGACGCCGGTGGTGGGACGTCCGAAGCCGAAGGACTCCGGGACGTCCGGGAGATCCGGGGTGGCGGGGGCTGCCATGGCCGGGGCGGCGCCGGCCAGCGCACCGGCCGCGGCACCACCGAAACCGAGCACCAGCGCACCGACCGCGCCGGCCCGGACGACGCCGCGCCGCGAGACCTCCGCGTTCACCACGTCTCCGAAGTACGCGTTGTCGGAGGTGTTCGGGACCGGGTGGTCGCAGGCGTTTCCACAGCGGTAGAGACAGGTCATGGCGTCGCGGGTGCCGTGGCGGTTGGCACCCAACAGCGGGAGCAGCCGGGGACGGTCGCTCATGGGAGAAGCCTCCTGGGAAGGTCAGTGGCACTGCTGGATCAGGCATCGGCAGGCGTACCTGCCGGACGCTAGGAGGACGCGGTGAGCGCTCGTCGGCCGCAATGTGAACCAGACGTGAACAAGTCGCCGGTGCCGGTCGACGCACAGCCGGTCTGACCTCGGGCTGAACCGATCGGCATGACCGCACGTATTCACGAGCGGACGCACCGCCGGACGCGCGCCGGAAGCGAGGAGACCGCCATCAGCGACCATGACGCCCAACTGCTGCGCGCGCTGCATGACGAGCACGCGGAGGCGCTGTACGCACACGCCCTGCGGCTGGTCAACGGGGACCGGCAGCGGGCCGAGGACCTGGTGCAGGAGACGCTGCTGCGGGCCTGGCGACACCCGGAGTCGCTCGACCCGCGCCGCGGCTCGGTGCGGGCCTGGCTCTTCACCACGGCCCGCAACCTCGCCATCGACGCCTGGCGGCGACGATCGACCCGGGTCGGCGAGGTGTTCACCAACGAGCTGCCCGAACCGCCGGAGGTGGTCGACGAGGCCGAACGCGCGGTGGAGGCGTGGACGGTCGCCGAGGCGCTGAACCGGCTCAGCCCCACCCATCGGGAGGTGCTGGTCGAGTGCTTCTACCAGGGACGGTCGGTGGCCGAGGCGGCGTCCCGGCTGGGCGTGCCACCGGGCACCGTGAAGTCGCGCACCCACTACGCGCTGCGCTCACTACGGTTGGTCCTGGCTGAGATGGGAGTGACGGGATGACCCGGTGCGAGTTCGCGCACGACGATGGCGCGTACGTGCTGGGTGCCCTCGCCCCCGCCGAGCGGGCGGCCTACGAGCGGCACCTCGCCGGCTGCGCCTCCTGCCGGGACGCCGTCGCCGAGATCGCCGTACTGCCCGGGCTGCTCGGCCGCCTCGACCCGGCGGGGTTGGAGCAGTTCCTGCCGCCACCGACCGCCGCCCGGGCGCCCGCGTTGCTGGAGGAGGCCCGCAACCGCGGTCGCCGTGAACGCTCCGCGACCCGTCGGCGGTATGCGCTGACCACCCTGGCCGCCGCCGCGCTGGCTCTGGTGGTCGGTGTCGGCACGGGCGCGGTGCTACCCCGCCCGGCCGGCCCGCCCGACACCCCCGGTGCCCAGGGCAGCACGCCCGCGCCGAAGGTGTCGATGGTCGCCATGCGACCGGTGGCCGCCGCCGGGCCGGTGCACGCCGAGATCGGGCTGACCGGCACCGACTGGGGCACCGAGGTGACCATGCACTGCGGGTACGACGCGCGGACCAGCTACGGCAAGGCGTACCCGTTCCGGCTGGTGGCGCACGGCCCGAACGGTGCCACCGAGCAGATCGGCTCCTGGCTCGCCGCGCCCGGGGACGACCTCCGGTTCACCGGAGCGACCCGCTTCACCGACGCGGAACTCGTCAGTGTGGAACTGCAACGCGCCGACGGCACCCCCCTGCTCACCTTCGCCGTCCCGTAACCGGCTCAGGGCTTGGGGAGGGGGAGGGGGTGCGGGTGGCGAGACGGGTGCGGTGCGACTGGCGGACGGCGTCGGCGGTGAAGACGATCAGGGCGAGCCAGACCAGCGCGAAGCCGGCGAGGCGGGCCGGCGGCATCGGCTCGTGGAAGATCAGCACGCCGCAGCCGAGCTGAAGGATCGGCGCCAGATACTGGATCATGCCGAGGTTGGTCAGCGGCAGGCGGTTGGCGGCCCCGGCGAAGAGCAGCAGCGGGATCGCGGTGGCCGCACCGGCCACCACCAGCAGCGCGGTGTGCCCGGCCGAGACGTGCCCGAAGGTCGACTCGGCGCGCCGGGTCAGCCAGGCCAGGTAGCCCAGCGCGGGCAGCGCCAGCACCGCCGACTCGACGAAGAGCCCCTCTGCGGCGGGCAGTCCGAGCCGCTTCTTGACCAGGCCGTACCCGGCGAAGCTGAAGGCCAGGGTCAGTGCCAGCCAGGGCAGCCGGCCGTAGTCCACGGTGAGCACCGCGACCGCCGACGCGCCGATGCCCAGTGCCACCCACTGCGCCGGGCGTAGCCGCTCGCCCAGCACCGTCACCCCGAGCAGCACCACCACCAGCGGGTTGATGAAGTAGCCGAGCGCCGTCTCCACCACCCGGTCGGAGTTGACCCCGTAGATGTAGGTGCCCCAGTTGACCGCGATCAGCGCGGCGGCGGCGACGATCCCGGCCAGTGCCCAGGGCCGGCGCAGCAGCGCCCGCAGGAAGCCGATGTTGCGCAGCGCGGCCAGCAGCAGGGCCACGAAGACGACCGACCAGACGATGCGGTGCGCCAGGATCTCCAGCGGGCCGGCCGGTCGCAGCAGCTTCAGGTAGAGCGGGAAGAAACCCCAGAGCAGGTACGCGCCGAGGCCGTAGAGGTATCCCAGGCGGAGTGGCGTCACGGCTCCACCGTAAGGGGTCAACTGCCGTCTTGTTCCTTTCCGGTGACCGGCGTCACCGCTGGCCGCCGATCGAGGTGCATCCACCGCTCCGGGGTGTCCAACGGCGTGAAGCCCACCCGCGCGTACACCTCGTGCGCGTCGTTGGTGGCCAGCAGAATCCGGCGTACGCCCAGCTCGGCCAGGTGGTCGCGGACCGTGCCGGCCAGCCAGCCGCCCAACCCGTTGCCCCGGGCGGAGCGGTCCACGTACACGTCGCAGAGCCAGGCGAAGGTGGCGCCGTCGGTGACCGCCCGGGCCACCGCCACCTGGCGGCCGTCCCCAGGTCGGTAGACGCCGAACGGCAGCGAGCCGGCGAACGCCCGGGCGACTGTCTCCCGGTCCCGCCCCAGCGCCCAGTACGCGTCGGTGGACAGCCAGCGGTGCACCCGCTCCAGCTCGAGTCGGGCGGGGTCGGTGCTGAGCAGGTGGCCGTCGGCGCGGGTCAGCGAGAACACGCCGGCGAGGCTAACCGACCCGAGCGGTCCCCGCGCACGCCAATTCCCGATCCGTGGTCACCAGACCGCCCGGGGCTCCGGTCGTGGCCGGGGCCCCGGACGACCCGGGTCGGTGCGGGGCGGTCGCCGGTCAGTCGCGGTCGAGGACCGCGCCGAGGATCCAGGTCACGATGCTCACGAAGAGGGCACCCAGCACGGCGGCCGGCCAGAAGCCGTCCACCGAGAACCCCAGCCCGGCCTGGTCGGCGATCCAGCTGGTGAGCAGGAACAGCAGGCCGTTGACCACCAGCGCGATGAGACCCAGGGTCAGCAGGTAGAAGCCACAGCCGACGGTCTTGATGATCGGCTGGAGCACCGCGTTGACCACGCCGAAGATCGCCGCCACCAGGACCAGCGTGGTGACCGTCTCGACCGCGGAGGTCGACTCCAGAATGATGCCTGGAATGAGCAGTGTGGCCAGCCAGAAGGCCAGCGCCGTGGTGGCCAGCCGAATCAGCAGCCCTTTCAGAAAACCCATGGCGGGGATCGTGCCACGGACCGGCCACCGGCGTAACCCGCCAGTTGACGATCTGTTCGGCTCAGCCGCGCGCCGGCCGCCCAATCAGCTGCGACTCGATCGGGGTGGGGGAGAGCAGCGCCCACCGCAGTGCTCGCCGGTTCACCACGGCCACCATGTCGTCCCGGATCCGGGTCAGCCACTCGGCCGAGCCGCCCAGCCCCAGCGCGGCACCGGCCAGGGCGGCCTCGGCGGCATCCAGCGGTTGTAGCACCGCCAGGTCGGCCCGGCTGAGCGTGTCGACGTCCGCCGGGGTCAATTCATCCCGGACCACCAGGGTGGCCCGCCACGGCGGGCCCGGCTCGGCCTCGGCCGTCACCGGTCCCGAGTCGACCACCAACAGCAACGGCCGCAGCGCGGTGCCCACTCCGTCGGCGACCGGGCGACCCGGCGGAATCAGCGGGATCGTCCCGCCGGGCGCGCCCACGCCCCGGACGAACGGCGCCCAGGCGCGCGGGCGCGCGGTCTGCACCACCACCAGGGCGCCCAGCGCCATCGCGCGCAGCGCCACCAGTTGAGCGGCGCGTACCCCGCCCACCAGCAGCACGCGGGTGCTCTCCGGTCGGAACAGCCGCACGGTGACCGCACCGCCGTGCCGGTTGGCGCCGACCATCATCCCGGCCTCACCCAGGGTCAGCTCCCAGCCATCCACCGCCGGTCGTGGCTGCGCCCCGGTGGCGGCGAGCGCGAGCGGCAGCGTGCCGGCCAGCCCGTCGAGGTGCGCGCCGTCGAGCCGGCGGACCTGCCCGCCCAGGCCGGTCACCAGCCGGTTCAGCGCCTCGGCGGCCACGGTCAGTTCCGTCGCCGTCCCGGCGGCCAGGCGTACGGTCAGCTCGGTCGGCACCCCGGTGGCCGAAGGCGGGCCCGCGCAGAGCGACACGGTCGTCGCGGTCGCCGGCAGCGCGAGCAGTCGTGCCACCAGCCGCCGGGCACCCGCACTGTGGGCGTCCGGCCATTGGATCAGCCGGAAGGTGGCCTGGAGCAGTGCGCCGGACCGGAGCACCGGCCAGGACTCCCGCACCGGATGGCCGTCGTGGTGGGCCAGCTCGCCCAGGACGCGGAGCGCTGCGGGTACGCCGAGCGGCCGTGCGGTCAGCGGCCCGAGCCGGCGGACGAGCCGGCGCAGCGTGCCGGCGAGCACCCGGCGCAGATCCTCCTCCGACCAGCCGTCGACCCGTAGCACCCGGACCGCCAGTACGGCCCGCTCCCGCCCGGCGAGCCGCCCGTCGGTGAGCTGTCGGTACGACGTGCCGACCGCGCCGCCCGCCGCCGGAACGGGTGCCGGTGTCCCGGCGAGCAGCAGTTGGATCCGCAGCGGCGGTACCTCCGGCCCGGGCGGGGGCAGCAGCGCGGCCGGTGCCGGGATCGCCCGGGACGCGTCGCCGAGCAGGTCACCGGGGTCGCCGAGCTCGAGGAGCGCCACCAGGCCGGTGGTGTCCTCCAGCACCGCAGCCGGTCCGCCGGGCAGCTCCGTCGAACGGACCACGGCACCCGGGGCAACCAGGTTGAGCAACTCGGTCGGGCCGGCCGGCCCGACCAGCGCCCGGCGACGGGTCAGGTGCCCGACGGCGGTGCCCAGCCACTCGAAGAGCCAACGGCCCCGGACCCGGACCCAGGCGGTCGCCACCAGTAGCACCGCTGCCAGCAGGGCCGCGAGGGTGGCCAGGACGCCCCGGGCCAGGGCGGCGAGGACGAGCGCCACCGCGACCTGCCCGGTGACCAGTTGGCCGGTGCGCACCCCGGCCCCCGCGCGTCGGCCGAGCGACGCCCACCGGGTGCGGGGCGGCGGTCGGTGAGGTGCGTCCTGGACGGGAAGACCCGGGCCGGTGTCGGTGAGCCCGCTCGGCCCGGGCGGCGGGACAATGCCTGGCCTGGGCCCGGCGGGGATCGCCGGCTGCGGTCCTCCGGTGCTGATCGCCGGCACCGCACCTCCTCGACAGTGGACCGTGCCGGGCGGCCGGCCGCTCCGACGGTCCGTCACGCGCCGCGACGTGGCTGCGGCACATCGTAAGCGACCGATGGCTCTCGTGGTTGTCCACAGGGGAGATGCGGGGGGTAGCAGAACCGCTACCGGGCCGCTACCGTCAGCCACGAAGTTCATCGCTGACCCGCGTCCACCATGCTCGACGACCGGGCCACGCGAGCGGCGCGTCCCCAGGGTGGGCGCGTCGACGGCCAGTCACGATCGAGGAGATGAGGTGACGTCCGGGTGTCCCAAACCCAGGCAGAAGCCGCGGTCATGCAGCAGACCGCCGCGAAGTTCGAGCAGGTGGACCAGTCGTTGCAGTCCATGCTGACCGGCCTGCTGGCCGAGCTGGAGGTGTTGCAGCAGGCCTGGCGCGGCGCCGGCGGGCGGTCGTTCGAGCAGGTCAAGCAGCAGTGGTCGCAGGACCAGGCGGCGCTGCACCGGGCGCTGCGGGAGACCGCCGGTGCGATCCGCACCGCCGGCCGGCAGTACGACGTCTCGGACGACGAGGCGGCCAGCCGGGTGGCCGGCACCAACCGCGGCGGCATCCAGCTGCCGCTCTGATCCCGCTCGGGAGGGAGATTCGATGGACCACGGTGTGCTGGTCGTCAACTTCGCCGCGCTTCAGCAGGCCGGCGCGGACATCCAGAAGGCGCTGAACACGCTCGACTCGCAGCTCGGCCAGCTCGAACGGGACGCCGCCCCGCTGGTGGCGAGCTGGACGGGCGAGGCCCGGCAGGCGTATGAGCAGCGCCAGACGCGGTGGCGCTCCGCCTCACAGGACCTCCAGGCGATGCTGCGCGACATCAGGCTGGCGGTGGGCGACTCCGCCGCCGACTATCTGGACACCGAGAAGAAGAACACCGGGCTGTTCCAGTGATTCCGGTGGGCCGGGAGCGCTGACCATGTCCGGGTCGGCGCCCCGGCCGCCCCTGGTCGCGGAGCGGGGCGGCGGGCTCGCAGGGTCAGGCCTGGCCGCGGAGCGGGGCGGCGGGCTGGCGGGTTCAGATCGGGCCGCGGAGCGGGGCGGCGGGCTGGCGGGTTCAGGCCGGGTCGGCCGGGCGCCACCGCCGGCGCGCACCTCGGGGCAGCACCAGGGCGAGCAGCACCACGGCAACCGCCGTCGTGCCGATCACGGCACCGACCAGCAGCGCCCGGTCCCGGGCAGTCGCCCGGCGAGCCTGGCGAGCGACCAGCGCCGGGTCGACCCGGTCGTCGGCGAGCGCCGCGACTGCCCGAGGGCCGGCCGGCCGGGCACCGCCGGTCTCGGTGACCGCCCGGTAGGGGTTCAGCACACCAGCGCCGTACCCGCCGCCATGACCCGCGCCGGGTGCCGGATCGGCGGTGGCGACGATCCGCTCCGCCACCTGGGCGGCGGTCAACTCGGGCCGGTACTGGCGCAGCAGCGCCGCGGTGGCAGCCACGAACGGCGCCGCGTAGCTGGTCCCCTCGACCTGGTGGTGGCCCTGACCGGGCGCGGCGGCCAGCACCTCGCTGCCGGGTGCGACCAGGTCGACGTACGGACCGGCCTGCGAGAAGGTCGCCCGCCCACCGCCCGCCCCGATCGCTCCCACCCCGAGCACCCCGTCGTACGCGGCGGGGAACGGGCGCGGGTCCCCGTTGTCGTGCAGGTTGCCGGCGGCGGCCACCAGCACCACGTTCCGGTCGACCGCGTACCGCACGGCGGAGTGGACCTCCGGGTCGTCGGCGTACAGCACCACGGAGAGGTTCAGCACGTCGGCGTCGTGGTCGACGGCCCAGCGAATGGCTCGGGCAAACTCGCTGGCGCTGACCGTGCGCCCCGACTCCCGCCCCTGCACCACCTGCTGCTCACTCACCCGCACCGGCAGGATCCGGGCACCCGGTGCCAGGCCGTGGAAGGCGACGCCCGGTTGGGGTGCCGCCGCGATGATGCTCGCCACACCGGTGCCGTGCCCGGCGCAGTCCCGGCCGCCGTCCCCGCCGGGGTCGAGCAGGTCGGTACCGGCCAGCACCTGCCCGGCCAGTTGGGGATGCACCCGGTCGACCCCGGAGTCGACCACCGCCACCGTCACCCCGGCTCCGGTGGCCAGCGGCGCGAGCCGGGCTGGGTCGTACCGCTGCTGCGGCCAGGGCAGCGCCGTGACCGGCCGGACGGGGGCGAGTGGGGTCGCGCAGGCCGGTGCCACCCGGAGCGCGACGTCGGCGGCGACGGCCGGGGCGGCCGTGCCGGTCAGCAGTGTGGCCGTCAGACCTGCAAGGACCGGGCGCGCAATCGACCGGGACATCGACGGCCTCCGTATCGTGTCGGCTCCGGAACGGGATGTTATCGCCTCATCGACGCGCAGGCGGACCGCCGCCGGCCAGCAATTGTGATCTTGGTACCACCTTGTAGGTTGTACGCGATACCTGTGGCCTGTTCTCGGAAGGAGAGGTGGCCGTGACCGAATGGGAGCCGGCCACGGAGGCCGAGGTGGCGATGCGGGACGCGCTGCGCGCCAACGACCAGGAGCTCTACTTCCGGCTTCTGTCCCGCACCGATCTGTTGTTGCCGGTCGCCGCCCCTGCGCTGCCCGGTCAGGCACCATCCGGCTGGGGCACCTGGACCACCGGCGGCCGGACCCACGTGCTGGCCTTCACCTCCGCCGCCGCGCTGCGGGCCTGCCTCGGCGATCACCCCGGCAGCAACCGACGCGTCCCGTTCACGGATCTCGCGGTCGGCTGGCCCAACCAGGAGTGGTGGCTCGCGGTCAACCCGGGGTTGCCCGTCGAGGGGTACCTACCGCCCTGGTTCGTCGCCCAGCTCTCCAGGGGCGACGTCCGGCTGCCCGGCCGCGCCATGGGCGCCCGCGCCCGCCTGGAGCGGGCCGAGACCCTGTCCCGGTCCCGGACCGGTGGGTCCGGTCGGGACGGCACGAACGCCACGGGTGCGCCGCCCGACACCGGGTCGACGTCGTCCGGGTTTGACCCGGCGGCGACCCCGTCCGGGCTGCCCTCGCCAGCGCGGGGCGCGGTGCCCCGTGTGGGCGGCTCGGTGGCACCGGGCACGTCGTCCCGGACGCCCGGCCCAGGTGAGCTGACGCGCCGATCTGGCGGGGAAGACATGCCCGCCGCTGGTCAGCGGTACCCGACCGGCCCGCCCCGTCCCGGCAGGCCGGGCGATGCAATACCCGGCGTGTCCCGGTCGGCCGCGTCCCGGTTCACGCCGCTGGCGCCTGCCGAAAGCCCCAATGTCGCCCCCACCGACCAAACCGGTGCCGGTGCGGGCTGGCCGCCGCCGAAGCGGCCGGGTGCCGACGTCAACGGCCCGGCCGCCGGCAACGGTCCAGCCCTCAGCAACGGTCCGGCCGCTGGCAACAGCAGCGCCGAGAGCGGCCGACGCTCCTTCTTCGAACCGGCGTCCGGCCGGGGCCGGACCACCGGCCCGGCCCCGGGCGAGGGCCGGCCCGGCGACCGCGCGGTTCCGCCGTCCCGGTTCGGGCCGGGCAGCCAGCCCTTCCCGCGCCGCCGCCCCGCGGACGGGCCGGGCGGCGACAACGCGACCCGGGCCTTCCCGATGCCGGATCCGGACGCCACCCGGCCGCTGCGGCCCCCGGCCGTCGACCCTGGCGCGTCCCGGGGGGTACGAGCGCCGGCACCCGACGACGAACCCACCCAGCCACTGCCACCCCGCCGGTCCGGTCCGTTGGCCGAGGAGCCCACCCGTGCCTTCCGGGTGCCCGGTCGACCCACCGGCGAGGTGCCGCTGACCCGACTCGGGCGAACCGATCCCTCGGCGGACGAGACCCAGGCGATTCCGCGCCGCCGAACGGGCGATTCGGGCCGGTTCGAGCCGGGGGAGGAGCTGCCGGCGTCCATCGCGGAACCGGTCTCCGGCCCGCCCGCGCCGCGCCGCGGCTTCACGCCCATCGTCATCGAGGGCACCATCATCGAGTCCCGTGACCTCCCCGACCCGGCCGAGGCCGAGGGCCCGGCCGACGCCGCCTGGCGGTCCGGTCCGCAGTCCGCCGCCGCGCCCTCGTCCAGTCCGGGCCAGTTCGGTCCGGCAGCGTTCGCCCCGGAGCCCACAGCCCCGCCGTCCACCGGTCCGGGCCCGTTCGGCTCGGCGGCGTCCGTCCCGGAGCCCACAGCCCCGCCGTCCACCGGACTGGGCCAGTTCGGTCCGGAGCCCACAGCCCCGCCCACTTCCGGCCCGGACCAGTTCGGTCCGGCGTCGTCCGGCCCGGGATCCTCTGGGCTGGGCCTGTTCGGCCCAGCGGAGGCCGGTGTGGGCGGCGGCCCGGCGGACGGTGGCTGGGGTGGCGTGCGCGTTGACGACCGCGTCGGCGGGCAGGACGGCGAAGATCGCGCCGACCTCGCCGGACCACCGGTCGGCGTAGACGGCGCGGATCGGGTCGCCGACGATGTCGGCGGGCAGGCGCCGCGACCTCGGACGGGCAGCGGGGCGGAGCCGGCGCGGCCCGACGCCGACGACAGTGCGGAGCGCACGGTCCCGGACGGCGACGAGCAGCACGGGCGGGCACCGGTCGAGTTCCTGCCCGCCAACACGGTCGAGGAGGACCTGCTCGGCGCGGCCGGTGCCGGCAGCACGGACACGTTCCTGTCCACGCTGCTGCTGGCCCGGGTCCTGCTGCCGGCCGCCCCGGATTCGGTGCGGGGCAGCCGCCCCGGCGACCCGGGTTTCGTCTGGCGCACCGAGCAGTTGGACGGCGAGACGTACGTGGTGGTCTACACCTCCCCGGAGCGCCTCGCCGACCACGCCGAGGGCGACGTCGACACGGTCCGGGTGAAGTTCGCCCAACTGATCCGGCGCTGGCCGGACGAGGACTGGTCGTTCGCCGTCAACCCGGGCACTCCGGTCGGGGCCAAGCTGCCCGGCGAGCAGATCGTCGCGTTGGCCAACTGGGCCGCGGAGGTGGGGCTCGGCGACGACCTGGAGGTGGACGCGGCGGAGACGCCGGTCGTGGCGGAGCCCGCCGCTCGCCCCCGGTACGCCCCGGCGGCCGTCGACCCGGCCCGACCAACCGTGATGCAGAAGGCGATCGCGCCCAGCCAGCTCGCGTACTACCTGGAGCGGGGGTACGACCGGGTCTCCGGTTTCGTGCACCGGGCCGGCGAGTTGGCCCACCTGACCACGCCGGCTCAGTTGCACGACGCGCTCGGCCTCAGCCACCCGGATTCGCCGTTCGCTCGGGACGCCGAGGAGATCTACGTGCTGCGCTGGCCGGCACACCGGCCGAGCCTCTACCGGATCCCGTACGGCGGTCAGAACGAGCCGGCGATGCGGGCCATGGAGGGCTGGGTCATCGAACGCCCGCCGTTCCGGGGCAACGGCTTCGCCCCGGGCGAGAGCAGCGACGTGGTGGCGGAGTTCAAGGTGGACAGCGCGCGGCTGCCACATGGTGCGCAGCTCTGGCGGATCGGCGTGGACGGCACCGAGCGGGTGGTCGCGGTGCTCGACACGGACGCGGTCGTGTGGCGACAGGTCGGTGAGGCGTGATGCGGGACGGCTACGTGGCCCGTTGGCAGGGCCGGGAGTACCAGGCCAGCCCGGACGGCGATGACATCCGGCTGTACCAACCAGAGCCCGCTGAGGGCTTCGAGGAGGTCCGCGCCGGCCGGTACGTGCGGGTGCTGCCGGCGAGCGAGGTCGAGGACCTGGCGTACGTGCGGACCACCTGCACCTGGCAGGGGCAGCCGTTCATCGTGCTCGGCGAGCACGACGCCTGGCTGCGGGTGGAGTACACCGGTGGCCGCTGGCCGGTGGCCCAGGCCATGCGGCTGGAGGTGTTCGACTTCGGCGTCTACCAGGGCTGGGCGCCGGCCGCCGAGGTCACCGACCTGCGGGAGCAGCGGGTCTGACCGTTCAGGACTTGGCCCACCGCAGGATCTCGCCGAGCACCAGCTCCGGTGCCTCCAGGTGCGGGAAGTGCCCCACCCCGTCGAGCAGCCGCCACTCGTACGGGGCGACGACGTACCGGCCGGAGCCCAGTGCGGTACGCGGCAGGGAGGCGACGTCCAGCGCCCCGTGCAGCTGGAGGGTCGGGGTGACCAGCGGCTTCTGCATCAGCCGGACGAACCGGTAGCCGTGCAGCCGCAGCACCGAACGGAACGCCCAGCGGTACCCCTCCAGCGCACAGAACGCCGCCTGCGGGATGCGCATCGCCTCCCGGCTCCGCTCGGCGTACGCCTCGAAGTCCGGCCCGGCCACCCAGCGTGGCCCGCCCCAGCGGCGCAGGATCTCCGCCACGGGCGCGGCGCCGTCCCGGGTCAGCACGTGCTCGTAGCGGGGAAGCTGGAACTTCAGCGCCGGGGTGGAGGCGGCGAACTGCCCGCGCGGGTCGGCGAAGATGGCGGCGCGCAGCCGCAGCGGGTGCGGGGCACCCAGCACCACCAGCCGGCGGACCAGGGACGGATGGAACGAGGCCACCGTCCACGCGACCATGCCGCCGACACCGCTGCCGACCAGCGTCGCCGACCGTTCGCCGAGCGCGCGGATCAACCCGGCGATGTCGGCGGCGAGCGTGTAGCCGTCGTACCCCCGGGGTGGTTTGTCGCTGGCGCCGTAGCCGCGCAGGTCGACGGCGACCGCGCGGAAGCCGGCGTCGGCGACCGCCGGCAGCATGTCGTGCCACGCCCACCAGTGCTCGGGGAAGCCGTGCAGGAAGAGCACCATGGGTCCGGTGCCGGCCTCGACCACGTGGAACTGGGTGCCGTTGGCTCCGACGAAGCGGTGGGTCCACGGCCCCTCGGTGAGGACGCAGGACTCGTCGACGGCTTCGCCGCGCTGGTCGGTCATGCGCCCAGCCTAGGGCCCTGGCGCAGGGCGCGGTCCTTGCCGTCCGCCGTGTCCGCTGCTCAGCCGGGCACAGTACGACCGCTCACCGCGACACGATGCTCATCGGGAGGCCCGGCCCGCAGCTGATGCGGGCTCGCGCGGCAGCGATCCTTAGGGTCACGAAGCTCCCCGTCCGCAGCTCGCCGGCGTCCGGACCGTGCAGCGCGTACTCGGTTCCGTCCTCGGCGACGAGCCCGTAGCAGGGACCGGTGCCGCCCCGGGTGACGGTGCCGCTGACCAGGTCGTTCTGCCGCAGGTCGCTGGGCGGGCTCGGTTTGGCGACGGGCGGGCGCATCGTCGGCGGCTCGGTGGCGGACAGCGGAGGCCGGGCTCGCGATGCGCTGGCGGCCGGTGCGGGCGGGCTGCTCGGGTCGAGCGATGGCGTCGGGGGTGCGCTCGGCGGGGCGGTGGTCGGGGCGGGTCGGTCCTCGGGTGGCGCACCGCCGTCCCCGGTGCTGGCGCACGCGACCATCGTCAGCACCGGGATGAGCAGGAGCAGGGCACGGGAGGCTGTGGGCACGCTCCTTCGACGCTGGTCGTGGCGCCCCGGTTCCGGAGGGCCGTGGAGCTCACGCGACGACGGCAGCGGAAACGGCAACGGCGCCCGGGGAGTCCCGGGCGCCGCTGCCGTTTACTGCTGAAGGAACTAGGAGATACGGATCTTCATCGAGGTGCCGTCCTGCTCCAGGACCTTGATCTTGACACCGGCCGCGGGGAGCTTGACGCCGTGGTTCGGCAGCTCCTCGTAGAAGTACTTCTTGGTGTCGTCGAACAGCGGCTCCGCAGCCTGGCCGCGGATGTACTGCGGCTGGCTGTTGAGGTGCAGGGTGAACGAGTCGGCCTTCTTGAGGCTGAACGGCGCGTCGTAGACCTGGACGCGGGCCCGCCACGGCGCGCCGGTGAGGTTGTAGATCGGGCGCGGGTGCGCGTCGATGTACAGGTTCCGACCCTCACCCGGGTGGGCGACCGTGTTGTTGTCCTCCCAGCGCCGGTTCCAGTACGAGATGAGCAGGCCCTCCTGGTACGCGTAGTGGTCCACCCAGTCCGGGCGGGTGTTCGCGTAGCCGAAGAAGTACGGGCCGGTCTTCAGGTACTTGTCGTACGAGACATACGACCGGTTGCCGGCGATGTAGAAGTTGTCGAACAGTTCGGTGTAGGTCGCCCCGACAACCTGCCACTCGTCGAGCGCCCAGCCGGCGTCGGTCTCGGCGCCGTCGCTGAACACGGTCTGGCCGTCGGCCGTCACGGTGATCGCGTCACCGAAGAAGCCGCCCTCGGACACACCACCGTCAGTGACGTAGTGGAGACGGACCTGCGCCACCTTGCCGGCGAGCGAGGTGAGCGGGATGTTGATGTCCGCCCACGCGCCGTTGCTGCTGCCGTCGAGGGCCGGGCGGTTGGCGCCGTCGACGCCGATCGGCTGGCCGTTGACGGTGCCGTCCAGGTCGGTCCAGGTCTGCCCGCCGTCAGTCGAGGCCTCAAAGTAGAGGTAGTCGTAGTTCTCCTCGATGGCGTACTTGCCCTTCAGCGACAGCGCCGCAGCGGACTTGCCGGTGAGGTCGAACGTCCTCGTCATGGTGCCGTCGAGGTTGTCCCTGTTGCCGGTGAAGTACTGCTTCGAGCCCTCGAACGGTGCACCGTAGTTGAAGGTGTACTCCCGCTTGGGCAGCACGACCACTACGGCCTGTGCCTTCTTCGAGTTGTACTCCTGCGGGCCGAGCTCCATGTTGAGCTTCTGCCCCGCCACGACCACCTCGTAGTCGAGCCAGCCGAGCTGGAACTTGTTCCACGCACCCAGGTCGCCGCCACGGTCACCGATGCCAGCGTCGTTCTTGGCGCCGAGCCGGCTCTGGGCCATCAGGGTCCAGTGCTCGTTGTTGTTGTCCGCCGGTCCGTAGTCGTCCGGCAGGCCCAGGTCGTGGCCGTACTCGTGGTAGAAGACGCTCCGGCCGCCGTTTTCCGGCTGGATCGTGTAGTCGCGGATCCAGACGCCGGTGTTGCCGATCTGGGTGCCACCGATCGGGAAGTTCGGCGGGCCGACGGGCGAGCTGTTGAAGGCCGACCAGCGGTGGCTCCAGATGGCGTCCTCACCCTGGTGCGGGTCACCGTCGGCCTGGTCGCCGCCGGAGTGGACGATCTGGAAGTGGTCGATGTAGCCGTCCGACTCGTTGAAGTCGCCGTCACCGTCGAAGTCGAACCGGTCCCACTGGTCGTAGGAGCGCATCTCCTCGGCGATCTGGGCGTCCGTCCGGCCCTTGGCCTTCTGGTCGGCGACCCACTGGTTGGCGGCGTCGCGGATCAGTGCCCAGGTGTTCGAGCAGACGTTGTCGCCGCAGACGGCGGGGTCGCCGGTCGGGTCGTCGTCGGCCTTCGGGTCGTCGGAACGACCGTAGCGGGCCTCGTTGTACTGCACCTTGACCCAGTCGGTGACCAGGCCGTCGACGGTGTACCGGCCAGAGGACTGCGCCTCGTAGTACTGCTTCAGCGACTCGTCGCCCGGGTTGGTGCCGAAGTACAGCTGGCGGAAGTGCTCCGGGCTGAAGTCCGGCTGCCAGACGGTGGAGTTGTCCACGGCTCGGTTGGGCTGCGGAATCTGGTTGTGCAGCGGTCCGTTGAAGGTCGTCGGCCCGGCGATGTCCGGGTTCATGTCCTTGTCCGGGTAGGACGGGTGCCGCTGGTCTCCGAACTCGGCCAGGATCACGAAGATCTTGTCGGTCCGCTCACGCTTGAGCTCGACGTACTGGTCCCTGGTCTCCTGGCCGCCGGAGAAGGTGCGGGCGTTGGATCCCGTCCCGCTCGTCTTGCCGACCTTGACGACCGTGCTGCCGTTGCGCTCGATCGGCTTGCTGCGCCCGCTCAGCACGTCGCTGAGACCCTGCTGACGCAGCTCGCGACGCTTGTCCTCAAGCTTGTCGGGGAGTTCGTCCTTCAGTGACTGCGGTTCGGCGGCGGACGGAGCTGCTGCCGGCAGTTTGGGCTGAGGCGCCGCCGAGGCGGACGGGCCGAACGCCAGGCCTGTCGCCGTCAGTGAGAGCCCGAGCAGACCCACTGCGACTTTGCGCACGTGGTACCTCCGGTGTGAGGGAGCCGGCCCAACGGGGGTACAGGCCGGTGACAGATCGATCCCACTAGTGGGACCAATGGTGAACATAGACACTGCTGGGACGGGTGGGAAGATGCCTGCGTCGATTTGTTGCAAGAATTTGTTGGGAATGCTTTTCACCGTCACACCCCCGCGCTTCATCAGGGACGCTGACCAGCGTGGACCGGCCACACGCGTTTTATAACGACGTATTTCGATCTATGTGATCGGACATACGACAACCGCCGTCCGGCACTCCGACACCCACACGCGAAACGGCCCGCCCGGAGCGTGGTGCTCCGGACGGGCCGCCCGTTGTTCCGTCGGACGACGGACCTGTTGGGGTCAGTTCCTCGCCGAGGTGACGTACACCGTGGCGGACGAGTTGTCCCGTGCGGTCCGCTTGATGGTGAGCGAGACGCCGAAGTTGACGCCCTGGTCACCGGGGTTGCCGGTGCCCAGCACGATCGCCCCGCCGCCCAGGGTCACGCCGTAGAACTCCGGCGCCGGGCTGCCGTCCGGGTGGGTGACCCGGGTGGTGTACGGCGCGTTGTTCCGCGACGGGAGCACCACCGAGGCGTCGTTGTCCCGCGCGTACGCCGCGCCATCCCGCATCTCGATGCCCGGGTACCAGGTCTTGGCATCGGTGAAGGTCTTCACGCCCGGCTGGGACTTGAACTTGGTGCAGTACGCGCTGTACGGCTCGCCCGCCGCCTCCAGGCACTCCGTGAAGGAGTACGTCGGCTTCAGCGAGAACGCCGCGTTCGCCGACTGCGGACGGCTGGGCAGGTTGTCCGTCACCGACGGGTCCTTCACGGCCGCCTCACCAGTGCGCCGGTACGGGTCGAAGTGCGAGTCGACGATGAGCAACCCGCCCTTCGCGCCGTAGCTGGGCAGCGCGGTCATCTGCCCGGTGACGTGGTTGACGTCGCCGAGCGCGGTGTCCCGGTACCAGACCAGCATGCCCGGCGCGTTGTACGAGATCCGGTCGACCTTCCACGCGTCATGCGAGTAGATCGTGTCGTAGGCGTACTTCAGGCCCTTGTCGAAGCCGTCGAAGTTGCGCCACTCGGCCAGGTAGTAGTGCGCGTGATTCTCGGTGCCACTGCTGACCTTCCAGCCCGCGCCCGTGGTGTCGACCCAGGTGCCGCCGGTGGCCGTCCAGCCGTTGTCGCCGCCCTCGACGTCGTCGCTCCAGGTGGTGGCGCCGCCGCCGGTGACCGAGAAGTCGTCGACGAACCAGTTGCGCTCCTCGAACGCCTCGTCGGTGGCCAGACGCAGCCGCAGCTGGATCGTCGTGCCGGCGTACGCCGACAGATCGACGTAGTCGTGGCGCCAGCCGTCGGTGCTGCCGGTCAGCCCGTACTTCTTGCCGCCGAAGTCGTTCATCCGGCCGTTCGGGTCCGGGTAACCGTCGGGCGTGGTGACCGCCGTGCCGGCCTCGTCGTACACCTTCGCCTCGGTCCAGGACGTGCCGCCGTTCGTCGAGATCTCGACGAAGCCGTAGTCCCAGTCCTGCTCGATGATGTAGTTGTTCCACATCCAGAACTTCGCGTCCGCCGCCGCCGGCACGTCGACCGAGCGGCCCAGCTTGACGTCGGCCCACTCCTGGTCGTTGTTGCTGTGCCACATCTTGGTGCCACTGTGCGGCGTGGCCAGCGTGGTCACCTTGTCCGGCAGGTCGATCTTGATGCCGTCCTCGGTGCGGACCGGGGTACGCGAGGTCTGCCCGAGTTCCACGTTGCGCCCACTGGAGCCGGGGGTCACGGTGAGCGGGTCGGCCCAGCCGAGCACCCACTTGTCCCAGATACCCATGTGGGTCGGCAGCGCCTGGAAGATCTCACCCGAGTGCGATCCGGAGGCCATCAGGTCCCAGAAGTCCACGTCGGAGTCGGCGTTGCCGGAGGTGTCGTAGAGGTCCGGCAGACCGAGGTCGTGACCGAACTCGTGCGCGAAGACGCCGACGCCGGCGTCCTCCGGCTGCACGATGTAGTTCGACACCTGGAGGTTGGTGCCCGGGATGCGGTAGCCACCGGCAACCGACGAGGAGTGCGCCCAGACGGCGTACACACCCTCGGCGCCGCCGCCGCGGGACTTGCCCTGACCGGCGTGCACGAGCACCAGGTGGTCGATCACGCCGTCCGGCTCGAAGACGTTGCCGTCACCGTCCCGGTCGGCCTGGTCCTCGATGTCGTAGTCGGCCCAGGGGAAGTTGGGGTCCTTCGCGGCGAGCGAGTCGATCGCGTCGGTGGCCAGCCGGCCCGCGCCGGCCGGGTTGTCCGGGTGACCGTTCATCGACTGCTCACGGCCGGGGACCCAGTTGCCGCTCGCGTCCTGGAAGCAGCGGTTGGCGGCGTACCAGCCCTCCGAGTGCGGCACGGTGATCCACGGGCTGGCCTGCCCCGCGACCGTGTACGCGTTCTTGGACATCTCCAGGTACATGTTGTGCATGGTGCGACCGGAGATGTCGATGCCCCGCTTGCCGTCCGGGCCCGTCAGGTCCTTGCGGACCCGCTCGGTGATGCCCTTCTTGCTGTAGAGCATCTTGTCGTAGTGGGCCGGCGAGAAGTCCGGCACCCACATCGAGTTGTTGTCCTCGTGCGGCAGGGTCGCCGGGTTCACGATGTTGTTGTGCTTCGGGCCGTTCTGGACGGTACCGGGGACACAGGTCCGGTCCTCGAACACCGTCTTCGGGACCATCACACCGGTGAAATCGTCGTTCGCCTGGTCGTTGAACTCCACCAGCAGCGTCAGCAGCTTCGCCGTCTGGGTGGTCGGCGCCTGCTTGATCTTCCGGGGGTTCTTGCCGGTCTTGATCGACTTGGCCTCGATCTTCGCCAGCTGCTGGGCCGTCACCGGGTTGCCCCGAGCGTGCTTCTGGTCGAACGCGCGCGCGGCGTCGACGGCGGGGGTGTAGACGCCAGCCTTGCCCTTGACCTCGCGGCCGGCGGTGTCCGGCTGAACTTCGGGCTCGGCGTAGTTGATGTAGTACTCATCGGCGCCGATCACCGCCCTGGGGGTGGCGGACGACGACTGGGCCGCCGCGCTGCCGGTCACGGTCAGTGACGTGGCCGCAAGGGCGATGGCGGGCAGCGCGACGAGTAGTCGTCGTCGCGCCCCAGACTGCGGTTTGTGGTTCATGCCGCTCCGTTTCTCGGGCATGGGGAGGGGGACGTTGGGGCGCCGACCATCGATGTGATGAACGTCGAACTGTCCCAACCTGCGTGAACCTAAATCACAACTGGCCGAAAGGACAGAGGCGACCCGCCGCCTGTGTCCGTTCAGCTTCTCCGGGCTCATCCGACTGACCGATGTGACACTGGTGGGGCTGTGTGGGTCGTACCCGTAAGAAATAACGGAGGGTGGCGGTCCGCACGGACCGCCACCCTCCGGTGTGTACGCCTGCTGTCAGTCCTCGTCGGACTTCGCGCCGCTCATCCCGGAGGAGATCAGCTCCATCACGGACGAGTCCTGCAACGTGGTCACGTCGCCCAGTGACCGGTGCTCCGCGACGTCCCGCAGCAACCGGCGCATGATCTTGCCCGAGCGGGTCTTCGGCAGCTCCGGCACCAGCATGATCTGCCGGGGCTTGGCGATCGGGCCGAGCGTCTTCGACACGTGGTTGCGCAGATCGGCGATCAGCTTCTCGCCCGCCTCGCCGGCGATGTCGGTGCTGCCGCGTGGAATGGCGAACGCGACGATCGCCTGACCGGTGGTCGGGTCGGTCGCGCCCACGACCGCCGCCTCGGCCACCGACGGGTGCGACACCAGCGCCGACTCCACCTCGGTGGTGGAGATGTTGTGCCCGGACACCAGCATCACGTCGTCGACCCGGCCGAGCAGCCAGATGTGCCCGTCGTCGTCCTTCTTCGCCCCGTCACCGGCGAAGTACATGCCCTCGAACCGGCTCCAGTACGTCTCGATGAACCGGTTGTCGTCACCCCAGATGGTGCGCAGCATCGAGGGCCATGGCTCGCGCAGCACCAGGTAGCCGCCACCGCCGTTGGGCACCGACTGGCCCTGGTCGTCCACCACGTCGGCCACGATGCCCGGCAGCGGGGTCATCGCCGAGCCCGGCTTGGCGGCGGTCACCCCGGGCAGCGGGGAGATCATGATGGCGCCCGTCTCGGTCTGCCACCAGGTGTCCACGACGGGCAGCTCACCCCGGCCGATGTGTTGCCGGTACCAGATCCACGCCTCCGGGTTGATCGGCTCGCCGACGCTGCCCAGCAGCCGCAGCGAGGACAGGTCGAAGCCGGCCGGGATGTCGTCGCCCCACTTCATCATCGTCCGGATCAGGGTGGGAGCGGTGTAGAGGATGGTGACGCCGTACTTGTCGACGATCTCCCAGAACCGGCCCTTGTTCGGGGTGTCCGGGGTGCCCTCGTACATCACCTGGGTGACGCCGTTGGAGAGCGGGCCGTACACGATGTAGGAGTGGCCGGTGACCCAGCCGATGTCGGCGGTGCACCAGTAGACGTCCGTCTCCGGCTTCAGGTCGAAGACCGCGTTCGCCGTGTACGACGTCTGGGTGAGGTACCCACCGGTGGTGTGCAGGATGCCCTTCGGCCGGGCCGTGGTGCCGCTGGTGTAGAGGATGAACAGCGGGTGCTCGGCGTCGAACGGCTGCGCGGTGTGCTCGGCCGAAGCGGTCTCCACCGTCTCGTGCCACCAGTGGTCCTTCGACGACCAGGCCACCTCCTCGCCGGTGCGGCGGACCACCAGGACGTGCTCGATCGACGGGCAGTTCGCCACCGCCTCGTCCACGGTCGGCTTCAGCGCTGACGGCTTGCCCCGCCGGTAACCGCCGTCTGCGGTGATCACCACCTTGGCGCTGGCGTCCTGGATCCGGTTGCTCAGCGAGTCGGCCGAGAAGCCGCCGAAGACCACGCTGTGCGCCGCGCCGATCCGGGCGCAGGCCAGCATCGCGACCGCCGCCTCCGGGATCATCGGCATGTAAATCGCCACCCGGTCGCCGGCGGTGACACCCAGGTCGGTGAGCGCGTTCGCCGCCCGGCAGGTCAGCTCGTGCAGGTCGGCGTAGGTGAGAGTGCGGGTATCGCCGGGCTCGCCCTCCCAGTGGATGGCGACCTTGTCGCCCCGACCCGCCTCGACGTGCCGGTCCAGGCAGTTGTACGCCACATTGAGTTGCCCACCGACGAACCACTTCGCGAACGGCGGGTTCGACCAGTCGAGCACCTCGTCCCACTTCTTCGACCAGGCCAGCCGGTCGGCCTGCTTCGCCCAGAACGCGAGCCGGTCGGCGTCCGCCTCGGCGTAGGCGTCGGCGGTGACGTTGGCGTGCGCGGCGAGCTCGGCCGGCGGGGGGAACTGGCGCGTCTCGTTCAGCAGATTGGCCAATGCCTCGCTCATGCCGTGACTCCTCGTCCTCGGGTGACCTGCGTCTCGCTGGGCACGAGGGTAGTCGCGGTGCCCCCGGCTCGCGACGGCTGCCCGCTCCGTCGCGCCGAGCGGCCCCCGCCGCGCGCCCGACGGCCCTCGCGACGGTGCCTGCGCCGCGCGACCGTGCCCGCCGGGCCGGTCCGCGTGGTCAGCCTGCGTCGGGCGGCCGTGCGCGCGGTCCGCGTGGCCGGCGTGCGTCGGGCGGTCGTGCCCGCCTGCGTCGTGCGGCCGTGCTCGCGTGGCCGGTCTGCGTCGTGGGCCTTGATCGACACGAGGTCGGGGATGTCGCGGTATCCCGCGGTTGGAACCCCCCCGTTATCGGCGACATGGTGTTGACCTTGCCCTGCCCGAGGGGGCGCGGCCGCGCCGGGCGGTGGCCCGGGTCGCGTTGCGGCCGGGTGCGGCTCGGGAGGTCGGGACGGGTCGCTAGCGTGGCGGGGTGACCACGGACCCGCTCGCCCCGCTGCTCGCGCTCGCCGACATCTCCACCGCCGTCGAGCGCGCCCGCGAGCGGTTCGACCAGGCACTCGGGCACCGCGCGCTGCGCCGGCACGGCGGCCAGGTCGCGGCCGAGGTCAGCCTCCGGTCCGCGGTGGCCAGCGCCGCTCTCGAGGGGTACGCCCACGAGCGCGAAGCCGTCCGGAGCGGCACGGTCACCGACCCGGTGCTCCAGGGGGCGCTACGGGTCGCCGGGGCGCTGCCCGGGCTGAGCGAGCTCTGGCCGAAGGCCCCCCGACAGGCCCTCGCGAAGCTGCACGTACTCGCTGCCCGGGACATGGTGCCGGAGGACGAACTGGGCCGACCGGTCGCCGACCCGGTGGTCGCCGCCCGGCTGGACGGGCTGGCCGGGCTGGTCGCCGGCGGCACCAAGGTGTCGCCGCTGGTGCTCGCCGCCGTGGTCCACGGGGAACTGCTGAACCTGCGCCCGTTCGCCGGCCCGTCCGGCGTGGTGGCCCGCGGTGCCGCGCGGCTGGTGCTGCTCGCCAGCGGCCTCGACCCGCGCGGCCTGCTTGCCGTCGACGTCGGGCACCGTGAGCGAGAGCCCGAGTACGTCGGCTCGGCCGGCGCCTTCGCCACCGGCACCCCGGATGGCCTGCGATCCTGGCTGCGCCACTACATGGCGGCCGTGGAGGTCGGCGCCGACCAGCTCACCGTCATCGGCGACGAGATCCTCGCCGCCGCCTGAGCTGCGCACCTGCGGCCGTCGATCATTTCGCTGTGCTGCCTCACAACGGGCGCAACACTGCCTGAGGCGACCACCGATTTGATGATCGCCCTCGTCACGAGGAGGTCAGGCGGAGGCGGCGGCGCGGGTGCGACGGTGCCGGCCGTACCAGGCGATGCCGATGGCGACGCCCACGCCGACCCCCAGGGCCGCCGCGGCGACCGGGACGGCGGGCCGCTCCCGCAGCCGACGGCCCAGCGGGATCGGGTGCCGGAACTCCAGGACCGGCCAGGCGTTCTCCGAGGCCAGCTTGCGCAGCTGCCGGTCCGGGTTCACCACGCTCGGGTGCCCGACGCACTCCAGTAGGGGGCGGTCGCTGTACGAGTCGGAGTAGGCGTACGAGTCGGCCAGGTCGTAGCCCCGAGCGGCGGCCAGCTCGCCGACCGCCTCGACCTTGCTCGGGCCGGCCGCGTAGAACTCGACCTCACCGCTGTACCGGCCGTCCCGCACGGTCATCCGCGTGGCGATCACGTCGGTCACCCCGAGCAGCTCGCCGATCGGCCGGACCATCTCCTCGCCGGAGGCGGAGACCAGCACCACGTCCCGGCCGGCCGCCTGGTGCTCCTCGATCAGCGCGGCGGCCTCGGCGTACACGTAGGGGTTGATGAGCTCATGCAGTGTCTCCGCGACGATCTGGCGGACCTGTTCCACCTGCCAGCCCTTGCAGAGCGCAGCCAGGTAGTCCCGTGTTCGGGCCATGGTCTGCTCGTCGGTGCCGCCCAGCCGGAACATCAGCTGCGCGTACGCCGACTTGACCACGTCACGCCGGGTGATCAGCCCGTCCCGGTAGAACGGCCGACCGAACGCCAGGGCGCTCGACTTGGCGATGACGGTCTTGTCCAGATCGAAGAAAGCGGCACTTCGGCCCACGGCGCGAAAGTCTAGCCGGATGGTCTATCGTCGGCGGGTGCCCGGGGTCACGCCACCCCTCGGACCTGCGGGCCGGCACCACCACCTCCACTCGGCGTGACCGTGCTCACACTTTGCGAGGAGATTTTCGCACTGAGTGGGGTCGACACCACTCGACGTGACGGGCCCGCTCAGGCAGACTTGTCCGCACGACGAGTTTTCATATCTCCGAAAACAGACAGACCCTCGGCGGTTGCACCCCCCGTAACCGCTGAGCGGTTCGGCTCGACCCCCCCGGAGCCGAACCTCCGACGACCCCCGTCTCCCCCCGACGGGGGTCGTCCCTTTCCAGGGAGTGTGCCGGGCAGGTCACAGGTCGCCCCGTCCTCCTTCGGGCCGCTCCTCCCGATCGTCACTCCGACCGGCGCGCCCACGCTTCGACCTGGACATTTCGCCCGCGATTGGTAACCAGTAGAAGGGGATCAACGCGGTGATCACGGCCACGCCGAGGGCGGGGAGTAGGGCACCCAGCACGACTCCGGCGGCGATCCAGAAGGGTGCGACCCGGAAACGCCTGCTGATCGCCCTCTCACCTGCGGGATCGACGGTGCTGGCCAGCAGCCGATGATCACGGCGCGCGTACTCCCAGATCGCGTTGAAAAGAGAGGCTGCCACTCCGAGCGCGATGCCGTAGAAGACGACCGCAGTCCGCTGCCCGTGTCCGTCGCGGAACGCGGCGGCCAGCACGGAAGCGGCGAATGGCAGGAACGCGATGGTCATCAGCAGCAGGGTGTTGAGCAACAGCACCACCCGGTCGACGCCACGGAGGTGGTCGAACATGACGTGGTGGTTGGCCCACACCTGCCCAATGAGAAGGAAGGTGAGGGCGTAAGCCAGGTAGGAGGGCCACAGCTCAGCAAGGCCGTGGGCCAGGTGTCGGGTGTCCTGCGGCGGGTGGATCTCCAGGACGAGCAGGGTGATGGAGATCGCGAAGACCGCATCGCTGAAGGCGACGAGCCGCGCCGGTTTGCGTTCCACGCCGAACGCCATTGACCTTCCTGGTCCGCGAACAGGTTCTGCCACCGCCCAAGCCTGAGACACGGGACCCAGCTGGGCGTGCAGCCGGGCGGGCGTGTCACCCCGATACTCCGAGCCTTGTGATCAGGGCACTGGGAGGTTGCGAGAGCGAAAGCTCAGCGGCCGTCGTGCGGTAATCGTCGGGCCGGTCGCGACACAAGCCAGGGTGAGAGTCGCCGAGGCAATGGGGGTTCGGGTGGGTCCACCGGAGAAACGCGACGAGGTCTGGTTCACCAGGCTCTACGCCGCCGAGTACGCGCACATCGTCAGGTACGGACTGCGTCGACTCGCCGACGCGGACGCGTCGGCGGAGCTCGCCCAGGAGGTCTTCGTCGTCGCGTGGCGGCGTCGCGCTGAGGTGCCGGACCGCAGCCTGCCCTGGCTGTACGGGGTGGCCCGGCGCCTGCTGGCGAACCAGTGGCGGTCCCGGCGCGCCGCCCCGGACGTCCTGCCGATCACCGACGCCGACCTCGCGCGGGTGGCGCATCCGTCCGGCGCCGACGCCACCGTGGGGGTCGCCGACGTCCGGGCGGCCCTGGCCACCCTCAGCGACCTCGACCAGGAGATCCTCCGGCTGATCGGCTGGGAGGAGCTGACGGTCTCCGAGGCGGCCCAGGTTCTGGGCTGCGCTCGCGCCACCGTGGCGGTGCGTCTGCACCGTGCCCGCCGCCGTCTCACCGAAGCGATGTCAGAGCAGCCCGTCCGGCCCCGGCGTCCGGTGTTGGCGACCATTCGAGAGGACCTGTGATGTTCGGAGCAGAGCGAACCCGTACCCTCCTCGGCCCGGTCGACCCGGCCCGGGACACCGCCGTGGCGCCATCCTCGGTCTCGGCGCACGACCTGATCGACCGTGCCGGCGCCGCCGAGCCAGTCGTCGGTCATCGCCGCGCACGCCCGACCCGTCGGCTGGTTCTGACGGCCGGGACGTTGGCCGTCGCGGCCGGCGCCGTGGCGGTCCTCCAGCCGTTCGACAAGGTCGCCCCGGACACCGGGGACGTGCCGAAGGCCATGCCCGGATCGGTGCTCGTGCCGGTCGCGTACCAGTTCGACTCGGACGCCCCAGCGGCCGGCCCGCAGCTGCGCGCCCTGGCCAGCAGGCTCGTCGACGCGGAGTACGACAACAGCAGCGGGCGCTACATGTATCACCACACGAAGCTGTGGGGCGACCCGGTGATGACCTCCGCTGACGGCCGCTACAACGTCGCATTCGCCGACGAGACCAAGGTCTGGCGGGCCGTCGACGGGACCGGGAACCAGACCACCGTCCAACTGGAACCGCAGTATCCCGACCAGGAGTCCCGGGACTACTGGCAACGCAATCTCGGGAAGGGCCCTGCGGTCGCCGGCACCCCCGCGCCCGACACCGTTCCGCTGCCGCCCACGGAACTCACGCCACCGCGGGCTGATCGGTCGCAGCTGCGCGAGTTGCTGAAGGCCGCCCACGGCGCGGGCGCCGTGAGCAAGGAGGTCAGCACGGTGTACGGGCGGTACGTGGTGCCGCGGCAGACCCGCGCGGAGATCCTGCGGGTCCTCGCCGACGTTCCCGGCTTCCGCTGGCGCGGGCAGGTGACCGACCGGGCTGGACGGAAGGGTGTCGCGGTCACCTTCGACGACCGCGAGCACGACGCGCAGTCCCTGCTGATCTTCGACCCGAAGACGGGCGAGCTGCTCGCCCACGAGCGGCTGACGCTCGCGCCCGTGCGGATCAGCTCGTACAAGGTGATCCTCGATACCGCCTGGACCGACCGGCTCGGCTGACCGCCAGCGGCGGGGCCGCTCCCTCGGGAGCGGCCCCGCCGCGTTT
The DNA here is from genome assembly GCF_045207365.1 of Micromonospora sp. NBC_00858. NCBI lineage: Bacteria > Bacillati > Actinomycetota > Actinomycetes > Micromonosporales > Micromonosporaceae > Micromonospora > Micromonospora sp. NBC_00858. The sequence continues at coordinate 5,884,077 of NZ_CP108828.1, read as the reverse complement.
CCATTCCAGCCGGAGCATCGGTCGGACATGCCCCGCGCGTAGCAGATCAACTGTCTCGCCGGGCGTTGTCCACAGCCCGCCGCGTTGTCCACAGGCGGCGCGGTCGGGACGGTTTGCGGGGCGGATCCCGAGCAGGGTCGGCGGCACACCCGAGCCCGACCCGCTGGAGGCCGCGATGGCACCCCGTACCTCCGTTCCGCCGATCCGACGACTTCCCCTGGTCGTCACAGGGGACGGCGAGCTGCTCGACGACCTGCTCCGGCTCGCCGCCGCAGGCGGGACCGAGGTTGAGCTCGCCGCCGACCCGGCGGCCGCCCGTACCCGCTGGCTTCCCGCACCGCTGGTGCTGCTCGGCGCCGACCAGGCGCAGCCGTGCCTGCGTGCCCGGCTGCCGCACCGGCCCCGGCTGGTGCTGGTCGGCCGGGCCGGCCAGATCGACCCCGGCTGGCAGATCGCCGAGCTGATCGGCGCCGAGCACGTCGCCGCGTTGCCCGCCGCGGAACCGTGGCTGGTGGATCGGTTCGCCGAGCACGGCCCGGACGGTCCGGACGGCTCCGGCGCCCGGATCGTCGCGCTGCTCGGTGGGCGGGGCGGCGCCGGAGCGAGCGTGCTCGCCGGCGGGCTTGCCGTGACCGCCGCCCGGGCCCGGCTGCGCACCCTGCTGGTCGACGCCGACCCGCTCGGCGGTGGCCTCGACCTCGTGCTGGGCTGGGAGCAGTTGGAAGGGCTGCGCTGGCCCTCACTCACCGGTGCGGACGGGAGGGTCGACGCCCCAGCGTTGGTCCGGGCCCTACCCAGCCGCGGTGACCTGGTGGTGCTCTCCTGGGACCGCGGCGACCTGCTGGCGTTGCCCGCGGCGGCGATGGCGGCGACCCTCGACGCGGCCCGGCGTGGCCGGGACTTCGTGGTGATCGACCTGCCTCGGCAGCTGGACGACGCCGCCGTGATGGCATTGCAGGCGGCCGATCAGGCGTTCGTCGTCGTCCCGGCCGAGCTGCGAGCCACCGCGGCGGCCGCGCGGGTGGTGGCCGCCGCCGTCCCGCACTGCGCCGCGCTCTCGGTGGTGGTGCGCGGGCCCGCCCCGGGCCGGTTGCGCGCGACCGAGGTGGCGCGAGCACTCGGGCTTCCGCTCGCCGGCACGCTGCGGCCCGAGCCGGGGCTCTGCCGCGGGCTGGAGCGGGGCGAGGCCCCGGCCGCCGCCGGCAGGGGTCCGCTGGCCGCCCTCTGCCAGCGGATCGTCACCGAGCTCACCGGCGTTCCGGCCGCTGGTGCGGCATGACGGGCCGGCCGGAGGACGCCACCCTCGCCGCCCGGGTACGGCAGCGCATCGCCGCGGCCACCACCCCGGTCACCCCGGCGGCGATCGTCTCGGCGGTACGGGCCGAGCCCACCGCCGCGGTGCTCGGTGACACCGCCGTGCTTCGGATCGCCGACCGGGTCCACGACGACCTCGTCGGCGCCGGGCCACTGGCTCCGCTGCTGGCCGACCCGGAGGTGACCGACGTGCTGGTCAACGGCACCCGGGTCTGGGTCGACCGGGGGGCAGGGCTGCACCAGGTGGCGATCCCGGTGGGCTCGGTGGAGGACGTCCGCCGGTTGGCGCAGCGACTGATCGCCAGCGCCGGGCGGCGGCTCGACGACGGCTCCCCGTACGCGGACGCCCGGCTCCCCGACGGCACCCGGCTGCACGCCGTGCTGCCGCCGGTGGCGACCGAGGGCCCGTACCTGTCCCTACGGACCTTCCGGCACCGGCCGTTCACCCTCGACGAGCTGGTGCACCAGGGGACCGTGCCGCGACCAGTGGCACCGGTGCTCGCCGCCGTCGTCGCGGCCCGGCTGGCGTACCTGGTCACCGGCGGCACGGGGTCGGGCAAGACCACGCTGCTCAACACGCTGCTCGGGTTGGTGCCGTCCACCGAGCGGATCGTGCTGGTGGAGGACGCCGCCGAGCTGCACCCGGGGCACCCGCATGTGGTGGGGCTCCAGGCGCGTACCGCCAATGTGGAGGGATCGGGCGTGGTGAGCCTCGGCGATCTGGTCCGGCAGGCGTTGCGGATGCGCCCGGACCGGCTGGTGGTCGGGGAGTGCCGGGGCGGCGAGGTGGTCGACCTGCTTGCCGCACTGAACACGGGCCACGACGGGGGCGCCGGCACGCTGCACGCCAACACCCCGTCCGACGTACCGGCCCGGCTGGAGGCGCTCGGCATGCTGGGTGGGCTGCCCCGCGCCGCGCTGCACGCCCAGGTGATCGCCGCGTTGCAGGTGCTGTTCCAGGTACGCCGCGGCGACCGGGGGCGGGTCCTGGAGTCGATCTGCCTACTGCTCCCGGAGGGACCCGACCGGTTGGTCACCGTGGTGCCCGCCTGGGTACGCGGTCGGGGGCTAGGGCTGGCCGCGCGCGCGTTCGGGGCGCTGCTGCGGGACCGTGGCGTGGCGGTACCTCCGATACTCGGCGAGCCGTGGCCCGGATCGGCGGGTCCGGCATGACCGGCGGAGCGGTGCTGGTGGTGACGCTGCTGTTGGCCGCCGCGGCACTGGTGGCCTGGCCCGTGCACAGCATCCGGGGGCGCCGCCGTCGGGTGCTGACGTCGGCGGGCCGTGGAAACGCGCGGGCCGAACCGGACGACCCGCTGGTGGACTGGGTCACCGAACTCGGCCGTCCCCTTGACGGACCGGCCGACGGGTTCAGTGGTGCGCGGATGCCGGTCGGCTGGCCCACTCGGGACGTCGCTGGCGGCCAGACCTGGCCATCGTTGGCGAGCGCCTCGGCGGGGTCCACGCGTCCGGCAGGTCCGGCACGCCCGCCGACCCGTCGGGATCCCCGTCGGCCGGCAGGTACCGCCCGGCCAGCGGCCGGGCCCCTGGAGGCCGGGCGGGGTGCCGCCACGTCCATCTCCGTGCCGACGGTCGACGGCGGAGGCCCAGAGGTGGAGCGTCGGGGCGATCCCGCCGGCACGGCCGACGGGTCCAGAGACGTCGATCGCCGTGGGCGCCAGCTCGTCGGTCCGGCGGGGATGCCGGTCGGCGGACCGCGCGGGGCGGGTGCGCCGGCGCGCGTCCCGCCATCACCGGCGCGCGTACTGCTGCTGGTCGGCCTGGCGGGCGCCGGCACTGGCGCCGTGCTCGCCGGCCCGGTGGCCGCCGTCGCGGCTGCCGGCTACGGCACGCTGGCCGTGCGCGCTCTCTTGCGCTGGCGGACGAACCGACATGTCGAGCGGAACCGACGGCGCGGGTTGGACCAGCTGTGCGGTCTCGCGGCGGATCTCCGGGCGGGCCTGCCCGTCCCGTCGGTCGTCGAGGTCGCCAACGCAAGCGGGCCGGGTGGTGCGGACCGGCTTCGCCAGTTGACCTCGGCCGCGGTGCGGCTGGCGGACCGGACGGGCGCGCCGCTCGCCGAACTCGTCGAGCGGATCGAGGCGGACGCCCGGGCGACCGACCGGGGGCTGGCCGCCGCGGCGGCGCAGGCGGCCGGCGCTCGGGCCACGGCCTGGCTACTGGCGGCCCTGCCGATCGGCGGGATCGGGCTCGGTTACGGGATCGGCGTGGATCCCGTGGCGGTGCTCCTGCACAGCACGGTCGGCGGGGTCTGTGCGGTCCTCGCGGTCGCCCTGCAGGTCGTCGGCCTGTTCTGGGCCGAGCGGCTCGGCGCGACGCCGGGGCGGGCCGGTTGATGTCCCGGACGGTTCCCAGTGCGGGAGCGAGCGCAGCGGCCGGCCGGCGGCGCCCGGACGTGATCCGGCTCGCCGCAGCTCTGGGCGGGCTCGCCGTGGCCGTGGTGATCGGAGGCTGGTTCGGGCTGCTCGGCGCGGTTCCGACCGCGGTCCTGCTGGACCTGCTGCTGCGGCGGATCGAGTCGCCGACCGCCCGCAACCGGCGACTCCGGGAGGCCGCCGACCTGCCGCTCGCCGCCGACCTGCTGGCCGCTGCGATGCGGGCGGGCGCCCCGGTGGACCGCTCGGTGCTGGCCGTGGCCGAGGCGCTGGACGGCCCGCTCGCCGACCGGCTGGCCCGGGTCGGCCGCACCCTGCTGCTCGGCGGTGGTCCGGCGGAGGCGTGGTCCGCGCTGGATGGGGTGCCAGGGGCGGAGCGATTGACCGCGGCCGCGTTCCGCTCGGCCAACAGCGGGGCCGCCCTGGCCGGTGCGCTGACCCGGCTTGCCGACGACCTGCGCGCCGACCGGGCCACCGCTGCCGAAGCGTCGGCCCGCCGAGCGGGTGTGCTCATCGTCCTGCCGTTGGGGCTCTGCTTCCTCCCGGCGTTCATTCTCGCCGGCCTGGTGCCGGTGATCGTCGCCGTCCTCGGCGACGTGCTCTGACCCATCGAGAAGGGAAACAGCCATGCGCAAACTCATCGGCCGCCTGCGCGGTGACGCCGGGATGAACACCGCCGAGTACGCCGTCGGCACTCTCGCTGCCGTCGCGTTCGCCGGGATCCTGTTGAAGGTGCTGACCTCCGGCAACGTCCAGTCGGCGCTGACCGCCGTCATCGACCGGGCGCTCAAGTGATCGGGCGCCGGCAGGCTTGCCGCGATCGGGGGATCGGGGCCACCGAGTGGACGGCCGGCGGCGGGCGGAGATTCCGCATCGGCCTCCGGGCGGGCGATGGCGACCGAGGGTCCTTCACCGCCGAACTGGCGGCCGGCCTGCCGGCGCTGCTCCTGCTTCTGCTCGCGGGCCTGACCGCTGTCAACGCCGTCAGCATCCGGGCGAGTTGCCTGCACGCGGCCCGGGAGGCCGCGCTGGCCGGCGCCCGGGGCGCGGACGGCAGCGCCGACGGCCGGGACGTGGCACCGCCGGGGGCGGAGGTGTCGGTGTCAATCGACGGGGATCTCGCGCAGGCGACGGTGCGGGCACCTGTACGCGCGTTGGGCGGTCGACTCCCGCGGATCACCGTGGTCGTCACCGCCGTCGCGGCCGTGGAACCCGGGGCCATGGAGGAGAGCCGGTGAACAGTCGGCAGGGAATGTCGGAGCAGGCAACCATGACGAGCCCGCCGTACCTGCGCCACAGGCGGCCGAACGCCGACCGCCCGGAGGTTGACTGGTCGCGCGGGGAACGGCCGAGCACCGAGCGCCCGGAGGTTGACTGGTCGCGCGGGGGACGACCGAGCACCGAGCGGCTCGGTGCCGAGCGGCAGGATCGTGATCGCGGTGGGGCTACCGTTCTCCTGCTGGCGGTGGGGCTGGTCTTCGTGCTGGTAGGGACGTTCGGCGCCGCCGTCGCCGCGACCAGAATGGCGGCTCAACGGGCGGCGGTGGCGGCCGACCTGGGTGCGCTGGCCGGGGCCGCCAGGGCGTTCGACGGCGACGCGGCGGCATGCGCGTTCGCCGCCGACGTCACCGGTCGCAACGGTGGGCGGATGGTCGCCTGTCGTCTCGACGGGCTGGACGTGCTGGTGACCGTCGAGGTCGTGATCACGCCCCTACCCGGTCTGACCCGGGTCGCGGCGTCTACGGCCCGCGCCGGCCCGGTGCGCGGCTGAACGGCTCGACCCCTACCCGTCGATCGCCATGACGCAGACGCAGACGCAGCCGATAGCCGGCGGCCGGCAGCCTGCTGGCCGGAACGTGGGCTGGGGGCCCGTGTCCCGGCCAGCGGCCGAAGGGGTGGGTGGCCGAGTGGGCCGGGTGCGTCAGCGGGACTGGAGCGCGTCGAGGGCGACGGCCATCGCGATGACCAGACGGCGGTCGATCTGCGGGTTGTGCACCTCGACGACGTACTTGTCGCGCAGGCCCCACTTCTTGATCACGGAGAAGACCGGCTGGCCGCCAGCGGTGAAGTCGAAGTGGTACGGCAGCCAGGACAGCGAGTCGACGAAGCGGCGCAGCAGCGCCACCGGCATGCTGCGCTCCTGACCGGTCACCTGCGGCAGGCCGGCCTGCTCGACGTGCCAGGTGGAGCGGAGCAGCGACTGGGCGAAGTCCTTGCGGAACAGGCCGATCGGGTTGCCGGCCGCGTCGGTGACGTCGTACGTGGCGCCGAGGTCGATGCGCTGGCGGGCCTTGAAGCCGAGCAGGGGCTGCTGCTTGGAGTCATCGGTGTAGATCGTCACCTGCTCCTTGAAGGCGAGCCGCTTCTGCTGCGCGAACGCCAGCAGCTCACCTTCGGTGCCGTCCGGCGAGACCGCCCGGACCTCGTACTGGTTGACCATCATCCGCAGTCGCTGGCGGATGTGGAACTGCCGCAGGGTCTGCAAATTGTCGAGCTGCATGTGGTCTCCTCAGGGGGTTGGTGGGCCGGAGTCTCGCACAGCCCGGCAACTGCCGCCGGCCCGCATCCCCCGGCGCTCCCACCAGCGGTGGATCCACCTCGTCCATCGGTTCCGGTGACGGTCAGCGGCCGTCGACGGTGGCGCGTATCGCCCAGCCGTTGAGGATCTGGTGGATACCGCGCAGCCGTTCGTTGATCTGCTCCAGCCGTTCCGCCTGGGCCAGGGCGGCCAGCGCGGACCCGAGCGCGATCTGCTGGTCGGTGGTGAGTTTCTCCTGATCATGCAGCGACGCTCAGGCGGGCAGGTTCGCCAGCACCACGTCGAGCACCCGGATCGCGTCCGGCTTGGAGAGCGGGTTGTTGCCGTTGCCGCACTTCGGCGACTGCACGCAGGACGGGCAGCCGGTCTCGCAGCCGCACTCCGCGATCGCGTCCCGGGTGGCCCGCAGCCACGCCGAAGCCGTCCCGTACGCCCGCTCGGCGAAGCCGGCGCCGCCCGGATGTCCGTCGTAGACGAAGACGGTCGGTGCCTCGGTGTCCGGGTGCACCGCGGTGGAGAGCCCGCCGATGTCCCACCGGTCGCAGGTGGCCATCAGCGGCAGCAGGCCGATCGCGGCGTGTTCGGCGGCGTGCAGCGCACCCGGTACGTCGGCCGGCTGGACCCCGGCAAGAGCCAGTGACTGCGGCGACAGGGTGAACCAGACCGCGACCGTGCGCAACTCCCGGGTGGGCAGGTCGAGCGGCCGGGTGTCGATCACCTCGCCGGTGGCGATCCGGCGCCGCTGGTACGACACCACCTGACTGGTCACGTCGACCTCGCCGAGGAACATGCCGACCGGCCCGGCGTCCACGTAGGAGCGCACCGAGACCACGGAGAGATCGGTGACGTCCCGGGCGTGGGTGGACCAGTCCGGCTCCTCGACGTGCACCAGCGCGCAGCCGTCGGCGAGGTCGAGGTCGTCGACCACGTACGAGACGCCCTGGTGCAGGTAGACCGCGCCGGAGTGGAGCAGGAAGTGCGAGGAGCCGCCGTCCACCGTGCCGAGCAGCCGGCCGGTGGCCGACTCCACCACGGCTACCGGGGCGCCGCCCTCGCCGCGTAGGTCCACCTCGGGGCGCTCCCGGTGCCGCCAGTACCAGCCGGTGGGTCGCTGCCGCAGCGCCCCGGCCGCCACCAGCTCGTCGATCGCCTCCTTCGCCCCGTCGCCGAAGAGCGCCAGGTCAGCCGGGGTGAGCGGTGCCTCGACGGCGGCGCAGGCCAACTGCGGGGCCAGCACGTACGGGTTGGCCGGGTCGAGCACCGTCGCCTCGACCGGCGCCCCGAAGATGGCCTCCGGGTGGTGCACCAGATAGGTGTCCAGCGGGTCGTCCCGGGCCACCAGCACCGCCAGAGCCTCCTGCCCGGAGCGCCCGGCGCGGCCCGCCTGTTGCCAGAGCGATGCCCGGGTGCCGGGGTATCCGCAGATCAGCACCGCGTCCAGCCCGATCAGGTCGACGCCCAGCTCCAGCGCGTTGGTGGAGGCCAGGCCGAGCAGGTCACCCTCCAGGAGCGCCCGCTCCAGCTCGCGCCGCTCCTCGCGTAGGTAGCCGCCCCGGTAGGCGGCCACCCGGTCGCCGAGCCCGGGGACCGCATCGTCCAACGCCCGACGCGCGCTGGCCGCCACCACCTCGGCGCCCTTGCGGGACCGGACGAACGCGAGCGTGCGTACCCCCTCGGCGACCGTGTCGGCGAGCAGGTCCGCGGTCTCCCGCAGCGCCGACCGGCGGACCTGGACGAGGTCCGGCATATCGTCGTGCCCGCCCGCCGCCTGGGCCGGCGCCAGGGAAGAGGCCGACGAGGAGTCGGGTGGGAGCAGCGGTGGTTCCCAGAGCGCGAAGGTCACCCCGCCGCGCGGTGAGGCGTCCTCGGTGACGGCGGTCACCGGCAGGCCGGTCAGCCGCCCGGCCGCGGTCGCCGGGTCGCCGGAGGTCGCCGAGGCGAGCACGAACACCGGGGTCGCCCCGAACCGGGCGCACTGGCGGCGCAGCCGGCGCAGCACGTGCGCCACGTGTGAGCCGAAGACGCCCCGGTAGGTGTGGCACTCGTCGATCACCACGTACGCCAGGCGGCGCAGGAAGCCGGACCACTGGGCGTGCCCGGGCAGGATGCCGTGGTGCAGCATGTCCGGGTTGGTCAGCACGAACCGGGAGTGCCGGCGGATCCACTCCCGCTCGGCGCGCGGAGTGTCCCCGTCGTAGCAGGCCGGGCGTACCCCCTCCAGCTCCAGCGCGGTGACGGCCCGCAGCTGGTCGGCGGCGAGCGCCTTGGTCGGCGCCAGGTAGAGCACGGTGGCCCGGGGGTCGGCGAGCAGCGTGGCCAGCGCCGGGAGCTGGTACGCCAGTGACTTGCCGGACGCGGTGCCGGTGGCGACCACCACGTGCCCACCGTCGTACGCCAGGTTGGCCGCCTCGGCCTGATGCCGCCAGGGCGCGACCACGCCACGGCCGGCGAACGCCGTGCGAAGCTCCGTCGGTGCCCATGTCGGCCACGGCGCGGGCACCCCGGCGCGGGCTGGCACCCGCTCGACGTGGGTGACCGGGTCGCCGGCGCCCCGGGCGCGCAGCCGGCGCAGCAGGTCGGTCGGCGATGGTCCGGGGCCGGGACCTGCGGATACGGTGGCGAGAGACGACGGCTTCAGGTCGTGGCGCGGCGACAGGTGCGCCGAGCTGAAGCTGTCGTGAGTCACGTCCTGCACTCTCGCACTGGTGTTCGGAGATGAAAAGTCGGACCGGGGGGTATAGGGAAGCCGCCGCCGGTGACCGCAGGGTGTCCCGGCGGTAGTGGTTAGATGCCCAGGAGAGTTTACGGCTCTGGCAAGGAGGACCGATGGAGCTGTCGCTGGCGACCCGCACCGTGGGCGAACACACGGTGCTCGAGGTCGGCGGTGAGGTGGACGTCTACACCGCGCCCCGGCTCCGCGAACGGCTTCTCGAACTGATCGACGGTGGCGCCCGGCACGTGGTGGTCGACCTCGGTCGGGTGGACTTCCTCGACTCCACCGGGCTGGGCGTGCTGGTGGGCGCGCTCAAGCGGCTCCGTACGGCCGGCGGCTCGTTCGCCCTGGTCTGCGACAAGGAGCCCCTGCTCAAGATCTTCCGGATCACCGCGTTGGACCAGGTGTTCCCGCTGCACCCCACGGTCGACGCTGCCGTTGGCGCGGAGCCGACCGGCGCCAGCGCGTGATGGCGACGGTCCGCCTCTCCTTCTCCCCAGCGCCGGTTCACGTGCGCACCGCCAGGCTGGTCGGTGTCGCCGTCGCCCGGCGTGCCGGGGTCCGGGAGGACCTGCTGGACGAGGTGCGCCTGGCCATCGGCGAGGCGTGCACCCGGGCGGTGGCCCTGCACCGCCAGTACGGCCTGGCCGACCCGGTGCTGGTGGAGATGTCCGACGCCGGGTCGTACTCGGTGCGGGTGGTCGACCGCGCGCCGATCGAGGCCGGCATCGGGCTGGCCGCGTTGCCGCCGGACGCGCTGGCCAACGAGTCGCTCACCGACGAGGCGCTGACCACCGGCGTCGGCTTCGCGCTGCTCGCCGGCTTCGTCGAGGACCTTCAGGTGCGTCCGGTCGACGAGGGCATCGGCACCGAGGTGCGGATGGTGTGGCCGCTCGGCCGCTGATCCGTCCCGCTCCACAGGCCGCTTCCCCACGGGGGAGGCGGCCTTGTTGTGATGGACCGGGCCCTATATCAGATTTCGTTTCATAACACAGCGACGAAGATCATCGAGACACGGTGCCACCTGGGTGTGACCTCCGACACTGCAGAGGGCTACAGTACCCGGGTTGTCAGCAAGTGATCCATCCCGCAGCCAGCGGGTATGGGTGTTCATCGCTGGTCCGCTGGGGTGGGTTGGCGCGCGCTTGCGAGTCCGCATTCAGGCGCTGGTCGGTGCGTCTCCACTCACCGGCGCGAGTGTTCGGTAACAGGAGGACACAGATGTCCGAGACCTTGGCCGCCGACGGCGGCGGGCTTTCCCTTACCGGTAGCAATGTCACGTACGTCGTCATCGCCGCGGTACTTGCGCTGGTAGCGCTCGCTTTCGCCGCCGCCCTGACAAAGGCGGTACTGGCAGCCGGCAAGGGCACCACCAACATGCAGGAGATCTCGGGGGCGGTCCAGGAGGGCGCCTCGGCCTACCTGCTCCGCCAATTCCGCACCCTGGCGATCTTCGTTGTCATCGCCGTGGTGCTGCTCTTCCTGCTACCGGTGCACGACACCGACGGCAGCGAGACCGCAGTGAAGTTCGGCCGCTCGCTCTTCTTCGTGGTGGGTGCCCTGTTCAGCGCGTCCATCGGCGGCGCGGGCATGTGGCTGGCCACTCGCGCGAACCTGCGTGTGGCCGCCGCCGCCCGGGAGCGCGAAGGCGGCCGTGAGGCGGCCATGAAGATCGCCTTCCGCACCGGCGGTGTGGTCGGCTTCCTCACCGTCGGCCTCGGCCTCTTCGGCGCCGCGCTGGTCGTCCTGGTCTACCGGGGCGACGCGCCGACCGTGCTGGAGGGCTTCGGCTTCGGCGCCGCCCTGCTGGCCATGTTCATGCGGGTCGGCGGCGGCATCTTCACCAAGGCCGCCGACGTCGGCGCCGACCTGGTCGGCAAGGTCGAGAAGGGCATCCCCGAGGACGACCCGCGCAACGCCGCCACCATCGCCGACAACGTGGGCGACAACGTCGGTGACTGCGCTGGCATGGCCGCCGACCTGTTCGAGTCGTACGCGGTCACGCTGGTCGCCGCTCTGATCCTGGGTCGCGCCGCGTTCGGCGAGGACGGCCTGGTCTTCCCGCTGATCATCTCCACCATCGGCGTGCTAGTCGCGATCTTCGGAGTCTTCATCACCCGGCTGCGCGCGTCCGACCGCAACGCCCTGACCGCGATCAACCGGGCCTTCTACATCTCGGCGGTGCTCTCCGCGGTGCTGGTGGCGATCGCCGCCTACGCCTACCTGCCGGCGACCTTCGCCGAGTTGGAGGGTGGGCTCACCGACGTCGACCGCAACCCGCGACTCGTGGCCATCGGCGCGGTGGTGATCGGCATCGTGCTGGCCGCCGCGATCCAGGCACTGACCGGCTACTTCACCGAGACCAACCGGCGCCCGGTGCAGGACATCGGCAAGAGCTCGCAGACCGGTGCGGCCACCGTCATCCTGGCTGGCATCAGCATCGGCCTGGAGTCGGCCGTCTACTCGGCGCTGCTGATCGGCGCCGGTGTCTTCGGCGCGTTCCTGCTCGGCGGCAGCTCCATCACGCTGTCGCTGTTCGCGGTGGCGCTGGCCGGTACCGGCCTGCTCACCACGGTCGGCGTGATCGTCGCCATGGACACCTTCGGGCCGATCTCCGACAACGCCCAGGGCATCGCCGAGATGTCCGGTGACATCGACGAGCACGGCGCCCGGACGCTCACCGAGCTGGACGCGGTCGGCAACACCACCAAGGCGATCACCAAGGGCATCGCGATCGCCACCGCGGTGCTCGCCGCGACCGCGCTGTTCGGCTCGTACACCGACTCGCTCCGCACCGCGTACGCGGATGCCGGCGTGGGCGACGTCGGGACGGAGATCCTCAACTCGCTGAACGTGGCCAACCCGCGCAACCTGGTCGGCCTGATCATCGGTGCGGCGGTGGTCTTCCTCTTCTCCGGGCTGGCCATCAACGCGGTGTCCCGCTCGGCCGGTGCCGTCGTGATGGAGGTCCGCCGGCAGTTCCGTGAGCTGCCCGGCATCATGGACCGCACCCAGCGCCCGGAGTACGGCAAGGTCGTGGACATCTGCACCCGGGACGCGCAGCGCGAGCTGATGACCCCCGGCCTGCTCGCCATCCTGGCGCCGATCGCGGTCGGCTTCGGCCTCGGGCCCGGCGCGCTCGCGGCGTACCTGGCCGGGGCGATCGGTGCCGGCACGCTGATGGCGGTCTTCCTGGCGAACTCCGGTGGTGCCTGGGACAACGCCAAGAAGCTGGTGGAGGACGGCGCGTACGGGGGCAAGGGCTCCGAGGCGCACGCCGCGACGGTCATCGGCGACACGGTCGGTGACCCGTTCAAGGACACCGCCGGCCCGGCCATCAACCCGCTGCTCAAGGTGATGAACCTGGTCTCGCTGCTGATCGCGCCGGCTGTGGTGGCGTTCAGCATCGGCGACGACCGGAACACCCCTGTGCGGGTGAGCATCGCGGTGGTGGCCACGCTGATCATCGTGGCGTCGGTGGTGTTCAGCAAGCGCAAGGGCATCGCGATGGACGACTCCGACACCGGTGCGGGCAGCACGGACCACCGGCCGGAGACGGTCAACGCCTGACCATCCGCGGCATCGGGTCCCCGGTCGGCGTGCTGCGCCGACCGGGGACCGCCGGTCCTCCTCCGGGCCGTCCTGACCGGTGCCACACCTGGCCAAAGGCCGTACGCTGCAACGCATGCGTACGTGCCGGGCGTCAGCCGCCGGAAAGTTCACGGTGGTCCTGGCCACGTTCGTCGTCCTGCTCGCCGGCTGTGGCGGCGGCCCCAGCCCACGGGCCTGGGCGGCCACGGTCTGCGGCGCGCTCACCCCGTGGCGCTCCGAGATCAGCAAGTTGACCAGCAGCACGGATGAGCAGATGACCGCGCAGACCACGCCGGCGCAGGCCAAGGAGAACCTGGTGCGGCTCTTCGGTGGGGCGGAACGGGCCAGCGAGACCGCGCGCCGCAAGGTGGAGCAGGCCGGCGTCCCGGAGACGGACAACGGCGCGGCCATCTCCGCCGGTTTCCGCAGCTCACTGGAGAAGATGCGGGACGCCTACGGTCGGGCCCGCGACACCATCGACGGGTTGGGCACCGGCGAGCCGACTGTCTTCTACGACGGTGTGCGGGCCGCGGTGGAGACGCTCAACAAGGAGTACGACGCCAGCGCCCTGGACACCAGCCAGCTCAACTCCGAGGAGCTGAAACAAGCCTTCGACGAGGTGCCGGAGTGTCGCTGAGCGGGGTCGGCGACACCGGAGCGGCCCAGCCGCTGCCGGCGCTGTTCCCGGCACCCGAGCCCCACGCGCAGGCACCCGAGCCCGACGCGCCGGCACCCGGGTCGGCACGACGGCGCACCCGGCCGCTCCGCTCCGGGGCGAGCGTGCCGTCGTCCTCGCCGCCGCAGAGCGACGACGCGGGGCGGCAACTGGTCTTCTTCGGTGCGGAGGCGGCCGAACCGACGGTCGCCGACCTGGCCGGGCTGCTCGCCGGGCCGGGCGAGGTGGTGCGGATGGGCGGCACCGCCCGCCTCTCGGTACAGGTGGACGCCGCCTGGCGGGTGCACGTGCTCGTCGCCGAGTTGGCGCTGCGCGGGCTGGCGGCGAGCTGGGAGCCGACCGGGGACGAGCGACACGCCGTCCGTACCTCGTACACCCGGGTCTTGAAGCCGCTCGCGGTCGCCTGGCTGCACGGCCCGGCGAAACGCCCGCCGGCCGCCTTTCACCTCACCGGCCGGCGGCTGCGGCTCTGGCTCGCCGCGGCCGGGACGCCGGAGCCCTCCGGCGGCTTCCTGCTCCGGCTCGGCGAGGGCGACCAGGAGTGCTGGCAACCCATCGGTGCGGCCCTCGCCGCCGCCGGCCTGGCCGGCACACTGCTTGGCCGAGGCGAGGGCGGCCCGGGGTACCGGATCACCGGCCGCCGCCGGTTGGGTCGGCTCGCTGAGCTGGTCGGAGGGCCGCCGCGCGCGGCACCGGCCGACGCCTGGCCGACCCGACCCTGAACGAGGGGCGAACCGGTCATTCCGCCCAGTGCGCAGCGGAGGTCGGCGCCGCGGCCGGCTGTCCGGTCCCGGACAGCCGGCGGGCCGATCCTGGCGGAAAACGGGCGGGTCGGACCTCGGCCGAGGGTCTGCCATCGTCACAGTGACCCGCTTGGAGCCCTACCCACGGTGTACGGTGGCGCCGTCCGACAGTGCCGAGCGCGGCGGGGCGGGAGTTGACCGCCGCACAGAGCGGTTTGCCGCCCCCGAAACCCGAAACACGGGCGGCGCGTTACGTTGGACATCCGGAGCGCCGGTGCGACGGCGGGGTCGAGAGCGGTCGCTGTCCGAGCGCCGGCAGGCCACGAGCAGGAGTGAGGTCGGGGAGAGACGTGCCGAGCAACGCTGGAACCACCCGTCTGGTCATCGTCGAGTCACCGGCGAAGGCCAAGACGATCTCGGGCTACCTTGGCCCGGGGTACGTCGTGGAGGCCAGCTTCGGCCACGTCCGGGACCTCCCGCGCAACGCCGCCGACGTGCCGGCCAAGTACAAGGGCGAGGCCTGGGCCCGGCTCGGGGTGGACGTCGACAACGGCTTCCAGGCCCTCTACGTCGTCTCCGCCGACCGTAAGCAGCAGATCAGCAAGCTGGTGAAGCTGGCCAAGGAAGTCGACGAGATCTTCCTGGCGACGGATGAGGACCGCGAGGGCGAGGCGATCGCCTGGCACCTGGTGGAGACGCTCAAGCCCAAGGTGCCGGTCAAGCGGATGGTGTTCCACGAGATCACCAAGCCGGCGATCCAGGCGGCGGTGGCCAACCCGCGGGAGATCGACCGCGATCTGGTCGACGCCCAGGAGGCCCGGCGGATCCTCGACCGGCTCTACGGCTACGAGGTCTCCCCGGTGCTGTGGAAGAAGGTCATGCCGAAGCTCTCGGCCGGCCGCGTCCAGTCCGTGGCGACCCGGATCGTGGTCGAGCGGGAGCGCCAGCGGATGGCCTTCCGCACCGCTGAATACTGGGACATCCTGGCCAGCCTCGCCGTGGCGAACGCCGGCGAGGGGCCGCGCGCCTTCAACGCCACCCTGATCGCGCTGAACGGCGACCGGATCGCCACCGGCAAGGACTTCGAGCCGACCACCGGCAAGGTGAAGCCCGGAGCCGGCGTCGTGCACCTGGACGAGAGTGGCGCCCGTGGGCTGGCGGCCCGGCTCGAGGGACGGCCGTTCACCGTCACCCGGGTCGAGGAGAAGCCCTACCGTCGCCGCCCGTACGCGCCGTTCATCACCTCGACCCTCCAGCAGGAGGCGGCCCGCAAGCTGCGCCTCTCGTCTCAGCAGACGATGCGCACCGCGCAGCGGCTGTACGAGAACGGCTACATCACCTATATGCGTACCGACTCGGTGAACCTGTCGGAGACCGCCATCTCGGCGGCCCGCCGCCAGATCGTCGAGCTGTACGGCGAGCGCAGCGTGCCGCCGGAGCCGCGCCGCTACACCGGCAAGGTGAAGAACGCGCAGGAGGCGCACGAGGCGATCCGCCCGGCGGGGGACAACTTCCGTACCCCGGGCGAGGTCGCCAAGGAGTTGTCCGCCGAGGAGTTCAAGCTCTACGAGCTGATCTGGCGCCGGACCATCGCCTCGCAGATGACCGACGCGGTCGGCTCCAGCGTCTCGGTGCGCATCCGCGCGGTCTCCGCCGCCCAGGAGGAAGCCGACTTCGGCGCCACCGGCAAGACCATCACCGACCCGGGCTTCCTGCGGGCGTACGTCGAGTCCAGCGACGACGAGAACGCCGAGGCCGAGGACGCCGAGCGCCGGCTGCCCACCCTGGTCAAGGACCAGCCGCTGACCGCCGACGAGCTGGCCGCCCAGGGTCACCACACCCAGCCGCCGTCGCGCTACACCGAAGCGTCCCTGGTCAAGGCCCTGGAAGAGCTGGGCATCGGTCGCCCGTCCACCTACGCGTCGATCATGCAGACGATCCAGGACCGGGGGTACGTCACCAAGCGCGGCCAGGCGATGATCCCCACGTTCCTGGCCTTCGCGGTGATCGGGCTGATGGAGCGGCACTACCCCCGGCTGATCGACTACGACTTCACCGCCAGCATGGAGAACGAGCTGGATGAGATCGCCGGCGGCGACCACGCCGCGGTCGACTTCCTCACCGCGTTCTACTTCGGCAGCGCCAACGGCGCAGGCGACCAGGACATCGCCCGCTCCGGCGGGCTCAAGAAGCTGGTCACCGAGAACCTCAGCGACATCGACGCGCGCAGCGTCAACTCCATCCCGCTCTTCACCGACGACGACGGCCGCGAGGTCGTCGTCCGGGTCGGCCGGTACGGGCCGTACCTCCAGCGGGAGCTGCCCGGCGGCGAGCAGCCGACGCCGGCTGCGGCGGGCGAGGGCGAGGAGGGCGGCGCCCAGGGCGACCGGGCGCCGATCCCCGAGGGCCTGGCCCCGGACGAGCTGACCCCGGAGAAGGTGCACGAGCTGTTCCTCGGCGGCAGCGGCGAGCGCAAGCTCGGCGACGACCCGGCCACCGGCGAGCCCATCGTGCTCAAGTCCGGCCGGTTCGGCCCGTACGTGTCCAGCGGCGAGCGGAAGTCCTCGCTGCTGCGCTCGCAGACGCCGGACTCACTGACCCTCGAGGAGGCGCTCAGGCTGCTCAGCCTGCCCCGGCTGGTCGGCGTCGCGCCGGACGGCGTCGAGGTGTTCGCCAACAACGGTCGGTACGGCCCGTACGTCAAGCGGGGTGAGGAGTTCCGGTCGCTGGAGTCCGAGGACCAGATGTTCACGGTCGGCCTGGACGAGGCTCTGGCCCTGCTGGCCGCACCGAAGGCCCGTGGGCGGCGGGCCGCGGCACCGCCCCTGCGGGAGATGGGCGTCGACCCGGCGACCGAGAAGCCGCTGGTCATCAAGGACGGCCGGTTCGGCCCGTACGTCACCGACGGGGAGTTCAACGCGTCGCTGCGCCGCGGACAGACCCCGGAGGCGCTGAGCCTCGAGGAAGCCTCGGAGATGCTGGCCGAGAAGCGGGCCAAGGGTCCGGCGCCGCGCAAGAAGGCGGCGGCGAAGAAGGCCCCGGCCAAGAAGGCGACGGCGGCCAAGAAGACCGCGGCGGCCACGAAGTCCACTGCGGCCAAGAAGACCACCACCGCCAAGGCGACCGCCGCCAAGAAGGCGACCCCCCGCAAGGCGCCGGCGGAGTAACTCCCGTCGAGGCGGGGCGCATGGCCAGCGTTGCTCGGCCGTGCGCCCGCCGGGCAGGTCAGCCGGCCGGCGGTGGCTTCCGCCGTTCGTCGTAGTTCTTCTCCCACCGCTCCGCGGCGTCGCTCATCACGTCCTGGACGAAGAGGAAGAAGTCGCGTAGCTCGCCCAGTCGCGCGCTGGCCGACGACTCGTCCGCACCGACCGCCACCACACCCTCGTGGACGACGTCGGCGAACCTCGTGTAGATCCCGCCGCGGATCATCGAGGTGTACGTGCGGGACTCGGCCGCCTTGTAGAGGTCCCGGCGGGACCCGGGGGCCGGCTCGCGCACCGCCATGCCGACGTGGATCAGGTAGCGCACCGCCCCGGACACGGCGGCGGGGCTGACCCCGAGCCGCTCGCTGATCTGCGCCGCGGTCAACCCGGGCTCCTCGGCGACCAGGAGCGCAGCCAGCACCCGCGAGGGCATCCTGGGTACGCCCATGTCGCTGAAGGTCAGAGCGAAGTGCTCGACGAAGCGTCGTACCGCTTCCTCGTCGCGGTGGCCTGCGGGTTGCATCAACTTATCTCTCACTACTTTCTGAATTTCTTCCAACGAGCGTTCGGGACGGCCGACGGCGGGACGTCGACGGCGCGGCCGCCCGGAACCGGTCCAGTTGGCCGACGGCGCGGCCGGCTCGAAGCCGGCCGCGCCATGAACATCGATCGTCCATCGGGTTACGAGACGAGGTTACGTCGGCGGAAGAGGATCAGCCCCGCCCCGCCCAGTGCCAGCGCGACGGCGGACATGACCACGATCGGCGCTGCCGTGGCGTCGGCCGGCACCGCCGGGATGTGGCTGAACGGCGAGAGCTCCCGCACCGCCTCGGGCACGCCGAAGAGTGATCCGTACGGACCCAGGACGAAGCTGAGGGCGAAGCCGAACCAGGTCAGCCCGACCGCGATCCGCGGCACGAGGCCGAAGAGTGCCACGGCCAGCCCGGCCAGGGTCAGCACCGCCGGCAGTTGCAGGGACGCGGTGCCGGCCAGATGCCCCGTCTGGCCGGCGAGATCGTCGACGCTCGCGCCGTACACCAGGCCGATCGAGACCGCAGCGAGCCCGAGCATGCCCACGGCGCCGGCCGTGGCGACCACGACGTGGCTGCCCAGCCAGGTCAGCCGGCCGGTCGCGGTGGCGAGCACCGCCTCGGCCCGCCCGCTGGCCTCCTCGGCTCTCACCCGCAGCAGCGCCTGGACCAGGAAGCCGGCGACCAGCATGCCGATGGTCGCCATCATCGCGGCGAAGAAGGTGTCCATCACCTCGTGCCCGCCCCCACCGGCGAGGTCGTCGAGCCTCCCCGTCACGTTCTCGTTGGTGGCCAGCTGATCCTTGACCGCGTTGGCTATCGAGCCGACGAGCAGCCCGAACGCCGCGATCGTCACCGCCCAGCCGAGCACCGTGCCACGTTGCAGCCGCCAGGCCAGGCCGAGCGGGCTGAGCAGCGCGGAGGACGCCCGCGCCGGGCCGGGGCGGTCCGGGAACAGGCCCATGCCCACGTCGCGCCGTGCCGTCAGGGCGAAGGCCACCGCTGTCATGATCCCGAGGAACACGAGCGGGAGCGCGAGGACCCACCACCGGTCGCCGGCGAAGGGCCGCATCTGCATGGTCCAACCGATCGGGGAAAGCCAGGAGGGCCAGGCGCTGCTCATGGTGTACCCGTCCGGCTGCACCTCGCCGAACGCGTCCGCGAGGCCACGGATCAGATAGCCGGTGCCGACCGCCGCGGCGGCGATTCCGTTGGCGGCGCGCGCACCCTGGGTCAGCTGTGCGACGACGGCCGTGATCGCGGCGAAGGAGATGCCGGCGGCACCGACTCCGGCGCCGGCGGCGAAGGATCCGGCGACAGGTTCGCCGCCGCCGGCGAGGGTGAGCCCGATCAGCGCCGCGAGCGCGATGTTCGCCCCGACCACGACCACCAGGGCGGCGGTCAGGCTGGCGTGTCGGCCGACGGCCGTCGCGCCGATCATCTCGGCGCGTCCGGTCTCCTCGTTCTGCCGGCTGTGCCGAATGACGGCGAGGGTGCTCATGAAGCCCGCCATCAACGCCAGGAACGCCAGGATTCCGAAGACGGTCATCTGGCCGTCGCTGGTGCCGGTGGGTGCGGCGCGGAACATCAGCAGCCCGGGCGTGTCGACGGCCACCCGCAGGACGGCGACCCGGTCCGCCTCGGTCGGGTACTGCGTGTCGATTGCCGAGCTGGCGAAGGCGCCGAGCGCGACGGTGCTCAGGATCCAGACCGGCAACTGCATGCGGTCGCGCCGCAGCGCGAGGCGGGCCAGCCGGGCCGTTCCGGTGTAGGCACCGCTCATCGCGCACCCGCCAGCTCGTCGCCGTAGTGCCGCAGGAAGAGCTCCTCCAGCGACGGCGGGGCACTCGAAAGGGCACGAACCTCGAACTGGGTCAGATACTCCAGCACGCGGTTCAGCTCGGCGGCGTCGACGGCGAACGTCGCGTGGGTGGCCGTCACGTCGGCGTCGTGTACGCCGGGCAGCTTCGCCAGCCCGTCGATGGGCAGCGCGGTCTCCACCGTGACCGTGGTGCGGGTCAGGTGTCGCAGCTGGGTGAGGGTCCCACTCTCCACCGTCCGGCCCTGCCGGATGATGCTCACCCGGTCACAGAGCGCCTCCACCTCGGAGAAGATGTGGCTGGAGAGCAGGACGGTCCGGCCCTGCCGCTTCACCTCGCTTACGCACTCCTGGAAGGCCGCCTCCATCAGCGGGTCCAGCCCCGAGGTGGGCTCGTCGAGGATGTAGAGCTCGACGTCGGAGGCGAAGGCGGCGACGATGGCGACCTTCTGCCGGTTTCCCTTCGAGTACGTGCGGGCCCGCTTCGAGGGGTCGAGCTGGAATCGCTGGAGCAGCTCGTCCCTGCGCTGCTTGTCCAGGCCGCCCCGCAGCGAGCTGAAGAGGTCGATCGCCTCCCCGCCGGTCAGGTTCGGCCACAGGTTCACGTCGCCCGGCACGTACGCCAGCCGTCGGTGCAGATCCACCGCGCTCCGCCACGGGTCGCCACCGAGCAGGTTGACCGTCCCGGCGTCCGCCCGCAGCAACCCGAGCAGGACGCGGATGGTGGTGGACTTCCCGGAGCCGTTCGGGCCCAGGAAGCCGTGCACCTCGCCGGTGTCGACGTGCAGGTCCAGTCCGTCGAGGGCGCGTTCCCGACCGAAGGTCTTCACCAGGCCGGAGACTGAGATAGCACTAGTCATGCCCGGAACGCTACGCCGGTTTCACAGAATCGTGAATTCTCTGAACCGTATGAATCTCGTTAAAATCCGAGGGTGGACGTCGAGCCCGAGGGCGGGCCACCACGGGGGCCGTGCCGCCCGGCGGTCAGCCGCCGAGGATGTGGGTCAGGTGCGGGCTGGCGAAGACGCGGTCGGGGTCCAGGCGGTCGCGGAGGGTCTGGAAGTCGGCGAAGCGCGGGTAGGCGGTGGCCAACGAGGCGGCGTCGCGGTAGTGCAGCTTGCCCCAGTGCGGCCGGCCACCCAGCCCGGCGGCCACCTCTTCGAAGGCACGGAAGTACGGCTCGTACGGCATCCCGACGTACTGGTGCACGGCGATGTACGCGGAGTCCCGGCCGTAGCCGTGCGACAGCCAGATGTCGTCGGCGGCGGTGAACCGCACCTCCACCGGGAAGAGCACCTTGAACGGCAGCCCGTCGACGATCCGCTGGAGCGCGGCCAGCGCCTCGGGCAGCGCCTCGCGGGGCAGGCCGTACTCCATCTCCACGAAGCGGACCCGGCGCGGGGTGCAGAAAACCCGGTCGGAGCGGCCGGTGTAGCGGCGTTCGGTGAGCGCGCGGGCGGAGACCGCGCTGATTCCCGGGGCCAGCGCCGGCACGGCCCGACCGAGCCGGCACGCGCCAGCGAAGACGGTGTTGGACAGGAAGTCGTCGTCGAGCCAGCCGCGCCACCGGGGCAGCGGCCGGTCGTTGGCGGGTACCCGGTCGTTGGTCTTGACCTGGACTCGTGTGGTGTAGGGGAACCAGTAGAACTCCACGTGGTCGTGGCGGCCGATCAGGTCGGGCAGGTCGCCGAGCACGTCGGCCAGCGCGGCTGGGCGCTCGTGGGCGTGCAGCACGAAGGCATCGACGCAGCGCAGGGTCACCTCGACCAGCACCCCGAGCGCGCCGAGCGACACCCGGGCGGCGGCGAAGACGTCCGGGTTCTCGTCGGCGGAGCAGCGCAGCACCTCTCCGGTGCCGGTGACCAGGGTGATCGCCTCGACGAAGGTGGACAGGCAGCCGTAGCGGGCGCCGGTGCCATGGGTGCCCGTGGAGATCGCCCCGGCCACCGTCTGAGCGTCGATGTCACCAAGGTTGGGCAGGGCGAGGCAGTGTCGGGCGAGCAGGCCGTTGAGCGCCCGCAGGGTCATCCCCGCCGGTACGGTGACGAGCCGCTGTTCGACGTCGACGCTGACGGTGGTGTCCAGCTGCGACAGTTCCATCCGCCGGTCGTCGGCGAGCGCGACAGCGGTGAAGGAGTGGCCGCTGCCGGTCACCCGGATTCGGCCGCCGTCGGCGGCGGCGGCGCGGACAGCCTCGACGATGTCGGTCGGCGTGCCGGGGCGCAGGATGGCGGTGGCGCTGCCACGCTGGTTGCCGGCCCAGTTGGACCAGCGGATGGTGAGCGGTGCGGTGCCAACCATGCGCGCTCCTCAGAGATGAATATGAACTGACTTCATATCAGGAACGTTGTACCTGGTAAATACCGCAATCAGGGTCCGCTCGTTGTACCGGTAGTCACGGAGTCGTGACGTGCAGATATGTTCATTCGTCGAAGGGGGGTGGCGCCGAGTGTCCACACCAGCCGCCACGACCGGGCCGCTGCGCCGCGTACCGGTGCAGGGTCGAAGTGTCGCGCGGGTACAGCGCATGTTGGACGCCTGCGCCGAACTCGTCGACGAGGTGGGGTACGAGGGTCTGACAACGACCCTGCTCGCCGAGCGTGCCGAGGTGGCGATCGGGTCGGTCTACCAGTTCTTCCCGGACAAGCGGGCGATCGTGCAGGCGTTGACCCTGCGCACGATGGAGTCCTACCTCCAGCGGCTCGACGAGCGGTTCGCCTCGGACGAGATGACGCACTGGTGGGACGGCGTCGACGCGGGGATCGATGAGTACATCACGATGCACCGCACCGTCCCCGGTTTCCGTACCCTGCACTTCGGCGACGTGGTCGACCTGCACCTGCTCGATGAGCAGCGGGACAACAACGGCGTGATCGCCGACCAGTTGGCTCGGGTGCTCACCGAGCGCTTCGGGCTGACCGACGTGCCGAAGCTGCGCTTCGTCCTGGAGATCGCGGTGGAGGCGGCCGACGCGCTGATCAAGCTCGCGTTCCGGCGGCAGCCCAACGGCGACGAGCGGGTGCTGCTCGAGGCGAAGGCGCTGATCCGGGAGTACCTGCACCGTCAGGTCGACGGTCCGGAGGGCGAGCGGTACACCGCCGAGCAGCAGGCGACCCAGCCGGCCTGACCCGCCCGCGCCTTGGCTCGGCCGATGGGTCGGCAAGGCGCGGCGGGGTGGCGTCAGAGGAAGGCCAGCCCCTCGCCCCGGTAGGTGGGCACGGTCGCCACGATCGCGTCCCCCTCGACCAGGTGCAGTTCGTTGACCCGCTCGCACAACTCACCGGCCTTGGCGTGCCGGAACCACACCCGGTCGCCGATGCGCAGGGTGGCCGCCGCCGCGCCGGAGAGCGGGGTCTGCACCTCGCCGGCCCCCTCGCTGCCGACGAGCTTCAGGCCGGCCGGCAGCCACGGTCGGGGCAGTCGGCTGTCGGCGGCCGGGCCGGAGGCGATCCAGCCCCCGCCGAGCACGGTCGCCAGCTCGGGCGTCGGCCGACGGACCACCGCGCAGGCGAAGAACGCCGCCGGGGTGGGGCGCCAGGCGCGGTAGGCGTCGAACAGCGTCGGCCCGTACAGGCCCGATCCCGCGGTGACCTCGGTGACCGCGGGATCGGCGCTGGTCGCGGCCACGCTGCCGGTCCCGCCGCCGTTGACGAACTCCAGCTCGGCGTGCTCGCCCACTGCGGCCACCGCCGCGCTCCGGCGGGCCAGCAGCTCGCGGTACGACCCGCGCTGGGCCAGCCGGATCGCGCCGGCCAGCATCGTCTGCCCCGGCGGCGCGTCGCCCAGGCCGGCGATCTGCGCCTCGTACGCCATGAGGCCGACCAGCCGGAAGCCGGCCCGACCGGCGACGGTGGCGGCGAGCGCACCGGCCGCCCGCGCGCTGTGCACCGGTGAGCGGCGGACGCCGACGTGCACCCGCCCGCGCAGCGGTCGCCACGAGGCGTCCAGTTCGAGGCAGACCCGCAGCTCGGCGCGCTGCCCAGGGGGCTCCACGGCGTCGATCAGGTCGAGCTGCCCGGTGCCGTCGATCATCAGGGTGATCGCGGCGGCCAGCGCCGGGTCGGCGGCCAGCTCGGCGAGTGCCGCCCGGTCCACGCTCGGGTACGCGACCAGCACGTCGTCGCTCACTCCGGCGCGTACCAGCCAGATCGCCTCGGGCAGGGTGAACGCCATCACGCCCCGCCAGCCGGGTCGGGCGAGCGCCCGGCTGATCAGCTCCCGGCTGCGGACCGACTTGCTGGCCAGCCGGACCGGTTTGCCGGCCGCGCGGTCGGCCAGGGCGGCCGAGTTGGCGTCGAAGGCGGTGAGATCAACCACCGCGTACGGCGGGTCGAGGTGGGCGGTCGCCCGATCCAGGCGCTCGCGAAGTTTGTCGCTTTCTCTGGCCACGTGTGCACGCTAACTGTCCGACGGTGAATGCGAAATACCCTCGCGTACGTCCGGGCTGCGGCTGGTGCCTCTGGCGGCCTAGGCTCAGCGAGCAGGAGAATGTCGCCGGTGGGACGGCCCCCCACCGGGTCTAGAGTGTTCCACCGGAGGCGCCCAGCGATGGGCCGGCACGTGGAGGTACGGCCATCGAAAGCCAGAACAGCGGCGAGTCGCACGGCGTGTCGCGCTCGGGCGATCAGTCGGGCAACGCCGCCAACCAGTCCAACGGTGCCCAGGTGGACCCGTCCGGCTACGCCGCGATCCGCTCGGTGCTGCGGATCCGGCCGTTCCGGCGGCTCTGGATCGTCCTCGGCGCGGCCTCCTTTGGTGACTGGCTCGGCCTGCTGGCGACCTCGGTCTTCGCCGCCTCTCAGGTGCAGGGCAGCACCGCCCAGGGTGCGGCCTTCGGTGGTGTCATCGCCATCCGGCTGCTGCCCGCGCTGGTGCTCGGTCCGGTCGCCGGCGTGCTCGCCGACCGGTTCGACCGGCGCTGGACGATGGTCATCTGCGACCTGCTCCGGTTCGTGCTCTTCGCCTCGATTCCGCTGGTGGCGCTGGCCGGCGCCAGCGGCGCGATGGTGGTTCTGTGGGCGACCATCGCCACGTTCCTGATCGAGTCGATCACGCTGATCTGGATCCCAGCCAAGGAAGCGGCGGTCCCCAACCTGATCCCGCGCGCCCGGCTGGAGGCGGCCAACCAGCTCACGCTGATCACCACCTACGGCCTGACCCCGGTGCTCGCCGCGCTGGTCAGCGCCGTTCTGGACCGCAGCGTCCGGGGCGTGACCGGCGGCAACTTCCCGAACTGGGCCGAGCCGGCCCAACTGGCGCTCTGGTTCAACTCCTTCTCCCGGCTGGCCACCGCACTGGTCGTCGCGTTCGGCATCAAGGAGATCAGCCAGGGGCAGACCGCCGAGGGCGACCGTCACGAGCAGAGCATGCTGCGCCAGTTCAAGGAGGGCTGGCGGTTCATCGGCCAGACCCCGCTGGTGCGCGGGCTGGTCCTCGGCATCCTGGGCGCGTTCGCCGGCGGCGGCATCGTGATCGGCACTGCGAAGTTCTTCGCCAGCTCGCTAGGTGCTGGTGACGCCGCGTTCTCGCTGCTCTTCGGCGCGATCTTCGTCGGTCTGGCGATCGGCATCGGCCTCGGCCCGATGATCGTCAAGGAAATGTCCCGGCGTCGCTGGTTCGGCATGAGCATCGTGCTGGCCAGCGCCGCCGTGATGACCCTCGCCTTCGCCATCCACCTGTCCATGGCGATCGTCGGCGCGGTGCTGGTCGGCGCCGGCGCCGGAATGGCCTTCCTGGCCGGCACCACCCTGCTCGGCGGCGAGATCAAGGACGAGGTGCGCGGCCGGGTCTTCGCCGTGGTGCAGATCGGCACCCGACTGGTGCTGATCCTGGCCATCGCGCTGAGCAGCCTGCTCGCCGGTGTCGGCGGCTCCCGCAAGCTGGAGATCGCCGACCTGGGCCTGTCCATCTCGTCGACCCGGCTGCTGCTGCTCGCCGCTGGTGCCGCCGGCATCTTCGCCGGCATCAGCGCGTTCGGCCAGATGGACGACAAGAAGGGCGTCCCCGTCCTGGCCGACCTCTGGGGCTCGATCCGGGGTCGCCCGCTGATGCCCTCCGAGCCGTTCGTCTCCGCCGGGCTGTTCGTGGTGTTCGAGGGCGGCGAGGGTGCCGGCAAGTCCACCCAGCTCGCCGCGCTCGCCGAGCGGCTGCGCGGCAAGGGGCGCGACGTCGTGGTCACCCGCGAGCCGGGCGCGACCGCGGTCGGTCAGCGGATCCGGTCGCTGGTGCTGGACACCTCCGGCGACGAGGCGCCCTCGCCACGGGCCGAGGCGCTGCTCTACGCCGCCGACCGGGCGCACCATGTGGCCGCCGTGGTCCGGCCCGCGCTGGTCCGGGGTGGTGTGGTGATCAGCGACCGGTACGTCGACTCGTCCCTGGCCTACCAGGGCGCCGGGCGGACACTCCCGGTCGACGAGGTCTCCTGGCTCTCCTCCTGGGCCACCGGCGGGCTCAAGCCCGACCTGGTGGTGCTGCTGGACGTCGAGCCGCAGACCGGCCTGTCCCGGGTGGCGTCCCGCAGCGCGGGCGCCGACCGGCTGGAGGCCGAGTCGGTGGCCTTCCACGAGCGCGTCCGGTACGCCTTCCTCGACCTCGCCGCCGCCGACCCGAAGCGCTACCTGGTGCTCGACGCGTCCCGGCCGGCCGAGGAGATCACCGGGCAGGTGGTCCGTCGGATCGAGGAGATGCTCGGCAAGCCGGGTGGCATCGTGCACCCCCGTCCGGCTCACGGTCCGGACACCTCGGTGCAGCCTGAGTTATCCGACGCGGAGCTGGTGACGATGGAGCATCGGACCTGATGCCGGACGTCTTCGCCGACCTGGTCGGTCAGGACGAGGCGGTGGACGAGCTGCGCCGGGCAGCCGCCGCCGCGGCGGCCGTGCTGCGCGCTGGCGCAGCCGCTCGGGAGCCCGCGCTGATCGCCGCCGGCCCGGCCGGCGGTGCCACGCCCGACGGGGTGGACCCATCCACCGGGATGACCCACGCCTGGATCTTCACCGGGCCACCCGGCTCCGGCCGCTCGGTCGCCGCGCGGGCCTTCGCCGCCGCCCTGCAGTGCGTACACGGCACCGGCTGCGGCGAGTGCCCCGGCTGCCACACCACGATGGGCGGTACGCACGCCGACGTCCGGCTGGTCGTGCCGGAAGGGCTCTCCATCGGTGTCGGTGAGATGCGCGCGCTGGTGCTCCGAGCGGCCAGCACCCCGTCCGGCGGGCGCTGGCAGGTGGTGGTCATCGAGGACGCCGACCGGCTCACCGAGGCGGCCGGCAACGCGCTGCTCAAGGCGATCGAGGAGCCTCCGCCGCGTACCGTGTTCCTGCTCTGCGCCCCGTCCACCCACCCGGATGACATCTCGGTGACCATTCGGTCGCGCTGTCGGGTCGTACCCCTGCGGCAGCCGCCGGCCACGGCGGTGGCCGAGGTGCTGGTCCGTCGGGACGGCATCGCGCCCGACGTGGCCCAGTGGGCTGCGGCGGCCGCGCAGGGGCACGTGGGTCGGGCCCGCCGGCTGGCCCGCGACCCGGAGGCCCGCAAGCGGCGTGAGGCGGTGCTCGCCGTGCCGCGCCGGCTGACCGGCGTCGGCGCGGCGTTCGACGCGGCCTCCGCGCTGATCGAGGCGGCCGAGGCGGAGGCCGAGGCGTCGGTCGCCGAGGCCGACACGACCGAGCGGGCGGCGCTGGAGATGGCGCTCGGCGCGGGCGGCACCGGCCGGGGCGCGGCCGGCGCTGTTCGGGGCGCCGCCGGGCAACTCAAGGAGCTGGAGAAGCGACAGAAGTCGCGGGCCACCCGAGCCCAGCGGGACGCGCTGGACCGGGCCCTGGTCGACCTGGCCGGCTTCTACCGGGATGCGCTCACCATGGCGCTGCGCGCCCCCGTCGCCCCGGTGCACACCGACACCGCCGCGCTGGCCGGCGCCGGGGCGCAGAAGTGGGACGCCGAGGGATCGCTGCGCCGGCTGGAGGCCGTGCTGGCCTGCCGGGCGGCGATCGAGGCGAACGTCAAGCCGCGGATCGCGGTCGAGGCGATGATGCTCGCCCTCTGGAAGGGCTGACCCGCAGCTCCCGACCCCTGGTCCCACCGGGCGGACCGGTCATCCACAGGCATCGACACGCGCGATTGCTGTGCGGTACGGTCCGGTGTGCCGTGGTGACGGTGGCAGCACGCAGAGTGAGGGATCATCCGGGAGGAGTCGGCCGATGCCGCGGGGGGAGATCGACGAAGCCTGGATCGAGGAGGCGGTGCGGCGCTACCGCCGGATCGAGTCGCTCCAGGCCGAGTTCGACCAGGCGGTGTCGACCGTCGAGGTCACCGTCCGGTCGCCGGACGGGCTGGTCGAGGTGGTGGTCACCGCCGCTGGGCGGATCACCGACGTCCGGTTCCTCGGGCCGCTGCACAGCCGCAGCCCACGGGACGTGGCCGGCTCCGTGCAGGCCGCGGTCACCGCGGCGGCCGACGCCGCCGAGTGGGCTCGGGAAAAGCTGCACAACGAGACCTTCGCCGCCTACCGACCGCTCGCGGGAGCCTGAGATGGAGACACTGCGCCGGCTCTCCGCCCGGCTGGACGAGGCGAGCGCCACGCTCACCGCCCTGTCCCGCACGGTCACCGCCAGCGATCCGGCCCAGACCGCGTTCGGCGCGGACGCCCCCGGCCGGCCCGGTGAGATCGGCCGCGCGCTGCACCGGCAGTGGACCGTCGCCACCGACGACCGGTCCCGCGAGGCGCGGGCTGCCGCCGGCCGGCTGGCCGCCGCCGCAGCAGCGGTGCGCGAGGCCGCCGACCGCTACGGCGAGGTCGACCGGGCCGCCCGCCGCCGGATCACCGGAGAGCCGTGATGGACCCGTTGGACCGGCTCGCCGAGCCCGGCCTGGACCTGCTGCGCCGGGTGGACACTCTGCTCGCCGCCGGTGTCCCCGAGGGGCACTGGGTCTGGCCGCTGCTACGCCGGATGCAGGTGCTCCCCGGCGACGCGGTCCGCGGCTTCCTCGACCTCCACCCGGCGCCGCTCGCCGGCGCCGGGCGCGCGGTGCGCCGGCTGGTCCGGGGGTACGACGACGTCTCCGCCGCGCTCACCGACCCGGTGCTCTGGTCCGGCCCGGCCGCCTCGGCGTACGGGCAGGAGCGGGCCGCGCTGCTGCGCCACCTGGACGAGGGGCCGGAGAGCCTGGTCGGGCGTCTGGAATCCACCGCCGGGTACGCCGACGCGCTCGCCGACTGGGTCGAGGGCAGCCGCCTCGCCCTGGCCCGGACGCTGGCCGACGTGCTCCGCTCGGCCGAGGCGGTCAGCGTGGTCGCCGCCACCGCGACCGGCGCGTCGCCCCGGCACGGGCCGGTCGGGCCCGGGGTGGCCGACGCGGCCGAGATCGCCGCGCGGGTGCTGGCGGTGCTCTGCGTCGCGTACGACGGTGCGGAGACGTTGCTGCGCCAGTGGGCGCCGAGCCTGGCCGAGTCCGCCTGGCGGCCGTCGACAGACGGTCGGCCCCACTACGGTCAGCCCACCCGGGTCGGCTGGTAGCCGGGCCACTGGGCCCCGGACAGGCCACGGCGTCGCTCGCGGGCACCCGGCCTGAGCCGGCACCGGCGGCGACGCCGTGGTCTTCCCCCTGCACCCCCCGCAGGTCTGCCTCCACTCAACGCCGCCCGGACGCGTTTGTCCCCTGCCCTGGCCCGGATTCAACCGTCCGGGCGAGGTGCAACGGCACGACGGGGTGGCCCGGCAATCGGTCAAGTCGACGGTCATGGATGGCAGCGGGGCGTAGTTGGTTGGCGACGGCCGGCGCGCGCTTCACCGGTGATCCGTCGTAGGGTGGGGAGATGGGCATGCTCTGTGCGGTCAGCTTCAACCGGTACGGGCGCCTCTACTACCTCGACCCCGGTGAGTTGCGCCCGCAGGTCGGCGACAAGGTGCTGGTGCCCACCGACGACGGGCCCGAGGTGGCCGAGTGCGTCTGGGCCGCGCAGTGGGTGACGGAGGAGACCGACGGCTTCCCCCAGTTGGTGGGGCTGGCCGGCGACGACGACCTGCACCGGGACGAGGCGCTGCGTCGGCGCAAGGCCGAGGCCAAGGTGGCCGCGAAGCGGCTGATCCGCGCGCACGGCCTACCGATGAAGGTGGTGGCCGTCGACCACGTGCTCGGCTCCACCGACGGCGGCGGCGAGCGCAGCACCGTCTACTTCACCGCCCCGCACCGGGTGGACTTCCGATCCCTGGTCCGCGACCTGGGCGCCACCCTGCACTGTCGGGTCGAGCTACGGCAGCTCTCCGCACGGGATTCGGCGCGGGTGCAGGGCGGCATCGGTTCGTGCGGCCGGGACCTGTGCTGCGCCACGTTCCTCACCGACTTCGAGCCGGTGACCATCCGGATGGCCAAGGACCAGGACCTGCCGCTGAACCCGCTGCGCATCTCCGGCGCCTGTGGCCGGCTGATGTGCTGCCTGAAGTACGAGCACCCGCTCTACCAGCGCTTCCAGGAGACCGCCCCAGCCGTCGGCAGCAGGGTCTCCACGTCGGAAGGTGAAGGCCGGGTGGTCGGCCACAGCGTCCCCCGCGACGCGGTGACGGTCCGGCTGGACGCCGACGGCTCCCGCTGCTCCTGCTCCCGCGCCTCCGTCTGCGCCCCCCGCCAAGCCCACGACCAGCACTACACCCCCTAACCCCACCGGCCCCGCCGCTCCCCGTCCCGTCCCGCCCGGTGATCATGAAGTTGTTGCCCGGCGGACCGGCGTGTCGCAGCAATAACTTCATGGTCAACGGCGGCGACCGGGCCTCAGGGCAGGGTGACGGGGGGTTCGGCCAGGCGGGCGGTCAGGGGGGTCTTCGGGGTCAGCCAGCTGGCGGTGGGGGTCTGGTCGGGGTTGGGTTGCCAGTCACGGGCGACCCGGTCGACCGCGATCGGGTAGATGGTCAGCGTGCCGTCCGGGTCGATGCGCAGCCGGAGGAACGACTTGGAGTCCTCAATGCCCTGACCGGCGAAGAGTTCGTTGACGTTCACCCCGAACGACGCCGCCACCAGCAGGTACGCCGCGAGCAGTTGGCTTGCCACCAGGCCGATCACCGGACCGTAGAGCACCGCCGCGGCGACCAGGGGCAGCGGCCATGGCCAGTCGTAGAACGGCAGTGCCAACCAGACCCAGGTGCCGGCGGCAGCCAGCCCGACGTGCGCCAGGCCGTGGGTGACACCGAGAATCCAGTGCCGCGCGTGCCGCTTGCCGCTGGCGCTGGGCGGCTTGGCGAACAGGGCCGCCGCCAACACCGTCACGAGCAGCATCACCACCAGCGGGACGCTGAACAGCCGTTGCTCGGTGGTGTCCGCCCAGTTCGCCGCCGCGCCCGCCATGGCCAGCATCAGCAGCGTGTGCACGGTGCCGAGCAGGGTGGTGAAGCCGGGATTGCGGAACGGCAGCCGGGCGAAGATGCCCCAGCCGTAGCGGCGGGAGCGGGCCGCGTCCGGATAGCGGGCCACCAGGTCGTACGGCTGGGTGCGGCTGGCCCGGCGGGCCAGGGTGTCCCGAGGCGGTACCTCGATACGCTCCGCCAGCTTGTGGGTGGGGTAGAGGTACGCGCCGCCGCCGCCGCACGTGATCAGTTGCCGGTCCGGCCCGGCGTAGCGGGCGTAGTGGTGCAGGTCGCCCGAGAGCAGCAGCCGGACCCGTGCCCCGGTCGGGTCGATGATCGTCCGGATGAAGTAGTCGATCGAGTCGTACGCCGTCGGTTGGTCGACGGCCTTGACCCAGGTCGGCGCCGGCGCCGCGATGATCACCTTCGACTCCGGGCCGAGCCGCCGGGCCACCTCGTCGAAGTAGGCCAGCTGCGGGTCGTCCAGGTACGAGCCGGACTGGTCGTCCACGCCGAGCAGCCACCAGCCTGCCGGCAGCTCCACAGCGAAGTACGACCTCGACTGCCCGGTGCCCCAGCCGCCGAAGTGTCGGTCCCGGGAGCGGACGAACAGCCGCAGGAAGGCGGTCAGACCGTCGTACCAGTCGTGGTTGCCCGGCACCGCGTAGAGAGTGGGCCGCTCCGGCGGGGTCCCCGGCAGCGCGGCCTGGTAGGGGCCCTTGCACCGGTTCTCGTACTCCTCGTAGGCCGCCGACGGGTACACCTGGTCGCCGCCCATCACCAGGGTCTGCGCCCGGGGCAGCCGGTGCCCGTCCACGGTCAGCTCCGGCTGTGCCAGCAGGTACGCGACCGAGTAGGTGGCATTGAAGCCGTCACCCAGGTCGGCCACGTAGTCGAGCCAGAGCCCGCCATCCGGCCCGACCTGGCGGAAGATGCCGTCGCCGAAAGCGTTCTGCAGCTCGCGCTTGTCCAGGTACGCCCCGAACAGCACCGCCAACAGCGTCCGGATGCCGGTGCTGATCAGCAGGAACGGGGCCAGCCAGGGCACCGGCTTGCGCGGGGTGAAACCCAGCTCCAGCGGGTCTGTGGTGCGCGGGCGGTGGGCGGCCCGCTCCCCGGCCGGCGCACCGTCGGGACGTCCGTCCGCTGGGTCCTGCTGGTCGGGGTCGTCGAGGGGGGCGTGATCGTCGCTCACCCGCCGCAGCGTAGTCCCGACCTCGATGATCCGCTGTCCGGTAAGCGTCCAGATGGCGGCCGATGTCCGGTTGGAGGCACCGCACTCGGTGGGGGTATCCCGTTCGGTTGGTGGCCGCGAGGTGCCGTACACTTGCTGATCGTTGCCGCCTTAGCTCAGTCGGCTAGAGCGACGCACTCGTAATGCGTAGGTCGACGGTTCGATTCCGTCAGGCGGCTCGGCACCGAAGCCCAGGTCAACGACCTGGGCTTCGCCGTTTCCCCACTTACCGGTGGCGGACCCTCAGCGTCGCCCCAGGACCTCGGCGACCCGCATGAACCCGTCAGTGCCGTGGCCCAGTCCGATGGCGCGGCGGGCCAGGCCCTCGGCCGCGCGCATCACGCCCGCGTCGATGCCGTGCGCCTCGGAGGTGTGCACGATATGAGCCATGGACGACACCGTTGAGGTGATCGGGTTGCCCTCGCCGGAGAAGCTGCCATGGTCCATCTCCTCCGCGGCCTCCTCGAAAATCGGAGGCAGGATCGTGGCGATTCCCTTGGCGAACGGTGCCAGCTCCCTCGCGGTGACACCCTCGACCTTCGCCACCGCGAGTGCGTGCGCGTAGCCCGCCATCGCGGTCCAGAAGATGTCGAGCAGCGCGATGTCGTACGCCGCAGCCCGGCCGATCTCCTCGCCGAGGTGGGTGTGGCTGCCGCCCAACGCGTCCAGCACCGGCTGGTGCTCCGCATAGAGTTCCGTCGGGCCGCTGTGGATCAGCACCGCGTGCGGCGTTCCGATGGTGGTGATCGGCGTCATGATGGCACCGTCGAGGTATCGGACGCCGTGCTTGGCCGCCCAGTCCGCGGTGTCCCGGGCTCGGTCCGGAGTGTCGGCGGTCAGGTTCTCCACGGTGCGCCCCTTGAGCGCATCGGTGACCGCGTCGCGTCGCAGGATGGCGTCCGACGCGTCGTAGTTCACCACACAGACCACGGTCAACCCGCTCGCGGCGACCGCCTCCTCGACCGATCGGGCGCTGACCGCGCCCCGCTCGACCAGCTCCCGATCCCGGCCCGGGGTCCGGTTCCAGACCGTGGTCTGCAGACCGGCGTCCAGGAAGGCGCCGGCGAGGGACCGCCCCATCGGTCCCAGACCGAGCACGGTGACAGACTTTTCGGTGTACGGGGACATGCTTGACTCCCACCATAAATGTCATTAAACGGTAGTGAATAGGACGAAGATGACGCGCAGTCGTGCCCAGGACCCGAATGTCTGCGGAGTGACCGCCGCGATCGCTGTGATCGACGGCAAGTGGAAGACGACTCTGCTCTGGCTGCTGGAATCCGGTCCGCGCCGTCCCGGAGAGCTGCGCCGGCAGCTGCCGGGCCTCACCGAGAAGGTGCTGACTCAGGCGCTCCGGGAAATGGAGGCCGACGGACTGGTGCACCGGGAGGTGCACGACGTGCTGCCGCTGAAGACCGAATACCTGCTGACCGCGTTCGGCCGCGAGCTCGCCGAGGCGTTGTCCCCCCTTTCCGACTGGGGCCACCGCCGTCTGGAGAAGCTCACCGAGGCCGATCGGGCCTCCTGAAACATCGCCTACCTCCCCGTCCACCCGATCTGGCCGTCTCGCGACCACCCACAACCAGATTCACCCGGCCGCCCCGCGCCGACAAGTACCCACAAAAAGGTGGCTACGCGGGAGGCGTGGGGTGCTCAGGCCGGTCACATCCACGCGCAGGGGGACCAGCGTGCCGTTGGGTCAGGACAGCAGGGGTTAGCCCAGGTAATTTAGTTCGGCGAACTACCCTTCGAGTCGCGCCAGCAAATCCTTTTGCAGGGACCACGACTCGTCGTTGATGCACTCAGCTAGGCAGGCGAGCCCGAGTGCCAAGGGCCAGGAAACCGCCTGTCTGTGCTGCGGCAACATATCGAGCGGTCGGCTGGGATCCCACAGTCGCAGAGGCGCGAGGCTGACCGCCATGAATTCGTGAACATAAGACCGTTCGACCCGGCGCGGTGACCGGTCGACCACCTGATCGCCCGTAAGGTTGAGGAGGGTCACGGCGCAGAACTCTGGCATCGCGCCCCGGCTGACCCACCGACCGTGACCAACGAGAGAGCTCTCTTCTATATCGCGTGCCTTCAGGTGGCACTCTTCCCGCAACTCACGCTCGGCTCCGCTTATCGCGATTTTCTGGATAGTCCAGTCGGCCATGTCTTGGGGCACGTCCTTGGGTTCGAGCGCCCCCGAGCCGGACGGGGCGAGCAAGCCAGGACTGCCGATGTTGCCGTCGGTCTGCGCGACAAGAAGCAACTGCCCGTCGGTGGTGAAGGCTAGCGTCGATACGCCGATCAGGTTCGCCAGACGACTGCGCTTGAAAGGGATCAGCCGGCCGTCCAGGTCGAGGATGAGGTCCCGTCCACGAACAGCTGGGCTCTTCCGACCCACCTCCCAGATGTCCAACGGGGCGAGCAGGTTGCTGCACATAAAGTCGAAATAGCGGCCGGCTCTCAGCTTGACGACATCGTCGCTCAAAAGATCCGACGCCAGACAGAGCGTGCTGTCGTTGTAGATCTTTCCCGTTCTCGCACGGTAGGTTAGATAGTCAAGCGACCAGGTTCTCAGGTCACGTGGAAGTTTGTAATCGGGGGTCTGGACAATAGCTCGGATGGGCCGCTTGCGCAGCTCGGCGTTCTCACGGGACAGCAGAATTCCTACGTCGCGGGCGCTTTCCACGCTTGGCCCGAGGTTCGCCGAAAGGCTAATTACGTCCCGGTAGTTGTCGCCCGTCCGTTGCTGGAACCGGACCTCTTTTGAACGGCGTCGGTTGGCTCCGGTCTCCATGAGGGAGAGGGTAGCGCCAGCGAGGCCTGCGGCTACACTGACCGGCCGAGGCGGGTCGACCAGAGACGTCGCCAACCCGAACGAGGCTAGAACCAAACCAACGGTGGTCAGCCTGTATCGCCACAGTCTGTAGCGCCAGATGGCGGTCTTTGTTCTCACCATTCTCTTCGGTCCAAGCATCCGCGCCCTCCGGTGGTGCGACGTGCCTCGGGGGCCGCATCGTAGCGGCAAAAGCGGAGGCTCGTCGCCCGCTCAGAAAGCCGGGACTTCATAGTGATTCAGGACAATCCCGAGCAGGACCGGCCTTCGACAGCCAGCTCCGCGTCGTTGGCAGTCATGAATCTGACTCCTGGCGACGGTGTTCGTGGCGACGGCGGAAGTGATCAAGAGCTGGACGTGGCGGCAACGACCTCGCGGACTGCGCGCTCGTACTGGTTCCGACGGAACACGAAAGGACCGAAGCTCCCGTAGTCGCGCTTGGGGCGATGGGGCTGTGCGAAGCCGCGCCACGTCACCGAGTCGTCAGCAGTGACCACCTGGGCATCCAGTGGCCAGCAGCCAACCTCGCCGCAGTCGCAACCGAGCAGGTTGATCACACCCATCCTGGCCCAGTACGCGGAGTCCGGTCGTCCAGCGAGGTAGGCGGCCAGGTCGCCGAAGTTGAAGTGGTCGAGCACGAGCCCGGCATACGCACCAGGCACATCGTGGCCGGCGGCATGTTCGAAGCCGGAAACCAGGTCCACCAGGCTCACGTCGTCGACGTACGGCAACAGCTCGCGCGCTGGGTTCGGCCCACCGCCCCATGGACGGATCTCGAAACGAACCCTGCGAATGAACGGCCGAGGTGGCACGAGGCCAAGTATGCCGCAGGCCGCCCCAAGGGCCAGGTGTGCCGCTACCGCGATCCCGCAACTCGCTCGCGTTAGGACTCTGCCGGCCTGGTCAGGCTCTAAAGGTGTGGCGGCATGTCCGCCGTAACACCGGCTCGGGCTGCCGAGGTGGCAGCCTGGAGCTATGGCGCGGACTGAGCACTACCACGACCCGGACGCCCCCACGGCCAACAGCATCGTTGTGGCGGTCTCCGTCTTCGTCACCGACCAACAGGGTCTGCTGCTCCTCATCAAGCGCGACGACAACGGCGTGTGGTCCCTGCCCGGTGGGGAGCAGGAGATCGGCGAGTACGTCGCCGAGACGGCCGTACGCGCGACCCTTGCGGCAACCGGCGTGCTCGTCGAGGTGGCGGGCGTGGTTGGCGTGTACTCCGACCCTGCGCATGTCATCGAGCACGCCGATGGCGAAGTGCGGCAGCAACTATCGCTCTGCTTCCGAGCACGGCCACTAACCGGCGTATCGACGCCGAGCGGTGAGCCAACCGCGGTGCGGTGGGTGACGCGCGAGGAGTTGAGTCGACTATCGGTCCACCCGTCGACGATGCTCCGCATCAAGCATGGCTACGAAGACCGCCGCGAGGCGTACGTGGGTTGAGAGGCAAAGGCGTACCTCGGTCAGGAGGCAAGCCGCGCGAGCGCAGCGGCCGAGGTTTGTCAGGGGGTGATGACACGGTGGGTCCGACGAGTTTCGCGGTCCAAAGCAGTACATCCGGCAAATGTCCCGTCCGACATCCTGGAGGCGTCCTTCCATGACCTTCGCACCCGTGATCATCAGTCTGCCCATCGCCGACCGGCCGACCTCGCACCGCTTCTACCGCGACGGCCTCGGTCTGGACACCGTGGGGGAGTTGGCCGACGACGGCATCCCGGAGCCTCTGCAGTTCGTGGTCAACGACGGGCTGCGGCTGATGCTGATCCCGACCGGGGGCTTCGGCTGGGTGATCGGCGGGCACGAGGTCGCCGCGCGGGGGCAGAGTGAGTGCGTGCTCAGCCTCAGCGTCGCCTCGGCCGCCGACGCGGACGCGATCGTCGAGCGGGCCCGCGCCGCGGGGGCCGAGGTGGTCAGCGAGCCGGTGGCACAGCCCTGGGGATACACGGGCGTGTTCGCCGACCCGGACGGTCACTTGTGGATGGTGTCCGCCGATTCGGAGTCCTGAAAAGCGTCGGTGGTACCGGGTACGGTCCGGCCGTGACCGTGACCACCGATGCCACTGGGACGTTGCCCACCCCCGCCGACGAGGCCCGGCTGTGGGCGCTCATCGAGTCGGCGTGGGCCGAGTTGGGCGCCGAGGCCCTGGCGCTACGCCGGGCCCTCGTCGAGCGTGACCCCCGGGACGACAACGGCGACGACGATGACGATGACGCCGGTCTCTACGCGATCGACGCCTGGCTCGACCCGCTCCTGGACCGCCTCGGGCACCTCAGCGCCGAGTTGTCCGGGCAGGAGTTGACCGACCTCGACCGGGTGGTGGAGCGCAAGCTGCACGACATCGACCGGGAGGACATCCACGAGGTGACCGACGGTTCGGACGACGGTTTCCTCTACTGCCGGGGCTTTATCGTCGCCCTCGGCCGGGCGTACTACGAGGCGGTCCGCGCCGACCCCGCAATGGCCCTGCTCGACGCCGACTGCGAGGGCCTGTGCTACTTCTTCGCCCACCTGCACAACGACCGGTTCGGCTCCTGGCCGGAGACGGGCTCCGGCATCTCCCGGGAGTCGTTCGGCAATCCCGCCGGCTGGTCGAGTTGACCGACAACGGCAGGCGGGGTCAGACGTAGATCTTCTTGGCGTACTCCGGGCCGTAGTGCCGTTCCAGGTCTTCCAGGCTCTCCGTCGGCGCCTCGACCTCCTTGATCAGGCGGGCTCGGGTCGGCAACAGGTCTGGCTGCCAGGTCTCCGGCTGCCACAGCGCGGACCGCAGGAACGCCTTGGCGCAGTGGTAGAAGATCTGCTCGATCTCCACCACCACCGCGAGCACCGGCCGGTGTCCCTTGACCACCATGTCGTCGAACCACGGCGCGTCCCGTACCAGCCGGGCCCGCCCGTTGATCCGCAGCGTGTCGGTCCGCCCCGGGATCATGAAGAGCAACCCGACGTGCGGGTTGTCCAGGATGTTGCGGTAGCCGTCGGCGCGCTTGTTGCCCGGCCGCTCCGGCAGCGCGATGGTCGTGTCGTCCAGCACCAGGGCGAACCCGGCCGGGTCGCCCTTGGGCGAGACGTCGCAGCTGCCGTCCGCGCCGGCCGTCGCCACCAGGCAGAACGGCGCGGCGGCGAGCCAGTCGCGGTCCCGCTCGTGCAGGCGGGTGCGCTCCTTGTTCACGGCCCGCGCGTTCGGCACGCCGAGCAGATCGCGCAGCTCCTCGTGCGAGGTGATCTCCACCGTCACGTGATCCTCCCCCAGCCGTTGACCCGGGTGGCGGGTGCCACCGTCCCAACGGCGTCAGTCGCCAGCCTAGGCCCGCGCGGCCAGCGGGAGGTTTGCGCCCGGTTGTCGGGGGTACGGCCTCACGCGGACGCTCCGCCGCACGAACCGTCACGCCAGGCAAAGCCGACCAGTGGAGGCCGGGAGATGGAGAGCCGACTCAAGGTGCTGGGCCACCCGGTCCATCCGATGCTGGTCATGTTCCCGGTCGCGCTGCTGGTCACCGCGGTGCTGTTCGACCTGGTGGACACCCTCGGCGGGCCCGACCTCCTCGGCGAGGTCGCGTACTGGAACATCACCGTCGGCCTGATCGGCGGCCTGCTGGCCGCGGCGGCCGGCACGTTCGACCTGCTGGCCATCCCGACCGGCACCCGCGCCAAGCGGGTGGCGTTGCTGCACGCCGGGGCCAACGTCGCGGTGATCCTGCTCTTCGCCGCGATCTGGGTGGTCCGGCTCAACGCCGACTCCCGCGCCGCCGGCGGAGCGTTGCTCGTCGTCGAGGTGGTCGCGGTGGCCATCCTCGGCATCAGCGCCTGGCTCGGCGGCGAGTTGGTGGACCGGCTCGGCGTGGGCGTCGACCGCGACGCCGGCCTCGACGCCCCGAGCTCACTGCGGCCGACCGCGGCCCCCCACCGGATCGGAGAGGTGTGATGAGTGAGCAACAGCAGACCGGCGGCTTCGGCCGGGGATGGCGGGGCCGGCAGCAGGGCTGGGACCCGATGGGCGAGCTGCAGTCGCTGCGCACCGAGCTGAGCCGGCTGGTCGGTGGCCGGGCCGGAGCGTCCGACGTCGAGCTGACCGACACCTCGGACGGCTGGGAGGTCGTCGTCCGGCTGCCCGGGGTGGCGCCGGAAGAGGTGGCGGTCGAGCTGGACGACCGGGAGCTGTGCGTGCGGGCCCGCTCCGAGGCGGAGGTCAACGCCGACCAGGGCATCCCGGGCGGCTTCGAGACCCGCGGGTTCGAGTACCGCGTCGACCTGCCGTCCCGCGTCGACCCCGAGGGCATCGACGCGGTGATGGACCACGGCCTGCTCCGGGTCCGGTTGCCCCGCGCCGCCCGGCCCACGCCGCGCACCATCACCGTCGGCCGCACCGGGCCGCGCTCCGGCGGCCTCTCCCGTGGTACGCCGATGCCAGCCGATCCCGCCGCGGACCGGGAGCTGCACCGCCCGGACACTGTCGGCGAGATCGACCGGCTGTAGCGGGACTGCGTGGTCACCGCGTCCCTGCTCGGCCCGTCGGCCGGGCTCGTGCCCGACGTGCGACGGATCGCGGTGCTGCGCGCCAACGCGCTCGGAGACTTCATCTTCGCCCTGCCGGCGCTGGAGGCGCTGCGAGTCGCGTACCCCGGGGCGGAGATCGTGCTGCTCGGCGCGCCGTGGCACGCGAAGCTCTGGCGCGACCGGCCCGGCCCGGTGGACCGGGTGCTGGTGGTGCCGCCGGCACCCGGCATTCGCGAGCCGGAACCGGGCGAGCCGGAGTCGGCGATGGACGACTTCCTGGCGGCGGCCGCCGGCGAGGGCTTCGACCTGGCGGTGCAGATCCACGGCGGGGGCGCCAACTCCAATCCGCTGGTCAGTCGCCTCGGCGCCCGGGTCACCGTGGGGCTGCGGGCCGACGACGCACCGCCGCTGGACCGGTGGATCCGCTACGTCTACTACCAGCACGAGGTGATCCGCTATCTGGAGGTGGTGGGTCTGGTGGGCGCACCCGCGACCACCATCGTGCCCGCGCTGGCGGTCACCGACGCCGACCGGGCCGAAGCGGCCCAGGTGCTCGGCCCGGCGGGCCGACCCCGGGTGGCGCTGCATCCGGGCGCCACCGACACCCGCCGCCGTTGGCCCGCTGAGCGCTTCGCCGAGGTGGCCCGCGAGCTGCACCGCGACGGCCACGAGCTGCTGGTCACCGGTACGCCCGCCGAGCGGGAGGTGGTGGACCGGGTGGTCGCGGCGGCGGGGGTGCCGGTCCGGCCGCTGGTGGGCACGCTCAGCCTCGGCGGGTTGGCCGGTTGCTACACGGACTGCGCGCTGGTCGTCTCCAACGACACCGGCCCGCTGCACCTGGCCGCCGCGGTGGGTACCTCCACGGTCGGCATCTACTGGGTCGGCAACCTGATCAACACGGCGAGTCCGCTGCGCGGCCGGCACCGGCCGATCAGCTCGTGGACGGTGCACTGCCCGGTTTGCGGGGTGGACTGCACGCCGGGCATCTACCCGCACCGGCCCGGCGACGGCGAGTGCCCGCACCGGGATTCCTTCGTGACGGACGTGCCGATGGTGGAGGTGCTGGAGGCGGCCCGCGAGCTGCTCAACCCCGAGCCCGGCGCACCCTGACCGCCCCGGCCGCCAGCGGATCAGGCCGGCTGCGGAGTGTCCTCGTCGGCGAGCACGACCTCCCACGCCTCGACGTCCCGCTCGGTGACCGTGGTGGGGGACTCCAGGTGGTGGGCGCCGCTGGGCAGGATGCCAGCCCCGCCGTACCGGGCCAGCACCGCGAGTTGGGCGGCCACGTCCTCGCCCTGGTGCTTGTCCGGCAACCGACGCCAGAAGTCGAAGCCACCGGAGTCGACGAGTTTGGCCCGGTCGAAGAGCACGCACCCGCCGATCCAGGAGACCTTGTACGCCCGCCACGCGCCCGGCGGCAGCGCCAACTGCGCGGTGACGTGCAGCAGGTTCGCCGCCGAGTGGATCCGGGCCCGGTTCCACTCCGGGGTGCCCGGCCGGA
The DNA here is from genome assembly GCF_045207365.1 of Micromonospora sp. NBC_00858. Classification (NCBI taxonomy): domain Bacteria; kingdom Bacillati; phylum Actinomycetota; class Actinomycetes; order Micromonosporales; family Micromonosporaceae; genus Micromonospora; species Micromonospora sp. NBC_00858. Next base: position 5,843,164 of record NZ_CP108828.1, on the reverse strand, counting down.
TCCGCTCCGGTGTGGGTGGGCCGATCCATTCCTCGTAGTGCCCGTGCGTCTCCGGTCGGACGTCGTCAACGTACGAGAGCCCGTGCACGCCGTTGCCGACGAACCCGCAGCCCAGCTCTCCGAGCGCGGTGACCAGCCGGTGCAGTGCCCCCGGCTCCAGCCAGACGTCGTCGTCGAGGCTGAGCACGTACCGGGCGTCCGAGGCGGCGAGCAGGTACGCCCGGTGTTCGGCCAGCCCACGCCGGGGTAGCCGGCGGGTCAGCAGCACCGGGTGACCCCGGTGGCGCAGCGCCCGGACCATGGTGGCCGCGGCGGGGTGGGCGTACGCCGGTTCCCCGTCGGACTGGTCGCTGACCACCACCCCGAAGCCGGGCACCCCCTCCTGGGCGGCGAGCCCGGCCAGGGTGACCGCCAGCTCGGCGGGCCGGTTACGGGTCGGGATCAGCACGTCGACCTGCCGGTCGGCGCGGAAGGCCGCCGGGGTGTCGAGATCGAGGGGCCGATTCACGACGCGTGGGTGCGGGTGCTCAGCGACGGGTCGGCCTGCCGGTGGTGGCTGTGCGACGACGGGTCGGGCTGCCGGTTGTGGCTGTGCGACGACGGGTCGGGTTCCCGGTCCTGGTTGTGCGACCGGATCCGCTCGATGATCGCCGAGGTGGATCGGTCCGGCACGTACCCCAGGGTGCGCACCTGGCCGCCCAGTCGGCGCACCAGCGGCGCCTCCGGCACCAGCTCCGGCGGGTAGTCGCCGCCCTTGACGTAGACGTCCGGCCGGACCGCCTCGATCAGCGCGGCGGGTGAGTCCTCCTCGAAGACGACGACGTGGTCCACGCAGGACAGCGCGGCGAGCAGGGCACCCCGGTCCTCGACCGGGTTGACCGGCCGGTCCGGCCCCTTCAGCCGGCGTACGCTGCCGTCCGAGTTGACCGCCACGATGAGCAGGTCGCCCAGGGCGCGGGCCTGCTCCAGGTAGCGCACGTGCCCGCGGTGCAGGACGTCGAAGCAGCCGTTGGTGAACACCACCGACCGCCCCGCTTCGCGATGCTCGGCGACGATCGCGTCCAACTCGTCGGTGCCGACCAGCGACGGATGCCCGCTGGTCACCGACGGCTGGTCGAGTGCGGTGAGCAGGTCCTCGCGCCGGCACACGCAGGTGCCGGTGTCGGACACGGTGATGGTGGCCGCCAGTTGGGCGAGCTGGGCGGCGGTGGGCAGCGGCGCGTCGGCGGCCAGGGCCAGCGTCATCGCCGCCAGGTACGCGTCGCCGGCACCCACGGCGTGGCTCGCCGGGACCGGTGTGCTGTGGCTGCGCCGAGGCTCCCCGTCGGCGCCGCCGACCACCGCGCCCTCGGTGTCCAGGGTCACCGCGACCACGTCGGCACCTGTGTGCGCGCGCAACTCGGCCAGGCGCGACTCGGCCAGTACGGCCCGGTCGACGCCCTCGCCGGCCTCGGAGTTCACGGTCACGCCGGTGCCGGTGACGCTGAGTCCGTCGCCGGTGAGGGCCACCCGGCCCTCGCTCGGGGTGGGCTCGCCGACGGGCCCCGGGCGGTCGGCCCGCACCGGGTCCGGGGTGGTCTCGGCGCTGACGTCGTCCGCGTGGGCCCCGCCCGGGGCGGCGCCGACGGTCAGTTCGGACGGTCCGTCGGCCGGGTCGCTGTCGGGGTGCTCCAGGTGCAGTCCGGCGCCGGAAGGCGGCCGGGTCGCACCGCCGGCCCGGGCCAGCAGTCGGGTCGCCTCGGCGAAGCTGGGGGTGACCACGGTCGGCGCGAGGCCCCGCCAGTCGGCCAGGTCGTGGGCGTCCAGCGCGACCGTGGCGTACCGTTCCCGCTGCTCGACCAGCCAGGCGCGGACGGGCGCGGGCAGGGCGCCCAGGCCGTAGTCGCAGACCACCAGGGTCGGCGCCTCTCCACCGGCGGCGGCGCGCAGCTCCTCGGTGGCGCAGTTCAGGGCGGTGAGCAGCCGGGTCACCCCGTCCGGGTCGAGCGCGTCGTCCGGGTCGCCGGAGTCCTCCCGGAGCAGGATCTGGTTGCCGGCCAGCATCCGCCGCTTCACCGGGGTGGGCCGTCCGGCCTGGTTGACCGTGCGGTCCCAGACTCCGGCGCGGTCCAGACAGTCGTGTAGCTCGTCGCCGGCGACGTCGGCGCCGACGGGTGCCACCAGCACCGCCCGGCCGCCGAGGGTGGCGACGTTGACCGCGGTGTTGGCGGCTCCACCGGCGGCGGAGATCCGCCGGCGCAGGGTGAGGACCGGGGCGGGTGCCTCCCGGCAGAGCCGGTCGGAGTCGGCGAACCGCCATTCGTCCAACATGGCGTCGCCGACGATCAGGACCGGGCGCCCGAGCCAGCTCTCCACGACGGTCGCGAGCCGGCGCTGTTCCGCTGCTGCTCCTGCCATGCCTCCCCGGGTCCCCACCGCCCTGGAGGTCAAACCTCGCGGTGATCGACCCAGCCCGACCCACCGGCCTTCCAGCCCCGCCCCAGCACATCAGTGCCCGAACCACCCATCCCCCCCGTTGATCATGAAGTTAGCGGCGCGACACGCCCTTGGCGGCGTTGCTAACTTCATGATCGACAGGGGGATGGGTGGAAGTCCTTTCCCGGTCCGGCGCATGTTCCTTGTCGGTCGGGAAAGAAGGCGAGATGACCACCGAAGCCTCCGCCGCGCCGGTGCTGAACCGTCAGCAGATCCGGCTGCTCATGATCGGTCTGATGACCGGCATGCTGCTGGCCGCCCTTGACCAGACCATCGTCGGTACGGCCCTGCCGACCATCGTCGGCGAGTTGGGCGGGATCAACCACTACTCGTGGGTTGTCACCGCGTACCTGCTCGCCTCGACCGCGTCGACGCCGCTGTACGGCAAGATGGCCGACCTGTACGGGCGCCGCCCGGTCTTCCTCTTCTCGATCGGCACGTTCCTGGTCGGGTCGTTGCTGGCCGGCCTGTCGCAGAACATGACCCAGCTGATCATCACCCGGGGCATCCAGGGCGTCGGTGCGGGTGGTCTGTTGACGCTGGCGTTCACCATCATCTCGGACGTGGTCTCACCCCGGGAGCGGGGCCGCTACCAGGGTCTCTTCGGTGCCGTCTTCGGGATCTCGTCGGTGGCCGGCCCGCTGGTGGGTGGTTACTTCGCGGAGACCGACTGGCGGTGGATCTTCTACATCAACGTGCCGCTGGCGATCCTCGCCATCATCGTCTGCTACCACGTGATGCGGCTGATCCCGTTCGAGCGCCGGGACCACGCGATCGACTGGCTCGGCGCAGGCCTGCTGGTCGCCGGGGTGAGCTGCCTGCTGCTCGCGCTGAGCTGGGGTGGGAGTGAGTACCCCTGGGGCTCCGGCGTGATCATCGGCCTCCTCGCTGCGGGGGCCGTGCTCGCCGTGCTCTTCGTGCTCCAGGAGGCCCGGGTCGCCGAACCCATCCTGCCGCTGCGGCTGTTCCGCAGCGCGACCTTCGCGCTCGCCAACTCGGCCGGTTTCGTGCTCGGTCTGGTGATGTTCGGGTCGATCATCTTCATTCCGCTGTACCTGCAGATCGTGAAGGGCGCCTCGCCGACCCGAAGCGGTCTGCTGATGCTGCCGATGATGGCCGGCATCATCGTCACCTCGATCCTCACCGGTCGGGCGATGAGCCGGATCGGTCGGTACAAGTGGTTCCCGGTGGCCGGGTCGGTGACCCTGCTGGTCGGCATGTTGCTGTTCACCCGACTGGAGGTGGCCACCTCGCTGTGGATCGCCTTCGGCTTCATGGTGGTGATCGGCGTCGGCCTGGGCCTCTGCATGCAGTCGCTGGTCCTCGCGGTGCAGAACGCGGTCTCCGTGCGCGACCTAGGCGCCGGCACATCCTCGGCGACCTTCTTCCGGTCGTTGGGCGGTTCGTTCGGAGTGGCGATCCTCGGCGCGGTGCTCTCCTCCAGGCTCACCGGAGGACTGGCCGACCGGCTGCCCGGCGCGATCGCCCAGCTTCCGCCGCAGCAGCAGGCCGAGGTGGCGGCAAGCGGCGGAGCGGACATCTCGATCAACGATCCGGCGACCATCTTGGCCCTGCCCGGGCCGGTGCGGGCGGCGATCCAGGGCGCGTTCGTCGACGCGCTGGACATGGTCTTCCTGACCGCCGGTCTGATCGCGATCGTGGCGGTGCTGGTCACCGTGGCGCTGCCGAACGAGCAGCTCCGGGGCGCCGGTCCGCAGGGCGCCAAGGGCGGCGCCGACCCGCTCGGCGGTGAGGCCCCGGCACCGGGCGGCAAGCCGCTGACCCGCGAATCCAAGGAGGAGGCGGCCGCCGACATGGAGGCCAAGTCCCAGACGATGATCTGACCGCGCGTCGACCGACCGCCCCGGACCCCTCCGGGGCGGTCAGCGGTCAGGCGGGGCGGTGGTAGACGCCGTACCACCAGGTCGCGGCCAACTCCCGGGCGGCCGCGGCGTCGGCGTCGGGGTCGGCCGGGATCAGGCCGACGTGGTGGGCGAGGAACCGGTCACCGCCGAGCACGACCAGCCGGGTCGCGGCTGCCGGGTCCAGGTCCGCCGGGGTGCGTCCGGCTCGTTGCTCGGCCCGGAGCACCTCCTCGGTACGCGCCACGAACTGCTCGAACCCGGCCGCCCAGTACTCCCGGACCACCTCGTCGTACGCGGCGACCTCGGTGATCGCGGCCAGCACCGGCGCGTACGTCCGGTAGATCCGGATCACGTCGGCGAAGACCTCGGTCGCCGACAGTGGCTCGCGCAGCGCCCAGCCCGGCTTCACCAGCTTCACGCCGTTTGACCCGGAGCATGCCTTCACGGTCGTCGACGTACTCAAGGTCATCGCCGAGCGGCACGGGGTCAGCCCGGCCCGGGTGGCAGTCGCCTGGCTGCTGTCCCGACCGGCCGTGACCAGCGTGATCGTCGGTGCCCGCAAGCAGGAGCAGTTGGTGGACAACATCGCCGCCACCGACCTCACGCTGACCGCCCAGGATCTCAGCGAGCTGGACGAGGTCTCCAAGATGCCGGTCGCGTACCCGAACTGGATCCAGGACGCGTTCGCGGGGACCCGCTTGCCGCAGTGAGGCGTTCGCCCGGTCCGGCGCTCACCCGCCGGACCGGGCGCGGCGGGGCCGACCTACTTGAGGATCAGCCGGTTGGTCTGCTCGAAGACGTCCAGGTCGGCCAGGGTCTCGTTGACCGAGGCGGAGAGCGGGTCGGGAAACCGGTCCCGGGGGAAGAAACCGGCGTCGGTGGTCTCGTCGGTGACCCGGGCCAGCTGGCCGTCCCACTCCTCGACCCGGAACGCCGCGGTGAAGACCTGGTACGTGTGCCCGTACATGTTGGTGCTGGTCCGGTCCGGGCCGGTGTAGAGGGCGAACGCGCAGACGCGCAGCGCCCGTAGCCCGGTCTCCTCGCGGACCTCCCGTACCGCGCAGTCCGCGATCGACTCGCCCAGCTCCATCGCCCCGGCCGGCATGGCCCACTGGCCGTTGTCTGAGCGTTGGATCAGCAGGATGCGCCCGGCGTTGTCGCGGACCACGGCGCGGGCGCCCACGAACATCAGCGTCCGGTCCCCGGCGAGCGCACGCAACTGCCCTACGTATGAGTCGGCCCAGGAGATGCTCACCTGCGACAATTTACGGGGGTTCCCAAGCTGTGACCGGCGACACTAACTTGTTACCCATGCGTAGCACGATGATGGACGCCCCTCTGCAGATCTCCCGGATCCTCGACCACGGCGCCACCGTGCACGGCACGGCCGAGGTGGTCACGTGGACCGGCGGGGAACCCCGCCGAATGACGTACGCCGAGGTGGGGCGGTCGGCTGCCCGGCTGGCACACGCGCTGCGTGACGAGTGCGGGGTGACCGGCGACGAGCGCGTCGCCACCTTCATGTGGAACAACAACGAGCACCTGGTGGCCTACTTCGCGGTGCCGAGCATGGGCGCGGTGCTGCACACCCTCAACATCCGGCTCTTTCCCGACCAGGTCGCCTACATCGCCAACCACGCCGAGGACCGGGTGGTGCTGGTCGACAGCACGCTCATCCCGCTGCTGGCCCGGGTGATCGGCGAGCTAGCCACGGTGCGGCACGTCGTGGTGGTCGGCGGTGGCGACCCGGCGCCGCTGGTGGCGGCGGCCGGTGACCGGATCACCGTGCACCACTGGGACGCGCTGCTCGCGGACCGGCCGGAGGTGTTCGACTGGCCCGAGGTGGACGAGCGCGACGCGGCAGCCCTCTGCTACACCTCCGGCACCACCGGCAACCCGAAGGGCGTCGCCTACTCGCACCGGTCGATCTACCTGCACTCGTTGCAGGTCTGCATGCCGGAGGGCTTCGGCCTCGCGCCGACCGACCGGGAGTTGGCCATCGTGCCGATGTTCCACGCCATGTCGTGGGGGCTGCCGTACGCCGCGTTCCTCTCCGGCGCATCGCTGATCATGCCGGACCGGTTCCTCCAGGCCGCGCCGATCGCCGAGATGATCGCCGCCGAGCGACCCACCCTGGCTGGCGCGGTGCCGACCATCTGGACCGATCTGCTGACCTATCTGGACGGCCACGACGTGGACACCTCCTCGCTCAAGGAGGTGATCGTCGGTGGCTCGGCCTGTCCGCCGGCGCTGATGCACGCGTTCGACGAGCGGCACGGGATCGACGTCATCCATGCCTGGGGTATGACCGAGATGTCCCCGCTGGGCTCGGTCTCCCGTCCACCGGCCGGCGCGACCGGTGATGAGGCGTGGCGCTACCGCTACACGCAGGGCCGGGTGCCGGCCGGGGTGCAGGCGAGGATCGTCGGCGCGCTGGGTGAGCCGCTGCCCGCCGATGGCAGGGCCGTGGGTGAGCTGGAGGTCCGCGGGCCGTGGGTGACCGCCCGGTACGTCGGCGACGACGCCCCGGACGAGGAGAAGTTCCGGGACGGCTGGCTGCGCACCGGCGACGTGGGCAACCTCTCTCCGGACGGCTACCTGACCCTGACGGACCGGGCCAAGGACGTCATCAAGTCCGGCGGTGAGTGGATCTCGTCGGTGGAGCTGGAGAACGCGCTGATGGCCCACCCGGCGGTGCTGGAGGCGTGCGTGGTGGGCGTGCCGGACGAGCGGTGGGACGAGCGACCGTTGGCCACCGTGGTGGTCCGGGAGGGTGCCTCGGTGACCGCCGAGGAGCTGCGCGACTTCCTGGCCGGCTCGGTGGCCCGCTGGCAGTTGCCCGAGCGGTGGGCGTTCATCGACACCGTGCCGAAGACCAGCGTGGGCAAGTTCGACAAGAAGGTCGTCCGATCGCGGTACGCGGGGGGCGAGCTGACTGTCCGGGAGCTGACAGCCCCGTAACGTTTTACCGGGCGCCGTCGCCTGTTGGGGCAGAGGATTCTCCTGAACATTCCTCCCCAGGAGGGCGGCCCCGGCGTTCGCACCGCGCCGGGGCCGCCCTTTACTTGCGGGGCGACCCGCACCGTCATTGTTGCGAAAGTTGTTCGCCTCTGTCCTGATGATGGGGAAATCGCGTAGTCAGCGCCTCGATCAGGCGTCGCTCGTCATGATCAGCACCTTGCCCACCGCCGAGTTCTCCACCGCCTGGTGCGCCGCCGCCGTCTCGGCCAGCGGGTGGTAGTGCAGCGGCAGGCCGGCGTCCACACCAACCCGGATGCCGCCCTGGTCGGCCGCCGCCGCCACGTCCCGTACGGCATGGGCCTTGGCCACCGTCGGCTCCGTGTAGACCAGCACGAACTGCCACCGGACGTTCCGCATCATCGACGGCCGGACCGGGATGCCCACTTCGGGCTCGTCGTCGGCGTAGACGCAGACCGCGCCAGCGTTTCGCAGCACCTGTACGTCCGTCGCGGCGTTACGGGACGGGGACACCTCGACGATCGTGTGCACCCCGTCGGGAGCGATCTTGCGGATCTCCTCGACCACGTCCTGTTTCCGGTAGTTGATCACGAAGGAGGCGCCCGCCGCCGCCGCGAGCTGCGCCTTCTCCGCGCTGCTCACCGTGGTGATCACCGTGGCGTCGGACCAGCGGGCGAGCTGGATCGCGGCGTTCCCGACCGCACCCGCCCCGCCCTGGACCAGCACGGTGTGGTCGGCCAGCGCGCCGGGGCGCAGCGAGTCCGGCATGAACTCGCCGGCGGTCAGGCAACGGTGCGCGGTGAGGAACGGGATGCCCAGGCTGGCCCCCAGGTCGAACGAGGCGTCGCCGAGGCGGACCACCTGCCGGACCGGCACCAGCGTGTACTCCGCCGAGGTGCCCCACGGCCGCTGCCAGGCCGCCTCCCAGATCCAGACCCGCTCGCCGATCAGCTCCTGGTCCACCCCCGGGCCGACCGCCTCCACCACTCCCGCGCCGTCCTGCCCGGGGATCTGCCACCCCGCCGGCAACGGAGAGGAGCGGCGAGCCTTCCAGTCCGTCGGGTTCACCCCCGACACCGCCACCCGGACCAGGACCTCGCCCGCAGCCGGCTCCGGCACCGGCCGGTCGACCAACTCCAGCACCGAAGGGTCGCCGGTGCGCTCGTACACGATGGCTTTCATCCGTCGTCTCCTCACCCGTCCGGCGCGCAGCACCCGGGTCGAGCACCGCCGGCTGCGGTACCCCGCTCAGTCCCCGTCATGCCGATCCCGCCGGCCCCCGAAAACCGTATAACCGTACGCAGGTCGGCAGGGACCGGACGGCCGTGACGCCGCGCACCCGGCCGGGTCAGTCGGCGAGCGCGTCGATCGTCTCCGCGCTCAGCTCGTCGATCCCGCCCAGCGTCACCGCCGCCAGCCGGGCGGCGTCCGGATCCAGCGGGTACGCGCCGTGCGGCACCGCCACCACCCGCATCCCCGCCGAGGCGGCCGACCGCACCCCGTTGGACGAGTCCTCCACCGCCACGCATCGGGCCGGGTCGACGCCCAGGCGGCGCGCGACAGCCAGGTACACGTCCGGTGCCGGCTTGCCCCGCTCGGTCTCCTCGGTGGACAGGGTGGCCGCGAACGCGTCGGTCAGGTCGGTGGCGGCCAACGCCGCCGCGATCAGCCGGGTCGGCGACGAACTGGCCAACCCGAGCGGCCACCGCGCGGCGAGCCGGCGCACCACCTGGTCGGCGTCATCGATCAGCGGTACGTGCTCCCGGTAGCGCCGGGTCATCTCCTCGACCACCTCGTCGGCAACCTGCTGGGCGGTGCGTGCCACGCCCAACTCGCCGCTGAGGTAGTGGGCCCACTCGCCGGTGCTCATGCCCATCAGCCGGCGCTGGGTGTCCGGCTGCCAGGTCCCGCCGTGCGCCGCCACGTACGCCCGCCGGACCTCCTCCCACACCGGTTCGGAATCCACGATCACGCCGTCCAGGTCGAAGACCACCGCATCCACCACGGGCCCATCCTGCCCGACCGGCGGGTCCCCGGTCAGCCGGGCAGTGCGGGCAGCCCGATCGGGCTGCCTACCGGGATCACCGTGTGGCAGGCCCGGGCCATCGGCTCCAGCAACGCCCGCAGACGATCCGTGCCGTCCTGGCCGAGCGCCTCCCACGGGTGTGCGGCGGCACGGTCGGTGGCGTCCTCGACCGCCTGGAAACCGGCCCGACCGTGCTCGGTGGCCGCGCCGTCCGGGGTCAGCCAGCCCCGTTGCGCCAGCCGCTCGCGGGCGGCCCGCCACTGCTCCTCGGACCAGCCCCGGCCGAGCAGGTTCTGCGGCGACATGTCCACGGCGACCCGCCAGGCCAGCGTCTCCACCGGGTCCAGGCCGGCGGCCACCAGCGCCGCCACGTGCCCGTCGCCCCGGTGCTCGCGCAGCGTCGTGGCGGCCTGCCAGAGCCGGGCCAGCGGGTACTCGCCGATCGGCAGCGCCGCGTTGACCGCGCCGAGCACCCGGCCGGCGGTCTGCACCGCCGAGGCGGCCCGCTCCAGCAGGTCGGCGGCCTCGGCCAGGTGCGCCTCCGGCAGTTCGTAGGTCAGCTCCGCGAGCGCCTGCACCGCGCCCGTCAGCCGGGCGCGCAGCGCCTCCGCGGGGGTGGCCAACCGCCACACCGCCGGCAGCGCCCGGCTCACCATCGGGGGCGCGAAACTGAAGAAGACGGCGATCACCGGGGCCGCCTCGGTGGGGCCGAGCGGCGCCGCGCGGCCGGCGAAGTAGCCCCGCCAGTAGCCGCGCAACCCCACCGCCTCGTACGCGGCGCGGGCCCGGGGGTGAAAGTAGGTGACCGCGTGCACCGGCTCGAAGTGCGCCCACATCAACCGGGCGGTCCGCCCAGGCTCGTCCAGCGCCGTCACGTGCACCTCCGCGTCCCGTCCCGGATGCTCACCCCGGGCGGCGAGCCGCCCGGGGTGACGCCGAACCTACTGCCGGTGGGTGACGGGCCGGAAGCCCCATGTGAACAACTGCATCGCCCTCGGGCGACAACCGGGGCGATCCGGACGGGTCACTGGGCGGCGAGCACGTCCACCACGAAGCGCAGCGGGCCGGTCGGACGGCCACCGGCGGCAGCCTCGTCGTTGCCGTACGCCAGCTCGCCCGGGATGTCGAGCTGCACCCGGCTGCCCACGGTCACGCCGACCAGGCCCTGGTCCCAGCCGGGAATGACCTGACCCACGCCGATCGGGAAGGTAGCCGGCTGGCCGGTCTTCCAGGACGCGTCGAACTCCTGGCCGTCCTTGTAGAAGACGCCCACGTAGTTCGTGGTGATGGTCTGGCCCTTCGTGACCGCCGGGCCGGTGCCCTTGATCAGCGGCGTCACGGTGAGCTTCTTCAGCTCGCCCTTGCCCGCCTCGACGGTCGGCTTGGTGCCGAGCGCCGGGTCGGTGCCCTCCGGCAGCTGCGGCGCGGGGGGCGCGCCGGCGGCATCCGGGGCCGGCGCAGAGGCGGACGGGGTCGCGCCGGCCTGGTTCGCGGGCTTGTCGTCGCCCCCGCCGACCAGCACGAAGACGGTGATCAGCACCGCCACCACGGCGACACCGGCGAGCCCGCCGGCCCACGCCTGGCGACGCCGCTTCGCCTCGGCCGCCTTCTGCGCCGCCAGCTGGGCGGCCAGACGGCGCCCCGCCTTGGTTGCCGGGCCCTGGCCCTCCGACCGGTTCTGCTGCGTGCGCTCGCTCACGTCGTCGACTCCCTGCTGCGAAGGTGTGGCCGGCACACCCGGTGCCGGGGGGAAGGCCGACGCACACGGTACCCGCCTGGCGGCCCCCCGTGCCCGCCCCGGACCGGCCGAATCGCCCTGCGGCATCGTTCCCGGGCCATCCGGGCGGTTATTCCGGGACCACCATGAAGTCGGTCACGAACGAGGTGACCCGACCGTCGGGGGCACGCCCGATCCAGGTGCCGTAGCAGCCGTCGCCCCACCCCGTGGCGACGGTGACGACGTTCGCGCCGGTGGGCTCGTCCAGGACCGCGGTGATCAGCCCCGGGACCGGCGAGGCGGGCAGTTCGGCGGGGATGAAGACCTCCTCGACCTGGTCCTCGTCCCAGCCTTCCAGGGCGCTGAGCGCCGTCGGGTCGGCGAAGGTGCCGGCGCCGGCGTCCACCCCGTACCCGAAGTAGTCGTCCGCGCCGAGGGTCGCGACGTCCTGGTCGCCGGCGACGGCCAGCTCCCAGCGGACCGTCGGTTCGTCGTGGATCACCAGCTCCAGCGCGGCCACCCGCCGGTCCACCTCGGCGTCCTCTCGGAGCACCACCGCCACCCAGGCCCGGCCGGGATGCCGGCCCGGCGGCACGGTGACCGTGAACGGCTCGGCCTCCGGGCAGACCAGCGGGTCACACCCGACCACCCGGCCGGTCGGCAGCACGATGTCGCCCACCGGGTGGACCTCGATCAGGTACGCCCCGTGCTCGTCGGTGAAGCGGGCACCGGGCGTCAACAACCGGTCCAGGTCAGGGGTGTACGGCATGGGGTCTCCTCCGGTGGCCAACGGCCGGCGGAGCGTACCCGGTGCGGCAGACGCCGTCGGCGCTGCCGTGCGGTCAGGCGGTCTTGCGGGGTGCGGCCTTCCTGGCCGCCGTCTTCTTCGCCGGCTCCGCCTTCTTGGCCGGGGTCTTCTTCGCGGCGGTCTTCTTCGCCGGCTCGGCCTTGGCCGCAGCCGTCTTCTTCTCGGCGGTCTTCTTCGCCGCCGTCTTCTTCGCCGGTGCCTTGGCGGCCTTCTTCTCGGCCGCCTTCTGCGCCGAACGCGCCGACGAGATGGGCGTCGGCTCGCCGCCACCGCCGCCGCGGGCAGCCTCGCCGCGGGCCGACTTGGCGCGCTCCACCGACGCCTTCAGCGCGGCCATCAGGTCCACCGCCGCGGCCGGGGCCTCCTCGACCTCCTCCGGCTGGACGACCTCCCGACCCTCCACCTTGGCGTCGATGACCTCCTGCAACGCCGCCCGGTAGTCGTCGGTGAAGACGTCCGGCTCGAACTCGCCGGTCATCGAGTCGATCAGAGAGCTGGCCATTGCCAGCTCCGGCGGGCGCACCTTCAGGTCCTCATCGAGGAAACCGAAGTCCGGGTTACGGATCTCGTCCGGCCAGAGCATGGTGTTGAGCAGCAGTACGCCCTCGCGGACCCGCAACGTGGCAAGCTGCTCCCGCTGGCGCAGCGCCACCTTGACGATGGCCACCCGCTCGGAGTCGATCAGCGCGTCGCGCAGCAGCACGTACGGCTTGGTCGCCGCGCCCTCCGGCTCCAGGAAGTATGCCTTGTTGTAGAGGATCGGGTCGACCTGCTCGGCCGGCACGAACTCCAGCACGTCGATCGCGCGCGAGCTGGTCAACGGCAGCTCGGCGAAGTCCTCATCGGTGAGGATCACCATCTCGCCGCCGCCGATGTCGTAGCCCTTGGCGATGTCGTCGTAGGTGACCTCCTCGCCGCAGACCGAGCAGGTGCGCTTGTAGCGGATCCGGCCACCGTCCTCGCGGTGTACCTGGTGGAACCGGATGTCCTTCTCCTCGGTCGCGGAGTAGAGCTTCACCCCGATCGAGACGAGCCCGAACGACACGGCTCCCTTCCAGATGGCCCGCATCCTGCGCTCCCTTCCCCGGTATCGACCATGCTCGCATCCGATCGAACCTGGCGCGAGGTGTTCGGCCTGCTACTACAGTCGGGTCGTGCCCGGCGCGCCGCTCAAGCCGATGCTCGCGATGACCGGGCCGCTCCCGGCGGGTGCCGGCTGGGCGTACGAGTTCAAGTGGGACGGGGTGCGCGCGCTCGCCGACATCTCCGGCGGCGGCCAGCACCTGTACGCCCGCTCCGGCGTGCAGATCACCGCCGCGTACCCCGAACTGGCCACCCTGTCCGAGCAGGTCGACGACGCGCTGCTCGACGGCGAGGTGGTGCTGCTGGGCGAGGGTGGGCAGCCCTCGTTCACCGCGTTGGCCGAACGGATGCACGTCCGGGACCGGAACAAGGCGGCCCGGTTGGCGGCGGTCCTTCCGGTGACTTACATGATCTTCGACCTGCTCCGCCTCAACGGCGACGATCTGACCGGCTGGCCGTACGAGCGCCGCCGGGAGGCCCTGGACCAGCTCACCCTCGGCGGCGCCCGGTGGGCGGTGCCACCGGTGTTCGCCGACGGCCCGGCCACCTATGAGGCGGCCGCCGAGCACGGCCTGGAAGGGGTGATGGCCAAGCGGGTGGGCTCCGTCTACCGCCCCGGAGTGCGCTCGCCCGACTGGGTGAAGGTCAAGCTGGAGATCACCGGGGACTTCGTCATCGGCGGCTGGCGACCGGGCGCGCGCCGGATCGGCGGACTGCTGGTCGGGGTGCCTGGTCCGGACGGCCGGCTGATCTACCGGGGCCGGGTCGGCGGCGGGATCGGCGCGGCCATCGAACGGCAACTCCTCGCCGAGCTGGAGCCGCTGCGCTCCGGCGTGTCACCGTTCGCGCCGGGCGTGCCGCGCGAGGATGCCCGGGGTGCCATCTGGGTAGCCCCCAAGGTGGTGGTGGAGGTGAAGTACGGCCAACGCACCCCCGACGGTCGGCTGCGCTTCCCCCGGGTGCTGCGGTTGCGCCCGGACAAGCCACCGGAGGAGGTCGACGATGCCGGCTGACCGGCTGCGTGTTGATGTCGAGGGTCGCCCGTTGGAGCTGTCCAACCTGGACAAGGTGCTCTATCCCGCGGCCGGCTTCACCAAGGGTGAGGTGATCGACTACTACACCCGGATCTCGGCGGTGCTGCTGCCGCACCTGCGGGACCGGCCGGTGACCCGGATCCGGTTCCCCAATGGGGTGGACGACAAGTCGTTCTTCGAGAAGAACAAGCCGGCGGCGACTCCGGACTGGGTGCGGGTGGAGACGCTGCCCGCGCCCGGGTCGACCAAGGGCCGGGAGACCATCGACTACGTGGTCGCCGACGACCTGCCCACCCTCGTCTGGCTGGCCAACCTGGCCGCGCTGGAGCTGCACACGCCGCAGTGGAGGGTCGGCACGCACCCGGACATGATGGTGGTGGACCTGGACCCGGGGCCGCCGGCCGGGCTCGCCGAGTGCTGCCCGGTGGCGGTGCTGATGCGCGACCGGCTCGCCGACGACGGCATCGACTCGTACCCGAAGACGTCGGGTAAGAAGGGCATGCAGCTCTGCTGCCCGATCGCCGGCACCCAGTCCTCCGATCTCGTTTCCGACTACGCCAAGCGCATTGCGCAGGAGTTGGAGCAGGCGCATCCCAAGCTGGTCGTGTCGAAGATGGCGAAGAACCTGCGCCCCGGGAAGGTCTTCATCGACTGGAGTCAGAACAACGCGGCGAAGACCACGGTGGCGCCGTACTCACTGCGGGCCCAGTCGGTGCCGTCGGTGTCCACGCCGCTGACCTGGGACGAGGTCGAGGCCGGCGCCCGCGGCCGGAAGCCGGCCGTCCGCCAGTTCACCGCCGCCGAGGTCCTGGACCGGGTCGACGAGTACGGCGACCTGCTCGCGGCACTGCTCGACGGAGGCCCGGAACTGCCCACCCGCTGACGGTGCGAGAAACATCCGCGCCCGCCCGCAGAGGCGACGAGGCCCGGCGCCCACGTTGGTGGACGCCGGGCCTCGGCGGCTCATCCGGCCGGTGCCGGAGGGGGCGGACAGCCCCACCGGCGGTACCGGATCAGCGGTGTCCGAAGACCTTGTGGCTGGAGCCGAGCCGCAGGAGGACCGTCTCGCCGGTGGCGTCCTGCACCGCGTCGTTGTCGGTGATCGCGTACACGTCGCCGTTGCCGGCCACGGTCAGACCCTCCAGCTTCTCCTGCGTCCACCCGTTGGTGGCGCGCAGTGCGGGCAGCACGTCGACGGCGAGCGTCTTCGGCAGCACCGTCAGCGGACCGGCCGGTGCCGCCGCACCCGGCAGCGGCACCGTGTAGACGCGCTTCACCGTGGCGGCCGGGCCGTTCAGCTTGTCCCGCTCGATGACCGCGAGCCGGTCGCCGACCACGGTGATCTCGGAGAGGCCCATCCAGTCACCCGGCACGCTGGTGCTGCCCAACTGGTAACCGAACCAGCTCCAGGTGCCCGCCGCGACGTCGTAGCGGCCCAGCCGGACCACACCGGCCGGATCGGTGCTCAGCTCCCGCTGCACGGCCACCCAGACGATCTCCCGACCCTGCCGGTCGGTGGTGGCGGTGACCCCCTCCAGGCCCTGCTTGGCCAGGCCGGCGGCGACCTCGGTGGGCAGCGGGACGGTCTGCCGGGTGACCCCGGAGGCGTCCAGCCGGACCAGCTTGTTCTCCGGGCCCTTGGCGCCCTCCACGGCGAGCCAGAAGCCGCCCTGCGGGCGGGCGAAGATGCCCTCCGCGTCGTACCCGACCGGCGCGCCGGTCGCGTCCTTCACCGGCAGCGCACCGGTGATCAGGGCCGGCGTCCGCTTCGCGTCGATGGTGAGGATCCGGGTCTGGCTGTACGCCGCGTCGGTGACGCTGTAGAGCTGGTCCCGCTTGCCGGGCACCGCCGTCAGGGCGCCGAGGGCACCCCAGCCGATCGGCGTGCCGGCCTGGTCCGTGTCGGAGACGATGCTCGGAAACGCCGGGGCGCCCTTGCCGAGCTGGAACAGCGACACCGAGGCCCGGACGTTGACCGACGCGTCGTCCTCCTCGCTGGAGACAGCGAGCAGCCCTCGCGACGGGATGGGCAGCAGCCCCTCCGGCCCGTTGGTGGCCGGCAGCACCTGCTTGAAGACCGGCTTGGTGGGGTTGCCCAGGTCGTAGACGGCGACGAAGTTGCTGCGCTCCGAGCCGACGAACGCGTACCGCACGCCGTCGTACTCGGCGATGGCGACGCCCTCCGGCTCGGTGCCCTTCTTCCCGGCACGGTCCTCGTTGTGCAGCCCATAGGTGACGGCGAGCCGCTCGAAGCTGTTGCCGGCGTCCCAGGCGACCCGCCCGTTGCGGCTGTCGAAGACGGACCAGCCGCGGGTGCCGCCCCGCCAGTCGCCCTCGTTGGCCGTGGCGAGGTAGCGGTCGTCGATCCAGGCGACCGCGTCCGGCTCGCGCGGCACATCGGTGATGGTGCCGGTCAGGTTGATCGTGCCGTCCTTGACGGTGTCGATCCCGCTGATGGTCGCCGTGCCCGCGCTGAACACCCGGGTGATCCGGCCGGTGGGCAGGTCGATCAGGGCGACGCCGTTGTTCTCCTGGAGGGTCACCGCCAGCTGGTTGTGGCTGTTGATCGAGACGTACTCGGGCTCCGGGTCGGTCGGCTCGGCGAGACCGGCCTGGACCAGCGCGGGCAGTGCCTGCCCGTTCGCGCCGGTCAGCGGGACGGGCCGCAGCCGCCAGCCGGCCGGGGTCTTGCCGGTGAGGTCGACGATCTGCACGAAGCCGGCCGGGAGCTGGGGCAGGTCGCCCTCCTCGCCGCCGGGCGGGGTGGCCTCCTCGTCGCGCTCGTTCTCGATGGCGATCGCGGCGTACCGCTGGTCCTTGCTGATCGCGATCGAGTCGGGCTGGCCGGCGAGGTCGAAGCTGGCCACCCGCTTGCGGCTGGCCAGCTCGATCACGTCCAGCCGGCCGGACGGCTCGGTGTAGCTGCTGCTGGTGTTCACCACCACCAGCACGTACTTGCCGACCACGGCGACCGACGTGGGCTCGTCCTCGGCGTTGCCGAGTTGGGCGAGGGAGAGGGTGCCGAGGCCGCGTGGGCGGTCGGCCCGGGAGATGTCGAGGAAGCCGATCCGCCGGGCCAGTGCGTCGGTGTGGATCAGGGTGCGGCCGTCCGGACTGACCGCCGAGATCTCGGCGACCGTCGGGGTCGCCGGGTCCTCACCGGCCGGACGGTTCTGGAAGACCGGGTACGTGGCAACCCGGTCGAAGGCCATCGGCCCGCCCGGGTGGTGCCGCTCGCCGGCACTCGCCGAGGTGGCGCCGGTGATGGTGGCGACCGCGACCCCGGCTGCGGTGAGCGCGGTGATTGCTCTTCTCACTGACAAGGAGTTCCTCCGTCTGCTGATACCCGGACGGAGGCTGACACCCGAGAAGGAGCATCAGCTTGCGCGGACATGAACAGCCGGCGAAGTGCCCCGCAGCCGCCACCAGGCGGCACTGATCAGGACCACGGTGACCACGGTGACCGCGACGTCGCCGGCCAGCGCCGCTGCCGGGCTCGCCGGGGAGTACGGCGGCACCAGGTACGCGAACGCGGCGGCGCTGACCAGGCTCGCCGAGCCGGCGGCGAGCACGTGTCGCTGCCGCCAGCCGGCGCGGGACGACCAGTATGCGATCAGGCCCCCGGTGGTGGCGGCGATCGCCAGCGCGATGGCCACCCCCGGCCAGCCGGGCGCCAGATCGGTGCCGAGGTGGACGAGGACGACCACCAGGCCCACCCAGAGTGGGTGTGGCGCTCGACGGACGCGTCGCGCCGTCGCCGTGTCCGAGTTGGCGGGCGGCGCGCCGGCGGGTCCCGTCTCGACGGCCGGTGTGTCGGTGGGTCGCGGGCGAGGGCGTCGCCAGCGGGGCAGTAGGGCCGTCGCGATGAGGGTCAGGACCACCGCGGCGGCGAAGGTCAGCTGGAGCGGGCTGGCCAGGAAGCCCTTCCGGCCGCTGTCCGAGAAGATCAGCAGACTGCCGAGCAGGTAGATCACGCCGACCACGACGAGGCCCGGCCGGCCGAGCCACGGCCGCAGCCGGCGGCCCCGCCCGAGGAACGACTCGATGATCACGATCGGCGCGCAGATGGTCAACGTGATGTGGTTGCCCACGTAGTCGAAGGCCTGCCGGACACTGAACCCGAGCCCTGGCACCAGCGTCGCCTCGGCGGCTGCCCGAGTGTCGGCGTACTCCGTGTCATCCAGGTAGCCGGGGTTGAACAGCGACTGGTCGACCAGGCCGGCCTGAAGCACGCCGAACGCGGCGGCGAGCAGCACGATCGCCGGCCATCCCGCGCCGAGGTGCCGGGCGGTCTCCCGGATCAGGATGGCCGCCCCGCCGTACATCGGGCCGAGGAAGATCAGCACCGGGAGGAAGTCGGCGAGGGTGAAGCCGCCCCAGGAGCACTCGGCGGCCCAGGGCGCGAGCAGCAGCAACGCGACCACCGGCACGAGCCGGCGGCGCAGTGGAAGACGGTCGGCGGTGGCGGGGCGGGGCTCGGCCGGCATGGGCGCTCCTCGGCGACGCTTCGGGGTCACCCGTACCGTGCGCCAGCCACCCGGCCGGCCGCTACCGCCATCGGCCGACGGCTGGCGCGACCAAAGTCGTTGAGTAGGGTGGTTCCGACGTCGTCACCGGGGAGCGTGGAGATGCAGCCAACCGTCACGGCCGACCTGGCGGCGCGGCCCGCCGACGCCGAGCACCCACTGCTCAGCTACCGCGACGAGACAACCGGCGAACGGGTCGACCTGACCGCGCACCAGGTCGGTTCCTGGGCGGCGCGTAGCGCGGCTCTGCTGCGGGACGGCTGCGGGCTCGGCCCGGGCAGCCGGGTCGCGGTGCTGCTGCCGCCGCACTGGCGTACCGCCGCGGTGTTGTTGGGGGCCTGGGCCTCCGGCCTGGCGGTGTCGTTCCGGCCGCGCGCCACCGCGGGCCTGCCAGTCATCGAACCGGGCGGCGACCGGCCGTTCGACGCGGTCTTCGTGACCCCCGAACGGCAGGACGACTGGCTGGAGGACGTCCCGGAGGCACCGCACCGCTACCTCGTCGGCACCGGGCCGGGGCCGCTGGCCGACGTGCCGCTGGGCTGGTTCGACTGGTCCGCCGAGGTGCTCCGGTACCCGGACGCCACACCCGACCACACCGCCATCCACCCGTCGGACCCGGCCAGCGCGGACGGCACCACCTACGGCCAGTGGGGCGTGATCGCCCAGGGGATCGCCGAGATGCTCGACCTGCGTGCCGGTGACCGGCTGCTGGTCGACGCCGCCGAGCACGAGCAGCCGCTGAAGTGGCTGCTGGCTCCGCTCTCCGCCGGCGCGTCCGTGGTCATCAGCGCCAACCTCGACCCGGCGCGGCGGGACACAGTGGTCGCCGCCGAGCAGATAACCCGGGTCCTCTGAGTCCCGTCATTCGGCCGGCGAAACCAAACAGCGCTCCGCGATCTTCTTCCGTTACATCGACGTCTGCCCTGCTCAGCGGGTCTTTTTTCGATGCCGTCGGCGTGGTCTCATACCCGAACGACGACGTCATTGACCCGGTCATGACAACACCGCGTCGACCCGCACCGCCTCCCTGAAAGGTGCACCGATGCACAGGAGATCGACTTTCCGACTGGCCCTCCTCACCGCCACCGCTGCGACGTTCCTGACTTCCGGGGGCGCCTACGGCGCGGTGGGCGTGGCCGCGCCCGCGCCCGTCTCTCCGGGTGTCGCGGCGTGTGAGCCGGGCGCCGAGGCACACAGCGTGGCTCGGGTCGCCGAGGGCGCCACCGCGCACGAGCCGGAGCTGTATTCCAAGAACGAGGCGAACGCCTATGGGGTGATCAAGGATGCCCCGCGCCTGGCCAACGGCAGCGTCACCGTGCCGACGGTCTTCCACATGGTCTCCGACCATCCCCTCAGCGCGGCCGAGACCAACAGGTGGAACACCCTGATCGCGGCGCAGATGACCGTGCTCAACGACTCGTTCGCGGGCCGCACGGCGACGAGCGCCTCCAACACGCCGTTCCGCTTCTCGCTGATCGACACCACCTGGACGGTGAACAGCAACTGGTACACCGTCGAGCCGGGCAAGAACGAGCGGGACATGAAGAAGGCGCTGTACACCGGTGACTCCCGCACCCTGAACGTGTACGCGGCCAACATCGGCGGCGGGCTCCTCGGCTGGGCGTACTTCCCGAAGGGTTACAACAACGGCCGCGACTACATCGACGGGGTGGTGATGCTCGACGAGTCGATGCCGGGCGGCACGGCCGGCAAGTACGCCCTCGGTGACACGCTGACGCATGAGGTCGGGCACTGGCTGATGCTGGAGCACACCTTCGCGCACGGCTGCTCCGCCTCCGGCGACTTCGTCGCGGACACTCCGCGCGAGGCGGCGCCGCAGTTCAACTGCCCGGTGGGCGCGGACACCTGCACCGCACCCGGGCTGGACCCGATCCACAACTTCATGGACTACACGCAGGACTCCTGCATGGACATGTTCACCGCCGGACAGGCGGACCGGATGAGCGACGCCTGGGTGGCATTCCGGGCCGGCGGCGCCGGCTAGATCGGCACGTGTCGGGGTCGACGGGCAGCCGCGTGGCGGCTCGTCGACCCCGTCGTCTCACCCTTCCGGTGGAGCCGACGCGTTCCGCCATCTCTCACATTTTTCCTGCTCATACGCTTCGCCGAAGGCACGTGCGCTGTCGGAGCGCCGGCCACTTCCCACAGCGGCGGAGGGGATATGGCGTCGATCCGTGCACGTCGGACAGTGGTTTCGGTGGTGGCCGGCGGCCTGCTCGTCCTCGGTGTGCTGGCACCAGGGCCGGCTGGCGCCCCGCCGCTTCCCCGCGCGGTCCAGGTCGACGGTGCGGTCGACTCGTCCAGCCCGAAAGTGCCGCGTCCCCCGCAGCTTCCGGCGGATTTCCAGGGCACAGGCCGGTACATCGTCCGCGACCTCGGCATCGACGTGCCGTGGGCTGAGCGCGCGCCGCTCGCCTTGATCGACTCGGTGTCGGCGATATCGGGGCATCAAAGTGCCTTGATGCCGCCACATCGCCGAAGTGGAGTCGATCAACGACCACTCGGCCGCGCCCGGGTTGAGCAGGGCGACAGGTGATCGGTGGGCAACGCACAGCGCGCCCCGCCGGGAAGTGGTCGGTCGCAGAAGACCCAATGGCGTACGCCCTGCTGGTCCTCGGCCGAGACGGTGACCCCGCCCGGCTCGACCCGCGCGTTGAGCCGGACCAGCACCCGGGCGGCGGTACGCGCGAAGATCCGGGCGCGGAGCAGGTCCGGCGCGGTGATCGGCAGGTGGATCACCCAACGCTCGCTCATCGGTAGCGGTGGTTCGCCGACTGGGCGCTCTGCCACGTACGCAGGGCGTTCTTGATCCGTACGTTCTCCTCCTGCACCGCGACCAGGGCGGTCTGCGCGACGGTGAGTTCGTCGGCCACCCGGTGCAGGAAGGCCCGGATCTCGACGGGATCGAGGCCCTGTCGGCGGACGTTGAAACATCGCTCGCGGATCTGCCACGGCCGCAGCGGTGTCCCTCGCTGGATTTCTCTCGTCGGACGTGTTGCGTCGCGTCGGCTCGCCAGCCGACGGATCAGGTTGCGCACGGTGACTGCCCTTCGTCGGATGGAGTCGACGTGAAGGGGCGGTCTCCGCCGGTTGCGATCGACGAAGACCGCCCCGCCCCGCGGCCGTTCCGGAGGTACGGCAGCAGGGCCGCGCCGGGGGAGCGCGGAGGGTGAGGTCTCGGCGGCGATGCGAGACCAGTACGAGAGGCGCCAACCGACCGCAGCAGCACCGCATCACCGAGAGCGACGCTACCGATACCTCTCACCTCTGTCAACGCTCTCGTACCGGCCAAACCTCGCTGATGCACTGGCTGCCGCTTCGCTTCCAGTTGTTGCCGCTCTCTCACCTGGTGCTCGATACTGGGCGGGCCAACCGACTGCAAGGGGCCACCACGTGCCGATTCCGCCAACCATGGACGAGTTGATCGATGATCTGCTGAGGCGGATCAAGGTCGGCGAATTCGAGCCTGGGTCGCAGATACCGTCCACCCAGGAGCTGTCCGATCACTACGACGTGTCGGTGTCGACCATCCATCGCGCGGTGGCGAGGCTGCGAGGCGAGGGTGTGCTGGTCGGTCGCCCGGGTCGCGGCGTCTTCGTCGCGGAGTCCCGCCGACGCTAGACAGAACGCCGTGGCAGCTCGGCGTCAGGGCCGGGCTGACGGCCCGCACGATGACCAACTCCGTATCGGCGACATGGGGGTGTCGGGGTGCCTCGGACACCCCCGTGTCGGGGATACGGAGTCGATCAAGGGCCGTCGGGGTCAGTCGAAGGACGGCAGTGACGGGCCGAGGACGTCGTCGGCGTCCACGATGGTGTACGCGTAGCCCTGCTCGGCCAGGAACCGCTGCCGGTGTGCGGCGTACTCCGTGTCGATGGTGTCGCGGGAGACCACCGTGTAGAAGTGCGCCTGTCGACCGTCGGCCTTCGGACGCAGCACCCGCCCCAACCGCTGTGCTTCCTCCTGCCGGGAGCCGAACGTCCCCGACACCTGGATCGCCACCGCCGCCTCGGGCAGGTCGATGGAGAAGTTGCCGACCTTGGAGATGACCAGGGTGCGGATCTCCCCGGACCGGAACGCGTCGAACAGCCGTTCCCGCTCCTTGTTCGTGGTCGAGCCCTGGATGATGGGCGCGTCCAGGTACTCCCCGAGCTGGTGCAGCTGGTCGATGTACGCGCCGATCACCAGCACCTGGTCGTCCGGGTGCCGGTCGACCAGCGCCTTCACCACCGGCAGCTTGGTGCGCGCGGTCGCCGCCATCCGGTAGCGCTCCTCGGCCTCCGCCGTCGCGTACGTCATGCGCTCCGCGTCGGTCAGTGTCACCCGGACCTCGGTGCACTCCGCCGGGGCGATCCAGCCCTGCGACTCGATGTCCTTCCACGGCGCGTCGTACCGCTTCGGGCCGATCAGGCTGAACACGTCGCCCTCGCGGCCGTCCTCGCGTACCAGAGTCGCCGTCAGGCCCAGCCGGCGGCGGGCCTGGAGGTCCGCGGTGAACCGGAAGATCGGCGCGGGCAGCAGGTGCACCTCGTCGTAGACGACCAGGCCCCAGTCGCGGGCCCCGAACAGGTCCAGGTGGGTGAACGTGCCGCCGCGCCGCGCGGTGAGCACCTGGTACGTGGCGATGGTGACCGGTCGGATCTCCTTGCGCTCGCCGGAGTACTCCCCGATCTCCTCCTCGGTCAGCGAGGTGCGCGCGATCAGCTCCCGCTTCCACTGCCGGCCGGCGACGGTGTTGGTGACCAGGATCAGCGTGGTCGCCTTCGCCTCGGCCATCGCCGCCGCGCCGACCAGGGTCTTGCCGGCGCCGCAGGGCAGCACCACGACGCCCGACCCGCCGGCCCAGAACGCCTCGACAGCTTCCCGCTGGTACGACCGCAGCGTCCACGGCTTGCGGCCGTCCTTGCCGGCCTCGGCCAGCTCGATCGGGTGCGCCTCGCCGTCGACGTAACCGGCCAGGTCCTCCGCCGGCCAACCCAGCTTGAGCAGTGCCTGCTTGAGCCGGCCCCGCTCGGACGGGTGCACCCGGATGGTGTCATCGTCGATCTTGTCGCCGAGCATGCCGGCGAGCTTCTTGCTCTTGGCGACCTCGATCAGCACCAGCCGGTCCAGCGCCCGCAGCACCAGCCCGTACGCCGGGTCGTTGGCGAGCTGGAGCCGCCCGTAGCGGTCCATCGTCTCGGCCACGTCCACCAGCAGCGCGTGCGGCACCGGGTAGCGCGAGTACTTGATCAGGGAGTCGACCACGCCCTCGGCGTCGTGACCCGCGGCTCGGGCGTTCCACAGCCCCAGCGGGGTCAGCCGGTAGGTGTGCACGTGTTCGGGAGAGCGCTCCAGCTCGGCGAAGGGCGCGATCGCCATCCGACAGGCCTGCGCGTCCGGGTGGTCGATCTCCAGCAGCAGGGTCTTGTCCGACTGCACGATCAGTGGTCCACCGCTCACGCCAGCGTCCTCTCCTCGGTTGGCCGTCCGGCCGGGACGGGGCTGAATACCCGCCGCTGACCGACCATCCAGTGTTGCACGGTGCGGGGTGTCGCAAGAAAGATGCTCATCAGACGCAACCGTCACGGCAGTGACGAACGTCTAGGAAAGGGACGACTGTCCAGGGGAGGTCCCATGAAGCGTGTCCGGATCATTTCCCGGCTGGTCGCCCTGATGGTGGTCACGTTGGTCGGCGCCGGTGCGTGCGCGTTCGATCCGCAGGCGGGCGGGGGTGGCGGCGGGGGAGCCGCACCGGCGGGCGCGGCGGAACAGGCAACGGGGGCGAGCGGCACGTCCGGGCCGGACCAGCGCGGCCGGCCCACGCCGGCCGCGCCGACGCCGACCCGGAGCGCCACGCCGAAGCCCACGCCCAAGCCGACCCGCAGCACGCCGGCACCGGCCACCAGCACCGCCGCGCCGGCCGCCGGCTGTCCGCAGGGCGAGCACCAGCGCGCGGTGGAGACGTACCTGGCCCGGTTGGGTGGGTTCGGGTCGGTGACCGTCGACGGCCGGCAGTCCGCCGCCGACTGCGCCGCGATCAAGAAGTTCCAGCGGCGGTACGGCATCCGCCCCGTCGAGGGTCGCGCCGGGCCGACCACACACGACGTGGCCCAGCGGCTCGCCACCACCGAGACGGCGCGCTGCAAGGCCGGCACCGGCACCACGTTCTGCGTGGATCTCACGCGGCAGACCGTCTGGGCTCTCCGGGGCAGCAAGGTGATCATGGCGCCGACGGTGACCCGGACCGGAATGTCCGGCTACCGCACCCCGGCCGGCACGTACACCGTCAACTACCGCAACCCTAAGGAGTGGTCCGACCCGTACGAGGTGTGGCTGCCGTACTGGCAGCACTTCACCCAGGGGATGGGCTTCCACGAGACCACCACGTACCTGCACGAGAAGTCGATCGGCTCACACGGCTGCGTCAACCTGCTGCACGTCGACGCCGTCCGGATGTGGGAGTTGGGGAAGGTGGGCACCCGCGTGGTGCTGATCGGCCGCCGTCCCGGCACCTGAGCCACGCGGCGAATCGCGGGGGATAACCCCCTGTCCCACCGGTCCCTTGAGTGACACCCTGGGAGTACAGGGCCGGACCGGGCGGGGAGGCTGGGCATGACGGTCGACCGTGACGTGATCGAAGCGCACGAGCAGGCACCACCCGACGAGGTGTCCCGCGCGACCGTGGTCGCTTACGCCGTCGCGGCGGCGCTCCTCGTCGGGTGGTTCCTCTTCGGCTGGCTGGTGCTGCGGCAGGGCTTCGTCGACTCGGTCGGGGAGTCCGCCGGCGCCGGCTTCGCGCTGCTGCTGGTTGTCTCGGTCGTCGGCACCGTACGCCGCAGCCGACGCTGACCGGCGCGCCCCGGCGGCCGGCCGGCGGTGATACTGGTCAGTCCGCCAGCACCGCCGCGGTGACCCGGTGCAGCGCGAAGGTGTGCAGCATCTCCGTCCGCTCGTCCTCGGCGCGCAGGTAGCCGGCACCGATCGAGACCGGCTTGACCAGCCGGGACGCGGTCGCCCCGTGCGCGTCCACGTACCCCACCCAGACCAGCGCCCGGTCCCGGACCGCCTGCTGGAGCACGGCCAGCGCCTCGCTGTGCGTGTGCACCGGCACCGGGCCGCCGCCGAGCCCCGCGGCCCCGCCGCGCACCACCGCCGGTGCCCGTCGGGCCGCCCGCGCCGCCGCCTCACCCCGCCGGATCTGCTCCACCACGCCGAGCAGCCGCGGCATGGGCAGCTTCTGGGTGGCCACCGGATCCAGCGTCCAGCTGGTCGACAACACTCGGGCGGGGGCCCGCCGGATCCTTGGCCGGGACAGCACGGTGCTGCCGCTGGCGTCCTCCGGCACCGGGGCGTACCCGGCGTCGCGCAGCGCGCCCAGCAGCCGACCGACCTGGTACGGGGTGCTCAGCACCGTCGGGGCGAGCCGGCGCAGATTCAGCGACTCCAACCGCCGGTCGGCCAGCACCTCGTTGAGCAGCGCCTCGTCGTCGCTGCGCAGGTACGCCCCGGCCGAGCCGGCCCGCAGGCCGCCGTGCTTGCGGGCCACGTCGTCCACCAGGTAGCTCAGCCCCTGCGGCACCGGGGTACGGGACCGCCGCCGGAACACCTCGTGCAGGTCGTCGGCCGAGTAGCCGGCGTCCAGCGCCCGCCGCACGCTCGCCGTGGTGACCCGGTGCACGCTCGCCCCGCCGGCCGACTCGAGCTCGGTCATCGCCTCCAACTCGGCGGCGAGCGCCGGCTCGGGCGGCCCGGGCACCACCACGGTCAGGTCGGCCTGCACCAGGAAGTGGTCGACCGGGGCGGGCAGCAGCGCGTCCAGCGCTCGGGCGGCACCCGACGGGTCGCCGCTCTCGACATCGGCGTGCAGCCCCAGCGGGTCGCCGCCGCCCCGCTCGTCGGCAGAGGTCAGGTCGACCAGCAGCAGTCGGCCGTACGAGGTGAGCGCCCCCAGGCCGGTGACGCCGAGCTGCGCCGCCTCGGTCAGCACCTCCCGGTGGGCGGCCTCCCGGCCTCGGCTGCGCCGTGGCGCCCGCCAGTCCAGCAGGTCCTGCACCTCTTCCGGGGTGGGTGCGGTCGCGGGCTCCAGGTCGGCGAGTACGCCGAGCACCCCCCGCCGGGTGGGCGGCGCGCCGGCCCGCTCGACCTCGGCGGAGAGCGCGGTGATCGGCCGGTCCCGGTCATCGCGCCGGCCGACCAGCCCCACCTGTCGGGTCATGGTCAGCCACGCGCGGGCCAGTTGCTCCCAGCGCTGGGCCAGCGAGGCGGCCCGCCACACCTCGTACCCGCCGGTCGGCAGTACCTGCTGATCCGCCCCGTACCGGGTGGTGGTCACGCCGGGCAGCTCCATCTCGCCGGCGAGCCCTGCCGCGTACGCCACCTCCAGCAGCAGCGCGGTGGTCGGCTCGTCCAACCCGGCGGTACGGGCCAGCCGGCGCAGGTCCCGGACGCCAATGCCGCCCGAGCGCAGCACCGGCGCGGGCTCGGCAGCGAGCTGCTCCAACAGCCCTTCGGTGTGCCGGACCACCTCCATGGTCTGCCCGGCTCCGGCCGAGTCGACCGCCTTCGCCTCGCGTGGCGCGGCGGCCACTGGCGGCGGGCTGGTGCGCAGCGGCCCGAGCGGGCCGCTGTCGCGGCGCAGCAGCAGGCCGACCTCGCGGGGTAGCTCCACCGTGCCGCTGGTCGTCGACGAGCCGTTCGAGATGGGAACGAGCAGCCGGTTGTCGACCAGCCAGCGCACCGGGGAGCCGGTCGGGGCGCCGCCGTTGGTCGGGTCGGAGAGCACGGTGTCCTCCGCCCCGAGCGGTGGCGCCTGCAACGCGCCCGGGGGCACGCTGCCCACCGGTGGTCCGGCCGCCAGCCGGTCCAGGATCGCCCGGGCTGAGGGGGGCGCGGCGAGCAGTGTTCGACGTAGCTTCGCCGGGTCCGCGCAGAGCGCGGCCGTGCGCGGGTCCAGCTCCGCGGCGGGGCGGCCGAGCCCGGCGGGGTACGGGGCGACCTCGTCGACGGCGGGGACCACCTCAAGCGCGTGCTCCGGGCCGTACAGCAGGAAGAGCGCGCGCAGCCGGCCGACGGCGGCCCGGACGGCCGTCGGCGCCGGTGGTTGCGGTCCGCTGGTCGCCATGGCGAGCACCGCGTCGGTGGCGGTGGTGCCCTCGTCCGGGTCCCGGGTGAGTCGGGCGGCGTCGAGGATCTGGAGGGTGAACTGGTCCAGCCCGTCCAGCGCACGGGCCACCGAGACCCGGGACTGAGCGCGGATGGCCAGGGCGGAGATGTCGGCCGGTACGGGCACGACGAGGTCGGGCCGCAGCTGGAGGAGCGCGGCCAGCGACTCGTCGGGCAGCGACCGCAGGTGGTCGGCGAGTGAGGTGGTCATCGTCTTCCCACGCTAGCCCGGCAACGACCCGTCGCGCCCGTCGGACGTCCGCCCGGCCGGGAGTCGCCGGGTACGTTTCTCGACATGCCCGCACTGACCGTCGGATTCGATCTCGACATGACCCTGGTTGACTCCCGCCCCGGCATCGCCGCGGCCTACCGGGCGCTGACCGCCAGGACCGGCGTGCCGGTGGATGCTGACCTGGCGGTGTCCCGGCTCGGCCCGCCGCTGCGCACCGAGATCGGGCACTGGTTTCCGCCGGAGCAGGTCGAGTCGGCCGTGCACATGTTCCGCGAGCTTTACCCGGCGTACGCGATCACCCCGACGGTGCCGCTGCCCGGAGCACAGGCGGCGATCGACGCGATCCGCGCCCGGGGCGGCCGGGTGCTGGTCGTCACTTCCAAGCTCGGCCGGCTGGCTCGGCTGCACCTGGACCACCTCGGCCTGGTCGTCGACGAGCTGGCTGGCGACCTGTTCGCCGAGGAGAAGGCCACCGCCCTGCGGGAGCACGACGCGACCCACTACGTCGGGGACCACGTGGCGGACATGGTGGCGGCGGGGGCGGCCGGGGTGCCCGGAATTGGCGTCGCGACCGGGCCGTGCTCTCCGGACGAGCTGCTCGCGGCCGGGGCGGAAGTGGTGCTGGATGATCTCACCAGATTCCCAGCGGCGCTCGACGGCATGATCCAGCTAGCCTTGGAGCAGTAGACGGCTCAAGTGAAGCAGGGGATCTCAGGTGCCTACGGGTCGAGTGAAGTGGTACGACACGGCCAAGGGATACGGCTTCGTCACCAGTGACGAGGGCGGCGACGTTTTCCTGCCCAAGGGCGCGCTGCCTGCGGGTGTCACCGACCTCAAGGGCGGTCAGCGGGTCGACTTCAGCGTGGTGGACAGCCGGCGGGGTGCGCAGGCCATGGGCGTCAAGCTGCTGGACGCGCCGCCGTCGATGGCGGAGCTGCGCCGCCGGCCGGCCGAGGAGCTGCACGGCCTCGTCGAGGACATGATCAAGGTGCTGGAGGCGAAGGTCCAGCCGGACCTGCGCCGAGGCCGGTACCCGGACAGGAAGGCCGCGCAGAAGATCGCTCAGCTGGTCCACGCGGTCGCGCGCGAGCTGGAGGTCTGAGGCACCAGCCCGGCGTCGGCGGCCCGGTCGAGCAGCGCCGCGACCGCTGCGAAACCGGCCTCGCCGAGGTCGGCGGTGAACTCGTTGACGTAGAGGCCGATGTGTCGGTCCACGACGTCGAGCTCCATCTCCTGGGCGTGCGCGAGCACGTACTCCCGACTGGCCGCCGGGTCGGCCCAGGCCTGCCGGACCGACTCGCGGACCCAGCCGGCGGCGGCCTGCGGGTCCACTGCGCCGCGTCGGGCCAGGATCGCGCCGAGGGGAATGGGCAGGCCGGTGTCGGCCTCCCACCACTCGCCGAGGTCGACCAGCGCGGTCAGGCCGTGCCGGTGGTAGGTGAACCGGGCCTCGTGGATCACCAGCCCGGCGTCGTAGCGGCCGGCCGCGACGCCCGGCATGATCTCGTGGAACGGGACCACTTCGATCCGGGCTGGCGGTCGCCCGGCCGACCAGAGCCGGAACAGCAGGTACGCGGTGGTCCGGTCGCCTGGCACCGCCACCGTGGCACCGGTCAGGTCGGTGCGGTCCGGCCCGCCGGCGCGGTCGCCCCGGGTGAGCACCAGTGGCCCGCACCCGCGACCGAGCGCGCCACCGCAGGGCAGCAGGTGGTAGTCGTCGAGCAGCCAGGGTAGCGCCGCGAAGCTCACCTTCACGAGGTCGAACGCGCCCCGCTCGGCCGCCGTGTTGGTGACGTCCACGTCGGCGTACGTCACCTCAACCGGTGGCGCGCCGGGCACCCGACCGTGCACCAGGGCGTGGAAGACGAACGTGTCGTTGGGGCAGGGCGAGATCGCCAGGGAGAGCGCCACGCCCCCACGTTAGCCCCGCCCCCGCGCAGCCACCCGCGCCCACCCCACCGGCTGTGACCCGGCCCGGTTGCCCGCCTGGTTGCTCGCCTGGTCGCCGGCCTGGTTGCTGGCCCGGTTGCTCGTCCCGCGCTATCGGTCATTCCAGCCCGACGTGCTCCGCGGCGGCCACCAGGGGCAGACGTGTCACCTCGCTGCCTGTCGAGCTGCCCCAGATATGGGGCAGTGGCCTGCCGGTGGGTGGGCCGGATGCGCGGGTTGGTGGGGCGAGTTTGGGTGGGGTCGGTCGGTTGGTCGCGCACCCAGCCGGTTCGCTGCGGCCACTTTCTTGGTACCCGGCTCTGCCCCACATCTGGGGCAGCTCGACAGGCTCGGAGCACAGTGCCCGCACCCTGTCAGCCGCGGTGGGAGACCCGTTCACCGAGTTATCCACAGGACGGATCGGGGCTGTTGACGGCGCTCGGCCGATTGAAAAGCATGGACGGGTGGTTGACGGGGACGGGCTCATCAATGTGGGTGCGGCGTTGCGTTCGCTGCGTCGACGTGCGGATCTGAGCCAACGAGAGCTGGCCGAACGATCCGGTGTGCCGAAGAGCACGCTGGCGCGGATCGAGGCCGGGGGGGTTGGCGACCCGGGGTTCCGCACGGTGGAGCGGCTGATTCGTGCGGCCGGGGGTGAGGTGGCCTTCGCCGTGCCCAGCGATGCCCATGCCAACGCCCACCCCAGCGCTGCCCACCCAAACCCCCGCCGTAGCGACGTCGAGCCGCCGGACGAGCCACGGGACGAGCCACGGGACGAGCCACGGGACGAGGCGGGGCGCCGCTACCCAGCGCATCTCGACGTGCGACCGGTCCGGACACTCAAGGACTGGCCGGGCGCCTGGTGGGCGTACTCGTACACCCTGCCGCCGGAGCTGTGGCCGCTACCGGTGCCGGAGTGGACCTACGATCTCGACCGCGCTCGCCGCGACGAGAAGCGGTGGCGGCAACGGATGTTGGGGCGGGTGTCCTACCGGCGCGACGTGGGCGGAGCACCGGAGACGTCCCGGCGGTTCCTCGCCGAGATGTCTGACGGGGAGATCGTCGGCGAGCTGTGGGCGCACGAGCGGAGTGTTGATCTGCTCCTCGGTGACGACCTCGGTGATCGGCGCGAGCTGGTGCTGGAGAGCGTGGTCGTGGTGCCCGAGCTGCGATGGCTGGGTATCGGGCGCCGCCTGGTCGAGTTGCTGGTGGCGGAGATGACCGGGACCAGCATCCGGACCGTCCACGCCATTGCCGAGTACAGCATCGTCGACTTCCTGCTGGCCTGCGGGTTCGAGCTGGAGGCGGCCCGGCCGTCGGCGCTGGCCCTACGGCTCTGATCTCGGCGTCCGCCGGGTCAACGCAGGGCCGGGGCTGCCGCGGTGAGGGCGGTGAGGGCCGCACGCAGCCGCCAGGCGTCCCGATTGCGGGGGCCGATCGGGTTGGAGATGGTACGCAGCTCGGCGAAGGGCACCCCGGCCTGTGCCGCGGCGACCGCCACCCCGTACCCCTCCATGGCCTCGGCGACCGCTTCCGGATGCCGCCGGCGCAGCTCCTCGGTGCTGGCGGCGGTGCCGGTGACCGTGCTGACCGTGAGCACCGGGCCGGCCGTGGCGGCCGGCAGGGCGGCCCGCAGAGCCGCTAGCAGCCGCGGGTCGGCCGGCACGACGCTGCCGCTACCGAGCAGCGCGGGCGGCATGCCCAGCTCGTCGACGGGGATGAAGCCGTCCGGTGACTCGGCGCCCAGGTCGGCGGCGATGCTGGCGGTGCCGAGCACCGTGTCCCCGACCGCGGCCTGACCGGCGAAGCCGCCGGCCACACCGGCGCTGACCACTGCTCGGTACGGGCGGCCGGCCGCCTCGGCCAGCGCCAGCATTCGAGCGGTGGCGGCGCCGGCCACGGCCGGGCCCACCCCGACCGGAGTCACGGTCACGCTGGCGTCGGTCAGCCCGGCCCGGATCGCGTCCGCCTCGGCGGGCACTGCGGTCACCACCAGCAGGCCGGTCACGAGACGGACCCGGGGGACTCCCGGCGGGTGTCGTCGTCCGCGCCGCCACCCGGTCCGCCGACCGCCGACGAGGGGCGGTAGATGTGGTAGCCCGGTGGGGCCAGGCCCGGGTCGTCGAAGTGTGGCGAGCCAGCCTGGTTGGGTGCCGGCGAGGTGGGCGTGGGGTCCGTCGGCTCGTCGTCGGCCAGTTCGTCGTCGCCCAGCGGCCGACCTGCCAGCTTCTCGCCGCGCAGCCGGGCGGCGACCAGCACACCCCGGACGGCGGCCAGTACGCCCACCCCGCCGGCAACCGCGATGCCCATCCGACCGTCGAACGGGACCAGCCCGAGCCCGCCACCGGCGACGAAGGCGAGCATCAGCACCGTCTCGGAGTGGGCGAAGGAGCTGGCCCGCAGCCGCTCCGGGATGCGCTCCTGGATCGAGGCGTCAACGGCCAGCTTGGAGACACCGCTGGCCAGAGCGGTGACCAGGCAGAGCAGGGCGACCATCGGCAGCGAGAACTGGATGACGGCGAGCACGGCCACCCCGGCCACGATGACCATGCTGCTGGACTGGATGGCGGTCGGCCGATGGATGCGCAGCCGGGTGCCGATGGCGGTGGCCAGGAAGGTGCCGACCGCCAGCGCGCCGCCGACCAACCCGAGCGCCCACTCGGCACCCAGGTCCCGGCCGAACACGACGGTGGTCAGGTCGCCCTTCTTGATCGCGAAGGCGAGGAAGAGCAGCAGGAAGCCGTAGACCGCGCGCAGGGTCGCGGCACCGATCAGGGTGGCGATCACCAGCCGGCCGGCCGGGCGGCCCCGACCCAGTGGCCGGTCGCCCCGGCGTCGGCCCAGCGCGCGCAGCGCCCGAGGGACTCTTTCCGGTGGCTCGGAGTCGGCTTTCGGTGGCAGGCGCAGGGAGATCACCATGCCGACCAGGAAGATCACCGAAGCGACCCGAAGCGGCCACTGCGGCCCGAACCAGAACGCGGCCAGCCCGATCGGCGCCACCAGTGCGCCCGCCACCGTGCCGTAGACGCTGGCCCGGGCGCCCACCTGGGAGAGGCCGAGCCCTTCCGGCAACAGCCGGGGCACGGCCGCCGACCGGGCCACGCCGTACGCCCGGGAGAGCGCGAGCACCCCGAACGCGGCCGGATAGAGCCCGAAGCCGTGGATGTAGTCGGAGATCAACCAAGCCAGGAACGCCCGGCCGAGCATGGTGGCGGCCAGGGCGTACCGCCGGCCATGCCGGAAATGGTCCAGCAGCGGACCGACCACGGGGGCGAGCATCGCGAACGGCACCATGGTCACCAGCAGATAGAGCGCGACCTTGCTGCGGGCCTCACCCAGCGGCACGTTGAAGAAGATCGTCCCGGCCAGGCCGATGGCGATCAGAGTGTCGCCAGCGCAGGAGACGGCGTGCAGGTCGAACAGCCGGACCATGCCGACCTCGCCGCCGGCGCCCCGGGCCCGGGCCCGGCCGGCTCGGCGGGTCATCCAGCGCCCGCTGCCCACCGAACCACGCAGCAGCAGACGGACGGCGCGGATGCCGGTGCCGACGGTCCGCCCGAGGACGGATCGCCCGGAGCGGGAGTACGACGGCATGTGCACCATCCTCGCCCATCTGATCCAGGTACGCCGCACCACTGCGGCGAAAGGTTCCCCGGGAGTCCCTGTCACCCCTGCGGGGCGCATGGGGAACAATGGTGAGGTGACCAGGCCCGTCTCCACCCGTGCCGCCCGTCTCGACCAGGTCTGCGCCGCTGCCGTCGAGGTGGCCCGCGCTGGCATCACCGAGGTGGACGCCGACGATGTCGGCGACCACCTGCAGGTCGTGGCCGAGGGTGATCGCCTGGTCACCCATTACTTCGAATGCCGCCTCGCCGGCTACCGCGGCTGGCGGTGGGCGGTCACCGTCACCCGGGTGCCGCGCAGCCGCACGGTGACCATCTGCGAGACGGTGCTGCTGCCCGGCCCGGACGCGCTGCTCGCGCCGGGGTGGCTGCCCTGGCAGGAGCGGCTCAAGCCGGGCGACCTGGGCCCGGGTGACCTGCTGCCGACCTCGCCGGACGATGACCGGCTGGTCCCCGGCTACCTGCTCTCCGACGACCCGGCGGTCGAGGAGACCGCCTGGGAGTTGGGCCTCGGGCGAGCCCGGGTGCTCTCCCGGGAGGGCCGCGCCGATGCCGCGCAGCGCTGGTACGAGGGTGACCACGGCCCCGCCGCGGCCATCTCCGCTTCGGCGCCGTCCGCCGCCCGCTGCGGCACCTGCGGGTTCTACCTGCCGCTGGCCGGTGCCATGCGGCAGGCCTTTGGCGCGTGCGGCAACTTCTACGCCCCCGATGACGGCCGGGTGGTGAGTGCCGACCACGGTTGCGGCGCCCACTCCGAGACGCTGATCGAGGCGGCCGAGACCGCCGTCGAGGAGTTGCCCACGGTGTACGACGACAGCGCGGTGGAGGCCATGTCGGTCAGCCGTGCCCCGGGCTCGGTGGAGGCCGCCGAGCCGGCGGAGCCGTACGGGCACTCCTGACCGTCCGCGCCGGGTGTCCCGGCGCACCCGTCCGGGTCAGCTCGCTCGGCGGCGGCGTCGGTTGGCGTCGTGCCGCAGCATCACGGCGAGACCGGGGAAGCCCCACAGGAAACCGGCCAGGCAGGTCCACAGCCAGTTCTCGTGATCGTGCTCGGTGAGCCAGCCCCGGAAGAAGATCAACAGGACCAGCCCGGCCACTGCCCACGCGATCAGCCCGGCGACGGCGAACGGCACCATCGGTGGGTCCAGCGGCGCGGGCCGCGGTGGCTGCTCGTTCGGCATCGCGCAAGCGTACGCGATCAACTTCCCCTGCCGACCCGCGATCTGGGACGATGCGCGCGACAACCGGAAGATCACCTGCGAGGACCTGATGGCAGTAGAGCCGCCCGAGAACGGCACACCACCCGACCCCGCTCACCCGCGTAACGGCTTCGACCGGTTCTTCGAGATCTCCGCCCGCGGCTCGACGGTGAGCCGTGAGGTACGCGGTGGCCTGGCGACCTTCTTCACGATGGCGTACATCGTGGTGCTCAACCCACTGATCCTGGGCGGTGCCGTCGACGGTGACGGCAAGACCCTCCCGATCCCCGCGCTGGCCGCGGCGACCGCCCTGGTCGCCGGCCTGATGACCATCCTGATGGGTGTGGTGGGCCGGTTCCCGCTGGCGCTCGCCGCCGGTCTGGGCGTCAACGCGCTGGTGGCGTACGAGATCGCCCCCGAGATGACCTGGGCCGACGCCATGGGCCTGGTCGTGATCGAAGGTGTGATCATCGCGGTGCTGGTGCTCACCGGCCTGCGGACTGCGGTGTTCCGCTCGGTGCCGACCCAGATGAAGACCGCGATCGGGGTCGGCATCGGCCTCTTCCTGACCATCATCGGCCTGGTGGACGCCGGCTTCGTCCGGCGGATCCCGGATGCCGCCAACACGACCGTCCCGGTCGGCCTGGGCATCGGCGGCAAGCTGGTGAGCTGGCCGATGCTGGTCTTCGTGGTGGGTCTGCTGATCACCCTGGTGCTGGTGGTCCGCCGGGTGAAGGGCGCGATCCTGATCGGCATCCTCGCCTCGACGGTGCTGGCGGTGATCGTGGAGGCCATCGGCAACATCGGCCCGTCGTTCGTCAATGGTCAGCCCAACCCGAAGGGCTGGTCGCTGAACGTGCCGGAGCTGCCGAAGACGGTGGTGGACCTGCCGGACCTGTCGCTGCTCGGCAAGTTCAACGTGCTCGACTCGTGGGGCCGGGCCGGCTGGCTGGTCGTGCTGATGTTCGTCTTCACGCTGCTGATCACGGACTTCTTCGACACCATGGGCACGATGGTCGCGGTGGGCCAGGAGGGTGGCCTGCTCGACGAGAAGGGCACCCCGCCGAAGGCCAAGGAGATCCTGCTGGTCGACTCGATCGCCGCGGCGGCCGGCGGCGCGGCCAGCACGTCCAGCAACACGTCGTACATCGAAAGCGCCGCCGGTGTCGCGGAGGGCGCCCGGACCGGTGTGGCCAACCTGGTCACCGGCGTGCTCTTCCTGCTGGCGATGTTCCTGGCGCCGCTGGTGGTGGTCGTGCCGTTCGAGGCGGCCTCGACGGCCCTGGTGGTGGTCGGCTTCCTGATGATGACCGCGGTGCGGACGATCGACTGGTCCGACTACGAGATCGCCATCCCGGCGTTCCTCACCATCGTGCTGATGCCGTTCACCTACTCGATCTCCAACGGCATCGGCGCTGGCCTGATCACCTTCGTGGTGGTCAAGCTGGCCAGGGGTAAGGCCCGGGAAATCCACCCGCTGCTGTACGGGGTGGCCGCGCTGTTCGTGCTGTACTTCCTGCGCGGGCCGATCGAGTCTCTGGTGCTCTGACCGCACGTCCGGGCGGGGACCCAATCGGATTCCCCGCCCGGGCCAGCACAAACTTCCTCGTGAGCCTGATCATATCGGATGTCGTTAGCCAGGCTCATTAGTTAAGCTAACTATTGTGACGGAGCGGACGGTGACGGCGAAACGCGTGCCACCGGCGCAGCTGGCTCCCCAGTTGCGTGATGCGATCACCCGACTCAACCGACGGGTCCGCCAGGCCCGACCGGTCGGCGACCTCACGGTCACCCAGGTCTCTGCGCTCACCAGCCTGCGGCTGGCTGGCGCGCTGACGCCCCGGGAACTGGCCGACGTGGAGCGGGTGCAGCCACCGACGATGACCAAGATCGTTGCGAAGTTGGAGGACCGCGGCCTCGTGCAGCGGACCCCCCATCCGACCGACGGCCGGCAGGTCATCCTCGCGGCGACCGAAGGAGGGCAGGCCGTGCTCGACCAGTTCGAGCGGGCCCGCGATGAGTGGTTGGCCCACCGGCTGGCCGCACTCGACGAGGACGAACGGGAGACCCTGCACAGGGCCGCCGGGATTCTTCAGCAGCTCGCTCGCGCCTGAGCCCGCGCCCGCGCCACCGGGCCGTGCCGTCACGTGTCGATGACGCGTACGTCCCGGAGGAGGCGCACTAAGAGTGCAGTCCAAGCTGAGCACGATGTTCCAGTCCCTGCAGGTCCGCAACTACCGCCTTTTCGCATCCGGGCAGCTGATCAAGCTGATCGGCGTCTGGATGATGTTCATCGCCCAGGACTGGCTCGTCCTCGAGCTCTCCGACAACTCGGCCACCGCGCTCGGCGTGGTCACCGCACTCCAGTTCACCCCGGTGCTGCTGCTCACGCTGCTCTCCGGCCGGCTCGCCGACCGGTACGACAAGCGGGTGCTGCTCTTCGCCGCGAACGCCTTCTGGACCGTGTTGGCGCTCGGCATGGCCGTGCTGGTCCTCACCGACCTGGTGCAGCTCTGGCACGTCTTCGCCTTCGCCGCGCTGCTCGGCACCGCCAATGCCGTGGAGACCCCGGTCCGCCAGGCGTTCGTCTCCGAGTTGGTCGGTACGCCACTGCTGCCCAACGCGCTGTCGCTCAACGCGGCCGTGTTCAACTCCGCCCGGATCGTCGGCCCGGCCGTCGCCGGTCTGGCCATCGCCGCCTTCGACGTGGGGCCGGTCTTCCTCTTCACCGCGCTCAGCTCGATCGCGCCGCTGGTCAACGTGGTCCGGATGCGCACGGCCGAGCTGCACCGCGACGCCCTGCTGCCCCGGGACGAGCGGGCGTCGGCCCGGGTGATCGACGGGCTGCGGTACGTGTGGCGCCGCCCGGACCTGCTACTGCCGATGGCGGTGATGTCGGTGATCGGCATGTCGCTGTTCAACTTCCAGCTCACCCTGGCCGCGCTGGCCAAGACGGTGTTCCACACCGGTGCCGCCTCCTTCGGCCTGTTCAGCACCGCGCTCGCGGTCGGCGCGCTGGGTGGCGCGCTCAGCGGCACCAGCCGGCGCAGTCGACCGTCGGTCTGGCTGGTGCTCGGTGCCGCGATCGCCTGCGCCAGCTTCGGCACCATGGTCGGCTTCGCCTCGGCGTACTGGCTGGTCGTGACGCTGCTGGTGCCGACCGGCTTCTTCATGGTCTTCTTCGCTCAGGCCGCCAACCAGCGGGTCCAGTTGGGTGTGGACGCGGCCTTCCGGGGTCGGGTGATGGCCCTGTGGGTGCTGGTGTTCCTGGGTACCAACCCGGTCGGCGCGCCGCTGATCGGCTGGGTCGCGGAACACTACGGTGCCGGCGCGAGTATCTGGATGGGTGGCCTGATCTCGCTGACCACCGCGCTGATTGCGCTCACCTGGCAGCTGCGCCGCTCGGGTGCCCGGCTGCGCTTCCGGGTGCTGCCGATGCCCCGCTTCTACGTCACCTCCACCGACTGCTGAGGTGTGGGAAGGGCCCCCTGTTATCGGATTCCGCGTAACAGGGGGCCCTTTCCGCACTGTCGAGCCCGGGCAGGTCCCGTTGAGCGGATGGCGCGGATGCGGCCAATTCGGTGGCGGGGCGGCACGACGGGGCTTAGCGTCGATACGTGGGAGTCGGACGCGCGCTGATGCTGGCCCTGGCGTTCCTCGCCGTGGCCAGTCTGCCGGCGGCCTTCGCCCTGCTCTTCTGCGCCGACGAGATCCTGGACCGGGTGGTCTGCGGCTGGTCCGAGTGGCGTGAGCGCCGGCGGGAACGACGAACCATCGCCCGTCTCGACCGTGCCATCGAAGCCGACGCACTGACCCGGGACATCGACCTCAGCGAGTTCGACCGGATCGACCGACGCCCTCTCGAACAACTCGCCGCCGACCTGCGCCGCCTCGGCGGCCAACGGCTCGGCGGGACCGGCCGGTCGATGGTGTGGCATGGCGCGGTGCTCCAGGCGTACGACGACCGGCTCCGGCTGGCCTGCCGCGCCCTCGGCATCACCGAACATCTCGCCGAGTTGACCGGCGTCGACCAGGAGATCGAGCGGGTCCGGGTGGAGGGCGTGTTGCACGCCGCCGGGCTGGCCCTGCCGGCGGCCCGGGCCGGGCACCGGCAACGGCACCGCTGAGAGGCCCGACGGTTGCGGCTCTTCGTGGCGGTCTGCCCGCCCCTTGAGGCCCTTACCCACCTCGGCGCAGAGGTCGCCCGACTGCGAATCGGCGCGGCGGCCGCCGCCGGCACCAACGTCCGGCTCGCCGACCCGGCCGACCTGCACCTCACCCTGGCCTTCCTTGGTGAGGTCGAGACGGCCCGGCTGGTCGAGGTGGAGAGCGCGCTCGGGCTGGCCGCCGAGTGGTTCCGCGACGGCCGGGACGCCTCGCCCCGACTGAGCCTCGGCGGTGGCGGCCGATTCGGCCAGGGGCGGTCCACCGTGCTCTGGGTGGACCTCCAGGGCGACGTCGAGTCGCTGCACGCACTGGCCCGGCTCATCCGGTCCCGGCTACGGCACGCCCGGCTGCCGTACGACGACAAGCCGTACCGCCCGCACCTGACCGTCGCCCGGCCCGGCGACCGGGTGGACCCGGCCGACATCGAGGCCGACCAGGCCACCCTGGACGGCTACCAGGGGCCGCCGTGGCCGGCGACCGAGCTGCTGCTGGTACGCAGCCACCTCGGCCCCCAGCCACGCTACGACCGCCTCGCCGCCTGGCCGCTCTGACTCAGCCCACGGTGACGGATGGTCACCAGGCCCACGCCTCCGGGCCGGGGCCGCCTTGCCGACCGGCGGGAACAGCTCGTCCAGCCGACCCAGCGTCGCCTCGTCGAACGTGACCTCCAGCGCGCCGAGCGACCGGTCCAACTGCTCGGTGGTGCGCGGGCCGATGATCGGTGCGGTCACCCCCGGCCGGCTCAGCAGCCAGCCGAGCGCCACGTCGGCCGGGTCGTGGCCGAGATCGGCGCAGAGCTTCTCGTACGCCTCGATAGTCGGCCGGTGCTCAACCAGCGAGTCGGCCGCGCGGCCGCTGGTGCCGCGCGCGGCAACGCCCTCGGCCATCTTGCGCAGCACCCCGGCGAGCAGCCCACCGTGCAGCGGCGACCAGGGGATGATGCCCAGGCCGTGGTGCTGCGCGGCCGGTACCACCTCCAACTCGACGTGCCGGGTGAGCAGGTTGTAGATGCACTGTTCGGAGACGAGGCCGAGGAAGTTGCGACGGCCGGCGGCTTCCTGCGCCACTGAGATGTGCCAACCGGCGAAGTTGGACGACCCGACGTAGAGCACCTTGCCCTGCGCCACGAGCGTCTCCATTGCC
Organism: Micromonospora sp. NBC_00858; assembly: GCF_045207365.1. NCBI lineage: Bacteria > Bacillati > Actinomycetota > Actinomycetes > Micromonosporales > Micromonosporaceae > Micromonospora > Micromonospora sp. NBC_00858. The sequence continues at coordinate 5,803,193 of NZ_CP108828.1, read as the reverse complement.
TGCCAGATCTCCTCCCATGGCGTGCTCCGGGAGATGTGGTGCATCTGGTAGAGGTCGATGGTGTCGGTCTGCAACCGGCGCAGCGAGTCCTCACAGGCCCGGATGATGTGCCGGGCGGAGAGGCCCTGCTCGTTGGGCCAGGTGCCCATCTTGCCGTAGACCTTGGTGGCCAGGACGACCTTCTCCCGCCGGCCGCCGCCCTGGGCGAACCAGCGGCCGATGATCTGCTCGGTGATCCCCTCCCCGGTCTGCCAGCCGTAGACGTTGGCGGTGTCGAAGAAGTTGATCCCGTGCTCCAGCGCGCGATCCATGATCGCGAAGCTGTCCGGCTCGCTCGTCTGCGGCCCGAAGTTCATCGTTCCCAGGCAGAGCCGACTGACCGAGAGACCGGTGCGGCCCAGATTCGTGTACTCCATGAAGCCCACACTGCCACGGGGGCACTTCGAGTGCCTCGCGCCGACGGGTGGCGAACCGCCACCCGTCAACGCGAAGCGTCAGGAGGACTCGCGGGCGGCCGGACCGCTGCCGAAGAGCACGTCGTCCCAGCTCGGCAGCCGCTTGCGCGGCTTGCCGTTGGCGTCGGTGGACTCGCCACCGGCCGCCGCCGCGCCAGTCCGGCGGGGCCGCAGCACCGCCAGCGACGGCACGGCCGGCACCTCCTTGGGCGCGTCCGAGTCGTCGTCGAAGGCCGACCCCTGGCCGCCGCCGAGCAGTGCCGCGGCACCACCGCCGACCGGCCGCTGCCGGGGGGCGTCCGAGCCGGCAAGGGCGGCCGGGGTACGCGGCTCCAGGCCGCGGCCCGACGAGGCGCCGAGCGGGCGGTCCAGCGAGGCGAGCAGCGCGTCCCGCCCGGCCCGGATCGGGTCCCGGCCGGTGCGCGGGTGCTCGGACGCCGCCGGCAGCCCGTGCCCGCCGCGACTCGGCTCACCGCGCGACGGACCGGGCAGGGAGTGCCCGCCCCGCTCCGGCGCCGGCTCCTGGCCGAGGATCGGCGTGGGTCGCTCGGCGCACAGGTACTGCGCCATGTCGTCGTGCGGGGTGACCGCCTGCCGGGTCTTGTCGAGATCCCAGATCGCCTGCGCGGTGGCCTTGCCGGACGGCCAGGTGGCGATGATCCGCCAGGTGCCGTCGTCGCGCCGGTACGCGTCCCAGGAGATCTTCTCGGTGTCGATGCCGTGCTGGCTCAGCCGGCCGTTGACCACCTCGGCGAGCGGGGTGGGCTTCTCCGCGCCCTTGAGCCGGGTGCGGCGGGCGTGCTGGGCGAGCATCGCCCGCTCCTGGAGCACCGGGCCGGCGTAGCGCAGCACCCGGTCGACCGGCACCCCGGCGATCCGGGCGACATCCTCGGCGGACTCACCGGAGCGGATGCGGGCCTGGATGTCCCGAGGGGACAGTGACGGGATCGGGTCGGCAGCCGTCGGTGCCGCCGCGAGCGGCGGGGCACCCGGCTCGGCGTGCATCGCGCCGGCGATCCGCTCGTCGATCGGCAGGGCGAGCAGCCGCCCGACCTCGTCGGCGAGAACCAGGGCATGGCCGTCCTCGGAGAGGGCGACGAAGCGTACTGGGCGCATAGCGTTGCCTCCGTCCCGCTTCGCTGGCCGCACGCCACGAGTCGGCCACCCAGGCGTCTCGGACCACCGTACGCGCATCTGTCTCGGGGTGGGGGAAGCGACACCCCGCATGTCGCGACTGAGCTGCAACGATGATCACGGTCGGTGTCCGCCGGGGCCCCGACGAACACCGTCCGTGACGATCCTCAGAGTCGTTCGACCACGTAGTCGATGGACGCCGTCAGCGCCTCGACGTCGGCCGGCTCGATGGCCGGGAACAACGCCACCCGCAGCTGGTTGCGACCGAGCTTGCGGTACGGCTCGGTGTCCACGATGCCGTTGGCGCGCAGCGCCTTGGCGATCGCGGTGGCGTCCACCCCGTCGGCGAAGTCGATGGTGGCGACCACGTTGGACCGCAGCGCCGGGTCGGTGACGAACGGGGTGGCCACCGTGGACCGCTCCGCCCAGCCGTACACCGTGGCGGCGCTCTCGGCGGTGCGCTTGGCGGCCCAGGCCAGCCCGCCCTGCGCGTTCATCCAGTCGGTCTGCTCGGCGGCCAGGAAGATGGTGGCCAGCGCCGGGGTGTTGTACGTCTGCTCCAGCCGCGAGTTGTCGATCGCGGTGACCAGGTCGAGGAAGGCAGGGATGTACCGCCCGGACGCCTTGATCTCGGCGGCCCGGTCGAGCGCGGCCGGCGACATCAGGGCCAGCCAGAGACCACCGTCGGAGCCGAAGCACTTCTGCGGCGCGAAGTAGTAGACGTCGGTCTCGCCGACGTTGACCTCCAGGCCGCCGGCGCCGGAGGTGGCGTCGACCAGCAGGAGCGAGCCCTCGTCCGCCCCGGCCACCCGGCTGATCGGCACCGCCACACCGGTCGAGGTCTCGTTCTGCGGCGTCGCGTAGACGTCCACGCCGGCCTCGGCGACCAGGGTCGGCGCAGTGCCCGCGTCGGCCTTGCGGACGGTCGGCTCGCCCAGGAACGGGGCGTCCTTGACCGACTTGGCGAACTTGGCGCCGAACTCGCCGAAGCTGGCGAACTGCGCCCGGTCCCGGATCAGGCCGAAGGTGGCGACCTCCCAGAACGCGGTGGTGCCACCGTTGCCGATCACCACCTCGTAGTCCTCGGGCAGCGAGAAGAACTCGGCGATGCCGGCGCGCAGCCGGGCCACCTGGTCGCGGACCGTCTTCTGCCGGTGCGAGGTGCCCAGGTAGCTGGTCGCCACCTCGGCGAGGGCGGACACGGCCGCCGGCCGGACCTTGGACGGGCCGCAGCCGAAGCGTCCGTCGGCGGGCTTGATCTCGTCGGGAATCCGGATGAGCGGTGCGTCAGCCACGGTCTTGAAGGTCCTTCCGCAAGGGCGAGGGCGGGCTCGGTGCGGACCGGCGGCGGGCGCGTACGCGGGCGCACGGCAGCCGGGATCCGACCGGCGATCCGGCGACACTGCCGACCCTCATCCTCGCACCCTGACCCGCGCGGGGCAGGCGGGGTCCCGAGGGACGGCCTGAGTCCTTCGCCACACCCGGCGCAGACCGCCCGGACGGCGGTTGGAAAAAGCCCCTCCTGCACGACGGACGTTCAGGAGGGGCCCTTCCTTGCCGCTCAGACGCCGTGCGGGATGGCGCTCCAGCCTTCGACCTCGCTGGGCTTGCGGGTGTTCGGGCCGATGTACCGGGCGGACGGACGGACCAGCCGCTGCAGGCGCTTCTGCTCCAGGATGTGCGCGCTCCAGCCGCCCATCCGGGCGCAGGTGAACATCGAGGTGAACATGTGCGCCGGCACCTCGGCGAAGTCCAGCACCACGGCCGACCAGAACTCGACGTTGGTGGCCAGCACCCGGTCCGGGCGGCGGGCCTGCAACTCGGCCAGGGCCGCCTTCTCCAGCGCCTCGGCGATCTCGAAGCGCGGCGCGCCCAGCTCCTTGGCGGTGCGCCGGAGCACTCGGGCGCGCGGGTCCTCGGCCCGGTAGACCCGGTGGCCGAAGCCCATCAGCCGCTCGCCGCGGTCGAGCACGCCCTTGACGTAGCCCTCCGCGTCACCGCTGCGCTCCACGGCCTCCAGCATGCTGAGCACCCGGGACGGGGCCCCGCCGTGCAGCGGGCCGGAGAGGGCGCCGATGCCGGAGGAGATGCAGGCCGCCGCGTCCGCCCCGGTGGAGGCGACGATGCGGGCGGTGAAGGTGGAGGCGTTCAGGCCGTGCTCGGCGGCCGAGATGAAGTACGCGTCGACGGCCTTGACGTGCCGCGGGTCGGGCTCGCCCCGCCAGCGCTTCATGAACCGCTCGACGATGGTCTGTGCCTTGTCGATCTCCTTCTGCGGCACCGCCGGCAGGCCGAGGCCCCGGGCGGACTGGGCGACGAAGGAGAGCGCGGTCACCGAGACCCGGGCGAGGTCCTCGCGGGCCTGCTCGTCGGAGATGTCCAGCAGCTGGTTGAGCCCCCAGTACGGGGCCAGCATGGCGACCGCGGACTGCACGTCGACGCGGATGTCGCCGGAGTGCACCGGCACCGGGAACGGCTCCGCCGGTGGCAGGCCCGGCCCGAACCGGCCGTCGACCAGCAGCGCCCAGACGTTGCCGAACGAGACCTGGCCGATCAGATCCTCGATGTCGACCCCGCGATAGCGCAGCGCGCCACCCTCACGGTCCGGTTCGGCGATCTCGGTCTCGAAGGCGACTACGCCCTCCAGCCCGGGTTTGAAATCGGCCATGTCGCTCTCCTGGATCTGGTCGGTGCGCCCGATCAGCTCATCCGGCCCGGTCGGCCGAGCGCCTTAGGCGACCCTCAGGGATGTGTTCGGAACATCTTGCCTGGTGAGTAACCGGATACGCGACCCGCTGCGACTGTGCTGCACATGACATCCCCGGACGCGCATTCTCCGCGCCGCTCAGTGAGACTGGGCGGTGCGGGCTGGCCAGCGCGGGAGGGCGCCGACCAGGCCGCCGAGAAGGAGTGGGGACGTGACGGGCGACACACCCGCCCCGGCCGCGATGCGTAACGAGTACGCCGCGGACCTGGGCCTGACCGAAGCTGACCTGGCCGCCGACTGGCACACCCAGTTCGACCGCTGGTTCGCCGACGCGGTGGCCTTCGGGCTACCCGAACCGAACGCGATGGTGGTCGGCACCGCCGACGCCGCCGGCCGGCCGAGCGGGCGGACCGTACTGCTCAAGGGGTACGACCCTGACGGCTTCGTCTTCTTCACCAACCACCTCTCCCGCAAGGGCGTCGAGGCGTCGGCCAACCCGTACGCCAGCCTGGTCTTCCCGTGGTTCCCGATGCAGCGTCAGGTGCTGGTCACCGGGCGGATCGCGCCGGTCGACCGGGCGGCGGTCGAGTCGTACTTCGCCAGCCGCCCGCGCGCCTCCCAACTGGGCGCCTGGGCCAGCCCGCAGTCGCAGGTGGTGCCGGACCGGGCCGCGCTGGAGGAGCGCTACCGCGCGGCGGCCGAGCGGTTCGCCGACGAGGCCGTCATCCCGACCCCGCCGCACTGGGGTGGGTTGCGGGTCCGGCCCGAGTCGGTGGAGTTCTGGCAGGGCCGGGCCGGCCGGTTGCACGACCGGCTCCGCTTCCGCCGCACTGACGACGGCCCACCCGGCGACGGTCCGCCCGACGGCCCGGGCACCGAGGGCGAGAGCTGGACCGTCGAGCGGTTGGCGCCGTGACGGGGGTGCAGGAGGCCCGGCCGCGCGGAGCGCGCCGATGGGCGATCGACGTACGTCCGCTTCGCGTGCCGGCGTACCGGCGGCTCTGGCTCGGCAACACCGTGGCCATGTTCGGCTTCCAGTTCACGGCCGTCGCGGTGCCGGTGGAGATGTACGCGCTGACCAGGGACTCGTTCTGGGTCGGCCTGCTCGGCGTGGCCGCCTTCGTACCGCTGCTGGTCTTCGGGCTCTGGGGTGGCGCGGTCGCCGACGCCCGCGACCGCCGGGTGGTGCTGCTCGGCGGGTCGGTGCTGCTCTGGGCGTCCACTATCGGTCTGCTGGTCCAGGCGCTGCTGGACGTGGGCAGCCCGGTGCTGCTGCTGGCGTTGATGGCGGTGCAGTCGGTGGCGTTCGCGATCAGCTCACCGGCCCGCAGCGCCATGTTGCCCCGGCTGGTCCCGGCGGACCTGGTCCCAGCCGCCAGCACCCTGAACTACACCACCTTCACCGCCGCCTCGGTGGCCGGCCCGCTCGCCGCCGGCCTGATCCTCGCCGCCTCGCCGGACACCGCGGTGGTCCTGCCGATCGCGTACGGGGTCGACGCGCTGCTGTTCACCGCGATGCTCTGGGCCGCCCTGCGCCTGCCCTCACTGCCCCCCGAACCGACCGCCGACGGCGAGCCCCGCCGCGCCGGGCTGGCCAGCGTGATCGACGGGTTCCGTTACCTGGCCACCACGCCCGTGCTGCTGCTCTCCTTCGGGGTGGACCTGATCGCCATGATCCTGGCCATGCCGCGGGCGCTCTTCCCGGAGATCGCCCATGAGCGGTTCGGCGGCGGTGGCGCGGTCGGCCTGCTCTACGCCGCCATCGCCATCGGGTCGATGATCGGCGGGCTCACCTCCGGCTGGATCGGTCGGCTCCGTCGGCAGGGGCTCGGCCTGGTGGTCGCGGTGGTCGCCTGGGGGCTCGCGATCGCCGCGGCCGGGCTGGCCCACCAACTCTGGCTGATGGTCCTGCTGCTCGCCGTGGCCGGTGCCGCCGACCTGGTCAGCGCGGTGCTGCGTCAGTCCATGCTGCTCGTGTACGCGCCGGACCGGATGCGCGGCCGACTCCAGGGCGTCAACACGGTGGTGGTGGCCGGTGGTCCGCGCCTGGGTGACCTGCGGGCCGGCACCATGGCCGCCGGGTTCGGTGGCGGGGTGGCCTGGGTGGCCGGCGGGCTCGCCTCGGCGGTGCTCGTGGTGGTGCTCGCGGTCGCCTTCCCGGCGCTGCTGCGCTACCGCGCCGCCACGGCGTCGAGCGGCGACCGGACGTGACCGGTTAGGGTCGCCGGCATGGAAAGCCCCGATCAGCGTCCGTTCTCCGGCGCTCAGTGGACCATCTCCGCGGCCGGCCACGAGGCCGTCATCGTGGAGGTCGGCGGCGGGTTGCGGACGTACCGGCATGACGGTGTCGACCTGGTCGACGGGTACCAGGTCGACGAGGTCTGCCCCGGCTGCGCCGGGCAGGTGCTGGCCCCCTGGCCGAACCGGATCCGGGATGGTCGCTACCCGTTCGGGGATCGGACCCACCAGCTCCCGCTGACCGAGCCGGAGCGGCACGTGGCCATCCACGGGCTGGTCAACTGGGTGCCGTGGCGGCTGCTGGAGCAGTCGGCGGACGCAGTGACGGTCGGCTACGACCTGCCACCGCAGCCCGGCTACCCGTGGCCGCTGCGGCTGCGCAGCCGGTGGAGCATCGGCGCGGACGGACTGCGCGCCGAGCACGAGGTGACCAACACCGGTGGTGAGCTGGCACCGTTCGGCTTCTCCGTGCACCCGTACCTGCAACTGCCGGGCGTCGCGGTGGACGACCTGGTCATGCGGCTGCCGACCCGTACCCGGCTGCTGGTGGACGGGCGGCTGCTGCCGGTCGGGGCGACCCCGGTGGCCGGCACCGAGTACGACTGGACCAGCCCGCGCCGGATCGGCACTGCCCGGCTGGATCTCTGCTTCGGCCAGGTGATCCCCGACGCCGACGGCGGTTCGTCGGTGAGCCTGGCGGCGCCGGACGGCTCGGCCGGGGTGAGCATCTGGGCGGACCAGGAGTTCGGCTGGTGGCAGGTGTTCACCGGGGACGCGCTCATGGGCGTTCGGCACCGCCGCTCGGTGGCGATCGAGCCGATGACCTGCCCGCCGGACGCGTTCCGCTCCGGCAAGGACCTGCTCACGCTCAAGCCCGGCACGACCTGGCGGGGTGCCTGGGGCATCCGGCCCGGGGCCTGACCGAGCCGGCGGGGGGAGCGGAATGGAGTTCGCCGAGGTCGTCCGGCGCCGGCGGATGGTGCGCAACTACGACCCGGACCGCCCGGTCCCGCCCGACGTGGTCGACCGGCTGCTCGACCACGCGGTCCGCGCCCCGTCGGCCGGGTTCGCCCAGGGCTGGGGCTTCCTGGTGTTGGAGGAGGCCGCCGACCGGGAGCGGTTCTGGGCCGCCACCACGCCCGACACCGGCGGGCGGGAGCGCTGGTTGGCCGGGATGCGCCGGGCGCCGCTGATCGTGGTGCCGCACGCCAACGAGTCGGCCTACCTGCAGCGGTACGCGGAGCCGGACAAGGGCTGGACGGACCGGTCCACCGACCGCTGGCCGGTGCCCTACTGGTACGTGGACAGCGGCTTCGCCGCGCTGCTGATGCTGCTCACCGCCGTGGACGAGGGTCTGGGGGCGTGTTTCTTCGGCATCCCGCCGCAACGGCTGGCCGCCTACCGCGACGCGTTCGGGGTGCCGACGGAGTACCAACCCATCGGTGCCGTCACAATCGGTTACCGAGCACCCGACCATCGGTCACCATCGTTGCGCCGTGGGCGTCGTCCGGTGGACGAGGTGGTGCGGCGCGGCCGGTGGAGTTGAGCGCGGCGTCCCGTTCATCCCGTTAAGGATCGGACGAGCGGTAGCGAAACTGACATCAGGGAGCAGAACGCAGTGTGCGCTGGGCGGCTAGGCTGGCACGGTCATCGGTGCCGCGCCGCGCGGTGCCCGCCGCGGCCCGGCTCGGCGCCGTCGGTCGGCCCGGCCACGGGGAGGGGAGCGTGCCGTCGTGATCTTCAGAGCGGTCCGGGACGGGCGTCCCTATCCGGAGCACAACCTGACGCTCAAGCAGTGGGCGGAGATTCCGCCGCGACCGCTGCGCCTGGACCAGTTGATCACCACCAAGCGTGAGTTGGCGCTCGACAAGCTCCTCGCCGAGGACTCCACCTTCTACGGCGACCTGTTTCCGCACGTGGTGCAGTGGAACGGCGGGCTCTACCTGGAGGACGGGCTGCACCGGGCGTTGCGCGCCGCCCTGCAACAGCGCAACCAGATCCACGCTCGCGTGCTGGTGCTCTCCGAACCGATCGAGTGACGCGCCCCCACCCGCTGGCCTGAGTCTTCGTTAAGGTGGCGTCCATGACCGCACCGCTGGACCTGCTCGACCTGGACCCGTCGCTCACCGAGGAGGAGCGGCAGATCCGCGACGTCGTACGCCAGCTCATCGACGACCGGGTGCGGCCGCACGTCGCCGACTGGTACGAGGAGGGTCGGGTGCCGGCCCGCGAGCTGGCTCGGGAGTTCGGCAAGCTCGGGCTGCTCGGCATGCACCTCACCGGCTACGGCTGCGCTGGCGCCTCCGCGGTCGCGTACGGGCTGGCCTGCCAGGAACTGGAGGCCGGCGACTCGGGCATCCGCTCGCTGGTCTCGGTGCAGGGGTCGCTGGCCATGTACGCCATCTGGCGCTACGGCAGCGAGGAGCAGAAGCAGCGCTGGCTGCCGCCGATGGCGACCGGCGAGGCGATCGGCTGCTTCGGCCTGACCGAGCCGGACCACGGCTCCGACCCGGCCTCGATGGCCACCCGGGCACGCCGCGACGGCGACGACTGGGTGCTCAGCGGCGGCAAGATGTGGATCACCAACGCGCCGATCGCCGATGTCGCGGTGATCTGGGCGCGCACCGACGCCGGCGTGCGGGGTTTCGCCGTACCAATGGACACCCCCGGTGTCACGGCCCGGGAGATCCGCCGCAAGATGTCCCTGCGCGCGTCGGTGACCGGCGAGATCGTGCTCGACGACGTCCGGCTCCCGGCGGACGCCCAACTGCCCGAGGCGGTCGGGCTCAAGGCCCCGCTGAGCTGCCTCACCGAGGCCCGGTACGGCATCGTCTGGGGCGCGGTCGGCGCAGCCCGGGACTGCCTGGAAACCACCCTGGCGTACGCCACCACCCGCACCCAGTTCGGTCGCCCGCTGGCCGGCTTCCAGCTCACCCAGGCCAAGCTCGCCGACATGGCCGTCGAGTTGGTGAAGGCGCAGCTGCTCGCTCTGCACCTGGGCCGGCTCGGCGACGCGGGTCGACTGCGGCCCGAGCAGGTCAGCGTGGGCAAACTGAACAACGTGCGGGAGGCCCTGGCCATCGCCCGGCAGTGCCGCACCATCCTCGGCGCCAACGGCGTCTCAGGTGAGTACCCGGTGATGCGGCACGCGAACAACCTGGAGAGCGTCCTGACGTACGAGGGCACCTCGGAGATCCACCAACTGGTCGTCGGGCAGCGGCTCACCGGGCTCTCCGCCTTCGCCTGACCTGCCCGTCTGCACATTCCGGTCGCTCGACGCGCGGCTGTCGTACCGGGGCCGTACCGTCATTGACAGACGACGTGTCTGACGAGGACGGTGAGCGTGATGGCCCGCGACGCTGGCATCAACGAGCCCACGAGGGAGTTCCCCGGTTACCCGACCGGCGACGACCTTAAGGAGCGGTCGGCCGTGACACCCGAGTCGACCACGGATACACCGGGCGGCTCCGGCGACCCGACGACCGGTGGCAACGGTGGGCCGGCGCGTGGCCTGCTCCTGCTGCTCGGGGCTGCCGCGCTGGCCGTGGTGGTGCTGCTCGGCGTCCAGGCGACCGGCCTCCTGCCGGAGTTCCGCAACCCGTTCGCCAAGGAGCAGACCGACCGCAGCCAGCCGCCGCTGCTGAAGTCCATCCAGGACCTCAGCCGCTACGTGGCCGCGGAGGGCAACTTCCAGGTCGTGGTCGACACCCAGAACGACCGGCGCAACGTTCCGGACTTCCTGCTCAACGAGCGCACCCTGTTCGTCGGGGCGGGCAGCGTCGAGGCGTACGTCGACTTCGCCAAGATCGGTGATGGTGCGATCGTCGAGTCCGCCGACGGCACCTCGGTCGAGATCAAGCTGCCCGCGCCGCAGCTCGGCCAGACCAACCTCGACCTGGAGAAGAGCTACGTCTTCGCCGAGCAGCGCGGCCTGCTCAACCGGCTCGGTGACCTGGTCGGCAACGACCCCAACCGGCAGCAGCAGGTCTACCAGCTCGCCGAGGAACGGATCACCGCCGCCGCCCGGGACAGCGGGCTCTCGGCCCGGGCCGAGGAGAACACCCGCAAGATGCTGGAGGGGCTGCTGCGCTCCCTCGGGTACCAGCGGATCACGGTCACCTACACCGCCCCCTGACCCCCACCCCGTACGCCGAATCGCCCGCCCCGACGTTCGTCGGGGCGGGCGATTCCGTGCGAGCCCAAGATCCGCATCGCTTGCGCCTCGCGCCGCGGGCTCGGGCGCAAGATCCGCGCAACATCGGGGATGTAGCTGCTTGCGACGCTCGGGAAGCGACAACATCCCCGATGTTGTGGCCTCCCAGCCCGTCGGTGCGGTCTCAGCCCGGTGGTGTGGTCCGGGTGGGGCAGTGCTGCGTGCTGCGGGGGTGGGTCAGTGCCGGGTCGACGCGAGGTAGCGGTCCTCGTTCGGCATGAGGACCCAGAGGATCAGGTAGACGATCACCTGGGTGCCGGGCAGCAGCAGCGACAGCAGGAACAGCAGCCGAACCATCCCGGCGGACATGCCGAACCGCTGACCGAGGCCAGCACAGACACCGGCGAGCATGCGCCCCTGGCGGGGCCGGACCAGTTTGCGACTCATCGTCGTACTCCCACTCTGCGGCGGTACGCCGCGTCTGCAATCCACGGTAGAAAAGTGCGGCCACCTTGCCCTCCGTCCCGAGGAGGATCGGCAACCCGTGGACCCGTAGGTACTTACCCGTGCGGCCCCGCTCCAACGCCTCCCGCGCCCCGCCTGCGGCCCTCCGCCTCGCGCCTCGCGCCTCGCGCCTCGCGCCTCGCGCCTCGCGCCTCGCGCCTCGCGCCTCGCGCCTCGCGCCTCGCGCCTCGCGCCTCGCGCCCCGCGCCCCGCGCCCCGCGCCCCGCGCCCCGCGCGAGATCGTGCTCGATCCTGGATGTAGTGGCCTTGGGGCGGGAGGAGGCCACTACAACCAGGATCGAGCGTGATCTTGGGGCGGCCGGGCAGCCGGCCGAGCGGGCGGTCCGTGTGCCATGGGCGCCGGGATGCTGCGAGGAGGTGGCGGTGAGACGGCGGGTGGGCGGCGGTCAGGTGGCCGCGTCGCGCTGGCCGGGTGGGCGGTGAGCTGGGCGGGTAGGCTCGCTGGTTGGGCACCCACACCCTGGGTGACCAGCGGCCGCCCGACCGGGCGGCCACGAGCGGGGCCACCTGACCAGGCGGCCACGACAGGGCCGGATCCCGCACGACGGGACGACGGCGAGGAAGCGCAGCCATGATCAGTGTTTTCGACCTCTTCAGCGTCGGCATCGGGCCGTCCAGCTCGCACACCGTGGGGCCGATGCGGGCCGCTCGCACCTTCGCGGCCGGGCTCAAAGCCGACGGGCTGCTCACCGACACGACGCGGGTGCAGGCCGAGTTGTTCGGCTCACTGGGTGCCACTGGGCACGGCCACGGCAGCGACCGGGCGGTGCTGCTCGGGCTGGCCGGCGAGGCGCCGGAGACGGTCGACACGGACACCGTCGGCCCTCGGGTCGAGCGGATCCGGGCCGAGCGGCGGATCAGCCTGCTGGACGCGCACGAGATCGACTTCGACCCGGGCCGGGACCTGACCCTGCACCGCCGCCGGTCGCTGCCGTACCACCCGAACGGGATGACCTTCGTGGCGTACGACAGGGCTGGTGCCGAGCTGCGCAGCCGTACCTACTACTCGGTCGGTGGCGGCTTCGTGGTGGACGAGGCGGCTGCCGGCGCGGACCGGATCAAGCCGGACAGCACCAAGGTGCGGTACCCCTTTTTGACCGGGGCGCAGCTGCTGGAGGCGACCACCTCGAGTGGCCTGTCGATCAGCGAGGTGATGCTGGCCAACGAGCGTTCCTGGCGCAGCGAGGCGGAGATCCGGGCTGGCCTGCTGGAGATCTGGCGGGTGATGCGGGAGTGCGTGGAGCGCGGCTGCGAGCGGGACGGCGTACTCCCGGGTGGGTTGAAGGTCCGGCGGCGCGCCGCGGAGCTGCGGCGCAGCCTGGAGGCGGACACCGGGACCACCGACCCGCTGCGCGTGATGGACTGGGTGACGCTGTTCGCCCTCGCGGTGAACGAGGAGAACGCCGCCGGCGGCCGGGTGGTCACCGCGCCGACCAACGGCGCGGCCGGGATCATCCCGGCGGTGCTGCACTACTACACCCGGTTCGTGCCGGGTGCCACCGACGATGGCGTGGTGCGGTTCCTGCTGGCGGCCGGGGCGATCGGCGTGCTGTTCAAGGAGAACGCGTCGATCTCCGGCGCGGAGGTCGGCTGCCAGGGTGAGGTCGGTTCGGCCTGCTCGATGGCCGCGGCGGGGCTCGCCGAGGCGCTGGGCGGCACTCCGGAACAGGTGGAGAACGCCGCCGAGATCGGGATGGAGCACAACCTCGGCTTGACCTGCGACCCGGTGGGTGGCCTGGTGCAGATCCCCTGCATCGAGCGGAACGCGGTGGCTAGCATCAAGGCGATCACGGCCGCCCGGCTGGCGCTGCGCGGCGACGGGGTGCACGCGGTGTCGCTGGACAAGGTCATCAAGACCATGCGGGAGACGGGCGCCGACATGAAGGTCAAGTACAAGGAGACGGCGCGCGGCGGACTGGCCGTCAACGTGATCGAATGCTGAGTCTGGCCGACTCGGGGCATTCGTTCACCGACTGCTAACCTGTCGTCCGTTTCAGGAGGCGGGAGGCTGCGGTGACCTCTGGCGTCGCGGCGTTGTGGTCGCACCGCAACTCGCTGCGAATCCTGGTCAGGCGCGACCTGGCGGTCAAGTACCAGCAGTCGGTGCTGGGCTATTTCTGGTCGCTGATCGAGCCGCTGGGTATGGGCGCCATCTACTGGTTCGTCTTCGGCGTGCTTTACTCCCGGGACACCGGGCGGCACCTCGGCGAGGCGGCCGGGTCGTACCCGCTGTTCCTGATCACCGGAATCTTCGCCTGGATGTGGACCAGTTCGGCGTTGAGCGAGGCGACCAACGCCCTGACCGGCCAGTCCCGGCTGATCACCACGATGAACGTGCCGCGCCAGGTCTTCCCGATCGGCCGGGTCACCGGCCGGTTCGCCGAGTACGCGGCCGGGCTGCCGATCCTGATCGCCATCGCGGTGATCTACGTGGCGCACGGCCGGATCCACCTGGGCTGGTCGCTGCTTTCCCTGCCGCTGGCGGTGGCCGTCCAGGCGGTCCTGCTGGTCGGGCTCGCGCTGTTGCTCTCCGCGTGGAACGTGCTGATGCGCGACGTGGAGCGGCTCATGCGGCTGATCATTCGGGTGCTCTTCTACGCCACGCCGATCATCTACCCGCTCAGCCTGGTCCGGGAGTCCGGCCTGCCCGGATGGCTGAAGGTGCTGTACGAGCTGAACCCGCTGGTCGGGATCTTCCAGCTGCACCACGCGATCTGGTACCCGGACGAGTTCCCGGACGCCCGGCTGCTCGCCACCACGGTCGCCGTCAGCCTGCTGGTGCTGGCCGCCGGCTGGTGGTCGTTCCGCCGGTTGGAACCCGCCGTGCTCAAGGAACTCTGAATGGCCGCGCCGATCATCGAGGCAGACGGCCTGGGCATCCGGTTCGTCCGCAACCGTCGCCGCCAGTTGCGGCTGCGGGAGCTGTTCATCCACCGGGGTGGGCGCGGTGCCCTGCCCGGCCAGTTCTGGCCGCTGCGCGACGTGTCGTTCACCGTCGAGCCGGGGGAGACCGTCGGGGTGATCGGCCGCAACGGCACCGGCAAGAGCACCCTGCTGCGGCTGATCGCCGGAGTGCTCATTCCGGACGAGGGCAGTATCCGGGTGCACGGCGCCGTGGCCCCGCTGCTGGAGCTCTCCGCCGGTTTCTCCAACGACCTGACCGGGCGGGAGAACCTGCACCTGGTCGGTGGGCTGCACGGACTGTCGACGGGCTATCTGAAGCGGCACTTCGACGAGATCGTCGAGTTCGCCGGCGAGCAGGTGGAACGGGCCATCGACACGTCGGTTCGGCACTACTCGTCGGGGATGAAGGTGCGGCTCGGTTTCGCGATCATCTCGCACCTGCCGCACCCGATCCTGCTGATGGACGAGGTGACCGCGGTCGGGGACGCGGAGTTCCGCAAGAAGTGTTACGCGACGATTGATCGTCTGCTCGGGGAGGGGCGCACGCTCGTGCTGGTGTCACACAACGAAAAGGACCTGACCCGGTTCTGCCGTCGGGGGTTGTACCTCGACGCGGGCCGGTTGACGCTCGACGGCACGATCGCCGAGGCGCTCGACGCGTACCACGCCGCGGTCCCGCGGTGACGGTCGCGATCGTGCTCGCCGCCGGGACGCCCGCGGCGGGCCTGACCACCGCGACCGGCGAGCCGCTGGCCGACCGGCTCGCCGACCAGTTGCGCCGGGCGGGGGCGGACGAGGTGCGCTTCGCCGCCAACCTCGACGAGTTGGCCGCGCTGGCCGACTCCGCCACCGGTCCGCTGCTGGTCACCGGCACCGACCTGGTCGCACACACCGCCGTGCTGCGGCACCTGGCCACCAGCCCGGTGGGGCCGACGGTGGCGCTGGTGCTCGGCGACCCACCCGTGCCCGGGCGGACCGTCGTGCGTGAGGAGCGCGGCCAGATCGTCGACGCCGGCGCGGTGGACGCTCTCGACGGCGACGCCACCGGCATGTTCGGCGGCGCGCTGCGGGTCGGCGTGGACGACCTTCCGAACCTCGCCGCCGCTGCCCGGGCGGCAGCGATCGGCCTGCTGCCCATCGCCACCCCGCTCGGCCCGGCCGGGGACGTCGCGCCGTTCGAGCCCGCCCCCGGGACGGGGCGGCCCGACGCCGGCGAGCGTCCCGCGCCGGTCGCGGCCGGTGGCCCCGGGTCCGCCGTGGACCGGCTCGTCGCGGGTCTCGCCGCGCTCGGCACCCTGATCTTCGCCCAGCGGGTACGCCTGCTCGTCGCGCACCGGGTCGACGACGCGGCCGGGCTGGCCGCGGCCGAGGCTGCGGTGACCGCGGTCGACGAGGACCGGGCCGAATTGCGGCTGTCGGTGAAGGAGAGGGACGACTTCTTCTCCACCTACTTCGTCAGCACCTGGTCGCCGTACGTGGTCCGGCTGTCGGCCCGGCTCCGGCTCACCCCGACCGGGGTGACGGTGATCTCGGTGCTCTTCGCGTTGGCCGCTGCGGTGCTGTTCGGGGTCGGCGGTCGACCCGCGCTGGTCAGCGGCGCCGTGCTGCTCTACCTCGGCTTCGTGCTGGACTGCGTCGACGGCCAACTGGCCCGCTACACGCGGCACTTCAGCGCCTGGGGTGGCTGGCTGGACACGATGGCCGACCGGGCCAAGGAGTACCTGGTCTACGCCGGGTTGGGCTTCGGGGTGAGCCACGCCGGGCTGGGCAACGGCTGGGCGTTGGCGATCGCCGCGATGACGTTGCAGACCGTCCGCCACATGACCGACACCTGGTACGGGGTGCTGCACGACGAGGCGGCTCGCCGGCCACGGGCGGCGACGGGTGCCAGTGGTGGGATCGGTGACCGGTTGAACGCCGCGTCGACCCGGGTGCAGGCGGACACCGGCTCGCTGTCGTACTGGCTGAAGCGGACCGTGGTCTTTCCGATCGGCGAGCGGTGGGCGCTGATCGCGCTGACCGTGGCGCTGTTCAACCCGTTGGTCAGCCTCATCGCGGTGCTGGTCTGGGGTGTGCTGGCGTTCGCGTACACCGGGGCGTTGCGGACACTGCGGGCCCGCTGGATGTGGGTGCCGGTGCTGGACACCGTCGATGCCACCCTGCACCGCGACGACGGTCCGTTGGCCCGCCGGTTGCCGGTGGTCCGCCCGATGGGGCCGCTCACCCTGGCGGTGATCGCCGCGCTCGGCTCGGCGGCTCTGCTGGTCGCGGCGCTGCTCACCGACGCGCCCGACGGGTTGCGGTGGGCGGTGCCGGTGGCGCTGCTGGTGCTGCTGGTCGGCGGCCTGGGCTCCGGGGCCGCGCACAACGGCCCGCTGGACTGGCTGGTGCCCGCCGCGCTGCGGGCCGCCGAGTACCTGTTCGCGATCGCGGTCGGGGTGGTCGGCGGGGCGCCGGGGTGGCTGATCTTCGGCTACGTCTTCGTGCTCACCGTGCACCACTACGACCTGACGGCCCGGCTGGAGAAGCGGCAGGCGGCACCACCGCTGCACCCGGCCACGCTGGGCTGGGAGGGACGCTCGGTGCTGCTGGCCCTCGCCGCGATTGCCGGAATCGTGAGTATCGGAATGGCTACACTCGGTACGTACCTTCTCGTGGTTTTCGTGGCGAGCGCCGTCCTGGCCTGGTTCGTCCGGCCGGCCCGTAGCGCGCGGGCGTCGGCCGCGCCGGTGGGCGCGGGAGGGGCCGCGCCGCGCTGACGGAGGGACGGCCGGATGACCCTGATCAGTTTCGTGGTACCGGCCTTCCGGGTGCAGGGATACCTGCGCGAGTGCCTCGACTCGATCCTCGGCCAGCCGGAGACCGACCTCGAAGTGATCGCCATCGACGACTGCTCACCGGACGCCAGCGGCGAGATCATCGATGAGTACGCGGCCCGCGACCAGCGGGTCCGGTCAGTCCGGCTGCCGGAGAACGTCGGCCTCGGTCCGGCCCGCAACGTCGGGCTGGACCGGGCCGTCGGCGAGTACGTGTGGTTCCTCGACGGCGACGACTGGCTGGCACCGGAGTGCCTGCCGGAGGTGGCCGAGCGGCTGCGAGCCACCCGGCCGGATGTGCTGCTGGTCGACCATGTCCGGACGCACTGGAACGACACCGTCACCCGGAGCGCGATGGCCGAGGTGTTCCCGGAGTCGCCCGGCGCGGCCCCCTTCCGGCTGCGGGAGCGGCCGGAGGCGATGCGGCTGCTGCACACCGCGTGGAACCGGCTGGTCCGCCGGGAGTTCCTGGTCGAGTTGGGTCTCCGCTTCGCGCCCGGCTGGTACGAGGATGTCTCGTTCAGCTACCCGGTGCTGATGGCGGCGCAGCGGATCGGCGTACTCGACCTCGTCTGCGTCAACTACCGGCAGCGCCGCGCCGGTGCGATCACCCGGACCCGGGGTGACCGGCACTTCGAGGTGTTCCCGCAGTGGCACCGGGTCTTCCACCTGATGGATTCCTGGGGGCCGGCGGTGGGCGCCCTGCGCCCTGCGGTCTTCGAGCGGATGATCTGGCACTACCTGACCGTGCTCGGCAACGGCCAGCGGATCGCCCCGGAGCTGCGGCCCGCCTTCTTCGCGCAGATCACGGCGGACTACGCCCGTTGGCTGCCGGACGGCGGCTACCCGGTGCCGGACGGGGTGGAGGGGATCAAGCATCGGCTGGTCGCCGCCGGCCGCTGGCGGACGTTCAGCGCGTTGCGGACCGCCAGCCGGACCCGCGACGTCGCCCGCCGGAAGGTCCGTACCGCGCGACGCCGGGTCGGCCCGGCGGCCCGGCGCGGCGCGCGGCTGACACGGGACGGCCTGCTGTACGAGTACTACCGGGCGGAGCTGCGCCGGCCGGTGGATCCGACGCTCGCGGTGTACGCGGCCTACTGGTACCGGGGGTACGCCTGCAACCCGGCGGCGATCTACGAGGTGGCCCGCCGGCTGGCGCCGGGGGTGCGTGGGGTGTGGATCGTGCGCCGGGACCGGGTGGACAGCGTGCCGGCCGGGGCGGAGTACGTCATCGCCGGCACCCCGGCCTACTACCGGGCGCTGGCCCGGGCCCGCTGGCTGGTCAACAACGTCAACTTCCCGGACTTCGTCCGTAAGCGGCCGGAACAGGTGCACGTGCAGACCCACCACGGCACGCCGGTCAAGGTGATGGGGCTGGACCAGCAGCGCTATCCGATCGGGGCGGGCCGGATGGACTTCGCCGGGCTGCTGCGCCGGGTGGACCGCTGGGACTACAGCGTCAGCGCGAACAGCTTCTCCACCCAGATGTGGGACCGGGCTTACCCGGCCACGTACACCACCCTGGAGGTCGGCTACCCGCGCAACGACCGACTGGCCACCGCCAGCCCGGAGGAGGTGCGCCGACTACGTGCGGAGTTCGGCCTCGGCCCCGACGAGCAGGTGGTGCTGTACGCCCCGACGCACCGCGAGCATCTGCCCGGCTACCGGCCGCCGTTCGACCCCGACCGGTTCGTCGACGCGCTGGGTGACTCCGGCCGGCTGCTGATGCGCAGCCACTACTTCCATGACCGGGATCGCCGCCCCCGCCGGGCGGTGGACCGGGAGCGGGTCCGCGACGTCAGCGGCTACCAGCGGGTGGAGGACCTCTACCTGATCGCCGACGTGCTGGTCACCGACTACTCCTCGGCGATGTTCGACTATGCGGTGCTGGACCGGCCGATCGTGCTCTACGCCCCCGATTGGGAGGCGTACCGGCTGGCCCGGGGGGTCTACTTCGACGTCACGGCGGAGCCGCCGGGCGCGGTGGCCGTCACCTTCGCCGACCTGCTCGACCTGTTCCGTACCGACGCGCTGCGCTCGGACGCGGCGGCCAAGGCCCGCGAGCACTTCCGGGGCCGGTTCTGCGCGCTGGACGACGGGCGCGCGGCGGAGCGGGTGGTGCGCCGGGTGTTTCTGGGCGAGTCGGTGGGGCTGTCGCCGCGCTGTTGATCGCGTCCGGCGCCGGCCCTCTGTCGCTTAATTGCAGCGTCACCGATCGAACATGAGACGTTCACCCGATGTGCTAATTCAATGATCCTGGTCACAGTCTTGTGGGGTTCGGTCGACGAGCTGGGGGAGGAGACGGTGACCACCGTCGCGCTCAAGGATGTCACCAAGATCTTCAAGGACGGCACATTGGCCGTCGACAGCGTCAACCTGGACGTGAACGACGGCGAGTTCATGGTGCTGCTCGGCCCGTCCGGCTGCGGCAAGTCCACGGTGCTGCGGATGATCGCCGGGCTGGAGGATCCGACCCAGGGCGCGGTGCTGCTCGACGGGGAACTCGCGAACGACCTGCCACCACGGGATCGGAAGATCGCCATGGTCTTCCAGGACTTCGCGCTCTATCCGCACATGACCGTCGGCGACAACATCGCGTTTCCGCTGCGGCTGGCCGGGGTGGAGCCGGAACCGCGGGGTGAGCGGGTCAGCGACGTGGCCAGCGCGCTGGGCATCGGCGACGTGCTGGCCCGCAAGCCCGGCCAGCTCTCCGGCGGCCAGCGGCAGCGGGTCGCGATGGGTCGGGCGATCGTCCGTCGACCCGGGCTGTTCCTGATGGACGAGCCGCTGTCCAACCTCGACAGCGGGCTGCGCGCCGAGCTGCGCGCGGAGATCTCGGGCCTGACCCGGGAGTTGGGCGTCACCACCGTTTACGTCACCCACGACCAGGCCGAGGCGCTCACCATGGCCGACCGGGTGGCCATCATGCGTCGCGGCGTGCTCCAGGACGTGGGCACCCCCACCCAGGTGTACGGCCGGCCGGCGACGCTCTATGTGGCCGCCTTCCTGGGTAGCCCGCGGATGAACCTGCTGGAGGCGTCGGTCTACGTCCACCTCGACCGGTACGTCACGCTCAACCTCGGCGAGCAGTCGCTCTACCTGCCCTGGAACGACATCCGCAGCCGGGCGATCGCGCACTACCACGGTGAGCGGATCGTCGTCGGCATGCGGGCCGAGGCGCTCACCCCGGTCTCCCCGGACAGCCCCGGCGACGTGCTGCGTGGTCGGATCCGCTACCTGGAGCACCACGGGCACGAGTCACTGGCGTTCCTCGACATCGGGGCGACCGCGATCGTGGTCGACGAGATGGGCACGCGGCTGGACCCGGCGCCGGTGGGCCAGCGCGGCCTGCGCCGGTTCGGCTCGGTGATGCAGCGACTCACCGGCAAGCCCGTGGAGGCGGAAGACGTGGCGGGTGGTGGCACCCGGACCAGCGTGCTCCCCGATCCGGGCCGACACCATCGCCGGCCGGCGGAGCTGGCCGTGCGGCTGGCGCCGTACCCGGCGGTTGCCGCCGGCCACGCGCTCGCCGTCTCGGTCCGGATGGACGCGCTGCACTTCTTCGACGAGCGCGGAGCCCGGATCGACGTGGGGTGGCGTTGACACCACGCCGGAGCGGGGTGGCGGAGGCGCCACCCGGTGTCCTACCGTCTGCGCACCCAGTCCACTTTAAAGACCACCGAGAGGGGTCCACCCGTGTCGGGTGATCGTCCCAGCCCGCTCGTCATCGAGCGCATCCTGCGCGACCGGCAGGGCATCTGGCAGCAGATCGTGGCCGAGCGTGACCTGAACGCGATGACCGGGCGGATGCTGGCCAGCTCCGCCATCGCGCTCGCCTGTTACGGTGCGGTGCTGGGCGCCTTCCACAGCCCGCTGATGGCGCTGACCTCCGCGCTGAAGCTGCCGCTGCTGTTCCTGGTCACGCTGGCCATCTGCCTGCCCACGCTTTACCTGTTCAACCTGGTCTTCGGTGCCCGGCTCTCGGTGCGCCAGTCGCTGGCGCTGGTGATGGTGGCGATTACGGTCACCTCGATGCTCGCGGTGGCGTTCGCGCCGATCAGCCTCTTCTTCCTGATTACCGCGCCCGACTACGGCTTCTTCAAGCTGCTCAACGTGGCGATCCTGACCCTGTCGGCGCTGGTCGGGCTGCGTTTCCTGACCGGTGGCATGCAGGTGCTCAACGACCACGGTCTGCTCGCCCCGGAGGCGGCCCAGGCCCAGGCTCAGGCCCAGACCCAGGCTCAGGCCCCGGCGCAGGCCGTGCCGGCCGCGGTGCCCGCAGGCACGGCGCCCGCTGCCGCCCCGGTGGCTGGCCAGGTCGCCGAGCCGGTGGCCGTGCCGGCCGGAGCGGCGGCGGCCGGGTCGGCCGGTGCGGTCCCGAACGGCGCCACCCCCGACGTGGCGTCGCCCGCCGCGCAGGTCCCGGCCCAGGTCCCGGCGCAGGTCCCGGCGCAGGTCCCGGCCCAGTGGGCCGGGCAGCCGGCCGTCGCTTCCTTCCCGCCCGGCATGCTGCCGCCCGGTTACGCGCAGCCGCAGCGCCCGTGGGGCAACCCGCCGGCACGGCGCGCCGAGCCGACGCAGCGGCCGGCCAGCATGACCCTGCTCTACATCTGGATCCTGCTCTTCGGCTTCGTCGGCACCCAACTGGCCTGGACGCTGCGTCCGTTCTTCGGCGACCCGGGGCAGGATTTCGCGTTCTTCCGCAGCATCGACGGCAACTTCTACGCGGAGATCCTGCGGACCATCGGCAACCTCTGACGACCCTTGTCGATCACGCAGGCGTGGTGGGCCTGCTGCTGGGCGCGGCCGGCGACTTGATCCTCAGCCAGCGGTTGACGAACCGCTGGGCCGGCCGCTCCCAGAGGAAGTGGCAGGCGGTCGCGACCGCAGTGATGAAGACGATGAGCAGCGTCATCTTGGTGAAGTAGGCCATGAAGCTGTCGTCCACCCACGACGCTGCACCGACCACCTGCATCAGCGGGCGATGCACCAGATAGAAGGCGAAGGAGACCTCGCCGAGAAACACGACGAGCCGGGTGCTGAGAAAGCGGCCGAGCGCGGACTGTGGGTACTGGCTCAGGCCGAAGAAGAGCAGCACTCCGGGGAGCATCCACATCGCGTCGTAACTGGCGTAGTAGTGGGTCCGGCCGGGCCAGGCCATCAGCAGCAGTGCCGCCGCGAGGGGAAGCCAGGTGAGCAACGGCGACAGCACCCGGTCCCGGGCGGCCGACGCGGGCCACGACCGCTTGGCCTGGCGGAGGAGCAGTGCCGCCACCATGCCGAGCGTGAAGTCCCCCAGGCGGGTGGCGGGCGTTCGGTAGAGCCACCGGTGCGCACTGAACGGGTTCGTGGCGGGCAGACCGTTGCGGAAGTGCTGGAACAACGCCGCGAGTACGAAGGCCGCGACTATCGCCGCCACGGCCACGGCGAGGAGAGCCTTGGCGTTGTTGGCGATCGGGCGCAGCGCCAACACCAGTAGCGGGAAGCAGGCGTAGAGAAAGAACTCGACGCCGATCGACCAGCCCGGTGCGTTGATGCCGTAAGTGACGACGAGCGACGGATGCCAGGACTGCAGGGCGAGGACCTGGATGAGGAACCGACTCACGTTGGAGTGGTCGTCCACGGCCAGCCAGACGACGACGAGGACCAGCAGATAGAGCGGGTAGACCCGGGCCAGCCGACCGATCAGGTAGTTCCAGGTGCTGCGGGGGCTCGGCCGAGTGGCGCCGTCGAAGTAGTTCAACGCGATGACGAACCCCGACAAGAGAAAGAAGAAAGTGACGCCGTTGCTGCCCGCTCCCATGATCCGGCGGACCGGATCCGGCAGCGACTCGTGCGCTGCCGAGTGATGAAAGAAAACAGCGAGAGCAGCGAACCAGCGCAATCCGGTCAAGGCGGGGATGTGCAGCTTTTGTGTGATGGCTGCGGGCGTCGACGTCATTCATTCCTCCAGTTCCGCGCCAGGTTATAGCACTCTGCGCTGCCCCGGCCGCCCTCCGGGAGGCGCTCTGATCAGGCGTATAGCCCACAGATTCCGGTGCGGGAACCCCGGTTATTCGCCGGCTGTTCACCTGATTCGGCTTGCCGCATTCGACAATTTTCGTGTGCGCCGAGAGGGCTAGTGGAAATGGGTGATCCGCTGGTGGCCGGCGAATGTTCGAACAATGAACACCGGCCGAACCCACGCCGGCCTTGCCCCGGCAAGTTACCCGCGAGTAGCGTCAGGGCATGACCATCGACTCTCGCCAGGTGGCGGCCGGCCTGCTGGAAGCGGTGCCGTTCGCCCGTACGCTCGGTTTCGAAATCGTCGAGGTGGCCCCCGAGGCGGAGGGCGGGGTGCGGGCAGTCGTCCGGCTCCCCGACTCGCCGGCCACCCACAACCACGTCGGCGGGCCGCACGCCGGAGCCATGTTCACCCTCGGTGAGACGGCCTCCGGCGCGGTGGTGCTGGCCGCCTTCGGGCAGCTGTTGGACCGAGCCGTGCCGCTCGCCGTCCGGGCCGAGATCGCCTACCGCAAGCTGGCACTGGGGCCGGTGCTGGCCACCGCGCGGCTCGGCCGGCCGGCTCTCGATGTGATCGAAGAGCTGGAGTCCGGCCAGCGACCCGAGTTCCCGGTCGAGGTGGAGATCGCCACCGAGGACGGCACGCTCACCTCGGCGATGACCGTGGTCTGGACGCTGCGGCCGCAGTGAGCCGCGCTGGCGGCGGCGGAAACGGGGTTTGGCGGCCTGGCTGGGTGGTTAGATTCGTAGCGTGCTGGGCCTACCTGCTCATGTGACCGCCTGTCTCTTCGATCTGGACGGTGTGCTGACGCAGACCGCCCGGGTGCACAACGCCGCCTGGACGCGGACGTTCGACGAGTTCCTCCGGCAGCGGGCCACGGCGACTGGTGAGCCGTTCCAGCCGTTCGATCCCGGCGCGGACTACAACCACTACGTCGACGGCCGGCCCCGCGCCGACGGCGTCCGGTCGTTCCTCGCCTCCCGCGGGATCGTGCTCCCCGAAGGCAGCCCGGACGACCCGCCGGACGCCGACACCGTCAACGGCGTCGGCAACCGCAAGAACGTCCTGCTGCTGGAGCGCCTGCGCAGCTCCGGTGTCGAGGTCTACCCGGGCTCGGTGCGCTACCTGAAGGAGGCCACCGCCGCTGGGTTGCGTCGGGTCGTGGTGACCGCGAGCGCCAACGGGCGCGAGGTGGTCGCTGCCGCCGGACTGGAACCACTGCTGGAGGCGCGGGTCGACGGGCTGGTCGCCCGGGCGCAGGGGCTGCGTGGCAAGCCGCACCCGGACACCTTCCTGGCCGGGGCCAGGCTGCTCGGCGTCGACGCGACGCAGGCCGCCGTCTTCGAGGACGCGCTGTCCGGGGTGGCCGCCGGCCGGGCCGGCGGCTTCGGCTATGTGGTCGGCGTCGATCGGGTCGGACAGGCCGACGAGCTGCGCGCGCACGGCGCCGACATCGTGGTCAAGGACCTCGCGGAGCTGCTCGAAGCGGACGACGCCCACCCGTCGGCGGCACGCCCGACCGGAGAGCGGGGTCTCGCGTGATCCGGGAACGGGCCTATCCGGTCGAACCGTGGCACGTCCGGGAGACCCGGCTGGACATGGACGTGCTGGCCCAGTCGGAGTCGGTCTTCGCGCTCTCCAACGGCCACGTCGGGCTGCGCGGCAACCTCGACGAGGGCGAGCCGCACGGCCTGCCCGGCACGTACCTCAACTCGTTCTACGAGCTGCGCCCCCTGCCCTACGCGGAGGCCGGCTACGGCTTCCCCGAGTCCGGGCAGACCATCGTCAACGTCACCAACGGCAAACTGATCCGGCTGCTGGTCGACGACGAGCCGCTCGACGTGCGCTACGGCGAGTTGCTCGCCCACGAGCGGATCCTCGACCTGCGGGCCGGCACCCTGCACCGGGAGTTGCACTGGCGCTCGCCGGCCGGCCGGGAGGTCAAGGTCCGCAGCACCCGACTGGTGTCGTTCACCCAGCGGTCGGTCGCCGCCATCAACTACGAGGTGGAGGCCGTTGACGGCCCGCTCCGGCTGATCGTGCAGTCCGAGTTGGTGGCCAACGAGACGCTGCCCGCGCAGAGCAAGGACCCCCGGGTCGCCGCGGTGCTGGAGTCGCCGTTGCAGGCCGAGGAGGAGCTGACCACCCCGGACGGTGGGCAGCTGATCCACCGCACCAAGGTCTCCGGGCTGCGGGTGGCCGCCGCGATGGAGCACGAGGTGCACGGGCCAGACCGCACCACCATCGAGTCCGAGGGCTACGAGGACTGGGTCCGCACCACGATCGGCTGCGTGCTCAAGCCCGGCGAGAAGCTGCGGGTGGTCAAGTACCTGACGTACGGCTGGTCGAGCCGGCGGTCGCTGCCCGCCCTGCGAGACCAGGTCGGCGCGGCGCTGGCCGGGGCCCGGCTGGACGGCTGGGACGGGCTCTGCCGGGAGCAGCGCGGCTACCTCGACGAGTTCTGGGACGCGGCCGATGTGCGGGTCGACGGGGACCCGGAGGTGCAGCAGGCCGTCCGGTTCGGCCTTTTCCACGTGCTCCAGGCCGGTGCCCGGGCCGAGCGTCGGCCGATCGCGGCGAAGGGGCTGACCGGCCCCGGCTACGACGGGCACGCCTTCTGGGACACCGAGATGTTCGTCCTGCCGGTGCTCACCTACACCCAGCCGAGCGCGGTGCGCAACGCGCTGCACTGGCGACACAGCACGCTGGAGCAGGCCAAGGAGCGAGCCGAGACGCTCAACCTCAAGGGTGCCGCCTTTCCCTGGCGGACCATCGAGGGCCCGGAGTCCTCCGGGTACTGGCCGGCCG
This sequence comes from Micromonospora sp. NBC_00858, assembly GCF_045207365.1. NCBI lineage: Bacteria > Bacillati > Actinomycetota > Actinomycetes > Micromonosporales > Micromonosporaceae > Micromonospora > Micromonospora sp. NBC_00858. Next base: position 5,777,449 of record NZ_CP108828.1, on the reverse strand, counting down.
GCACAGCGGCCTTCCACATCGCCGCGGACATCGCCGACGCGCTGCGGCGCTACGTGCTGGTCACCGGGGACACCGAGTTGGAGCAGGAGATCGGGCTCGACCTGCTGGTGGAGACCGCCCGGCTGTGGCGTTCGGTCGGCCACCACGACCGGCACGGGCAGTTCCACATCGACGGGGTCACCGGCCCGGACGAGTACACCGCGGTGAAGAACGACAACCTCTACACCAACCTGATGGCGCAGCGGAACCTGCTCGCCGCCGCCGAGGTGGTGATGCGCTACCGGGAGGCGGCGTTCCACCTCGGGGTCACCGACGAGGAGGCGGCGAGCTGGCGGGACGCGGCCACCTCGATGCACGTCCCGTACGACGAGGAGCTCGACGTCCACCAGCAGGTGGAGGGTTTCACCCGGCTCGAGGAGTGGGACTTCGCGCACACGCCGGCGGAGAAGTACCCGCTGCTGCTGCATTACCCGTACTTCGAGCTGTACCGCAAGCAGGTGGTGAAGCAGGCCGACCTGGTCCTGGCCATGCACTGGCGGGGGGACGCGTTCACCCCCGAGCAGAAGGTGCGCAACTTTCTCTACTACGAGCGCCGGACCGTGCGCGACTCGTCGCTGTCGGCCTGCACCCAGGCCGTGCTCGCCGCCGAGGTGGGCCATCCCGAGCTGGCGCACATCTACCTGCGCGAAGCCGCGCTGATGGATCTGCACGACCTCAACGAGAACACCCGGGACGGCGTGCACATGGCCTCACTGGCCGGCGCGTGGCTCGCCCTGGTCGGAGGGCTCGGCGGGTTGCGGGACCACGACGGTGAGCTGTCGTTCGCGCCTCGGCTCTCCAGCCGGCTCAGCCGGCTGGAGTTTTCCCTCCAGTGGCGCGGGCTGGCACTGCGGGTGGATGTACGGCCGCACCAGACCACGTACTCGCTGCGCCACGGTGGGCCGGACGATGTGGTGGAGTTGCGCCACCACGACCAGCTGCTGCGGGTCACCTTCGATGAGCCGGTCACCGTGCCGGTGCCGCCGGCCGACCCGTCCGGGCCGCCGCCGGAGCAGCCGCCGGGTCGGTCGCCGCTGATGCGGTTGCCCGAGCACGAGCAGTGACGGCCGGGGCGGGAGTGATCCCGCCCCGGCCGCCACCTGACGGGCCGGTGCCCGCCCGGTCGTCGACTTCGAGGTCAGATGGGCTCGCCGGTCGACGGGCGTCCGATCGCGTCCCGGGGCGCCATCGCCCGGGGATCATCGGGTAGGCGGGCCTGCGCGGCGTCGTCCGCCCAGTCCCGGTTGCGCTCGGCGTCCTGTTGGCGCCGGTCCCGCTCGCTCATCTGCTGTTGCCGGGACGACTGCTGCTGAGCCATGGCGATCCTCGCGATCCGTCGGGGCGCGGCTGCGCCGACACGGTCTGCGGTCGCCCGTCGCGTACCCGGCGGCCCATCCGGCAAACGCGGCCCGGCGGCGGTGCGGGGGCGTGCCAGGCGGCAGGCGGGGTATCCGGGACGAAGGCCAGCACGCGGAGGTGGGGCATGGACGAGCAACGCAGCACGGTGACCATTCCGGTCGGGGACGCCCAGCTCCCCGCCGACCTGATGTTGCCCGCTCAACCGGGCGGCGTGGTGCTCTTCGCGCATGGCAGCGGCAGCTCCCGGCACAGCCCCCGCAACGTGGCGGTGGCCGAGACGCTGAACGGCCGAGGGCTCGGCACGGTGCTCGTGGACCTGCTCACCCCGGCCGAGGACGAGGTGGACGCGCGCACCGCCGAACTGCGGTTCGACATCGGGCTCCTGGCCAGTCGGCTGGCCGGCATCGTCGACTGGTTGGCGGCCGAGCGCCCCGCCGGTGAGGTGCCGATCGGCCTGTTCGGGGCCAGTACGGGTGCCGCCGCCGCCCTTGTCGCGGCGGCGTCCCGCGCCGACCGGGTGGGCGCGGTGGTCTCCCGGGGCGGGCGACCGGACCTGGCCGGCACCGCTCTGGCCCAGGTACGTACGCCGACGTTGCTGCTGGTCGGTGGCCTGGACGAGGAAGTGATCGCGCTCAACGAGCAGGCGCTGGCCGAGCTGGGGGAGGTCGGCGAGCTGCGGGTGGTCCCCGGGGCAACCCACCTCTTCGAGGAGCCGGGCACCCTCGAGCAGGTCGCCGACCACGCCGGCACCTGGTTCACCACCCACCTCAGCCGCGCTGTTCCCAGCCCGGTACGTCGATCATGAGGTCGGCGGGGGATCGGTCACCCCTACTGGAGCGGGGGCGCCCGAGGCGGAGTGGTGGCGTTGCACGGTGTCGATGATGCGCCAGAGGACGGCGGTGATCGGAACGCTGACGAAAGCGCCGGCGATGCCAGCGATGAGGGTGCCGGCGGTGACCGCCACCAGGATGACCGCCGGGTGCAGCCGGACCTGCCGCTTCATGACCAGCGGCTCCAGCAGGTTGCCCTCGATCTGCTGCACGGCGATCACCGCGGCGAGGGTGAGCAGCGCGGTGGTCGGCCCGTTGGCGGCCAGCGCCACCAGCACCGCCACCGCGCCGGCCACCGTCGCCCCGATGATCGGCACGAAGCCCCCGAGGAAGGTGATCAGCGCCAGCGGCAGGGCGAGCGGCACTCCGAGCACCACCAGGGCCAGGCCGATGCCGATCGCGTCGATCGCGGCGATCAGCATCGTGCCCCGGCTGTACGCGCCCAACGTCTGCCATCCGGCCCGGCCGGCCTCGGTCACCAGGGGCCGGTTCGGGCCGGTCATCCGGGACAGGACCCAGTGCCACATGGACCGGCCGTCCTTGAGCAGGAAGAAGAGCAGCACCAGGGCGAGCAGCGCGGAGCCGACCACTTCGCTGGCGGTCCGGGCACCGGCCACCGGGTCCGGCGAGCTGCCACCCAGCCCCTGCCGCGCCTGGTCGACCAGTCGGTCCAGTTGGGCGTCGGTGACCGGCAGGGTGGATGTGACGAAGTCCCGGCTTCGGTCCAGCCCCTGGGTCAGCTCCTGGCTGAGCTGGTCGAACTGGCTGGCGGTCAGGTTCCAAACCAGCGCGCCGACCCCCACCAGGATGCCGAGGAGCAGCAGCACGGTGAGCAGCGCGGCCAGCGACCCGGGTAGCCGCAGCCGGCGCAGCCGGAGCAGCACCGGGTCGAGCAGCGCGGTGAGGAAGATGGTTGCGGCCAGCGCGATGGCCAGCGGCGCCAGGAGTACGGCGATCCGGCCCAACAGGTAGAGCCCGGCGACGACCACCACCAGGCAGGCGCTCCACAGCACCGCGGTCCGGACCAGCCAGGGCAGGGCCGCCCACGCCTGGCGCGGCCCGGAGCCGTCCGTCGTCGCCCCGGTGCCCGCCCCGGGTTCGTCTACCGCCATGTCGGTCCTCCTCGATCTCCGCGAGGTCGGTACCCGGCCAGTGGCGCGCCGACACCCATATCGCTCCAACGCCGGTTGAGGCGCTGGCGTGGTGGGTGCGCCCAGGTAGTCCGAGTCATCCGGTGAAGGAAGAATTGCCCGGTTTGCACCCGGCGGGGCCTGGCACGATTGTCCGCGAGGCGCCCGGGTAACCGTCGCCATGGCCGATGACCGCCCACCAGCCGACCGCGACCGGTCGCGGCTCGGCGAGGCCGCCGAGCTGGGCGGCCAGGCAGTCGAACAGGTGCGGCGCCGGGGCGGGCAGGCCGGCCGGGTTCGGGCCCGGCAGTGGGAGATCACCCTGGTGATCGCGATCCAGGCCGGGCTGGCCGCGGCGCTGGCCGCCCTGATCGCCCAGCACCTGCTCGGCCCCGGAGCGCACGTCTTCGCGCCGGCCGCCGCCGTCGGTACGATCGCCACCGCTATCGGGCAGCGGGCCCGGCGCACCTTCGAGCTGCTGGCCGGGGTGGGCATCGGCATCGTCATCGGTGACGCGCTGCGCTTCCTGCTCGGCTCGGGGCCGTGGCAGACCGGCGCGGTGGTCGCGCTCGCCATCGCCAGCGCGCTGCTGGTGGCGGGACGGGGTGGCGCGCTGGTCGGTCAGGCCGGTGGTACCGCCGTGCTGATCGCCACGCTGGCCCCGATGGGACGCGGCCTGGAGCTGCCCCGGATCTTCGACGCACTGGTCGGTGGGGTGGTCGGCCTGCTGGTCGTCGCTCTGCTGTTGCCGGTCAATCCGATGCGCGTGCTGGACCGGGCCGTGGCGCCGATCGTCACGGTCCTTCGCGAGCAGCTCGCCGAACTGGCACAGACGCTGCGGGAGCGCGACGCCGAACGGGCGGTGCAGATTCTGGAGCGGCTGCGCGCCACCGAGGGTGACCTGGGTCGGCTGCACGAGTCGCTCAGCGGGGCGGAGGAGGTGGTGACGATCGCGCCGGCCCGCTGGCACCGGCGTCAGCAGTACCGCCGGTACGCCAACGGCGCGGAGCACCTGGAGCGGTTGACGCTGGACGTCCGAGCGCTGGCTCGTTGGACGGCGACCGCTCTCCAGTACGGTGAGCCGATTCCGGACGAGTTGCCGAATGCGGTGGCCCGGCTGGGCGAGGCGGTGGCCGAGATGCACTCCGAGCACCGGAGCGGCAAGGATCCCGAGCGGACCCGCCAGCTGGTGCGGGAATGCGCCGAACTGGCCGGTCGGTCCACTGCGATCGGGGTGCACTCGTTCGGCGACGCGCTGGTGACCGGCCTGCGTACCGCGTGCAGCGACCTGCTCCGGGCCACCGGTTGCGACCCGGACGACGCCAATCGGATGGTGCGCCGAGCGGCCGGCGCCGGTGAGGCGGAAGTCCATCCGCCGCCCCGTCGGCAGATCCACCGGGCCCCGCCGAACCGCGCCGCCCGGGTCCGCAGGCGGACGCGGCTCAGCGCTCGGACCCGGCACGACGAATGGGCCGGCCTCCCCGACAGGGGGAGACCGGCCCGGTGAACCGCCAGAATCAGGAGGAGTAGCCGCGCTCGGCGATCCAGTTGGCGACCTTCGGCAGGCTCATCCAGTACTCGCCCAGCGCCGGGTTGGCCGGGTCGGCGATCCGGATGGTGTCGCCCCCGTCGCGGTAGCCGACCAGGGTCAGGTAGTGGCCGCCCTCGTACGAGTGCGGGTTGCCGTCGGTGTCCACGGCCGTGCCCTTGATGTTGGCCACCACCGGTCGGCCGGCGTCCAGCGCGGCCAGCACGTCCCGGCGTAGCTGCTCGACCTGTTCGGGGCGGGCCACCGAGTCACGGATCTCGGTGGTCCGGTACTTGCCGCCGGTCAGCTCGTTCAGCACGCGGGTGGTGTCCAGGGCCGAGGGAGTGCCCGCCTCGGTGGTGCCGAGGAGCTTGGCCACCTCGTCCTGGGACAGAGCCTTGCCCTGGGCGGACAGCGCGATCCGGGTCGCTGCCGGGCCGCAGTAGTAGAAGTTTGGCTGGGCCTGGTAGTCGATGCCGAGGATCCGCTCGGCGGAGCGGCCGGGCTGGCTGCCCCGGTCGGTCTGGCTCGACGGGGTCGGGGTGCCCTGCACCGGGGCGGCCTGCGCGGCCAGTGCGGGACCGAGGGCGCAACCGCCGGCGACCAGCAGGCCGGCGACGGACAGCGTGCTCTTCTGGATGATCGGGTTCATGGTCGAGTCTCCTCGGGGGTTGGTGCCTCCAACTGGTGGAGGGCAGCAGCACCGGGAATGGCGCTCGGCTCATCGAGGTGGGCGACGACCCGCGGCGGCCTCGGGCCGTGGGCTCACCGGGGACGTAACCGTCCTGCTCCGGCGGGCATTCCGCCGCCGGCAACCGGCAAGGCGCGGTGCGATCAGGTGCAACGGCTGCTGGCCGGGCGGGATTCCGGGTTCGACGTGCCGCTGCTCACGGCTCTCCCGCCACACCATCACCGGGTCGAGCGAAGAACCGGACGATCCGGGCAGCGATCAACGGACCGGACACCGGGGACGGCCTGATCACGACTCGCATGACCGGCGAAGGATGACCAGCGGCGCAGGTGGCGCGGCGTCAGAGGCTGCCCAGGAGGCCGGTAACGCTGATCTCGATGACCACGCGCTCCGGATTCGGGCGCGGGGTTCGGTACCGCTCGGCGTAGCGGCGCTCCGCCTCCGCGACGGCGGCCGGATCCGACCGGAGCACCGCCCGGCCCTCAATGGTCAGCCAGCGGCGGCCATCCACGTGGCAGACGGCCACCGGGGTGCCTGCCGCGCCGGCGGCGGCTACCTGGCGGGCCTTGCGGGAGGTGCCGGAGGTGATCACCCGGGCCAGCCCGGCTGCCGGGTCGAGGGTGACCCCGACCGGCACCACGTGCGGGGTGCCGTCGGCGCGCAGCGTGGTCAGCGTCGCGAGGTGCCGTTCCGCGCAGAAGGCGGCAACGCGGTCGTCGCGTACGTCCAACTGGTGATCGCCCGCCATGCCTGTCCCCCGTCCACCGAACCGGCCTCGATCATGGCACGCGGCGGCGTACCCGGTCGGGATCCGGCGGCGCGTCCGGCTGCCCGGGCAGCCGGCGATCGGCCGCCCGGCGCTGGTGCACCAGGCGGGTCAGGTAGATCAGCGCGCCGGCCAGGACGCCCATGTCGTCCAGGTAGATCGGGTCCGGGAGCAGGTCGACCGGGAAGATCGTGTAGATCAGCGCCCCGTAGAAGGCGACCTTGCCGCCCGCCCCGAGACCGCTCAGCAGACGCCGGGTCCGTACCACCCGCACCGCCAGCACCACCGCACCGGCCAGTGTGGCGACGGCCAGGATGCCGGCGATCACCACGAGGACCCACGCCTGTCGAGACATTCCGTCACGCTAACCCACCACGGCCGCCCCGGCCCGGTGACGGGACCGGCCCGCTACGCACGGGCGTGGGGCCGGCGGGCAGCACCAGCGCATCCCAGCGGTCAGAACGCGGGTACCGCCGCGCGTCCGCGGGCGACCACGGCGTCTTCCCGGGTCTGCTCGACCGGCGGCCGGACGACCTCGCTCAGCGGCAACGCCGAAGCCGACTCCGCCACCCGCCGTCCGGTGGCCTCGTGGGCCTCCTCGCGCAGGCTGCGGGCCGCCACCACAGCCGACTCCGCGGCCCGCCAGGCGGCCTGCTCCCGCTCCACGGCGGCAGTGTGTCGGGCCGCCAGGTTGTCCCGGATCGCCCGCTGCAACACCAGCTCCTGCTCGACCGGATGCAACCGCGGGTCCCACCCGTCGCGGTGCCCGAAGACGTCACTGAGCTGCTCCACCGACAGTTCCCGCCGCCAGTACGCGTCCAGTGCGGCCCGGTGCAGGTAGCGCTCGCGGTCGACGTACTCGGACGGGGTCCGGGCCGTGTGCGGCAGCGGCATCGCGGCTGCGGCGCCGAACCGTCGGACGGCCGCCTCGGCCGCCTCGTACGCCTGCCAGGCGGCCTCGACGGTCTCCTGCGCGGCCACCCACTCCGTCCGGCGGCGTTGGGCGGTGGTGGTGGCCCGCTCGGCGGCCACCGTCACCTCCTGCGCGTAGCGGCTCTGCTCCCGTTCCTCGTGGGCCTGTTCGAGTTGGCTGGGCATGGCCGCGCGACGGATCCGGGAGCCCGGGTCGAGGCGGAACTTGCCGGGCCGCAGCAGCAGGGCGGCGACAGCGACCACGACCACCCCGAGCAGGCTCAGCCAGATGGCGGCGGCCCGGGGCACGTCGGGCAGGAAGGCGGAGAGGACGGTCTGCATGATCAGCACCTCGCGGTCGAACGACGGGTATCGACGGGTGGCGGCGGACGGGTGTTCCGGCAACACGGGCCGGGGCGGGTTGGCCGTCGGGGCGGAGTGAGCCGCCGGGCCCCGGGGCGGTACCGCTGTGCGGCGGCTGCCGGGCTGGTCACCGTTTGGTGATCTCCGGCCGGCGTGGTCACGCGGACGGCGACGACTCCGGCACCCGGACCGGTGACCCGGCACCGGACCGGGTCGGTCGGGGGCGCCGGTGGCCGGCCAGGATCAGCGGGTGGGCGGGCCGCGTCGGGACGGGGTGCCGTAGCCGGGCTCGACGGTCACCGGGTGCTCCGCGGCGGTGACCGGACCGGTCGCCACGGCGGCGACGACCGTGCTGACCGGCCGAGGTGCGGCCGGCTGGCTCGCCCGCTCGGTGGCGGCGACGGCGTCGGGTCGGAGCGTGTCCACCCGACTGCTCACGGCGCTGGGCCGCAGCTGCGTCGGGGCGGGGGGTGGCGTCGCGCCGAGCGCGCCGCCGAGGCCGACCGCGAGCACCAACGCGGTGACCGCCAGCCGGGTCAGCTCACGCAGTGACCGCAGCACGGCCCGCCGGGCTGGGCGGACGAGCGCTGCGGAGGACACCCGACCAACCTAACCCCCGACCCGCCGGGTCGCAGCTCGGCAACGGCTCATTCGGGCGTGACCACCGCCACGATGCGCACTGTGGACGGACAGGCCATCCACCTTCCCGACATGACGATGGCCCCAGCCGGATCGGGTCCGGCCGGGGCCACCGCGGCACGTTCGGGCGCCGCCGACGCTGTCGGGCATCGGCGGCGGATCGGGTCAGCCGGAGGTGCCGAGCACCGGCGGCGGAGCGTCCCCGTGGTCTCCCCACACCATCTCGTCCTCGGTCAGCCAGGTCAGCCGGTCGTCGGACTCGTCGTCCTCCGGCCGGCCGTGCCCGCCAAGCACCCCGGGGCGTTTCGCGCCGCTGCCGGCCGCCGCTCGGCCGGCAGTCTCGCCGCGCCGCCCGTCAATGCTGCGACCCACCCCGGTGGCGGGGCGGTTGTCGGGTGCAGCCGGGCCAGCGGCCGGCCGGACCGAGGCGGTGGGCGTGCTGCTCGAACCGGCGAGGGCAGCGGTGCGAAGCACCCCGCCGGCCGGAGCCCCGCCGTGCCCTCCGAAGAGCAGGCCTGACCCAGCGCCGGCGCTGGCGGTCACGGTGGTCGGCCCGGACAGGCCGGCGGTCCCGCCGGCGGGCGGCGCTCCGCCGAGCACCGGCTCCGCGCCGGCCAGGGAGGTGCCGCCTTCGGTGGCGGAGTCGCTGCCCGGACCGGTGACGACTGCTGGCGCGCCGCCGGTGCCCACGCCGTCCTGGCCAGTGCCTGGCCCGACGCCGACGACCTGTGGCTGGCCCACACGGTCGGGCGTCGTGATGGTCGCGTCGCCGGTGTGTGCCGTGTGCTTGGTGGCGAGGGGCGCGGCGCTCGGCGTGTCGGTGCCCGGAACGCTGCGTGGCGTCGTCGAGTCCTCGCGGACCGTCTTCGGCGTCTCGGGGTCGGGAGGCGGCGGGTCGACCACCCGGTCATAGGCGGAGAGGTCGTAGCCGGCTGCCAGCTCGGCCACCACGTTCACCATCCGCTGATGGGCCTTCTCCTGCTCTGCCTTGTCCTGCTGGTGACCCAGAATGCCCCCGACCACCGCGCCGGGCAGGCCGAACGTGGCGCCGCCCCGGAGGGCGCCGGAGATCGTCTGGTCGTTGTCGTCGGTCTCTTCCGGGCTCTCCGCCTGCTTGTGCGCGGTGCGCAGCTGGCCGGCCATCATGGTCAGCCCCTGCTGGACGCCGGCCATCCCCTCGCCCAGCGCCTCGGTGTGGGCGACGATCATCATCAGCCGTCGCTGGAACTCGAGACCTGCCGAGCCCGTCCAGGTGTTGCCGAGCTTTTCGAGGTCGCCGCTCAGCTCCCGGCCGAGACCGTCCAGGATGCCTTTGAGGGCGGACCACTGGGCGGCCACACCCTCGATCTGCTCGGGCTTGCCGGCCATCACGGCGTCGTACAGCTGCTGGTGGCTGTTGCCCTGGTAGCGCTGGGTGTACTCAGACACGCCCGTCCTCCTTCGGCCCCAACGCCCGGTCGACCCCGGTCAGCGCGGCGGTGATGTCGGTGGCGTTGGCCGCGTTGCGCGCCTCGGCGGTGCGGTAGTTGGTCAGGATCGTGCTGGTCGCCTGCTGTGCCGCCTGCACCGCCTGCCGGAGCCGCTCGGCCTGCACCACGTAGGACTGGTGGACATCGCTGTAGCGCCTCGCGTTGTCGGTGGCGTCGGTGAACGAGCCCAACGCCGGAGGGCGGCACTGCATCTCGGTGTTGAGCTTTCGCAGCACCGAATCGGCCTGGCTCAGCCGAGCCGCCAGGTGCAGGTGGAAGTCCTCAAGGGACAGCAGGTCGACTTCCGTACGCCCGGTCATGGCAAACATCCCCGTCGTTCTGGTTGACAACCGTCAGCAGCTCTCAGGTTAGTCCACCAGTGCGACGCGGGGCGACCCGTCCGGGCCGCTCAGTCGTCGGCTCCAGTCGATGCCGCGGGCACCCCGCCACCCGCCCCACCGCTCGCCGGCGTGCCGCTGGGCGAGGCGGGCGGCGTCGACTCCGGTGCTGGCGCGGCCGACGACGGACCACCGGGCGAAAAGAAGGCCGACGCGTCCGCCCGGTTGAGGTTCGGCCCGGTCGGGATCAACGAGAGCAGCGAGCCGGGCACCGCCAGCGGGGTGACCCCGCTGTAGCCGAGGACGGCCGGCGTCTCAGCCGACCCGAGCGGGTACCGGACGCCCTGCGGACTGATCAGGTAGATCGTCGACCCGGCGGCGACGGAACCACTGGTCCCGGCGCCGGGCGCGGCCTGGGCGAGCACGCCCTTGCCGCCGGGCAGCAGCACCGCCTCGGCCGTGCGCACCGAGTCCCGGGCAGCCTGGCGTACCGGCACCGGGCCTGACGCGCTCGCGGTCAGCTCCGCCGGAGCACGGTCGAAGACCTCGACGGTGGTGGTCGGCGGGCCGCCCCCACTGCCCGCCCGGTACGTGGCGCAGAGCACGGTCTGCCCGGACCGGGCCGCGTACAGCGTGGGCAGCGTCAGGGGCAGGCCTTCCTCGTCCACCCGTTGCTGGGTCAGCAGCCGGCCGGCCTGATCCGGGGTGATGTCGGTGATCTGACCGCCGCCGCCGATCATCAAGAGCGCGGTGATCTCAGTAATTGAGACGAGACCTTCCCGAGTCAGCACGTAGTGCTGGCCGGCCGCCTTGAACACCTGACCGATGTTGGCCTGTCGATCGGCCACGGCAAGGCCGCTGCGCTCGCCCTCGCCAGGCAGCGACGGCTTACGCAGCGGGGGCCCGGCCGGTACGGCATTGAGCAGTTGCTGCCCGACCGGCAGCGGTGTCGTGCCGGTCATCTTCAGCGCCGCGATCGCCTGGTCGCCGCCGAGCACCTGGAGCCGGGCGCCGCCGGTGAGCAGGTACCGCTGACCGTCCACGGTGACCAGTGCCGCGCGGTCACCCAGCGGCGTGCCGCCGGGCAGCGCACGGTCGATCACCACCCGGGTGCTGGAGCGGCGCGGGTCGGCCGGGTCGGGCACGTCGCAGACAGACCAGGGCAGACCGGTCAGCGACTTGCGGTCCGGCAACGCGTCCGGCGCGCCGACGATGCCGACGGTGCGGCCGCGCGGCCGGTCCCGCAGCGACGCCTGGGACATCGTCCGCACCGTCGGATCCGCCGTGTCCAGGATCAGCCGGGCGGACGTGTAGTTGAGCGTCGGGAGCAGCTTCCCCTCCACGAACACGTACGTCGCGCCGCTCTCCCGCTCGATGACCAGCGTGTTCTCTTCCAGTGGCGCGGTGTTCCCGGTCAACTGGCCGTACGCGCCGACCCCGCCGAGCACCACGGCGGCGGCGATGACACTGCCGAAGATCGCCATGCCGAGCCGTCGCATCGGCAGGTTGGTGGTCTCCGGATCGCCCGACAGCAACGCCGAGACGATCCGGCGGGTGACGAAGCGGTACGCCTGCACCTGATCGCGGCGGGTCCGCATGACTTACCTCCGGCGGGGTGGATCCGCGACGATCAGGTCGGAACGCCGTCGCGGGCTTCCCTACGATAAGGGGCCGACGGCGGGTCTTTGGGACCACCGCCCTTGGCCGACGCCGGAACGACCCGGCGCAGCCGTACCGTGCAGGAGGGACAGTCACCGATGACGCAGGTTCAGGCGCGACCCGCCCGAGTGGCCAAGAACCCGTCCGGCGTCCCGGCGCGGGCGACCCCGCCGGCCGATCGCCCCGGCCGGGGACGGGTCGGCCCGGTGCTGGTCGGGCAGCTCGTCGTGCTGGAGGTCTGCGCGGTCGCCGTCTGGGCCGCGGGGGCCGGGCCCAGCTGGTTGCTCGCCGCGGTGGGCACGGTGGCGGCGCTGGTCGTCCTGGCCGTGTTCGCGCGTCGGGGTGGCCGCTGGTGGTTCGAGGACCTGCTGCTGCGGCGGCGGCTGCGGCGTCGCCGCGAGCGTGCCGCGGCGACGCTGGCCGACGGTACGGCGGCGGACCCCCGGCTGGCCGCGCTCGCCCCCGAGCTGACCGTCATCGAGCTGACCGACCGGGGCACCCGGCTCGGCATCGGGCAGGACGCCCAGGGCTGGTTCGCCGCGGTCGCGCTGCAACCCGCCTCCGGCACGACGGTCGGTTCGATGGACGCGTCGGCGGTGGACCGGGCGCTGCGGGTGCTCACGGAATTCGCCGCGCCGGTGTCCCGGGCTCAGGTCGTCGCGCACACCCTGGTCTGGTACCCGGCGCCCGGTGCACCGCCGGCAGCGCACCGAACCGTCTGGGTGGCGCTGCGGCTCACCGTCCGCGACGCTCGGGTGGAGACGGTGAGCCGGGGCGGCGGGCTGCCCGGCGTACACCGGACGTTGGCTGCCGGAATTGGCAGATTGGGCAAAGCACTGACCGCCGCCGGGCTGGCCCACCGACCGCTGGGCCGCGACGAGCTGCGCGCGGCCGTGGTCTCGGCCGCAGGGCTGGACCTGGTGCCGGAGCCGCCAGCGGAGACCTGGCAGGGGCTGCGCGGCGGCGGCTGGACGCACCGCTGTCTGGCCCTGCGGGGCCGATCGGACGCACCGCTCGGCCCGTTGGTGGAAGCGATCACCGCGACCTCCGCGCCTTCGCATACGGTGGCCGCGGCGGTGTCGCCGGACGGGCGGGTGGCGGCGCCGCTGGTGCGCGTCGCGGCGATGGACAACCACGTCGAGGCGCTGGTCAAGGTCGTCCAGGACGTCGCGCAGCGGGCCGGCACCTCACCCCGACCGGTGGACGGGCAGCACGCCCCCGGCGTGTACGCCAGCGCACCGGTCGCATCGGCGCTGGGCGGCTTCTCCGGCCCACAACCCCGCTGACCGCCCGCCCGCTGACCGGCCGTTCGCCTGGCCGGTCAGTGGGCGGCGGAGCCCTCGGGTCAGGGCCGCAGGTTCACGATCCAGCCGTACAGGCCACAGACCCAGACGGCGAGCGGGACCAGCGAGATGATCAGCAGGATCTCCACGATGTCGAGCAACCGGCCCCAGACCGGGGAGATGCGCTTGCCGGCCACGGTCAGGCCGTAGATCAGGCTGACCACGGCGGCCAGCAGCAGCCCGCCGAGGATCAGGCCGAGCCGGACCGGCAGCGACCCGCCGGCGAAGGTGGCCGCGGCGGCCAGGCCCAGCCCGACGGTGCCGGCCAGCAGCACCGGGGTGCGCTGGGCGCGGCCCAGGAGCGGACGGGCCCGCAGCAGCGAGAGCAGGGCCAGCACCAGGCAGAACAGCACCGCCGGCAGCCGACCGTCCAGGGCCAGCACCAGTTGCGCGCCGAGCACCAGCAGCGACACCGTCCACAGCAGGCCGGTGAGGAACTGGTCGGCCCGCTCGCTGAGCTGGAGCACCTGGCGCCCGTCGACCGACTCGCTGTCGGTCTTCAGGTCCTCCGGACCGGTCGGGATCGACGGCACCGGCAGTCGGGCAAGCCGGTAGGCCAGCATCGGCAGCGCCGGCACCGCGCCGAACGCGACCGCCGCAATCACCGCGGCGGCGGCCGGCGCGTCGATGCCGAAGATCAGGCAGAGCACCGCGCCGAAACCGGTCGCCGCACCCACCCCGATCGCGCCGAAGAAGAGCGGGTAGCGGTCGCCGACGGCCAGCGCGGCCACCGCCCCGGCGACCACCACGGCGGTGGCCGCGAGCAGGACGTGCGGGCTGGCCAGGTCGGTCAGCGACCGGTCGCCGGCGAGCAGCAGCAGACCGCCGGTGCCGGCGTGCACCAGGCCGACAATGGCCAGCACCGCCCCGGTCCGGCTGTCACCCGCAGCCCGGGACAGCACCGCGGCGACGACCAGCAGCGCCACCGTGACGAGCAGGGCGGCCAGCGCGCCGGGCAGGTGTGGCGGACCCGCGAAGAGTGCGGCGAGCGCTCCGGCACCGAGCGCGGCCGCCGCGAAGAGCACCGCGAAGGACCGGGTCGAGCCGGCCTGCCAGGCGCCGGGGCGCTGGTTGGTCGCGGTGGCGACCGCGTCCACCACGTCGTCAAAGACGATCTCCGGCGCGGCGGCGGACCGGGGGTTGAAATACAACACCTCACCGTCGCGCACGCCGAGCTGCGCGGCGGTACGTCCGCCATCCAGGGGGGCACCGCCCAATCGGGACAGTGCCCAGCCGCCGTGCCGCACGCCGTCGTCGGCCAGGTCCTCCCCGGCGTAGCGCAGCAGGGTGGGCAGCAGGTCCGCCATCGGCACGTCCGACGGTAGGGCCAGGTCCATTCGGGTACGGGGTGCCACGATGGTGATCCGGCTCAGACCACCGGTCGCCGTCTTCGTCGCCACAGTGGCCTCCAGGTGTCCGTCTACGATCAGCTGGCCGGGGTGCCGCGGTGCGGGTCCACCGCGCCCACGGGAGATTACCTACGATGGCGGGCACGTACGATGCCCACCCGCGGACTTTGGTTCGCGACTGCACGTCATCAGGGCCGCTTCTGGGGAGGAGACAGCCGTGAGCACGGTCGTGTTCCGCCGGCTCCCGCGTCAGCCGGGGCCTGCCTTGCCGCGCGGTGAGGTGCTACTGGAGTCACCTCCTGAGCTGCCCGAGCCCACGCCCCGCGGGATGGGGCAGGTGCTCATGATCCTGCCGATGTTCTGTGGCGTCGGCGCGATGGCCTTCCTCTACGCCGGCCGGGGCGGCGGCATGATGACGTACGTCGCCGGTGGCCTGTTCGGCGTCTCGATGCTCGGGATGGCGATCGGCTCGCTGAGCAACAGCGGCGGCAAGGACAAGGCCGAGGTGAACGCCGAACGCCGCGACTACATGCGCTACCTGGCCCAGATGCGCAAGCGCACCCGGCGCGCGGCGGAGCAGCAGCGGGCGGCGATGGCCTGGCGTCACCCGGAGCCCGACGCGCTCTGGTCGATCGCCGCGTCCCGGCGGCTCTGGGAGCGACGGATCACCGAGGACGACTTCGGCGAGACCCGGATCGCGCTCGGCCCGCAGCGGCTGGCGGTGGAGATCGTTCCGCCGGAGACGAAGCCGGTCGAGGACCTGGAGCCGATGAGCGCCATCGCGTTGCGCCGGTTCGTCCGCGCCCACTCCACCGTGCCCGACCTGCCGACCGCGCTGTCGGTGCGCGCGTTCAGTCGGGTGGTGCTGCGCGGCGACCGGGAGCCCGTGCTCGACCTGACCCGGGCGGCACTGGGCCAGCTGGCCACGTTCCACGCCCCGGAGGACCTGGTGATCGCGGTGGTCGCCGCGCCCGACCGGCAGTCGGCCTGGGGCTGGGTGAAGTGGCTGCCGCACGCCCACCACAGTGGACGTACGGACGCCGCCGGCGCCCGCCGGCTGGTCTTCGCCAGCCTGGCCGAGGCCGAGGCGGCGCTCGCCGGGGAGCTGGCCGGGCGGCCCCGGTTCGCGCCCGAGGCCAAGCCGCTCACGACCGCGCAGCACCTGGTCTTGGTGATCGACGGCGGCGAGGTCTCACCGACCTGCCAGCTGGTGGGTCAGGGCCTGCTCGGCGCCACCATGATCGACCTCTCCGGAACGGTGCCGCGCGACGCCGGCCGCTGGCTGCTCTGCCTCGACGTGGGCGACGGAAGCACGCTCGACCTGGTCCGGGGCAGCACGTCCTCGCAGCTCGGCCGACCGGACCGGCTCAGCGCCGAGGCCGCCGAGGGGCTGGCCCGGCAGATCGCCCCCTTCCGGCTCTCCCAGCAGCAGACCAGCAACGAGGAGCCGCTGGCTCGCAGCACGGAGCTACCGGACCTGCTCGGCGTCGGCGACGCCGCGGCGGTGGACGTCCACCAGACCTGGCGCCCGCGCGGTCACCGGGACCGGCTGCGCATCCCGCTCGGCGTCGGCCCGGACGGCAACGTGGTCGAGCTCGACTTCAAGGAGTCGGCGCACGAGGGCATGGGCCCGCACGGCCTGGTGATCGGTGCGACCGGGTCCGGCAAGAGCGAGTTGCTCCGTACGGTGGTGGCCGCACTGGCGGTGACCCACTCGTCGGAGGAGCTGAACTTCGTCCTGGTGGACTTCAAGGGTGGCGCGACGTTCGCCTCCCTGGAGGCGCTGCCACACACCAGCGCCGTGATCACCAACCTGGCCGACGAGCTGCCGTTGGTCGACCGGATGCGCGACGCGCTCGCGGGCGAGATGGTGCGTCGGCAGGAGTTGCTGCGGGCGGCCGGCAACTACGTCTCCCGCTTCGAGTACGAGAAGGCCCGGGCGGCCGGCGAACCGCTGGCGCCGATGCCCAGCCTGCTGATCATCTGCGACGAGTTCAGTGAGCTGCTCGCCGCCAAGCCCGACTTCATCGACCTGTTCGTGATGATCGGCCGGCTCGGCCGGTCGCTCGGCGTGCACCTGCTGCTGGCCAGCCAGCGGCTGGAAGAGGGCAAGCTGCGCGGCCTGGACACGCACCTGTCGTACCGGATCGGTCTGCGTACCTTCTCCGCCGTGGAGAGCCGGATCGTGCTCGGCGTGCCGGACGCGTACGAGCTGCCGAACGCGCCGGGCCACGGCTATCTGAAGACCGACACCAGCACGATGCTGCGGTTCCGAGCGGCGTACGTGTCCGGGGCGTACCGGGCGCCGGGGCAGCAGGCATCCGCGTCGCAGGCCCTGGTGCAGCGCCGGATCGTGCCGTACGGCCTCGACTTCATACCGGCGCAGATCCCGCAGATGCCGGTGGACACCGCGCCGGAGCCGGAGCAGCCGGCCGACGGTAAGGCCGTCGCGATGCTCGACGTGCTGATCGACCAGCTCAGGGGCCGGGGTCGTCCGGCGCACCAGGTGTGGCTGCCGCCGCTCGCCGACCCGCCGGGCCTGGGTGAGCTGCTCGGCCCGCTGGCCGTCGACCCGACGTACGGGCTGTGCACCGCGTCCTGGCCGGGCCGAGGGCGGCTGACCGTGCCGGTCGGCGTGGTGGACCGGCCGTACGAGCAGCGCCGTGACCCGATGATGGTCGAGCTCGCCGGGGCCGGCGGGAACGTGGTCATCGTCGGCCGTTCACTCAGCGGCAAGAGCACCATGCTGCGCTCGCTGCTCGCCTCGCTGTCGCTCACCCACACGCCGCGCGAGGTGCAGTTCTTCTGCCTGGACTTCGGCGGTGGCGCGCTGCGCAGCCTGGAGCGGCTGCCGCACATGGCCGGGGTGGCCGGCCGGCGGGACGTCGAGGCGGTGCGCCGTACGGTGGCCGAGGTGGTCGCCGTCCTGGACGAGCGGGAGGCGCGCTTCGCCCAGCACGGCATCGACTCGGTGGCCAGCTACCGCCGTCGTCGGGCCGCCGGCGAGTTCGCCGACGACCCGTTCGGCGACGTGTTCCTGGTGGTGGACGGGTGGAACACGCTGCGCCAGGAGTACGAGGAGCTGGAGCAGACCATCACCACGCTGGCCAACCGGGGCCTCGGCTTCGGCGTGCACGTGGTGCTGACGGCGGTGCGCTGGGCGGAGATCCGGATCAACATGCGGGATCTGCTCGGCACCAAGCTGGAGCTGCGCCTGGGTGACGCGTCCGAGTCCGAGATCGACCGTCGCTCGGCGATGAATGTGCCGGAGAAGGCGCCCGGTCGCGGCCTGACCCGCGACAAGCTGCACTTCCTCACTGCGGTCTCGCGGATCGACGGCCGCCGGGACATCGACGATCTGAGCGAGGCGTCGATCGCTCTGGCCGGGCACGTGGCGGCCAACTGGCCGGGCCGGCCGGCGCCGAAGGTGCGGCTGCTGCCGCGCAAGCTGCCGGTGGCCGAGCTGGCCCGGATCATCGACCGGTCGGCGCCCGGCCTGCCGATCGGCGTGAACGAGTCGGCGCTGGCACCGGTCTACCTGGACCTGGCGAACGAGCCGCACCTGACGGTCTTCGGCGATGCCGAGTGCGGCAAGACCAACCTGCTGCGACTGATCGCCCGGGGCATCACCGACCGGTACACGCCCGCCCAGGCCCGGCTGGTGATCGCCGACTACCGGCGCGGGCTGCTGGGCGCGGTGGAGGGCGATCACCTGCTGGACTACGCCCCGTCCAACCAGGCGTTCGCCCAGGGGTTGGGCTCGATCCGCAGTGCGCTGACCAACCGGTTGCCCGGCCCGGACGTGACCACCGCCCAGTTGCGCGACCGCAGCTGGTGGAAGGGCCCGGACCTGTACATCCTGGTGGACGACTACGACCTGGTGGCCTCGGGTGGCAGCAACCCGCTCAGCGCCCTGCTGGAGCTGCTGCCGCAGGCCCGCGACATCGGCCTGCACCTGGTCATCACGCGGCGGGTCGGCGGGGTGTCCCGGGCGCTCTACGAGCCTGTGCTGCAGAGGCTGCGTGAGCTGGATTCGCCCGGCCTGCTGATGTCCGGCAGCCGGGAGGAGGGTGCGGTCTTCGGCGCGTTGCGGCCGAGCCCGCAGCCGCCCGGCCGGGGCACGCTGGTGCGCCGCCGCGACGGCCAGCAGCTGATCCAGACCGCCTGGTCGGAGCCGTCGTGACGAGGCCGGGTCAGGCCACGTCGTTCCGTGCGTCAGGATCGATCGGCGCGTCGCTCCAGTGGTGAGTTTGGTGATGAATTTTCGGTCGCATTCCCGATCCACCTGACCCGATTCACCAGTATCCATGGAACGCGGCCGGTCAGGGCTGCGCGGGCTGGACAGGTTCCGCTACGGTCTCTACTGGAGTGTCCGTCGGTGGGGTGTTGCTACCTTGCCGCGGGGGAGGGGTGCGGCAAAGCCGCCGCCACAACAAGACGGAAGGGTGTGAAGCATGGCGTTCGAGGTCGAAGCTGCGACTCTGCATACTGCCGCGAGTGACGTGCGGTCCACGCGCAGCGAGGTCGACGGCGAGCTGAAGAAGCTGTGGAACGTAGTCGACGACCTGGCCATGGCGTGGAAGGGTCAGGCGTCCACGGGCTTCCAGTCGTTGATGACGCGCTGGAACGAGGACACCGTCAATCTGCTGACGGCGATGGACAACATCGCTGACCTGCTCGACAAGTCGGGTACGACGCACCAGGTCAACGACGAAGAGCAGCAGCAGATGCTGGACAAGTTCCACTCTGCTCTCAACCCGTGATCCCGTAGCCAGCAGAGGAGGAAACCATGGCTATCAAAGTTGACTACGCGGTCCTCGAGAGCAGCAACCAGCAGATGCAGGCCATCTCGAAGACTCTCGAAGAGAAGCTCGACACGCTGCGGCAGATGCTGAGCAAGCTCGAGTGGGACGGCCAGGACCGGGCTGCCTACGAGCAGCACCAGGCCAAGTGGGACTCGTCGGTCCGGGACATCAACCGGATCCTGAACGAGATCGGTGGTGCCGTTGGCATCGCCCGTGAGAACTACCTCACCACCGAGATGAGCAACTCGAAGGTGTGGGGCTGAGGCAAGCGCCGATGCGGCTCCGGTCCGGTTCCACCGGGCCGGAGCCGCATTGCGTTGTGCCGTCCGGCGCCGTCAGCCGGCGACCGGTGAGTCGGTGCGCCGGCCCGGGCGCCAGCCGCGTCGGCGGCCCCGGATCATGATCGGCCGGGCGGCCAGCAGTAGCACGGTGAGCAGACCGCCGGCCGCCGCCGCCCAGATCGCGGCGGTGCGCTGCCAGCCCAGCGGGTCGTCCGGGCGGGCGGGCGGCGGGAGCGCGCCAGCGGGCGGGTCCGTCCGGGTGCCCAGCAGGCTCGACAGCGCCCGGTACGGGTTGACGACGCCGTAGCCGACCTCCGCGTTGTGCCCGTCCGGCGGGTTGTCCGCCGTCCGTTCCAGCCGCTCGGCGATCTGCTGTGGACGGAGGTCCGGGTAGGCCGCCCGGACCAGCGCGGCCACACCCGAGACGTACGCGGCGGCGAAGCTGGTGCCGCCGGTCGGCTCGGCGCGGTAGCCGCTGCCGCCCGGTGCCGGGCCGACGATGTTCAACCCCGGGGCGGCGACGTCGACGTAGGTGCCGCTGACCGAGGTGCCCACGTGGCCGCCCTGCTCGTCCACACCGGCGACCGCGATCACCCCGGGGTACGCGGCCGGGTAGGCCGGCTTGTCCTCCTGCTGCTCCTGCCGGTTGCCGGCGGCGGCGACGAGCACGACACCCTTGGCGAGCGCGTTCTCGACGGCCTCCGCCAGCTCGGGGCGGGGCAGGGTCACCAGGGACAGGTTGATCACGTCGGCGCCGTTGTCGACCGCCCAGTCGATGGCCGCGGCGATCTGCCCGGGTAGCGCCTCGTCGTTGGTGCCCTTGGCGTCCGGCAGCACCCGGATCGGCAGGATGCGGGCGGCCGGTGCGATGCCGCTGAACGGGACGCCGGTGCCCTCCCGGCCGGCGATGATGCCGGCCACCATCGTGCCGTGCCCGACCAGGTCGCACTGGCCCTGGTTGGCCGGCAGGCTGTTGAAGTCGCGGCCCTCCATCACCTGGCCCTTGAGCAGTGGGTGAATGGCGGAGACCCCGGAGTCAATCACCGCCACGGTCACCCCGGCGCCCCGGGACAGCGGCCACGCCGAGGACGGCTCCAGTCGGCGCAGTGCCCACGGCATCTCCACCAGGCCGTCCTCGCCGGCGGGGCCGCAGGTGGGCGGTGCCGCGGCCGCTGGGGAGGGAGCCACCAGGGCGGCGCCGAGTAGGGCCGCCAGCGTTCCACTGAGGACCCCTCGGATGGCACGGCCGGTGTGGCGGGACGGATCGGTCGCGCTTGACGGCAGGCATTCGCGCACCCACAGAGATTACCGCTGTGCTCCCTCGGGCCGCGGCCCGAGGGACGGCGGTCAGGACGGGTGGGTGGCTGCTGCGGCGGGCGTCTCGGCGAAGAGCGCGAGCAGATCACCGACCTGACGGTCTGCTTCGGCGGGGTGCCGGAACCGGCCGGCCGGGTTGAGGGTGTACTCGTTGCGCCGGCCGACCCGGGTGCGGTGCAGGTAGCCGCCGGCCTCCAGGTCCGCGACGATCGCCTGTGCGGCCCGCTCGGTCACGCCGACCTCGGCCGCCACGTCGCGCAGCCGGGCGGTGGGGTCGCGGGCGATGGCCAGCAGGACGTGTCCGTGGTTGGTGAGGAACGTCCAGTTCCGGCCGCTGCCGGTGTCGCCCGCCGCCGTGCTCGCCATCGTGGGTCCGCCTCTCCGGTTGTCCGCCCTGGCCTCGGTGGCACCTCCGAAGGGCCGGCCCAGGGCCAACGTATGAAATCTAACTCACGCATATCTTGACGCATCTTGTGGTGCGTGTGACCGTGGAGCCCGGGCCAGCGCCCGCCGCAGGCCCGGCTGAAGAGCCATTTGAGCAGGTCAAACGCGTGAGACGAGGTGCGGGATGAGTAGTCCCGGTACACCCGGCGGTAAGCCGGGTCCGCAGCGGGCCACCGACCGGGCGCCGGCGCTCACCGAGCCGGCCCGGGCGTACGCCGAGCTGGCCGCCGGCAACCGGCGCTTCGTCAGCGGCGCCCCGCGCCACCCCAACCAGGACGCCGGGCACCGGGCGGCGGTCGCCGACGGACAGCACCCGTTCGCGGTGATCGTCGGCTGCTCCGACTCCCGACTGGCCGCCGAGATCATCTTTGACCGGGGGCTGGGCGACCTCTTCGTGGTCCGCACGGCCGGGCACACGACCGGCCCGGAGGTGCTGGGCAGCGTGGAATACGCGGTGACCGTGCTCGGCACCCCGCTGGTGGTGGTGCTCGGCCACGACTCCTGCGGTGCGGTCCAGGCGGCCCGGGAGGCAGCCGCCACCGGCACCCCGCCCCGGGGGCACCTGCGTGCCGTGGTCGACGCCGTGCTGCCCAGCCTGCGTCGCGCCGAGGCCGAGGGGGTGGACGACATCGACGGCATCGTCGACATCCACATCGCGCAGACCGTCGAGGCGCTGCTCGGCCAGTCGCCCGTGCTGGCAGCCGAGGTGGCGCAGGGGCGCTGCGCGGTGGTGGGGGTGTCGTACCGGCTCGCCGCCGGCGCGGTGCGCCCGGTGGCCGCCGTGCCGGCTACCGCCACGGCGCTCGACGTACCGACCGGGCCCAGCACGGCGGCCAGCCCGACCGCGCCCGCCGCCGCCTGACGCGACGAGGGCCGCCCCGCGACGCGGGACGGCCCTTCGACGGGTGGACATGCGGTCAGAGCATCGACATGTGTACGTGGTCGGTGTGGTTCGACGGCCCGCTGTACGACTTCCAGCCGGTCGCCGGGAACCAGATCTGTCGGTTCCAGATCACGTAGTAGATGCCGAGCCGGTCGGCGTTGCGGATGAGGAACGCGGCCACGTTGTTGCCGTACGTCCGGGTGTCCTCGTTGTGCCACGGGCTGAAGCCGCTCTTCTGCAACGACCAGTCGCAGGCGCGGCCCTTCGGGTGCTCCCACGGCCCGCCGGAGCGGTAGCAGCCGACGAACCGGTTGAAGCCGGCCCGCTTGACCTCCTTGTACGCGTGCAGCGTGCGCGGGGTGACGCAGCCGGAGGTGGTGGGGTCGTTCTCGCTGCACGACTCGGACTTCCAGTCACCGTCGGCGGTCCGGTTGGGGCCGATCCGGGCGACCGGTGAGGTCGCCGACACCAGGCCGCCGGTGAAGCCCTTCCCACCGACCAGCGCGAGCGCCTTGTCGGCGTCGCGCTTCTCCTTCGCCATCAGGGCGGTCTGCTTCTGCTGCTCGCGGACCTCCGCGTCGAGGGCCAGCTTGGCCTGCTCGGCGCGGGACTTCACCGTGTTGACCTCGGAGAGCTTCTTCTCGTTGACCATGTTCATCTCGTCGAGCACCGCGGCGCGCTGGACGAACGAGTCGGGGGCGTCGCTCTCCAACAGCATCGCGATCGCGCCGATCCGGCCGGTCCGGTACGACTGGGCGGCGATCTGCCCGACCTGGGGGGCCAGCTTCTCCAACTCCGCGTTGGCCCGGTCGACCTCCGCCGCCAGCTCAATCTGCCGCTTCTTGGACTTGTCCAACTTGGACTTGGCGGCGGAGTAGTCGCGGTTGGCCTTCTCGATCACGTCGTTGAGCAGCGCGGGCTCGCCGTCCTCCTCGTGCCCGGACGGTGTGGGGGTCGTCGGGGCGGCGTGCGCCGGGAGGGGGCCGGCGAGCACGGTCAGTGCGGCGATCACGGCCACCACGGGTGTCAACCAGCGGCGTAGGGGTGCCGTCACAATATTCCCTTCCGTCGACCGCCGACCGGGTTAGCTGACGGGTTCGGGGCGGAAGTGGCCCCTACCGCTGACGCGGATTCACCCCACGTGCCTGGGTCCCCGGCTCGCCAGCTGGCGATTGGGCGGTGGCACCGCAGGCGCTGCGTCGCGCCTTCAGCGGTAACCGGCAGCGAGGTTACCCGAGAGTCGACCGGCTGAGCTACGTCCAGATGCCGACTAAAAGCGTCATTTCGCCATGGCGCTGAGTGACCAGTGACGCGGTTCTCAGGGCGGATGCCCCACCTCGTCACGCTGAGGAGTGTCACCATGCCGTCTCCGTGCTCCTGTCCGGCTCGTGCCACCGGTCGGTGGCGGTGGTTGGGGGTGTGGCCCGCGCCGGATCGGGTCCGGTTGGGTCGGGTCGACCCGTGCGCGGTGAGCTGAGTGCGGCCAGTGCCTCCGCGCGGTCCGGCCTGGGTCGCTCGGCGGGCGGCTCGGCGGCCGGGTCGGCGGGCAGCTCGGCACCCGACCGGCCGGCTGCGGTCACCACGGCGGCCAGTCCGGTGGTCAGCGGTACGGCTGCGATGAGGCCGAGCGTGGCGACCGCGCTGCGGACGATCTCCTGCGCGAGGAACTCGCTGGTCAGGATCTGCCCGAGCGGCCGCGAGTCGGCGGTGAGCAGGAGCAGTAGCGGCAGTGAGGCGCCCGCGTACGCCAGCACGATGGTGTTGACGGTGGAGGCGATGTGCGCCCGGCCGACTCGGGTGGCCGCCCGGTAGAGCTGCAACCGGGTCAGCCCGGGGTTGGCGTTCGCCAGCTCGGTGACGGTGGCCGCCTGGGTGACCGTCACGTCGTCGAGGACCCCGAGCGAGCCGATGATGATCCCGGCGAGCAGCAGGCCGTGCAGGTCCACGTTGGCCTGGAACATCGACAGCGTGGTGGCGTCCTCGCTGCCGAAGCCGGTGAGGTGGGTGGCGGCGGTGGCGATGGTGGCGAGCACGCCGGTCAACACCAGGCTGCCCAGGGTGCCGAGCACCGCGACCGAGGTCTGCGCGGTGACCCCGTGCGTCAGGTAGAGCACCACGAACATGATCAGGGCGGCGCCGACCACCGCCACCAGCAGCGGTGATCGGCCAGCGCCGATCCCCGGGAGCACGAAGGTGAGCAGGATGGCGAAGCTGGCGGCCAGCCCAGCCAGCGCGGCCAGGCCCCGCCACCGGCCGAACGCGACGATCGCGGCGGCGAAGACCACCGCCAGCCAGACCAACGGCGTGCCGCGCTGGTGCTCCGCGATGTTCCAGCTGCTGGCGACGGGATCGGCCGGATCGGTCAGCTCGACCAGGATGACCTCGTCACCGACCTCGACCCGGGGTGCGCCGGGTCCGTCCGGCACCGGCGTCTGGACCTGCTGGCCGGCAGCTGGCCCGTCGGCCACCCGGACGTCCACGGTGCCGCACAGCCCGGCCCCGGCGTCCGGCGTGCCCTCGGGACTCGGTGCGGCCGGCGGGCACGGCTCGGTCACCACCCGGGTCACCGTGCCGTGGTAGCGCGGCACGTCCGTGCCCCCGGCGGTCTGCGGCGACCCGTCGCGTGGCCAGAGCACCACCGCGGCGAGCACGGTGGCGACGAAGAGCGGTACCACGGTCGCGATGAGGATCCGTCGTACCCGGGGCGGGGCGGACGGAGTGGAACGGCTGTGGTCGGAACCCAATGCGAGACTCCCAACGATCCGGTGCGGGGTACGTGCCGGCGGGCCGGTCGGTTCACCGCCGCCGCGGGAATGCGGCGACGGGCATGACGAATCGCTGGGTGGCGACATGACGGCTACGGACGGTGAGTGCTCGGCGCGGTCGACCGGAGGCGACGCCACATCGTGGCGGCGTCGGCGCCCGACTGCGTAGCGAGGTCCGGAGGGCCATCGTGGGAAATGCTAGCCAGCCCGACCCGCGGACGCAGGTTGTGGCGGGGTGTCGCGCGGTCGAACCGCCCGCACGGCGGTGACCGGACCGGCATGTTGGAGTCATGTCCGCTCCGTCACAGCCCGAGCCCGACCGTCCCGGCAGTCACCAGCAGCACGCCGGGTCCGCCGGGCCGAAGCAGCAGGACGAGCACGCCGGGCATGACAAGCACGCCGGGCACGACCCGGCGATGTTCCGCCGTCGGTTCTGGGTCTGCCTGGTGCTCACCGTCCCGGTGGTGCTGACGAGCGACCTGGTGCTGGACCGGCTCGGCCTCCGGCTGGACGTACCGGGGCGCTCCTGGGTCGGGCCGGTGCTCGGCTCGGTTGTGTTCTGGTGGGGTGGCTGGCCGTTCCTGGTCGGTGCGGTCCGCGAGGTGCGGGACCGGGCGCCGGGCATGATGCTGCTGGTCGCGATGGCGATAACCGTCGCCTACACCGCGTCGCTGGCCACCAGCCTGGGAGCCTTCGACCTGGACTTCTGGTGGGAGCTGGCCGCGCTGGTCACCATCATGCTGCTCGGGCACTGGCAGGAGATGAAGGCCATCGGGCAGGCCCGGGGCGCACTCGCGGCGCTGGCCGCACTGCTGCCCGACGAGGCCGAGCAGGTGACGGCGGACGGGCGGGTCGAGGCGGTGTCGGTGGCCGAGCTGCGGATCGGCGATGTGGTGCTGGTCCGGCCCGGGGGCCGAGTACCGGCGGACGGCCGGATCGTGGACGGCGGCGCCGAGCTGGACGAATCGATGATCACCGGCGAGTCGCGTCCGGTCGCCCGGTCGGCAGGGGACCGGGTGGTGGCCGGCACCGTCGCCACCGACTCGGCGATCCGGGTCCGCGTCGAGGCGCTGGGTGAGCAGACCGCGCTCGCCGGCATCCAGCGGATGGTCGCGCAGGCGCAGCGCTCCGGCGGGCGGGCACAACTGCTGGCTGACCGGTTCGCCGCCGCGCTGTTCTACGTGGCCACCGGCACCGCGGTGCTGACCGTGCTGGTCTGGACCGCGCTCGGCGAGCCGGACGAGGCGGTGGTCCGCGCGGTCACCGTCCTGGTGATCGCCTGCCCGCACGCGCTCGGTCTGGCCATCCCGCTGGTCGTCGCGCTCTCCACCGCGCTGGCCGCGCGATCCGGGATCCTGGTCAAGGACCGGTTGGCGCTGGAGCGGATGCGGACCGTGGCCGTGGTGCTCTTCGACAAGACCGGCACCCTGACCCGGGGTGAGCACGCGGTCACCGACGTGGTGACGGTGTCCGGCGTCGGGCGGGACGAGGTGCTGCGGATCGCGGCCGGCGTGGAATCCGACAGCGAGCATCCGCTGGCCCGGGCGATCGTGGCGGCGGCCGGACGCGCCGGCCCGACCCGGGCCGCCGGGTTCCGGTCGCTGCCGGGTCGCGGCGTGCAGGCCACCATCGACGGTACGGAGTACGCGGTGGGCGGGCCGGCGCTGCTGCGGGAGCTGGGCCTGTCGCTTCCGGCCGAGTTGGACGCGGCGACCGGGCGATGGTCGGCGCGGGGTGCCGCCGTGCTGCACCTGGTACGGCTGCCGGACACGGTGCTTGGCGCGTTCGCACTGACCGACGAGGTGCGTCCGGAGGCCCGTCAGGCCATCGTCGAGCTGCGCACCGAGGGCGTCCGGACCATCGCCATGATCACCGGTGATGCCCGACCGGTAGCCGAGGCGGTGGCCGCCGACCTCGGCTTCCGGCCCGGCGTCGACGAGGTCTTCGCCGAGGTGCTGCCGGCCGAGAAGGACGACCGGGTTGCCGAACTCCAGCGGCGGGGGTTGACCGTGGCGATGGTCGGCGACGGGGTGAACGACGCCCCGGCGTTGGCTCGTGCCGACGTGGGCATCGCGATCGGCGCGGGCACCGATGTCGCGATCGAGTCCGCCGGGGTGGTGCTGGCGTCGTCGGACCCGCGCGGGGTCGGTGCCGTGGTCCGGCTCTCCCGGGCGTCGTACCGCAAGATGCGGCAGAACCTGGCCTGGGCGGCGGGCTACAACGTGGTGACGCTGCCGCTGGCGGCCGGTGTGCTGGCCTGGGCGGGGGTGGCGTTGAGCCCGGCGCTGGCGGCGGTGCTGATGTCCGCGTCCACCATCGTGGTGGCGCTCAACGCCCAGTTGCTGCGCCGGGTACGCCTCGCCCCGGAGCCCGGCTGAGAGCCCTCAGCCGCGCTTCATCAGCCGGCCGACCGCCGCCATCATCTCGGAGGCCATCTCGTCGGCCCTGCCCTCGGCCGCTCCTTCGTGCATGCAGTGCCGGGCGTGCCCGTCGAGCAGGCCCAACGCCACCTTGTCCAGGGCGGCCTGGATCGCGGAGATCTGGGTGAGCACGTCGATGCAGTAACGGTCCTCGTCGACCATCTTCTCGATGCCACGGACCTGCCCCTCGACGCGGCGGAGCCGCGTGAGCAACTGGTCCTTGCTGGCGGTGTATCCGCGGATCGGGGTGGGTGTGGTCATGACGACCAGGATAGCGTACCCCGGGGGGGTATGGTACGTTCGTCTCCTGCCACGATACCCCAACCGGGTACCGGTACAGGCAAAGGCGGAGGTCCGTCTCCAGATTACCCCCGGGGGGTATAGGCTCGGAGGCGGCAGAGGGGAGATCAGTCCGATGGTCAACACGACGTACCAGGTGCAGGGCATGACCTGTGGGCACTGCGTCAGCGCGGTCAGCGCCGAGGTGGGCGCCATCACGGGGGTGAGCGACGTCCAGGTCGACCTTGCCACCGGCCGGGTCACCGTCAACAGCGACCAGCCACTGGACGTGGAAACCGTCCGGGCCGCCGTCGACGAGGCCGGCTACAACCTCGTCGACGCCTGATCCCGGGGAGCCCGACATGAACACGGTGACCAGACTGGGCGGGTTCGCCCTCGGCCTCGCAGCGGTCTTCGGCGCGGCGTACGGGATCGGCCAGGTGGCCGGCCCCGCCGCCCCGGTTGCCGAGAGTCGGCACGACGGCGGAGCCGCCCACGAGGCGGACTCAGCGGGCCACGGGGAGGCGGTCGACCGGTTCCCCGGCGGGCTGCTCGTCTCCGACCAGGGCTACACCCTCGAACCGGTCGCCGCCCCGGCAGGCGAGTTCGCCTTCCGGATCGGCGGCCCGGACGGCAAGCCGGTGACCCGGTACGACGTGGCGCACGACAAGCAGATGCACCTGATCGTGGCTCGACGGGACCTGTCCGGCTTCCGCCACGTGCACCCCGACCTGGCCCCGGACGGCACCTGGCGGGTCGCCACCCCGCTGGCTGGCCCCGGGCAGTGGCGGGCGTTCGCCGACTTCACCCCGACCGGGGGCGAGCCGCTGACCCTTGGTGTGGACGTGACCGTCCCCGGAGCGCTGACCGAGCGACCGCTGCCCGCCCCGGCGACCAGCACCACCGTCGACGGCTACACGGTCACCCTGACCGGCGCGCCGCAGCCCGGCCGCACCTCACCGCTGACCCTGACCGTCAGCCGGGACGGGCAGCCGGTCACCGACCTGGAGCCCTACCTGGGCGCGTACGGGCACCTGGTGGCACTGCGCCGGGGCGACCTGGCGTACCTGCACGTGCACCCGGACGGGGTGCCCGGCGACGGGCGGACCCCACCCGGCCCGGCCGTCACCTTCCTCGCCGAGGTGCCCTCGGCCGGTACGTACCGGCTCTACCTCGACTTCCGGCACGGCGGAGCGGTGCACACCGCCGAGTTCACCGTCGTGGCCGGCACCCCGACGACCGGCACCCCGCCGACCGGTGGCGAGCCCACCCCGAGCGGGCCCGCACCGACCGGTGGCACCGACCACGGCACCCCCGGCCACGGGCACAACTGACGGGAATGACGATGACCACCACCAGCAGCAGACCGCTGCCCGAGGCGCCGAACCGGATCGAGCTGGCGATCGCCGGGATGACCTGCGCCGCCTGCGCCGCCCGGATCGAGAAGAAGCTGAACCGGATGGACGGGGTCAGCGCCACCGTCAACTACGCCACCGAGAAGGCCACCGTCCGGTACGACGACGGCGTCACGCCGGACGACCTGATCGACACGGTCCGGAAGACCGGTTACAGCGCCGCGCTTCCGCCCCCGCCGGCCGCCGCCGGGCCGACCGAGCAGCCGGTGGACGCGCTGCGCGGGCCGCGTACCCGGCTCTGGGTTTCGGTGGCGCTCAGCGTGCCGGTGATCCTGCTGGCCATGGTCCCGGCCTGGCAGTTCGACTACTGGCAGTGGCTGTCGCTGACCCTGGCCGCCCCGGTGGTGGTCTGGGGTGGGCTGCCCTTCCACCGGGCCGCCTGGACCAACCTGCGGCACGGCGCGGCGACCATGGACACCCTGGTCTCGCTCGGCACCCTCGCCGCGTTCGGTTGGTCGCTCTGGGCGCTCTTCCTCGGCGACGCGGGGATGCCCGGGATGACGCACCCGTTCCGCTTCGACATCACCCGCACCGACGGCGCCGGCAACATCTACCTGGAGGCGGCCGCCGGGGTGACGGTGTTCATCCTGGCCGGCCGCTACTTCGAGGCCAGGTCCAAGCGGACCGCCGGCGCCGCCCTGCGCGCCCTGCTCGAACTCGGCGCCAAGGAGGTGGCGGTGCTGCGCGACGGGGTGGAGACCCTGATCCCGGTGGAGCAGCTCGCCGTCGGCGATCGGTTCGTGGTCCGCCCCGGCGAGAAGATCGCCACCGACGGGGTGGTCGACGAGGGCACCTCGGCCGTCGACGCCAGCATGCTCACCGGCGAGTCGGTGCCGGTCGAGGTCGGCCCGGGCGACACCGTGGTGGGCGCCACCGTCAACGCGGGCGGCCGGCTGGTCGTCACCGCCACCCGGGTCGGCGGGGACACCCAGCTCGCCCGCATGGCGGACCTGGTCGAGCAGGCGCAGAGCGGCAAGGCCGCCGTGCAGCGGCTGGCGGACCGGATCTCGGGCGTCTTCGTGCCGATCGTCATCACGCTCGCCGCGGGCACCCTCGGCTGGTGGCTCGGCACCGGGGCCGGGCCGACCGCTGCCTTCACCGCGGCGGTGGCCGTGCTGATCATCGCCTGCCCGTGCGCGCTCGGCCTGGCCACGCCGACCGCGCTGCTGGTCGGCACTGGCCGGGGCGCCCAGCTCGGCGTGCTGATCAAGGGGCCGGAGGTGCTGGAGTCGACCCGGCGGGTGGACACCGTGGTGCTGGACAAGACCGGCACCGTGACGACCGGCCGGATGACCCTGGTGGACGTGGTGCCGGCGGCCGGGGAGGACCGTGCCGAGCTGCTCCGGCTCGCCGGGGCGGTGGAGGCCGCCTCCGAGCACCCGATCGCCCGGGCGGTCGCCGCAGGCGCCGCCGACGCCGGGGCGCTGCCCCCGGTGACCGGCTTCGTCAACCTCGAAGGGCTGGGCGTGACCGCCACCGTCGACGGGCGGGCGGTGCTGATCGGCCGACTCCGGCTGCTGCGGGAGCGCGGGCTCGACGTACCGCCGGAGATCGAGCAGGCGGTCACCGACGCGGAGGCCGCCGGCCGGACGGCGATCCTCGCCGGCTGGGACGGGCGGGCTCGGGGCGTGCTCGCGGTCGCCGACGTGGTCCGGCCGACCAGCCGGGCGGCCGTGGCCCGGCTGCGCGCCCTGGGGCTCACCCCGGTCCTGCTGACCGGGGACAACGTCACCGTGGCCCGGGCGGTCGCCGCCGAGGTGGGCGTGGACGAGGTGATCGCGGAGGTGCTGCCGGCCGGCAAGGTCGACGTCGTCAAACGGCTCCAGGCCGAGGGTAGGTCGGTGGCGATGGTCGGCGACGGGGTCAACGACGCCCCGGCGCTGGCCCAGGCCGACCTGGGCCTCGCCATGGGCACCGGCACCGACGTGGCGATCGAGGCGTCCGACCTCACCCTGGTCCGCGGTGACCTGGACGCCGCGGTGGACGCCATCCGGCTGTCCCGGCGCACGCTCGGCATCATCCGGGGCAACCTGTTCTGGGCGTTCGGGTACAACGTGGCGGCCCTGCCGTTGGCTGCCGCCGGGCTGCTCAACCCCATGATCGCGGGCGCCACGATGGCCTTCTCCTCGGTCTTCGTGGTGGCCAACAGCCTGCGCCTGCGCCGGTTCCGTTCGGCAGCCGGCGGTGACGGGTTGTGACGTTCCTCGGATCGTAAATGGTTGGGCCGTCCGTGGCGGGGGTACTGCTGATGGCGTAGCGACGCTCGCAATGGAGGTTCGCAAATGGGTATCGACGACAAGATCAACAACGCCAGCGAGGACGCGGCCGGCAAGATCAAGGAAGGCGCCGGCCGGGCCACCGACAATGAGCGCCTCGAGGCCGAGGGTCGCAATGACCAGGCCGGGGCCAAGCTCAAGCAGGCGGGCGAGAAGATCAAGGACGCCTTCAAGAGCTGACGTACGACGCACTCCACACGCCGGGCCGGTGATCGATCACCGGCCCGGCGTGCTGTCTGTCCGACCCCGTGTGGTGACCCTGAGATCCCCCTGATCCCGTCCGGAACCCCTGGCCTCCGTGCGCCATCACCCGCTAACTTCTGTTCGCATGTGCAAGGGCTGGTTATGAGTGCTGGTCCGCCGCCGACCGGCGACGACCTGGTCCGGGTGCTGGCCACCCTGGCCAACCCGCACCGGCTGCGGATCGTCGCGGCGCTGGCTCGCGAGCGCGCCTACGTCAGCGGGCTGGCCCGGCAACTGGGCATCAGCCGGGCGCTGTTGCAGGTCCACCTACGGAAGCTGGCGGCGGCCGGGCTGGTCACCGCCAGCATGGAGTTGTCGGAGGACGGAAAGGCCATGAACTACTACGAGGTGGAGCCGTTCGTGCTCACACTCACCCCCGAGATCATCGCGGCGGCGGTCGAGACGCTGACCGTGCCCGACTCGGCCGAGCAGCCCGGAGCGGACCGATGACCGGGATGAGCGACCACGACTGGACCGAAGTGGTCGGCGCGATCGGCATCTTCGCCCTGCTGATCACCGTGTTCGCGGTAACCGTCGTCCAGATCTCCAAGACCCGACGGGCCCGGCTCGAATCGGCCCGCTCGGACGACTACCGCCGGCTCGCCGAGACCGCCGCCCAGGCGCAGGCGGAGAACTCCCGTCTGCTCGCGGCGCTGGACGGCCGGCTGGGCGGAATGGAATCCCGGATGACCACACTCGAACGCGTCCTGCGCGAGGTCGACTGACCCCGGCGGACCAGAGACCCCGGGCCGTCGAGCGGCTACTCGACGGCCCGGATGGAAGTAGCACCACCTCGCCCAGTGGGCGAGTTCTTCCCGGTGACGCTCCTTCGAGGAGAGGACAGCACTTGATGCTGCGTGTACGCAAATCCGCCGTCGGCTGGGCGGTCGCCCTGGCCATCACGGCCACCGCCCTGGCCCCGGCCAGCCCGGCCACCGCCCGACCCCAACCGCCGCCGAGCATCGACTGGCAGCCGTGCCCCAAGGACGCCACCGCCGAGTGCGGCACTCTGTCGCTGCCGGTGGACTGGCGCCAGCCCCGGGGGGAGCGGTTCGACCTGGCGCTGGCCCGCCGGGTCGCCACCGATCCGGCCGCCCGCACCGGCACCCTGGTGTTCGGTCCTGGTGGGCCGGGCGACAGCGGAGTCGACCGGGTGGTGACCGGCAGTTCACGGTTCAGCGCCGAGCTGCGCCGCCGGTTCGACATCGTCAGCTTCGACCCACGCGGCACCGGCCGCAGCCACCCGGTGATCTGCTCCAGGGACCTGCTCGCCCGGCAACCGCAACTGATCGCCGACCAGGCTCAGTTCGACGCCACGCTGGCCAACAACGCGCTGCTGCGCGCCGACTGCCGGGCCCGCACCGGGCCGCTCTACGACCACGTGGACACCACCAGTGCCGCCCGCGACCTCGACGCGGTCCGCGCCGCGCTGGGCGAGCGGCGGCTGACCTTCCACGGCAGCTCGTACGGCACCCTGCTCGGCACCCGGTACGCCGAGCTGTTCCCCGACCGGGTCCGGGCCGTGGTGCTGGAGGCCGCGATGGACCACAGCGTCGACACCCGCGCCTTCCTCGACACCCAGGCGGTCACCACGGAAGGCGCGTTCGACGAGTTCGTGGCCTGGTGTGCCGGGTCCACCGGCTGCCTGCTCAACGGGCGGGACGTCCGTGCGGTCTGGGCAGGGTTGCACGGCCGGGCCGAGCGTGGCGCGCTGACCGACCCGGACCGAGGTGGGGCCGTGTTGCCCCCGTTCGAGCTGAGCCGCCTCGCCCACCGGAAGCTCTACGAGACGCGGTGGTGGCCGGAACTGGCCGAGTGGATCGTGAAACTGGAGGCCGCCACCACCACGCCGAGCGTCGGCCCGCCGGCCGCCACGCCGACGGACGATGCCGTGGCTCCGTACCCCTTCGCGGTCTTCTGCCAGGACTGGAGCCTGCCCGTCCGCGACTACCGCGAGTACGCCGGACACCTGGGCCGGATGGCCCGGCTCGCTCCCGACCTGCGCTACCCGCCGGCCCTGTTCGCCCTCGTCACCTGCCTGGGCACCCCGACGCCGGTCGCCAACCCGCAGCACCGCCTGCGGGTACGCACCGACGTGCCGATGCTGATCGCCGCCACCGTGCACGACCCCGCCAGCGGCTACAACTGGGCCACCAACGTGGCGCGACAACTGGGTAGGCACGGCGTGCTGCTCACCTACCAGGGGTGCGGGCACGGCAGCTACACCACCAGCCCGTGCGTGGGGCAGGCCGTTGACTCCTACCTGATCGACGGAGTGGTGCCCGGCCCCGGCACCCGCTGCCCGGCCATCGAGCCCGAGGTGTGACCGTGCGCCGTCGCCGTCGGGTGGTCAGCTCCGCCCGACGGCCGGCGGCGTGACCGCCGGCTGGGAGACCGGCAGTCCGGGCGGGTCGACGACGGCCGGACCAACCGCACCGCTGGCCACCGCCGGCCTCATCGGTGCCCCGCCAGTCGGGCGGCCCGCAGCTCCAGGTACCGCTGCTCGGGCAGGCTGGTGGTGCCCCGCGCCGCCGCCAGGTACGCGTCACGCGCCGCGCCGGGCTCACCGGCCAGCTCCAGCAGGTGGGCCCGGACTGCGGCGAGCCGGTGGTGCCCGGCGGTGCGCTCGTCGGCATCCAAGGGTGTGAGCAGGGCCAGCCCGGCCAATGGCCCGTCCACCATGGCCACCGCCACCGCCTGGTTGAGGGTGACCATCGGGTTCGGTGCGATCCGGGCGAGCAGCCGGTAGAGCGCGACGATCTGCGGCCAGTCCGTCACCGCCGCCGTCGGCGCCTCGGCGTGCACCGCGGCGATCGCCGCCTGGAGCTGGTACGGGCCGGGCGGCGACCAGGTCAACGCCTCGGTGATCAGCGCGATCCCCTCCGCGATGGCCGCCCGGTCCCAGAGTGTGCGGTCCTGCTCGGCCAGCGGCACCAACTCCCCGTCCGGGCCGACCCGGGCCGCCCGGTGCGCGTCGGTGAGCAGCATCAGCGCCAGCAGTCCGGCCACCTCGCCCTCGTCCGGCAGCAGCCCGTGCAGGATGCGGGCCAGCCGGATCGCCTCGCCGGTGAGTTCGGCCCGGTGCAGGTCCGGCCCGCTGGACGCGGTGTACCCCTCGTTGAAGATCAGGTAGAGCACCCGGAGCACCGTGCGCAGCCGCTCGTGCCGCTCATCCGGTGCGGGCATGGTGAACCGGGCGCCGGCGACCTCGATCCGCTGTTTGGCCCGGCGGATCCGCTGCCTCATCGTCGCCTCCGGCACCAGGTGCGCCCGGGCGATCTGTGCGGTGCTGAGACCGCCGACCGCGCGCAGGGTGAGCGTCACCTGCGCCGTGGGGGTCAGCGCCGGGTGGCAGCAGAGGAACAGCAGGGTGAGCGTGTCGTCGGCGTCCGCCACCGCCGGCTCCGCGTCGGCCGCCGGCGCCACCCCGGCGTACGCCGGCTCGCGCAACGCCACCGCCACCTCGCGGTCCCGGCGGGCGCTCTCGCTGCGCCACTCGTCGGTGAGCCGGCGGGTGGCGACGGTGAGCAGCCAGGCGCGGGGATTGTCCGGTACGCCCTGGCCGGGCCACTGCGTGGCGGCGGCGAGCAGCGCCTCCTGGACCGCGTCCTCGCACCGGTCGAACTGGCCGTGCCGACGGACCAGCAGGCCGAGGAGCTGCGGCGCGAGCGTGCGCAGCAGCTCCTCGACCGTCCGGTCCTCGGTCACATCTCCGTCCCGGCCTGGTTCATGATCGGGCGAACCTCCATGGCGCCGCCGAAGCGCACGTCCGGCCAGCGGGCGGCGATCTCGGCGGCCCGCTCGGGGGTGTCGCAGTCGACGGTCAGGTAACCGGCGAACTGCTCCTTGCTCTCCATGAACGGCCCGTCGATGACCTCCGGGTGGCCGCCAGCGAGCCGGACCGTCAACGTCTGCGACGGGTTGGCGAGCGCCTGCCCGTCGACCAGCTCGCCGGTCTCGGTCAGCTCCTTCATGATCTCGTCGACCTCGCCGAACAGGACGGTGCGCTCCCGCTCGGACAGCTCCTCGGTGAAGCCGGGCCGGTTCCAGATCAGCAGCATGTACTTCACGGCGATGCTCCTCAGGTCCTGGTCGCGCCCCGGCCGGGGCGCGGCTCACCGGAGGGTCGGAACCGAAACTCCGTTCCCTACCGACTACCGAAGAACATCGCAGAATTTTTTCGACGGTGGCGGTCCCACACCGGGCGGGTCAGCGCGGGTCGGGCCGGCCGGGTACCTGTCGGGGTGGTGGTCGCCCGCCGCCGACGTCCAGCGACGCCCGGTCGGCGGCAGAGGTGCCGGACGACCAGCCCTCGGCGTCGCGGACGCTGAGGCGGTGCCGGGTGACGCCGGGGAAGAGCGTGTCCAGGCGCTCCCGGACCGCCTCGCCGCGTGCCGCGAGCACCGGTAGCAGCCGCTCCGGGCCGGCCGTCTCGGCCGCCGCCCGGTCCGCCGCGTCGGTGGCCGCCCGTAGCCGCTCGCCGATCCGCAGCGCGAACGCGTTGAGGAAGGACTCGTCCCAGACGCGGGTCCGCCGCCCGGCCCCGGGCCGGCGCTCGGCCCGTCCGCGCAGCATCGCGGCGGTGGCCTGGACCAGCAGCGAGGTGTACAGCAACTCTACCGCCACCAGGTCGGCCGGCCAGCCCAGCACGGTGGCGAAGCCGAGGTCGGCGGACCAGACCGCCTCGCACCGGTTCGCCGCCGCCACCTCCTGCACCAGGAGCGCCTTGGCCCCCGCGTACGGGGATTCGGTGCCGAGCCGCACCCCGCCGGGCAGGTCGCCACGATCGGCCCCGGCGGCCAGCAGCGCCTCGTCGATGCTGTGCCGGGCGATCAGCTCCTGTGCCTTGCCGGTCAACGCCTCGGCCTCGGCCGGGAAGGTGGTCGACTCGGCCTTGGCCAGCAGCGCCCGTACCCGGTCGAGCATCGGTGACCCACTGCGGGCCCGGCCGGCCGGTCGGCTGGCGGCCGCCGCGCCGGTCGTGCCGGGTGGCGGGCGCAGCACCGCGATGGGCGGCAGGCTCTCCACCAGCACCAGGGTGTCCACCGCCACGCGTAGCGCGTCGACGCGGTCCAGCCCTTCCCGGGCCGACCAGCCGGCCAGCATGCCACGGTCGTCGTCCCACCAGACCTCGACAGCCAACTCGCCCAGCTGCTCGTCCCACCAGTCCGGGACCGGCCCGGCCTGGTCGCGCCGCTGGGCGGCCATCGCGTCCCGGACCAGCCGGGCCTGGCGTGCTCCGAGCCGTCGGGTGGTGAGCCGGTCCAGGTCCACCGGCTGCCAGCCGCGTGGCCAGAGCCGCCCCACGCTGCGGACCAGGCGACGCAGCAGCGCCACGTCCACCGCCGCCGTGCCGTCCGCCGCGCCGGTGCCGACCATCAGCCGGTCCAGCTGCCGTTCGGCCTGGCGTACGTCGGTGCCGCGCACCGCTGCGAGCGCGTCGGCGACGAGTTCCTCTGCGTCCGGCACGGGCACCTCCTTCTCGGGTTCCGCTGCCGGCGAGGCTTCCGGCCCGACCCCAGCTCCATGATCATGCCGTTAGCCGGGTCGGAGGCGCGAAACGGGGATGTTGTCGCCCGCGGACGGCAAGCACCGCGTGATCAACACGAGGTCAGGGAAGTCGTGGCATCCGGCCAGGTCGGACCCCCCGATGTCGCCGATCTCGTGTCGATCTTGGTCGGTGCCGTGCCGCGCGGACCAGGGCGATCAGCTCGGCGGCGTGCAGCAGCCCGTCGGAGAGCAGCGCCACAAGCACCCTCCCGCTCGGCCTCACCGATCGGGACCCGGCGGCGTTCCGCTCCGCCGCCCAGCTCATGTACTACGGCGGCGACGTAGCGGAGCTCCTGCTGGCCATCGCCCTCTTCGCCACCTGGTACCACCGCCCCACCCACCCCCGGTCGGCCCGACCACCTCGGTTGATCAAGAGGTTTGCGTCACGAAAAGGCGCTTCCTTGACGCAAACCTCTTGATCAACCCCGAGGGCCCGGGGGTTAGGCGCGCGCTGTTAGGGCGGTGGAGAGGTGGGTTAGGAATGCGCGGATGTTCTCCTCGCTGTGGTGTGTCTCGGCCTCGTCGTTGAGTGGGCCAGGGTGGCGCAGCGCCTGATCGAGCGCATCGAGCGTCTCAATCCGGTCGCCCGGGTAGAGGCTGCCGGTCACCCCGTCGGCGACCCGGGTCACCACCGTGTCGTCAAGCGTCTGGTCGAACTGGATCCCGTAGAGGATTCCGTTGACGTGGCCCTTCCAACTCATGCTTGTCGACTCCCCTGAAAGAACTGGCTGCCGTCCTCGCCAGACTGGGCGGCGGCGATGAGCGTCGCCAGTTTGGCAGCGCGGGTGGGATGGGCGTGGCCGTCCAGGCGACGCGGCCCGCCAGGTGCTCGACGAACGCCGGGTGCCCGGCCCGGTTCTGGGTGTCCAGGCCGGGCGGGCGGCGTTGTGCAGGATGGCCCG
Organism: Micromonospora sp. NBC_00858; assembly: GCF_045207365.1. Taxonomy (NCBI): domain Bacteria; kingdom Bacillati; phylum Actinomycetota; class Actinomycetes; order Micromonosporales; family Micromonosporaceae; genus Micromonospora; species Micromonospora sp. NBC_00858. The sequence goes on along the minus strand of NZ_CP108828.1, from coordinate 5,739,454 downwards.
CAGCCGGTCGTACTCGGCGCGCGGCACGGCCGGCGACAGTGCGCGGCCGCCGGGCGGGCCCGTGGCCCGCCGGGGCTCACTGCCAGTCGGTGAGGATCGTGTCGACCGGCAGGACGTCCCGCTCCGGGTCCGGTGCTGGGGTTGGCTGGCCGGTCGGCGTCCGGTCGAAGCGGGGTGCCGCGGCCGGCTGGATCTCGCCGCCCACGTCGACGAAGGTGCCCCGGGCGGCGTTGTGCGGATGCCGGTGTGCCTCGCGGGGGGCGAGCACCGGCGCGACGCAGGCGTCCAGGTCGGCGAAGACGGCCGTCCACTCGTCGCGGGTCCGCTCGGCGAAACGCTCGGTGAAGCGCCGGCGCAGCCCGTCCCAGCCGCTCGGGTCGTACTGGGCGGGCAGGTCCGCCTCGTCGGCGAGGCCGAGGCCGGTCAGCAGCTCGGCGTAGAAGGCCGGCTCCATCGCGCCGACGGCCATGAAGCCGCCGTCGGCGGTGCGGTACGTGTCGTAGAACGGCGCCCCGCCGTCGAACATGTTGTGTCCGCGCGGCGCGGCCCACAGGCCGGTGCTGAGCAGCCCGTGCAGGAACGCGGTGAGCAGCGCCGAGCCGTCCACCATCGCCGCGTCGACCACCTGGCCGGCACCGGAGCGTTCCCGTTCCAGCAGCGCGGCCAGCACTCCCACGGCGAGCAGCATGCCGCCCCCGCCGAAGTCGCCGAGCAGATTCATCGGCGCGTACGGGCGCTCGCCGGCCCGACCCAGTGGCTCCAGCGCACCGGCCACCGCGATGTAGTCGATGTCGTGCCCGGCGCGGGGCGCCAGCGGCCCGTCCTGGCCCCAGCCGGTCATCCGCGCGTACACCAGCCGGGGGTTGCGGGCCTGGCAGACCTCGGGCCCGAAGCCCAGCCGCTCGGCCACGCCCGGCCGGTACGCCTCGACCAGAACGTCCGCCCGCTCGACCAGGCGCAGCAGGTCCGCCACCCCGGTCGGGGACTTCAGGTCCAGCGCGGTGACCCGCCGGCCGCGCTGCAACGGCCCGCCGGTCGGCGCGGCCAGCCGCCCCGCACCCGGGCCGCCCGGCCGGTCCACCCGCACCACGTCCGCGCCGAGGTCGGCGAGCACCATGCAGCCGAATGGCGCCGGGGCCAGGCTGGCCAGCTCGACCACCCGCACCCCGGCCAGCGGCCCGCCGCGCGCAGACCCGCCCGCCGGCTCGTTGGACGCCGTCATGCGGCGCTCACTGTTTCGGCGGGGCGGGTGGCCGAGGCGGCGAGCCGGTCGGCCAGGTCGTCGGGGGGCGTGAACCGGTCGCCGTAGCGGGCGGCCAGCTCGGTGGCGCGGGCCGCGAAGCCGCCCGGGCCGCCCGCGTACTGCCGGACGTAGCGGATCACCCCGCCGGTCCAGGCCGGGAAGCCGATGCCGAAGATCGAGCCGATGTTGGCGTCGGTCTCGGTCCGCAGCACCCCCTCGTCGAGGCAGCGCAGCGCGTCGAGCGCCTCGGCGAAGAGCATCCGCTCCTGGAGATCGGTGAACGGCACGGCACGGCCCGCGTCGGTGGTCAGGTCGGCGAGACCGGTCCACAACCGGCCCCGGGTGCCGTCGTCGTACCCGTAGAAGCCGCGCCCGGCGGCACGCCCCGGCCGGTCGTACGCGTCGACCAGCTCGTCCACGAGCCGGTGCGCCGGCAGTGGCAGGAAGCCTTCGCCGGCCGCCTCGAACTGTCGACGGATCCGCTGGATCAGGGTGAGGCTCACCTCGTCGGCCAGCGCCAGCGGCCCGGTCGGGTAGCCGGCCTGCAGGGCGGCCTGCTCCACCGAGGCGGCCGGCACCCCCTCGGCGACCATGCCGACCGCCTCGTCGATGAACCGGCCGATCACCCGGCTGGTGAAGAAGCCCCGGCCGTCGTTGACCACGATCGGGGTCTTGCCGATCCGCCGGCCCAGGTCGAACGCCCGGGCCAGCGCGGTGTCGCTGGTCCGCTCGCCGACCACGATCTCCAGCAGCGGCATCCGGTCCACCGGGGAGAAGAAGTGCATGCCGATGAAGTCGTCCGGCCGGTCCACCCCGGCGGCCAGACCGGTGATCGGCAGGGTGGAGGTGTTGGAGGCGAGCAGCGCGTCCGGCGCCAGCACCGGCAGCACCTCGGCGAAGACCGTCCGCTTCAGCGCCGGGTCCTCGAAGACCGCCTCGATCACCGCGTCGCAGCCGGCCAGCGCGTCCACCTGGTCGGTGGTGGTGATCCGGTCCAGCACGGCCCGGGCGTCGGCCTCCGTCGCGCGGCCCTTGCGGACCTTCCGGGCCAACAGCCGCTCGGCGTGCTCCCGGGCCCGGCCCGCGGCCTCCGGCGAGACATCCCGGACCACCACGTCCAGCCCGGCGCTGGCGCAGGCGTACGCGATGCCCGCGCCCATCATGCCGGCGCCGAGCACCGCCACCCGGCGTACCGGGGAGACGGTGACTCCGGACGGTCGGGCCGCCCCGCCGTTGACCGCCTTCAGGTCGAAGAAGAACGCGCCGATCATGTTCTTGGCGACCTGCCCGGTGAGCAGGCCGATCAGGTGCCGGGTCTCCACGGTGAACGCGGTCTCCAGATCGACCTGCGCCCCCTCGACGGCGGTCGCCAGGATCGCCTCGGGTGCGGGCAGCCGGGCCCCTTTGAGCTGCTTGCGCAGGGTCGCCGGGAAGGCCGGCAGCTGGGCGGCCAGCGACCGGCTGGCCGGGCTGCCGCCGGGCATCCGGTAGTCCGGTCGATCCCACGGCTGGGCCGGGTGAGGGTTGGTGGCGATCCAGGCGCGGGCCCGGTCCTGCATCTCCTCCGGGGTGGCCACCACCTCGTCCACCAGCCCGGCGGCCAGCGCGTCGGCCGGGCGCATCCGCCGGCCGGTGAGCAGCACCGTGGTCAACGCCCCGGCCAGGCCGAGCATCCGTACCGTCCGGGTGACGCCGCCAGCGCCGGGCAGCAGCCCCAGGGTCACCTCGGGCAGCCCGAGTCGGCTGCCGGGCGCGTCCAGCGCGACCCGGTGGTGGCAGGCGAGCGCGATCTCCAGGCCGCCGCCGAGCGCCGAGCCGTTGACTGCGGCGACCACGGGCCGGCCCAGCGTCTCCAGCCGGCGCAGGTCCCGCTTGATGATGCCGAGCAGCTCGGCCAGCGCGGGCGCGTCGGCGCGGGTCGCCCGGACCATCTCCGGCAGATCGCCGCCGGCGAAGAAGGTCGACTTCGCGCTGGTCACGATGACCCCGGTCAGATCGTCGCGCTCGGCCTCCAACCGATCCAGTACCGCGCTCATCGACGCGGCGTACGCCCGGTTCATGGTGTTGGCGGACTGGTCGGGGTCGTCCAGGGTGAGCGTGACGATGCCGTCGGCGCCGCGGTCGTACCGGATGGTGTCGGTCATGGTCGTCCTCCGGGTCAGCAGCGCTCGATGACGGTGGCGACGCCCATGCCGCCGCCGATGCAGAGGGTCACCACGGCGCGGCGCAGGTCGCGGCGCTCCAGCTCGTCCAACGCGGTGCCGAGCAACATCGCGCCGGTGGCGCCGAGCGGGTGGCCGAGGGCGATCGCACCGCCGTTGACGTTCACCCGGTCCGGGTCCAGGCCCAGGTCGCGGACGTACTTGAGCACCACCGCTGCGAACGCCTCGTTGATCTCGAACAGGTCGATGTCGGCGAGGGTCAGCCCGGCGGCGGCGAGCGCCTTGTGGGTGGCCGGGATCGGGCCGGTCAGCATCAGCGTCGGGTCGGCGCCGGTGACCGCCGCGCCGACGATCCGGGCGCGCGGGGTGAGGCCGAGGTCCCGGCCCACCTCCGCCGAGCCGATCAGCACCAGCGCCGCGCCGTCCACGATGCCGGACGAGTTGCCGGCGTGGTGGACGTGCTCGATCGCCTCCAGCCAGTGGAACTTCTGCAAGGCCACCGCGTCGAAGCCGGCCGCCTCGCCCATCGTGGCGAAGGACGGGGTGAGCCGGCCCAGCGCCTCCCGGGTGGTCTCCGGGCGGAGGTGCTCGTCCACGGTGAGGATGTCCAGCCCGTTGTCGTCGCGTACCGGCACCACCGAGCGGGCGAAGTGCCCGCCGGCCCACGCCTTGGCGGCCCGCTCCTGCGAGCGCAGCGCGTAGCCGTCCACGTCGTCGCGGGTGAAGCCCTCCAGGGTGGCGATCAGGTCGGCGCTGACGCCCTGCGGCACGAACGAGGTGGCCAGGGCGGTCTGCGGGTCGGTGGCCCAGGCCGCGCCGTCGGAGCCCATCGGCACCCGGGACATCGACTCCACCCCGCCCGCGAGCAGCAGGTGCTCCCAGCCGGAGCGGATCCGCGCGGCGGCGGCGTTGACCGCCTCCAGCCCGGACGCGCAGAACCGGTTGAGCTGCACCCCGCCCACCTGGTCGGGCAGCCCGGCCAGCAGCGCGGCGGCCCGGGCCAGGTCGCCGCCCTGCTCACCCACCGGGGTGACGATGCCGAGCAGCAGGTCCTCCAGCCGGTCGACGTCCAGGCCGGGGTTGCGCTCGCGCAGCGCGTCGATCAGGCCGACCACCAGGGAGATCGGCTTGACCCCGTGCAGCGCGCCGGTGTCCCGGCCGCGTCCGCGCGGGGTGCGGACCGCGTCGTAGACGTACGCCTCAGAGGGCACGGGCGATCAGCTCCTTCATGATCTCGTTGGTGCCGCCGTAGATCTTCTGGACACGGGCGTCGGCGTACATCCGGGCGATCGGGTACTCGGTGGTGTAGCCGTAACCGCCGAAGAGTTGCAGGCAGCGGTCGATGACCTCGCACTGGCCGTCGGTGAGCCACCACTTCGCCATCGCGGCGGTGGCCACGTCCAGGTCGCCGCGGGTGTGCCGGACGATGCAGTCGTCCAGGAAGACCCGGCTGACCCGGGTGCGGGTGGCGCACTCGGCGAGCACCATCCGGGTGTTCTGGTGGCCCATCAGCGGCTTGCCGAAGGCGGTGCGCTCCCTGGTGTACGCGACGGTCAGCTCGACGGCGCGTTCCATGGCGGCGACCGCGCCGACGCTGATCACCAGTCGTTCCTGCGGAAGCTGCTGCATGAGCTGGATGAAGCCCAGCCCTTCGGCACCGCCGAGCAGGTTGTCCGCCGGCACCCGGAACTCGTCGAAGAACAGTTCGGCGGTGTCGTTGGCGTGCAGACCGATCTTGGACAACAGCCGGCCCCGACGGAAGCCCGCCGGGTCGCCCCCGACCTCGCAGACCAGCAACGAGACACCGGCCGCCCGCTGCTCGGGGTCGGTCTTCACGGCCACGATGATCAGATCCGCGAGCCCACCGTTGGTGATGAACGTCTTCGCGCCGGTGACCAGATAGTCGTCGCCGTCGCGGATCGCCCGGGTACGCATCGCTTGGAGGTCGGAGCCGCCGTCCGGCTCGGTCATCGCGATCGCGCCGACCAACTCACCGCTGCACAGGCCGGGCAGCCAGCGCCGCTTCTGCTCCTCGCTGCCGTACGCCACCAGATAGCCGGTGACGATGCCACTGTGGACGGCCAGCCCGAGGCTGCCCTCCCCGGTGTACGCCTGCTCGTGCAGCAGGACCGCCTCGTGGGTGAACCCGCCGCCTCCGCCGCCGTACTCCTCCGGCACGGAGAGGCCGAGCAGCCCCAGCTCACCGGCGCGCCGGTAGTGCTCGCGGTCCGGATGCCCCTGCGCCAGCAGCCGGTCGGCGTGCGGCAGCACGTCCTTGGTGAAGAAGGTGCGGGCCAGATCGGCCAGGTCGTCGTGCTCCGGTTCGCGCCAGGGCGAGGGGGGACCGTCGGATGCGAGCGTCGGCATGTGCATCACCCTCGCGCGCTGTTGACGGCATGTCAATAAGTCTCGATCAACAGTCGTCCGTCCCCGGGTGCCGGACGCTGGGCAGCGCCGGCCGAAGGACGACGCTGGCGATCGCAGGCCGCCCGGGAACTCGTCGGTGTGCTCGCACGCCGCCGACGGCGACCCGGCGCCAGCGCCGCCCGATCGCACTCCAGAACCCGAATCGGCGGGAACGCGGCGACCGAGTGGGCCAGCCCGCGGCGGCATGCCTGCGGCGGGATCCAGCGCCGGCGAAATTGTCGTACGTCTGTTCTAATCTCGCCTGGTGGTCGATGAGTTGGCGCAGGCAGAAGCCGCAGTAGCGGCGTGCGTTGGCGCGGCCACCTGGGCCATGTCGGAGTCGGATCTGGTCGCGGTGATCGACGCGTCGCATCGCCTTCAGCAGCGGTTGGCAGCGGTGCAGTTGGCGGCCGTGCGGGATTTGGACGGGCGTGGCACGGCGGTTGCGCAGGGCGCCTCGTCGACTGCGGTGTGGCTGCGGGAGCGGTTGCGGCTCACCGTCCCCGCTGCCCGCCGACTGGTCGACCTCGCTGCGGCGCTGGACGCCGGCGCCTCGGGCGTGCGTGGTGCGCTCGCCTACGGAAGCATCACCGTGGAACAGGCCCGGGTCATCGCCGACACGGTCGCGACCGTGTCGGCCTCGGCCGGTGTCGAGGCCGCCGACAAGGCCGTCGGCGTGCTGGTCGACTGGGCCGGGCAGTTCGACCCGACGCTGCTGCGCAAACTCGGCGGTCGGATTCTCGAGCATGTCGCCCCTGAGGTCGCCGACGCCGCAGCCCGGGCCGGGTTGGAGGCGGAGGCCCGCCGGACTGCCCGGGACCGGCACGTCACCATAAGCGAGCAGGCCGATGGTCGGCTGCGCCTGGCCGGCAACCTCGACACCGAAGCCGCCGCAGTGCTGCGCGCCGTCATCGACCCGCTCAGCGGGCCCGCTGGGCCGGATGACACTCGCACCCCGGGGCAGCGTCGTCACGACGCGCTCGCCGACGTGTGTCGACTCGCGCTGCGCACGGGTGAGTTGCCCGAGCACGGTGGCGATCCGGCGCAGGTCGTGGTCACCACCGCGTACGACACCTTGCTCAAGGACCTCGACGCGGGTGCGCTCGACACCGGTCTCGCGCTCACGTCGGAGGCGGTGCGCCGCCTGGCCTGCGACGCGAGCATCCTGCCTGCCGTGCTCGGCGGCGCGGGTCAGGTCCTCGACATGGGCCGGCAACGCCGCCTCATCACCGGTCCCCTGCGGCGGGCCCTGGTGCTGCGCGATCACGGCTGCGCTTTTCCAGGTTGTGACCGTCCACCACGCTGGTGCGACGCCCACCACATCCGCCACTGGGCCGACGGCGGTCCCACCAGTCTTACGAACGCGCTGCTGCTCTGCGGCCATCACCACCGGCACATCCATCACAGCGACTGGACCGTCCGGCTTGGCGGCGATGGTCACCCGGAGTTCGTGCCCCCGGCCTGGCTCGATCCGGATCAGCTACCCCGCCGCAACCACTACCACCATCGCACGTAAATCTCGGCTGTTTCACCAGCACGCATCATGGATCAACCAGAGGCTGAACTCGTAGGCCGACCTCGTGAGCTGCCGATAGGGTCGGGCAGATGATTGTCGAGACCGCTCCGCGCCGCCGCCGGTTGGAGCCGGATGCCCGGCGTGGGCAGATCCTGGCCTGCGCGGTCCGGCTGTTCGGCGAGCGCGCGTACCCGGATGTGTCGACCACCGACATCGCCCGGGAGGCGGGTGTCGCGCGCGGCCTGGTCAACCACTACTTCGGCACCAAGAAGGACCTCTACCTGGAGGTCGTCCGGGTCATGGTGACCATCCCGGAGGTAGCCCTGGAGCGGCTGCCCAAGGGAGACCTGCGGTCCCGGGTCGACGCCAGCGTCTCCTGGTTCCTCGACGTGGTCTCCCGGCACGGCACCTCCTGGCTGGCCGCCGTCACCGCTCGGGGGATGGGCGGCGACGCCGACGTGGAGCGGGTGCTCGCCGAGGCCGAGGAGGTCGCCGCCGACCGGATGCTGGTCGCCGTCGGCCTGGCGGACGAGGCGGAGCACCGCGAGGAGCTGCGCGGGATGGTCCGGGCGTACGGCGGGCTGGCCACCTCGACCGCCCGGGAGTGGCTCCAACGCGGCGCGCTGACCCGCGACCAGGTGCACCTGCTGCTCACCACCACGCTGCTGGCCATCGTCGAACAGGTCATCCCGGCGGCCATCGCAGGCGGCGGCCAGGCTGGCGCGACGGAGACGACCCGGCCCGCTCAACCGATGTCTTCCTGACGTCTGGCCCACAGACCGACCATGGCCGCGCCGGTTGACCGGGCGCACGGCCGACGCTCAGGCGGCCCGTCGGTCGGTGGACCGTGCGGCTGGGGCGGCGTGGCGCTCGGCCGCCTGTGCCGGGTACGGCTCGGACCGGACCACCCGCAGCGGCCGGTCGACCTCGTCCGCCCGGAACCGCCAGCGCGACGGCGCGGGCTGGCGCTGCGGCGCGGGGCCTCCGGGGCGCAACCCGGGCCGGGACAGCAGCACGGTGATCAGGTAGCCGATCACCAGGAAACCGTGGCTGACCAGCCGCTCCCCGCTCACCGTTCCGGTGGCCAGGTCGTTGACCGACAGCAGCAGCAGCGTGCCGACGAACGCGCTGAGCATTGGCAGCAGGCCGGCCGGCGGGCTGCGGCGTACCGCCACGAAGAGGAAGCCGGCGCCCACCGCCACGTTCCACGCGGCCGACTCGTGCCACAGGTGCTGACCGGCCGGGTGCAGGTGATCGGCGGCCGTGCCTCGGCCCACCTGGGCCAGGCCGAGCACCAACTGCACCGCCCCGAGCAGCCCGAGCGCTCCGCGCAGCCCAGTGACCAGCCGGCCGCGCCCGGCCGCACCGGGCCACCACCGCCACCGACGGGCCGGCGGCGCGGCAGCGGCGGCGGCGAGGATCGCCTCCGTCCGGTCGGGCGGTTCGGTGACCAATCGGGTACGCACCCGACGGGTCACCCCGGCCGCCGCCGTGAACCAGACCCGGCACTCGGCGCACCCGTCCAGGTGCCGCTGAGCCGCCGCCCGTTCCTCGGCGGTCTCCTCGCCGTCCAACTGCGCGGACAGGACCTCCCGCCACTGCTCACACCCCATGTAGGGGTAGTCGGTCCGGCCGCCACTCCGGTTCCCGGCGGCTGTGGCCCGTTATGGAATACTCGCCCGATCATGACGCGCTACGGCCTGCTGATCCTGCCCTCCACCAACCGGGTGTACGCCCGCTCCGCCGTCGACCTCACCCGGGCCGAGCTGGAGATCTTCGGCCGTTCGGCGATCGACGGCCGGATCGGCGAGTTGGACACCGCGACCGTCGGCGGGGCCAGCTACGTCACCTTCACCGGCGACGGGCTGACCGAGCGGGACCTGGCCGTGCTGGGCAATCTCTCCGCCGGGTACGCGCTGTTCGAGTTCGTCGGCGAGCTGCTGCGCCCGATCGAGTGGAGCCGGCTGGACCGCTACGACGATGACCTGATCACCATCCAGAAGTACCCGGGCAAGACCAACGAGCAGTTCACCAAGCTGCTGCTCAACGTCACGTTGCTCGCCTCGGACTGGGCCGCTGAGCTGACCAGCCGCCGGTTCCGGGTGCTCGACCCGCTCTGCGGTCGCGGCACCACCCTCAACCAGGCGCTGATGTACGGCTTCGACGCCGCCGGGATGGACCGCGACCAGAAGGATGTCGAGGCGTACCGGGCGTTCATCACCACCTGGCTGAAGCAGAAGCGGATCAAGCACCGGGTGCTGGAGTCGGGGCCGGTGCGCCGGGAGCGCAAGGTGGTCGGTCGCCGGGTGCGGATCGAGCTGGCCCCCACGCGCGAGGCGCACAAGGCCGGCGACCTCCAACTGCTGGACGTGGTCAACGCCGACACCACCCGTGCGGGCGAGTTCTTCCGCCCGGAGACCGTCGACCTGGTCGTCGCGGACGCCCCGTACGGCGTCCAGCACGGCAGCCGGACGGCCGAGCACGGGCTGACCCGGGACCCGCTGGCGCTGCTCGCCGACGCCGCGCCGGTCTGGGCGCGGCTGTTGCGCCCCGGTGGAGCGCTCGGCATCTCCTGGAACACCCACGTGGCCAGCCGGGACGACGCTGCGGTGGCACTGGCCGCGGCCGGCCTGACCGTGGTCGACGCGGAGCCCTACCGCGCGCTGCGCCACCGCGTCGACCAGTCGATCATGCGTGACGTGCTGGTGGCCCGCCGCCCGGCCTGACCGGCCGCCGCACCACACCCGCCACCGGCCCACACCCGCCACAGCACTCCGTCGCACCACCGCGTCCGCACATGCCGACCCGCGAGGTGTCGCCCGCGGGCTGTCCGCCTGCCCTCGTATTGCCAGATCTGCACAAGAACAAGGAAAGTGTCGCCTCGCGCGTGCGGGAGGCGACTACTTCCCTGAGCTTGTCTCATCCTGTTTGGGCTGCTCAGGGATGGTTGACAGGTCGTGGTGGTGTGGTTGGGGTGCTGGTGTGCGGGTGTGGATCTTCGGTGTTGATCATCTGTCTAGCGGTTGATTTCGGTGTTGGTCAGCACGAGTAGGGCGCGTAGCAGGGTGGTGGCGTGTGGGCGCCAGCCGTGGCGTAGTCGGGTGAGGATGCGCCAGTTCTTGAGGTGAGCGTGGGCGTGTTCATTGGCCGCGCGTTCGCGGCTGAGCAGGGTGTTCACGCTGTGTTGGGCGGGGGTGAGGGGGTGGTGGCGGTTGCCGCGTCGTCCGGTGATGACGGTGGGGTTCTCGGGTTGGTCGTCGAGGCGGGTGTGGATGCGGTCGCAGATGACGGCGAGGTCATGACGGCGTAGCCGGGTGGGTAGGCGTAGGCGTTTGGCTTGGGTGGCTTCGTGGGTGCGGGCGCCGGCGGCGGCGGAGATCCAGAGCAGCCGGCCGTGGTGGTCGGTGAGGGTGAGTACGCGTAGGTGGTGAGCCTTGTGTTTGCCGCACCACAGGCGTCGTTCGGCGCGGCCGCTCGGGCGGTGCACGGGCAGGCAGGTGCCGTCGAACAGCAGCGGGTCCTCACTGCTGGTGCGGGCGGTGTGGGTGAGGACTCGGTCCAGGCGGGGCGCCATCGCGGCGAGAGTGGTGATGGTTTGCCGAACCCAGCGGCGCACGCTGTGATGCGACACCCCGTAGGCGGCGGCGAGGTCGGCGGGACGCTGATCATGGCGGAGCACGGCCAGCACGATGAGGGCGACCTGCTCATCGGGCAGCTTGCGCCACCGCGAGCGCACACCACGGCGATACCGGCGGATCGCTTGAGTGATCATGGTCAGCGACTTCGTCGACAAGGGCAGATGGACCTGGTAGACCAGAGCATGGCCCTCGGTGGGCGTGTTGTCGTGTGTCACGACCTGCAACCCTCACCGAGGGCCCTGCTATGAGCCACGCGCAACACCGGAACAGATCGAACCTTCCCGAGGGCAGTCGATCATCAGCGAAGATCACCACACCCTGACCAGCGCCGCGACCCCACGACTCGTCCTGTCAACACCACCCCACCAGCCCAAACAGGATGAGACAAGCTCCCTGAAGTTGTGCGGAACTTGAACGTTGGCCCGTCTGCGCCCTGCCGAGAGCTTTGTGCCGCGTTTCACCTGTTCAGGTGGCGATGTGAAAACCGCGTCAATAAAAGGTTCGCCTCCGTCATGGTCGCGTTATGACCCCTGCCATTCGCGAGGTGGTGGGGCTTTGATTGCCCGGCGCGACCGGGAGGCGGTCGCGGCGAACTTTCCCGGTATGAGGAGTCAGCGTGTCTGACGTGGTGTTCGTGATCCTGACGGTGGCGCTGTTCGCAGTGCTCGCCCTGGTGGTCCGGGCGGTGGAGAAGCTGTGAACGCGGTCAATGCCGTCGGTCTGGTGCTCGCGATCGTCCTGGGCGCGTTCCTGGTGTTCGCCCTGTTGTTTCCGGAGCGCTTCTGATGACCATGACAACAGCGGGCGTCATCTTCGTGCTGGCGCTGGTGGCGGCCCTGGTCGCCGTCTACAAGCCGTTCGGCGACTACATGTTCCGCGCGGTCTCCGGCACCCGGCAGTCCCGGGTCGAGCGGGGGATCTACCGTCTGGTCGGGGTAAACCCGGCCGCCGAACAGACCTGGGGCGTGTACGCCCGCAGCGTGCTGGCGTTCTCCGGGATCTCGATCCTGTTCCTGTACCTGTTCCAGCGGGTGCAGAACCACCTGTGGCTGTCGCTGGGCTTCGACTCGGTCGTGCCGCACGGCGCGTGGAACACCGCCGTGTCGTTCGTGACCAACACCAACTGGCAGTCGTACTCGGGTGAGTCGACGATGGGCCACCTGGTGCAGATGGCCGGTCTGGCGGTGCAGAACTTCGTCTCGGCGGCGGTCGGCATCGCGGTGGCGGTGGCGTTGCTGCGGGGGTTCGCCCGCAGCCGTACCGGGCAGCTCGGCAACTTCTGGGTCGACCTGACCCGGATCACGCTGCGGATCCTGCTGCCGATCGCGGTGCTCGGCGCCATCGCGCTGATGATCGGCGGGGTGGTGCAGAACCTCTCGGCCGGCACCGACGTGACCACGCTGACCGGCGGCACCCAGACCATCACCGGAGGGCCGGTTGCCAGCCAGGAAGTGATCAAGGAGCTGGGCACCAACGGTGGCGGCTTCTACAACGTCAACAGCGCCCACCCGTTCGAGAACCCCACCACGTGGACGAACTGGATCGAGATCTTCCTGATCTTCGTGATTCCGTTCAGCATGCCCCGGGTCTTCGGTCGGATGGTGGGGCAGAACCGCCAGGGCTACGCCATCGCCGCGGTGATGGCCATCCTCGCGTTCGCCAGCGTGGTCATCACCAACGTCTTCGAGTTGGCCGGCCACGGCACGGTGCCGCAGGCGGTCGGCGCGGCGCTGGAGGGCAAGGAGGTTCGGTTCGACGTGTCGAACTCGGCCACCTTCGCCGCGGCCACCACGCTGACCTCGACCGGTGCGGTGAACTCGTTCCACGACTCGTTCACCTCGCTCGGCGGCATGATGACCATGTTCAACATGATGCTCGGCGAGGTCGCCCCGGGCGGTACCGGTTCCGGTCTCTACGGCCTGCTCATCCTCGCCGTGATCACGGTCTTCGTGGCCGGCCTGATGGTGGGCCGTACCCCGGAGTACCTGGGCAAGAAGATCGGCTCGCGGGAGATCAAGTTCGCCTCGCTGTACTTCCTGATCACGCCGATCCTGGTGCTGGTCGGCACGGCGGCGGCGTTCGCCACCGGTAACAACTCCACCGCGCTCAACGTCGGTCCGCACGGCCTCTCCGAGGTGCTCTACGCGTTCACCTCGGCCAGCAACAACAACGGCTCCGCGTTCGGCGGCATCACCGTCAACACCACCTGGTGGGACACCGCGCTCGGGCTGTGCATGTTGCTGGGCAGGTTCCTGCCGATCATCTTCGTGCTTGCGTTGGCCGGTTCGTTGGCCCGCCAGGCACCCACCCCCGCGTCCGAAGGCACCCTGCCGACCCACCGACCGCTGTTCATCGGGATGGTCGTCGGCGTCACGGTGATCCTCGTCGCGCTGACCTTCCTGCCCGCACTCGCGCTCGGCCCGCTGGCAGAGGGGCTCTGACCATCATGAGGAACGAGGACATGTCCGTCACCTCCGTGACATCCGGGGCCGGCGAGCAACCGACCGCCGGCACCCCGGCCACCCAGGGCAACCGGGTCGGCGGGGGACTGCTCGACCCCAAGCAGCTGATCCGGTCCCTGCCGGACGCCGCGCGCAAGCTCAACCCGGGCACGCTGTGGCGCAACCCGGTGATGCTGATCGTGGAAGTCGGCGCGGCCTTCACCACCGTCCTGGCGGTGACCGACCCGTCGGTGTTCGCCTGGGCGATCACCATCTGGCTCTGGCTGACCGTGCTCTTCGCCAACCTGGCCGAGGCGGTCGCCGAGGGTCGGGGCAAGGCCCAGGCTGCCGCGTTGCGGCAGGCCAAGCAGGACACCATCGCCACCCGGTTGGTCGACTGGTCGCCGGGCGCCCGAGCCAACACCTACCGGGACGAGGCGGTGCCCGCGCCGCAGCTACGCCAGGGCGACATCGTGCTGGTCGAGGCGGGCGGCATCATCCCCGGTGACGGCGACATCGTCGAGGGCATCGCCAGTGTCGACGAGTCGGCCATCACCGGCGAGTCGGCCCCGGTCATCCGGGAGTCCGGTGGCGACCGCAGCGCGGTCACGGGCGGCACCAAGGTGCTCTCCGACCGGATCGTCGTGAAGATCACCCAGAAGCCGGGGGAGAGCTTCATCGACCGGATGATCGCCCTGGTCGAGGGTGCCAACCGGCAGAAGACGCCGAACGAGATCGCGCTGAACATCCTGCTCGCCGCGCTCACGATCATCTTCCTGCTGGCCGTGGTCACCCTTCAGCCGCTGGCCATTTTCTCCAAGGCGTACCAGGCGGCCGCGCCGGACAGCGGCGCGATCACCGACTCCGGTGTCACCGGGGTGGTGCTGATCTCGCTGCTGGTCTGCCTCATCCCCACCACGATCGGTGCGTTGCTCTCCGCCATCGGCATCGCCGGCATGGACCGGCTGGTGCAGCGCAACGTCCTGGCCATGAGCGGCCGGGCCGTCGAGGCGGCCGGCGACGTCAACACCCTGCTGCTGGACAAGACCGGCACCATCACGCTGGGCAACCGGCAGGCCGCCGAGTTCGTACCGGTCGAAGGGGTGACGGCCGCGACCCTGGCCGACGCCGCGCAACTGTCCAGCCTGGCCGACGAGACCCCGGAGGGGCGCTCGGTGGTGGTGCTGGCGAAGAACGAGTTCGGGCTGCGCGAGCGCGAGCCCGGCGTGATGCCGCACGCCACCTTCGTACCGTTCACCGCCCAGACGCGGATGAGCGGCGTCGACATGGCCCCGGAGGCCAGCGTGGACGCCGGGGCGGCCGGAACGGGGCGCCGGGTCCGCAAGGGCGCCGCCGCCGCGGTCATGAAGTGGGTCCGCGAGAACGGCGGGCACCCGACCGAGCAGGTCGGCGAGATCGTGGACGGCATCAGCAGCACCGGCGGCACGCCGCTGGTCGTCGCCGAGCACGTCGACGGTGAGCCGGCTCGCGCGCTGGGCGTCATCCACCTCAAGGACGTCGTCAAGTCCGGGATGCGGGAGCGGTTCGACGAGATGCGCCGGATGGGCATCCGGACCGTGATGATCACCGGCGACAACCCGCGTACCGCGAAGGCGATCGCCGACGAGGCCGGGGTCGACGACTTCCTGGCCGAGGCGACGCCGGAGGACAAGCTCGCGCTGATCAAGCGGGAGCAGGAGGGTGGCCGGCTGGTCGCCATGACCGGCGACGGCACCAACGACGCACCGGCGCTCGCCCAGGCCGACGTCGGGGTGGCCATGAACACCGGTACGTCGGCCGCCAAGGAGGCCGGCAACATGGTCGACCTCGACTCCGACCCGACCAAGCTCATCGAGATCGTGGAGATCGGCAAGCAGTTGCTGATCACCCGGGGCGCGCTGACCACGTTCAGCATCGCCAACGACATCGCGAAGTACTTCGCGATCATCCCGGCCATGTTCGCCGGCCTCTACCCGAGCCTGGACGCGCTGAACATCATGCGGCTGTCCAGCCCGGAGTCGGCGATCCTGTCCGCGGTCATCTTCAACGCCCTGGTGATCATCGCGCTGATCCCGCTCGCCCTCCGTGGCGTGCGGTACCGGCCGGCCGCCGCGTCGAAGCTGCTCAGCCGCAACCTGTGGCTGTACGGACTGGGCGGCATCATCGTGCCGTTCATCGGGATCAAGCTCATCGACCTGCTCATCCAGTTCATCCCGGGGATTTCGTGATGCGCCTACCCAACTGGCTCGCCCAACACCTCGCCGCCCTGCGCGCCGTGCTCGTCTTCACGGTGCTGCTCGGGCTGGTCTACCCGCTGGCCCTGGTCGCGGTCGGCCAGCTGCCCGGCCTCAACCACAAGGCCGACGGCTCGCTGATCGACGAGGGCGGGACGACGGTCGGCAGCTCACTGATCGGTCAGTCCTTCACCGACGCCGACGGCAACCCCGTCCCGCGTTACTTCCAGTCCCGCCCGTCGGCCGCCGGCGACGGCTACGACCCGACCTCCACCTCGGCCAGCAACCTGGGCCCGGAGAGCGTGGTCGACACCATCGCCAGCGACCCGGAGGAGTCCACCGAGAGCCTGCTCACCCAGGTCTGCGGGCGCAGCAAGGAGGTCGGCGAGCTCAACGGCGTCGACGGCGGGCGCCCCTTCTGCACCACCGATGGCGTGGGTGCCGTGCTCGCGGTCTTCCGCGCGGACGGTCTGACCGGCCCGGTCACCCGGGTGGTCAGCGTCAACCAGGTCGCCCCTGCCACCCCGTTCGTCGGCTCGTACCAGGGGGTGCCGGTGGAACTGGCGCAGCCCGACGAGGACTACGTGGCCGCTGGCGGGGTGGTCACCCCGATCCGCGGCAACGCGCCCGCCGACCCGGCGGTGCCCGCCGACGCGGTCACCGCGAGCGGCAGCGGCCTCGACCCGCAGATCAGTCCGGCGTACGCCGAGTTGCAGGTGAACCGGGTCGCGCGGGAGCGCGGCGCGGACCCGGAGGCGGTCCGCCGGCTGGTGGACGAGCACACTACCGGGCGAGGACTCGGCTTCATGGGCGAGCCGGGAGTCAACGTGCTGGAGCTCAACATCGCGCTGGACAAGCAGTTCGCGGCGCGCTGAGCAAGCCCTGAGTACGACACCGGGCGAGGCCGTTCCACGGGGACGGCCTCGCCCGGTTCCCGCATCGGCGAACCCGACCAGGAAGGATGTTCCCGTGCCACGCGGAGAACTGCGCATCTATCTCGGGGCCGCCCCCGGCGTCGGCAAGACGTACGCCATGTTGGAGGAGGCCCAGCGGCGTGCCGCGCGAGGCACCGACGTGGTGATCGGCTTCGTGGAGACCCACGGCCGCCAGCACACCGCGGCCATGCTCGGTGACCTGGAGCAGGTCCCGCGCCGCACGATGGACTACCGGGGCGCCGAGTTCACCGAGATGGACCTGGACGCGGTGCTGGCCCGCCGGCCGGAGGTCGCGGTGGTCGACGAGCTGGCGCACACCAACGTGCCCGGCTCCCGGCACGACAAGCGCTGGCAGGACGTCCAGGAGCTGCTCGACGCGGGGATCGACGTGCTGTCCACGGTCAACGTGCAGCACCTGGAGTCGGTCAACGACGTGGTCGCGCAGATCACCGGCACCACCCAGCGGGAGACCATCCCGGACGAGATCGTCCGTGCCGCCGAACAGGTCGAGCTGGTCGACATGACCCCCGAGGCGCTACGCCGGCGGATGGCGCACGGCAACATCTACCGACCCGACAAGATCGATGCCGCGCTGGGCAACTACTTCCGTGTCGGCAACCTCACCGCCCTGCGCGAGCTGGCGCTGCTCTGGCTGGCCGACAAGGTCGACGAACAGCTCGACCGGTACCGCAGCCAGCAGGGCATCGCCGCCACCTGGGAGGCCCGGGAGCGGGTCGTGGTGGCGCTGACCGGCGGCCCGGAGGGCGAGACACTGATCCGCCGGGCGGCGCGGGTCGCGGCCCGCAGCAAGGGCGCCGATCTGCTCGCCGTACACGTCTCCCGCAGCGACGGCCTGGCCGGCGCGGACCCGGCCCAACTGGCCCGCCAGCGGGTGCTGGTGGAGAGCCTCGGCGGCACCTACCACCAGGTGCTGGGCACCGACGTCCCCGCCGCGCTGCTGGACTTCGCCCGTGGCGTGAACGCCACCCAGCTGGTGCTCGGCGCCAGCCGGCGGGGCCGCTTCGCGCAGCTGTTCGCCAGGGGCGTCGGGGTGACCACCACCGCGCTCTCCGGCTCGATCGACGTGCACCTGGTCACCCACACCGAGGCCGGTAGGGGACGCCGGGCGGCGGCCGTGCCGGCGGCGTTGTCCCGGCGCCGCCGGTTGCTCGGCTTCGCCCTGGCCGTGGTCGGCGTACCACTGCTCACCCTGCTGCTGACGGTGCTGCCCGACCTGACGCTGACCAACGACATCCTGCTCTTCCTGGTGGCGGTGGTGGCGGTCGCCCTGGTCGGTGGGCTGTGGCCGGCCCTGGTGGCTGCGCTCGGCGGCTCGCTGCTGCTCAACTGGTTCTTCACCCCGCCGTTCCGCACGCTGACCATCGCGGAGGCGGACAACCTGCTCGCCCTGGCCGTCTTCGTCGGCGTGGCGCTGGCGGTGAGCTGGATCGTCGACGTGGCCGCGCGGCGGACCCGGGAGGCCGCCCGTGCCGCCGCCGACGCGCAGACCCTCGCGGCCGTCGCCGGTGGCGTGCTGCGCGGTGAACGTCCGCTGCCCGCGCTGCTCGACCAGCTCCGGGAAACCTTCGGGCTGCGCGCGGTGAGCGTGCTGGAGTTGGCCGAGGAGGCAAGCGGTCGCCCGGAGCGGGCCCGCGAGGAGCACGCCTGGTGCGTGGTGGCCAGCGTCGGCGACCGTCCGGCCTGCACGCCGGACGAGGGCGAGACGGCGGTGCCGGTCGACGAGCGGATCACCGTCGTGCTCAGCGGCCGTCGGCTGGAGGCCGCCGACCGGCGGATCGTCGAGGCGTTCGCCGCCCAGGCCGCCGTCGCGCTGCGCCAGGAACGGCTGGCCGAGGAGGCGGCCACCGCCCGGCCTCTCGCCGCGGCGGACCGGATGCGGACCGCGCTGCTCGCCGCGGTGAGCCACGACCTGCGTACCCCGCTGGCCTCGGCGAAGGCCGCCGTGACCAGCCTGCGCAGCCAGGACATCGAGTTCGACGAGCAGGACCGCGAGGAGCTGCTGGAGACCGCCGAGGAGTCGCTGGACCGGCTCGCCCGGCTGGTCGGCAACCTGCTGGACATGAGTCGGCTCCAGGCCGGCGTTCTCGGCATCACGGCGACCGTGATCGGCCTGGAGGACGCCGTACCCCGGGCGCTGGACGAGCTCGGCCCGCCCGCCGCCGCCGTCGTGACCGACATCCCGGCCGACCTGCCCGCAGCCACCGCCGACCCCGGCCTGTTGGAACGAGTGCTGGTCAACGTCATCGCGAACGCGTTGCGGTACAGCCCGCCCGGGCAGCCGCCCACCATCACCGGGAGCGCGCACGCCGGCCAGGTGGAGCTGCGGATCATCGACCAGGGACCGGGCATTCCGGAGGAGCAGTGGGAGCACGTCTTCCTGCCGTTCCAGCGCCTCGGCGACCGGGACAACCAGACCGGAGTCGGCCTCGGGCTTGCCCTGTCCCGGGGTCTGGCCGAGGCGATGGGTGGCAGCATCACTCCTGAGACCACCCCTGGTGGTGGGCTCACCATGGTGCTGCGGCTGCCCGCCGCCGTACAGACCAGCTCGGAGGCTCCGCAGGAATGACGCGCATCCTGGTCGTCGACGACGAACCGCAGATCCTGCGCGCCCTGCGGATCAACCTGCGGGCACGCCGTTACGACGTGGACGTCGCAGGGACCGGGGCGGCCGCGCTGAAAGCCGCCGCCAGCCACCCGCCCGACCTGGTGGTGCTCGACCTCGGCCTGCCCGACATCGACGGGGTCGAGGTGATTCGCGGCCTGCGCGGCTGGACCGCCGTGCCGATCATCGTGCTCTCCGGGCGGGCCGGCAGTGAGGACAAGGTCGCCGCGCTCGACGCCGGAGCGGACGACTACGTCACCAAGCCGTTCGGGGTGGAGGAGTTGCTGGCCCGCATCCGCGCGGTGACCCGGCGGCTCGGCGCGCCCAGCGAGGCGGTGCCCGCGCTGCGGATCGGCCAGCACACCGTCGACCTGGCCGACCACGCCGTGCGGCGGGACGACGGGACCGAGGTCAAGCTGACCCCCACCCAGTGGAGCGTGCTGGAGAAGCTGCTGCGCCACCCCGGCAAGCTGGTCAGTCAGCGCCAGCTCCTGCACGACGTGTGGGGGCCGGAGTACCAGAACGAGACCAACTACCTGCGGCAGTACCTGGCCCAGCTACGGCGCAAGCTGGAGGACGACCCGGCCCGCCCCCGGCATCTCATCACCGAGCCCGGGATGGGCTACCGCTACCGGCCGTGACCGGCAGCGTCCGACCGTGCGTGACGTCAGTCCGCGGCAACCCGTAGCCGTTCGATGGCGTCCAGGCGGTAGCCGATGCCGTGCACGGTCGTGATGACCGGACCGCGCCCGGCCAGCTTCTGCCGTAGCCGACGCACGTGCACATCCACGGTTCGCGCGCCTCGGCACATCTCGTAGCCCCAGACCTCGCGCAGTAGCTGCCCCCGGGTGAGTGCCTGACGAGGGTGGCGGGCCAGGTGGAGCAGCAGGTCGTACTCGCGCCGGGTGAACGTCACCGGCTCGCCACTGAGCTGGGCGGTCCGGCGTACCGGTCGCAGCAGCAGCTCGGGGCGGGTTGTTTGGGGAGCGGCCGACGACCTGCTTGGTGTGGCACCGCCGTCGCCGAAGGATGCCGAGGGGCTGTCGATCCCGATGATCGGGCCGCCGGACGACACCTCCTGGTGGAGCACGCCGGCGGCGAGCGCGGAGACCCGTTCGGCGAACTCGGCCAGCCGCTCGATGCCGGCCGCACCGGATCGGACCACGATGGAGATCTCGACCGTGACGATCTGCGGATCAGGTTCGGGTGCGGATGACGACCGGCGTGGCACGACCGGCAGAACGGTGACCGGGGACAGCATCTGGAGACCTCCGCAGAGACGGGCCCGGGTCGACCGGGCGCTGGAAGGTGCCGACCGCGACCGCGACCGGGTCGGCCCCGGACCGCGGGCTGACGAGTGCGGCCGGAACCATGGCCGGTACGGTCGGCACCGCCCGGTCGCCGAAGCTCGGGTCGAGCGGCGGCGCCACCAGCAGCGGGTCGACCTGGATCCGGTCGATCCCGAGCGGGCGCAGCATGCCGCGCAGAGCGGACTCGCAGAGTTCTTCCCACGCCTGATCCGCGCCCATCGCGGCGACCAGCAGCTCGGGCCGGGTGAAGGCGATGCCCACCCGCTGACCCTGTGGTGACCGGCCGGTCCGTACCGTCCCCACCAGCCGTCCCGGCAGCTCTCGCACCGGAACGGCGTAGATTATCGGGGCCTCGTCCATGGTCGAGGTGGTCCTTTCTGTTCGCGCCGCCGCTCTGGCGGCGGTCATCTGCTGAAACGTTCGAGGTCGCGGGCGAAGCGGCGGATCGTCGCGGCCCGGGCCCAGGACGGTGCGGGCACCGCGACGACCGGCACGGCCGCCCGCGTCACGCAGTACCGGGTGACGTGACCGCGCGACCCGCCGAACCGGCCGCGTTCCGGGCTGCCGACGACGAGCAGGTCGGACTGCCGGTGTGCGTGGTCGACCAGCACCTGCCCGGCGTAGCCCTGCGTCACCACCATCCGCACGGGTACGTCGCGGGGCAGCCCACCCAGCGCCGCGTCGAAGACGCCCCGCAGGTAGGTCAGGGCCGCCCGGTCGCACTCGTCCTGCCAGCGCCAGGTCAGCGTGCCGGGCCGCCACGTCGGCGCGAAGACCCACGCCCGTACGGCGTCCAACTGCGCACCGTCGCGGCGGGCCAGTTGCACCGCGCGGCGCAGCGCCTGCATCCCGGCGAACGACCGGTCGACGCCCACCACGATCCGGGGGGCGGGGCAAGGGCTGCTCATGCTGCGGGCACCGCCCACGCTGGGGCGTCCCGCATGACGCGCGGGTCGGCCGGTGTGGTCAGGTCGAGCGCGCGGAGGATGAAGTGCGCCACCACCACCTCCACCCCGGCGCGACGTCGCAGGTCGGCCACGGCCCGGTGCAGCACGGTGATGCTGTCGGCGGAGAGCCGCACCACGGCGTCGACGTCGGCCGCGATCCACCACGCGGCGACCGCGCACGGCTCGTGCCGCAGATATTCCACCAGGTGACTGCCGGGCGCGGACGGGCCGAGCCGGACGCTGACCAGCGCCTCGTGCCGCCGATCGGGCCCGTCCGTCCCGTTCGCGGGAGGTTCCGCCGGCTCGTCGGGGTTGCCGTCAGGGGCCTGCGGTTCGCCGTCCCGGCCCGACGTCGTGTCGGTGCCGGGTGGCAGGTCTCCGCGTTCCCAGCGCGTCATCCGCCAAGGACTCATGGACCCATCGTCACCACCCGGCGACGGCGGATCGAGCGCCGATACGCCGTTCTGACGGACCACCGCCAATTCTTGACGCCCCGTTCACGCCGGTGCCGGCCGGCCCCGCTGACGCGGGGAGTAGCGTCCCGGACGGACCAACGGTTGGCGTACGAGGAGGATCGCGTGCAGACGACGACGGTGGACGTTCCGACCGGCGACGGGGTCGCCGACGCCTGCCTCACCAGGCCGGACGGGGACGGCCCGTTCCCGGCGGTGCTCCTCTTCCAGGACGCCTTCGGCCCGCGGCCCCGTCTGGTGGAGATGGCGGAGCGGATCGCCGCCCGGGGTTACCTCGTGCTGACACCCCACCTGTTCTACCGGGCCGGCCGGGCGCCGCTGTTCGACCTGTCCCGCCTCGGTGAGGCGGACCAGCGCGGCGCGATCTTCGAGAAGATCATGCCGCTGGTCGGTGCGTTGACCCCCGACGTGATCATCCGGGACACCGCCGCCTACCTCGACTTCCTGGCGGCCCGCGACGACGTCCGGCCGGGGCCGGTGGCGATCACCGGTTACTGCATGGGGGGCACCAACGCGCTGCGGGCGATCGAGGCGTACCCGGACCGGATCGCCGCAGCGGCGAGCTTCCACGGCGGGCGGATCGTCACCGACGCGCCGGACAGCCCGCACCTGGGCGTCGACTCGATCACCGGCGAGGTGTACTTCGGGCACGCCGACGCGGACCAGTCGATGACGCCCGAGCAGATCGCGACGCTGGAGAAGGCGCTCGACGCCGCCGGTGTGCGGTACCGCTCCGAGGTGTACGCGGGCGCGCACCACGGCTACACCATGGCCGACACCCCGGCGTACGACGAGCAGGCCACCGAGCGGCACTGGGCCGCCCTGTTCGACCTGCTGGACCGGGCCCTGCCGGTCGGCTGAAGAAGCCCAGCGGGTTGCGCTCCGGGCCGGTCGTCAGCCGAAGCCGCCCGGCGCGTCCCGGTCGTTCCGGGGCCGGCCGGGTGTGCGCTCGGACGGTCAGCGGCGCAGCAGCACCGGCCCGGCGTCGATCCGGGTGCGGAACAGCGCGTACGGCCGGCGCCGCAGGTCCTGGCCCCGCTGGTACTGCGGCTGCCGGTGCAGTTGGTTGGCGGTCACGTACAGGTACCCGTCGGTGGCCACCGACATGGTGTCCGGCCAGAGCAGTCGCGGGTCGTGGACCACCGTCTCGTACTCGCCGTCCGGCCGCCGGCGCAGCACCGCGTTGTGTTCGTAGGAGGTGAGGTAGAGCCGCCCCGCGTCGTCGGACTCCAGCCCGTCCGACGCAGTGCCCTTGTCTCCCTCGTCGACCACCGTCGCCGCGACCGCCTCCTGGGTGACCGACGGGTCGGCCAACGCCTTGGCGGCCACGCTGTACCAACGGCGGGACGCCAGCGGGCAGTAGTGCAGCCGGGTGCCGTCAGCCGAGATGGCGATGCCGTCGGAGCCTGTCGACACCGGCTTCGGCGGCCCGTCCGCCGGCCGCTTCAGGAACGGCCGGCCCTCGACCACCGGCCGGAACGTCGTCAGCGGCTCCGCCTTCGTGGACGGGTGGTCGTGCAGCCGCCGCCAGGACGCCCCACTGGCCAGGTCCACCACGATGATCCCGTTCGGCCCGGCGGACGCCGAGTCGGTGATGTACGCGACCCCGGACTCACCTCGCCGCAGGTCGAAGCGGACGTCGTTGAGGTACGTCGTCGGCAGCGCCACCTCCGCCGGGAAGGTGATCACCTGAGCGACCGTGTCGGTGTCCAGGTCGACCCGGACCAGCTTCGGCCCGCCCGGCGTCGCCGGCTGGTACATCGGGCTGCCGGTGTCCAGCACCCAGAGCCGGTCGGCCGGGTCCACCACGACGCTCTGCACCGAGACGAACGCGCCGGCGTCGTTGTCGCCCGACGGGTCGTTCCACGACTGGTCGGGGTAGGGCACCTCCCGGCCGTCGCGCAGCTCGACGACGGTGGCTGGCACCTCGTCGCCCCACCGGGGGAAGTTGACGAAGATCCGGCCCCGATGCGAGACGCTCACCCCGGTCGGCATCGGGCCGGTGAAGGTGTGCACCAGCTCCAACTCGCCGAGCGGCTCGTCGCCGACCGGTCCGTTCATGACGCCCGCACCACGGTTCTCATCGTCTCGCCCCCAACCGGTCGGCCGGACCTCACGCCGGCCGTGGTGGCTATTCCCGCCCCGGCGGCCGACATGCCTCCGGTCAGCTCGTGCCCGGCGCGGCGGCGAGCGCGGTGGGTAGGCCGGGGACCGGAACGTCCACGGCGAGCAGGGCGCCATCCACCGGTCCCGCCGACGTCAGCCCGTACCGCGCGGTGCCGACGAAGAGCCGGCGCAGGTCGGGGCCGCCCAGGCAGATGCCGGCCGGCTGGGTTGCCGGCAGCTGGATCTCCCGATCCAGCGTGCCGTCCGGCCGGTAGCGGCGTACGGCCGAGCCGCCCCAGAGCGCGACCCAGAGGTGGCCGGCCGCGTCGACGGTCATCCCGTCCGGGCCGCCCTCCCCGGCGGCCAGCCGCAGGAACGGCTCGCGCCCGTGCAGGGCCCCGGTGCGTGGGTCGACGGTGAACCGGTCGACCTCCCCGCGTGGCGAGTCGGCCAGGTACATGGTGGTGCCGGTGGCGTCGAACGCCGGCCCATTCGGCACGGTCAGCCCGGTCACGGCCGGCACCGGTGCCGCGCCCGAAGCCAGCCGGAACAGGGAGCCCGCACCGGGCACCCCGGCGTACGTCATGCTGCCGGCCCAGAACCGGCCGTGCGGGTCGGCGACCGCGTCGTTCATCCGGGCCGGCTCGGGACCGTCGCTGACCAGATCGGCGACCGTCCGGGGGTCCCCGGTGGCGGGCAGCAGGGCGACGCCGGTCCCGGCGGCGGCCAGCCAGTCGCCGGGACTGCCCGCGACCGGGGCGACCGCGCCCAGCGGGACGTCCAGCCGGCGCAGCTCCCGCAGTGGGCCCGGTCGGTCGCCGGCGGTCTCCAGCAGACGCCCGGCCAGCAGGTCGACCAGGACCAGCCGGCCGGCCACCCAGCGCAGCCCTTCGCCCAGCTCCAACCGGTCCGCGCTCCACACGGTCGGTTCGGTCAGCTCCATCTCGCTCCTTCGACGATCGGCGCGGCGGTCGGCCGCCCCCAGTGGTCAGCGCACCGTGCCGCCGGGCCCGTGGTCGAGCAGCGACAGCTCGGCACGGTCGGGCAGGCCCTCCCAGTCGCCCCGGGTGGCCACCGCGAACGCGCCGGTGGTGACCGCCCGGTCCAGCCGGGCCGGCGCGTCGGCGCCGTCCAGCCAGCCGGAGAGCAGCCCGGCCACGAAGGCGTCGCCGGCGCCGACGGTGTCCACCACCGGCACCGTCCGGGCGGGGCGGTGCACCGTGCCGAGCGCGCTGTGGCTGGTCGCCCCGCCGGCACCGTGCTTCACGACGACCTCGGCCACCCCGGCCGCCCGCAGCGCCGCGACCGGGTCGGCCGCATCGGTCAGCACGGCCAACTCGTCGTCGGAGGCGACCACCAGGTCGATCGAGGGCAGCAGCGGCCGCAGCGCGTCGGCGGCTGCGGCGACCGACCAGAGCCGGTGCCGGTGGTTGACGTCCAGGCAGACCGTGCTGCCCGCCGCACGTGCGAGGCGTACCGCCGCCACCACTGCCTGGTACGGCTCGGCGCCCAGCGCGCAGGTGATGCCGGTGACGTGCAGCAGCCGGGGCGGCGGCCCAGGCGGGTCGAAGGCGGGGGTGACGTCGGCCGGTCGCAGCCGGGAGCCGGCCGACCCGGTGCGGTGGTAGGTGACCCGGTTGATGTCGGCGACCCGGGATTCGAAGAGGATCAGCCCGGTGGCGGCCGCCGGGTCGACCCGGGACCAGGTCAGGTCGACGCCTTCGGCGCGCAGCGTGCGGCGAACCAGCTCACCGGGCTCGTCGGCTCCGGTGACCCCGACCCAGGCGGCCCGGTGGCCGAGCCGGGCCAGCCCGATCGCCACCGTCGACTCGGACCCGGCAACGGAGATCCCGGCGGTGCCGCCCAGCCGCAGCGGGCCGGTGGTGCGGAAGGCCGCCATCGTCTCGCCGAGGGTGAGCAGGTCGGTCACGGCCGGACCGCCGCGAGGAAGGCGGCGGCGCGCTCGCGCAGCGCCGCTGGGTCGCCGCCGCGGACGGCGTCGCCGAGAAGCGGGGAGCCGACGCCGACCGCGACCGCTCCCCGGTCGAGGTAGCGCCGCGCGCCGTCGGCGTCGACCCCACCCACCGGCACGAACGCGGTACCGGGGAACGGGTCGCGCAGCGCGCCGAGGTAGTCGGGCCCGCCGAGGGAAGCCGGGAAGAGCTTGATGGCGGCGGCCCCGGCGCCGCTGGCCTGCACCACCTCGCTGGGGGTGAGCGCGCCGGCGAGCACCGGCAGCCCGAGTCGGCCGGCCTCGGCGAGGCTCGGTGCCAGCGCCGGGGTGACCAGGAAGCCGGCGCCGGCGTCAGCCGCCGCCCGGGTGTCCTCTGCGCTGAGCACGGTGCCCGCGCCCAGGGCGAAGTCGGGCCCGAGGGCGGCCCGGGCCCGCCGGATGGTGCCGAGCGCGTCGGCACCGGTCAGCGAGACCTCGATCAGGGCGACGCCGCTCTCGGCCAGGGTGAGCACGGCGGTCAGTGCGGCGGCCGGGTCGGGGCCGCGCACGATGGCCAGCAGCCGGTGGGTACGCAACTCGTCGAGCAGGTTCATCGAGATTGTCCTCAGTGGAAGCGGTGGGCGGAGATGGTGAGCCGCCACGCGACCTCACCGGCGGGCGGGACGACCGCCGCGTCGGCTGGGCCGGCGTCGGTCAGGTCGAAGGCGGCGCCCAGCATGGGTTCGACTCCGATGCTGCGGTAGGGAGCGGCGGTTGGCCAACCGTTCAGGTTGCGCCAGAGCGCGGTGCTGCGGGGCTGGTCGGAGCACTCCAGCTCCAGGGTCAGCCGGTCGGCGCCGTCGGTCACCTGGACCCGGGGGCAGTCGAGCAGCACCGCGCCGAGCGCGGTGCCGTCGTCCGGGCCGAGGGTGTCCAGCGTCAACCCGGCCGGCGTCGGCCAGGGCCCGGTCAGCCAGGGGCTGCCGGCGGGCCAGTCGCCCGGGGGAAGCAGCGCGGCGGCCTCCGGGTGCAGTCGGGTCAGGGTGCCGGCGGGCGCGTCGAGGCGGGCCTCGGGGGAGAGGTCGAGCAGGGCGTGCGCCGCCCAGACGAACCGGTGGCCGGGGTCGGCGGCCAGTCGGTAGTCGGCCACCACCACGCCGTCCCGGTCGCTGATCCGGCGGGTCAGGGTGAACGCCGGGCGCTCGATGACCAGGGTGTCGGGACCGCAGGCACGCCAAGGCCGGGACCACACCTCGCCGTGGTCGGGCCGGCCGCGCACGGTGGGCAGGCACTCTTCCAGCCCGCCGGCGTCGATGAACGCGTCGTCGGGGCGTACCTCGTGCCGGCCGGGCTCCGGGCCGCGCCAGAGCCACTCCCGGCCGCCGCCGCGCAGGCTGGTCCATCGGCCGCCGCGCGCCGCGTCGTACGCCACCCGCAGCCGCACCGACGTCGCTCCGGTCACCACTCGGCGAACGACCCGTCGCGGTGCTGCCAGACCGGGTTGCGCCAGGCATGCGGGGTACGGGCGGCCTGGCGGACCGCCGCCTCGTCCACGGTGATGCCCAGCCCGGGCCGGTCGAGCCTGGCGATGTGCCCGTCCACGAACCGGAAGGGCTCCGGGTCGACGACGTAGTCCAGCAGCTCGGAGCCGGCGTGGTAGTGGATGCCGATGCTCTGCTCCTGGATCAGGAAGTTCGGTGTCGCGAAGGCCACCTGGAGGCTGGCCGCCAGGGAGATCGGGCCGAGCGGGCAGTGCGGGGCGAGCAGCGCCCCGTACGTCTCGGCCAGCGCGGCGATCCGGCGGACCTCGGAGATCCCACCGGCGTGCGACAGGTCCGGCTGGACCACGGCGACCCCGGCCTGCAACGGGCCGAGGAACTCGGAGCGGCCGTAGAGCCGTTCGCCGGTGGCCACCGGGATCGGCGTGCCGGCGACGATGTCGCGCAGGTGGTGGGCCTGGTCGGGCAGGACCGGCTCCTCCACGAAGAAGGGGCGCAGGGGTGCCAGCTCGGGCAGGATCCGGCGTACCGCGGCCAGCCCGGCGCGGCCGTGGAAGTCCAGCGCGATGTCCCGGTCGGCGCCGAGCACCTCCCGGGCGGCGGCGACCCGGCCGATCACCGCGTCCACCTCGGCGGAGGTCGGGATGGCGGAGAGCCGCCCGCAGGCGTTCATCTTGACCCCGGTGAAACCGGCGGCGACCTGCGCGGCGGCGGCGTCGGCGACCTCGTCGGGCTCGTCCCCGCCGATCCAGGAGTAGACCCGCACCCGGTCCCGGACGGCACCGCCGAGCAGGGCGTGCACCGGTGCCCCGTACGCCTGCCCGGCGATGTCCCAGAGTGCCTGGTCGAGGCCGGCGACGGCGCTGGAGAGGATCGGGCCGCCACGGTAGAAGCCGCCCTTGGTGAGGACCTGCCAGTGCTGCTCGATCCGCAGCGGATCCTCGCCGATCAGATATTCGGAGAGCACCTCGACCGCGCTGCGCACCACCTCGGCGCGCCCCTCGACCACCGGTTCACCCCACCCGACCAGCCCGTCGTCGGTCTCCACCCGGCAGAACAACCACCGTGGCGCGACCAGGAAGGTCTCGATCCGCTCGATCTTCACCGACTGCCCCTCTGTTTCCTTGCCTTTTCCACGTCCCGGACGGCCTTGTCCAGCAACTCACGCATGGCGGTCTCGGCCGCCGTCTCGTCCCGTGCGCGCAGCGCGTCGACCACCGCGCGGTGGCTGGGCACCGGGTCGTCGTGCGGGGCGCCGCCGTGCACCAGCCGGTCCCGCTCGGCGAGCCCGGTCTCCATCACCACCTCCATCCGCTCCAGCAGCTCGTTGTGGGTGGCGGCGAGCAGCGCGCGGTGGAAGGACAGGTCGGCGGCGACGGCGGCGGCGGGGTCACCGTTGGCCTCGGCCATCTCGTCCAGCGCCCGGTCGAGAGCGGCCACGTCGTCCTCGGTGGCCCGACTGGCGGCCAGCCGGGCGGCGGCCGGTTCGATGATGGCGCGTACCTCGTGCAGCTTTTCGAGCAGGTGCTCGTCGGCCCCTTCGGCGAACTGCCAGCGGATCACGTCGCCGTCGAGCAGGTTCCAGTCCGCTCGCGGCCGGACGAACGTGCCGCGCTTCTGCCGGGCGTCGACGATGCCCTTGGCCGAGAGCACCTTCAGCGCCTCACGCAGTGCCGTCAGGCTGACGTCGAACTCCTCCTGCAACGCGACGATGTTCAGGGTCGCCCCGGCGGCGATCTCACCGGTGAGGATGCGACGGGCGATGGCTTCGACGGTCTGCCCGTGGACGCCGCGGCGTGCGTACTGTGCCAATGCTCTCCTGGCCTTCTTGTTGGTCGGTGTCGATCTCTCAGGCCGAGGCTTTCACTGCGGTCCAGCCACCGTCCACCACCAGGCTCGCGCCGGTGACATAGGCGGCGTCCGGTGAGGCGAGGAAGGCCACTGTCGCGGCCACCTCGTCCGGCGTGCCGAAGCGCTTCGCCACAGTCTCCGTGACGCTGCGCTGGCGGTCCTCTTCGGACACGTCGGCCCAGGCGCCGGTGAGGATCGGCCCGGGCAGCACGGTGTTGACCCGCACCTGTGGGCCGTACTCCACGGCGAGCTGGCGACCGAGCGCGACCAGGCCGCCCTTGGCCGCGGCGTACGCGGGCCGGCCGGGCAGCCCGACGAGAGCGTGCACCGAGGAGACCAGCACCACCGCGCCCGCACGCGACCGCAGGTCGTCGAGGCAGGCCCGGACGCCGAGGAAGGAGCCGGTGAGGCTGACCCCGATCTGGTGGTCCCAGGACTGCCTGCTGGTCTCGTGCGCCGGCGCGACCTGCACCGCGTACGCGTTGCTGACCAGAATGTCCACCGGCCCGAGACCGCCCCGTACCGCCGCCACAGCGGCCGTCCAGTCGGCCTCCTCGCTAACGTCGCCCACTACGGACAGTGCTCGCCCGCCCTGGGCGGTCAGCTCCTCGGCCAGCGGGGCCGGATCGCGCACGTCGAGCAGCGCGACCGCCGCTCCCTCGGCGACGAGCCGCCGTGCGGTGGCCGCACCGATGCCGCCCATCGCGCCGGTGACCAGTGCGTTCCTGCCTTCAAGTCGGCGCATAGGCTGATCCACCTGACCTCGCCTCGGATCTCATCTAATCATTAATTACGAAGATATCTTGACAGCCGACGAGTGCCGATGCAACCTTCTGGTCACACACATTCACATGGACGACACATCGCGCCGTGACGCTACGTGTCGTAGAGGAAGGACACCCTCGTGAGCGACTTCGACCCCGGTCGCCGGCGATTCCTTGGTCACCTCGGGCTCGCCGGCCTGGGCGCACTCGGCGCCAGCTCGTTCCTCAGCGCGTGCGCCAGCTCGGCCAGCGGGCCGACGACGGGCAACGGATCCGGCGCGGTCACCATTCAGTCCAATCTCTCCTCGCCGCAGGCCAAGGCGGCGATGGAGAAGCTGATCGCGAACTTCAACGCGCAGGGCAAGGGCACGGCGAGCCTCAACACGATCGCCTCGGAGACCTTCCGGACCCAGCTGCCCACCTACCTGACCTCGGCCAACCCGCCGGACCTCTACACCTGGTACGCGGGCTCGGTCGCCAACGACTACGCCAGCCGCAACCTGCTGCTGGACGTCTCCGACGTCTGGAAGTCGCTGGGCGACTACCCCCAGTCGCTGCGCACCCTCTCCACCGACGCCAGCGGCAAGCAGGTCTTCGTGCCGATGAACAACTACTGGTGGGGCTTCTTCTACCGCAAGTCCAACTTCGCCAAGTGGGGCGTGCAGGAGCCGAAGACCTGGACCGAGTTCCTGGCGCTGTGCGAGACGCTGAAGGGCAAGGGCATCCCGCCGATCGGCATCGGTCTCGGCGACACCCCGTGGGTGGCCTCGGCCTGGTTCGACTACCTCAACATCCGGATCAACGGCGCCCCGTTCCACCGCGAGTTGCTCGCCGGCAAGCAGCGCTTCGACGACCCCAAGGTCAAGGCGGTCTTCACCCGCTGGCGCGAGGCCCTGCCCTACTTCGACCCCAAGGGCAAGGCGTACCCGTTCCAGGAGGCGACGACCGCGCTGCTGGCCGGCAAGACCGGCATGTTCCTGATCGGCACCTTCTTCGCCGACGCGGCGCCGAAGGACGCCCTCGGCGACCTGGACTTCTTCCGGTTCCCGATCATCGACCCGGCGGTGCCGGTGGTCGAGGAGGCCCCGACCGACGGCTTCTTCGCCAGCGCGAAGACCGCCAACCCGACCGGCACCAAGGCCCTGCTCGGCTACCTGTCCTCGGTCGAGGCGCAGGAGGCGTACGTCAAGGCCAGCTCGGGCATCGTGCTGCCGGCCAACCCCAGGGCCAAGGCGGCCGACTCGCCGTTGGTGGCCAAGGGCAAGGCGATGCTCGACGACGCCAAGGAGCTGACCCAGTTCTTCAACCGCGACTCCAGCGACGCGCTCCAGCCGACCGCGGACACCGCGCTGACCAAGTTCATGGACAAGCCGGACCAGATCGACGCGATCCTGCGGGAGTGGCAGACCAGCGCCGAGAAGGTCTTCAAGGGCTGACGTGACAGCAACGATCTCCACGACTCCGGTCACCCCCACCCGGCGGCGGCGACGGTCGGCCCGACTGTCGCCGCTGCTGGTGGCGTTCGTCCTGGTGCCGTTCGCGGTCGAGAGCGTCTGGGTCTTCTGGCCGGCGTTGCAGGGCTTCTGGTTCTCCCTCACCCGCTGGGACGGCATGTCGCCGCCCACGTTCGTCGGCGTCGACAACTACGTCGAGTTGGCCGGCGACGCCACCTTCCGGGGCGCGCTGCTCAACACGGTGATCTGGCTGGTCCTCTTCGGTGGCCTCTCCGTGCTTGGCGGCTTCGGCATGGCGCTGGTCCTGCAACGGGAACGGCGCGGAGTCGGCTTCTACCGGGCCGCCCTGTTCACCCCGGTCGTCTTCTCCCTGGTGGTTACCGCGCTGGTCTGGCGGGTCTTCTACCAGCCCGATGGTGTGGCCGACACGCTGCTGCGGGCCGTGGGCCTGGAGCAACTGATCCGGCCGTGGCTCGCCGATCCGCAGACCGCGCTGTACGCGGTGATCCTGCCCGCCCTGTGGCGGCAGATCGGCTACGTCATGGTGCTGTACCTGGCCGGGCTGAAAGCGATCGACCCGGCGCTGCACGAGGCCGCACGGATGGACGGCGCCAGCTCCTGGCAGCGGCTGCGACACGTCACCATTCCCCAGCTCCGTGGGGTCAACGCCGTGGTGCTCTCGGTCATCGTGATCGACTCGCTGCGTTCGTTCGACATCGTCTGGTCACTCACCAAGGGCGGGCCGTACCACTCGTCGGAGCTGCTCAGCACCTACATGTACTCGACCGCGTTCCAGAGCCTGCGGCTCGGCTACGCCTCCGCGATCGCCGTGGTGATCTTCGTGCTGGCGCTGGCGGTCATCCTCGGCTACCTGGTCCGCGCGTTCCGGGAGGAAGCGTGATGAACAAGCTCCGCACCGGGGCCTTCCACACCGGAATGATCCTGCTCTCGCTGCTGTGGCTGGGGCCGGTGATCTGGGTCGTGGTGATGTCGACCCGATCGTTCGACGACATCGCCGCGCACGGGGTCGGCAGCCTGCCGCGCTCGTTCACCCTGGACACCTACCGGCAGGCGTGGACCGACGGCGGTGAGCTGCGGGCTCTCATCAACAGCATGCTGGTCACGGTCCCGTCGGTGGCGCTGAGCCTGACCCTGGCCGCGATGGCCGCGTTCGCCCTCAGCCGCTTCCGGATCCCCGGCCGGCGGACCATCCTGCTGCTGATGCTCGCCGGCAACCTGCTGCCACCACAGATCCTGCTCATCCCGGTGGCCAAGTTCAGCGAGCTGACCGGCCTGTACGACACGCTCTGGGCGTTGATCGCGGTGCAGGTCGGCTTCGGCCTCGGCTTCTACACCTTCGTCCTGCACGGCTTCATGCGTGAGCTGCCGGGCGAGATCCAGGAGGCGGCCACGATCGACGGCGCCGGGCCGGCGCAGATCTTCACCAAGGTGATGCTGCCGCTGACCCGGCCCGCGCTCGCCGCCCTCGGCGCGCTCTCCTTCACCTGGATCTTCAACGACCTGCTCTGGGCGATCACCGTGCTGCGTACCGACGACAACATGCCGGTCACCCCCGCGCTGCTCGGCCTCCAGGGGCAGTTCGTGTCCTCCTGGAACGTCATCGCCGCCGGCACGGTCATCGCGGCCGTGCCCACGGTCGCGGTCTTCCTGCGCTTCCAGCGGCACTTCGTCTCCGGTCTGGCGCTCGGGGCGGTCAAGTGAGCACCCTGGCCGGGCGGCGCTGGACGCTGCGCGGCGCGCACACCGAGTACACCGTCACCGTGCCGGCGCACGGCCGGTGGCTGGAGCTGGTCGCGTGGGGCCCGCACGGGGTCTCCGACGGGCCGTCGCCGGTCGCCTACGACGGCCCGGTGCCGTTCCTCACCGCCGGAGATGCCGCCCCGATCGAGTACGCCACCGACGCCGACCGGCCGTTCACCGGTGCGGACCTGGTGGTGGAGACCTCCGCGGGGCAGCGCCGGGTGGGCTTCGATCACACCGACGTACGGGCCGACGCCGACCAGCGGGAGCTGGCGGTCGGGTTCGCCGACCCGGTCACCGGGCTGCGCGCGACCGTGCACTACCGGGTGCCCGCCGGCACCGACGTGGTGCAGCGGTGGGTCGAGCTGACCAACGGCGGCACGGGTCCGCTGCGGGTGGTCCGGGCTGGATCGGCCGGGTTCTGCGTACCGACCCCGCACGGCGCGTTGCTCAGCCACCAGTGGGGGCAGTGGGCGCAGGAGTTCCAGCTCTCCCACGTCGAGCTGGGCCACGGCACGTTCACCATCGGCAGTGCCCAGGGCGTGCCCGGACACCTGCACGTGCCCTGGCTGGCCGTCCGGGACACGGCCGAGCCGGCCGGCCCGGCCTGGGGGGTGGCGCTGGCCTGGACCGGCTCGTGGGAGATCAGCGCCGATCGGGACACCGGCGGCCTGACCCGCGTCCGGGCCGGCCGTCAGCTGGTCGACGGCCCGCTGGAGTTGGCCCCTGGTGACCGGCTGACCCTGCCGGTGGTCACCGGGGCGTACAGCCCGGACGGCCTGGACGGGCTGGCCCGGGTCTGGCACACCCACCAGCGGCTGCTCGCCGGAGAGCGGCTCACCCCACGTCCGGTGCTCTACAACTCCTGGGAGGCCACCTACTTCGCCGTCGAGGCGGAGAGCCAGTTGGCGCTCGCCAGGATCGCCGCCGAGTTGGGCGTGGAGACGTTCGTGGTGGACGACGGCTGGTTCGTCGGCCGCGACGACGACACCGCCGGCCTGGGTGACTGGACGCCCGACCCGGCGAAGTTCCCGGCCGGGTTCGACGCGTTCATCGCCGACGTCCGCGCGCTCGGGCTGAACTTCGGGCTCTGGGTCGAGCCGGAGTGCGTCAACCCACGATCCACGCTCTACGCCGAGCACCCGGAGTGGGTCTACGCCGTCGACGGCCGGCCGCTCACCCCGGTACGCAACCAGTACCTGCTCGACCTGGGCCGGCCGGAGGTCGCCGAGTTCGTCCACTCCACCGTGGACGGTCTGCTCCGCCGGTACGACATCGACTACCTGAAGTGGGACTTCAACCGCCCGCGTACCGAGCCGGGGCGGCCGGACGGGGTCGGCGCGCTCGACCTGGACGGCGCGCACGTGGCCAACCTGCACCGGATCTACGAGCGGCTGCGCCGGGACCACCCCGGCGTGCTGATCGAGGCGTGCGCCGGCGGGGGCGCGCGCACCGACCTGGCGATGGCCGCGCGGGCCGACGTCTTCTGGCCCAGCGACAACACCGGCCCGCTCGACCGACTGGCCATCCAGTACGGCTTCCTGCACGCCAACGCCCCGCACCTGCTCAGTTCCTGGGTGACCGACGCGCCCGGCCTGTTCGACCCGCGCCCGCGCTCACTGGCGTTCCGGTTCGTGCTCGCGATGGCCGGCGTGCTCGGCATCGGCGCGGACATCCGGGCCTGGACGCCGGCACAGCGGGCCGAGGCGGCCGGCTGGATCGCCCGGTACAAGGAGATCCGGGACGTCGTCACGTACGGCGAGGTGCACCTGATCGGAGGCCCCCACCAGGCCCGCTGCGCGGTGCAGTACACCGCGCCGGACGAGCGCCGGGTGGTCGTGCTGGCCTGGCACACCGGCCGGCTGGACGGCGCAGGCCTGCTCCCGTCCCGCCCGGTCCGGTTGCCACTGCGCGGCCTGGATCCGGCCGCCCGTTACCGGCACGGCGATCGGCACTACTCCGGCAGCCACCTCAGCGCGGTCGGCCTGCCCGTGCACTGGGGCCCGACCCACGACGCCGACCTCATCGTGCTGCACCGCGACTGAGGCCGGAGCACCACCGCACCCCACCCCCGAGGGACAGGAGTACCCCCATGCGCCTGATCCGACCGCTGACCGCCGCCCTGGCCGTGTTCGGCCTGGGCCTGGTCGGCCCGCTGCCGGCCATGGCCGGCCCACCGCACACCGCTCCACCACCGGCAGGCGGCCACGGCGGGCCGGGCCGACCCGGTCACGCCCCGGCCGCCACCGGCGCTGAGGACCAGGGTGCGCCGGCCTTCTTCAACAGTGGGCTCGCGCCGACGCCGTACCAGGGCTGGAACACCTACTTCGGTCTCGGTGGCGATCCCACCGAGGCCGAGGTCCGGTCGGTCACCGATTTCATGGTCAGCAGCGGCCTGCGGGACGCCGGCTACACGTACGTCTGGATCGACGGCAACTGGGCCGCGCCCACCCCGCGTGACGAGGCCGGCCGGCTGGTCGCCGACCCGGCCCGGTTCCCCGGCGGGATGGCCGGGCTGGCCGCGTACATCCACAGCAAGGGGATGAAGGCCGGCATCTACACCGACGCCGGGCCGTACCTGCCGGGGCAGTGTGGGCTGGGCAGCAACGGCCACTACCGGGCCGACGTGGCCCAGTTCGCCGGCTGGGGCTTCGACGCTCTCAAGGCCGACTGGCTCTGCGGCCGGGCCGCGGGCCTGGACCCGGAGACCACCTTCCGCGAGCTCGCCGAGGCGGTACGCCAGTCGCCCCGGCCGATGCTGCTCAACATCTGCAACCCGGTCAGCTCCGACTGGGGCGGCGGGCCGTACACCCCGGAACAGCTCTCCACCTGGAGCTACACCTACGCGCCCACCATCGCCGACTCCTGGCGGACCTACACCGACGTGGGGCTCACCGATCCGACCCCGCAGTGGGCCTTCCCCTGGGTGCTGCGCAACATGGACGTCAACGCGTACCACCCGGCGGCCACCGGGCCGGGGCACTACAACGACCCGGACTACCTGCTGCCGATGCGCCCGCTGCCCGGCGGCGGGTACGAGCTGAGCCTGGAGGAGTCCAAGACGCAGCTCGGCATGTGGTCCATCATGGCCGCCCCGCTGGTGATCGGCTCCGACCCGCGCGGCCTGCCCACCGAGATGATTTCGGCGCTGACCAACCCGGAGATCATCGCGGTGAACCAGGACCCGTTGGTCCGGCAGGGCATCAAGGTCGCCGACACCGGGGTCGACGCGCAGGTCTGGAGCAAGGTGCTCACCGGCTCGGGCCGGCGGGCGGTCGCCCTGCTCAACCGGCACGACACCGCGCAGACGATCACGGTGAACTTCGCCGATGTCGCGCTCGGCGGGTCGGTCACGATCCGCGACCTGTGGTCCCGTGCCACCGTCGACGCCGCGCCGGGCACCGCCGGCATTCAGCCGTTCACCGGCTCGTACACCGTCGAGGTCCCGGCGCACGGGGTGGCCATGCTCGGCCTGACCGGCACCGACCAGGTCGCCGGCGCCAGCCTCGGCGGCACCGCCAGCGCCAGCCCGGCGCTGGTCCGGGTGGACGACGCGCATGCCACCGCCTTCGTTCGCAACGGGCAGGGCGCGCTGGCGGTGAACACCCGCTCCGGCGCGACGTGGGGCACCGGCTGGACGTCACTCGGCGGCCCGGTCGGTGGCCGGATCCTCGGCCAGCCGGCGGCGTACGCCTCACCGGGTGGCCGGCTGGACGTCTTCGTCCGGGGCACCGACAACGCTGCCTGGCAGCGGAGTTACGTCGTCGGGAAGTGGGGGCCGTGGCGCAGCCTCGGTGGCACGCTGACCGACGGACCCACGGTGGCCTGGACCAGCCCGACCGAGTGGACGCTCGTCGTCCGCGGCGCCGACGGCAAGCTCTGGTCGCGGACCCCGAGCACCGGCTGGACCGGGATCGGCGCGCCCGAGGACCGGCCGTTCTACGGGCGGCCGAGTGCGGTCGTCGATGACGCCGGCGTGCTGCACGTGGCGGTCCGCAGCCGGACCGACGAGGTGTGGTGGCGCAGCCGGACCGGCACCACCTGGTCGGCCTGGACCAGCGTGGGCGGCACCACCAGCGGCAGCCCGACCCTGCTCGCCACCGCCGGCCGGGTCTACCTGTTCGCGTTGGCCGCCGACAACCGGCTCTGGCAACGCAACCTGGTCGACGGGGCGTGGGGCGGCTGGTTCCGCCGTGGCGAGTTCGCCACCGACGCCTTCCGGGGCGCACCGGGTGCCGCCGCTGGTGCCAACGGCAGCGCCTGGCTGGCGGTACGCGGCGTGGACGACCGGGTGCACCAGCTCGTCCTCTGATCCACGGTGGCGGCCGCCGGCCGGCAGCCCGCCACCCGCACCCGTTCCGGTGGTGCTGCGGTGATCACCGCAACGGAAGGGGCGGGCACCCCAGGCTGGGTGGATGGCAACGCGGCGGGGACGACGGTGAAGGCACTCGTGTGGCAGGGCGCCAACGAACTGGCGGTGACCCAGGTGCCGGACCCGCAGCTGCGCAACGAGCAGGACGTCATCATCAGGGTGCGCAAGACGGTGACCTGCGGCTCCGACCTGCACCTGCTGGGCGGCCACATCCCGTTCCTGAGTCGCGGTGACGTCCTCGGCCACGAGTTCCTGGGTGAGGTGGTCGAGGTCGGTCCGCAGGTGCGCAGGCACACCGTGGGCGACCGGGTGGTGGTCTGCTCATTCGTCTCGTGCGGTCGCTGCTGGTACTGCCAGCAGCAGCAGTTCTCGTTGTGCGACAACGGCACCACCGACCCGGTGATCGCCGAGAGCGACCGGGGTTTCGCACCCGCCGGCTGCTACGGCTACTCGCAGGCCCTCGGCGGCTTCGCCGGCAGTCATGCGGAGTACGTCCGGGTCCCGTACGCCGACCAGGGCGCGTTCACCGTTCCGGACGCGGTGAGCGATGAGCGTGCGCTGTTCGCCTCCGACGCTGCTCCGACCGGGTGGATGGGCGCCGACCTGGGCGGTGTGCGGCCGGGTGACGTGGTGGCGGTGTGGGGTGCCGGCGGGGTGGGCCAGATGGCGGCGCGGGCAGCGGTCCTGCTGGGCGCGGAGCGGGTGATCGTGATCGACCGTCTCGACAACCGGCTACGGATGGCGGAGACGAGCCTGGGGGTGGAGACCCTCAACTATCAGACCCACGACGTGGGCGGTGAGCTGCTGGAACGCAGCGGCGGGCGCGGGCCGGACGTGTGCATCGAGGCGGTCGGGATGGAGTCGCACGGCACCGGCCAGCAATTCTGGTACGACCAGATCAAGCAGCAGTTGCGGCTGGAATCGGACCGGCCGGTCGCCGCCCGCGACGCGATCCACCACTGCCGCAAGGGCGGCAACGTGTTCCTGCTCGGCGTCTACGCCGGCCCGGTGGACAGGTTCCCGCTCGGCGCGGTGCTGAGCAAGGGCCTCACGCTGCGCGGCGCGCGGCAGCACGGCCACCGCTACATTCCGATGTTGCTCGAACGGATGGCGCGCGGCGAACTCGTCACCGAGCACCTGGCGACTCACACCATGCCGCTCGACCAGGCTCCGCAGGGCTACGACATGTTCAAGAACAAGACCGACGGCTGCGTACGGGCCGTCTTCGAGCCCGCTGGATGACACCCGGCCTCATCCGTGCCGGATGAGGCCGGGCCCGGCGGCGATGTCGATCTCACCCTCCTCAACGTCGTGTCCGGCCGCGCAGCGCAGCACAGCCCGGACCGGCTGGCCGCAGTCATGGTGGGTGGCGAGCACGGAGGGGCCGGCGTCGTCAGCGGCCCAGGTGTCGCCCCAGTTGCGCAGCGCGGTGATGACGGGCAACAGCTCACGACCCTTGCGGGTGAGCTGGTACTCGTGGCGGGTGCGCTGCCCCGGCTCCCGGTAGGGGATCCGTTCGAGCACGCCGGCGGTGACCAGCTCCTTGAGTCGGGCCGCCATGGCGGGCTCGCCGATCCCGGCACGGCGGACGAAGTCGTCGAATCGGCGCGTTCCGAGCAGGGCCTCGCGCATGATCAGAATCGTCGACCTGCTGCCCACGATATCCATCGCGCGCGCGATGGAGCAGTTCGCCGCCGACCAGGAGTCGCGGTCCTCCAGGAGGTCACCCATGGTTACCAGGGTACGACCTGACTTGCACGACGGCTAGTCAGGTGCTTCACTAGGGTCCGGCTGGCTTCGTCTTGCCATAGCCAGGTGCCGGGCCTCAGCTGCCCCGACCGCCACCACCCACCTCTCCGCCCGCCGCCAGCGCTGGACCACCGGTGCCCGCGCGGATCGACCCCTAGGAACCCCTGTGACCGATCAGCGCACCACGGCCCCGACCAGGCCAGCACGCCTGCGGCACGCGAGCGCCCCCGGGCCGGACGCCACCGCGCGGCCATCCCTTCGCGGCTCCCGCGCGGTCACCCTGATCGCCATGTGCCTGGGCGCGATGATCACGTTCCTCCAGATCACCGCGACCGTCTCCGCCCTGACCACCATCCAGCGGGACCTGCGCGTCGACCCGACCACCCTGATCTGGATTCCCAGCGCCTACACCCTGGTGGTGGCGAGCCTGGTGCTGTCCGCCGCCACGCTGGGCAACCGATACGGGCGCAGGCGCATGTTCAGCGCCGGCGTCGTGGCCATGATCGCCGGCGGCGCCGTCGTGGCCGGCGCTCCCACCGTGTCCTGGGTGATCGCCGGGCAGCTGCTCGCGGGCCTCGGCGGGGCCCTGATCCTGCCGAACAGCCTGGCGATCCTCGGCGCGACCTTCACCGACCCGCACCGGCGCACCGAGGTCATCACCGCCTGGTCGGCCGCCTCCGGCATCGGCCTCGCGGTAGGTCCGCTCATCGCCGGCGCCCTGCTGCGCCACCACCAGTGGCACAGCGTGTACGTGTCGACGATCGTGCTGGGCGTGGTCACCCTCGTCGTGGCCGCCATCGGAGTGGCCGAGTCTCGGCCGAGCGCAGGCCGACTCGACGTGCCCGGCCTGCTCCTCGGCACCCTCGCCATCGCCGCCGCCGTCTACGCCATGATCCAGGGCGGTCGGGACGGCTACACCAGCCCGGTGGTGGCCACGACCTGGATCGTCTCGGCCGCCGCGCTGGTCAGTTTCGTGCTGGTCGAGTTGCGCACCAGTGCGCCGATGCTCGATGTGCGGCTGTTCCGGTCCGCGTCGTTCAGCGCCGTCATGGTCGTCGCCGCGGTGTCGCTGTTCGGCTTCACCGGCGTGGCGATCCTGCTCGTCCTGTTCCACGAACGCGCTCAGGCGCTCAGCCCGCTGGACACGGGCTGGCGGATGCTGGTGCTCTTCGGTGTCTACGCGGTCGCGGCCTTCGGCGCCGGGCGGATGATCCGCCGTACCGGGTTCAAGGCACCCCTCACCGCCGGTCTCGTCCTCGGTGCCCTGGCCAGCTTCGGGCTGGCCGCCCAGGGCCCGGCCACCCCGTTCGGCCACCGTTGGCCACTGCTCGCGCTGTTCGGCGCCGCCAGCGCCCTGGTGGTGGCCCCGGCGACCGCGGCGGCGCTGGCCAGCGTCGCGCCCGCCCAGGCGGGCATGGCCTCCGGCGCGGTCAACGCCGCCCGCCAGGTCGGCTCGGTGCTCGGCTCGTCCCTGCTGGGCACGTTGCTCACCACCACGATGCTGGCCGACCTGCCCGACCGGCTCGCCGCCCACCAGGTCGGCGAGCCCACCCGGACCGCCGTGCATTCGGCGGTGGTCGCCGGCGCCACCGGCGACCAGGCGATGCCCGACCCGGTCCGGTCAGCGCTCGCCGAGGCCCTGACCGCCGGCGTGCAGGCCGGGCTACGGGTCAACGGCATCGTCTTCCTGGCCACCGCCGTGCTCGCGCTCGCCCTCGTGCGGAATCGGCCGCACCAGCACTGACGCCAGCGGTCGCCGATGGCGGTCAGCCCGTGGTCACGGCCGCGGTGATCTCGACCTCCAGCACCGCGCCGTCGAGGAAGAGCCGGTTCACCTCGACAGTGGTGCTGGCGGGCCTGGTCTCCACGAAGTACCGGTTGCGGACGGTCGCGTAGCCGGCCAGGTCACCGAGGTCGGTCAGGAAGGTCCGGACGTGCAGCACGTCGGCGAAGGTGGCGCCGTGCGCCGCGAGTAGCGCACCGATCAACTCGAAGATCCGCTCGGACTGCGCCCGCACGTCCCCGGGTGCGACGACCGCGCCGGCGTCGTCCACCCCGACCTGACCGGAGAGCATCAACAGCGCGCCCCCTGGCAGGTCGAGGCGGGCGACGTGCGCGAACCGGTCGCCGAACGGCGCGGCGACGGTCGTCGGATTGTCCAGGGTCACGTTCATTTTCTCTCCTTCTGTGCGGCAGCCTCAGTGAGGCGGGCGATGTCGTCCTGCGGATGGGGCGCGGCCGCCAACGCCGACGCGGCGGCGCGCAGAACGGGCACCGGCGCGTCGCCCAGCACGTCGAGGGCGAGCCGGGCGTCCTTGGCGGCCAGGGCGGTGGCGAACGCGGCGTCCGTGGCGGTCGCCCGGGCGACCGCACCACCGAGCGGCCCGGTGCCGAGCGCCTCGACCGCCGTACGTCGGTCGACGCCGACGGCGTCCGCGACGGCGAGCGCGTCCGCGACCGCGGTGACCGCGGTGACCAGTGCGGTGTTGAGCACCAGCTTCAGCGCGGCGCCCCGGCCGGAGCCGCCGCAGCGGCGGACCGTGCCCAACGTCTCCAGCAGCGGGGCGACCCGCTCCACGGCCGCCTCCTCGCCGCCGGCCAACACCACGAGCCGGCCCGTCTCGGCAGCGCCGGCACTGCCGGCGACCGGCGCGTCCACCAGGGGCACTCCCGCCGGCAGCAGCGCGGCCAACTCCGCCACGGCCTGGGGACCGATGGTGGACATCTCGACCACGGGGGTGCCCGGGCGCAGCGCCAACGCCGCGCCGGAGTCGACCAACGTGTGCCGGACGGCGACCGCGTCGGTGAGCATGGTGATCACCATGTCGGCGTTCCGGACCGCCTCGGCAGGGCTCCCGGCGGCTCGCGCCCCGGCCTCGACGAGCGGCGCCGTCCTGCCGGACGTGCGGTTCCAGACGGTGAGCCGCTGGCCCGTGGCCAGCAGCCGGCGGCCGATCGCGGTGCCCATCGTGCCGGTGCCCAGCAGGGCGATCTCGTTCATGTCGCCAACGCTAGGTGGCGGGAAGCCATGCCACCAACGACTGTTACGCATCGCTGCCATGCTGGGAGAACATGGCAGGATGCAGCTGAACGCGCTCCAGGTCTTCCGTGCCGTCGCCGAGCACGGCTCCATTACGGCTGCGGCCCGCAGCCTGCGCTACACCCAGTCGGCGGTGTCCCGACAGATCGCCGCGCTGGAAGCCGAGGCCGGGTCGCCGTTGCTGGACCGGCTGCCGCGCGGTGTCGCCCTGACCGAGCAGGGCCGTTGCCTGCTCGGCCACACCGAGGCCGTGCTCGACCGGCTGGACACCGCCCGGCGGGACCTGGCGGCGCTGCGTGACCTGTCCGCCGGCCGGTTGCGGGTCGGCGCGTTCCCCACCGCGGTCGCCGCGCTCGTGCCGCGTGCTCTGGCCAGCTTCAAGTCCGACCATCCCGAGGTGGCCCTGTCGCTGGTCGAAGGGCTCACGCCGGGGCTGCTGGAACGCCTGGTCGACGGTGACGCCGATGTCGCCGTGGTGAGCGCCGCGGCCGACCAGCCGCTCGACGGCGACCACTTCGACCTGCACCACCTCGTCGACGAGGCGCTGCTGGTGGCCGTTCCCCGCACGCATCGGCTCGCCCACCGGCGGACCATCCGCCTGCGCGACCTGGCCGACGAGTCGTTCATCGCTGGCTCGGCGACCGCTGAGGAGACCCTGCTGCGAGCCACCCTGCCAGCGGGTTTCCGACCACGGATCGACATCGTCGCGGCGGAGTGGACCGGCAAGCTGGGCTGTGTCGCGGCCGGCCTGGGCGTCGCGCTGGTGCCGGCCCTGGCCGTACGCGCCGCTCCGCCCGACCTGACCCTGCTCCGCCTGCACCCCGACGACGCCTCCGTCCGGCGGGTCTTCGCCGCCACCGTCGCCGGGCGGAGCCGACCTCCGGCGGTGCGGCGGTTCCTTACCCATCTGGACCGGGCGGCAGGGCTGGGCTGAGCCTGGCGAATCTGGCGGTACCGGGAACGCGGCGCGCCGGTCTGCGCGCCGGCCTCAACCGACTGGCCTGGCGACCGCTGACCGTCAGGGTTGGTGCTGGTCGGGGACCGTTCGGGTCGGGATGTGCTCGTAGCGCTTGCGCATGGCCTCGCTCGCGGCGGGGCCGGCGGCGAAGACGAAGTCGCTGTCGTCGAGCGCACGTCCGCTGC
This sequence comes from Micromonospora sp. NBC_00858, assembly GCF_045207365.1. Taxonomy (NCBI): domain Bacteria; kingdom Bacillati; phylum Actinomycetota; class Actinomycetes; order Micromonosporales; family Micromonosporaceae; genus Micromonospora; species Micromonospora sp. NBC_00858. The sequence continues at coordinate 5,695,854 of NZ_CP108828.1, read as the reverse complement.
TCCGGTCGACGATGATCGGGTCGGCCTCCACGCCGGTGTGCCGGTCGACCAGGATCATGCTGCGCTCGCTGGGGTCGAGGCGGGAGTTTCCCCAGGCGGCGAGGGCGACGACGACGGGGCGCAGGCTGCGCCCGAGATCGGTGAGGACGTACTCGTAGCGGTCCGGCCTGGTCTGGTAGCGGCGCCGTTCGAGCAGCCCCTGGCTGGTGAGCGTCTTGAGCCGGCTGGTCAGAATGCTGGACGAGACACCCAGATTGGCCTGGAACTGATCAAAGCGGGTGTAGCCGTCGAAAGCATCGTGCAAGATCAGGAGCGTCCACCACTCGCCCACGTAGCCCAGTGCGCTGGACAGCGGGCATTCGCGGTCCTCCAGCCGGATCTTCCCTGCCACGAAGTTGCCCTCTCCCGAGTCGGTGCTAGTCTCGAAGTCAGTAGGTGCTGTTTCAGAAGCAACTGTACGGCGTCTCGGAGACGTCCACTCCATGCTGCCGGGAGGGGTAACGATGCCGATCATTCCCTCCGGAAAGGACACCGACCATGACCGCCAGCCACACCGCGCCGGCAATCATCCGCCGCTACTTCGAGCTCGCCGGCCAGCCGGACCACGATGACTACTTCGCCCTCTTCGCCGACGACGCCGTCGTCGAGGATGAGTCGACCGAGTACCGCGGCATCGAGGCCATCCGCCGGTGGCGCCGCGAGGTGCCGCTGGTGACGTACGAGATCACCGACGTCGAGGACACCCCCGCCGGCACCATCGTGACCGCAACGATCGCCGGCGACTTCCCCGGCAGCCCGTTCGCCGGGCTCCGATACCGCTTCAGCGACTACGACGACAGCTCGATCCGGGTCCTGCGTATCGCTCCCTGAGGACGGCTTGACGGTTGTGGGTCTTCATCGGGGTGCTGGCCCGCCTGCACCTGCTCGACCTGCTGCCGCCAGGGAGTGATCGTGCCGCAGATCGCGGCCCGCCATCCGCTCACCGAGGTGGCCGCCGCACCCGTCTTCGCCGAGACCCGCAGCCGGGCGGGCAAGGTGGTGCTGCGACCCTGACCTTCCGCTACACGGAGGGCGCTGGCGGCTCGGGTGGGTTTCCGTAGGCGCGGATGCCGTCCGAGACGGCGACCCCGGCCAGTACGAGGGCGGCGGCGAGACCGGCCACCAGCGCGGGCGTGAGCAACAGAGCGGGTCCCGCGACCACCAGCACGAGCAGCGCGACCAGCCGGGACGGGGACACCCGGCTGAACACCTCGTACTCGAACCTGGCGCGTCCGGCCAGGAACAACGCGGGTCCGCCGAGAATGACGCCGGCCAACCAGGGCGGCGTCTGCTCGGTGGGGTGGATGATGACGACTTCGAAACCGGCGGCGGTGGCGACCACTCCGGCCACCATGAGCAGGTGGGTGTAGGGCGCAGACCGCACGAATTCGCCCGGATCCCGGGAGGCCTCGATGGCGGCTTGCAGCAGGGCACCGGCGCGGTGGACGTAGATCTGCCACAGCAGCACGGTGGCGGCGAAGCCGACCAGGAGCGCCGCCGTACGGATGGGCGTCACATCGTTGTCGGCGAAGGCCAGTGTGGTGACGAGGATGAGATCACCGAGGGCGAGAGTGAAGAACTGCTGGTAGCGCTCCGCCAGGTGGTCGGCCGCCACCGCGTACTGGCGCATGGGTAGCCGGCCCAGTCGCGGCGTCGGGTAGCGGAGCCAGGCTGCCCCGTAGTCGACCGCGAGCGCAGCGGTCCACAGCAGGCCCCGCGCCGGGCCCGCCACGAGACCACCAGCGAGCCACGGTACGGCGGACACGACGAACCAGAAGATGAACCGCCTGGCGGGCAGTTGCGCCGTGCCGCGGCCGTGCAGCGCGGCGACGAGAAAGATGCCACGTCCCACCTGGATCGCCACGTATGCGCCCGCGAAGAGCAGAGCGTGCTCGGCGAAGGCTCCGGGCAGTGAGCCAGTCAGCAGGATGGTCCCGAGCATGACCCAGAGCGTCGTGACGAAAATGGGGGGTCGCTGCGTGTGGTAGAGGTCGGTTGCCAGCGCGGTAGCGGACCAGACCCACCAGATCGCCATCAGCAGCAGCACGGTCTGGAAGGCGCCTACCCAGTCGAGACGCTGCGCCAAGGTTCGGGACGTCAGGGCGAGCGCAGCGACGAACACCAGATCGAGAAACAGCTCCAGCAAGGTTGCCCGCTGGGGCCCCTCATCCTCGCGGGACAGCCCCACCGCTCGATCGATCGTCATCAGGCGCCCGTCTAGTGACTCCGGGCCCTTGATGGTAGTGAAACACCGGCTCCAATTCGGGCAAAGCCGCAGGCTGTCCTCTTTCGGCTGGATCGGCCACTAGCGCGTCGGGCTGGCTCGATGACCCCTGCCCTTCGTGGCAACGGCGTTGCTACCACCCTCGTTGTCCCAGATCTCGTACCGATCGGCGCGGGTTGTCGGCGCCGGCTGCACCCGGGCGGCGGCCAGGATGTCGGGCGCGCGTCGGAGGTTGGCCTGGTCGGCGGCGGTAGCCATCGCCCACTCGGCTGCGGCCGGTGGGGTGACGGGCGGCACCACGAGCAGGTCGACCTGGATGTCCTGGCCGGTGGTGGCGATCAGCACGGCCGGGTCGAGGGTGTCGAACCAGCCGATGCGAACCATGTCCGGTCCGACGGTCAACCGACGGGGCCGGTTGTCCCAGGCGCGGATGTTGAGCATGAGGTGCCGGATCCGGCCATGTCGTTCGGTGAGGGCGAGGAGAAGGCCGGGGAGCTCGGCGGTCGGATCCCAGGACCGCGGCCACCAGCCGCCGTCGAGCACCGTCCGGCCCCGGGCGGTGGCGAGAACGAGCCGAGGTGCGGCCGACGTCGAGGCGATGACCGGGATGGCGTGCTGCGGGGTGACGGACATGGCTGGCTCAGCTTTCCTGATGGGACGGTGGCCGAAGCGGCGCCGGGCGGGCAGCGGCGGGGCCGTCGTGTCCATTGATGGGGGAGGGTCGGGCGTGCCTGTCTCGGGGTGCGGTCATGACGAACCGCCGCCTTCCGATGGGTGCCCGGCGTAGCTGGCGGTATGCGCGCGCCAGCGCCGGGCGGGGGTGAGAGCGGGCCGGCGACAGACCGTCGCGGCTCGGGCGTGCCGATGCGGGGGGTGCCGGCCATCGGCGCCACGGAGAGTCGGCGTCCTGGCCGATGGATGTGCGGCGGCGGGCGATTCCAGCGTACGCCTCCGCAGTTGGTACCGCTGTGCAGGCAGTTTCCGACGAGCCCGGCCAGCGGTGCAGGTGCAGTCCGACACGGCGAGGGCGTACGGTGAACATGTCGCCCGGGACCTCCGGTGGTCGCCAGATGCCGTCGCCACCAGCCCGAAGGGGCGTTATCGATCCCCATCGCCGCGATGTGCTGGTCGTGTTGGTGATTCGCCGACCTCGTCCCGGCCGTCGGATTCACCGACTACCGCACATCTCGGGTTCGGCGCGATGGTCACTGGTGAGACCCGACCCGCGTTCACACCGCCGTCCATGAGCATGATCGTTCCGGACGGCACTATCAGGGAGCACCAGATGAGGATCGCCCGAAGCAAGATCGTCAATGCCCTTCGCGACCGGGGTCAGCAGGCCAGGGCCGACTGGGTCGAGCGCGAACTTCCCGAGCGGGTCGACCCGGCCAAGCACACCGGGCTGCTCGCCACCCTGCACCTCGATCCTGCTGAGCTCGTCGACGCGCCCTCCCCGTGAGGGTTGCGCTGCTCGGACCGGTCGCCTGGCGCACACCCCCGCACCACTACGGCCCCTGGGAGCAGGTGACCGGCCTGCTCGCCGAAGGGCTGGCCAGTCGCGGCGTGGACGTGACCCTGTTCGCGACGCTGGACTCCGTCACCTCCGCCCAGCTCGACGGCGTCTGCCCCCGCGGGTACGCGGAAGATCCCGACATGGACGGCCGGGTGTGGGAGGCGATGCACGTCTCCTACGCGTTGGCCCGCTCGGCGCAGTTCGACCTGGTGCACAGCCACCTCGACTGGCTGCCGCTGGCCTTCGCCGAACACTGTCGCGCTCCGCTGCTCACCACCGTGCACGGCTTCTCAGGCGCGGGGATCCTGCCCGCCTACGCCCGAGCCCGCTCGTCCTACGTGTCGATCTCCGACGCTGACCGGGCCCCCGAGCTCGACTACGTCGCCACGGTGCAGCACGGCGTCGATCTCACCGGGCTGCCGTTCACCCGCGACGCCGGCCCCGGACTGGCCGCGTTCGGCCGGATCCACCCCGACAAGGGCACCCACACCGCCATCGAGATCGCCCGCCGTGCCGGCCGGCCGCTGACCATCTGCGGCATCGTCCAGGACGAGCGCTACTTCGCCGAGCAGGTGGCCCCGCACATCGACGGTGACCAGGTCGTCTTCCTCGGATCCGTGGGTCCCCGACGACGCGCGGAGGTGCTGGGCACCAGCACCGCCCTGCTGCACCCGATCGCCTTCGACGAGCCGTTCGGACTGTCGGTGGTGGAGTCGATGGTCTGCGGCACGCCGGTTGTCGCGTACGCCCGGGGGTCCATGCCGGAGGTCGTGGACGATGGGGTGACGGGATTCCTCGTGCACACCGTCGAGCAGGCCGTCGACGCGGTGACCCGGGTCGCCGGCCTCGACCGGGCCGGTTGCCGGGCGCGGGCGCGGCAGCGCTTCAGCGCGGACCGGATGGTCACCGACTATCTCTCCGTCTACGACCAGGTCATTCGCCGCAACGCGGAACCCGCTGAGCGACCGACCGTTCCTGACCAGGCAGGCCTGGTCAGGTCCCGTCCGTAGCTGACCGCACCAATCCGTTCCGCCGGCCACACACGCTGGCCGGCGTACGCCGACACCGCGTGAGGTTTCGCCCCCGTACGCCATGGGCAGCCGACAACCGGAAGGCCCGACACACCCATGCCCAGCTACGGATTCCTCAGCACCCACCCACCGACCCGGTGCGGACTGGCCACCTTCAACTCCGCCCTCGCCGCCCACCTGACCGCCGACGGCACGCGCGGCGGCATCGTGCGGGTCACCGACCACGGCGACGACCCGCGACCCGGGCCCGGCGTCGTGCACACCTGGTCGACGCGGACCTCGGCCGGCTGGCGGGACGCCGCCGCGGCCCTGAACACCTTCGACGTGGCCATCGTCCAGCACGAGTACGGCATCTACCCCGGCACCGACGGCGAGGACGTCCTGCCGTTGCTGCGCCGGCTGACCGTGCCGAGCATCGTGGTCCTGCACACCGTGCTCCGCCAGCCCTCCGCCCGGCAGAAGTCCCTGCTGGAGCAGATCGCCGCCACCGCCGGGGCGGTCGTCACGATGACCGACACCGCCCGGGACCGGCTGCTCGTCGGCTACTCCGTGACCCCGGACAAGGTGACGGTCATCCCGCACGGCGCCGCCGATCACGTCGGCGTACCCGTCGACCGACGTACCCGACCGCACCTGCTGACCTGGGGGCTGCTCGGCCCCGGCAAGGGCCTCGAATGGTCGTTGCGGGCGCTTGCCCGGTTGCAGGACCTGGAACCGGCACCCACCTACACCGTGGCGGGTCGGACCCACCCGAAGGTGATCGAGCACCAGGGTGAGACGTACCGGTCGGGGCTGCACCGGCTCGGCGCCCAGCTGGGCATCGCGCACGCCGTGGACTACCAGGACGTCTACCACGACCAGGAGGCGCTCGGCCGGTTGATCCGCTCCGCCGACGTGGTCGTCCTGCCCTATGACTCTCGCGAACAGGTCACCTCCGGTGTGCTCATCGAGGCCGTGGCCGCCGGGGTGCCCGTCGTGGCCACGGCGTTCCCGCACGCCGTCGAGCTGCTCACCGGCGGGCCCGGTCTGGTCGTACCCCACCGGGATCCGACGGCGCTGGCCGCCGCGATCCGGCGGATCCTGACCGAACCGGGGCTGACCGCCCGGCTGGCCGGCCGCGTCCGGCCGCTGGCCGCGAACCTGCGCTGGCCGGCGGTCGCGGCCCGCTACGGCACTCTCGCCGAAGGGCTCACCGAGACCAGGCCGGCCGCCGTCAGCGCGGCATCGGTGTGACCGCGACCACCGGCCACCCTCGCATGCCGTCCGGCGCCCGTTGGGTGACGGCGCCCGCCCCGAGCTTCGCGCACCTGATCCGGCTGAGCGACGACACTGGTCTGTTCGAGCACGCCCGGCACGCCATCGTCCGCCGCGAGCACGGCTACTGCACCGACGACGTGGCCCGTGGCCTGGTCGTCACCAGCCGCGAGCCGGAGCCGACCGAGGAGGTGCTCCGGCTCGCCGAGCGCTACCTCGCCTTCCTGACCCACGCCCAGGACGCCAGCGGCGCCTTCCACAACCGGCTCGGGCACGACCGGCGTTGGACCGACGAGCCGGGGCTCGGCGACTGGTGGGGCCGGGCGCTGTGGGGGTTGGGCACCGCCGTCGCCCGCAGCCCCGCCGCCTGGATACGGGAGGAGGCGCTGGTCGCCTTCAGCAGGGGTGCCACGCGGCGTTCCCCGGCGCCGCACGCGATGGCCTTCGCCGGGCTCGGCGCGGCCGAGGTGCTGCGCCGCCACCCGGGCCACTCCACGGCGGCCACGCTGCTGGCGGACGCGGCCACCACCGTCGGCGCCCCCGCAGCCGACCCGCGATGGCCCTGGCCGAGGGAGCAGCTGACCTACGCCAACCCGGCCCTCGCCGAGGTTGTCATCGTCGCCAGCCAGCTGCGCCACGGCGGCCCACCCCTCGACGATGGTCTGCGGATGCTGACCTGGCTGCGCGACGTCCAGCTCCGCGACGGACGGCTGTCGGTTGTGCCCGCCAAGGGATGGCGGCACGGCGCGGTGCGGTTCCACCACGACCAGCAGCCGATCGAGGTCGCCGCCCTCGCCGATGCCTGCGCCACCGCCGCCACGGTCACCGGCGACCTCGACTGGGAGACCGGGATCAGGCAGGCGATCGGCTGGTTCCTCGGCGACAACGACCTCGGCACGCCGATGTGGGATCCGGCGACCGGCGGCGGCTACGACGGGCTGACCGCGCACGGACCGAACCTCAACCAGGGCGCCGAATCGACCCTCGCGCTCATCTCCACCCTGCAGCACGCCCGGCGGTGGTCGTGACCGAAAACCTGGCCGTCCGGCAGGACGTCACCCTCACCCCGGATCCACGCCGGGTCATCGTCAAGCTCTTCGTCCCGGGTGAGGACGCCGCGGTGGTACGCACCCGCGCGCGGGCGCTCATCGACCGCGTCGCGCACCTCGACGACGAGGAGACCGGCCGGCTCCTGCGGGACACCTTCGACCGTTTCGGCAGCCGGCACCGCGATCTGGCCGGCACGTTCCACCACCACTACGACCTCGTCCGGCACCGTGCCGCCCGGGCCGGGGATCTCTCCCCGACCAGCCGGCTCCTGGTCGGCGCCTACTTCAGCCACGAGTACGCCGTCGAGTCCGCCGCCCTGTGCAACCCGTCCATGGTGGCCCACCCCGACCAGACCGAGTTGGGTGCCGGCCAGCTGCGCGTCGCGGTCAGCCTGCGCCAGATCGGCGAGGGCCACCTGTCGTCCATCGGGTTCGCCACCGCGGTCCTCGGACCCGGGCGCCGGCTCGCCGTCGCCGACCGGCCCGGCCCACTGGTCGTCGGGCAGCGGATGGGCGTACGGCACCGCCGGGACCTGCTCGCCGCCGGCCTGGCCGAGGAGGACTACGACAACGAGGTCACCGCCACGGTGCTGGACGCCCTGCCCGACCGGTACGACGAGGCCACCTTCGAGCGGGTGCTCGGCAACCTGCCAGCGGACCTGCTCTCCCGCGCCTCCGGAATGGGCACCCTCGAACAACTGCGTCGCACCAACGCCGACAGCTACGCCACCGCGTTCCCCGCCGACACGTCCCTGCACCAACGGGTGCTCTGGCCGGCCACCGCAGTGGAGAGCAACGGCATGGAGGACGCCCGGTTCGTCAGGTTCGAGGACGAGTCCGGACGGATGTACCGGGCCACCTACACCGCCTACGACGGCCGGAGCATCGCCACCCGCGCGCTGGTCAGCAACGACCTGCGCCGTTTCGAGATGACCCCGATGCGCGGCCCGGGCGCCCGTAACAAGGGGATCGCGCTGTTTCCGCGTACCGTCGGCGGCCGGCACCTGGCACTGTGCCGCGCCGACGGCGAGACCATCGGTCTGACGGGCCTGGACGGCGACAACCGGTGGCAGTCCCCGGTCCCGCTGCATGCTCCCCGAGACAGCTGGGAGTTGATCCAGGTCGGCAACTGTGGATCTCCCATCGAAACCGAAGCCGGCTGGCTTGTGCTCACCCACGGTGTCGGTCCGATGCGCCGCTACGCGATCGGCGCGCTCCTGCTCGACCTGCACCGGCCGGAACGGGTCATCGGGCGGCTTCCCGGTGTGCTCCTGTCACCCGACGATGCCGACCGGGACGGGTACGTGCCCAACGTCGTCTACTCCTGCGGGGGGCTCATCCACGACGGTGAGCTGTGGCTGCCGTACGGGGCCAGCGACACCCGGGTCGGATTCGCCACCGTGCCGGTCGCCGCACTCCTGGCCACGATGGTGGAATCCGGTGAGCGGCGGCTGCGCGCCTGAGACACCGTTGGCCGCGCTCAGCGCGTCCGGCTCCTGAGCAGCGGCCTCCTCAGCAACGGCGAGTGGGATTTTGCACCCGCAGTGCACTTGTCTCCGTTTCGAGGGCTGTCTAGCGTCAGACCATGGCTGACTCGTGGACATTCGCCGTGGCCCGTGACGACCTCGGTCGGAGCACGCTCGTCGAGGGCGCGACGCCGGCTCTGTCCGACGGCGAGGTGCTGTTACGCGTGGACCGCGTCGGCCTCACCGCCAACAATGTGACCTACGCGGTGCTCGGTGACTCGATGCGTTACTGGCAGTTCTTCCCGCCGGACCCGCGCGGGCTCGGGCGGGAGTGGGGGCTGCCGCCGTTGTGGGGCTTCGCCGAGGTGATCGCGTCGCGGGTTCCGGAGGTCGCGGCGGGGCTGCGGGTCTACGGCTACCTCCCGCCAGCCGGTCACCTGGTGGTGCGGCCGGACCGAGTGGACGAGTCCGGGTTCCGCGACGCGAGCGCGCACCGGGCCGGGCTGCCCTCGCCGTACAACGTCTACCGGTCGACCACCGGCGACCCGGCGTACCGGGCGGACCAGGAGGACCTGCTGATCCTGTTCCGGCCGCTGTTCTTCACCTCCTTCATGCTGGCCGATCAGATCGTCGACAACGACTTCTACAGCGCGGCGTCGCTGGTGCTGTCATCGGCGTCCAGTAAGACCGCCTATGCCGCCGCGTTCGAACTGCACGGTCGTGGCCCCCGGCTGGTCGGGCTCACCTCACCCGGCAACCTCGCCTTCACGCGGTCACTCGGCTGCTACGACGAGGTCGTTTCCTACCACGACATCGGCGTCCTGGACGCGGTCCCGACCGTCTATCTCGACCTGTCCGGCGCGTCCTCGACCCGAGCCGCTCTGCGCGGGCACCTCGGCGACCAACTCGTCCGGGACATCGCGGTCGGGCTCACCAACCAGACGCCGAACGCCGACGCCGCCGAGGAGGTGTTCTTCGCACCGGTTCAGATGCGCAAGCGCAGCCTGGACTGGGGCCGCGAAGGGCTCGACCAACGGTTCACCGAGGCCTGGCGACGGTTCACCGGCGTGGTGAGCGGGTGGCTCGACGTCCAGGTCGGTACGGGACCCGAAGCCCTGCAGCACGCGTGGCTCGAGGTCCTCGCGGGTCGCACGCCACCGCGCATGGGCCACGTCGTCCAGTTCTGAACGGTTGATGGCCGACGCGTGCCGGCGGCGGTAGCCGGTTACGGGATGATCGCGTCGACGTAGCCGCCGTCGACCCGGACGGCGGCGCCGGTCGTCGCGGAGGCGAGGGGAGAGGCGAGGTAGGTGACCATGTTGGCGATCTCCTCGGGCTCGATCAGCCGCTGAAGCAGGGACTGCGGCCGGTGCAGCCGCATGAACTCCCGCTGCGCCTCATCCCACGGCAGGCTGTCGCCCACGAGTTCGGAGACGAAGTCCTCGACGCCGCCGGTGTGTGTCGGCCCGGCGAGCACCGAGTTGACGGTCACGCCGGTGCCGGCGGCAGCCTTCGCGAACCCGCGCGAGACGCCGAGCAGGGCCGTCTTGGAGACGCCGTAGTGGATCATTTCGGCCGGGATCACGACCGCCGAGTCGCTGGCGATGTACTGCACCCGCCCCCAGCCGCGTTCCATCATCGCGGGCAGGTAGGCGCGGGTCAGCCGGACGCCGGCCAGTACGTTCACCTCGAAGTAGCGACGCCACTCGTCATCGGAGATCTCCAGCGCCGGAGTGGGGCCGAAGATGCCGAGGTTGTTGATCAGAATGTCGACGGTGGGCAGCAGGTCGAGCGCCCGCGCCGTGCCCTCGTCGCTGGACACGTCGGCATCGACCTCGATCACGTCGGCGCCGGGAACCTCGCTGCGCAGCGCCACCGCTGCCCGCTGTACGCCAGCGGCGGTACGACCGTTGACCGCCACCCGGGCCCCGGCGCGGGCGAGCCCGGTGGCGATGGCGGCACCGATTCCCTGGGTCGAACCGGTGACCAGCGCGGTCTTTCCGGCAAGATCGATGTGGACGGTCATGGTTGTCCTGTTCGTTCGCACTTCCCGGCGGCCCCGGGTCGGGGACCGCCTCCGGCAACCTTGACCGTAACGGTGCCGGTGGTCAGAAGGCGTTGTCGTCGGAGAGGTGGCGGCGCAGAGCGGCCAACGATCGGGTGATCAGCCGGGAGACGTGCATCTGTGAGACGCCGATCCGGTCGGCGATCTGGGCCTGGGTCAGGTTGCCGTGAAAGCGCAGACTCAGGATCTCGCGCTCGCGTTCCGGCAGCGTGGCGAGGGCGGGGCCGAGGGCGACGCGGATCTCGACGCGGTCCATCTCGTGGTCCTCGGCGCCGAGGGTGTCCCCGAGCTCCCGGTTGCCGTCGGCGCCGACCGGGGTGGACAGTGAGGTGGCCTGGTAGGCGCGGGCCCCTTCCAGTCCCTCCAGCACGGTCTCCTCCGACAGTTCGAGGTAGGTCGCGATGTCCGCCACGGTCGGCGAGCGGCCCAACGTGTGGGTCAGGGTGCTGTTCGCCGCGCTGATCGACAGGCGCAGTTCCTGCAGACGGCGGGGCACCCGCACGGCCCAGGTGCGGTCGCGGAAGTACCGCTTGATCTCGCCGATGATGGTCGGGATGGCGTACCCGGTGAAGTCGACGCCCCGGGTGGAGTCAAAGTGGTCGACGGCCTTGATGAGACCGAGTGCGGCGGTCTGGGCCAGGTCCTCGTCGGCTGCGCCGCGTCCGGAGTAACGGCGCGCCAGGTGGCGGGCGAGCGGCAACCACGCCTCGATGGTGCGGTCCCGCAGTGCCGGGCGGCGGGGGTCGTCGGCTCGCATCGCGGCCATCGCGACCAGCAGTTCATCCCCGCTGTGGACCGCGCTACGTTGGCTGACGCGCGTGCTGGTCGCCGGTTCGAAGGTAGTGACCATGGGATGGTCCTTCCCGCATGTGCCCGTCGATCGGGTCGACCGGAAGATCTCCGAACCGGCTGTCACCGGAGCGCACGGACGGGCGGGGTGCGCTGTCGCAAGGCCACGAGCACGGGCCTCGCCACCGCGTCATGTCGTTCCACTTGATGGGCGGAACGATACCCGAAAGAGTGACTTATTACTAGCCGAAAGTAGGATGGCCGCCTGGCAGACGGACTATGCCGTGGAGCGGCGGTAGTCCCGCCGGATCAGTCGCGCTGATCCGGGTTGTCGCCGGCCTGTGCGGTCGGCCGGCTCGCGTTCACCGCGAACGGGTGGCGCAGTCGCCGCATGGCCTCCTCGCTGCCGTCGAAGGTCACGCCGGGGTCGTCGAGCCCGTCGGCGCTCGCGGTGGCGAGAAACAACGCCGGTCGATCACTGTTGTTCGAAGTCATGAAAGGGTCCTGTCTTCAGCAGAGGGGGTGCACCCGGGCCGTCGGCAATTCCTGCCGCACAACCTCGCGATAAACCCGGCGCTCACTCTGGCGCCAGAGCACGGTGTCTCGATCGCGGGCGAGCGCCCGGCGACACCTACACACGCACCATACCCGGCGTCGCCGTCGACCATGCGCCGCCATCGGGGGCCATCCACATCCGCCCTGACTCGCACCCGGGCGGTAGGTGGCCGACAGTTGTCTCTGGAGAATTCCGTAATCCGACCCGCCGCCACCGGTCTCCGATCAAGAGGGTGTCCGCGTGCACAGCGCTAGCGCCCCGACGATGAGCGCAGAAGGAGTGAGACCCATGTCGTCAACCGGTCGAGGACAACCCGACACCGGGTTGGTCGTCGCGGCCCGACAGGGCGACCAGCGCGCTCTCAATGACGTCGTAGCGGCCTCCCTCCCGTTGGTCTACAACATCGTCGGCCGGGCGCTCCGCGGCCACGCCGACGTCGACGACGTGGTCCAGGAGACATTGGTACGGGTGGTCCGGCACCTGCCCGCGCTCAACGACCCGGCAGCCTTCCGGTCCTGGCTGGTGGCGATCACCATCCGTCAGGTGCGTGACTGGGAGCAGCGCCGACGGGTCGCACTCAACCGCGACGCCGTGCTCGATGCGATCCACAACGTGCCCGACCCGGCCTCCGACTTCGCGGCGATCACCATCCTCCGGCTCGGTCTCACCGACCAACGACGCGAGGTCGCCGAGGCGACCCGCTGGCTCGACCCGGACGACCAGGAACTGCTGTCGCTCTGGTGGCTGGAGGAGACCGGCGTGCTCGCGCGGATCGAGGTCGCCGACGCGCTCGCGCTTTCCCCAGGCCACGTCGCCGTGCGGATCCACCGGATGAAGGAACAGATCCAGAGTGCGCGGGCCGTCGTCCGTGCGCTACGGACCCGCCCCGGCTGCCCAGACCTGCGGGCCGCGGCCGTCGGGTGGGACGGCACCCCCAATCCACTGTGGCGCAAACGACTGGCCCGGCACGTCCGGGACTGCGCGTCCTGCGGGCGCCTGGGCACCGGCCTGGTGCCGATCGACCGGCTGCTCGCCGGTCTGTCGCTGCTGCCGCTGCCGGCCAGCCTCAGCGCCCACTTCCCGAGCGCCCCCCTTCCCCCGGCCGCCTCGCAGGCCGTCGGGTACCACCCCCCGGACCCGACGGCCGGGCACACCGCCGGGACGACCCCACCCGGCGGTGTGCCCGCCGACGTCGGCAGCGGACAGGGCATCGCCAACCTGGCGGTGAACCGGCCCCGCGGCCTGCTTCCGGCGCTTGTCGGTGGCGCCGCAGCCGTCATCCTCGCCCTCACCGCGTTGGTGGTGATCCGACCGGACGATCCGCCCGCACCCTCGTGGGCCGTCCCGCCCGCCGTGGCACCTGCCGCCGTCCCATCCCCGAGCGGCGCGCCGTCACCGAGTGCGCGACCGTCGTCGAGGGCACCGGCCGCACCGGCGGTCAGTTCGACGAGGAAGGGCGTCGGGGTGTGGAACTTCGCCGGGGTCAGCCAGGCGTTGGCGAACTCGAAGGCCGGCTGGTACTACACCTGGGGCACCCAGCACCCAGGTATCAGCACTCCGCAGGGTGCGACATTCGTACCGATGATCCGTGGCGCCGAGAATGTGACCGCCGCCGATCTGGCCCGGGCCAGATCAGCCGGGCCGTACCTGCTCACGTTCAACGAACCGGACCTGCCCGAGCAGGCGAACATGACCGTCGAGCGGGCGCTGGACCTGTGGCCGCAGTTGATGGCGACCGGCAGCAGGCTGGGCAGCCCGGCGGTCGCCTGGGGCGGGGCCGACCCGCAGGGCTGGCTCGACAGGTTCATGATCGGCGCGACCTCCCGCGGTCACCGGGTCGACTTCATCACCCTGCACTGGTTCGGTGCCGAGTTCACCACAGCCACCGCGGTGAACCAGCTCAAGCAGTACCTGCAGGCCGTGTACCAGCGGTACAAGAAGCCGATCTGGCTGACCGAGTTCGCACTGATCCGCTTCGACGGCGGGCGCCAGCAGTTTCCCAGTCAGGAGCAACAGGCAGCCTTCCTCACCGCGGCCACCAGCATGCTGGGCCAACTCTCCTACGTGCAGCGCTACGCCTGGTTCGGCCTACCCGCCACCGACAAGGACCGGTCCGGGCTGTTCAGCGACGGCACCGAGGCGACCCTGGTCGGACGCGCGTTCCAGGCCGCCCGCTGAGCAGCCGACGGTCAGGCCGACGTCGGGTGGTTCGACTCGAACCGGGCGCGCGTCAGGAACGCGAGTTGGGCACGCTTGTCCGGCATGTCGATCTCGGACCCGAAGGTGAAGCCCTCGCTCTCCAGCCGGCGTAGTGCGAGGTGGTTGCGGACGTCCGGCTCGACCACGATCCGCTGGGCAGCGGGGTCACGGAACAGGAAGCGGGCGAGGGCGGGGCCGACGGCGCTGGTGATGCCCTGGGCGAGGCGCCGGTCAGGGCTGAGCAGCAGGTGCATCCCGACATCGCCGGGCTGCACCGGGTAGCGCTCGCCGACCGGGTCCGCCTCGGGCTGATAGGTCTGGAAGAGGCCGACCGGTTCCGCGTCGATCATGATCAGGTACGCGTGGTGCGTCGGCAGGCTGTCGACTAACGCGTAGATCTCGCGTACCTCTTCCAGGGTGTGCGACCCCATGCCCCAGAAAGAGTTGCGGGGCCGGGTCACCCAGCTGTGCAGCAGTTCGGCGTGCCGGTCGGGTTGCACGGTTACCAACGACAACTCGCCGAGGCCCGAGATCTTCTCCTGGTATGTCATGAGGCGCCGTCCCTTGCTGCGGAGTGGTGAGTGGCTCATCGGTGCGTGGCACCGAGGCGAGAGGGTTGCATGTTCCGTCGGGCGCTCAACTTAGGTTACCCTGCCCTAACGAAGGCTGACCTTACTTGGAGGGTGCGTGAAACGGAACTGGGAGGCCCTGGTCCTCAAGGCCATGGGAGGCCGGGACTTTCGGTTGACCGTGCTGGGCACCGAGTCGGTCGAAGGGCACTACCAGCGGCTGCTCCTGGACGGGGGCGGCCTGCTGGAGGCGTGCGGGGTTCACCCCACCATGTGGATCCGGCTCTGGTTCGACAACGACGGCCGGGCGCACCAGCGTGCCTACACGTTGGTGGACCCGGACCCGGCCACCGGCCGATTCAGCCTCGAATTCGCCATCCACGACGGCTGCGCCGCCCGCTGGGCCACCACGGCGCAGGTCGGCGACACCATCGGAGCCACCGTCCAGGGCAGCGCCTACCAACTGCCCGACCCCGCGCCCGAGCACCTCTACCTCGTCGGCGACGCGGCGTCCCTGCCAGCGGTGAACAGCCTGCTCGACGCCGGCGCCGACATCCCGGCGACGGTCTGGCTGGAGTACGCCCACGAGGGTGAGAAGGCACTCGCGCCACGGGCTCGGGCGCACCACGACGTCACCTGGGTGCCCCGGCGCGACGCGGGTCAACACCTGGTCGACACGGTCTGCGCCACCCTGCCGGCCAGCGACACCGCCCACTACTGGGTGGCCTGCGAGGCGGCCAGCACCCGCGGCATCATCCGGCACATCCGCCGTACCCTGGGCGTCGACAAGAGCCAGCTGATCTCCCTCGGCTACTGGAAAGCCGCGAAGGCCGTGGCGTGACCCCCGCTGGCCGACGCGGAGCGGTCGTCGACACGTCGACGAACACCCACGCGGCGGTTCAACCGACCGCCGCGCTCACGGCATCGACCCGGTTGCCCCACCGGTGGCTCATCCTGGCCGTGCTCTGCGTCGCCCAACTCGTCGTGGTGCTGGACAACACGGTGCTGACCGTGGCGGTGCCGGTGCTCACGACCGAGCTGGGCGCCAGCACCGCCGATGTGCAATGGATGATCAACGCGTACGCGCTGGTGCTGTCGGGTCTGCTGCTCACCGCCGGCAGCGCCGCGGACCGGTACGGGCGCCGCCGGATGTTGCTCGCTGGGCTCGTCCTGTTCGGACTCGGCTCGCTCGCCGCCGGGCTCGCCACCACCAGCGGGCAGCTGATCGCCGCCCGGGCCGGAATGGGCGTCGGCGGTGCGCTGCTGGCCACCTCCACCCTCGCGATCGCCATGCAGGTCTTCGACGGCGCCGAGCGGTCCCGGGCGATCGGCATCTGGGCCGCCACCAGCGCGTTGGGCTTCGCCGTCGGGCCACCGATCGGTGGCACCATCCTCGCCCACCTGCCGTGGGGCGCGATCTTCCTGATGAACGTCCCCATCGTGCTGGTCTGCCTCGTCGCCGGCCGTGCGCTGATACCCGAGTCCCGCGGCCCGGCGGGTGGTCGCCTCGACGTGGTCGGCGCGGCGCTCTCCACCGCCGGACTGACCGGGGTCGTCTGGTCCATCATCTCCGGGCCGGACCGGGGGTGGGCGTCGCCCGAGGTGCTCGGCACGGCAGCCGTCGGCGTGCTCCTGCTCGGGCTCTTCGTCCGCTGGGAGCGGCGGATCTCCGATCCCATGCTGGACATGCACTTCTTTCGGGACCGGCGCTTCGTCGGCGCGGTCTCCGGGGTCGTCCTGATCACGTTCGGGGCCACCGGCGCGCTGTTCCTGCTCACCCAGCACCTGCAGTTCGTCCGCGGCTACCCCGCCTGGGAGGCGGGCCTGCGGATGGCACCCTTCGCCCTGTCCATCGTGCTGCTCAACGTCAGCGGCGTCGCCGCCGCCCTGATCCGTCGGCTCGGCCTGGCGGCCGCCATCGCCATCGGCATGACGCTGCTCGCGGGTGGCCTCGCGGTGATCACCCTCGTCCCCTCCGACGGCTACGGGCTGCTGCTGGGTGGGCTGCTCGTCATGGGCGTCGGCTGCGCGCTGGCCAACCCGGCGATCGTCGAGGCGGTGATGAGCGCGATCCCGGCGGAGAAGGCCGGTGCCGGTGCCGGCGTCGACGGCACCATGACCGAGGTCGGCAGCAGCCTCGGCATCGCGGTGCTGGGCGCCGTGCTGAACGCCCGGTTCGCCGCCCTGCTGCCCGCCGCCCTGGCCGGCGCCGGGTCGTTTCCCGCAGCGCTCGCCGCTGCCGGCGAGGGGCCGGAGCGGGAGGCCGTCACCGTCGCCTTCGCCTCGGCGCTGGAGACCGGGCAGACGGTGGGCGCTGCCGCCGTGCTCGTCGGTGGCCTGGTCGCCGCCGGGCTGCTGCACCGGGCGCAGCGATCGGAGTCCGTGCGCCCCGGGCCAGCCGATCCGGCCGCTGGCAGGTAGTCAGGACAAGCCGCTTACATCTCGACAATAAGGGTAGGCTACCCTAATCACGACGATCGTCGCCCTCGACGGAGGCCGTATGCGGCTGTACATCACCGCGCTCAACCCCACCGACGCCGTCCTGGAAGGGTTCCTCCCAGCGGCGGCCGCACTCGAACTGCCGGTCACCGTGCTGACCGACCGGCCCGAGCAGTGGCCGGCCGAGGTGCCGGTGGCGCGGTGTGCGATCCGGGACGCGGCAGCGGTGGTCGCGGCGACAGCAGGGGACCGACCGGCGGCGCTACTGTCCAACAGCGACCACCTTCAGGAGGTCACCGCGATCGCCGCCCGCAAGCTCGGCCTGCCCGGCAAGGATCCCGACGCCGCCCGGCTCTGCAAGGACAAGGCCGCCACCCGCCGGGCGATCGAGGTTGCCGGGCTCGACCTGGTCCGCGCCGTCGCCGTCGACCCTGGTGTCCCACCCGCCGCGCCGGGCGAGATGTTCCCGGCGGTGGTCAAACCCCGCGAGGGGGTGGCCAGCGAGGACGCCTACCTGGTGGCCGATCACCGAGAGCTGGACGCCCGGGTTGCCGAGATCCGCAGCCGGCGGCCGGATGTGGCACTGGTGGTCGAGGAGTACCTCGCCGGGGAGCTGCGGACACATGACACTCTCGGCGACGGTACGGCGCTGGCTGTCCTCGGCGGGTGGCGCACCCACCTCGGCCCGCCACCGACCTTCACCGAGGAGAGCCTCGACTGGTCGCCCCCGGCGGAGCAGATCAGCACCCAGCTTCGGGCGTGCCTCGACGCGCTCGGTGTCGGCTTCGGCGCCTGCCACACCGAGTACGTCGTCCAGGACGGCCGGGTCCGGCTGATCGAGGTGAACTACCGCCTCATCGGCGACCGGATGGACCTGATCCTCGCCGAGCTGCTCGGCGTGCCGCTGTTCGAGTACGTCATCCGGCTGCACCTCGGCGAGCCGCTGGCCGCCCTCGACCTGCCCGCCACCGTCGACCGGTACGCCCGGGTCGAGTACGTCTGCGCGGACCGGTCCGGCCGGCTCACCGCCGCACCCGGCCCACTGGACACGGTCCACGGCGAGGTCCGGTTGGGCTGCCGACCCCTGCGCGAGCTGGGCCGGATCGCGGACCGTACCGGCACGAACCGCGACTACCTCGCCGCGCTGCACGCGATCGGCCCCGACCAGGACACCGTGCGGGAGTCGCTGGCCGCCTTCCACCAAGGGTTGCAGTGGACGATCGTCGAGTGAGCGACGACTGCGAGCGGGAGGTGTTTGTCCGGGTGCTCGACGCCCTGCTGCGCGAGGACCACCTCGGTCTGCTCAGCCGAGGCCGGCCGGGCGGCCCCGACAGGTGGGAGGTGCCGCACGGTGCCGGGCTGCTGCGGATACCGGTCCGCGCTGGCGGCTTCCAGCAGGCCCTGCGCAGCGCCGCACCGATGGTGCACGTCGTCGTGGACGGAGACACCCGCCGGACGGACACCGTGGAGGGGCTGCTGACGTTGCTCGCTCCGCACGACGACCCGGAGGCCGAGGCAGGCTGGCGGGACTTCGGAGCCGAGTGCCGAGCCGACCTGCGGGCGCGACGGCTCGCCACCGCTGCCCGGCCACGGGTGCTCGCCGAGGTGGCCGTCGAGCGCGCGATCATCCCCACGGGTATGCCGGCGGCGCTCCTGGACGACGTACTCGCCGCGCACCACGGTCATCCGGTCTACCCCACCGACCGCTCCCGTCCGGGGCTCAGCGACGACGAACTGCTCCGCTACGCGCCCGAACACGCGCCGCGTTTCCGGCTGAGCTGGTACGCCGCCTCCGCCGAACAGGTGCGGCTCACCGGCGATCTCCCGCCGTGGTGGCCGCGGGCACAGCGCCCGGATCAGCTGCTGATGCCGGTGCATCCGCTCATCGCGGCACGCGACGCGCTACCGGTGGCGGACCTGCCGACGTTCTCCGCGCGGCCTACCCTCTCCATGCGGACGGTGGCGCTCGACCACGACCCGTACGTTCACCTGAAGTTGCCGCTGCCGACAGCGAGCCTCGGCGCCCGCAACCGGCGGACACTGGACCCGGGCTCGCTCGCCGACGGCGCGGCGGTCGCCGGGCTGCTCGACCGGATCGCCAGCGCGGAACCAGCCTTTACCGGCCGGATCCGGCACGCCGACGAGAGCACCTACGCACACGTCGACGGCGACGAGCGCCGCAGTTTCCTGCTGCGCCGCTTTCCGCGCGACCTGACCGGCGTGCACGTGGTGCCGGTCGCAGCCCTCGCCGCACCCGACCCGGTCGCGGGCACCGTCCTCGAACGGATCAGCGCCGGACAGCCCGAGAGGGTGCTCGGGTCCTACCTGGACCTCCTGCTCGACTGGCATGTCTGTCTCTGGCTACGCCACGGGGTGGCCCTTGAGGCGCACCCGCAGAACATCCAGCTGCTGGTGCATCCCGACGGGTCGATCGGCCTGCTCTACAAGGACAACGACGGCGCCCGACTGGACCTCCGGCATCACGGTCCCGGCGGGCTCCCGCTGCGGGACGACCGGATGTGGGCGCGCGATCCGCAGGAGCTCGCCGACGTGTTCATCACCATCACCCTGCACCTGGCCGCGGCGGCGCCCCTGATCGCCCTGGCCGCCCGAGGCCTGCCCGTGCCGTCACCGGCCGCCGCGCTGGCACCCCGGCTGGCCGCGGCCCGCGACCGTTGGGGCGACGGGCCGGCGGTGCGATCCTTCACCGAGGGGGTTCTCCAGGCGGCCCGACTACCCATCAAGGCGATGCTCACTGCCGGCACCCTGCTGCCCAAGCAGCGGCTGGGCTGCGCCGACATCAACAAGTACTACCGGCGCACCGGCCCGAACTACCTACAGGAGACACGATGACGAGCGCACAGTTGCGCTCCCGGCCGGGCCTCGACACCAGCCAGCGCGCCGACCTGGCCACCGCCCACGCCGTGTTCGGCTGTCTGCTGCGGGAGATCGCCCTGCCCGACGGGGACACCACCGTGGCCGGCGGTGCCGCGCGTCTGCCGTTGCGGCACCTCGACGTGACGCTGCGCTGCGCCGTCGCGCGAACCTCCCCGCTCGGCGCGCACCGCTACGCAGGCCCGGTGCAGCGGATGGCCGACGACGGCCGGTGGGAGGACCTGGACGCGGACGGGCTGGCCACGCTGGTCGCGGCGGAACTCGCCGCCCGTACCGGCCTGGTGAACGACGAGTTCGTCGGGCAGGTCCGGGCCAGCCGCGACACGGTGGCCCGGCTGCTGGCCGAGCGCCCGGCACAGGACCCCACTCCCACCGGCGAGCCGGCCATCGACGCGTACGTCGACTCCGAACAGTCGCTGGTCTTCGGCCACCCGCACCATCCGGCGCCGAAGTGGCGCAGCGGTGATCCGGACACCTGGCGGGGGTACGCGCCGGAGCTGCGTACCGCGTTCCGACTGCACTGGCTCGCCGTGCCGGACGACCTCGTCGCCGGCGCCGGGCCGTTCGACCCGCTCATCACCGCCCTCGACCCGCCGCGGCCCCCGGCCGGGCACCGGGTGCTGCCGGTACACCCCTGGCAACTGTCGCTGATCCCGCCAGCGCATCCCCGGCTGCGTCACCTGGGTGCATCCGGTGTTCCGGTACGGCCGACGGCGAGCGTCCGCACCCTCTACGCCCCCGAGGCCGACCTGTTCGTCAAGACCAGCCTGCACGTCCGGATCACCAACTGCCTGCGCAAGAACGCGCGGTACGAGCTCACCGGCGCGGTCACCCTGACCGACCTGCTGGCCCGGGTGCCGATGCCGGCCGGGGTCGGGCTGCTGGCCGAGCCCGCGTACCGCACGGTCGACGTCCCAGGAGCGGACGAGGCGTACGGGACGATCCTGCGCACCGGCCTGCGTCCGCACCTGCGACCCGGGGACACTCCGATCCTCGCGGCGGCGTTGGCCGCCGCGCCGCTGGCGGTACCGGATCCGGTGGCCTGGTGGCGGGCGTACATCGGGCTGCTGGTGCCGGCGGTGCTGCGCTGCTGGCTCAGCCACGGCGTCGTGCACGAGGCACACCTGCAGAACGTGGTCGTGGTGCTCGACCGGGAGCGCCATCCGGTACGGATGCTGCTGCGCGACCTGGAGGGGGTGAAGCTGGACACCGAGCGGTGGGCCACCTGGCCGGACGGCGTCCCACCGCAGGCCGGCTACGGTCCGCGAGCCGCTCGCCGCCGAACCGTCTACTGCCTGTTCGTCAACCACCTGGCCGGCGTCTGCGGTGCGCTCGCCGACGCGCAGCCGGGGATCGAACGGTCGCTGTGGCAGGAGCTCCGTGCGGTCGTTGCGGCGGTGGCCGCCGACCTCGGCGAGCCGCCCGAGCTGCGCGGGCTGCTGAACGGGGAGCCGCTGGTGGCCAAGGCGAACCTGCTGGTCCGGTGGCGACGCGACGCCGACCGGGCCGCGCCGTTCGTGCCGGTGCCGAACCCGATGGGCGGGCCACGGTGACCCGACCGGTCTACGTCCACGACCTCGACGGGCTGGCCGCGCACGCCCGGTCCATCCGTGCCGCGCTGCCACGGCGGGTGGAGCTGCTCTACGCGGTCAAGGCGAACCCGGATCCGGGCGTGCTGCGTACCCTGGCTCCGGTTGTCGACGGGTTCGAGGCCGCCAGCCGCGGCGAGCTGCGGAGGCTGTCCGAGGTGCTGCCGGGGCAGGAGCCGGCCGCGTACGCCGGGCCCGGCAAGACCGACGAGGACCTCGCCGCCGCCCTCGCCGCCGGGGTGCACCGCATCCACGTCGAGTCGCCGACCGAGCTACGGCGTCTCGGCGCACTGGCCGCCGCCTCCGGCAGGTCGGCCCAGGTGCTGCTGCGGGTGAACCTGCCGGTGGACGCGCCCGGGGCGAGCCTGGTCATGGGCGGCGGACCCAGCCCGTTCGGCATGGACCCGGCCGACGCGGTGGAGTGTGCCCGCCGCCCACCTGCCGGCATCGAGGTACGCGGAATCCACGCCCACCTGGCCAGCGGGCTGGACGCCCCGCTCGCCGGCGAGGTCGCCGCCGCCGTGGTCCGCTGGTCCGTCACCGAGATCGATGCCGCCGAGGTTGACGTCGGCGGCGGCATGGCCGTCGACTACGCCGACCCGACGGCACGGTTCGACTGGGTGAGCTACGGCCAGGCACTGGCGGAGGTGGTCGACGCGTACCCGCACCTGCGGCTGCGCATCGAGCCGGGCCGGTCGGTCACCGCCTACTGCGGGGCGTACCTCACCGAGGTGATCGACGTGAAACGCTCCTACGGCGAGTGGTTCGTGGTGGTGGCCGGCGGCACCCACCACCTGCGCACACCCGTGGCAAAGGGGCACCCGCAGCCGTTCCGCGTGCACCGGCGACGGGACGTCGACGTTCCACGGACCGACGGAGGGCCGGTCACCGTGGTCGGGCAACTCTGCACCCCGAAGGACGTGCTGTCCCGCTCGGCCACCGCGGGGCCGATCGGCGTGGGGGACGTGCTGGCCTTCGCCATGGCCGGGGCGTACGCCTGGAACATCAGCCACCGCGACTTCCTGCTGCACGAGCCGCCGCTGTTCCGGACCGGTGACCCAGATGAACTCGCCGCCGACTGGGCGGCCCGACCGCTGGGGTCGTGACCCCGGCAGGTGCTGGATGCCGGTGGGCCGTCGGAGCGCAGCGCGCCCCGACGGCCCGTGGTCGTCAGTTGCCGTTAGCCGTTGTCGATCAGGCTGGCGATCTCGTTGTAGATGAGGTGTGCCTTCGCGCCCTGGTTCGACGGGCAACCGCCGAGGTGGTGCAGGGCGATCACCCGGTGGCTGGCGTTCAGCACCGGCGAGCCCGAGTTGCCGCCGGAGGTGTCACAGCTGTAGCTGATGTTCCAGGTGTTGTAGTTCGCGTTCTTGACGGTGCAGTTCGCGCCGTTCTGGGTGTCCTCGAAGATCGACAGTCGCTTCGGGCTGCCGTCACCGTGCCCCGGGACGTACATCCGCGTGCCGGTCGTGGTGGCGGTCGTCGCCAGGTACAGGGTGCCGAAGGTCTGGATGTTGGCGAAGTTGTTCACCGAGTACAGGGTGTAGTCCAGTTGGTTGGAGCCGCCGCTGCTCACCTTGTAGAGGGTGGCGCCACTGACCTTGGTGCCGGCGCCGGGGTTCGAGCCGCCACAGGTGGCGCACTGGTAGTTGAACTGCATCTCGCTGCCGCTGACTGCGGACTGCGTCGAGAAGCAGTGCTTGTTCGTCAGCATGCGGTTGGTGTTGCCCACCCGCCAGGTGGTGCACATTCCACCGCCGCTGATCAGCAGCCGCGCCACCGCCCTGCCCTTGGCGTACTCGTTGGGGTGGCTGGTCTGGTAGCAGACCACGTCGCGGCGGGCGTCGGTGCTGCAGACGGACTGCGTGGAGAAGTTGTGCTGCGTGATCTCCGTCGGGTCGTAGCCGCGCCAGAACCGGTCGATGGTCGCGGCGCTGCTGCGGGAGGTGCGGCTGCTGTGCACCGTCACCACCGCGGTGTCGCCGTCCACCGACATCGCCCAGAAGCCCGGTTGTCCGTCGGTGGTGTAGTCCGCGCCGGTCTTCCGGTTCAGGTAGCGGTCGTACCGGTAGCTCTCCCGGCCGTCGGGGCTCGACACGGTCACGTACTCGCCGTCAGCCAGTCGCAGCGAGCTGAAGTGCACCTTCACGTACGACGCGCCGGGGTGCCGGATGATCTGCGTCCCGCCGTCCTCAGCGAAAGACAGCGAGCCGTTGATGGTACGAAGCTCACCGACCGTGGTGACGCCCTCGGCCGAGAACTGATCCGATTCGGGTGCCCGCTCGGACTGCGGTGCGAGAGGTTGAACCGAGTACGCCTCGGCGGCGGGTACCGACAGCAAGCTCAGCCCCAGTGTGCAGGCGCCGAGCGAGACGGCCACCGTTCGAAGGCGTCGCAGGGCATGTTTCATCGTCGCTCCTCCCCAGGAACCAGCACCCAGACGTGCGCTTGTAGCCTTCATACCGGAAGCTAGATAAACATGCAAATCTATCTATCTCTTGCTACGGCACCGCCGGGCCAGTTCTTCCCCTGGGCCAGGACCGTTCCGAGGCGCGGTCTCCGGGCGACTGAAACGAGGGCGCATGGCCTGCTCCCCGGTGGATGCTTGCTGGATGTTCACCGGAGGCCGGTCATGAGCGCTTGGTGACGGTGAGCAGCACCGCGGCGTCTTCGAGCGCCTCCAACGTCCAGGTCGACTCCGGGCATGCCGGAGCGGGCCTACCGGCCTTGCCTGGTGCGGGCCGGGCTCGGGCGGATGCGGCGGTCGAGGCGGATCGCGGCATAACCCAGGGTAGAGACAACCGCAACGATCAGCAGGTCGGTGGCGGTGACCGGTTCGGTGCCGAGCAGCTGACGCGGCGGCGGGGCGTAGATGGCGGCGAGTTGCTCACACCGCTTTGCAGCGGCGGTCGCCCGAGGCCCGCCGCCGCTGCGCCTGCCGATAGCACGAGATGCGCGTACGGTAAGAGTGCCGCCCGGGACCCAACGGTGGCCATGAGCCCATCGCAGCCTTGGAAATCTCCCACGAGCCGTGGATGACGGTTCCGAGCCGACCCCGAACGCAGCCGACGCGCCCGCGAACGGCTTCGGGGCCAGGCCCGATCGGCGCACCGATCTCGTTGTCGTCCCATACGAGGGACAGGGCCTACGCCCCGAGCCGGCGGCGCCATCTGATCCATCCGCGAACGCGCTCGACGCGTCGCGGAACATGCGCCATGAGCAACACGAAGGAATGTGAGTGCGATGGTCAACGTCGCCAGCGGTCACGAAACCTCTACCCCGATCACCCCCCTGGCCACTACCGAGCGGCCAGTACTGGGCACCGGGCGTGAACCCGGCACCACCCGGCGCGGCATCCCCGGGTCTACGGTGGCGCCGGACACCGCGTTCACAGTGACCGGGCGAGCGGCCACCGCGACGCGGTATCTGCTGGCCGGCATCCGTCTCGCCCTGGGCTGGGTGTTCCTGTGGGCCTTCCTGGACAAACTGTTCGGCCTCGGCCAGAGCACCGTTTCCGGCAATGCGTGGCTCAACGGCGGCAGCCCCACCGCCGGGTTCCTCGGCAAGGCCGCCACCGGCCCGTTCACCGGCTTCTACCATTCGATCGCCGGCAGCGCCGTTGCTGACGTGCTGTTCATGGCCGCCCTGCTAGGTATCGGCGCTGCGCTGATCCTCGGCATCGGCATGCGGATCGCCGCGGCCGCCGGCGCGCTGTTGACCGTGCTGATGTGGACCGCGGTCCTGCCGCCGGCCAGCAACCCGTTCATGGACGACCACCTGATCTACGCCGCCGTCCTGATCGTCCTGGCCCTGCTGGGCGCGGGAAACACCTGGGGCTTCGGCCGTATGTGGGCGGCGACTCCGTTCGTGCGCCGCAACACCTGGCTCAACTAGGAACAGCGGGTGGGCATGATCTGCCGCACGCCGGCGGGTCGTGCCCACCCGTCCTCCCCGATTGAGAGAGGTCCGTCGCCCTGTGGAGCGCGTCGCGGTGCATCCCACCGACGCCATGATCGCCTCTCCCGCCGCCGCGTCGACGTCCTCTGGGCGATCGTCCGCGACCACAAGCCCTACGCACCGCCATCACCCCCGAACTGCTTGAGGCAGCCAGCAGACGAGATCACCGGACGGCGCCGTCGATCCGGTTACCCCACCCCGCCCACCAAGATCGACCAGAAGTCCATAGGAGTTCCACGTGTGGTCGTCGGTCAGGCCTGACCAGGGCGGTGACGTGGGTGAACGTAAGCCACTCCCGGTCAACCCATGCCAACGCGCAGGTCGCTAGACTAGGCCCTCGCGCCCTCGTAGCTCAGGGGATAGAGCATCGGTTTCCTAATCCGTGACACTAGACGCCGCCGCAGGTCATCTGACCTGCGGTTTCGTGTTTTCGGGCGTCCGTTTTGCGGCACTGGTGGGAGCGTCGTGGGGTCCGTTGCGGATTGCTTGTCGCTCATGATCAAATATCCATCGCATGGCGTCGATATAAGCTGCTCGCGACCGTTCGGGATGCATTCCTCGGAGCTCCTCTCTGTCGGCCGCTCCTTCGAACGAACTGGCTCGCCGTACTCGCCAGCTGGGGCATCCTGCTACCGTCGCCGAGCGGTGTTGGTGGGAGAGGCGGATGATGCAAGCCCGACCAGAAGGAGCGCCCCCGCCTCGGAGGTTGGCGGTTGGCAAGCCGCTGAAGCAAACGCGGTGGCGTGGATGAACTGGCTCGGCCACCGCGATGCGCGGCCGACGAAACCGGGCGCAGACGGTGGGATCGACGTGACCGTGACCGGAGTGTTCGCGCAGGTCAAGTGGTACGGGAAGCCGGTCGGTGTGGGGCCATCGCGCCAGCTATTCGGGGCGAGCCGTCCGGGTACGCTCTACTTCCTCACAAATGGCGGGACGATTTCCCCTCCGGAGGCAACCTTTTTCGGTGCGGCTCCGTGGTAGATGCGTGACGGACCGAGCGAGGCCGCTGTCGGCGGCCGACACAGCCTTTGCGGTATTCGTGGAGTCGGCCTGGCAGCGCCATCTCCGGCTGGCGATGCTGCTGACGGGCGACCGTTGGCAGGCCGAGGAGCTGCTGCAGGACAGTCTGGTCAAGATGTACGAGCGGTGGCGCAAGCTGTCGCAGCACGACGACCTGCACGCGTACCTGCGGAAGGTGCTGGCCAACAACCACACCTCGATGTGGCGGCGGCGCCGGCGGGAGAGCCTCGTCGCGGACGTGCCGGAACGTGCGGCTCCCGCCGCTGCGGACTCCGACGCCGAGCTCAAGCGCGCCCTGCTGTCGTTGCCACCCCGGCAGCGGGCCGTGGTCGTGCTGCGGCTCTACGAGGACCTGTCGGAGCGGCAGGCCGCGGAGGCGCTCGGCTGCTCGGTCGGCACGGTGAAAAGTCAGTACGCTCGCGCGCTGGACAAGCTGCGGCAGTTGGTGCGCGAGCCAAACTTCGCGGGGAACAGGGGAAACCGATGAATGCCTTTGACTCGCAGCTGGCCAGCTGGCTGCACAATGTGGTCGACGACGAACTCGCCTCGGCGCCGCCGACGCAGCTGATGATGACCCGGGGACGGCGGGCGCGCCGCCGCAAGGCGCTGGTCGTGACGGCCGCCTCGTTCGCGGTGCTGGTGGTGGGCGGGGTCGGGGTCGTGGCCACCGGCGGCGGAGAGTCGCCCGCATCGAGTCGTCCGAATGCCGTCGCGGCAGCGCCGGAGCTGGACCTGGTCGCGGCGATCAAGGCCAGCGAGAACATCAGTTACAAGGTCCGGGTGACGCAGGGCGGCAAGGAGAACCCGACCGGCTGGGGGACCACTGAGGGCGCCTTTGATCCTGCGACCGGCACCGGCTACCTGAACTCGTCGTCTCCCGGCGCCGGGGTCGTCTACTACGAGCGCCTGATCGACGGCGTCCGGTTCGTCAGCTCCTCGGGCTCGAAGGACAAGTGGAAGCAGTATCCGGGCAAGCACGACCGGCTCGCCTACGACAGTTCGCTAGACGGTGCGGTGAGCGCTTCGGCGGACCCGGACCAGTTGTTCGAGGCGCTCCGGCAGACGGGAGCCGTCATCACGCGAACCGGTGCCGACACCTACCACTTCAAGGTCTCGCTGAAGGCCAGCACCGCCGCGATCAAGGGCGACACTCTCGCCGGTGACGTGGTACTCGGCGCCGACAAGCGGATCGCGAAGGTGGCCTACGAGCGGACGAGGCAGGTGTCGAAGGGCGGTCAGACCCACACCGACACCAGCGTGGCGACGGTGCAGCTGTCCGACTACGGCACGCCGGTGCAGGTCAAGCGGCCAACCGACGTGGTCGTTGTCGACTAGCTGCGGCCTGCATCGAGCCAGGGTCATCGCTGATTTCGCCACATCGAGTCAGCGGGAACTCTGATCCGCCCAAATTCTTTTGATCCACCCAGATTTGTTCGAGCTGCCTGCGGCTGGCCGGGCCGTGGGCAGCTCTGTCTGCACAGAAGACAGAAAGGGTCAACAATGAACCTATCACGACGATTGAGCGCGGGCCTCGCCGCCGCGGCGCTGGGGGCGGGCACCGCCGTCGCTGGCGTCGCGGCGGCGGGAGCCGCCCCACCGTCGGACCCCGCACCCCCGGTGGCTGACCGCAGCGGTGGACACACGCTGACCCTGGTGACGGGGGACCGGGTGACGGTGTCCGCCGACGGCGGCCAGGTGTCGGCGCAGGCCGGACCGGGCCGCAAAGGCATCACCTTCACCACCACCACGGCCGCTGGCCGCGTACAGGTCGTGCCCAGTGATGCGGGGGCGCTGCTGGCCGCCGGGCGGTTGGATCCGCGGCTGTTCGACGTGACCGAGTTGGTGGAGTCCGGATACGACCGCCGGGACCAGTTGCCGTTGATCGTGACGGGTGGTCCGGGTACCACGGTGGCCGCGACCCGCGCCAGTGTCGCGGCTGTCGACGGGCTGGCCAAGGTACGGGACCTGCCAGCGGTCAACGGGGTGGCGGTGCGCCAGCCGCGCGACCGGGCGGTCGAGTCCTGGCGGGCACTGGCCGGCGGCGGCGCGACCGGGCGTTCGTTGCGTTCGGGCGTGGCGAAGGTGTGGCTGGACGGCATGCGCAAGCCGTCGCTGGACGTGAGCGTGCCGCAGATCGGGGCGCCGGCGGCGTGGGGTGCGGGTTACACCGGTGCCGGCGCCACGGTCGCGGTGCTGGACAGCGGTGTCGACGACACCCACCCGGACCTGGCCGGTCAGGTCATCGGCCGGGCCAACTTCACCGAGGACTACGAGCCCGACGCGGATATGTCGGGGCACGGTACCCATGTGGCGGCGACGATCGCCGGCACCGGAGCGGGCTCCGGCGGGAAGTACAAGGGGGTGGCACCGGGTGCGAAGCTGCTGGACGGCAAGGTCTGCGCGATCCCGGGCTGTGCCGAGTCGTGGATCATCGCCGGGATGACGTGGGCGGCGGCTGATCAGCACGCCGAGGTGGTCAACCTCAGCCTCGGCGGGGAGGACGACCCGGAGGTGGTGGATCCGGTCGAGCAGGCCGTGCAGGATCTGACGGACCAGTACGGGACACTGTTCGTGATCGCCGCCGGCAACGCCGACGGCGTCACGGAAGGTGTGATCTCGTCCCCCGGTACGGCTCCCGCCGCGCTGACCGTGGGGGCGGTGGACGACAAGGATGCGTTGGCGGACTTCTCCCGGCGCGGCCCGCGGGCGCCCGATGGCGGGTTGAAGCCGGAGATCACGGCGCCCGGCGTGAACATCATGGCGGCGCGGGGTAAGGATGCCATCGATGTTCCCGGCGCGCGGGGGGACGCGTACACCACGCTGTCGGGTACGTCGATGGCGGCGCCGCACGTGGCGGGTGCGGCGGCCATCCTGGCCCAGCGGCATGCCGACTGGGATCCCAAACGATTGAAGGCGGCGCTGATGTCGTCGGCGCAGCCGAACCAGGCGTTCGGGGCGTACGCCCAGGGAGCCGGGCGCGTCGACGTGGCCCGCGCGGTCCGGCAGGACGTGATCAGCGTTACCGGCGGGGTCAGTCTCGGTGAGCAGCGGTGGCCGCACGCCGACGATCCGGTGCTGACCCGGGAGGTTACCTACCGCAACGACGGACCAGCCGGGGTGACCCTGGCCCTGACCATGGACACCTTCAGCCCGGACGACACACCGACTCCGGCGGGGATGTTCACCGTCGACCGGCCGTCCGTGGAGGTGCCGGCCGGTGGCGAGGCGAAGGTGACGGTCACCGTCGACACCCGTGTGCCGGGACCGGACGGCTACGTCGGGGGTTGGCTGACCGCGACCGCACCGGATCTGGTGGTACGCACGCCGGTCGCGGTGCACAAGGAGGTCGAGAGCTACGACGTGCTCCTGACGCACCGGTACCGCGCCGGATCCACGCCGCGGTACGCCAACACCACAATTGCCCTGCGCGGCAGCGACTCCGTAGGCTACCCGGCGTCCGACCAGGGCCAGGGCGGCAACGTGACGGTTCGGGTGCCGAAGGGCCACTACACCCTCACGAGCGAACTGGTCGATACCTCCGCCGCGGTCCTGCTCGCTCAACCCGAGCTGTACGTCGACCGGCCGCTGACGGTTGACCTCGACGCCCAGTTGGGGCAGCCGATCTCGGTGACCGTGCCGCGATCCTCGGCCCAGCAGATCCTGGCCTATGTCTCGGCGATGTCCACGGCGCCACACTCGAGCACCGGCAAATACATCGAGGCGGAAACGTTCGCGAACATCTACACCGCCCAGCTAGGGCCCGACTCCGGGGACGACAACTTCACCTCCGCCGTCGGGGGTCAGTGGGCCCAGGCCAAGGCGGACGGCAGCACGGACGACAGCCCGTACTTCTACTCGCTGTTGTTCCCGATACCCGGCCGTATGATCACGGGCTACCAGCGCAGCGTGGCCGAGCGGGAGTTGGCGCAGGTACACATCGACTTCGCCGCCAGCCAGCCCGGCACGATCGGTCTGAGGCGTGTCGGCACCGGCCTGGCCAGCACCGGGTCCGGCTTCTTCGGCCCCTTCATGAGTTACCACCTGCCGTTCAGACGGGTCGAGTACTACAACGCCGATCCCGGGGTGGGCTCGACTCATCAGTTCTTGGAATTGTCGGGGGAGGTTGTCCTGACAAGCACCGCTTCGACACCCAACATCGTGTACGACGCCGGCCGGACGTACTCCGAGGAGTGGAACCGGGGTGTCTTCGCGCCGTCTCTGCCAGCCGTTTCGCTTAACGGCTGGGAGGGGGTCTTCCGGGCCGAAAACACCATCGGGATCGACGTGCCGATGTTCAGCGACGGTGCCGGCCGGCCCGGGGCCGGTGACACGGAGGATTTCAGCGCGACCCTGTTCCGCGACGGAACGAAGATCGGCACCACCGGCGAGTTCCGGTGGTCCCGGTTCGAGGTTCCCGCCGCGGAGGCGTCCTACCGGTTGGCGATGCACGCCGAGCTGCCCCCGGCCGCCGCCCTGTCGACGAGCACCGACATCGCCTGGACATTCCGCTCCGGCCGGGTCGCCGCGGAGGCACCGACCGCGCTGCCACTGTGGACCGTCCGGTTCAGCCCGAAGCTTGACCAGTACAACAGGGCGCCCGCGCGTGGCCCGCTGACCGTGCCGATGTCCATCACGGCCCAACCGGGCTCGCAGACCGGCAAGCTGGTCAGCCGTAGCGTGGAGGCGTCGTTCGACGACGGCGTCACGTGGCGGCCGGTACCGGTGACGGACGGCGCCGTCCTCGTCCCCCAGCCCGGCGGCAGCGGGTTCGTGTCGCTGCGGGCAAAGGCCGCCGACAGCGAGGGGAACACGGTGGAGCAGACCGTGATCCGCGCCTACCGGTACGGCACCGCGAAGTAGCGGCCGGTTCGAATCGCTGGCCTGGCCACTCGCGCGGTGGCCAGGCCAGCGGGCTCACTCCGCTGCCCGCCGGACCCGCCGGACGCAAGGCCCCTGACTTCCCATCCGGGGAAGTGGCCGCGTCCTGCCCGAAGAAAGGGCTGGGCCGAAACATGTCATTGATAGGTCCGCATCGAGGTGGACCGGACCGCCGTTGGGTGTCGGGTTCCAAAAACCCTGTTACTTGGTCTGGGCTGGCCTTCTACGCGGCTCGTTCGTACTCGTTGATCAGCCCGCCGAGGACGGGCCGGCGTTTGATCCTCTCGTGGGAAAGGTCGACGGCGGGTCGGTCGGAGCGTGGGAGCTGCTGGCCGCCGAGGCCCGGCCGCGCGCCACCTTGGACCCCGAGGGCCGCGACGTCACCATCCACGACGCCGTCCTGGTCGCGCGCCGCCGTGCGTGACCGAACCCCGGTGGCGGTGTGCGCCGCCACCGGGCCGCCCCGGCTCAGTCGTTGAACGCGTCGCCGGTCACGACGAGCGTCTTCAGGCCGCTGAGATCCACGTCCAGCCGCCGCCCGCGCCGTACTCTTCCGGGGAGCCGGCGACCATCGCCGCAGTGGCCCGCAGCACGGCGTCCTCCGGGTGCAGCAGCCGCACACCGGAGACCAGCATCGGTGCGCCGGCTTCAGCCGGCGGTTGACGGGCTGCTCTGGCCGGCGTGCTCGACGGTCCAGTTCAGGGCGTAGTCGGCGATCTCCTCCCAGCCGTCCTAGGCGGGCAGCAGGTGTGCCCGACCGGGGAACTCGGTGACCTCGGTGATGGTGTTGGACTTGTAGTGCTTGGCGTTGGAGCGCTGGATGGCCGGCGGCATGAGGTGGTCCTTCTCGCCGGAGATGAACAGCAGCGGTGCGCGGTTGTTGTGGTAGTCGACCCAGGCATCCTGGTGGCCGGGCTGCAGGTTCGCCAGGACGCTGCCCCAGAGGATGGAGCCGGCTGCCGGGATGTGGTAGCGGTCGAAGAGGGCGCGTCACTGTTCCTCGGTGAAGGTGTTGGTGAAGGCGTAGTGCCATTTGCTCGTGGGTGAACCCGATGGCCTTGTGCCGGTTGGCAGGGCTGGAGAACACCGGATGTCGGGCCGCGACCGCCTCGGCGCGGTTGAGTGCCCGGCTGGTGACGGCGACCCGGGCGCCCAGCCTGGCGAGCCCGATTGCGAGGGCCTTTGCCCATCCCGCCGCTGCCGCCGGTGTTGCCGGCTATCGACAGATGGGCCTGCCAGCCGTGGCAGACCTTTTGTCCATCCAGCGGAGATGCGACGCTGAGCGGGCCCGGCGGCGCTGCCGGCGACCTCCGCAGCGAATCAGCGGACGATCTTGAAGTTGAACATCGGGGTGTTCAGCGTGCCCATCAGCCGCAGCCAGATCGGCAGAACCATCTCCGTGCCTCGTGCGGTGGTGATGTCGCCGAGGTCGATGACGTCGGTGTGGCCAAAGCTTTCCAGCAGATCGGTGACAGTCCTCTTCGCCTCGGCGTCGTTGCCGCAGACGAACACCGAGTGGTCGCCGTCGGCGAGCAGCTTCGGGTTGACCATCAGGGCCGCGGTCAGTGTGTTGAGCGCTTTGACGACCTTGGCCTGCGGGAACGCCGCCTGGATCTGCTCACCGAGGGAGTCGGTGTCCTTGACGAACAGGGTCGGCGGGAATCCATTGGAGAAATCGAGCGGGTTGGCGATGTCGAGCACGACCTTGCCCGCGAGGTTGTCCGCGCCGACCGCCGTCAGCGCGGCCATCGAGACGTTGCCGGAGGTGGCGTTGACGATCAGCTCGGCGTCGGCGGTGGCGGCGGCGAAGGTGTCCAGCTTCACCGTGGGGTGCGCGGGCGCCCATGCGCTGAACGGCGGGTTGCCCATGCCGTCGGGCTCGGTGTGCACCATCGTGGCCGCGACGTCGCGTGTGCCGACGGTCACCTCGTGGCCCAGCTCGGCCAGCCGGCCCGCGAGGGCCTGCCCGACCATGCCCGTGCCCACAATTGCAATCTTCATTCTGGTTGCTCCTTGCCGCCTTATCGGTGTCTCCCGTGTGCAACGACGAGGCTAACAGACAGGTCCGTCTACCACTATCAGGCTCGGGCGGTTATCTTCTACGCACATTGCCGCCGACGCGGCAGACAGACTTGTCTGTAGTATCGGCGACCGGCATCCACCCTGGAGGTGACACCGATGACCCAAGCAGGCACCGCGCAGCAGCCCGCCCGCGAACGCATCCTCGACGCCGCGTTTCGGTTGTTCTACGCCCACGGCCCGCGCGGCGTCGGCGTGGACACCGTCATCGCCGAGTCCGGCGTGGCCAAGGCGACCCTTTACAAGCACTTCCGGCGTAAAGACGACCTGGTTCTGGCATACCTAGACAAGGTTGATCAGGCATGGTTCGGCGGCCTGCGCGCCGCCGCCCGCGCCGCCGGCGATGACCCGCAGGCACGGCTGGTCGGCATGTTCGACGCGCTGAACTCCGCCTGCCGGCGTGAGGGCTACCACGGCTGCGCCTTCATCAACACCGCCGCGGAGAGCGAGACCGGCAGCGACGTGCACGCGCGCACCGTCGAACACAAACAGGTCGTACGCGCCTGGGTCACCGACCTGGCCCGCCGCGCCGGCGCCACCGACCCCGACCTGCTCGCCCGGCAGCTCACCCTCCTCCTCGACGGCGGCCTCGCCGCAGGGGTCCTCGACGCCGACCCCGCCACCCCACGGGCGGCCAAGGCCGCCGCGCGGATGCTGGTCGACGCTGCCTGTCCCGCCGCCTGACGCGTACCCCTCCGCCCGTGCACAACCGCACCCTGCTCGTCCCGGCACACGCCGCGGGCGCAGCGCCCGGACCTGTGAACCTCAGCCCTGCGGTGTGTCGACCCGGTAGGTCTCGACCTGCGGCGGACCGTCCAGCAGTACGCCGACGCGCCAGATAGGTCTGCATCTACTGATCCTCGTGCCGACCCGCAACTGGTCCCGGTCATGGACTGCCTGGTCGGCGTACTCGACGATCTCGACGAATCCGTCCTTGCCGGGCCAGTCCCACAACTCGCACCCGGATTCCGCCGCTCATTGAAGGATCGCCTCGCCCGGAACGTGACCAACCTTCCGGCCTGGTGCGTCGCTCAGGCGACCGCGGGGAGGGCGGCGTCGGGGTCATCGTGCGTTTCTCGGCCGGGTTGGTGGAGCGACACGGCGCCACGCGGCGCCACGACGACGATGAGCACCCAGTCCTTACGGCGCCGCCACGCCAGCCGGGTGGCGACCTCAACGCGACCGATTGCGGGCGCAGGCCGGCGGCGGTTTGCCGCCGAGCGCGACCAGGTCGGCGAAGCCGGCCGCGTAGCACAACGCGGTGACCGGGTCGGCGAATACGATCTTCCGGGCCTCCAAGGGCTGGTGAGCGAGTCCGGCGGCCGCGGCGGCGACGGCGTCACGCTGCATCTAATGCAGCCTCACCCGCCCGCCGACGAGTTCGCCGCTGTCCCGTGCGGGTATCCGCTCCACGTCCGGCCATGCGGTAACCACCAGTAGCGCGGCGTGGACGCGCATCGCCTCTCACGCCGCCACGCCAGCGCGTGCTGCGCGGACGCGGATCTGTCGAGCCCGACGGTCGTCGTCTGCCACCGCATCCTCCGTCATCTGCGCACTCAAGCCTTAATCCGCTGCGGCGCCGGCCTGGAGCCGGAGGTCCCGACCGGGGGCGGGCCGATCGGGACCTGTCTGGCTGGGCGGGTCAGGCGCAGCCTGCCACCGAGGTAGACGGGCGAGGATTCCGAGTGTGCTGCCCCGGACCCTCGCCCGACTTACCGCCGTCCGCTAGGGGTTCGGCCAGGTCCATTCGACGACGCGTGGGTCGTCCTCGCCGTGTTCGCGGGTGTAGTCGCGGCATTTCTGTCGGGCGTCGACCATCGCCTGGCGTAGGTGGGCGGCCTTCGCGCCGAGTCCGGGTACCCGGTCGATGACGTCGATGACGAGGTGGAAGCGGTCGAGGTCGTTGAGCATCACCATGTCGAAGGGTGTGGTGGTGGTGCCCTCTTCCTTGTACCCGCGTACGTGGAGGTTGTGGTGGTTGGTGCGTCGGTAGGTGAGGCGGTGGATCAGCCAGGGATAGCCGTGGTAGGCGAAGATGATCGGCTTGTCCTGGGTGAAGATGGTGTCGAATTCGGAGTCGGGCAGCCCGTGGAGGTGCTCGCTTTCCGGTTGCAGGCGCATCAGGTCGACGACGTTGACTACCCGGACCTTGAGCTGCGGCAGGTGCTGGCGCAGCAGGTCCGCCGCGGCCAGCGTCTCCATGGTCGGTACGTCGCCGGCGCAGCCGAGCACCACGTCCGGTTCGCTGTCGGTGTCGTTGCTGGCCCAGTCCCAGATTCCGACGCCGCGCCGGCAGTGCAGGACGGCCTGGTCCATGGTGAGCCAGCTCGGTCCCGGTTGCTTGCCGGCGATGACCACGTTGATGTAGTGGCGGCTGCGTAGGCAGTGGTCCATTGTCGAGAGCAGCGTGTTGGCGTCCGGCGGCAGGTACACCCGGACCACCTCGGCTTTTTTGTTGATGACGTGGTCGATGAAGCCGGGGTCCTGGTGGGAGAACCCGTTGTTGTCCTGCCGCCAGACGTGGCTGGACAGCAGGTAGTTCAGTGAGGCGACGGGCCGCCGCCAGGGGATGTGCCGGGTGACCTTCAGCCATTTGGCGTGTTGGTTGAGCATCGAGTCGATGATGTGGATGAACGCCTCGTAGCTGGTGAAGATGCCGTGCCGGCCGGTCAGCAGGTAGCCCTCGAGCCAGCCCTGGCAGAGGTGTTCGGAGAGGACCTCCATGACCCGTCCGTCCGGCGACAGGTGGTCGTCGCCGTCGCGGCGTTCGGCGGCGAATGCCCGGTCGGTGACCTCGAACGCGGCGCCGAGCCGGTTCGAGGCGACCTCGTCGGGTCCGAAGAGACGGAACCGGTCCGGGTTGGCGTGGATGACGTCGCGTACCCACTCGCCGAGGACGCGGGTCGCCTCGCGGACCGGTTCGCCGGGCTGCGGCACCGGTACGGCGTAGTCGCGGAAGTCTGGTAGCACCAGGTCGCGCAGTAGTTCGCCGCCGTTGGCGTGCGGGTTCGCGCTCATTCGCCGGGTCCCGCGCGGCGCCAGCCCAGTCAGCGACGCGACGGGTGCGCCGGTCGCGTCGAACAGTTCCTCCGGCCGGTAGCTGCGCAGCCACCGTTCCAGTTGGGCCAGGTGTTCCGGATTCTCCCGGGTGCCGGGCAGCGGCACCTGATGGGCGCGGAAGGTGCCCTCGACCAGTGTGCCGTCGACCTCGTGCGGACCAGTCCAGCCCTTTGGTGTGCGCAGGACGATCATCGGCCAGCGGGGGCGGTCACCGTTGCCGGTGGTACGGGCGTGGGCCTGGATCGCCTGGATGGTGTCGAGCGCGGTGTCCATCGTCGCCGCGAGTTGCTGGTGCACCTGTGTCGGATCGTCGCCTGCCACGATGTGGGGCTCGTAGCCGAAGCCGCGCATCATCGACACGAGATCCGTCTCGGGGATCCGGTCGAGGACGGTCGGGTTGGCGATCTTCCAGCCGTTGAGGTGGAGGATGGGTAGCACCGCCCCGTCCCGGGCTGGGTTGAGGAAGACGTTCGACAGCCAGCTCGCGGCGAGCGGGCCGGTCTCGGCCTCGCCGTCGCCGACGACGCAGAAGACCACCAGGTCGGGGTTGTCGAAGGCGGCGCCGTAGGCGTGCATGAGGGCGTACCCCAACTCGCCGCCCTCGTGGATCGAGCCGGGCACCTCCGGGGCGACGTGGCTCGGGATGCCTCCAGGGAAGGAGAACTGCCGGAACAGCCGGGCCATGCCGTCCTCGTCGCGACTGACCGACGGGTACAGCTCGCTGTAGGTGCCCTCCAGCCAGGTGTTGGCGACCAGCGCCGGTCCGCCGTGGCCGGGGCCGGTGACGTAGATGGCGTTCAGGTCCCGGTTGACGATCTGCCGGTTGGCGTGCGCGTAGAGCAGGCTCAGTCCTGGGCTGGTGCCCCAGTGCCCGAGTAGCCGCGGCTTGATGTGCTCGGCGCGCAGGGGCTCACGTAGCAGCGGGTTTCCCATCAGGTAGATCTGTCCTACCGTCAGGCAGTTCGCCGCGCGCCAGTACGCGTCCAGCCGGCGCAGTTCGTCATCCGTCAGCGGGCCCTGCAGGGCCGGTGTGGTCGAGGTACTCATGGCTGGTAGGCGTTCCGTCACATGCTGCCTCGTGCAGCGGAGACGACCACAATTCCTCGGCCGCGCAAGCAATGCTGCCGCCGATGAGCGGGGCCAGACAGGGCCGTAGGTCTCGAGGGCCGGGCCGTCGGGACCTACGTTGGTCGGGTACGACGACCAGCGGTCGTGCCCGGGCGTCGCCACCCGTTACGGGCGTAGTACCACGCGGGCGGGCACCCTGCTGGCCAGCACGTCCTCGATCGATTCGTTGATCTCGTCGAGTTCGCGGGTGTCGTACAGCACGGTGGTCCGGCCGGCGGCGTGCAGCCGGAAGACCTCGGCCAGGTCGGCACGGGTGCCGACGATGGACCCGATGACCGTGATGCCCTTCAGCACCGTCTGGAAGATCGGCAGCGACATGGCGTCGTCCTTCGGCAGCGACACGAGGACCAGCCTTCCGCCGGGGCGCAGGCAGGCGTGCGCCTGCTCGATCACCCGGGGGTCAGCGGCCAGCACCACGGCCACGTCCGCACCGCCCAGCGCCTCGATCGCGGCCACCGGGTCGGTGCTGGCGGCGTTGACGAGATGGTCGGCGCCGAGCCGCTTGGCGAGGTCGAGTTTCTCCGCGGTGACGTCGATCGCGATCGTCTCGCCGCCGAAGATCTGCGCGTACTGCTGGGCGAGGTGGCCGAGTCCGCCGATGCCGAAGATGGCCACCCGGTCGCCCGGCGTCACCCCGCCGACCTTCACCGCCTTGTAGGTGGTGACCCCGGCGCAGGTCAGCGGCGCGGCCTCGGCCGGGTTGATCCCCTCGGGGACGTGCACTACGTATCGGGCGTCGGCTACCACGAACTCGGCGTGTCCGCCGTTGATGGCGTTTCCGGTGTTTCGTTGCGCCTGGCAGAGGGTTTCCCAGCCGCTGACGCAGTAGTCGCAGGTGCCGCAGGCGTAGCCGAGCCACGGGATGGCGACCCGTTCGCCGACCGTCCGTTCGTCGACGCCGGTACCGAGGCGTACGACGATACCGACGCCCTCGTGGCCGGGGATGAACGGTGGAGTCGGCTTGACCGGACAGTCGCCACGGGCGGCGTGGATGTCGGTGTGGCACAGCCCGCTGGCCTCGATCCGGACCAGCACCTCGCCGTCCGCCGGCTCCGGAACCGGAACTTCTCTGATTTCCAATGGACTGTCGAATCGGGTGACAACCGCCGCGCGCATGGCTTCCTCCTTCGGTCGTGCTTCCGTTCCCAGCGTCGTCGCATCGCGGGCCCGCGGGCAGGGGCGTTGGGCCGTTGCGGCCAGGACCTGTGGCGCCGCGGGTGCGTCGAGGAGTCGTGGTGGCGCTCCCCGCGCCGCACCTCTCCGGTGGGCTCACGCCGTATGTGCAGTATCTCCCAGGGCCACGATGATCCGTGCCGTCCCGATCCGGTGCCCGGGTCGCGTTCGGCCCGCTGGGGGGCCGTGGCCGGGTTGCCTGTCCACCGCCCGCGCGGCTGTCCGCCGAAGGGCAGCAGAGGCCAGCCCTGCAGCACTGCCGCGCGCCGAGGGCGAAACGGGCGTAGGGTCAGGTTGTCGCCCCGGTCCCCGGGTGGCTGCCAGCCACGCCGCCGTCTTCGCCAGGCCCACGAGCCGAGGCCAGCAACGCCGCATCGATCTCGATCAGCATCCGATCAGCCATGATCATCGGCGATCGGTGCCATCCAGGCTCTCTTCTCGGACCGGCCTGACCCGAGGCGCCGCCTAGCGCTCTTCGCGGATCTACTTCCACCTGCCGGCGTTCGCGCTGCGGGAACCTGATCAATGAAAACCTGAAGGACGTGAGTGCGATGGTCGACATCGCCAAACAGCACGACTCCGCCGTCACCGCCACCGACAACCCCCGCACCGGTGCACTGCGAACCACCGCTGATCCGGCACGGATCAGCGACCACGGCCCGGCGCCGCTGGACGCGCTCGCCACCAGCCCGCGTGCCGCCAACACGGCCCGATACCTGCTGGCGGGCATCCGCATCGCGCTGGGGTTCATCTTCATGTGGGCGTTCCTGGACAAGGTCTTCGGCTTGGGCTTCGCCACAGCCTCGGCGAAGTCCTGGCTCAACGGCGGCAACCCGACCCAAGGCTTCCTCGGGTCGGCCAAAGGCCCGTTCAGTGGCTTCTTCCACGCCATCGCCGGCACCGGAGCCGCGAACGTCCTGTTCATGGGTGGCCTGCTGGCCATCGGCACCGCACTGATCCTCGGCATCGGGATGCGACTGGCCGCCGCCGGCGGCGCGCTGCTGACCGTGATGATGTGGGCCGCGGTCCTCCCGCCGACCACCAACCCGTTCATGGACGACCACCTCATCTACGCGGCCATCCTGATCGTCCTGGCCCTGCTGGGCGCCGGCAACACCCTCGGCCTCGGCCGGGCCTGGGCCGCCATCCCACTGGTGCAGCGCACCGGCTGGCTCAAATAGCCACGCCCACCGGCGCAACACCAACGGTGTCAAGCACGCCCATGGGACACCGCGCATCGTCAGGCCTACGCCGCCTCGGCGGCCTGGCGAGGCGCGGCCCACACGCAGACTCCAGGAGACCGACATGCAAGATCAAGATAATGATCAGAGTACGCCGCGGATCGTCGTGGGTGTGGACAGCTCGGAATGCTCCAAAACAGCCCTGCGCTGGGCCATCGGCCAGGCACAGCTGACCGGCGCGACGGTCGAGGCCGTCGCCGCATGGCAGGACCCTCCGGCGATGTACGGCTACTCCTACGGATGGGCGCCGCCGGTGGTCGAAGGCGACGGCATCCAGGCCCTCACCGAGAAGACCCTCGCCGACACCGTCGCCGGCGTCGCCGGACCCGACAGCCCGCCTGGACAGGTCACCACCAGCGTGGTCCAGGGCCATCCGGCCCAGGTCCTGATGAACGCCGCCGCCGGGGCGCAGATGCTGGTCGTGGGCAGCCGCGGGCACGGCACCTTCGCCGGGATAGTGCTCGGTTCGGTCAGCCAGCACTGCGTGCAGCACGCCCCGTGCCCGGTGACCGTCATTCCGCAGTAGCAGACCCCTTCCGCATGCCGGCGCCAGGGCTGGGCCGTCACCACACGGCCCCGCCCGGCGCCGGCGAGCCGTACCCGGCTCCGGCGGACCTATTCGAGGAGTACACGATGAAAGCCCTGGTCTACCAAGGAGAAAACACCAAGGAATGGGCGGAGGTTCCCGACCCGGTGATCCGCGACAACGGCGACGCGATCATCCAGATCGATGCTGTCACTATCTGCGGCTCCGATCTGCACATCCTCAAAGGCGATGTGCCCGCCGTGACCCCCGGCCGGATCTTGGGCCACGAAGCTGTCGGCACCGTCACCGCGGTCGGCGCCGCGGTCAGCACCCTGCGCCCCGGTGACCGGGTGGTCGCCTCATGCATCTCCGGCTGTGGCCGCTGCTCATACTGCCGGCATGGCCGCTACGGGCAATGCCGCGACGGCGGAGGCTGGATCCTCGGGCACCTCATCGACGGCGTCCAAGCCCAGTACGCCCGGATCCCGTTCGCCGACATGTCCACCTACCCGATCCCCGCCGGAATTAGTGACGAACAAGCCCTGTTGGTATCCGACATCCTGCCCACCGCCTACGAGGTCGGC
This sequence comes from Micromonospora sp. NBC_00858, assembly GCF_045207365.1. Lineage (NCBI taxonomy): Bacteria > Bacillati > Actinomycetota > Actinomycetes > Micromonosporales > Micromonosporaceae > Micromonospora > Micromonospora sp. NBC_00858. The sequence continues at coordinate 5,654,531 of NZ_CP108828.1, read as the reverse complement.
GTCCGCAACGGACACGTCCAGCCCGGCGACACCGTCGTCATCGTCGGAGCTGGGCCGGTCGGCCTGGCCGCAGTCCTCACCGCCCGCCTCTACTCCCCATCCACCATCATCGTCATCGACAAAGCCGCCACCCGGCTGCAGGCAGCCAAGGACCTCGGCGCGCACATCGTCGCCGCCCCCGACAGCAACATTCTCGAACTGGTCCAGGCGGCCACCGGCGGGCTCGGCGCCGACGTGGTGATCGAAGCCGTCGGCATACCGGCGACATTCGAACTGTGCACCACCCTCGTGCGGCCCGGCGGGCGGATCGCCAACATCGGCGTCCACGGCAAACCCGTCACCCTGCACCTGGAGGACCTGTGGATCCGCGACATCACCATCACCACCGGACTCGTCGACACCCACACCACCCCGGACCTGCTGCGCATGCTCGGCCACGGGCAACTCGACATCGAGGCGCTCATCACCCACCGGATGCCGCTGGGCGACATCGTCGATGCATACGACGTGTTCTCCCGCGCCGCCACCACGGGCGCGCTGAAAGTCGTCCTGAGCCGATAACCCCGCATCACGTGAGCTGACCAGACGCAGCACCACCACTGCTCAGCTCACAGGGCCAGGTCACCAACGACGTCAAGAGGAAAGGGAGACGACCGTGAGGATTCTTGTCAGCACCGCCAGCAAACACGGGTCCACCACGCAGATCGGCGCACGTATCGCCGAGACTCTCCGCGCGGGCCTGCCCGGCGGCACCGTCGTCGACGTGGGTCCCGCCGCCGAGGTCGACGACGTGACCGCTTACGACGCGGTGGTGCTGGGCAGCGCCGTCTACATGGGCCGGTGGCTGCCCGACGCCCGCCAGGCCGCTGCCCGGATCGTGCCCTATCCGCCGCGGCCGGTGTGGCTGTTTTCCAGCGGCCCGATCGGCGACCCGCCCAAACCCGACGAGGAACCGGCCGACGTCAGCGACCTCATCACGATCACCCACGCCCGCGGACACTGTGTCTTCGCTGGGTGTCTCGACCGGCACCAGCTCGGCTTCGCCGAGAAAGCGATGGTCATGGCGCTGCGGGTTGCCGACGGTGATTTCCGTGACTGGGATGCGATCGCCGCCTGGGCCGGGCAGATCGCCGACGAACTGAACCTGCCCAGCCCGGCAGACCGACCGTGACCAGACCTTCGGTCGCCGTCCGCGCGCCGGACACCTCGCTCATACCCGCGCCGTACGCTGGGCCCGGCAGAGTGTGGCAGTGGATGTCGATCGCCGCCGCGTTGATCGCCGCCGCCGGCAATATCGTCGGCCTCACCGGGCTCGGCGATGTGTACGGCCGGGAAACCGACGCATTCGTCAACCAGGCCCTCGCCCAGGACATCATCAGCCTCGCGGTCGTCTCCCCGGCGATCATCGTGCTGGCGCTGCTGGCCAGCCGCGGCTCGATGGCCGCCTACCTTGCGTGGCTGGGCACGATGGCGTTCACCGTCTACAACTACGTCATCTACACCCTGTCGTTGCACGCCGGAGCGCTGTTCCTGCCATGGATAGCAGTGCTGGGCCTGTCCCTGTTCGCGGTGATCGGCGGACTGGCTGCCCTCGACCGGCACGCCGTCCAAGCCGACTTCGTTCGGGCTCCCCGGCGCACGGCCGGATGGTTCCTCATCATCGTCGCCGTCGCGTTCGCCGGACTGTGGCTGACCGACATCATCCCGGCGCTGCTAGCCGGGCAGGTGCCTTCCGGGGCGCTGGAACTGGGCCTGCCGTCCAACCCGGTGCACGTCCTGGACCTGGCGTTCTACCTGCCCGCGACGTGCGCCGCCGGGATCGGGTTGCTGCGCCACCAGGCGTACGGGTATGCGACCGCACCCGGGCTGCTCATCTTCCTCACCCTCACCGGCCTGCCGATCATGCTCACCCCGCTCATCGCCAGCGCCCGCGGCGGTACCCCAGCCTGGGCGGTTCTCCCGCCAGTGGCTGCCGTCACCATCGCCAGCCTCGCCCTCGCCGTACGCCTGCTGTCGTCGATGGTGCCCACGCCAGATCCCGTCCCGACGAACGCGACGTCACCATGATGCGGGCCCCAACGGCACGGGCGGCCGCTGATCCTTCCACGGTGTCCCAGCCTCGTCCGGCGCCGGCGTGGGTCACCTTCGGGCTGCTCGTGTTCCTCAGCCTCAGTGCGATGTTCGGGGGCATCGGGCTGATCTTCGGGATCTGGGGCATGCAACTGATTCCCCGTGCACCGCTCGACCGTATCCCGGTATAGACACCTGGCTTCTTCCGGGGCTGGTGCTGGGAATCGGTTTCGGGTTGGACTCGCTGACCGCCGCTTACGGCGTCCTGCGCAAGCCGCGCTGGCCGTGGCTGGACTTCACCAGGCGGACCGGCATGCACTGGTCCTGGATGGCGACCATCCTGCTGGGACTCGGCCAGGTGACGGGGATTGTCGTCGAGTGGGCCTATGTCGGCATGTCACCGCTGCTGGTCATCTACGGCGCCGTCGGCATGGCACTCACCTGCGCTCGTGGCGGCTGTCGCCACAGAAGCCGATCCGCGAGGCCTACGAGCAGAATTCCGAGGCGGTCGCCCGTTGGCTGGAGGTCGACTAACCTCCTGTCCTCGTCCTGCCCCACACCCAGTGTCGCCTCGACCTCGCCCCACGCCAGCGAAAGGACGTTGACCAGCAGGAACGCTGAGCTGTTGACGGTGGGCCAACGCCAGGCAGCGGCGACTGAAGCACACCTCGGACGCCTGCGGACGTGCCTCAAGGGGTTAAAACTCAAGGTTCAGCCCGCGGTGGCCGAAGATGTACCGCCAACCTCCGGTGAGGTCCGCGGACCAGCGACGGTTGGAGGTACGGACAGGTGGCGATGCTTCCGGGGTGCGGAGGTTGCGGATCCCCAAGGCCGAGGCGAGGAAGCTGACCGCGTCGATGGCCACGGTGATGGTCGGGCCAAGCCAGGAGATGAGCAGGCCCCCGGCCGGTGGCCCGATACTGGTGGTGGTCCAGAACGTTGTCTCGAACCGGCTGTTCGCCTCTGGTGCGCGAATGTGGTGCGGGCGATGGCTACCGGACGCGAGCTTGGTCTGGTGGCGTGGGGCATGACCGGGCCAGCGCCGAACGACCTGTCGCAGTTGTGCGACGAGCCCAACGTTGGCCCGGCACCGGCGCCGCCCGTGGCGACCTCGCCTCCGGGCGGGCCAAGCTATACGAGGCTTGCCGTAACCGACGAGCATGACGATCTCGCCGGCACCCTCACCGCTAGGCGAAGTCCGCGACGTTCCGGTCGTAACCGCCGGCCGCGGAGCTGACCACGCTGCTGAGGAGCCGATCCAGCCCTGGTCCGTGCTGCAAAATGTGGCGAGTAGTTGATCTTGCGTGGGAGCGGCGTGGGGTCCGTTGCGATTACCGTCGTTCATCGAGGATTGACGACAACTACCGCCGCTCGGCGACGCGACCCTACGCCAAGATCATCGGCCGGCTCGTGGGGTCCGCGTGGGGTCCCTGGTCGGGGCTGCGACGCCTACCGACGACTAACGACGCCTACCGCTCCCTGTCGACGGCTACCGACCGCAGGCAGGTACCCTGATGACTCGCGCCCTCGTAGCTCAGGGGATAGAGCATCGGTTTCCTAAACCGTGTGTCGCAGGTTCGAATCCTGCCGGGGGCACCAGGTCACACCCTTGAGCGTGCCTCCGGCGGGGATCTCCGGCCCCGGGGATGGCAGGCAAGCGGCGGCTGGCTGCATCATCGTCGCTCGGGAATCCGGTTGCGATATAGATCCTGATGACTACGTTTAGTGCATGAACTTGCCTGGCAACGAGCTCGCCCAGCCAGAGGGCTGCCTCTTCTGCGCCATCGTGCGAGGTGAATTGGAAGCAAGCCTTGTCCATCAGGATGACGAGATCATCGCATTCATGGACTTGCACCCCGTGACCCCGGGGCATCTGCTCGTCGTGCCACGCCTGCACGCCGTCGGCTTGGAAGACCTGCCCGAGGATGCTGGTGGACGGATGTGGACGCAGGCGCATCGGCTCGCCAGAGCGCTTCGCCGTTCCACGCTGCGGTGCGAGGGGGTAAACATGTTCCTCGCCGACGGAAAAGCTGCATTCCAGGAGATCTTCCATGTGCACCTGCACGTGTTCCCGCGCTTCGCCGGTGACACATTCCGTATCGACGCGGACTGGCGGCGCAGGGAGCGCGTCGAGCTGGACACGGCAGCAGCTGCCGTTCGCGAGGGGATGACCGCCGCTCAGGTGGCGGCTCGGCCATCTTGAGCAAGACCCGCCCGACGGCCTCGTGCGCAGGTGCTTGTCCCCCGTGCGAGCTACCCGCAAGTGTCCACCGCACGGTGACGATTCCTGACCGGCGACTCCATAGCGTTTGACGTGGCCGCTGCGCTCCAGTCGCGGACCTCGTTGAAGGAGTCGTCATGCGTTTGTTGAAGCAGCTTGTGGCCGTTGTGGCGGTCACCTTCATCGGCAGCCAGGCCATCGCCGCGGTGGAGGGGAACGCCTGGCTCACCCTGGCCCTGGGTGTGTTGACGGCGGTGGCCGCGATCCTCGTCTACGCGTGGGTGGTACGGCGTACCGAACGTCGCGCGGTCACGGAGGTTGCTCGGGCCGGAGCCGGCGCTCGGATCACCCGAGGGGTGCTGATCGGGTTCGGGATGTTCGCGGCAGTGATCGTCAACATTGCCTTCGTCGGCGACTACCACGTCAACGGCCTGGGCTCGGTGACAGGCGCGGTGGCGCTGTTCGGGTTCATGGCCGCCGCCGCCACGACCGAGGAACTGATCTTCCGCGGCGTCCTGTTCCGAGTCGTCGAGGAACGCATGGGCACCTGGATCGCGCTGTTGCTGACCGGCGTGGTGTTCGGCCTGATGCACCTGCTCAACCCGGACGCCAGCCTGTGGGGCGCGATCGCCATCGCAGTCGAGGCCGGTTTCATGCTCGCCGCCTGCTACGCCGCCACCCGCAACCTGTGGGTGCCGATCGGCCTGCACTTCGGCTGGAACTTCGCCGCCGGCGGCATCTTCAGCGTCGTGGTCTCCGGCAACGGCCAGTCCGAGGGCCTGCTGGACACCACGATGTCGGGCCCGACCCTGCTCACCGGCGGCGACTTCGGGCCGGAGGGAAGCCTCTACACGGTGGCGGCGGGTGTGGCGCTGACCCTGGTGTTCATGTGGCTGGCCCACCGCCGCGGTCACCTCGTCCCGCGTCACCGTCGCGCGGTCGGCGTCCAGCCGGCGACCGCTACGGTCTCCTGATGGTCGGCCTTCGGATGGTCCCGGACTCGTGGCGGCGGTGGGACGTCACGGTCCGGGATCTCCCGTTGGCGCTGCTGCTCGCCCTCGCGTCGGTGGTGCCGGCGCTACACAACCACGGTACGCAGCTCGGCGACCTGCCGGGGCGTCCCTTCGACGCGCTGACCGTCGTGGTGCTCGCCCTGGAGTGCCTCCCGCTCGCCGTCCGCCGGCGCTGGCCGGCCCTCTGCCTCGCCCTGGTGTCGGTCGGCTTCGCGATCGACCAGCTCCGCGGCTATCACACGGTCGCGGGCTCCGCGCTGGCCATCGCGCTGCTGAGCGCGGGGGCCCACCTGGAATGTCGTCGGCGCACCACCATGGTCCTGGCCTCCGCCGCGTACGTGGCGCTGGCCGTCGCTCTCGACCGGCACGGGTCGACCGAAGGCGTGACCGGGTTCGTCACGTTCTACCTGGCGGCGGCCCTGGCGTGGGGCATCGGAGCCTGGCTGCGGCAGTCCCGGGCCGTCGAGGCCGAACGCCGCCGCGACGTCGCCCTGACCGCCCGCGCCGCCGAACGCACCCGGATCGCCAGCGAACTCCACGACATCGTGACCCACCACGTGACGGCGATGGTCGTGCAGGCCGAGGCTGCGCGCTACCTGACCGCCGCCCCCGAACGCCTCGACACGGCCCTGACCGCCATCACCGACACCGGCCGGCGGGCCATCACCGACCTGCGCCATCTGCTCGACCTGCTCAACCCCGACCACAGCATCGATCCGCGTACGCCGTCCGTCGGCGAGCTCCACGCCCTCGTGGAGCAGACCCGGCAGGCCGGGCAGCCGGTGGAGTTCACCGAGGAGGGCAGCCCGGCGGGCACGACCGGCGGTGCCGAGGTAGCGGCCTACCGAGTCGTGCAGGAGGCGCTGACGAACGCCCTCAAGTACGCCCACGGCAGCCGCACCACTGTTCACGTGCACCATGGCGAGAGAGAGACCACTGTGGAGGTCAGCACCGAAGGCTCGGGCTCGTACGCCGGGGCCCCCGGCGGGAGCGGACGCGGCCTCGCGGGGCTCAGCGAGCGGGTCGGCGTGCTCGCTGGCGAGTTCAGCGCAGGACGGCGGGCGGACGGCGGCTTCGTCGTGCAGGCCCGGATTCCTACCGGGAGCCCGTCATGACGGCGCCGATCCGGGTGCTGGTCTGCGACGACCAGGCGCTGATCCGTACCGGCTTCGCGACCATCATCGACGCTCAGCCCGACCTCGAGGTGGTGGGCGAGTGCGGGGACGGGCGCGCCGCGGTCGACCTCGCCGGCCGGCTGCATCCGGACGTGGTCGTGATGGACGTACGGATGCCGGTACTCGACGGCATCAAGGCAACCCGCCTGCTGGCCGGTGCCGGAGTCGCTCAACCCGTCAAGGTGCTCGTGGTGACGACGTTCAACCTCGATGAGTACGTGTACGAGGCGCTGCGCGCGGGAGCAAGCGGGTTCCTGCTCAAGGACGCCCCTCCGGCCCAGTTGCTGCACGGTATCCGCACCGTCGCGACCGGTGCCGCGCTGCTGGCGCCCGAGGTGACCCGGCAACTCGTGGGCAGGTACGCGGCGCGGATCCGTCCCGCCGAGGGCACGCCGGACGACGTTGGGCTGACCCCGCGCGAACTGGAGGTGTCGCGTCTCATCGCCAACGGCCTGTCCAACGGCGAGATCGCCGCGACCCTGGTGATCAGCCAGGAGACCGTCAAGACGTACGTGTCACGCATCCTCACCAAGCTCGACCTGCGCGACCGCGTGCAGGCGGTGGTCTACGCCTACCGTGCTGGCCTGGTGACCTGAGGGAGCGCCGTCGGTGAGATCCGACGACGCTCCCTTTCGCTACCACAATCAGGCCTGTTGAGCGCGGTGAGCCAGACGTGCCGGCCCGGTCAGAGGAACTTGTACATCTCCTCGGACGCTTCCTCGACCTCGCCGGCGGGCGGCGCCGACACCGAGACAGACTTGCCGAAGTCGCTCATCTTCATGTCGGTGACGAGATCACCCAGGGTCTTCGTGGCGACGGTGTAGGACAGTGCGGTGAGCCGGCCCTCGCCGTCGACGGTCGCTTCGAACGGGATCGCCTTGGGGTCCTTCGCCAGTTTGGCGGACGACTCGATGCCCTCGCGCATTCCGCCATCCGAGCTGGCGGCGGCGGCCGCCTTCTCCAGGTCAGCGGTGCCCTTGTAGGTGCCAGCGCCAGTCGACTCGGCGGTTACGATGCCGCCGATGATGCCGGTCTGCGACTTGAGGTCGAAGGACTGGCGCAGCGCGCTGGTGGGCCGGAGCTTGGTGAGGTCGACCTTCATCCACGGCTTCTTGCCTTCGCCCGACTCGGACTTGATGTAGGCGGTGTCGCCGATCAGCCGGGCCTCGATCGGCTCCGGGGCGTTACCGGTGACCTGGATCGTCTTGGTGGCAGGGTCCATCTTTCCGCTGAGAGTGATGGACTGGCCGCCGGCCTTCACAGCGGCGTCCATGGTGACCGGGCCGGAGAGACTGCGGTCCATCGCCTGCTGGATGGCTGCGACCGGGTCGGCCGCGGACGTTGCGGGGGCGGGTGAGGTGTTCTGCGCGGTGTCGCCGGAGTCGGTGCCGCAGCCAGCCATGAGGGCGGCGGCGAGGGCGATCGAAATGGCAGGGATCAGTCGACGCATAGAGGTGACCCTAACGGGCGACCGCTACCCCATTTCCGCGAGCATGGCACCTGCGTGACGCTGTAACGAGAATCCATGGAAATGCGCTGCGACTCGCGGGCCGCCCGTATTCCCACCGCTGGGAATAGGCTCCGACGTATCGATGGCCAGCACCACAGGCCCGTGCCTGGTCGGACGCGGATCGAGGGGGCCGCGTCCGGCGTCGGCACGGGTCACCGCTGGACTCGTCGGAGGACGTCGTGCGCCGTGCCGCGGTGGCGGCCGGCGGGACCATCGCCGGCCGCCACCGCGGGTCAGACCGCCGGTAGCTGCTCGGCTCGGGTGAGCACCTGGTCGATCAGGCCGTACTCGCGGGCCTGCTCGGCGGTGAACCAGCGGTCCCGGTCCCAGTCCCGCTGGATCTCGTCCAGGGTCCGTCCACTGTGCTGGGCGATCAGCTCCTGCATGGTCCGCTTCACGTGCAGCATGTTCTCGGCCTGGATGGTGATGTCCGAGGCGGTGCCGCCCATTCCGCCGGACGGCTGGTGCATCATGATCCGCGAGTGTGGCAGCGCGTACCGCTTGCCGGCCGTGCCGGCGCAGAGCAGGAACTGCCCCATCGAGCCGGCGAACCCCAGCGCCAGCGTGGCCACGTCGTTGCGGACGTAGCGCATCGTGTCGTAGACCGCCATCCCCGCGCTCACCGAGCCGCCCGGCGAGTTGATGTAGAGGTAGATGTCCCGATCGGCGTCCTCGGCGGCGAGCAGCAGGATCTGCGCACAGATCTGGTTGGCCGATTCCTCGGTCACCTCGGTGCCGAGGAAGACGATCCGCTCGCGCAGCAGCCGCTCGAAGACCTGGTCACCGAAGGACGGCTGCCCGCCGTCCAGCATTCGCACGCCGTACCCGATCATTCGCCGCCGCCTTCCGCCGTGCCGGCGGGCGGCGGACCGCCCGGTGGACCGGCTCCTCCAGCGTGCGTGCGGCGGCGGTGGCGGGACCAGGGATTCTGCCAGTGGCAGATCCGCCGATGGCAGAACCGGCGCGACCTACGCGGCGGTCAGCCGCCGCGCGCCCGCCCTGGCCCGCGCGCAGCCCAGCAGGGCGGCGGTACGCGGACCGGGGCGCGAGCCACCGGCGGAGGCCATCGGGCGGACGCACAGTGTCGGCCCGGCCGCCCCCGGTGCCCGGTGCAGAATCGGCCCGGCGGTGCGTGGGCCCACCCGCAGGGTGTGGTTGCCGGCGTCGCGTCGGGCCACCTCGACCCGCTCCAGCCGGGTCAACACGGCCCGTGGCGCGGTCGGGATGCGCGGCTCGACCTGGCGCAGGTCGTCGCGGGCCTCCTCGAGCAGGTCGGAGAGGCGGATGCCGAGCGCCCGGCAGATCGCGGCAAGCACCTCCGACGAGGCTTCCTTGCGGCCCCGCTCGACCTCGGAGAGGTAGGGCACGGAGACCCCGGCCGCTGCGGCCACCTCGCGGAGCGTGCGGCCCTGGCGCTGGCGGAGCCGGCGCAGCACCCCGCCGATCACTCGTCGCAGCAATGACATGCGGGCCTCGCTTTCGCGGTCGTCGTGCGGGGAACACCCCCATCATGCCCGTTCCCGGCCTTCCGGGCCGACCCGCGCGGGCCCGCGCCGCCACTTTGGCGCGGGCCCGGGGCCTCATCGGCGCAGGTGGGTGTGCCAGTCCGCCGGCTCCGGCACCAGCGTGACCGCGCGGAACAGAGCCCGGGTGCCGCCGCTGGGCAGCAGCGCGCGGTCGTCGATCGTCACGGTCGCCCCGTTCACGTCGTAGACCGTCAGTGACTCGTCGCCGTCCTGCCCGCCGAACCGCGCCGGATGCCCGTCGAACGTGGTGTTCGGGTTTACGAACGCCTTGTCAGCGGGATCGGTGACGTGGCGGTATCGGGAGGCGCTCACAGTCAACGTGCGAGCCCGCTGCCAGCTGGGCTCGGCGGTGGCCGGCTCCGGCGACCAGGTGGTCGACGCGTACCAGGACGCAGGTTCTTCCAGCGACTCGAACACCTCGACAGTGATCACCCGCAGGTTGGCCGGTACGCCCGCCACCGTCGCCGGCATCGGGACTGGGTCGTTGCCGAACCGCAGCGACTCAGCCACCCGCGCCGCGGCGCCCCGCGCGTCCGGTCCGGCCCCGACCACCCGGGCCTGTGCCCAGCCGTCCGGGGCGTACCGCCAGCGCAGGATTGCCTCCGGCCGCTCCGCGCCGCTGTACGCGACGAAGCTGCTGGCCGCGCCGTTCAACTCGGGTCCGTCGCTGGTGCCGATCGCGGTGGCCGGCTCCCCGCTGTCCCGCTGCGGGGCAGGCGGCTCCACCCCCGCCGGGTAGAGCGTGACGGAGACGCCCTGCCACGGATCGCCGTTTTGGCTGCTGGTCGCGCCGAGGTACACGCCGGGGCCGGCGAGCAGCAGCCCGGCCTGGTACTGGAGGTCGCGGATCCCGTCCGGCAGCCAGCCGAACCGCACGTACACCCGCCCGGGGTCGACCGTGGTCAACGCGGCCGGCAGGCCGCTCGCTGTCTCCTTCCCCGCGTCGCCGGGCGACATCGTGGCCGGCGAACGGTCCGGGGTCAGCATGTTGGGCACGGTCAGCGCGCCCACGGTCAGCGCCGCCGCGAGCAGCACCGCGCCGGTGCCGCGGGCGACGCGACGCTGACGGCGCGCGGTGCTCATCGCCCCTTCCACGTCGAGCACCCGGGAGGGTGTTTCCGCCGATTCGACCTCGGCGAGCATCAGGTCGGCCATCTGGCGTTCGTCCAGCATCTCGTCGCTCCTCTCAGTTTCCGGTGAGGCTGGGGGTGAGCAGGGCACGCAGGGTGGCCAGACCCTTGGCGGCCTGGCTCTTCACGGTGCCGGCCGAACAGCCCAGGGCCTGCGCTGTCTCCTCGACGCTGAGGTCCTGGAAGTACCGCAGCACCAGCACGGCGCGCTGCCGGGGCGGGACCCGGCGCAGCGCCCCGACAAGGGTGATCCGGTCCGTGGGATCGGCGGCGGCGGTCGGCCGTTCGGGCAACGCGGCCCCGAGCCGTACCCGGGACCAGCGCAGGCGTCGCTCGTCGATCAGCCGCCGTAGCAGCATGGTGCGCACCAGAGCGTCCAGGTGGTCGGCGCGGCGGGCTCGCGCCCAGGTGCGATACAGGTCGGTGAGGACCCGTTGCAGGATGTCGCCGCCCCGGTCCCAGTCCCCGCTCATCAGGTACGCGGTCCGTCGCCACTGGACCATCCGGGCCTGGACGTACTCGGTGTACTCGTCGTCGGCCCCGCCGCCGCGTTCGCCGCTTCTCGTCACGAGGGTCGTGCCCCCTCCGTCTGCCGGCCTCGACCGGTTCGTCGCTGTCGGCTGGTAGTCGGGTCCGGCGCCGTGATCGGTTGCCCGGTCGGCGACCCGGGGGTGCGGACCGCGCCGTAACCGCTATGTTGTGGGCGTGCAGGCGACGGTGGTGGAGCAGGTTCGACGGTGATCCATTTTCCCGCGCAGCGCCGGGGCCCGCTGAGTGCGCTGAGCCTCCGACTGGCCGCCGCCCTGGGTCTGGTCTTCTCAGTGGTCGCCGCGGTCTACCTGGACCGGGACGGCTACCGCGACGTCAACGAGGATGGCCTCACCCTGCTCGACTGCTTCTATTACGCGGTCGTCTCGCTCTCCACCACGGGCTACGGTGACATCACTCCTGCCGCGCCGTCGGCCCGGCTGGTCAACGTCCTCTTCGTCACCCCGGCCCGGGTGCTTTTCCTGATCATCCTGGTCGGCACCACCCTGGAAGTCCTGACCGAGCAGTACCGGACCGGCCGTCGCCTGTCGCGGTGGAGGAGAACCGTGAAGGACCACGTCATCATCTGCGGCTACGGCACCAAGGGCCGCAGCGCGGTCTCCGCCCTGGTGGAGAACGGTCTGGACCGGTCGAGGATCGTGGTGGTGGAGCGCAGCGGCCCCGCCCTGCGGCAGGCCACCTCCGCCGGGCTGGTCGCCATCGAGGGCTCGGCGACCCGGTCGTCCGTGCTGGAGGAGGCGCACGTCCGGACGGCGAAGGCCGTGATCATCGCGACCGACAGTGACGATGCCTCGGTGTTGGTGGCACTGACCGTCCGCCAGGTCACCGCCGGGCAGGTACGGATCATCGCGGCGGCCCGGGAGGCGGAGAACGCCCCGCTGCTCAAGCAGAGCGGCGCGCACCACGTGATCGTTTCCTCGGCCACCGCCGGTCGGCTGCTCGGCCTGTCCACCTCGGCGCCGCCGCTGATCGACGTGGTGGAGGACCTGCTCACCCCGGGTCAGGGAATGGCGCTGGCGATGCGCTCGGCGGAGCGGGACGAGGTGGGTCGCTCACCGCGCGAGCTGGAGTCGTTGGTGATCGCCCTGGTCCGCCGGGGCAAGGTGGTCACCCTGGCCGACCGGGCAGGCGCCGTGATCGAGACCGGCGACATGCTGGTGCACGTCCGCGACGACCGCCCTCAGTCCGCCTCGACGGTCTGAGCCGCCCCCGGCGGGGTCAGCAGTTGTCGGCGGCCGACTCGTCCGGGTAGATCGCTGCGCAGGTGATCGCCGTCCCGCTGGTCGCCTGCCGGAGTAGCAGGTAGAGCCTCTCCCGATCGGCGGGCTCCAGCGCCCCCAACACCTCGTCCTCGGCGCCCACGAGGGCACATTCGGCCTGGTTGAGGCGTTTCGCCCCGTCGTCCGTGAGCTCGACGACGTGCCGGCGACGGTCCTCGGGTGAGCGGCGACGCTCGATCAGCTGCATCGCCTCCAGATCGTTCAGCAGCCCGACGATGTTGGTGCTGTCCATCTCCAGGGTGCTGGCGAGCGCCTGTTGGCTGATTCCGCCGCCGTCCCGCAGCACGGTGAGCGCGACCAGATGCCGCGGCCGTAGACCCAGCGGCGCCAGCACCGACTCGGACCGCAGCCGCATACGCCGGGCCAGGTGGTCCAGCAGCGCGCCCGAGCGGTGCTCCGGGGGGTCGAGCTGCATGGCGGACATGTGACCCAGTCTACCGAGCTGATGAAACATCTGCCTGCTATAAATAGTTGGTGCTACACAGACGATCCTTGGAGGAGGAATAATGCATCTGTTGCATATCGATTCGAGCATCCGAGGCGATTGGTCGGTCAGCCGACGGCTCACCGCCCGCGCCGTCGCCACCTGGCGTGCCGCCCACCCGGACGGCACTGTGACCTATCGAGATCTGGGCGCCGAGCCGCTGCCACACCTGGACGCGGCGGGTGGCCTGGCCCGGATGACGCCACCGGACCAGCACACCCCGGCGCAGCGTGACTCCTGGGAGCTCAGCGAGCGCGTGGTCCGTGAGGTGCAGCAGGCCGACGTGGTGCTTCTCGGGCTGCCGCTCTACAACTACGGCGCGCCCAGCAGCGTGAAGGCCTGGGTCGACCACCTGATCCTGCCCGGGTTGGCCTATGACCCGGTGACCCAGAAGGGCCTGCTCGGCGGGCGGGAGTTCGTCGTGCTCGCCACCCGTGGTGGCGGCTACGGCGAGGGCACGCCCCGCAACGGCTGGGACCACGCCGAGCCGTGGCTCCCGCACGGCCTGTCGCAGACCGGCCTGGAGCCGCGCTTCATCGCCACCGAACTGACCCTCGCCCCCGCGGTCCCGGCGATGGCCGAACTCATCCCGCTGCACGAGGCGAGCCTCGCGGCGACCGAGAAGGAGATCGACAACCTCTGGCTGCCGGCCTCCACCCAGCGCTGAGCAGAGCCGATACGACGAGAGCGGCCGCCCCCACCCGGGGACGGCCGCTCTCTCGTCAGGTCGTACGGGTCAGAGGATCGTCCAGGTGTCGCCGCTGCCCAGCAGGCCGGCGAGTTGCTGCTCGGGGGTCTCGGTGACCTTCGCCTTGGCGGCGGCGAGCTGGCTCTGCACCACGCTGTCGTAGGACGGCCGGTCCACGTTGCGGAACACCCCGATCGGGGTGTTGCGCAGGTCCAGGCCGGGCAGCCGGGACAGCGCGAAGGCGTACGCCGGGTCGGCCACCGTCGCGTCGTGCACGACGATTTCCTCCGGGCGGACCGAGCTGGTGTCCCGGACCTCCAGGCCGAACCCGCCCGGCGGGTGTACGACGCAGAACCGCCCGTCGGCGCCGAAGGTGATCGGCTGCCCGTGCTCCAGGCGAATCAGGTAGTCGTCCCGGGTGGACGGGTCCTTGAGCTGGTCGAACGCCCCATCGTTGAAGATGTTGCAGTTCTGGTAGATCTCCACGAACGCCGAGCCCTCGTGCTCGGCGGCGGCCCGCAGCACCGACTGCAGGTGCTTGCGGTCGGAGTCGATGGTCCGGCCGACGAAGCTGGCCTCCGCGCCGAGGGCGAGGGAGAGCGGGTTGAACGGGGCGTCCGCCGAGCCGGACGGAGTGGACTTGGTGATCTTCCCGACCTCGGAGGTCGGCGAATACTGCCCCTTGGTCAGCCCGTAGATCCGGTTGTTGAACAGCAGGATCTTGAGGTTGACGTTCCGCCGCAGCGCGTGGATCAGGTGGTTGCCGCCGATGGAGAGCGCGTCACCGTCACCGGTGACCACCCAGACCGAGAGGTCCGGCCGGGACACCGACAGGCCGGTGGCGATCGCCGGGGCGCGGCCGTGGATCGAGTGCATCCCGTACGTGTTCATGTAGTACGGGAAGCGGGACGAGCAGCCGATCCCGGAGACGAAGACAGTCCGTTCCCGGGGGATGTTCAGCTCCGGCATGAACTGCTGGATCGCCGCCAGGATGGCGTAGTCGCCGCAGCCAGGGCACCAGCGCACTTCCTGGTCGGACTTGAAGTCCTTGGCGGTGAGCTTGAGCGCGACGGACTCAGACATTCTTCAGCACCTCTTCCAGCGTCGTCTCCAGCTCGGCGGACGTGAACGGCAGGCCGCGGACCTGGTTGTAGCTGATCGCGTCGACCAGGTAGCGGGCCCGGATGACGTGCGCCAGCTGGCCCAGGTTCATCTCCGGAATGACCACGCGGTCGTAGGAGCGCAGCACCTCGCCGAGGTTGGCCGGCATCGGCGCCAGGTGCCGCAGGTGCGCCTGGGCGACGGACAGGCCCCGCTGGCGCAGCCCACGGCAGGCCGCGCCGATCGGCCCGTACGTCGAGCCCCAGCCGAGCACCAGCACCCGTGCGTCGCCGTCCGGGTCCTCCACCTCGATGTCCGGCACCGGGATGGTCTCGATCCGGGCTGCCCTCGTACGCACCATGAAGTCGTGGTTGGCCGGATCGTAGGAGATGTCCCCGGTCTTGTCGGCCTTCTCCAGCCCGCCGATCCGGTGCTCCAGCCCTGCGGTGCCCGGGATCGCCCACGGCCGGGCCAGGGTCTCCGGGTCGCGCAGGTACGGCAGGAAGGTGGTGCCGTCCTCGCCGTTGGGCTTGGTGGCGAACTCCACCCGCAGGTCGGGGAGTGACTCGACGTCGGGCAGCAGCCACGGCTCCGAGCCGTTGGCGACGTAGTTGTCCGACAGGAGGATCACCGGGGTGCGGTAGGTCAGCGCGATCCGGGCGGCCTCCAGCGCGGCGAAGAAGCAGTCCGACGGCGATCTGGGCGCGATCACCGCGATCGGCGCCTCGCCGTGCCGGCCGTAGAGCGCGATGTTGAGGTCGGCCTGCTCGGTCTTGGTCGGCATGCCGGTCGACGGGCCGGCGCGCTGCACGTCCACGATCACCAGCGGCAGCTCCAGCGCCACCGCGAGCGAGATCGTCTCGCTCTTGAGCGCCACGCCGGGGCCGCTGGTGGTGGTCACCCCGAGCGACCCGCCGTACGACGCGCCCAGTGCGGCGCCGACCGCGGCGATCTCGTCCTCCGCCTGCATGGTGAGCACGCCGAAGCGCTTGTGCTTGCTCAGCTCGTGCAGGATGTCCGAGGCCGGCGTGATCGGGTACGCGCCGAGGAAGACCGGCAGCCCGGAGCGGACTCCGGCAGCGACCAGACCCAGCGAGAGTGCGGCGTTGCCGGTGATGTTGCGGTAGGTGCCCGGCTTCATCTTCGCCGGCTTGACCTCGTAGCGGACCGCGAAGTCCTCGGTGGTCTCGCCGAAGTTCCAGCCGGCCTTGAACGCGGCCACGTTCGCCGCGACCAACTCCGGGCGGGCCGCGAACTTACGCTCCAGGAAGCGCAGCGTCGACTCGTACGGCCGGGAGTACATCCAGGAGAGCAGGCCGAGGGCGAACATGTTCTTCGACCGCTCGGCGTCCTTCTTGGACACCTCGTGGGCGGCGAGCGCGCCGACCGTCATCGAGGTCAGCGCCACCGGGTGCACGACGTAGCCGGCCAGCGACTCGTCGTCGAGCGGGCTGGTCTGGTAGCCGACCTTGGCCAGGTTGCGCCTGGTGAACTCGTCGGTGTTGACGATGATGTCCGCGCCGCGCGGCAGGTCGGCCAGGTTGGCCTTGAGCGCCGCGGGGTTCATCGCCACCAGCACGTTGGGCGCGTCGCCCGGGGTGAGGATGTCGTAGTCGGCGAAGTGCACCTGGAAGCTCGACACGCCGGGCAGGGTGCCGGCGGGAGCCCGGATCTCGGCGGGGAAGTTGGGCAGCGTGGAGATGTCGTTGCCGAGCTGTGCCGTCTCCGAGGTGAACCGGTCGCCGGTCAACTGCATGCCATCGCCGGAGTCACCGGCGAACCGGATGACCACCCGGTCGAGTTGACGGATCTGCTTGGTCACGCCTGCACCTCGCTTCGCTGCGCGCGGTCGCGCGGGCGGCTGAACATGATGGTGACCTCGCCTTGCCCGGCCACGGAACCTCCTTGACGCAACGCTGCAACGCACCGCCCCAGGCTGGTCCGGTCCGCTGTCGTTCCTCACCTGAGAGCCTACGTCGAACGGACCCCCGACCCTCCCCAGAGGTCCGCCGACTGGGACCGGATCGGGCCGAGAATTACCCGGTTTTGCGACGTTTCGCCCGGCCCGCCGTAATCCAGATCACCGTCGACGTCGCGCCGGCGACCCCGATCGGCCGGCGGGCCCAGGTGTCGCTGCTCAGTCGGTGGCGGTGGTGGGCCGGTTGGGTGCCCGGTCGGTGAGCCGGCGACGCAGCGAGATGGTGGCCAGCGCCAGGGCCAGCACCACCAGCAGCGCGGAGACCGCGATCAGGATGACCGCAGTGCGCCGTACCGAGGTCATCGGGCCGTCGTCGGCGGTCCCGCCGCCGCCGAGTACGCCCTGAGAGCCGGTCGGCGCGGGGGGTGAGACCACCGGGGTGGCCAGCGCGGCCGCCGCGGTGATCCGGAAGCTCATCTGCACCTGTCGGGTCGGGCCACTGCGCGGGTCGAGCTGGCCGATCACCGCACCGGACAGCGGCGCTTCCCGCTGGGCCTGCGGCGTCGCCTCCACCGGGAGCAGCAACTCGACGGTCCTGCCCGCCGGTACCGAGCCGACGTCGCAGCGGGTGCGGGTCAGGTCGACCGCCACGCAGCCAGCCGGCGGGGTCGGCACGCTCACCCCTGCCGGCAGGACCACCTCGACCCGGCCTGCGGCGTCCGCCCTGCCGGTGTTGCCCAGCCGGACCGCGAGGGTGCTCGGGGCGCCGCTGATGTCGAAGGCCACCTCGTCGGCGGCCAGCGAGATCCCGGAGACCGGCGGGCCGGGCGGGAAGAGCACCGCGAAGCCCTGGTCGTCGGTCGCCTCGCCGGCCACTCCCGGCGCGTCCGCGGCGACCTGCACGGACCCGCTGAGCGGCATCTGGCGCCAGGCGTTGCCGGCCACCCGCAGCCGGAGCAGGCTGCTGAACCGGGCGCCCGCCATGGCCGTCCAGGCCCCGCACCGGTACGCGCCGCCGCCGGTGGTGGCGCATCCCCTCGTCCCGGCATCGGTCAGGCCGGCGGGCAGGGTGTACGAGAGCCGGATCCGCTGGGCGGCGGTGCCTGTATTGGTCACCGTGACCCGGAGCGTGGTGACCGTGCTGGCCGCGTTCCAGTACGTCCCGGTGACGGTGACGTCCTCGGTGGTGACCTGCACGCCGAGCGGGTTCGGCGGCGGGGCGTCCGGGCCGGGCGCCGACGGGCGGACCGGCGGCACGGTGGGCGCCGGCGGCCGGGGCGTGGGAGGCCGGGTGGTGCTGCCCGGCGCGGGTGCGGTGGTGGTCGGTGGCGGCGGCACGTCCGGCGCGGTGGTCTCCGGGGCCGGTGGCGTCGTCTCCGGCGGCGGCGCGGTGGTCTCCGGGGCCGGGTCGGTCGGCACGGGATCGTCGCCCGGTCCCTCGGTCGGGGTGGGCTCATCCGTCGGGGTTGTCCCGGGGCCCGGCTCAGGTTCCGTCGCCGGGTCGGTCATCACCGCGATCGGGTTGGCCTCCGGCACCGCCGCGCCGGCCCAGGTCGGCCCCACGGCGAGTGCCGCGAGCAGGCCGAGCGCGAGCGATGTCGGCAGCAGGGGCGTGGAACGCCGACCCGCCGCCCGGCCACCGGGCGGTAAGTTCAGGCGGGCCATCTGTCCTCCGGTGACATGGGTGAGGGTTCCAGTATTCGGTCACAGTTGCCCCAGTGCACTAGTCCCATCTGGAAACAAATCCGTAACGTGTTTGGGACGGCCGTTCGGGGCGGGCGGTAGGCTCCCGTCGTGACCGGTTACCTGGGCTCGTACGCGACGCTCGGGCTCTTGCTGCTCGCCAGCGTCCTGTTCTTCGTCACTGCGTTCTCTGCCAACCGGGTGTTACGTCCCGCCCGTCCGGCCAATCCGGTCGGTAAGCGGACCAGCTACGAGTGCGGGCTCGACCCGGTCGGCGCGGACTGGGCGCAGATGCAGATCCGCTACTACGTCTACGCCTACCTGTACGTCCTGTTCGCGGTCGAGGCGGTGTTCCTCTTCCCCTGGGCGGTGGTCTTCGACCGGCCGGGCTTCGGCCTGGTCACGGTGGTGGAGATGGCGGTGTTCGTGGCGGTGCTCGCGCTCGGCATCCTCTATGCCTGGCGTAGGAACATCCTGCGCTGGACCTGACCGCCGCGGCCTCCGGCGATCGTGTCGGTCCGCCCGGCCGTTCGCGGCCCGTTGTCGCGACGACCGGTCAGGCCAGGCCCCGGCGGGTCACCGCGGGCGGTCGGTCACCGCGGATCGAGGCCACCATGTCCAGCACCCGGCGGGTGGGCCCGACCTGGTGTGCGCGGAACACCTGGGCACCCAGCCAGGCGGAGATGGCGGTCGCGGCGAGCGTCCCCTCCAGCCGCTCGGCCACCGGCAGGTCCAGCGTCTCGCCGATGAAGTCCTTGTTGGACAGCGCCACCAGCAGCGGCCAGCCGGTCCCGGACAGCTCGTCCAGCCGGCGGGTGATCTCCAGGGAGTGCCGCGTGTTCTTGCCGAAGTCATGTGCCGGGTCGACGAGGATCCCGTCGGGGCGTACCCCCGCCGCCACCGCGCGCTCGGCGAGCCCGGTGACCGTCGCGACCACGTCGGCGACCACATCGTCGAAGGCGGCCCGGTGCGGTCGGGTCCGCGGAACCAGCCCGCCCGCGTGTGAGCAGACCAGGCCGGCGCCGGTCTGCGCGGCTACCCGGGCCAGCGCCGGGTCGGCACCCGACCAGGTGTCGTTGAGCAGGTCGGCACCGGCTGCCACGGCCTCCACCGCCACCTCGGCACGCCAGGTGTCGATGGAGATCACCACGTCCGGGAAGGCGGCCCGCACGGCGGCGATGGTGTCGACCGTGCGGCGGATCTCCTCGGTGGCGTCCACCTCGGCGCCCGGCCCGGCCTTCACCCCGCCGATGTCGATGATCTCCGCGCCCTCCTCGACCGCCCGCTCGACCGCCCGCAGCGCGCTGTCGGCGGCGAAGGTGGCGCCCCGGTCGAAGAACGAGTCCGGCGTGCGGTTGACGATCGCCATCACTACCAGCTCACCGGGGGCGAACGTCCGCCCACCCAGCCGAAGCGCCCCGGCCATGCCCGCCTCCTGAGAATCCGCACCGTCGCCGCTAGCGCCGGCGGGTCCGACGCTAGCCGGTCAGCCGACCGCCATGCCGGTCGGGCGTCGACGCCGATCGTGATCGGGGTGGTGGGGTCGCTCCCGGCCGGTCGCCGTGCCACGATCAGTGCATGGGTCAGCTTCTGCTCCTCCTGGTCGTGGCGTTGACCGTCGCAGCGGTGGTTTTCGGCGTGACGGTGCTGGTCAGCGGCCGTGATCCCGGCCTGGCGCCGGCCGAGCCGGATTCGCAGGCCGTGCCCCTGCCGGGCACCCGGCCATTGCGCGAATCCGATGTGGGCTCGGTCCGTTTCGATACCGCGCTGCGCGGGTACCGGATGGCCCAGGTCGATCAGGCGATGCGTCGCGCCGCCTACGACATCGGCTACAAGGCCGAGCTGATCGGCGTGCTGGAGGCGGAGGTCATCGCGTTGCGCGAGGGACGCACCACCGACGCGGACGCGCTGCGCCAGGCCCGTGAGCAGTCGGCTGGCGCGGCGACCGACGAGGGCGCGGTGGCTGGGCCGGGCGCGGCCGGCACTGGTTCGCTGCCCGACGCCACCTCTTCCCCAGCGGACTCCGACGGCGTGGCACCGGCCAACGGCGAGCCGACCACGGCCGCGGCCGGGTCGGCCGGCACTGGTTCGCTGCCCGATGCCACCTCCTCTCCGGCAGACTCCGACGGCGTGGCGCCGATCGTCGGCGAGCCGGCCGGCGGCAACGGACAGCACGGCGCGGTGGTGCGGTCGGAGAGCGCGTGACCGGCCCGGAGGGCGCCGACGATCTTCGCGAGGCGGCCCAACCGGGCGCTGGCGAGGTGACCGCCACGGTGATCGTCAAAGCCCCGGCGGAGCGGGTCTTCGCCGCGCTGCTCGCCTGGGACCGTCAGTCCGACTGGATCCCGTTCACGCGGGTGCGGGTGGTCGAGGGCGACGGCCGCGAGGGCAGCCGGATCGAGGCGGTGACCACGGTCGGCCCGGCGGTGCTGCGCGACGAGATGCGGGTGGTCCGGGTCGACGAGCCGTACGAGATCGGCGTGGTGCACTGTGGCCAACTGCTGCGTGGCCCGGGCGTGCTGCGCTGCACCCAGATGGACCGGGACCGCACCCAGGTGGTCTGGCACGAGTGGTTCCACCTTCCGGGTGGCCGGGCCGGTCAGCTGGCGTGGCCGGTGCTCTGGCCCGGTTCCAAGGTCGGCCTCACCCAGACGCTGAAGAGGTTCGCCCGTCTGGTCGAGCAGGGCCGACTGCCCTGACCCACGCCCGGCGGCCGGCGGCAATGGCGTGTCAGTCGGATGGCCTAGCGTGTACGAGGTGACTGACCTGGTGATCGGCGCCGACGGGCTGCCCCGCTGCGCCTGGGGGGCGAGCACCCCCGACTACGCCGTCTACCACGACACCGAGTGGGGGCGGCCGCTGCGCGGCGACGACGCCCTCTACGAGCGGATGACCCTCGAGGCGTTCCAGTCCGGTCTGTCCTGGCTGACCATCCTGCGCAAGCGCCCGGCGTTCCGGCTGGCCTTCGACGAGTTCCGGATCCCGACCGTCGCCGGCTACGACGACGCCGACGTGACCCGGCTGCTCGCCGACGCCGGCATCGTCCGTAACCGGGCCAAGATCGAGGCGGCGATCGCCAATGCCCGCGCCGCGCTGGAGCTGCCCGACGGGCTCTCCGCGCTGCTCTGGTCCTTCGCCCCGCCGGCCCGGCCGGCCCGTCCCGCCTCGTTCGCCGAGCTCGCGGCGATCACCCCCGAGTCGACCGCGATGGCCAAGGCGCTCAAGAAGCGCGGCTTCCGGTTCGTCGGCCCGACCACCGCGTACGCGCTCATGCAGGCGACCGGGATGGTCGACGATCACATCGTCGGCTGCCACGTCACGCTCCCACTCGCGGCGTGATGGGATGGCAGGCATGACGACCGAGACCGCGCACCGGGCCGGCGAGGCCGGCCACACCGACGGGACGGGCACCTGGGCCGTGCTGCTGCCCGCCGAACGGTACGAGGCCGAACGGCTCGTGCACCACGACGCGCTGGAGCTGACCGGGTTGACCGACGTCGGCCGGCCGAGCCCCGGTGACCGGGTGGCGGTGCTGGCCGACGCGCCGCTCCGGCTGGTGGCGCTCGGCCGGGTCACCGCCCCAGGCCAGCGGCACCGGGAAGACCCGGACGACCCCCAGTCCCCGGTCGAGCCCGGGACGCTCGTCGTGGCGTACACCCGGCGGGCCTTCGACGAGCCGGTGCCGGCCGACCGGCTGACGCTCGACGGGCCGGTCACCGCGCTGGCCCCGGCGGCCTTCCGGGCGCTGGCCGACCGGCTCGGCCCGCCCCCGGCGCGGCGCACCTGGCTGGTCAGCCTCGACCTGCCGATCGAGGCCGGCACGCCGGCCGAGGCGGTCCGGCTGTTCTGGTCGTACGTGCAGGAGCTGGGCCCGCGTGAGCTGCCCGCCTTCGTCTCGCCGTCCGGGGACGAGCTGGCCATGCAGGCGTTCGTGCTGGGCGAGGAGGCCAACCAGGACCCGGAAGAGGACGACTAGAAGGCCCAGCCGTCAGCGTCCCTCGAAGACCGGTTTCTGCTTACCGACGAAGGCGATGGTGGCCGCCCGGTGGTCGGTCGTGGCGCCGCAGATCGCCTGCGCCTGCGCCTCGGCGGCCAGCGCGTCGGCGAGGGTGCCGGCGTCGGCGATGGAGAGCTGCCGCTTGATCGCCCCGTACGCGACGGTCGGGCCGGCGGCGAGCCGGGCGGCCAGTTCCTGCGCGGCCGGCAGCACCTGCTCGTCGTCGTCCACCAGCCGGTTGAGCAGCCCCAGCTGGCAGGCCTCCTTGGCGCGGACCGGCTCGGCCAGCATCAGCAGCTCCACCGCCTTGGCGTGCCCGACCAGTCGGGGCAGCGTCCAGGAAGCGCCGGTGTCAGCGGCGAGGCCGACCTTGGCGAAGGCCATCAGGAAGCTCGTGGCCGGGCCGCCGATCCGGATGTCGGCGAGGAAGGCCAGCGAAGCGCCCGCCCCGGCGGCCATCCCACGGACGGCGGCCACCACCGGCTTGGGCAGATTGGCCAGCCGGGCGGCGATCGGGTTGTAGTGCGCCCGCACGGTGTCCAGCGGGTTACCCGCCCCGCCCTCCAGGGTCGCCACGTGCTCGCGCAGGTCCTGGCCGGCGCTGAACGACCCGCCCGCGCCGGCCAGCACGACCGCCCGGCAGGACCGGTCGGTCTCCAGCTCGGCCAGGGCGTCCCGCAGGGCCTCCTTGAGCGCCACGTCGAGCGCGTTCATGGCGTGCGGCCGGTTCAGCGTGAGGGTGACGACGGCATCGGTCCGGTCGACCAGCAACGGCTCGGTCACGTGTCTAACGACCCTTCTGTCGGACGATGCGGTTACCGGCGTCGAGGCACTGCTCGACGTACCGGTCTGCGGCCGGACGCAGGCGTGCCGCGTGCCGGTCGAAGAAGCTGGCCGCGGCGGTGCCGGGCCAGCGCTCGGGCAGCAGCGCCGGGGGCAGCTGCGGGTCCCGGAACAGGAACGTACGCCACGCGTGCACGAGCCGGAACCGGGCCGCGTACGCCTCCTCGTCGGTGCTGCGCACGGTGACCGCGCCGAGCAGCGGGCGCTGGTCGCCGACGAACCGCTCGTAGGCGCGGCCGATCTCGGTCAGGTTCCAGGCCCGGCGGACCACGCCCATCGCGCCCGGGGTGCCGGAGAAGTGGGAGGCGGTGAACCTCTCGAACCGGACACCGGCCTCAGCGAGCAGCAGGTCGACGTCCTCGGCGGGCCGGGTGGCCACCCAGGTCTGCTCGTCCAGCGTGCCGTAGCCGAGGAAGCTGAGGTTGGCGGCGAGTCGCTGGCGGTCCCGCCGGGAGCCCGGCGCCTCCAGCACGAGCAGATCGAACCGGCCGTCCCAGCTGACCCGGCCGGTCCGGTAGATCCGGGCTGCCGCTTCGTCCAGTCGTCGGGCAGCTTTCGGTGTGATCGAATATCCCGGTCCGGACGCCAACCGGAGCGGGTCGAGCCAGCCCTGACGCACCATCCGGGACACGGCGGTGCGAACGGCCGGCGGCGCGATTCCCAACGGCGCCAGCAGCTTGACCAGGGCGGCGACCGGTGCCCGGCCACCCCTCGGTCGGAGGTGGTCGCCGTACAGGTCGAAGAGTGCCGACCGTGCCTGCATGACCGCACATTGTGACAGGCCTTCTCAAGATAAGCTAGATGCTGTTACATCAATGCTGCTCCGGTTTGGGTCCGGCGGTGTTCATCAGGGAAAATCGTTGGTCGACACCCCCGCGACTGTTGCGGGTGGTCGTGAGAAGTGGCTGTGGGGCAACCCACCGACCCTGGTGTAGGTCTGAGGGGAGACAACATGGCGGCGATGAAGCCGCGGACGGGCGACGGTCCGCTGGAAGTCACCAAGGAGGGTCGGGGCATCGTTATGCGGGTCCCGCTGGAAGGCGGTGGCCGGCTCGTCGTCGAGATGACTCCCGACGAGGCCAACGCGCTCGGTGACGCGTTGAAGGCAGCTGCCGGCTGAGTGAGGAGTGATCCGGGCGGTGTATGCCGCCCGGGCCGTTCCTCGGTCCCTGAGCCACCGGTATCGCCGGTGGCTCAGGGTCTTCATCGCTGCGGACAGGCGGGTCCGGTCCCGCTCCGCGACACTTTCCTGGAGGTACGGTTCCGCGTGCTCGCCATCCGCCCGATCGCCGAGCCCGACCGGCTCGACGTCCTCGTTCTACCCGTCCGTCCCGCCGAGCAGGCAGCTGATGGCGATGCCCCGGCCGTACCGGTGCCCACCGCTGTGGCACCCCCGGACGGCACCGCCGAGGAGGCCACCGCGCTGGCGCCGGCCGCCCGACTGACCGGTCGGGCCGGCGAGGTCCACACCCAGCTACGCGCCGGGCGTTCCCCCGGCCGGCTGTTGCTCATCGGCATCGGCGACGGCGGTGAGGCCGCCTGGCGGGCCGCTGGTGCGGCTCTGGCCCGCTCCGCCGTAGATGAGACGCATATCACTATTGCGCTGCCGTCCGACGTGACTCCGGCTGCGGTCCGCGGGTTGACCGAGGGGCTGCTGCTCGCCTCGTACCGGTTCCGCCTGACCGAGGCCGGCGATCCGCCCGCACTCAGCGGCGTCGATCTGCTGCTTGCCGACCCGGCCGCGCACGAGGCGACCGTCGCCACGGCCCGGACCACCGCCGCGATGACCCGCCTCGCCCGCGATCTGACCAACGCACCCTCCTCGGTGAAGAACCCGGAGTGGTTCGCCGACCAGGTGGCCTCCGCTGCGGCCGACCTGCCCGACCTGCGCCTGCGGGTCCGTGGTCCGGCCGAGCTGGCCGCCGAGGGTTTCGGCGGAATCCTCGCCGTGGGCGGCGGCTCCGCCAGCGGCCCGCGTCTGGTCGAACTGGACTGGCACCCGGCCGACGCGCGTACCCATGTGGTGCTGATCGGCAAGGGCATCACGTTCGACACCGGCGGCATCTCGATCAAGCCGGTGCCGGCGATGAAGCTGATGCGCAAGGACATGGCCGGCGCGGCGGCGGTCGTCGCCGCCACCCTCGGCGCCGCGGCGCTGCGGCTGCCGGTCCGGATCACCACGCTGGCCCCGCTGGCCGAGAACATGGTCAGCGGTTCGGCGTTCCGCCCCGGCGACGTCATCCGGCACTACGGCGGGACGACCAGCGAGACGACCAACTCCGACGCCGAGGGCCGGCTGGTCCTCGCCGACGCGCTGGCGTACGCGGTGGACCAGCTCGCGCCGGACCTGCTGCTCGACCTGGCCACCCTCACCGGGGCCAACGCGGTGGCGTTGGGCAAGCGCACCGCCGCCCTGTACAGCGAGAACGACCAGCTGGCAGCCGACGTGCTGGCCGCGGTCGAGGCGGCTGGCGAGGCGGCCTGGCGGATGCCGCTGCACACCGACTACGTCGAGTACCTGGGCAGCGAGGTCGCCGACCTGTACAGCGCACCGGCCCAGGGCGCCGGGTCGGTGGTGGCCGCGCTCTACCTGCGCGAGTTCACCGGCGAGCTGCGGGACCGCTGGCTGCACCTGGACATGTCGGCCCCGTCCTGGGCGGATGGCGACCACGCCGAGCTCAGCCGCGGCGCGACCGGCTGGGGCGTCCGCTCGCTGCTGCGCTGGCTGGCCAACGTCAACTGACCGGGGTCAGCACTTCACCGCCGCGAGCACCCCGTGACCGACCGGAAGGAGCGCGGGTATCCAGTGCTCCGACTCCCGGACCGCCTTGATCGTCTCGCGGACCGTCACCGTCTCGGCGTCCCGGGCGGCCGGGTCACCGATCCGGCCGCCGGCCAGCATGCCGTTGAGTGCCAGCACGCCTCCGGGGCGCAGCAGCCGCAGCGCGGCTTCCACGCAGGCGTGGAAGCCGGTCGCCTCGGCGTCCACGAAGACCAGGTCGTACGCCCCGTCGGCGAGCCGCGGCAGCACGTCCAGTGCGCGACCGGTGATGATCCGGGTGCGACCGGCGGCGAAGCCCGCCTCGGTGAAGATCCGGCGGGCGATCCGCTGATGCTCCACCTCCACGTCGATGGTGGTGAGCACGCCGTCGGCGCGCATGCCGCGCAGCAGCCAGACCCCGCTCACCCCGGTGCCGGTGCCGATCTCCACCACCGCCCGGGCGTTGCCGGCCGCAGCCAGCAGCCGCAGCGCCGCTCCCGCGCCGGGGGTGACCGCGTCGAGGCCCACCTCGTGGGCCAGGCTGCGCGCGGTACGCAGGACAAGATCCTCGGTCACGTACGACTCGGCGAACTGCTGAGCCTGGGTCGTCGAACTGCCGGAACCGGCGACCGTGGCGATGGGGCACCTCCGGGACGGTGCGTGGTGCGGGGGCGGGTTGGCACTGTGAGCGTAGAGGCGACCGCCGCGGGGCGCAGCCGCGCCTCCGTCCCTCGCGATCACCGGGGGCAACCGCTGACTCCACCGCGCGCATCCGTGCAATCCTGGAGGCGGTATCCCGTCAGCTGCGACCGCGCCGGTCCGTGGCCGGGCGACGCGGCGCGGGATCCGGGGACGGACTGGGAGGCACCTACGTGACCGACGGCTGGGACTGGCGCCGGGGCGGTGAGA
The DNA here is from genome assembly GCF_045207365.1 of Micromonospora sp. NBC_00858. Taxonomy (NCBI): domain Bacteria; kingdom Bacillati; phylum Actinomycetota; class Actinomycetes; order Micromonosporales; family Micromonosporaceae; genus Micromonospora; species Micromonospora sp. NBC_00858. The sequence continues at coordinate 5,627,673 of NZ_CP108828.1, read as the reverse complement.
CTCCGGCTCCGGCAACCCCGCCCGGGGCAGGGACCCCGCCGGCGGGGCCGCCGACCGCGCCGGGGGCCGGTAGCACGCCCGCGGTGTCGCCTGGTGGCCCACCGGCGGCCGGGAGCCCGCCGGTGGGATCAACGCCCGTGGCGGGCGCACCGATCGCTGGGCCGCCCACGACCTGGCCGGCACCGACGACTCCGTCGAGCGCACCCGGCACCTCGCCCTGGTGGTCGGACGCGCTGGCCGATCCGTGGCGGGACCCGGCGGCTCCGGCCGCGGTGGTGGTGCCCGCGGTGGTGATGGCCGGCACCGAGCCGGAGCCGGTCACCGACCCGGACGCACCAGGCCGTCCGACACTGCGCCACCTGCTGCTCATCCCGGTGATCACCGCGCTGCTGGCCGGCACCCTCGGCGGCGCGCTGGGCTACGCGTTCGCCGTACGCGGCGCGGCCGGCGGGACGGTTCTCGGCGGCGAACCGGCGCAGGCGCCCGCGCTGGCCCAGCGCAAGCCGGAGTCGCTGGCCGGGGTGGCCGAACGGGTCCTGCCCAGCGTGGTCACCGTGCGGGTGAGCAGCCTCGTCGGGACGAGTGAGGGCTCCGGCTTCATCGCCAGCGCGGAAGGTCATGTGATCACCAACGACCACGTGGTGGCCGGCAGCAACGGCAAGGCCTCCGTGATCTTCAACGACGGCAGCTCCGCGCCGGCGACCGTCGTTGGTCAGGACCCGGAGTCGGACATCGCGGTGATCAAGGTGAGCCGGACCGGGCTGCGGCCCGTGGAGTTCGGCGACTCCGACGCGCTGGCCGTCGGCGACCCGGTGCTCGCCATGGGCTCACCGCTCTCGCTGGCCAACACCGTCACCGCCGGCATCGTGAGCGCCCTGGACCGGACGATGCAGGCCGGGGAGCCGGGCGGTCCGGTGCGTTACTACGCGGCGATCCAGACCGACGCGGCGGTCAACCACGGCAACTCGGGTGGCCCACTGGTCGACGGCGCCGGGCGGGTGGTCGGGGTGAACTCCACCATCAAGTCGCTGGTCGCCGAGGGGCAGGAGGCCGGCAACATCGGGCTCGCCTTCGCCATCCCGATCAACCAGGCCAAGCGGGTGACCCAGGACATCATCGGCACCGGCAAGGCCCGGCGTACGGTGATCGGCGCCCAGGTCGGCGGCCCGGGCGCGGGTGCCGGCGGCGGCGTACGGCTGGCCGCCGTGGAGCCCTCCGGGCCGGCGGCCGGCGCCGGGCTGAAAGTCGGCGATGTGATCACGAAGCTCAACGGCCGGCCGATGACCGAGCCGACGGACCTGATCGCCCTGGTCCGCAAGTTCGCGCCCGGCTCGGTGGTCACCGTCGAGTTCCGGCGCGGCGCTGACCGGCAGAACGCGTCGGTCACCCTCGCCGCGGACGCGAAGTGAACAGCGGGTCACCCCCTGCCCGAAAGCGGTCTGGCGTGCGTAGTCTTGCTGCTGACGCCGAGAGGAGGCCCGCGGAATGCTCGACAACCTGAACTGGTGGGAGATCGGTGCGCTGCTGCTCCTGGCGCTGTTGATCTTCGGTGACCGGCTGCCCGGAGTCATCACCGATGGCCTGCGGCTCGTGCGTAACCTGCGCAACATGGCCCGCAACGCCACCGGCGACCTGAGTCGCGAGTTGGGCACCGACATCCAGCTCGAGGATCTGCACCCGAAGGCTTTCATCCGCAAGCACCTCCTCAGCGAGGAGGACGAGGCGGCGATCCGTAAGCCGTTGCAGGGCGTCTACGACAACCTGCGTGCGGACGTCGGCGGCGTGCACGACGAGCTGAAGGACGTGGCCAACGCGGCGGACCCGCGGTCGAAGGGGACCCGGTCCAGCACGGCCACCGGCACCCCGTCGACGCCGGCCCCCCGGGCCAGCTACGACGACGCCACCTGACCGACCCGGGCAAACGGGCCATCACCTGACCGATCGAGCAAATAGACCCGTCACCTGACCGGCCCGGCAAATCGTCCCGTCACCCTGACCGGGGCCGGCGCCTGACCGGACCCGCCGGCCGAGCGGCCGGCGGGCGAACGGTGGATCGGGCGCTCAGCGCCCGGCGGGCTTGAGGCCGAGCGGCTTGCCGAGCAGCGACTCACGGCGCAGCGCGAGCCGGTCGGCGATCGTGCCGAGTGCCTGTGCGGCCGGCGACTCCGGCTCGGCCAGCACGATCGGGTTGCCGGCGTCGCCGGCCTCCCGGACGCGGGTGTCCAGCGGGATCTGCCCGAGCAGCGGCACCTGCGCGCCGATGGTCCGGCTCAGCGACTCGGCGACCGCCGCGCCGCCGCCGGCACCGAAGATCTCCATCCGGGAGCCGTCCGGCAGCTCCAGCCAGGACATGTTCTCGATGACGCCGACCACCCGCTGGTGGGTCTGCAGAGCGATCGCACCGGCCCGCTCCGCCACCTCGGCGGCAGCGGCCTGCGGGGTGGTGACCACCAGGATCTCCGAGTTGGGCAGCAACTGGGCCAGCGAGATGGCCACGTCGCCGGTGCCCGGGGGCAGGTCGAGCAGGAGCACGTCCAGGTCGCCCCAGTAGACGTCGGCCAGGAACTGCTGCAAGGCCCGGTGCAGCATCGGGCCGCGCCACACCACGGCGGCGTTGCCGGAGGTGAACATGCCGATCGAGATCACCTTCACGCCGTGCGACTGCGGCGGCATGATCATGTCCTCGACACGGGTCGGCCGGCCGTCCGCGCCGAGCATCCGGGGCACCGAGTGGCCGTAGATGTCCGCGTCGACCACGCCCACGGAGAGCCCGCGGGCGGCCAGCGCCGCAGCCAGGTTGACCGTCACGCTGGACTTGCCGACGCCGCCCTTGCCGCTGGCCACCGCGTACACGCGGGTCCGCGAGCCGGGCTGGGCGAACGGGATGACCGGCTCCTCGCTGGCGCCCCCACCGCGTAGCTGCGACTGCAACGACTGCCGCTGCTCCGGGCTCATCACACCGAAGTCGATCTCCACACCGGTCACTCCGGGCACTGCGGCGACGGCGGCGGTGATGTCCGTACGCAGCTTGTCCTTGAGCGGACAGCCGGCGACGGTGAGCAGCAGCTCGACCCGTACGACGCCACTGGCACCGATCGTCGCGGAGCGGACCATGCCCAGCTCGGTGATGGGCCGGCGGATCTCCGGGTCGTTGACGGTGGCCAGGGCGGCCTGGATCGCGTCCTCGACGGTGCTGACAGGTGCTGACATGCCCGCAATGCTACGTCGCGGGGCATCCGCTACGGCCGTTGGCCGGGAACGGTGTGAGCCAATCGATGGCCGGCCTCGGCTCCCCGGTCAGCCGTCCTGCGGGCGTGGCCCGGTGCCGTCCGGCCGGGCCTCGGAGGTGAAGTCGCCGTCCAGGTCGTCGCGGGGTTCGTCCAGCCCCGCGCCGTCGGTCGGCCGCTGGCCACGCTTCTCCTGCCGGCTGTCCTTCTGCTGCTGGCGGCGCTCCAACCGCTGTCGGCGCTGCCCCGCCTCGTCCAACTCCTCGGCCAGCCGGGTCAGCTCGGAGCGGAGGAAGTCGCGGGTGGCCACCTCACCCAGTGCGATCCGCAGCGCGGCGATCTCCCGGGCCAGGTACTCGGTGTCCGCCTTCTGCGCCGTGGCCCGCCGCCGGTCCTCCTCCAGCGCCACCCGGTCCCGGTCCGCCTGCCGGTTCTGCGCCAGCAGGATCAACGGCGCGGCGTAGCTGGCCTGCAACGACAGCACCAGGGTGAGGAACGTGAACGTGTACGGGTCGAAGCGCAGGTCGGCCGGGGCGAGCGTGTTCCAGCCGAACCAGATCGCGATCACCACCGTCATGACGACGATGAAGTTCGCGGTGCCCATGCCGCGGGCGATGCCCTCCGACCACCGGCCGAACGCCTCGGCGTCGAACCGGGGCAGCTTGATGCCCCGGGGCTCGCGTGGCTGGTCGAGCCGTTCCGCCCGCCGCTGGTCAGCCATCCGTGCCGTCCAGCACCGGGTCGGTGGCGCCCGCTGCGGCAATGGCGTCGCGGTCCCGCCAGTCACGGGGCAGCGAGTGGTCCAGTACGTCGTCCACCGTCACGGCGCCGACCAGCCGGTTGTTCCGGTCGATCACCGGCATGGCGACCAGGTCGTAGGTGGCCATCCGGCGGGTGATCTCCGGCAGCGGGGTGGTCGGGCGCAACGGATCGATGTCGTTGACCACCACCTTGCCCAGCAGGTCGGCCGGCGGTTCGCGCAGCAAGGCCTGGAAGTGCACCATGCCCAGGTAGCGGCCGGTCGGGGTGTTCTGCGGGGCCCGGGTCACGAAGACCTGGGCGGCGACGGCGGGGGAGAGCTGCGGCTCCCGGATCCGGGCGAGTGCCTCGGCGACGGTGGCGTCCGGCGGCAGGATGACCGGCTCCGAGGTCATCACGCTGCCCGCCGTGCCGGGGGTGTACTTGAGCAACTGGCGCACCGGGTCGGCCTCGTCCGGCTCCATCAGGTCCAGCAGCACGTCCTGCTCCGGTGGGGGCAGCTCGTTGAGCAGGTCCGCGGCGTCGTCCGGGTCCATCTCCTCCAGCACGTCGGCGGCCCGTTCCCGGTCCAGCGCGGCGAGGATCTCCACCTGGTCGTGCTCCGGCAACTCGCTGAGTACGTCGGCGAGTCGCTCGTCGTCCAGGGCCGCCGCGACCTCGTTGCGTCGCGCGTCGGGCAGGTCCTGCAAGGCGTTGGCGAGGTCTGCCGGGCGCATGTCCTCCAGCACGGCGAGCAGGTTCGCCGTACCCCGGTTGTCGGCGATGCCGCTCAACCCGCGCACCCGGTCCCACTCCACCTGGTGCAGGTGGCCGCGGCGGCTGAGCCGGCCGGTCTGCTCGCGGACCGCGACCCGGGTGAGCGACCACTCGCCGCCCCGGGCACATTCCATGGCGACGTCCACCACCGCGCCGGGCTGGCCGCCCGGTTCGAGTTGCACCCGCCGGTCCAGCAGCTCCTGGAGCACCAACAGCTCGTTCGGGCGCTTCTCGAAGCGCCGCAGGTTGAGGGTGCCGGAGCCGAGCACGACGGCGTCCGCGTCGATGGACGTGATCCGGTTGATGGACAGGAAGATCCGCCGGCGCATCGGCATCTCGGCGACCAGGCCCACGACCTCCGGGGGACGCGAGGTCGCCCGCAGCCGGGCAACGGCGTCGCGGACCCGGCCCACCTGGTCACCGTTCGGGTCGAAGACGGCGACTCCGGCGAGACGGGCGATGTAGACCCGGGTCGGCGTGCTCACGGGCACCAGCCTAAGCGCCTAGTGTTTATCAACATGTCGACCTTGGCCTACGAGATCGTGGACGTCTTCACCGACCGCCCCTTCGCCGGCAACCCGCTGGCCGTGGTGTTTGGCGCGGAGGCGTTGGCCACCGAGCAGATGCAGGCGCTCGCGCTGGAGTTCAATCTCTCCGAGACCGTGTTCGTGCTGCCCCCGACCCAGTTCGGTGCCACCTACCGGGCACGGATCTTCACGCCGGTCGAGGAGTTGCCGTTCGCCGGGCACCCCAGCGTCGGCGCGGCGGTCACCGCGAGCCGGCGCGGAATGTTCGGTGTGGGGCAGGTCACCCAGGAGTGCGGCGCCGGCGTGCTGCCGATCGAGGTGACCGCGTCCGGGGCGACGCTGACCGGTGGCAGCGCCACGCTCGGCCCCGAGTTGGACCCGGAGCCGCTGCTGGAGATTGCCGGGCTGGTCGCGGACGACCACGCCGGGCCCGCACCACGGGTCGCCGGCTGCGGGCTGGAGTTCCCGTACCTGCCGGTGCGGCCGGAGTCGGTGGCCCGGGCGCGGGTGAACCCGGCGGCGGCGGAGCGGTACGGGGTGGCGCATGTCAGCGTCTTCTCCTGGGACCCCACCGCGCAAACCGCGCACGCCCGGGTCTTCGTGCCGGGGCTCGGCGTACCGGAGGACCCGGCGACCGGCTCGGCGGCGCTCGGTCTCGGTGTCTGGCTGGTGGCCAGCGGCCTGCTGCCCGGCGACGGGCTGTCCCGCTACGCGGTGCGCCAGGGTGTGGAGATGAACCGTCCGTCCGCGTTGTCCTGCACGGTCACCGCGGCGAACGGCGTGGCGGTCGGCGCGACCGTCGCCGGCCAGGTGATGCCGGTGGCGCGCGGCGAGATCGCCGTGCCACCCTTCGTGGGCTGACCGGTGCGGAGGTGTCCATGCGGGAGAATGCGGGTGTGACGAACGAGGATGCCCCCGGTGGCACGCCGCTGGTCGACGAGGCGATGAAGAAGGCCGCCGTGGCCTGGGTCAGCGTGCCCGGCGGTCCGGCGCTCGCGCTCTGGTGCGCGCCGCTGGAGGGCGCGTTGTTCGTGGTCAGCGGGCCGGGCGAGCAGGCCGCGCCCGGGCTGGCCGACGCGACCGATGCACAGGTCACGCTGCGCGGCGACCACGGCGGCCGGATCGTCACCTGGCCGGCCCGGGTGACCCGGGTGCAGCCGGGCACCGAGGCGTGGGACACCACCGCACCGCTGGTGGCGGGAAAGCGGCTCAACGCGTCGGGCCCTACCGCCGACCTGGTGGCCCGGTGGGCCGCGGACGGCTGCGCGGTGAACCGGCTCGCCCCGGCCGGCGAGCCGCTGGCCGGCGCCGACCTGCCGGCCGACGCGCAGGCCGAGCCGCCCCGGGACAGCCCGGCGGTACGGGCCACCCGCAAGCCGTTCCGCCTGCACCGGGTCCGCCGCCGCTGACCCAGCGCCTCAGCCGGCCCCGGCACGGACGACCTGGGCGTCGATGAGGTCGAGCACCTCGCGCAGCGTGCCGAGCGTCGGTCCACGCCACTCCCGGTCGGCGTTGAACACCATGTGCTCGCCGAGATCGGGCGCGGCGAGCCGGACCGCGGTCATCCCGGCTCGCTCGGCGCCGGTCAGTTCCTGGCTGCCGCCGTCGCCGACGTACAGGCAGTCCTGCGGCGCCAGCCCGAGCCGCTGGCACGCCGTCAGGTACAGCGCCGGGTCCGGCTTGCACTGTCCGACCTGCACCGAGAAGACCCGCACGTCGAGCAGCGGGGCGACCGCGAGCTGCGGCAGGAAGGCCGGCAGTTCGTGCGTACAGTCGCTGATCACGCCGGTGTGCAGGCCGCGCTGGCGCAGCGCCGCCAACACGGGCACCGCGTCGGCCCGCAGCCGGGTGTCCGCGCGCACCGCCCGGTGCCGGGACGCCACCGCCGCGCGCACCGCATGGTCGCTGGGGTGTACGCCGGCCTGGGCGCACACCCAACGCAGGGTCGCCTCCGCGTTGCCGAGCCGGCCGGTGGCCCGCTCGTAGTACGTGCGGTTCAGCACCTCGGTCAGCGTGTCGGTGGGGCAGCCGAGCAGCTCGGCGGTGCCGAGATGTGCGACGCCGCGCTGCACCGAACGGGTCAGTGTGCCGAAGAAATCGAACAGCACAGCCTGGTAGCTGGGCATGGGGGAGCGCCTCCGGGCGGTCGGGGGGTCGCCGGCGCGGACCTGCGTGATCGTAACGGAGTGCTGACGTTCCGTGGTGTCCGCGGTCGTGTGAGGATTCCTACTCGTGCCCTCTCCTTCGCCTCGCCCGCCCCTGGATCCGCTGACCACCGGCGCCGTCGGCCTGGCCGTGGTTGCCGTGTCGTCGTCCGCGCCGTTGATCGCCTACGCCGCCGCTCCAGCGCTGGCCATCGCGTTCTGGCGCAACCTGCTCGCGGTGGCCGTGCTGAGCCCCTTCTCGCTGGCCCGACGCCGCGCCGAGTTCCGCAGGCTGACCGTGGGTGTGGGCCGGCGGGAGGGGCTGTTCTGCGTACTCTCCGGGGTCGCGCTGGCCGCGCACTTCGCCACCTGGATGCCGAGCGCGCAGCTCACCTCGGTCGCCACGGCCACCGCCCTGGTCGCCACCCAGCCGGTCTGGCAGGGGCTGATCGCACGCGCCCAGGGCCGCCGGCTGCCCCGGGTGGTCTGGATCGGCATCGCGGTGGCGGTGGGCGGCGCGGTGATCGCCACCGGCGCGGACGTCGGCATCTCCGGGCGGGCCGTCCTCGGTGACCTGCTGGCCGTGACCGGCGGCATCTTCGCGGCCGTCTACACGGCCTTCGGCGAACGGGCCCGGGCCAGCATCAGCACCACCACGTACACCACCATCTGCTACGGGATCTGCGCGCTGATCCTGCTGGTGGTCTGCCTGCTCGGCGGCGTGCGGATGACCGGCTTCGACGGGCGCACCTGGCTGGCCATCCTGGCGCTGGTGGCCGGCGCCCAACTGCTCGGCCACTCGATGTTCAACTACGCCCTGCACCGGATCCCGGCGACCACGGTCAGCGTGCTGATCCTGCTGGAGGTGCCCGGCGCCGCCCTGCTCGCCTGGGTCTGGCTGGATCAGCTGCCCCGCCCGTACGCTCTGCTGGGGATGGCGCTGCTGCTGGTCGGTGTCGCGGTGGTGGTGCTCGGCGGCGCCCGGGCCGGTCGCCGCCGAGCCACGCCGCCGCCAACCCCGCTCCCCGCCGACGCCGCTCCGCTGGGCGACTGACCGCCCGGCGCCTGGCGGATCCAGGACGATCGAGAAATGTGGGCACCGGCTCCCTCCGCGGCGGGCCCGCCCAGCGTCTGTCCGGGTGAGGAGGGCGATCCGTTGACGACTGAGGACCGCACCCGGGACGGCTTCGCCGACTTCGTCCGGGCGGAGACCGCCGGGCTGACCCGGTTCGCGTACCTGCTGACCGGTGATCGGCACCACGCCGAGGATCTGGTCCAGGTGGCGCTGGCGCGGGTGGCGGTGCGGTGGGAACGGATCGACGATCCGGCCGCATACCTGCGTCGGGTGCTCTGCACACAGGCGGCCAGCTGGTGGCGGTGGCGGCGGGCCCGGCCGCCGGAGCGGCTGGGTGCCGCGCTACCGGAGCGGACGGGTCCGGGCGACGACACCGACCTGCGGCTGGTGCTGCGGGCGGCGCTGGACCGGCTGACCGTACGCCAGCGCGCGGTCCTGGTCCTGCGCTACTACGAGGATCGCACCGAGACCGAGACCGCCGTGCTGCTCGGCTGTCGGGTCGGCACCGTGAAGAGCCAGACCCGCCACGCCCTCGGGCGGCTGCGTGTCCTCGCCCCCGAGTTGGCCGAGCTGGTCGGCCGTAGCCCGCAGGAGGTGGCCCGATGACCGCCCGGCTCTCCGAGGCGCTGCGCCGCCTCGCCGACGACGTGCCGCCGGCCGCCGTACCGGAAGGGCTCTTCGACGCGGCCCGCAACCGGCATCGCCGCCGGCGGGCGGCCGTGGCCGGCGCGTTCGCCGTCCTGGTCCTGCTTCTTGGCACCGGGTACGCGTTGCACCCGGTGTCCCTGCCGGCGCCTGCTGGCCCGTATTCAGACGCACCCGGCCTGCCGACCCGACTCGTCGACCCGCCGCTGCGTACCGCCACGGTGCGGGACTCGGCACCCGGGGCGGCGGCCATGCTCTTCGGCGGTCCGGCCGTGCGCACCGACTGGTTCGAGACCCGAATGGGTGTGGTGGCCGCCGACGCCGACCGGTACCGGGTGCTGGACGCCGGTCCGCTCGTCCCGGGCTTCGACGCGCTGCTCTCCCCGGACGGCCGGTACGCCTGGATCGGCGCGTCACTGCTGGACCTGACGTCCGGACGGTTCACCCCGGACCGTACGGACGGGTACCCGCTCGCCTTCGCGCCGGATGGTGAGCGGCTCGTGTACGCCGACGATGAGGCCACGTTCACCCCGCCGAACACCTACACCACCCCGTACGTCGGGGTCTACGACCGGGAGCTTCGGACGGACGTGCTGCGGGTGCCGGTGGGTACCGCCTGGATTCCGCCGGGACGCACGGCGGCGCTCTCCCCGGACGGCGGCGAGCTGGCCCTCCAGGTTCGCGACGAGGTCTGGCTCACCCGGGTCGCCGACGCCGGCGCCGACCGTGCCGCCGAGCCGTACCGGAAGCTGCCGCTGGCCGGCGGCCGGCTCGCCGGGGCCGGGTCCTGGCTGCCGGACGGGCGGTCGGTGGCCGTCCTGAGCCGGTCCACCTGCACGGACTGTCCGGTGCCGTCCTACCGGCGTACCTGGACGCTGGCCCTGCGGTCCATCGTCGACGACACACCGCAGGCCGGCCAGGCCTTTCCGCCGCTGCGCTCCCGTACGTTCGTGCAACTGCTCGGCTGGCGTTCGGCGGACGAAGCGGTCGCGCTGGTCGGCGTGCCCGGCCCGGAGGCGGTCGACCGGCCGGAGGACCACGACATCTCCTGGGGTCCCTATCACGAGCCCGGCACGAGCTCGGTGGAACTCGTGGTGCTGCGCCGGGGCGCACCCGCGCCGGAGGTGCTCTTCCACACTCCGGAAGGCATCACCGACCTGACGGTCGCCGCCGACCTCGCGGTCGACGGCGCGGTACGCGAGGCTGGCCGCCCCGACTACGGACCGTTGCCGTTCTGGCTGCTCGCCGTGGGGTTCGTCGTGGCGCTCGTGGTCGCCCTGCCCGTGCTGTCGCTGTTGCGGCGCTGGCGTGGTCGACGGCTCCACCGGCGCGTCGAGGCCGTACCCCCGCAGCCGCATCCCGACAACGGCTAGCCCTCGTGCACCTCGATCACCCGGGTGGTCGGCGCGGCTTCGCCGAGGCCGGCGCGCAGCGCCGCCCGCTCCGGGTCGGCGAGGAACGCCTCGTACCCGGCTCGGGCGTCGAACCCGATCAGGTGGACCTCGGTCCGCCCGTCGGTGCCGCGCAGCCGCCGTTCCAGCCGGCCGCCGTGCCGCCCGAGCAGGGCCAGCACCATGTCCTCGTAACGCTGCCCGGCAGCCTCGGCTCCGGCGGAGAACTCGACCAGCGCGACCAGATTCAGCATGACGGCACCCTATTCGGCGATGCCGACGGCCTTGGCGCTGGCCGCCCAGAGTCGGGCCGCGAGCTGCGGATCGGCGGCTTTGCGGTACGGCTGGCGCAGCCGACGGTCGGCGTAGTAGCCACCGTCGACCAGTCGAGCCGGGGCCTGGTTGGCGAGCCAGACGAGGGTCTCGGCGCCCTTCTCGGGGCTGCGGAACGGCAGGATCCGCATGCCGAGGGCGACCACCCGACTGTCGTTGGCGAACCGGGTCCGCACCACTCCCGGGTGGAAGCTGTGTGCCGGGATGTCCGGCCAACGGCGGGCCGCCTCGGCGGTGAACAGGATGTTCGCCTGCTTGCTGGTGCCGTACGCGACCAGCGGCCGGTAGCGGCGCAGCGGCTTGTTCAGGTCGTCCGGGTCCAACGCGCCGCTGCGGTGCGCTCCGGAGGCGGTGACCACGATCCGGCCGATCCGGTCGGCGAGCAGGTTGGTCAGCAGGAACGGGGCCAGGTGGTTGGCCTGGATCGACAGCTCGAAGCCGTCGACGGTGGTGAGCGGTTGGAGCGCGATCGCACCCGCGTTGTTGGCCAGCACGTCGATCCGGTCGTACGCCTCCCGCAGCCGCTCGGCGAGGCGGCGCACGTCATCCAGCACCGCGAAGTCGGCCCGGAACAGCTCCGGACGCTCGCCCGAGTTCTCCCGTACCCGTTCCGCCGCGGCCTGCAAGCGGGCCGGGTCCCGCCCGACCAGCACCAACCGGTCACCACGGCACGCCAGGTTGACGGCGGCGGCCAGCCCAATGCCGGAGCTGGCCCCGGTCACCACCACCAGTCGACGCTCAGTGAGATCTTCCACAGGTCCATTCACCCCGGTCATGGCGCGAGGTTACCGTGGCGTCACCACGCCCTTTGGGATCGTTAAGTTTCTCGGATCTGTCATCAGGTGGCGTCGGCGTGCCCGCCGGACGCTGGAAGGAGTCCATCCATGGCCGCAGTCGGTCGTCCCCGTCGGTCCTGCCTCGCCGTACCGGGTTCCAGCGTCAAGATGCTCGGCAAGGCGCAGGGACTCCCGGCCGACCAGGTCTTCCTCGACCTGGAGGACGCCGTCGCCCCGCTGGCCAAGCCGGATGCGCGCAAGAACATCGTGGCCGCGCTCAACGAGGGTGACTGGGCCGGCAAGACCCGGGTCGTCCGGGTCAACGACCTGACCACCCCGTGGACCTACCGCGACGTCATCGAGGTGGTCGAGGGCGCCGGCGCGAACCTGGACTGCATCATGCTGCCGAAGGTGCAGACCGCCGCTCAGGTGCAGTGGCTGGACCTGACGCTCACCCAGATCGAGAAGACGCTCGGCCTGGAGGTCGGCCGGATCGGTATCGAGGCGCAGATCGAGAACGCCGCCGGTCTGGTCAATGTGGACGCCATCGCCGCCGCCTCGCCCCGGGTGGAGACCATCATCTTCGGCCCGGCCGACTTCATGGCCTCGATCAACATGAAGTCGCTGGTGGTCGGCGCGCTGATCCCGGACTACCCGGGCGACCCGTACCACTACATCCTGATGCGGATCCTGATGGCCGCTCGGATGCACGACAAGCAGGCCATCGACGGCCCGTTCCTGCAGATCCGGGACGTGGACGCCTTCCGCGAGGTGGCCAAGCGCTCGGCGGCGCTGGGCTTCGACGGCAAGTGGGTGCTGCACCCGGGCCAGATCGACGCCGCCAACGAGGTCTACCAGCCGGCGCAGTCCGACTACGACCACGCCGAGCTCATCCTGGACGCCTACGAGCACTACACCTCGGAGGCCGGTGGCCGGCTCGGCGCGGTGATGCTCGGCGACGAGATGATCGACGAGGCGTCCCGCAAGATGGCGCTGGTGGTCTCCGCCAAGGGCCGGGCCGCCGGCATGAGCCGTACCTCGTCGTTCACCCCACAGGCGGAGTGAGTGCGCTGGGCCGGGACGACCGCCAGCGGCTGTCGTCCCGGCCCCGGTACGCCGGCCCGCCCATTGATCAGTAGCTGCTGCTGTCGCTGCCGGCACTCGTCGTGACCGCAAAGACGATCGCGGCGATGTAGAAGGCGATCACCACCACCAACAGCCCGGTGAGGATCCAGCCGATGATGATGGCTGCCTTCGCCATCCCTTCACCGCCCTCGCCACTGGCCTGGATCTGCTTGCGCGCCACGTGACCGAGGATCGCGCCGACCGGCGCGGTGATGCAGGACGTGAAGCCGAGCAGGGCCAGCACGAACGCCGCGAGGGCCATCCCGTTGGTCTTCGGCGGAGGCGGGTAGCCGTAGCCGGGGTACTGCGGCGGATAGCCGGGCTGGGCGTATCCGGGCTGGGCGTATCCGGGCGGGGCGTATCCGGGCTGGGCGTAGCCGGGCATGGGCTGCCCCGGCGGCAGCTGCCCACCGGCGTACGGGTCGACCGGCGCGTACGGGTCCGCGGGGCCGGCTTGGGTGGGCACCGGCTGCCCGGCCACGAGGGTCGGGTCGACCGGTGGGCTCGACTGCGGACCCGACCACGTGGGATCGGTCCAGCCGCCGGGCGGTGGGGGATTGGTCATGCGAACTCTCCGTCAGGTCGGGTGCGCCCGTCAGGGTAGCCAGCGGCGGCGAAACCCGATGCCCCTGCTACCGGGTGCCGCGTTGCCCGGGCCGGTCGCAACGGGCAGGATCCTGGCATGGCAATCGACGCGCGAGCCGCGGATCGTTCCGGCGGTCGACCGAGGCGGGACGTCAGCCGCCCGGGTGTGGCCCGGCGTGGCCGCGCGGCCACACCGGCCGGCTCCCCCGGCCCCGACGAGCCGGTACCGCTCACCGACCCGGTGACCATGCGGCTCGACGGGCGGGTTGCCCTGGTGACCGGGGCGGGCAGCCCGGACGGCATCGGGTACGCCACGGCCCGCCGACTCGCGGACCTGGGCGCCCGGGTGGCCATCGTCTCCACCACCCGGCGCATCCACGAGCGGGCCACCGAGCTGGGGGTGACCGGTTTCGTCGCGGACCTGACCGACGAGTCCGAGGTCGGCGCGCTGGCCGACGCGGTCGCCGAGCAGTTGGGCGACGTCGAGGTGCTGGTCAACAACGCCGGCCTCGCCAGCCGGGCCAGTCCGGAGGTGCTGCGACCGGTCGCGCAGCTCAGCTACGACGAGTGGCGCGGCGAGATCGACCGCAACCTGACCACCGCATTCCTGTGCAGCCGAGCCTTCATCGGCGGGATGGCCGAGCGGGGCTGGGGGCGGATCGTCAACCTGTCGGCCACCGCCGGCCCGGTCAACGCCCTGCCCACCGAGGCCGCGTACGCGGCGGCGAAGGCCGGGGTGGTCGGGCTGACCCGGGCACTGGCCATGGAGATGATCGCCGACGGGGTGACCGTGAACGCGGTGGCGCCCGGCACCATCTACACCGCGGCGTCCACGATGGCCGAGATCAAGCAGGGGCTGGGCACGCCGGTCGGTCGACCGGGCACCCCGGACGAGGTCGCCGCCGCCATCAGCTTCCTCTGCTCGCCGGCCGCCTCGTACATCACCGGCCAGATGCTGGTGGTGGACGGCGGCAACAGCGTCCGCGAGGCCCGGTTCCGCTGATCGGTCCGGTTCACGTCGTAGGGCGTTCGTCGCCGTTCAGTAGCCGCCGCTGTCGCCGGTGTTGCCGATGAGGACCAGGGCCAGCCAGCCACAGCAGGCCAGCAGGGTGAGCCCGGTGAAGACGTAGCCGAGGATCAGCCCCCAGGTGGCGAGCTGGTCGCCCTCCTCGCCGCTGGTCCGGATCTGCCGCTTGGCCACATGGCCGAGGACGGCGCCGGCCGGCGGGAACACGAAGGCGAACACCAGCGACAGGATCGCCAGCACGTTGGTGCCTCGACCTGGTCCGGACGACGGGGGGCCGTACTGACCGTAGGGGCCCTGCGGGGGGTACGGCGGCTGCGCCGGCTGGTGCGGCCCCTGCTGCCCGTACGGCGACGGGTCGTCCGCGGGTGGGCCGTACGGTGAGCGCTCCGGCGGCCCGAACGACGACTGGTCCGGCGGCGGAGGGTACGGCGACTGGCCTGCCGGCGGCGGCGCGTAGGGCGACTGGTCCCGGGGTGGCTCGTAGGGTGACGGCGGCTGCTCGTCCCCGGGCGGTCCCGACGGCGGCGGGTAGCTCACGGCTGTCCTCCTCCTGCCGGTGCCGGAAAAGTCCCTCTTGCCGGACGCTACCCGCAGCGGTGAACCTTTTCACAGCGGTTGTGTGGACTGGTCACCTTGGCCTCGCCGGCCCCGGAGGCCGATACTGACCCAGCGTTCAGTTACCCATCAGTAGTGCGCTGATCCCCGGAGGCTGAGATGGCCCGACTCGCCCAGACACCCGGCCTCACCGATGTGCAGCGGTCGATCCTGGAGACCGTCCGGGAGTTCGCCGACAAGGAGATCATCCCGCACGCCCAGCGGCTGGAGCACGCCGACGAGTACCCCACCGACATCCTTGACGGGATGCGCGAGATGGGGTTGTTCGGCCTCACCATCGACGAGGAGTACGGCGGGCTGGGCGAGTCGCTGCTCACCTACGCGCTGGTGGTGGAACAGCTCTCCCGGGGCTGGATGTCGATCTCCGGCATCGTCAACACCCACTTCATCGTGGCGTACCTGATCTCCCAGCACGGCTCGGCCGAGCAGAAGGCCCGGCTGCTGCCGAAGATGGCCACCGGCGAGGTGCGCG
Organism: Micromonospora sp. NBC_00858; assembly: GCF_045207365.1. Taxonomy (NCBI): domain Bacteria; kingdom Bacillati; phylum Actinomycetota; class Actinomycetes; order Micromonosporales; family Micromonosporaceae; genus Micromonospora; species Micromonospora sp. NBC_00858. Next base: position 5,612,216 of record NZ_CP108828.1, on the reverse strand, counting down.
GCGCCTTCTCGATGTCCGAGCCGGAGACCGGCTCCGACGTCTCGGCGATCAAGTCCCGCGCGGTCCGCGACGGCGACCGCTACGTGCTCAACGGACAGAAGATGTGGCTGACCAACGGGGCGTACTCCTCCGTGGTGGCCACCCTGGTCAAGACCGACACCGGCGCCGAGTCGGTGTACGGCAACATGAGCACCTTCCTGCTGGAGAAGGAGCCGGGCTTCGGCGAGACCGCACCCGGGCTGACCATCCCCGGCAAGATCGAAAAGATGGGCTACAAGGGCGTCGAGACCACCGAGATGGTGCTCGACGGCGTGACCGTGCCCGACTCGGCGATCCTCGGCGGCGCCGACAAGGTGGGCCGGGGCTTCTACCAGATGATGGACGGCATCGAGGTGGGTCGCGTCAACGTCGCCGCCCGCGCCTGCGGCATCTCCATCCGCGCCTTCGAATTGGCGGTCGGCTACGCCCAGCAGCGCAAGACCTTCGGCCAGCCGCTCGCCAAGCACCAGGCCATCGCCTTCAAGCTCGCCGAGATGGGCACGAAGATCGAGGCCGCGCACGCCCTCATGGTCAACGCCGCCCGGCTCAAGGACGCCGGCCAGCGCAACGATGTCGAGGCCGGAATGGCCAAGCTGCTCGCCTCCGAGTACTGCGCCGAGGTGGTCCAGGAGGCGTTCCGCATCCACGGCGGCTACGGCTACTCCAAGGAGTACGAGATCGAGCGGCTGATGCGGGAGGCCCCGTTCCTGCTCATCGGCGAGGGCACCTCGGAGATCCAGAAGACCATCATCTCCCGCGGCCTGCTCAAGGAGTACAAGCTCTGATCCGCGCCCGGTCTGTCGGTCTCGAGCGTGATGACTCTGAGGTATCAATATGACTCTGGGGTATCAGGCGGATTCCAGTGGTCGTCGCAACACCTCGATCAAGGGGTGTGCGAATGGGGAGACCACCGGGCTGGGTGACCGCGATGACGGGTCGACCGGCGATGCGGTCACCAGGACGGCCGGACCTGAACGCCAGGGATGTCCAGCGACAGTTCTGGCGGCGGATCGCCGAAGGCTTGTCGAGCGAGGAAGCCGCGCTGGCCTGCGGTGTGTCGCAGCCGGTGGGCGGACGGTGGTTCCGTCACGGTGGCGGCATGCCGCCGCTGTGTCTCAAGCCGCCGTCAGGCCGGTACCTGTCGATCGCCGAGCGGGAGGAGATTGCGCTGCTCAAGGCCCAGGACAAGGGCGTGCGTGAGATTGCCCGGCTCATCGGCCGTGATGCGTCGACGATCTCGCGGGAGCTGCGCCGCAACGCGGCCACCCGTTGCGGTCGGCTGGAGTATCGGGCCTCGGTCGCGCAGTGGCATGCCGAACGCCGCGGCCGTCGGCCGAAGGTCGCCAAGCTCGCCGCTAACCAGCGGCTGCGCGACTATGTTCAGGAACGGCTTGCCGGGGCGGTCACTGACGGCGAGGGCCGGCCGATTCCAGGTCCGAACGTGCCGTGGAAGGGACGCCGCCACGGACGTCGCGCCGACCGTCGCTGGGGCACCGCGTGGAGCCCGGAGCAGATCAGCCGCCGGCTGCGGCTGGACTTCCCCGATGATGAGTCGATGCGGATCTCGCACGAGGCGATCTACCAGTCGCTCTACGTTCAAGGCCGCGGCACGCTGCGCCGGGAGCTGACGGCGTGCCTGCGCACCGGACGAGCTTTGCGGGTGCCGCAGGCCCGGACCCGCAGGCGGGGCCAGCACTTCCTCAGCCCCGAAGTCATGATCAGTCAACGGCCGGCCGAAGCCGACGACCGCGCTGTCCCGGGGCACTGGGAAGGCGACCTGATCATCGGCCTGCAACGGTCCGCGATCGGCACGCTGGTCGAGCGCACCACCCGCTTCACGATGCTGCTGCACCTACCCCGCATGGAAGGACACGGCCAGCAACCGGTCGTGAAGAACGGCCCGCCGTTGGCCGGACACGGTGCTGAGGCGGTCCGCGACGCGATCGCCGGCCAGATCACCACCCTGCCCGAGCAACTACGCCGATCGCTGACCTGGGATCAGGGATCGGAGATGACCCAGCACGCGCGGCTGCGCCTGGACACCGGGATCGAGGTCTACTTCTGCGACCCCCACAGTCCATGGCAACGCGGAACCAACGAGAACACCAACGGTCTGCTACGGCAGTACTTCCCCAAGGGAACCGACCTATCCCGACACAGCATCACCGACCTCGACGCCGTCGCCGCCGCCCTCAACAGCCGGCCACGAAAGGCCCTGGGCTGGAAGACCCCCGCAGAAGCCCTCGACGATCACCTAAGATCTATCCAACAAGCCGGTGTTGCAACGACTCCTTGAACCTAAGTCACGCTCCGCGCACCATCACCCGCGACCGCCGCGGATGCGACGCCTTGGCGCCCACAGACTTCGCTCGGCCGGCAGCCTTGACCCACTTGCTGGCACAGGCCCGCGAGATCCCATCTCGGCGGCAACATGAGCGATAGGGCGAGTTCGGCAGCGCTCGATGAGTCGCCGCCGTCCCTCGACCTCAACGGGGCGTTCGCGTGGGTCATCGAATCACCTGGCCGACGCGGGGTGCGATGAATCGCCGGAGGGGCAGGGCGATGAGCAGTGCGACCGTAACCAGGAGGCCGCTGACCCACACCGGGCCGAGGTCGCCGGCATTGGTCCCGAGGGTCGCTGCTGCAACGACGGGGCCGCTAGCAGCACCGATGTTAAGCGCCGCGGTCGCATACGACCCTCCCATGGTGGGAGCGCCCGCTGCCTCGTAGAGCACTCTGGCGATCAGGGTGCTGCCCAACGCGAAGGAAAGCGTGCCCTGCACGAACACGAGGAGCAGAAGCGCCACCGGTTGGGCAGCCAGCGTCGCCAACGCGACCCAGCCGAGCAACAGCAAGGGGCCACCAACTGCGATCACGATGCCGGGACGCTGATCGGAGAGCCGTCCCGCGAGGGTGACGCCGACGAAGGACCCAGCACCAAAGAGCACCAGCACGACCGAAACCCACAGCTCGCCCAGGCCGGCGGTGTCGGTCACGATCGGTGCCAGGAAGGTGAACGTGGCGAAGGTGGCAGCGTTGGCTAGGGCACCGAGCAGCATGACCAGGACCAGCCGGGGCATCGCGAGCTGGGCGATCTCGTCCCGAAGAGACGAGTCGGCCGGAGTGTCCCGAGGGGTCTTTCCGACACGCGCCGGGATGCCCTTCACGACGCCGAAGGCAGCGGGAAGGCAGAGCAATGCGATCGCCCAGAAGGTTGCCCGCCAGCTAAGCACCGTGCCGAGCACCGCACCGCCGGGAACTCCAGCGATGGTGGCCACCGTCGTACCCGAGAGCAGCACCGCCAGCGCGCGCCCTTTCTGATCAGCTGCGACGAGCGTGGCCGCCGTGCTCAGTGCCACGGCCAGGAAGCCCGCGTTGGCCCCGGCGGCGACCACCCGGGTGACAAGCAGAACCGCGAAGCTCGCCGTGAGGGCGCCCACGACGTGGGCCATGGCGAAAACCAGCACGAAGCCCAGCAGGCTGGCCCGGGCAGGCCACCGGCGCGCGAGCGCCGCCATCAGCGGTGCGCCGACGATCATCCCGACGGCGAACGCCGAGGTCAGAAGCCCGGCGGCCCCGACCGACACGTCGAGGCTTGTGGCGATGTCCGGCACCAGTCCGGCGAGCATGAACTCCGAGGTGCCCATGGCGAAGACCGCCACGGCAAGCAGGTAGAGCGGTAGAGGCATCAAGAGCTCCGAGGTGAGAGAGAACGAGGAGACGTCTCGTCACCGCGGCCAGCGCCCAAGGGTGCGCGAAAGAACCCATGCAGCGAAGGCTGCTGGGAAGCGAGCTATGAACTCAGTGGTTCAGGGGGCTGACGGCGTGACCGAAAGCCCCCACCTTGGATGCCTCAGGGCTCGACATGGCGCGAACACTACTCAAACCCACCGGTCATTACGCAACCGAGTTCCGCCCGAGGCGCGTGTCGTCAACCTGGTGCCCCGCAAGACCTAGCGCCAGCCGGCTCCCTGGCCAACTCCTGCGGCCGGAACCGGTACTCCTCGATCGCGGCGATCAACCGGTCCTCCGGCACCGCCGTGTCCCGGCCACCAACGACCGGGGCGGGCTGCAGTGATCGCCGGACCGTCAGCCGCAGCCGTACGCCGTTCAGCCGGCCGTCGCGCCGGTGCGGGGTGACCCGGTCGATGTTCGCCCAGTCCAGGACCTGGCGGCCGTGCCGGATCGCGCTGGCGGTCAGCGCCAGCCGACCAGTGAACCGCACCTGCTCGTAGGCCGTCCGACCGAGCCACCCCGCGACCCCGACGGCGAGCACCGGTCGGGCAACCTCGACCCACCAGCCGTGCTGGGGCAGTGTGGCGAGCAGGCCCGCCCCGATCACGATCAGCAAAACCGTCTCCGCGGCCAGGTCGACCCAGCCGGCGAGCGACCGGTGCGCCACCAGGCCGGGTTCGACCGCGTCCAGGCCTGTGACCCGCTCCCGCCAGTGCAGCCGGCCGTCCCGCCGTGGCCACCACCGCTGCGCGAGCAGCCAGGCGCCGAAGGCCAGCCAGACGACCCAGCTCACGCCGGAGAGCGGGGGCACCCGGAACAGGCCGGCGGCGACCACCGCCGCCACCAACACCGCGACGGTCAGGGCCAGCAGCCGGCGTGGCCAGACTCCGTCCCGCAGCGATGGCAGGCGACCTGACCGCGGCAGAGACATGGCCGCAGAGTACGTCCGCCGTCCGGGAGCCGTCAGGGGAGGCGGGTCAGACCGGCGGCGGCGCGTTCGACGATGAGGCAGCGGTCCTCGACGTAGTCCATTCCGGCCTCCTCGGCGATCCGCCGCGCCTCGGCCGAGACGATGCCCAGTTGCAACCAGACGGCCGGGGCGCCGATCGCCGCCGCGTCCCGAACCACCTGCACGGCGTCGGCCGCCGGCCGGAACACGTCCACCAGGTCGACCGGGTGCGGGATGTCGGCGAGGGTCGGGTACGCCCGCTCCCCGAAGAGTTCGTCGACCGTCGGGTTGACCGGGATGATCCGCCACCCGTACTGCTGCATCTGCAACGGCACGCCGTGCGCGGCCTTCAACGGGTCGCGGGACGCGCCCACGACGGCGATCACGGCGGAGTCGGCGAGGATCTGCTGAGCGGTACGCACCCGCCGACTGTAGCGCCGCCCTCGTTCTAGAGCAGGGTCAGTTGCTCGGCGGCGGCCGGCGGTGGGGGCGGCTCGGGCAGGTGGCGGTTGTCGCCCTGCTCACCACGGTGGAGCCCGTGCCGGCGGGCCGCGATCCGCACCCGAGCGGTCAGCTCCCGCTGGTACGCCTGTGGGGCGTAGGAGCCGGCCCGGTAGAGCTCGCGGTAGCGGGGCACGAGGTGTGGGTACTCCCGGGCCAGCCAGTGCGCGTACCACTCCCGTGCCCCGGGACGCAGGTGCAGGGCCAGCGGGGTCACGCTGGTCGCCCCGGCGGCGGTGATCGCCGACACGGTGGCGTCGATCGATTCGTCGCTGTCGCTCAGCCCCGGCAGGATCGGGGCCATCAGCACCCCGACGGAGAAGCCGGCATCGGCGAGCGCCCGGACCGCGTCCAGCCGGCGACGCGGGTGCGGCGTGCCCGGCTCGACGGAGCGCCAGAGCTGCTCGTCGACGAAGCCCACCGAGTAGGAGATGCCGACCCTGGTCACCTCGGCGGCCTCGCGCAGCAGGGGCAGGTCCCGCAGGATCAGCGTGCCCTTGGTCAGGATCGAGAACGGGTTGGCGAAGTCCCGCAGAGCCGCGATGATCTGCGGCATCAGCCGGTAGCGCCCCTCGGCCCGCTGGTAGCAGTCCACGTTGGTGCCCATCGCCACGTGCGCGCCCCGCCATTTCGGCGCGGCCATTTCCCGCCGGACCAGCTCACCGGCGTTGACCTTGACGATCACCTTCCGGTCGAAGTCCGCTCCGGCGTCCAGGTCGAGGTAGGTGTGCGTGTTTCTCGCGAAGCAGTACACACATGCATGGGAGCAGCCCCGGTATGGGTTGATGGTCCACTCGAACGGGACGCGGGACTGCCCGGGCACCCGGTTGATGATGGATTTGGCCCGCACCTCGTAGAAGGTCATCCCGGCGAACTCCGGGGTGTCGAAGGTGCGGGCGACGGCGCCGGGCAGCGCCAGCGGCAGGGGTGGCGTCGCTGGCGCTGCCCGCTCGGGGTCTCCCTCAACCGGGGGAGCGGTGAGGTTGTCCCAGCGCATGGCCACTATTCGAACACGTGTACGAGTGATGCGCAAGTGACCCACCGGACACCGATGCCCGCTCGGGCGGTCGGGGAGGGGAGGATGGACACCATGAAGACGTCGACCTTCGTCTACGACGGGGACTGCGCGTTCTGCACCCGGTGCGCGGAGTTCATCGAACGCCGGATCCCCACCGCCGCGCGGGTGGTGCCGTGGCAGTTCGCCGACCTGGACGCGCTCGGTCTCACCGCCGCCGAGTGCGAGGAGGCCGTGCAATGGGTCGGCGCGGACGGCTCACGCGCCGCCGGCCCGGACGCCATCGGAAAGCTGCTCGCCGCGAGTGGTCCGGTGTGGCGGGTCGCCGGGGCCGGCCTGCGGTTCCCGCCGGCGCGTGCCGTGGCCTGGCCGGTGTACCGCTGGGTGGCGCGCAACCGGCACCGGCTGCCCGGCGGCACGGCGGCCTGCGCCCTGCCGCAGGAGGCCCGGGAGCGGCTCTACGGCCCTGCTGGTCGCCCGACCACCGGGGGCTGAGCGCCGAGCGGCACCGACTCCGTGCCGGCGCCCACCGGGTCCGGTTCCGCGCCGGGCTCCGGCGGGTCGTCGACCGCGCCGCTCGCTGGCGCGGGGCGGCCGGCGAGCCGGCGAGCCCAGACCAGCGGGCGGACCCGCTCCAGGGGCAGGAAGCTGGTCATCGCGGCCAGGTGCGGGGCGAACGAGATGGTGATGGTCGCGATGGTGACCGCATGGAACGAGTAGAAGAAGCCGACCATGGCCACTCGCCAGCGGGCCGACAGCAGGAAGATCACCGGGCTGAACAGCTCGAAGGCCACGATGCCGAACTGGGCGACGATCAGCAGGTACGGCACCTGGGCGATCAGGTCCGCCAGATCGGTGCCGCGCCGAATGATGGCCCGGGCCAGCACTGAGCCGGTCAGCCAGTCCAGCCCGCCGAAGCGCAGCTTGGCCCAGGCGGCCAGGAAGTACGTGCAGATCACCGCGATCTGGGTGACCCGCAGCGCCCAGCCGCCGGCCTCGGTGCGGGTGGTGTCGCCGTGCCGGGCCCGGCCGGCGGTGGGCAGCACGGCCAGCGCGACGAGCAGCCCGAACCGGTCGTGGTCGACCTTTCCGTAGCTCATCGCGATGATCATCCACTCCAGATACAGCGCGCAGACCGACCAGCCGAGCAGCCGGGGCGCCCGTCCGGTCGCGGCGAGCAGGGCGAGCAGCAGCAGCGCCCAGAAGATCACCGCCACCAGTGCCGGGGTCGGCGTGGGCAGCGGGAGCATCCGGCCGACCAGCAGTGGCTGGTACAGCTCGCCGGGCACGCTGACCCGGGTGCGCACCCAGGGAGTGAAGATCACCAGGTCGGCGGCGACGAAGAGGTAGATCAGGGTGCGGAAGGCCGCCACCCGACCTCGCGGCACCGCCTCGGTCAGCCAGCGGGTCATCGGGGCGCCTGCCAACGAACGATGGTCTCGTCGGTGTGCTTGCCGGTTGGGCGGCCGGCGCGGATGCCGTGCCAGCGGATGACGATGCGGACCTCGACCAGGGTGGCGGCGTCCGGGTGGCGTTCGGCGTACGCGTCGGCGACCTCGGCGAGCAGCGCCGGCTCGGCGGCGTACCGGTCCTGCTGACCCTCGATCTCGGCGCGGCGGATGCCGGTCGCCTCCTGGCCGAGGTCGATCACGGCGCCGGTGCTGCTCACCCCCTCCACCCGGGTGTCCGGGGCGGGTGCGTTCGGCGGGTTGGAGGTGGAGTACATCCGGAACGGGCCGAACGGGAAGTCGTCATCGCTGCCCCACAGGGTGCCGACGAGCAGCAGGACGGCACCGAGTGCGGTCGCGCCCAGCCGGGTCACGCGCCCGCGGGTGGTCAAGTTCTCCATCAGGTCGTGACGATACGGGATCTACCGGCCGCGTTGATTCCCTCCGTCGGTCAGTTCCCGCTGTCCGGGTCGGCGACCGGGCGGGCGCGCGTCCGGGTACGACGAAGGCCGGGCCCGTACCGGGCCCGGCCTCGCGTGCCGTCGCGGGGACGGCTCAGTGCTTGTGCTCGGCCAGCTGCTTGCGGACGTCGTCCATGTCCAGCGCCTCGACCTGCTCGATCAGGTTCTCCAGCGCGGACTCGGGGAGAGCTCCCGGCTGGGCGAAGACGATGACGCCGTCGCGGATCGCCATGATCGTCGGGATCGAGCGGATGTCGAACTTGGCGCCCAGCTCCTGCTGCGCCTCGGTGTCGACCTTGCCGAAGACGATGTTCTGGTGCTTCTCCGAGGAGCGCTCGTAGACCGGGGCGAACCGCTTGCACGGACCACACCAGTCGGCCCAGAAGTCGACCAGGACGATGCCGTCGTTGCCGGTCACCTCGTCGAAGTTCGTCGAGGTCAGCTCAACGGTTGCCATTGCACTCTCCGATCACCGCGGTTTATCTACGTCCCGTAGAACCAGGGCTGACCGTATCGAATTCCCGGGCGGTCGGGCACGAAACGTGCTCCGGGCTGCCTGGGGGCACCGAGGGTCATCGACTGACGTCTGTCCGTTCCGATGTGCCGAACGCAAGTGCACGACGCACTTGCGTGACCTGCCGTGATGGGAGCGCTTCCAAAGAGATCCACTAGATCGAGCGCTACGAATCGGTAACTTGCCCCTTGACAAGGAGGTATCCGGCCTGCAGAGATCGCTGATCAACCCATCCTCGACCACGGAGAGTAGTGTTACAAAAAGGTAAATGTGACTCCCGTCTCTGTCGAACCTACGGTGCCGTAGGGCAGAATTCTCCGCATCAGAGCGTGGGCGGCGGGTGCCGGGGAGGGCCCCGCCGCTCATTGCGTCTCCCCCCGTTCGAGTGACCGGTGTGACATTTCCGCCGGGGTCGCGCCCCACGGGTCGCCTTAACCACCGGTAAGGCATGCTGTGCCGAACTCCATCGCCGCCCGTCGAAGGGGACCAGGATGCAGTTCGGCCGTTACTACGAGGAGTTCGAGGTCGGAGCGGTCTACCGGCACTGGCCGGGCAAGACCGTCACCGAGTACGACGACCACCTCTTCTGCCTGCTCACCATGAACCACCACCCGCTGCACATGGACGCGCACTACGCCGAGACGGCCAGCCAGTTCAAGCGCAACGTCGTGGTCGGCAACTACATCTACTCGCTGCTGCTCGGCATGTCGGTGCCGGATGTCAGCGGCAAGGCGATCGCCAACCTGGAGGTCGAGTCGCTGCGACACGTGGCGCCCACCTTCCACGGCGACACCATCTACGGCGAGACCACCGTGCTGGACAAGCGCGAGTCCGGCTCCAAGCCCGACCGGGGCGTGGTGTCGGTGGAGACCCGCGGCTACAACCAGGACGGCACCATGGTCTGCGTCTTCCGCCGCAAGGTCATGGTCCCCAAGCGGGAGTACGCGGCCAGCGCCGTCCCCGACGGAGTGGACCCGGAGCGGCCCAGCTTCCCCGAGCCGCGCTGAGCACCGCGGCGGATCGACTTCCGCCGACCCGGGCTCCTTCCCCGCATCAGGTTCTGCTGGGGAAGGGGCCCTTTTCCCGTTTCGGGGCATATGCTGACGCCGGAGGTTCCGATGAGCCACTCCGTCGCCGGAGAGCCGCCCTCTGCCGGCCGCCGAGCCGCACCCTTGACGACCGCTGTCTACTCCGCCGCCGAGTGGGAACTGCTCACCAGCCTGCCCGGTCAGGTCCTCGTGGCCGCCGCCGCGCCCGGTCCCGGCCGTCCGGAACGGGGGGTCATGGCGGGCCTGGCCGGCCTGGATGCCGTGGCCGCCGGCCGGGCGTTCGACAGCGACCTGGTCCGCGCGGTGGTCGCCGCCATCTACGCCCGCCACGACGGCACCCCGGCGCCTGTCGAGCGGCTCACCGACCTCGTGGACCTGCTGGCGGCCTGCCGGGCGGCGGTCCGGGTCCTGCACCGGCGCGCCGACCCCGCCGACTCCGCCGCGTACCGCCAGTGGGTGCAGTCGGTCGCGGCCCGGGTCTGCCGGGTGGTGCCCGGCCCCCGCGAGCATCCGGCGGGCCAGCCGGCCAGCCCGGCCGACCGGCGCTTCCTGGACCGGCTCGGTGGCGCGCTGGGGCTGGGCTGAACCGGCAGGCCGGCGTGGCACGCGCCGGCGGTGTCCGTACCCTCTGATGACCGTGACCGACGACCAGTTCGAGGTGGGCGTGGGCCCCTGGCCGGGGGACCCGCCGGACGACCCGCGCTACGACCCGCAGTTGCTGGCCGAGGGGGACCGGCGCAACGTGGTCGACCGCTACCGCTACTGGCGGCACGAGGCGATCGTCGCGGACCTCGACCTGCATCGGCACGGCTTTCACGTCGCCATCGAGAACTGGCAGCACGATTTCAACATCGGCACGGTGGTCCGCAACGCGAACGCGTTCCTCGCCGCCGAGGTGCACATCGTCGGACGGCGTCGGTGGAACCGGCGCGGCGCCATGGTGACCGATCGCTACCAGCACGTCCGGCACCACGAGACGATCGAGGAGTTCGTCGGCTGGGCGGCCGAGCGAGGGCTGCCGGTGTTCGGTATCGACAACCTGCCCGGCTCGCGCCCGCTGGAGACCGGCACCCTGCCGCGGGACTGCGTGCTGCTGTTCGGCCAGGAGGGGCCCGGTCTCTCCGAACCGGCGCGCGCCGCCTGCGCCCAGCTTTACTCCATCGCCCAGTACGGCTCCACGCGGTCGATCAACGCGGGCGTGGCCAGCGGCATCGCCATGCACGCCTGGATCCGTACCCACGCCGGCCCGCCGCCGGACTGACCCCCGCTCGGTGCCGAATCGGACGGTCCGGCTTGACGTGCCGGTGGTCCGGGGTGACGGTGGGGATGTGAGTGTCGCGGTGAGTTGTCCGAGATGCGGGGGCCCAGTGCGGGCGCCGGATCTGATGCACACCGAATCGAGGTGCCTGCGCTGCGGCCCGGTGCCGCCGCTGCACGTGCCCGAGCACATCGGAGCGGAGATCGTGGCGAGCGTGGTGGACCGGATCACCGCGACTGCGGGTCCACCCGGTACCCCGCTGTGGTGCCCGTGGCCACTACCGCTCGGCTGGACCCTGACCGGTGTGGCGTACGCCGGGGACGACCGGACGGGAGTGCGGGCGACTGCGGTGGCCTGCGCCGGCCCGGCGCCGCTCGGTGGTGGCCCGGCGGACCTGGTTTTCGTGGCCGAGGAGCCGGGCGTGGGCCTGGGCACCAGGCTGGCCGGCCTGGCCGGTCCGGACCCCGGGCCGGAGTTGGTCGACGCGCTGGCCGACCCCGGGCCAGGTCACCCCGAGCACGTCGGGCAGGCGCGGATCCGGGTCGGCGGGCATCCAACTCCACTGTGGCTGGTGAATTCGCCGACGGATCGAAGCGCGTACGCCGGCGAGGCTCGGGGAATGTGGCTGCATGCGATAGCCTGGCCGGCGAGTGCGGGTCACCTACTCGCGGAAGATGTCGTGCTGCACGACCTGACCGAGTGGACTCCGCCCGAACTCGTGTACGGCGCACCGTCCCCGTACCTGCCCGGGAGGCCTGACATCCTTCCGGATTGACGGAGAACGGTCGCAGATATTCACTGTACGACACCACACTGATACTCTGGGTGCCGCTGCGGTAATGGGACCCGGCGCCGCGCGAGAGGATGGCCCGCCATGGTCAAGAAGGTCCTCACCTGGGCCGGAATCGCATTCTTGATCTTCTTCGTCGCCTACCGGCCAAACTCGGCGGCGGATGTGTTCAAGTCGCTCGGCGGCGGGATCGTCGACATCGCCCAGGGGTTCGGCGACTTCTTCACCAGCCTCGTCGCCTAACCGTCGATGGGCAGCCCCTCCGGTCCACCCTTCGACCCGGACGACCCCGATCGGGCCCGCCGGGAGCGCGACACCGAGCCGATTCCGCGGATCGGGCCAGATGACGGCCCGGGCTACGGTGCCGGGCCCGGCCTGTCCGACGGTCCGTCCCTATCGGACGACGTCGGCTACGGCGATGGGCCCGGCTATGCCGGCGAGGGTCGTTCCGGTCGCGCCTGGATCCGTGATCCAGAGGCCGGCTACCAGCCGCCGCAGATCTCCGAGGACGAGCTGGCCGGGTTGCGCGCCGACGCGACCGGCTCGACTCCCCGGCGGGTGCTGCCACTGGAGGACGAGCCCAGCTCCCTGGTCGCCCGCTACCTCTTCCCCACCGAGCGCTACCGGGGTGAGTGGAAGCGGCACTGGATCCACCTCACCACCCCGCTGTTGATCGGCATCGCGGCGACCTTCGTGCTCGGTTACCTCTCCGGCTTCCTCGCCGGGCAGAACGTGGGCGCGCTGACCACCATCGCCGTGCTGCTCTGGTTCGCGGTGATGGGTTGGGTGGCCTGGAAGGTCGCCGACTGGTGGTATGACCGGTTCATTCTGACCAACAAGCGGGTCATGGTGGTCAACGGCATCATCACCCGCCGGGTCGCCATGATGCCGCTGGTCCGGGTCACCGACATGAAGTACGAGCAGACGCCGAGCGGCCGGGCGCTCAACTACGGCACCTTCGTGCTGGAGTCCGCCGGCCAGGAGCAGGCGCTGCGCGAGATCAAGAACCTGCCCAACCCGAACGAGCTCTACCTGCGAGTGGTCGAGGAGATGTACGAGCCGCAGGCGGTCGAGGCCCGGCTGGGCAAGGAGGCCGACGAGGCCAAGGCCGACGACGGGGCGTGAAGGTTTTCGTCCGAACATCGGAGCAAGTGCGCACCTTTCGTCATGGACCGGAGCGCCTCTGACGTGGCACTCTGCCAGGACGGCTGGGGCGCGGAGGTGCGATGGTGGCGAGCAGGGACCCGTTGGAGGAGGAGTTTCGCGACTTCGTCGCGGCTCGCTCCGCCGCCCTGCTGCGCACCGCGTATCTGCTCACCGGCGACTGGGCCACGGCCGAAGACCTGCTCCAGACGGCGCTGACCAAGACCTACCTGGCGTGGAAGCGGCTCGGCGGGATCGAGGCCGTCGAGCCGTACGCCCGCCGCGTGATGGTCAATACATCGACGAGTTGGTGGCGGCGGCGCTGGCACGGTGAGCGCCCCACCGAGGTGCTGCCCGAGCGGGCCGGCGTCGACGAGATCGAACAGCAACTGGATCGTGACCTTCTCTGGCGGCACCTCAGAGAGCTGCCCAACCGGCAGCGGGCGGTGCTGGTGCTGCGCTACTACGAGGACATGTCGGAGGCGCAGACCGCCGCGATGCTGGACATCTCCCCGGGCACGGTGAAGAGCCAGGCCTCCCGGGCGCTGTCCACGCTGCGCCGGCGAATGGGAGCCGACGCGCCGGACCTGGTCGGCGGGTCCGCCACCGAGCGCCGGACGGCCGCCGGCACCGACCGGGCCGGCGGCGCGGGCGCCCCGACCGGGCCAGCCCCCGCCACCGGAGCCGCCGCGGCCAGGCAGCCCCGGACGGCGTCCGGCCGAGCCGCACCTCGTCCGGCCACGCCCCGCGCGGCCGTGCCCCGTCCGGCCGTGCCCCGCCAAGCCGAAGTGCCGGTCGAGATGCCCGCAGCCCCGGCGGCCGTGCCCGTCGGCACGGGCTCCGGTGAGCAGCGGTGAACGCAATCCCGGGCCGGTCCGACAACCTGACGGGCCACCCGCCGCGTCCTTACCACGTGCGACGTGACGAGCTGGAAGGGGCGGTGCGGGAGACCCTCTCGCACCAGGTCGCCGTCGCCCGCCCACTGAGCGCCGACCCGGCCGGTCAGGCCATCCGCCGAGCGAAGCGGATCCGGCGCCGGCGTACCGGTGCCGGCCTCGCCCTCGCGGCAGTCGCCACCGTGCTGGTCAGCACCGGCATGGCGCAACTCGTCGACGACCCTGGCCGGCAAGGCACACCCATCGTCGTGATCGGTGACCCGAACCCGTCGGGCCGGCCGATTCCCTCGGCCACGGCTTCCGTCGCCGCGCCTACACCCGGGACGTCCGTGGACGTGCTGGCCGGCGCGACGCTGATCAGCGTGAGCGGTGGGCGCCTGGAACTGCCCGGCGTCGGCCCGGCGGAGCGCGCCCACCTGCTGCCCAGCGGCGGTGGTTGGTTGGTGGTCGGCGCGCCGACCACCGCCGGCCGCTCCCTCTGGGTGGCGCAGCGCGACGGGTTGGTGCAGGTGCTGCTGGCCGGCGCGGGCTCGATCGTCGTGGCACCCGACGGTCGCCAGGTCGCCTGGCGCGACGGCACCGGCCTGCTGGTGGCGGGGGTGGTGGGCACCCAGCTCATCGGGCCGGTGCGCACGCCCATGCCGACCAACGCGGAGCCGGTCCGATTCATCGGCGACAGCGTGCTGGTGCGGCTCAACCCGGACGATGCGGGCCACATCCTGTGGCGGCCGGGCGTCGGACAGCTCACCGCGGGCACCGACCGGAGCACGCTGAACGTCTACGGCGCGCTGCCCGACGGACGGCTGGTCGGTCAGGTGTCCACGGGCGACCCGGCCAGGACCTGCCTGGCGATGCTCGACCCGAAGCGTGGCCTGAAGCCGGTGCTCACCGGCTGTGGCCCGGAGCTGAGCCCGGACGGAGCTGGTGGAATCTCGGCCGACGGGCGATGGCTGCTGGTGAACGGGTCGGTCGGCAAGGCCAGCGGGTCCCTGCTGGTCGACCTGCAACGGCTCGGGCCGGACGTGACCGCCGTACCAGCAGGCCCGCCGGTTACCGGCGAGATCGCCTGGACGACCGCCTCGGACGCCACCTACGTCGACGGCGCCGGCAACGTGGTCCGGGTCAACGTCGACCGGGTGCGGTCCGGCAAGCTGGCCGACCCGACCCCGGTGCCCGGCGTGCAGCCGGGGGATCGGCCGGTGCTGGTGACCGGCTCCTGACCTCCACCGGTCGCGCTCGGTGGACCTCGGCGCGCCCGGCTCGGCGGTCCTCGATAGCGTCGAGCGGTGACCTCGCGTACCGGCCCGTCCCCGCGGATCGACCTGCACGCCCACTCGACGGCCAGCGATGGCACGCTGAGCCCGGCCGAACTGGTCCGTGCGGCCGCGCACGCCGGGCTGGACGTGCTGGCGATCACCGACCACGACACCACCGCCGGCTGGGCTCCGGCCGTGCGGGCGCTGCCACCCGGGCTGCGCCTGATCCGGGGTGCGGAGCTGTCCTGTCGCTGGTCCGGCGTGCAGCCGGCGGTGCCGTTGCACCTGCTGGCGTACCTGTTCGACCCGGACCACCCGGAGCTGGTCGCCGAGCTGGCCCGGGTGCGGGTCGCCCGCGAGGAGCGGGGCGAACGGATCGTCACGCTGCTGCGCGCCGACGGTATCGACGTGAGCTGGGCGGACATCCTGGCCGGCGCGGGCGGCGGCACGGTGGGTCGGCCGCACATCGCGCAGGCGCTGATCCGGGCCGGCCTGGTCGGCAACACCCGCGAGGCGTTCGGCCCGGACTGGCTGGGCGAGCGGTACCGGCTGCCCAAGGAGGACATCGACGTGTTCCGGGCGATCCGGCTGGTCCGGGAGGCCGGCGGCGTGCCGGTCTTCGCCCATCCACGAGCCACCCGACGCGGCCGGGTGGTGCCCGACGAGCTGATCGCCGAGCTGGCCGCCGCCGGGCTGGCCGGCCTGGAGGCCGACCACGAGGACCACAGCCCGGCCGAGCAGGCGCACGTACGGGGGCTCGCCGCCGAGCTGGGCCTGCTGGTCACCGGCTCCTCGGACTTCCACGGCACCCACAAGACCGTCCAGCTCGGCGCGTTCACCACCAGCGTCGAGGCGTACGAGCGGATCGTCGCCGCCGGGGTGACCGAGGTCGCTTCGGGCTGATCCCGGTTTGGGCCGACAGTGGCGCGGCTAGGTTGATCACGTGGATCTGAAGCTGTTCGGCGAGGTTTTCGTGACCCTGCTGGTGATCACCGACCCGCCGGGCATGATGCCGATCTTCCTTGCGCTGACCGGCCCGCTGACGGCCCGGGACCGCAACCGGGCAGCCTGGCAGGCGGTCGCGTTGGCGCTCGGCGTGATCGTGGTCTTCGCGGTGGCCGGGCAGACCCTGCTCGACTACCTGCACGTGGACCTGCCGGCCCTGCAGGCGGCAGGTGGGCTGCTGCTCATTCTGGTCGCCCTGGAACTGCTGACCGGCAAGACCGACGACCCCAGTCAGCAGGCCACCTCGAACATCGCGCTGGTGCCGCTGGGCACCCCGCTGCTGGCCGGCCCCGGCGCCATCGTCGCGACCATGCTCTTCGTCCAGCAGGCCGACGGGCTGGGCGACTTCACCGCCATCGCCGCGGCGATCCTCGCCGTGATGGTCGCGGTCTGGATCGTGCTGCGCTTCTCCGGTGGCATCGTGAAGATCCTGCGCCCCGGCGGGATCGAGGTGCTGACCCGGATCGCCGGCCTGTTGCTGGCCGCGATCGCCGTGCAGCTCATCGCCGACGCGGTGGCCGCCTTCGTCACGCAGTACATGAACATGACCTGACCCGGGACACTCGCGATGTCGGGGGTGGATGGCAGGATCGCAGGCGTGCGAAGAGCCTCTTCAGCCGGACGACCCGCCGCTGGCGGCCGGGCCCCACAGCAGCGCGCCGGCGGCGCCGAGCAGCTCGGCTTCGAGGGCATGCCGGAGCGGCTCTTCGTCTGCACCCCGAGCAAGCTCGGCGCGTACGCGGACTGCCCGCGCCGCTACCGCTACTCCTACGTCGACCGGCCGGCCCCGCCCAAGGGCCCGCCGTGGGCGCACAACTCGCTCGGCGCCAGCGTGCACACCGCCCTGAAAAACTGGTATGCGCTGCCCGCCGACCGGCGCCGCCCTGAGGCGCTGGCCGCCCTGCTCAAGGGCACCTGGGTCCGCGAGGGCTACCGCGACGACGAGCAGGAGCGGGCCGCCTACCGGCGGGCGTTGGGCTGGCTGGAGGCGTACGTCGAGACGCTGGAGCCGGAGGCCGACCCGCTCGGCGTGGAGCGGGTGGTGGCGGTCAAGACCGCGGTGCTGGCCTTCAACGGTCGAGCCGACCGCATCGACTCCCGCCCCGGGCCGGACGGCCAGGAGCTGGTCATCGTCGACTACAAGACGGGCCGGACCGGGCTGGACACGGACGACGCCCGGGGCTCGCAGGCGCTGGCGCTCTACGCGTACGCGGCCGAGCGGGTGTTCCGCCGGCCGTGCCGTCGGGTGGAGTTGCACCACCTGCCGACCGGCACCGTCGCCGCCCATGACCACACCGTCGAGTCGCTGGCCCGGCAGTTGACGCGGGCCGAGGAGACGGCGCGCGACATCATGGTGGCCGAGCGGACGGTCGCCGACGGCGGCGACCCGGATGAGGCGTTCCCGGTGGCGCCCGGCTCCCGTTGTGGCTGGTGCGACTTCCGGCGTCACTGTCCGACGGGGGCGCAGACGCCGGGCAAGGAGCCGTGGGCGGCAATGGACCGGTCCGCCGACGGCTGACCCCCGGCTTGGCGGGGGTCGGTTGGGTCAGCCGGCCAGCGGGGTGGCGGTGAGCCGTTCGGCCCGCTGCTTCGCGGCCTGTAACAACGGTCCCTCGATGTAGCGGCGGGGCACCGCGCCGAGCGCCAGCCGCAGGGCGCGCACGGTCAGGTCCGCCGTCAGGGCGGTGGTGGGCAGTCCGAGCCCGCCGTACATCCGGTGGGCCCAGGCCGGCAGCAGCGCGAGCGCGGTCCCGGCGATCCCCAGGTACGCCCAGCGTGGTGGCCCGAGGGTGAGCCCCAGCCGGGCCGGCAGGCTGAGCTTCCACGGCAGCGGCGGGGCGGTGAGGAAGAGCGCGGTCTCGGCGGCCTCCCGGGTCATCCGCAGCTCCGGCCGCACGGCGCGGTAGTACGCCGCCACCTCGGCGGCGGTGCCCGGGACGCTCGTCGGGTCCAGGCCGACCAGCGCGGCGGAGCGGCGTTGCTCGGTGTAGTAGCCGTCCACCTCATCGTCGGTGAGCGGCAGGCCGGCTCGGCGGGCCGTGCTGAGGAACGACTCGACCTCGGTGACGTGCACCCAGCGCAGCAGGTCCGGATCGTCGATCCGGAACTCCTCGCCGGTGAGCGGGTCGGTGGCCCGCATCCGGCCGTGCAGCCGGCGCAGCCGCGCTCCGGCTGCCTCCGCCTCGGCGGTGGTCCCGTAGACGGTGGTCGCCACGTAGGTGGCGGTGCGGACCAGGCGGCCCCAGGCGTCGGTGCGGTAGTTGCTGTTCTGCGCGACCCCGGCCATCGCCAGCGGGTGCAACGCCTGGAGGTAGAGCGAGCGCAGGCCGGCGACGATCAGGATCGGCTCCTCGTGCACCTTCCACGTGACCGAACCCGGACCGAAGAGACCGAGGTCATCGGAGTCCACCGCCCAAGAGTGCCACGGGCGGGCCGACCTCGCCGGTCACCTCCCGGCGGCTCGGGCCGGGTCAGCTGTCGGCGGAGCGGCGGGCCTGGCAGCCCGGGCAGAGACCCCAGAACGTCACTTCCGCCTCGTCCACCTCGAAGCCGTGCGCGACGTTCGCCTCCAGGCAGGGAGCGCTGCCCACCGTGCAGTCGATGTCGGCGATCTCGCCGCAGCCCCGGCAGACCACGTGGTGGTGGTTGTCACCGGTACGCGCCTCGTAGCGGGCGGGGCTGCCGGCTGGCTCGATCCGGCGGGACAGCCCGGCCCGGGACAGCGCCCCCAGCACGTCGTAGACCGCCTGGGTGGAGACCGAGTCGAGGCGTTCGCGGACCTGCCGGGTGATCTCGTCGACCTCCAGGTGGCCGCCGCCGGCCAGCACGTCCAGCACCGCGAGGCGCGGTCGCGTGACGCGCAGGCCTCTCGATCGCAGCAGCTCCTCGGCAGCGGACATACGCCAATGACAGCACGTGTGACCAGTGCCGACAACCGACGTCCGGGCGGGGTGGTCACGGACACAGCCGGAAGGCGGAGGCTGGATCGCCTCGCGATGAACCCGATCGGGACGCCGCGCGTGTGTCCGGTCGAGAGCCTGGGGACAACCTACGGACCCGTAGGCTGGCGAACCCGTGACCGTGATCTACCTGGAGGGTGTCGATGTTCGAGGAGATCCTGGGTCTACCGGTACACGTCCTGGTGGTCCACGCGGTGGTCGTGTTCGTGCCGCTGCTGGCCGTGCTGGCCATCGCGTACGTGGGGCTGCCGCGCTGGCGGCACCGGCTGGACTGGGCACTGGGCTTCCTCGCCGTGGCCGCGCCGCTGACCGCCTTCGTGGCCGTCCAGTCGGGTGAGGCGTTCACCGACGCGCTGGTCGCCAAGGGTTTTCAGGGCCCGATCCTCGACCAGATCTTCGAGCACTCCCGCTACGGCGACATTTTGTTCCGGATCGTGCTGCCGCTCGGGATCGTGGCGATCCTGTTGCTGGTGGCGACCAGCGGGCATCCCCGGGTGCCGCGGCTGCCGGCGTTGGTGACCCCGGTGCTGGCGGTGGCGGTCGTCGCGCTGTCCATCGCCGCCCTGGTCTACGTCTACCTGACCGGCCACTCCGGCGCCCAGGCCGTCTGGAGCACCACCCT
The DNA here is from genome assembly GCF_045207365.1 of Micromonospora sp. NBC_00858. NCBI lineage: Bacteria > Bacillati > Actinomycetota > Actinomycetes > Micromonosporales > Micromonosporaceae > Micromonospora > Micromonospora sp. NBC_00858. The sequence continues at coordinate 5,592,575 of NZ_CP108828.1, read as the reverse complement.
CTGACCGTCGGCCGGGACGCGAGTCAGAAGATGATCCGCGAGCAGAGCAGACAGACCAGCACCACCAGCACCACGCCGGCCGCCGCGCCGAAGCCGTAGGTGAGCCGCTGCGAGCGCTGTTCGGCCGCGTCCAGGCCGGCCATGTCCTGCGGCGGCAGCCGCCGGGGCGGCGCCGCTTCCAGGTGTACGGGTGGACGCCAGCCCGCTGGTGGCGGCACGCTCGGCGGCGGGCCGGCGTACGCGCTCGCCGGTGCGGTTCCGGGTGCGGCGGAGGGTTGGTCCGCCGCCGCGTCACCACCGCTCCCGGGCCGTCGCCAGTAGTCGTCCGGGGTGTTGCCACCGCTGGGGGTCGTCACGCCGTCCGACGCTACCAACGCGGCCGGCGGCCCGGTCGCTTCTGGCCGGCGCGCCACCGTCCGCGATCGGTCCGCTGCCGTCGGCTGCGTTAGTCTTGCCGCTCGTGAGCACCGAGGACCCCGGCACGCAGGGCGCGCGTGGCGACGATGAGCGCACCGTCGACCTGAGCGATGACTTCGTGGTGCTGCCCGAGCAGACCACCGACGACACCGACCGCGGCTGGGGCGAGCGGACCGGCGGCAACGACGACTGGCTGCTCGCCGAACGCCCCCCGCACTGGGACTGACCCCGGCGGCGGGTCGCGGTCAACCGCGGACGACGATGGCGAACCGGCTTCCCTCGGGCAGCCCGACCGCGCGTTGCGCCTGGTCGGGGCGGAGCGCCAGATAGAGCGCCGCGGACCCGTCTGTCGCCCCGGCACCCAGCACGTCCAGCACCAGCGCTCGGGGAGCGAGCAGCGCCGCCTCGGTGCCCGTCCCGCCCGGTGGCGCCGCCAGCAGATCGACCCGTGCCCCGGGGCGGACGACCGCCAGTGCGGCCGGCTCGGCCAGCCGGACCGGCACCCCGACCGCGCCACTGGGCAGCGGTAACGGCCTGGACGTCGCCTGCGTCCCGTCGGCCGCCGCGCTACTCCCGGTCGGCACCAGCCCGTCGACCGGGCCGTTCGGGTCGGCCGGCCCACTCCCGTCGGCCTTTCCCGCGCTGTCGACCGTGCCATCCGCGCCCGCTGCTCCAGGCGACCGCGCGGCCGTGGTCGGCGGGCAGCCGGTCGGGGTGTGCAGGACGGCGGCGGCCAGGCCCAGCAGCGCGGCGACCAGACCGGCCCGGAGCAGGGTGCGCCCGCCGGGCAGGGCGAGCCGGCGCAGCGGGCGCAACGCCCGCGCGGAGTCTGGATCGCCGGTCGCCATCTGCCGCCTCCCGTCCCGGGTGCCGCAGCGACACCCGTGGGCGGCAGGTTAGGACGGTCGGGGCTCGCTCAGACGGCCGTCCCCCGGCGCCTGTGGACAACCGGCCGGCCTGTGGACAACCACCTACCGACCGATCCGACCTGCTATGGCGCGGGAGGACCGCCCGATCGACCCGAGTGGATCAGACCCGACCCGGATCAATGGGCGGCGGTCAGGACGTGGTGCTGGCCGCCGGGGCTTTGCCGCTGCTCGACCCGCCGGACGACGACGAGGAGGAGTTGGACGACGAGGACGACCCGGACGACGAGGAGGAACCGGACGAGGAGCTGGAGGATGACCCGGAGTCCCCACCCGAGGACGACGAGGACGACTCGGACTTGGCCGGCTTGCCCGCCGTGCCGGCGGCCGTCGTCTCGGAGCCGGACGCCCGCGAGTCGGTGCGGTAGAAGCCGGAGCCCTTGAAGACGATGCCGACCGAGTTGAAGACCTTGCGCAGCCGCCCCTGACACGCCGGGCACTCGGTCAGCGGCTCGTCAGAGAAGGACTGCACCGCCTCGAGCTGGTTACCGCACGCGGTGCAGGCGTACTGGTACGTGGGCACGTTCTCCTCCGGATCTGGACTCGGCCAGTTGGCACTCGACCTATTCGAGTGCCAATGGTGCGTCATTCGGCCCGGGTTCGTCCAGCGGACGTGTGGGGCGCGACACCATGCGCCGTACCCGGGCCGCCGTCAAGCGTACGCACCCCGTCGGCCGGGGTGACGACCGCGCGGACCGGGCGGTCGTGCGGCTCGACGGGCAGCGCCTCGACCAGCTCGCCATCGTGCAACGGGACCACGGTCAGCGTCGCCGTGGGCACCCGGGCCAGCGCCCGGTCGTACGAGCCGCCGCCACGCCCCAGCCGCCGGCCCTGCCGGTCGACCGCCAGAGCCGGTACGACCACCAACTCCGCGCCGGTCACCGCGGCCACCCCCAGCCGGGCACCGGTCGGCTCCCGGATACCCCGGCCGGCAGCGATCAAAGCGTCCGGTCCGGTATACGCCGCCCAGTCCAGATCCAGGTCGTCACGGAGCACCGGCAGCAGCAGCTCGGCATCGGCCGGCAGCGCCGCCCGCAGCACCTCCGGTAGATCAGCCCCGCCCGGTTCGGAACCGACCGGCACGTACGCCGTCATCCGGCTGGGGCGCAGCCGGCGTACCAGCGCGACCAGCTCGGCCTGGACGCGCTCGGCGGCTGCGGTCCGGGCCGGCCCGGACAGCGACCGGCGGTGGGCGAGCAGCTCGGCGCGGGTGTCCCGCTTGGTCACTCGGGTCACTTCCGCTTCATCAGAAAATTCCGGCACGCAACACTCCTGACGCAACGCCTCTCCCACGGTTGCTCTGTGTCAGCATCGCAAGCAACGGAGGCGGAACTTCCGGGGGGGACCGAGTGACGCTACGCGGGCGGTTGACGGCAGCCTTCCTCGTAGTGGTGCTCGGCCCGGTCCTGCTCGGCGCGTTCTTTGTCGCCTCCATCGTCACCGCCGTCGATCGCAGCCGCTCCACCGAGCGCCTGGGGGTGGCTGCGTCCACCGTCCGTACCTCGATCGACGCGCTCTGCCAGCAGCTACGTGCCACCGCCGACGCGGTCGCCCTCACCGCCGACCCGTCCGGTGCCGCCGATCAACTGGTCGGCCGGGGGCTGGCCGCCGCAGTGCTGATCACCGACGTGACCGGTCGGGTCACCTACGCCTCGCCCGGCGCGCCGTCGACCCCCTGGCGGGACTGCACCGGTCCGACCGCGGTGTCGTCCGGCCCGGTCCGTGCCCTGGCCGCCCGGGTCGACCTGCGCGACCGGGCCGGCACCCTGCTCGGCACGGTGGCGGCCGCGCAACTGGTCGACCCGGCCTTCGTGGCCCGGCTCGCGGCGGTGACCGGGGTGGCGGTCACCCTGCTCGACGGCGGTGCGAGCGCCGCGCGGTTCACCCACACCACCGAGTCGCGCGAGGTACGCGACGCGGTGCTGGCCGCCGCCAGCACGGTCGACAACGAGCGGGTCACCGAGACCAGCGAGGGCCGGTACGTGCGGCGGATCGGCCCGTCGACCGGGCAGCCGCTGCCGCTGGTGCTCTCGGTACCCAGCGAGCGGCCACCGGGACTGCATGCCACGCTGGCCGGCGTGGTCGGGCTGGCCGGACTGCTCGCCGTCCTGACCGCCTGGCGACTGGCCCGGGTGACCACCCGGCCGCTGATGGAACTCGCCGGCGCGGTGGACCGGGTGGCACACGGCGACCTGACCGCCCGGGTGCCGGTGCGCAGCCGCGACGAGTTGGGCCGGCTGGCCGCGGCGTTCAACCGGATGACCCGGGAGACCGGGTCCTACGTCGCGGCGCTCACCAGCAGCCGGGACCAGTTACGCGGGCACCTCGCGGTGCTCGGCGACACCCTGGCCAGCACGCACGACCTGCAGCGCATCCTGCGGGTGATCCTGCACAGCGCCATCGCGGCAACCGGGGCGCGGGCCGGAGCGGTGCTGCTGGTGGAGGCCGGTGGGGTGCTCGTGGCGCAGTGCACCGAAGGGCTGGACGGGCGCTGGCCGCAGGGGGCCGCGGACGGGCCGCAGACGTTGCGGGTGCCGGTGGGCGTCGGGGTGGTCGGCGCGGTGGCCGCCACCGGGGAGCCGCAGCGGGGGCGGATGGAGCCCACCGAGGTCCCGGTGGGTGAGCCGCGCTGCCGCACGTACGTCGCGGTCCCGTTCGCCACTCCGGGCGGCGGCGCGACGGCCACCCCGGCCGGGCCGATCGGGGGCGTCGGGCCGGTCGGGTCGTTCGGACCGATCGGGGGCGCTGCTGGTGGCTCCGCGCCCGCCGAGGAGGCTGGCGCACCAGCGGCGGCACTCGGCGTGCTGGCCCTCTACGACCGGCTGGGCGCCGACGAGTTCGACGACGACGACCTGGTCACCCTGCGCACCTTCGCCGGGCACGCGGCGGTGGCGGTGGACAACGTCCGGGTGCACGAGGAGGCGCAGCGGCTCTCGCTCACCGACCCGCTCACCGGGCTGTGGAACTACCGCTACCTGCGCGAGTCGATCCGACGGGAGGTGGAACGGGCCAGCCGGTTCGGCCGGATGCTCAGCGTCCTCGCCCTGGACCTGGACCGGTTCAAGGACGTCAACGACACGTACGGACACGCGGCGGGGGACACCGTGCTGGCCGAGTTCGCCCGGCGGATGCGCGGCGAGATCCGCGAGGTGGACCTGGCCTTCCGGCAGGGCGGCGAGGAGTTCGTGCTGCTGCTGCCGGAGACCGACTCCCGGGGCGCGGCGATCGTGGCGGAGCGGCTGGGCGCGGCGGTCCGGGAGACGCCGATCGCCGTCGAGGCGTACGCGGGGCCGATCGTGGTGACCGTGTCGGTGGGCATCGCCGTCTACCCGGACCACGGCAGCACCGGGCGGGACGTGCTGGAGGCCGCCGACGACGCGCTCTACGCAGCCAAGGCTGCCGGCCGGGACACCTACCGGATCGCCGAGTTGTGCCCGGACGTGCCGACGCGGGAGATCCCGGTCCCGGCGGGGGCGGTGAGCCCACCGGACGGGCTGCCGCGCGCCGGCCAGCCCGTGCAGGTCATCCGGGAGCCGGGCGGGCACGCCCGGTCGGAGCCGGCTGTGGGCGTACCGGAATCGCCGCCGGTGGGGCCGGCGCACGCTCGGCCGGAACCGGCCAACGACCCGGCGGCCAGCGCCGCGGACGAGGCCCTGGCCGGCCCGGACGCTGCCCGGCCTGGGTCGGGCGGCGGCGCGTCTTCCGGGCCACACCCGCCGCGGCAGAGCCGTGGCCGATAGTCTCGCGGCATGTCGGAGCACTCAGCGAGCCCTTCACCGACGGTCGCCGCAACCGGCCGTCCCCTGGCGGTCAAGGCCGTCATCCCGGCGGCCGGACTGGCCACCCGGTTCCTGCCTGCCACCAAGGCGGTGCCCAAGGAGTTGCTGCCGGTGGTGGACCGGCCGGTGTTGCAGTACATCGTCGAGGAGGCCACCCAGGCCGGCATCGGTGACGTGTTACTGATTACCGGCCGGGGTAAGACATCGATGGTGGATCACTTCGACCGTCGCCCCGACCTGGAGACCAGGCTGGAGGAGAAGGGCGACACCGAGCGGCTGGCCGCCGTGCGCCGGCCCAGCGAACTCGCCGAGATCTACACCGTCCGGCAGCCGGAGCAACTCGGCCTCGGCCACGCCGTCGGGTACGCCGAGTCGCACGTCGGTGACCAGCCCTTCGCGGTGCTGCTCGGCGACGAGTTCGTCAAGCCGTCCGAGCCGCTGCTGCCGGCGATGCTGGAGCTGCAGGCCCGCACCGGCGGTGTGGTGCTCGCCTTCTTCGAGGTCGACCCGGCCGACACCAAGCGGTACGGCATCGCCTCCGTGGAGCCCGCCGAGGCGGAGCTGACCGACATCGGCGAGGTCGTCAAGGTGACCGGCATGGTGGAGAAGCCGCAGCCGGAGGACGCGCCGAGCAACCTCGCCGTGCTCGGCCGCTACGTGCTGCCGGGCCGGATCTTCGACGCGATCCGGCGGACCAAGCCGGGCAGCGGCGGCGAGATCCAGCTGACCGACGCGATGGAGCTGCTGCGCACCGAGGGCACGCCGGTGCACGCGATCGTCTACCGGGGCACCCGCTACGACACCGGCATGCCGCTGGGCTACCTCCAGACGGTGGTGCAGATCGCCGCCGAACGCGAGGACCTCGGCACCGAGTTCCGCGCCTGGCTGGCCGACTTCGTCAACGCCGACGCGGCAGGCGGATCTGGTACATGACCGCGACGGCCGACGCCGAGGCGGCCGCGAACGAGTTGACGCCGCTCGCCGACTACCTGGGCAGCGTGCTGCGCAGGTTACGCGCGCTGCCGCCACTCGACCTCGACCTCACCCAGGCGCACGGCAACGTCCTCGCGGAGGACGTTGTCGCGCCGCACGCCTTCCCGGCCTTCGACCAGGCGGCCGTGGACGGGTACGCGGCCCGCTGGGAGGACATCTCGGGAGGGGGCCGGGGGCCGAGCTACGTCCCGGCTCCTTCCGGCACGCCCGGGGGTCGGACCATCCGGCTCAACGTGGTCGGCGACCTCGGCGCGGCGAGCTGGCGGCCCGTCCGGCTCACCCCGGGCTCGTGCTTCTCGGTGGCCGCCGGGGCGCCGCTGCCGGTCGCCGCCGACGTCGTGGTCCCGGTGGAGTGGACCGACCAGGGCATGGCCGCGGTGGAGATCTTCCGCACCCCCAAGCGGGGGTACGGGGTCCGCCGCGCCGGTGAGGAGTTGCCCGCCGGCACCCTGCTCGCCCGGGCCGGCACGTACGTCTCCCCGGCGCTGGTCGCGGTCTTCGCCGCCACCGGCATCGGGCACGTGGTGGTCCGGCCCAGTCCGCGGGTGGTCATCGTGGCGACCGGTGACGAACTGGTCGACGTGGGCCGGGGCAGCCAGCCCGGGCAGGTGGTGGACGCGAACTCGCACGCGTTGACCGCCGCCGCCGCCGAAGTGGGCGCACTGGCGTACCGGGTGGGCATCTGCGACGACGACCCGGAAGGGCTGCGCGGTCTGCTGGAGGACCAGACCCTGCGCGCCGACCTGATCATCACCACCGGGGGGACCGGCACCGGCCCCGGCGACATGGTGCGCCGGATCCTGTCCCGCCGGGAGGGCAGCCGGGCCGGGCCGGTCACCTTCACCGACGTGGCGCTCTATCCCGGTACCGCGCTCGGGTTCGGCACGGTCGGCGCCGAGGAGGTGCCGGTGGTCTGCCTGCCCGGCGACCCGGGCGCCGCGCTGATCGGCTTCGAGGTGCTGGCCCGCCCTGCCATCCAACTGCTCGCCGGCGCCGAGCCGGTCTTCCGGCCCAGCGTGCGGGCTCACCTGCTGGAGACCGTGTCGTCCCCGGGTGGGCTGCGCGAGTTCCGGCCCGCACACGTCGCTGAGCGGCGCGGCGGCGGTTACACGGTGCAGCCGCTCAGCGGTGGGCCGTTCACCCTCTCCGGGCTGGCCGAGGCGAACGGGCTGCTGGTGCTCGGCGAACGGGTCACCACCGCCGCCGCCGGCTCCACGGTGGACGTCCTGCTGTTGGACCGTCGCCGGTGACGGTACCCCGGTCGGCCCGCCCGCGGTTGCGGTGGTCCGTTCGGGTGTTTCGCGGGCCGCATTCGTCCGCGTGGTTGCGGCGGTCCGTTCGGGCGGTTCGCGGGCCGCATATGCCCGCGCGGTTGTGCGGTCCTTTGTCGTGAGCGCGGTGGGTCCACTTGCGCACGACACGGTCCCGCGCGGGAGACTGTCCGGGTGAGTCTCTTCGGCCCCGCGCGGGCGCCCGGCTGGCCGGCGGTGCTGGTCGACGGTCCGGTGCTGCTGCGGCCCTACCGGCGCTCCGACGCCGCCGCGTGGTCGGAGGTGCGCCGTGCCAACCGGGCCTGGCTGGCACCCTGGGAGTCGTCGCTGCCCGGTAGCTGGGACGAGCTGAACTCGCCGGCCGCGTTCCGCTGGGTGCACCGCGACCAGCGGCGCTCGGCCCGCGAGGGTGAGGGCATGCCGTTCGCCGTCTGCCTGCGTGAGGCCGACCGGGATCGGCTGGTCGGGCACCTCAACGTGGGCAGCGTCGTGCGGCGGGCGTTCTGCTCCGGGTACGTCGGCTACTGGGTGGATGCCCGAGTCGCTGGTCAGGGGGTGATCCCGACGGCGCTCGCGCTGGCCGTGGATCACGCGTTCGGCCCGGGCGGGCTGCACCGGGTGGAGGTCAACATCCGGCCGGAGAACCGGCCGTCCCGGCGGGTGGTGGAGAAGCTGGGCTTCCGCGAGGAGTCGTACCACGTGCGCTACATGCACATCGACGGCGCCTGGCGGGACCACATCGGATACGCGATGACCAGTGAGGAGATCGCTGCCGAAGGCGGTCTGCTGGCCCGCTGGCACCGGGTGCGCGCCGCTGCGCGGTAGGTCGTCCCATGGGCGGGATCGGCGCGGCGCGGCGGCATCCCGGTCGGTGCGCCGTAACCTCAAGTAACTGCAAGCTGCGGCAAGCGCTGCCCGTCCGGACGATCCACGCAACCGAGCGCAATCGGTGGAAGATCCTGCGGTCGAAAGGCGGTTGCTCCGAATTCGGTGACGGGAGGGGTGAGGGTGCCGACCTCGGTGCTCCTCGCCGTCCTCGCCGCCGCTGGCCTGCTCGCCCTGGCCCCGGCGTTGGTCCGCCGGTACGACGCCACCGAGCGGCTGGTGGCGGAGCGGGCGCAGTCGACGGCGCGGGTGCTCCAGCGCCGCCGGCGACGCCGCACTGTGCCGGGACGGCGACCCGTTCACCCTCCGCGTTCGCTAGTCGTCACCCTCAGTGAGGATGCGACGACTGGAGTGCTGACCGCGCCGGTCTCCGCGCCTCCGGCGGGCCGCCGCTCCGGCCGGCTGCGAGCCGTGCCCCCCGCCCCGAAGCGGTCCCGCCGCCGCCCGCCGCCCCGCCGGCAGCACACCCCCGCCGTGTACCGCCGTCGCCGGGTGCTCGCCGCCCTGCTGCTGCTCAACTTCGTCGAGTTGATCGGCGTGCTGTTCGTCAGCCCCGGCTTCTGGATCAGCTTCTCGGTCACGTTCCTGCTGCTGGCCGTGTACGTCGTCCACCTGCGGGGTCAGGCACTGGCCGGCCGCCGTCGGCGTCGCGCCCGGGCCCGGGAGGCGGCCTGGCTGGCAGCCCGCCAGGCCGAGGTGCGCCGCGAGCAGGCCCGCCGGGCAACGGCCCGGCGGGAGGTCCAGCGCCGCCTGGCCGCCCAGCGCGAGGGGGTACGCCGGGCCGCGATGGGCCTGGACCGGCCGGGCGACCTGCCGGCTGCGGTCAACGGCGGATCGGTCTCGTACCGGCGGTCGGGCGGACTGCGCGGACGCCCCTACGAGGCCGGCCGCGGCGCCTGATCGGCCCCGCGCAGCCGCTGCGGTGCTTGATCGTCCCCGCGCGGCCGCTGCGGTGCTTGGTCGGCCTGCGCGGCCGCGCCGGTGCTTGGTCGGCCCTGCGCGGCCAGCTGCGGCGATCCCTCTCCCTGGCGGGGCGCGAGCGCTTGATCGACTCCGGGGCGGCGATGTGGGGTGTCCGTCCGCGGCGATACCCCCATTTCGGCGAGCTGCCGGCGCCGATGCTTGATCGACTCCAGGGCGGCGATGTGGGGGCATCCGTCCGCGGCGATACCCCCATTTCGGCGAGCTGCCGGCGCCGATGCTTGATCGACTCCAGGGCGGCGATGTGGGGGCATCCGTCCGCGGCGATACCCCCACGTCGGCTCGCCGCCGCCGCTGGCGCTTGATCGACTCCAGGGCGCCGATATGGGGTATCCGTCCGCGGTGACACCCCCATGTCGGCGAGCTGCCGGCGCCGACCGCTTGATCGACTCCAGGGCGCCGATGTGGGGGTGTCCGTCCGCGGCGACACCCCCATGTCGGCGAGCTGTCGGCGCTGGCGCTTGATCGACTCGTTTCCTGGGGGTCGGGGTGTCGCGGCGTCCTTGATGCCCCGGTTTCGGGGACGTCGAGTGGATCTTTGGGGTGGGGGAGCGCCGCACCGGGGGCGGATTCGCGGTGAGAGCCGGCGACCTGTTAGCCTTGCTGCCGGCCCGCCCGGTGTAAGCCGGGTGGGACCGAAGCCGGTTCGCCGGCGGAGGGGCTGTGGCGCAGACTGGTAGCGCACCTCGTTCGCATCGAGGGGGTCAGGGGTTCAAATCCCCTCAGCTCCACCAGCAATACCGTTGACCAGGGGAAATCCCGCCAGCAAGATCGGCGGGCACAGATCCGGCACAAATCAGCGAGGATCCGGGGCCTTCGGGCCCCGTTTTCGTTTGGCGCTCGCGTCGCGGAGCGCGCCGCTGATGATGTTGCGGCGGCGGTCCTTCTTCGGCCACCAGCGCACGTAGGTTTCCAGGGTGATCCGCTGGCTGGAGTGCCGTAGCGCGTTCTGCACGTCGGTGGGGTCGGCACCCGAGGTGATCAGGCGGGTAGCGAAATAGTGCCGCAGCGAGTGAGAGGTGCGGGGGCCTCGGCCCAACGCTGGCGAAGCGTCACGTATCAGCTGAAGCCACCGTGTAACGGATCAAGCGGAGTACGACACTCGGATGATCCGCGTGTCGGGTCTCAGGACCTGCGTGGCAGAACAGTCTCAAGACATGGGTGACACTTTCCGGCTAGCCGGGTGGTGACGGCGGCTCGGGCGGGCGTCTGCGGGCGCGGGCTGCGTCGGATATGGCGATCCCGGTCAGGACGAGGGCAGCGGCGGTGGCGACCACGAGTGGCGGCAGGGGGAGCATCGCCGGTGTCAGGGCGGCCAGCGCAAGGACGCCGATCGGTCGGGACCGGGATACGCGGCCGAATACCGCGTACTCGAAGTGGGCACGCCCGGCCAGGTACAGCGCGGGTCCGCCGAGGATGACGGCGATCCAGGCCGGTGGGGTGTGCCCGAGTGGATGGGAGATGACGAGTTCGGCGCCGACGGCGGCAACGACCACGCCGGCCACCATCACCAGGTGGGCGTATGACGCCGATCGGGCGAGGCGGACCGGGTCGGCAGACGCGGCGATGGCTTCCGCCAGGACTTGCCCAGCGCGGTAGATGTAGATCCGCCACAGCAGCACGGTGGTCGCGATCGACACTGCGAACGCGGCGACCCCGTCAGGCGCGAAGCCGCTGCTGCTCAACGCCAGTCCCGTCACCAGGATCAGCTCGCCGAGCGCGATGATGAAGAACTGCCGGTAGCGCTCGGACAGGTGCTCGCCCGAGATCACAAGGTCTTGGCTGGGCGTACGGCCCGCCCCTGGGGTGGGGAAGCCGATTCTGCCTGCCGTGTGGTCAAGGACCACCGCGAGTGCCCACAACGCGCCACGCGCCGTACCGTGCACGAGCGCCCCCGCGATCCACGGCAACGCCGACAGGCCGTACCAGAACAGCCCGCGCACGCCGGTGCGCTGCAGCTCGTGGCCACGCAGAACGGCCACGAGGACGAGCCCGCGGGCGAGCTGGACGGCGACGTACGTACCCGCGAAGATCAGGCCCGTGTCGCCGAATGCCTCGGGCACCGCGGCCGCCATCACCAGGCTGCCGACCATGGTCGCGATGACCAGCGCCTGGATTACCGGTCGTTGCGGGTCCGTCCGGTCGGTTAGCCACGCGGTGCTGGACCAGACCCACCACATGGCCCCCAACAGCACCAGCGTCCGGAAAGCACCGCTCCACCCGAGATCCTCGGCCAGGCCGCGCGAGAGCTGAGCGAGCGCGAGGACAAACACCAGGTCGAAGAAGAGTTCCAGGAACGTAGCCCGCTGCGGATCCCCGGCTTTCCGCACCAGCTCGGCCCTGCTCGTCGTCATCGGCTCGCCCGTTCTGCCAGCTCTGCTCCAGGTTTGGGAGCATTCTGACATGCGGCAGCGGCGCTGACCGCGGACGTGCTGCCGTGGACTGGATCGAGCGACCCGCGTTACACGGACGGGCGACGGTCCAGGGACGCGCGGACAGCGGCAGAAGCGTGCACCCGCCCACAAGCGCGGGCTCAAAAGACGGCCGGAAAGGTTAGGAACGAGTGGTCTGCGATGCGGTTCGGCTGAAGCAGCGTTTACCGGGCGTTCGAGGGGCGCGACGCGGCGTCGTCAAGGTGGACAGCCAGAGCCGTCACTCATATCCCATGGCCGGGATGACCTTGCCGAGTGCTTCTTCGATGAACTCGCGGGTTTCGTCGTCGAATTGGTCGTTGCGGTTCGTCAGCTTGTGCGACTGAAACGTTGAAGGGGTGGCGAAGTCGTCGACGTCGAGCCGTTCGAACAGGGCGCGGCGCTGCCCGGGCCAGTCGGCTGCGAGATCTTCTGCTTTCACCTCGATGTATCGCCTGCCCGTCAGGTCGACCGTGTTCTTCCAGGTGAGCCATCGGTGGTAGACCGGCTTGAGGTATGCGAGCGCGCCGTCGACGGTGGGCGGTGCCCATGGCTGGGCCAGGTGGGATGCGAGCACTGAGACCGGGTGACGCTTGATGTGCACGATGGTCGCTTCGGGGACCAGTTCCCAGAGGAACTCCATGCACAGCAGGTTGAACGGTGTCTTCTCGCACCAGGTCGGCTTGCCCGCGTCGGCGGCTGCTCCGCCGAACATGGTGTCGATCAGGCCCCGCAAGATTCCGAGCAGTTCGCCCCGGTCGCTGAAATACCTGGGAAGTACCCGCCGGCGGCTCAGCGGCTCGAACGGCCCGGCAGGCCGGTCGGCGTTCCCGAAGCCTTCCGCGGGCGCAGGTTCGTCGTATGTGTACGCGATCAACTGCGGCCAGAGCTGTTGCACCGCGTCCCGGTAGCGCCGCTCGCCGACCAGCTCGGGAACGGTTCTGCCGCGATCGTCGCGCCGGCCCGGCACTCGTACGGTGAGGAAGTCGCTCAGTCGGTGCAGGGCGTCCTCACCGACGGTGGGGTCGTATCGATCGGTGAGCGCATCGGCCAGGTCCCGCAGGCCACCCGGGTCGATGAGGAACCGGGTCTCCATGGGAATCCGATGGATCAGCGGATGTTCGCCGATGATGTCGGCGATCCGTGACGTTCCCGAACGACCCGTACCCGCAACGAAGATCGGTGAGGGGAAAGGCATGGCGAGCAGTCAAACTCCCAGCCGACGCCTGTGCAAGCCATTTGTCCCCTTCACCCGTGCTACCGGCCGGACCCGCACCCGCCGCGCCGAGTGCGTGCTGGCGGCCCGCGTCCGGACGCTCGCGCCGCCGAACCTGGGCCGGGCCGATGGCCCGCCGCCGCGCCTCTGGCCTTCGGCCGCCAGGCGTCGGTTGCAGCCCGCCGGCGGCGCGCCATACGACGAAGCCCGGGTCGCCTGAGTAGTCAGGTAGGTCCTCGAAACAGAGTCCCCCGCTGTGCGCAACACGATAATTTTGCGATATGGGCATCACCGGGGGCATAGCATGCTTCTTCTTGGTCGTCGTCATCGTGGCGGGCATCGCGTTCTGGGCGGTGCGGCGCGGGTTCGGCCCGAAGAAGCCACCACCACCATCGGACGTTCTGGAGCCGCCGCAGCACCCGCGCGACCGTCGCTGACGCGGCGACCGACCAAACCGGGGCTTCCGAGTCTCAGCAGCAAGAACAATTGACCTCGCCGGACGGGCAGACAACCAGGATGATCCACAGCCCTGACCGATCGTCGGGGAGCGTGGTGGTTGCGGGACACGGCGACGACGGCGAGCGGTAAACGAGGACCGGGATATTCCTCCCGCTGACTAGCCAAGGCGCCGGGACGAGATGCTCTCCTGGGCCAACAGTCGCAGCGACGCGACGAGGGTCTCGCCGAGGATGGTTCCGATCACCACGCTCTCGGCGATCTGGTCGGGCTCGGTGCGGGAGGCGACCGCAGCGACCTCCAGTTCGGCGAACCGCTCAACCGCCTCTGCGTAGGAGTCCAGGAAGCTGACCAGGTGATCCTGGCCGAGCGATCGCAGAACGGAGATGGTTTCGACCAGGGTGGCGATCGCAGGTGAATCCGGCTCGACAGCCCAGCCTCGCCGTTGGAGGAGTTCTTGCACCTGCATGGCGGCGGCTGTGCGCGCGCTGTCGCCTACGGCTAGCTGCCGACTCGGGGTGACGGCCCGATGCGCCACCCCGATCCGTTCGTGCAGGGACAGGGTGTCGGAATCGAGCGCTTCCAGCACGGCTCTGACTCTGGCTACCGGAACCTGGGCCAGGTCGATCATGGCTCGGGTCAGGCGAAGTCGATTGAGGTGATGCTCGTCGTAGCTGGCCTGGTTGGGGCTGGTCAGCTCGCCGGGCGGCAGGAGGCTCTCCCGTAGGTAGTACTTGATCGTCGGTACCGCAACCCCTGACCGCCGACTCAGCTCCGCGATGCGCATCCTTGACTCCGTCTCTCCCATGATGGATAGTACCAGTATCTATAAACAGATAGCTTCACTATCCGTTGAAAGAGAAGATCATGCTCGAAGTGATTCTGGTGATCGCCTTGCTGGGCTCCCGCCTACTGGGTGCGCTCGGTGTGCGCCGGTTCGCCACCTGGGCGGCCAGCGCGGCACACGCGATGGCGGTCATGCTCGTCGTCACCGCGGTCGCGCATTTCGTTCCGCCGAGCGTCACCGTGATGCCGAATCACGCCGATCTGGTCCGGATGGTGCCGCCAGTCGTGCCGTTCGCCGATGCGATGGTCTACCTGACCGGCGTGCTGGAGCTGCTGGGCGCCGTGGGCCTGGTGTTGACCGCGACTCGCTGGGCGGCCGGGATCAGCCTTGCCGCGCTCTACGTGCTGCTGCTTCCGGCGAACGTCTACGCCGCCGTCGCCGATGTGCCGTTCAACGGGGATGAGCCGACTCCGCTGTGGCTGCGAATCCCACAGCAGGTCCTCTACGTCGTCATCGCTGTCTGGGTGGCCCGATCGGCCGACAGCACCGTGGCCCGACGCGTCCTGCGCTTGCCGCGCTCCGGCATCGCAAGATCAGCGACCGTTGCCCGATAGCCCCTCGTCAAGCTGATCTGAAGGAGTTCGCCGTGCAGACCATGGCTCTCAGTACCGAATCCCGCGTGATCGCCGGGGTGGTTCTACTCACCATCGTCACCATCCAGTTCGGCGGCTGGTTCATGACCCGGATCGCCCAGGGCGCTGCGCCGATGACCGACTTTCAGAAGTCCTTCGCGCGCGCCGGGCACGGCCATGCCGGCGTACTGGTGATCCTGAGCCTGGTCGGACTGCTCTATGTGGACGCCACGAGCCTCACCGGCGTCCTGCTGTGGATCGCCCGGTTGGGATTGCCCGTCGCCGCGATCCTGATGCCCGCCGGGTTCTTCGCCTCTTCCGCCGGCAGGAACATCACCGGACCCAACAGGTTCGTCTGGGTGCTGTGGATCGGCGCGCTCTCCCTAGCTGCGGGTGTGATCAGCCTCGGCGTCGGCCTGCTGACCGCGTGATGAGAATCCGGGTGGTCGGCGTAGATGAACTTGAGGTTCTGCGGGACATCGAGCGTGCAGCCGGACAGTGCTTCCGCGATGTCGGCATGCCGGAGATCGCCGACGACGAGCCGCTGCCGGTGGGGGTGCTGTCGGGGTATCAGCGGGCTGGTCGGGGCTGGGTGGCGGTCGATCGGGCCGATCGTCCGGTGGCGTATTTGATCACCGATCACATCGACGGGAACCTCCACGTCGAGCAGGTGTCGGTACATCCGGATCATGCGCGCCGGGGAGTGGGCCGGGCGCTGCTGGAGCATGCTGCGGATCGTGCGATGGCCGGTGGCGTGTTGGCGCTGACGTTGACCACGTTTGCCGAGGTGCCGTGGAACGGGCCGTACTACCTGCGATGTGGCTTCCGGGTCCTGGATGAGAGCCAGTGGACGCCAGGGCTCCGTGCGATCCGGCGGCGGGAAGCGGCGCATGGACTGGACCGGTGGCCGCGGGTGTGCATGCGTCGGGATTTGTGAGACTTGGCGGCGGCCCGGCGATGCGTGGTGGCGGGGCTCGTGCTTACCGGAGGCAGGGGCGGGCCAGGCTCTCGGCGCGGGCAGCGCGGCGGGGTCTCCGCCGGCACCGGTGTCGGCGGAGACCGTCTGCGTCCGCGGGTCAGGCCGTACCCCGACGAGCACGACCATCATCCCGGTGGCGATCCGGAGGCTGAAACCCTCGTCGAGTACGGCGGACAAGTGATCGACGCTGTGACGAACTAGTAGTGGTTCTCGATCGGCTGGCGCGCCTCGTCGAACAGCGCCGGTCCTTCGTACCGCACCGGGGGCAGCGGCGGGGTCGCCGGTTTGACAGCCTCGAACTGTTCGGTGGACAGGGCGTACACCACCCGGCCCAGGCCGGACCGATCGATCGCGGTCGCGCACATCGGGCAGGGCTGGCAACTGGTGAACATGGTGGTGCCGGCCGCCACGTCGGGGGCGAGTTCCCGGGCGGCCCAGCGGGCCAGCTTCAGTTCCGGGTGGGCCGTGATGTCCGAGTCGGAGACCACGGTGTTGTGGTCCTCGATCAGGACTGTGCCGTCCGCACCGACGAGCAACGAGCCGAACGGCCGTTCGCCGGACGCCCCGGCCTGGTCGGCGATTTCCACGGCACGGCGGAGAAACTTCTCGTCGTCGGGGGTCATCGGTCCTCCTGGGATTTGTGGTGTGCGGCCACGGCCGCGAGTGTCCGCCAGGCGCGTTCGGGCTGGCGGATTTCGGTCAGGTCGCCGTTGAACGGGTCGAGCACCACCGTCTCCGCGCCGAGCAGACGGATCTGATCGATGTCGGCGATGATCTGCTCGATGGTGCCGACACCGGCGAGCCGGTCTGGGGCGGTGACCGGTTCACGGGTCTCCCGGAGTGCGATGCGCGGCATCAACGGGGGCGCCGGCCGACCCAGTTCGTCGGCGATGGCCTTGAGCCGCCCGGCCGCCTCCGCCAACCATCCAGGCGTGATCCGCAGCGGGTGCCACGCGTCTCCGAGTTGTACCGCGCGACGCATGCCGGCGTCGCTGTTGCCGCCGACCCAGATCGGGATCGCTTCCGTGTCATAGTCGTCGGTGTTGGCCCAGGCGTCACGCATGGCGAGCAGGTACTCGTCGGTCAGCGCGCCGCGCCGCCGGAACGGTACGCCGAGCGCCTCGAACTCCTGCCGGGCCCAGCCGACGCCGACCCCGAGGACGAGCCGGCCGCCGCTGAGCCGGTTGAGATTCGCCGCCATCCGGGCGGTGAGCAGCGGGTGCCGGTACGGGACGATGAGCACGGTGGTGCCCAGCCGGACCCGGCGGGTCACCCCAGCCAGCCAGGACAGTGTGGTGAACGGCTCGTAGAACGGCGCAGGATACTGCTCGGCCACGTCCGGGGTCACCGCGATGTGGTCGGAGACCATCAGCAGGTCGAAGCCGAGGCCCTCGACCGTCTGCGCCCACTGTCGCAGCACCTCAGGGTCGGTGCCTGGGGCAAAGTTCGGTACGTTCACGCCAATTTGCACAGCTCTGAGGCTAGCCAGCGTGGCTCTGGCTTGTGAACACCGTGTTCCCTGCCCTTGCTGGATTTTGCCGTGAATCCGTCGGTAGATTGGTCTGATGGCCGAGAATCTTGATGCTGTCGATTGGTCCATCCTGATCGAGTTGCAGGACGACGGCCGCCTGCCGATCACCGAGCTCAGCCGCCGGGTCAAGCTGAGCGCGTCGGCCACCACCGAACGGGTGAGACGGCTGGAGGCGACCGGTGTGATCAGCGGTTACCGCGCCGAGGTGGATCTGCCCAAGGCGGGCTTCGCCGTACTCGCGGTGGTGCGGCTGAAGTACCCCGGCAGCCGGCACGAACCACTGCGCGACCTGCTGGAGCGACGGCCGGAAATTCTGGAGTGCCTGCGTACCACCGGAGACGATTGTTACGTGCTGAAGGTGGCCGCGACGTCGATGGCGCACCTCGAACAGGTCGTCAACGCACTCGCCTCGTTCGGCAGCACCACCACGAACGTGGTCTACAGCGCCACCCTGCCCTATCGCGGCCCACGCCCGGTGTAATCCGGGGGGACCGAAGCCGGTGCAAGTGTGGATAGGGTCCGGCGGTGATGATCTCCCAGCACGCGTACTTCGCGCTGAGTTCGCACCGGGTTTCGGCCGCCGAGATCACCGCGAGGCTCGGTATCGAGCCGGACGAGATCAGCGTTCGCGGCAGTCGTCACGCCAACCCTGCGAGGCCCGCCAGCCACCGGTGGAAGGTCGTGTGTCGCAGGCCGGGGTTGACGGTCGACGACCAGATCAGCCAGATCCTTGATCGGTTGTTCGCGCACGCGGAACGTCTCGGGGAACTCGCCGCCGAGTTGGAGAGCCTTGACGGAGGGCCGGGCGGAAGCATGCTGCAGGTCGTCCGGGTGTTCGAGCATCCGGACGGCGAGGAAGAAGACCTGACCACCCCGGTCGAAGGCTTGGAGAAGCTTCCCGGTCAGCACCAGTTGCTGGGCTGGCACCTTGATGCCCGGGTGTTGGAGTTTCTTCGCCTGACGCGAGCAGAGCTTGACGTGGACGAGTACGCCTATGGCTGAGGCCGGTCACCCACATCGACGGCAGCGCTTCCGCCCCTCAGAGGTCGTCCGGCCACCCGATGACGCGCTCGGTGCGGACGCCTCGAAGGTTGGCCCCGTCCCACCGGGCTTCACTGACATCCGTGCGCCCGTACTCCGGATCGTGAGTCCGAACGTCGCTGAAACTCGCGTAGGACAGATCCGTGTCACGCAGGTCGGCATCCCGAAGATCGCAGCCAGCAAAACTGGCACCTCGGAGGGAGGCACCCCGCAGGTCGGCGCCGCGAAAGTCGCACAACTTGAAAGAGTGCCTGTCAAGGGTGCGGTGCCGAAGATCGCGGCCTGCGAACGACTGTCTCGTCGCACCGGGCAGGATGCTCATCGGCGAACCGTAGCGCGATCGTCCGGTGCCGAACCATCGACTTGATACCGCCTACTCCTGCGGCCCGGCGTTGTCGAGACTCGCGTTCAGGAGAACCTCTCGGTCGTCACGGGTATCAAGCCGTGCTGACGCAGCACGTTCGTCAAGTCGTACAGGGTCGATCCCAGCGCCTGCGAGGCGTTGGATCCCAACAGGACGGTGAGGTCGAGGGACCAGGCAAGCCCTCGACCGACTCTGCGCACGTCCCAGGTGAACCGGTCGCCGTCCTTGTCCAGGGCACCGGCGACGACTGATCCCGGTGCAGGAGCAGCGCCGTCGACCGCAGGCTGCCAGACCGCCCTGAGGCTCGCCACCTGCTCCTCCCGGAGATCCTTGGCGAAGAGGACGCGGTAGACGCGCCGTTCCTGGAAACCGGTGGGTGGCTGCGCGGGACCGAGTCGCAGCGGCGGAACGTTCGGGAACGGTTGGTGGTCGCGGAAGTAGGTACGCAGCACTGCTTCGACAGGTAGTTGCCCGCCACCCAGCTTGCGGTGGACATCTTCGGCAGTGCTGCGAGAGGTGGGAACAACCCTCGCCAGCAAGGCCGGATCGGTGCGCATGGCGCGGCTGAAAGAAGCGGAACTCCACCAGCCGTCACCCGAAGGCGTCCAGCCCGCGCTGTCCAGCCCCGCCGCCGAGAAATCGTGGTGACGGGTGAACTCCTCGACCACGATTCCCTCCACCTCACCAGTCGGATCGCGGTCGCCCGGCTTCGTCAGGAGCAGGTAGTAGTCGAGCGGAGGTCGGGGCTCGGATACCTCGGCCACCGTCGTCCCAGGTTCTGCGCCAAGCTGCCCGACAGCCATCAGTGACCTCCTTCTGCGGGATCCCGAGCAACCGTAGCGAGGGAGGGCGCGGTAGGCCGGTTAGCATCCGGACTCGACGTGAGGAGTCCACATGAATTCCACCGCCCAGACTCGGTTCGGCATGGTCGGCAGCGGCTGGCGGGGCGAGTTCTTCCTACGTCTGGCTCGGCTGCTGCCGGAGCGGTTCCGCGCGACCGGGGTGGTCACGCGTACCGAATCGCGCGGTGACGCCGTGACGGCCGAGTGGGGCGTGCGGACCTTCCGCACGACGGCCGAGCTGCTCGCCCACGAGCGGCCGGACTTCGTCATCGTTTCGGTGCCCTGGTCGGTGACGCCCGACGCGACCCGCGAGCTGGTCGCCGCTGGTGTGCCGGTGCTCGCCGAGACGCCGCCCGCGCCCGACCTCGCGGGGCTGCGGTCGCTCTGGTCCGACGTCGGGGACAGCGGCCTGGTGCAGGTCGCCGAGCAGTACCTGCTGATGCCCGGGCACGCTGCCCGCCTGGAGCTGGTCCGCGCCGGGCTGCTCGGCGAGCCGACCTCCGTGCAGATCTCCTCGACGCACCTGTACCACGCGGTCTCGCTGATCCGTGGCCTGCTCGGCGTCGGGTACGACGCCGCCGAGGTCAGCGCGCGGGCCTTCGTCGCGCCGCTGGCCAACCCGCTGTCGCCCGCCGGCTGGAGCGGCGACGCCACCCCGCAGCAGCTCACCACCACCCTCGCGACCATCGACTTCGGCGGGCGGATGGGGCTGTACGACTTCACCGACAACCAGTGGTGGAACCCGTTGCGCACCCGCCGGTTGGTCGTGCGGGGTTCGCTCGGTGAGTTGGTGGACGATCGGGTCGTCCGGCTGGTCGACCCGACCACGCCGGTCGAGTCGTCCCTGGTGCGGCGGCAGACCGGCATCGACCTGAACCTGGAAGGGCTCGACCTGAAGCACATCAGCTTCGAGGGCGGCGTGGTCTACCGCAATCCGTTCGTCGGCAGCGGAATGTCCGACGACGACATCGCCGTGGCCGACATCATGGCTCGCGCCGGCGCTTGGGCGCGGGAGGAGGGCCCGGCGCCGTATTCCCTGGCCGAGGCGTGCCAGGACCACCTGATCAGCCTCGCCATCGAGGAATCGGTACGCACCGGCCGGCCGGTCGCCACCGGGCGGGAGGCGTGGGCGCGGTAGGCCTGCGGTAACAGTCTCGGAGCAGGACGAGATGTGATCGGGACGTGCAGATCCCGTGGAGGTCGATTGCTGACCGTTGTCGCCCCGGAAGCCATCCACCTAGCGTTGTGAGACAGCGCAAGGAAAACGGGGGCGGGCGACATGAGTTTCCAGGAATGGGTACGCACATTTGAGGCCAATGCCGAGCGGCGCCGGCTTGAATCGGACCCACCGTGGGATGCGGGGCACCCGCTGGACCGAGCCCTGATTCGGAGCCTGCAGAGATTTCAGGCCGGCGAAGATGGCGACGGCGCGAACCTCATCGGCAAGAGCGAACGTGCCGGCGACCCGGACTATCTGGTGGCCGTCCGGATGTTCGTCGCCGAGGAGCAGAACCACGCCCGGCTCCTCAAGCATCTGCTGGTCAGTACGGGCGCGTCGATCATCGACGGACACTGGAGCGACCGCGTGTTCGTGGCGCTGCGGCGCGCACTGGGCCTGCGGCTGGAGCTGATGACGCTGATGGTCGCTGAGGTAGTGGCGTTGCGCT
The DNA here is from genome assembly GCF_045207365.1 of Micromonospora sp. NBC_00858. Classification (NCBI taxonomy): domain Bacteria; kingdom Bacillati; phylum Actinomycetota; class Actinomycetes; order Micromonosporales; family Micromonosporaceae; genus Micromonospora; species Micromonospora sp. NBC_00858. The sequence goes on along the minus strand of NZ_CP108828.1, from coordinate 5,571,397 downwards.
ACTACCGAGCGGTACGCGACGGCACCGCTGACCCGTTGCTGACGGATGTTGGTGGCCGGATCCTGGCTGACGAGCAGTCGCACGTGCCGTTCCACATCCAACGGCTGCGCGGGGGATTCGCCTCGGTCGGACGACCGGCCCGGGCAGCGGTGGCAGTCGGCTGGTGGGCACTACTGCTCGGCGCGGCCTGTGTGGTCGGGTACGGCCACGGCTCGGCACTACGTGTGCTCGGCGTTGGCCGGCTTCGGTTCATCGCCGAGACCGTGGCGCTCTTCCGGCCGGTCGTGCGCGACGTACTGATCGATCCCGTTCGGGACGATCTGGAGCTGGCGGCGTACCCGCCGGTCGGCGGCCCGACCGACCCGGACGCGTGGTCCGGGCCGGCCGCCCCCCGTGGCGCGTGAACCGTCTTACGACGCCCCCGGCGATGCCCGTCGGTCAGGTGCGGATGTTGGGCAGATTGACCCCGCAGGTGCGTTCGATGAACTCACCCGCGCGGCGTCCGCTCGCCTGCACAGCCGCCGTGTCCGGCGGGGAGGCGTCCGCGGCGGACGCGTGTTCGTGCTCGTGCGCAGTCGTACCCGCGTCGTGCTCGTGGGCAGCCGTGCCCCCGTCGTGCTCGGCTGTCTCCGGGCTCGACCCGGTCGTGCCGTGGTCGTGCGCGGTGGCAGGCTCGTGGTGACCCCCCAGTGCACCGGCGAGCCGTTCCAGGTCCGGGGTCAGCTCCCGTGGTGCGGAGCGGATCAGGCCGGTCATCGCCTCGACCCGCTGATCACCGGTGATTTCGCCCTGGTTGGCCAGGGCGAAGTTCTGCGCCTCGGCGCAGAACTGGCTCCGACCTGACCAGTCCGAGGGCAGCTCTGGCCGGGACAGCCACCAGCCGCCCAGTGCGACGGCGGCCACCGCGGCCACCGCCCCACCGGAGAACAGCAGGCGACCCTTAGACGTTGTCATTGATCGCGTTGATGTCATGGGTGTCGAAGTTCTTGGGCCAGATATCGCTACGCATACAGGAGTTGTTGTCCGTGTCGGCGGCTTTCGAGCGGTGGCCCAGCGAGCCGGTGTGCCCGAGCTCGTGGCAGCCGAGGCTCTGCCAGGAGGCCGTGGACTTGCCGCTCATCGTCCGAGTGTTGAACTTGACGTCGTATTGGTCGCACAGTCCGTTCCACCAGTTGGTGTCGGTGCAGCGCGTCTGGCCGTACCAGGAGTTGGAGTACGACTTGTCGTAGACGTGGATGTCCCCGCCGCCGGCCGAGGTGTTGATCTGCGAACGGTCGAGCTGCGCCCGCCCGTGCGAGACCGCCGCCTTGCCGGCGGTGGTCAACGAGTTCGACTCCACCGCCTGTTCCTTGTTGTCCGGCTTGCCGCTGTTGGCCTTGCCTCCGTGTCCGGCCACGGCCGGTGGCGCGAACGCCACCACGGCGATCAGCGTGGCACCCAGGACCATCGTCGTTCGCTTCATTCCCCACTCTCCTCGGGAGGCAGCGGCAGCTCCGCGGTCGGCACCGACTCGGTCAACGTGCCTGCGGCGACCTGCCCGCTCGCCGCGACGACCGTGTTGTTCAGGAACGACGGCCCCATCGTGGTGATTGACGTGGCGAGCTCGGTCTCCACGTTGCTCGGCCGGAGCGCGCCGTCGACCACCAGCGCCCGCCCGTCGGAGCTGGCGAGCTGGTAGGTGTACGGGTCGCTGACGCCGGCGGCGCGGCGCAGGAAGAAGTAGCCGGTGTCGCCCACCTCACTCCACGCCACGTTGTTGGAGACGTAGCCGCGGCCCTCCTCGTCCCAGCCCTCCTCCTCGAGCGTGATGGACGCCGGGATGATCAACCCCTTCGGGTTGTGCAGGATGTCGGACCGGCTGATCGTCACCGTTCGCAGCCGAACGTCACCGCCAACCGCTGCCGGGTCCTCGTCCGTGCTGGCGAGCCGGCCGGGCTCCACCGAGGTGACCGTGCCGTAGACCACCAGGTGTGAGGTGGCCGTCATCTGCTCGACGGTCTGGAAGTCGTACATCTCCTTGCCGAAGGCCAGCGACTCGGGTCGCGCGTCGTAGCGCACGCCGGGGTCGGCCCGACCGATACCTGCGGCCGCCACGAGCGCGGTCACCGCGACCGCGCCCGCCGCCGCCAGGCCCAGCCGGCGTAGGCCGGGCCGCCTGAGTTTCTCCACTCGCAGTTCTCCCTCTTCGAGGTGACGTGCGGCCGGTGTCGACCGCGCGTCCCAACCGGACGGCCACAGGACCGCCGGGTCGGGATGGGAGTCACGATCCACAGCCATGTATGCAGGCAGCTTGCAACCGGCTTGCAGACAGTCCATTGCAGACCGTCATACTCGCCGACGGGGAGGTGGGTCGATGGAGTTCCGTGTGTTGGGCTCGGTTGAGGCGTGGACGCACGGTGTCCGGGTCGACCTCGGTGGGCGCCAGCCCCGACTCGTTCTCGCGGTGCTGCTGCTGGAGCCGGACCGAGTGGTGGCGGTAGACCGACTGATCGACCTGGTGTGGGGTCAGGCGCCGCCACGCAGTGCCCGGGGCACCGTGCAGGCGCTGGTCTCGCGGCTGCGCACCGCGTTGCGGCGGGCGGGGGCGCCGGTGGAGCTGATCGGCCGCGAGCCCGGCTACCTGCTCCGGGTCGACCCACTGGCGGTCGACGCGCACCAGTTCACCGCACTGATCGCGCAGGCCCGGACGGCCGGCGACGACATCGCCGTGGATCTGTTCGATCAGGCGCTGGCTCTGTGGCGGGGGGAGCCGCTCGCCGGCGTGGCCGACGAGCAGGTGCGGCACCGGCTGTGCGCCGGCCTGCGCGAGGCCCGCTGGGCGGCAGTGGAGGAGCGGGCCGAGGTGCTGCTGCGGCGGGGGCGTTCCCGGCAGGTCGCCGACGAGTTGACCGACGCGGTGGTCCGGCAACCCGGCCGCCAGCGGCTGGTCGGTCAGCTCATGCTCGCCCTGTACCGGGAGGGTCGCGCCGACCGGGCGCTGACCACCTACCGACAGGTACGCGATCGCCTCGCCGACGAGTTCGGCCTCGACCCGGCCCCGGCACTGCGCCGCCTTGAGGAACGGATCCTGCGCGCCGACCCGGCGCTGGGGCCGCCCGTTGACGTCGCCGTACCGCTCGGAGGAGCCGGTTCCGTGCCGGTCCGCCCCGCCGGGCTGCCGCACAGCAGCACGACCCTCACCGGCCGGGACGCCGAGTTGGCCCGGCTCGACGCCGGGTTGGCCGAGCCAGCCGCCGGCACCCGGGTCTGGGTGATCAGCGGCACCGCCGGGGTGGGCAAGACCGCCCTCGCGGTGCACTGGGCGCAACGGGTCCGCGCGGCGTTTCCGGACGGGCAGCTCCACCTGGACCTGCGGGGCTTCGACGCCGACCGAGATCCGGTGCCGCCGGAAACGGCGCTCACCCACCTGCTGACAGTGCTCGGGGTCGACCCGAGGGCGGTGCCGGACGGGTTGGACAGCCGAGCGGCACTGCTCCGCTCGTTGCTGGACGGCCGGGACGTGCTGCTGGTGCTGGACAATGCCCGCCACGCCGACCAGGTGCTGCCGCTGATCCCGTCCTGCGGCACCGTACTGGTCACCAGCCGGCACCGCCTCGGCGAGCTGGTGGTCCGAGCCGACGCCCGACCGCTCCCGCTGGACGTGCTCACCCCGGTGGAGTCGGTACGCCTGCTGGCGACGCTGCTGGGTGAGGCGGCCGTGCAGACCGATGCGACTGCGGCAGCCGAGCTGGCCCGGCTCTGCGGTCACCTGCCGCTGGCACTTCGCATTGCCGCTGCCAATGTCCAGGCGGCGGGAAAACCGGATATCGCCGGTCTGGTCCGCGAGCTGACCGACGGGGACCCGTTGGCTGGGCTCACCGTCGACGGCGCCGAGGAGGGCGCGGTCACGAAGGCGTTCGCCCTGTCGTACCGGGTGTTGCCGGAGCCGCAGCGGGAGCTGTTCCGCCGCCTCGCTCTGGTACCCGGGCCGAGCGTCACCGCCGGCCCGGCGGGCGCGGTCGCCGGCGTGCCGGTGGCCACCGCCACCCAGCGGCTGCGTGCGTTGGCCGCCGCGCACCTGCTGGAACGGCAGCCGGGGGAGCGCTACCGCTTCCACGACCTGCTGCGTCGCTACGCCATGGACCGGGTCACCGGGGAGGAGGACGAGGCCGCCCAGGAAGAGGCCCTGCGGCGGCTGCTCGACCACTACCTGGACACGGCGGACGCCGCGGGCCGCCGGATCATCCCGCACTTCGTGCGGCTGCCGCGACCGGTGGCCGTGGATCCCTTCCCGGACAACGACGCGGCCCTGGCCTGGCTGGATGCCGAGTCGGCGAACCTCACCGCGGCGGTGGAGCAGGCTGCCCGGCGCGGTCCCCGCCGGTACGCCTGGCACCTCACCGACGCGCTGCGCGCCTACTTCCACCAGCGGGGTCGGCGGGAGGAATGGCTGACCGCGGCCACGGTGGCGCTGGCCGCGGCCCAGGCCGAGGGCGACGCCCGCGCCCAGGCCGCGATGCACCAGAGCATCGCGCTCGTGCAGGTCAACAGCGGCCGGTACGAGGAGGCTCGCGACCATCTGCTCGACGGGCTGCGGTGCACTGACGCGGACTGCTGGGAGGAGGGACGAACCGGAATCCTCAACAACCTCAGCGCGGTGCACCAGCGACTCGGCGACCCGCAGGCGGCGATCGACTGTGCCCGCCTCTCGTTGGCGCTCAGCCGCCGATCGGGCAACGACGGCGGGGAGGCGATGTCCCTGGCCAACCTCGGGTTTTCACACTGGCAGCTCGGCGCGTTCGCGGAGGCGGACGCCCACTTCCGGGCCGCCCTGGAACGCGGTGAGCGGGCCGGCGCGCACTACAACGTGGCCGTGCTCCTGGTCGACCTGGCCAACGTGCGCCGGGATCGGGGAGACCAGCGCGGCGCCGATGATCTCTACGCCCGGGCGCTCACCGCCAATCAGGACCTCGGCTACCGCTACGGCGAGGCGACCGCTCTGGCCGGCCGGGCAGTGCTCTGGTGCGGCACGGATCGAGCGGAGTTGGCCCGTGCCGACGCCGAGCGGGCGGTGGCCCTGACCCGGGAGATCGGCGATGCGGGAACCGAGGCATGGGCGGCGGACGCACTGGGGCGGGTGCTGCTGGCGCTGGGGCACGCGGGCGAGGCGGCCGAGCAGCATGCCCGAGCGCTCGAACTGGCACGGCGTACGAGGTTCTGCTGGTGCGAGGCGACGACCCTGACCGGCCTCGCCGCCGCCGAGTTGGCCGGGGGCGACCCGGAGGCCGCCGGGCGGCACGGCCGGGCCGCGTTGACCCTGGCCGCCCGCTCCGGATACCGGCCGATCGAGATCCGGGTGTCCCGCGTCCTCGCCCGTGTCGCCGAGCAGTCCGGAGACGCCGTCGAGGCACTGCGGCTGGACGGCCGGGCGGCGCGGTTGGCAGGGGAGACCGGGTACGCGCCGCCGGACTGCTCAGCTCCGCAGCCGCACCGGTAGCGGGGCCGGTCATTGGGCCGGCCCCGCCGCAGGCGTTACGGCCTCCAGGAACCGGCGGTCTCGAACTCGTGCTGGTACTCCAGCACGCCGTTGGTGCCCGACACGTCGAACACCACGGTGCCGGTGCGCTTGGTGCCGGCGGCCAGGCCGTTGCCCGCCGACATGGACTTGCCGCAGCCGGAGAAGATGCCGGCGATCGCATTGGTCTCGGTGCCGTCGGCGGCGACCCACTGGAAGTAGAGCGGGTTCGCCGAACCGGTGCCCTTGGTGACCGTCACGGTCACGTCGGCGATCACGTACATGCCGTTGTCGGGCTTGAGTCCGTAGGACGCGCAGGGCTTGGTGGCGGTGCTGAACTTCGTCACGGTGACCTCGACGGTGCCGTCGTCGCCATCGATGACCAGGGTTTCCCCGGCCGACATGTTCCGGGTGTCGTCGTCGGTCGAGGGCGGGTTCGACGAGGGGGCGGTTCTCGGCGACTGCCCGACGCCCCGGGTCACGCCGGGGGTGGGCAGCGCCTCGGTCACCTCGTTGGCGGCCCGGTTCGCGCCGATGACCACGGCCACGATGCCGCCGGCGCAGCACAGCAGGGTGAGCACGGCCGCGGTCACCGCGACGATCACCACGGTCTTCTTGGACTTCTTCGCTGGCGCGGGCGGCGGCATGGTGAGCGGATGGCCCGGGCCGCCGGGCGGCGGGTACGCGCCGCCGCCAGCCGCCGGGTACGCGCCGCCCGAGAACGGCGGCTGCGGCCAGGGCTGGTCGGGCGAGGCCGGGTAGGGCGTGCTGGCATAGGGCGGCTGCGGCGCGGCGGCGTACGGGGGTTGCGGTGCGTTGGCGTACGGGGGCTGCGGCACGGTCGGTGGCGCCCACTGATCCGGTACGCCCGGCTGCGACACCCCGGACACCGGCATCCCGGACACCGGCGGCTGCGGCGCGTTCGCCGCCGCCGACCACGGGTTGGCCGGCACGGGTGCCTGCGGGACCGTCGGGTCGGCGGCGGACTGCGGCTGCGATGTCGCCGGGAACCGCTGGGTCGGCGGCTCCGGGCTCGGCTGCTGAGGGTCCTGCGGCCCGACGGGGGGCTGGGGGTGGGTCACCGTACTCCTAGACACTTCGGTACGTGCGGTTCGGGAACTCGCCGACGCTACCGTGTGTCGCGTACCGCCCGGTCGCCGCTCCGGACCCCGTCCCACGCTGCCGTCGGATGGGCGGCAGAGCAGCCGACCGACCACCATGGACGGTGCCGGGCCGGGATGCCCGACGGATGGACGTGTGGCACCCGGGAGTCAGCGGAGCGGGAGGATGGCGGCGGTGCGGACCAGCCCGTCGGCGACCACGAACCTGCCGGTGACGGTGGCCGGCGGGTCAGCGACCGCCGCCGCGTCCACTCGCGCCGGAGCGATCCGGGCGGTGAACGTACCGGCGTCCGGGTCCAGGTCCAGCCGGGCGTCGTGGAAGTCCAGCCAGCTCCCGACGATCGGGTACCAGACCTTGTAGACGGTTTCCTTGGCGCTGAACAGCACCACCGGCCAGGAGATGCCGCCGGGCAGCCGGGCGCAGCTCTCCTCCTCCTCGGGCAGCAGCACGAGTCGGCGTACTCCCGCATTGACCTCGCGGTGCTGCTCGGCGTCCATTCCGACGGACCGGATATCCGTGCTGCGCGCCGCCGCGGCGGCGCAGTAGCCGGTGGTGTGGGTGATGGCTCCGACGATCCCGGCCGGCCAGACCGGAGCTCGGTCGGCGGCGGCGGGCACGGCCGCCGGCGGGAGGCCGAGGCCGGTCATCGCCCGGCGGGCGCACACCCGCCCGGCGGTGAAGTCCCGCCGACGGGTCTGCACCGCCCGCTCACCGAGACATGCCTGCTCGGCGGCGAGCAGGTCCCCGGCCCAGTCGTCCGGGCCGGCGACGGCCACCGCGACCGTTGCTGGCAGCAGGTCACGCATGACCGCTTACCCGTCGGTAGGAATGGACGTGCTGCCAGGGCATGCGGTCAACCGTCAACTTTCCGACTGTCACGAGGGGACAACGTACCGCAAAGATGTAACACCGGAGGTACGCACAGCGCTCCCCGGACAACACCGGGGGTGAGGACCATCAGCCGCCGGCCGGGGCACGGCAACAGGCAGTCCCGCGGACATCTGGAGAGGACGTGCGATGACCCATGGTGCGGAACGGCCGGGGGCGCGGGCTGACGAGCACGCCCCGACAACCCCCGGCTGGAGCTGCGGCTCCTGCGGCGATGAGTGGCCGTGTGCGACGAAGCGCAGTCGGCTGCTGGCGGAGTACGGGGGTGACCGGGCGATGCTCAGCGTCTACCTCGGCTCCTGTCTCGCCGCCGCCACGGAGGACCTGCGCGCCGCCCCGGTGATGTCGCTCCAGAATCGGTTCATCGGCTGGCTGCCGCGCGGTTCGCAGCGCGGCTGAGGCCGCCCGGTGGCCGCCGCTCGGCGGCGGCCACCGGGGCCGGACGATTTCAGCGGCGTCCGGGCCTGCGGGTCAGGGCGAAGCCGACCACGCCGGCCACCGCGGCGAGCACGCCGCCGATGCCGGTCCAGACCCAGCGCGAGCCGAGATCCGGGACCCAGTCCGCCGGTGAGTCGCCCTCGTCGTCGGCTTCCGGGTCCGCCGCCGGTACGGCGTTGAGCACCGTGCCCGCCTTGGTGTTCGGCACCAGCGGCGCGGCCAGTTCGCCGTCGTCGGCCGAGGCGCCCCGGTCGGCGACCGTGCCGACCAGCAGGTCCACGTCGATCGGCGCGCCCAGGTCCGGCTCCGGCAGGTCCACCACGGAGAGCCGGATGACGTACGTGCCGGGCAGCGGGTCGGCCGACCATGGCTCCGCCCAGGGCCGCACCTCACGCAGGGTGCAGCCCAGCGCCACGCTCGACGCCTGCGCGTCCACCGTCGGCGTCTGCGCCCCGGCGGTGCACGCCTGGCGGCGGCGCAACCCGTCGAAGACGTCGACGGTCCAGGTGGAGGCTCCGCTGCGCGCCTTCGGGAAGGTGACGGTGGCGCTGATCTCGTGCACCTGCCCGGCCGTCGCCGGGAACGACCAGTAGAGGTGGTCGCCGACCGAAGCGTCCACCCGCACCGGTTGCCCGGCGCTGATCGGCGTGGCAGTGAGGAACGACGTGCCGGCCCGGGTGACCGGTGTGGCTCCCGGAGAGGGGGTGGGGGCGGCCACGGCCGCCGCGGGCAGCAGCGCGGACCCGCCGGCGGCGACCAGCGCCGCCAGCGACCGGAACAGTGCGGTACGCATCAGTTCTCCCTCCAGGTGGCGACCCACCAGCGGGTGAGCAGCCCGGCGAGCAGGCCGGTGAGCAGGCCGGCCACGGTGAGCAGGGCGAGCAGCATCCAGCCCCGGCCGAGGTCCGGCCCGTCCGGCGCGGGCGCGGCGGCGACCACGTCGATGGTCAGCTCCACCGGCATGCCGGGGGTCGCCGAGGTGCCGGGGCGCGGGGCGAAGGAGTTGCTGACCACCAGGCAGACAGTGGTGGGCTCGATCGCCGTCGGGGTTGCCTCGGCCTCGGTGGCGTCCTCGTCGTCGGCGCTGGCCGACCAGCGCAGCCCGGCGGAGAGCACGTCGGCGCGCCCGCTGCCGGCGTCCGCGCCGCGGACCAGTTCCCGGCCGTCCGCCGCGGTGGCCCGCAGCAGCACGCCGTAGTCCCGGTTCACCGGCCGGTCCAGCGCCATGCTCACTGACGCGCGCAGCTCCTGCCCGGGACGCACCGGCACCCGGTAGTACCGGTGCTCGGAGAACGACTCCCGGTCGGCGTACACGCCGGGGGCCAGCAGCGGGGCGGAGTCGCAGGCGTTCGTGCCGCCGACCACGGTCGGGGCCAGGGTGTGCGTGTCGCCGGCCCGCTCGACGAGCTGCTTGATGCGGTCGGTCAGCTCCTCGGCGCTCTGCGCCGCCGTGTAGGTGCCACCGGTCGCACCGGCGATGCAGAGCAGCTGCTTGCGGACCTTCTCGTCGGGGGCCAGACCGAGCGTGTCGACCACCAGGCTGGTGCCCTGGGCGGCCAGCTCCCGGGCCACCTCGCACGGGTCCGGCGGAGCGCAGGTGTCCTCTCCGTCGGTGATCAGCACGATCCTCCGGGTGGTGGCCCCGGTGCCCAGGTCCTGCGCGGCGGAGCGCAGCGCGAGGCCGACGGGCGTGAACCCGGTCGGTCGCAGCGTTGCCACCGCCGCCTTGGCCCGGGCCCGGTCGACCGGCCCGACCGGCACGATCTGCTGGGTGTCCTGGCAGCCGACCTTCTTGTCCTTGCCCCGGTAGGTCGCGCCGAGCACCCGGATGCCGAGCTGGGTCTCCGCCGGAAGCGCGTCCACCACCTCGTTGAACGCCTGCTGGGCGACCGAGATCCGGCTGCGCCCGTCGATGTCCGCGGCCCGCATCGAGCCGCTGACGTCGAGCACCAGCTCGACCCGGGGCGGCTCGGCCACCGGCTCCTGGTCGTCGGCCGCCGCCGGGGCCGGCCCGGTCAGTGCGGTGGTCGCCAGCAGTCCGAGGAGGACGGCCGCCGATCGTCTGAAGTTGATCACGGGCCGCAGTGTAGTGAGATCCACTTTGGATGATCATTTGGGTGGCGGATTGGCGATCGTCCAGGTGCCGGACCGGCGGTGGGCGAGAGCGGTGGGGTGTGGCGGGTGGGGTCAGGCCGGCTCGTCGGGAGCGGCGTCAAGCAGCGTGACCAGCCGCTTCGGCGCGATCTCCCGGTAGGCATCGCGGCACAACTCGTCGATCTCGGTCCAGTCGACCGTGCCGTCGAGCCGTACGCCGAGCCAGCCCCGACCGCCCACATAGGGCGGTCGGAAGAACCGGGCCGAATCGGCGGCGGTCAGCTCGGCCTGGGCTCCCGGAGGGGCGGCGCACCACAGGTGGGGAAAGTCGTTGTGGTGGTGCCCATCGGCGTGCAGGGTCACGAAGACGCTCTTGTCCCGGACGAACCAGGTGGGCGACCCGTGGCTGGGCCGCTCGGTCACCTCGGGCAGGGCCAGGCAGATCACCCGGACCCGGTCCAGCAACTGCATGGCATCCCCCGCCCTCGTCACGATCGCGGCGCCCGGTCCCGGCGAGCCTAGCGCCCCGGGTCGCTCGATGGCGGTCTCGAAACGGGTCGGCGACGGCCTCGGACCAGCCCGTTCTTGGCTCTGGGTCCACGCCGGGTCACCCTCGGTCAACGCCTGGAGGGGAGGTGTCGGCCCGGCCGGCATCCGTCGGAAATCTGACCTAAGTCGACCCGTTGTGCCGGTGGTGCGCGGTGGTTAAGCTCTTCATGCGCGCCCCAATCGCCCGCTTCCCCCGTGGCAGGCGATCGGGGCGCGCGTCTTTGTCGAAACGGGCCCGCACGCTTGAAGCGTGCGGGCCCGTTTTCGTCGCGCTGCGCTGCGCGTCGCCTTTCGATGCTTATATCCAGCGACCGTCCAGCCACATCCGGGACAGCCAGTCCGAGTACGGAATCACCTTGCCCACGAAGATCGGATAGAAGTACGCGAAGCAGAGCGCCACCAGCAGCACGTACGCCCCGGCCGCGATGCTGCCCACCAGCCGGCGTTCGTAGCCCGGGTCACCGGGCACCAGCGGGGCCACCGCACCGACGTCACCCCCGGCCGGGGCGATCAGCGCGCCCAGCACGTACACCACGGCCAGGACCATGAAGGGCAGCGCCGGAGCGGTGTAGAACGAGAACATCGTCCGGCCATCGAGAGCGAACACGAACCAGGGCAGCAGGCCCGCCGCCACGCTGAGCAGGATCGCGCCGGCCCGCCAGTCCCGGCGGGCCACGCCCAGCCAGGTCAGCGCCACCAGGGCGGGCAGGAACGACCACCAGAGCAGCGGGGTGCCGAGCAGCAGGATCTCGGAGGCGCAGCTCGGCGCGCCGCAGGCGCCGTCGCCGGAGTAGTGGAACGCGACCGGACGGCCGAGCAGCAGCCACTGCCACGGCCACGACTGATACTTGTGCGGGTCGTCCAGCCCGGTGTGGAAGCCGTACGCCGCGCGGTGGTACTCGAAGAGGTTGATCAGCGGGCCGATCAGCGGGGTGTCACTGAGCGGGGCGTTCGGGTAGGACGACGCGAGCCGGTAGTAGCCGTCGTCGCTGAGCAGCCAGCCCGACCAGGTGGCGATGTAGGTGCCCACCATGAGCACGCCGGCCAGCACCAGCCAGGGCAGCTCGTCGAGCAGGGTGTCCCGCCAGGGCCGGCGGACCCCTGCCGAGCGGCGGACGCCGACCTCCCAGAAAAGCACCAGCAGCGCGAAGACCGGCACGAAGTACAGCGCGCTCCACTTCACCGCGCAGGCGCAGCCGAGCAGCACCCCGGCGGCGAGCCGCCACCACGGCCAGGTGCGCCAGCCGGTCGGCGGTCGGCCGGCGCGGCCCCGCTGGGTCGGGTCGAGCCCGTCGTCCAGGGCCCGCGCCCAGCGCCGACGGCGGGCGTCCCGGTCGAGCACCAGCGCGCCGAACGCGGCCAGCACGAAGAAGAGCAGGAAGATGTCGAGCAGCGCCGCGCGGGACAGCACCAGGTGGAAGCCGTCCAGGGCGAGCAGCAGGCCGGCCGCGCAGCCCAGCACGGTCGAACGGAACATCCGCCGGCCGATGCGGACCAGCAGCAGCACCGACAGGGTGCCGACCACGGCCGCCGAGAACCGCCAGCCGAACTCCGGCGCGGTGGTGAACAGGTGCCCGGGGACGGAGACCTTCGACTCGGCGTCCTGGTAGCCGAAGGCCCACTCGCCGAGGCCGATCAGCCACTTGCCCAGCGGCGGGTGCACCACGTACGACGGGGCGTTGTCCTTGTAGTTCCACTCGACGCCGCGGCTGATCAGCCCGTAGGCGTCCTTGGCGTAGTACGTTTCGTCGAAGATCTTGCCCTTCGGCCCGGACAGGCCGACGAAGCGCAGGATCGCCGCGATGGCCACCACCACGGCGGTGGCCAGCCACGAGAACCGGTCCAGCCGGGTATCGACGGTGGTGAACCCACGCCGGATCACGCCGGTCGCCCCGGTCCCGGCGACGCTGGGCGCCGCTGCTGTCTGGTCGGGGCGGTGCTCGCCTGCGGTCACTTCGACCGTCTTTGCCGGGTCGGCGCTCCGGCTCTGCGCTGTCGACGCACTCGTCACCCGGCGATCGTAGGCTGCCAACGTGTCCTGTGGCGCCCGTCGTCCCCGATACCGGTATCCGCTGTCAATGAAGGAGACGATCCCGTGGGTGAAATGTCCGAAGCTGGGCGCCTGATCCTGCTCGGTGCCCCGCTCGGCAACCCCGCCGACGCCTCGGCCCGGTTCCGGGAGGTGCTGACCAGCGCCGACGTGGTGGCCGCCGAGGACACCCGGCGGCTCACCCGGCTGGCCCGCGACCTCGACATCACCGTCGGCGGTCGGATCGTCTCCTACTTCGAGGGCAACGAGGAGCGGCGGACCCCCGAGCTGGTCGAGGTCATCCTCGGCGGGTACGTGGTGGCGCTGGTGACCGACGGCGGAATGCCGAGCGTCTCCGACCCCGGCTACCGACTGGTCCGGGCCGCACTGGACGCCGGGGCCCCGGTCAGCGTCGCCCCCGGGCCGAGTGCGGTGACCACGGCGTTGGCCGTCTCCGGGCTGCCCGTCGACCGGTTCTGCTTCGAGGGGTTCCTGCCCCGTACCCCCGGGGCCCGCCGGTCGCGGCTGCGCGCCCTCGCCGCCGAGGAGCGCACCCTCGTCTTCTTCGAGGCGCCGCACCGGATCGGCGCGGCGCTCACCGACCTGGCCGAGACGTTCGGCGCGGACCGGCCGGCCGCGGTCTGCCGCGAGCTCACGAAGACCTACGAGGAGGTGCTCCGTCGCCCGCTCGGCGAGCTGGCCCGGTGGGCCGCCGAGGGGGATCCGCGCGGGGAGATCACCCTCGTCGTGGCCGGGGCGCCGGTGACGGCCCCGGAACGGCCCGACGACGACACCCTGCGCGCGGCCGTCGCCGAGCGGGAGGCGGCCGGCCGGTCCCGCCGCGACGCCATCACCGAGGTCGCCACCGAGTACGCGCTGCGCCGCCGCGACGTCTACACGATCGTGCACAGCTGACCCCCACTCCCGCCGCGCCGGCCCCGAGGCGTGTTCACCAGGCGGCGGCCAGGAAGCCGAGGGTGATCAGGGCCGGGCCGGCGATCGCGGCGCTCACCGCCCAGCGGCGGTTCCGCCGGCCGGCCAGCCGGGTCGACCCGGTCCACCGGGTGATGCCGGCCGCGCACGCGAGGATCACCAACAGGCCGGGCACCCAGCGCAGGTGCCGGCCCATGCCGGTGTCGGCGTACGCGGTGCCGCCGTCCGGGCCGGCCATCCTCGCTGGCAGAGCCGTCCCCGGAGCGTTCTTCCCGGCGGGCACCCCGGTGACCCGTACCCCGTGTGCCAGGAACCGTCCGCCGTCGGCCATGAAGATCCCCCGGCAACGCTGGGTGAGCTCGCCGCCGGTGCACTTGTCGATCACCACCGTGCCGACCCGGGCATGACCGACCGCGAGCCAGAACGGGCCGGCGCTGACCCAGGCGAAGAAGGCCGTGACCAGGCTCAGCAGCACCAGCGCGGCGAGCCCGGGCAGCGGGTCCGGCGGCGGGGCGGTACGGGCCCCCGCCCGGCGCCACGCCACGCCGGAGCCGCGGTCCCGTTCCGGCGCGGGGTCCTCCCGGACGGGGGTGCCGTCCCAGTGCACCTGTTCGATCGGCGCCCAGACGGCGCCGTCGTCGATCCGGCGTGCACCCCGGTGCCAGCGGCTCAGCTGCCGGACCGGCACCCGGCGCGGCACCGCGTCCACCGGCGCCCCGGTGGTCGGCTCCACTTCGACGACCCCTGCGGCGGGCTCCCCACCGCCGGACGGTGAGCCGTCCGTCGAGCCCGACGGGGCGGGGCGGGCCGGGCTGGGTGCCGGTGCCGCCGGAGCGGGACGGGCCGGGGTGGGTGCCGGCGCGGCCGGCGCCGGACGGGCCGGGGTGGCGGCGAGCCCCGCCGCGTTGTCCCGCCTCGGCGTGGCCGCCCGCCCTGCCGGCGTGGGTCGCTGCCGGCCCGGCCGATCGGCGGCGGGGGCGGAGCCGGGTGCCGGCGCGGCGCCCGGTCGGGGGTTGGGGCCAGGTCGTGGGGCGACGGCTGGTCGGGGGTTGGGGCCAGGTCGTGGGGCGACGGCTGGTCGGGGAGTGGCGTCGTCCGGGGCACGGTTCGCGTCTCCCCCGGGCACCGGCCGGGGTTGGGGCGCGACCGACGCGCCCCGCGACCCGCCGGGTCCGGGGCTCGGGTCGTCGTCGACCGCGGGACCGGTGGGACGGTCGTCGTGATCCCGGGCCGCTCGTCTGCCAGTCACGTCGTTCATTGCACACCGGTCCACGAGGAGGATCGGGCAGCTCAGCCGCGTGTCGGCGACAAATCGGACCAATGGACGGGGTGGTCGGCATGGTCCGCCGCCCCGGCACCCCCTATTGGTTCGCGGTCGCACCGGACGGGTCACTAGGCTTGCTGCTCATGAGTCACGTTCTCGCGGCAGTGGCCTGGCCGTACGCCAACGGCCCCCGCCACATCGGCCACGTCTCCGGTTTCGGCGTTCCCTCTGACGTCTTCGCCCGGTACATGCGGATGGCCGGCCACGACGTGCTCATGGTCTCGGGCACCGACGAGCACGGCACCCCGATCCAGGTGCAGGCCGACGCCGACGGGGTGACCCCGCGCGAGTTGGCCGACCGGTACAACCGGGTGATCGTGGAGGACCTGCACGGTCTCGGGCTCACCTACGACCTGTTCACCCGCACCACCACCCGCAACCACTACGCGGTGGTGCAGGAGTTGTTCGAGGGGATGTACCGCAACGGCTACATCGTGCCGAAGACCACCATGGGCGCGATCTCCCCGTCCACCGGGCGCACCCTGCCCGACCGGTACATCGAGGGCACCTGCCCGATCTGCGGGTACGACAGCGCCCGTGGCGACCAGTGCGACAACTGCGGCAACCAGCTCGACCCGATCGACCTGATCAACCCGAAGTCGCGGATCAACGGGGAGACCCCGAAGTTCGTCGAGACCGAGCACTTCTTCCTGGACCTGCCCGCCCTGGCCGACGTGCTGCGGCAGTGGCTGGACACCCGGGAGGGGTGGCGGCCCAACGTGCTGCGGTTCTCCCGCAACCTGCTTGACGACCTCCAGCCCCGGGCGATCACCCGGGACCTGGAGTGGGGCGTACCGATCCCGTTGGACGGCTGGCGGGACCGGCCGGACAAGCGGATCTACGTCTGGTTCGACGCCGTGATCGGCTACCTGTCCGCCTCGATCGAGTGGGCCCGCCGCTCGGGCGACCCGGAGGCCTGGCGCCGGTGGTGGTCCACCGACGGCGAGGGCAAGGACGCCCGGTCGTACTACTTCATGGGCAAGGACAACATCGTCTTCCACTCGGTGATCTGGCCGGCGCTGCTCTCCGGCTACTCCGGTGAGGGTTCCCGCGATGGTGAGCCGGGCGAGTTGGGCCGGCTCAACCTGCCCACCGAGGTGGTCTCCAGCGAGTACCTGACCATGGAGGGCCGGAAGTTCTCCTCGTCCCGCAAGGTGGTCATCTACGTCCGGGACTTCCTGGAGCGCTACGACGCCGATGCGCTGCGCTACTTCATCGCCGCCGCCGGCCCGGAGAGCAACGACACCGACTTCACCTGGGCCGAGTTCCTCCGCCGCAACAACGACGAACTGGTCGCCGGCTGGGGCAACCTGGTCAACCGGTCCGTCTCGATGGCGGCGAAGAACTTCGGCGCCATCCCGCCGGTCGACGCGGCCGGGCTCACCGAGGCCGACGAGGCGCTGCTCGCGGTGGCCCGGGCCGGCTTCACCACGGTCGGCGACCTGATCGGCCGGCACCGGCAGAAGCAGGCGATCGGTGAGGCCATGAGGGTGGTCGCCGAGGCCAACCGGTACCTCTCCGAGCAGGCGCCGTGGAAGCTCAAGGACGAGGCGGACAAGCCCCGGATGGGCACCATCCTGCACGTCGCGCTCCAGGTGGTCAGCGACGCCAACACGCTGCTCACCCCGTTCCTGCCGCACTCCGCGCAGCAGGTGCACGAGCTGCTCGGCGGCACCGGCGTGCACGCGCCGATGCCGGTCATCGAGCAGGTCGACGACCTGGACGGCGGGCCGGCGTACCCGGTGCTGACCGGGGACTACACGGTCGGCGCGCGCTGGGAGTCGGTGCCGCTGGAGTCGGGGCGGCCGCTGGCCGCGCCGAAGCCGGTGTTCCGCAAGCTCGACCCGTCGATCGTCGACGAGGAGCTGGCCCGGCTGGCCGGCTGAGCACGACACGGCCGCACGGCTGAGCGCGGCCCCGGGGGAATCCCGGGGCCGCGCCTCGCCTGGACGGCCGGCGTCACATCGCGTACCGCGTGTCCATCACCTGGTCGTCGGTCACCTCGGCGCCCGGCGCCCACGCCTCGTAGACGCCGCGATCGTGGCACTGCGCCCCGGTGGCGAGCACCGTGTCCGGGTCCGGGAAGCGCAGCCGCAACCGCAGCCAGCCGGCCTCCTCCCGCAGCACCAGGCAGGGCACGCCCCGCCACTGCGCGAACCGGAGCCGCCGGGCGACCTGCTCCACCGGGTAGCGGGCCGCCCGGGTCATCGCCAGCACCCGGAACCCGCCGGGCAGATCGGCCACCGCCTCGTACTCGCTGTCGCCGTGCACGCCGACCAGTTGGGTGGAGCGCAGGGAGTCCCCGGTCGGCACGTACTCCTGGTCCGGGGAGAGACCCGGCACCGCCGACAGCAGGTGTCGCCACTGCGGGCCCACCATCCGTAGCCAGCCGCGCTGCTCGGCCTGGTAGGTGTAGAGCACCACCTCCACCCCCTCCGCCGGGTAGGCGAGCAGGGCGGCGTTCGCCGGCATCGGCAGATCGGCGAAGTCCCGGGTGATGAACTCCGGGATGAGCTGGCCGTTGCTCGGCACGAAGCCCGTGCCCAGCACCGGCGGACCCAGTCGGTCCCGGGGAGCCAGCGCGGTCAGGCCACGGTGCGCCTCGCCCACCGGCACGGCGTAGTCCCCCGGGTCGGCGGCCCGCCAGCGCAGCGCGTACGCCACGTCCAGGCCGTCCCGCCCGACCTCGCCGTCGGTACGCAGCACCGTGGTCGCCGCTGGTGTGCGCAGGTGTGCCACGTCGTGCTCGCGGTAGCAGAAGCCGTGCGGCAACCACCCCCGCACGTACCCGGCGAGCTGCCGGGGGGAGAGCACCTTCACCATCCGGGTGCCCCGCCGGATCACCGCCGACGAGCGTGCCGCGGCCAGCATCGGGTCACCCGCCGAGGCCGGCTGCTGGCTGAGCTGTTGCAGCTGCGCCCAACCCCGCTCCCGGTGCGCAGGCATCATCAGCGGCGTCTCCGGCTCCTCGGCCGGCTCGGGCGCCCCGTGCACCGCGGTCACCTCGGTGACGTGCACGAACCGGCGCCACGGCAGGGCGCTGCCCGGTCGGGGCGCCCACTCGAAGCCCTGCACCTCGTCGGCGCTGAACAGCTCGTACGCGGCGCCCCGGGCGATCTCCTCGGCCGGGTAGACGCCGCCGCCGAACGCCACGCGCAGCCCGGTACGTTCGCTGGCGGCGCCGCTTGACTGGGGGGTGACGCTCACACCGCCACCTCGCTCCGCTCGGCAGCGGCGCGAGACGCCACGCTGCTGCGCCTCATGGTTCGCTCGCTGCGCTCGCTCACGCGGCGACGGTAGAGTCGCGCGGCGTAGTCGAGGTGAACGTCGGGTGGCGGGCGGATGGACAGCCCCGGTGTGTGATGCTGTCGCTGATGAGCGAGCCCACTGAAACCCGCCGCGAGCGGGCCGCCCGGCGGGCCGGAGAGTTCCCGCCCGCCCCCGAACCACTGCCCCGGCCGGTGCTGGACAGCCACACCCACCTGGACATCACCGTCAGCGAGGCCGGCGTACCCGGCGGCGGGTCCGCCGATGACCCGGTCGCCGCGGCGATCGCGCTGGCCACCGACGTCGGGGTGGACCGGCTGGTCCAGGTGGGTGTGGACGTCGCCTCCTCCCGGTGGGGCGCGGACACCGCCGACCGGCACCCCGCCGTGCTGGCCACGGTGGCGCTGCACCCCAACGAGGCGCCCCGGCTGGCCGACCTCGACGAGGCGCTGCGGGAGATCGAGTCGCTCGCCGCCCGGGAGCGGGTCCGGGGGATCGGCGAGACCGGGATGGACTTCTTCCGGACCGGCGACGAGGGGCGCGCCGCGCAGGAGGAGAGCTTCCGGGCGCACATCGCCATCGCCAAGCGGTACGGCCGGGCGCTGGTCATCCATGACCGGGACGCGCACGCCGACGTGCTGCGGATCCTCGACGACGAGGGCTCCCCGGACACCGTGGTGCTGCACTGCTTCTCCGGTGACGCCGACTTCGCCCGCGAGTGCGTCCGCCGCGGCTACCTGCTCAGCTTCGCCGGCACCGTCACCTTCGGCAGTGCCACCGCGCTGCGGGAGGCCGCCGCGCTCACCCCCGTGGATCAGATCCTGGTGGAGACCGACGCGCCCTATCTCACCCCGATGCCGCACCGGGGCCGGCCGAACGCGTCGTACCTGATCCCGCTCACCGTCCGCTCGCTCGCCGCGACCACCGGCACCGACCTGGACGAGCTGTGCGCGGCCATCTCGGCCACCGGCGACCGGGTCTTCGGCCCGTGGTGAGCCCGGCCCGACGGTCGGCCCTGCCGCCGCTACGCTCCCAGGCATGACCGGTCTCCTCGGCCCGGCGGAGATCCGGGAACTCGCCGCCCGGCTGGGCGTCGCGCCCACCAAGAAGCTGGGCCAGAACTTCGTGCACGATCCGAACACCGTGCGCCGGATCGTCACGGCCGCCGGCCTGACTCCCGATGACGTGGCCCTGGAGGTCGGCCCCGGGCTCGGCTCGCTCACCCTGGGGCTGCTGCCGGTCGCCGGGCACGTGCACGCTGTGGAGATCGACCCGGTGCTCGCCGGCGCGCTGCCGGAGACCGTCGCCCGGCACGCCGGGGCGGACGCCGGCCGGCTCACCGTGCATCGCGCCGACGCGCTGCGCATCGACGCCGCCGAGCTGGCCGACCCTCCGCCGACCGCGCTGGTGGCGAACCTGCCCTACAACGTGGCCGTGCCGGTGGTGCTGCACCTGCTCGCCGAGCTGCCCAGCCTGCGGCACGGCCTGGTGATGGTGCAGAAGGAGGTCGCCGACCGGCTGGTCGCCGGTCCCGGCTCCAAGGTGTACGGCATCCCGTCGGTCAAGCTCGCCTGGTACGCCCAGGCCCGGGGCGCCGGCCGGGTGCCGCCGAACGTGTTCTGGCCGGTGCCCAACGTCGACTCCGGTCTGGTCGCCTTCACCTGCCGTCAACCACCCCGCGCCGACGTACCCCGGCAACGGGTCTTCGCCGTGGTGGACGCGGCGTTCGCGCAGCGCCGCAAGACCCTGCGCGCCGCGCTGGCCGGCTGGGCCGGCGGCGCGGACCGGGCCGCGGCCGCGCTCACCGCCGCCGGCGTCGACCCCGGCGCCCGGGGGGAGTCGCTCACCGTCGAGCAGTTCGCCGCCATCGCCGCGTCGGCTCCAGTCGGTACGCCGGCCGCGAAGTAGGCTGACGCCGTGCCCGTCGAGGAGGTCCGGGTGAGTACCGACCACACCGAGGAGCTGATCGTGGCCAAGCCGTTCGACATTCGCCTGCGCGTGCGGGAGATCGCCCCGTGACCGAGGCCTGGCGACCGGACGAGGAGGACGAGCGGCGTGGGGCCAGCGGCCCGGTGAAGGTCCGGGTGCCCGCGAAGGTCAACCTGCACCTCGGGGTGGGCCCGCTGCGCCGGGACGGCTACCACGAGCTGAACACCGTCTACCACGCCATCTCCATCTACGACGAGCTGACCGCTCGGCGCGGCGACACGCTCGCGCTGACCATGGAGGGCGAGGGCACCGGCGAGTTGGCGCTGGACGACACCAACCTGGTGATCCGCGCCGCGCACGCCCTCGCCGGATACGCCGGGGTGCTGCCGCACGCCCGGCTGCACCTGCGCAAGCAGATCCCGCTCGCCGGCGGGCTGGCCGGCGGCAGTGCCGACGCGGCCGCCGCGCTGGTGGCCTGCGACGCGCTCTGGGGCACCGGGCTGTCCCGCGACGAGTTGGCCGGGATCGCCGCCGATCTGGGCTCCGACGTGCCGTTTCTGATCTACGGCGGCACCGCGCTGGGCACCGGCCGGGGTGAGGCCGTGAGCCCCGTACTGGCACGCCCCACCTCCTGGTACTGGGTCGTGGCCATCGCCGACGGCGGCCTGTCCACCCCGGCCGCGTACCGCGAGCTGGACCGGCTCCGCGACTCCGGTACGGCCGGCGCCCCGCTGGGCAGCACCGACGCGCTGCTGGGCGCGCTGCGCCAGCGCGACCCCCGGGTGCTCGCCCGTACGCTCGGCAACGATCTCCAGGACGCCGCGCTGGCCATGCGCCCGGCGCTGGCCGACACCCTCAAGGCCGGCGAGGCGGCCGGCGCGCTCACCGGCATCGTCTCCGGCTCCGGCCCGACCTGCGTCTTCCTCGCCGCCGGGGCGGCCGACGCGGAGCGGATCGCCGCCGAGTTGACCACCGCGGGCGTGTGCCGTGCGGCGCGGGTCGCCCACGGCCCGGTGGTCGGCGCCCGCGTCGTCTGACCCTGCTCAAGGTCAACTCCAGGGGGCGACGTCGGTGCGTCCCGCCGCGACCTGGAGTTGACCAAGTCGCCGTCGGTGCCCCGGCGGGCGCCCGGTGCGTCCGCGTACCCTTGGGTCAGGCGTCCAGGTGCCCGCCGGCACCGGGACGCCTTGATCATGAAGGGTGGGAGTGTGGCCAACATCGTCAATCTGGACCGGGTGTCCAAGGGGTACGGCGCCGCCGGGCGGCTACTCACGGACGTCTCGCTCGGCCTGGACGACGCCGACCGGATCGGCGTGGTCGGCCTCAACGGTGCCGGCAAGTCCACCCTGCTGCGGTTGCTCACCAAGCAGGAGGACCCTGACGACGGCCGGGTCACCCATCGCCGCGACCTGCGGGTGCTCTGGCTGCCGCAGCAGCTCACCCTCGCTCCCGACGCCACCGTCCGGGATGTCGTGCTCGGCACCGCCTGGCTCGGCGAGGGCATGGGCGCCGAGCACGAGTGGGCCGGCGACGCCGGGGTGCGCGCCATCCTCGACGGCCTCGGCATGCCGCACCTGGGCCTCGACCAGCCGGTCGGCCCGATGTCCGGTGGCGAACGGCGCCGGGTCGCGCTCGCCGCGCTGCTCGTCCGCGACTCCGACCTGCTCATCCTCGACGAGCCCACCAACCACCTCGACGTCGGCGGCGTCGACTGGCTGGCCCGGCACCTGGTCGGCCGCAAGGGTGCCCTGGTCGTGGTCACCCACGATCGGTGGTTCCTGGACGCGGTCTGCACCAACACCTGGGAGGTCGCCGACCAGGCCGTCCGCGTGTACGAGGGCGGCTTCGCCGCCTGGATCCTCGCCCGAGCCGAGCGCGAACGCGTCGCCGCCGCCACCGAGGCCCGCCGACAGAACCTGCTCCGCAAGGAGATCGCCTGGCTGCGCCGCGGTCCGCCCGCCCGCACCTCCAAGCCCCAGTTCCGCATCGACGCCGCCAACGCGTTGATCGCCGACGTGCCGCCAGCGCGGGACACCATGTCGCTGCAACGGATGGCCACCTCCCGGCTCGGCAAGCAGGTGTACGACCTGGAGAACGTCGAGCTGCTCGCCGGCCCCAAGGAGATCCTGCGCGACGTCACCTGGCAGGTCGGGCCGGGCGACCGGATCGCCATCCTGGGTGCCAACGGTGCCGGCAAGACCACGCTGCTGCGGATGCTCGCCGGCATCACCCGCCCCGACGGCGGCCGCCTCGGCACCGGCTCCACCGTGCGTCCGGCGTTCCTGTCCCAGGAGCTCGCCGAGCTGCCCGGGCACCTGCGGGTGCTCGAAGCCGTGGAAGAGGTCGCCCGCCGGGTCCAGCTCGGCGACCGGGAGGTCTCCGCCGCCCAGCTCGCCGAGGTCTTCGGCTTCGACGACCGCCGGCTCTGGACTCCGGTCAGCGACCTTTCCGGTGGGGAACGCCGCCGGCTGCAGATGCTGCGGCTGCTCGCCGGCGAGCCCAACGTGCTGCTCTTCGACGAGCCCACCAACGACCTGGACACCGACACCCTGGCCGCACTGGAGGACCTGCTCGACTCCTGGCCCGGCACGATCATCGTGGCCAGCCACGACCGCTACCTGATCGAACGGGTCACCGAGTCGGCGTTCGGGATGTTCGGCGACGGCCGGCTGGTGCACCTGCCCGGCGGCGTCGACGAGTACCTCGCGCGGACCGCCGAGCGTGCCGGCGCGCCGCGGGCCGGTGCCACCTCGACCGCCGCGCCCACCGGCCCCTCCGCGGGCGGCATGTCCGCGGCCGAGGTCCGCCAGGCCCGCAAGGAGCTGACCCGGCTGGAACGCCAGCTCGGCAAGCTCGACCAGCGCGAGACCACCTTGCTCGACCAGCTCGCCGCCGACGCCACCGACTACGCCCGGGTCGCCGAGCTGGACACCCAGCTCAAGGATCTGCGCGCCGAGCGGGAGCGGATCGAGGAGACCTGGATGACCCTCGCCGAGGACCTGCCCGAGAGCTGACCGGGCCGCGCGCGCCGGGCCGGGGGCCGTGTGCGGCGTCACACCGCCACATGCGGGACAATCGTCGGCGACACCTACCCCACGGCGTTGGAGATCAGACATGGCCCATACCCCCGTCAACCACCCCGCGCGGCCGGTCTACCGGGCGATCGGCGGGCTGACCGGTCTGTACCTGGTGGTCTTCGGTGCGCTCGGCATCATCGAGAGCGCCGGCAACGAGGTCCTCGCGCAGGACGGCACCCGGGTCCTCGGCCAGGGCACCAACCTCGGCTTCTCGCTGCTCAGCGTGCTGCTCGGGGTCATCGTGCTGGGTGGCACCGCGCTCGGCCGCAACATCGACGTGGCGGTCAACCAGTGGCTGGCGTACATCATGATGGTGGTCAGCCTGGCCGGTCTGGCGTTCATCCGCACCGATGCCAACTTCTTCAACTTCAGCATCGCCACCGTGGTCGTCGTGATGGTGGCCGCCCTGGTGCTGCTCATGGTCGGCATGTACGGCAAGGTCGGCACGGACGAGGAGGCGGAGGCGTTCCAGAAGGCTCGCCTGGTCCTCTGATCGTTTTCCTCTGGTTGCGGCCGTGGGTTTTCGCCGGAGCCCGAGCTGCTCCGGGCGGTCAGGCTTGATCCCTGCGCAGCTCGGGCTCCGGCGAAAACCTGACCTGGTCCATCCTTCGGCGGACCCTGCTCGCCATTGTGGTTCTCCGGACAGTCACCTCTGTCCCGGGTGACAATCCTCCTGAAACGGTCTAACTCAGGTGGATGGGGATCAGGGCATGCCGCACTTTCCGGTTAACCATCCGGCACGGCCGCTCTACCGGGTCCTCGCCGGCCTGATCGGTGTCTACATCCTGGTCTTCGGAATCTGGGGCGTCGTCGAGACGATCGGCGATCCGCTCTTCGACCGGGGCAGCCACTGGGCCCTCGGTCTGCGTACCAACCTGGCCTTCTCGCTCGCCTCGGTGGTCTTCGGAGTCGTCCTGATCGTGGGGGCGTCCCGGCGCAGCAACCTCGGCCACTACATGAACCTCACCGCCGGGGTGGTGTTCCTGGTGACCAGCATCCTGATGATGTCCGTGCTGCAGACCGAGGCGAACTTCCTGAACTTCTCGATGTCGACCGTGGTCGTGTCGATGCTGTTCGGCCTGATCCTGCTCGGCACCGGCCTGTACGACAAGGTCGGCCCCGAGGAGCACGCCGAGGCGGAACGGCGCCACCGTCATCATCCGGTGGCCGAGGTGCACCGCCGCTGAGTGAAGTCAGTGGCGGCGGGCGGTGATCAACGTCGGCTTCGCCTCCAGGTGCGACAACCCGTTCCAGGCGAGGTTGACCAGGTGCGCCGCAACCGTCTCCTTGCGCGGCTTGCGCACCTCCAGCCACCAACTGCCGGTCAGCGCAACCATGCCCACCAGCGCCTGCGAGTACAGCTCGGCCAGCTTCGGGTCGTACCCGCGGCTCTTGAACTCGGCGCCCAGGATGTGCTCGACCTGGTGTGCCACGTCGTTCATCACGCTGCTGAAGGTGCCTGTCGCGGACATCAGCGGCGACTCGCGGACCAGCACGCGGAACCCGCTGGTCTCCTCCTCGATGTAGCCCAGCAGGGCCATCGCCGCCTGCTCCAACAGCTCCCGCGGGTGCCCGGCGGTCAACGCCGTGGTGATCCGGTCCAGCAATGCCCGGACCTCCCGGTCCACCACCACCGCGTAGAGCCCCTCCTTGCCGCCGAAGTGCTCGTACACGACCGGCTTGGAGACCTTGGCGCGGGCCGCCACCTCCTCGATGGAGGTGGCGTCGAAACCCCGCTCGGCGAAGAGCTGCCGGCCGGTCGCGATCAACTGCTCCCGCCGCTGGGCCGCGGACATCCGGACCCGGGAGGTGGACTTGGGTTTCGCCGGCGGGACCGCCGCCGTACGCCGACTGTCGGCGCCGTCGCTGACCTCGGCCATGTCGCCGCCTCGCTGGCGCTCGGTGACGCCCTGCCGTGGGATGGTGCCTCCGCTGTGCCCGTTCACGTCGTCGCCTCACTGGCGGGCGGTCCGACCGCCCAGCCGCGCCGTCCGACCGTACCCGGATCGGGCCCGGCCCCCCGTCTGCCGAGCCGTCCGGTCCCCCCGCGTCGCTCGGTCATCCGACCATCCTGCCAGGCGACCTCCAGGAGCACCGCCCGCATTTAGCGGGGTGCGACCGGCTTCACCAGCTTGGCCGCGATGCGCTCCGGCTTCGGCCAGCGCACCTGTGACGCCGCGCCGACCTTCTCGAACAGCCAGATCACCCGGGCGGAGATGTCCACCTGACCACGCAGCACGCCGTGCCGGGCACTGGTCGGGTCGGCGTGGTGCAGGTTGTGCCAGCTCTCGCCGAACGACAGGATCGCCAGCGGCCAGAAGTTCGACGCGCGGTCGCCCTGCCGCATCGCGAACGGGCGCTCGCCGTAGACGTGGCAGACCGAGTTGATCGCCCAGGTGACGTGGTGCAGCAGACCGATGCGGACCAGCCCGGCCCAGAAGAACGCGGTCAGTGCGCCCTGCCAGGACCAGGTCACCAGGCCACCGATCAACGCCGGGCCGAGCAGTGAGATGGCCACCAGCATCGGGAAGAGCCGGTCCACCCGGCTGATGTCGCGGTCGGCTTGCAGGTCCGGGGCGAACCGCGCCCGGTTTGACAGCTCCCGGCGGAACAGCCAGCCCACGTGCGCGTGGAACAGGCCCCGGGTCAGCGCCCAGAAGCTGGTGCCGAAGCGCCACGGCGAGTGCGGGTCGCCCTCCATGTCGGAGAAGGCGTGGTGCCGCCGGTGGTCGGCCACCCACTGGATGATCTCGCCCTGCACGGCCAGCGAGCCCGCGACCGCCAACGTCACCCGCAGCCACCGCTTGGCCTTGAACGAGCCGTGGGTGAAGTAGCGGTGGAAGCCGACCGTGATGCCCAGCCCGGAGACCACGTACCAGACCAGGCCGATGACGACATCGGTCCAGCCGAGCCAGCCACCCCAGGCCACCGGTACGGCGACCAGCAGGGCGACGAAGGGGATCACTACGAAGGCCCAGAGGGCGGCCAGAATTCCGGGGGACTGACTGCCGTCGGTGAGCGGTTTCGGGCCGGGGCCGGCGGTGTTGGGTTCGAGCAGAGCGGTGGACATTTCACCTCGCAGAGGGGACGGAAACGATCACGAAGCTACGCCTACGTTACCGTAACTTACGGCACCGTAGATCGCACGAGGAAGTTCCGAAAACCCTTGCACGGTCGGGCCAAAACGCAGGTCAGAGCCGTGAGGTGTGCGGCGATCCGGGGCGCGGTCAGTCCCTCACCGCAGGGACGGCGTGGCACTGCGGGCCCGCCCCGTGCAGCTTGGTGGCATCGATGCTCGGCAGTGCGCCGAACCGACACCGGTGACGTCGGTGGGGTGGGTGGCGATAGCGGTGGTGGTGCCGTCCAGGGTGAATCGCAACAAAGAGAGGATCAGGCAAGAGGTGGAGAGCATTCTTCTATCACTCGCCCTGCTCACGCTGGTTTTCTGGGGTTAGCCCAACTCCCAGGAGCATGTGATGGCTCCACGAATGAACAGGTAGGCGAATCATGCGGGTCGCTATCGTCACCGGCGCCAGCTCGGGCATCGGCCAGAGCGCTGCCATCCAGCTCGCCAAGCGCGGATCGGGGGTCATCCTGACCTACAGCAACAACCAACCCGGGGCGCTGGAGACCGTGGAGAGCATCGAGAAGGAGGGCGGCACGGCCGTCGCGCTGCCACTGGACGTCGGCCGGAGTGAGACCTTTCCGGCCTTCCGCGAGTCGGTCGTCGCCGCGCTGCGCGACACCTGGCAGCGGGACACGTTCGACTCCCTGGTCAACAACGCCGGGTTCGCGCGGATGGCGCTTTTCGAGGACACCTCCGAGGAGCTGTTCGACGGGTTCATGCGGGTGCTGCTCAAGGGGCCGTTCTTCCTCACCCAGGCACTGCTGCCACTGCTGGCCGACGGCGGCGCGATCGTCAACACCAGCAGCAACTCGGCGCTGGCCTCCGGCCTTGAGCCCGGCTACTCCGCGTACGCCTCGATGAAGGGCGGCCTCATGGTGCTGACCCGGTACATGGCCAAGGAGTTCAGCAACCGCGGCATCCGGGTCAACTCCGTCGCCCCGGGCTCCACCCGGACGCGCCTCGCCGACAACGCCTTCGAGCGGTTCCCCGAGGTGATTCCGCTTCTCGCAGCGAAGACCGCACTCGGTCGGGTGGGCGAGCCCGACGACATCGGCATGGTGATCGCCACGCTGCTCGGCGAGGAGGGCCGCTGGATCACCGCGCAGAACATCGAGGTCGCCGGCGGGTACAACCTCTAGTCAACCCGTCTGCGGCGTCCGGGCCCGGTTCGGACTGCCCGCCCGGACGCCGTCCGGGCGCGCCGCCGGTCGCCGGGCGTGGCGGAATGAGCGATGGCGTCCGGCGGCCGGGGCGCTAAGGTGTAGCGCGGGATGCTCATCCCTGATGTGACGCGCTCGCGTCGCTGATCGGCCGTGGTGTAATTGGCAACACCCGGGTCTTTGGTACCCGTATTTCAGGTTCGAACCCTGGCGGCCGAGCTGCCCCCCTAAGTCCGTTTTAGGTTCCAGTGGGGGTAAGACGGGAACGCGCCTGGCACCGCGGTTAGCATGGCCGCGAGAGTGTCCGCCGTCCCGACGGGAGCCACATCGTGCCCCAGCCCCACCTCCGTACCGTCGTCGTACTTGCCGCCGGTGAGGGCAAGCGGATGAAGTCGACACTGCCCAAGGTGCTGCACCCGCTGCTCGGTCGGACGCTGCTCGGCCACGTGCTGAGCGCGGCCGCTCCGCTGGCCGCGGACCGCACCGTCGTGGTGGTCGGCCACGGCGCCGACCAGGTCCGGGGACACCTGACCGAGATCGCACCGGACACGACGCCGGTCCTCCAGGCCGAGCAACTCGGCACCGGGCACGCCGTCCGGATCGCGCTGGACGCTGTCCCGGACGGCGCCGGCACCGTCGTGGTGATCAACGGGGACGTACCGCTGCTGCGGCCGGAGACGGTCGGCGCGCTGGTGACCGCGCACGAGGAGGCCGCCGCGGCGGCCACCGTGCTGGCCGCCGAGGTGCCCGACCCGACCGGGCTCGGGCGGATCGTCCGGGACGCCGACGGTCGGCTGGAGCAGATCGTCGAGGAGCGCGACGCCGACGCGACGCAGCGCGCGATCCGGGAGATCAACGCCGGCATCTACGCGTTCGACGCGGTGCGGCTGCGCGCCGCGCTGGGCAAGCTCTCCACCGACAACGACCAGGGCGAGGAGTACCTGACCGACGTCTTCGGGCTGCTCCGCTCGGCTGGCGAGCCGGTGGCGGTGCACGTGGCCGTCGACCACGTGGAGACGCTGGGCTGCAACGACCGGGTGGAGTTGGCGACGCTGCGCCGGCTGCTGCGCGACCGGGTCAACGAGGCGTGGATGCGTACCGGGGTGAGCCTGCTGGACCCGGCGACCACCTGGATCGACGTGACGGTGGCGCTGGACCGCGACGCGGTCGTCGACCAGAACACCCAACTGCGCGGCGGCACGGTGGTCGGCACCGGCGCGCTGGTCGGGCCGGACGTCACGCTGGTCGACACCATCGTCGGCCCCGGCGCGTCGGTGGTGCGCAGCCACGCGGTGGGTGCCGAGGTGGGCGCGGGCGCCAGCGTCGGTCCGTACGCGTACCTGCGGCCGGCCGCGCGGCTGGCCGAGAAGGCGAAGGTCGGCACGTTCGTCGAGGTGAAGAACTCGCAGATCGGCGCCGGCTCCAAGGTGCCGCACCTAACGTACGTAGGTGACGCGACGATCGGCGAGCAGAGCAACATCGGCGCGGCGTCGGTCTTCGTGAACTACGACGGGGTCAACAAGCACCGCACGGTCATCGGCAGCCACGCCCGGACCGGGGCGGACAACATGTTCGTGGCGCCGGTCGAGGTGGGCGACGGGGCGTACACGGCGGCCGGCTCGGTGATCGTGGAGGACGTGCCGGCGGGCGCGATGGGCGTCGCCCGGGCACGCCAGCGCAACATCGAGGGCTGGGTGGTGAAGCGGCGGGCCGGCACGGCCGCGGCGGAGGCCGCGCAGCGGGCCCGCGCCGGCGAGGGTGCGTCGGGTGTGGCCCCCACCGCAAGCGACAGTGAGGCAATGCACGGGAGGGCCGAGACGGTGGGCGGTGCGTCCGGCACGGGAGATACTGCAACCGAATAGTCCCCGCGCCACCACCACCGGGCCGGGTACCACCGAGAAACGGGAGCAGACGGGCCTATGGGCAGCATCGTCGCCGAAAACCGCAAAAGCCTGATGCTCTTTTCCGGACGTGGCTTTCCGGAGCTGGCCAAGGAGATCGGTGAGGTGCTCGGCGTGGCGCCGACGCCGGCCGACGCGTACGAGTTCGCCAACGGCGAGATCTTCGTACGGTTCAAGGACTCGGTGCGTGGTTCGGACGCCTTCGTGGTGCAGTCCGTGACGCACGGGGTGAACACCTGGGTCATGGAGACCCTGATCATGGTGGACGCGCTGAAGCGGGGGTCGGCCAAGCGGATCACCGTGGTGCTGCCGTTCTACCCGTACGCACGTCAGGACAAGAAGCACCGCGGCCGCGAGCCGATCTCGGCCCGGCTGGTGGCGGACCTGCTGAAGACGGCCGGCGCGAACCGGATCCTCACCGTCGATCTGCACACCGCGCAGATCCAGGGCTTCTTCGACGGTCCGGTCGACCACCTCTTCGCGATGGACATCCTCGCCGAGTACGTGGAGCACAAGTACGCGGGCCGGCCGATGACCGTGGTGGCGCCGGACTCGGGCCGGGTACGGGTGGCCGAGCGGTGGACCGACCGGCTGGGCGGTTGCCCGCTGGCGTTCATCCACAAGACCCGCGACCCGATGAAGCCGAACCAGGTGGTGGCGAACCGCGTGGTCGGCGAGGTGGAGGGTCGGGTCTGCCTGATCGTCGACGACATGATCGACACCGGTGGCACGATCACCGGCGCGGCGGACATCCTCAAGGAGTCGGGCGCGGCGGAGATCGTGGTCGCGTCCACCCACGCGCTGCTGTCGGATCCGGCCACCGAGCGGCTGAAGAACAGCTCGATCAGTGAGGTCGTGGTGACCAACACGCTGCCGTTGCCGCCGGAGAAGCAGTTGGACAAGCTGACCGTGCTGTCGATCGCGCCGCTGCTGGCGCGGGCGATCCGGGAGGTCTTCGACGACGGCTCGGTGACCACCCTCTTCGGTGGCCTGAGCTGAGCGTCGCACTGCGGTGAACCCCGTTTCCGCCATCCGGCGCTCCGGCCGGGCCGGGGCTGCCAAGCTGGTGGAAACGGGGCTGGCACGCTGGTGGGAACGCCACCGACGCGCCGGCCTGGGCCCGTGACCGGGGACTGCCGGAAACCCCGGAATCAGCTCGGGTAGACTGGTGCGGTTGCCACGGCGAGGGTGCCCGGCGGGCCGCTGAACAGCGCCGCACGGAGGTACCGTCATCGACGCGGTGCTCCGGGCAGTCGTTCATGACGCATGAGCCCCAGCGAGCCCCTCGCCCCAGCACCGCAAGACGACAAGCCGCCGCAGCGAAAAGCATCAGGAGTTTCCCCGTGTCCGAGGTAAAGATCAGCGCCGAGCCCCGTACCGAGTTCGGCAAGGGTGGTGCCCGCCGTACCCGCCGGGCCGGCAAGGTGCCCGCCGTGCTGTACGGCCACGGCGAGAAGCCCAAGCACATCGCGCTGCCGTCCCGGGAGTTCGCCGCGGCGATCCGCAAGGGTGGCGCCAACCAGCTGTTCGCGATCGACATCACCGACGGCACGCAGGTGCTGGCGCTGCCGAAGGCGATTCAGCGTGACCCGATCAAGGACACCTTCGAGCACGTGGACCTCATCCTGGTCCGCCGGGGCGAGAAGGTCACCGTCGAGGTCCCGGTCCAGCTGACCGGCGAGGCCGCGCGGGACACCCTGATCGTGCACGACCACGACACCCTCTCGGTGACCGCCGACGCCACCAAGGTGCCGGACCACCTCGAGGCGTCGATCGAGGGCCTGGAGGCGGGCTCCCAGGTGACCGCCGGCGACGTGCAGCTCCCGGCCGGTGTCGAGCTGGCCGTCGACGCGACGCTGCCGGTCGCTGCGGTGACCGCCGCGCCGACCGCCGAGCAGCTCGAGGCGACGCTGCCCGAGGTCGAGGAGGCCACCGAGGAGGCCGAGGCCGAGGTCGGCGAGGTCACCGAGGGTTCCGAGGGTGCGGACGCCGCCCCGACCGCCGAGGGCGCGGAGAACACCGAGGCGCGCACCGAGGCCTGATCGGTTCGTACTGTGCGGCAGGCGTCCCCGAGCGTTCGGGGGCGCCTGTCGGCGTATCGGGAGTTCGGCGGGAGGGACGGGTCGTGACGGACGAGGCGGGGCCGTGGCTGGTGGTCGGCCTGGGCAACCCGGGTCGGGAGTACGCCGGGAACCGGCACAACGTCGGGTTCATGGTGGCTGACCTGCTGGCCGGACGGGTGGGCGCGCGGTTCGGCCGGCACAAGCGGGCGGTGGCCGAGGTGGCCGAGGGTCGACTGGGTTTCGGCGGGCCGAAGCTGGTGCTGGCGAAGCCACTGACGTACATGAACCTCTCCGGCGCGCCGGTGGCGGCGCTGGCGCAGTTCTACAAGGTGCCGCCGGCACAGGTGATCGCGGTGCACGACGAACTGGACATCGGGTACGGCCAGGTGCGGGTCAAGTGCGGTGGCGGCGAGGGCGGGCACAACGGCCTGCGTTCGATGTCGAAGTCGTTGGGCACCAAGGAGTACGTCCGGGTGCGGTTCGGCATCGGCCGGCCACCCGGGCGGCAGGACCCGGCGGACTACGTGCTGTCGGATTTCGGCGCCGCGGAGCGCAAGGAGCTGGATTTCCTGGTGGACCGGGCCGCCGACGTGGTGGAGTCGGTGGTCGTCAAGGGCGTGGAGCCGACTCAGAACCTCTACCACGGCGGTTGAGACTGTCGGGAAGCCCCGCCTCGCTCGCCTCGGGACTTTCCGACAGTCTCTGAGCCGGGCGGGGCGTACCGGATCGGGGTCGATCGGCCGGTAGTCTGCGCCTTCGGCGTGCCGCGACCGACGACGCGGGTCGCGGCGGAGCGGCCGGTGCGGGCACGGGTCGCGGCGAGGCGACGGGAGCGGGCAGATGAGCAGTCCTCCGATGATCGACGGTGCGTTCGCCCGGTGGTTGGCGGCCCGGGCCGGTCAGGCGCTGCTCGACCTGCGGGCCGAGCTGGGTTTCGGCGACGCCGGCGCGCTGAAGTCGGCCGGGGACAAGGTGTCGCACGACCTGATCCGCACGGAGTTGGCGAAGTGGCGGCCGGGGGACGCCGTGCTCTCCGAGGAGGACGAGGGGTCGCGGCTGGCCTGGGCGGCGGAGGTGAACGCCGAGGCGGTGTCCCGGTTGGCCGCAGACCGAGTGTGGATCATCGATCCGTTGGACGGCACCCGCGAGTTCGCCGAGGAGGGCCGCTCGGACTGGGCGGTGCACGTGGCGCTCTGGGCGCGTAGCGCGCCGAGCCCGCACGGGCTGGTCGCCGGGGCGGTGGGGCTGCCGGCACAGCACCGGGTGCTGGGCACGGACTACCCGCCGGCGTACCCGCCGATGACGGTGGAGGCGGCGACGGCCGGCGCGCGGGTGATCCGGTTGGCGGCGAGCCGGAGCCGGCCGCCGGTGTTCCTCACCGACCTGGCCGAGGACGTGGGGGCGAAGCTGGTGCCGATGGGTTCGGCCGGCGCGAAGATCGCCGCGGTCATCACCGGAGAGGTGGACGCGTACATCCACGCCGGTGGGCAGTACGAGTGGGATTCGGCGGCGCCGGTGGCTGTGGCGACGGCCACCGGACTACACGCTTCCCGGATCGACGGTTCTGCGCTGAGATACAACGAGGCGGATCCACGCCTGCCGGACCTGTTGGTCTGCCGCAAGGATCTCGCCTCCCGGTTGCTTGCAGCGCTGCAGAGGCATTCCGGGTAGCCTGGGCGCACTTCTTGACATGTCCGACCGGAAAGGTCTGGAAATCGGATGAGCGAGCGAATCGAGCCGGTGTCATGACCACCCCCGCGGCCTACCGGGTCTCCCACCTGGACGCCCTGGAGGCGGAGAGCATCTTCGTGATGCGCGAGGTGGTCGCCGAGATGGAACGCCCGGTGCTGCTCTTCTCCGGCGGCAAGGACTCGATCGTCATGCTGCGGCTGGCGCAGAAGTCGTTCGCTCCGGCCAACATCCCCTTCCCGGTCATGCACGTCGACACCGGCCACAACTTCCCCGAGGTGCTGGAATACCGCGACCAGCGGGTCGCCGAGCTGGGGTTGCAGCTCGTGGTGGCGAGCGTGCCGGAGGCCCTGGCCAGCGGGCTGGTCCGGGAGTCCGGCGACGGCATGCGTAACCGGATCCAGACACCGGTGCTGCTGGACGCGGTGGAGAAGCACCGCTTCGACGCGCTGTTCGGTGGCGCCCGCCGGGACGAGGAGAAGGCCCGGGCCAAGGAGCGGGTGTTCAGCTTCCGGGACGAGTTCGGCCAGTGGGACCCGAAGAACCAGCGGCCCGAGCTGTGGTCGCTGTACAACGGCCGGCACCACCCGGGCGAGTCGATCCGGGTCTTCCCGCTGTCCAACTGGACCGAGCTGGACGTCTGGCACTACATCGCCCGGGAACGGATCCCCCTGCCGTCGATCTATTACGCGCACGAGCGCGAGGTGATCGAGCGGGACGGGATGTTCTACGCGGTCAACGAGTTCTTCCGTCCACGGGCGGGCGAGGAGCGGTTCAAGGCGCAGGTGCGCTACCGCACCGTGGGCGACGCTTCCTGCACCGCCGCGGTCCGCTCCGACGCGGACACCGTGGAGAAGGTCATCGAGGAGGTGGCGGCCACCCGGATCACCGAGCGCGGCGCGACCCGTGGTGACGACCGGGTCAGCGAGGCCGCCATGGAAGACCGCAAGCGGGAAGGCTACTTCTGATGACCACCGAGATCGTGGCACCGGCCGCCGTCCCCAGCGGGTCCGGGCCGGAGGCCCGGCCGATGGACCTGCTGCGGTTCGCCACCGCGGGCAGCGTGGACGACGGCAAGTCGACCCTGATCGGCCGGCTGCTCTACGACACCAAGTCGCTCTTCACCGACCAGTTGGCCGCGGTGGAGGCGGTCAGCGCGGCCCGCGGCGACGAGTACACCAACCTGGCGCTGCTCACCGACGGCCTGCGCGCCGAGCGGGAGCAGGGCATCACCATCGACGTGGCCTACCGGTACTTCGCCACGCCGCGGCGCAAGTTCATCATCGCCGACACCCCGGGGCACATTCAGTACACCCGCAACATGGTGACCGGGGCGTCCACCGCCGACCTCGCGCTGATCCTGGTGGACGCGCGCAAGGGCCTGGTCGAGCAGTCCCGCCGGCACGCGTTCCTCTGCTCCCTGCTGCGGGTGCCGCACCTGGTCCTCTGCGTCAACAAGATGGACCTGGTGGACTGGTCGCAGGAGGTCTACGAGCGGATCGCCGACGAGTTCACCGCGTTCGCCGCGAAGCTCGACGTGCCGGACCTGACCGTGGTGCCGATCTCCGCGCTGCGTGGCGACAACATCGTCACCCGGTCGGAGAACATGCCGTGGTACGAGGGCTCGTCGCTGCTGCACCACCTGGAGCGGGTGCACATCGCCAGCGACCGCAACCTGGTCGACGTCCGGTTCCCGGTGCAGTACGTGATCCGGCCGCAGTCCACCACGGTCACCGACTACCGCGGCTACGCCGGTCAGGTCGCCTCCGGCGTGCTCAAGCCGGGCGACGAGGTGATGGTGCTGCCGTCCGGCTTCACCAGCCGGATCGCCGCGGTGGAGACCGCCGACGGGCCGGTCGCGGAGGCGTTCCCGCCGATGTCGGTGACGGTACGGCTGGCCGACGAGATCGACATCTCCCGGGGCGACATGATCTGCCGGCCGAACAACGCTCCCGCGGTGGCCCAGGACATCGAGGCGATGGTGTGCTGGATGGACGAGACCCGCCCGCTGCGGGTCGGCGGCCGGTACGCGATCAAGCACACCACCCGGTCGGCGCGGGCGATCGTGCGCGGGCTGCACTACCGGCTGGACATCAACTCGCTGCACCGCGACGAGTCGGCCGATGAGCTGCGGCTCAACGAGATCGGCCGGCTGCGGCTGCGCACCACGGTGCCGCTGCTGGCCGACGAGTACCGGCGCAACCGCACCACCGGCGGCTTCGTCATCATCGACGAGGCCACCAACCGCACCGTCGGCGCCGGCATGATCGTCGAAGCCAGCTGATCGAGGCTCGGCCCGACCCGGCCCGGTTGCCCGCAAGATCGCGCTCCATCCAGGAAGTAGTGGCCTCGCCCGATGGGCGAGGCCACTACTTCCAAGAACGAGCACGATCTCACCCCGACCCCGACCCCGACCCCGACCCCGAACCCGACCCACCCCCCACCACCTCCACCGGTGATCAAGAGGTTTGCGTCAGGATCCGGGCTCGGACTGACGCAAACCTCTTGATCAACCCGGTGGGGTGGGGTGGGTGGGGTTAGTTGAGGCGGGTGGCGCCGGGGGATGGGAGGACTGGGATGGTGGTGGGTGCGGTGAAGCCGCGTTCGGCGTAGGCGGCCGTTATGGCGGCGGCTACCGCGTCGGTCCGGTCCGCCGCTATCAGGGCGAGGACGCAGCCACCGAAGCCACCGCCGGTCATCCGGGCACCCAGCGCGCCGGCCGCCAGCGCCGCCTCGACCGCGGTGTCGATCTCCGGCACGGTGATCTCGAAGTCGTCGCGCATCGAGACGTGCGAGGCGGTGAGCAGCGGGCCGATGTCCCGGACCCGGCCGGCGCGCAGCAGTGCCACCGTGTCCAACACCCGCTGGTCCTCGGTGACCACGTGCCGGACCCGCCGCCGGGTCTCCTCGTCGTCGAGTCGGGCCAGCGCGGTGTCGAGCTGGTCGATGGCGACGTCACGCAGCGCGGCGACGCCGAGGGTCTTGGCCGCCGCCTCGCAGGACCGGCGGCGGGCGGCGTACTCGCCGTCGGCGTGCCGGTGCGGCGCCCGGCTGTCGATGACCAGCACGGCCAGCCCAGCGGCGTCCAGGTCGAACGGGATGTGCTCGACCGACTCGTCGCGGCAGTCCAGGAAGAGGGCGTGCCCGGCGCGGCAGCGGATCGCCGCGGACTGGTCCATGATTCCGGTCGGTGCACCGACGTAGAGGTTCTCCGCGCGTTGCGCCAGCCGAGGTTGCCGTTCGGCGGCCAGCTCCACCCCACCCAGGTCGAGCAGGGCGGCGAGCACGGCCGACTCCAGTGCGGCCGAGGAGGAGAGCCCGGAGCCCAGCGGCACGTCGGAGGCGATCGCCAACCGGGCGCCGGGTACCGGGTGGCCGGCCTCGCGCAGCGCCCAGACCACCCCGGCCACGTACGCGCCCCAGCCGGTGACCCGGCCCGGCTGGGTCACGTCGTCCGCGCCGAAGGTGATCGTCTCGCCGGACAGCTCGGACCAGACCGTCCAGCGCTCCCCGTCCTGCCGGTCGGCGGCGACCACGGTACGCAGCGGCAGCGCGAAGGGCAGCACGAACCCGTCGTTGTAGTCGGTGTGCTCGCCGATCAGGTTGACCCGGCCGGGAGCCGCCCAGCGGCCAGCGGCCTGACCGCCGTACTGCTCGGTGAAGCCGGCGGCGGCCCGCTCGGCGACGTCACCGGTGTGGCCGGTCACGCTGCTTCCTCCGTTCGCGACTGCGGGGCTCGCAACACCGGCTCACTCCTCGCGCTCACCGTGCCTCCGCCGTTCGCGACTGCGGGGCTCGCAACACCGGCTCACTCCTCGCGCTCACCGCTGCCTGCGCCGTTCGCGACTGCGGGGCTCGCAACACCGGCTCACTCCTCGCGCTCACCGCTGCTCCAGGATGTGGGTGCGGTAGAAGGCCCAGGCGTCGCCGACCATGTCGTGCAGGGTCGGCTTCTGCGGCACCCAGCCCAGCTCGTCGCGGGCCAGAGCGGAGGAGGCGACCAGCTCGGCCGGGTCGCCCTCGCGGCGTGGCGCCACCTCGACCGGCAGCGCATGCCCGGTGACCTCGCGGACCACGTCGGCCACCTGCCGGTTGGTGAAACCGTTGCCGTTGCCCAGGTTGTAGATCCGGTGCTGGCCCGCGGCGGCGGCGTCGAGTGCCAACAGGTGGGCTCGGGCCAGGTCGGCGACGTGGATGTAGTCGCGGACGCACGTGCCGTCCACGGTGGGGTAGTCGTCGCCGAAGAGCTGGAGCTTCTCCCGCCGGCCGGCGGCGACCTCCAACGCGATCGGGATCAGGTGCGTCTCCGGGTCGTGCCGTTCGCCGAGCGCGACGTCGCCGTCGAGGTGCGCGCCGGCCACGTTGAAGTAGCGCAGCGACACGGCGGCCAGCCCGTGCGCGATCGCCTCGGAGGTGAGCGCCATGTCGACGGCGAGCTTGGTGGCGCCGTACGTGTTGGTGGGCGCCTTGACCGCGGTCTCCGGGATGGGCAGCTCGGTGGGGTTGCCGTAGACGGCGGCGGTGGAGGAGAAGACCATCCGGGGCACCCCGGCGGCCCGGACCGCGTCGATCAGGGCGAGGGTGCCGACAGTGTTGGTCTGCCAGTACAGCTCCGGCTTGACCATCGACTCGCCGGCGGCGATCAGGGCGGCGAAATGCAGCACCCCGTCGAAGCCTGCGTCGGGGGTGACGATCCGGGCGGCGTCGTGGATGGACGCCTCGACGTGGGTCGCGTCCGGAGCGAGCGCCTCGCGGTGGCCGGTGCGCAGGTCGTCCAGGACGACGACCTGGTGGCCCGCGTCGAGCAGCATTCGGGTCACTACGCTGCCGATGAAGCCGGCGCCCCCCGTGACGAGCAGTTTCACGTCGTTGCCTCCTGCCTGGCCCGCCCGGGACGTGGCCCTTCGGTGATCACCCTACGGCGGCGGGTGTACCCCGACCGACCATGCCGCCATCCACATTCCATCATAATCTCTCACGATTAAACAGACCCGAACATAGCCGTCGGGCGTGCGTGATCCCCGGTGCGATGGGCCGTCGATGTCTACCATCTCTGTCATGCGGGAAGCGGCCCATACGGGGCTCCGGCGACGCGCGCGGGGGCGGCCCCGCCGTGACCCCGGTCCGCTCGCCCGGGCTGTCGCCCGGATGGTGGTCCGCGCCGCCGACGGTGCCACCCGCCTCGTCACCGACCTGCTCGGAGCTGGCCCGGCGGCCGGCCGCGAGCGCATCTCCGAGGCCGAGCTGCGGGACCTGGTCGCCGCGAACACGGTGCTCGACCCGGACGAACGGCGGATCATCGACGAGGTCCTGGTGGCCGGCGCCAGCCTGATCCGCGAGGTGATGATGCCCCGCACCGAGGTGGTCTTCCTGCCCGCCCGGCTGACCATCGCCGAGGCCGCCCGGTTGGTCCGGGCCGAGACGCACACCCGCTACCCGGTCACCGACGGCACCCACGACGACGTGGTCGGCTTCGTGCACCTGCGCGACGTACTGCTGCGCCCGGACGCCGACCCGTGCGTCACCGTCGGCGAGCTGGCCCGGGAGGTGAAGCGACTGCCCGGCAGCAAGCGGGTGCTGCCCGCACTCACCGAGATGCGCCGGGAGGGTCAGCACCTGGCGGTGGTGGTCGACGAGTACGGCGGCACCGCCGGGATCGTCACCCTGGAGGACCTGATCGAGGAGCTGATCGGCGAGATCCACGACGAGTACGACACCAAGCCGGACCCGGTGCACGGCCTGCCCGCCGTGGTGGACGGTCGGCTCAACCTGGCCGACTTCGCCGAGCGGACCGGGCTGGTGCTGCCCGCCGGGCCGTACGAGACGGTCGGTGGGTTCGTGATGGCCGCGCTGGGTCGGCTGCCGGTGACCGGCGACGAAGTACCGGTGCCCGCTGAACCGGTCGACGCCGACGGGCCCGACCCGGCCGACCCGTCGGGCGGCTGGCTGTTGCGGGTGCTGACGCTGGATGGACGCCGGGTGGCCCGGCTCGCGGTCTCCGCCGTGCGGATGCCCGAGCAGCGCCGCGAGGCCGGCACCGGGCAGTCGAGGGAGGCCGGCACCGAGCAGCGCCGCGAGGCTGGCACCGGGCAGTCGAGGGAGGCCGGCGCGCGGTGGTCGTCGGAGCCGGTGGCCGGGCAGCAACGCGGGGCCGTGGTCGGGCCGATCCGCCGGGTCGGCCAGGGGGACCCGCGCGAGGTCAACGCCCCGACAGCGGCGGGCCGCGGCCGACCCGCCGGCCCGTCATGACGGACCCCGTCGCTTGCTGACAGAATTATCGCCATGTCCGACGTTCCCGCCCGCCCCCGCGTCTTCTCCGGCATCCAGCCGACGGCCGACTCTTTCCACCTCGGCAACTACCTCGGCGCGGTGCGGCACTGGGTGGCCCTGCAGGAGACCCACGACGCGTTCTACTGCGTCGTGGATCTGCACGCCATCACCGCGGGGCACGACCCGGTGCTGCTGCGCCAGCGGACCCGGGTGGCTGCCGCCCAGCTCTTCGCGGTCGGTCTGGACCCGGAGCGCAGCACCCTGTTCGTGCAGTCACAGGTGCCTGAGCACTCGCAGCTGGCCTGGGTGCTCGGCTGCATCACCGGCTTCGGCGAGGCCAGCCGGATGACCCAGTTCAAGGACAAGTCACAGAAGCAGGGCAACGAGCGGGCCAGCGTCGGCCTGTTCACCTACCCGATCCTGCAGGCCGCCGACATCCTGCTCTACCAGGCCAACGCGGTGCCGGTCGGCGAGGACCAGCGTCAGCACCTGGAGCTCTCCCGGGACCTGGCCCAGCGCTTCAACTCGCTGTTCGGCCCGACGTTCACGGTGCCCGCGCCGCACATCGTCAAGGACACCGCGAAGATCACCGACCTCCAGGACCCGACCGCGAAGATGTCCAAGTCGTCGTCCTCGCCGGCCGGCATCATCGACCTGCTGGAGGACCCGGCCCGGTCGGCGAAGAAGATCCGTTCGGCGGTGACCGACACCGGCCGGGAGATCGTCTTCGACGCCGAGACCAAGCCGGGCGTGTCCAACCTGCTGACCATCCACTCGGCGCTCAGCGGGCGCGGCATCGACGATCTGGTGGCCGCGTACGCCGGTCGCGGTTACGGCGACCTGAAGAAGGACCTGGCCGAGGTGGTGGCGGAGTTCGTCCGCCCGATCCAGGAGCGCACCCGCACCTACCTCGACGACCCGGCGCAGCTCGACAAGCTGCTCGCCGCCGGCGCGGAGAAGGCCCGTGCGGTGGCCGGACCGACCCTGCGGTCCGCGTACGAGCGGGTCGGGTTCTTCCCGCCGGTACGCGGCGAATAGCGCCCCGGGACAGGTGGGCGGGTCGGTGGCCGAAGGGGCGGCGCGGAGCGTGGATCGCAGTGGCGGGGTGCCGCCAGCCGGCGACACGATCCAGGTCGGCATCGCGGTGGACATCCCGGAGCCGTGGGGGGCGCAGCTCACCCGACGGCGGGTTGAGGCCGGCGACCCGCTGGCGGTGCCCGCGCACGTGACGCTGCTCGGGCCGACCGAGATCCCGACGGCCGCCCTGCCCGCCGTCGAACGGCACCTGGCCGCCGTCGCCGCCGCGCACCTGCCGTTCGCGCTGCACCTGCGGGGCACCGGCACGTTCCGCCCGGTGACCCAGGTGGTGTTCGTGGCGGTGGCAGCCGGGATCAGCGAGTGCGAGCTGCTGGCCGGCGCCATCCGCGCGGCACCGGAGCTGCACCGCGAGACCCGTTTCCCGTACCATCCGCACGTCACCGTGGCACAGGACGTGGCACCGGAGGCGCTGGACAAGGCGTACGAGGATCTGGCCGACTTCTCCGCGATGTTCGAGGTCGACGCGTTCACCCTGTTCTCGCACAGCGGGCAGGCCCGGTGGCAGCCCCGTCGGTACTTCCGCCTCGGCGGCTGACCGTTCGGCGACGCGCCGGGGGCGACGCATCGTTCGGCGACGCGCCGGTCGGCGAGCATCGGGAGCCGGTTGCCCCTATGGCGGCGGGAGATCGGCGAGGATGATCGCGTGAACGTGATCGGGGCGATCGAGGCGGGCATCGACCGCTGGGTGAGCGCCGCGCGCTCCCGGTCGGGGCTATTCGACCACGTGTGGCGGGCCGGCGCGCTCTACGCCGAGTTGCTGGCCGGGCGGCTGGCCGCTGCGATCGCTTACTACGGCTTCTTCGCGGTGTTCGCCCTCGCGCTGGTCGCGTACTCGATCTTCGGCGCGATCCTGGAGGACAACGACGAGGTCAGCGCGGCGGCGGCCGGGTTCCTGAAGGAGAACCTGCCGTTCCTGGACGCGGAGCAGATCGCCAACTCCAGCGGCACGGTCGGCGTGGTCGGCCTGGTCATCCTGGTCTTCACCGGGATCGGCTGGGTGGAGGCGATCCGCTCCTCACAGCGGCTGATGTACCGGCTCAACCAGC
Source organism: Micromonospora sp. NBC_00858 (assembly GCF_045207365.1). Classification (NCBI taxonomy): domain Bacteria; kingdom Bacillati; phylum Actinomycetota; class Actinomycetes; order Micromonosporales; family Micromonosporaceae; genus Micromonospora; species Micromonospora sp. NBC_00858. The sequence continues at coordinate 5,529,899 of NZ_CP108828.1, read as the reverse complement.
AACCCGGAAACCTGGTGATCCGGCGGCTGGTCGACCTCGGGGTGATGATCGGCGTCTTCGTGCTGCTCGGTGTCTCGGTGGCGGCGGTGGACGCCCTGGAGTCGCTGCTGCGTTTCCTGCTGCGCAGCACCGGCTCGGTCGGTCTGACCACGATCAGCGCGATCCTCAGCGTGCTGATCAACGCGGTGCTCGCGACCGCGCTGCTGGTCGCGGTGCCCCGGCTGCGGGTGAGCCGGTCCCGGCTGCGCCCGGTGGTGGTGCTGGTCGCGATCGGTATCACGCTGCTCAACACGGTCGGGCGGTACTACGTGGTGCGCACCGAGCGGAACCCGGCGTACACCGTGGTGGCCGGCGCCGTCGGCCTGCTGCTCTACCTCTACCTGCTCAACCAGCTGGTGCTGTTCGGGGCGGCGCTCCTCGCGACCAGTCAGCGTGGGCGGGTGTTGGATCTGGCGGAGGGTGCCCCGCCGGTGGCTCTCGACGAGGACACCGATCCCGGTACGCCGGGCGGTGCGGGCTGATGGCGGAAGGTGCGCAGGTGACGATCTCGGTCGACTCGGACTCGTCGGTGCCCCCGTACGAGCAGGTACGCGGGCAGCTCGCCGAGTTGATCGGCGACGGCCGGTTGCCGGTGGGCAGCCGACTGCCCACCGTCCGGCAGCTCGCCGCCGACCTGCGGCTGGCCGCGAACACGGTGGCCCGCGCGTACCGGGAGTTGGAGGCGGCCGGGCTGCTGGAGACCCGGGGGCGCAACGGCACCTTCGTCGCTCCCGGCCGGGACGACGCCGTCGACCGACTGCACCGGGCGGCAGCCGGGTACGCGGCCGAGGCGACCCGGCTGGGCGTGCCGCCCGCCACCGCGCTCGCCCTGGTCCGCGCCGCCCTGGACGCCGCCCGTCCCGGCTGACCGGTCGCTGATCTGGCGCCCGGCGGGCGGAAACTGAGGCGAACGGCGTCGGCGCTCGTGTTCGCGGACCATGATGAGCCGGTGGGCGCACTCATGACACTGGACCTGCCGGCCGACTCGCCGATGCTCGGTCTGCCGTGGATCATCACCTTTGGTCCACTCGGTGACCTCGACGAGTGGGAGCCGGTGGTCTGCGGGCCGTACGAGCGGCCGCACGCGTTGGCGCTGGCCGAGGCGGTGGTGGCCGACGAGCAGCTGATAGCCGTCGTGGAGCCGCTGCTGCCGGCGCTGTCGGCCGACGAGATCCGCAGCGAGATCGCCGCCGCGCAGGTCGCCGCCGAGGACGAGGACCGCCAGGTCGAGGGGGCCGACCTGTACGGCGACTTCGAGGACGTGATCGACGAGGAGTTGGACGCCGCTGCTGACGAGGCGGGCCACGGCGAGCCCGCCGAGCCGCCGGACGAGGCCGAGGTACGCGCCGGCTTCACCCGCATCGCGGCGCTGCTCACCGCGAAGTGAGCCGCTCCGGACCGGGACGCCGCGCGTCGGGGCGGTCAGCGGGCGGAGCACACCTTGGCGCAGACGGACACCGGCGCCACCCGGAGCGGACTCCGCGTGGCGCCGGTGCCACCTCACCCCCCACCACAAGGGGCCGGTAGCCCAGTCGCCCGCCGGCGCGGGGCACGACGGACGACCAGGTTGGTGACGGGTTACCCGCTCAGCGCCGTTCCAACCAGGCGGCCGCGTCAACCGGAAGCAGATGGCCGGAGCCCTGCTCGGTGAGCGCCGCGCTGGCGACGAGCGGTTGGCCGTATCCGTCGATCAGGACCGGCGCGCCGCTGAGGTTGACCACGCAGGTCAGCACGGTCGCGCCGGAGGTGCGGGAGAAGGCCAGCACGCCCGGCTCGCTCTCCAGCCAGGTCACCCCGCCAGCGTCGACGGCCAGCGCCGGGTGCTCGTGCCGGATGCGCAGCGCGGCCCGGTACAGCTCCAGCGTCGAGCCGGGCACGCCGGTCTGCGCGGTGACCGACAGGGCCCGCCAGGTCGCCGGGGCCGGTAGCCAGCTCAGCTCGCCGCCGGCCGGCCCGAAGCCGTACGGGGCCAGCTCGCCGCTCCACGGGATGGGCACCCGGCAGCCGTCCCGACTCTCGCCGGTGCGCAGGAACGCCGGGTCCTGGCGCAGCTCGTCGGGGAGGTCGAGCACCTCGGGTAGGCCGAGCTCCTCGCCCTGGTAGAGGTAGGCGCAGCCGGGCAGGGCGAGCATCAGCAGGCTGGCGGCGCGAGCCCGGCGCAGCCCCTCGGCGCCGTCACCGTAACGGGTGACGTGCCGCTGCTTGTCGTGGTTGGACAGCACCCAGGTGGTGGGTGCGCCGACCACCGTCGACTCGGACAGCGCGGTGTCGATCACCTTGCGGAACGAGTCGGCCGACCAGGTGGCGTCGAGGAAGTCGAAGCTGAACGCCTGGTGCAGCTCGTCCGGGCCGATGTAGCGGGCCAGCCGCTGCGGGGTCTCGGCCCACGCCTCGGCGACCGCCATCCGGCCGCCTGGGTAGCTGTCCAGGATGGGCCGCCAGGCGCGGTAGATCTCGTGGACCTCGTCCTGGTCGAAGTAGGGCAGCCGGCCCTTGCCGAGCAGCTCGACCTGGCGCTGGCCGGTGGTCATCGTGCTGAAGCCGACGTCCGGCAGCCCCTCGGCCTTGATCATGCCGTGGGCCACGTCGATCCGGAAGCCGTCCACGCCCCGGTCCAGCCAGAACCGCAGCACGTCCTCGAACTCGGCGCGGACCTCGGGGTGGCGCCAGTTCAGGTCCGGCTGAGCCGGGTCGAACAGGTGCAGGTACCACTCGCCGTCCGCGACCCGGGTCCACGCCGGGCCGCCGAAGATGCTCTCCCAGTCGTTCGGCGGCAGTTCGCCGTGCGCACCCCGGCCCTCGGCGAAGAGGTAGCGGGCCCGCTCCGGGGAGCCGGGGCCGGCGGCGAGGGCGGCGGCGAACCAGCGGTGGACGTCGGAGGTGTGGTTGGGCACCAGGTCGACGATGATCCGCAGGTCGAGGGCGTGCGCGTCGGCGATCATCGCGTCGAAGTCGCTGAGGGTGCCGAACATCGGGTCGACGTCCCGGTAGTCGGCGACGTCGTACCCGCCGTCGACCATGGGGGAGGTGTAGAAGGGGGTCAGCCAGAGCGCGTCCACCCCGAGGTCGCGCAGGTACGGCAGGCGTTGCCGGATGCCCTGGAGGTCACCGATGCCGTCGCCGTCGCTGTCGGCGAAGCTGCGCACGTAGACCTGGTAGACGACCGCGGAGCGCCACCAGTCGTCGTCGGCGGTGTGGTGCGGGGTGGTGGTGCTGACGGTCATCGTTGGCGTTCCCCGTCTGTCTCGGGTCAGGTGCGGCGGCGGCACCCGGCGCGGCGCGGACGGTGGCAGCGCGGGTGTCTGAGCAATATGCCGCCCGAACACTGCAAGAGTCAAGCAGTTCTTGCGCAAGACGTGCCGGGGTTGCTGCTGCGTTAGTCGGCTGCCCAGCCTGGTGGGGTGCCGCTCAGGCGGGGACGGCCAGCGCCGACGAGCCGGGTCGGTGCCGGTTCGATCCGCCTCCGCCGGTCCGGGTGCCGGCCGGGGCGACCGCCGTGGAGCCGCGCACCACCAGCTCCGGGCGGAACAGGTACTCCGAGTGCGGGGCGCCGTGCCCGTTGATCTCGTCGACCAGGGCCCGGACCGCGGCCACCGCCATCGCGATGACCGGCTGCCGCATGGTGGTCAGTGGCGGGTCGGTGAAGGCCATCAGTGGCGAGTCGTCGTAGCCGACCACGGAGAGGTCGCCGGGGACGGTCAGGCCGCGCTGGCGGGCCGCCCGGATCGCGCCGAGCGCCATCAGGTCCGAGCCGCACACCACGCCGGTCACGCCGCGGTCCAGCAGCCGGCCGGCCGCGGCCTCGCCACCCTCCACACCGAACAGGGACAGCTCGGCCAGCGGGCCCAGGTCGGCCTCGGCGACCCCGGCCAGCCGGGTCATCGCGGAGCGCCAGCCGGCCACCTTGCGCTGCACCGGGACGAAGCGGTCCGGGCCGGTGATCAGGCCGATCCGACGGTGCCCGAGCGCGACCAGGTGGGCCACGGCCAGCTCGGCCGCCTCCCGGTCGTCACAGGAGACGAAGGGGGCACCGATGCCGGGCACGTACCCGTTGATCATCACGACGGGCAACGGCCGGGCGATCAACGCCCGGTAGCGGTCGTGGTTGGCGGCGGTGTCAGCGTGCAGACCGGAGACGAAGGCGATCCCGGAGACCTGACGGTCCAGCAGCATCTCGACGTACTCGTCCTCGGTGACGCCACCGGCGGTCTGGGTGCAGAGCACCGGGGTGAACCCGCTCTGCGCCAGGGTCGACTCGATGACCTGGGCGAAGGCGGGGAAGATCGGGTTGTCCAGCTCCGGCACCACCAGGCCGACCAGCCCGGCGCTGCGCTTGCGCAGCCGAGCCGGGCGCTCGTAGCCGAGCACGTCGAGAGCGGTGAGGACGGCCTGCCGGGTCTCCGGGGCCACGCCGGGGCGGTCGTTGAGCACCCGCGACACCGTGGCCTCGCTGACTTCGGCCTGCTGGGCGATGTCGGACAGTCGAGCGCGCATGGCGGCACTTTAGCCCACCGGCAAGTTCTTGCGGGGCGCTCTGCAAACGCTTCCATAATCTGCAACCTCTTGCTAACGTCCCCGCAACATGCGAGAGCAGCGGCGCAGCACCCGAGCGCCGGTAGGCAAAAACTTCCAGAGCTTCCCATCGGTGGGCCGCCCTTCCCCCGGCGGACCCGCCATGACGACAGGAGTACCGATGCGCATCCGTACCGCGGGTGTGGTCGCCCTCTTCGCCCTGGCGCTCGCCGCCTCGGGCTGTGGTGGCGACAGCGACGAGCCGGCCGCGAACCAGTCCCCCAAGGCGGCCGGCGGCAAACTGGTGATCTGGGCAGACGACAAGCGGACCGCCGCTCTCAAGCCGTTCGCCGAGAAGTTCGGCCAGGAGAACGGCGTCACCGTCGAGGTCCAGGCCGTCAGCAAGGACCTGCAGACCAACTTCGTCACCGCCTCGCAGCAGGGCAGCGGCCCCGACGTGGTGGTCGGCGCGCACGACTGGATCGGCAACCTGGTGCAGAACGGCGCCATCGACCCGGTGCAGCTCTCCGCCGAGCAGAAGAGCGGGTTCAACCAGACCGCCGTCAAGGCGGTCACCTTCAACGGTCAGCTCTACGGCGTGCCGTACGCCCAGGAGAACCTGGCGCTGATCCGCAACACCGAGCTGGCCCCCGAGGCGCCGAAGACCATCGAGGACCTGGTCGCCCAGGGCAAGCAGCTCAAGGCGGCGAAGAAGGCCACCGAGACGCTCTGCCTCCAGGTCGGCCAGAACGGCGACGCGTACCACATCTACCCGCTGTACACCTCGGCCGGCGGCTACCTCTTCGGTGCCGGCGCCAACGGCGACTACGACCCGAAGGACCTGGGCGTGGGCAAGCCCGCGTCGATCGAGGCGTTCAAGAAGATCGGCGCGCTGGGCGAGAAGGGCGAGGGCGTGCTCAAGCGCTCCATCTCGGACACCAACTCGATCGCCACCTTCACCGGTAAGAAGTGCGCCTACCTGGTCTCCGGCCCGTGGGCGGTGGCCGACGTCAAGAAGGCCAACATCAAGTACGACATCTCCGCCATCCCCGGCTTCGCCGGCGGCAAGGAGGCCCAGCCGTTCGTGGGCGTGCAGGCGTTCTACGTCGCCGCCAAGGGCAAGAACAAGGCGCTGGCCCAGGAGTTCGTGGCCAACTACACCACGACGCCCGAGCTGGCCGTCGCGCTGTACAACGCCGAGCCCCGGCCGCCGGCGCTGACCGCCGCCCTCGACCAGGTCAAGGGCAGTGACCCGGACCTGGCCAAGTTCCAGGAGGCCGGCAAGAACGGTCAGGTGCTCCCGGCCATCCCGGCGATGGCCGCGATCTGGGACCCGTTCGGCAAGGCCCAGGCCGCCGTCATCGGTGGGGCCGACCCGACCAGCACCATCACCGCGGCCGGCAAGACCATCTCGGGCCAGATCAAGTAATGAGCACGCCGCAGTCCGGCCCGGGGTCCGCCACGCGGACCCCGGGCCGGGGGCCGGTCGGCTCCCGGCCCCCGCGCTCCCGTGCCGCGCGTGACCACGCGCCGATCACCCTGACCGGCCTCGCCGGCAAGGTGCTCCTGCTCGGCCTGACCGCCGGTATCGCGGTCTGGGCGGCCTTCCCGCTCATCGACGGCGGAAAGTGGGCCGGCCTGGCCCTGCTGGCGGCGACCACCGCCGGACTGTTCTACCTGTACCTCACCCGCCGGCACATCCCGGCCAAGTACCTGGTCCCGGGCACCCTGTTCCTGATCGCCTTCCAGGTCTTCCCGGTGCTGTACACCGCCAGCACCGCCTTCACCAATTTCGGTGACGGGCACCGGGGCAGCAAGGACGACGCGATCGTCGCGATCCAGACCTCCTCGGTCACCCAGGTGCCCGGCTCCGCCGAGTACGCCCTGTCGATCGCCACGAAGGGCGACCCGGCCTCCGCCCCGCTGGTCTTCCTGGTCACCGACCCCACCACCGGCACGGTCTCCGCCGGTGACACCGGTGGGCTACGCCAGCTCGACGCCGCCGACGTCACGGTCGCCGCGGGCGGCAAGGTCACCGCCGCCGAGGGCTACACCGTGCTGAACTTCGGCCAGGCCAGCGCCCGCAGCAAGGAGATCACCGACCTGGTGGTGCCCACCGCCGGCGGCGCGCTGCGCTCCAGCGGCCTGTCCCGCGCCTACGAGGGCAAGGCGGTGCGGGCGTACGAGGCCGGCTGCGACTGCGTCCGGGACACCGGGACCGGGCAGACCTGGACCGCCGACGAGGAGGTGGGCGCCTTCGTCGCCGCCGACGGCGAGCGGCTGGCCCAGGGCTGGAAGGTCAACGTCGGGCTGAGCAACTTCACCCGGGTGCTCACCGACGAGAACATCTCCGGCCCCTTCCTCAGCACCCTGATCTGGAACTTCGCCTTCGCCATCGCGTCCACCGGCGGGACGTTCCTGCTCGGCATGATGATCGCGCTCGTGCTGCACTCGCCCCGGATGCGCGGCAGCAACCTCTACCGGGTGCTGCTGGTCCTGCCGTACGCCATGCCGTCGTTCGCGATGCTGCTGGCCTGGCGGGACATGTTCAACGCCGACTTCGGGCTGATCAACAACCTGTTCGGACTGGACGTGGACTGGTTCGGCCAGCCGTGGACGGCGCGCCTCGCGGTCATCCTGGTGCAGCTCTGGCTCGGCTACCCGTACATGTTCCTGGTGGCCACCGGCGCGTTGCAGGCCATCCCGCGGGAGCTGACCGAGGCGACCTCGGTCGACGGGGCCTCGCCCTGGCAGTCCTTCCGCGCGGTCACCCTGCCGCTGCTGCTGATCGCACTCTCCCCGCTGCTGATCTCGTCGTTCGCGTACAACTTCAACAACTTCAACGCGATCTACCTGACCACAGAGGGCGCGCCCTTCCCGGCCGACAACCCGACCAACGGCGCCACCGATCTGCTGATCACGTACACCTATCGGCTCGCCTTCGGCGGGCAGGGCGCGGAGTTCGGCTTCGCGGCCGCGATCTCGCTGTTCATCTTCGCCATCGTCGCGGTGGTCTCGACCGTCAGCTTCCGGCGGACCCGCAAGCAGGAGGAGGTGTACTCGTGACCACACTCACCGGGGCCGCGCGTACCGGCGACACGGCGGGCCGGCCGCCCGCGGCCAACCGCAACGCCACAGGCCGGCGCCGCAACCGCTGGTTCGCCCAGGTCGGCTGGCGGCACCTGGTCGCCGTGCTCGGCGTGCTGTTCAGCCTCTTCCCGATCGTGTTCGTGCTCTCCGCCGCGCTCAACCCGCTCGGCACGCTCTCCACCACCGAGCTGGTGCCCACCGGCGGGGTGTCGCTCGGCAACTTCGGCGAGTTGTTCGAACGGACCGCCTTCGAGCGGTGGTTCGTCAACTCGCTGCTGATCGCCGGAGTGGCCTCGTTCGCGTCGGTGTTCCTCTCCGCGCTGGCCGCGTACGCCTTCTCCCGGATGCGGTTCCGCGGCCGGCGGGTGGGGCTGCTCTCGCTGCTGTTGATCCAGATGTTCCCGCAGTTCCTGGCGATCGTGGCGATCTACCTGATCTTCGGCACGATCACCGACCTGTGGCCGTCGATCGGCTTCAACACCCCGTGGGGGCTGCTGCTGCTCTACATGGGTGGCGCGCTCGGGGTGAACACCTGGCTGATGAAGGGCTTCTTCGACACCCTGCCCCGGGAGCTGGACGAGTCGGCCACCATGGACGGGGCCTCGCACGCCCAGGTCTTCTTCCGGATCATGCTGCCGCTGGTGGCGCCGATCCTGGCGGTGACCGGGCTACTGGCGTTCATCGGCACCATCAACGAGTTCCTGATGGCCAACGTGTTCCTCACCAGCAGCGACTCGAAGACGCTCGCGGTCGGCATGTACGGCATGTTGCAGGGCAACGAGCGCAACAACAATTTCGGGATCTTCGCCGCCGGGACCCTGCTCACCGCGATCCCCACCGTGCTGGTCTTCCAGCTCCTCCAGCGCTACATCGTCTCCGGGCTGACCGCCGGCGCCGTGAAGGGGTAGCCGTCGGCGCCCGTCTGCGAGTACCCCCGAGTGCACCCGAGAGGAGAGCCAGCCGTGCAGCCGCACCATGACGGATCCGCCTGCTACGTCCCGCAGCAGGAGCCCACGCTGGGGGAGGTCGTCGACGTCTTCGTCCGGGCGCCGGCCGGCGCCGACGTCCGCCAGGTACACGTACGCACCACCGGTGACGGTGAGCCGAGGTTCACCGAGGCGGTGGTGGATCGCACCGACGGCGGAGACGTCTGGTGGCGGGCCGAGGTGCCGGCCCGCAACCCGGTGAGCAACTACCGCTTCCTGCTCTCGGGGCGGCGCGGTCCCCGGTGGCTGACCGCGGCGGGGCTGGTCGACCACGACGTGCCCGACCACGGCGACTTCAAGCTGGTCACCCACGCCCCGCCACCGGCTTGGGCGCGGGACGCGGTGATCTACCAGATCTTCCCGGACCGGTTCGCCCGGTCCGCCGCGGCCGACGCCCGGCCGCTGCCGGACTGGGCGATCCCGTGCCACTGGGACACTCCCGTGGTCGGCCGTGGCCCGGAAACGTCGCACCAGCTCTACGGTGGCGATCTGGACGGGATCGCCGAGCGGTTGGACCACCTGGATCGGCTCGGGGTGAACACGGTCTACCTGACCCCGATCTTCCCGGCCCGCTCCAACCACCGCTACGACGCGGCCAGCTTCGACCGGGTCGACCCGCTGCTCGGCGGGGACGCCGCGCTGGCCCGGCTCGCGGACGCGGTACGGGCCCGGGGCTGGCGGCTGCTCGGCGACATCACCAGCAACCACACCGGCGACGCGCACGACTGGTTCACCGCCGCCTCCTCCGACGTGCGTGCCCCGGAGCGGGAGCTGTACTACTTCGACGAGATCACCGGGGACTACGAGTCCTGGAACGGGATCAAGTCGCTGCCGAAGCTGAACTGGGGCAGCGCCGAGCTGCGCCGCCGCTTCGCCACCGCCGACGACGCGGCGCTGCGCCGCTGGCTCCGCCCGCCGTACGGGCTGGACGGGTGGCGGGTGGACGTGGCGAACATGACCGGCCGACGGGGCGCCGACGCGTACACCCACGAGGTGGCGGCGCTGCTCCGCTCGGTGCTGGCCCGGGATCGGCCGGACGGCCTGTTGATGGCAGAGCACGGCCACGACCACACCGGCGACCTGGACCGCGACGGCTGGCACGGCACCATGAACTACGTCGGCTTCACCGACCCGGTCTGGTCCTGGCTGCGGCACGGTGACCAGCCGGTGCCGAACTTCCTCGGCACCCCGGGCGGGGTGCCACGGCGGGACGCGGACGCGGTGCTCGGCACCATGGACGCCTACCGGTCGCTGATCTCCTGGCGCTCGTACACGCACTCCTGGCAACTGCTCGGCTCGCACGACTCGGCCCGGATCCGGACGGTGGTCGGCGACGCCGCCCGGCAGGAGGTGGCCGCCGGTCTGCTCGCCACCATGCCCGGTATCCCGATGATCTTCGCGGGGGACGAGCTCGGTCTGGTCGGCACGAACGGCGAGTCCTCGCGTACCCCGATGCCGTGGCACCGCCCGCAGAGCTGGGACGCCGGCACGCTCGCCGCGTACCAGGCGCTGATCGCGCTGCGCCGCGGCGAGCCGGCGCTGCGCCACGGCGGCCTACGCCGGCTGCACCACGACCCCGACACGATCGTCTTCCTGCGCGAGGCACCGACCGGGGCGGTGCTGGTGCTGGCTCGGCGGGCGGCCGGGGCGCCGGTGCGGCTGGCCGGGCTGCCGGCGGCGGAGAACGTGTACGGCGGCGCGCCGGCGCTGCGGCCCGGCCCGGACGGTGCGCTGACCCTGCCCGCGGACGGCCCCACCTTCCAGGTCTGGCGGCTGTGCTGAACGCCGCCGCGGTGGCTCGGACGCGCCGAACGCCACGACCGGGCTACTACAAACTGTCGTTGATAGGGGAAGATGGGCGGCGTGGAAGCACTGAGACTGACTCTCCTCTATGTCCATCTCATCGGGTTCGCCCTGTTGCTCGGCGGCACGATCGCCCAGTACGTCAGCGGCCGGCTACGGATCAACCCGGCCATGCTGTGGGGGTCCGTGATCGGTCTGCTGACCGGGATCGGGCTCTCCGCCCCGCTGCGGGACGGTGACGAGCCGGCCCCGGCGAAGATTGTGACGAAGCTGGTGCTCGCGCTGCTGATCTTCGTCATGGTCTTCTTCTCCCGGAAGCGGGACGCGGTCAACCGCGGCCACTTCCTCGCGATTGCCGGTCTGACCCTGGTCAACGCGGCGGTCGCGGTCTTTTGGCGGTAACGTCCGACGGGGGGCCACCCCTCGAAAACGGGACTTTGAGGGCGCCTCGGCTGCTCGCCTACCAGCACGATGAGTGACTTGCCCCACGCAAGGGTTACACGCGGGTAACAGGCGCTCAACAGTCGTGCACGATTGTCGGCCGGTGGGTGGGCGCGGGCGTACGCTCCCGTCCGTAACGTGGGACAGCCGGCGGCACACCGCAGGTCGGCTGATGGGCTGCCACCGCACTAGGCGCGGTGTGCAATGGGAAGGAGACGTCTTGCGCTCGGTGCGTGGGATGCGGATCGCCTCGATCTTCGCGGTGGGTGGGCTCGTGCTCAGCGCCGCCGCGTGTGGCGAGGCCCCCGATGATGACAACAACGCCGGCAGTGGCGCCAAGAAGTTCAGCGCCTGCATGGTGACCGACGTCGGCGGCATCGACGACAAGTCGTTCAACACCTCGGCCTGGAAGGGTCTCGAGGAGGCCAAGGCCGCCAACAGCAACATCGAGACCAAGTTCGTGGCGTCGAAGGCCGAGGCCGACTACGAGCCGAACCTGACGCAGTACGTCAACCAGAAGTGCGACTTCATCCTGGCGGTCGGTGGCCTGATGGCCAACGCCACCTCGAAGATCGCCAAGGCCAACCCGAACCAGACGTTCGGCATCGTCGACGCCAACCCGGGTGACGCCAACGTCTACCCGATGCAGTTCGACACCGCGCAGGCCGCGTTCCAGGCCGGCTACCTGGCCGCTGGGATGAGCAAGTCCGGCAAGGTGGGCACCTACGGCGGTCTGCCGATCCCGCCGGTGACCATCTTCATGGATGGCTTCGTCGACGGCGTGGCGTACTACAACCAGACCAAGGGCAAGAACGTCCAGGCGCTGGGTTGGAACAAGGAGACCCAGAAGGGTTCCTTCACCAACGACTTCGCCAAGCAGGACGAGGGCAAGAAGGTCTCCGACGCGCTGGTCGCCCAGGGCGCGGACATCATCATGCCGGTCGCCGGCGGCGCCGGCCTCGGCACCACCTCCGCGGCCAAGGCCTCGGGCGGCAAGTACAACACCATCTGGGTGGACGTCGACGGCTGCGAGAGCACGCCGGACTGCTCCGCGATCATCACCACGGTCGTCAAGAACATCCCGGAGGCCGTCAAGGAGGCCGTGCTCAAGGCTGCCGGTGGCGAGAAGCTGCAGGCCAAGCCGGGCTTCGTGGGCACCCTGGCCAACACCGGTGTCTCGATCGCCCCGTACCACGACTTCGACAGCAAGGTTCCGGCCGAGCTGAAGGCCGAGGTCGACAAGATCAAGGCGGACATCGCCGCTGGCACCATCACCGTCACCTCGAAGGCCCAGCCGACCAAGTGACGACCGGCCGGTCCCTCCGATGAGATCATCGGGAGGGTCGGCGGGGGACAGGTACGACCGATCCGGCCGCTCCGGCCCCGCGGGTTAACCACCCGTGGGGCCGGAGCGGCCGATCGCGCGCCACGGTGACCGGGCCAGTCCGGCTCGGTCAACGGCAGCTACGCTGCACCATCGCTCGCACTCCAGGAGGTTGCGCTGAGACTCGAACTGCGCGGCATCACCAAGAGGTTCGGTGATCTGGTCGCCAACGACCACATCGATCTGACGGTCGAGCCTGGAGAGATTCACGCCCTGCTCGGCGAGAACGGCGCGGGCAAGTCGACCCTGATGAACGTCCTCTACGGGCTCTACCAGCCCGACGAGGGCGAGATCCTGGTCGACGGCAAGCCGCTGAAGCTGAAGGGCCCGTCCGACGCGATCGCCGCCGGGATCGGCATGGTGCACCAGCACTTCATGCTGGTGCCGGTCTTCACCGTGGCGGAGAACATCATGCTCGGCGCCGAGCAGGTCCGGGGCGGCATCGCCGGCTTCCTGGACCGGCGGCGGGCCCGGCGCGAGGTCGCCGAGGTGTCCGAGCGCTATAACCTGCGGGTCGACCCGGACGCGGTGATCGAGGACCTGCCGGTCGGCATCCAGCAGCGCGTCGAGATCGTCAAGGCGCTCACCCGCAATGTCGACCTGCTCATCCTGGACGAGCCGACGGCGGTGCTCACCCCGCAGGAGACCGAGGAGTTGCTGACGGTCATGCGGTCGCTCAAGGCCGCCGGCAAGTCGATCGTCTTCATCACCCACAAGCTCGGCGAGGTCAAGGCGATCGCCGACCGGATCACCGTGATCCGGCGCGGCAAGACCGTCGGCACCGCCCTGCCGGAGGCCAGTCGCGACGAGTTGGCCGCCCTGATGGTCGGGCGCAACGTCCGGCTCACCGTGGAGAAGTCCCCGGCCACGCCGGGCGAGCCGGTGCTGGAGGTGGCCGGGCTGGTCGTCGACGACGACCGGCAGATCCGGGCGGTCGACGGCGTGGACCTGACCGTGCGCGCGGGCGAGGTGCTCGGCGTGGCGGGCGTGCAGGGCAACGGCCAGACCGAGCTGATCGAGGCGATCATGGGCCTGCGCCCGTTGCTCGCCGGCACGGTCAGCCTGGCCGGCGACCGGATCGACGGCTGGAAGACCAAGAAGGTGCTCCGCGCCGGCGTCGGCTACGTGCCCGAGGACCGCAGCGTGGACGGCTTGGTCAAGGAGTTCAGCGTCGCGGAGAACCTCGTGCTGGACATCTACGACCGGCCGCCGTTCGGCGCCGGGCTCGCGCTCAAGCCGGACGCGATCGCGACGTCGGCGAAGGAGCGGATCGAGCAGTTCGACGTGCGCACCTCATCGGCCGACGCGCCGGTGGGCACCCTCTCCGGCGGCAACCAGCAGAAGGTGATCGTGGCCCGGGAGATGTCCCGGCCGCTGAAGCTCTTCATCGCCGCCCAGCCGACCCGCGGCGTCGACGTCGGGTCGATCGAGTTCATCCACAGCCGGATCATCCGCGAGCGGGACATCGGCACCGCCGTCATGGTGGTCTCCAGCGAACTCGACGAGGTGATCGGGCTGGCCGACCGGATCGCGGTGATGTACCGGGGCCGCATCATCGGCATCGTCGGCCCGGACACCCCGCGCGAGGAGATCGGCCTGCTGATGGCCGGCATCAGCCCCGACGCGCTTCCCGAGCGCGGTGCGGACGCCGCGCCGACCGACGGGACGGCCACGGACGGCACGGCCACCGGCGGTGCGCCGACCGACGGCCCGGTGACCGACGGGGGCCCGGCGAGCGCCGCACGCCCCGCGAGCGAGGACGAGGAATGAGCCACCCCAACCCGCAGTCCGGCTCGCCGGACAAGGAACCGGCGAGCGAGGCGCAGGCCGCGCAGACCGCTCTGGGTAACACCGAACAGGCCGAGTCGGCGACCGCGCCCGGCCGGCCGGCGCCGGAGCCGAAGCCCGCCCTGGGCCGGCTGTTCCTGGACAACCTCTGGGCGGCCAACACCTTCACGGTGACCCTGCTGTCGCTGGTGCTGGCGATCGTGGTCGGCGCGGTCTTGATGATCATTTCTGATCCGGACGTGCTCGCCACCTACTCGTACATCACCTCCCGCCCGTCCGACGCGCTCAATTCGAGCTGGACGCTGGTCAGCGAGGCGTACGCGAACCTGTTCAAGGGCTCGATCTTCGACCCGGAGGCGTTCTCCGGCTGGCTGAACGGCACGAGCGGCTGGGAGGCCGTGCTCGCGCCGATCTCCGAGACGCTCACCTACAGCGCGCCGCTGGTCTTCACCGGCCTGTCGGTGGCGCTGGCCTTCCGTGGCGGCCTGTTCAACATCGGCGCCCAGGGCCAGGCCACCATCGGCGTGATCTTCGCCGCGCTGGCCGGCTTCCTGCTGCCGCTGCCGCCCGGCCTGCACCTGCTGGTGGCGGTGCTGGCCGGCGCTCTGGGCGGGGCGATCTGGGGCTTCATCCCCGGCATCCTCAAGGCCCGTGCCGGTGCGCACGAGGTGATCAACACGATCATGCTCAACTACGTCGCCACGTACTTCCTGACCTGGCTCATCGTGCAGAACGGCGTGCAGGATCCGACCCGCACCGACGCGATCAGCAAGGCGGTGGACAGCTCCGCGCAGCTGCCCCGGCTGCTCGGTGACAACCTGCGGGTGCACGCCGGCATCCTGCTCGCTGTGCTGGCCACCTGGGCGGTCGCCTGGCTGCTCAACCGCTCCACGCTCGGCTTCGAGCTGCGCGCGGTCGGTGCCAACCCGGACGCCGCCCGCACCGCCGGCATCAGCGTCACCCGGACGTACATCCTGATCATGGTCTTCGCCGGGATCCTGGCCGGTCTCGGCGGCTCGAACATGGTGCTCGGCTCCACCGCCAGCGCGTTGACCCCGCTGGTGGTCGCGCAGATCGGCTTCGACGGCATCCTGGTGGCGCTCCTCGGGCGGGTGAAGCCCTGGGGGGTGTTGCTGGCGGCGCTGCTGTTCGGGGCGCTACAGGCCGGCGGCAACCGGATGCAGTCGTACTCGGGGATCTCACTGGAGCTGGTCACGGTGCTCCAGGCCCTGATCGTCATCTTCATCGCCGCGCCCGCCCTGGTGAAGGCGATCTTCCAGCTCCGGGCCGCACGAGCAGCCCGGTTGCAGACGAGCCTGGCGAAGGGCTGGTAACTCATGTCCACCATGGCTGTCCCCGACGTGGCGGTCGCCGCGGTCGACGAGGGCTTCTGGACCCGGAACCGCAAGGTCGGCCTCGTGCTGCTCGCGCTCGGCCTGCTCTCGGCGGTGCTCTTCGGCGCGCTCGCCACCGACCAGCAGGCCCGGTTCACGCTCAGCGATGACGCGGGCGGCGCCGCGCTGGAGATCAACGGCACGATCGGCGCGATCCTGTTCGGGATCATCGCGATCGCCGCCGGCGCGGCCCTGCTCGCCGGGGTGCCCAAGCGCTGGTTCACCACCGTGCTCGGGGTCGGGCTGATCGGCTTCGTCCTGTCGTTCCTCTGCTGGCAGGTCTCCGCCGCGCCGACCGGGCAGAACTTCATGCCGCTGGTCAACATCATCCGGGGCACCTTCATCCTGGCTCTGCCGCTGATCTTCGGTGCGCTGGCCGGCGTGCTCTGTGAGCGTTCCGGTGTGGTCAACGTGGCCATCGAGGGGCAGTTGCTGATGGGCGCGTTCAGCGGCGCGCTCTTCGGCAGCATCTCCGGCAACGTCTGGGTGGGCCTGGTGGCCGCCGCCCTCGGCGGCGCGTTCATCTCGCTGCTGCTGGCCATCTTCGCCATCCGCTACCTGGTCGACCAGGTGGTCATCGGCATCGTGCTGAACCTGCTCGCGGTCGGCGTCACCGGCTTCCTCTACGAGCGGCTGATGCAGACCAACATCGAGCGGTACAACAGCGCTCCCCGGTTCAGCAACTGGGAGATCCCGCTGCTCAAGGACATCCCGGTGCTCGGCCCGGCGCTGTTCCGCGGCAACATCTTCCTCTACCTCGGCCTGCTCCTGGTGCTGGTGATCCACATCGCGCTGTTCCGCACCCGGTGGGGGCTGCGTACCCGCTCGGTCGGTGAGCACCCGACCGCCGCCGACACGCTCGGCGTCAAGGTGCTGCGGGTGCGGTACCGCAACGTGCTGCTGGCCGGTGTGGTCGCCGGCATCGGCGGTGCCTCCTACACGCTGGCGCTCTACTCGTTCACCAAGAACATGATCGGCGGCAAGGGCTTCATCGCGCTGGCCGCGCTGATCTTCGGCCGGTGGAACCCGACCGGGGCGCTGCTCGCCGCGCTCTTCTTCGGCTTCGCCGACCAGCTCGCCACCTATCTCGGTGCGATCAACAGCGCGATCCCCAGCCAGTTCCTGGCCATGCTGCCCTACCTGGCGACGATCCTGGCGGTGGCCGGGCTGGTCGGCCGGGTCCGGGCACCGGCCGCCGACGGCAAGCCGTACATCAAGGGCTGACGCCCGGTGGCCGACGCGGCGGGGCCGAGGTGGTCCCGCCGCAGGCCACGATGGCGGTGCGGCAGAATGATGGGATGACCGAGATCGACTGGGCGCGCCTGCGCGCCGCCGCCACGGATGCGATGCGGCATGCGTACGCGCCGTACTCGACGTTCCCGGTCGGTGCGGCCGCTCTGGTCGACGACGGCCGGGTGGTGGTTGGCTGCAACGTGGAGAACGCCGCGTACGGGGTGACCCTCTGCGCCGAGTGCGGGGTGGTCTCCAGCCTGCACGCCACCGGCGGCGGTCGGCTCGTCGCGCTCTCCTGCGTCGACGCCACGGGTGAGCCGCTGATGCCGTGCGGCCGGTGCCGGCAGCTGCTCTGGGAGCACGGTGGGCCGGAGTGCCTGATCGAGACCAGGGACCGCCCGCTGCGGATGGCCGAGCTGCTGCCACACGCCTTCGGCGTGGAGGACCTGGAGGCGGTGACCGGCGAGACGCCGGTGCCGGTGGTTCCGGAGCGCCTGGCAGCCTGGCGTGGACGCGGCACCGTCTTCGTGCACCCGGACATGTCCGCCGGGCAGCAGGTCTGGACGGCGTACTGGGAGCGGTCGGCCGGGGACGACGCGGGCGCCGAGACCGGTGTGCTGGAGGAGGCCCCGAGCTGGGACGACCCCGCAGAGGCGATCACCTGGGGAATGGCCCGGACGCCCCGGGTGGTGGTGGTCGACGCGACCGGGACCATCTTCTGGGCCGGTGAGGGTGAGCCGCCGATGGAGATCCCGGTTCGCTGGTCTTGATCTTTGTTGCTGGTTGCGCCCCGGCCCCGTCGTGGGCACGGCCGTACGTCGGTCACGGTTGCGGGCCGGTATCTCGATACGACTAGAGAGATCTTCTGATGAGTAGTGGTTTTGCTGCTGTTGATGTCATTCGGGTGAAGCGGGACGGGGGTGTGCTGTCGGACGCGCAGATCGACTGGGTCGTGGACGCGTACACCCGGGGGGTGGTCGCCGACGAGCAGATGTCGGCGCTGGCCATGGCGATCCTGCTCAACGGCATGACCGGGCCGGAGATCGCGCGGTGGACCGCCGCGATGATCGCCAGCGGTGAGCGGCTCGACCTCTCGGCGGTGCGTCGCCCGACCGTCGACAAGCACTCCACCGGCGGCGTCGGCGACAAGATCACCCTGCCGCTCACCCCGCTGGTGGCGGCGTGCGGCGCGGCCGTGCCGCAGCTGAGCGGGCGCGGCCTCGGCCACACCGGCGGCACGCTGGACAAGTTGGAGTCCATCCCGGGCTGGCGGGCCGCGCTGAGCAACGACGAGTTCATCACGCAGCTCGGCGACGTCGGCGCGGTGATCTGCGCGGCCGGCGCTGGGCTCGCCCCCGCCGACCGCAAGCTGTACGCGCTGCGCGACGTGACCGGCACGGTGGAGGCGATCCCGCTGATCGCCAGCTCGATCATGAGCAAGAAGATCGCCGAGGGCACCGGGGCGTTGGTCCTCGATGTCAAGGTCGGCTCCGGCGCCTTCATGAAGTCCGTCGACCAGGCCCGCGAGCTGGCCCGCACCATGGTCGAGCTGGGTGGCGCGCACGGTGTCCGGACGGTCGCCCTGCTCACCGACATGTCCACGCCGCTCGGCCTGGCGATCGGCAACGCGGTCGAGGTGACCGAGTCGGTCGAGGTGCTGGCCGGTGGCGGGCCGGCCGACGTGGTGGAGCTGACGCTGGCCCTGGCCCGGGAGATGCTCGACGCGGCCGGCCTGCCGGACGCCGATCCGGCGGCGGCGTTGCGGGACGGCCGGGCGATGGATTCCTGGCGGGCGATGGTCCGGGCGCAGGGCGGCGACCCGGACGCGCCGATGCCGGTCGCCCCGGAGGTCGAGGTGGTCCGCGCCGAGCAGGACGGGCACGTCGCGGCCGTCGACGCGTACGCCATGGGGGTGGCGGCCTGGCGGCTCGGCGCGGGCCGGGCTCGCAAGGAGGACCCGGTGAGCGTGCCGGCCGGGGTGGTGCTGCACAAGCGGCCGGGCGACCCGGTACGGGCCGGCGACCCCCTCTACGAGCTCCGCGCCGAGGACCCGGCGCGGATCCCGGCGGCGCTGGCAGAGGCTGCCCGTGCCGTGCGGATCGCGCCGACCGCACCAGCGGCAAGGCCGTTGGTCATCGAGCGGATCGGCTGACCAAGCGCGGAGTCGGGGTGGCATGGTGCCCGTCACCAGGGGGCGCTATTCTCGCAGGCCAAGGGGGGATAGCCGGCCTTGAGCCGTCGCGAGCAGACAGGAAGACTCCGCCGTGACCGTACGTGCCCCCAACCCCCGTGAGGTGCGCGAGGCGAGCCTGGACGAGCTGTCCCGGCTCGGCCTGCCGTTGCCGCCGGCCCAGTTCCCGCTCGTCTGGGAGCCGGGTGACAAGATCGAGCTGCGTCCCACGGCGGAGATCGAGGCGCGGATCGCCGTGCTGCACCTGATCCTGGCCCGCTGCTTCGGGATGCCCCCGCAGGCGGCGATGAGCTGGCTGCTCGGCTCGCACCTGGTCGAGATGGTCACCCCGCCGGAATGGCAGTTCGTGATGGGCGGCAAGGGCGACCACCGCTCGTTCGTGCTGCACCACGACGCGCTCTTCGCGCTCGCCTGGGTGCTCGGGCTGACCAAGCAGCTCGACCCGACCCTCGCCGTGGACGAGCAGCTGATGGAGCGGTTGCCGCACATCGCCGCGGGGGAGATGTTCCCGCACTGGCGATCCCGGATCCTCACCGCGCCGCAGCACCCCGCCGATGTGGCCGCCCTGCTCGACCTGCACTACTGCCTGGACTGGGCGTACCTGGAGACCGAGCGGAGCGGCCGGCCGGTGCCCGGGCTGGTCGACGCGAACGCGATCGGGCAGCGGCGTTGGGCGCTGGAGTGGGCGGTGATCCTGCGCGGGCCGTACCACGACGAGCCCCCCGGCTGGGAAGAGGTCGACCTCTCCACCTGACCGGCCCGGTCGGGTGCCGGCACGGGAAGCGGCGGGCGGTCAGCGGGGCATCGGGCGCCAGACGGTCAGCCGCACCGCGACGGTCACCCGTACCGGCTCGGCGAGGGCCGTCACCCGGGCGGCGAGCCCGGCCGGGTCGGTGTGCCAGGCGCTGGGGCCCATCCCGACCAGCGTCGCGACCTCCGGGCCGGTCAGTGCCAGCTCCCGCCGGTGCACGTTCGACGTCGCCGGGGTGAAATGCCCCCCGAGGCTCTCGGCGACCCGGTCGGCCTTGGCCGGGTCCACCCGCAGCAGGCCGAGGGCGCCGACCAGTTCGGTGAGGTGGTCCTCGGCCGGCGTCACCACGAGCAGAGACCCGGCCGGGTCGAGCACCCGGTGGAACTCCGCCCCGTTGCGCGGGGCGAAGACGTTCAGCAGCACGGCCGTGCCGGCGTCGGCCAGGGGCAGCCGCTGCCAGGTGTCGGCGAGCGCCGCCGCCGCGCGCGGGTGCGCCCGCGCGGCCCGGCGCAGCGCCGGCTTCGACACGTCCAGGGCGAGACCCGCGGCGTCCGGCAGCGCCGCCAGCACCGCCGCGAGGTGCCGGCCCGTCCCCGCCCCGGCATCCACCACCAGGGGGTACGACCCGACGGCGCGCTCCCCGGCTTCGCACTCCTCGGCCAAGTGCTCCCCGGCCAGGTGCTCAACGGCCTGTGTCGCGGCGGCGGCGAGGGCGGTCGAGATCAGGTCGTAGTGGCCGGCGGAGAGGAAGTCGGCGCGGGCGGCCACCATCTCGGCGGTGTCCCCGACGTGCGGGGCGCGGCCGGCGAGCAGGTTCACGTAGCCCTGGCGGGCCACGTCGAAGCTGTGCCGGCGCGGGCAGCGCAGCGCGCTGGCACCGCCGGCGGCGACCTCGGCCAGCGGCTCGGCGCAGACCGGGCAGCGGAGCCGGTCGACGATGCGGGGGTCCACGTCAGGCGTCCAGGTAGGTCAGCACCGCGCGGACCCTGCGGTGGTCGTCGTCGCAGTCGCGCAGGTCGAGCTTCGCGAAGATCGAGTTGATGTGCTTGCTGACCGCCTTCTCGGTGACCACCATGCGCTGGGCGATCGCGCCGTTGGAGCGTCCCTCGGCCATCAGCGCCAGCACCTCGTGCTCGCGCGGGGTGAGCCGGCGCAGCGGTGCGGCCCGGGCGGGCCGGGCCAGCAACTGCGAGATCACCTCGGGGTCCATCGCCATCCCGCCGTCGGCGACCCGGTGCACCGCGGCGACGAACTGCGTCACATCGGCCACCCGGTCCTTGAGCAGGTAGCCCACCGCCCCGGCGCCGTCGGAGAGCAGCTCCCGGGCGTAGAGCTGCTCGACGTACTGGGAGAGGACCAGCACCGGCAGGCCGGGAAGCCGTTCCCGGGCGGTCAGCGCGGCGCGCAGCCCCTCGTCGGTGTGGGTCGGCGGGAGGCGGACGTCCACCACCGCCACGTCGGGACGGTGCTCCAGCAGGGCGGCGAGCAGTTCGTCGCCGGTCTCCACGGCGGCCACCACCTCGTCGCCGTACGCGGTGAGGAGGCGGATCAGCCCGTCGCGCAGCAGTGCCAGGTCCTCGGCGATCACGACTCGCACGGCAGCTCCACGTCGACCACGGTAGGCCCACCGGCCGGCGAGCTGATCCGGACGCGGCCGTCGAAGACGGCGAGCCGCTGCCGGATGCCGGCCAGCCCGGTGCCCCGCTCCGGGTCGGCGCCGCCCCGGCCGTCGTCGGAGACGGTCAGCCGGACCGTGGTGCCGACCCGGCGCAGCCGCATCGCCACCCGCTCCGCCCCGCTGTGTCGGGCCGCGTTGGTGAGCAGCTCGGCGGCGGTGAAGTAGAGCGCCGACTCCAGCGGGGGTGCCAGCCGATCGGGCAGGTCGACGTCCAGGTCGACCGGCAGGGCCGCGCCGAGGGCGAGGGCGGCGAGGCCGCCGGCGAGCCCTCGGTCGGCCAGCACCGGCGGGTGGATGCCGCGTACCACGTCGCGCAGCTCGGACAGGGCGGTGCCGGCGCTCGTACGGGCCTCGGTGACCAGCCCGCGGGCCGCCTCCGGGTCGCGGGCCAGCAGCTCCTCGGCGAGGCCGAGGTTCATCGCCATCGCGACCAGCCGCGCCTGCGCGCCGTCGTGCAGGTCCCGCTCGATGCGGCGCAGCTCGGCCGCCTGCGCGTCGACGCTCTGGGCGCGGGTGTCGGCCAGTTCCACCACCCGCTCGGCGAGGGCAGCCCGGGCGGTCGGCGCGAGCAGCGCACGGGTCAGCGCCTCGTCCAGGTGGACCAGCCCTCGGGGCAGCCAGTACGCCCCGACCCCCACCAGCAGCCCGAGCACCACGGCCAGCCCCGCGTTGCCCAGTGAGTCGATCGGCAGGCCCAGGTAGTTGTCGACGGCGCCGGGCGCCACGGTGTGGATCGCCGGCATGGCGAGGCCCTGCGCGGCGCCGAGCCAGATACCCACGGCGAGCACCACGGCGACCGGGGCGTAGGCGAAGTGGGCGAACAGGAACGCGAGGTCCCGGTAGGTGGCCGGGTCGCCGGCCATCGTCCGCAGCCGGGCCGTCAGCCCGCCCGACACCGGCCGGTACGCCGACCGGATCGGCGGGTCGGGCACCCGGTGACGCTGCCGCTCCAGCAGCGCCCGGGTGCCGGTGAGGGTGCGGTCGAGCAGAGGCAGGCCGACGCCGAGCAGGCTGAGCCCGGCGGTCAGGAGTGTGGCCAGCGCGAAGCCGATGCCCGCGCAGGCCAGCCCCGCCGTGACGGCCAACTGGTTCAGCTCGCCCCAGGCCCGCCGCACCCCGCTCATCGGGCCATTGTCCCAGCCGTCACGGCGTCCGCCGCCAGCGCGGGGGCCGAGGCCGTGTCGCTCGCCGGCAGGGTGGCCGCACCGGGCTCGGGACGGGTACGGGCCGGCCAGAAGGCCACTCGGCCGGTGAGCGCGGTCGACGCCGGCACCAGCAACCAGGAGAGCCCGAACGTGGCGATCAGTACGCCGACGGCGACGGCGAGCCCGATCTGGGCCATCATCGGCGACGCCACGAGCACCCCGAAGCTGCCGGCCAGGATCACCCCGGCCGCGGCGACGGCGGGCCCGGCCCGGCGTACCGCCTCCTCGGCGGCCTGGCGGGGCGAGCGTCCCGCGCGCAGCTCCTCCCGGAGCCGGGCGACCATCAGGATGTTGTAGTCGGTTCCGATCGCGGTGACGAAGAGGAACACGACCAGCGGCAGCTGGAAGTTGAGCCCGGACTGCCCGCCGAGGACCTGGAACACCAGCACACTGGTGCCGAGGGTGGCGGCGAAGCCGAGCGCGACGGCGGCGAGCAGTCCCAGCGAGGCGAGCAGGCCGCGCAGCATCAGCAGCAGGAGCAGCCCGATCAGCCCGGCGGCCACCGGGAAGACCAGCCGGAGGTCCTCGTCGAGCACGGTCCGGATGTCGGCGAAGGTGGCGGTCTCCCCGCCGACGTACACCTGCGTGCCGGGCGGCGCCGCGGCGTGCGCGGCCGGCCGCAGTTGGTGCTCCACCGCGTCCATGGCCCGCTGCGAGTACGGCGGCTCGGCGAGCAGCACCTGAACCTGGGCCACGTCCCCCTTGACCTCGACCCCGCCCGGCGCCGCCACGATGGGCACCTCGGCGAGCCGTGCGGCGAACCGTTCGGCGGTGATCCCGTCCACCCCGGGCCCGGTGAGGTAGACGACGGTCGGGGAGAGGGTCCCGGCCGGCAGCCCGGAGCGGAGCCAGTCCAGGGCCCGGGCCGACTCGGAGCCGGGTGGCAGCGCGTCGAGCTCGTAGCTCGGCCGGTGGTGCAGCGCGCCGAGGCCGAGCAGTCCGAGCGCGGCGACCGTGGCCAGCACGACCCGGGCGGGCCGGCGGGCGACCAGCCGGCCGGCGCGGGCCGCCAGACCGGTCGGCGCGGCGGCACCGTCACCCGACGTCCCGCCGTCACCCGACGCGACCAGCTTCGCCGGCCAGTACGCCCGGCGGCCGAGCAGCGAGTAGACCGCGGGGAACAGCGTCAGCGCGGCCGCCACCATGAGCAGGACGGCGACGGCCAGGGCAGGCCCGAGCACCCGGAAGGAGGCCAGTTGGGAGAGCACCAGCGCGCCGAACGCCACCGCCACGACCAGCGCGGACACGGTGACCGGGCCGCCGATGCGGCCGACCGCGTGGACCATGGCGGCGCGCCGGTCCTCGCCGGCCCGCAGCCGTTCCCGGTAGCGGAAGAGCAGGAAGACCGCGTAGTCGGTGCCGATGCCGAGCAGCACGACCGGGAGCAGGCCCGTGGTGGAGGCGTCCAGGGCGTACCCGAAGACCTTTCCGCCCAGCGCGAGCAGGCCGGTGGCGGCCTGCGCGACCAGCAGCACCAGGAACAGGTTGACCAGCGCGATCGTGGGGCTGCGGAAGACGACGAGCAGCAGGAGCAGGATCACCAGCATCATGGCGCCGTTGACGATCATGTCGAGCAGGAAGCTGTCGGCGGCGCCGGCCGCCTCCCCGGTCCAGCCGGCGACCAGTCCGCTGCCGGCCAGAGCGTCGTCGGTGGCGTCCCGAAGCCGCCCGACGGCCGCGATGGTGGTCTCCTCGTACGCGTCCCCGGACAGGCGGGCCTCGGCCAGCCGCAGCCGCCCGTCCGGGGCGACCGCGCCGGGGGTCACCTCGGTGACGCCGGCGACCCGTAGCTCCTGCGGCAGCCGGTCGATGCGGGCGCTGTCGTCGGCGGTCAGCGGGGTCCCGTCGGCCCGGCGGACGACCAGCACCGCGCTGCTGCCGGGCTGCGCGGGGAAGATCCGCGCCGCGATGCCGGCGGCCTGCGCGGACTCGTACCGGGCCGGCAGGAAGTCGGCCTGGCTGTCGGCGGGGCGCGGTCCGGTCGGCCCGTAGACGGCGAAGGTGGCGGCGGTGAGCGCGGCGATGGCGAGCAGCCAGCCGGCGATCACCCGACCCGGACGGCGGACCACCGCTGTGGCCAATGTGGTGAACACGTGCAACTCTCCCCGCGTCGGCTTCTGGTGATGCCGTTGACGCTAGGCAGCCGGACGGGTCACTTCGATGGTGCGCGTACGCCGGTCCGATGGTGGTGCCTGCACCACCATCGGTCACCGCCGCGCGTCGTCCGGGCCGGTCAGGTGGTCGACCACGCGGTGGGCCAGCGCGTCCAGCGCGACGATCTCGTCGGGGGTGAGCAGGTCGATGAAGTGCCGGCGGACCGCCGCCACGTGGCCGGGGGCCGCCGCCTCGATGGCGCGTCGACCCTCGGCGGTGAGCGCGACGACGGCACCCCGCCCATCCGTCGCGCACTCCTCGCGGGTGACCAGGCCGCGCTGCTGCATGCGGGTCAGGTGATGGGAGAGCCGGCTGCGTGACCAGAGCATCCGGTCGGCCAGTTCGCTGAGTCGCAGCCGCTGGTCGGGAGTCTCCGACAGGTCGGAGAGGACGTCGTAGTCGGGCTCGGAGAGCCCCGCGTCCCGCATCAGCTCGCGGGCCAGTTCCAGGTCGAGCAGGCGGCGCATCTGCCGGTAGCCCCGCCAGGCGCTCTGCTCCTGCTCGTCGAGCCAGCGTGGTTCGTCCATGCCGACCATCCTAGCCATCTGGTTGACATGTCATCAATCCACTGCCTAAGGTTGGTGACATGTCAACCAGATTGCCGGGCCGGCTGGTCCGCCTGCTGACCGGCCTCGTGCTGTTCGGCGTCAGCGTGGCCCTGATGGTCCGCGCCGACCTGGGCCTCGCGTCCTGGGACGTGCTGCATCAAGGGCTGGCCGAGCGGACCGGGCTGCCCCTCGGCCAGGTGGTGAACCTGGTCGCCGTGGTCGTGCTGCTGCTCTGGATCCCGCTGCGGCAGCGCCCCGGGGTCGGCACCCTCGCGAACGCGGTGGTGGTCGGGTTCACCGCCGACGCCGCGCTCGCCGTCCTGCCGCCGGTGACCCCGGTCGCGGGCCAGATCGGCCTGCTGGTCGCCGGCATCCTGCTCAACGGGTTCGCCACGGCCCTCTACCTCGGGGCACGCCTCGGGCCCGGGCCACGCGACGGCCTGATGACCGGGCTGGCCGCCCGCGGCCTGCCGATCGGGCGGGTACGCACGGCCATCGAGCTCGGCGTGCTCGCGCTGGGCTGGGCGCTCGGCGGCACCGTCGGCCCCGGCACCCTCCTCTTCGCCGTCAGCATCGGACCGCTGGCGCAGCGCCTCATCCCCACGTTCACCGTGCCGGCCCCGCGCCGGCCCGCCACCACAGGAGCGACACCGCCATGCCCTGCCTGACCGTCATCGTCGCCAGCACCCGGCCCGGCCGGGTGGGCCGCCGGATCGGCGACTGGTTCACCGCCATCGCCACCGCACACGACGCCTTCGACGACGTACGCCTCGTCGACCTAGCCGAGGTGGGCCTGCCCTTCCACGACGAGCCGCACCACCCCTCCGAGGGTCACTACCTGCACCGGCACACCCGGGAGTGGAGCGCCACCGTCGACGCCGGGGACGCCTTCGTCTTCGTCATGCCGGAATACAACTACGGCTTCAGCGCGCCGCTGAAGAACGCGATCGACTACCTCTACACCGAGTGGCAGTACAAGCCGGTCGGCTTCGTCAGCTACGGCATGACCTCGGGCGGCCTGCGCGCGGTCCAGATGATCAAGCAGGTGGTGACCACCCTCAAGATGATGCCGGCCAACGAGGCGGTGACCGTGTTCCTGCGGGAGGCCCTCGACGATGCCGGCGAGCTGGTGCCGAACCCGGCGCGTGACGCCGCCGCCGAGACGATGCTCGGCGAGCTGGACCGGCTCGCCGCCGCCCTCGCCCCGCTGCGGGTGCCGGCGTGAACGCACGGCTGTGGGAGCTGTTCGGGGAGCGGGGCCGGGGCGTGCTGGTCACCCTGCGCCGCGACGGGCGGCCCCAGCTGTCCAACCTCGACTACCTCGCCGAACCCGGCCTGATCCGCTGCTCCACCACCGGCGACCGGGCCAAGGTGCGCAACCTGCGCCGCGATCCCCGGGCCAGCCTGCACGTCACCACCGCCGACGGCGGGGCGTATGCGGTCGCGGAGGGCGTGGTCACATTCACCCCGCCGGCGGCGGCGCTCGACGACGCAGGCGTCGAGGAACTGGTCGAGGTCTACCGGCGGATCCGCGGCGAGCACCCCGACTGGGCCGAGTACCGGGCGGCGATGGTCGCTGACGGCCGGCTGGTGCTCCGGCTCGCCGTCGAGCGGGTGTACGGCTGGCGTCCCTGACCGGCGCCGGTCAGGCCATGCCGGCCGTTGCGGCCGGGCGACGCGGGGCGTCCGGCCGGAATGGTGCGGAAGTTGGTGCCGGCGGGGCGGCGCACCGACCACCGGTCCGTGCCGGTCCCGTCGGCCGGCCCGGTGCGGCCGACTAGGGTCTGAGCATGGTCGCGACAATCCGTTACGAGGACATCGTCAAGGTCCCGAAGGCGCTGCTGCACGACCACCTCGACGGCGGGCTGCGGCCGGCGACAATCGTCGAGTTGGCCGCCGAGGTGGGCCACGAACTGCCCACCACCGACGCGGAGGCGCTCGGGCGCTGGTTCGTCGACGCGGCCGACTCGGGCTCCCTGGAGCGCTACCTGGAGACGTTCGCGCACACCGTGGCGGTCATGCAGACCGCGCCGGCGCTGCGCCGGGTGGCCCGCGAGTGTGCGCTGGACCTGGCCGCCGACGGCGTGGTCTACGCCGAGGTGCGCTTCGCCCCGGAGCAGCACCTCGAACAGGACCTGAGCCTGGACGAGGTGGTCGAGGCGGTGCTGGGCGGGTTCGCCGAGGGCACCGCCCAGGCCGTCGAGGCGGGTCTGAGCATCCGGGTGGGCACTCTGCTCACCGCGATGCGGCACGCGGCCCGCTCGCAGGAGATCGCCGAGTTGGCCGTGCGGCACCGGGACAGCGGGGTGGTCGGCTTCGACATCGCCGGCGCCGAGGCGGGCTTCCCGCCCACCCGGCACCTGGACGCCTTCGAGTACCTCCAGCGGGAGAACTTCCACTTCACCATCCACGCCGGCGAGGCGTTCGGCCTGCCGTCGATCTGGCAGGCGATCCAGTGGTGCGGCGCGGACCGACTCGGCCACGGGGTACGGATCGTCGACGACATCACCCCGGGCGGGGTGCCGGTGCTCGGCCGGCTGGCCGCGTACGTCCGGGACAAGCGGATCCCGCTGGAACTGTGCCCGTCGTCGAACGTGCAGACCGGTGCGGTGGACTCGATCGCGGACCATCCCATCGGCCTACTGCGGGACCTGCGCTTCCGGGTCACCGTGAACACCGACAACCGGCTGATGAGCGGCACCTCGATGTCTCGGGAGATGGCGCTGTTGGTGGAGACGTTCGGCTACGGCTGGCGGGAGCTGCAGTGGTTCACCATCAACGCGATGAAGAGCGCCTTCATCCCGTTCGACGAGCGGCTGCGGATCATCGATGAGGTGATCAAGCCGGCGTACGCCAAGCTGCTGCCCTGACCGGTCAGCCGCGCGGGTGTCCGGCGAGCAGGCCGGCCACGCGGTGCAGCACCTCCCGGGCCCGGGCCGCCTCCGCACCCAGCCCGGTCTGCCGGCGCAACACCGCGGGCTCGGCGCGCAGCAGCGCCACGCCGCGTCGAACCAGCACGCGGGGCGCTTTGCGCTGCTCGGACAGGTCGCGGGCCAACCGGCGTAGGAAGGTCGCGCCGCGCGGGCGGCGCAGCGCGTACGCGCCAGCGAGCAGCCCTCGGCGCCGGCACTCCTCGACAATCTCGGCGGCGAAGATCCCTTCGGCCACGAAAAGTGGCGATCCGGCGACGTCAAATGGCCGGGTGGCCACCCGTCGATCTGCGCCGATCGCATAAACCGGCACTTCCGCCCGACCTTCGCGGGCGAGGCGGGCAATCGTCTCCACCGCGGTCAGGGCGTCCCACGACTCAGGTGATTCCCAATCGACCTGACCGTTTCGGTGCGGCAACGTAGGGTCATCGCCGTCCTTGTAGAAGTCGTCCAGGCAGAGCACCGGTAGGCCGGTTTGCTGTGCTATGTAGGACTTTCCGGAGCCAGAAGGGCCGGCGAGCAGGACAACGCGGTGCGGATGTTCCATTACCTTCAGTTACTCCGGCCAGACGGACTGCTATCAAATCGTATCAACATCTCATCACACATTCGGCCGGTGACAACCTGGGCTTTCTTCTTGCCGGGCGACATGGTGGAATCTCGGGGGTCCGACCCGCCGGGTCGGTCGCTGGGCGTTGCCCGGGGCAACGCGCTGAAGCTGTAATCGCGAGGGCGGTGACGTGAGCAAACGGCCAAAGACGGCGGGCTCCTTCCTGTCGCGGCTGCGCCGGCCGGCCAGCCGGCTCCGGGACATGCCGATCTGGTCCAAGCTCGGTCTCATCATGATCGTGCCGACCATCGCCACGGTCGTTGTGGGTACCAGTGGTCTGGTCGACCACCTGGAGACCCTCAACAATGCCAACCGGGCCGGCGACCTGGCCAACCTGTCGAGCTACTCGGGTGACCTGGTCGACACGCTGCAGGACGAGCGGACGGCCGCCGTGCTGCTGTCCGCGGCGGACGGGCTGCAGCCGAAGGCGCAGTACCAGGAGGCCTACAACCGGGTGAATTCCCGGGTCGACCAGGCGAAGGGTCCCTACCTGCAACAGCGGGCCGAGATCGAGGACCTGCCAGCCAGCCTGGAGGGCCTGCTCGACCAGATCGACCAGGACCTGAAGGATCTGCCGGGCGCCCGCAGCCAGGTGTACAACAGCAAGCTCAAGCTCACCGAGACCGTCCAGGCGTACGAGGGTCTGATCAACAACCTGCTCGCCATCCGTGAGTCGGCCACCCAGCTCGCCGGTAACAACGAGCTGAGCGACCGGATGCGAGCCGCTGCGGCCGTCGCCCGGGAGAAGGAGTTCCTTTCCGTACGCCGGGTCGTCGTGCACCGCGCACTGGACCAGAAGCAGCTGACCCCGGTGCTGCGTACCGACTACATCGCCAGCGGCACCGGCCAGCAGCAGGCGGAGCAGAGCTTCAAGGCCGTCGCCACCCCTGAAGAGGCCGCGTTCCACGATCAGACGATCGCCGGCGGTGACCGTCGCGAGGCGCAGAACTACATCGGCTGGATGGACGGCAACACCACCGGCGACATGCGCGGCGCGATCTTCGGTCCGGACCAGTGGGACTCGGCCATGACGGCCAACGCCAAGCTGATCCGCTCGGTCGAGACGAAGCTCGACCGCGACGTGGTCGCCGAGGCCGACAACCTGCGCTCGGACGTCCAGCGCCAGGTGTTCCTGGAGACCGGCCTGCTGCTCAGCATGCTGCTGCTGGCCATCCTCTTCGCCTACCTGGTCGCCCGCTCGATGGCCCGCTCGCTGCGTGAGCTGCGGCAGGGCGCCCTCTCCGTCGCCCAGTACGGTCTGCCGCAGGCGGTGGCCCGGCTGCGCGACCCGCAGGTCGTCGGGCAGTTGTCCCCGGTGCAGCTGGCCAACCAGATCGCCGAGCCGCTGCCGGTCCGCAGCAAGGACGAGTTCGGCCAGGTGACCGAGGCGTTCAACGCCGTCCACCTGGAGGCCGTCCGGACGGCCGCCGAACAGGCGGCGCTGCGCGCCTCCGTCGCGACCATGTTCGTCAACCTGGCCCGCCGATCGCAGATCCTGGTCGACCGCCTCATCGGTCACCTCGACCGGCTGGAGCGCGGCGAGGAAGACCCGGACCGGCTGGCCGAGCTGTTCCAGCTCGACCACCTGGCCACCCGGATGCGCCGCAACGACGAGAACCTGCTGGTGCTCGCCGGCGCCGACTCCACCCGCGTCCAGCGCGAGCCGGCTGCGCTCATCGACGTGCTGCGCGCCGCGCAGTCCGAGGTCGAGCACTACACCCGGATCGAGTTCGGTGTCATCGACCGGGACATCGAGGTCGCCGCACACGCGGTCAACGACCTGGTGCACCTCGTCGCCGAGCTGTTCGACAACGCCACCGCGTTCTCCCCGCCGGATTCGCAGGTGATGGTCGAGGCCCGCCGGGTCGGCGACCGTGCCTCGCTCTACGTCGAGGACCGCGGCATCGGCATCAGCCGCGAGCAGCTGTACGAGCTCAACGAGCGGCTCGCCACGCCGCCGCAGGTGGACGTGGCCGTGTCCCGAATGATGGGCCTGGTCGTGGTCGCCCGGCTGGCGTCCCGGCACGGGGTCCGGGTCGAGCTGCGTCCCGGCGGTGACCGTGGCACGGTCGCCGACGTGACCCTGCCGACCTCGGTGCTGGTGCCCCGGGCGCTCTCCGGCCGGGTGCAGCAGCCGCCGGCGCTGCCGGCTGCCGGCGGCCCGCAGCAGCACGGTGGGCCCGCGCCGGCCTTCGGCGCGCTGCCCGCACTGGGCAACGGCCCTCGCCCGAGCGAGTCCGGCAACCAGGTCACCCTGGGCGGTCGCCCGTTCGATCCGGCCTCGCGCAACGGCGCCGGCACCCCCGCCAACACCGGTGCGTACCGCTCGATGCCGGCCTGGTCGGACCTGACCGGTGCGGCCGGGACGAACGGCGGGGACGGGTTCACCCCGCGGACGGCCAACGGCCAGCCGATCGACCCGCTGCCGCAGCGCCGGTCCGGTGACGAGCCCCAGAACACCGGTCAGCAGCAGGCCATCCCGAGGCAGTTGCCCAGCAGCCCGGAGACGCGCCCGTACTCGCCGCCGCCGGTCTCCGCGCCGCCACTGCCGCCGGTCTCTGCCCAGCCCTACTCCGGTGCGCCGGTCTCCGCCTCGCCAGCCTCCGGCCAGCCGTACTCCGGGCAGCCGTACTCGGGTGCGCCGTACACCGGTTCGCCGGTGTCCGCCGCCCCGGCCTCCGGGCAGCCGTACGCCGGTCCTCCGGTGTCCGCGTCGCCGGTCTCGGCCACCCCGGCGTCCGGTCAGCCGTACTCGGCGCCACCGGCCTCCGGCCAGTCGTTCAGCGGCTTCGCGCCCCGATCCGCCCCGCCCGCGTCGACGCCGAGCGCTCCCGCACCGCCGGCCTGGCCGCCGGTGCCGGGTGGCGACCGGGACGCGGCGACCCCGCCGGTTCCCGAGCGGCTCGCCGCCGCCCTGGACATGACGACGGAACTGCCACGGGTGCAACGACCCGAGCAGTCGGCCGCCGCGGCCCAGCCGCCGGCACCGACCCCGCCGGCACCGGCGCAGAGCCGGCCCGCGCCGCGCCAGCCGCAGGCCCAGAACAGGCAGCGGTACGCGGACGAGACCATGGAGCTGCCGATCTTCCGGGAGCTCGAGTCGGCCTGGTTCCGTACCCGCCGGCCGGGTACGGATGAGGCGGCGGCCCCGGCAGCCCAGCCGGCGGCGAACGGCGGCACCGCGACACAGCAGTTCGCTACGGTCGAGGCCAGCGGTCGGGCCGTCCACAAGACACCACCCGGGACGACAGGTAACACGCCGATGGCAGACACTCCGACGGCCGGAGGAGCGCCGCGGGACAACGGGTCTACAGCGAACGGGGGCGCTCGCCCCAGCCTCGCCGAGAGCCTGCCGACCCGCCGGCCCCAACCGCAGCAGACCAACGGCTGGCAGACCGCCGCCGACGACGGCTGGCGTGCCGCCACGGCAGCGGCCAGCACGGCGCCAGTGAGCGAGACCACCACGACCGGTCTGCCGAAGCGCAAGCCGATGGCGCAGCTGGTGCCAGGCGCGGTGGAGAAGCCCACCACCTCGGTCCAGCGGCGCTCCCCGGAGGCGGTCCGTGGCCTGCTCTCCGCCTACCACCGGGGCGTGCAGCGAGGGCGTAGCACCTCGGACAACCCGACCAGCCCGGAGGCGACTCCGGGAGGGCAGCAATCCTCGCAGTCTGGCTCAGGCTCAGCGGCCGGGAGCGGGCAGAAGGAGCAAGAAGGATGACAACTACGCAGGATCTTGGTTGGCTGCTGGCCAACTTCGCCGACCGGGTTCCCGGTGTCGCGCATGCGGTCGCCGTCTCGGCGGATGGCCTGCTCCTCGCGTCGTCACGGGATCTGCCACGGGACCGGGCCGACCAGCTCGCCGCGATCGCGTCCGGTCTGGTCAGCCTGACCCAGGGGGCGGCTCGCTGCTTCGAGGGAGGCGCCGTACTGCAGACCGTCGTGGAGATGGACAATGGCTTCCTGTTCCTGATGTCCATCTCGGATGGCTCGTCCTTCGCCGTACTGGCCGCCCGCAGCTCTGACGTCGGGCAGGTCGGCTACGAGATGGCGCTGCTGGTCGACCGGGTGGGCGACGCCTTGACCCCGCAGCCGCGTGCGGCCGCGGGAATGCTGGGCTGACGTCGCGCCGATCGTGAGGTCGGCGCAACTGCAACGACAACAACGACGGGTGTCACCGGTGGGAGCCGGTACGGGGTACGAAGGAGGTGACCGGCGACATGGCCGATCGTGACGAACCGACCGGAGCGTTGGTCCGTCCATACGCCGTTACCCGTGGTCGTACCCGTCCCCGGCTCGACATCGCGCTGGAGGCGCTCGTCGAGACGACGGTGCGCGGTCGGGCCGCTGCCAATGGCAACGGCGGCCAGGGCCGCGAACACCAGTACATCGCCGCGCTGTGTGACGGACGCGTGCAATCGCTCGCCGAGATCGCGGCGCGGATGCAGCTCCCGCTCGGTGTGGCCCGGGTGCTCATCGCCGACATGGCGACGGACGGCCTGGTCGCAGTCCACGAGCCGACCATCCTGGACGACTCCGACGACGCGGTGGGCACTGAACTGCTGGAGAGGGTGCTGAGTGGACTTCGCAGGCTCTGACATGTCGCACCGCCCGCCGAACCCGAGCGCGCGCGTGACGTCGGCGAAGATCGTTATCGCCGGTGGATTCGGCGTCGGCAAGACGACGCTGGTCGGCTCGGTCTCGGAGATCACGCCGCTGACCACCGAGGCCATCATGACCTCCGCCGGCGTGGGCGTCGACGACACCCGGCAGGTGCCGGGCAAGACGACGACCACGGTGGCCATGGACTTCGGCCGGATCTCGATCGATCGTGACCTGATCCTGTACCTGTTCGGTACGCCGGGTCAGACCCGATTCTGGTTCATGTGGGACGAACTGGTCCGGGGCGCCATCGGTGCGGTCGTGCTGGTGGACACTCGCCGGCTGGCCGACTGCTTCGCGGCGATCGACTTCTTCGAGCACCGGCGGCTTCCGTACCTGGTGGCCATCAACTGCTTCGACGGGATGCAGTACCACGACCCGCAGGACGTTCGGGACGCGCTGGCGATCTCGAGCGACGTGCCGGTGGTGGCCTGCGACGCCCGTAACCGGGAGTCGACGAAGCACGTGCTGATCTCGCTGGTCGAGTACGTGCTCACCATGCGTCGTACGCGCGCCGTCGCCCCGGCCTGATCGGGCGATCAGCGCCCGGTGGTAGCTTCGGCCGCCACCGGGCGCTAAATGCTGTCCAGGACCGGTCGGTGCGCGACCGTCGGAGATCGTGGAAGGATCCGACCCCTGGAGGGGCAGGCCCCTTCCAAGGTCTTTACATAGACGTCGTCCGGGGTGAGACCTCTCACCCCGGACGTTTGTCGTCGGTCTGCGCTTGTGTCGCTGCGCCGTCAGTCGGAGTGGCTGACAGTGCTCAGGACTGGTAGCCGGCGGAGCGGTACTCGTACTCCCGGTCGTCATCGCGGTCGCCGTGGTCGCGGCTGAAGTCCCAGCCGCCAGCGGCCTCGCGACCCGGCCGACCGCCCACTGCGAACCCGCCGATCTCCTGGCCGCGGCGCCAACCGCGGAAGTAGCCGGTGGTGTTCTCGGCGAGGCTCGCAGCGTCACGAACTATCCGCAGTGGACGCTCTTCGCGCAGCGGGGAACCCGGGACCAGGTTGGCCTGCGGCACCCGCTTTGGCAGCCCGGCCGTCGTCTCGGCACCCACCGCGGGGCGGGCGGCCTGCTCGGCGGCCTGCCACCCGGTGTCGGCCTTCGTCGACCAGTCCAGGTCGGATTCCTCGGGCTGCCCGACGAACCAGGCCGACTTGGCCTGCGCGAAGATCAGGAGGTCACCGTCGCCCTCGTCTGCTACCGGCGGTGGCCGGTGCTCGACCGGGGGCGCCGGCCGGTGCTCGGGAGCGCGCTCGGCGCGGGCTGCGGGGCGGCTGTTGCGAGCGGCCTGCTCCGCGTCGACCAACCGCAGCGGCGGCGTCTCCAGGCGCGGGTCGGCGGACGGGTTGAGCCCTTCGCGCAGCGCCCGATCGGCCAGCGGCGGCGGCTCCACCAGCCGCAGCATGGGTGGCTCCTGGGGCAGGTCGTCCGCCAGCCAGGGCGGGGTGACGCGGCCGTCGGCGCGACCCGGGTCGGTCGGGGCGTCGATGCCACGGCCGCCGCCGTACGAGTAGGCGGCCGGGTTGTTCGGCGAACTGTCGGCCGGGTCCTCCGGGTTGTTGACCAGCGGCCAGTTGGCCCGGGAGCCCGGCGCTGCCGACTCCTGGTCGGGCCGGGGGATGGGCACCGGGATGCTGAGGTCGGTGGCGCTGAACCCGCCGGTGGGCGGCTCCTCGACCGGACGCTGCAGGTGGTTCGGGCGGGGCTGGCCGTTGGTCTTCGGGCGGGGCGGGATGACGGTGCGCTGCCGCTCGGCCCGCGCGTTGTTGATCGCGGCGGTGGTCAGCGTCGGCCGGAACGGCTCGCCGGCTTCGGCCGGCGGGACCGTGCCGCGCTGCGCCGGTGCGATCGGCGTGATCCCCGGAGGCGGGGGCGGCGGCGAGGAGACCGGCCGGTTGGTCGGACCGTCGATCCGGCTCGGGCCGAACTCGGCTCGCCCGGGCGGGGCGGACACCGGCGGGCCGGCGAACGCGGCCGGGGCCACCGGAGCGGGCGCGACCGGCGGCGGGGTGACCGGAGCCGGTGCGACCGGCGGCGGCCCGAGTGGGCGGGGCGACGCCAGCGGGGCGCCGCCCGGGACCGGCTCGGGGCGGCTGCGCCGACCACCGGTGGGTGCGGGCTCGGCGGCGGCCGGGGCCGAGGTCGGCCGGACCGTCCGCAACCCGGTGCTGGTGTTGGCCATGCCGGCCAGGTCGCTGATCGACTCGCCACGACGGGTGGCGGCCCGGCGGCCGGGCGCCGGTGCGGGAGTGCTGACCCGCGAGCTGAGCGCGCTCACCAGAGCCTCGCAACCGGCGTCGCAGGCGCGCACCGAGGCGACCGCCTGCCGGACCGTCTCGGCCACCGCTGAGGTGAGCGCCCGGTTCACCGCGGCGCGGCGCGGCGTCTCGGAGATGGCGACCCGCAACGCGGTGACCGCATCGTTGATCTCGTCGGCGTCGGCCACCCCGTCCGCGGCGAGGTGCGCGGCGATGGCGTCGGCCGCCACCGAGACCTCGCGGCCCCGGGCGACGGTGCCGCCGAGCATGCCCGGCTCGGGCAGCGCGTCCAGCACCGCCAGCGAGACCGGCTCGGCCGGATCGGGGTACGCGCGCAGCGCCGCCGGGTAGAGCTCGCGCAGCACCTCGCGCAGGGCCACGGCGGCGGAGTGACGACCGCTGGCCAGCGCGGCGTGCGCGGAGAGCACCTGCTTGTAGCCGGCGAGGTCCCGCGGTGCTGGCAGGGTGACCGCGGAGAGCGCGCCGGCCTGCAACGCGCGGGCAAGGCCGACAGCCCGACGTTCGGCCGGCGGCGACTGCATCTCCTCCAGGGAGTCGTCGTCGGCGAACCGCTCGGCGAAGTCGTCCACCGAGTCGTCGTCGGCGATCGCCAGGGGCCGACCCGCCGCGCTCAACAGCGAGGTGACCGTGTGGTCGTCGCTGTCGGCGGCGATGGCCGCACCGCTCGGCCCGCCCGACCGCTCCACGAGTAGCGCGACGAGCTGGGCGTAGCCAGCCGGGTCGTCGCCGATCTCGCAGACATGCAGCAGACGGCCTGCGTCGTCGACCACAGCGGACGTCAGCGTCGAACCGGCCGAGGCCGATCGATCAGCCGGGTCCGCCGAGGCCAGACCGCAGTACACGCGCACGAGCGCCACGGCGTCGTCCTCCTCCCGGGACAGGTCTTTCCTCTGCCAGCAACTGATGCTCCCCGGTACGGGTCAGTCGCGCCAGTCCACGACCGCAGAGATCTTGCCGACAATGGTGCGCCAACCCAGACTTGCGGTTTGTGCCCCGATTTTCTTCAGCCGCCGTCGGCCCATGAAACCGCCGATCCCACCGTTGACGGTGGCCCGCAGCGCCTCGTCCAGATCGTCGAGGCTGGACCCGGCGGAGAGCATGTCCAACACCGCAGGCAGCCGCAACGCGTACGACAGGTCACGGGCGACCTCACCAGCCTCGATCAGCAGGGTCGAATCCCAGCTGTCGTGCCCGCCGCGCAGGTTCTCCACCACGAGGTCGAGCTCGTAGGTGTCCTCTTCCAGCGGCGCGATATCGGCCGGCTCTACCCGTTCGGCCAATTCATTCCAGCTGTCCAGTTGGGACAGATCGTTGGGCGCGCCGGATCGGATGAAACTCACCAACGACTCGGGGGTTTTGAACAGCAGCAGCTTGCCCCGGTGGCTGAGGAAGGCGGGCACCTCCTCGTCGTCCGCCTCGTTGGCGACGTCCTCGTCCTCGTCGTCCTTGGTCGCGTCGGCGTCCGTGGCACCGTCGCGGCGACGGCGCGACGGCTCCTCCTCGTCGCTCTCGGCGAACTCCTCGGCCAACTCCTCGTCGAGGATGACGACGGTCTCGTCGTCCTCCTCCTCGACCACCTGACGGCGAGCGAGGAACGGGTCGTCCTGGTCCCGCTCGGTCACGTCGGTCGGGGTCAGCTCCCCCGCCGTCCGGTACGCCCGCAGCGTGAAGCCGGTGCCGGCGGGCAGGGCGATCTCCACCGGGTCGATCCGCACCTCGTCCCAGAGCGACCGGTCGGCCGGCGTCGACGCGCGGCCGGTCTCGTCTGGCTCGGCCGGGCCGGTGGTGTCGTCGAGCTCGGGCTCGTCGGCGTCGGGCCGTTGGGGCGACTGGCGGGCCACGCTGACCTCCGTGTGCTTCGGGTTGCCCACCCGCCGGCGTCTCCGACCGGCGAGTGACTCTGGGCACATACCCTAGTCGGCGGGTCTGGGTGGCCGGTGCCCGCACCCCGAAGGCCGGGCGGTGCACCGGTTCGGGCCTCCGGGTCAGCGCCGGCAGCCACAGGTTACCGCCGGCGTCTCCGGGGGCTGCCGGTGGCGGACCGGCCGTCGGACAAGTAGCCTTGCTACGCATGAAGGCCCAGGCGTTGCACGGCCACCTCGACGCACTGCTGCTCGCCGTTCTCGAACAGGGCGCGCTGCACGGCTACGCCATCATCGAGGCGCTGCGGGCGCGCAGCGACGGCAACCTCGACCTGCCCACCGGCACCATCTACCCGGCTCTGCGCCGGCTGGAGCGCGCCGGGCACGTGGCGAGCACCTGGAGCACGGTCAACGGCCGGGAGCGGCGGACGTATCAGCTCACCGACCCCGGCCGGCGGGCGCTGGCCGGGGAGCGGGCGGGTTGGCGCGAGTTCCGCACGACGGTCGGCCAGTTCCTCGACCCGGGCAGCCCACCTCCCGGCACCCCGGCCTGAGCCGCCCGCCGACTCAGCGGGCGGTGGCCCGCAACCAGCCGCGCGCCGCGCGGGTCAGCGAGAAGTAGGCGGCGCTGATCAGCACCGCGCCGATGATCATTGGCGGCCAGCTCAGCGCCGCGTCCCAGAGCCCGATCGACCAGGCGAAGAGAGCGCCGCCGGCCAGCATGCCGAGGACCAGGGTGCCGGTCAGGCCGGCGCCCACCGCCCGCTGCGCCACCACGAGGCCCGGCCGGGCGGACCGGCCGCTCGCCACCACCACCAGCAGACCGGCCACCGCGAACAGCAGCGCGCCCATCCAGATCCAGTCGACCGAGGCGGAGAGCAGCAGGTAGACGGCCGGCGGGCGCGGGCCATCGCTCCAGGCCGCCCCGCTCCAGGTCAGGTCGCCCGCCACCACCAGCACCCCGGCCACGGCCAGCATCCGCAGCGAGAGCCCGCGCAGCGCACCCACCGCCAACTCGGCCTGCCAGGAGGGGAGCAACTGCGCCGGTGTGCCGAACTCGGCCACCGCCCGCCGCTGCGCCTCGGTGGGCGGCACCCCGTCCTCGCGGTACGCCTCGACGGCGTCCAGCAGCCCGTGCCGGGCTTCGGTCAGCAGGTCGGTCTTCAGCCGCGCGGGCCCCTGCAACCGGGCGGCCAGCTCCCGGAGGTGCTCCTCCACCAACACGTCCTCACAGCGCGGCATGGCACCACCCTGCCACGGACGTCGGTGCGCGGACGTCCGGGAAAACCCTGGTCGGTCCCGGAGGCCGGTCAGGGGGCGAGGGCCAGATACCCGCGTTCGGCCGCCGCCTGGAGCAGCCACTGGTCCCGGTACCAGCCGGGGGTGGCGATCAGCTCGGCGTGCCGGCCGCGCTGGATCACCCGGCCGCCGTCGAGGACGACGATCTCGTCCAGGTCGGCCAGCCCGCTGAGCCGGTGGCTGATCAGCAACACCGAGTGCCCGGTGGGGGTGGCGGCGAGGGCGGAGGCGAGCACCGCGTCCGCGGCGGCCGGGTCCAGCCCTTCGGTGGGCTCGTCGAGCACCAGCACCGACGGCGCGGCGAGCAGGGCCCGGGCGAGCGCGAGCCGCTGCCGCTGGCCGCCGGAGAGCTGGGCGCCCTCCTCGCCGACCAGGGTGTCCCAACCCGCAGGCTGGGCGCGTACCCAGTCCAGCAGGCCAGCGGCGGCGGTCGTCGCGGTCAGCTCCTCGTCGTCCGCCATGGCCCGGCCGAGCAGCAGGTTCTCCCGCACGGTGGCGTGGAAGACGTACGCCTCGGCGAGCAGCCCGCCGACCGCGCGGGGCAGCTCCTCCTGGGAGTACGCCGACAGGTCGTGGCCGTCCAGGGTGACCCGGCCGGACGCGGGCCGGACCGCGCCGGTCAACACGGCCGCCAGGGTGCTCTTGCCGGCGCCGCTCGGGCCGACCACCGCGATCCGCCGCCCGGCCGGCAGGTCCAGGCTCACCCGGTCCAGCGCGGGCGCGGCACCGGCCCGGTACCGCACGGTCACGTCGACGAAGCGCAGCTCGTGCGGGCCGCCCGGGTCCACGCCGTCCGGCTTGAGATCGGCGGCCGGGGGAGTCGGTGCGTCCGCATCGAGCAGGGCGGCAACGCGGGTCAGGGCGGCCCGTAGCTGGGTCCACTGGCGGGACGCCGCGACCAGGGCCAGCGCCACCTCGACGGCAGTCAGGGTGCCGACGGCCAGCACGCCGATCAGTACGCCCCGCACGTCGGCGGCGAGCGCGACCAGCACCACCGCGGCAGCGGTCAGGCCGGCGACGAGAACGCCCGCCGCGTCCACCGCGAACCCGGTGGCGGCCAGCCGGCGTTCCAGCCGCGCCAGCCGTCCGGCCCGCTGCTCGGCGGCGTGCAGAGCGGTGTCGGTCGCGCCGAACGCGGCCAGGTCGGCGGCGCCGTGGGTGAGGTCGATCGCGTCGGTGGCCAGTGCGCCGCGCAGCGGGGCCACCTCGGCCGCGCTACGCCGGGTGACCGCGGTGGCCAGTACGGGCAGCGCCACCCCGGCCACGAGCAGGCCGATGGCGAGCACACCGGCGGCCGGCGGCGAGATCAGCGCCGCCCCGCCCACCGCCAACAACCCGACCAGGGCTGCCGCCGAGGCCGGCACCAGCACCCGCAGCAGCAGGTCCTGGACCGCCTCGACGTCGGAGACCAGCCGGCTCAGCACGTCCCCCGAGCGGTGCCCGGCGGTGCGGCGGGCGGCGAGGGTGGCGAAGACCCGGGCCCGAACGTCGGTGATCATGCGGAGCACGGCGTCGTGCCCGGCGAGCCGTTCGGTGTAGCGGAACACGCCCCGGCTGATCGCCAGTGCCCGGACCGCGACGATCGCCACGGTGAGCCGGTCCAGCGGCGGCTGGCCGGCGGCGCTCATCAGCAGCCAGGTCGCGGTGGCCATCAGGGCGAGCCCGGCGAACTCGGTGGCAGCGGCGAGCAGCCCTGCGCCGACGAGCCGGCTCAGGTACGGCCGGGCCAGCCGCAGCACCGTCCGCTCGGCGGTCGCCCGCCCGGCCGGTGCCGCGCCAGCCGCCAACTCCGGCATCGCGTCCAGCGGGCCCGGCCCGGCCGCCAGGGGATCGGGTGCCGTGCTCATCGGGTCACCTTCCCGGTCGGCTCGGGCGTCAGCTCGGTGACCCGGCCGTCCTCGATCCGCAGGATCCGGTCGGCGTCGGCCAGCAGCGCCGGCCGGTGCGCGACCAGCAGCGCGGTCCGCCCGGCGACCAGCCGGCGGGTGGCGTCGAGCACCACGGCCTCGGCTGCGGTGTCCAACCGGGCGGTGGGCTCGTCGAGCAGCACCACCGGGGCGTCCCGGAGGAACGCCCGCGCCAGGGCCACCCGTTGCCGCTGCCCGCTGGACAGGCCATGCCCGCGCTCGCCGAGCAGCGTGTCCAGCCCGTCCGGCAGGCCGGCCACCACGTCGTCCAGGGCCGCGTCGTGTACGGCGGCGGCGAGTGCCTCGGGCCGGGTGTCCGGCGCGCCGAGCCGGATGTTGTCGGCCAGTGAGGCGGCGAAGAGGTGGGCCCGTTGCGGCACCCAGGCCAACTGCCTGCGCCAGGCGTCCGGGTCGGCGGCGGCGAGGTCGACCCCGCCCACCGTGATCCGGCCGCTGGTCGGGGTCACGAAGCCGAGCAGCAGGCCGAGCAGTGTGCTCTTGCCGGCGCCGCTGGGCCCGATGATGGCGATCCGCTCGCCGGGCCGGACGGTCAGGGTCACGTCGTGCAGTGCGGTGGTCCGCTCGTACGCCACGGTCACCGACTCGAACCGGACCTCGCCCCGGCCGTCCGGAGTGGCCGCGCCCTCGGCGGCCCGGGGTGCGGCCGGCGCGGCGGAGATGGTGAGCGCCTCGTCCAGCGCGGTGAGCCCCTCCATGCTGGCGTGGAAGCGGCTGCCGGCGGCCCGCAGCGGCAGGTACGCCTCCGGGGTGAGCAGCAGGATCAGCAGCGCGGTCTGCAGGGCCAGGCCGCCGCCCAGCAGCCGGATGCCGACCGGCACCGCGACCAGGGCCACCGAGAGGGTGGCGACCAGCTCCAGCACCAGCGCGGAGAGGAACGCGATCCGCAGCGTCTTCATGGTGGCGACCCGGTGCCCGTCGGCCATCCGGCGGACCACCTCGGTCTGCGCCCGGGCCCGCCCGAACGCGCGCAGCGTCGGCAGCCCGGCGACCATGTCGAGGAAGTGCCCGCCCAGCAGGGAGAGCCGGCGCCACTGCCGCTCCGTGGCGGCCTGCGCCTGCCAGCCGAGCAGCGCGCCGAAGACCGGGATCAGCGGCAGGGTCAGCGCGATGATCACCGCCGAGCTCCAGTCGGCGAGGACGACCCGGGCCAGCACCGCCAGTGGCACCGTCACGCTCAGCACCAACTGCGGCAGGTACCCGGTGAAGTACGCGTCCAACGCGTCGAGCCCGCGCCCGGTCAGGGTCGCGAGC
The DNA here is from genome assembly GCF_045207365.1 of Micromonospora sp. NBC_00858. NCBI lineage: Bacteria > Bacillati > Actinomycetota > Actinomycetes > Micromonosporales > Micromonosporaceae > Micromonospora > Micromonospora sp. NBC_00858. The sequence goes on along the minus strand of NZ_CP108828.1, from coordinate 5,487,881 downwards.
TGACCGGCCCGCTGACCGGCCACCCAGGCCGGCCCGTGCCGGCCCACCGCGCCGAGCAGGTCGGCCCGCAGCGTGGCCTTGACCGTGGCGGCGACCCGCGCCGAGACCGTGCCCTGCGCCCAGACCAACGCCGAACGGGCGGCGACCGTGAGCACGAAGCCGGCCAGCGCCGGCCGGTCCAGCCGCCCGTCGAAGGCCGTGGCCAGCACCGTCGCCAGCGCGGTGGCCTGCGCGACGATCAACCCGGCGGCGAGCACGCCGAGCAGGGCGAGCACGGCAAGATCACGCCGGGCCTCGGGGACCCGGCGCAGCAGACGCGGGTCGAAGGGACGGCGGTTCACCAGTACACCGGTGCCCTGCCGTCGGTCCGTCCCCGGAAAACCCACCAACACATTGCCTGGAAGCCTAGTAGGGCCGGCAGCAGGGGCAGCACCACCCAGCCGAGCAGCCGCAGCGTCGGTGCGCTGGCGGCGGCGTCGGCCACCGTCAGCGAGGCGTCCGGGTCGGTCGTGGACACCAGCACGTAGGGCCAGAGGGCCGCGCCGACCAGCGCCACCGGCAGCGCCAGGGCCGCGCCGGTGGCGATCAGCGCCCACCCCGGCCGATGCCTGGTCAGCGCCGCGCGGGCCACCAGCAGCGCCGCCGCCAGCAGCACCGGCAGGAGTACGGCCACTGCGGGCCGCTGGACGGCGTCGCGTACCCGGGCGGAGAGCAGGCCCACGACGGTGGCCAGGGCGACCGCGGTGAGCGCCACCCGTACCAGCCGGCGGGCCAACCGGCCGACCGCGGCGGCGTCGGCGGCCGGCAGCCGCAGGGTGAGGAAGGTCGCACCGTGCACCGCGACCAGGGCGACCATGGTGAGCCCGGCGGTGGCCGCGAACGGGGTGGCCAGATGCGACACCCCGGCGACGTGCCCGTCGGCCTGCCGCGGCATGCCCTGCAGCAGCGCGGCCAGCAGCACACCCCAGCCCAGCGCGGCGAGCGCACTGCCGACCACCACGACCCGGTCCCAACGGGCCCGAATCCGTTCGTCGGTCGGTCTGCTGCGAAGCTGCACCCCGGCGGTGACCAGGATCACTCCGGTCAGCGCGCCGGCGACGGCCGGGTAGCACCCGGAGAGCAACTCGCCCTCCAGTACCGGGAAGGCACCGAAGAGGATGCCCATGGCAGCGACCAGCCAGACCTCGTTGCCGAGGAAGAACGGGCCGAGCGCGGTCAGCGTCGCCCGCCGCCCGGCCGGACCACCACCCCGGGCGAGCAGCAGCCCGACGCCGTAGTCGTACCCGGCGAGCACCAGGTACCCGCAGAAGAAGAGGCCGAGCAGGGCGTACCAGGCGAGGTCCACGGAGATCTCCTCAGGCGAGGGCGGGTTCGGGCTGGGACGGCTCGTGCGGCACTGCCGGCGGGCGGCCGAGCGGCGGGTCGCCCGCGCCGCGGGCCGCGTGCCGGGCGAGCAGGACCCAGTTGGTGACGGCGAGGGTGCCCAGCAGCAGGCTGAAGCCGATCAGCGAGGCGAGCATCACCGGTGCGCCGACCGGGGAGACCGCCTGCTCGGTGGGGAGCAGCCCGTACGCCACCCAGGGTTGACGGCCGACCTCCCGGGAGATCCAGCCGAGGATCACCGCGACGAACGGCAGCGGCAGGGCGAGCAGGACCAGCCAGAGCGGGAAGCGCAGTCGGATGATCCAGTCCCGGTAGAGCAGGGGGAGCAGGAACCAGACGCAGCCGAGGGTGAAGCCGATCAGGATCATGAAGCCCAGCCCGACGCTGGCCAGCACCGGTGGGGTGTAGTCGCCGGGGCCGAACCGGGCCGTCCACTCGGCGATCAGCGCCTGCGCCTCCGGGCCCTGGCCGAACTTGGTCGGTTGCACCGCGCCGACCGGGCCGAACTGGGCGAAGCCGAAGCCCTGCACCAGGGTGATCGCCACCGCTGCGGTGACCAGGCCGATCCGCAGCGAGGTGCGGAAGAGCGCGAAGTCGGGGGTGCGCCGGATCAGGTGCCAGGCGCTGATGGCCGCCATCAGCATCCCGCCGACCAGCAACGCCGCCGAGACCACGTGCCCGAAGGCCATGCCGAGGCTGGGGTTGGTGAGCAGCGCGCCGAAGTCGGTGAGGTGGGCGATCCCGTCGCGCACCTCGTAGCCGACCGGATGCTGCAACCAGGAGTTGGCCACCATGATCCAGAACGCCGAGGCGTACGCGGTGAGCGCCACGCCCCAGAGCAGCGCGAGGTGCACGCCCTTGCGGAGCCGGTGCCAGCCGAAGATCCACATGCCGAGGAACGTGGACTCCAGGAAGAACGCCACCAGTGTCTCGATGGCCAGCGGTGCGCCGAAGACGTTGCCGACGTAGCGCGACAGGCCGCTCCAGTTCAGCCCGAACTGGAACTCCATGACGATGCCGGTGGCGATGCCGAGCACGTAGTTGATCACGTAGAGCTGACCCCAGAACCGGGTGAGCCGCTCCCAGGTCGGGTTGCCGGTGACCACCCAGGCGGTCTGCATCCCGACCAGCAGGGTGACCAGCCCGAGCGTGACGACCACGAACAGGAAGTGGATCGAGGTGGTGGTGGCGAACTGCAGGCGAGCGAGGAGCAGCGTGTCCATGGCCGGCTCTCCGTAAGCGTTGGCTCCCTTGTCATAGCCACCCTACACGTAGCTTGGCTACACATTAACTACTACGTCCTGTCGTAAGACAGTCTACGACAGGACGTAGTAGTTCTGGGGTTCGGGGAAGATCGCGCTCGAACCTGGATGTAGTGGCCTCACGGACCCGAGAGGCCACTACATCCTGGATCTAGCGCGATCTTGAATGGGTGCAGGCACGGGCACGGCGGCGCGGCGCGAAGTCGCGCGGTGTGCGGTGCAGTGGGCGCGGGCGCGGGTGCGGGTCAGTTCAGGAAGAGGCTGATCGGGAGGGCGACCAGCGTGCTGGCGACCGCGAGGGCCGCGGCGCCGAGGATCCGGGGCGGTTGGTCGCTGACCAGCAGGCGCTGCACGCGTACGTCCAGGTCCCGATCGCCCATGCCCAGCGCCCCGGCCGGGGTGATCCGGTGGCCGGCGGCGGCGAACCGGCGCAGCGCGCCCGCCAGCGGTGCCTCGGCGTGCAGCTCGCGTGCCTTGTCGTCGGCGCGCATCTCGACCAGCAGGGCGACCCGCTCGTGTGCGTCACGGACCCAGCGGAACCACGGCAACGCGCGGCAGAGCGCGGTGAACGGCAGCAGCACCAGGTCGTGCCGCTCATGGGCGTGCGCCCGCTCGTGGCTGAGCACCGCCGCCAGTTCGGCCCGGTCCAGCAGGGTCAGTGTGCCGGCGCTGACCACCACCTGCGGCTTCACCCCCGGCAGGCAGTACGCCGCGGCGCTCGGATGGTCCAGCACCAGCGCGCCGGGCGCGGCCGGGTCGTCCCGGGCGACCAGCGTGAGCAGGTCCCGGTGGCGGCGCTGGGCGCGTACGGTGCCGTGGATGCTGCGCACGGTCGTGGTGACCAGCACCGCCCCGATGCCGAAGCCCACGCCCACACCGGCCAGGTGGAAGGCGGTCTCCCCGACCGGCAGGGTGCCGTGAGCGAGGTCGGTCGTCAGGGCGAGCAGTGCGCTGCCGGTCGGCAGGTCGTACCCGCTCACTCCGAGCGCCATCGGCAGGCCCATCGCGGAGAGGCCCAGGGCCAACCCGACGGCCTGCCAGCAGATGATCGCCACCCGAGGGCTACGCCACGTCCAGGTCGACCGGGCCAGTACCTGCGCGGTCAGATAGCAGGCCAGCATGGTGGCGGCGAAGTGCGCGGCGTACGCCATGGCGCCCTACCGCTCCGCTGCCTCGTCGGCTGCCCGCCGGCCCGCCGGTCCGTCCACCCGGTCGGTCAGCTCGGCCCCTTCGGTGGGCGCGGGCCGGGTCAGCCCGGCCTCGCTCCCCAGGGCCGCGCGCAGCACCTCGGCCTCGGTGCCGGTGACCGAGCGGGCGAAGCGCACCAGCGCGGCGTCCCGGCTGCCGCCCAGGTCGAGGGCGTCGAGCATGAGCTGGGCGATGTGCGCCTCGCGGCTGGCCGCCGGCCGGTACCGCCAGGCCCGGCCCTCCCGCTCCCGCTGCACCATGCCCTTGCCGGCGAGCCGGTCCAGCACGGTCATCACCGTGGTGTACGCCAGCTCGCGGCCGTCGAGCGCGTCGGCCACCTCGCGCACGGTCACTCCGTCCGACGTGCCGGGAACCACGTCCCACAGCACGTCCATCACCGCACGCTCAAGATCGCCCAACCGAGTCACTCCGCAATCCTACCCCCGGTAGTAGATCCGCCACCCCGAGAGGTCACCCGCCCCGCCACCGACGATCACCAGGTTGGCTGGGTCGGGCGAGATCGATCCTCTCGCCAACCCCATGATCACCGGCGTGGTCGGTCGACCGGATACACCGCTGGCCGGTGACTCCCACAGGAGGCACCGGCCAGCAAGATCGAATACCCGGGCGGGCCCGGCCCAGGTCAGGGTTTCGGGGGGAGCCCGCCTGCGGAGGGATCAAGCCTGACCGCCCGGAGCGGGCGGGCTCCCCCCCCCGAAACCCCACGGCCGGGACCGACCGATCACACCCCCTTGGGGTGCCAGACGGTCTTCGTCTCCAGCAGGTTCGTCATTCGGGCCAGGCCGGGGTCGACGGACCAGTCGTGGTCGGCCGGGGCCGGCCGGAGCACCCGCTTGAGGTTCTCCGCCGCCCTGACCTCCAGCTCGGCCGCCAGCTCGGCGTCGGTCACCCCGGTCAGGTCGATCGCGTTGACGTCCATGTGGGCGGCCAGCGTCGGCGCGGTCTCCGTGATCCTGCCGGTGAGGATGTTGACCACCCCGCCGGGCAGGTCGGAGGTGGCCAGCACCTCGGCCAGCGTCACCGCCGCCAGCGGCTCGGTCGGGGACGCCGCCACCACCACCGTGTTACCGGTGACGATCGCCGGTGCGATCACGCTGACCAGGCCGAGCAGCGCCGGGCGCTCCGGGGCGACGACGGCGACCACGCCGGTCGGCTCGGGCGAAGACAGGTTGAAGTACGGCCCGGCGACCGGGTTGGCGCCGCCGTACACCTGGGGGAGCTTGTCGGACCAGCCGGCGTACCAGACCCAGCGGTCCACCGCGGCATCCACCTCGTCGCCCGGCACGCCGAGGGCCACGAACTGCTCGCGGCGACCCTCCAGCATCTCGGCGGCCCGGTAGAGGATCTGACCCCGGTTGTACGCGGTCGCCCCGGCCCAGCCCTTCACGGCGGCGCGGGCGGCGACCACCGCGTCCCGGGCGTCCTTGCGGGAGGCCAGTGACACATTCGAGGACTGCACGAGATACGACCGTCCCGACTCGCTGCGCGGGAACTTCCCGCCGATGAAGAGCTTGTACGTCTTGCGTACCGCGACCCGCTCAGACATTGAGGTAGCCCTCCAGCCCGTGCCGGCCGCCCTCGCGACCGTAGCCCGACTCCTTGTACCCGCCGAACGGCGAGGTGGGGTCGAACTTGTTGAACGTGTTGGCCCAGACGACGCCGGCGCGCAGCCGGTCGGCCATCCAGAGGATCCGGGAACCCTTGTCGGTCCAGATCCCCGCCGACAGCCCGTACGGCGTGTTGTTGGCCTTCTCCACGGCCTCGGCCGGGGTGCGGAAGGTGAGCACCGACAGCACCGGGCCGAAGATCTCCTCGCGGGCGATCCGGTGCGCCTGGGTGACCCCGGTGAAGATGGTCGGCGCGAACCAGAAGCCCCGGTCGGGCAGCTCGCACGGCGGCGACCACCGCTCGGCGCCCTCGGCCGAGCCGGCGTCGGACAGCTCGCGGATCCGCTCCAGCTGGGCGGCGGAGTTGATCGCACCGACGTCGGTGTTCTTGTCCAGCGGGTCGCCCACCCGCAGCTGGGCCATCCGCCGCTTCAGCGACTCGAGCACCCGGTCGGCGACGTTCTCCTGGACCAGCAGCCGGGAGCCGGCGCAGCAGACGTGCCCCTGGTTGAAGAAGATGCCGTTGACGATCCCCTCGACGGCCTGGTCGATCGGTGCGTCGTCGAAGACGATGTTGGCGGCCTTGCCGCCCAGCTCCAGGGTGAGCTTCTTGCGGGTGCCGGCGACGGACCGGGCGATGGCCCGGCCGACGTCGGTGGAGCCGGTGAAGGCGACCTTGTCCACGCCGGGGTGCTCGACCAGCGTCCGGCCGGTGTCACCGGCGCCGGTGATGATGTTGACGACGCCGGCCGGCAGCTCGGCCTGCTGGCAGATCTCGGCGAAGAGCAGCGCGGTCAGCGGGGTGGTCTCCGCCGGCTTCAGCACCACCGTGTTGCCCGCCGCGAGGGCAGGGGCGATCTTCCAGGCCAGCATGAGCAGCGGGAAGTTCCACGGGATGACCTGCGCGGCGACACCGACCGGCTGCGGGTTCGACCCGAAGCCGGCGTGCTCCAGCTTGTCGGCCCAGCCGGCGTAGTAGAAGAAGTGCGCGGCGACCAGCGGCAGGTCGACGTCGCGGGACTCCCTGATCGGCTTGCCGTTGTCCAGCGACTCCAGCACGGCCAGCTCGCGGGAGCGCTCCTGGATGATCCGGGCGATCCGGAACAGGTACTTGGCCCGGTCCCGGCCCGGCATCGGACCCCAGACCTTCTCGTACGCCTTGCGGGCGGCGCGTACCGCGCGCTCCACGTCCTGCGTGCCGGCCTCGGATACCTCGGCCAGCACCTCCTCGGACGCGGGGTTGATCGACTTGAAGCTGCCGCCGTCGGTCGGGTCGACGAACTCACCGTCGATGAACAGCCCGTACGAGGGCTTGAGGTCCACCACCGAGCGGGACTCGGGGGCGGGTGCGTATTCGAACATCGGCTATCAGTCCAGGGTGAAGTAGTCGGGACCGGAGTAGGCGCCGGTCGTCAGCTTGGTGCGTTGCATCAGCAGGTCGTTGAGCAGGCTGGACGCGCCGAAGCGGAACCAGTCCGGGTCGAGCCAGTCTGGGCCGACGGTCTCGTTGACCATCACCAGGTACTTGATCGCGTCCTTGGTGTTCTTGATGCCGCCGGCCGGCTTCACGCCGACCTGCCGCCCGGTGGCGGCCCGGAAGTCGCGGACCGCCTCCACCATCACCAGGGTCACCGGCAGCGTCGCGGCGACCGGGACCTTCCCGGTGGAGGTCTTGATGAAGTCGCCGCCGGCCAGCATGGCCAGCCAGGAGGCCCGACGCACGTTGTCGTAGGTGGCCAGCTCGCCGGTCTCCAGGATCACCTTGAGGTGGGCGTCCCCGCAGGCTTCCTTGGTGGCCACGATCTCGTCGTAGACCTCCTTGTACCGCCCGGCCAGGAACGCGCCCCGGTTGATGACCATGTCGATCTCGTCGGCACCGGCCTTGACGGCGGCCCGGGTGTCGGCGAGCTTGATCTCCAGCGGCGCCTGGCCCGATGGGAAGGCGGTCGCCACGCTGGCCAGGTGCACTCCGCTGCCGCGCAGCACCTCGGCGACGTACGGGACCATCGCCGGGTAGACGCAGACGGCGCCGACGTGTGGGCAGGACGGGTCGGCCGGGTCCGGGCGCAGCGCCTTCGCGGCCAGCGCGCGCACCTTGCCGGGGGTGTCCGCCCCCTCCAGGGTGGTCAGGTCGACCATCCGGATGGCCAGGTCGATCGCCTGGGCCTTCGCGGTGGTCTTGATGGAGCGGGTGCCGAGCTGTGCCGCCCGCTGCTCCGCGCCGACCTGGTCCACGCCGGGCAGGCCGTGCAGGAAGGTCCGCAGAGCGGTCTCGGATCGTCCCAGCTCGGAGAGCTCCGACCGGGCCGACGTCGTTGTCGCCGTCATGCCGAGAAGTCTACGCACGGGACCACTGAGTGATCTTGCTCACGCCCGCCCGGTGACGCGCCGGCGTGAGCGGCGTCGCTGGTCCGGCCGCAGCCGCACCGCCACGCCGGACGGACCGGTAGGTTGAGCGATCGTGGACGTACACGTCATTGACCACCCGCTGGCCCAGTCTCGGCTGACCGCCATGCGGGACTCGCGCACCGATTCCTCGACGTTCCGGGCCGCGCTGCACGAACTGACCACCATGCTGGTGTACGAGGCGGCGCGCTCCTTCCCCGTCGAGCGGTACCCGGTGCAGACGCCGGTCACCGCCACCGTGGGCACCAGGCTGGCCAACCCGCCGCTGCTGGTGCCGGTGCTGCGGGCCGGCCTGGGCATGGCGGACGCCGCGCTCGGCCTGCTGCCCGAGTCCTCGATGGGCTTCGTGGGCCTGGCCCGCGACGAGGAGACCTACGAGCCGCGCGCGTACATGGAGTCGCTGCCCCGGGAGCTGTCCGGGCTGCCGGTGCTGGTGCTCGACCCGATGCTGGCCACCGGTGGCTCGCTGGAGCACTGCTGCCGGCTGCTGGCCGATCGGGGCTGCACCGACATCACCGTGCTCTGCGTGCTGGCCGCGCCGGTCGGCATCGAGCGGCTGGAACGCTCCGGCCTGCCGTTGCGGCTGGTCACCGCCTCGATCGACGAGGGGCTCAACGACCGGAAGTTCATCGTCCCCGGGCTCGGTGACGCTGGCGACCGCCAGTTCGGCGGCATGCCCCGCTTCTGACGCGTTACCCCGGTCGGTGCCGGGTCCGGCGGGTTCGCGCGCGGTGGTGCGCGGACCCGCTACCGTCTCCGGCCATGACTGGTGTTGCGCTCGCCGAGGAGTTGCTGCTCCTCGCCTACGACGACACGACCGGCAAGGCGACCATGCCGCGGATCAGCCTGGACCTGGGCATGGCCGCCGCGGTCCTGGTCGAGCTGGCCCTGGCCGGCCGGATCGCGTACGCCGACGGGTCCCTGACCGTGGTCGACCCGACGCCCACCGGCGAGCCGGTCACCGACGAGGTGCTCGGCCGGATCGCCGCCGACACCCCGCACACCCCGGCCTCGTGGGTGCAGCGCCTGCGGCACGGCCTGCGCGACCGGATCCTCGGTGACCTGTGCCGGCAGGGCGTGGTCCGGGACATCGACGAGACCGAGCTGGGCTTCATCCACGTGCACCGCTACCCGGTGGTGGACACGTCCGTCGAGGCGGAAACCCGGCTGCGGCTGGCCGAGGCGCTGACCGGCGTGGCCGCACCGGACGAGCGGACCGCCGCGCTGGCCACCCTGGTCGTGGTGCTCCGGATGGAATCGGCGCTCGGGGTGACCGGCGAGGCCGCCGCGGACGCCCGCCGCCGGCTGGCGGAGATCGCCACCGGCGCCGGTTTCTCCGGCGAGGTGAGCACCGACGACTCGGTGGTCCGCCCCTCGGTCGGCCTGGTCGTCGCCGCCTTGGCGAAGGCCGTCGACCAGGCCCTCGGCAAGCGCGCCTGACCCCGACACGAAAGGACCCCTTGCCCACGCACCAGGCGTCGGCAAGGGGCCCTTCCTCGCACTAGAGGCCGAGGGCGGCGGCGATCTCGGTGCGGAGCTGCGCGATCGCGGCCTGCGCGCGGGTCCGGGCCGCCGCGACGTCACCGTCCGTGACCGGCTCGACCACCTCGAGGTACGCCTTGAGCTTCGGCTCGGTGCCGGACGGCCGGATCACCACCCGGGCTGCCCCGGTGCGCAGGATCACCACGTCCGCCTCCGGCAGCAGGTCCTGGGTGCTGTCGACCGGGTGGCCCAGCAGCGTGGTCGGGGTGGCCGCGCGGATCCGGGCCATCGCTCGGGCGATCTCCCGCAGGTCGTCCACCCGGACGGAGAGCTGGTCGGTGTGGTGCACGCCGAACTCGGCGGCCAGCTCGTCCAGCCGGTCGGTCAGCGTACGACCCTGCGCCTTGAGGCCGGCGGCCAGTTCGGCCACGGTCAGCGCGGCGGTGATGCCGTCCTTGTCGCGTACGTGCTCCGGGGCGACGCAGTAGCCGAGCGCCTCCTCGTAGCCGTAGACCAGCGGCGCGCTCCCGCCGCCGGCCCGGACGATCCACTTGAAGCCGGTCAGCGTCTCGTCGTAGGGCAGCCCCCGGGCCGCGCACATCGCCCGGAGCAGTGACGACGAGACGATGGTGGTGGCGTAGAGCCCGGTCACCCCGCGGCGCATCAGGTGGTCGGCGAGCAGTACGCCCACCTCGTCGCCGCGCAGCATCCGCCAGCCCTGCCCGCCGTCGCTCGTGCCGTCGCGGACCACCACCGCGCAGCGGTCCGCGTCGGGGTCATTGGCGATGGCGAGGTCGGCACCGGTGGAGTCGGCCAACGCGATCAGCCGGTCCACCGCTCCCGGCTCCTCCGGGTTGGGGAATGACACGGTGGGAAACTCCGGGTCCGGTTCGGCCTGATCGGGCACCACACCGGGCACCGGGAAGCCGGCGCGGGCGAAGGCGGCGGTGAGCACCGCGGCGCCCACCCCGTGCAGCGGGGTGTACGCCACCGTCAGGTCCCGTGACCCGTCCGGCGCGATCACCGCGGTGGCCCGCTCGACGTACGAGGCGACCACGTCGTCGCCGAGCACCTGACCGGGTTGGCCCAGCGGCACCTGGGTCAGCGGGCCGACCGCGCGGATGGCGGCCTCGATGCCGGCGTCGGCGGGCGGCACGATCTGCGCTCCCGCGCCCAGTTCCCCGCCCAGCTCGGCGCCGAGGTAGACCTTGTAGCCGTTGTCCTGCGGTGGGTTGTGGCTGGCCGTGACCATCACGCCAGCGACCGCGCCGAGCTGGCGCACCACGTACGCCAGCACCGGGGTGGGTAGCGGGCGGGGCAGCAGCAGCGCCGGCCGGCCGGCACCGGTGGCCACCTGGGCCGTCCGCTCGGCGAACTCGCGGGAGCCGTGCCGGGCGTCGTACCCGATCACCAGTGGGCCGGTGCCGCCCTGGGCGGCGAGCCAGCCGACCAGGCCAGCGGCGGCCTGGGTGACCACGGCGAGGTTCATTCCATTGGGGCCGGCGCGCAGCGGGCCGCGGAGGCCCGCGGTGCCGAAGGTCAGCGGCCCGGCGAACCGGTCGGCCAACTCCGGGGCGCTCGCCGGCAGCCGGTCGAGCACTGCCGTCAGCTCATCCCGGCTGGCCGGGTCCGGGTCGTCGGCGAGCCAGCGCCGGGCTTGCTCGCGAATGTCGTCGATGTCAGTGGTGTCCGCCGCCATGCCCCTTGATAGCACGGCGGCGGATCACCGCTGTCGGTTCCCTCCGGCTCAGCCGTCGCCGGTGAGCTGGAACGTCCGGACCATCTCGTCGAAGATCGGCTTGCTCTCGCCGTACCGGGTGTCGCTGGAGGACAGGTAGAACGAGTAGGCCTTGCCGTCGTTGACCACCGCGTGCCACACCCCGTGGCGCATGTCGCCACCCTCGCCACAGGTGTACTCGAATTCGACGCCGGGGCTGCCCGCCGACTCCCGCTCGCTGATGGCGACCTGCTCGTACGGCTTCTTGCAGGACGTGCTCTTGGTGCGGAGGAAGTTCTGTGCGCTCTCCGCCCAGCGGGTGGGCGTCCCGGTCCACTTCTCGGTGAGGATCCGGATCTTGCGACCGTCGTCCTCCGGGTCGATGTAGTCGGTGTAGCTGCCGCCGGTGGACTTCTTCCAGCCCTTCGGCACCAGCACCTGGACGCCCCGGGCGGAGTGCTCCTGCATCTCCACCCCCGGATCAGCCGGGGCGGACGCGGTGGGCTGGGCCTGGGGGGTGACCGGCGGGGGTTCGTCGCCGCCGCTGGACAGCGCCACGATGCCGAGCAGCAGCACCACGACCAGCCCACCGGCCGCGGCCAACTGCACCTTGCGCGGCCAGCCCTTCACGGTGCTGACCAGTTGACCACCGGTGGCACGGACCTTGCCGAGGGCGCCGCCGCCCGACGGGGCAGGCGGCGTGGCCCAGGGCTGCCCGGTGCCGGGCACCGACCACTGGTTTCCACCGCCGTAGGTGCCGCCGATGCGCTGGGTGGCCTCCGGCGCGCCGCCGTAGGCGACCTGCTGGGTGGCGTCGGACCGGCTGCCGTAACTGACCCGCTGGGTGGCGTCCGGGTGCCCGCCGGCGTCCACCCGCTGGGTGGCGTCCGCGTTGCCGCCGTAGGTGCGCCCGGTAGTGGGTCGGCCGGGAACCGGCATGGCGCCGGTGGGCGTGTGCAGCGGGCCGGCCAGCGCGTCGGCGCTGGTTTCGTCGAGCCCGGTGGCGCCGGCCGCGCCGGCCGGCTGCGGGCGTTCGCCCCGGCGCAGCGCGGCCAGCCGGTCGGTCAACGACTCGCCCGGGGCCAGCATCGCCCGGCCGCCGATCTGGTTGTCCGGCTTCGGCTCCGGCTGGGCCGGCAGGGCGAGGGGCGCCGGTCGCTGCTGCACCGGCACCACGGCGTACGGGTCGGTGACCGAGTGCACGGCGGTGGCGGTGCTGCCCAGCGGGCCGGCGAGCAGCTCGCGCAGCATGGACCGGGAGGTGTGCACGTCCAGCCGGCGGGCCGGGTCCTTCTCCAACAGGCCCATCAGCACCCGGGTCAGCGGACCGCTGCGCTGCGGCGGGGCGGGCGGGTCCTCGACGACGGCGTGCATGGTTTCGATCGGGTCGCCCTTGTCGAACGGGGGCCGCCCCTCGACCGCCGTGTAGAGCGTCACGCCCAGCGAGAAGAGGTCGCTCGGCGGCCCGAACTCCTGGCCCATGGCCCGCTCAGGCGAGATGAAGTGCGGCGAGCCGAGCACCATGCCGGGGGTGGTGAGCTGCACGTCGGTGGGCATCCGGGCGACCCCGAAGTCGGTCAGCACGCAGCGCCCGTCGGTGCAGATCAGCACGTTGGCCGGTTTGACGTCGCGGTGCAGCACGCCGATCGCGTGTGCGACCTCCAACGCGCCGAGCAGCGCGATGCCGATCTTGGCAACCGCGCGCTGCGCGACCGGCCCGTCCTCGATCACCATGTCGGCGAGGCTGCGGGCGTCCAGCAGCTCCATGACGATCCACGGCCGGCCGGCCTCGGTGACCACGTCGTACACCTGGACCACCGCGGGGTGCTGGATGGCAGCCGCGGCGCGGGCCTCGCGCAGGGTGCGTTCGTACATGGCGTCGCGGTCGCTGGGGGCCAGCCCCGGGGGCAGGACGACCTCCTTCACCGCCACGTCCCGGCGCAGCAGGGTGTCTGTGGCGCGCCACACCGTACCCATGCCGCCGTTGCCCACCGAGGACCGCAGCGAGTACCGGCCACCGATGGTGGTGCCGGGCGCCGCTCGTCCGTTGGCGGAACTAACCGGTCCGCCGCTCCACGTCGGGATCTGAGTCACAGAAAAGCCACCGGGGGAAATCGAGGGGGGCTGGGACACAACCCCCCTATCTTGCTGGTTCCGACGCCCGATGCGAAAGCCGACGCGACGGACGTTTATCCAACTCGACAGAACGTGGCCAACCGTTCACCTCCTGTTGAGCTGTCGGGACGCACTGTGCGGTATCCCTCACCCGACGGCGCGCCCACGGGTCCTACCATCCGGGGATGAGCGAACGGCGGTCAAGCGAGTCCGGTTTCCCGATCAAGGACGTCTACTCGGCGGCCGACCTTCCGGAGGACCTGGACACCCGCCTGGGCGGCCCGGGCGAGTTCCCGTACACCCGGGGGGTCTACCCCACGATGTACACCTCCCGCCCGTGGACCATGCGCCAGTACGCCGGCTTCGGCACCGCCACCGAGTCCAACGCGCGGTACCACCAGCTGTTGCGTGCCGGCACGATGGGCCTCTCGGTCGCCTTCGACCTGCCCACCCAGATGGGCTACGACTCGGACGAGCCGATCGCGCACGGCGAGGTCGGCAAGGTGGGCGTCGCCATCGACTCCATCGACGACATGCGGCTGCTCTTCGCCGACATCCCGCTGGACAAGGTCTCCACCTCGATGACCATCAACGCGCCCGGGTCGGTGCTGCTGCTGCTCTACCAGCTCGTCGCCGAGGAGAACGGCGTCCCCGGCTCGGCGCTCAACGGCACCATCCAGAACGACATCCTCAAGGAGTACATCGCCCGGGGGACGTACATCTTCCCGCCGAAGCCGTCGCTGCGCCTGGTGGCCGACACGTTCGCGTACTGCCGCAAGGAGGTGCCGAAGTGGAACACCATCTCCATCTCCGGCTACCACATGGCGGAGGCCGGAGCGACGCCCGCGCAGGAGATCGCGTTCACCCTCGCCAACGGCGTGGAGTACGTCCGGGCCGCGCTGGCGGCGGGGCTGGCCGTGGACGACTTCGCCCCCCGGCTGTCGTTCTTCTTCGTGGCCCGCACCACGCTGCTGGAGGAGGTGGCGAAGTTCCGCGCCGCCCGGCGGATCTGGGCCCGGCTGATGCGCGACGACTTCGGCGCCAAGGATCCGAAGTCCATGATGTTGCGCTTCCACACCCAGACCGCGGGCGTGCAGCTCACCGCCCAGCAGCCGGAGGTGAACCTGGTCCGGGTGGCGGTGCAGGGGTTGGGCGCGGTGCTCGGTGGCACCCAGTCGCTGCACACCAACAGCTTCGACGAGGCGATCGCGCTGCCCACCGAGAAGGCGGCCCGGCTCGCGCTGCGTACCCAGCAGGTGCTGGCGTACGAGACGGACCTGACCGCCACCGTCGACCCGTTCGCCGGCTCGTACGTGGTGGAGGCGATGACCGCCGAGATCGAGGCCGCCGCCGTCGAGCTGATGGAGCGGGTGGCCGACCACGGCTCGGCGGTCGACGCGATCGAGGCCGGGTTCCAGAAGCGGGAGATCGAGCAGTCCGCGTACCGGATCGCCCAGGAGATCGACTCGGGCGAGCGGGTGGTGGTGGGGCTCAACCGGTTCGCGGTGGACGAGGAGGAGCCGTACGAGCCGTTGCGGGTCGACCCGACGATCGAGGCGGCTCAGGCCGAGCGGCTGGCCCGGCTGCGCGCCGAACGGGACGCCGACGCGGTGGCGCGGGCCCTCGCCGGGCTCCGGGCCGCTGCCGACGGGACGGAGAACGTGCTGTACCCGATGAAGGAGGCGCTGCGGGCCCGGGCCACGGTCGGTGAGGTCTGCGGGACGCTGCGCGAGGCGTGGGGGCTGTACCGGCCCACCGACCGGTTCTGATCGGACGATCGGCTGTTTTGCCAGGTCAAGGCGGGTTTGCTGGGCGTCGGCGGAGCTACAGTCGGAAGCGGATCCCCCGGCTGGGCCGGGGGCGGCGTGGCCCCCGACGGCGTCCGGGGTGTGTCCACCAGGTTTAGGGGTAACCCGACCGGGTGAACGCGGACGCACACGGTGTGCGGTCACGACGGACGGGTGCGTGTGAGCGTCTTTATCCGGCTCGTTGCGGAGCGTGGTCGGCTAATTGTCGGAGTGTCCGTTCATCAGCCGGACTAATGCGACAATTCGCAACGGGGGCCTACGAGTGGCGCCGAGATTCGTGACCGCCGAGATCGGTTACGCGTTGTAGGAGGTGAGGGGCGGATGACGGCGTTCGACCGTGATCTACCTGCTGTCCCACACATCTCCGAGCGCCCTCAGCAGGGCATACGTGACGCTGCGCGGTCTGATCATTACCGTAACGAGGTTGCGCAGCGTCACCGCCGGAGGTCTAGGCTGTCTGCTGTCCCCGATGATCCATCCATCTCTAGTGATCGAGAATTCGACGTGACGAGTGCGTTGACGCTGCCCACGGGCAGCCAGCTGGCGTCGTCCTGGCCGGAAACGCCGCCCGGGTCCATCCCTCTGCCCCGCGATCTGGACCACCTCCTCGCGCTCCGCGTACCAGGGCTGATCGCTACGCGCCGTCACCTCCACTCGCACCCAGAGCTTTCCGGCACCGAGTTCGAGACGGCCGCCCTGATCGCCCGGGAGCTCTCACTGGCCGGGCTGCACCCACGACTGCTGCCCAAGGGCAACGGCGTGATCTGCGACGTCGACGGCCGCCCGGACGGCCCGGTCATCGCGCTGCGCGCCGACATCGACGCCCTTCCGCTGCACGATCCCAAGGACGTCCCCTACCGGTCCACCGTGGAGGGCGTCTGCCACGCCTGCGGCCACGACGTGCACACCTCGATCCTGCTCGGCGTCGGCATGCTGCTGGCCCAGCTCGCCGACCTCGGTGAGCTGGACGGCCGGGTCCGGCTCATCTTCCAGCCCGCCGAGGAGATCCTGCCCTGCGGCTCGCTCGAGGTCATCGAGGCCGGCGGCCTGGACGACGTGGTGCAGATCTTCGCGCTGCACTGCGACCCGAACCTGCCGGTGGGTCAGGTCGGCCTGAGGGTCGGCCCGATCACCGCGGCCGCCGACAACGTCACCGTCCGGCTCTCCGGCCCGGGCGGGCACACCGCCCGCCCGCACCTGACGGTCGACCTGGTCGACGCGCTCGGCCGGCTGATCACCGAGGTGCCCGCCCTGGTCAGCCGCCGGGTGCCGGCCAACAGCGGGCTGCTGCTGGTCTTCGGCCACGCCTCGGCCGGCACCCGCTACAACGTCATCCCCTCCGAGGCGTGCGCCTCGGGCACGCTGCGGGTGATGGACCGCGACACCTGGGAGCAGGCTCCCAAGATCGTGGCTCAGGTGGTCCGCGACGTGATCGCTCCGACCGGCGCCACGGTCGACCTGGAGTACCTGCGCGGCCGGCCGCCGGTGAGCAACGACTCCCGGGCCATCCAGGTGCTGACGGCAGCCACCGCCGCCGCGCTCGGCCCGCAAGGGATCGCCGAGACGCCGCAGAGCATGGGCGGCGAGGACTTCTCCTGGTATCTGGAGTACGTCCCCGGCGCCCTCGCCCGCCTCGGCGTGGGCCGTTCCGGCCCCAACGTCGACCTGCACCGCGCGTCCTTCGACGTGGACGAGCGGGCCATCCCGGCCGGCGTACGCGTCATGGTGCAGACCGCGCTGCGGGCACTGGCGGCGGCGCGCTGACCGGTGCCACCAGGGCCGGATCCTTCCGCCGCCGGCGCAGCACCAGCAGCAGCACCGCCAGCGGTACGCCGAGCGCCACCAGCCAGGGCAGCAGCGCGCCCAGCACGGTGAGCAGGACGGTCAGCGAGGCGACGAACGCCTTCCAGCCGCCCTTCAGCCCGACCAGGAAGCCGGTTTCGGTCTTCTCTTCGGTGGTCTTCGCCGCCGGGCCGGCCAGTGACACGGTGATCGTGGAGAGGGCGGTCAGGTCGGCCAACCGCCGCTTCTTGGCCTCCAGTGAGGCCAGGTCCGCCTCCCGGCGACCAAGCTCGTTCTCCAGCGACACCAGGTCGGTGATCGAGGTGGCGCGGGCGAGCAGCCGGCGGGCGCTGTCCACCCGGGCCCGCTGACTGATGATCCGCGCGTCCAGGTCGACCGTCTCCTCGGTGACGTCCTGGGTGCTGATCTCCCGGCTCTGCTGCCGCCCGAGCTTGGCGATCTCGTCCACCACGCCGGAAAACTTCGGCGCCGGCACCCGCAACTGCAACTCCGCCACCGCGTCGGCCTCGGCGCTGTGTCGCTGGTCGCCACCGATGAAGCCACCGGCCCGGGTGACCACGGCAGTGACCTCGCGGGCGGCCGCGTCCACATCGTTCACCTGGACCCGCATCGCTCCGGTGTAGATGATCGCCCGCTGGTCGATCCGCAGGTCCGGTGCGCCGGCCCCGGCCGCCCCGGGCCCGCCAGCCCCGGCCGCCTCCGGTGCGCCCGCGGCGCTGTCCTTGTCCGCGCCGCCGTTCGCGGCCGGCGCGTCGGCCGCCGAGCCGGCCGTGTCCCGTGCCCCGCTGTCGCCGGCACCGCACCCCGTCAACACCAGTGCCGCCGCCAGTGCCGTTACCGCCAGCAGTGTGCCGTGGCGTCGTCCCGCCCGTTCGTCCATCCCCGCTCCTTCTGTCGTCAGCCGGTGTGGCGATACCTCGGACGCGGCGCGCTCGTCGGCTGGTTCCGGCAGACTGCGCTGAGGACGTCACGATTCGATAATCGAGGAGTCACGATGCGGCTCACCAAGTACGCCCACTCCTGCCTCCGGGTGGAACACGACGGGGGAGTGCTCGTCGTCGACCCCGGGGTGTTCAGCGATCCCGCAGCGCTGGAAGGTGCGGACGCGGTGCTGGTCACCCATGAACATGCCGACCACCTCGATGTGGCGGCGGTGTGTCTCCAGCTCGACCGGGGACCGCTCACGATCCACGGGCCCGCCTCGCTCGCCGGCACCCTCGGCGACGCGGCCGAGGCGTTGCACCCGGTCGCGGCCGGCGAGTCGTTCACCGCCGCCGGGGTCGCCATCCGCGCGTACGGCGGGCGGCACGCGGTGATCCACCCGGACATCCCGGTGGTGGACAACCTCGGTTTCCTGATCAACGACGTGGTCTACCACCCCGGGGACGCCCTGGTGGTGCCGGACGAAACCCCGGTCGACACGCTCTTCGCGCCGATCCACGCCCCCTGGTCGAAGTTCTCCGAGGTGGTCGACTTCATCCGGGCGGTCGCCCCGCGGCGTGCGTACGCGCTGCATGACGGGCTGCTCAACGCAAACGGGCTGGGCGTGCTCGACCGGCAGTACGCCGCGCTGTCCGGCACCGAGTACCAGCGTCTGGAGCCCGGTAGCCGGGTGGACGTCTGAGGCCATGCCCGGCCCCTCCCCGGAGCTGGTGGAGCAGCTCTACCGCACCCCACCGGAGCGGTTCGTGGCCGCCCGGGACGCCGCCGTGTCCGAGGCCCGCCGCGCCGGCGACCCGACCACCGCCCGGCAGTTGGCCCGACTGCGCCGCCCCACGGTGGCCGCCTGGCTGGTCAACCTGCTCGCCATCCACCGCCCCGAGCTGGTCGCCGACCTCGTCCAGCTCGCCGACGCGCTGCGTGCCGCCCAGCGGGAGTTGCGCGGGCCTCGGCTCCGGGAGCTGTCCGCGCAGCGTCGGGCGGTGGTGGCCGCCCTGGTCGCCGAGGTCCGCAAGCTCGCCGCAGCGGAGCCGGACGCCCCGCCGGCCAGCAAGCTGCCGCTGGCCGAGGTGGAGGCGACCCTGAACGCGGCGCTCTCCGACACCGAGGTCGCCGAGCAGGTCCGGGCCGGACGCCTGATCCGAGCGGCCAGCTACGCCGGCTTCGGCGAGGTGCCCCGCCCGCAGTTGCGGCTGGTCACCGGCGACGACGAGGGGCCGGCCGTGGAACGCCCGGTCCGCCGCCCCGGTGCCCAGCGGGCCCGCCCCGAGGAGGCGGCCCCCCGTACCGACCGGGCCGCAGAGCGGGCCGAGCGGGCGGCGCAGCGGGCGGCCCGCGCCGAGCGGGACCGGCAGCGCCGGGCACTGGACCGGGAACTGGCCAGGGCCCGCACCGACCAGGAGCGTGCCGAAGCCGAGTTGACCGAGGCGACCGACCATGAGCGCGACGGCGCCGCCGTACTCGATCGGATCGAGACCGAGCTGGCCGAGTTGGAGCGGCGGCGGGCGGTCGCGGAGCAGGATCTCAGCCGGGCCAAGCTGGCCCGGCGCGCGGCCGAGCGGGCGGTCACCGTGGCCCGGCGGCGCGCGGGCGAGGTCGAGGCGGCGGTCGAGGCGCTGGCGGCCGAAGAGGGGACTGCGGACTCCGGCGGTGGCCCGGCAGACTGACCATCGATGGACGACGACGAGCGGGCGGGCCGTCGCGGGCTGGCAGTCCCGGATCGGGAAGGCGCCGTGGCTGGTGGGCCGGTGCGCCCGGGGGTGGCGTTCGGATGACGCCGGAGCAGGTCGCCGCCGCCAGCAAGCCGGTCGTGCTCGACCTGGGCGACGGGTTCAGTCGATGCCCGACCACGCTGCGCCGGGCTCGGCTGCTCGGCATCTCCGGCTGGGCCTTCTACATCAGCGGCAGGGCCGGCGCGCTCGGCGACGTACGGGCCGAGACGGCCGCCGCCGCCCTCGGCTTCATCGCCCCGGACGCGGTCGCGGACGGTTGGGACGCCGCGGCCCGGGTCCTCCGGCCGGCCGAGGTGGCCGCCGCGAGCCTCGCCGAGTGTTGCCGGTGGGGGACGCAGCACCTGGGCGCGCTGCCCGGCACCGAGCGCCTGGCCGGGCTGGTCGAGCGCGCGGTGACGGCGGCGGACGCCAGTGGCATGCCGCTCTTCGCCGCCTGGCGGGCCATGCCGCTGCCGGATCTCTCCGCCGGCGCACGGAGCGCCGCGGGGCTGCGACTGCTCCGCGAACACTTCACCGGCGCCTACCTGCTGGCGGTGCGCGCCGCCGGAATGACCCCGCTGGAGGCCGTGCTGGCCGGGCCCGAGGGGGAGGCCGGCGCGGTGGCCTGTGGCTGGCCGCCGCCGTACCCGCCGGTCGGGCCGCTGGTGCGTCGGCGGCTCTGGGCGGAGGCGGTGACCAACCGGCTGGCCGCGCCGGCGTTCGCGGTGCTCGGCGCCGCCGACGGCGCCGAGCTGGTGGAGCTGTTGCACCGGACCCGGGCCGACCTCGCCCCCACGCTGCCCCTCGGCCGGTGACGACGGGCTGTCCAAAAATGGGCGGCGCCGGCGGCGGTCGGCTGTCAGGATCACCTGCCGTGACCCTTCCCGCTGGCTGGACCACGCGCCGGCCCACCCTCGACGACGTTCCGGCGATCCTCGCGGTGGTGCACGCCGCCGACACCTTCGCCATCGGCCATCCCGACTTCGACGCCGAGGACGTCGCCGAGTCGCTGGGCGCCCCCTTCTTCGACCCCGCGCGGGACTCCTGGCTGGCGGTGGACCCGGACGACGCCGTGGTCGCCTGGGCGACCCTGGACAACCCGACCGGGGTCGGCCGGGAGTTCGTGGAGGTCTACGTCGACCCGGAGCGGGCCGCCGCGGTGCGGGCTCCGCTGCTGGCCCGGCAACTGGACCGGGTCGCCGAGCGGGCGGCCGAGCGGGGGCTGCCCGCGCTCACCGTCCGGTGCGCGGTCTTCGAGCCGGAACGCGACTGGGAACGGGACCTGCGCACGGCCGGGTTCACCCTGGCCAAGCGGTACGTCCGGATGAGCCGTCCGCTGGCCGACCTGCCCGCCGAGCCGCCCTCGCCGCCCGGCGTGACGGTGCGACCGGTCCGCCCGGACGACGAGGCCGAGCTGCGGGAGTTCCACCGGATCCACGACATCGCCTTCGGCGACACCCCGGACCACGAGCCGCTGTCGTACGAGCGGTGGCGGGCCCGGATCGGTGACGTGACCGCCTGGGACGAGTGGTTCGTCGCCGAGGTGGACGGGGTACCAGCCGGTGCGTTGCAGTCCTCGGACCAGGCGCTCGACCAGCAGGAGGGCTTCGTGCGGAGCCTGTCGGTGCTGCCCGCGTACCGCCGGCGGGGGGTGGGCGCCGCGCTGCTGCGTCGTGCCTTCGCCCGCTACGCCGAGAAGGGCCGGCAGGCGGCCGGCCTCGGGGTGGACCTCACCAACCCGACCGCGCCGCTGTCGCTCTACCGGTCGGTGGGCCTGCGGCAGACGCGGTGGACCGACATGTTCGAGGTGCTCGTCCCGGCGGCCGGTGTGTGATTGACGACCCCGGCCGGGGCCGACGAACGGTCCGGCTGGCTGCGGGAGCAGACTGAGGGCGTGCGATACGCCCTACGCCGACGCGGTGCCGGTGGGGCGGGACCGCAGCTCGGTGACGTAGTCGTCCGGCGCGCCCGCCTTCTCGGCGGCGTTCGCGATCTCCGAGAGGTACCACGACGTCGGCAGGCCGCCCTCGTACCCGTCGAAGACGTAGATCCACGCGGTCACGTCGCCGTCGAGGGTGGAGACCCGGACGTGCAGCTTGCGGTACGTGCCGGCGGCCACCCCCTCAAGCTCGTCGAGCTGGGCCGCGTCGTACGGGTGGATGTCGTAGATCGCCACGAAGACGCGGTCGCCGGGGGACTCGACCAGAGTGCTCACCGCGCCCTCCCAGCCGATCACGTCCGCCCCGGCGAAGGTCAGCCGCCACCCCTCCAGCCAGCCGGTGCCCACCATCGGCGAATGCGGGCAGTAGGCGCGCATCCGGGCGGGGTCGAGATTTGAGCCGTAGGCGGCGTGATGACGCACGGCGATGACGATAGCCCTGCCGACGGGTGGGGGAGAATACGACTGTGCGTGTCGGGTGCGCTCGGGAGAAGAAAGTCACTGTGAGCATCGACGAAGGGCGAACGTTGTGAGCCGGATCGTGATCATCGGCGGGGGGCCGGCCGGGTACGAGGCGGCGCTGGTCGCCGCCCAGCTGGATGCCGATGTCACCGTGGTGGAGGCGGACGGCGCGGGCGGGGCCTGCGTGCTCTCCGACTGCGTACCGTCGAAGACCTTCATCGCCAGCTCGGGGGTGGTCACCGGTTACCGGGACACCGAGGAGTTCGGGGTGCACTCGGACGGCCTGGAGGCGGTCACCGTCGACGCGCGGGCGGTGCACGAGCGGGTCAAGCGACTCGCGCTGGCGCAGTCCGCCGACATCCACGCCAAGCTGCTCAAGGCGGGTGTCACCTTCGTGGCCGGCACCGCCCGGCTGGGCGAGGACGCTCTCGGGCACACCCACCGGGTCATCGTCACCCCGGCCGGCGGCGGCGAGGAGTACTCGATCGCCGCGTCCACCGTGCTGGTGGCCACCGGCTCGACGCCCCGCCAACTGCCCACCGCCGTACCGGACGGCGAGCGCATCCTGACCTGGCGTCAGGTGTACGACCTGCCGGAGTTGCCCGCGCACCTGATCGTGGTCGGCTCCGGCGTGACCGGCGCCGAGTTCGCCAGCGCGTACCTGGCGATGGGGGTCGAGGTCACCCTGGTCTCCAGCCGGGACCGGGTGATGCCGCACGAGGACGCCGACGCTGCCGCTGCCATCGAGCGGGTGTTCCGCAACCGGGGCATGAACATCCTCAACAACTCCCGGGCCGACGCGGTCCGGCGTACCGCGGACGGCGTCGAGGTGGAGCTCTCCGACGGCCGCAAGGTCTTCGGCTCCCACGCGCTGATCGCGGTCGGTTCGATCCCGAACACCGCCGACCTGGGCCTCGCCGAGTACGGCGTGCAGTTGGGCCGGGGTGGCTACGTCACGGTCGACCGGGTGTCCCGCACCAACGTGCCCGGCATCTACGCCGCCGGTGACTGCACCGGCGTGCTGCTGCTGGCCAGCGTCGCCGCCATGCAGGGCCGGATCGCGATGTGGCACGCGCTCGGCGAGGCGGTCCGCCCGCTGCGGCTGCGCACCGTCGCGGCGAACGTCTTCACCGACCCGGAGCTGGCCACGGTGGGTGTCTCCCAGGACGAGGTGGACTCCGGCAAGGTGCCGGCCCGGCAGGTGATGCTGCCGCTGTCCGGCAACGCCCGGGCCAAGATGGACGATCTTTCCGACGGCTTCGTGAAGCTGTTCTGCCGGCCGGCCAGCGGTCAGGTGGTCGGCGGTGTGGTGGTCGCCCCTAAGGCCAGCGAGCTGATCCTGCCGATCACCATGGCGGTGGAGAACAACCTCACCGTCAACGAGCTGGCACAGACCATCACCATCTACCCGTCGCTGTCCGGCTCGATCACCGAGGCGGCCCGCCAGCTCATGCTCCACGAGCTGGAGTGACCCGCCACCGGGCGACCGGCGTCCGGGCCAGGGTCACCGCGACGGTGCCGAGCACTGCCACCTCGGTGAGGATGAGCAGGCGCTCGGCCAGGCCGATGAGCAGGCGCTCACCGGGGTAGGCGGACCAGATCATCGCCGCCGCCAGGGCCAGGCTGAGCAGGACGAGGGTGCGCAGCGTCCGGGCGGCGGGTGCCAGGTCGGGCCGGCGGGCGAGCAGCCAGCCGGCGGCCGGCAGCGCCAGGAAGGCGACCACCGAGGCGTACCGGTGCAGGTACGCGGCGGTGGTCATGGCGGTGCCCGGCTCGTTCGTCGGCACCACCGCGGCCAGCAGCAGCCCGGCCACCCACGCGCCGAGAAGCAGCTCGGTCGGTCGATCGGAGACCGGCTGGGGCGGTCCGGTGCGGCGCAGCCCGTACAGCAGCGCCACGGTGGCGAGCGCGAGCACCACCATCGCGATGTCGATGACGCCGCCCCGGTCGGAGACCGCGAAGTCGCTGATGGTCAGCGCCCACGGATTGAGGTCGTCGTTGACTTCGAGGTGACCGATCACGGTGAGCAGCGCCGCCAGCGCGATTCCGCCGAGGGCGAGCAGGCCGGTGCTCCGGGTTCCAGGCATGCCTCAGCCTGTCGCCGCAGAGACCCGAGCCGGATCCGGGATGGCCACCGAAATCGTCCCGGGGGACCACCCCTAGAGGTACCCGGACAGCGACCGGTGCGACCCTCAGTCGATGGGGATGTCGGCTGCGGCGGCGGCGCGGGCGTGCCGGGCGCTGACCAGGGTCATCGCCCAGCCGGCCGCGGCGAAGCCGGCCGCCGCGGCGGTGGCGATGATGGCCAGCCGCCACGCCGACTCGGTCAGCGCGGTGCCGCCCAGGTGCCCGACCAGTGCGCCGTAGGTGGCCCAGCCCAGTGCGGCGACCGCCTCGTAGAGCACGAACAGCCGGTACGGGTAGCGGCTGCGGCCGGCCGAGAAGCAGGCCGCCATCCGACCGCCGGGCACAAACCGGCACAGCAGGATGACCACCGGCCCAGGCTGGCGCAGCCCCTGGGTGACCCGGCTGGCCATCCGGCGGGCACGGCTCGGCTCGGTGTGCCGGGGCGCCCGCCGGTCCGGTGCACTCCGACCGAGCAGGTAGCAGGCCAGGTCGCCAGCGAACACACCGAGCGCGCCGACGGCGATGGTGACCGGCAGGTTGAGCCCGCCGTAGACGGTGAGCGCGCCGCTGGTGATCATGATGATCTGGGTGGGGATCACCGGAACGAAGGCGTCCGCGATCAGCAGGCTAAGCAGCACGAGGTACGCCCACGTCGGCGATGCGACGTCAGTCAGTAGTTCGGGCACGCCTGCCACCTCGCCGGATGCGGCCGATTGAGTGTCCTGAGCCTGACGGCGTGTCCGGCGTCACCGTGGACAGCCCCGTCCCGTCGTGACCGTCGACACTGCCGGGCCACCCCTGTACAACGAGGCGAACGGTCCTCGGGTGACGGCTCGACCACCGTCCCACCGGGCCCGCGTGGGGTCGGCGGATCGGCGTCCGTCGGCGTACCGTTGTGCGCGCGGCCCCGTCCGTCGGGTCCCCCGTTCCTGACGATTCGGGCCGCCCAGGGCCGCCGGCGGGTCCCGCGCCGGCGGCCCGCCCCTTCCTTCGGCACCACAAATCCGGGTGCGTCCGCGTCCGCCCGGCGGGTACCGTCGCCGCATGCGCAGCGCGGTAGTGGTGACCACGACGCCGGGTGTCCCCGGCGTGCCGCTCTGACGTAACCACCGTCGACCAGGCCCCGGGGCGATCCGCCCCCGAGGGCCGCGCGGCGTTCGGAGTACAGGTCGCCTCCGGGTCGTATCCGATCCAGGAGCGCGACATGATTGACCACCGCAGGCTCGGCCGGGAGCTGGACCTGTTCGTCTCCGACCCGCTGGCCGGCGCCGGCCTGCCGATCTGGCTGCCGGCCGGCGCCGCCGCCCGGCACGCCGTCGAGGAGTACGTCCGGGAGTTGGAGCGCCGCTCCGGCCACCAGCACGTCTACTCGCCACCGTTGGGCAAGCGGGAACTCTTCGAACTCTCCGGGCACTTCGGCTACTTCGCCGACGACATGTTCCCGCCGATGCGGCTGAGCGCCGACGACGAGTTCGTGCTCCGGCCGGCACTCTGCCCACACCATGCGCTGGTCTTCCGGGCCCGGGGCCGCTCCTATCGGGAGCTGCCGCTGCGGATCGCGGAGCTGGGCGGGATGTACCGCTCGGAGCGCTCCGGGGTGCTCGGCGGGCTGTCCCGGGTACGTGCCATCTCGCTCAACGACGCGCACACCTTCTGCGCTCCGGACCAGGTGGGCGAGGAGGTCGTGGAGATCCTGGGGCTGATCCGCGCCGCGCACGCCGCGCTCGGCGTCCGCCCGGCCGGCTTCCGGCTGTCGCTGCGCGGGCCGGGCGAGAAGTACGTCGGCGACGACGCGCAGTGGGCCCGCGCCGAGGAGTTGCTCCGGGGTGCGCTGGCCGGGGTGGACTACGTCGAGGCGCCGGGGGAGGCCGCCTTCTACGGCCCGAAGATCGACATACAGATCGTGGACGCGGCCGGCCGGGAGTCGACCATCTCCACCATCCAGCTGGACTTCGACAAGCCGGAGCGGTTCGACCTGTCGTACACCGATCGGGACGGCAGCCGGCGGCGGCCGGTGATGGTGCACCGCAGCCTGGTCGGCAGCATGGAGCGGCTGTTCGCGTACCTCATCGAGGTGCACGAGGGCGCCTTCCCGGCCTGGTACGCGCCGGTCCAGCTGATGCTGCTGCCGGTGGATGACGGGCAGGTCGACGCGGTGACCGAGCTGGCCCGGCGGGCCGTCGACGCCGGCCTGCGGGTCGAGGTCGACGCCGCCGGTTCGCTGGGCGCCCGGATCCGGGACGCGGCCCGCCGCCGCGTCCCGTACCTCGGGGTGCTCGGCTCCCGCGAGGCGGCCGACGGGCACCTCGCGCTGCGCCTGCGCGGCGGCCGCGCCCCGGACCCGATGCCCGCCGCCGCCGCGCTCGCCCTGATCAGCCGACAGGTCGCCAGCCGCGCGGCCGACCTGCTGCCGCCGGACTGACCCACCCGCCGATCCGGGGCGGATCGTCGTCGACCGAACAAGGCGCACGGCGATCCGCCCTAGACCGACGCGGGCTGGGCGTTGGCGGGCGCGGCCGGGGCGGCGGAGTCGTCGTCCACAGCGGCGCCGGTGAACTGGGAGCGGTAGAGCCGGTGGTACGCGCCCTGAGCGACGAGCAACTGCTCGTGGGTGCCCTGCTCGACGATGCGACCGTTCTCCATCATGAGGATCAGGTCGGCGTCCCGGATGGTGGAGAGCCGGTGCGCGATGACGAAGCTGGTCCGATCCGAGCGCAGCGCCGCCATCGCCCGCTGGAGCAGCACCTCGGTGCGGGTGTCCACCGAGCTGGTCGCCTCGTCCAGGATCAGCAGGGACGGCTCGGCGAGGAACGCCCGGGCGATGGTGATGAGCTGCTTCTCGCCAGCGCTGACGTTGCTGCCCTCCTCGTCGATCACCGTGTCGTAGCCGTCCGGCAGGCTGTGCACGAACCGGTCGACGAAGGTGGCCCGGGCCGCGGCGAGGATCTCCTCCTCGGTCGCGTCCGGCCGGCCGTAGGCGATGTTGTCCCGGATGGTGCCGCCGAAGAGCCAGGTGTCCTGGAGCACCATGCCGATCCGACCGCGCAGGTCGTCGCGGCGCATGGTGGTGATGTCCACCCCGTCCAGGGTGATCCGCCCGGCGTCCAGCTCGTAGAACCGCATGACCAGGTTGACCAGTGTGGTCTTGCCGGCGCCGGTCGGGCCGACGATGGCAACCGTGTGCCCCGGCTCGGCGACCAGTGACAGGTCGTCGATCAGCGGCTTGTCGAGCTCGTAGCGGAACGAGACGTGCTCGAACTCGACCCGGCCGTGCGGGTCGAGAACCCGGGCCGGTTCGACCGGGTCGGGGCTCTGCTCCTCGGCGTCGAGGACCGCGAAGACCCGCTCGGCCGAGGCCACCCCGGACTGGAGCAGGTTGGCCATCGAGGCGAGCTGGGTGAGGGGTTGGGTGAACTGGCGGGAGTACTGGATGAACGCCTGCACGTCGCCAAGGCTCATTGTCCCGGACGCCACCCGCAGCCCGCCGACCACGGCGATCGCCACGTAGCTGAGGTTCCCGATGAACATCATCGACGGCATGATGATCCCGGAGATGAACTGCGCGCCGAAGCTGGCCCGGAACAGCTCCTCGTTCTTCGCGGCGAACGCGGCCTCCACCTCGCGCTGCCGGCCGAAGACCTTCACCAGCTCGTGACCGGTGTACGCCTCCTCGATCTGGCCGTTCAGCTCGCCGGTGTGCTTCCACTGCGCGATGAACTGCTGCTGCGAGCGCTTGGCGATGCGCTGGGTGACCAGCACCGACAACGGCACCGCGACCAGGGCCACCAGGGCCAGCAGCGGCGAGATCCAGAACATCACGCCCAGCACGCCGATCACGGTCAGCAGCGAGGTGAGCAGCTGGCTGAGGGTCTGCTGGAGACTGGTCGAGATGTTGTCGATGTCGTTGGTGACCCGGCTGAGCAGCTCACCGCGGGGCTGCCGGTCGAAGTAGGGCAGCGGCAGCCGGTTGAGCTTCTCCTCCACCTCCGCCCGCAGCCGCAGCACGGTGCGCTGGACCACCCCATTGAGCAGCCAGCCCTGCCACCACGACAACACACTCGCGGCCAGGTAGAGCCCGAGCGCCAACAAAAGCACCCGGCTCAGGGCGCTGAAGTCGATGCCCGCCCCGGGCACGATGTCCATCCGGGCCAGCATGTCGGCGAAGCTCTCGTTGCCGCCGGCCCGGGCCGCCGCGACGGCCTGCTCGGTGGTCGTCCCCGCCTCCAACTGCCGGCCGATCACCCCGTTGAAGATCAGGTCGGTGGCGTGGCCGAGGATCTTCGGCCCGGCGACACTGAAGCCGACGCTCACCACGGCCAGCGTGATGATCGCGGTCAGGTGCAGCCGGTGTGGGCGCAGCCGGCCGAGCAGCCGCCGGGCGGACGGCCCGAAGTTCATCGACTTCTCGGCGGGCATCCCGGCGCCCGCCCACGGCGGCCCGCCGCCCTGGCGGCCCGGAGGCAGCCGCTTCGGCGTCGCCGCGTCGCCGCCGGGCTGTTGCGCGTCGCCCTCCGGCGTCCGCGCGTCGCCGGCCGGCTTCTGCGTGGGTACGGCCGCGGTCCGCGACTCGTCGGGCTCGCTCATGCCGGCACCTCCGCCGTCTGCTGGGAGGCCACGATCTCGGCGTACGTCGGGCAGCTCTCCAGCAACTCCTCGTGTCGTCCCACTCCGACGACCCCTCCGTCCTCAAGCACGATGATCTGGTCGGCGTCGACGATCGTGGAGACCCGCTGGGCCACGATCACCACCGCGGCCTGCGCGGTGACCGGGCGCAGCGCCGCCCGCAGCCGCGCGTCCGTGCCGAGGTCGAGCGCCGAGAACGAGTCGTCGAACAGGTAGATCTCGGGCTGCCGGACCAGCGCCCGGGCGATGGCCAGACGTTGCCGCTGCCCACCGGAGACCGTGCTGCCGCCCTGGGCGATCGGGGCGTCCAGCCCGCCGGGCATCTCGGCCACGAAGTCCCGGGCCTGGGCGATCTCCAGCGCCGCCCACAGCTCGTCGTCGGTGGCGTCCGGGTTGCCGTAGCGCAGGTTGCTGGCGACCGTGCCGGTGAACAGGTACGGCCGCTGCGGCACCAGGCCGATGCGCCGCCACAGCTCGTCGGGTGCCAGCTCCCGTACGTCCACCCCGTCGACCAGCACCGCCCCGGCAGTGACGTCGACCAGGCGGGGAACGAGCGACAGCAGGGTGGTCTTGCCGGCACCGGTGCTGCCGATGATCGCCGTGGTGGTGCCCGGGGTGGCCCGGAAGGAGATGTCCCGCAACACCGGCTCGACCGCGCCCGGGTACTGGAAACGCACCCCGCGCAGCTCCAGTTCGGCCCGGGTGGGCAGCTCGGTGACCGGGTCGGCGGCGGGGACCACCGACGAGTCGGTGTCCAGCACCTCGATGATCCGCTCGGAGCAGACCGCGGCCCGGGGCACCATCATCAGCATGAAGGTGGCCATCATCACGGCCATCAGGATCTGCATCAGGTACTGAAGGAAGGCGGTGAGCGCGCCGACCTGGATCGCACCGGCGTCGACCCGCTGCGCGCCGAACCAGAGCACCGCCACGCTGGAGACGTTCAGCACCAGCATGACCACCGGGAAGATCAGGGCCAGCAGTCGGCCGGTACGCAGCGCCGTGGCGGTCAGGTCGGCGTTGGCGACGCCGAAGCGATCCGTCTCGTACGGCTCGCGGACGAAGGCGCGGACCACCCGAATGCCGGTGATCTGCTCGCGCAGCACGCGGTTGACCGTGTCGATCCGGGTCTGCATCAGCCGGAACCCCGGGACCATCCGGCGGATGATCGCGCTGAGCGCGACGGCCAGCACCGGCACGCTGACCAGCATCAGCCAGGAGAGCCCGAGATCCTCCCGCAGCGCCATGAACACGCCGCCGACGCTCATGATCGGTGCGGCGACGAGCATGGTGCAGCTCATCAGCACGAGCATCTGCACCTGCTGCACGTCGTTCGTGTTGCGGGTGATCAGCGACGGCGCGCCGAACCGGGCCACCTCGCGGGCGGAGAAGCGGTTGACGTGCCCGAACAGCGATGCGCGGACGTCCCGACCGAAGCCCATCGCGATCCGCGCGCCCAGGTAGACCGCCGCGATCGAGCAGATGATCTGGATCAGGCTGACCAGCAGCATCCAGCCGCCGGTGCGCACGATGTAGTCGGTGTCGCCCCGGGCCACGCCCTGGTCGATGATGTCGGCGTTGAGGCTGGGCAGGTAGAGCGAGGCCATGGTGCCCACGAACTGGAGCAGCACGACCGCCGTCAACGGTTGGTGGTAGGGACGCAGGTGACTGCGTAACAGTCGGATCAGCACGACGGATCCTTCGGTTCGGTGTCACGTCCGGCCATCCGCGGGTCGTCCCCGCTGCCGATGACCTCGAGCAGGAACTCGCGGATGACCTGGGCCTTCGCCGGGTCGGCGTCGACCGAGGTGAGCGGAATTCCGGAGTGCATCAGCGTGGTGAGCGCCGCCACCCGCTCCCGCCCGGCGGGAGTGATGGCGAGCCGGACGCTGCGCCGGTCGCTCTCGTCGCGCTGCCGCTCGACCAGCCCTTCGCGGGCCAGCGTGTCCACGATGCCGGTCAGGGTCGCCGGGCGCACGAAGCCCTTTTCGGCGACCTTCCGGTGGGGCAGCTCGCCGTGTCGGGCGAGCGTCATCAGCGTCACCATGCCAGCCTGGGTGAGGCCGTGCTCCTCGGCGAGGTAGCGGTTCCACCGCTGCCCGACCAGGTGCCCGGCCACCACCACCAGCCGGCCGAGCGGCACATCCTGGAGTGAGACGAGTTCCACGGAAGGCAGGTTAGTCCCCTGATAGTCAGGGGCCAAATGAAATAACCGCCGCAGTAGCCACGAACACGATCTGCAGGGCGGTGCGCGGGCCGAGCGGGGTGACCGGCTTCCCGCCCAGGGTCAGCCCTCGGCGGGCGGCCGAGACGTTGGCCGGGAACATCGCGAGCATGAGAAGGCCGAGCCCGGCCGCGGCCAGGCGGGCTGTCGCCGGCACCAGCAGGCCGACCGCGCCGACCAGTTCCAGTACGCCGGTCAGGGTGACCAGCAGGGCCGGCCTGGGCAGGGCGGGCGGGACCATCGCGATCAGGCCGGCGCGCCGCTGGCCGACGAAGTGCGCGACGCCGGTCAACACGAACATCAGGGCCAGCCCGACCCGTAGTGCGGGGTGCCAGCCCTCCAGTGCGGTGATGCCGGCCAGGCCGGCCAGGCGGGCCAGTGCGGTGCCGACCACCAGGGCGATCAGGGGTGCCATCGAATCCTCCTCGGGAAAACTTGTCAGTGACAAGATTGCGGCCTGGACCGGCATCTTGTCAATGGCAAGATATGATTCGGGCATGACCGAAACGCGCGCGTACCACCACGGCGACCTGCGCCGTGCCCTGCTCGCCGCTGCGGTGGAGGCGATCGAGGAGGTCGGGCCGGCCGCGTTGAGCCTGCGCGATCTAGCCCGCAGGGCCGGCGTCTCGCATGCCGCGCCCGCGCACCACTTCGGCGACAAGGCGGGTCTGCTCACCGCGCTGGCAGCCCAGGGCTTCGACCTGTTGGCGCAGGCGCTGGTCAGGGCGGGTGACGACATGTTGGCGGCCGGTGTCGCGTACGTCGACTTCGCCGTCCAACGCCGGGCGCACTTCGAGGTGATGTTCCGGCCCGAGCTCTACCGGGCCGACGACGCCGAGTTGGTCGCCGCGCAGGGGCAGGCCCGGGCCGCACTGCGGGCCGGGGTGGGCGCACTGCCCGCCCGTGGCGCGCCCGCCGATGCCGACCGGGACTCGCTCGCGGCCTGGTCGATCGCGCACGGCTTCGCGACCCTCTGGCTGGCGGGCGCACTGCCGGACCGGGTCGGTGACGACCCACGCGTGGCCGCCCGTGCCGTACTGCGCCGGCTCGTCAACTGACCACCGCGTGGCGGCCTGCGCCGACCCTCACCAGCTGGTGGGCAGCGGCATCCCCTCGGTGTAGCCGGCGGCGCTCTGTACGCCGACGACCGCCCGCTCGTGGAACTGCGTCAGGTCCCGCGCGCCGGCATAGGTGAAGGCGCTGCGTACCCCGGCGATGATCTCGTCGATCAGGTCCTCGACGCCGGGCCTGGCCGGGTCCAGGTGCATTCGGGCCGAGGAGATGCCCTCCTCGAACACCGCCTTGCGGGCCCGGTCGTACGGGCTGTCGTCGGCGGTACGGGCGCTGACCGCCCGCGCCGAGGCCATCCCGAAGCTCTCCTTGTACCGCCGGCCGTCCGCGTCCGTGTAGAGGTCACCGGGAGACTCGTAGGTGCCGGCGAACCAGGAACCGATCATGACGTTCGAGGCGCCGGCGGCGAGCGCGAGCGCCACGTCGCGCGGGTGCCGTACGCCACCGTCGGCCCAGACGTGCCGGCCGAGCTCCCGGGCCGCCGCCGAGCAGTCGAGCACGGCGGAGAACTGCGGCCGGCCCACCCCGGTCATCATCCGGGTGGTGCACATCGCCCCCGGGCCGACGCCGACCTTGATGATGTCGGCACCCGCCTCGACGAGGTCGCGTACCCCCTCGGCGGTGACCACGTTGCCGGCCGCCACCGGCACCCCCGGGTCCAGCTTGCGGACCGCCTGGAGGGCGGAGATCATCCGCGCCTGGTGGCCGTGCGCGGTGTCCACGACCAGCGTGTCCACCCCCGCCTCGAGTAGCGCGGCGGCCTTGCCGGTGACGTCCCCGTTGATCCCGATCGCGGCGGCGATCCGCAGCCGACCCCGATCGTCCACCGCCGGCGTGTAGAGGGTGGCCCGCAGCGCGCCCTGCCGGGTCAGCACCCCGATCAGCCGGCCGTCGGCGTCCACCACGGGGGCGAGTCGGCGTCGACCCGCCGAGAGCAGGTCGAAGCCGGCGCGCGGGTCCGCGTCCGCCGGAACGGTGTGCAGCTCGGTGGACATCACGTGCCGCAGCTGGGCGAACCGGTCCACGCCCAGGGTGTCCGCCTCGGTGACCACGCCCATCGGCCGGCCGGCCTCGTCGACCACGATCACCGCGCCGTGCGAGCGCTTCGGCAGCAGGTGGATGGCGTCGCCCACGGTCTCGGTCGGGCCCAGGGTGATCGGTGTGTCGTAGACCAGGTGCCGCTGCTTGACCCAGGCGACGACGTTCGCCACCACCTCGATCGGGATGTCCTGCGGGATCACCGCGATCGCGCCCCGCCGGGCCACCGTCTCGGCCATCCGCCGGCCGGCGACCGCGGTCATGTTGGACACCACCAGCGGGATGGTGGTGCCGGTGCCGTCGCCGGTGGACAGGTCGACATCGAGCCGGGAAGCCAGGTCGGAGCGGGCCGGCGCCATGAAGACGTCGGTGTAGGTCAGGTCGTGCGCGGGGACCGCGCCGTGAAGGAACCGCACCCGGCCATCATTCCTGCCTGCGGCCACCCGTGCCCCCGTCGGTGCCGCAAACCACCCCCGCAACGCCTCGCCTGCGGACAAAGCGTGCGGAAGGGGTACGTCAGGCGATGGTGCAGATGGCGGCACCGGCGGTGATCACGGCACCGACCTCGGCGGTGAGCCCGCTGACCGTGCCCGCCTTGTGGGCGTGCAGCGGCTGCTCCATCTTCATCGCCTCCAGGACCACCACCAGGTCGCCCTCGGCCACGGTGTCGCCGTCCGCCACCGCGATCTTGACGATGGTGCCCTGCATCGGTGAGGTGAGCGCGTCGCCGCCGACCGGAGCGCCGGCCTTGGCTCCGCCGCCGCGCCGGGTCGGCTTGCGCGCGGCTGGCGCGGCGGTGGTCGTACCCCCGCCGAAGCCGGCGGGGAGGCTGACCTCCAGCCGCTTGCCACCCACCTCGACCACCACGGTCTCGCGTTCGGCCGGCGCCTCGGCGGCGCTGGCGGCCCCGGCGAACGGCGGCACGGTGTTGTGGAACTCGGTCTCGATCCACCGGGTGTGCACGGTGAACGGCTCGGCGGTGAAAGCCTCGTCCCGCACCACCAGCCGGTGGAACGGCAGCGCGGTGGCCATCCCGTCGATCACCATCTCGTCCAGCGCGCGCCGGGCCCGCTCCAGCGCCTCGGTCCGCGTCTCACCGGTGATGATCACCTTGGCCAGCAGCGAGTCGAAGTTGCCTCCGATCACGTCTCCGGCCGAGATGCCGGTGTCCACCCGCACGCCGGGGCCGGTGGGCAGCCGCAACGCGGTGACCGTGCCCGGGGCGGGCAGGAAGTTGCGGCCCGGGTCCTCGCCGTTGATCCGGAACTCGATGGAGTGCCCACGCGGCGTCGGGTCCTCGGTGATCCGCAGCTTCTCGCCGTCGGCGATCCGGAACTGCTCGCGGACCAGGTCGATGCCGGCGGTCTCCTCGGTGACCGGGTGCTCGACCTGGAGCCGGGTGTTGACCTCCAGGAAGGAGATGGTGCCGTCGGCGCCGACCAGGTACTCCACCGTGCCGGCGCCGTGGTAGCCGGCCTCGCGGCAGATCGCCTTGGCGCTGTCGTGGATCTGCGCGCGCTGAGCGTCGGTGAGGAACGGCGCGGGCGCCTCCTCGACGAGCTTCTGGTGCCGCCGCTGCAACGAGCAGTCCCGGGTGCCCACCACGATCACGTTGCCGTGCTGGTCGGCGAGGACCTGCGCCTCGACGTGCCGCGGCTGGTCCAGGTAGCGCTCGACGAAGCACTCGCCCCGGCCGAACGCCGCGACCGCCTCCCGGGTGGCCGACTCGAACAGCTGGGGGATCTCCTCCATGGTCCGGGCCACCTTGAGGCCGCGCCCGCCGCCACCGAAGGCGGCCTTGATGGCGACCGGCAGGCCGTGGTCCACGGCGAACGCCATCACCTCGTCCGGGTTGGCCACCGGGTCGGGGGTGCCGGGGACCAGCGGTGCGCCGGCACGCTGGGCGATGTGCCGGGCGGTGACCTTGTCGCCCAGGTCGCGGATGGCCTGCGGGGTGGGGCCGATCCAGGTCAGCCCGGCGTCGATGACCGCCTGGGCGAAGTCGGCGTTCTCGGACAGGAAGCCGTAGCCGGGGTGCACGGCGTCGGCGTCGGCCCGGGCGGCCACGTCGAGCAGCTTGTCGATGCGCAGGTACGTCTCGGTCGCGCTGTCCCCGCCGAGCGCGTACGCCTCGTCCGCGAGAGTGGCGTGCAGGGCGTCGCGGTCGGAGTCCGCGTAGACCGCGACACTGCCCAGGCCGGCATCGCGGCAGGCGCGGATCACCCGGACGGCGATCTCGCCGCGATTGGCGATGAGTACCTTGCGCACCTTCGTGGCTCCTCCCGGCAGGTTACTGACCGGGAGTGTATCGGCCACCCTGGTGGCCCTAACGATCGCTCAGTGTGGGATGCCGCACTGTCCCTGCCGCCTCTAGTCAAACTTGGCTAATACGCTTGTGTGGTGTCTGCGACTCGGATGATGATCCTCGGGCTGGTGCGGTGGATGCAGCCCGTGCACGGCTACGACGTGCGCCGCGAGCTGCTGAGCTGGAGCGCCGACAAGTGGGCCAACGTGCAGCCCGGGTCGATCTACCACGCGCTGCGCAAACTCACCGAGGAGGGACTGCTCCGCGCCGTCGCCACCGAGCAGGTCGGCGCCCGTCCGGCACGCACCACGTACGAGGTGACCGCCAAGGGGGAGGACGAGTTCGAGACGTTGCTGCGCAACCTCTGGTGGAACTTCAACGAGCCGACGGACCCGTTCACGGCGGCGTTCTCGTTCCTGCCCGCGATGCCGCGGTCCGAGGCGGCGGCGGCCCTGCGCAACCGGGCCAACCTGCTGCGTGCGGGCATCGAGTCGATGCGCGCCTCGCTGGAGTCGGACTGGGTGCGCAACACCAAACCGGTGCACGTCGGTTGGATGTTCGAGCTCTGGTCGGCGCGGGCGGAGGCGGAGATGAGCTGGTGCGAGCGGATCGCGGAACGGATCGACTCCGGAGTGTCGTACCTGCCTGCTGAGCTGACGAACGCCGAAGGTTGGCCGCAGTGGACGGACGGCGGAGAGCCGGCCGCTCCCGACACGAAATAATCAACGTTGACCACAAAAGCTATATCGCGTTAGCCTGCTGACGGCACAGCGGGGAGTGCGCCGTCCGGCGTCGTCCCCCTTGACGGCCGGCCCGGCCGGCCCGGACGACCAGGAGCAGAGATGATCGAGACCAGGGGGCTGCGGAAGTCGTTCCGCTCCCGCGCGGGTCGAGAGACGAAAACCGTGGACGCCGTGCGGGGCGTCAACCTTGAGGTCGCCGAGGGTGAGATCTTCGGCTTCCTCGGCCCGAACGGCGCCGGCAAGACCACCACGCTGCGGATGCTCGCCACGCTGATCGAGCCGGATGGCGGCGATGCCACCATCGCCGGCGCCGACCTGCGCAAGGACCCGGCCGAGGTGCGCCGTCGGATCGGCTACGTCCCGCAGGGCGGCAGCACCTGGGACGAGTCGACCGCGCGCGAGGAGCTGGTGCTGCACGCCCGGATGTACGGCATCCGCAAGGCCGACGCGCAGCAGCGCGCCGCCCGAGCCCTGGACGCCTTCCAGCTCACGGAGTACGCCGACCGCAAGTGCAAGACCTACTCCGGCGGCCAGCGCCGGCGGGTGGAGATCGCGCTCGGCATCATCCACGAGCCGAAGATCGTCTTCCTTGACGAGCCGACCACCGGCCTCGACCCGCAGAGCCGTGCCCACATGTGGGACGAGATCCGGCGGCTGCGCAGCGACGGGATGACCGTCTTCATCACCACGCACTACCTGGACGAGGCCGACGCGCTCTGCGACCGGATCGCGATCATGGACAACGGCGAGGTGGTGGCCGAAGGCACTCCGGCCGAGCTCAAGCGGGAGATCTCCGGCGACGTGGTGTTGGTCGGCCTCGACCTGGCCGCCACCCCGCAGGCCGCCCAGGTGCTCGACGGCGAGCCGTACGTCAACAAGCTGGAGACCGCCGACGAGGGCGGCCTGCGCCTCTACGTCGAAGAGGGCGCCGTCGCCATCCCGCAGGTCCTGCGCAGACTCGACCACGCCGGGCTGGACCTGCGCTCGATCGAGCTGCACCGGCCCAGCCTGGACGACGTCTTCCTGACCAAGACCGGCCGCTCGCTGCGCGAGTCCTGACCACCCGGAGACGACTCATGAAATTCGCCCGTGACACCTGGCTGATCTTCCAGCGGCAGACCCAGCTGCTGCTGCGCAACCCGGTCTGGGTCTTCGTCGGCGTCTTCCAGCCGGTGATGTACCTGCTGCTCTTCGCCCCGCTGCTCAAGCCGGCGCTGAACGCGCCCACCCAGGCCGCCGCCTACAAGATTTTCGTACCCGGTCTGCTGGTGCTGCTGGCCATCTTCGGCGGCCTGTTCCAGGGCTTCGGCCTGATCGCCGAGCTGCGCGCCGGGGTCATCGAACGCTCCCGGGTCACCCCGATCAGCCGGCTCGCACTGCTGCTCGGCCGCTCGCTGCGCGACGTGGTCTCGCTCCTCGTGCAGGCGGTCATCATCACCCTGCTGGCGCTCCTGTTCGACCTGCGCGTGTTCATCGGGGACCTGCTGTTGGCGTACCTGATGCTCGCCCTGATCGCGTTGATGACCTCGGCCGTCTCGTACGGCGTCGCGCTCAAGGTCAAGAGCGAGGACGCGCTGGCCCCGCTGATGAACACGGTGGCTCAGCCGGTGCTGCTGCTCTCCGGCATCCTGCTGCCGCTCACCTTCGCGCCCGGCTGGTTGCAGGGCATCGCCGACTGGAACCCGTTCTCCTGGGCGGTCGACGGCACCCGGGCGCTGTTCGCCGGCGACCTGGGCAGCGACAAGGTCTGGCAGGGCCTGACCATCACCACGGTGCTCGCCGCGGCGGGGGTCGTCTGGGCCGCCCGCCAGTTCGCCCGCAGCGTGCGCTGACGCGACCCAGTTCCTGGATATCGGGGTGTCCTTCGCACGTGGACACCCCGATATCCGCGTTCAGCGGTTGCCGCCGTTCAGCGCACCCGGGCGAGCGTCAGGCCGTCCGCGACCGGCAGCATCACCGGGTCCACCCGCACGTCGGCCAGCACCTCGTCGTTGAAGGCGGCGATGGCCCGGTCGGCTTCGTTCTGCGGCGCGATCACCCGGCCGCCGCGCAGCACGTTGTCAACGGCGATCACCCCACCCGGACGCATCCGGGGCACCAACTCCGCCCAGTAGACCGGGTAACCGGTCTTGTCCGCGTCGATGAACGCGAAGTCCAGGTACCGCTCGTGCGGCAGCTCCCGCAGCCTGTCCCCGGCCGGGCCGATACGCAGGTCGATCTGGTCCTGCACGCCGGCCCGAGCCCAGTAGCGCCGGGCGATGCCGGTGAACTCCTCCGAGATGTCGAAGCAGGTCAGCCGCCCGTCCTCGGGCAGTCCTCGGGCGATCGCCAGCGCCGAGAGCCCGGTGAACGTGCCGACCTCGACCGCCTGCCGCGCGTCGAGCAGCCGGGTGAGGAAGGTCAGGAACGCGGCCTGTTCCGGGGCCACCTGCATGGTGGCGTGCTCCGGGAGCACCGACCGGGTCTCCTCGGCCAGGTCCCGGATGATCTCGTCGGGCGGAGAGCCGTGCGCGACCAGGTACGCGTGCAGCTCGTCGGTGAGCGGGATCGACTTGGTGGTCATGACCGGACGTTACCGAGTGGCTCGATCGTCTGGCCTCCAGGCGCGACCTTCGTCCACAGGTCGGTGATCCGCAGGCCCAACTCGGCGAGGAGGCGGCGCAGCAACGGCATCGAGAGCCCGACCACCGTCCCCGGGTCACCCTCGATCCGCTCCACGAACGGCCCGCCCAACCCGTCGATCGTGAACGCGCCCGCCACGGCCAGCGGCTCGCCGCTGGCCACGTACGCGGCGATCTCGTCGTCGCTGATGTCGGCGAAGTGGACGGTGGTCGAGGCGACCGCCTCCGCGCGACGCCCGGCGGCAACGTCGATCAGGCAGTGCCCACTGTGCAGAACGCCGCTGCGTCCCCGCATCCGCTGCCACCGCCGGGTGGCGTCCGCCGGGTCGGCCGGCTTGCCGAGGATCTCCCCGTCGAACGCGAGCACCGAGTCACAGCCGATCACCAACGTCCGCTGGTCGGTGGCCGGGCTCAGCCGGGTCAGCACCGCCTGCGCCTTGAGCCGAGCCAGCTCCAGGCACAGCTCTTCGGCTCGTTCGGTCACCACCAGGGATTCGTCCACCCCACTGACCAGCACGTCCGGCTCGATGCCAGCGGCTTGGAGAGACTTGCGACGGGCAGGGCTCGCCGAGGCGAGCACGAGGCGGAGCGGCAGAGATACAGACACGCGACCGACGTTACCGGCCCACCGCCCCCACGACCCGCGCACCACGACCACCCAGCCGCCCCAGCTCGCGCGCCGAACGCCTTGATCCACTCCATATCGCCGACATCGCGCTATCCCATCTCGCGGACGCCCCCAGATCGCCGACCTTGAGTCGATCACCGTGCCGTCGACCCGTCAGCGACTGATTCGGGGTGGCGGGTCGTCGCCTCGCCGCCTCCGCCGCACCACCAGCGCCCATCCAACACCGGCAGCCACGATCACCCCTAGGGTGGCCA
Source organism: Micromonospora sp. NBC_00858 (assembly GCF_045207365.1). Lineage (NCBI taxonomy): Bacteria > Bacillati > Actinomycetota > Actinomycetes > Micromonosporales > Micromonosporaceae > Micromonospora > Micromonospora sp. NBC_00858. Next base: position 5,448,403 of record NZ_CP108828.1, on the reverse strand, counting down.
GGCCGCGTACCGTCGCACCGCCGTCGTCGCCCGGCTGAACGGCGGCCGTCGTAGTCGGACCACCACCGGCCGGCGCGCTCGCCGACTCAAACCCCAACGGGGGTACGTCCGCCGTCAGCGCCGCCACGAGGTCGATCACGCCATAGCCGTACTCGTCGTCGCGCCCCGGCGGCCCTTTGTCGACGGCCGTGGCCGTGAGCCGGTGCGCCACCTCCTGCGCCGGCAGGTACGGGTACTTGGAACGGATCAGCGCCGCCGCCCCCGCCACGATCGCGGTCGCGTCGGAGGTGCCGGTGCCTTTGCGGTACTGGCCGTTGATGCTCGTGCTGTAGATGTCGACCGCCGGTGCAACCACGTCGATCTCCGGTCCGGTTACCGAGACAGCAGCATGATTCCCTTCCTGGTCAATCCCGCCGACAGCGATGACTCCTGCATAAGAGGCCGGGAAGCTGACGTACTGATCGCGTGGCTTATTGCCTGCTGCTGCAACGATGACGATATCCGCCCGTATGGCGGCTTCTACGGCTCTTTGCAAATTCGAGTTTGATCCAGCAACAGACGAGATGCTGATGACTTCGGCTCCGCGGGTTATAGCGTATTCGATCCCGGCGGCAAGATTGTCGCTATCGCCCTCCTCGTCCGTCATTTGGATGCGGATAGGGAGAACGCTAGCCTCTGGGGCGATGCCGAGGGCTCCAGTGGTCTTGCTACGTCCATGCGCAGCAATTAGGCCTGCCATGCCAGTGCCGTGGCTGCTCGCATCCTTCCGACCGTCGCCGGTGCCATCGGAAATGATGTCGATACCAGGTAGCAGGTTGCTCTGTAGGTCCGGATGTTTCTCCACGCCGGTGTCTGGCACTGCCACAGTAACTCCGTTGCCTCTGCTGATTCTCTGGACTTCAGCGGCGTGAAGGTATTTCAGATGCCACTGATCGCCACGAATCAGCTCCACGCCCTGCGGGTCGGGCATAGCTTGCGCCGGCAATGGGGTTTGCAGTAGGACGGCCATAGTGCTAAAGCTCGCCAGGACTGCCCAAGCGGCGTGCGGCTTACCGATCAAAGCCGATGGCGGGGCCGGGATCGATAGGATCCGGTTGGTCGGGCGGGCGGACGACTGGATCGACACCCTGATCGGTCTCCCATGGATGATCGGGATCCCAAGGCTTCTCACCGCGGCGGGCTTCCCGGGGATCCGGACGAGAGGTGCCACCACCTGCGGGGTTGATGTTTGGAGCGCCGCCGAAGGGGGTGAATCCATGTGGCAAGCCGGGGCTGCGGCCGCTACCCGGTCGGGAACCGGCTCCGCCTGTCGGTCCAGTTCCCGCGCCTCCACCGCCTATTACGCCGCCAACCGGGTTGACACGACGAGGTGGAGTGCCTGCACCAGGTTGCCCTAGGCCGCTTCCGGGGAGTCCCCCGATCATGCCACCGGGAGGCATCGAACGCGGGTATGCAGGTTGGCTTGTATGGGACGGCGTCCCATTGCCGCTGCCAGGACGGCCGATGGTGTGCGGCTGAGAGCTAAGAGGTCTAGCGGATCCAGCAATTGGTGGGATGCCGGGCGATAGAGGCGGTGATCCGAGGCCGAGAGTTGGGTTAGTTGGCGCTTTGGGGGCAAGCCCTGGACCGGTGTTGGCCGGAGCGTTGGCTAGACCGCTGCCCGCCGCGCCAAGGATAGGACCGGAGCCGGGAGCATTCGGCGTGGGAACGGGCTGGACAGTTGTCTGCGGCCGAACTCCGGGAGTTGTCGTCAGAGGAACGGGCACGATTGGAGGAATAATTGGGGCAGTTGCCCCGGCGTATATGTCAGGGTTTCCCTGATCGGCGACGGGTTTACCCCTTGGTGGAGGGGGTGGTTTTTGGAGGGTGGCTTGGGCTTGTTGGAGTTCGCCACTGAGGTTGAACATCATGGCGCGCGCCTGCACGTTCAGCCGTTCCAACTCGACGTCGGTCACCGGTGATGCCGTGACCCGGCTGCCCATGATCGCCTTCGGGTCGGCGGCCGTCGCCTCGTACGCCTGCTTCTGCTGGAGCTTGGTCGCGTACTCCTCATAAACCTTGCGGAGTTCGGCGCGGGTGGTGCCGATGGCCTCGGTGGCGGCGGAGAGTGCGGTGTAGTTGGCGGCGGCGGCGTCGTGAGTGTGCCGCACCTTGTCGATCAGCTCGTCGAGCTGGGCGAGGTACGTGACGGAGGCGGCGCTGGTTTCCGGCGGCCATGCCTCGGCCAGCCCGCGCCGGTAGTCCTGGAGTCGGCCGAGGTGGATCTGCGCCAGGTCGCAGACCTTGCGCCAGCCGGCGACCTGCTTCCAGTGGTTGGCGGTGTCGTGGTCCTGTAGGCACGCCCACATGCTGCTGACGTCCATCAGCTGCCAGTCGGTGAGGCCGGAGGTGCGGCCGCTGCCCCGTTCGATCACGGTAGGACCACCGGCCTCTCGCTGTCCGGGCTGGTCGGGTCGGTCAGCATCGGCGTCGGGCCGCCGGGCAGGACGGTGCCCGGGTCGGTGAGGGCCCGCTGGACGTCCACCACCCGGGCGGCGGAGAAGACGTCGGTGTCGGCGTATTGGGTGGCGACCCGGTCGGCGACGGCGGCGAGGTGGCCGGTGGCACCTCGGACCGCGTACACCATGTCGGTGGTGGCCTGCTGTGTCTCGTGATGGGCGTGCAGGAAGGTGACCAGCTCGATGAAGGCGTCGCAGGGGTTGGGCACCTTCGCGGACATGTCGTCGGCGATGTACGACAGGTGTGGCGCGTAGTTGCTCTCGACCTCGGCGGCGAGCCGGTCGGCGAACTCCCGGAGCTGACGGATGTCGGCCTCGATGCCGCCGTAGTTGCGCAGCCAGGGCGTGGGGCGGTCTTCTTCGGGGATCATTGATCCTCCCTACCCGTTACTGCACCGTTTCCCTGAGTGAGATTAACGGCTGGGAGCGACGCTGACAGCCCCCGTACGGCGGGTCGGGTCAGCGGGGCAGGCCGGCGGAGCGCCACCCGCCCGGACCGGCCGCGAGCGCCGTGCCGGCCGGTCGACCGCTGCGGGCCCAGACGGAGGGGTCCACTCGCGCGGGGGCGGCGGCCGGGCGGGATCGGACGACGATCGCACCGACCAGGGCGGCCAACTCCTCGGCGGTGGGCACGCCGCGGACGACCCGGAACAGGGGCTCTTCGGCAGACATGCCGCCAGGGTACGCGGCGCGAAGTTGTGGGGAACGCAGAGTGGCGTGCCGGCGGTGTGAGGGTCGGGCCCTCCGGGTACCGTCTCACCGATGTCGAACGCGCTTCCCCAACTTGTCGCTGACCGATACCGGCTTCTCTCGCCGCTCGGCCAGGGCGGCATGGGTCGGGTGTGGAAAGCGCGCGACGAGGTGCTGCACCGGGACGTCGCCATCAAGGAGTTGGTGCCGCCTCCCGGCCTCACCGACGAGGAGCGCCGCGAGATGCGGGAGCGCTCGCTGCGGGAGGCGCGGGCCATCGCCCGGCTCAACCACGTCAATGTCGTCCGCATCTTCGACGTCCTCCGCACTGACGGCGACCCGTGGATCGTCATGGAGTACGTGGCGTCGAGGTCGTTGCAGGACACTCTCGCCGAGGACGGGCCGGTGTCGCCGGCCCGCGCGGTCGAGATCGGGCTCGGCGTGCTGGGCGCCCTCAACGCGGCGCACAAGGCTGGCGTCATGCACCGCGACGTCAAGCCCGGCAACGTTCTGCTCGGCGACGACGGCCGGGTGGTGTTGACCGATTTTGGACTCGCCACCATTCCGGGCGACCCGAACGTCACCCGCACCGGCATGGTGCTCGGTTCGCCGGCGTACATCTCGCCGGAGCGGGCCCGGGACGGCACCGCCGGGCCGGAGGCCGACCTGTGGTCGTTGGGCGCGACGCTCTACGCCGCCGTGGAGGGCAAGTCGCCGTACGCCCGGCCGTCGGCGATCGGCACGCTGGCCGCGTTGGCCACCGAGCCGATGCCGCCGCCGAAGAACGCCGGCCCGCTCAAGGCCGTGCTCAACGGGCTGCTGCGCAAGGACCCGAACGAGCGGATCAACGCTGAGGTGGCCGAGCGGCTGCTGCGCCGCGCCGGGGGCAAGCGGGCACGCAGCATCTCGCTGCTGGATGGCGTACGCCGGCCGGGGCCGAACGGTCCGCGCGAGCCGCGCCCGCCACACGTGCCGGTCCCGCGGCCCGCCGAGAATCGCGCCGACCAGCCGGTGTCGCCACCTGCGCCGCGTACCCCGCCACCAGCGGCCGTTGCCGCGACCCCCGCTGTCGACGCCACGCCGACTGCCGTCGTGCCCTCCGGGGCGGACGCTGACCCGACCGAGACGGTGCCGGCGGACGACCCGACCGCCGCGGTCGACCGCCCGGCGACCTCCGACGCCGAGCCCACCGCGAGCGTCGCGGTTCCGGGCGACACACCCGCCGACGGTACGAGGGCGGCCGACGACGACGAACCGACCGTGGTCGACGGTCCGCCGGTGGCGCCGGAGCAGCGCAGGCCGACCACCCCGACGGCGGTCATGGCGGCTGCGGTCGACCCGGTCGGGCGCGCGGCGGTGCTGCCGTCCGACGGTACGAAGCCGAACAACACCCGACGCAATCTGCTGATCGGGGCCGTGGTGGCCCTGCTGCTCATCGGCCTCGCGGTGATCGTGCCGCTGCTCGGCAAAGAGGACGAGACCCCGGAGGCCGGCCCGACCGGCGCGGCCGGGACCTCGGCGCCGCAGACCTCCGCGCCGTCGGTGCCCCCGCCCACCAGCGGCGCTCCCAGCCCGACGCCGTCGGCCACTCCTTCGGTCGACCCGAACGCGCTGCCGCCAGGCTGGAAGCTGCACAAGGACCCGGCCGGGTTCGCCCTGCCGCTGCCCGACGGCTGGGTGCGCCGGCCGGTCGATGGCAGCACGGTTGTCTTCGACCAGTCCAACGGGCCGGGCGAGCTGCTCGTGCAGTGGACCAGCAGCCCGGCACCGGACGCGGTCAGTGACTGGCGGGACAAGGAGCCGGACCGCAGGAAGTTCGTCAACAACTACCAGTACATCGACATCAAGCGGTGCGACTTCTGGAAGACCTGCGCGGACTGGGAGTGGCTGGAGACGCGCGACGGGACCCGGATCCACGTCCGTAATCGGGGCTTCGTGACGGCCACCAACCGCGGGTACGCCATCCGGTGGGAGGTCGCCGACAAGGACTGGCAGGCCAACCTGCCGAACTTCGAGCGGATCGCCACCGGGTTCGTGCCCGACCGCAAGGACTGAGCCGCGGGATTCGCGCCGGTACGGAACTGATTCGCATGACCTTCCGTCGTCTGGGGTATCTGACCATCGACGACGGAAGGAGGTACGACATGGGTTACCGACGGAGGGATGCCCGGCCCCGGCTGGCACTGTGGATGCTCGTCGCACTCGGCGACGCGGTCCTGCTGCTGGTCAGCGTGGGGATCTCGGCGCTCATCGCACTGCTCAGCGTCGTGGCCGTTGCCGTCTGCGGCGTGGGCGCCTGGCGGCTGAGCCGGAGATCGACCCTGGCGCGCGAGGACGCTCCCGTGGTGGTTCCGGCGATGAGCCGGCGGCGGGCCTGACCCGTACCGGCCCAGTGGCGGCAGCCGGACCGATTGTCGACCGTGAGGTGACAGCCGATCCCGCTGCCGCCAACTGCCTCCCCAGGCGGATCGGGCGGAGCGGCGCGGATCAGGCCGTGTTGTTGGCCAGCGCGACCAGCCGGGTGCGGTCGCCGTTCCAGTAGTTGCGGTCCACGTTGCCGCTGATCCCGGAGACGGCGCCGGTGCTGGTGTACTGCCAGAAGCTCCACACTGGCGCACCCGCCGGCAGGGCGCCCGGCGTGCTCGCCCAGCGGGCCAGCCAGAGCGGGTGGTTCGCCCACGGGCCGGTCCAACTGCCGGTGCACTGGTTCCAGAAGCTGGCCGTGGTGTAGATGACCGCGTAGCGGCCGGTGCGGGAGCGGTAGGTGTTCAGGAAGTCCTGCACCCAGTTGCGCATCCCGGTGGTGCTGAGCCCGTAGCAGTAGCCGCCGGCGTACGGGTTGGCCTCCAGGTCCAGCGCGGCGGGGAGCGTCCGGCTGTCGGCCGACCAGGCGCCGCCGTTGGAGGCCAGGTAGTTGGCCTGGGTCGAGCCGGCGGAGATGTTCGGCCGGGCAAAGTGGTACGCCCCGCGGATCACCCCGGCGTTGTACGCGTTGACGTAGTTCGCGTTGAAGCGCGGGTCCTTGTAGCTGGTGCCCTCGGTCGCCTTGATGAACGCGAACTGGATGCCGGAGTTTCGGACGCTGGTCCAGTTGATGGAGCCCTGGTAGTTGGACACGTCGATGCCCGGCGTGGTGGCTGCCGCCGCCGGGCCAGCGGTCGCGACCAGGGCCGCCGCCGCGGTGGCGAGCACGGTGAGGCCGGCCGCGAGCACGCGGCGCAGCGATGATCTGGTACGGGCCATGGCTGCCTCCAAGGACGTCGGTCTATTGACGTCCATCTTTGGAGATAACTGCCTTAGATCACAAGACTGGTTAAGAAAATCTTCATCAACGGGCGTAAGTCGGCCCGGTGACCGGAGCGGAACGATCAGCGCAGGGCCCGGGGCACTGAACGGCACCGGTAGGCTCGCGCCCCATGATGTCGATCGACGGGCTGGGCGACCTGTGGGACACGCTGTTCGGCGCGCAGCCGGACCCGCCCCCGCTGCTGGTGCTGATCACCGCGGTCGTCGCGCTGGTGGTGGTCTCCACTCGGCTGCCGTGGCGGATCGCCCGTAACGCGATCACCATCGCGCACGAGGGCGGGCACGCACTGGTCGCCCTGCTCACCGGTCGCAAGCTGCGGGGCATCCGGCTGCATTCGGACACCTCCGGGCTGACGCTCTCCGCCGGCCGGCCCAGCGGGCCGGGCATGATTCTCACCCTGCTGGCCGGCTACGTCGCCCCGCCGTTGGTCGGGTTGGCCGGTGCCTGGCTGCTCGGCGGCAACCGGATCACCCTGCTGCTCTGGGTCGCGGTGGTGCTGTTGCTCGCCATGCTGGTCATGATCCGCAACGCCTTCGGCGTGGTGTCGCTGCTGGTCACCGGTGCGCTGGTGCTCGCCGTCTCGTGGTACGCCACCCCGCAGGTGCAGGCCGCGTTCGCGTACACCGGGGTGTGGTTCCTGCTGCTCGGCGGGGTACGGCCGGTGGTGGAGCTGCAACGGCTGCGCTCGCGTGGCCGGATGCCCGCCTCCGACGCCGACCAGCTCGCCGGGCTCACCCCGTTCCCGGCGTTCTTCTGGGTGACCTTCTTTGCCCTGGTCAACCTGGTAGCGCTCGTCGCCGGCGCACTGCTGCTCGCCGGCCCGATCCTCACCGACGCCGGCCTGACCGGCTGACCGCCAGGGCGCCGCACGGAGCGAGCACCGGGACCCCTCGCTGGGCGGGCAGAATGAGGCCATGCGATACGTGATCATCGGGGCGGGCGCGGTCGGCGGGACCATCGGCGTACGGCTGTCCCAGGTCGGCCGGGACGTGACCCTGGTGGCCCGGGGCGCGCACCTGGACGCGATTCGCGCGCGGGGCCTGACCCTGCGCCAGCCCGACGGCGAGGTCACCGCCCGGCTCGCCGCCGTGGACGGACCAGGTGACCAGCCGCTGCCGGCCGACACGGTGCTGATCCTCACCGTCAAGTCGCAGGACACCGCTGGCGCGCTGGCAGCCTGGGTCGACGCGCCGGTGGCCGGTGGCGGCGTGGCGGGCGAGCGGCTGCCGCTGGTCACCGCGCAGAACGGGGTCGCGAACGAGCGGGCCGCGCTGCGGCTCTTCGCCGACGTGCACCCGGTCTGCGTCTGGCTGCCGGCCACCCACCTGGATCCGGGCGTGGTGGTGGCGAACGGCTACCCGCACCCCGGGATGCTGCATATCGGGCGGTACCCGACCGGTGCCGACGACACCGATCGGGCGATAGCTGCAGACCTGAGCGCGGCCGGGTTCATGGCCCCGGTCCGCCCGGATGTGCTGCGCTGGAAGTACGGCAAGCTGCTCAACAACCTCGGCAACGGCCTGCAGGCGCTGCTCGGTCGGGACATCCCGGAGGCGCTGTCCGAGCGGGTACGCGCCGAGGGCCTCGCCGCGTTCGCCGCCGCGAGCATCGCGCACACCTCGCCCGAGGAGGAGAAGGCCGAACGCGGCGACCTGGTCCAGCAGCGGCCGGTGGCCGGTGCGGAGCGCTCCGGCGGCTCCACCTGGCAGAGCCTCGCCCGAGGCGCCGGCTCCACCGAGGTCGACCACCTCAACGGGGAGATCGCGCTGCTGGGCCGGCTGCACGGCGTACCGACGCCGGCCAACGTGGCCGTGCAGCGCGCGGTGCGCCGAGCGGTCCGGGAGCGGATCGCGGCCGGTGCGTTCCCGCTCGCCGAGCTGGAGAAGATGATCGCCTGATCGGGGCAACCGACGACCCTGCCCGACGCGTGTTCCCTGCGACCGACACGGGGAGGTAGCGGGTGCCGGACGTCGACGGGTTCGACGAGTTCTACCGCGGGAGCCGACAACGGCTGCTCGGTTTCGTCTACGTGCTCACCGGCGATCGGGTCGAGGCGCAGGACGCCGTGCAGGAGGCGTACATCCGGGCGTGGCAGCGCTGGTCGACGGTCAGCCGGTACGACGAGCCGGAGGCGTGGGTGCGGGTGGTGGCCAGCCGGATCGCGGTCAGCCGGTGGCGCAGCCTGCGCAGCCGCGCCAGCGCGTACCTGCGGCACGGGGCCACCACCGAAGCCGTTCCCGGCCCGGGCACCGACACCGTCGAGGTGGTCGCCGCGCTGCGCCGGCTGCCCGAGGAGCAACGCACCGCCATCGCCCTGTACTACCTGGTCGGCATGCCGGTCGCCGAGGTGGCGCGGGAGACCGATGCACCGGTCGGCACGGTCAAGGCCCGACTCTCCCGGGGGCGCGCCGCGCTCGCCGGTCTGCTCGCCGTCTCTGATCTGGAGGAGGCTACCGATGCGTGACGACCTGGCATTCATCGAGCGGGTCCACCGGGACCTGGGGGATGTGCGGTGGCCAGAGCCGCAGGAGATCCGGGCGCGGGCCCGGCGACGCAGCCGACGTGCCGCCGTGGCGGCGACGGTCGTGTTGACGCTCGCGGGCGTGTCCGCCTTCGTGGTGACCTCAGGCGGGAAGGAGTTGGCACCGCCTCAGGTGGCGGCCTCGGCCTCCCCGAACGCACCCGCCCGCGGCGAGATCACCGCTGACTCCCTGGTGCAGCCGGCCGATCTGGCCCAGCCAGCGCAGGTGCAGCTCAGCCAGTCGGGGCTGGGGGAGCCGGTCCTCATCGAGGACATGCTGGGTTACTGCCGGCAGAGCCGGGGGATGACACCCGTCTGGGAGACGTCCCGCTGGTCACGATCGCAGACCCTGCTGCGGGAAGGCCCTGATGGTGCCGCCCTCACCCCCACCGATGTGCTGCTCAGCCAGGACCTGTACCGGGTGACGCCGGATGCGGCGGAGTCGTTCTTCGGCGACCTCGACCGGCGGGTGGCACCCTGCGCCGAATGGCGCAGCGTCGGGCCCTACGAGGTGGCCGGACGCACGGGTACCGGCGAGGCGGTGCACCGCTGGGCGGTGGTCCAGCGAGGCTTCGCGGGCGACGGAGCAGCCCTGCTGCGCCACACCGTCTCGCAGCCCCGCGATCAGAAGACCGGCAAGGCCATCGGGGGTGGACCCCGGTCGACCAGCATCGCGGTGGTGCAGGTGGGCGACCTGATCGCGGTGCTCACCCTTGGCGAGGACGGCACCGAGCCGGAGCTGAGCCGCCTCGCCGAGACGGCCGCCCGCCGTATGTGCCTCGCCGCCAACCCGTCGTGCTGACGCCGGTTCTTGATCCGCGCCCGTCGCGCTCAGAGGGGGATGTTGCCGTGCTTCTTCGGGGGCAGGGTCTCGCGCTTGGTGCGCAGGACGCGTAGCGCCCGGACGATCTGGGTGCGCGTCTCGTGCGGCGGGATGACCGAGTCGATGTACCCACGCTCGGCCGCCACGTACGGGTTGGCCAGGGTGTCCTCGTACTCGGCGATCTTCTCGGCCCGGACCGCAGCCGGGTCCTCGGCACCGGCCAGCTCGGAGCGGTAGAGGATGTTCACCGCGCCCTGCGCGCCCATCACCGCGATCTGCGCCGTCGGCCAGGCGAAGTTCAGGTCCGCGCCGAGGTGCTTGGAGCCCATCACGTCGTACGCCCCGCCGTACGCCTTGCGGGTGATCACAGTGACCTTGGGGACGGTCGCCTCGGCGTACGCGTAGATGAGCTTGGCGCCCCGGCGGATGATGCCGTCCCACTCCTGGCCGGTGCCGGGCAGGAAGCCGGGCACGTCCACGAAGGTCAGCACCGGGACGTTGAACGCGTCGCAGGTGCGGACGAACCGGGCGGCCTTCTCGGAGGCGGCGATGTCCAGCGTGCCGGCGAAGTGCATCGGCTGGTTGGCCACCACGCCGACCGGTCGTCCCTCGACCCGGCCGTAGCCGACCACGATGTTCTGCGCGTAGAGCGGCTGGACCTCGAGGAACTCCCCGTCGTCGAGGACGTGCTCGATCACCCGGTGGATGTCGTACGGCTGGTTGGCCGAGTCCGGGATCAGCGTGTCCAGTTCGCGGTCGTCGTCGCTGATCTCCAGGTCGGCAGGGGCCTCGAGGACCACCGGCTCGTCGAGGTTGTTCGACGGCAGGTACGACAGCAGCGCCTTGACGTAGTCGACCGCGTCCTCCTCGTCGCTGGCGAGGTAGTGCGCGTTGCCGCTGCGCGAGTTGTGCGTGCGGGCTCCGCCCAGCTCCTCCATGCCGACGTCCTCGCCGGTCACCGTCTTGATCACGTCCGGGCCGGTGATGAACATGTGCGAGGTCTGGTCGACCATCACGGTGAAGTCGGTGACCGCGGGGGAGTAGACCGCGCCGCCGGCGCAGGGCCCCATCACCAGCGAGATCTGCGGGATGACCCCGGAGGCCCGTACGTTGCGGAAGAAGATCTCGCCGTAGAGGCCGAGGGAGACCACGCCCTCCTGGATTCGCGCCCCGCCGGAGTCGTTGATGCCGACCACTGGGCAGCCGATCTTCATGGCCAGGTCCATCACCTTGACGATCTTCTCGCCGAAGACCTCGCCGAGTGAGCCACCGAAGACCGTGAAGTCCTGGGCGAAGACGCAGACCTGTCGGCCGTCCACCGTGCCGTAGCCGGTGACCACGCCATCGCCGTACGGGCGGTTCTTCTCCAGCCCGAAGGCTGTGGACCGGTGCCGGGCCAGCTCGTCCAGCTCGACGAAGGAGCCCTCGTCGAGCAGCATCTCGATCCGCTCACGGGCGGTCTTCTTACCCCGCGCGTGCTGCTTCTCGACCGCACGCGCCGATCCGGCGTGCACCGCCTCGTCGACCCGGCGCTCCAGGTCCGCCAGCTTGCCCGCAGTGCTGTGGATGTTGGTCCCGGTCTCGGTAGTCACCCAGGGAATATAACGATGGTTCAGGCCGACGCTGCTGTGCAGTACGCCTCAATGCCGGTCCGGCCACCGCCGTAGGCTGGCGGAATGCCGGGCTCCCCGTACACCGATCTGGACCGCCCGCCGCTGTCGGTGACCCGGCTGCGGCGCGCGCTGGTCGCGCCGCACGGCCCGTGGGCCCGGCTGGAGCTGCGCGCCGAGACCGGCTCCACCAACGCCGATGTGGCCGAGGCGGCGCGGGCCGGCGAGCCGGAGGGTCTGGTCGTGGTCGCCGAGCGGCAGACCGCCGGGCGGGGCCGGCGCGGCCGGGTCTGGCAGTCGCCGCCGCGGGCGGGGATCGCCACCAGCGTGCTGCTCCGGCCGGGCGAGGCCGTGCCGGACCGCGGCTGGCCGGCGGCGCCACCGACGGGGTACGGCTGGCTGCCGCTCCTGGCCGGCGTCGCGCTGGTCGAGGCGGTGGCCCGGCTGGCCGAGCTGGAGGCCAGCCTGAAGTGGCCCAACGACCTGCTGATCGGCGGCGCGAAGTGCGCCGGCGTGCTGGCCGAGGGGATTCCCGGGCGCGCACCGGCCCAGCCGCCAGCCATCGTGCTCGGCATTGGGCTCAACGTGACGCTGCGCGCCGACGAGCTGCCGGTGAACCCGACCGGGCTGCCGGCCACCTCGCTGCAACTGGCCGGCGCGGCGGCCACCGACCGGGACCCGCTGCTCCGGGCGCTGCTACGGGCGGTGGCCGACTGGTACGACCGTTGGCGCGCCGCTGGCGGGGATGCCGTGGCCAGCGGCCTGCGTGACGCCTACCTGGCGGCCTGCGCCACGGTCGGCCGCGAGGTGCGGGTCCTCCTACCCAACGGCGACGACGTGACCGGCACCGCCACCGGCATCGACGCCGACGGCCAACTCCTCATCACCACCCCCGCCGGCGACCGCGTCCTGGCCGCAGGCGACGTCCTCCACCTCCGCTGACCCGCACCACACCGTTTGGCGATCTTGCAGGTGCTTTCCGGCAGAACGGGCGAGAGCCGCGTAGCGGTGATCGAGGGCGCAAGATCGCGAAGAGTGGGATGGGGGCCGCGTGGCGGATGTTGTGTACAGGGGTGGGGGGTTTACGGTCAGCGCGTCATTTCTGCGTTGGAGGTTTGCCGTGGCGTTCCCCGAAGACGTGCTCACCGAGGACGAGCATGTCGTGCTGCACCTACACCCGCACTGGAAGGCGTTGATCCGGCCGATCGCGGTGCTGGTGCTCGCCATCGCCGCGGTGGTGGCCGGCGTGCTGCTGCTCCCCTCGAGCGGCGGTGGGTCGATCGCGCTGGCCGTGATCGGGGTGATCGCCCTGGTCGCGGCACTCTGGCTCGGGCTGTGGCCGTTCCTGGTCTGGCGCACCACGCACTATCTGTTCACCGACGAGCGGGTGCTGCTCCAGCAGGGTGTCTTCTCCCGGGACCGGCGGGACATCCCGCTCACCCGGATCAACGACCACTCGATGAACCAGCGTTTCCTTGAGCGGGTGCTCGGCTGCGGCACGCTCACCATCGAGTCCGCCGGAGAGCGGGGCCAGTCGGTGCTCGCCGACGTCCCGGGTGTCGGCCGGGTGCAGACCAAGCTGTACGAACTGGTCGAGGCGCAGCACGACAAGCACTCGCTGGGCGATGGGGAGATGCGCGACATCCTCTCCGACATGCGCGAGGGCAAGCCGCTCCGCGACACCACGAGCTGACCCCGACGCACTTCCGCCCCGGCCGACGGGCCGGGGCGGGTCAGTCCGCCGGCCTGCTCTCGGTCAGGGCGCCAGTTTCGGCCGGGCCGCCCGTCTCGGGCGGGATGTTCTCCGCTGCAGGCTCGGTCGGGCGGAGGGCGAACCAGCCGCGGAAGCGGGTCCGCAGCACCTCCTGTTCGGGCCGGTCGTCCGGGCCGAGGCGGAGCATGGTGCCGGTGAGGCTGGCGGTGCCGAGGCCCGGGCGGGCGGTGGACGGCCGGGCGCCCATCACGTCGACCCGGACAGCGAGTCGGTCCCCGGCACGTACCGGGGCCAGCCAGCGCAACTCCTCCAGGCCAGGGGAGGCGTCCGCCGCCGCCCGGGACAGCAGGTGGTCGACGTACGCCCGCATGAACAGGCTGACCGTGTAGAAGCCGCTGGCGATCAGCCCGCCGTGCCGGCTCGCCCCGGCCAGCTCGGGGTCGACGTGGTACCACTGTGGGTCGAAGCGGCGGGCGAAGGCCACCATCTCGTCGCCGTCCACGGTGACCACGCCCAAGTCGACGGTGAGACCTGGCACGAGGTCCTCGAAGAACAGCTCGGCGGGGGCTCCGGTGCCGGAGCGCGCGGTGGGCGCGGTCACCGGCGGGGCGTGCGCCGGGTGCCGACATGCAGCTCCGCAGCGAGTTCCGCGTCCAGGTCGGCGGTGAGGCCGGCGGTCAGCGGCGTGGGCCGCCCCTGAGAGGGAGCGCCGTTCGGGCTGGGTGTCGGGGCCGGGCGCTCATCGGAATGCGCCTCCTCCAGCTCGGAGACGGATTCGGCCATCTCGGCGACCGGGTCCATCTCGGCCACGTTGTCCCACTCGTCACGCGGGATGCTGTGCCAGGTGGGCTCGGCCTTCGCCTCGGCCTCGGCTGGTTCGATGGGCTGGAAGACGAAGGTCCGGTACGACCAGAACCGGAACAGCGTGGCCAATAGGACGCCGCCCGTCTTGGCCACGTTCAGCGCCAGCAGGCTGTTCACGCCGAGCCCGTACTTGGCTGCGGCCAGCACACCCAGCTCGATGATCAGGCCGGTCGCGTTGAAAAGGAAAAACAGGACGTACTCCCGTCGGAGCGCCGATTTCGGGCGATCCCGGTACGTCCAGTGGCGATTCATTAGATACGACGTGATCGTGGCGACGATGGTCGCGATCACGGTGGCCTTCAACTGACCGTCGGCAAAGACGGTGAGTGCAAGTGCATTGAACACCGCGTAATTGATGACGGTGTTGATGCCGCCGACGATGCCGAATTTGAGCGCCTCGTGGATGAACTTCTGCCAGCGCTCAGGCAGCAGACGGACAAGACGCATGCGAAACACCTTAGGTCAGTCGGTGAAGCCGGCGATCACCGGCCGAACGAGTGGGCGGCAGGTCACGCCCCGTGGTCACGGTCGTGCTTCACCTGCGGAACGGGCCGCGTTCCCGCTTCGACGAAGACGAACCGCCGGTAGGACCAGAATCGGAACAGCGTGCCGAGGCCCGTGCCGACGACGAAGCTGGCGACGTTGTCGGCCAGCCGCGTCTGGAACACGGCCGGCCAGATGCTGCCCAGCCCGTACCGGCTGATCGCGAGGCAGGCCACCGCGATGCCGAGGCCGACGGCGTTGAAGAAGAAGAACAGCGCGTACTCCCGGGCCGGGTTGTTGCGCTGGCGGTGCCGCCAGGTCCAGAACCGGTTGCCGACGAAGGCGACGGAGGCCGCGATAACGGTGGAGATCGTCTTCGCCGTCACCTGCTCCATGCCGCGCGCGGTCGTCAGGTAGTTGAAGAGCGCGAAGTCGAGGAGGAAGGCGATGCCGCCCACCGTGGCGAACTTGCTCAACTCGCGGACGAGGTGACCGAAACGGTCGAGCAGTGCCCGGACCAGACCCGGCCTGGTCTGCCGGGGACCCGGTTGCTCCCCGGTCATTGTGGCGGCCACGGGCCGAGCCTACCGGCTGTTGACCAGTCAGCGGGGTAGCAACGGCGAGCAGGCGTCGTCACTGGTTCCGACCCTCCGTCGGGTGCGCCGCTGTTGAACGCAGCGTAACCAATCCGGAGGACTGACGCGCCACGGAACGGGAATCAACCAACCGGTCGGCGGGACCGGTCCACGGCCGGACCGCGACTCGCGTCGACCGGGGTGCACAACAAGATTTGCGTGAAACTGCGCAGGAAAGCGGGTATCAGATCGTGATGCCGCAGCGTGGCCGTACCTTGTGCAGTTCTTCACAACCTGTCCCACTGACTCGGAAGGCTGCCCGGTTTACGCTGAGGCCAATCCCAGGTTTCCACGAAGGCGACGCATCGCGCCGCTGAGACTCGTGCATCCCATAGATCGGTCAGCGTCGACCACAAGGAGATGTGTCATGGTTGCTCCGGCTGTTGTGCGGGGTATCGATCAGGCCCCGACGTCCCATCCGAAACTACTCGCCTGGGTCCGTGAGGTCGCGGAACTGACCACCCCCGACCGCGTCGTCTGGGTGGACGGGTCCGACGAGGAGTGGCGCCGCCTCACCGACGAACTGGTCGAGGCCGGGACCCTGATCCGGTTGAACCCGGAGAAGAAACCCAACTCGTTCTACGCGCGTACCGACCCGACGGACGTCGCCCGGGTCGAGGAACGCACCTTCATCTGCTCCGTCGACGAGGCGGACGCCGGCCCCACCAACAACTGGATGGCGCCGGCCGAGATGAAGCGGACGATGACCGACCTGTACCGCGGCTCGATGCGCGGGCGCACCATGTACGTCATCCCGTTCGTCATGGGCCCGGTCGAGGCCGAGAGCCCGATGTTCGGCGTCGAGATCACCGACAGCCCGTACGTGGTCGCCTCGATGCGCATCATGACCCGGATGGGCGCCAGGGTCCTCGAGGCGATGGGTGACGACGCGGACTTCGTGCACGCGCTGCACTCGATCGGCGCCCCGCTCGCCCCTGGCCAGCAGGACGTCGCGTGGCCGTGCAACGAGACGAAGTACATCTCGCACTTCCCGGAGAGCCGCGAGATCTGGTCGTACGGCTCCGGCTACGGCGGCAACTCGCTGCTCGGCAAGAAGTGCTACTCGCTGCGGATCGCCAGCGTGATGGGGCGCGACGAGGGCTGGCTCGCCGAGCACATGCTGATCCTCAAGATCACCTCGCCGGAGGGCAAGGTCTACCACATCGCGGGCGCGTTCCCCTCCGCCTGCGGCAAGACCAACCTGGCCATGGTGGAGCCGACCATCCCCGGTTGGAAGGTCGAGACCATCGGCGACGACATCGCCTGGATGCGGTTCGGTGAGGACGGCCGGCTGTACGCGGTCAACCCGGAGTACGGCCTCTTCGGCGTCGCGCCGGGCACCGACTGGAAGACCAACGCCAACGCGATGCGGACGCTGGACCGGGGAAACTCCATCTTCACCAACGTCGGCCTCACCGACGATGGGGACATCTGGTGGGAGGGCATGGGAGAGCCCCCGGCGCACCTGATCGACTGGAAGGGCAACGACTGGACGCCGGAGAGCGACGGCCTCTCCTCGCACGCGAACAGCCGGTTCTGCACCCCGATCACCCAGTGCCCGATCCTGGCAGACGACTACTACGACCCGAACGGCGTGCCGATCGACGCGATCCTCTTCGGCGGCCGTCGCAAGGACACCATCCCGCTGGTGACCGAGGCCCGCGACTGGGTGCACGGCGTCTACATGGGGGCGACGCTCTCCTCGGAGACCACCGCCGCCGCGTCCGGCGCGGTCGGCGTGGTCCGCCGCGACCCGATGGCCATGCTGCCGTTCATCGGCTACAACGCCGGTGACTACTTCCGGCACTGGATCGAGATGGGCAAGGGCACCGACGGCGACGAGGCCAAGCTGCCCAAGATCTACTACGTCAACTGGTTCCGCAAGGACCCGGACGGCTCGTTCCTCTGGCCGGGCTTCGGCGAGAACTCCCGGGTGCTCAAGTGGGTCGTCGAGCGGATCGAGGGCCGGGCCGACGCGGTGGAAACGCCGATCGGCATGGTCCCGGCCCCGGACGCACTGGACGTCGAGGGTCTGGACATGACCCCGGAGGACGTCCGGATCGCGCTGAAGGTCGACCCGGATGAGTGGCGCAACGAGTTGCCGCTTGTCACCGAGTGGTTCGAGAAGTTCGGTGACAAGCTGCCAGGCGTGCTCTGGGCCGAGCTGGACGCGCTGCGGGCCCGCCTGGACGCCACGCAGCCGCAACGGTAGGTGTGAAGATCGCCCTTCGCGGGCATCATCAGATCCCATGAGGACGGCCGCCGAGACCGAGGTCCGGCGGCCGTCCGCCGTCCGGGTGCTCACCATCCTGCTCGCGACGACCGCGGCGGCCACCGTCGTGGTCGAGCTGCTCAACTGGTGGTACGCCCCGGAGCAGGGCTTCGGGCTGGCGGTGCGGACCGGCTGGGCCATGCTGCGCTCGTTCGGCTTCCTGTTGCTGATCGGGCACGTCCGCCGGGGCCGGACCGTGGCCCGCCCGTTCGGGCTGATCCTCGCCGTCACCACGATCTTCGCCGTCGGCCGGTTGATCGTGCCCCGGCAGGGGGTGCCTCCGCTGCCCGGGTTGCTCGGCTTCGCCGCGCTCACCGCGCTCTGTGCGGCGGTGGTCTGGCTGCTCTACCGCTCGTCGGCGCTGGCCGGTCACCTCGTCCGGCACCGGCCCCGGCTGGTCATCGACCGAGCCGGCATCTCCTGGCGGGAGACCCCGCCGCGTCGGCCACAGGCCAGCGCCTGGCTGCTGACCAGCCGGGTCGCGGCGTTCACCTACAGCCCGCTGATGCTGGTGCCGGCGCTGGTGGCCGGCGGATCCATCCTGGACGGTCGGCTGGCCGCGGTGCCGGCCGTGCTGTTCTGGTTCGGCGCCGGCATCGCGGCCAGCTACGCGGTGCTGTTCTGCACCGCGTTCCTGATGCGCGGCAAGGACTGGGCTCGCGGGCTGCTGGTCGTCGTCACGGTGGCTGTGCTCGCCGTCGACCTGCCGCTGTGCTGGTGGCTGCTGGGGGTGGACGGTCTGGTCCGGGACGGCGGCCCGCTGCTCGCCGCCGCCGCGCTGACGCTGCACGGACTTTGGCGAGCGCCCCGCGCCGCCGCCGACGCCGCCGACGCCGCCGTCCCAGCCTGAACCGGGGCGCCCGGTCGATGCCCCGCAGTCCTGGGTTGTACCGGTTCGGCCTGGCAGGTGCGCGGCGCGGCGGATGCGGCTGGACCCCTTCCACCTGGCCGTACCCACCTGTCGGCGGGCCTCCGATAAGGCGGACTGGCCTACGCGTGCGGGTGTCCTGTCTCTGCCTCAGAGACAGATGGCGTGCGATGTCGGCGGCGGTCGCGGCGAGGACCGCCGCCTGTGTGTGTGGGCCTATCGAGCTGCCCCATATTTGGATCGGCTGGATCGGCTGGCGTGTGGGTGGCCCCTGTCGAACTGCCCCAGATTTTTACCGGGCTGGCGTGTGCCGTGTGGGTGGGACCTGTCGAGCTGCTCCAGATATGGACCGGGCTGGCGTGTGCACGCGGGTGGGACCTGTCGAGGTGCCCCAGATTTGGACCGGGGTGGCGTGCGTGCGGTGGTCGCTGTCGAGCTGCCCCAGATATGGACCGGCTGGCGTGTGCGTGCGGGTGGGACCTATCGAGCTGCCCCACACCTGGACCGGCTGGACTGCGCCTGCGCCTGCGCGTCTGGTCCCGGTGCCCCATATCTGGGGCAGCTCGACAGGGGCCCGGACAGGTGCGCTGACCAACGGGGATTCAACGGAAGCCCGGGCGCAACTGGTCGCGGCCGGCCTGGAACCCAAGCCGGGGGCAGGGGCCGGGTGGGGCGTAGGCGGCGGCGATTGGGGATTGGGATTTCGGCCCGGCCGGGCCGTTGAGGACCGGTCGACGCGGGCGGGCAGGGGGCAGGATGGCGGGTGGCGTCGGTCACAGCGGCCGGCGTCGAGCGGCGCAGGCGGCTCGCCGGGGGCGGGAAGGGCCGGGCCGCGTCGGCGGGAGGGAGGCGCGCGGTGAGCGACGAGTTCGATGTGGTGGTGGTGGGAGCGGGGCCGGCCGGGGCGGCCGCCGCGCTGACGGCCCGCCGTGCGGGTGCCAGTGTGCTCCTGCTGGACCGGGCCGACTTTCCCCGGGACAAGGCGTGCGGCGACGGGATCGCCGCGCACTCGGTGGACGTGCTCGCCGAACTGGGCGTGACCGAGGCGGTGGCGGGATACGCCCCGCTGCCCGCGCTGCGCATGATCGCCCCGGGCGGTGGCGCGGTGGCCCGGGCGCTGCCCCGGCCGGCGTACACCGTGCCCCGGCAGGTCTTCGACGCGCGGCTGGTGGCGGCTGCGGTGGCTGCCGGCGCGCAGCTGCGCCGGCACACCGTCCGCCAGGTCGAGCCGCGTGCCGACCGGGTGGTGCTCGACGGGGAGCTGTCCGGCCGGGTGGTGGTGGGCGCGGACGGCGCCGGGTCGGTGGTGCGCCGGGCACTCGGTCACCCGGCGAACCCCGACCGGCACCTGGCGCTGGCCATCCGGGGGTACGCGCCGGCGCTGCCCGGCCCGTCCGAGCAGGTCATCGTCACGTCGCAGGCGCGCTGGCCGGCGTACGCCTGGTCGTTTCCGATCGGCGACGGGCGGGCGAACGTCGGGTACGGGGAAGTGCTGCGCGGTGAGCCGCTGAGCCGGGCGTACCTGCTCGACCGGCTGGCCGCGCTGCTGCCCGGCACCGACCTCGGGACGGTGACCGCGCTGCGCGCCCACCACCTGCCGCTGTCCACCCATCGGCCCGCACCGGGGCAGGGCCGCACCCTGCTGGTCGGGGACGCGTTGTCGCTGATCAACCCGTTCACCGGGGAGGGCATCTTCTACGCGCTGCTCTCCGGCGCGCTGGCCGGGGCGGCGGCGGCTCACGCACCCGAGGGTGCCGCGCGTCGCTACGCCGACGGACTGCGCCGCCGCCTCGGCACCCACCTGCGGCACAGCTCGGTGGCAGCCTGGCTGGCGCGACGCCGGCGAGTGGTCGACGCGGCGGTCCGGGCGGCCCGTCGGGACGACCGGGTGTTCGACGATGTGGTGGAGCTGGGACTCGGCGACGGGCGGCTCACCGCCCGCACCCTGGCCATGATCGGCATCGCGCTGCCAGGCGGGGATGGGCCTCCGAGGCGATGATCCGCCCCGCGGGTCGCTACGCTGCTAGGTGATGACGCTGCGGAACCTTATCTACTCCGTGTACGAGCGCCGGCTCACGGCGAAGCTCGCGGGTAAGCCGGTGCCCCGACACGTCGGGGTGATGTGCGACGGCAACCGCCGGTGGGCGAGGGAGATGGGCTTCGTCGACCCGAACGACGGGCACCGGGTCGGCGCCGCGAAGATCAAACACGTCCTCGGCTGGTGCGACCAGGCCGGCATCGGGCACGTCACGCTCTACCTGCTGGCCACGGACAACCTCCGCCGGCCGGCCCGCGAGCTGGACCCGCTGCTGAAGATCATCGAGGATCTGGTGGTGGAGTTGGCCGAGGAGGGCAACCCCTGGCGGCTGCGCATCGTCGGCGCGCTCGACCTGTTGCCCGCGCAGACCGCGGCGGCGCTCAAGGGCGCCGAGGAGCGCACCCGGGAGCGCAGCGGCGGCGCGGAGGTCAACATCGCGGTGGGCTACGGCGGCCGGCGGGAGATCACTGACGCGGTCCGCTCGCTGCTGCTGGAGCACGCCGCCTCCGGCGGCACCATCGAGGAGTTGGCCGAGGTGCTGGACGTCGAGCACATCAGCGAGCACCTCTACACCCGCGGCCAGCCCGACCCCGACCTGGTCATCCGCACCAGCGGCGAGCAGCGCCTGTCCGGCTTCATGCTCTGGCAGTCCGCGCACTCGGAGTTCTACTTCTGCGAGCTCAACTGGCCGGATTTCCGGCATATCGACTTCCTGCGCGCACTCCGCTCGTACGCCACCCGGCAACGCCGCTACGGCGTCTGAGCGGGCAGCGCCACTCAGACACCCGGCCCGCTCAGGGCAGGTGGGTCAGCGCCCGGGTGAGGAAGTCACCCAGAGCGGCCGGGGATTCGATGGTCAGGTCGGCGGCATTGGCCACCTCATGGCCGGTCTCCGGGTTGGCCACCGCGACGCAGACGCCGAAGAAGTCCGGGTCGGCGGCGGCCCGGGCGCGCAGCGCGGCGAACGCCTTGATGTCCGAGACGTCGTCGCCGAAGTACCAGGCGCCGGTGGCATCCCGGACCACCTCGCCGATGACCATGCCCTTGTCCCGGTCGACGGGCGGCTTGAGCTCCAGCACCATCCGCCCGGCCTGCACCCGCAGCCCCAGTCGGTCGGCCTGCGCCTGCCCCCACTGCTGCACGGTCGGCCCGAGCTGCGGCGCGGTACGCCAGTGCAGCGCGACGGAGAGCCGCTTGTATTCGACCAGCGTGCCCGGCGGCAGCTCCGCCCGAGCCAGGTCGGCCAGCTCCGCCATGGTCGGCACCCAGGGCAGCGCG
This sequence comes from Micromonospora sp. NBC_00858, assembly GCF_045207365.1. NCBI lineage: Bacteria > Bacillati > Actinomycetota > Actinomycetes > Micromonosporales > Micromonosporaceae > Micromonospora > Micromonospora sp. NBC_00858. Next base: position 5,426,802 of record NZ_CP108828.1, on the reverse strand, counting down.
GCCGGTTCCGTGACGGTCTCGCCGCCGGAGTGGCTGTGCTCCAGCCCGTAGAGGCCGTAGAGATCCACGCCGGCGAGCCCACCGAGTTGGTCCCGGAGGAACTCGACCGGTCGGGCGGAGACGATCGCGACCCGCTGCACCACCAGGGCCAGCGCCTCGATGGCGGCCAGCGCCTTGGGAGCGGGGCGTACCGCGGTCGGATCGTCGTCGACGGGCGCGAGCGTGCCGTCGAAGTCGAAGAAGAGCACGGTCCCCCCGGCCCGGCCGGCGGTGGTTCGCCAGGCCTGGTCGGCGTTCAACGGGGTCCTCGGCTGCTGATTGCCCAGATTCAACGGCGGCACGCGCGTCAGCGTACCCCGGCGATCGGGGCTCATTCCTGGCCGAGCGGGCCCGTTCGGCGGCGCGTGGTCAGCGTTCGGCGGCCCCTCGTCCGCGGCGGCCGAACGGCACCACCGCAGCATCCTGGCCGTGGCTCAGCAGATATCCCTCCACGAACCCGGTGTTGCGATCACCGGTGTGGTTCTCGATCTCATTGAGCCGTGCGACCAGGAACTCGGTGAGTGCGCTGATCCGGTCGTTCAGCCGCTCGTGCAGCTCGGCGACGACGGCCAGGATGACCGCGGTGCCGGCGCTGGTGAGCGCGAGGAGGTTGACGAGCATTGGAAGCTGCCCGCCGTTGACCGCGAGGGTCACCACGTTGCCGGTCAGCCACAGTGTCATCGACACCGTGGCGACCACGACTGCCAACCACTTCAGGGTCATGGACAGACCCCTCCTTTTGTCCCGCAGGGCTGGGTTCGGCCTTGTCCCGTCCCCCCGCCGATGACGAGCCCAAGCAGTACGAATAGGGACGCTAGCGTGCCCGTTCCGGCCCCGGAGGCAAACGAATGAACCCGACCAGGCGTTCTTTCGCCATCTGAGGAACTACCCTGCTTGATTCCCTCTTTTTCGGACATCGGTCGGCAACGTTGGTCGGTATGCGAGGTAACGGATGGTTTCGCGGATGTGGAACTTCTCCGCGTCCGACACGTTCGGATCAACCAGCCGGCGCAGCAACGCCTCCACGTCCGGGTCCATCGGAGGTGCCGGTTGGCCGGCGCGAGGGCCGGCGGCGGTGCGGTCCCAGCCGAGCGCGGCGAAGGCGGCGGCCGGATTCAGCCCGAGGCCCTCGCAGAAGGCGACCACCCGTTCGGCCTCCGGATCACTGGCCCAGTCGCCCCGGACCCACCGGTTGATGGTCTGCCGGGAGACGCCGGTGCGCCGGGACACCTCGGTGCCGCTCCAGGCCCGGGTCGCCCGCGCCTCGTCGAGCGCACGCCGGACGAAGGTGGCGAAGGCGATCTTCCGCGCGTTGGCCGTCTCGGTCACCCCGTGACGGTACGGCCACCCGGCTGTGGGGGCGTGCTCTGGCACGCTGCTGTCACGCGAACGTGACGGATGCTTCGGATTTCTGGTAAACGATCCAGCGCCGCTCTTGAGGGGTCTCACCCGGGCAGAATAGATGCTCCTAGTGGTGGCGGTAAACGCCCGAAAAGCTGATACTGTCACGCTCATGGGACAATCTACGGTGTGTCTCGTGCATGAGACGACTGGTGCTCACATGCGTCACGCCTTCGGTGCCTGGGAGGTGTGGTGACCGAGCTCGCCACCCGAGCCCAGGCCTTCGGGCTGATCGCCGAGGGAGTGGCCGCAGGGCTGAGCGCCCCCTGGCGCCTCTACCTCGCCCGAGGCTGCCGCTACCTGTCGCTGAGCGTCGGCGACCGCGACGAGTGGAACTCCTGGCGTACCCATCTCGGCTGCCCTGAGCTGAGCGTCCGGGTCTACGACGCGGGCGGCGAGATCCGCCGCTCCTCGGTCGCCGAGGTCGTCTTGGACGGCTGCCGGATCAGCGTCGAGCTGGTCGAGGAGGTCAGCACCGACGACCTGGACCGGCTGCTGGTCGCGGATCCCACCACCGTCGAGCCGGAGGAGCGATGACCCGACGTCCGGGGCCGGCCGGAGCCGCCCGATGAGCCCATTCCTCGCGGTCTTCCTCGTCCTGGTGCTCGGTGCGACCAGCTACGCGGCCGGCCGGCTGCATGGGCAGCTCAGCTACCGCATCGGCTACCGCTTCGGCTACCGGCAGGGCTACTTCGACGGCGACCGGGGTGCCTGGAACCGGCGCCGCCGCGACGCCCAGGCCGCGATCGCCTCCGCCCTGTCGGTCTCTCCAACGGGCGCAGTCCGCTCCGCCGGCACCGTTGCCCGCGCCGGCACCAGCGCTGGCCCCGGCACCGTCGCCCGGGCCGGCGCTGTCGTGGGCCCCGGCACCACCTACACCGGCTCGTCGTTCACCGCGCCGGCCGCCCCGATCACCGGGCGGCACCCGACCGGCACGCTCGTCCGACGGACCGGCTGAGGTCGGTCGGCGGGCCGTCAAGCGCGGACCCGCCGACCGCCACCACGAGCGCGGTGCGTCGTCCGCGGCGGACACGCACCGTCGGGGCCACGTCAGACCGGTGACGGTGGCCCCGCCGGCCGGGATGCGCGCAGGGGGCATGCATCCCGGCCGGCTTCGCCGCGCCAATCCCGGCCGTACTCTTCCCGGCCAGCCAGCACCCCGGTCGGCGGGCTGTTCACACGGCCGTCCCCGGAGATCCACGATCGCCCTCTAGCCGGGACGGTCCGCCGCCGCTAGCGTCTAGGCATGGCACGGGGTTCTCCCGAGCCAACCGGCCCGCCCGGACCTGCGACCTCGCGCACGGGGCCCGCATCCGACCCCGTGTCTCCGGGCACCGGACGAGGCGGAACACGGGTGGCCGGGTGCCCATCCGTCGGAGCAGGCCTGTGACGACTCGCCGTACCACCGCCGGTGCCGACCAGACCCCGGCCGCGACTGCCACGACCCGCCGCGCCACCCGGAGCCGCCGTACGGCGGCCGCCGCGCCGGCCGATCCCAAGGAGCCGCGACCAGCCGGCCAGGCGTTCGTCCTGGACACGTCCGTGCTGCTCTCCGACCCGGCGGCATTCCACCGGTTCGCCGAGCACGAGGTGGTGCTGCCACTGGTGGTCATCACCGAGTTGGAGGGCAAGCGGCACCATCCGGAGCTGGGCTGGTTCGCCCGACAGTCGCTGCGGATGCTCGACGAGCTGCGGATCCAGCACGGTCGGTTGGATCGTCCCGTGCCCGCCAACGACGTCGGCGGCACGCTGCGGGTGGAGCTGAACCACACCGACGACGGCGTACTGCCGCCCGGGTTCCGCACCGAGAGCAACGACGCCCGCATCCTCTCCGTGGCGCTCAACCTCGCCGCCGAGGGGCGGGAGGTCACCCTGGTCAGCAAGGACATGCCGCTGAGGGTCAAGGCCGCCTCGGTGGGCCTGCGGGCCGACGAGTACCGGCACGGCCAGGCCAGCGATCCGACCTGGACCGGGATGTCCGAGCTGGAGCTGGGTGAGGAGCAGATCGGTCGGTTGTACGCCGGTGAGTCGCTCGACATCGACGAGGCGGCCGGGCTGCCCTGCCACACCGGCCTGGTGCTGCACTCGGCGCGCGGCTCCGCGCTCGGCCGGGTGTTGCCGGACAAGTCGGTGCGGTTGGTCCGGGGCGATCGAGAGGCGTTCGGGCTGCACGGCCGCTCGGCCGAGCAGCGGGTCGCCCTCGACCTGCTGCTCGACGAGTCGATCGGGATCGTCTCGCTGGGCGGTCGGGCCGGCACCGGCAAGTCGGCGTTGGCGCTCTGCGCCGGGCTGGAGGCGGTGATGGAGCGCCGTCGGCACAAGAAGGTGATCGTGTTCCGCCCGCTGTACGCCGTCGGCGGCCAGGAGTTGGGCTACCTGCCCGGGTCGGAGTCGGAGAAGATGTCGCCGTGGGCGCAGGCGGTCTTCGACACGCTCGGCGCGGTGGTGCACGAGAACGTTCTGGAGGAGGTCACCTCGCGGGGCATCCTGGAGGTGCTGCCGCTGACCCACATCCGTGGGCGCAGCCTGCACGACGCCTTCGTGATCGTGGACGAGGCCCAGTCTCTGGAGCGCGGGGTCCTGCTGACCGTGCTGTCCCGGATCGGGCAGGGCTCACGGGTGGTGCTCACCCACGACGTGGCCCAGCGGGACAATCTGCGGGTTGGCCGGCATGACGGCGTGACGGCGGTCATCGAGGCGCTCAAGGGCCATCCGCTCTTCGCCCATGTCACGCTCAGCCGTTCGGAGCGGTCGCCGATCGCAGCGATGGTGACGGATCTGTTGGAGGACATCCCACTCTGATGGTGCTTATATAGGGTTTTGTCCGCATTTTTTGTGTGGCGCAGATCACAAACGGGTCGGTTGGTTTCCCATCAGCCTCACTGTGCGCGATGGTGTCCCACGAGCGTCCACGCACCACAGGCATCGTTGGTGATCGTTCGTCCCGAGATGGACGGACATCGGCGAAGGTCGGTGCGTCGGCGCGACCGGCACCGGTCGGGGCGCTCGCGGTACGGCTGACGGCCCTCCTGTGGCCTGACGCCGCGCCGCGTCCTTGCCCCCGACGAAGGGACCACTTCGTGAGTCGGCTGTGGAGCCGGTTGGGCGCCCGTACGGCTGCTGTCGCGTTGCTCTCTGTGGGCGTTGCCGGTGGCTTCTACCTGGGCGACGACCGGGAAACCCAGCAACAGGGCCTGACCGCGCAGGTCGGCCTCGAGGTCGACCGCGCTGATTTCGCGTACCAGCGCGAGCGGCAGTCCGCCCACCAGGTGAAGTTCGCCAAGCAGCGGGCCGCCGAGTACCAGGCCAAGCTGCGGGCGGCGCAGGCCGCCAAGGAAGCCGCTGAGCGGGCCCGTAAGGCCGAGGCAGCCGCGGCGTCCCGCAAGCGCGAGCGGGAGGCCCAGAACGCCGCCCCCAAGCCGTACGACGGGCCGATCCCGGCGTCCTGCGCCGAGTTCAGCGGCAACCGCAAGATCGGCTGCGCCATGATGATCGAGGCGGGTTTCGGCATCGCCGAGTTCCCGTGCCTGGAGAAGCTCTGGACCAAGGAGAGCGGCTGGAACCACAAGGCCAGCAACTCCTCGTCCGGTGCGTACGGGATCCCGCAGGCCCTGCCGGGCAGCAAGATGGGTACCGTCGCCGACGACTGGCGGACGAACCCGGCCACCCAGATCAAGTGGGGGCTGGGCTACATCAAGGGCAGGTACGACACGCCCTGCGGTGCCTGGGGCTACTTCCAGAGCAACGGCCACTACTGACGGGTCGATGGCGGGGTGGGTGGGCGATCACCCGCCCCGCCATCACACGTACCGGGCCCGCCAGGGCGGGACGCGAGTGGCGGCTGAGCCATTTTGCTGATAGCAGTTGTGGAGTGACCCTGCACCCTGGAAGCGGCGACCCCAACCGGTTCGGCACCGAGGCGTTCTACGCGGCGCTCGGCCGGGCCTTCGTCGCGATGTGCGCGGTGGTCCCGTTCCTCTTCCTCATCGAGGCCGTCGACCAGGGGCTGGCGTTCGGCCTGGACGCCACCGCCGGCATCATCCCGAAGCGCATCGACGGGCTGGACGGGGTCTTCTTCTCCCCGTTCCTGCACCACGGCTTCGACCACCTCTACAGCAACAGCATCCCGCTGATCCTGCTGGGCACCTTCGTGCTCGCTGCCGGCGCCCGCCGGTTCCTCTGGTCGACCCTGATCATCATCCTGGTCAGTGGGCTCGGCGTCTGGTTCACCGGCTCGCCCAACTCGGTCGTGGTCGGCGCCAGCGGGGTGATCTTCGGGTACCTGGGCATCCTGCTCACGCGGGGCATCTTCGAACGCAGTTGGTGGAACTTCGCGGTCTTCCTGCTGGTCGGCCTGCTCTACGGCTGGCAACTGGTCGGCATCCTTCCCACCGACGAGCGGATCTCCTGGCAGGGCCACCTGTTCGGGCTGCTGGGCGGGGTGGTGGCCGCGATCCTGTTCCGCCGTCGCCGGCCGGTCGCCGGTGGTCCCGACTACTCCGGGTCCACCCTCAGCCTGTCCTGACCGGTTCCTCGGCGCGCCCCTGGGACGTGCTTGCCCGACCGCTGCCACCCGCCTACCGTCGAGATCAGCAAGCGTTGATCCGTGAGCGGAAAGCGACGGTACGCCATGCGCGAGGTCGACATCGCCGTGATCGGGGCCGGTCCGGCCGGCCTCTTCGCGGCGTACTACGCCGGGTTCCGAGGGTTGTCGGTGGCGGTGATCGACGCGCTGCCGGAGCCCGGTGGACAGGTCACCGCGATGTACCCGGAGAAGCTGATCCTGGACGTGGCCGGCTTCCCCGCCGTCAAGGGCCGCGACCTGGTGGCAAACCTGGTCGCCCAGGCCGCCCCGTTCGGGCCGCAGTACCTGCTCGGCACCCGGGCCGAGAAGCTCTCGTACGCCGACGACCGGCCGGTGCTCGGCCTGGCCGGCGGTGAGCAGCTGGCCTGCGGCGCCGTCGTGGTCACTGGCGGGCTGGGCAGCTTCAGCCCTCGGCCGCTGCCCTGCGCCGACGGCGCTCCCGGGGCGGGGATCGTCTACTTCGTCACCGAGCCGGCCGAGCTGGCCGACCGGAACGTGCTGATCGTCGGTGGCGGCGATTCGGCCTTCGACTGGGCGTTGACGCTGCAACCGCTGGCCCGCTCGGTGACCCTCGTGCATCGACGCGAGAAGTTCCGGGCGCACGCCTCGACGGTTGCCCGGGTGCTGTCGCTGCCCGTGCGGGTGGTGGTCAACGCCGAGGTCACCCGGCTGTTGGGGGACGGCACGGTGACCGGTGCCGAGGTGACCGTGCGCGGCGGCGCGGCCGAGACGCTGCCGGTGGACACCGTGGTGGCCGCACTCGGCTTCACCGCCGACCTGGGCCCGCTCGCCGAGTGGGGGCTGCGGCTGGACCGCCGGCACATCCTGGTGGACAGCGCGATGGCGACGAACCTGCCCCGGGTCTTCGCGGCCGGTGACATCACCGAGTACCCGGGCAAGGTCCGACTGATCGCGACGGGCTTCGGCGAGGCCGCGACGGCGGTGAACAACGCGGCGGTGGCCATCGACCCGAGCGCCCACCTGTTCCCCGGGCACTCCTCCGACGCCGGCTGAACGCCGGTATCGGAAGCAGACCGCTCCGTAGCCGGACCGAGACGCCCCGACGCGACCCTGATGGGATGAGCGGTCCCGAGACACCGCACGACGGCGCACCCACGGCGCTGGCCTGGCTCTGCCACCCGGCGACGCTGCTCGCCCTGGTCGTCCTGGTGGTCAACGATCACCTGCTGAAGCCGGCCTTCCCCGGCCTGCTGACCGGCAAGCTCAGCGACGTCGCCGGCCTGCTGCTCGCGCCCCCACTGGTCGCGGTGCTGCTGACCCTCCTGGTGCCGCGACTGCCGGCCCGGGCCGCCGCGCTGGCCGGGCTGGTCGCGGTGGGCGCCGGGTTCGCGGTCGTCAAATCCAGCGGGTACGCCGCCGACGTCGCCTCGTCGGCCTGGAGCGCGCTGGCCGGGCCGTCGCTGGTCCGGGCCGACCCCACCGACCTGCTCACCCTGCCGGCGCTCACGCTGGCCTGGTGGAGCTGGACGCGGGCCCGTGAGCGGCCGGTGCGATACCGGCTGGCCCGGCTGGTACGGCTGCTGGTGGTGCTGCCGCTGGCGCTGGTCGCGGTGACCGCCACCAGCCCGGCCTACTTTCCGTACGCCCTCGGCGTCACCCTGCTCGACGACCGTCCGGCGATCTCGGTCGGCTCGGGTGACACGTCCTGGCCGCAGCGTGCGGCGGACGGGCAGTGGGCCGTCAGCGACGACGGCGCGACCACCTGGCGGCTCGCCACGGAGGCCGAGCAGCCGCGACTGTCCGACCTCGACGATCCGCACCGGCAGGCGTGCGTGCAGGCCGAGCCGCGGCGGTGCTACCGGGTGGTCGCGGGTCAGCTGCGGGTGGAGCAGAGCGACGACGCCGGTGTGAGCTGGCGGGCCGCCTGGGAGGTGTCGGACGGGCGGCGTGAGGAGCTGGCCCGCCGGTTCCCGAACCCGGGTGACATCCAACGGCACTTCGCCTCCCGCGAGCTGATCGTCTATCCCACCGTCAATGGTGGTCACGGGGTGCTGGTCGCCAACGGCCGGGACGGCTTCCTGCGCCGCCTGCCGGACGGCGAATGGCGGCGCGACGGCTTCCTCGGGCAGGAGGGTCCACAGGGAACGTACTGGAGGGGTCTGCCGGCGCTGGAGGATGGCGGGCCGGGTCAGCGGCAGACCGACGTGCTGCTTGTCGTCGCGGTGGCGCTCACCCTCGGGTTCCTGGTTACCGTCGTCGCCGCCCACCTGACCGTCCGCCGCCGCGGCGGCCCCTTCTGGCCCGGCCTCGCCGGTGCGCTGTCGATGTCCTTCGTCGTGGTGGCCCTGGCGGCGGTCTGGCCCCGCAGCGATGATCTCGGCACGGTGCTGGCGGTGTTGATGGCCGTGCTGCCACTGGGTGCGCTGACGGCGATCGTCATGCTGGGCTCCGCGTGGTACGCGGGTGGGACCCGTCGGTGGACCGCCCGGGTGGCCGGCGGGTTCCTGCTCACCCTGATTCTCGTCGGCCTGCCGTTGACCGGCTGGTTGTACGGCGCTCCGGAGCGAGGTCGGGTGGCGTTGCTGCTGGCCGGGTTGGCCACCGTGCCCGGCCTGCTGCTGGCCTGGTGGGTGGCCCGGTTGCCGGACCCGGTTCGCGTCCACGTCGAACCGTCCTACCCGCCGCCGTGGACGTCGGTGCCACCGGGCTGACCGGTGATGTCCACTCCGGTCAGCCCGTTTGGGGCAGGCCGATCAGGTCGGCCAGCAGCCCGACCTGGTGGTCGAAGTACGCGTCCCGGTGCTCGACGGTCCGGTTGAGCCGGCCGAACAGCTCGAAGCTGATCAGCCCGAAGAGCTGGGTCCAGCCGGCCATGCCCCGGGCCAGCAGGGCGGGGGGCAAGCCGGGAAAGAACGCGTCGGCCAGGTCGGTCAGGTCGTCGTGCAGCGGCGTCGGCAGCTCTTCGGCGGGCGGCGGGCTGAGCAGGCCGGCCTCCAGCCCTTCGCGGAGCAGGCTGACCAGGGTCAGCGGGGGGCGTTGGGCCGGGCCGACGGTGTCGTCCGGGGCGGCGTACCCGGGGACCGGGCTGCCGTAGAGCAGCGCGTATTCGGCGGGGTGGGCGAGTGCCCAGTCCCGGGCCGCCCGGCAGGCCGCCTGCCAGCGGGCGCGGAGGTCGACCCGGTCGGGGGCGGCGACCGCGGCCGCCTCCACCGTTTCGCCGAGTGCGTTGTACGCCTCGATGATCAGCGCGGTGAGCAGGTCGTCGCGGCTCGGGAAGTAGCGGTAGATGGCCGACGAGACCATGCCCATGTCCCGGGCCACCGCGCGCAGCGAGAGGTTCGCGCCATCGGTGGCGAGGTGCTGGCGGGCGACCACCTTGATCTCGTCGAGCATTTCGGCGCGGACCCGGGCGCGGATCGAGGAAGCGGGCATGGGGCCAGTCTGCCACGGATCGGAGCGCCAATCAAAAAAGAGAGCACTGCTCTTGACGCAGTCGTGTTGGCGGGCCATGCTGGGTGAGCAACCGAGAGCACCGCTCTTGATTCGTACCCCCGCTTCCAAGGAGTTCCCATGGCACTGCACGTGATCGTCGGCACCGGCCCGGTGGGCACCGCGACCGCCCGCCTTCTCGCCGAACGAGGTGAGCGGGTCCGGGTGATCAGTCGCCGGGGTGCCGGGCCGGAGCACCCGTCCATCGAACGGATCGCCGCCGACGCCGCTGACGTCGACCGGCTCAGCGTGCTGACCGACGGCGCGCAGGCGCTGTACAACTGCGCGAACCCGGCGTACCACCGCTGGTCCATCGACTGGCCGCCGCTGGCCGGTGCGCTGCTCGCCGCCGCCGAGCGGTCCGGCGCGGTGCTCGCCACGGTCGGCAACCTCTACGGGTACGGACCCGTCGACGGCCCGATGACCGAGCAGACCTCACCGGCGGCGACCGGCACCAAGGGGCGGGTACGCAACCAGATGTGGGCCGACGCTCTCGCCGCCCACCGGGCCGGTCGGGCTCGGGTCACCGAGGTGCGGGGCTCCGACTATCTCGGTGTGGGCGGCACCTCGCTGGCGATGATGGTGCTGCCCCGGGTGCTCGCCGGGCAGCGGGTCTTCCTGCCGGTCGACTGGGACGCCCCGCACACCTGGACGTACATCCCGGACGTCGCCCGTACCCTCGTCGCCGCCGCGACCGACGCAGGCGCGTGGGGACGGCCCTGGCACGTGCCCAGCGCGCCCGCCGCACCGATGCGTGAGCTGGCCACCCGGGCGGCGGCGCTGGCCGGAGTGCCCGTGCCGCGGCTGACCCGGATGCCCTACCCGGTGCTGTGGCTGGGCGGCCTGGCCAATCCGTTCGTCCGGGAACTGCGGGAGACCGCCTACCAGTTCGACCGGCCGTTCCTGATGGACTCGGCCGCCGCCACCGCCGCCCTGGGTGTCGAGCCGACCCCGCTGGACGACGCGCTCACGGAGATCGTCGCAGCTCTGCGCCGCTGAACCGCCCGTCCCCGCCGCCGACCCGCCAGTGGCTCAGCGGCGGGACGGCGGGGCGAGCGCGGCGATCAGCACGGCCACCATGGTCAGCGCCGCCCCGAGCAGGGTGTCCACGCCGAGGTGCGAGGCCGCCGTGGGCAGCAGCAGGTCCAACAGGACGGCCCCCACGACCTGACCGGCGATGGTGGCCAGGCCGAGCAGCAGCACACCGGTGAAGCGCACGATCGCCGCGGCGATCGCGATGAACACGATGCCGATCGGGCCACCCAGGTAGAGCCACGGCTCGGTCGGCAGCTGGCCGGTCGGCCAGCCGCGTACCGCGAGGTCGATCGAGAACGCGACGAGCAGGGTGACCGTGCCGACGGCGAAGTTGACCAGTGTGGCGGTCAACGCGCTGTCGGCCGCCGCCCGGACCCGGCCGTTGACCGCCTGCTGCCAGGCGATGCCCACCCCGGCCAGCAGCGGCAGCAGGGCCAGCGCCAGCGTGCCCGGGTCCTCGAGTCGGTCGCCGACCGCCAGGGCGACGGCCAGCACGGTGAGCACCGCACCGGCCAGCCGCTGCCGGGTGATCGGCTGCCGGCCCGTCGGCCCGATCCCCGCCTGGTCCACGGCGAGGCTGCTGCCGGTCTGGCCGGCGACCACCGCCACGGTGAAGACCGCCACGCCCAACGAGCCGATGGTGAGCCCTTGGGTGGCCACCAGGAACGCCCCGCACATTCCGCCCAGGCACTGCCACGGCCGCAGCGCGCCCGCCGTGAGGGCGGCCCGCAGCGCGACCAGACCCCGTCGCCCGCCCGGGGTGGCCGGCACCAGCACCAGCAGCACCAGCAGGCCGAGGCCGAACGAGACCACCGCGGCGGCGAACCCGTCGGCCAGGCGTACCCCCAGCTCGCCGTTGATTCGAGACTGCACCGCCACCGCGACCCCGGAGACCGACGCCAGCGCGACGCCGGTGATCCGGCGGGTGGCTGAGAGGGACTGCGGTGTCGCAGTGCCGGTGGCGGTCACTCCTGCTCGGCCAGCGGCCGACCGTCGAAGTCGACGGCCGAGTAGAGCGCCAGCTTCTCCAGCCGGTGGTACGAGTCGATCACCCGGATGGTCCCGCTCTTCGAGCGCATCACGATCGACTGGGTGTACGCGCCGCCGGCCCGGTAGCGAACTCCGCGCAGCAGGTCGCCGGAGGTGACGCCGGTCGCCACGAAGAAGCAGTTGTCCCCGGTGACCAGGTCGTCGGTGCTCAGCACGCGATCCAGGTCGTGCCCGGCGGCCAGCGCCTTCTCCCGCTCCTCGGCGTCGCGCGGCCAGAGCTTGGCCTGCATCGCTCCGCCCATGCACTTCAGCGCGCAGGCGGAGATGATGCCCTCGGGGGTGCCGCCGATGCCCATCAGCACGTCGACGTCCGACTCGCCCCGGGCTGCCGCGATGGAGCCGGCGATGTCCCCGTCCGAGATGAACCGGATGCCCGCCCCGGTCCGGCGGATCTGGGTGACCAGGTCGTCGTGGCGGGTGCGGTCCAGCACGCAGACCGTCACCTCGGAGACGTCGGTGCCCTTGACCTTGGCGATCCGGCGCAGGTTTTCGGCGACCCCGGCGTTGATGTCCACCACGTCGGCGTACGCCGGCCCGACGGCGAGCTTCTCCATGTAGAAGACCGCGCTCGGGTCGAACATCGCACCCCGCTCGGAGACGGCGAGCACCGCCAACGCGTTCGGCATGCCCTTGCTCATCAGCGTGGTGCCGTCGACCGGATCCACGGCGACGTCGACCTCCGGGCCGGTGCCGTCGCCAACCTGCTCGCCGTTGAAGAGCATCGGGGCGTTGTCCTTCTCGCCCTCGCCGATCACCACGACGCCGCGCATCTGGATCGAGTTGATCAGCTTGCGCATGGCGTCGACGGCGGCCCCGTCGCCGCCCTCCTTGTCGCCCCGGCCGACCCAGCGGCCAGCGGCCATCGCCGCGGCCTCGGTGACCCGGACCAGGTCGAGGGCAAGGTTACGGTCGAGATCCTGTGGGATCCGCGTCCTGGTGTTCGTCATGACGGCTGCTCCTCCTCGCGACGGTGCGGGGACGACCGGCAGGGCGTGGCCCGCTGCCGGCTTTGTCGCTGATCCTCACACGATGGCTGACCCGGCCTCGGCGCGGGGCGGTGATGGGCCGGATACCGCCGGTCGGGCGGCTGCGAAGATGGCAGGGTGGAACCCGCTCAGCCAGCCGACCGCGTACCCGCCGACCGCACGCCGCCCGGCGGCCAGCCGCCGGCCGCCGTCCCCACCGGCCCCGGTGGTGAGCCCGCCATGACCGACCCGACGACGCCGCCGGCCGGCGAGCCGGCCCTGGTCGCGTCGGGCCCGGCCGCCGCGCCACCGGTGAACGAACCGGCCCCGGGCCGACCCGTGGCCGGGGTCGACGCCGTGGAGACCGGCGAGCGGCCCGCACCGCCGCCGCCTGTGCAATCAGCCCGATCCGAGCGGTCGCCGAAGGACATGGCGATATCGCTGCTGGTACTGCTGGTCCCGATCGCGCTGCTGCTGGCGTTCTACCGGGGCTTCCTCGGTGGAGACCAGGCCGCCACGGTCGATCCGGCGCCAGCGATCGACCAGGCCCAGTCGGCGAACGCCTTCCCGGTGAGCCGGCCGCAGGGGCTCGGCTCTGACTGGCGTACGGTCAGCGCCCGGTACCAGACCGTCGAGGGCGGCGCGAATCTGCGAATCGGTTACCTCACCCCGGAAGGACGGGGTGTGCAGCTGTTGCAGAGCAGCGTGCCGGCGGAGCGCCTGCTCCCGGCCGAGCTGACCGACCAGGCCCAGCCGCAGGGCCCGACGGAGCTGGCCGGACGCACCTGGCAGCGCTACACCGCCCGGGGCAATCAGCAGGCGCTGGTCCTGCTGGAGCCGACCCGTACGGTCGTCGTCGTCGGCGACGCTCGGGACAACGAACTGCGCCAACTCGCCGGCGCACTGCGCTGACCGGCCCCGTTCCGTACGCCCTCCATGGCCGGCGGGGCCATTCGCTAGGCTGCCCCGGCTCGGTCCGGCTGCACCATGCATGCCGGGCCATGTCCGTCTCGGCGAAGTGAGATTTTTGTGAACATTCGACGGTGGAGCGTCGGCGTCCTCGCCGCCACCCTGCTCGTCCCCGGCCTGGCCGCGTGCAACTCCGACGCTGCCGAGCCGGCCGCCGCCCCGAGCCCGTCCACCCCGGCCGATCCGAAGGAAGCGCTGCTCGCCTCCACCAAGGAGATCGCCAAGGGCAACTTCACCTTCACCCTGGTGGGGGACGGTACGACCGGCGGCGGCCTGGTGCACAAGCCCAGCAACAGCGCACAGTTCACCGTGAAGTTCGGTGACGCATCCGAGGACATGTCGATCGAGATGGACCTGATCTACATCGACTCGGAGAGCTGGGTCAAGATGGACCTCGGTGGCGCCATGTTCGCCGCCGTCCCCGGTGCGGCAAAGAACAAGGGCAAGTACCAGCACCTCGACAAGACCAAGATCAAGGATGTCAAGGATCTCCAGCTGGACCCGGAGACGCTCGACCCGCTCGACAGTGACGCGCTGGTCAAGAGCGTGACCGAGGTGCAGAAGACCGGTGAGGGCACCTACACCGGCAAGATCGACATTTCCGCCGCCACCGAGTCGGCCGCCCTCGACGAGGAGGTCGTCACGGCGCTGGGCGCGCAGGCCAAGGCGCTGCCGTTCACGGCCAAGCTGGACCCGCAGGGCCGGCTCACCGAACTGGCCATCTCCGTGCCGGCCGCCGGCGAGACCGCGGCGCACGACATCAAGATCGGTTACGCGGACTACGGGACCGGCGCCGGTGCGCACAAGCCGCCGGCGGACAAGGTCGTCGAGGCTCCGGCGGAGACGTACGAGCTGTTCAAGTAGGTCGACAGGGCGGACCGGGGTGGCCAGGGGCCACCCCGGTCCGGTCTTCCCGGCACCGATCACCCTCGGGTAATCGGAGGGAACGGTGATTGTCCGGCGCGTCGGCAGGGAACAGAGAGGGAGTGACCCGGGCGCGCTGCTCGGCCCGGGTCGCGCGGCGCAGCCGACGGTGCTGCTGCGTCGCCCGGTTTCCGGCGCCGACCAGGTCGTCGGGTGACCCCCTTGGGAGACACACATGACTGTTCGACGACTCAGTGCCGGCCTGGTGGCCGCCGCGCTGTTCACGCCCGCCCTGGCCGCCTGTACCAACGGTGGGACCGGTACCGCCGGATCGACCGCGTCGCCGACGGCGACCGCGTCCGGCGCGGCGGCCCCTTCCGGCACGCCCGTCGCGGGCGATGCCAAGCAGGCGCTGCTCGACTCCACCAAGGAGATCAGCAACGGGAACTTCCGGTTCACCCTCGCCGGCGCCGGCTCGACGGCGGAGGGCCAGGTGCACCAGCCGAGCCAGAGCGCGGCCATGAAGATCGCCATCGGCGGTCCCTCATCCGACCTCGCCATGAAGCTCGACGTGATCCACTTCAAGCCGGACAGCTGGGTGAAGCTGGAGCTGACCGGCCCCACCGCCAACAGCCTGCCCGCCATCAAGCAACTCAACCTCGGTAAGTACCAGCACCTGGATCAGACCCGGATCAAGGGCAACCGGAGCCTCGGCTTCGACTTCGACAAGGTCGACCCGGCCGGCAGCGCAGTGCTGACCCAGGGCATCACCGAGGTCCGGAGCACCGGCACCGGCATGTACGCCGGCACCATCGACGTCACCAAGGCGGCCGAGGCCGGTTCGCTGAACGCCGCCACGATCGCCGCGCTCGGCACGCAGGCGAAGACCGTCCCATTCACCGCGAAGGTGGACCCGCAGGGCCGACTCACCGAGCTGGTGCTGCAGATGCCGGCCGCCGGGCAGACCGCCGCCCAGGAGATCCGGATGACGTACTCCGACTACGGTGCCGCCACCGCAGCGCAGAAGCCGCCGGCGGCCCAGGTCGTCGAGGCGCCGGCTGAGCTGTACAGCCTGTTCAACTGACCGTCGTCGTGGTGTTCGCCATCGACTCGGTGGCGGCGAACGGGTGGGGCGACTCCGGTCGCCCCACCGGCGGTCAGGAGGCGGGGTCCTGCCGGGCCGCCTCGATCCGGGCCCGGGCGCCGTCCAGCCAGCGCTGGCAGATCACCGCCAGCGCCTCGCCGCGCTCCCAGAGCGCCAGCGACTCCTCCAGGGACGTGCCGCCGGCCTCCAGCCGCTCGACCACCGAGGCCAACTCGGCGCGGGCCTGCTCGTAGCTGAGCCGCTCGTCCGGCCCGGCCTTCGTGTCGTCAGTCATCGCGTCCATCTCAGCACACCACTCGTTGGCCGTCGCGCCCCGCCACTCAGCCGTCCACCGTCGCGGTCAGCTCGCCGTCGGCCAACCGGACCCGCAGCGGGTCGCCCTTGCCGACCTCGGCTGCCGCGCGGACCACGTGACCGTCCGCGCGCTGCACGATCGCGTACCCCCGGTCGAGGGTGGCGGCGGGGGAGAGGGCGCGCAGCCGGGCCAGGGTGTGTCGCAGCTCGTCGTCGGCCGCGCCGAGCCGGTGGTCCAGGCAGCGTCCGGCACGCTGGCGCAGCGCGGCCAGCTCGGTCGCCCGCTGCTCCACCATCACCTGCGGGCGGGCCAGCACCGGTCGGGAACGCAGCGCGTCGAGCCGGTGGGACTCCCGGTCGACCAGGTTGCGTACCGCCCGCTGGAGACGGTGCCGGGCCTGGCCGATGAGGCGTACCTCGTCGGCGAGGTCGGGGACCACCCGCTTGGCCGCGTCGGTCGGGGTGGAGGCACGGACGTCGGCGACGTAGTCGACCAGTGGCGCGTCCGTCTCGTGGCCGATGGCGCTGACCACCGGGGTACGGCAGCCGAACACCGCGCGACAGAGCGCCTCGTCGGAGAAGGGCAGCAGGTCCTCGATGCCGCCACCGCCCCGGGCAATGATGATCACCTCGATGCTCGGGTCGGCGTCCAGCACCTTGAGCGCGTCGATGATCTGCGGCACCGCCGATGGGCCCTGCACGGCCACGTTGACGGTGCGGAACTCCACCGCCGGCCAGCGCCGTCGAGCGTTGGTCAGCACGTCCCGTTCGGCCGCCGACGCCCGGCCGGTGATCAGCCCGATCCGGCCGGGCAGGAACGGCAGCCGGCGCTTGCGTGCCCGGTCGAACAGCCCCTCGGCGGCGAGTAGCTTCTTGAGCTTCTCCAACCGGGCCAGCAGCTCGCCGAGCCCCACCTGGCGGATCTCGTCGGCCCGCAGGCTCAGCGTGCCCCGGGCGGCGTAGAACTCCGGTTTGGCGTGCAGCACCACCCGGGCGCCCTCGCGCAGCTCCGGCGCGCCGGCGTCCAGCACGTCCCGGTTGGTGGTGACGGTCAGGCTCAGGTCGGCCGACGGGTCACGCAGGGTGAGGAAGACGGTGCTGGCCCCGGGTCGGCGGCTGATCTGCGCCACCTGCCCGTCCACCCACACCCAGCCGAGCTTCGCGATCCAGGCGCCCACCTTCTGGCTGACAACCCGAACCGGCCACGGCTCCTCCGCACTGCTCCGCGCCCCGTCGCTCACCCGCCCACCCTACGGACCCTCGCGGTGATCAAGAAGTTTGCGTCAGCTCCGGGCGCGTTTCTGACGCAAACCTCTTGATCACCGAGGTCAGGCGTGGGCGGGGCGGGGAGGGGGGGGCGTGGGGTGTGGTGCGGCTCGCAGGCGCTGTCGGTGGGAGGCGGGACACGTACGATGGGCTCGTGACCGAGGCTCAGGCGACCCCCCAGACCGGCAAGCGCGTGCTCCTGGCCAAGCCCCGCGGCTACTGCGCGGGCGTCGACCGCGCGGTGCAGACCGTCGAGGAGGCGCTGAAGCTCTACGGCGCCCCGATCTACGTCCGCAAGCAGATCGTGCACAACAAGCACGTCGTGCAGACCCTGGAGGCGCTGGGGGCGATCTTCGTGGAGGAAAACGAGGAGGTGCCGGAGGGCGCCACCGTCATCTTCTCCGCGCACGGCGTGGCCCCCGAGGTCTACGAGCAGGCGAAGGAGCGGTCGCTGAAGGCGATCGACGCGACCTGCCCGCTGGTCACCAAGGTGCACCAGGAGGCGAAGCGTTTCGCCGCCGAGGACTACGACATCCTGCTGATCGGCCACGAGGGGCACGAGGAGGTCGTCGGCACCGCCGGTGAGGCTCCCGCGCACATCCAACTGGTGGACGGCCCCGACGGCGTCGACAAGATCACCGTCCGTGACCCGGAGAAGGTGGTCTGGCTCTCCCAGACCACGCTGTCGGTGGACGAGACGCTGGAGACGGTCGCCCGGCTCAAGCAGCGGCTGCCGCTGCTCCAGTCCCCGCCCAGCGACGACATCTGCTACGCCACCTCCAACCGGCAGCACGTGGTCAAGGAGATTGCCCCGGAGTGCGACGTGGTGATCGTCGTCGGCTCGACGAACTCCTCCAACTCGGTCCGGCTGGTCGAGGTGGCCCTGGACGCCGGCGCCCGCGCCGGTCACCTGGTCGACTTCGCCCGCGAGATCGACGACGCCTGGCTGACCGGTGCCCGCACCGTCGGCGTGACCTCCGGCGCGAGCGTCCCGGACGACCTGGTCCAGGAGGTGCTGGAGCACCTGGCCGCGCGCGGGTTCGCCGACGTGGAGGAGATCACCACCGCCAACGAGCGGCTCACCTTCTCGCTGCCGCAGGAGCTGAAGCGGGACATGAAGGCCGCGGCGGCCCGCGGTTGATCAGCGTCGGCCGGGTCCCGGCGGGAACGCCCCGCCGCCCCGGCACGTCGAACCGGGCATGAGGACCCTTCGGCTCGTCGTCCCCGCCCTGCTGGTCTGCGCGGCGCTGAGCGCCTGCGGCGAAACGGACGGCCCCGGCACCCCCGTCCCGAGCGGGCCGTCACCGGTCACCGGGCAGCCCAGCCCGTCCGCGACCGTCCCGTCGCCCTCCGGGCCGGCGACACCCGCACCCTCCTCGACGCTCAAGCCACCCGGTGGACCGACCCTCCCACCGCCGGTCGGGGCCACCGAGCTGACCGGCACGATCACGCGCGGCGTGGAGCCGAACTGTCTGCTGCTGGATGGCTACCTGCTGATCGGGGGCCCCCGGGACGTGCTGACCGCCGGTGCCCGGGTGACCGTCACCGGCCGGGTCGAGCCGGGCATGATGACCACCTGCCAGCAGGGCACCCCGTTCGTCGTGGAGGGCGCGCACCCGAGCTGACCCGGCCGGTGGGCCAGCCCGCCGACCGGCGACCGGCGGCGTCGCTCAGCGGTCGTGGTCGGCGGGGATGACGTCGTCCAGCAGCTCGGGTGCCTGGGGCTGGCGGGGAGTCAGCTCGACCTGGGCGGGGCTGGCCAGCTCCTCGTCGGAGACGCCCAGCTCGGCGAGCTTGCGGGCGCTGACCAGCACCCGGGCTTCCAGTGAGCCGACTGCCCGGTTGTACGCGGTCACGGCCCCGGCCAGCGACGACCCGAGCTTGCCCACGTGGTCCCCGAGGGTGGAGAGCCGGCTGTACAGCTCCCGGGCCAGCGTGTGCACCGCCAGCGCGTTGCGGGCCAGCGCCTCCTGTCGCCAGGAGTAAGCCACCGTGCGCAGAAGGGCGACCAGGGTGGCCGGCGTGGCCAGCACCACGTTGCGGGTGAAGGCGTGCTCCAGCAGCGTCGGGTCACGCTGGAGCGCCACGTCGAGGAACGGGTCGGCGGGGACGAACAGCACCACGAACTCGGGCGAGCTGTCGAACGCGGTCCAGTAGGACTTGGCGGCCAGCGCGTCGACATGCCCGCGCAGGTGCCGGGCGTGCGCGTCGAGGTGGGTGTCCCGGCCGCGCTCGTCGCGGGCCTCCATCGCCGTGAGGTACGCGTCGAACGGCGCCTTGGCATCCACCACCACCGACCGGCCGCCGTGCAGCCGGACCACCAGATCCGGGCGGACGACCTGCCCGTCGGCGTCGGCGGTGACCTGCTCGGAGAAGTCGCAGTGCTCCAGCATGCCGGCAGCCTCGACGATCCGGCGCAGCTGGTGCTCGCCCCAGCGGCCCCGCACCTGCGGCGCCCGCAGCGCGGCCACCAGCTGTTTGGTCTCGGTGCGCAGCTCGCCAGAGACCGCGCTCATCGAGCGGACCTGCTCGCGCAGCTCGGCGTACGCGTCGACCCGGTCGTGCTCCAGCTCGGCCACCCGCTGCTCGTAGCGGCGCAGGGTGTCGTGCAGCGGCGCCACCGCGCGGGCCACCGCCTCCTGGGACTGGGCGGTGGCCTCGTAGCTCAGCGCCCGCATCGACTGCTCCAGCCGCCCCTCGCCCTCCCGGGTGGCGGTCAGGGTGGCATCCAGCCGGGCGATGTCGGCCGCCGACCGCGACCGGGCCGCGAGCCAGCCCACCGCCCCACCGGTGCCGAGGCACACGATCACCAGGAGCAGCGTCGAGACGTCCATCACCGGAGCTTGCCAGACGGATACGACGGGACACCCGGGGGTACGTTCGGATACATGGAACTTGTGCTGTGCCTCGCCATCGTGCTGGTGGGCGCGCTGGGCGCCGCGGCGCTCATCCGTACCCAGGCCACCGCCCGTCGGCGCACCGAGCTCGGCGACGCCCGCGCGGAGGCGCAGCGTTGGTACGAGCGCCTCGGCGGGCAGTTGATGAACCTGCACGGTGACGAGCCGGCGGTCCGCCAGGCCCTGTCCGACGCCGGTGAGCGGTACAACGCGGCGGGCTCGCAGCTGGAGCAGGCGCGTACGCCGCACCAGTTCGGGTTGGCCCGGGAGACCGCTCTGGAGGGGCTGGCGTACATCCGGGCGGCACGGACGGCGCTGGGCATCGATCCCGGCCCCGAGGTGCCGCAGTTGGCTGCGGCGCGTGGCGTCGGGCAGCTCACCAAGGAGCGCGAGGTCGACGTGCAGGGGCAGACCTTCCGGGCCGGCCCGCAACCCGGCCGGGAGACGCCCTACTACTACCCCGGTGGCCGGTACCAGGGCCGGCCGGTGCCGTCCGGCTGGTACTCGACGCCGTGGTGGAAGACGGCGCTGGGCGCGGGTGCCGGTGTGCTCGGCGGCATGTTGATCGCCGACGCGCTGTTCTCGCCGGCCTTCGCCGACCCCGGCTACCAGGACGGCGGTGCCGGTGCCGAGCAGGGCGCGGACGGCGGTGACCAGGGCGGCGACCAGGACTTCGGTGGCGCGGACCAGGGTGGCGACGCCGGCGGCGGGGACTACGCGGGCGGGGACTACGGCGGTGGCGACTACGCGGGAGGCGACTTCGGCGGTGGCGGTTTTGGCGGTGGCGACTTCGGTGGCGGGGACTTCGGCGGCGGCGACTGGTGAGCGTCGCTGAGTGACACGCGGACAGGCCCCGGTCAGCGCGACCGGGGCCTGTCTGTGCCGTCGCTCAGCCGGTGTTGCGCATCCCGGCGGCGATGCCGTTCACCGTGGTGAGCAGCGCCCGCTCCAGGGCCGTGCCATCGCTCGGGGCGCGTCGCCCACCCGGCGCGGTGGCCACCGCCCGTCCGGCGGCGCCGGACTCCCGGTACTGCCGCAGCAGCGCCACCTGAAGGTGGTGCAACGGCTCCAGGTAGGTGTCCCGTACGGCCAGGGTGCGCTGGAGCACCGGCGAGTTCTCCAACAGGGCGGGCGAGGCGGTCACCGCCAGCACCTCCCGCTTGGTCAGCTCGTACTCCTGCTCGATCTGCTCGAAGATCGGGTGCAGCTTCTTCGGCACCAACGTCTCGACGTACCGGCGGGCGATGCTCAGGTCGGTCTTGGTCAGCATCATCTCGACGTTGGACAGGAACGTGCGGAAGAAGTGCCAGTTGCGATGCATTTCAGCCAGTACGTCCGCCAGCCCGGCCTCCCGGGCGGCGGCCAGCCCGGACCCGACGCCGAACCAGCCCGGCACGATCTGCCGGGTCTGCGTCCAGCCGAACACCCATGGGATGGCCCGCAGCCCGGACAGTCCCGCGCCGGTGTTCGGACGCTTCGCCGGCCGGGAGCCGATGTTCAGCGCGCCGAGCAGCTCGGTGGGGGTGGACGCCCAGAAGTACGCCGGCAGGTCCGGGTCCTCGACCAGCGACCGGTACGACCGGTACGCCGACTCGGAGACCACGTCCATCGTGGCGTCCCAGCGCTCCAGCATCTCCGCCGGCTGTCGGGGGGCGGTGTGCAGCAGCGTCGCCTGAAGCACCGCGGCGAGGGTGAGCTCCAGGTTCTCCCGGGCCAGTGACGGCAGGGTGTACTTGTCGGAGATCACCTCGCCCTGCTCGGTCACCTTGATCGCGCCGTCCATGGTGCCGTACGGCTGGGCCAGGATCGCCTCGTGCGTCGGCCCTCCGCCGCGCCCCACCGTGCCGCCCCGGCCGTGGAACAGCCGCAGGTGCACCCCGTGTCGGGCGGCCACGTCGCGCAGCGCGCGCTGTGCCCGGTGGATCGACCACTGGCTGGTGGTGATCCCGGCCTCCTTGTTGGAGTCCGAGTAGCCGAGCATGACCTCCTGCACGTCACCCCGGGCCGCCACCAGCGCCCGGTACGCGGGCAGCGACAGCAGTTCGTCGAGGAGTTCGCCGCCGGCGTTCAACTCGGCGGGGGTCTCCAGCAGCGGTACGAACCCGATCCGGGCGCGACCGCTGTGCACGTCCACCAGCCCGGCCTCGCGGGCCAGCACCACTGCGGCCAGCACGTCGTCCACGCCCAGGGTCATCGAGATGATGTACGACTCGATCACCTCGGCGCCGAACCGGTCCTGTGCCTCGCGGATGGTGCTGAACACGTCGAACGTCTTGCGGGTCGCCTCGGAGAGCGGAGTGTCCAGGGTGGACAGCGGCCGGCGGCCGGTCAGCTCGTCGGCGAGTAGTTTGGTGCGTTCCAGCCGGGTCAGCGCCGGGTAGTCGGAGACCTCGCCGACGGCCCCGTACAGCTGGGCGAGCACCGCGTGGTGCGCCTCGGCGTGCTCCCGGACGTCCATGGTGGCCAGGTGCAGACCGAACGCGGAGACCGTCCGGATGGTGGAGGCCAACCGACCGACGGCGGTGAGCTGCCCGGAGTTGCGGGCCAGCGAGGCGCGCAGCAGCTCCAGGTCGGCGATCAGCTCGGCGGAGCCGCGGTAGTCCCGGCCCGGCGTGTGCGCCATGCCCTGACGAAGCCGCTGCCGGGTGTTGGCCAGCTTGGCCTTCACGCAGCGCGCCTTGAGCCGGTACGGCTCCTCGGCGTTGACCCGGCGGAACCGGGGCGCCACCTCGGGCAGCGCGTCCAGGTCGGCGGCGAGGCTGGCGGAGAGGTCCAGTGACACCCCGCGCAGCCGGCGGGAGACGGAGACCTCGTTGATCAGGTGGTCCATCGCCTTCTCGGTGGCCGCGATGCCGTGCTCGTGCTGGATGGTCAGCACCTCGCGGGTGACCGCCGGGGTGACGAACGGGTTGCCGTCCCGGTCACCGCCGATCCAGGTGCCGAAGCTCAGCGGGCGGGCCGTCGGCGAGGTCTCCACGCCGAGCGTGCGCAGCGTGTCGGCCAGGTCGTCGAGCACCTGGGGGGCGGCCTCGGCGTACAGGTCGCGCAGGTAGTAGATCGCGTTGCGGGCCTCGTCGGTCGGGTCCGGCCGGTCCAGCCGCAGCTCGTCGGTCTGCCACATCAGGTCCAGCAGCTCGGCCAGCCGGCGGTTCGCCGGGCCCTCGTCGCTGGCGCCGTAGAGGATCGCGTTGGCCGTCTCGGTGTCCAGCTCGTCGGCGATGGCCCGCAGCTTGGACAGGATCGAGCGGCGGGCCGCCTCGGTGGGGTGCGCGGTGAAGACCGGCCGGACCGCCAGCCGACGGGCCGCGGCGGCGATCTCCTCGGCCGGCACCCCGCGCTCGGCGATCATCTTGGCCGCCTGGTCCAGCCAGCCGCCCTGGACGGCGCGGCGGCGGCGCAGGTCCCGGGCGCGATGCACCTGCTCGGTGATGTTGGCCAGGTGGAAGTAGGTGGAGAAGGCGCGGGCCAGCTTGGTGCCGGTGGTCACGTCGAGCCCGCCGAGCCGCTGGGCGGCCGCCGGGGCGTCGGTGCGTACCTGGGCGCGGATCTCCTCGACGAGGTCGAGTAGCGGTCGGCCCTCCTGGCGAGCCAGCGTCTGGCCGAGCAGGGTGCCGAGCCGGCGGATGTCGGCGCGCAGCGCGGCGTCCGGGCCGTCGTGGTCATGCTGGTCGGTCACGATGCGCTCCTTACGTGAGTACGAAGGACAGCGCTGTCCGACTACCTGGATGGTATCCGCGCGGGGCCGGGTGGCAGGAGGGGCTCTCCGCGTGGTGCGCCGTGACGCGGAACACCTCGGAGATCACTCAACGCCCCGCGCGGATGCTCGCCCGACGGCCCCGGACCAGGGTCGCGGCGAGCAGCGTGGCCAGCCCGAGCACCACCTCGTCCACCAGCCCAGCCTAGGGCGGCCGTTGTCCGGCTTGCGGCGTTTCGCCGGGCGAAATCCGCTGGCCCCGCCCGCTACCGTTTGATCATGGACGCGCCCCGATATCCCACCAAGCCGAAGCCGGGCGACCGGGTCGCCGTCGTCTCCCCCTCCGCCGGTCTGCCGGCTCTGTTCCCGCACGTCTACGAGCTGGGACTGCGGCGGCTGCGCGACGCGTTCGGCCTGGACCCGGTGGAGTACCCGACCACCCGGGTGATGGGGGCCGACCCGCGCGACCGGGCCCGCGACCTGACCGCCGCGTTCGCCGACCCGACGATCACGGCGGTGCTCGCCACCGTCGGCGGGGAGGACCTGATCACGGTCACCCCGCACCTCGACGACGACGTGCTGCGGGCCAACCCGAAGCCCTACTTCGGCTACTCCGACAACACCAACGTGCTCAACCACCTGCACCGGCTGGGGATCGTGGGGTACCACGGCGGGTCGGTGCTGGTGCACCTCGGCCGGCCGGGTGCGCCGCACCCGCTGACCTTCGACTCGCTGCGGGCGGCGCTGTTCACCACCGGCTGGTACGACCTCGCCCCGGCGACCGAGTGGGGCGACGAGCCGGGCGACTGGCGGGATCCCGCGACGCTGGCCGACGAGCCGGTGATGTTCCCCGGCGAGGGCTGGCACTGGCAGGGGGCGTCGAGCGTGGTGCGGGGGCGCACCTGGGGCGGCAACCTGGAGGTGCTGCACTGGCTGCTCGCCGCCGACCGGGTCCCTTCGGCGACGGCCCTGGCCGGGTCGGTCCTGCTGATCGAGACCTCGCAGGAGCTGCCCTCCGACACCGAGGTGTACCGGATCCTGCGCAACCTGGGGGAGCGTGGCCTGCTCGCCGGCTTCCCGGCGGTGCTGGTCGGCCGGGCCAAGGCGTGGGACTTCGACCGGCCGCACACCCTCGACCAGCGCCGGGCGTACGCGGCGGCGCAGCGAGCCGCCGTGACCCGGGCATGCGCCGAGTACGCCCCGGACTCGGTGCTGGTCTTCGACGTCGACTTCGGGCACGCCGACCCGCAGCTGATCATCCCGTACGGCGGGGAGGTCCTCGTCGACGCCGTCGAGCGCCGGATCTCCGTGCGCTACTGATGAGCAACTCGCGGGCGTACCCGATTCTGCGGACGACGGACGTCGACCGGGCGTTGCACGCCGTCGGCCACCTGCTGAGCGTGGCCAACCTGCGCGACACGGAGGTGCAGCTCTTGGCGCGTACCGGGCGGCATTCGGGTCTGCCCCGCTACCTCGACGCGTACGGCCATTGGCTGGGCGCGGACGGGGAGGACCGGATGTGGGCGGAGCTGGCCCGGGAGGACGAGACGGGGCCGCAGGACCCTGCGGATCCGCCGTTCGACGTCGAGGTGGTGGTGTGCGGTCTCGGCCTGTTGGAGGGGCGGCTGGCGGAGGCCGTCGGGCCGGACCGGGCGCGGCTGGACTGGTGGCTTTACGGCTGGCCTGCGGTGCCCTGTCGGGACCTGCCCGGGCAGTTCAAGCACGCGTACGTCCAGTTGGTGCTCAACGCCGCGGACATCTGGGCCACCGAGCCGGCCGACGAGCACACCGTCTTCGTGCACGTCGGCGCCCAGGAGCGGGAGTTGGCACGCGCCGAGTGGCTGGCCCGGGTCGCTGGTCTGACCGTGCTCGGCCCTGGCGTACATGGCTCGTGAGGTGTCTCCGGTCGCACGCTGGCAAGCGGCAAGAGCCGTGTCGACCGGGACCTCCGCGTCCGCTGGGGCGCCCGCGACGCCGGCGTCAGGCGTCGAGGGTGGCGAAGGCGCGGACCGGGAAGGTGCCCATGCCGGCCACCATCGGTGGGGCGGCGGTGAACCGGAAACCGCTCGGCGGCAGCGCGTCCAAACCGGTCAGGTGCTCCACGATCGGGATGCCGGCGGCGAGCAGCGTGCTGTGCGCGGGGCGTTCACCGCCGGCCGACGGGCTCATGTCGTCGATGTTGATCGAGTCGATGCCGATCAGGGCCGCACCGGCGTCGACCAGCGCCTGGGCGGCGTCCCCGGTCAGGTGTGGCGCTTCCGGCGCGCCGTACCGCTCGGTGCCGAAGTGCGCATCCCACCCGGTGTGCAGCAGCACCGCGCGCCCGGCCACCTCGTACGGCGCCAGCATCAGCCGGTCCACCGCGCGGGTCCCCGCCGGCACCCGGACCAGGACGCCGGGCAGGTCGGCGAGCCGGTCCAGCGGCACTCCGGCCATGTCGTCTCCGTCGGACCAGCGGTGGGCGGGGGTGTCCAGGTACGTACCGGTGTTGGCGATCATGTCGATCCGAGCCACCCGGAACTCGGTGCCCGGCGCGTAGTTCGCCCGCGACGCCGCGAAGGTCAGCCAGTCGCCGATCCGGGGCCCTGGCCAGCCGGGCAGAGTGGTCATCCCGTCGCTGATCACGTGGCTCAGCTCGACGAGCCGACGGCCAGCGCCGGGTTCACCGACGGTGACTCCTCGGCCGCCCTTGTGCGGCTCTTCGATGATTGTCTTCGCGCTGATCCGGACCTCGGCGACCATCAGCAGCCCGAGATGCCGGACGAACAGCGCGGCCAGGTCCTCGTCGGTGATCTCCCGACCCGGGATGTCCAGCCGGAACCCTTCGGTGCGCAGCCCACCGCCATTGGCGAAGCTCACCTCAGCGTCGAACTGTGCCCTCCACTGCCCGCTCATACCCGAACCTGATCACGACCCCCCGTACCCGTCAAGATCTATATCCGCGCGGTCCGCGGGATCGCGGGTCGTTCCGCGCGGTGCGTGCGGGAAGATCCACACAACTTCAAGGAAGTAGTGGTGTCCCGGCGCGCTGAGGCCACTATTTCCCTGAAGTTGTGTCGATCTTGGGCGCGGGGCGCGGGGCGCGGGGCGCGGGGCGCGGGGCGCGGGGCGCGGGGCGCGGGGCGGCACGGGCTCTGGCGCGGGGCACAGGGCACCGGGGACCGGGGCGGCGCGGGCTGTGGGGCGGGGCGAGTGGCGCGGGGTGACGGCGCGCGGCGTGGACCTGGGCGGAAGGGGGTGTATGTCGGTGGACGGGGATAGGCTGGTTCTCGTGCACCCCCCGTCCGACCGGACGAGGGGTAGCAGTCGTGTGCGTCGAATCCCCTGGAAGTGATCACATGCTCACCGGTCTGTTCTCCGCCGCGCTGGCCGACCCCGGGCTGGCCCGGGCGCGTGACCTGGCGCGCTCCGGTGCCGCGCAGGTCGACGGCCTCGACATCACGGCCCCATCGGCGCTGCGCCCGTTCGCGGTGGCCGCCGTCGCGGCCGACCCCGACGGCACCGGTGGCGGGGCCGGGCGGCCCGTGCTGGCGGTGACCGCCACCACCCGGGAGGCCGACGACCTGGCCGCCGCGCTGGCCGGGTTGCTGCCGGCCGATCAGGTGGCGGTCTTCCCATCCTGGGAGACGCTGCCGCACGAGCGGCTCTCCCCCCGCTCGGACACCGTCGGCCGGCGGCTGGCTGTGCTGCGCCGGCTGGCGCACCCGGAGTCGGCCGACGCGCACGGCCGCACCGGGCCGCTGCGGGTGCTCGTGGCCCCGGTCCGCTCGCTGCTCCAACCGCAGCTCAAGGGGCTCGGTGACCTGGAGCCCGTGCAGCTCGCCGCGGGCGACGAGGCGGACCTGGAGGAGGTCGCCCGCCGGCTGATCGACATGGCGTACGCCCGGGTCGATCTGGTCACCAAGCGCGGTGAGTTCGCGGTGCGCGGCGGCATCCTGGACGTCTTCCCGCCCACCGACGAGCACCCGTCCCGGGTCGAGTTCTGGGGCGACGAGGTGGAGGAGATCCGCACCTTCGCTGTCGCCGACCAGCGGACCATCGAGCAGGTCCCCCTGCTCTGGGCGCCGCCCTGCCGGGAGCTGCTGCTCACCCCGCCGGTCCGCGATCGAGCCGCCGCGCTCGCCGAGCAGCACCCGGAGCTGGCGGAGATCCTGGACAAGCTGGCCGAGGGCATCCCGGTGGAGGGGATGGAGTCGCTGGCGCCGGTGCTGGTCGGCCCCGACTCGCTGGAGCTGCTGCTGGATGCCATGCCCGTCGGCACCCACGTGCTGCTCTGCGACCCGGAGCGGATCCGCACCCGGGCGCACGACCTGGTGCGTACCTCGGAGGAGTTTCTCCAGGCCAGCTGGGCCGCCGCCGCGATCGGCGGCCAGGCCCCGGTGGACGTCGGCGCCGCCGCCTTCCGCACCCTGGGTGAGGTGCGGGCCGCCGCCGGCAAGCTCGGCCAGCCGTGGTGGACGCTGTCCCCGTTCGGCCTTGTCGAGGCGGAGACGGCCGAGACGCGGCAGCCCTGGGAGGACGCGCCGGAGCAGGCCGCCGTCAGCCCCGACGACGCCATCGCGGTGACCCTGGCGGCCCAGCCGGCCCCGCTCTACCACGGTGAGACCGCGCGGCTGGTCGACGACCTCAAGCGCTGGGCCGGCGAGGGCTGGTCGATCGCGCTGGTCTTCGAGGGGCACGGTCCCGCCCAGCGGGCAGTGGAGGTGCTGCGCGACGCCGGGCTGGGCGCCCGGCTGGTCGAGGAGGTGCCGACCGCGCCGGTCCCCGGCGAGCTGGTGGTCACCTGTGGGGCGTTGAGCAGCGGGTTCGTCGACGAGGCGTCCCGTTTCGTCGTGCTCACCGGCAACGATGTGACCGGCGGCCGGGGCACCTCGACGCGGGACATGCGCAAGATGCCGAGCCGGCGGCGCAACACCATCGACCCGCTGGAGCTCAAGGCCGGCGACCACGTGGTGCACGAGCAGCACGGCATCGGCAGGTACGTGGAGCTGGTGCAGCGCACCGTCAACGGCGCCAGCCGGGAATACCTGGTCATCGAGTACGCGGCCAGCAAGCGGGGCCAGCCCGGCGACCGGCTCTTCGTGCCGACCGACCAGCTCGACCAGCTCTCCCGCTACGTGGGCGGTGAGCAGCCGACCCTGCACAAGATGGGCGGCTCGGACTGGCAGAAGTCCAAGGCCCGCGCCCGCAAGGCGGTCCGGGAGATCGCCGCGCAGCTGATCCAGCTCTACGCCGCCCGCAAGGCGTCCAAGGGTCACTCGTTCGGCCCGGACACGCCCTGGCAGCGGGAGTTGGAGGACGCCTTCCCCTGGCAGGAGACGCCGGACCAGCTCGCCGCGATCGACGAGGTCAAGCGGGACATGGAGCAGACCGTCCCGATGGACCGGCTGATCTGTGGCGACGTCGGCTACGGCAAGACCGAGATCGCGGTCCGGGCGGCGTTCAAGGCGGTGCAGGACGGCAAGCAGGTGGCGGTGCTGGTGCCGACCACGCTGCTGGTGCAGCAGCACTACAACACCTTCGCCGAGCGGATGAGCCAGTTCCCGGTGGAGATCCGGCAGCTGTCCCGGTTCCAGACCCCGAAGGAGACCGAGCGGACGCTGGAGATGGTCGCCGACGGCACCGTCGACATCGTGATCGGCACCCACCGGCTGCTCCAGACCGCCACCCGGTTCAAGCAGCTGGGTCTGGTGGTCGTCGACGAGGAGCAGCGCTTCGGCGTCGAGCACAAGGAACACCTGAAGACCCTGCGGGCCTCGGTCGATGTGCTGAGCATGTCGGCCACCCCGATCCCGCGCACCCTGGAGATGGCGATCACCGGCATCCGGGAGATGTCCACCATCGCCACGCCGCCGGAGGAGCGGCACCCGGTCCTCACCTTCGTCGGTGCGCACGACGACCGGCAGGTGGCCGCGTCGATCCACCGCGAGCTGCTCCGTGACGGGCAGGTCTTCTACCTGCACAACCGGGTCGAGTCGATCGACCGGACGGCGCGGCGGCTGCGCGAGCTGGTGCCCGAGGCGCGGGTCGCGGTGGCGCACGGCCAGATGGGCGAGGACGCCCTGGAGAAGGTCATGGTCGGCTTCTGGGAGAAGGAGTTCGACGTCCTGGTCTGCACCACGATCGTGGAGTCCGGCATCGACATCCCGAACGCCAACACCCTGATCGTGGAGCGGGCCGACCTGCTCGGCCTGGCCCAGCTGCACCAGATCCGTGGCCGGGTCGGCCGGGGCCGGGAGCGGGCGTACGCCTACTTCCTCTACCCACCGGAGAAGCCACTCACCGAGCACGCCCACGAGCGCCTGGCCACCATCGCCCAGCACACCGAGCTGGGCGCCGGCATGTACGTGGCGATGAAGGACCTGGAGATCCGGGGTGCCGGCAACCTGCTGGGTGGCGAGCAGTCCGGGCACATCGAGGGGGTCGGCTTCGACCTGTACGTGCGAATGGTCGGCGAGGCGGTCTCCGCGTTCAAGGGCGAACGGCCGGAGGAGGAGGCGGACGTCAAGATCGACCTGCCGGTCGACGCGCACCTGCCGCACGACTACGTGAGCGTGGAGCGGCTGCGGCTGGAGATGTACCGCAAGCTCGCCGAGGCGCGCGACGAGGAACGGCTGCGCGAGGTGGTCGCCGAGATGACCGACCGGTACGGCGAGCCGCCGGCACCGGTGCAGAACCTGGTCGCGGTGGCCCGGTTCCGCCTGCTGGCCCGCCGGTACGGCCTCGCCGACGTGTCGATGCAGGGCAAGCACGTGCGGTTCGGGCCGCTGCCGCTGCCGGATTCCAAGCAGCTACGGCTGAAGCGCTACCACCCGGACGCGGTCTACAAGCAGGCCACCGACCAGGTCAGCGTGCCCCGGCCGAGCACCCGTCGGGTCGGTGGCGAGCCGCTGCGCGACCAGGCGCTGCTGGAGTGGTGCGCCCAACTGCTCTCCGATGTGCTGGGCGCCCCCGCCCCGCTGGCGGTCGCGGCCGGGTGAGGTGGGGGCCGTCACAGCACGGGAGAGGGCATGAGAGAGTGGCGGGCATGCGTGCTCGCCGTCTGATCGCCGCCGCCAGCGTCGCGGCCCTGGGTGTCCTCTCCCTCGCCGCCTGCGGAAAGTCCGCACCGGACGTCGCCGCGTACGTCGGTGACGCCACCTACTCGGTGGACCGTGTCGATGCGATCTACGCCGACGTGCAGGCGAAGTTCGGCGACGCGGTCCGGCAGGAGGCCAGCCAGGCCGGTGCGACGCCCTCGCCCGAGCAGTTGCGGTCCGCCGTCACCCGGCAGGACGTGGTGAACCTGCTGATCAGCCTTGAGCTGGGCAAGCGGGTGGCGGCGGCGAAGAACCTCCAGGTGCCCGACGAGGTGACCCCGCAGCAGCTGGAACAGAACCTGCGGGTGCCGGCCAGCACCGAGTACGCCAAGCTCTGGGGCGAGTGGATCGACCTGCTCCAGGTGCTCAACCAGCAGCTTCCGCCGGCTGACCTGAGCGACGACTCGATGATGGCCGTCTACCAGGCCCTCACGAAGACCGGCGCGATCCAGGGCGGGATGTCGGTGGCCGACGTCCGCCGGGCGTTCGGTGACGGCGGCTTCGTCCGCGCCGCCACCGCGCTCAGCACCGCGCTGGAGGAGGAAGCCACCAAGGTCGACGTCTCGATCAACCCGCGCTACCGGGCGGTCGGGGTGCCGTCGGTGGTGAGCACCGGCGAGGCGCTGGTCTTCTACTCGCTTCCGTACATCAACGAGGCTGGCCCGGTCACCGACATCTCCACCCCGGAGCCGGTGCCGTCGAGCGCGGCCCCGGAGGCCGAGGGCACGGCCAGCTGAGCATGACGGCACGGATCGTCCTGCTGGTCACCTCGCCCCGACTCCCGGCCGGCCTGCTGACCTCCGCCGCCTGGGATGTCGTACGCGCGCATCCAGTGCTGACCGGCGCGGAGAGCGAGCTGACCACGGCCATGCGCCAGGCGGGCGCCGAGGTCACCCTCGTGGACGGCCCGGCGACGCAGCCGCTGCTGGACACGGTGGCGGCACACGGCACGGTGGTCTGGCTGGCCGGCCCGGCCGGCGACGAGTCGCTGGCCCGGCAGTTGGGGCTACGGCTGGCCCGGGAGCCGGGTCTGGCCGAGTTGGAGCTGATGTACGGCTCGTGGGATCCGCCGGGCGCGCGGCTGCTGGACGCGGTGGCCGTGCTGGATCGGCTGGCCTCCCCGGGCGGCGACCCGTGGAAGCGGGCGCAGACGCACCGTAGCCTCGCCGGTTATCTGCTGGAGGAGAGCTACGAGGCGTACGACGCGATCAGCGCCGACGACACCGACGCGCTCCGCGAGGAGTTGGGTGACGTGCTGCTGCAGGTGGTGCTGCACGCCCGGCTCGCCGAGGAGTTGCCCGAGGGCGAGCGCTGGAATGTCGATGACGTCGCCGGTGGCTTGGTGGACAAGATGATCCGGCGCAACCCGCACGTCTTCGCCGGTGCCGAGGCGGGGACGCTGGAGGAGATCACCGCCAACTGGGAACGGATCAAGCGGGCCGAGAAGGCACGTGACTCGGTGCTGGACGGTGTGGCGCTGAGCCAGCCCGCCCTCGCCCTGGCCGCGACGATCCTGGACCGCGCCGCCCGGGTCGGTCTGGCCGTCCCGCCCCCACTGGCCGACTCCCAGGTGGACGAGGAGGCAAGGCTCGGCGCCAGCCTCCTGGCCACGGTCGCCGCAGCCCGCCAGGCCAACCTGGACCCGGAAGCCGCCCTACGCCGCACCACCCTGGCGTACGCCAAGGCCGTCCGCGCCGCCGAAACCCCACCCGCCGAACCCCCCGCCGAATGATGTTGATCAAGAGGTTTGCGTCAGCTCCGGGCCGGATCCTGACGCAAACCTCTTGATCAACGCGGCTGGGGGAGGGCGGTCGGTAGGGTCGGGGGGTGGAAGCGTTCGGGGTTTTGGCGGAGCGGGTTGTCGAGGCGTTGCTGGAGAGTCGGCCGGGGGCCGCCACCGCAGCCGGGGACCATCGGTACGACGATCGGCTGCCGGACCTGTCCGCCGACGCGCTCGCCGCCGACCGGGCGATGCTCTCCGACGCGGCGAACGCGCTGTCCGAACAGGACCCTGACTCGTTCGACGTCGAGGAGCAGGTCGATCACGCGCTGCTCACCTCCTTCGTGGATCGGGAGCTGTTCGAGCTGACCGAGATCCGGTCGCACGAGTGGAACCCGTTGCGCCACAACCCGGGCCCGCTGCTGCATGCGCTGCTGGCCCGCCCGTACGCCCCGGCCGAGGTGCGGCTGACCCAGCTGGCCGGCCGGCTCGCCGCCGTACCGGACGCCCTGGCGACCGCGCGCGCGACACTGCGGGACATGCCGCGGATCCACGCCGAGACGGCGGTCGGGCAGTTCACCGGCACGGCCGCGCTGATCCGCGACGAGCTGCCGGCGCTGCTCGCCCAGGCGCCGAGCAGCCTGGACCGGGTGGAGCCGGCGGCCACCGCGGCGATCGCCGCTCTGGAGGAGTTCGTCGCCTGGTTGCGCATCGGCCTGGCCGCCGACGCCAGCCCGGGCCGTGACCCTCGGCTGGGCCGCCGCCGCTGGGAGGCCCGGCTCTGGCACACCCTGGACACCGAGCTGGGCGCCGCCGAGATCCAGCGCCGCGCCTGGGCCAACCTGGACCGGGTCACCGCGGAGATCCGCGAGGCGGCCGTCGAGCTGGTCGGTGGCCAGGCCGACGACGCGGCGGTACGCCGGGCGCTGGACGTGCTCGCCGCCGAGCACCCGGACGACCGGACCATCGTCGAGCTGGCCGGGGTGACCCTGGACGAGGCGACCGACTTCGTCCGCGCGCACGACCTGGTCTCTCTGGTCGACGACCGGTGCGTGATCCAGGAGATGCCGGAGTTCGCCCGGGGCGTCGCGGTGGCGTACTGCGACGCGCCCGGCCCGCTGGAGACCGCCGCCCTGCCGACCTTCTACTGCATCGCGCCCACCCCGTCGGACTGGCCGGCGCACCGGGTCGAGTCGTTCTACCGTGAGTACAACGACCACATGATCCGCAACCTGACCGTGCACGAGGCGATGCCCGGGCACTTCCTCCAGCTCGCCCACGCCCGGCACTACGTCGGCGGCACCCGGGTCCGGGCGCTGGCCAGGTCCGGCCCGTTCGTCGAGGGCTGGGCCGTCTACGCCGAGGAGCTGATGGCCGGGCTCGGCTTCGGTGGCCTCCCGGTGCGGTTGCAGCAGCTCAAGATGCAGCTGCGGATGACCATCAACGCGCTGCTCGACCAGTTGGTGCACGCCGAGGATCTGCCTGAGGCCGAGGCGATGGCGCTGATGACGGAGCGCGGCTTCCAGGAGGAGGGCGAGGCGGCCGGCAAGTGGCGCCGGTCGCTGCTCACCTCCACCCAGCTCTCCACCTACTTCGTGGGGTACAGCGAGGTGGCTGAGATCGCCGCCGCCCGCCCGGACGGGGTGTCGGTGCGCGACTGGCACGACGCCATGCTCGCCCACGACTGCCCGCCCCCGCGCCACCTGCGGACCCTGCTCGGGGTCTGACCCGCCCCGATCGAGCGCCGTCCGGGTGCGTTCAGCGCCGCGCGGCGGTCACCGTGGCGTCGATCAGCCAGCGCGAGATGGAGTACGCGGGCGGCAGCTCCGCCGGCAGCGCGTCCAGGCCGAACCAGCGGGCCTGGGTCAGCTCCCGGCCGTCGACCACCGGCTCGGCATGCGGGTCGGCGGCACGGGCGGTGAAGCCGGCGAGCAGCACCCCGGGGCCGGAGATCGCCCACGGCTGGCTGCCGAAGTAGGCCAGCCCGTCGACGGTCAGCCCGACCTCCTCGCCGACCTCCCGGTGCACGGCCGCCTCCAGCGTCTCGCCGGCCTCGACGAAGCCGGCCACCAGTGCCCACAGCCCGGTCGGCCCGGTGGCGTGCCGGACCAGCAGCAACTGGTCCGCCTCGCCGGCCCGGCCTGGCCGGGTGATCGCGACCAGCACCGCGGCGGAGAGCTGCATCGGCACGTACAGGTCGCAGTCGGGACAGCGGCGGGCCGACTCGCCGGGCAGGTCGGTCAGCTCGGCCCGGCAGGCGCCGCACCACCGGTGGGTACGCCGCCAGGTGACCACCGCCAACGCTCGGCCGGCCAGGGTGGCGAGCGGCTCGGGCACCTCGGCGGCGAGCGACGCCCAGCCGCGCGCCCGGCCGGAAAACTCGTCGGCCGTGGCCAGGTCGGTCGCCCATGCGGGCACCCCGTCGAGGGTGCCCAGTGGCACCCATCGGATGTCGGCGGGCAGGTCGGCGACCCGCGCCACGGTCCCGTCGGCGGCGGTCAGCAGCTTCGCGCCGATCACCGGCAGGGCGAGGTCGGTGGGCGCGGGCGGGCGGCCGAGGTCGGCCGCCGGCTGGAACCCGACGTGCGGCGCGGACCCGACGGTCGGGCCGGTCACGAGCCGCCCGGCCGGCGGTCCACCACCCCGGCGCCGGCGGGCGGGTCGAACGCGTCCTTCGCCACCGTCTCGGAGTAGCGGCTCAGCGCCAACTCCATCGGCTTGCCGTCGATCGGCCCGGTGAAGCTGCCCAGCACGCCGTCGGTGGTCACGCAGGCGGTGAAGTCGCCGTCCGACCGCTGTACCTCGACGCAGGTGGCGTGGTGCCCGGCGATGGTGGTGTCGCTCTGCTTGATGACCGCCTGCGGGTCGAGTGCGGCGGCGGTCAGCAGCCCGACCACTACCGGCGGGGTGACCAGGCCCTGCCGGTTGGCCTCGTCGAAGAGCGCCACGGTGGGCTTGCTGGCCGGGGTCGGCGGCGCGACGATGGTGCACTCCGTGCGGCCGCCGGCCGCCGTGCACCGGGTTACCGCCTCCGGGGTGACGGTGAGCCGCCCACCCGGGTAGCTGTACGTGGAGCGGGCCGGGTCCTGCGCCTGCGCTATCGCGGCGCTCTCGCCGCCGGGGAGCTGATACTCGGCCGAGTAGGTCAACTCCAGGGCCCGGTCGAGCCGGGCGGCGAGGTCGTTGACGAGATCGGAACGCCCCATGGCGCGTCCGGCGTCCTCGAATGTCTGACAGCCGGTGACCGTGAGCGACGCGATGACCGACACGGCGAGCATGCGGAGGGTGGTCGAGGCGGCGGGCATGGCGACCAGCCTGGTGGATCGGGTCGGCGCAGCGCAAACCAGTTGCCGGTTGACGCCCGGAAATCCGGGAATGTCCGTCAGTGAGAGGCGACTCGGGTGCGCGGGCGACGCCGTGCCCGTTCCCGTGGCCCGATACGCTGCGTTCAACACCTGCCTCAGCCGCACCGTCGCGGCCCACCCACGGACCGGATCACAACAACGAGGAGCGACTCAGTGGCAACCATCGAGGGAATCGTCGCCCGGGAGATTCTCGACTCGCGGGGCAACCCGACGGTCGAGGTCGAGGTCGGCCTGGACGACGGCACGGTGGCCCGCGCCGCGGTGCCCTCCGGCGCCTCCACCGGCGCCTTCGAGGCGATCGAGCTGCGCGACGGTGACGCCGACCGCTACCAGGGCAAGGGCGTGGAGAAGGCGGTCTCCAACGTCGAAGACAAGATCGTCGACCAGATCATCGGGTACGAGGCCAGCGAGCAGCGGCTGATCGACCAGAAGATGCTCGACATCGACGGCACCGACAGCAAGTCGGAGCTGGGCGCGAACGCCATCCTCGGCGTCTCCCTCGCGGTCGCGAAGGCGGCCGCCGGCAGCGCTGAGCTGAGCCTGTTCCGCTACCTGGGCGGCCCGAACGCGCACCTGCTGCCGGTGCCGATGATGAACATCCTCAACGGTGGCGCGCACGCCGACTCCAACGTCGACATCCAGGAATTCATGATCGCGCCGATCGGCGCGCCCACCTTCCGTGAGGCGCTGCGCTCCGGCGCGGAGGTCTACCACGCGCTGAAGTCGGTGCTGAAGAAGCAGGGCCTGTCGACCGGGCTGGGCGACGAGGGTGGCTTCGCGCCGAACCTGCCGACCAACGCCGCGGCGCTGGACCTGATCGCCGAGGCGGTCGAGAAGGCCGGCTACCGGCTCGGCACCGACATCGTGTTCGCCCTCGACGTGGCGGCGACGGAGTTCTTCGACAACGGCACCTACACCTTCGAGGGTGCCGCGAAGTCCGCCGAGGAGATGAGCAACTACTACACCAAGCTGGCCGGCGACTACCCGATCGTGTCGATCGAGGACCCGCTGGCGGAGGACGACTGGAGCGGCTGGCAGACGCTGACCGCCTCGATCGGTGACCGGGTGCAGATCGTCGGCGACGACCTGTTCGTCACCAACCCGCAGCGCATCGCCCGCGGCATCGCGGAGAAGGCGGCGAACGCGGTGCTGGTCAAGGTCAACCAGATCGGTTCGCTGACCGAGACCCTGGACGCGGTGGACCTGGCCCACCGGGCCGGCTTCAAGTGCATGATGAGCCACCGCTCCGGCGAGACCGAGGACACCACCATCGCCGACCTGGCGGTGGCCACCGGCTGCGGTCAGATCAAGACCGGCGCGCCGGCCCGCTCGGACCGGGTCGCCAAGTACAACCAGCTGCTCCGGATCGAGGAGGAGCTGGCCGACGCGGCGCGCTACGCCGGTGCCGGCGCGTTCCCGCGCTACCGTTCGGCCTGAGACGCGAGAAGCCTCGGGGGAGGGGTGTGACGATGCAGCAGCGCCGCACACCGGGTGGTCAGCGTCCCGCCCGCCGGTCGGGTCAGTCCGGCCGGCCGGGCGGTGGCCGGGCCACCCGGGGATCGGTCCGTGAGGCCGGCGTACGCGCCGAGCCGCGAGGCGCCGCCGGTCGGGCACCGGGCGCGGCCCGGGGTGCCGACGGGGTCCGCTCCGCGAACCGCCCCGCCGCGGCCCGACGGACCGCCGCTGGCGGTGCCGTCAAGCGGCTCGCCGCACCCCACCCCCGTCGCTTCACCGGCCGGGCCACCGTGCTGTTCGCGGTGCTGATCGCCCTTGCCCTCGCCTACACCTACCCGGTCCGGGTCTACCTGGACCAGCAGGCCGACATCGAGCGGATGGAGGCCGCCCAGGCGGCGCAGGAAGAAGAGATCGCCAAGCTCGCCAGCGAGGCGGCCAAGTGGCAGGACGCCGAGTACATCAAGACGCAGGCCCGGGAGCGGTTCTTCATGGGCCGGCCGGGCGAGAAGATGATGGTGGTGCTGCACGACCCGGAGGGCGCCGCCCGGGACGCCGGGAAGCCGGCCGGTTCGGGCGCCCCGGCTGGTCCGGTGACCTGGTACGACACGCTCTGGTCGAGCGTCCAGGCGGCGGACAGCCAACAGCCGGGCAAGTGATCCACCGACCAGCGCACCAGGAGAGATGGGCACCGTGACTGTCGTACCACCGCCGGAGTCGGCGGCGGATTCCGTACCCCTGCCGCAGCGCGAGCCGGCCACTGAGGCCGACCTGGCCGCGGTGGCCGCGCAGCTCGGCCGCCCGCCCCGGGGTACCCGGGCGGTGGCCCACCGCTGCCCGTGCGGCCTGCCGGACGCGGTCGAGACGACGCCTCGTCTCGCCGACGGCACCCCGTTCCCGACGTTGTACTACCTGACCTGCCCCCGGGCCACGGCGGCGTGCAGCCGGCTGGAGTCGGCCGGGTTGATGAAGGAGATGGCCGAGCGGCTGTCGACGGATCCGGAGCTGGCCGCCCACTACCGGGCCGCGCACGAGGACTACCTCGCCCGCCGGGCGGCGATCGGCGAGGTGCCGGAGATCGCCGGGATCTCGGCCGGCGGGATGCCGGGCCGGGTGAAGTGCCTGCACGTGCACCTGGGGCACGCGCTGGGCGCAGGCCCCGGGGTGAACCCGTTCGGCGACGAGACGCTGGAGCTGGTCGAACCCTGGTGGACGGCCGGCCCGTGCGTGGACGTGCCGACGGCCGAATGAGCGCGGACGCCGTGTCCCCGGTAGCGGGTGCCGACGCTCAGATCCTGGTGCGGCGTGCCCGCACCGGGGATGTGCGGGGCATCCGGCGGCTGGTCGACACCTACACCGACGACCGGCGACTGCTGAGCAAGGCCACCGTCACCCTCTACGAGGACGTGCAGGAGTTCCGGGTGGCGGTCCGGTCCGAGGACGGCGCCGTGGTGGGCTGCGGCGCGCTCCACGTGATGTGGGAGGACCTGGCGGAGATCCGCACGGTCGCGGTGGATCCGTCGTGTCGCGGCCTGCGGATCGGCCACCGGCTGGTGGGCGAGCTGATCGACGCGGCCCGGGAGTTGGGTGTGGCGCGGATCTTCGTGCTCACCTTCGAGACCCGGTTCTTCGCCTCGTTCGGGTTCCGGGCGATCGACGGTGCGCCGGTGCCCCAGCAGGTCTACGAGCAGCTGCTGCGCTCGTACGACGAGGGTGTCGCGGAGTTCCTGGACCTGGAGCGGGTCAAGCCGAACACCCTGGGCAACACCCGGATGCTGCTGCGCCTGTAGTCAGGCCCGCCGGGGATGCGCGGCGAAGAACTCCCACATCAGGTCGGTGGCCGACAGGCCTGCGGTGGATGCGGCGAGCTGCCCGGATGTCGCTCCCGGCCAGCTGTGGCCCATGTCGGGAATGGTGTAGACGCTGACCTCGCTGCCGTCCGCGCAGCCCGCCACCGTCCGGGTCACCCCCGGCACCCCGGACGCCTTCGGGCTCGGCCGGCAGGTGAGCCGCTGCTGCCAGGTCTGCATGCCGGTTTGGAAGATCGAGGCGTACCGGTCCTGGCCGCCGATGAAGGTGATCACGGAGACCGGGCTCTTCGGCACGTAGCTCTCGGACGTGGTCAGGGACCCGCTGTAGCCGCCGCTGACCACCCCGATCGCGGCGAACCGGCCCTCGCCCTCCACCGCCGCCCGGAAGCTCATGTCGCCGCCGTTCGAGATGCCGGTGAGGAAGACCCTGTTCGGGTCCGCGCGCCAGGTCTGCACCAGGTGGTCGGTGAGGGTGGTGAGGAAACCGACGTCGTCCGCTTTGCCGCAGCAGATCAGCGCGTTGAAGCCGCCGCCCAGCCCGTCGGGGTAGGCGACCAGCACGTTGTCCTTGTCGGCCTTGGCGTCCAGGCCCCCCAGCTCCTGCATCAAGGGGCCGGTTCCGGGGTAGAAGTGCAGCGCGATGACCAGGGCGGGCGGCCGGTTCGGGTCGTACCCGGGCGGGGCGTGCAGCAGGTAGGCGCGGTCCACCCCGTTGTGTCGCAGGGTGAGCCGGTGGTCGCCGGGCGCCGGGCGTTCGGTCGACGCCGAGGGTTGTGCGGACAGGGTCGACGAGGGTCGCCCCCGCTGACCACACGCCGCGACCACCACGATGAGGCACAGCCCCGTCAGCAATGCCAACATCCGTCGCACGTCGGCCACCCCTCGTCGACCCGTGGTCCACAGTGGGCGTGTTCCGTTCGTGGATCAACCCTTTCGGTCCAGGGCGAAGGCAGGCAGGCTGTTCCCATGCTTCGGCTTCGGCTCGGGCCGGCGGACCTGTGCCGGGTGCGGTTCGGTGACCGGCTGCACCCGGTCGGGACCGCGCTGCTGGCCGGTCAGTGGCTGCGCGATCCGACGGTCGCGGTGATGGCGCCGGCCCTGGCCGAGCGGGCGGCGGCGGTCGAGGGCGCCGGCGACGCGCAGGCCGCCACCGCGATCCTGCGACACCTGCTGCCCGACCGGGGGCGTCTGCCGGACTTCGTCACCCCCCTCGACGGTCTGGAGTCCGTGGCGGCCGGCCTCGAAGCGATCCGGGCCGCGCCGGCGCGGCGGGTCCGCGCCGAGGTCACCGAGTCGTACGCCGACGCGGCCGCCACCCCGCTGCGGCGGCGGTTCGCGGCGGCCGACCCGGAGGTGCTGGACCTGTTCGGTCAGGCCGTGCGCACCTGGTTCGATGTCGTCCTCGCGCCGCACTGGCCCGATCTGGTGTCCACGCACCGGCAGCAGGTGACCTGCGCCAGCCAGCGACTGGCGCTGCACGGCCTGGCCGGCCTCTTCGGGGGGCTTCACCCGGCGATCCGGTGGCGTGAGCCGGTGCTGGAGGTGCGCACCTGGTGGGATGGGGAGTTGAGCGGCACCGGCCACGGGATCCTCCTGCTGCCCACCCCGTTGGCCGGTCCCCGCCCCCGGGTGCTGGTCGAGCCGGGCCGCCCGATCCTGCTCGTCTATCCGGCGTCGATGCCGCACCGGCCCGCCACGGCGGCGGGCGACTCCCTCGGGCGGCTGCTCGGCACGACCCGGGCGCTGGTGCTGCGGCGGCTCGCGGACGAGGGCGGGCTGAGCACGACCACGCTGTCCCGGGCCGTCGGGATCAGTCTCTCGTCGGCGTCGGAGCATGCCACCGCGTTGCGGGAGGCCGGCCTGATCGCCAGCGAGCGGGACGGTGGGGCCGTCCGGCACCACGTGACACCGCTCGGTGCGGGTGTGCTGGGGGCGGGCCCGGGGGCGGCCTGCTCCGAGGCGTGGCCCTCGGCTGGGCAAGCCGCCGGAGGGCCGCCGGTCCTACCGTAAGGTTGCTGCCGTGACGACGCGTGTGGCGGCCATCGACTGCGGGACCAACTCGATCCGACTGCTGGTCGCTGACCTGCCCGATTCGTCGGCCGGGCCGCAGGCTCCGCTGGTCGACCTGACCCGGCGCATGGAGATCGTCCGGCTGGGGCAGGGCGTGGACCGGACCGGCCGGCTGGCGCCGGAGGCGATCGAGCGGACCCGGGTGGCGCTGGCGTCGTACGCCGCCGACATCGAGAAGCTGGGTGCGGAGCGGGTGCGGATGTGTGCCACCTCGGCCTCCCGGGACGCCGCCAACGCCGCCGACTTCACCGAGATGGTGCAGCGCACCCTCGGGGTCGCGCCCGAGGTGGTCACCGGCGACGAGGAGGCCCGGCTCTCGTTCACCGGTGCGGTACGCGGGCTGCCCGCCGACGCGAAGGAGCCGTTCCTGGTCGTCGACATCGGCGGTGGCTCCACCGAGTTCGTGGTCGGTGACCGGGCCGACGGGGTCCGTGCGGCGATCTCGGTGGACATCGGCTGTGTCCGGATGACCGAGCGGCACCTGGCCGGAGACCCACCGACGCCGGATCAGGTCGCCGCCGCGCAGACCGACATCGCGGCCGCGGTGGACCGGGCGCTCGCGGCGGTGCCCGGTCGGGAGGCGGCCACGCTGGTCGGCCTCGCCGGGTCGGTCACCACCGTGGTCGCCATCGCGCAGGGCCTGCAGGAGTACGAGCCGGAGCGGATCCACCACGCCCGGGTGTCGTACGAGGCGGTGGCTCAGGTGACCGCGGACCTGCTGGGTCAGACCCGTGAGCAGCGGTTGGCGATCCCGGTGATGCACCCGGGTCGGGCCGACGTGATCGGGGCGGGCGCGCTGGTGCTCCGCGTGATCATGGAGCGGGCCGGGATGCCGTCGGTGGTCGCCTCGGAGCACGACATCCTCGACGGCATCGCCTGGAGCCTCCAGCCGGCCTCGAACTAGCTGGGTTGATCGACA
Source organism: Micromonospora sp. NBC_00858 (assembly GCF_045207365.1). NCBI lineage: Bacteria > Bacillati > Actinomycetota > Actinomycetes > Micromonosporales > Micromonosporaceae > Micromonospora > Micromonospora sp. NBC_00858. Next base: position 5,384,772 of record NZ_CP108828.1, on the reverse strand, counting down.
CGAGATCGGCGATGTCGGGGGACCGGCTCGGCGACCAGCACCGCTCCACGGAGCGCGGATTACCCTTTCACGGCTGCATGGCGAGGCACTGGTGCGGCGACAAACGTTCACGGTGTTGGATGAATCGCGCTGAAGGGGCGTCAATCACCCGTCCGTCGTGATTAGACAGTGCCGACGCGTCGCGGCCTTTCCAACTCTGTAGCATCGCTGCGACGACGAGGGAGCGCCGAGTGAACGACTTCATCCCGACCTTGCCCGATCTGGGGCTGGAGTTCCTCCCTCTCGACCCGGGCGATCCCGATGCGGTGGGCGACATCCGGCTGCTCGGCCGGATAGGCGAAGGTGGCATGGGTCGTGTCTATCTTGGAGTGACCCAGGCCGGCCGGGCTGTGGCGGTGAAGGTCGTCAAGGATCCCTACTCGACCGATCCCTCCTTCCGCGCCCGCTTCGCGCGCGAGGCCGCGATCGCCGGGCGGGTCGGCGGTGTGTTCACCGCCCCCGTGGTCAGCCACGACTCCGAAGCCGTCCGCCCGTGGCTGGCGACCGCCTTCGTGCCGGGTCCCAATCTCGCCGTCGCCGTCGCGCGCCACGGAACATTGCCGCTGCACGGCGTGTGGCGACTCGCCGCAGGGGTGGCCGAAGCCCTCAAAGCCATCCACGCCGCCGGCATCGTCCACCGAGACCTGAAGCCCGGCAACGTGCTGCTCGCCGCCGACGGCCCCCGCGTCATCGACTTCGGCATCTCCCGGGCCGACGGCGAGCTCGACCTCACTCAGACCGGCATCCGGATGGGCACCCCGTCCTACATGTCACCGGAACAACTGCGCGGGGAGCGATCCACTTCTGCCACGGACGTCTTCGCGCTCGGCTCGGTCGTCGCCTTCGCCGCCACCGGGAGGGCTCCGTTCCGCGCCGGCAGCGACGTGGCGCTCGTCTACCGTGTCACGCAGGGCGAACCCGATCTTGACGGAATCACCGATCCGGGACTGCGGGAGCTGATCAGTCGGTGCCTGGCCAAGGAGCCGCATCTGCGCCCGACGTCGCAGGACGTCATCGCCGCCTACACCGACCGCAGCGCGGCAGCCGCCGGGCAAGGCTGGCTGCCCGTCGGCCTTGAGGAGACCCTTCCCCAGGCCGGGACCGCTTTGACCATCCCGGTCAGGCCACCCGGCCTCGCACCCACTCTGACCGGCCTCGCACCGACTTTGACCGCCACCGCATCGATCGGCCCGGACGGGCTCACGACCGTCGCTGTTGAACGGGATACCGTTCCCGAGCCGGTCGCCGCGAACCCGACGAAGCTACCGGATCTGACGACCCATGCCATGTCGCCGATCGACACCCGGCGCCGGAAATGGCGTCGACCGGCTATCGCCGCGGCGATCGGCGTGCTTGTGGCGGTACTGGGCGGGACCTATCTCGCCAATGGCGGCGCGACACCCCGCGACCCTTCGGTCGGCAACTCTCCGATCGGTGCTGCCGCCGCAGCCGTCTCCTCCCCACCTGCCGACGGGACCTCCCGCCCTGCCAACGATCCCAACGCGCCCGGTACGCCCGGTGTGACCGGTACGCCCGGCGGTGGCCCAGGGGCGGCTAGCGGTGGCCCAGGGGCGGCTACCAGCCCTTCGGTCGGTGCGACGCCGGCCAAGGACGATTCGGGCACCGCGGAACCGACCAAGACCGCTCCTCGTGCCCCGGCGTTGCCCTCGGGGCCGTTCAACCCCGACAACATGGTGATCGTGAGCTCCGACGGCACCGTTCTCAGCACCACCGGCACGAATGACGGCTCGAAGGTGGTGACCGCCGACTGGCGGAACCTTCCCGGCCAGAGATGGCAACTCGAGTCGTCTGGCGATGCCCTGGTCGTGAAGTCCGCACCCTCCAAGCAGCTCACCGTCGGCTACGACGGGGTCGGCGTGCTGTCATCGGTCGGCAGCGGAAACGGCTTCGGGTGGGTCTACGACTCGGAGAGGCGTCAGCTCCGCAAGCGGAACACGAGCGGGTGCCTGACCTCCGAGGGCCCCGGCCAGCAGGTTTCCTATGGTGTGTGCAACAGCAGCCAGAACCAGCTTTGGCGGGTGGTGTCGTGAGCTTCATCCTGCGATCCTGACCGGCTGTCCGAGGCCGCAGGCGAGTCGGGGGCGAACGCCCGCTGCGGGAGAAGTAGCTGCTCAGGTACGCGGTCCGGGCGAGCATCCGGAGGCGATCCAGGTGCGTGGCTCGACCGCGCGGCGCGTTTCGTTGACGCTATTTCGCATTGCACAGTAGTGTGCAGTGCGTGGACACCACACAGTTGCTGAAGGGCGTGCTCGATCTGGCCGTCCTCGCCGTGCTCCGGGAGGAGGACGGTTACGGTTATGACATCCTGCGCCGGCTGCGCGAGGCCGGCCTGGAAGAGGTCGGCGACGCCTCGGTCTACGGCACGCTGCGCCGCCTCTTCGCCGCCGGCCTGCTCACCACCTACGTCGTGCCGAGCGAATCCGGGCCGCACCGGAAGTACTACTCGCTCAATGCCGCCGGGCGTGACCAGTTGACCCGCTCCGGCAAGCTCTGGCGCTCGTTCGCCACCACCATGGACAGTCTGCTCGACGATCGGGGGATGGCGGCATGACCGTCACGGAGCAGGAAATCACCGACTACGTGGCACGGGTCCGGGCGGCGCTGGCCGACCTGCCGCCCACCCAGCGCGACGAGCTGACCGAGGACCTGCCCGACCACCTCGCCGAGGTGGCCGCCGAGGCCGACGGCACGCTGGTCGAGCGGCTGGGCGAGCCCGAGGCGTACGCCGCCGAGCTGCGGGCCGCCGCCGGTGCCCCGGCCAGCGGGCGCAACCTCGACCAGCGGGTCGCCGCGACCGTGGTCCGGTTCCGCAGCCGGCTGCGTGCCGTCGATACCCGGCTCGGTCCACCGCTGGGGTACGAGACGGCCAGCGACTTCCTCCGGTTGCTACGTCCCGGCTGGTGGGTGCTGCGCGGCTACCTGGCGGCGATGCTCGTCACCGTGATCAGCACCGGTGGCAGCTTCGGTCTGTTGCCCCGGTTCGGCGGCGAGTTGCTCGCCGGGCTGATCATGCTGGTCGGCTTCGTGCTCGCTTCGATCTGGCTCGGTCGTCGCTCCGCCCGACTGACCCGCTGGCCGCGATCGGCGATGCAGGTCGGCAGCGCGGTGCTGGTGGTCTTCGCGCTCGCCGCTCTGATGCAGGCGGAGGACCGGATGCGCTACGGCGACTACGGCTACGACCCGACGTCGGTCGACAATCCGTACGACCGGGTCCGGGACGTCTTCGTCTACGACAGCGAGGGCCGGCTCGTGGAAAATGCCCGGCTCTTCGACCAGAACGGCGACCCGATCCGGCTCGGCTACCCGGACTGCGCGGACCTGGCCGACGCCTATGCCAAGCCGTTGCTGCGGGCGTACCCGTACTGCCCGGACCAGGCGCCTTTCGGACCCCGGGCTCCGGGCGCGCCCGCACCGACCGCAGCTCCGGCGACGACGCCGAGCCCGGCGCCGACGGCGCCCCCGGCCACGACGCCCGGGACGGCCACCGGTGAGCCCACGGCGGGCCCGACCGCGACGCCGACCAGCACCCCGAGTGGCGAACCGACTCCCACTGTGACGGGCTGACGGACGATGTGAACTGGATCATGCAGACGAAGCTGGGAAATAGCTGAACGGACGAGGCGAGCGGGACGACGCCGTAAATCAATGATCGTTACGGTGTCGTCTGCTCATCAATCCCTCGGAAGGACCCCCCGTGTCAGAGCAGGTCGCACCGCCCCCCGCGTCCGACGCCGTGCCGCCCCAGCCGGCCGTCGAGACGCCGCCGCCGGCCGAGCCGGAGGCGAAGAAGTCCGGTGCAAAGAAGGCGCTCGGCATCGTCGGCGCGATCCTCGTGTTCGTCGTCATCGCCGGCCTGAAGTTCGGTGTCGGCTCGGCGATCGGCAACTACCTGAACAAGGACGAGACCGCCGACGCCAAGGCCGGCGACTGCATCGCCGAGCTGCCCGAGATCACCGGCACCGAGGAGGAGGAGGTCGACGGCGCCAAGGTCGTGGAGTGCACCTCCACGGACGCGGCGTACAGCGTGGTCGGTCGGGTGGACGGGCAGACCGAGGCCCAGGCCAAGGCCGGCACCGCCTGTGACCAGTACCTGAAGGAAGGCGAAGAGGGTTACGTCTTCTACAACATCGAGCCGGGCAAGACGGGCTACCTGCTGTGCCTGACGAAGAAGGCCTGACTGGAGCACCGACAGACGGCAGCAGCACGAACGACGGCGGCGGGGAAGCTTCCCCCGCCGCCGTCGGCGTACCCGGGGTCACCGCCGGGCGAACGGGAGGTGAATGCCACTGTTCCCGCGTCTTCCCGGGGGGTGGCGTGGCGTGGCAGGCTACCGGCACGTAGGACCACTGGGCGACCAGCCAACGATGACTGACCGCTAGGAGGACGGCCGATGGGCGAGATGGTGAGCTACCGCAGCAACGGGGGGACGAGCGAGGGGTATCTCGCGATACCCGCCAGCGGCTTGGCCAGCCCCGCCGTCATCGTCATCCAGGAGTGGTGGGGCCTGGTCCCGCACATCCGGTCGGTGGCGGACCGGTTCGCCGAGGCCGGCTTCGTCGCCCTCGCCCCGGACCTCTACCACGGTGAGACCACCAGCGAGCCGGACGAGGCGCAGCGGCTGCTGATGGCGATGCGGATGGACGAGGCGGCGAAGGACATCGCCGGCGCTGCCGACTACCTCGCCGGGCGACCGGAGGTCACCGGCAAGGTCGGTGCGGTGGGCTTCTGCGCTGGCGGCAGCCTGGCCCTCTGGTCGGCGACCCTCTCCGAGCGGATCGTCGCCACCGCTGGCTTCTACCCCGTGCTGCCCTGGGAGTCGATGAGCCCCGTGTGGGGCGACTACGCCGGCAAGGCCGCCGTCATCCACTGCTCCGAAGAGGACGGCACCTCCGCCGCCGACGGCGTGCAGACCGCCCGCCAGGCCATCGAGGAGGCCGGCGGCACCTGCCACCTCTACGACTACCCGGGCACCTCGCACGCCTTCTTCAACGACGACCGGCCGGAGGCGTTCGACCAGCGCGCCGCCGCCAGCGCCTTCGCCCGCACCCTGGAACTCTTCCGGGCCAAGCTTGGCTGAGCCGCGTACCCCGGAGCAGGTGGTCGCCCGCGCAGCGCGGGCGACCGACCTGGCCGACCTGGACGCCGCGGTGAGCGACTGTTTCGCCTGCCCCCGACTGGTCCGGTGGCGGGAGGAGGTGGCCCGCACCCGCCGGGCCGCCTTCCGCGACCAGGAGTACTGGGGCCGCCCGGTCCCGGGTTTCGGCCCCGCCGACGCGCGGATCGCCATCCTCGGGCTGGCGCCCGCCGCGCACGGCGGCAACCGCACCGGCCGGATCTTCACCGGTGACCGCTCGGGTGACGTGCTCTTCGCCGCCCTGCACCGGGCCGGGCTGGCCAACCAGCCGACCAGTGTCGCCGCTGACGACGGGCTGGCCCTGCGGGACACCCGGATCTTCGCGGCCGTCCGGTGCGCGCCGCCGGACAACAAGCCCACCCCGGTCGAGCGGGACACCTGCGCGCCCTGGCTGCACCGCGAGGTCGCGCTGATCCGGCCCACCCTGCGCGTCGTGGTCGCGCTCGGTGCGTTCGCGTGGGCCGCGTGGTGGCCGGTGCTGCGCCAGGTGTACGGGCAGCGCCCGCCCAGCCCGCGACCGGCGTTCGGCCATGGGGCACACTGGTCCGGCACGGCCGCACCGGAGCTGCTCGGCTGCTACCACGTCAGTCAGCAGAACACCTTCACCGGGCGGCTGACACCAGTGATGCTGGACGATGTCTTCGGTCGGGCCAAGCAGCTGGCCGGAGTGGACTGAGCGCGTGGGGTGGTGGCGATGACGGACGGAACGCGCCCGCCCACGCCGTCCCCGGCCACCGAGGCGGGGGTGCTGCGTCCGGCGGTCGGCCTGCTCCGCCGTTGGTGGCCGGTTGGTGCGGTCGCCGCTCTGCTCGTCGGGGCCACGCTGGCCGCCGCGCACTCGTCGATCGGTGCCAGCCGGATCCCGCCGGTGGAGCAGGTCCCCTGGGTCCCCGAGTACCCGACCGCCGAGCCGCCGCCGTCGATTCCGGTCGAGCCGCGTGACGCCGGCGAGGCCACCCAGGCGCACATCCCGCAGTGGATCGCGACGGTGGCGATGGTGCTGCTCGGGCTGGCCATCCTCGCCGCTCTCGGCTACCTCGGCTGGATCCTGCTGCGGGGCCTCCGCCGCCGCCGGGCCACCCGCGCGCTGCCCGGACAGTGGTCCCGGCGTACGGCCGAGGGCACCGCCCGGGAGGTGGTCGCCGCCCTCGACGCCGGCCTGGTGGAGCTCGACGACCGGGACACCGACCCCCGCGTGGCGGTGATCGCCTGCTGGGTCCGCCTGGAGGAGGCCGCTGGCGCAGCCGGTGTTTCCCGGCGGGCCGGGGACACCCCCACCGACCTGGTCACCCGTCTGCTGCGCGGCGATCCGGCGGCCGGGGTGCCGGCGATCGTCAGCACCGACGTGCTGGCGGAGTTCGCGCACGTCTACCGCGAAGCCCGGTACGCCACCCGACCGGTCGACGAGCGCACCCGTGACCAGGCGCGCGCCGCGCTGCGCCGGCTGCGCCACGAACTGGCCACGGTGGCACCCACCTCGGAGGTGCCGGCTTGAGCAGCACCAGCATCGACGACCTGCTCGCCTTCGAGGAGGAGCCGGCGCCGGTCGGCCCGCAGTCGCGTGGCGGTCGGTCCCGACTGGTGCTGCGCTCGCTCGCGATCGCCGCCGCGGTGGTCGTGGTGCTGGTCGTCGGCCTCCGCGGGGTCGGCCTCCAGGTCTCTCTGCCCGTGCTGATCGCCGGGGTGCTGGCCGTGCTGGCGGTTCGCCGGGTCACCGCCCTGCTCGCGCCGCCACCGCCGCCGCCACCGGGCGGCCGGGTGGCGACGGGAGAGGATGACGGCAGCTACAACTGGGGAGCCCGGGACGCGCTGCGCGCCGCGATCAACCGCTGGGAGTGGCCGCTCGACTGGTCCAACACGCGACCCGAACGCTTCAGCAGCGTGATCCTGCCCCGGATCGGTGAGTTGGCCGACGAGCGGATGCGCCTGAAACACGGCGTCACCCGTGAGTCGGACCCAGCCCGCGCCAGTGCCCTGCTGGGCGACCGACTGTGGACGTTCCTGGAAAGCCCGCCTCGCCGCCCCCCGTCGCCGCGCGACCTCGCGGTGATCGTCGCCGAACTGGAGAAGATCTGATGAACGACGTGGACCGGAGCTTGCCCGCCGCCGAGGTCGGCCAGCTGGCCCGGGCGGTCCTGGATGCGGTCGGCACCGTCGTGGTCGGCAAGCGGGACGCGTTGGAGCTCGTCCTCGCCGGCATCCTGGCCGGTGGGCACGTCCTGCTGGAGGATCTGCCGGGGCTGGGCAAGACGCTCACCGCGCGCTCCTTCGCCCAGGCGCTCGGGCTGGACTTCCGACGGCTCCAGTTCACCCCGGACCTGCTCCCCGCCGACGTCACCGGCTCGTTCCTCTACGACCAGCGCAACGGCGACTTCACCTTCCGGGCCGGCCCGATCTTCACGAACCTGCTCCTCGCCGACGAGATCAACCGGACGCCCCCGAAGACCCAGTCCGCGCTGCTCGAAGCGATGCAGGAGAAGCAGGTCTCGGTGGAGGGGGTGACCTACAAGCTGGACGAGCCGTTCCACGTGCTGGCCACCGCCAACCCGATCGAGTACGAGGGCACGTACCCGCTGCCCGAGGCGCAGCTGGACCGCTTCCTGCTCCGGGTCTCGTTCGGCTACCCGGACCACGAGGAGGAGTGGGAGGTGCTCCGTCGCCGGATGAGCCGCCGCCGCGAGGAGGCGGAGATCAAGCCGGTGGTCGACGCGGCCACCCTGCGGGCGATGCAGGCCGCGCTGGAGGACGTCGTGGTGGAGGACTCCATCGGCCGCTACATCGTGGCGCTCACGGCGGCCACCCGGGAGCACCCGTCGGTGCTGGTCGGCGCCTCGCCGCGTGGCTCGCTGGCGCTGCTGCTGCTGGCCCGCGTCCGCGCGGTGTTCGGCGGCCGGGACTATGTGGTGCCGGAGGACGTCAAGGAGGTGGCGGCGCCCGCGCTGGCCCACCGGATCACCCTGCGCCCGGAGATGTGGCTGCGCCGGGTCGACCCGGCGTTCGTGGTCGGCGAGGTGCTGGAGGCAACCCCCGCGCCGGCCAGCGGCGCACTGCCCAGCTACGCCGCCGGCGGGCCCCGGCGCTGATGACCGGACCGACCGTGCCCGTGCCGCGATCCGCCGAGCCGGAGCCGGCGACCGGTTGGGCACCCACCTGGGCGCTCAGCCGGGCGGTGCTGCTCGCCGGCCTGCTGCTGGTGGCGGGCGTGCTGCTGGGACGGGTCGACCTGATCGTGCTGGCCGCCCCGTTCGCGCTGGGCACCGCGTACGCGCTGCGCCGCCGGCCCACCGCGCTGCCGCAGGTCTGGATCACCCCGGGTGACGACGGGCCGCTGGTCGAGGGCGGCGAGGTGACGGCGGCGGTGAGCGTCGGCAATCCGGACACGGTCGACTACGACCTGGTGGTGGTGCGGTCCCGGGTGTCGCCGTGGCTGCGGATCGAGCGGGCCGGCTTCGCCCGCGACGAGTCGCCCGGCGAGGCGACCCCCGACGGTGGTGCGACCCCCAACGGTGGTGCGGTACCGACCGGCGGGACGGGCCGCTCCGTCGCCGACCGGCCGTTCGTGACCTCGGTGCCGAGGTCGGAGGCCGTGGACCTGGAACTGGCCGGCCGGGCCCTGCGCTGGGGTCGGCATCCGGTCGGTCCGGCGGGCGCCCGGGTCGCCACGGCGGGTGGTCTGCTGGTCTCCCGGGCGGTGATCACCGAGCCGGTCCGGGTGCGGGTCTATCCGCGGACCGAGCCGTTCGAGGCGGTGGAGGCGATGCCCCGGGCCGCCGGCCTGGTCGGGGCACACCACTCCCGCCGGCCGGGCGAGGGCGGCGAGTTGGCCGGCGTCCGGATCTTCGCCCCGGGTGACCGGCTGCGCCGCATCGACTGGCGGGTCTCGCTGCGTGCCCGGCAACTGCACGTGGCGGCCACCCTCTCCGATCGGGACGCGGAGGTGGTGGTGCTGCTCGACGTGCTCGCCGAGGCCGGCCGCTCCGGCGGCGTGGGCGGCGCAGCCTCGGTGCTGGACACCACCGTGCGGGCCACCGCCGCGATCGCCGAGCACTACCTGCACCGGGGCGACCGGGTCTCGCTGCTGGAGTACGGCCCGGCGGCCCGGCGGCTGCGCCCGGCGGCCGGTCGCCGGCAGTACCTGACGGTGCTGGAGTGGCTGCTCGACGTGCGCGCCCAAGCCTCCCAGCACGAGCCGTACGACCAGGTGTTCGGCCCGCAACTGCTCTCGTCGGACGCGTTGGTGGTGGTGCTCACCCCGCTGCTGGACGAGCGGTCGGCACAGATGCTGGCCCGGCTGACCCGCGCCGGGCGGTTCGTGGTGGCGGTCGACACGCTGCCGACCGACCTGACGCCGCCCAAGGACCGGGGCTGGGCCGAGGTGGCGTACCGGCTATGGCGGCTGGACCGGGAAACCATGATCGGGCAGCTCCGGGAGCACGGGGTGCCCGTGGTGCGCTGGGCCGGCGCCGGCAGCCTGGACCAGGTGCTGCGGGACGTCGCCCGGCTGGCCACTGCCCCGAGGGTTGGTGGCCGGTGAGCGCGAGGAGTGAGGGCGGGCACCCATGATCGACACCGTCACCGGGAGGGTCAGGGCGGCGCAGGACGCCTTCGCCCGGATCAGCCTCGCCCCGCTCATGGTCCGGGCCGGGATCTTCGTCAGTGTGCTGGCCGGGTTCGCGCTGGCGTTCCCCGCCGAGGTGCTGACCGGCCGGCCGCTGCTCTTCATGGCGGTGGCCGCGCTGTTGCCCGCGGTGGGCCCGCGCCGGGTCTGGCCGACCTTCACGGCGCTGGTCACGGTCGGTGGCTGGTTGCTCGCCACCGACGGGTACGGCCGGCCGGTGGCGCTGTGGCGGCTGCTTGCCCTCGCCGCGCTGCTCTACCTGGCGCACACCCTGTGCGCGCTGGCCGCACTGCTGCCCTATGACGGGGTGGTGGACCCGGAGCTGATCACCCGCTGGTTGCTGCGGGCGGCCGCGGTGCTGCTGGGTACCGCCGTGCTGGGGGTGCTGCTGTTGCAGGTCGCCGGCCTGGGCGGGGACAGCGGCCACCAGTGGGCCACCGTGCTGGGGCTGCTGGTGGCGGTGGGGACGGCCGGGTTGCTCGGCTGGCTGCTGCGCCGCAGGTAAACCGGGCGTGCCGACCGGGTTACCCGGGTCACAGGGGTTGTGTTCCGTCACAGATGGGGGGCGCGAGCGGGATTACCTGAGCCGCTCGGGGAAAGATAGATGACGTGAATCCGAAGCGGATCCTTGTGGTGGGTGCCGGGCACGTCGGTCTTTACGCCGCCCTGCGCCTGTCGAAGAAGCTCAGCTCCCGTGAGGCTGAGGTCATCGTGGTTGACCCCCAGCCGCACATGACCTACCAGCCGTTCCTGCCCGAGGCCGCGGCGGGCAACATCTCCCCCCGGCACTCCGTGGTGCCGCTGCGGCGGGAGTTGCGTCGGTGCACGGTGGTGGCGGGCACGGTCACCCGTGTCGAGCACGACCGCAAGGTGGCCACCGTGCAGCCGATCGCCGGCCCGGTCCGGGAGATCGCGTACGACCACGTGATCGTGGCCCCGGGTTCGGTGTCGCGGACGCTGCCGATCCCCGGCCTGCACGAGCACGGCATCGGGTTCAAGACCATCGGTGAGGCGATCTACCTCCGCAACCACGTGTTGGACCGACTGGACGTGGCGGCTGTCACCCCGGACCCGGAGGTCCGCCGTTCGGCGCTGACGTTCACCTTCGTCGGTGGTGGCTACGCCGGCATCGAGGCGCTCGCCGAGATGGAGGACATGGCCCGCGACGCCATGCGCTACTACCCGGAGCTGAAGCCGGAGGACATGCGCTGGGTGCTGGTCGAGGCCACCCAGCGGGTGCTGCCCGAGGTGGACCGGGACATGGGTGCCTACACGGTGCAGCAGCTGCTCAAGCGGAACATGGACATCCGGCTGGACACCCGGCTGGAGTCCTGCGTCGACGGGGTGGTCAAGCTCTCCGACGGTGACAGCTTCCGCTCCGACACGATCGTCTGGACGGCCGGCGTGAAGCCGTCGCCGATGTTGGACGCCACCGACTTCCCGCGCGACGACCGTCGGCGGGTCACCTGCCTGCCGACCCTCCAGGTGGTCGACGGTGACCGGGTGGTCGAGGGTGCGTGGAGTGCCGGTGACTGCGCCGCGGTGCCCGACCTGACCAAGGAGCCGGGCAACTACTGCTCGCCGAGCGCCCAGCACGCGGTCCGCCAGGCCGCCCAGATGGCCGACAACATCGCGGCGGTGATCCGAGGCCGCGAGCCGGTCAACTACAAGCACAAGCACGTCGGCAGCGTGGCCAGCCTCGGCCTGCACAAGGGCGTCGCCCAGGTGTACGGGATCAAGATGACCGGCTGGCCGGCCTGGTTCATGCACCGGACGTACCACATGAGCCGGATCCCGTCGTTCAACCGCAAGGTCCGGGTGGTGGTGGACTGGTCGCTGGCGTTCTTCCTGAAGCGTGAGGTGGTCGCCCTGGGCCAGCTGCACGACCCGCGCGAGGAGTTCGTCGAGGCGTCCCAGCCGGTTGGCGCCCCCCGCGTCTGACCCGATCGACGAACAGGGCCCCCGCCGCACCGTTCCTGGTGCCGCGAGGGGCCCTGTTCGACGTCCGGGTCAGACCCGCCATGTCCAGGCGTCGGCGATCCGGGTGGCCGGGCCGTAGAGCTGCTCCAGGGTTGCGCGCAGGCTCTCCACGTGTGGGGCGTCGTCGGCCAGCGCCACGCAGGACGCGCCCCAGAAGTCCGCGTCCCGGGCTGCCTGCCGGCGCTGCTCGTCACCGATGGGCGGCTGGTCGCCGCGCCGGGCCACGTCCGCCAGCAGCGCGGAGGTGGGCTGCTTGAAGGTGCCCATCGCCGCGGTGCCGCCCCGGCCGTACGGGCCGATGAAGAACCCCTCGGGCAGACCGAAGCCGGCGTCGGCGGCGGCCGCCCAGCGCATCGGCCACGGCTCCTTGGGAGTGGGCAGCGGCACCGGGACCAGCACCCCGCCGGGGCGGACACACTGCCGCCAGTGCCCGCCGGTGATGAACTCCGGCAGGGCGGGTCGCTCGGCGGTCGGCAGGGGGGCCGGGAAGATCGGCAGCAGCGCCGCGACGACGGCCAGCGGCACCAGCCGCCGCGCCCGACCGGTGCTCTGCAGTGCCCGGTCGACCGCCAGCACCAGCAGCGTCGCGACGATCGGGAGCAGCGCCAGGCCGAACCGCATCGGCAGGGCGCCGTCCACCACCGGCAGCCCGGCCAGCAGGGCGTACGGGCCGGGCAGCGCGGTCCGGGTGCCGCCGAGCACCACCTCCGGGCCGAGCGAGAGCGCGCCCATCGCCAGGGCGGCTGCCACGCACGCGAGCACCAGCCGGCGCCGCCCGGCCCAGATCGCGCTGGCCACGGCGACCAGCAGCAGCGGCCAGCCGAGGAACGTGTTGTACTCGGCCGGGCCGGTGGTCAGCCGGGCGGATTCGTCGCTGCCGGCCACCGACAGTGGGGAGACTGTCCACCAGCTGCTGAGGTCGGCCGAGAAGTAGTCGGGGCTGAACATCCCGTCGGCGACCCCCTGCGGCCCGGCGAACTGGAACCACAGCGGATACCCCAGCACCAGCAGGGCCAGCCCGGCGGCGATGGCCAGCCCGCCGGCGAACGCGGGCAGCGCCCGCCGGGCCAGGTCCCGGTCCGCCATGGCGTAGCTGACCGCCATCACCAGCAGCGTGACGGCGGCGAGGAAGAGCACCTCCTCGCCGATGAAGACCTGCGCGGTGACGGCGGCGGCCAGCCCGGCCGCGGAGCTGAAGATCCGCCGCCGGTCCAGCCCTGCGGGCCGGGCGCCGTCGATCCCGCTGTGGCTGGCGGGCGACGTGGGCTTTGGGTCGGACGCTCGCAGTAGCCGGATCACCAACCAGACGATCACCGGCACCAGCCATTGGGCGGTCATGTGCAGGTGGCTGTTGGTCTGCGAGATCATGCCCGGGCCGAACCCGCACAGCCCTCCGCCGAGCGCGGCGGCGAGCCGGCGAGCGTGCAGCGTCCGGTGGAACAGCAGGTACCAGGCGACGGCGGTGCCGGCCAGGTTGGCGGCGGCGAGCAGCGCGAAGGTGACCGGCGCGCCGAGCAGCAGGGTGATCGGTGCGCAGACGATGCCGAGCGCGATGACCGTGGTGTTGGCCATCATGTTGACCCCGTCGGGGGCGTTGAGCCGGTCGGTGAGCAGGCTGAAGTCGCCGAGGAGCGCTCGCGCGTCGACCGCCAGGAACCACTCGTAGAGGGCCTGGTCCTCGGGGTTGAGCGCCATGACCCGCCCGGCCGGGTCGGGCCACAGGCCGTGGGTCAGCCAGCCAGCTAGGACAGTGCAGATCAAGGCGACCAGCAGGTCCGCCCGGTGCCGGCGGACGGCGGACAGCAGCCGGACGGCCCAGGCGAGGCGGTTGATCTGATCGGAGCGGCGGAATGCCTGCTCAGGGGCGGCGTCGGGGGCCGTGGGGGCTGCGCTGCTCACGCCATCGACCCTAGTGCGGGCTGGCCGGCGGGGTACGCCGGGTCGCCAACGACCCGCTACGGTGACACTGCACCGTGCGTGTCGGCGCGCCGGTGCCACCCGCCCGGGTGGTGGAACGGCAGACACGGCCGCCTTAAAAGCGGCTGCCGCAAGGCGTGCGGGTTCGACCCCCGCCCCGGGCACCAGCCGCCATGGGCCGCATTCCCATTCGTGATCACCAGGAGTTGGCCGGGCCGTTTACTCTTGGAGGGCACGTTCACGTGCAAACGACCCCCTGAGGGAGGCCAGACAGTGAAGACCTCGAACCCGGTGCTCGCCCGGCTCGGCCAGGCGGCCGAGCGGGAGCGTTCCGCCGGGTACGCACCGACCGGGCCGTACGGACAGCCCGGCATTCCCCAGCAGTACCCGTCCCAGGCCGGTTACCCGGCAGCGCCGCCCACCGTGGCGCCCATGACCGTCGACGACGTGGTCGTCAAGACTGTCGCCCTGCTCGGCATCCTCGGCATCTCCGCCGCGGCCGCCTGGGTGCTCGTGCCCGACTCGCTGGTCGGTGCCGCCTGGATCGGCGCGGCGGTGGTCGGCCTGGTGCTTGGCCTGATCATCTCGTTCTCCCGGATGGCCAACCCGGCGCTGGTCATCACGTACGCGGTCGTCGAGGGTGTCTTCGTCGGCATGGTCAGCAAGGCGTTCGAGTCGGCGTTCGACGGCATCGTGCTGCAGGCCGCCTCGGCGAGCTTCGGCATCTTCTTCCTGATGGCGATCCTCTACCGGGCGAAGGTCATCCGGGCCACCCCGGCCTTCGTCAAGGGCATGATCGCGGTGATGACCGGCCTCTTCGCGGTCATGCTGATCAACCTGGTGCTGGCCCTGTTCGGCGTCAACACCGGCCTGCGTGACGGCAGCCCGCTGGCCATCGGCTTCAGCCTGGTCTGCATCGTGGTCGCGTCGCTGAGCTTCGTGCTCAGCTTCAAGGAGATCGAGGACGGCGTCCGGATGGGCCTGCCCCAGCGCTACTCCTGGACGGCCGCCTTCGGCATCCTGGTCAGCCTGGTCTGGCTCTACATCGAGATCCTGCGCCTGCTGAGCTACTTCCAGGGCGACGACTGACCTCGTCCGCGCTGCTGACCGGCGCCCGCTCCCGCTTCTGCGGGGGCGGGCGCCGTCGTCTGTACCGGGCGCGCTGTTTGGCCGCCGTCGCCGGCCGGCCCGGGGCAGAGTGACTGCGAGGGGGTACGCGGGCAGAGGAGGCGGCGGTGCGCAGCAACAACCCGGTGCTCAACCGGCTGGACGAGACCGGCCGGGTGGAGGCCCGGGTGCTCGGCACCCGCGACGTCGAGGCGATGACCGTCGACGACGTGGTGGTCCGCACGGTCGGGTTGCTGCTCGTCACCGTCGTGGCTGCGGCGGTGTCCTGGGCGGTGGTGCCGGAGGCGGCCTGGCTGCCCGCCGCGCTGGCCGGCAGCGCCCTCGCCTCGATCGTGCTGGTCCTGGTCATCTCGCTGCGCGGGATCACCAACCCGGTGCCGATCGTCGCCTACGCCGTGCTCCAGGGGCTGCTGCTGGGGGTGGCCAGCCGCGCCTTCGAGCTGATCTATCCGGGCATCGTGGTGCAGGCGGTGGCCGGCACCTTCGGCGTCTTCCTCGGCATGGCGGCGCTGTACCGGGCCCGGGTGATCCGGGCGACGCCCCGGCTGGCCCGCCTGGTGATCGGCACACTGCTCGGCATCGCCGTGCTCAGCGTGGTCAACCTGGTGTCGTACCTGATCTCCGGGCGCCCGGGGTTGGCGACCTACAGCGCCAGCGGGGAGGTCGGCTGGCTGGCGTACGCCTTCTCGGTGGTGGCCATCATCGCCGGCGCGTTCAGCTTCATCCTCGACTTCGACCTCGTCGAGCGCTCGGTGCGCGACGGTCGACCCCGCCGGTACGCGTGGTTGAGCGCGTTCGGCCTGATCACCGGGTTGGTCTTTCTCTACTGGCAGTTGCTGCGGCTGCTCAGCTACCTGCGTCGCTGACCGGCCCGGCGAGACGCGGCCGGTGCCGGCCGTAGACTCGGTGGCGATGAGCGCAGCGGAGTTGGACCAGGCCGTGCAGTCGCTGGTCCGTCAGATCGGGCACTGGCAGCAGCCCCGTTGGGCGGCGGTCGCGACCACCGGCAACGTGCCTCGCGCCGACCTGGTGCACCGACTCGTGCAGGAGATCGCCAACCTGACCGCCGACGCCGAGGGTGAGCCCCGCCGGGTGGTGCCTCGGCTGGACAACGACCTGGCCCTGCCGGATCAGTTGCGGGTGGTGGCGGCGGATCTGATCGCCGCCGGGCCGGGTGCCGAGGCGCTGGCCCGGGCCGCCGCCGAGGTGACGGCGACCCGCAGCGCGCTCTGACGTCGGCTCAGTTGAGCCGCTCCAGCACCATGGCCATGCCCTGGCCGCCACCGACGCACATGGTCTCCAGACCGATGGTCTTGTCGTGCCACTCCAGCGCGTTGAGCAGGGTGCCGGTGATCCGGGCGCCGGTCATGCCGAACGGGTGGCCGACCGCGATAGCGCCGCCCATCACGTTCAGCTTCTCCTCCGGGATGCCCAGCTGCCGGTAGGAGGGGATGACCTGCGCGGCGAACGCCTCGTTGATCTCGACCAGGTCGACGTCGTCGATGGTCATGCCGGCCCGCCGCAGCGCCTGCCGGGACGCCTCGACCGGCCCGAGACCCATGATCTCCGGCGAGAGTGCGGTCACGCCGGTGGAGACGATCCGGGCCAGCGGGGTCAGCCCGAGCTCCTCGGCCCGCTGGGCGCTCATCACCACGACGGCGGCGGCGCCGTCGTTGAGCGGGCAGCAGTTGCCGGCGGTGATCCGGCCGTCCGGGCGGAACACCGGCTTCAGGCCGGCGACGGCATCGAGGGTCACGCCGGCACGCGGGCCGTCGTCGGTGCTCACCACGGTGCCGTCAGGCGTGGTGACCGGGGTGATCTCCCGGGCCCAGAAGCCGTCGGCGATGGCCTTCTCGGCCAGGTTCTGGCTGCGGACGCCGAACTCGTCCATGTCGGCGCGGGTGACGTCGTACACCTGGGCCAGGTTCTCCGCGGTCTGCCCCATGGTCAGGTAGATGTCCGGCAGCTCGCCGGACTCGCGGGGGTCGGTCCACACGTCGGCGCCGCCCTGGGCGCGGCTCTTCGAGCGCTCACCGGCGGCCGCGAAGCGCGGGTTCTCCCAGCCGCCGCCGACCAGCGCCTGCGCCTCGGGGGGCAGCCCGTCGGAGCTGCCCCGGGCGTAGCGGGAGACCATCTCCACGCCGGCGGAGATGAATACGTCGCCCTCGCCGGCGCGGATCGCGTGCATGGCCATCCGGGTGGTCTGCAACGAGGAGGCGCAGTAGCGGGTCAGCGTGGCGCCGGGCACGGTGTCCAGCCCGAGCAGGGTGGCCACCACCCGTCCCATGTTGAAGCCCTGCTCGCCGCCGGGCAGGCCGCACCCGAGGTAGAGGTCGTCGATCGTGGTCGGGTCGAGCTGGGGGATCTTGTCCAGGGCGGCCTGGACGATGGTCGCGGCGAGGTCGTCGGAGCGGACGTCGCGCAGGGACCCCTTGTGCGCCCGGCCGATGGGGGAGCGGGCGGTGGCGACGATGACGGCGTCGCGGGACGACTCAATCGGCATGGAACCACGTTAACCCGCCGGTAACTTGGCACGGAAGAAGCCCGCCCGGCGGGAAATGTCACCCCGGACCGGGCCGGTCTAGCGCCGGGAGGCGACCGCCGCCGCTGCCGCGACGGCGGGCAGCAGGGCGTGCGCCCACACCCGGTAGCCGTCGGCGGAGGGGTGGAAGCCGTCGTGACAGAGCGTGCCCGCGTCGGCCCGGAACACCGGCCCGGTCTCGGTGGCCAGGTCGACCACCGTGCCGCCGGCGTCCAGCACGGCCGTGGTCTGGGCGTGGGCCACCCGCCGCCCGGACCAGCCGACCAGTTGGCGCAGCGGAGGTGCGATGGCCCGCACGGCGCCGAGGTCGGGGCAGGTGCCCACCACCACCTCGACCCGCGCCTCGCGCAACCGGTGCACGGCCGCGCCGAGATACGCCGCCGCGTCGGCGGGCCGGCGCAGCCCGGTGGCGTCGTTCGCGCCGATCAGGATCAGCGCCACGTCGGGCCGCTCGCCGAGCAGGGCCCGCGCCACCTGGGTGGACAGGTCCGTCGAGCGGGACCCGGAGACACCGACGCTGGACAGGTGCACCCGCCGGCCGGCCGGCCCCTCGGCCAGCAGGTTGGCCATCTGCCCGCCGATGGTGTCGTCGAGCCGGTCGACGCCCACGCCCAACGCCGACGAGTCACCGAGCAGCACCAGCCGTAGAGGCGGTGCGCCGGCCCGGCCGATCGTGGCCCGCAGGGCCAGCCCCAGCTCCGGCTGGGCGTAGCGCCGGTGCCGGGCGACGAACGCCTCGCCGGCCAGGACGGCGGCGCCGCCCACGGTGCCGGCGAGCAGCGAGAGCACCGCCGCCCGACCCAGTCGGCCCGGGAAACCGGCGGTCACGCCCCGCTCGCTGCGCTCGTTCATGCCAGTCCCTCCACTGTCGAAGTGTCCGTGGCGGACCCGCGCTGCGGCACCGCACCGACACCGAAGAACGCCCGGCGGCGCAGTTGCGCCCACCGACCGGCCGGCCCTCGGTCGTGGCCCCGGACCTGCGTGCCGCTGACCTCCGTGCCGGCGTGCCGGGCCGCCTCCTGCGCGGCCTCCGGCAGCGACCGTACGCCCTCGCCCGGCACCGGTGTGACCCGTCGTTCCTGCCCCGCACCGAGCGCGGAGATCATCGTCGGCAGCAGCGCGGCGGCGGCCACCGCGTACCCCTCGGCGGAGGGATGGAACCGGTCCCAGGCGAACATCCGCGTCGGTTCGGCGGCGAAGCGGGGGCCGAGCAGGTCACCGAGGGAGACCGTCCAGCCGCCGGCCTCGACGACGGCCACCGTCTGGGCGGCGGCGAGCTGCCGGCTCCACCGGTGCGCCAGCCACCGCAGCGGGGGCTGGATCGGGCGGATCGCGCCCAGGTCGGGGCAGGTGCCGACGACCACCTCGCAGCCGGCGTCGCGCAGCGTGTGGACCGCTTCGACCAGGTAGCGCACGGCCAGCCCGCGCGGGGTGCGGTTGGTGATGTCGTTGCCGCCGATGAGGATCACCGCGATGTCGGGCTGGCACTCCAGCGCGGCCTCCACCTGGTGCCGGAGCGCCGACGAGATGGCTCCGACCACCGCGTAACGGTGCAGCCGCACCGGCCGTTGCAGCCGGCGGCACAGGCCGGTGGCGAGCAGGGCGCCGGGCGTCTCCCGGCGGCGGTGCACCCCGTAGCCGGCGGCCGACGAGTCGCCGAGCACGACCATGGTGAGCGCGGGGCCGGGGAACTTGGCGCCGTACACCCCGTCGCAGCGCGGCGGCGGCGCCTCGGCCATCGGGATGGTGCGCCGCGCCTGGCGGGCCTGCCCGAGCAGCACCCCGCCGGTCGCGACCACGGCCGCCGCAGTGGCGCCCGTGCCAATGGCAGCCAGGCGGGCGACCCGCCGGGCCTGCCGCCAGCGCGGACCAACGGGTACGACGGAACCAGCCACCCCCATACCGCGAGATTATCGCGCCGGTCCGACACGGCGCTGTCGTCGTGACGGCTCGCGGGTGCCTGGAAACCGACGCGACGGGGTACCTGACCGGGGGAGGCCGGCCGACTTGCGCCGACCCGCCACGCTGATCCGGCGGAGAGGAGCGCGACGATGGGGAAGACACTGAAGCGCAGCGCGGCATTCACGGCCCTGGCCCGAGCACTGGCGTCCGGGGCACGGGGTGGGCCCTCGCTGGGCGCCCGGTTGGCGGCGCTGCCCCGGATGATCAGGGCCACCACCCGGGGGCAGTACGACGGAGGCCTCCGGCTGGCCCTGATGACCGCGGCGACGGCGTACATCGTCTCGCCGATCGATCTGCTCCCGGAAATCCCACTGGCGATCTTCGGGCTGGCTGACGACGCGGTCATGATCACCTGGTTGGCCGGCAGCGTGCTCGCCGAGACCGACCGCTTCCTGGAGTGGGAGGCGCGTCGCGACTCGGTCATCCCCGGAGGGGTGGTGCCCTGACGCCACGTACCCTGGGCGGCGAGGAAACGTCTGCCCGGCCGCCGTTGCCGGCGCCGCAACGAAGGGCACACCGTGCAGTACTACGACAACGTCGTCGACATGATCGGCAACACCCCGCTGGTACGTCTGCGTAACGTCACCGAGGGCATCCAGGCCACCGTGCTCGCCAAGGTCGAGTACGTCAACCCGGGCGGCTCGGTGAAGGACCGGATCGCGCTGCGGATGGTGGAGGACGCCGAGGCCGCCGGCCTGCTCAAGCCCGGCGGCACCATCGTCGAGCCGACCAGCGGTAACACCGGCGTCGGGCTGGCCCTGGTGGCCCAGCTCAAGGGCTACCACTGCGTCTTCGTCTGCCCCGACAAGGTCAGCCAGGACAAGCAGGACGTGCTCCGGGCGTACGGCGCCGAGGTGGTGGTCTGCCCGACCGCGGTGGCCCCGGAGGACCCGCGCTCGTACTACAACGTCTCCGACCGGCTGACCCGGGAGATCCCCGGCGCCTGGAAGCCCAACCAGTACAGCAACCCGGCCAACCCGCGCTCGCACTACGAGACGACCGGCCCGGAGCTGTGGAAGCAGACCGAAGGTGGGCTCACCCACTTCGTGGCGGGCGTCGGCACCGGCGGCACCATCTCCGGCATCGGCCGGTACCTCAAGGAGGCCTCCGAGGGGCGGGTGCGGGTCGTCGGGGCCGACCCGGAGGGCTCGGTCTACTCCGGCGGCACCGGCCGGCCGTACCTGGTGGAGGGCGTCGGCGAGGACTTCTGGCCGGAGACCTACGACCGGGGCGTCGCCGACGAGATCGTCGAGGTCTCCGACAAGGCGTCCTTCGAGATGACCCGGCGGTTGGCCCGCGAGGAGGGGCTGCTGGTCGGCGGCTCCTGCGGGATGGCGGTGGTCGCCGCGCTGGAGGTGGCGCGCAGGGCCGGCCCGGACGACGTGGTGGTCGTGCTGCTGCCGGACGGCGGCCGGGGCTACCTCTCGAAGATCTTCAACGACTCGTGGATGGCCCGGTACGGGTTCCTCGACAACTCCGGCACCGAGCCGACGGTGGCCGACGCGCTGTCCGGCAAGCCGGGCGGGCTGCCCGAGCTGGTGCACGTGCACCCGACCGAGACGGTCCGGGACGCGATCGACTACATGCGTGAGTACGGCGTCTCGCAGTTGCCGGTGCTCAAGGCCGAGCCGCCGGTGGTGACCGGCGAGGTGGCCGGCTCGATCGCCGAGCGGGACCTGCTCGACGCGCTGTTCACCGGTCAGGCCCACCTGCACGACACCATCGAGCGGCACATGGGCGACCCGCTGCCGATGATCGGTGGCGGTCAGCCGGTCAGCGAGGCCGTCGGCCTGCTGGAGAAGTCCGACGCCGCGCTGGTCCTCGTCGACGGCAAGCCCAAGGGCGTCCTAACCCGCCAGGACCTCCTAGCCCACCTCGGCGCCCACTAACCCTGAGGGCGTCTTGTCGACGCCCTCCCCCCACCCCCACCCCGTCGATCATGGAGTTGTGGTGCCGCGCAGAGCCGGCATAAGTGGCTAAGTCGCCCACCACGACTCCATGATCGACGGAATGAGGGGGTGGGGGGGATTAGAGGGGGCGGCTGTAGCGGAGTTGGGGGGTGGGGGCGGTGCCGATGTACTCGTCGCGTTCCGTGCCTGTGGGGGTCCAACCGCCGCGCTGGTAGAAGGCGCGGGCGTGGGCGTTGTCCCGGAGCACCCAGAGCACCGCTCGCCGCCAGCCCCGGGCCCGCATGGCGTCCAGCGCGTCCACCATCAGTGCGCGGCCGACCCCCCGGCCCTGCTCGGCCGGGTCCAGGTGGATGGCGTTCAGCAGCCCGGTCGCCGGGTCGTCCTCGTCGTCCGGGCCCAGGTAGCTGAACCCGACCAGCCTTCCCGCGCGTTCCGCCACGGTCAGCCGGTGGGTGTCCCGTTCCCAACTCCACCGCTCGGTCCAGTAGCGGCCCATCGCCTCCTGCGTCGGGTCGGCCAGTGCCCCGGCCGGAAGGAACGAGGAGTACGCGGCGACCCGGGAACGCTGGTGCAGGGCACCCACCCCCATCAGGTCGTCACCGGTGGCGGGGCGGAGCGTGACGGTCATCCGGCCGAGGCTACCCGGCGCGGCGGGAGCTGCACCGTGGTCAGGTCCTCGGCGATGATCAGCTCACCGTCGAAGTGTGCGCGGGCCTCGTCGTGGAACCGGCGCGGGTCGCCGTACCGCTGGGAGAAGTGGGTGAGCACCAGCCGGCGTACCCCGGACTCGCTCGCCACCCGGGCGGCCTGTGCCGCGGTCAGGTGACCGACCTCGGCGGCGAGCGCGGCCTCCGACTCCAGGAAGGTCGACTCGATGACCAGCAGGTCGGCGTGCTCGGCGAGGGCGTACACCCCGTCGCAGAGACCGGTGTCCATCACGAAGGCGAATCGCTGCCCCGGCCGGGGCACGCTCACCTCGTCCCGGGTGACGCGGCGACCGTCGAGGTCCAGGTGCCCGACCCGGATCAGCTCGCCGACGGCCGGCCCGGTGATGCCGTACGCGGCCAGCTTCTCCGGCAGCATCCGGCAGCCGTCCGGCTCGATCAGCCGGTAGCCGTACGTCTCGATGGGGTGCCGCAGCCGGCGGGCCTCCAGCGTGCCGCAGCGCAGGGTGATCCGCTGCCCGTCGGCCTCGATGGGCTCGACCCGCAGCTCGGCGGTCTCGTAGAAGGAGGTGGCGTGCCGCAGCCGGGCGAAGTATTCGGCGCCGCCGGCCGGAAAGTGCACGGCGACCGGGTGCGCCACCCGGTCCAGGGAGAGTCGCTGGATGGTGCCGGGCAGGCCGAGGCAGTGGTCGCCGTGGAAATGGGTGACGCAGATCCGGGTCAGGTCGGTGGCGGTGACCGTGGTGTGCAGGAGTTGCCGCTGACTGCCCTCGCCCGGGTCGAAGAGGATCACCTCGTCGTCCCAGCGCAGCACGTACCCGTTGTGGTTGCGCCGCCGTGTCGGGGCCTGGCTGGCCGTCCCGAGCACCACCAGCTCGCGCATCGACACGGTGATCTCCTCCGGCTGAGCTGACCGGCCCGGCCTCGCCGGCAGATGGAGCGACCCCCGGGGTTTTCCGCGCTCGTGCGCGGGCCGGCTGGACTGGGCCGGCGCCCCGGGGGTCGGGTGGCTGTCGTGGATTCGCCGCACCGCTGCCACACGGTCTCGACGTTGTTGCTTGTGCCCGCCTCGCGGCGGACCGATCACTGTCGAGGACAGCGGCTAGCGGACAGCCACCTCACGAGTCCGATTGCTATACAAGTCTGGACCACCTCCCTTCACGTGTACCGCCACGCTATCGAGTCCCCGCTGGGCTCGGCAACGGATTTCGATCACACGGTCAGACGGGAATGCCCGGCCGCCTTTTTCGGCGGCCGGGCATCGAGGTCGTGCAGGGTGGGCGGTGGTCAGCCCGCGGTACGGGCCACGCCGACCGGGCAGCTCAGCCCGTTCGGGCCGTGGTTGCAGTACCCGTTCGGGTTCTTCGTCGGGGCCAGATACTGCTGGTGATAGTCCTCGGCGAAGTAGTAGCTGCCGAGCGGGGCGATCTCGGTGGTGATCTCACCCTTGCCGGCCCGCGTCACGATCGGCTGGAACGCGTCCCGGGACGACTCAGCGATGGCCCGCTGCTCGTCGGTGGTGGTGTAGATGGCCGACCGGTACTGGGTGCCCACGTCGTTGCCCTGGCGCATGCCCTGGGTCGGGTCGTGGTTCTCCCAGAACACCTTCAGCAGGTCCTCATAAGTGATCTTGCTCGGGTCGTAGACCACCTGGACGACCTCGGCGTGCCCGGTCCGGCCGGAGCACGTCTCCTCGTACGTCGGGTTCCGGGTGCTGCCACCCGCGTAGCCGGCGGAGGTGGTGAAGACCCCGGGCAGGGTCCAGAACAGCCGCTCGGCGCCCCAGAAACAGCCCATACCGAAGACGGCGACCTGGAGGCCCTCCGGGAACGGGCCCTTCAACGGGGTGCCCAGCACCTCGTGTCGGTCGGCGACCGGCATCGCGATCGGGCGGCCCGGCAGGGCCTGGTCGGGAGTGGGCAGCTCAGCCTTGGACTGGCGAAGGAACACGGTGGAACTCCTCTCGTACCTCTGCCGCATGCAACGCCGGCGGGCCCTTGTTTCTTACCCGCCTGGCCGGCAGTCAGGCCGCCGGTCGGGGCGGGGGCGGCAGCGCGTCGGCCACCCGTACCGCGATGTCCCGGGCGTCCTGGTCACTCGGGTAGCGGGTACGCGGCCAGAAAAACCCGCGCAGCCCGTCCCCCTTGGTCCGGGGCACCACGTGGGTGTGCAGGTGCGGCACGGATTGGGACACCTTGTTGTTCATCGCCACGAACGTCCCACCGGCTCCCAGACCGGTCTCCACCGCCACCGCCAGCCGCTGAACGAGCGCGAAGTAGCCCGGCAGCAGATCGGCCGGCAGTTGGGCCAGGGTCACCAGATGGACGCGGGGCACCACCAGCACGTGCCCCGCGAAGACCGGGCGGGTGTCCAGGAAAGCCACCCCGTCCGGCTCGTCGGCCACCCGGAACGCGGGCACCTCGCCGGCCACGATCCCGCAGAACACGCACCCGTTCATCGGCCCAGGCTATGCCGACTGCCCGGCTCCGCCACGGCCCGCGGGGCGGGGCACTAGCCTCACCAGAATGAACCACGGCTTCGAGACGCTCGCCATCCACGCCGGTCAGGACCCTGAGGCCCGCACCGGCGCGGTGATCCCACCGATCTACCAGACCAGCACCTACGCCCAGGACGCCGTCGGCGCGCCCCGGCTCGGATACGAGTACAGCCGTTCCGGCAACCCGACCCGCGACGCGCTCCAGGAATGCCTGGCCGCGCTGGAGGGCGGGCCCGTCGGGCTCGCCTTCGCCAGCGGCCTGGCAGCCGAGGACACCCTGCTGCGGGCCGTCTGCCAGCCGGGCGACCACGTGGTCATCCCGGACGACGCGTACGGCGGCACCTACCGGCTCTTCGCCCGGGTCGCCCAGCGTTGGGGCCTGGAGTTCACCCCGGCCAAGGTCTCCGACCCGGCCGCGATCCGGGCCGCCGTGCAGCCCGGCCGGACGAAGATCGTCTGGGTGGAGACGCCGACCAACCCGCTGCTCGGCATCGCCGACATCGCCGCCCTGGCCGGCGTCGCGCACGACGCGGGCGCGCTGCTGGTGGTCGACAACACCTTCGCCTCGCCGTACCTGCAGCAGCCGATCGCGCACGGCGCCGACGTGGTGGTGCACTCCACCACGAAGTACATCGGTGGGCACTCCGACGTGGTGGGTGGCGCGCTCGTCGTCGCCGACGCCGCGCTCGGCGAGGAGCTGCGTTACCACCAGAACGCGATGGGCGCGATCAACGGCCCGTTCGACGCCTGGCTCACCCTGCGCGGCATCAAGACCCTCGGGGTACGGATGGACCGGCACTGCGACAACGCCGAGCGGCTCGCCGCGTACCTGGACGGGCACGCCAAGGTGGCCGAGGTGATCTACCCCGGGCTGCCCTCGCACCCCGGCCACGAGGTGGCCGCCAAGCAGATGCGCCGGTTCGGCGGCATGATCTCCTTCCGGGCGGCCGGCGGCGAGGACCACGCCGTGGAGATCTGCAACCGGGCCAAGCTCTTCGTTCTCGCCGAGTCGCTGGGCGGGGTGGAATCCCTGATCGAGCACCCCGGCCGCATGACACATGCAAGTGCTGCCGGCTCGCCGCTTGAAGTTCCCGGGGATCTCGTGCGACTGTCTGTCGGCATCGAGACGGTCGACGACCTGCTCGCCGATTTGGAGCAGGCACTGGGCTGACCGCTGGGGAGGATGGCCGTGCAGGACATCATGGCGACCTGGGTCGGGGCGACCGCCAAGCAGATCGCCCGGGGCGTACGCCGAGGCGATGTCTCGGCCACTCAGGTCGTCGCCGACCACCTCGAATACATCGCGCGGGCCGACGGCGAGCTGGGCGCGTTCCGCGCCGTGCGCGGCGGCGAGGCGATCACCGAGGCGGAGAAGGTCGACGAGCAGGAGGACCTGGCCAACCTGCCGCTGGCCGGGGTGCCGGTGGCGGTCAAGGAGAACACTCCGGTCGCCGGCCTGCCCACCTGGAACGGGTCCGCAGCGGTGCGCACCAGCGTCGCGGAGGCCGATCACGAGGTGGTCCGACGGCTGCGCGGCGCCGGCGCGGTGATCCTCGGGGTGACCCGGATGCCCGAACTGGGGCTGTGGGCGCTCACGGACGACGACAGCGCGGTGACCCGCAACCCGTGGGACAGCGCGCGTACCCCCGGCGGCTCCTCCGGCGGCGCGGCTGCCGCAGTGGCCGCCGGGCTGGTGCCGATCGCGCACGGCAACGACGGCCTCGGCTCGATCCGGATCCCGGCGGCCTGCTGCGGCCTGGTCGGGCTCAAGCCCGGCCGGGGCGTGGTCCCCTGCCAGCTCGGGGCGGACGACTGGTTCGGTCTGACCGAGCACGGCATGCTGACCAGCACGGTCGCGGACGCGGCGGTCGGCTTCTCGGTGCTCGCCGGTCGACGGCCGGAGAAGCTGGTCCCGCCGCAGCGGCTCCGGGTGGGCGTCTCGCTGCGCTCCCCGGTGCGCGGTGTCTCGCCGGACGCGCCCAACCGGGACGCGGTCGCCGCCGCCGGCCGACTGCTCGCCGCCGCCGGGCACGACACCGTGCCGGCCGATCCGGTCTACCCCACCGCGCTCGGCCTGCAGGGCATCGCCACCTGGTTCGCCGCCGCCGCAGCCGACGTCCGGGCCGCTGGGCTGAACCGGCGCGACCTGCAGCGGCGCAGCCGGCGGCACGTCGCGCTGGGCGAGTGGGCCCAGCGCCGCGGCTACGTCCGGGAGGCCGACCGGGCCGCCTGGCGGGAGCGGTCGATCGACTTCTTCGCCGACCACTCGGTCGACCTGCTGCTCACCCCGGCGCTGGCCAGCGCGCCGCCGGAGGCCGCGCGCTGGTCCGACCGGTCCTGGCGGGCGAACATGTCGGCCAACATCCGGTACGCCCCGTTCGCGGCTCCGTGGAACATCGCCGGCCTGCCGGCCATCGTGGTGCCGGTGGGCCGCCGCCCGGACGGGCTGCCGGTCGCCGTGCAGCTGGTCGGTCCGCCCGGCTCGGAGCTGCTGCTGCTCGGCGTGGCCGGCCAGTTCGAGATGGCCGCCCCGTGGTCGAGGCACGCCCCCGGCTACCCCCAGGTCGGAACGGGGTCGCCGGCCGCTGCATGATCGTCTACGGTGTGCGCGCATCGTCGCGCGGACCGGGGGAAACCAATGCGCTGCCAGACCTGCGGGGACCCCAGGTCCCCCGAGCACAACGACTGCCCGCGTTGCCACACCCCGCTGGGCCAGCCCGCCGTCACTCCGGGGCTAGCGACCTACCGGGTACGCGGGATCGGCCTGGCTGCCGCCATCGCGGTCGGTGCGACCGCTGTCCTCTTCCTGGCGGTGGCGCTCTCCCCGCTGCTGGGGATGGCGATGGCCCGGCAGGCCCGGGCCGACGGCGACCCGGATCTGCTGCTCGGCGCGCTCATCGTCACCGTGGTGGCGGCGCTGCCCATGGCGGTGGCGTACCTTACCGCCGCCGTACTGGTGATCATCTGGACCTGGCGGGCGCGGAAGAACACCGACGCGTTCCCGGGCGCGCTGCCAACGCTCGGGGCCGGCTGGGCGATCGCCGGCTGGCTGGTGCCGTTCGCGAGCTTCGTGGTGCCGGCCCGCGTGGTGGCCAACGTGGCCCGGGACAGCCTCTGGCGGCGGCGCACCCCGGCCCTGGTTTTCCTGTGGTGGACCGCCTGGCTGGTGTTCAGCATCGGTGAGCGGGTCGTCAGCCGCCTCGACAGTCAGGCGTACGACAAGCTGCCGGAGACCCCCTTCAACGACGCCGGCTACCAGGCGCACATCGACTACTACCGGGACTCTCTGCTCCGGTACTCGGTGCCCGGGGTGGCCTGCGTGATCGCCGCGGTCGCGCTGATCGTGCTGATCCAGCGGATCTCCACCGAGCAGGAGGCCCGCATCGCCCGCGCGCTGCCGGTCTGGCCGACCGCTCCGGTCTGGCCGACTGCCCCGGTCTGGCCGGCTGGGTCGGTCTCGGGTGGGCATGCCGCTGGCGGCGCCATGCCGTCGGCCTCTGCGCCGGGCGGGGAGCCACCGGCCGGTTCGGGTGCGCCGGTGCCGCCCGCATTCACGCCGACCACGGTGAGCCGTCAGGTGGGCCCGGAGGCCCCGTCGGGCCCGGAGGCGCAGTCCCGGGGTTGATCTACTCCGGATCGCTGATATCGCGCTATCTGGGCGAGGTTGATCCCGCGATTTCGGGGATGTCGAGTGGATCAACCCGGTGCACGGGGACGGTGCTCGCGCCGACCCCGGTGTCGCCGCAGGGTGCGGCGGGCGCGGGTGGCACGATCGGGGCATGACGGAACTGGTCGGTCTCGACGATGTGCGGGCTGCGCGGGAACTGCTCGCCGGCGTTGTCCGGACCACCCCGCTGGAGCCCTCCCGGCCGCTGAGTGCGGCGCTCGGCGGGCCGACCTGGCTGAAGTGCGAGAACCTGCAGCGGGCGGGCTCGTACAAGGTGCGCGGCGCGTACGTGCGGATTTCCCGGCTGTCGGCGGCGGAGCGGGAGCGCGGCGTGGTGGCGGCGAGCGCGGGCAACCACGCGCAGGGCGTGGCGCTGGCCGCCGGCCTGGTCGGCACGCACGCCACGGTCTTCATGCCGATCAACGCGCCGCTGCCGAAGGTGGCCGCCACCAAGGGGTACGGCGCGCAGGTCGAGCTGGCCGGCAACACCGTCGACGAGTCGCTGGTCGCCGCACACACGTACGCCGAGCGCACCGGGGCGGTGCTGATCCACCCGTTCGACCACGCGGACGTGATCGCCGGCCAGGGCACCGTGGCGCTGGAGATCCTCGAACAGTGCCCGGACGTGCGGACCATCATCACCGGGGTGGGCGGCGGTGGTCTGATCTCGGGCATGGCGGTGGCAGCCAAGGCGTTGCGGCCGGACGTCCGCATCATCGGTGTGCAGGCGGCCGGCGCGGCGGCCTTCCCGCCCTCACTGGTGGCCGGGGAACCGGTCCGGCTGCCCGCCTTCTCCACCATCGCGGACGGCATCGCGGTCGGCCGGCCCGGGGAGATCACCTTCAACCACGTCCGCAAGCTGGTCGACGAGATCGTCACGGTCTCCGAGGAGGACATCTCGCGCGCCCTGCTGATGCTGTTGGAGCGGGGCAAGCTGGTGGTCGAGCCGGCCGGCGCGGTCGGCGTGGCCGCGCTGCTGGCTGGTGTGGTGGAGGTGGAGGCCCCGGTGGTCGCGGTGCTCTCCGGCGGAAACATCGACCCGCTGCTCCTGCTGCGGGTGATCGAGCACGGTCTGGCCGCTGCGGGTCGCTACCTGCGAGTGACGGTGCGCTGCTCGGACCGGCCCGGGCAGCTCGCCTCGCTGCTCAGCCAGATCGCCGAGCACCGGGCCAACGTGGTGGACGTGGAGCACCAGCGGGCCAACCCGCACCTGAGCCTCGGCGAGGTGGAGGTGGCGCTGTCGGTGGAGACCCGGGGGGTGGAGCACTCCGACACGCTGATCAGCGCGCTACGGGCCAGCGGCTACCAGGTGGTCTTCGCCGCCGAGGCGTGACACCGCTGGGTGCCACGCCTCGGCGGGTCGTGTGCCGGTCAGCCGGAGAACGGCTCGAAGTTGACCACGGTCACCTTGATGTCGGCGCCGCTCGGCGCCGTGTAGGTGCAGGTCTGCCCGGGCCGACCGCCCAGGATCGCCTTGCCGAGCGCCGACTCGGGGCTGTAGACGGTCAGTTCGGTCGTGGAGGAGATTTCCCGGGAGCCGAGCAGGAAGGTCTCGGTGTCCGCGGTGTCGTCGTCGAAGTAGATCGTCACGACCATGCCGGGCGACACCACGTCCGTCGTCGGTGCCTCGCCGACCTTGGCGGTGCGCAGCAACTCCTGTAGGTAGCGGATGCGTCCCTCGGCCTTGCCCTGCTCCTCGCGAGCGGCGTGGTAGCCGCCGTTCTCCCGCAGGTCGCCCTCCTCGCGCCGGGCGTTGATCTCCGCGGCGATCGCCGGGCGGTTGGCGATGTGCTCGTCGAGCTCGGCCTGGAGGCGGTCGTGCGCGTCCTGGGACAGCCAGGTGGCGGGCGCCTCGTTGCCAGTAGACACAGGCGGTCTCCTCAGTTGTGCGTGGCTGGCTGACAGGTGAACTACCAAGTTACCAGTGCGGTACGACACAGCGTGTCGGCGATGACCGTTGGTGTCCGTATCCAACACCGCTGGTAGGCGTCCACCAGAACCCCTCAGGTGGCCTGCCGAGACGGCGTTCTGGCAGGTCAGGCCGGGGGCCGGCAGCGCAGCACCTCGCCGATGAACGGCTTTGCGGAGGTCGCTAGGCGGTGCTGGGTGGTGACATGCCGGTCGCCGGGCTCGGCGGTCACCGTGACCTCCTCGCGGGCCACCTCCGCGCCGGCAAGGTCCCGCGCCCGCAGCACGCAGACCGCTGATCCGCCCGGCGGCACGGTCACCCGGAAGTTGACCACCACCTGGTTGTCCGTGATGTCGGTGTAGGTGATCACCTGGCCGTCGTACTCCGGGTCGCCGTACTGCTGGTAGAGCCGGACCGAGATCAAGGTCAGCGCTGCCAGCAGCACCACCAGCGCCAGCGCGGCCAGCAGCTTGCGGGGGCGGCCGCCCCCGGGCGCCCGGCGGCGGCCGTAGCGACCGGCCGGAAAAACGGGCGCGCCCGGCGGAATTGTGGCGTGCGTCTCGGTCACCGGCGGGTATCTCCTGGCGTTGTTGTCGGCGGCATCAGCAAGAATGACAGGGTCCATCCTCCCAGCCCGGCTTAGCGGCAGGAATGGCAGGTCGAGCCCGCCGCGGTGCCGACCGGCGACGGGGTGAGGAGGATCCCCGGCAGGTCAGCCGGTCGAGCCCGGTCGGGTCCACCGTCCGGCACAGACGAGGAGCGCCGAAGTTGGCAGAGCAACTGCGTCTCATGGCCGTGCACGCGCACCCGGACGACGAGTCGAGCAAGGGTGCAGCGACCACGGCGAAGTACGTCGCAGAGGGGGCGGATGTCCTGGTCGTGACGTGCACCGGCGGGGAGCGCGGCAGTGTGCTGAATCCCAAGCTCGACCGACCCGACGTGTGGGCCAACATCGCCGACATCCGGCGCGCGGAGATGGACGCCGCCCGGGCGATCCTCGGCGTCGAGCAGGCCTGGCTCGGCTTCGTCGACTCCGGGCTGCCCGAGGGCGACCCGCTGCCTCCGCTGCCGGAGGGCTGCTTCGCCCTCCAGGACGTCGAGGTGGCCGCCGGCCCGCTGGTGCGGCTGATGCGCGAGTTCCGTCCACACGTGGTGACCACGTACGACGAAGAGGGCGGCTACCCGCACCCCGACCACATCATGTGCCACAAGGTGAGCGTGGCCGCCTTCGAGGCCGCCGGCGACCCGGAGCGCTACCCGGGGCTGGGCACCCCGTGGCAGCCGCTGAAGCTCTACTACGACATCGGCTTCTCCAAGGCCAAGATCATGGCTCTGCACGAGGGCATGCTCGCCGCCGGCCTGGAGTCGCCCTACGAGGACTGGCTCAAGCGCTGGGAGGAGCGGCCGGACAAGGGCCCCCGGATCACCACCCGGGTGGAGTGCGCCGACTACTTCCCGGTCCGCGCCGACGCGCTGCGCGCCCACGCCACCCAGGTCGACCCGGACGGTTTCTGGTTCCACGTGCCGATGGAGCTCCAGCAGCGCGCCTGGCCGACCGAGGACTACGAGCTGGCCCGTTCCGTGGTGGACAGCCCGATGCCCGAGTCCGATCTCTTCGCGGGCGTGCGGGAGACGGCGCACGCGCGCTGATTCCGTACGGCGCTACTCTGGTAACCAGTCGCCCATCGGAGGAACACCATGCTGACCGCTGCCGAGGTGCTCGCGGAGAACAACTTCGGGGATACCCGCACGGGTGGCCTGGCTGGGCCGATGGGCCTCTTCCTCATCCTGCTGCTGGCCACCGCGACCATCCTGCTGATCCGCAACATGAACGCCCGGCTGCGCCGGCTGCCCGACCGGTTCCCGCAGCAGGCGCACCCGACCGACCCGACCAGGGCCGAATCGGCAGTCGCTGATCCGACAGACGAGACCGCGGCGCACGATTCATCCACGCCCGCTCCCAACGGGCACCAGCAGCACCGGAACGGGTAGTCCGCGCATGATTCACGCCGAACCGGGTGGTCGACCCCTGTTGCGACCACCCGGTTTGGCTTAGCCTTCCGCCGGGGGGACCAAAAGTCCCCGAGCCGTGTGCGGAAGGGGGCGCCGATGACCGTCACAGCACCGGCCGCCCGCCGTACCGTCGGTCGGTCGGCTGACGGGGGAGGTCGATGACCTCCGGCCCGGCCGGCGATCCGTTCGACCGGCTCGGGGTGCGCGGCATGCCCGCTCGGCTGCTCGTGCTCACCGCCGCCGTGACGCTGACCGCACTGGTCGCCGCCGGGGTCGGGCTGACCCTGCCGGATGGGCTGCCGGCCGACGACCCGCTCGGCGGTCCGGCCCGCTTCGGCATCGCCGTCGCCGTCCTCGCTGTCGCCCAGTTCGCCCGGCTGCGGTTCCGCTCGGCCGCCGGAATGGTCAGCATCACCTGGGGCGAGGCGGCGCTGATCGTCTGCCTCTACCTGGCGCCCGCCGGCTGGCTGCCGTTGGCCACCCTCCTCGGTGCCGGCCTGGCCTGGACGGTGCACTCACTGCACAACGACCGCCGCCCGCCGCTGGAGATCGTCCGGATCGCCGCGTCGCTGGCCGCCGCGTCGGCACTGGCCGTGTCCGTGACCAGCGCGCTGGGGCAGCCGCTGCTCGCCCCGCCCACCCCGAGGCTGGCGCTGGCCGTGATCGCCGGGTCGGTGACCTACCTCCTGGTGACCGCCTGGCTCGGTGGGGTGACGCTGGGCCTGCGGCACGGAGTGCCGATCGGGCCACCACTGCTCGCCGCCCTGCGCGGCAAGCTGCTGATGTTCGTCGGCAACCTGGCGGTCGGCCTGGTGGTGGTCGCGCTGCTGGAGCTCGACCCACGGTGGCTGCTGCTGCTTCCGCCGCTGCTCTGGCTGCTTCAGCAGACCTACCGCTACCGGTTGCGTTCCGACCAGGAGCGCCGGACGTGGCGAGCTTTCGCCGAGGCCACCGCGGCCCTCAACCAGCTCGACGAGCGGGGCGTGGCCAGCGCGGCGGTGACCGGCGCGCTGACGCTGTTCAACGCCGAGCTGGTGGACGTCGACGTGGCTCGGGCCGACGGCCGGTGGCGCCGCTACCGGGGTGACGCCGGTGGCCAGCTCGTCGACCGGGAGGTCGACCCGCCGCGCCCGTCCGAGCCCGATGAGGACGAGCTGATCCGTCCACTGACGGTGGGTGCCGCGCCGGTCGGTCAGCTGCGGATCCGGTTCCCCCGCTCCGCCCCGCCCGCCGCCCGGGAACGCGACGCGGTGGCCGCGTTCGGCGACGCGCTCGCGGCCGCGCTGCACGACGCCGCGACCCACCGCGAGCTGCGGCTGGTCACCGCCCGCTCGTCGTACGAGGCGGTGCACGACCCACTCACCGGGCTGGCCAACCGGGCCGCCATGCTCGGCAAGGGCGATCAGTCGCTGCGGCAGCTCGCGCACGATCACCCGGTGGCGCTGCTGTTGTTGGACATCAACCAGTTCAAGGAAGTCAACGACACCCTCGGGCACGCCGCCGGTGACCAGCTTCTGCGGTTGACCGCGAACCGGCTCAGCGCGTTGGCCCGCCCCGGTGACCTGCTCGGCCGGCTCGGCGGCGACGAGTTCGCGCTGCTGCTCACCTCGGTGCCGGTGCTCGGTGACCGGGCCGCCCCGATTGCGCACGCGCTGCGCCAGGCCCGTGAGATCGCCGAGCGGCTCGCCGCGCCGACCGAGGTGGCCGGCGTACGCATGTCGATCGAGGTCTCCGTCGGGGTGGTCGTGGCCGACGCCGGCACCGCCGACCTGACCGAGCTGCTGCGCCGGGCCGACATCGCGATGTACCAGGCCAAGGAGGGCGGCGGCAGCGTCGCCGCCTACGACAGCGCCCGGGACGCGGCCAGCACCGATCAGCTCGCCCTGCTGGCCGAGTTGCGGGAGGCGCTGGAGGTCGACGACCAGCTGGTGCTGGCGTTGCAGCCGGCGGTCGACCTGGCCACCGGCGCGCCCACCGGGGTGGAGGCGCTGATCCGGTGGCGGCACCCCCGGCGTGGCTGGCTGAGCCCGGCCGACTTCATCCGCCCCGTGGAGAACAGCGAGCAGCTCGGCGCATTCACCCGGTACGTGCTGGACAAGGCGCTCGGTGTGGCCGCCGGCTGGGCCCTGGAGGGGCTGGACGTCCCGATCTCGGTCAACCTGTCGGCGCGCAGCCTGCTCGACCCCCGACTGCCGGCAGAGATCGCCGACGCGCTGCGCCGGCACCAGGTCCCACCACACCGGCTGGTCCTGGAGATCACCGAGACGGTGGTGATGAGCGAGCTGGAGGTCATCGACGAGGTGCTGGCGACGCTCCGGTCGATGGGTGTGCAACTCGCGGTGGACGACTTCGGCACCGGCTTCTCCTCGCTGACGTTCCTCACCCGGATCGCGGTGGACGAGTTGAAGGTGGACCGCTCGTTCGTGATCCGAATGGCCGACTCGCCCGAGGCGGCGGCGATCGTACGGACCACTGTGGGCCTCGCCCACGAGCTTGGCCTGCGCGTGGTGGCAGAGGGGGTGGAGACCGCCGAGCAGCGGATCGCCCTGACCGAGCTGGGCTGCACCTCGGCGCAGGGCTACCACTTCTTCAAGCCGATGCCGGCCGACAAGATCGGCGCGGTGCTCGGGTCGCTGCGCGACTCGGCGGAGTCGAACGTCTTCCGACTCCGCGCCGACGGCGCCTCCTGACCGTCGGGGCGACCCTCCCGCTGATCGGTTTCGGACGGGGCGGCCACACCGGCCGGCCTGACCATCCGGGCGGAGCCTGCGCGGTCCGCGCCGGGGCTGGCTATGGTCGTCGGGTGAACCGACTCGCCGGCGCCACCAGTCCATACCTGCTCCAGCACGCCGACAACCCGGTCGACTGGTGGCCCTGGTGCGACGAGGCGTTCGCCGAGGCGAAACGACGGGACGTACCGGTACTCATCTCGGTCGGTTACGCCGCGTGTCACTGGTGCCATGTGATGGCGCACGAGTCGTTCGAGAACGAGCAGGTCGGCGCGCTGATGAACGCCGACTTCGTGTCGATCAAGGTGGACCGTGAGGAGCGTCCGGACGTCGACGCCGTCTACATGACCGCCACCCAGGCGATGACCGGCCAGGGCGGCTGGCCGATGACCGTCTTCGCCACCCCGGACGGCACCCCGTTCTTCTGCGGCACCTACTTCCCGCGGGCCAACTTCGTCCGGCTGCTCCAGTCGGTCGCCGCCGCCTGGCGGGACCAGCGCGAGGAAGTGGTGCGTCAGGGCGCCGCGGTGGTCGAGGCGATCGGGGGCGCCCAGGCCGTGGGCGGTCCCACCGCGCCGCTGGACGCCCCGCTGCTCGACGCCGCGGCCGCCAAGCTGGCCGGCGAGTACGACGCGACGAACGGCGGTTTCGGGGGCGCGCCGAAGTTCCCACCGCACATGAACCTGCTCTTCCTGCTGCGCCAGCACCAGCGGACGGGCGACCCGCGCAGCCTGGAGATCGTCCGCCACACCGCCGAGGCGATGGCCCGGGGCGGCATCTACGACCAGCTCGCCGGGGGCTTCGCGCGGTACTCGGTGGACGGGCACTGGACGGTGCCGCACTTCGAGAAGATGCTCTACGACAACGCCCTGCTGCTCCGGCTCTACACCCAGCTCTGGCGGCTGACCGGCGACCCGCTGGCCCGTCGGGTGGCCCGGGACACCGCCCGGTTCCTCGCCGACGAGCTGCACCGGCCGGGGGACGGGTTCGCGTCCGCGCTGGACGCCGACACGGAGGGCGTCGAGGGGCTCACCTACGCCTGGACGCCGGCCCAACTCGTCGAGGTGCTGGGCGAGGACGACGGGCGGTTCGCCGCCGACCTGTTCGCCGTGACCGAGGAGGGCACCTTCGAGCACGGCATGAGCGTGCTCCGGCTCGCCCGGGACGTCGACGACGTCGCACCCGAGACCCGGGTCCGCTGGCAGCAGGTGGTGGGTCGACTGCTCACGGCCCGGGACACCCGTCCGCAACCGGCCCGCGACGACAAGGTGGTGGCGGCCTGGAACGGCCTGGCGATCACCGCCATCGTCGAGTTCCAGCAGGTGGCCGCGCTGTACGCGTCGCCACAGGACGAGGATGCCAACCTGATGGAGGGCGTCACCATCGTCGCCGACGGCGCGATGCGCGACGCCGCCGAGCACCTGGCCTCCGTGCACCTGGTGGACGGCCGGCTACGCCGGGTCTCCCGGGGCGGTGTGGTCGGTGAGCCGGCGGGCGTGCTGGAGGACTACGGCTGCGTGGCCGAGGCGTTCTGCGCGCTGCACCAGCTCACCGGCGAGGGCCGCTGGCTCACCCTGGCCGGCGGGCTGCTGGACACCGCGCTGGAGCACTTCGCGGCGCCGGGCGGCGCCTTCTACGACACCGCCGACGACGCGGAGCGGCTGGTCACCCGGCCGGCCGACCCGACCGACAACGCCACCCCGTCCGGCCGGTCGGCGCTGATCGCCGGGCTGGTGGCGTACGCGGCGCTGACCGGGGAGACGCGTTACCGGGAGGCCGCCGAGGTGGCGCTCGGCACGGTCGCGCCGATCGTCGGGCAGCACGCCCGGTTCACCGGGTACGCGGCCACGGTCGGCGAGGCGCTGCTCTCCGGGCCGTACGAGATCGCCGTAGCGACCGACGACCCGATCGGCGACCCGCTGGTGGCCGCCGCCCACCGGCACGCCCCGCCCGGCGCGGTGGTGGTGGCCGGGCGCCCGGACCAGCCCGGTGTGCCGCTGCTCGCCGACCGGCCGCTGGTCGACGGCCGGTCCGCCGCGTACGTCTGTCGGGGCTTCGTCTGTCAACGCCCGGTCACCTCGGTCGAGGAGCTGGTCGCCGAACTCGGCTGAGCGTCCCCGCCGCCCGGGTGCGGCCCGATGGTTGCCCGGAGTAGTGCCCGGGAGGTCGCTCGCGCCCCACGCCGGGTGTTGGCCGGCGAGCGCCTGGACGGGTCGGGCGCGAGCGCCGGCCCTCCGGTTGGTCGCGTCGGCGGCCCGGATAGGCTGGCCGCGCTATGGATTCCCGTACCGGTCTGCCCGTTGTCGGCATGGTGGGTGGCGGCCAACTGGCCCGGATGACCCACCAGGCCGCGATCGCCCTTGGCCAGTCACTGCGTGTGCTCGCGACCGCCCCCGACGACGGCGCGGCGCTGGTCGCCGCCGACGTCCAGTACGGCGACCACACCGACCTGGCCGCCCTGCGGACCTTCGGCAAGGGCTGCGACGTGGTCACCTTCGACCATGAGCACGTGCCCACCGAGCACATCCGCACGCTGGCGGCGGAAGGCGTCACCCTGTACCCGCCGGCGGACGCGCTGCTGCACGCCCAGGACAAGCAGGTCATGCGGGAACGCCTGACCGAGCTGGGCGCGCCCAACCCGGTGTGGCGGCCGGTCGGCGAGCCCGCCGACCTGGTCGGCTTCGGTGAGCAGGTCGGTTGGCCGGTGGTGCTCAAGGCGGCCCGGGGTGGCTACGACGGCCGGGGTGTCTGGCTGGTCGACGATGCCACCCAGGCCGTCGAGCTGGCACGGACGCTGCTCGCCGGCGGCACGCGGTTGATCGTCGAGGAGCGGGTGCCGCTGCGCCGGGAGCTGGCCGTGCAGGTGGCCCGCTCGCCGTTCGGCCAGGTGGCCGCGTACCCGGTGGTCGAGACGGTGCAGCGGGACGGCATCAACGTGGAGGTGCTCGCCCCGGCACCCGGCCTGGACGAGGAGCTGGCGGTCACCGCCCAGCAGCTCGCCATCGACCTGGCCACCGCGCTCGGCGTGGTCGGCCTGCTCGCCGTGGAACTCTTCGAGGTGCGCGACGAGGCCGGCCGACCGGCGATCGTGGTCAACGAGCTGGCGATGCGTCCGCACAACTCCGGGCACTGGACCATCGAGGGGGCTCGGACCTCCCAGTTCGAGCAGCACCTGCGGGCGGTGCTGGACTACCCGATGGGCGACACCGCGTTGGCCGCGCCGGTCGTGGTGATGGCGAACGTGCTCGGCGGCGAGCCGGGCGGGATGTCGATCGACGAGCGGCTGCACCACCTCTTCGCCGCCGAGCCGGGGGCCAAGGTGCATCTCTACGGCAAGCAGGTACGACCCGGCCGCAAGATCGGGCACGTCACCGTGCTCGGGGACGACCTGGACGACGTACGGGCGCGGGCCGCGCGGGCCGCCCGCTGGCTGCGTGAGGGGCACGAGTGAGCCCGAGCCCTGCAGTCGCGAACGAAGAGGGGACCGCAGTGACCACTGTCGGGCTGATCATGGGCAGCGACTCGGACTGGCCAACGATGCGGGCCGCGGCCGAGGTGCTGGACGACTTCGGGGTGTCCTACGAGGTCCGGGTGATCTCGGCGCACCGGACCCCGGTCGCGATGATCGACTACGGCCGCGACGCCGTCGACCGGGGTCTCAAGGTGATCATCGCCGGTGCGGGCGGTGCCGCCGCCCTGCCGGGCATGGTCGCCTCGGTGACCCCGCTGCCGGTGATCGGCGTGCCGGTGCCACTGAAGCACCTCGACGGCATGGATTCGCTGCTGTCCATCGTGCAGATGCCGGCCGGGATCCCGGTGGCCACCGTGTCGATCGGCAACGCCCGCAACGCCGGCCTGCTGGCCGTGCGGATCCTCGGCGTCGCCGACGAGGACCTCCGCGCGCGGATGACGACCTACCAGCAGGACCTGGAACAGCTGATCGTCGCCAAGGACGCCGCCCTCCAGGCCACCCTCACCTAACCCCCCCCGCGCCGGACGTACGAACCCGGCACACTCACCGTGCCCACTCACGCACGCCGCACGACCCTCCGTTTTCATCTCATGCCGCGTAGCGCGGTCTGTAGGCGTTCCTGGGCGCGGCGGCGGCGCTCGTTGCTGGCGCCGAGGATCAGCAGCAGGATGCCCACCGGGATCAGCGCCAGCCATGGGCCGAGGCTGAACAGCGCGTGGATCGCGGTGATCGCGGTGACCGACGCGCCGACGATCACCGGCGCCTGCTGCCGGCTGGTCGAGCCGAAGATCAGCACCGCCACCGCGCCGAGCAGCAGCAGCATCTGCCGCAGCGTGCTGGATTCGGTGGCCAGCACGATCGCCAGGGTGGGCACGAACGCGGCGACCAGCGCCGGCCCGTACGCCACCCAGCTGCTCAGGTCCGGCCGGTGGCGCAACTCGAGCACCCCCACCAGCAGGGCCAGCGCGGCGAAGGGCAGGGTGTACGCCTCGGGCAGCGCCACGTCGGCGACGCGCATCAGGATCCACCAGGCGGTGATCTCGCAGACCACCACCGACCAGAAGAGGATCCGGCGCTCCACCGGCCGCCGACCGGGCCGGGTCGCCGCCACGCCGAGGACCGCGCCCCAGGCGGCCAGCAGGGCGGCGATGTGGCGGGGCGAGTCGAAGGCGAGGGCGAAGGCGATCAGCGCCGCCGCGTACCCGCTCCACTCCACCGTGGAGGCCTCGCGCTGCGCCTCGGGACGGCGCAACCGGGGCAGGGTCGCGGCGAGCACCTGCAGGACCGCACCGACGGCCAGCACACCGAACGCGGACCAGACCGCGGCCAGGCCGGCGACCAGGCCGACGGTGAGCACGAAGAGCTGCGCCATCAGCGATGCGAAGAGCCAGCCGAGGATGCGCGCTCGCTGAGTGGTGCCGAACAGCGCCGCCACCGCGCCCACGCCGACCGCGCTGCCGAGGGTGAACAGGGTCAGCTGCCGGTCGGCCAGGCTGCCGGCCAGCCCGGCGCCGCCGCCGGCCAACCCGATGAGGAACACCAGCACCCGGGCCAGCCGTAGCGAACGGGCCGGCTCGACCAGCGGCGGCGGCGGGGTCATCGCGAGGCCGAGCATCGCGATGGTGAAGACGGAGAGCGCGGCGACGGTGCTCGCCGGCCAACCCATGCCCAGCGCGATGGGCGCGATCAGCAGCGTGACGGCGGCGCCGGGCAGCACCACCGGTACGGCCCGGGACCGCCGCCCGCCGCTGAACCCGGTGGCGGCCAGCGCCGCGGTCGCGGTGAGCAGCAGCGCGGTCAGCACGTGGGTCGGGTTGACCACGTCCGGGGGCGGGGTGAGCAGCTCCGGCGGCGGCCCCTCCCAGATGCGGGCCAACGTGCGGTGCGGTTCGACCAGGGCGGTGACCAGGGCTGGTCCGATCGAGGCGAGCGCCAGGGCGGTCGGTAGGGCCGCCGCGGCCAGCGCGCCGGCGGACGGGCTGACCCGCCATCGCCGACGGTCCGGGTCGTCTGGCAACCGCCGCATCGCGCCGCTGAACAGCACCGCCCAGCGGCGGACCGGCTGGGCCGAGCCGGTCGGCGGCACGGTGGCCGCCCGGATCAACTCGGCGAGCACGCCGAGCAGGGCGGCGGCGGCCGCGTAGACACCCGAGGGGAGGCCGGTGGGGATGGCGGCGAGCGCGCTGATGGTGGCCCCGCCAACCACGGCCACGCTGACCCAGGGCAGGTACTGCGGCACCTGCCGGCGGACTGCGGCCGCGGCGGCCAGGCCCAGGCTGGACGCGGCCAGCGCTGCGGTCAGCACCACCTGCGCCGAGTGTTGGAACTCGGCGGACAGCGCGGCTACCGCGCCGGGGAGGGCCAGCAGCGCGGCACCGGCCGCCGCACCGCCGATCTGCGCCAGGTGCGGCGGCATCCCGTCGGTTTCGATGTCGGTCACCTGCGGACCCGCCAGTACGCGGGCCAGGGTGGCCACCACCACGCCGATCAGTGCGATGCTGCCCAGCGCCAGCGCGGTGGTCCACGGCCGGACCAGGCCGGCGCCGGCCGCGTGCAGCGCGACCACCCCGGCCACGGTGGCCCGGGACAGCCCCGCCCGGGCCTCCTCCGTGGCCACGGCGGCCATGCCGAAGACGGTGGCGACCATCCCGCCGACCAGGACCGGCGACCACCAGGGCAGGTCGAAGGCGGTCGGTGCGCCGATCGTGGCGAGCACCACCGCGGCGCCGGACACGTCCCACCGCCAGGGCGGCGGGAGCAGGATGCCGGCGGCGACGGCCAGCAGGGCCAGCGCGACCGGGGCCTGCCAGGTGGCGCCTCCGGTCGGCGCGGCCGGCCAGTCGGTCAGGTTGCCGTCCCAGATCGGACCGGGCGTGGCCAGCACGCCCAGCCCGCCGCGCAGCGCCGTCCAGCCGGCGAGGATGCCGATCAGTGCGCCGCCGACGGTGATGCCGAGGATCGGCCCGCGCCGCCACTCCTCGGGCATGGCGCGAGCACCTACGGCGACCACCAGCACCAGACCGGCGGCCACCGCCAACTGCCCGCCCGGGGTGAGCACCGAGGCGATCCGGACCAGCGTGGCGATCAGGGCGGTGGTCACCGCCGCGGCGGCCAGGTCGGAGCCGTCCAGGGTGAGGTCGGAGCGGCGTCCGGCGTCGATCGACGGTGCCAGGAAGAGCAGCACGGCGGCGACCAGCAGTAGTGCGCCGACCCAGGCGTCGGCGACGGTCGCCCCGGGTGCGCCGAAGGCGGCGGCGGTGACCACCAGTGCGCCCAGACCGGTGCCGACGGACAGCGGTGTCGGGATGCGCCGCTGGGAGACCTGCACCACGGCGGCGTAGCCGAGGGTCACGCAGACCGCGAGGAAACTCGCCGCCAGCACCGGGACGGTCACCTCGCGCAGGCTGGCGGGGGTGGGGGTGGGATCGGTCGGCACGGTGGCGGCCACGAACGCGGCGACCGCCCCGGGCAGCGCGAAAGCGGCACCCCCCGCGGCCCAGGCGGCGACCGTGTCGGCTGCGGCCGAGGCGATCCGGATCCGGGGTGCCAGCGCGACCAGCGCGCCGGCCGCGAAGAGGGTGAGCAGGACCGCGGCGGTGAGCGTCGGCCCGACCAGGCTGGCGCCCGCACCGAACATGCCCACCACGGCGGCCCCGATGCCATGCGCCATGGCGGCCCGGCTGGTCCGCGCGGAGAGGCCGATCACGCCGATGCCGACTGCGGTGAGCACCATCGGCCAGGGCGCGTACGCCCAGCCGAGACCGAACGACGCCGGCACGGCTAGCGCGGTCAGCGTCGCCCCGGCGACCGCGAACTCGCGGCGGATCTCCGGCGGCAGGGCCAGCACCGCGGCGATGGTGAGCAGGAACGCGGCGGCGGCGAGCTGCCAGGTGGTGGGGCCGACCGCAGCGGCCAGTTCGGCCTGGTACTGGTCGAGGTCGGCGCCCCAGGCGGGCAGTACCGCCTGGACCGGCGCCACTCCGGCGCGCAGCGCGCCCCCGGCGACCACCAGCCCGCTGACGGTGAGCGCCACCGCCGAGGCGACCTGCGGGCCGCGCCGGGCGGCCTCGGGGACCGCGCGCACCGCCAGCCCGGTCACCGTGATGACCGCCGCGATCAGCAGCAACGACCGGCCGGGCAGGGCCACCGAGGCGAT
This sequence comes from Micromonospora sp. NBC_00858, assembly GCF_045207365.1. NCBI lineage: Bacteria > Bacillati > Actinomycetota > Actinomycetes > Micromonosporales > Micromonosporaceae > Micromonospora > Micromonospora sp. NBC_00858. The sequence continues at coordinate 5,342,413 of NZ_CP108828.1, read as the reverse complement.
CCGGCCGAGCGCGCCGATCACGGCCAGGGTGAGGATGCCGGCCGCGACGTCGGGCAGCGGCGGGCGGCGCAGCACCAGCGCGCCGGCCAGCCCGACCGCGGCGGCCAGCAGCAGCGCCACCCCGGCGCCGGTCGCCGCCGGCACGGTCTCGGCCTGGAGCAGGGCGGTGACGGCGTACGCCAGGGCGACGGCGACCGCCACCGCGTGCAGCAGCCAGATCAGCTCGCGCAGCCCGGGCACCGGGCGGGTCGGCCGGGTGTCGGCGGCCCCGGCATCGGCGTTGAGCAGCTCGGCGGCCTCCTCCGGGTCGCCCTCGGGTCGGCTCTCGGCGCTGCGTTGCCGGGGCGCCGGGGGCATGCCGGGCTCCGGCAGGTCCTGCCGGACGGGCCGCTCCACGGCGACCCCGGTGCGGGTCAGCCAGAGGTCGAAGAGGGCGACCAGCGTCAGCAGCAGGGCCCAACCACCCGGCCCGGTGATCCGGTCGTACGCGAGCAGCGGCAGCACCGGCTGCGCGGCGAGCACGGTGGCGAACCGGGGTGTGCGCAGACCCGTCCACCTGGCGTACCCGAACGCGACGGCGGCGGTAAACGCGAAGATCACCCCGGCGAAGACGGCTCCGGAGGAGCCCCCGTTGCCGATCCGGTCCACCGCCCACAGGGCGTTTCCGGCCAGCGGCACCAGCAGCAGGCCGACCGCGGAGATCGTCTCGGCGGTCGAGGTGAGCCCGCGCCGGGCCAGCGCCGGTGGGGCGAGCAGCATCAGGACGGTGGCGAGGAGCAGGATGCCGAGCCGGGCCAGCGCGTCCATCGAGCTGGTCGCCACCGCGGCGAAGACCACCGCGGCCACCCCGAGCAGCAACGCGCCCAGCCCGAGTGGGATGTTCTGCACCTCGCGGGAGGATGCCTCCGGCGGGTGCTCCGGGTCGTCCGCGTCCAGCCAGGACGCCCGGGGCGGTGGTGGTGGCGGCGGGGGGTCCTCCGGGGCGGGCGGGCTGCCCTGGCGGGGCACCCGGGGCGGGGCGCCGGTGGTGGCGGTCGGTGGCCGGCGGCCGGGTCGGCGGCGCAGCACCCGCCGTGGCCGGGTGGCCTGCTTGAGCCGCTCCTCACTGGCGTGCGCCAGGATGTCCCGCTGGAAGAGCGCGGCCTGCATCTTGGCGGCGATCTGCCGCTGCTCGCTGGCGATGGCGGCGTCGCGCGCCTTCATCTCCGCGATCGAGCGCTCGATGTCCGCCAGGTGCTCGACCCACTGCGGCTGGTCGGCCCCGCAGTGCGGGCAGCGGACAGCCGGCTTGATCTCCTGGCCGCACGAGGAGCACTGAAACGTCGCCACGACATCCCTCCACCCGCACTGTGGACATCCACTGTCGCAGCATGCCCAAAGCTGGCGCGGATTACGACACTTGTCGGCGGGTCCGGGGCAAACAAACGACACCGGCCGGCCACGGAGGGTGCTCCGAGACCGGCCGGTGGGGTTTGATCCGTCAGGGGCGGCCCATGCCCCGGTACTCCCAGCCGGCCTGGGTCCACAGTGTGGAGTCGAGGCAGTTGCGGCCGTCGACCACCTTGCGGCCGGCGACCAGCTCGCCGAGGGCGACCGGGTCGGCGTTGCGGAAGTCGGCCCACTCGGTGAGGACGCAGACCAGGTCCGCGCCGCTGACCGCCTCGTTGATGCCGGTCTCGTAGGTCAGCTCGGGTACGGCGCGGCGGGCGTTCTCGGTGCCCTGCGGGTCGTACACGTGCACGTCGGCGCCGGCCTTCTGCAGCAGCGCGGCGACGGCGAGCGCTGGGGCGTCGCGGACGTCGTCGGTGTTGGGTTTGAAGGTGGCGCCCAGCACGGCGATCCGGGTGCCGGAGAAGTCCGGGCCGGCTGGCCCGGAGCGGCGGCCGAGCAGGTCCGCGGCGAGCTGGAGCACCCGGGTCCGGCGGCGCAGGTTGATCAGGTCCACCTCGTGCAGGAAGCGCAGCGCCTCGCCGGCGCCCAGTTCCTGCGCCCGGGCCTGGAAGGCCCGGATGTCCTTGGGCAGGCAGGCGCCGCCGAAGCCGAGACCGGCCTGGAGGAACCGGTTGCCGATCCGCGGGTCGTAGCCGATCGCCCGGGCCAGCTGGGTGACGTCGCCGCCGGAGGCCTCGCAGACCTCGGCCATCGCGTTGATGAAGGAGATCTTGGTGGCCAGGAAGGCGTTCGCGGCGACCTTGACCAGCTCGGCGGTCGCGAAGTCGGTGACCACCAGGGGCACCTCGCGGTCCTCGGTGGCGGCCAGGTCGAAGACACCCTTGTGGGCGGCGTAGAGCATGCCGTTGGCCCACTCGCTCTTCACGCCGACCACGATCCGGTTGGGGCGCAGCACGTCGTCGACGGCGAAGCCCTCCTGGAGGAACTCGGGGCTCCACGCCACCTCGACGCCCAGGTCGTTGGGGGTGTGCTTGCCGACCAGCTGCTCCACCCACTCGGCGGTGCCCACCGGCACGGTGGACTTGCCGACGATCAGCGCCTTGCGGGTGAGGTGCTGCGCCAGGCTGGTCACCGAGGCCTCGACGTACGACAGGTCGGCGCCCATCCCGTCGGCGCGCTGGGGGGTGCCGACGCAGATGAAGTGCACGTCACCGAAGTCGGCGGTCTCGGCGATGTCGGTGCTGAACCGCAGCCGGCCGGCGGCCAGGTTGCGCCTGAGCAGCTCGTCCAGGCCGGGCTCGTGGATCGGCACCTGACCGGCGTTGAGCATCGCGATCTTGTCAGCGTCGACGTCGAACCCGAGCACCTCGTACCCCAGCTCGGCGTAGCAGATGGCGTACGTCGCACCCAGGTAACCGGTCCCCAGGAAGGTCACCCGCGGCCGGGCCGCACCCGAGGGCGGCGTCACCGCGGCGATGGCGGGGGTCGGCTGAATGGTGGGATAGGGGATCGTCACGCCTGTCTTCTCCGCTCGCACTGGCGGCGCTTCGTCGCGTCGCATTTTGCTGCGGCGCCTGGCCGGGCACCGGAGGGGTGGCTCAACTGTCTTCTTCCATCATCGCGCAGCGGCCTGGGTGCTCCGTCATGTCTATACCTACGCGCCGGTAACATCACTTGAACTGCAGTCGCTAGTCTTCAGTCTGCGCGGTCGGCGGTCAGGAGACGCTACAGACTGCGCATGATAGCGGTGAAGGGGAGGGGCCGACATGGCCGCAGGGGAGTCGTTCGACGTCTACCGGTTGCCTGAGGAGCACGTGGCGATCCGGGAGGCGGTCCGCGAGGTCTGTACGGCGAAGGTGGCCCCACACGCCGCCGAGGCCGATGAGACCGGTGAGTTCCCGAAGGCGTCCTACGACGCGCTGCGGGCGGCCGACTTCCACGCCCCGCACATCCCCGAGGAGTACGGCGGTGCGGGCGCGGACGCGCTGGCCACCGCCATCGTGATCGAAGAGGTGGCCCGGGCCTGCGCGTCCTCCTCGCTGATCCCGGCGGTCAACAAGCTTGGCACGATGCCGCTGCTGTTGTCCGGTTCCGAGGAGATCAAGCGCCGCTACCTGACGCCGGTGGCGGCGGGGGACGCGATGTTCTCGTACTGCCTCTCCGAGCCGGAGGCGGGCAGCGACGCGGCGTCGATGACCACCCGCGCGGTACGTGACGGGGATCACTGGGTGCTCAACGGTGTGAAGCGCTGGATCACCAACGCCGGCGTCTCCGAGTTCTACACCGTCTTCGCCGTCACCGACCCGACTGCCCGGTCCAGGGGCATCTCCGCCTTCGTGGTCGAGAAGTCCGATGCCGGGGTCAGCTTCGGCGCCCCGGAGAAGAAGCTCGGCATCAAGGGCTCGCCGACCCGTGAGGTCTACCTGGACAACGTGCGGATCCCGGCAGACCGGATCATCGGCGCGGAGGGCACCGGCTTCGCCACCGCGATGCGGACCCTGGACCACACCCGGGTCACCATCGCCGCGCAGGCCATCGGGATCGCGCAGGGCGCGCTCGACTACGCCAAGGGGTACGTGGCCGAGCGCCGGCAGTTCGGCAAGGCGGTCGCCGAGTTCCAGGGTGTCCAGTTCATGCTCGCCGACATGGGCATGAAGCTGGAGGCGGCCCGGCAGCTCACCTACGCCGCGGCCGGCAAGTCCGAGCGTGGCGACGCGGACCTGACCTACTTCGGCGCGGCGGCCAAGTGCTTCGCCTCGGACGCCGCCATGGAGATCACCACCGACGCGGTGCAGTTGCTCGGTGGCTACGGCTACACCCGGGACTACCCGGTCGAGCGGATGATGCGGGACGCCAAGATCACCCAGATCTACGAGGGCACCAACCAGGTGCAGCGGATCGTCATGGCGCGGCAGCTGCTCAACGGCGTCGCCTAGGTTTTCCTCCCAGTCAGATCCCGGGCGCCGACCGAGTTGAATTTCTCGGTCGGCTGCCTGTGTTGTGCCACGAGGGCACACGTGACTCCCCACACACCGAGCATTTCGTGCGGGTTCGTGTCGTTGACGAGCGGGGAGAATCAACGCACCTGACCTCCGGCTGATCCGTGCCGCCGTCCCTTGCCTTGTCCTCCACTCGCTGCCCAGCGTCGGGCGCGCCCAACGACGTCTACGAACACGCAGAGAGATCGAGATGATGAAGCAGTTGGTGGACAAGACCGGCCCCGGTTCCGCCGCCGAGCAGGAGGTGCTGCCCGGCGACCTGATGACCAAACGCCAACGGGTGCAGCTCGTGCTCGTGCTGGGCGCGCTGATCGCGATCGGGCCGCTGACCATCGACATGTACCTGCCGGCGCTGCCCGCCATCACGGCCGGTCTGCAGACCACCGAGACCGCGGTGCAGTTGACGCTGACGGGCACCCTGGTCGGCCTCGCGCTGGGCCAGTTGCTGATCGGGCCGCTCTCCGACGTGGTCGGGCGGCGCACGCCTCTGCTGGCCGGGCTGGTCGTGCACGTCGTGGCATCTGTGCTGTGCGTGTTCGCGCCCAGCATCGCCGTGCTCGGCACGTTGCGCGTGCTGCAGGGCCTCGGGGTGGCGGCCGCCACCGTGGTCGCCACCGCCGTCGTACGCGACCTGTTCAGCGGTGCCGCCTTCGCCCGGATCTTCTCCCGGCTGATGCTGGTCATGGGCCTGGCGCCGATCCTCGCACCGACCCTGGGCAGCGGCGTGCTGCGCTGGACCGAGTGGCGGGGTGTCTTCGCGACGCTGGCGGTGCTGGGCGTGCTGCTGACCGTCGTGGCCGCGCTCCGGTTGCCGGAGACCCTGCCGGTGGCTCGCCGCCGGCATGGCGGGGTGGGTGCGACCCTGCGCGACTACCGGCGCTTGTTCAACGACCGGGCCTTCATCGGTCTGGTGCTGGTCGCCGGGCTGGCCATGGCCGCCCTGTTCGCGTACGTCTCCGGGTCGTCCTTCGTGCTGCAGGAGCAGTACGGCCTCGACGAGCAGCAGTTCGGCCTGGCCTTCGGGGCGGGTTCGGTCGGCCTGATCGGGGCCACCCAGTTCAACGTCCGGCTGCTGCGTCGCTTCACCCCACAGCAGATCCTGGTCAGCGCCCTGATCGCCGGGACGGCGGCCGGGCTGCTGCTGATCATGTTCGCTGTGACCGGCCTCGGTGGCCTGGGCGCCCTGTTGGCGTCGCTGTGGCTGGTCCTGGCCGCGGCGGGCCTGGCCCTGCCGAACGCGCCGGCGCTCGCGATGACCCGGCACAGCGAGGCCGCTGGGACCGCTGCGGCGCTGCTCGGCGCCGTGCAGTTCGGCATCGGCGCGGTGTCGGCACCCCTGGTGGGGTTCCTGGGCACCGGGAGCGTGCCGATGGCGATCGTGATCGCGGGCGGCATGGCCGCCGCGCTGGCGGTCATGCTCCTCGTCGTTCCCCGCGCCGACCTTGGCACCGTCGACCCGGACCTGGCTGTCGCCGTGCACTAGGGGGCGGGCCGGTCACCCGGCCCGCCCGATGATCAGCGGATTTCGGTGGTGTCCTCGGGGCGGGACTGGCCGCGCGGCGGCGCGGACCACGGCGACTCGCCACCTACCCGGCGGGGCAGCGGGTCGGTCGGTGTCGGATCGGCCGGATAACCCAGGGTGACCGGGGTGGTGTCGCGCTCCGCGGGCTCGCGGGGCGGCCAGTCGGTCAGTGTGGGGTTGTCGCTCGGGGGGCCGTCCGTTGGCACGGGTGTTGGCGTCGCGGCCGGCTCGGTCGCCGGACGCGGCCAGGCCTGCCAGCGTTGCCTGCTGAACGTCGCCATCAGCAGCAGCAGGCCGATCAGGAAGAGGGTGCCGTTCTCCAGCGGTAGCCGCAGCGGCAGCGGATCGCCGAACAGTTTCCACCCCTGCGGGATCGCATCCCGCACCTCGAACGGTGCCATGAACATCCCGACGTACGGGATGGCCAGCAGCAGCCCGGCCACCAGCGGGCCCAGCGGCGAGACGCGCAGTGTGCCGAGCAGGCCGAGCAGGACAGCACCGACACCGAGGTACACAGCCGGCTCGATCAGGTTGGCGGTGTTGAAGGTGCCGATCTCTACCCAGCGGTCGACCGTCCGGCTCGACCCGTCCTGCCCCAGTGTGACCAACACCCAGGTGATGGGCGCCACCACCAGCCCGGCGAGGAAGCTCCAGAGATGTCGCATCCGCGCACCGTACCGTTTCCGGCATGACCGAGCACCTCTCCGCCGCTCCGACCGGCAAGCCGACGTCGTACTCCCGGGTCACGCTGAGTAAGATCATGACCGCCGTCGACGTGAATCTCTACGGCACCGTGCACGGCGGAGTCCTGATGAAGTTCGTCGATGACGTGGCGGGGGCCGCCGCCGCGCGGCACAGTGGCGGCACGGCGGTGACCGCGGCGATCGACGAGATCGTCTTCTCCGAGGCGGTCCGGGTCGGCGACCTGGTGCACGCGCACGCCCAGGTGAACTGGACGGGGCAGACCTCGATGGAGGTGGGCGTGCGGGTGGTCGCCGAGCGGTGGGACTCGGCCGAGGACGCGCCGGTCCGGGTGGCCACCGCGTACCTGGTCTTCGTCGGGGTGGACGTGGGCGGGGCGCCGCGGATGGTCCGCCCGGTGCTGCCGGAGACGCCGGAGGACGAGCGCCGGTACCGGGAGGCGGAGATCCGTCGCGCCCACCGTCTCGCTCGCCGCCGCGCCATCCAGGCGCACCGCGCGGGCTGAACGAGGTCGGGCCGGGGCGGGTTGAGCGCCGGCCCACACAGGTCGCGGCTGGGGCATGTGGCGTGGGCACGCGTCGGTGGCCGTACCCGGTGCGCAGAATGGCGCTTCGAGGTAGGGCAAGATGGCGCCACGGCCCAATCACAGTGTCGTGCCGGGCCAGGGGGAGGGTGGAGCAGTGGGTGACGTGCTGTGGACGCCGCCGGCGGACGTACTGGAGCGGACCCGCATCGGCGACTACCTGCGCTGGCTGCGGGAGCACCGTGGGCTGGACTTCGCCGACTACGACGCGCTGTGGCGTTGGTCGGTCACCGACCTGGACGCGTTCTGGCGCTCGATCTGGGACCACTTCGAGGTGGTGGCGCACACCCCGCCGACGGCGACCCTGGCCGAGCGGGGGATGCCCGGCGCCCGCTGGTTCCCCGGAGCCACGCTCAACTACGCGGAGAACGTGCTGCGGATGCCCGGGCGGGCCGACGACGATCCGGTGGTGATCGCGCACGGGCAGACCCGGGCGCCGCTCACGCTGACCGCCGCCGAGCTGCGCGAACAGGTCCGCCGGGTGGCGGCCGGGCTGCGCCGGCTCGGCGTCACCGCCGGTGACCGGGTGGCGGCGTACGCCCCGAACATTCCCGAGACGTACGTCCTGCTGCTGGCCACCGCCAGTCTGGGGGCGATCTTCTCGTCCTGCGCGCCCGAGTTCGGCACCCGCAGCGTCGTCGACCGCTGGCAGCAGATCGAGCCGACCGTGCTGGTCGCCGTGGACGGCTACCGATACGGCGACAAGCCGGTGGACCGGCGCGCCGAGATCGCCGCCATCCGGGCCGCCCTGCCGTCGCTGCGGCACACCGTCGGGATCGGCTACCTGGACCCGGCGGGCGTCCTACCTGACGGAGCGCTGGGCTGGGCCGACCTGGCCGCGCCCACCGACGAGCCGCTGGCGTTCACGCCGGTGCCGTTCGACCACCCGCTGTACGTGCTCTACTCCTCGGGCACCACCGGGCTGCCCAAGCCGATCGTGCACGGCCACGGCGGCATCCTGCTGGAGCACCTGAAGATGCTCGCCCTGCACCACGACCTGGGCCCGGCCGACCGGTTCTTCTGGTTCACCACCACCGGCTGGATGATGTGGAACTTCCTGGTCTCCGGTCCGGCGGTGGGCGCGACCATCGTGCTGTTCGACGGCAACCCGGCGGTCCGGGCGGAGCCCGGCCGGCCGGCTGAGGCCGACCTGGGCGGGCTGTGGCGGCTGGCGGCGGAGACCGGCACCACGTACTTCGGCACCTCGGCGCCGTTCCTGCTGGCCTGCCGCAAGGCCGGCCTGGTGCCCCGCGAGGTCGCCGACCTGTCCGCGCTGCGCGGCGTCGGCTCCACCGGTGCGCCGCTGCCCGCCGAGGGCTTCACCTGGGTGTACGAGACCGTCGGCGACCACCTCCAGCTCCAGTCGCTCTCCGGCGGCACCGACGTGTGCACCGGCTTCGTCGGTGGGGTGCCGCTGCTGCCGGTGTACGCCGGTGAGATCGCCTGCCGGGCGTTGGGCGCCAAGGTGGAGGCCCGATCCGCCGACGGCACCCCAGTGATCGGCGAGCTGGGTGAGCTGGTGATCACCGAACCGATGCCGAGCATGCCGGTGGGCTTCTGGAACGACCCGGACGGGACCCGCTACCGGGAGGCGTACTTCGACGTCTACCCGGGCGTCTGGCGGCACGGTGACTGGATCACCATCAACGCCCGAGGCGGCTGCGTGATCACCGGACGCTCGGACGCCACCCTCAACCGTGGCGGCGTGCGGCTGGGAACCGCCGAGTTCTACTCGGTGGTCGAGGGGCTGGACGAGGTGGTCGACTCCGTTGTCGTGCACCTGGAGGACGACGAGGGCGGCGCCGGCGAGCTGCTGCTCTTCGTGGTGCTCGCCGAGGGCCTGGAGCTGGACGACCCGATGCGCGCGAAGATCAGCCGCGAGCTGCGTACCGCCCTCTCGCCCCGGCATGTGCCCGACGAGATCCACCAGGTACGCGCGGTGCCCCGCACCCTCTCGGCGAAGAAGCTGGAGGTCCCGGTCAAGAAGATCCTCACCGGCACTCCGGTCGACTCGGCCGCCGCGAAGGGCGCCCTGGTCAACCCCGAGTCCCTGACCGCCTTCGCCACCTTCGCCCAACGCCGTGCCCCCAACAACACCCCCGCCTGACGCTGGCGGCGGTGGGTCAGGGCAGGGTGTGGGTCACCTGTTCGGTGGTGGTGCGGGCGGCCAGGCTGGCGGGGTTGAGGTTGGCGCAGAGGACGACGGTGGCGGCCTGGGTCAGCGGGGCGAGTAGCCAGTCCACCGGGTCCGGGTACCGGGCGGTGTCGATCAGGATGCGGGCACCGGGCGTGATGCCCAGCTCCGTGGCGCGGGCCTGGGCGCGGGCCAGCAGGGGCCTGTCGGCGGGGCCTGGCCCGGGCTGCGGGGTGAAGTGGTCGCCGTGCCGGCGTACCTCGACCACGTAGTCGGCGAACCCGGGTGGCACCTGTCGCAGCGGGGCGGCGAGTGGGGACAGCCCGAGGGCGTACCGCTCGTCGGCGGACCAGGACTGCGCCTCGTCGAGCCGGTCGGCGGCGGCGAAGAGCACGTCCACGTCGCCCGGCGTGTCGACCACGGCCAGTTTGGCCGACCAGCAACCCAGCAGCACCGCTGCGGTTTGCCAGTGCGGCGGCAGCAGCACCCCGGCCGGGGTGCCCGGTGCGAGGCCGACCTCGTCGACGAGAAGGTTGGCGGTCTTCGCCACCCAGTTCGCCAGCGTGGCGCCGGAAAGCTCGGTGCGGTCGCCGCTGGCGTCGTCGTACCAGGTCAGCAACGGTCGGGTCGGGTCGGTCGTGATCGCGTCGGCGAACACCCGGGCAATGTTGTCGGCCATCGGCGCGAACGATACGCCCCTGTGGCCCGTACTCGAAGACGATGACAAGTCGGCGTACCGTCGGGTCGCAGTCAGCGTCGGCCCCGTGCTCCAGCGTAGGCTTGGCCACCGGAGTGTTGTTGCCCACAGACCCGCCATTTACAAGGAGTCGCCCCGTGACCGCCGGTCGCCCGCCCCGCGTGCTCATCGACGCCACGAGTGTCCCCGCCGACCGTGGTGGTGTCGGTCGATACGTCGACGGTCTGCTCGGTGCCCTCGGCAAGGTGTGCGGGTCGGGGGTGGAGCTGGCGGTGGTCAGCCTCCGCACCGACCTGGAGCGGTACACCCGGATGCTGCCCGGCGCGGAGATCATCCCCGCCCCGGCCGCCGTGGCGCACCGCCCGGCGCGGCTCGCCTGGGAGCAGACCGGGCTGCCGCTGCTCGCCCAGCAGGTTGGTGCGCACGTGCTGCACTCGCCCTTCTACACCTGCCCGCTGCGGGCCGGGTGTCCGGTGACGGTCACCGTGCACGACGCGACGTTCTTCACCGAGCCGGAGCATTACGACAAGTCCCGCCGGACGTTCTTCCGCAGCGCCATCAAGACCTCGCTGCGCCGCGCCGATCGGGTGATCGTGCCCAGCAAGGCCACCCGGGACGAGCTGATCCGGCTGCTCGACGCCGACCCGACCCGGATCGACGTGGCCTACCACGGCGTCGACCACGCCGCCTTCCACGCGCCCAGCGAGGAGGAGAAGGCCCGCGTGCGCGCCCGGCTGGGGCTGGGCAACAGCAGCTACGTGGCCTTCCTCGGTGCCAAGGAGCCACGCAAGAACGTGCCCAACCTGATCCGTGGCTGGGCCCGGGCGGTGGCCGACCGGGCCGACCCGCCCGCGCTGGTGATCGCCGGCGGGCAGGGGCACGACGACGACATCGACCGGGCGGTGGCCGAGGTCCCCTCCCACCTGCGGCTGCTGCGGCCCGGCTACCTGCGCTACGCCGACCTGCCCGGTTTCCTCGGTGGTGCGCTGGTGGCGGCCTACCCGTCCTATGGCGAGGGGTTCGGGCTGCCGATCCTGGAGGCGATGGCGTGCGCCGCCCCGGTGCTGACCACGCCCCGGCTCTCGTTGCCCGAGGTGGGCGGCGACGCGGTCGCGTACACCTCAGAGGACGCGGAGCAGATCGGCACCGACCTGGCCGCCCTGCTGGACGACGAGCAGCGCCGGTTGTCGCTGGCGAAGGCCGGTTTCGATCGAGCCAAGGAGTTCACCTGGGAGTCGAGCGCCGAGGTGCACATCGCCGCCTGGAGCCGCGCCCGCTCCTGATCAGCAGGGTTTTCCGACGCTGGTGCTGTCCGACTCAGGTGGTTCAGGCATGATGTGGCGATGTTCTACGCCGTGATTCCGGCCGGCGGCAGTGGCACCCGTCTGTGGCCGCTGTCCCGCGCGGACCGTCCTAAGTTCCTCCTGGCGCTGACCGGAACACCCGAATCTCTGCTCCAGGCCACGGTTCGCCGGGTGGCGCCGCTGGCTGGCCCGGACCGCACCTACGTGGTGACCGGTGTCGCGCACGCGGCGGCGGTGGCCCGTCAGGTGCCGCGGCTGCCAGACGACAACATCGTGGTGGAGCCGTCTCGTCGGGAATCGTGTGCGGCGATCGGTCTCGCGGCGGCCATCATCGCCCGGCGTGAGCCGACGGCGGTGATGGGCGCGTTCTCCGCCGACCACGTGGTCGGCGACGACGATCGGTTCCAGGAGATCCTGGGTGCGGCGATCGCCACAGCGGAGGACGGCCAGATGGTGGCGGTGGGCATCACGCCGACCTACCCGGAGACCGGGTACGGCTACCTCGAGGCGGGTGAGTCGATCGGGTCGGGACCGGCCCGTCGGGTGCTGCGTTTCAAGGAGAAGCCCGAGTACGACCTCGCGGTGAAGTATGTGGAATCCGGCCGCTTCTACTGGAACGCGTCGATGTTCGTCTGGCGCGTCGACGTGTTCCTCGACGAACTTGCCCGCCAGCAGCCCGATCTGTTCGCCGGGCTGACCGACATCGCCGCAGCCTGGGACACCGACGAGCGGGCCGCCGTGCTGGATCGGGTGTGGCCCAACCTGAAGAAGATTTCGGTCGACTTCGCCGTCATGGAGGGCGCTGCCGAGAAGGGCCTGGTGTCCACGGTGCCCGCCGACTTTGCATGGAACGACGTCGGCGACTTCAATTCCCTGGGAGACGCTCTCAGCCACGAAGCCACCGACAACGTCATCATCGGGGCGGACGAGCCGGGCGAGTACGGCCGGGTAATGGCCCGGGACACAACGGGCTCGGTGCTGGTGACCCGGTCGGGGCGGCTGATGGTGACGCTGGGGCTGCGGGACATGGTGGTCGTCGACACCCCGGACGCGCTCTTCGTCTGTGACCGGTCGCGGGCACAGGAGGTCAAGGGAGTGGTTTCCGAGTTGGAAGCCGAGGCGGCCGAGCAGTACCTGTAATCAGTTGTTGTCGCGCACGACCCGCTGGGCCGGCGGTGTGCCGTACCGGTCCTGTTCGGTGACGGGTCGGGCGTCCTGCCAGGCCCGTTCGAACGCGCCGAGAAAGAACGTGAACCACTCGGCGTCGGCTGTCCGCTCCAATTGGACGAATGGCGTCATGTCCACCGGCATCTTGTACATGTGGAAATGCGCGGCGAGGTTGCCCGAGCGCAACGCCGAATCGATGATCACATAGCTACAGAAGATCATCTTGTCCATCAACCGGATCTCGACGCGGCCGTCACCTCCGGCTACCAGCGACCGGTGCAGGATGCGGTAGTTGTTGCGAAGGTGATCGATGGCCAGGCGGAACTCACTGTCGTCCGGGGAGACCCAGTTGTCGAAGATCATGTGGTCGGCGTACCGCTGCACGCTCTCCTGGTTCGGCGCGCTGAGCATGATCTTGATCCGGACCCCGGCACGGGCCATCTCCTCAAGCCGCCTGGCCATACCGACGACGGTGTCGAGACTCGGCCCGACGAGGATCACTTCAGCTCGGGCGGCCTCCACCACGTCGACGAGGCGTGGCACCTGGTTGCGTCGGGTCATCACCACCTGATGGTCGCCCTGCCGGGGGATCCGCCGCGACAGGTCGGTGAGTTTGTTGAGGACGCTGTTCAGAATTCCGGTCCGCTCTGCCAGATTGTCGATCGCGAGCAGACCGAGCAGGGCGAGAATAATCTCCTGCTCGGAGTAGTCCAACCCGGCGATCTTTACCTTCGCAAGGGCCAGGATGGCGAGCAATACGCAGAGCAGTGCGATTCCGTACCGGCGAATCCACCCCAGCATGCTGCCTCCCTCGACAATATGATCAGAGCCTAGGATGCAGTTCGCTGGCCCGCAATTGGCCGGTCACTCCCTGTGCGGCGCCTTAGCGAGCCAGGCCAGTGCGAGGTACGCCGCCGCCACCGAAGACTGGGTGCGGACCGCTCCGGTGGCCAGCAGGCCGGGCAACTCCTGGATCGAGACCTCCAGGACCTCCAGACCACCGGCCGCCTCGTGGGGGTCGAGCTGCTGTGCCCCGGCACGGTAGGCGTCTCGAGACACCAGGCAGTGCACGCGGTTGGTGTTTCTCGTGGAATCGTCGTAGAAGCTACCGATGCAGGTGAGCGAGGGGGCCACCCAACCGGTCTCCTCACGCAGCTCGCGTCGCGCGCCCTCCTCCGGGTTCTCGCCGCTGCGGATCATGCCGGCCGGCAGTTCGAGGGTGATGTCCTGGACGCCGTGTTTGTACTGGCGGACGAGGGGCAGCCGGTCATCCTGGCGGAGCGCGACGACGACCGCGATGTCCGGCCGCACGCAGACGTAGTAGTCATCGACGACCGCCCCGTCAGGCAGTCGAACCTGATCCCGCCGCACCTGGAACTGTGGGGTCTTGAGTGCTGTCGTGGAGGTCAGTGCCTCCCACGGTTGTGGTTTCACGTCTGGGCTCGCTCTCCGTACGTACTCCTACGTCCGAAATCCGAACCTTGTGTACCACCCATCCCGCCGAGGCGAGTTGCTGGCGCGCGGCACCGGTCGCTCCGAGCAGGAGCCAGGCTGACCCCCGCCCCGCGCCGCCCAGCGGCTTGCCGACTGCGGCCCCGGCCCGTACCAGCGCCCATACGGGAGTCTCCTCTATCCCGGCGCGGATGACCGGGTGTAGCTGTCGTTGCCGGTCCAGCACCGCCAGCAGCAGCGGGGAGAGCTCGGCGGGCCCTGGTCGGCCGGCGGAGAGCAGTTCGCCTATCTGCTCACCCAGCTCGACGAGGGCGGCCAGGGCGGTGATGGTGTCGGCCGAGCCCGACCGGAAACGTTCGGCGACCAGCTGCACCAGCCGGTCGGAGCCGGTTCGCCGCTGCGCGGGCGGCGGAATCGCCAGCACCGCGCCCCGGAGGACGCCGTGGGCGCGGCCCAGGCGGTGCACGTCAACTCCCCGCTCGTGGAATGAGTACGAGGTCAACCCACCAAAGGTGGCGGCGAACTGATCCTGGAGGCCGCCGTGGTGTCCGCAGAGACGTTCGACGGCGGCGACCACGTGCGGCACCGACGGGACGGAGATGCCAGCGCCACCGTCGAGTGCGAGCACGGCACTGGTGGCGGCGGTCAGGACGGTGGCGGAGCTGCCGGTCCCGGACCCCATGGGCAGCGGGACCGTCACCTCGATGTGGGCCGGAATGCCCAGCAACAGGAGCAGCTTTCCGAGGAGTCGCTCGAGACCGGTGCCTCCCCGGCCAGGGTCGAGGCACGGCACGTCGACCACCAGCCCTCGCGGGTCGACCATGCGGACCGAGTAGTGGCCCGGCGTCCGCATGGCCCGTACGGTCACTCGATGGCCCAGGGCAGCGCTGACCATCCGCGCGGGCTGGGCGCCGAGGAACGGCTCGCAGTCGGTGAACCCGCCGGTCAGATCCGCGCGCAAGGGTGCCGAGGCGACGCTGGCAGCCTCCTCCGGGCGTTCCCTCGGCAGGATCACGCGATGTCCAGCAGGCGGCCGATGGACGGCTTGGCCGGAGCCTGGAGCGCGAAGAACTCGTTCATGATTTCACCGAGGCGGTACTCCTCGACGAGATCCCCCGAGAAGTGGCTGTCCGTCGGCTGCGCACCCGGCCGGTTGTAGGCCCAGACATTGATCACGAAGTCGTCGGCCGGCAGGGTCCGGCAGAGTTTGAGGGTTCGCAGTGCCGCCACGGCCGGTTCGGGCACCGGCCCGCCCAGCAGGACGTAGACGGTGAGTCTGAGACCGTGGTCGCGTACCCGGTCGCACGCTGCGCGGATCTGCTGGGCGTGCTGGCGTTTGCCCATCACGTGAAGCGTGGAGTCGTCGGCCGACTCGATGCCGAGCTTCACCTCCACCACGCCGAAGCTCACGAGTTCGGCCAGCCGGCCGGGTGTCACCTGGTCGACCGAGAGCTCGATCGAGAACTCGGGTCGCCGGGCCGCGCGCCGCAGTCCCTCGCCGAGCGCAGCCAGCCGGGCTCCCCGAGCCAGGAAGATCGCATCACCGATGTCGAGCCGATCACGGCCGGGGCGCTGCTCGACGTCGGCGGCGAACACCTCCGGAGGCACCGGACGGTAGGTCTGCGCCGCGGCATCGCAGAACGAACAGGCACGCACACAGCCGAACGAGCTCAACACCACGTCCCACGTCGAGCCGGTGGCGTCGGCCGACAACAGCGGTGGCGCGGGTGCCCAGGGCACGAAGGACGGCGCCGGCCGGCCGGGTAGCACGGCGGCGACGGCGTCTCCGCCGAACACGTCGTCGATCACCGCGTCGAAGGCGGCGCGCACCTGCGGTGCGGTGCTGAATCGGCTCCCGATCCCCACGCACCGGATGCCGTGCCGGCGGAGCAGCTCAGCCAGCCGCGCCGCGAGAAACACGTTGCCAAGGTCGACCCAGGGGGTAAGGGAGTCGCCTGCCGACAGGACCACCACGTCCGGCGCGAGCCCCAGGATGCGTTCGGCTGACTCGTACAGCAGTGCCGAGCGGCCGTCCAGCGCCGCGTGGAGCAGCGGCGACCGGGCGAACAGATTTCGCCAAGTGCAGTGGGTGGTCGCGTCCGTACGGTCCAGGTTGAGGATGGAGCCCGACTCGCCATGGTCGCTGAGCCGGCGCGCCAGGTAGGCGAGTTCCAGCGGGCCACGGTTGTTGTGCGAGCCGAAGACGCGGAAGAACGGCGGTTGCGCGAGGACGATCCGGGTGGAGGACGCCATCGCCACCTCGCAGGGCTGCCGGGAGTGGTCATGATGCCAGCTCAGCCCCCACCCAGCAACTGAACGTGAGCAGACTTCGACGGGCGCGGTGGTGGCGAGTCGTCAGGCTCGTCAGGCGGGGCGAAGAGGGCTACGTCTGAGGGCCGCGAGGGCCGGCGCGACCAGTTGCACGGTCCCGCCGGCCAGTGGCTCGGGCAGCCGGTCCGGCGGGAACCATTCCAGCGCCTCGGCCTCGTCGCTGACCTGCTCCACCGCGCCGGGCGGGGCGATCACCGCGAACCGGACGTCGTGGTGCAGCGAGCCGCCCTGGCAGCTCACCGGGTGGATGTCCACGTCGATCGGCACGGGGTCGATGCGCAGGCCGGCGATTCCGGACTCCTCGGTGGCCTCGCGCAGCGCGGCGCCGACCAGGGTCACGTCGTCGGGCTCGCAGTGCCCGCCGAGCTGCACCCAGCGCCCGAACTTGCCGTGCAGGCAGAGCAGCACCCGCGAGCCGGTGTGGTCCAGCACGAGTGCGCTGGCGGTGACGTGCCCGGGGCGGTGTGGTCGGCTCATCGCGACCGGCCCGGCGGCGAGCAGCGCGAGGGTCCGGTCCCGCGCCTCGGCGGCGGCCGGGCCGGTGGGTCGCCAGCGGTCGAGCAGCGCGGTGGCGTCGGCGTGCAGCGTCGCGTAGGCGCTGGGGTGGGCGGCGGGTCCGGTGAACGCGGTGTCGGGCACCCCGCCACTGTACGAGCGCCTGGTCCGTAGGCTTGCGCGGTGACCCTGCGACTCGTCGAATTCGTGGGACGGCGTCATGATAAGACGACGGATGACCGGACGGCACCTCTGCGGAGCAAGGGCCGCAGACCCTCGTGGTGCCGCCCGATCACCGGTCCTCCCCGGTCCCGCGGTGCCGGGTGCGTGCGAGACGCGCCGGTGCCGTGTACGGGCAACTGGAAGCATGCCGAACCGCCCCCGGAGGCGTCGAGGTTTTTCAGCTCTGGCTTAAAGATGGAGATAATTGCCGGCCAGGTAGAGTCGAACGGTCGCCCGGCATCCCTCTGCTGGCGACACGGGAGCACTCCATGCTGAAGATCCACTTTTCCGGCGAGGACATCCTCCGGACCCGGGTGGCGCCGGCGGCGGACCCGGTCTGGGAGTCGGTCCTCAGCCTGCACGTGTTGCAGGGCCGTAGCCGCGATCCGCTGACGTCGAACTGGCGGCGCACCGTTGCCCGGCACCTGCGCCAGGACGTCGCCTCCGACCAGCTCCGGCTGCTCTTCGCGCTGAACCCGCCGCGCGGCTACTTCCCCGACTTCCTCACCCCGTACGCGAGTGTCCACGGCTTCGAGGCCGGGCTGGACGCGGTCCGCGGCACTCCCAAGGAGGTGCTGCACCGGGATCTGACCGTGCTGGCCTCCGAGAACCCGCTGCCGTCCTCGGCCTCCGCGCTGGCCCGGGGCGACGTGGCGGTGCTGCGTCACCTCGCCGAGTCGATGGAGCAGTACCGGTCGCTGGCGATCAGCCCGTACTGGAGCCGGATCCAGTCCGCGGTGGAGGCGGACCGGACCCGACGGGCCCGGGCCCTGCTCGACGGCGGTGTGGAGGGGCTGCTGGCCAGTCTCCGACCGGCGATGCGCTGGGAGGGCGGGGTGCTTGAGGTCCGCGACTACCCGCACAGTCGGGAGCTGCACCTGGACGGCCGGGGGTTGCTGCTGGTGCCGTCGTTCTTCTGCGCGGCTACCCCGGTCGCCCTGCTGGACCCGGCGCTGCCGCCGGTGCTGGTCTATCCGGTGGACCGGTTGGGTGGGTTGGCGCCGGCCGACGGCGCCGCACCGACCGTGCCGGGCTCCGTCCGGGACTCGCTCGCCGCGTTGCTCGGCCGGACCAGGGCGGCGGTGTTGCAGGCCAGCGACGATGGCTGCACCACCGGCGAGGTGGCCCGCCGGCTCAACATCTCACCGGCGGCGGCCAGCCAGCACGCCACCGTGCTGCGCAACGCCGGCCTGCTGGTCAGTCACCGGGAACGCAACACCGTGCTGCACACGTTGACTCCGCTCGGCCGGGCCATGCTGGACGCCTGACCCGGCCAGCCGTCTACAGGGCGAGCGCGGCGCTGGCCGGGCTGCCGGCGGGCGGGGGGAGCAGGGCCGAGCCGATGCCCTCGGCGGCCAGGGCGATGCGCAGCCGGTGCAGGTCGGCGCCGAAGCGGACCAGGTCCATTGGGTCGACCGGGGCCGGTGGTGAACCGAGCACCAGGGCGGTGGCGCCGGCCGGCCAGCCGGGCACCGCGGCGATCAGACCGGCCCGTACCTCCGCCTCGTCGACCAGGGTGAAGACCGTGCCGGGGGCGACCACCCCGGCGACCGCGTCGATCGCTCGCCGGGCGGCGGCCGGGTCGGCCGGCGTGGCGCCGGGCGCGTCGGCCAGGGTGGCGGCGTCGGCCAGCCCTGCGGCCCGGGCCTCGGCGGTGCCGAGCGAGAACAGATCCTGGGCGGCGTCGCGGACCAGCGCCCGCGCGCCAAGGGAGTCGTCCGGGCGGGTGGCGGAGAGGTAGCCGCGCACCACCGCGACCGGGACCTGGTCGCACTTGCCCTTGATCAGCTCGCCGGCACCCGCCAGCTCGTCCACCACGGCCATCTGGGTCAGTTGCAGCTCGTTGCCGTACGGGTCCACCTCGCCCCGGTGATCGCGGATGGCCGGCATTCCGGCCACCCCGAGCGCCACGTCGGTCAGCCCGTTGCGCCAGGGGCGGCCCATGGTGTCGGTGATGATCACGGCGAGGTCCAGGTCGTAGCGCTCCTTCAGCGCGGCGCGCAGCGCCCGGGCCGAGGCGTCCGGGTCCACCGGCAGCAGGACCAACCGGGTCTTGTCCACGTTCGACGCGTCGATCCCGGCGGAGGCCATCACGAAGCCGTGGTGGGTCTGCACGATCTGGGTCGGCCCCCGGCTGGCCACCACCCGGGCGGTCTCCCCGGCCAGTACCTCGTCCCGCGCGGTGAGCCGTTCGGGTCCGTCCGCCGGGACGTCGACCAGCCGGCCCTCGGCCTTGGAGACGATCTTGCTGGTGACCACCAGCACGTCGCCGTCGCGCAGCCAGGGCGCGGCGTTGGCGATCAACGCGGCCAGGTCGTCGCCCTCGGTCACGTGGCCGATGCCCAGCACCGGCAGGATTTCCAGCCTCACGACAACTCCACCGCGGCGCGGACCATCGCCGCCGTCGCCGCATCGTCGGTCATCCGCAACGGCACCGCGCGGACCGTCACCTCCGGCACCAGCGTGCCCGCGTCCTGCTCGTCCACGAGCCAGCCGTCCAGCAGCCCGCCGGCCGTTCGGCCTCCGTAGAGCCGGCCCACGCCGGCCGCGCTGCACTCGACACCGAGAACGGCGAGGCAGCGGTCGGCCATCCCGCGGACCGGCGCACCGCCGATGATCGGCGAGACGCCCACCACCCGGGCGGGCCCGTCGGCCACCGCCTCGCGCAGGCCCGGCACGGCCAGCACCGGTGCGACGCTCACCACCGGGTTGCTCGGCGCGATCAGCACCAGGTCGGCCGTGCCGATCGCGTCCAGCACCCCCGGCGCTGGCTTCGCCGTCTCCGCGCCGACGAAGATGAAGCGGTGGGTGGGGATGTCGGCCCGGTACCGCACCCACCACTCCTGGAAGTGGATCGCCTGCTGGCCCGAGTCGCGGTCGACCACAGCATGCGTCTCCAGGCGGTCGTCGGTCGCCGGCAGCAGGCGTACGCCCGGCTCCCAGCGGGTCGCCAGTGCCTCCGTGACCGCGTGCAGCGGGTAGCCGGCGTTGAGCATGGTGCTGCGTACCAGGTGGGTGGCGATGTCCTTGTCGCCGAGGCCGAACCAGGTCGGCTCGGCCCCGTACGCGGCCAGCTCCTCCTTGACCGTCCAGGTCTCCCCGGCTCGGCCCCAGCCCCGCTCGGGGTCGGCGCCGCCGCCGAGGGTGTACATGACGCTGTCCAGGTCGGGACAGATCTTCAACCCGTGCAGCCACAGGTCGTCGCCGACGTTGACGACGGCGGTCACCTCGGCGCCGACCTCGCGGGCGTACGCCCGGACGCCGAGCAGGAACCGGGCGCCGCCGATGCCGCCGGCCAGAACCACGATGCGCATGTCGACCATCCTCGCGCACGTGACGCCTTCGGTCCTCCGGTGGCCCGGGAGACTAGGCTCACGTGCGCCCTGTCCGTCCATGCCCCGAGGGGGAGTTCGTGACCAGCCCCGCCGAGCCCGCGTCCACCGACGCGACGCAGGCCCGCCAGCTGACCAAGCCACTACGGGAACTGGGTGCGCTCGCGCTGCTCGGCGCCAACGCGGTGTTCCTCTTCGTGGGCCTGCTGCGGCTACTCATTCCGAGCGACTTCAGCGACTTCAGCGATCGTTCGGGCAGCGCCTCTTACACGTTCATCGGCTTCGAGGCGGTGGTCCTGCCGTTGCTGGCCGTGCTGCTGGCCACGCACATCTCGCCGGTGCTGCCGAAGGCGAAGCTGATCACGCAGGTCGCGCTGGGCGAGTACGCGTTCAGCGCGCTGCTCGGCACGTTGACCATGCTGATCTGGACGGTGGGTCGGCTGGCCGAGGCCGAGGTGCTCGACGCGCTGCTCGGCGTGCTCACCCGGTTCGCCTGGCTGATGATCTTCGCGGTCGCCGCCTGGGTGGTCTACACGATCTGGCGGAAGCTGTACTACGTGCCCCGGCCGAAGCCGCAGCCGGGCGTCTACGGCCAGCCGCAGCCGGGCCAGCCCCAGCCGGGCTGGCCGCAGCAGCAGGGTGGCTGGCCCGCCCCGGGGCAGCCCGGCGGCCAGCCGGCGGGCGGATGGCCGGCCCCCGGCCAGCCCGGCGGCTACCCGCCGGCGCAGTACCCCGGCCAGTACGGCCAGCCCTCGCCGCCGTTCCAGCCGGCCCCGCAGTCTGCGCCGCCGTTCCCGCAGTCCGCCCCGCCGTTCCCGCAGTCCGCGCCGCCGGCCAACCCCGCCCCGCAGTCCGCGCCGCCGATGCCGGCCGCACCGCCGTTCGGGCAGCCGCCGTCGGCCGACCCGACCCAGGCCATCCCGCGCCAGTCCGCCGACGCGACCGAGGCCATCGTCCTCCCCGCTGACGTGGACAGCGACCATACCCAGCGGATCAACCCGGGCGAGCACCCGGAACAGCCGCGCTGATCAGCCGCGCCGCCCGCGCCTGACCGCGCGGGCCGCGTTGCGCACCAACACCCGTACGCCTCCCGTGACCGACCGCGCCCACCGTGGCCGGACGCGGGAGGCGTGCCCTTTCCCACCCTGCGGGCTGGGACCAGTGGAGCAGCCGGGCGCAGCGCCTAGGCTGAGTGGATGGTTGATCGCACCCACTCCGGTCCGAGCGAGGCGAGTGTGCGGCGGGCCCTGGGCCGGGCCGCGACCGGGCGGGCGCTGGACGTCGACGAGGCGACCGCGCTGCTCTCCGCCCGTGGTGACGCGCTCGACGAGTTGCTCCGGGTGGCCGGTGGGATCCGCGACGCGGGGCTGCGCGACGCCGGCCGGCCCGGCGTGGTCACGTACTCCAAGAAGGTCTTCATCCCGCTGACCCGGCTCTGCCGGGACCGCTGCCACTACTGCACGTTCGCCACCGTGCCGCACCGGCTGCCGGCACCGTTCCTGGACCGCGACGAGGTGCTGGCCATCGCCCGGGCAGGCGCCGCGCAGGGCTGTAAGGAGGCCCTGTTCACCCTCGGTGACCGGCCCGAGGAGCGCTGGCCGGCGGCCCGGACCTGGCTGGACGAGCGTGGCTACGACTCCACCCTGGACTACCTGCGCGCCTGCGCGGTCGCGGTGCTGGAGGAGACCGGGCTGCTGCCGCACCTCAACCCCGGGGTGCTGTCCTGGTCGGAGCTGCAACGGCTCAAGCCGGTCGCGCCGAGCATGGGCATGATGCTGGAGACCACCGCGACCCGGCTCTGGTCCGAGCCGGGCGGCCCGCACTTCGGCTCGCCGGACAAGGAGCCGGCGGTCCGGCTGCGGGTGCTCGACGACGCCGGCCGGGTCGGGGTGCCGTTCACCACCGGCATCCTGATCGGCATCGGGGAGACCCCGGCCGAGCGGGTGGACGCACTCTTCGCGATCCGCCGCGCGCACCGGGAGTACGGCCACCTCCAGGAAGTGATCGTGCAGAACTTCCGCGCCAAGCCGGACACGGCGATGCGCGGCATGCCCGACGCGGAGCTGCACGACCTGGCCGCCACGGTGGCGGTGGCCCGGCTGCTGCTCGGCCCGAAGGCCCGGATCCAGGCCCCGCCGAACCTCATCGCCGGCGAGTACGGCCTGCTGCTGCGGGCCGGCATCGACGACTGGGGCGGCGTCTCCCCGCTCACCCCGGACCACGTCAACCCGGAGCGTCCCTGGCCGCAGATCGAGGAGCTGGCCCGGCACACCGAGCTGGCCGGGTTCACCCTGCGCGAGCGGTTGACCATCTACCCCGAGTACGTGCGCGCCGGTGACCCGTGGCTCGACCCGCGGCTGTTGCCGCACGTCAGCGCGCTGGCCGATCCGGCGACCGGGTTGGCGGTCGAGTCGGCCCGGCCGCAGGGCCGCCCGTGGCAGGAGCCGGAGGAGGTGTTCGGCGGGCGGACCGACCTGCACGCCACCATCGACACCACCGGTCGGACGGACGACCGGCGTGGCGACTTCGACAGCGTCTACGGGGACTGGGCGGAGGTCGCCACGAAGGTGACCGCCGGGCCGACCGCCCTCGCCGGTGACCACGATCTGCGGGCCGGGCTGCGGCTGGCTGCCGACGACCCGGCCGCGCTGCTGGAGCCCCGGCACACCGATGCCGCGCTGGCCCTGTTCGGCGCGGACGGGCCGGCGCTCGACCAGCTGTGCCGGCTCGCCGACGAGGCGCGTCAGGGTGCGGTCGGCGACGACGTCACGTACGTGGTCAACCGCAACATCAACTTCAGCAACGTCTGCTACGTCGGGTGTCGGTTCTGTGCCTTCGCTCAGCGCGAGCGGGACGCCGACGCGTACCGGCTCTCCGTCGACCAGGTGGCCGACCGGGCCGAGGAGGCGTGGGCGGCCGGCGCCAGCGAGGTCTGCCTCCAGGGCGGCATCGACCCGAAGATGCCGGTCACCGGGTACGCCGACATCGTGCGCGCGATCAAGGCCCGGGTGCCGGAGATGCACGTGCACGCGTTCTCCCCGATGGAGATCGTCACGGCCGCAGCGAAGGCGGGCGTGCCGGTGCGCGAGTGGCTGACCCAGCTGCGCGAGGCCGGGTTGGACACCATCCCGGGCACCGCCGCGGAGATCCTCGACGACGACGTGCGCTGGGTGTTGACCAAGGGCAAGCTGCCGGCCGCCGCCTGGGTCGACGTGGTCAGCACCGCCCACGAGCTGGGCATCCGGTCCAGCTCCACGATGATGTACGGCCACGTCGACCATCCCGGGCAGTGGCTGGCGCACTTCCGGGTGCTGGCCGGTGTGCAGGACCGCACCGGTGGCTTCACCGAGTTCGTCGCGCTGCCGTTCGTGCACACCAACGCCCCGATCTACCTCGCCGGCATCGCCCGGCCGGGGCCCACCTGGCGGGAGAACCGGGTGGTGCACGCGATGTCCCGGCTGCTGCTGCACGGCCGGATCGACAACATCCAGTGCTCCTGGGTGAAGCTGGGCGACGAGGGCACGGTGGCGATGCTCCAGGGCGGCTGCAACGACCTGGGCGGCACGCTGATGGAGGAGACCATCTCCCGGATGGCCGGCTCGGACAACGGCTCGGCGCGGACCGAGGAGCAGTTGCGGGCCATCGCCACGGCGGCCGGTCGCCCGGCGCGCAAGCGCACGACCGCGTACGGTCACGTCCGGCCCTGAGGTCGAACCTTTTCCCGCCGCCGGCCGTACCAAGCGGTGCCGGCGGCGGTCGCGGCGAGGACCGCCGCCGGTGTCCCTGGGGCCCGGCGGCGTCGGTAGGCGGCGCGGGACCCGTCCGTCTCACCGGGCGCGTTCGCGCCGCCGCCGAAAGGTTGCCCATGACCAGTGATCAGCGGAAGCGGCCCTGGCCGCGACTGACCCGCCGGCAGACGTTGACCGCCGCGGCCAGCGCCACCCTCGGCGCCGCCGCGCTCACCGTGCCGGGCCTGTCAGCCGCACAGAACGCGCCGGGCGCGGCCGGCCGGGCCGACGACCCGATCGTCGTGCACCTGCGGGACGCCGCCTCCGGAACGATGGACATCTTCGTCGGTGAGTCCCGGATCGAGGTACGCGACCGCGGCCTGGCGGACCGGCTGCGGCGCGCCGCCCGGCGCTGACCCGACGCTCCGCCCGCCACCCTGTCCCCGCCCAGTGAGGTTGGTCCGCCATGTCTTCCCACCGCGAGGCCCCGGAAATAGCCAAGGATCCGGTCGCCGACAGCTCCGACCTGTACGCGTTCGTCAGCCCCGACAAGCCCGACTCGGTCACGCTGATTGCCAACTACGTGCCGTTGCAGCTCCCCTCCGGGGGCCCGAACTTCTTCGAGTTCGGTGACGACGTGCGCTACGAGATCCATATTGACAACGACGGCGACGGTCGTCCGGATGTCACCTACCGCTTCGAATTCACCACCGAGATCACGAATCCGAACAGTTTTCTTTACAACACCGGCCCGATCGATTCGCTGGACAGCGAGAACTGGAACCGGCGGCAGTTCTACAGCCTGACCCGGGTGGCCGATGGCCGGGAGCATCGGCTGGCGCACAAGTTGCCCTGCCCGCCGTGCAACGTCGGCCCGCTCTCCACTCCGAAGTACGCCGAACTGGTCCGACAGGCCACCTACTCGCTCTCCACCGGGGAGCGGGTCTTCGCCGGGCAGCGCGCGGACGGCTTCTTCGTCGACCTGGGGGCGATCTTCGACCTCGGCACGCTGCGGCCGTTCCAGCAACTGCACGTGGCCGGCAAGAAGATCTTCAAGGCCGAGGGGGAGCCGGTCAACGCCACCGACCGGATGAACGTGCACAGCATCGCCGTGCAAATGCCGCTGAGCCGCGTGCGCCGGCGCGCCAACCGGTACGGCGCGGCCGACCGGGCGTCGGTGATCGGGGTGTGGACGTCGGCGTCCCGCCGGCAGGTCCGGGTGCTCGGCGACAGAGGGGCCGCGGACACCGCGACCGGCCCGTTCACCCAGGTCTCCCGGCTCGGGAATCCGCTGTTCAACGAGGTCATCGTGCCGATGTCCAAGAAGGACCTGTGGAACTCGCTGCCGCCGTCGGAGGACAAGCGGTTCGCGCAGTTCGTCGAGCAACCCGAGCTGGCGGCGCTGCTGCCGGCGCTCTACCCGGACGTCTTTCCCAACCTGGACAAGCTCACCAAGGCCAAGAAGGCTCGCGCGGACCTGGTGGCGATCCTGCTCACCGGCGTGCCGGCCGGGCTGATCGACGGCTTCACCAACGCCACCGGGGATGTGCAGGCCGACATGCTGCGGCTGAACACCGCGATCCCGCCCAGCCGGCAGCCGGACCGGTTCGGCGTGCTCGGCGGTGACCTGGCCGGCTTCCCGAACGGGCGACGGGTCGGCGACGACGTGGTGAGCATCGCGCTGCGGGCGATCGCCGGGTTGACCGTTCCGCTGGTGGACAGGACCTTCCGTCCGGACGCGGCGACCGCCGCGCTCACCCCGGGGCTGAGCGCCGCCGACGTGAGTGCCCCGTTCCTCGGGAACTTCCCCTACCTGGGTACGCCGTACGACGGGTTCAACAACCCGTCGGCGTCGTCCTGAGCGGCGCGGGGGAGCAGCGGATGCACGAGCACGCGTACGGGCCGTCGGAGACCGGGAGCGTCGTCCTCGAACTGGGCGGCGAGACCGGAGCCCTCATCGTCTACACCGGTCAGGATCTGCTCGGCCGCGAGATCGAGATCAGCCGGGACGGTGCGCAGCGGACACACTCGGCGGTGCGGGAACGCCGGGTGCGGGACGGGTCGTTCCACACGGCGGTCTACCCCGATCTGCCGGCCGCCATCTATACCGTCTGGTGGGACGATGATGTACGAGTCGGGACGGTTTCTGTCCACGGTGGAGGGATAGCCGAGTTTGTGTGGCCGAGCAGGGATTTCGGGGTGGCCGGCTGACCCCACGACACATTTTCTCCGCTGCGCCCCGTCCACATTGTGGGCGGGGCGCGGGCGGTGTCCATGGCTCGACGGGCGGTCTGGGCCATGCCGCGTTAACCTGTCTCCCACCAAGATCAGCTTTTGTGGAGGGGGTCATTCAGTGTTCCTGGCGGCGTCGTGGTGGCGAGCCGTCGTGGGAGCGCCACGGCAGAAAAGTCGGGCAACTCGCCGGAGAGGGCGTTACTCGGCCGGGGTCTGAATCGATAGGGCAGGTTGCGAGGCTGGACGGTCCGAGTGTCCGGCCGGGTGTGTCGGGAGGGCGACTCCATTATCAAGTTTGGCTTGACGGCGCACGCATTACACGCGTGTAATTTGAATGGGGTTGTTCGCGCGGAACGCAACAAACGGGACCGGACGGACAAGCACGCCTTTCGCGTGGGGGGTTGCAGCGGCGATGACGCCGGTGCGCGACAAGGAGGCATTTGATGGACGGCCAGCTTGAGGTGGCCGACCTGCTCGGAAACGCGCCGGAGTGGCAGGAGCGGGCGCTGTGCTCGCAGACCGACCCCGAGGCGTTTTTTCCCGAGAAGGGCGGCTCGACCCGCGAGGCGAAGCGGATCTGCTCGCGCTGCGAGGTCAAGACCGAATGCCTCGAATACGCTCTCGGTCACGACGAGCGGTTCGGCATCTGGGGTGGGCTCTCGGAGCGGGAGCGGCGCAAGTTGAAGCGGCGGGTCGCCTGAGCGGTTTCGGGTCGGGGCGGTGGGGGCCGCCCGGCTCGCCCGTGCGGGGACGGCTCAGGCCAACTCGTCGGGGTCGACCCCGAGCAGGTTGGCTACCTGCTCGATGATCACGTCATGCACGAGGTCGGCGAGGTCCTCGCGGTCCATCGCCCGGAATTCCAGGGGTCGCCGGTACAACACGATCCGCGGCGGCACCTCCTGCCGGCCCGGGCGGCCGGGCAGCAGCCGGGCCAGCGGGACCTCGCCGTCCTCCAGCACGTCGGAGTCGTAGACGTTCAGGTCCGGCGGGACGTCCTCGACCGCGAACTCGACGCCGGCCAGCTCCTTGGCGAAGCGGCGCTCCAGCGTCTCGACGGTGTCCAGGACCAGGTCGTCGAAGACCTCCGCCTTGGTCCGCGCCAGTGGCACGGTTGCCGGCACCAGCCGCCCGCGCAGGCCGCGTCCATGCCGGTCGCGGTGAGCGCGCCGGCCGGAGCCGGGGCGGCGGTGTTCCGGGCTCGTCATGAGGCAAAGGGTAGCGCCCGCGTCGGGCTGGCCAGCGGCAGCGCCGCTCCCGTGGCGCGGCGCGACGCGGTCGGCGGATTGTGATCACCACGACGGGCGTGTCGCAACGCGAAGCGGTGCGCCGGACCCGGTAATGGAGATACCCTGCCGCCGTGAGGTCACCACGGCGCTGCTCCCGTAACGGCTGCCCCCGGCAAGCGGTCGCCACGTTGACCTATGTCTACAACGAGTCGACAGCGGTGGTGGGTCCGCTGGCGGCCTTCGCCGAGCCGCACACGTACGACCTGTGTGAGCAGCACGCCCGCAGCCTGACCGCGCCGCGGGGCTGGGACGTGGTCCGGCACGAGGGCGAGTTCGAGCCGCCGCCGCCCACCACCGACGACCTGGTCGCGCTGGCCGAGGCGGTCCGCGAGGCCGCCCGCCCGGCCCCCCGCCCCCCATCGGACGACCAGCACCACGAAAACCCCCACCAAACCGGCCGCCGAGGCCACCTCCGCGTAATCCCCCCCAACCACTAACCCCCACCCCACCCCCACCCCACCCCCACCCCACCCCCACCCCACCCCCCAGGCCCGCTCCGCCCTGGTGATCAAGAGGTTTGCGTCAAAATCGCGCCGTTCGGTGACTGAAACCTCTTGATCAACAGGGGAGAGACGGCGTGCGGGGGCGCGGTTAGTTGCCTAGGAGGCGGGAGAAGGTCGTTGCTCGGCGGGACGGGCGGTTGGTGCGGGATTCCGCTGCGTCGGCGCTGGTCATGAGTCGTAGGCCGGCGTTGACCGCCAGCCAACGCAGGGGTTCCGGCTCCCAGCGGGGGGAGCGGTGGTTGACCCAGGGCAGGGTGGTCAGCTCGGTGCGTTCGCCACGGATCAGGTCCGCCAGGGTGCGGCCGGCGAGGTTGCTGGAGCCCACCCCGTCCCCGACGTAGCCGCCCGCCCAGGCCAGGCCGCTGGCCCGGTCGAAGCCGACCGAGGCGGCCCAGTCCCGGGCCACCCCGAGCGGCCCGCCCCAGGTGTGCGTCACCGGCACGTCCAGGCCGAGCACCGGGAAGAGCTCCCCGAGCGTCCGTCGTAGCGCGGCGAAGACCCGTGGCTCCCGGTCGTAGTCGGGGGAGACCCGGGACCCGAAATGGTACGGAGCACCGCGCCCGCCGAACGCCAGCCGACCGTCGGCGGTGCGCTGGCCGTAGATGATCACGTGTCGGTGGTCGGAGAACGTCTCGCGCTGGGCCAGCCCGATCCGTGCCCAGGTCTCCGTCGGCAGCGGTTCGGTGGCCACCATCAGCGAGTACACCGGCGCCACGGCCCGCCGCTGACCGGGCAGCGTGGGCGTGTACCCCTCGGTCGCCCGGACCACCACCGGCGCCCGTACCGTGCCGGCGGCGGTGACCGCCGCGCCGGCCCGGATCGCGGTGACCGGGGTGTGCTCGTGGATGGTCACCCCGAGTCGTTCCACCACCCGGGCCAGGCCACGGACCAGCTTCGCCGGGTGCACGGTCGCGCAGTGCGGGGTGTACGTCCCACCGCGTACCCCCTCGGCGGCGCAGCGGGCGGCGGCCTCGCCGGCGTCGAGCAGCGCCAGGTGCTCCGCGCCGAAACCGAACTCGCGGGCCTCGTCCACGGCGGCCCGCGCACGGACGAGTTGCGGGCCGGTGCGGGCCAGGGTGATCGTGCCGCCGTCTGCCCAGTCGCAGTCGATGCCCTCCGCCGCGACCACCCGACCCACCTCGCGGACCGTTTTGTGCAGGGCCTGCTGCATGGCGACCGCCGCGTCCCGTCCGTGCCGGCGGGCCAGCCCGGTCAGGGAGGTGGGGAAGAGCGCCGAGCACCAGCCGCCGTTGCGACCGGACGCCCCGTACCCGGCGATCTCCTTCTCCAGCACGATGATCCGGAGCCCAGGCTCGGCCCGGGCCAGGTGGTACGCCGTCCACAGCCCGGTGTAGCCGGCGCCCACGATCACCACGTCGGCGTCCGTGTCGCCGGGCAGCGCCGGTCGTGGGGTCAGCGGGTCGTCCACGGTGGACAGCCAGTGCGACAGCTCCCGATAGCGGGGCATCCCGGCCGGATCGCCGGTCAGAGTCGTGCCCATGCCTCGGTGAGCACCGTGCGCAGGATCTGCTCGATCTCGTCGAAGTGCTGCTGCTCGGCGATCAGCGGCGGGGCGAGCTGCACGACGGGGTCGCCCCGGTCGTCGGCCCGGCAGTAGAGCCCGGCCTGGAACAGTGCCGTGGACAGGAAGCCGCGCAGCAGCCGCTCCGACTCGGCCTCGTCGAAGGTCTCCCGGGTCGTCTTGTCCTTGACCAGTTCGATGCCGTAGAAGTAGCCGTCGCCGCGAACGTCGCCAACGATCGGCAGGTCGTACAGCTTCTCCAGGGTGGATCGGAAGGCGTCCTCGTTGGCCCGTACGTGCCCGATCAGGTCCTCGCGGGCGAAGACCTCCAGGTTGGCCAGGGCCACCGCGCAGGACACCGGGTGGCCACCGAAGGTCACCCCGTGGGCGAACATCCCGGTCTCGGTGAGGAACGGCTCCATCAACCGGTCGCTGGCGATCATCGCGCCGAGCGGGGCGTACCCGGAGGTGATGCCCTTGGCAGTGGTGATGATGTCCGGCTGGTAGCCGTACCGCACGGCGCCGAAGTATTCGCCGAGCCGCCCCCAGGAGCAGATCACCTCGTCGGAGACGAGCAGCACGTCGTACGCGTCGCAGATCTCCCGGACCCGCTCGAAGTAGCCGGGCGGGGGTGGGAAGCAGCCGCCGGAGTTCTGCACCGGCTCCAGGAAGACCGCGGCGACAGTGTCCGGCCCCTCCCGCTCGATGGCCCGGCCGATCTCGTCGGCGGCCCAGCGGCCGAATGCCTCGGGCGAGTCGCCGTGCTCCGGGGCGCGGTAGAAGTTGGTGTTCGGCACCTTGATCGCGCCGGGCACCAGCGGCTCGAAGTCGCTCTTGATGCCGGGCAGGCCGGTGATCGACAGCGCGCCCATCGAGGTGCCGTGGTAGGCGATGTACCGACTGATCACCTTGTACTTGTTGGGCTGGCCGGTGCGCTTGAAGTAGGCCCGGGCCAGCTTCCACGCGGCCTCGACGGCCTCGGAGCCGCCGGTGGTGAAGAAGACCCGGTTCAGGTCGCCGGGGGCGAGCGTGGCGATCTTCTCGGCCAGCTCGACGGCCTTCGGGTGGGCGTACGACCAGAGCGGGAAGTACGCCAGCTCACCGGCCTGCTTCGCGGCCGCCTCGGCCAGCTCGGTGCGGCCGTGGCCGGCGTTGACGACGAAGAGCCCGGCGAGCCCGTCCAGATAGCGGCGACCCTGGGCGTCCCACACGTATGCGCCCTCGCCGCGCACGATGGTCGGCACCTCGCCGGCGGAGTAGCTCGCCATCCGGGTGAAGTGCATCCACAGGTGGTCGGTGGCGTTGGCCATGTCAGCCCCATCGGTTCGTCGGGCCGGTCCAAGGGGTGACGCCGGCCGCTCTGCCAACGGTTATCGCACAGTCTTGTGCTCCGAGGCAAGTGGTATCGGTGGCGCACTGGCCCGAGCGCAACGGATTCAGCGAGGGGTTACTGTATGCGCAACGGAATTCGTATCACGGGCGGCCGGCCTGGTCGGCGGGTGCCTGCCCTGTGACCCGGCGGGTGTGGTCGCGCCCCGCTGTCGAGCTGCCCCAAATATGGGCACCCGCCCGCCGCCTCCCCGCCCCGCGCCGCCCCGCGCCCCGCGCCGCCCCGCGCCCCGCGCCGCCCCACGCCCCGCGCCGCCCCGCGCCCCGCGCCGCCCCGCGCCCCGCCGCCGCCCGTCGACGGCTGACCCGCCTGCCGCCGGGCGTTGGCAGCGGGTTGATCCACTCCATATCGCCGATGTGGGGGCTTGGGACGAGGTTGATAGCGCGATATCGGGGATGTCGAGTGGATCAACCCGGCGGGTCGGCGTGGCGCGGGGGCGTGGGCGCGCGCGGGACGGTGGCAGAGCACCTTCGGGGCTGTTGCGGAGCGTCTTGGATGCGCGCCAACACGTCCACCGCAACACGCCGGTAGTCGGCGGACACGGACACGGAGCGTGGCTACTGTGCGCCGCAGTGTGCACCTGGCTGGCAGGAGGATCCGGTGGCGAACGAGGCGTTGCGGGTGGCGATGGCCGAGGCGGGCGAGACGGTCGAGTCGCTGGCCGAGAAGGTCGACGTCCATCCGAAGTCGGCGGCGCGGTGGCTCGCCGCGGGGCGCATTCCACACCCGCGTACCCGGGTCGCGGTTGCGGAGGTGCTGCGCCGGGATGCCGCCGACCTCTGGCCCGAGCCGTTCCGCCGCCGCGACCTGCCGTGGTTTCGCCCCTGGGCCGAACTCGAACAGGACGCCACCTCGATCCGGTCCTATCAGCCGCTGCTGGTGCCGGGCCTACTACAGACCGAGGGGTACGCCCGCGCGGTGCTGGGCACCGGCGGGCTGGTCGCGCCGGCCGAGGTGGACCAGATCGTGACGAGCCGGATCGAGCGTCAGTCCGTCCTCGCCGCGGACCACCCACCGCAACTCGTCGCGGTGATCGACGAGGTGGTGCTTCGCCGGCCGGTCGGCGACGGGTCGGTGATGGCCGGACAACTGGCGCACCTCGCGGCGGTGGCCGACTGGGAGCACGTGCAGGTCCGGGTGATTCCGGCCGACAGTCCGTGGCACACCGGTCTGGCCGGTCCCTTCGTTCTGGGCCGGCTGCCCGACGGGACGGAATTGGCGTATCTCGACAACCAGCTACGCGGTCAGGTCGTGACCGATCCCATCGACGTCGCTAGCCTTGGACGCAGGTGGGAGAGCGTCACCGGCGAGGCGTTCCCCCAACGCCGGTCGATCGAGCTGATCAGGGAAGTGGCCAAGACATGGACATGACCGACGCCCGCTGGCGTACCGCGACTCGCAGCAGCAACAACGGCGGCGACTGCGTTGAGGTGGCCGACAATCTGCCCGGCCGGGTGCTGGTCCGGGACAGCAAGGACCGCGACGGCGGCACCCTGACCTTCGCTCCGGCCGCCTGGGCGTCCTTCGTCGACGCTCTTCGCCAGCCGACCCACTGATCCACTCCATATCGCCAAAACTGCGGTGTCAGGGCAGGGTTGATACCGCGATATCGGGGATGTCGAGTGGATCAAGGGCATGCGTCAGGCCGTACCCCAGGTGTAGGTCTGCTTGCGCAGCTTGAGGTAGACGAACGCCTCGGTGGAGAGCACCCCGGGCACCGCGCGCAGCCGTTGCAGGATCTCCAGCAGGTGGTCGTCGTTGCGGCAGACCACCTCGGTGAGCAGGTCGAACGACCCGGCGGTGATCACCACGTAGTCGACCTCCACCAGTTCGGCCAGCCGGTCGGCCACCGCCTCCAGGTCGCCGTCGGTACGCAGGCCGATCATCGCCTGCCGGGGGAAGCCGAGCTGGAGTGGATCGGTCACCGCGACGATCTGCATCACGCCGGAGTCGAGCAGCCGCTGCACCCGCTGGCGGACCGCCGCCTCGGAGAGCCCGACCGCCTTGCCGATGGTGGCGTACGGCCGGCGGCCGTCCTCCTGGAGCTGTTCGATGATCTGTTTGGCCACGTCGTCCAGCAGAGCGTGATTGGCACCTTCACGGACAGCTACCCGTCGCCCGCCGGTGCCGTTCTCATGCTGTCGGTTCGTCATCGTCCGTTCCCCATGTCCCGAATCGTGATGTCGCGCGTGTGTCCCCGCGCAGTCTGGCGTATTTCGTCGTGCATCGCTATTCCCGCAACGGAATCCCTTGTAAGGGAGGTCACCTCATGTCAGGATCAGTCGTCCCTGGCACCTGACCTCCCGCCGGCGCGCCACCCCCGTCCCGCCCGCCGACGATGACCCCCTAGGAGTCGTCATGCGTACTCCCCTCCGGCCCCTCACCCGGCGTGGACTGCTCACCGGCACTCTCGGTTCGGCTGCGTTGCTCGCCGCTGGCGGCAGCCTCGCCGGCTGCGGCACCAAGGGTGCCCAGCAGACCGAGGCCGGCTGCGTCAGCGAGGACCTCTCCGGCACCGAGAAGAAGCTTGCCTTCTCCAACTGGCCGCAGTACATGGACGTGGACGAGAAGGACGAGTCCAAGCGGCCCAGCCTGGACGGGTTCATCACCAAGAGCGGCATCCAGGTCACGTACACCGAGGACATCAACGACAACAACGAGTTCTTCGGCAAGGTGCAGAACCAACTCGCGGCCTGCCAGAGCACCGACCGGGACATCATCGTGCTGACCGACTGGATGGCGGCCCGGATGATCCGGCTCGGCTGGATCCAGAAGCTCGACCCGGCGAAGATCCCGAACGTCCAGGCCAACCTGCTTCCGTCGCTGCTCAACCGTTCCTTCGACACTGAGAACCGGATCTCCATCCCGTGGCAGTCCGGCCTCGCCGGGTTGGCGTACAACGGCAGTGTCACCAAGGAGCTGCGCACTGTGGACGAGCTGCTCACCCGCCCCGATCTCAAGGGCAAGGTGACGGCGCTCAGCGAGATGCGCGACACCATGGGCCTGCTGATGCAGTCCAACGGGCACGACCCGGCCAACTTCACCACGGCCCAGTTCGACGACGCGCTCAACAAGCTCAAGAAGGCCGTCGACTCGGGGCAGATTCGCAAGTTCACCGGCAACGACTACGCACCCGACCTGGCAAAGGGCGACATCGCCGCATGCATCGGCTGGTCCGGCGACGTCATCCAGCTCTCCAGCGAGAACGAGAAGGTGCAGTTCGTCGCACCCGACTCCGGCGTGATGCTGTTCAGCGACAACATGATGGTCCCCAACAAGGCCACCCACAAGGGCAACGCCGAGGCGCTGATCAACTACTACTACGAGCCGGCCGCCGCCGCGACGCTCGCCGCGTACGTCAACTACATCTGCCCCGTCAAGGGCGCCCAGGCCGAGATGGAGAAGATCGACCCGGAGCTGGCCGCCAACCCGCTGATCTTCCCCGACGAGGCGCTGCTGTCGAAGTCCAAGGTGTTCATGGCCCTGGACGAGAAGCAGGAGAAGGAGTTCGAGGGCAAGTTCCAGCAGGTCATCGGAGCGTGACGGGGATGGCGCGCGAGACACCCGCCGGCGACCTGCGCCTGGCCAACCTCACCAAGCGGTTCGGCATCTTCACCGCGGTCGACGACCTCAGCCTGACCGTTCCGCAGGGCTCGTTCTTCGCCCTGCTCGGCGCGTCCGGCTGCGGCAAGACCACCACGCTGCGGATGATCGCCGGTCTGGAGGAGCCGACCAGCGGCCAGGTGCTGCTCGGCGACCGGGACATCGCCCGGCTGCGGCCGTACAAGCGCCCGGTCAACACCGTCTTCCAGAGCTACGCGCTCTTCCCGCACCTGAACATCTTCGAGAACGTGGCCTTCGGGCTGCGTCGGCGTGGCATCCGCTCGGTCGACGACGAGGTCATGCGGATGCTGTCGCTGGTGCAGCTCGACGACTACGGCAACCGTCGCCCGGCCCAGCTCTCCGGCGGCCAGCAGCAACGGGTCGCGCTGGCCCGTGCGCTGATCAACCAGCCGCAGGTACTGCTGCTGGACGAGCCGCTCGGCGCGCTCGACCTGAAGCTGCGTCGGCAGATGCAGATCGAGCTGAAGCGGATCCAGACCGAGGTGGGCATCACCTTCGTGCACGTCACGCACGACCAGGAGGAGGCCATGACCATGGCCGACACGGTCGCGGTGATGAACGCCGGCCGGATCGAGCAGCTCGGCACCCCGGCCGACATCTACGAGTTCCCGGCAACCGCCTTCGTGGCGAACTTCCTCGGCCAGTCCAACCTGCTCGCCGGCGAAGCCGCCGGCACCGGCGGCGGCGAGGTCGCGGTGACCGCGCACGGCGCGCGCTTCTCGGTGCCCGCCGGCCGCGCCCGGGCCGACCAGGGCCCGGTCCACCTGGGGGTACGCCCGGAGAAGCTCCATCTGGTCGGCTCCGCCGACCAGGTGCCCGCGGGCCACCAGCACGTCACCGGGGTGGTCACCGACGCCTCCTACGTCGGAGTCAGCACGCAGTACCTCCTGCGCACCGGCTGGGGCACCGAACTGTCGGTCTTCGCGGCCAACAGCGGTGCGGTGGCGCAGGTTCCGGTCGGCAGCGAGGCGGTGGCGTACTGGGACCCGCGGCACGCGTTCCTGCTGCCCCGGGATGCCGCCGACACCGATCGGACCTCCCCGGTGCTCGACGAGCCGGTGGGTGCGTCGTCGTGACCCTCCTGGCCCAGGTGCCCACCGGATCGGGGCAGCCGCCGCCCACGCCGCCGGCCGCCCGGTCCGGGAAGTACCGCCTGCTGCCGTACCTGCTGCTGCTGCCCGGCGCGGCCTGGCTGCTGGTCTTCTTCGGCGTGCCGCTGGTGCAGCTCGCCTCGGCCAGCCTCTACGACCCCAGCGGCTCGCTCTCCACCGGGTACGCGATGACCTGGGCGTTCGGCAACTACCCGGACGTGTTGCAGGCGTACTGGCCGCAGTTCCTCCGCTCGTTCGGCTACGCCGGTCTGGCCCTGGTGCTGGCGCTGCTGCTCGGCTACCCACTGGCGTACGCCATCGCGCAGAAGGCCGGCCGGTGGAAGAACCTGCTGCTCGTCTGCGTGGTAGCGCCGATGTTCACCAGCTTCCTGGTCCGCACGCTGGCCTGGAAGACCATCCTGTCGGACAACGGCGCGCTGGTCGGCCTGCTGCGCGACGTGCACCTGCTCGCCCCGGACGGCCGGCTGCTGGCCACCCCGTTCGCCGTGGTGCTCGGCCTGACGTACAACTTCCTGCCGTTCCTGGTGCTGCCGCTGTACGCGAGCCTGGAACGGCTGGACTACCGGCTGCTGGAGGCGGCCAGTGACCTGTACGCCAGCCCGGTACAGGCGTTCCGCCGGGTGACCCTGCCGCTGTCCATGCCCGGCCTGATCGCCGGCACGCTGCTGTTCTTCATTCCGGCCAGCGGTGACTACATCAACGCCGAGCTGCTCGGCACCCCGAACGAGTACATGATCGGCAACGTCATCGACTCGGCGTTCCTGGTCCGGCTGGACTACCCGCAGGGCGCGGCGCTGTCGTTCCTGCTGATGGCGGCGATCCTCGCGGTGGTCTTCGGCTACCTGCGCAAGGCCGGCACGGAGGAGGTTCTCTGATGAGAGTGTCCCGCTGGCTGGCCGACCGCTGGGTGATGATCGTGGCGCTGCTGGTGCTCGGCTACCTGGCGCTGCCGATCCTGGTGGTGGCCGGGCTGTCGTTCAACCGGCCGTCGAGCCGGCTGTCGTACGACTTCAACGAGTTCACCCTGGACAACTGGCGTCAGCCGTGCGCCACCTCCGACATGTGCGACGCGGTCGTCCGGAGCGTGCAGATCGGCTTCATCGCCACCGTGGTCGCCACCGTGCTCGGCACCCTGATGGCGTTCGCGCTGGTCCGGCACCGCTTCCGCGGCCGGTCCGGCATCAACGTGCTGATCTTCCTGCCGATGGCCACCCCGGAGCTGGTGATGGGCACCTCGCTGCTGGCCCTCTTCGTCTCCGCCGGGGTGCCGCAGGGCTTCTGGACCATCGTCATCGCGCACGTGATGTTCTGCGTCTCGTTCGTGGTGGTCACGGTCAAGGCGCGGCTGGCCGGGATGGACCGGCGGCTGGAGGAGGCCGCCATGGACCTCTACGCCAGCGAGTGGCAGACCTTCCGGCGGATCACCCTGCCGCTGGTGCTGCCCGGCATCGTGGCCGCCGCGCTGCTGGCCTTCTCGCTGAGCTTCGACGACTTCATCATCACGAACTTCAACGCCGGCACCACCGTCACGTTCCCGATGTACGTCTGGGGTGCCGCCCAGCGGGGCATCCCGCCGCAGGTCAACGTCATCGGCACCGCGATGTTCGCGATCGCGCTGCTGCTGGTCGGGCTCAGCTCGCTGCGCGGCCGGCGATCCCGCCGTGCCAACCTGCTGGCCGGCACGGCATCGGGCCGTCAGACGCGCCGGTCGTCATGACCCTGCCGCATACCGGCCGGGCGCTGGCCGACGCGGCGCCCGTGCCGTACTGGCTCGACCGCCCGGACCGCCCCGACCCGCTTCCGCCGCTCGCCGGCCCGCAGGACGCCGACCTGTTGGTGATCGGTGGCGGGTACAGCGGGCTCTGGGCCGCCCTGCTGGCCAAGCAGGCCGACCCCGACCGCGACGTGCTGCTGCTCGACGCCGGTACCTGCGGCTGGGCCGCGTCTGGGCGCAACGGCGGGTTCTGCGCGGCCTCGCTCACCCACGGGCTGGCCAACGGCGTCGACCGGTTCCCCGGTGAGATCGGCGAGCTGGAACGACTCGGCCGGGAGAACCTGGACGCCATCGCCGCCACCGTCGCCGATTTCGGCATCGACTGCGACTTCGAGCGCACCGGCGAGCTGGCAGTCGCCGTCGCGCCGTACCAGGTGGCCGGGCTGGCCGCCGACGCGGAGCTGGCCCAGCGGTACGGCCACCACGTGCGGCTGCTGGACCGCGACGAGGTGCGCGCCGAAGTCAACTCACCGACGTACCTGGGTGGGATGTTCGACGCCGACCGGGTGGCCATGCTGGACCCGGCGAAGCTGGCGTGGGGGCTGCGCCGCGCCTGCCTCGACCTCGGCGTGCGGGTGCACGAGCACACCCGGGTCACCGGGCTACGCGCCGACGGTGCCGCGCTGTACGCCAGCACCCTCGGCACCGATCCCGCCGACGCCGGCATGGCCGGTGCGCCGGCCGCAGGTCGGCCCGGGTCGGTGCGGGCCCGACGAATCGTGCTGGCCACCAACGCCTTCCCGCCGCTGCTGCGCCGGCTGCGGGCGTACCTGGTGCCGGTCTACGACCACGTGCTGATGACCGAACCGCTCACCCCGGCCCAGCGGGACGCGATCGGCTGGCGCAACCGGCAGGGGCTGGCCGACACCGGCAACCAGTTCCACTACTACCGGATCACCGCCGACGGGCGGATCCTCTTCGGCGGCTACGACGCGGTCTACCACTACGGCAACCGGGTAGCGCCGGAGCTGGAACAGCGCCCGGCCACCTTCGCCGCCCTCGCCGCGCACTTCTTCACCACCTTCCCGCAGCTCGCCGACGTGCGCTTCAGCCACCGCTGGGGCGGCGTCATCGACACCTGCACCCGGTTCTGCCCGTTCTTCGGCACCGCGTACGGCGGCCGGCTGGCGTACGCGGCCGGCTACACCGGTCTCGGCGTGGGGGCCACCCGCTTCGGAGCCCGGGTACTGCTCGACCTGCTGGCCGGCGGGGACACCCCGCTGACCCGGCTCGACCTGGTCCGCAGCAAGCCACTGCCGTTCCCGCCGGAACCCGTCCGCGCGATCGGCATCAACCTCACCCGCTGGTCAATGGCCCGTGCTGACGCGCGCGACGGCCGTCGCGACCTCTGGCTCCGTACTCTCGATCGTCTCGGTTTGGGGTTTGATTCCTGATGCGTGTCCTCCTCGTCGGCGCCGGTGGCGTCGGCTCCGCCGCCGTAGCCATCGCCGCCCGACGCTCCTACTTCGAGACCATGGTGGTCGCCGACCACGACCCGGGCCGCGCCGAGCGGGCGATCGCCGGGCACGGTGACCGCTTCGTCGCCGCCCAGGTGGACGCCTCGTCGGCCGACGCGGTCGCCGCGCTCTGCCGGGAGCACCGGATCACCCACGTACTCAACGCCGTCGACCCGCGCTTCGTCATGCCGATCTTCGACGGTGCGTTCGCGGCCGGTGCGGACTACCTCGACATGGCGATGTCGCTGTCGCACCCGCACCCGTCCCGCCCGTACGCCGAGACCGGGGTGATGCTCGGCGACGAGCAGTTCGCGGTGTCCGATGCCTGGTCCACGGCCGGTCGGCTGGCGCTCTGCGGCATCGGCGTCGAACCCGGCCTGTCCGACGTGTTCGCCCGGTACGCCGCCGACGAGTTGTTCAGCGAGATCGACGAGATCGGCGTCCG
The DNA here is from genome assembly GCF_045207365.1 of Micromonospora sp. NBC_00858. Classification (NCBI taxonomy): domain Bacteria; kingdom Bacillati; phylum Actinomycetota; class Actinomycetes; order Micromonosporales; family Micromonosporaceae; genus Micromonospora; species Micromonospora sp. NBC_00858. Next base: position 5,303,005 of record NZ_CP108828.1, on the reverse strand, counting down.
GGACGGCGCGAACCTCACCGTCGACGGCTACGACTTCGCGCCCTCGTTCTCCATCTGGACCACCATCGAGGAGTGCCTCAACCCGCCGGTGGTCTGGGAGAAGGATCGGGGCTGGTACACGACCGAGCCGTTCTCCGAGCCGGAGGTCTTCCACTTCCCCGAGGGGATCGGGCCGGTCGAGTGCGTCAACGTCGAGCACGAGGAGGTGCTGCTCATCCCGCGCTGGGTCAAGGCCCGCCGGGTCACCTTCAAGTACGGCCTCGGCGACGAGTTCATCGAGGTGCTCAAGACGCTGCACAAACTCGGCCTGGACGCTGCTTCCCCGGTCCGGGTGCGCGGCGTCGAGGTGTCCCCGCGCGACGTGGTCGCGGCCTGTCTGCCCGACCCGGCCACCCTCGGCGAGCGGATGCGCGGCAAGACCTGCGCCGGCACCTGGGTGCGCGGTCTCGGCCCCGACGGGCAGCCCCGGGAGGTCTACCTGTACCACGTGGTCGACAACGAGTGGTCGATGCGGGAGTACGGCCACCAGGCGGTGGTCTGGCAGACCGCGGTCAACCCGGTGGTCGCGCTGGAGCTGCTCGCCACCGGAGTCTGGTCCGGCGTCGGCGTACTCGGCCCGGAGGCGCTGCCCCCGATGCCCTTCCTCGACCTGCTTACCGCCTACGGATCGCCGTGGGGAATGGAGGAGCGATGAGCCGCTACGGGGCCATGTACGGGCCGGACGTCACCTTCCTCGGGGTGGACCGGTGCACGCTCGACGACTCCGCGTCGTACGCCGACGCCGACGTGGTGATCATCGGGGCCCCCTTCGACGGTGGCACCTCGCACCGGCCCGGCACCCGGTTCGGGCCATCGGCGATCCGCCAGGCGTGCTATCTGGCCCACGATGGCTCCCGCCCGTCGCTCGCGCTGCGCGTCGACGCGCTCCGCGACCTGCGGGTGTACGACGCCGGCGATGTCGAGATGTTCTCCGGCGACATCGAACGCTCGCTGGCCGCCCTGGAAGCAGCGGTGTACGCCGCCTCATCCGCCGGTGCCATCCCGGTGGTGCTCGGTGGAGACCACTCCATCGCGCTGCCCGACGCCACCGGCGTGGCCCGGCAGCACGGGCACGGCCGGGTGTCGCTGGTGCACTTCGACGCGCACGCCGACACCGGCGAGATCGAGTTCGGCTCGCTGCACGGGCACGGCCAGCCGATGCGCCGGCTCATCGAGTCCGGCGCGGTACGCGGAGACCGCTTCCTCCAGATCGGGCTGCGCGGCTACTGGCCGGGCCCGGACGTCCTGTCCTGGATGGCTGAGCAGCGGATGCGGTCGTACGAGATGACCGAGCTGGTCGCCCGCGGACTCGACACGTGCCTCACCGAGGCGTTCACGATCGTCGTCGACGAGTGCGAGGGAGTGTTCCTCTCCGTCGACGTGGACGTGGTCGACCCCGGGATGGCACCCGGCACCGGCACCCCGGAACCAGGCGGCCTGACCTCCCGGCAGTTGCTCGACGCCGTCCGCCGGGTCTGTTACGAGCTGCCCGTGGTCGGGGTGGACGTGGTCGAGGTCGCCCCGCCGTACGACCACGCCGACATCACCGCGTACCTGGGGAACCGGGTGGTCCTGGAGGCGCTCTCGGCAATCGCCCGCCGTCGCCGCGATGCCGCCGGTGGTCCACCATGGAACCCGAACCAACCCCTCCTCGACGCCCGCTGACGTGTTCGCACCGTGAAGGACTCGTCCCTGGCCGAGGGCAAGCGGGTGGTCCGGACCAACGGTGTGGACGGCGTAAAGACGCTGACCTATCAGGTGACCACCACGGACGGGGTGCAGACGAGCAAGAAGCTGGTCAAGACCGTCGTGACGAAGCAGCCGGTGACCGAGGTCGTCGCCGTCGGCACCAAGAAGCCGCAGGCGAATTGCGACCCGAACTACAGCCCCTGCGTCCCGATCGCCAGTGACGTCGACTGTTTGCCCGGCAGTGGCAACGGCCCCGCCTACGTCCGTGGCACTGTCAAGGTCATTGGCACCGACATCTACGACCTGGACCGCGACAACGACGGCTACGGCTGCGACTAATCCCGCGCGGCGGTCACGTCACCCGCGGGGTGGATGACTGGGTTTAGAGCGTGATACCTCTGAGTCATATTTATGCCTCAGAGGTATCACGCTCTCCAGCCCGAGTGCCCCCGGCGCCCACGCCCCAGCCGTGCCGGCGTCGGCGTCAGGCGGCTAGGTGGGAGCGGATGAGGAAGCGGAGGCCGTCGGGGGCCTCCAGGGAGAAGCCACTGCCTCGGCCGGGGACAACGTCGACGGTCAGCCGGGTGTGCTTCCACAGCTCCCATTGGGACTTCGACATCCAGAACTCGACCGGCTCGGACACTCCGTCGACCGCGAGCGAGGCGAGCAGCACGTCGGACGAGCCGGTGCGGAACTCGCCCGCCGGGTAGCACATCGGGGCGCTACCGTCGCAGCAGCCGCCGGACTGGTGGAACATCAGCGGTCCGTGCCGCTCCCGCAGCGACCGGATCAGGTCGGCCGCTGCGGGAGTCACGGAGACGAGGTTCATCAGAAAAAGCCGAGCTTCTGGGTGGAGTAGCTGACCAGCAGGTTCTTGGTCTGCTGGTAGTGCTCCAGCATCATCTTGTGGTTCTCCCGGCCGATGCCGGACTGCTTGTACCCGCCGAACGCGGCGTGCGCCGGGTACGCGTGGTAGCAGTTGGTCCACACCCGGCCGGCCTGGATGGCCCGCCCGGCCCGGTACGCGGTGTTCATGTCCCGGGTCCAGACGCCCGCGCCCAGCCCGTACAGGGTGTCGTTGGCGGTCTTGACGGCGTCGTCGAGGTCGGCGAAGGAGGTCACCGAGACCACCGGGCCGAAGATCTCCTCCTGGAAGATCCGCATCGAGTTGTCGCCCTCGAAGATGGTCGGCTCGACGTAGTACCCACCGGACAACTCGCCGCCCAGGTCCGCGCGCGACCCGCCGGTGAGCACCTTGGCACCCTCCTGCCGACCGATGTCCAGGTAGGACAGGATCTTCTCCAACTGGTCGTTGGATGCCTGCGCCCCGATCATCGTGTCGGTGTCCAGCGGGTGCCCGGCGACGATCGCCTGCGTGCGCTCGACGGCCGCGGCGAGGAAGTCGCTGTAGTGGCCCTGCTGGATCAGCGCCCGCGACGGGCAGGTGCAGACCTCACCCTGGTTGAGCGCGAACATGGTGAAGCCTTCGAGCGCCTTGTCGAAGAAGTCGTCGCGGGACGCGCTGACGTCGTCGAAGAAGATGTTCGGGCTCTTGCCACCCAGTTCCAGGGTGACCGGCTTGATGTTCTCACTGGCGTACTGCATGATCAGCCGCCCGGTGGTGGTCTCGCCGGTGAACGCCACCTTGGCCACCCGGGACGAGGACGCCAGCGGCTTGCCGGCCTCCACGCCGAAGCCGTTGACGATGTTGAGCACGCCCGGCGGCAGCAGGTCCGCCACCAGCGACAGCCAGTAGTGGATGGACGCCGGGGTCTGCTCGGCCGGCTTGAGCACCACGGCGTTGCCGGCGGCCAGCGCGGGTGCCAGCTTCCAGGTCGCCATCAGGATCGGGAAGTTCCACGGGATGATCTGCCCGACCACGCCGAGCGGCTCGTGGAAGTGGTACGCCACGGTGTCGTCGTCGAGCTCGCCGAGCGAGCCCTCCTGGGCCCGGATGGCCCCGGCGAAGTAGCGGAAGTGGTCGATGGCGAGCGGGATGTCGGCCGCCAGCGTCTCCCGGACCGGCTTGCCGTTCTCCCAGCTCTCGGCGATGGCCAGCGATTCCAGGTTTTCCTGCATCCGGTCGGCGATCCGGTTGAGGATCAGCGCCCGCTCGGCCACCGAGGTGCGGCCCCAGGCGTCGGCCGCGCCGTGCGCGGCGTCCAGGGCCTTCTCCACGTCCGGGGCGGTGCCTCGGGCCACCTCGGTGAAGGTCTGCCCGGTGACCGGGGTGGGGTTCTCGAAGTAGGCGCCGCCGTGCGGCTTGACGTACTCGCCGCCGATGAAGTGGTCGTAACGGGACTGCCAGTGGGTGGGCGCGTCGTAGCGCGTCATGGTTACCTCCGCCGTCGTTGTGCGGGTGTGCCGACGGCGACGTTAGTTTCAGGAACGTTGCAGCCACGTTGCGCGCGGTAGGTCGTACTCCCCGGCGAGCTGGTCGATGCGGGCGAGGGCGAGCGGCCGGCGCGGCGCGCCCACCGGCAACGCCCGCGCCAGGGCCTGCCAGGCGGTCAGGTCGTCGGCGCCGGCGGGCGTCGCGGTCCAGGCCGCGAGCAGCGACGGGTCCGTGGCGGCCAGCACGGCCGCGCGGAGCTGGCCGTCGATCAGCCGGCGCAGTCGGGTCACTCCCGGTGCGTCCGAGCCGGGCAGCAACGGCCCGGGGTACGCGTCGAGCGCGCCCGCCGGATCGCCCTGCTCCAGCCGGTTGGCGACGGTGGTGAAGTCGGCCCGGACGGTGCCGCGCAGCCGGTACGGGCGCGAATCGAGCAGTTCGGGGCCGAGCACCCGGCGCAGCCGGGACAGCTCAGCGCGCAGGGTCACCGGGTGCAGCCGGTCGTCGCCGTACAGGTCGAGGCCGAGCTGTTCGCCGGTGCGCCCCTCGGGGTGGTGGAGCAGCAGTACCAGCAGCTCGCTGTGCCGCCGGCCGAGCCGGATGCGCCGTCCGTCGACCCGCAGCTCCGCTTCGTCCCGGCCGAGTGCGGTCACGATGGCGACGCCGGGCTCCACCGGACGGTCGGCGGCCAGCTGTGCCTCGGCGGCCCGGGCGGTGGCCCGGACCAGCGCCAGGCTGTGCGGGTTGGCCAGGTGGTCGCCGCCGGTGATGTCGACCGCGCCGAGCAGCCGCCCGGTGACCGGGTCGTGGATCGGCGCGGCGGCGCAGGTCCAGCGCTGCACCGGCCGGCTGAAGTGCTCGGTGGCGAAGATCTGCACGCTGTGGTCGACGGCCAGCGCGGTGCCGGGGGCGTTGGTCCCGGCGTGCGTCTCGTCCCAGCGGGCGCCGGGCACGAAGTTCATCCGCTCGGCGTGCCGGAGCACCCCCGGATGTCCCTCCACCCAGAGCAGCCGCCCGTACGCGTCGCACACCGCCATCAGGTGCGCGCCGTCCTGGGCGATGCCGCCGAGCAGGTCCCGGAAGAGTGGCAGCACTCGGGCCAGCGGGTGGGCGGCCCGGTAGGCGGCCAGCGCGTCGTCGACCAGGTCGACCGGTGGGGTGGCCTCCGGGTCGAGTCGCGCCGAGCGTTCCCACGAGCGGCGTACCACCTCCCGCACCCGGTGCGGCGCGGCGCCGGCGGTGAGGAACGCCTCGTGGGCGGCGCCGACCTGCGCGATCCGCTCTGCCGGATCGACGCCGAACTCCAGGGCGAGCCACGGGTCAGCCATCGGGCGACCTCCTCGGCCCCCATCGTGACGCAGCTCACCCCTGATCGCCAACCACCGGGTCCCCGAGGGTGGAAACGGCCGGCGAACCTGGCCGTTTCGGGGATCGGTGCCCGTGCCGACTGAACGGTAGGGCGCTCCCGTCCGTACCAGGCGGTGAAGGACACACCGAGGACGGGAGTGACGGCGATGAGGGTGCAGCGCAAGCACGTGCTGGCGGCGACCGTGGCGGTGCTCGCCGCGGCGGGAGTGGCGGTGGGGACTGGCTTCGGGTTCGCCGGCACCGCCCCGATGGGGCAGTCCGCCTGCTCGGGCTCGGTCACCTTCTCGGCGGAGGGCGGTGCACCGGCGGCGACCAGCGACCGGTTCCCGGTGGGTACCCGGCTGCGGGTGACCAATCTGGACAACAACCGGGCGGCCACGGTGACGGTGACCGGCCCGTCGGGCAGTTGTGTGCTGCTCAACGCCGCAGCCATGGAGTTGGTCCGTGAGCCGGGGAAGAACGTGATCCGCCGCAACGTGGTGGAACGCCTGGACGGCGCCGCCGCGCCGCCCGCCGGGCAGCCGGCCGCTGGCACGGTACGTCCCGGCGCCGCATCGCCCGGCGTGCCTGGTCCGGCGCCCCGCTCGGCCTGCCAGGGCTCGATCACCTTCTTCGCCGAGGGCGGGGCTCCCGCGGCGACCAGTGGCCAGTTCCCGGTGGGCACCCGGCTGCGGGTCACCAACCTGGACAACAACCGGGTGACCACGGTGACGGTGACCGGCCCGTCGGGCAGTTGCGTGCTGCTCAACTCCGCCGCCATGGATCAGATCCGCGAGCCGGGCAAGAACCTGGTCCGCCGCAACACCGTCGAGGTGCTGCGCTGACGTTGCCGGGTTCGGAAGGGCACCTTCTTGGGAAGGTGCCCTTCCTGCACTCAGCCGAAGGCGGCGTCGAGGATGTCGGCGCCCCGGGTGAGGTGCGCGTCGGAGATCACCAGCGGTGGCAGGAAGCGCAGCACGTTGCCGTACGTGCCGCAGGTCAGGGTGAGCAGGCCGGCGGCGTGACAGGCGGCCGAGACCGCCGCCGTGCTGGCCGGGTCGGGGATGAGCGTGCCGGGCTGCACCAGTTCCACGGCGAGCATCGCGCCCCGCCCGCGTACCTCGGCGATCCGGGGGTCCCGCTCGGCGATGGCCCGTAGCCGGGGGGTCAGCACCGCCTCGGTCCGGCGGGCCGCGCCGGCCAGGTCCAGCTCGTGCATGGTCTCGATGGTGGCCAGCGCGGCGGCACAGGCGATCGGGTTGCCGCCGTAGGTGCCGCCGAGCCCGCCGACGTGCACGGCGTCCATCAGCTCGGCCCGACCGGTGACCGCCGCCAGCGGCAGGCCGCCGGCGATGCCCTTGGCCAGGGTGACCAGGTCGGGTTCGACGCCCTCGTGCTGGCAGGCGAACCAGTCCCCGGTGCGACAGAAGCCGGTCTGGATCTCGTCGGCCACGAAGACCACCCCGGCCGCCGTGGCCCAGGCCCGCAGCGCCGGCAGGAAACCCGGCGCGGGCACCACGAAACCGCCCTCACCCTGGATCGGCTCGATCAGCAGTGCGGCGACGTTCTCCGCGCCGACCTGCTTCTCGATCATCTCGACCGCCCGGGCAGCAGCCTCCGCGCCGGACAACCCGCCGTCGCGCAGCGGGTACGACATCGGCACCCGGTAGATCTCCCCGGCGAACGGCCCGAACCGGTGCTTGTACGGCATGTTCTTCGCGGTCAACGCCATGGTCAGGTTCGTCCGGCCGTGGTACGCGTGGTCGAAGACCACCACCGCCGGTCGGCCGGTGGCGTGCCGGGCGATCTTCACGGCGTTCTCCACCGCCTCGGCGCCGGAGTTGAACAGCGCCGAGCGCTTCTCGAACCCGCCCGGCGTCAGCGCGTTGAGCTGCTCGCATACCGCCACGTACGACTCGTACGGTGCGACCATGAAGCAGGTGTGGGTGAACCGCTCGACCTGCGCCCGTACCGCCTCGACGACCTTCGGTGCGGAGTTGCCGACGCTGGTCACCGCGATGCCTGCGGCGAAGTCGATCCACTCCCGGCCGTCGACGTCGGTGATCGTTCCGCCGGAGGCTCTGTCCACGTAGGACGGCACGACACTGCTGACGCCCCGGGCGACCGCCGCACCGCGTCGCTTGTGCAACTCGTCAGATGTGGTCACCGGTGTCAGCCTTCGATGTTGTGCATGACGTGCTTGATCCGGGTGTAGTCCTCCAGGCTGTAGACCGACAGGTCCTTGCCGTGCCCGGAGTGCTTGAAGCCGCCGTGCGGCATCTCGGAGACGAACGGGATGTGCGTGTTCACCCAGACGCAGCCGAAGTCCAGCCGCCGGGTCATCCGCATCGCCCGCCCGTGGTCCTTCGTCCAGACCGAGGCGGACAGGCCGTAGTCGACACCGTTGGCCCAGCGCACCGCCTCGTCCTCGTCGGAGAAGCGCTGCACGGTGATGACCGGCCCGAACACCTCGTCCTGGATGATCTCGTCGGCCTGGCGCAGCCCGGAGACCACGGTCGGCGCGTAGAAGTAGCCGCGCTCGCCCTGCCGGGACCCGCCGCTCTGGATCGCCGCGTGGTCCGGCAGCCGGTCGACGAAACCGCTGACCCGGGCGAGCTGGTTGGCGTTGTTCAGCGGGCCGTAGAGCACGTCGGCGTCGTCCGGGGCGCCGGTCTTCGTGTTGCGGGCCTGCTCGGCGAGCGCCGCCACGAAGTCGTCGTGGATGCCCGGGCCGGCCAGCACGCGGGTGGCGGCCGTGCAGTCCTGCCCGGCGTTGAAGTAGCCGCCCATCGCGATGGCCTCGGCTGCCGCCGCCACGTCCGCGTCATCGAAGATCACTACCGGGGCCTTGCCGCCCAACTCCAGGTGGGTCCGCTTCAGGTCGGGGGCCGCTGCGGCGGCGACCTCCATGCCCGCACGGGTCGAGCCGGTGATCGAGACCAGCTGCGGGGTCGGGTGCGAGACGAGGGTACGACCGGTGTCCCGGTCGCCGCAGACCACGTTGAACACGCCCGGCGGGAAGAACTCGGCGGCGATCTCCGCGAGCAGCAGCGTCGACACCGGTGTGGTGTCCGACGGCTTGAGCACCACCGTGTTGCCGGCGGCGAGCGCCGGGGCGATCTTCCAGACGGCCATCATGAGCGGGTAGTTCCACGGGGTGACCTGGGCGCAGACGCCGATCGGCTCGCGCCGCACGTACGAGGTGTGCCCCGCCAGGTACTCCCCGGCGGACCGCCCCTCCAGCAGCCGGGCGGCGCCGGCGAAGAAGCGGAACTGGTCCACCGCCGGCGGCAGCTCCTCCTCGGCGGTGAGCTGGCGCGGCTTGCCGGTGTTGCGGACCTCGGCGTCGACCAACTCGGCTGCCCGAGCCTCCACCGCGTCGGCGAGCTTGAGCATGGCCCTCTGCCGCTCGGCCGGGGTGACCTCCCGCCAACTCTCGAACGCGGTGGCGGCGGCGGTCATGGCCGCGTCCACGTCGGCGGCGCCGGAGACCGGGGCCTGGGCGAACACCTCACCGGTGCAGGGGTCGATCAGGTCGGCGTAGCCACCGTCGGCCGGTTCGACGTAGGAGCCGTTGACGAAGTTGCGCAGCTGCTGCTGGTCACTCATGACTGGATCTCTCCGAGGGGGCCGGGGGTGCGCTTCTGCGGCGGTTATCGCAATCTGTCTGCCATCTTGGCTACTGAATTCGCGGCAGACAAGGGTTCCGGCGACTGTTTCCGTCGGGTGCTTCCTCGTCTACGCTGCTCGGCGTGGAGTCCGCAGCCTTCTTCGTCGCCTCCCGCCCCGCCCACGGCGAGGGGGAGCTGACCGTCCACCACCCGTACGACGGTCGCCCGGTGGGGCGTACCACGCTCGCCACCGCCGACCAGGTCGAGGCCGCCGTCGCCTCGGCGGCCGGAGTGGCCGCGCAGGCCGCGGCCCTACCCGCGCACGCCCGCGCGGCGGCCCTGGACCACGTGTCCCGGCGGCTCGCCGAACGCGCCGAGGAGGTCGCGGCGCTGATCACCGCCGAGAACGGCAAGCCGGTGAAATGGGCCCGAGCTGAGGTCGGACGGGCGGTGTCCACCTTCCGGTGGGCCGCAGAGGAGGCCCGACGCTTCTCCGGGGAACTGCAACGACTCGACACCGACCCGGCCGCCAGCGGGCGGATCGCGCTGGTCCGGCGGGTGCCGAAGGGGCCGGTGCTGGGCATCGCGCCGTTCAACTTCCCGCTCAACCTGGTCGCGCACAAGGTGGCACCGGCCATCGCGGTCGGTGCGCCGATCATCGTCAAGCCGGCCCCGGCGACCCCGCTGTCCGCGCTGCTGCTCGGCGAGTTGCTGGCCGAGACAGAGCTGCCCGCCGGGATGTTCTCGGTCCTGCCGCTGCCGAACTCCCGTGCCGCCGAACTGGTCACCGACCCCCGGCTGCCGGTGGTGTCGTTCACCGGATCCGGGCCGGTCGGCGCGGCCATCCGTCGCCAGGTGCCGGAGAAGCACGTGACGCTGGAGCTGGGCGGCAACGCGGCGGCGGTGATCTGCGCGGACTGGACGTCGGACGACGACCTGGCCTTCGCCGCGCAGCGCATCGCCACGTTCGCCAACTACCAGGCCGGCCAGTCGTGCATCGCCGTCCAGCGGGTGTACGTGCACCACTCGCTCTTCGCCGACTTCCTGCCCCGGCTGGTGGCGGCGGTACGCGCACTGCGCACCGGCGACCCCTCCTCGGAGCTGACGGACGTGGGGCCGATGGTGTCCGAGGACGCGGCCCGCCGGGTCGAGACGTGGGTGGCCGAGGCGGTCGCGGCCGGCGCCACCGTCGAGGTGGGCGGGGCCCGTGACGGCGCCACCTACCCGCCGACCGTGCTGACCGGCGTGCCGGCGGACGCCAAGGTCGTCGCCGAGGAGGTGTTCGGACCGGTGCTGGTGGTCGCCCCGGTCACCGACGACCAGGCCGCGTTCACCGCGGTCAACGATTCGGCGTACGGGTTGCAGGCGGGCGTGTTCACCCGGCGGCTGGACGTGGCCTTCGCCGCCGCGCGGTCCCTGGAGGTGGGCGGGCTGATCGTCGGCGACGTGCCGTCGTACCGGGCCGACCAGATGCCGTACGGCGGGGTCAAGGGCAGCGGCGTCGGCCGGGAAGGACTGCGCAGCGCGATGGACGACTACACCGAGCCGCGGGTCATGGTGCTGACCGGCCTGGCGCTCTAGCCGGCCTGCCAGGTGCCGTCGTCGCCGACCCGGGCGGGTGCACGCCCGAGCAGGAGGGTGGTCAGCGCGGCGTCGATGGAGTCACCGAGGAACCACTCGCCGGCCTGATCGAGCGCGAAGACCCGGCCGCGCTCGTCCACCGCCAGGATGCTGTCCTGCTGCTCGGTGCCGATTGGGAAGACCCGTGCGCCGAGCACCGCACCGAAGTCGGCGAGCGTGTCGGCGGTGTGCGCGATGGTGTGCGGGCGGATGTCGAAGCGGGAGATCCACACCTGCTCGCCCGGGCCACGCCGGGCACCGACCAGGCTGGGGAACGCGGTCAGCGTCTCCATGACGGCGGGAAAGACAGCGTGCCGGTGGGCCTGCCCCGGCACGGCGGTCACGTCCCGCACAGCCGCGGCGGCCATGAGTTGGTCGCCGAGGTGTGGCCGCCAGCCGGCCGCCACCAGCGCGTTGGCCACCTCCGGCGGGAAGCGGCCCGGGTCGGGGTCGGTCTCCGCCGGCGGGTACCAGGCTTCGGTGTACGCCCGAGTTGACTCGGGCAGAACGTTGGCGCGCACCAGGAAGTTGATGCACGAATCGCAGGGCCGCTCGGCGGGACCACCTGCTGGATCACCCGGCTCACGGATCCGGAAGATTTCGAACCGGGCGTCCTCCAGCAGTGCCGCAGCCTCGGCCCGACCCATCGGGGCGATGCCGTCGGCGGCTCGCCGGTGGTCGTACTCGTGCAGCACGTCGGAGACGACGATCAGCTCGGCATGACCCTCGCCGCCGCGGACCAACTCGCCAGCTGGGAGCTGGTCCAGGTAGGTGCGGATGAGCGGGTGGTGGTTCAGCGGGACGTCGCCCTTCGTGCCCTGGGCCGTCCAAATTCGACCGTCAATGGTCAGGTGCGCGGTGGTGTTCGGGGTGGCAGCCCGATGGATTTCCCGGACCAACAGGCTTGACTGATCGACGGTGCGTGCAGCGGTGGACCCGGTGGGCTGGCTGCGCCGGTACATGTCCGCCACAACGGTGCTCGGCACCCGGGGCCAGGTGGTGACCTTCCCGGTCTGTTTGTCGATGACGGTGGTCGGCAGGTCACCGGGCACTGTGCGTACCTCGGCCGGCACGACGGAGGTGATGACGTAGCCGAGATCGAACTCGTCGACCGTCGGCGTGCACTGGTAGCCGAGGCGCAGCGAATCCCGGTTGGCCCAGATGGCTGCGAGCTGCTCGGCCTGTTGACGGTCGATCACGCACCGAAACTACCGGACTACACGGATCGGTGGCACCCGGTATGGTTCGGCCTACCGACGGTGACGGGAGGGGCGGCGGTGAGCGAACGCGTGGACCGGGACGCCAATCGCGAGCTACGGGCCCGATTCGACGACGTGTACGGCCAGTACCAGCAGCTCAGGTCCGGTTTGGACAGTCTGCAGGTACGGCTCGCCGAGCTGCGGGTGACCCGGCGGTCGGCCGACGGGCAGGTGAGCGCCACCGTGGGGGCCCGGGGCGAGCTGGTTGCGGTCGAGCTGGACCCGGCCGTCTACCGAGACCGGGAGGCCGAGGCGCTGAGCCGGAAGATCACCGAGACGGTCCGCGCCGCCACGGTCGCCGCCACCGCCGCCACCCGTGAGATGGTCGCCGAAACCATGCCGGCCGGCTCCGGCTCGGTGGAGTTCCTGCGCACCGGCGACTACGGCGCGCTGCTCGGCAGGGCCGACGCCGTACTCGGCCGGGGCGAGGGGTCGGCATGACCGACGGGCAGCTCTGGCTCGATCCGTCCCGGGCCTGCCGAGGCGGCGCCGACCTGGCCCTCGCCGGTGAGGCGGTGACGGCCCGCCGCGCGGCGGAAGGCGGTGAGATCGAGGCCGCCAGCGGTGCCCGACCGTGGGGCCGTGACGACATCGGCGCCGCATTCGAGCGGAGCTATCGCGGGTTCGAGCAGACCGTGTTGCGGGCCTGGGCAGGCGTCGGGCACCGGCTCACCGAGCTCGGCAGCGACGTGGTCCGCGCGGTCGACGCGAGCGTGCAGACCGATGGGACCAGCGCCGCCCGGTTCGACCGGGCCGCCGACCAGCGCTGACGGGCGGGCCCATTCCGATGAGCGTGCTGCCGAGCCCGATTCCGCACCCGCTGGACTACGCACCCTGGGATGTGCCCGGCTGGATCTACGAGGCCCTCGACCTGGTGGTCGGCGTGCAGTGGCCGGAGGGAAACGAGCGGGCCGTCTGGGACCTCGCCGACCAGTGGTACTCCGTCGCCGCCGTACTCGCCGGCCCGCACACCGACGCCGCAGCGGCCGCCGCCGAGGTCCGCAGCGGATACGGCGGCGTCGGGTCGGTCGACGCCGCGTTCGAGGCGGCCTGGCGGGGGATCGCCGAGGGCGACGACGCGCCGCTGCCGGTGCTGCTCGCGGTCACCGCCGACCTCGGCCGGTTGGTCGAGGAGTGTGGCTGCGACATCGAGGGCGCCAAACTGGAAGTCTGGATCGAGCTGGGCATCCTGGTCGTCGAGCTGCTCGCGCTCGCGGTTGCCGCGGTGCTCACCGCCGGTGCCGCATCCCCGGCGGCTGGCGCGGCGATCACCGTGACCCGGCTGCTGATCCAGCAGATCTTCAAACGGCTGATGGGCCAACTGGCCAGCAAGTCCCTCAGGCATGGCCTCAAGGAGGCCGGCGAGCGGGCAGCCAAGGAGGTCGCACGGGGTGGCGCGCGCGGGCTCGCCAAGCGAGCCACCCGTGGAGGGCTGGAGGAAGCGGCGGAGGAGGCCGGCATCAGCCTGGCGATCCAGGCGTACCAGAACTCCACCGGACGGGCGCACGGCGTGGACCTGACCGATCTGGGCGCGTCGGCGGTCGGCGGGCTCGCCGGCGGGGCCGTTGCGCCGCTTGCCGGCCTGGGCCGGCACGCGACCGGGCGCGCGGCACGGGTCGGAGAGCACCTGGGCCGGGAGATGACCGGCGAGGTGCTCGCCGAGAGCGCCGCCAGTCTGGCCACCGGCCAGGGCCTGACCTCGGTGGAGGACGCCGTCCGGGCCGCCGCGTCCGGTGCCACCGGTTCGGCGACCGGGCAGGCCGACCACGCGTTGCAAGCCCGGCTCGACGCGCAGGCCAACGCCCTCGCCGGAGCCTCGCTCGCCGGCCCCTCCATCTCATCGGTCGGTTCCTCCCCGGTGACCTCGTCCGGGATGGCCTCGCCTGCGGTGGTTCCGGGGATACCCGCGCAGGCGTCGGCGGTGGCCGGGGCGGACGTCATCGCGTCGCCGGTGTCGCCCGACCACGCGGCGCCCCTGCGCGGTGAGCTGCCGACGTATTCGGGCTCGGGTTTGCCGCACGGGGCCGAACCGCCGCAACCCACGTCCTTGGACGTGAACGGTTCTTCGTCGCTGGCCGTCGTCGGAGTGTCCGAGGTTGACGACAGCCCTTCGGGGTCCTCACTCGATGGCGTGCCGTCGTCAGGCAGGCCGGGTGACGGGACGAGGGTGCCTTCGACGGAGTGGTCGGCTGCATCGCAGGCGGTTGCGGCCAATCCGACGCTCTCCTCGGCCGTCGCTGATCCCACGCTCTCCTCGGTCGCTGCGCCCGTGGCCGGTCCTCTCGATCCCGCCACCGGGCCGGCTGCCGGTGTCGCGGCAGGCAACCCGGTCAGCGCGCCGCACGCCACCGCCCCGAACGCGGTCGCCCCGACCGTCACCGCTCCGGGGCTTCCCGTCACCACCCCGAGCACGGTCGCTCCCAACGTCACCGCTCTGGCGCCGCCCGCCACGTCCACCGGCCCGGCGCCCAGCGTCGTGACCACGCCCGGTGCGGCGGCGGGTAGCGCGTGGGGCGGAACGGCCACCGGTTCGTCGGTCAGGCCGTCGGTGGGTCGAGCCGGCCTGCCGTCCCGCTTCGCGACCCGGCAGGCTCTCGCGCCGCCCGACCATCCGGCTCGCGGTAGGGCATCGGTTCCTGCGGACGTGGCGGCACTCGACGACTCGCCGCTGCCCGATATCGAGAGCAGCGACTGGTACGCGGCTCGGTGGACGGCCGAGGCGGAAGCCGCCGAGCGGCGGCGCTACCAGGGCTACTACGAGTCGCGACGGAGCGAGTTCGAGAACAGCCGCCGGCAGGCGGAGGCTGGCCGACTGCGCGCTCTGGCCGCCGAGCACGACCGCAGGGCCGCGGAGTACGCCAACTACGCCCGGCAGCTCCGCCAAACCGGTCACCCACGGTGGGCCGACGGCTGGCAGCGGACCGCGAACGACGAAATGCGGGCGTACGCCGAATGCCGTGACCTGGCCGACGCGGTGCTGGCCGGCACCACGGCGCCCCCGGTCGTGGACATCGGCGACGTGGCGTTCCGGCAGGCCAACAAGGACATGGGCGCGCTCGCCCTCGGCGCGGTGGAGACCGCTGGTCGGTCCCGGCTCACCGGCGATGATGTTCCCCCGCCCATCGACGACTCCCGGCCGTACGGGCAGCCCGGGGGGCTGCGTCCGCCGCTGGCCCTGCACCAGGTCGACGTCGAGCGGCAGATGCCCCGCGAGCCGGACGGCACGATCGTCCGCACCGCCGACCCCCGGCGCGGCGGCTGGTTCCGGCTCCTCAACGACGGTGGTCCCGAGGCCGACGCCACCCGCGGCATCAACTGCCTGGACTGCACCCTGTCGTTGTTCGAGACGTGGGTGCACGGCCGACCACGGGTGTCGGCGCCACGCACCTTCGACGGCTACCTGGACGGTGACATCCGGCGCCCGATCCGGGGCGAGGCGGGCGGCCCGGGCCGGGTGGAGGACGCGACGGGCGGCCGCTTCCAGCAGCTTCTCGCCCCGCCCAGCGGCCAGCGGTCGCATCCCGCGCAGGCACGGCGGGCCGCCGACCGGGGCTACGCCAACCTGCACGACCAACTGCTGCTGGGAGGCCACGGCAGCTACGCGTTCCTGGTTACCGACTGGCCGAACGGTGGCTCGCACGCCTGGGTGGCGCTCAACCAGAACGGCACGGTGCTCTACGTCGACCCGCAGACCGGCCTCGTCCGGGACCGGCCGTTGTACCCCCACGTGGTCGGCATCGACGCGTTGGTGCTCGATGGGAGCGGCCGGCCGATGCCCCTCGGTGGGCTACCCCGCGGGCGGTTCAGCGAGCGTCCCGACCTGCCGGACCACCCGCCGACGCTCGACGACGGCGGCCACGGCGACCCGTACATCAACCGGATGTACCTGCTACTGGACGGCCCAGGCTCAGCGGAACCCCCTGCCGGAGTGAGCGACGGCGCCGACTCGAGCAATCTCGAACAACTAACGCTCGATCTGGCGCGGCTCACGACATCGGAGTGGACCGCGCTGACCGACCTCCGTGACCGCGCGTCGGCTGCCGCCGATCGAGTCGAGGATGCTCTGAGTCAGGTTGGGCAGAGCGTGACGAAGACGATGAACCTGAGGGAGCCGGTGCAACTGCGCGACCGGGAGTTTCGCGTCAAAGGACTGGAGTCGCTCGCGCGGAAGTACCTCGACGAGGCGCGAGGTGTGAACATCGGAGTCGAGGAGTTTGCGGAGACGGTCAACGACGTCCTGAGGTTCCTGTTCGAGATGCCGTCGGGGGAGCGCTACCGGGACGCGGTCCACCTGATGCTCGCGGGGCTCGTGGAGGCCGGCTTCTCAGTACCGAATTCGGACCTCAAGAACTTCTGGCGAGCTGGTAACAGGTTCTACGGATTCAACTGCACAGTCCGATCACCCGACGGGCTTCTTCTTGAGTTGCAGCTGCACACGCGGGGATCGCGGGAAGTGTGGATGCAGACTCACGGCGACTACGAGATCCTGCGGCGGGTTTCAAGCAGTCCGGAGGAGCATGTGTGTGCGCTCCTGAGGATGCTTGCCGCCAACCGCGAGCACCGGATGCCGGAGCGCGTCCCGCCCGGCTTGGAGGAGCATTTCCCAACCAAGGACGCCAGCTTTGCCAGGTGGTTGAGCCGGAACGGAGACGCGTGGCAGAAGTATCGATCATGGCTTGACCGTCAAGGGAGTAACTTCTCGGAGGTAGTGCGGCAGTTGGGACTGAAGTCTGGCGACTTCCCGGTAAGTGAGGAACTCGCCCCTAAGTTGGAGAAGGACTTTGTTGACGTACTACGTGATCTACCGGAATGACGAGAGGGTGGGAGGACCGGCCGGGCTGTTCGTCATGGATGTGGGCCTGGGACGGGCAATCATCTGGGATCACCGCAGCCGAGGCTGGGCCTTCGATCCGGGCCTGGTCGTGCGCTTCGTCAACGACTACCGAAACCTTGATCGGTACGAAACCGTCGATCGTGCTACGGCCGAGACCGTGGCTGAGATTGTCACGAGTGGTGCCAGCTTGCCCGACGAAGAAGCCATCCGTTCGATGTTCACGGCCGGCGGCGGTGACAGTCGGCAACCGTCGCCCTCCGACCAGTGACGCACGGCTCATGATGGCGGGTCGATGGACCGCCGGCGACCCGGGCGGATCGGCTTGGCCACCGCACTCCGCGAGCGGGAAGGCGCGTCAGAGCCATTGCGCCGGGGGCAGATCATCGTAAGGCCCGAATAGCATCGGGGTATGGCGAGCTCCGAGACGGACAGCAGCAGGTCCAAGGCGTGGGCGTGGCCGGTCGGGATCCTGGTCGGCCTGGCGATCGGCATCCCCGTGTTCGGTTCGTCAAGTGGCGTCGCCTTCGGCGTCGCCTTCGGCGTCGCCATCGGCGTTGCCTTCGCGATCGCCTTTGGCGCGACCAGTAAGCGCACCGAAGCTCCCGCCACCGACGGCGACCCAGATGGCGGCACCAGCTCCACCGGCACTGGCCCGGCGGGTCACTCCACCCGGGACAATCCGGACGGCAGCACCACCGGGGGCAACGTCGACGGCCCGGATCGAGGGTGATCGACTCCATGTCGGGGACATCGGGGCATTCCGGGCCGTCGGATAGCCCGATGTCGCCGATATCGAGTGGATCATGGCCGCCGCCGCCAGCGGTGCCAGCGGTGCCGGGCAGTGTGGGGGAGGCGGTGGCTGTGCAGGAGGAGTTGCGGCCGCTGGTGGACCTGGTCGGGCCGGGGCCGACCGCGCCAGCGACGGTGGCTGGCCTGGACGTCGCGTACGCGCAGAGCGGTGACCTCCTCGCGGCGGCCGTGACCGTGCTGGACGCCCGGACGCTGGCCGTGGTGGACTCCGCGGTGAGCGTGGGCCGGCCCGCGTTCGGCTACGTTCCGGGGCTGTTCGCCTTCCGTGAGCTGCCCGCGTTGCTCGCCGCACTGGACCGGCTGAGCACCCGCCCGGACCTGCTGGTCTGTGACGGGCATGGGTTGGCGCATCCACGCCGATTCGGGCTTGCCTGTCACCTCGGCGTGGTCACCGGGCTGCCTGCGATCGGGGTGGGGAAGACGCCCCTGGTCGGTCAGTGGGATCCACCGCCCGCTGAGCGGGGTGCCTGGTCGCCGCTGCGCGACGGCGACGAGGTCGTCGGCCGGGTCCTGCGGACCCAGGACGGGGTGAAGCCGGTCTTCGTGAGCGTCGGGCACCGGATGAGCCTGGACAACGCCGCCGCGCAGGTGCTCGCACTGACCCCGCGTTACCGGCTCCCGGAGACCACCCGTACCGCCGACCGGCTCTGCCGGGACGCCCTCGCTCGCGCGCTAGCTGGGCATCCCTAGCCAGCAGTCCGGCAGAGCCCGCAGCAGGTCGGCGGGCCGGGCCCTCAAACCGTAACGCCGCACACATACGGCCCGCTCAATGATCAGGGGTGGGGGTGGGCCGGTAGTAGCCTGACCGCGGACCCCACCCGGGGAGGAACGGTGAGGTGATCATGACGGTACGTCGGCGCGTGGCGCGGCTCGGGACGGTCTGCGGTCTGGTGGGCGGCCTGGTGATGCTCGGTGCGTCGCCGGCGCTGGCCGACGACGACTCGGTCCGGGTGGGTTCGGCCAGCAGCTTCGCCGCCGGCGGCTCCGCGCAGGGGGTGAACGTCGCGGTGCGCAAGCGCTCCGACGGGTGCGTCCTGCTGCGTACCGCCCTGGGTCTGCGCCTTGAGGGTCTCCAGCCGGACCAGGTGACGGTGCAGGTCAACGCGGGCGGGACCTGGTTCCCGGTGGCCGTTTCCGGCGGTGACGGCAGCGTGGTGACCGGGCAGACCTCGCCGGCGAAGCCGACCCTGTGCAAGGGCAAGGGCATCACCGTGCGCTACCGGGTGGCGTTCGCCGCCGGTGCTCCGGCTGGTCGGCTCGTGGTGACCGGCGCGGCCGCCAGCGCGGCAGGGCAGGAGCTGGGTCGGGGTTCCGACTCGGCGAAGGTGACCGGCGGCCGGGCCTCCGCGTCGCCGACCCCGTCGAAGAAGCCGTCGCCCACCCCGAGCGTGGCCACGACCGAGGCCGCGCCGGTCGACGCGGTGAATCCGGCCGCGCTGGACGGCGCGCCCGACACCACGGCTACCGCGGCCGAATCGTCCGGGGGCGGCTCGCCGGTGATGTTCTTCGGCATCGCGATGGTGGCGGTTGGGCTGCTGCTCATCGGGCTGCTGTTCCGTCGCTCGCGGCAGGATCGGACACCGACCGACGGGGCGCTGGGGCCGCTGCCGGGCAACCCCGGTGGCACCACCTACCGCTCCGGCGGGGGGTCGCCGACCGCGCCCGGTCACCCCGGCCCGGTGTACGGCCAGCCGCAGCCGGCCGACGGCTACGGCACGGTGCCCTCCCCCCGGCCCGCCACTGGTGGGGTCTACGGGGCACGGCCGGCCGATCCCGCGCCGACGCCGGACGCGACGCAGCCGATGCCGGGCAATCCTCCGGCCCGCCCGCTGCCCGGCGATCCGCCCGCCGACGGCGGCGATCACACCGTGTTCATGCCCCGGCTCCCCGGCTGAGCGGGGACCGGCGTCGACCCTCCGATACGCTCAGGTTCGGTGGAACCTGCGGCCCGAGGAGCGGAACTAGTGTCGGATCTGTCCCAGATCGTGAAGGCGTACGACGTCCGAGGGACGGTGCCGGACCAGTGGGACGAGCGGGTCGCCGAGGCACTCGGAGCAGCATTCACCCAACTGCTCAACACCACTGAGGAGCCGGGCGACGCGGTCGTCGTCGGGTACGACATGCGGGCCAGTTCGCCCGGGTTGGCCGCCGCCTTCGCCGCTGGCGTCCGGGCCGAGGGACGCTCGGTGATCGAGATCGGGCTCGCCTCCACCGACCTGCTCTACTTCGCCTCCGGTTCGCTCGACCTGCCCGGTGCGATGTTCACCGCCAGTCACAACCCGGCGCAGTACAACGGCATCAAGATGTGCCGCTCCGGTGCGCGCCCGATCGGCCAGGACAGCGGGTTGGCAGAGATCCGTGAGCGGGCTCAGGCGCTGCTCGACTCGGGCGAGTCCCGGCCGGCCGGCGAGCCGACCCGGCCCGCCGAGCGGCGGGACCTGCTCCCCGACTACGCCGCGTACCTGCGCAAGCTGGTCGACCTCTCCGGCAGCCGGCCGCTGAAGGTGGTGGTCGACGCCGGCAATGGGATGGGCGGCTTCACCGTCCCCACCGTGCTGGGCGACGCCGCCCTGTCGGCCCTGCCGCTGGAGATCGTCCCGCTCTACTTCGAACTGGACGGCACCTTCCCCAACCACGAGGCCAACCCACTGGACCCGGCGAACCTGGTCGACCTCCAGCGCGCCGTGGTCGAGCACGGGGCCGACATCGGGCTGGCCTTCGACGGCGACGCCGACCGGTGCTTCGTGGTGGACGAGCGCGGTGAGCCGGTCTCGCCGTCGGCGATCACCGCCCTGGTCGCCGCGCGCGAGCTGGCCAAGCACCCGGGTTCCACGGTGATCCACGGTCTGATCACCTCCAGTGCGGTGCCGGAGATCATCCGTGAGCACGGTGGGGAGCCGGTGGTCGCCCGGGTCGGGCACTCCTTCATCAAGGCGGAGATGGCCCGGACCAACGCTGTCTTCGGCGGTGAACACTCCGCGCACTACTACTTCCGGGACTTCTGGTTCGCCGACACCGGGATGCTCGCCGCGATGCACACCCTGGCCGCGCTCGGTGAGCAGTCACTGCCGCTGTCCGTGCTGGCCGGCGAGTACGAGCGCTACATCGCCTCCGGTGAGATCAACTCGACGGTGCTCGACCAGGCGGCGGCGGTGGCCGAGGTGCGGGCCGCGTACCCCGATGCGGTGCCCGACGAGATGGACGGGCTCACGCTGCGTTTCCCCGATGGCGCCTGGTTCAACCTGCGTGCCTCCAACACGGAGCCGTTGCTGCGGCTCAACGTCGAGGCGCCCACCCGCGAGCGGATGGTCTCGCTGCGGGACGAGGTGCTCGGCCGCGTTCGCCGATAAGATCGCCTGCGCCGGTCGGCACCGCCGCCGGTGAAGCCGCACACGTGGAAGGAGCCGTGCCATGGCCCTGGATCCGCAGTTGCTCGAGATTCTCGCCTGTCCGGACACGCACCACGCCCCGCTCGCCTACGACGCCGAGGCGCAGACGCTGACCTGCACGCAGTGCGCCCGGATCTTCGAGGTCCGCGACGACGTGCCGGTGCTGCTGCTCGACGAGGCGCGCGGCGGCCCCGGGCAGCCCTCATGATCGACGGTACGGCCGGGGTCAGCGGACGTCGTGACGCCGACGAGGCACTGCTCGACAACCCGGATGCCCTGGCCGAGCAGGACCCGGGCGGCATGCTCCGGCACACCGCCTCGGCCGGCGCGCAGGTCCGCGAGACGGCCGCACTGGCCGCCGAGGCGAACCTCGCGGTGCTCGCCGACGACGGGCGGCCCCGGGCCGTGGTGATCGCTGGCATCGGCACCGCGGGGCGGACCGGGGACATACTCGCCACGGTCGCCGGGCCGCGCTGCCCGGTCCCGGTCATCGCGCACCGCAGCGCCGGCGTACCCGGTTGGGTGGGTGCGGCCGACGTGGTGATCGCCGTGAGCGCGTCCGGTCGCAGCCCGGAGGCGCTGGGCGCCGCCGAGGCGGCGCACCGGCGGGGCGCCCGGCTGGTCGCGGTGGGTGCCCCCGACTCGCAGTTGCAGTCGGTCGCCGAGCGGGCCCGAGCGCCGTTCATCCCGGTGCCCCGGCGCGCACCGGCGCGGGCCAGCCTCTGGGCGCTCACCGTGCCGGTCCTGCTCGCCGCCCGTTCCCTCGGGCTGGTGAAGGTCAACGAGGCGGACCTGGCGGAGACCGCGGCCCGGCTCGACGCGGACGCCGACCGCTGCCGGTCCGCAGCGGAGTCCTTCGTCAACCCGGCGAAGTCATTGGCCCTGGGCCTGGCCGGCTCGATCCCGATCGTCTGGGGCTCGTCCCCGCTGGCCACCGTGGCGGCCCGCCGGTTCGGCGACACCCTGTCGGCCAACGCCCGCTACCCGGTGGTCACCGGGGCGCTCGGTGAGGCCGGTCGGGGCCGGGTCGGCCTGTTGGACGGCGTCTTCGGTGGCCTGGCCGAGGGGGAGCGGGACATCTTCGCCGACCCGGCCGAGGACGACGGCGAGGGGACCCGACTGCGGCTCGTGCTGCTGCGCGATGGCGGGCTCAACGCCGAGGACGACACGGACGAGCCGCTGGCGGTCGAGGAGCGCCGCGCGGACGCGGTGCAGACCCTCGCCGAGCGTCGCGGGGTGCGGTGCGACGTGGTGACCGCCGAGGGTGGCTCCGCGCTGGAGCGGCTGGCCTCGCTGATCGCCGTCCCGGACTTCGCCTCGGTCTACCTTGCCCTGGCCCACGGACTGGACCCGATGGCTGTACCAGCCATCACCGAAATGAAGGAGCTGTCGAACCAGTGAACGAATGTAGGGGGCGGCGCGGCACGCGCGCACCCGGCAGCGCAGTGCGGCAGAGCGGGGCGCTCGCATGAGCGCCAACGGCGGAACCAAAGCGATCGTCGCCGCCCTGCTGGCCAACGTCGGCATCGCCGTCACCAAGTTCGTCGCGTTCCTGCTGACCAGCTCGTCGTCGATGCTGGCCGAGGCGATCCACTCGGTCGCCGACTCCGGCAACCAGGCCCTGTTGCTGCTCGGTGGCAAGCGGGCGAAGCGGGCGGCCACCCCGGAGCATCCGTTCGGGTACGGCCGGGAGCGCTACGTCTACGCGTTCATCGTGTCGATCGTGCTGTTCAGCGTCGGTGGCCTGTTCGCCCTGTACGAGGCGTACCACAAGTGGGAGCACAAGGGGGGAATCGAGTCCTGGCACTGGGTGCCGGTCGTCGTGCTGGTGGCGGCGATAATCATGGAGTCGTTCTCCTTCCGAACCGCCATCAAGGAGTCCAACCTCGTCCGGGGCAACCAGTCCTGGGTGCACTTCATCCGCCGGGCCAAGGCGCCCGAGCTGCCGGTGGTGCTGCTGGAGGACCTCGGCGCGCTGGTCGGTCTGGTCTTCGCGCTGTTCGGCGTCACCATGACGCTGATCACCGGCAACGGCGAGTGGGACGCCGCCGGCACCGCGATGATCGGCATCCTGCTGGTGACGATCGCCGTCGTGCTGGCCATCGAGACCAAGAGCCTGTTGCTCGGTGAAGGCGCCGAGCAGCAGGACGTGGCCGCCATCGAGCGGGCGATCACCGAGGGCCCCGAGGTGGAGCGGATCATCCACATGAAGACGCTCTACCTGGGGCCGGAAGAGCTGATGGTGGCCGCGAAGATCGGGGTGCAGGCCTGCGAGAACGCCCACGATCTGGCCCGGGGCATCAACGCCGTGGAACTGCGGATCCGTGCCGCCGTTCCGACCGCCCGGGTGATCTACCTGGAGCCGGACATCTACAGCGCCGCCGCCGCTGAGGCCGGCACCGGTGCGGCCGCCGACACCGCCGTGACGCAACCCGGGGATGGATCGGGCGAGGCGGCCGGGCGGCCCGGGGGCTGACAGGTGGAGCTGCTGTACGGACCGATCCGGGACTACGCCTGGGGGTCCCGCTCGGCGATCGCCATGTTGCAGGGGCGACCGGTGCCCAGCGCCGGCCCGGAGGCGGAGCTGTGGCTGGGCGCCCACCCGGGCGCCCCGGCCAGCGTTGAGCGGGCCGGTCTCCGGGTCAGCCTCTGCGACCTGGTGCGCGACGAGCCGGGGCAGTGGCTCGGCCAGCGGGTCTCGGATCGGTTCGGCAGCAGGCTGCCGTTCCTGCTCAAGGTGCTCGCCGCCGACGCCCCGCTGAGCCTGCAGGCCCATCCGGACGCCGAGCAGGCTCGGGCGGGCTTCGCGGCGGACACGGGGCGCCCGCTGGAGGAGCGCAACTACTCCGACCCGCACCACAAGCCGGAGCTGCTGGTGGCGCTGACGCCGTTCGAGGCGCTGTGCGGTTTCCGGGACCCGGCGGAGTCGGCCGAGGCGCTCGCCGCGTTCGGCGTACCGGCGTTGGCGCCTGTGGTCGCCGCGCTGCGAACCGGGCCGGCGGGGCTGCGGGCGGCGGTGCAGACGCTGCTCGCCTGGCCGGCGGGGGAGCGCGGCGAGTTGCTGGGCTCCGTGGTGGTGGCCTCGACCGACAGCCCGGACGCGGAACTGGCCCGCCGGCTGGCTCTTGCCTACCCGGGGGACCCGGGCGTGCTGGTCGCGCTGCTGCTGCACCACGTGCGGCTGGTGCCCGGGGAGGCGATCTGGATGCCCGCCGGCAACCTGCACGCCTACCTGAGCGGCTGCGGAGTGGAGATCATGGCGGCCAGCGACAACGTGCTGCGCGGCGGGCTGACCCCGAAGCGGGTGGACGTCGACGAGTTGCTGCGGGTGCTTCGCTTCGAGGTGCTCGACGATCCGGTACGGACCGCGCAGCCGGTCGCCCCAGGGGTGGACTGGTGGCCGGTGCCGGTGGACGACTTCGCGCTGCACCGGGTGCGGGTCGGGGCGGCGGTGCCCTCGGTCACGCTGTCGCTGCCCGGTCCCCGGGTGGTGCTCTGCGGTGTCGGCCCGATCACCGTGGACGACGGGGCTGGCGCGCTGACGCTGGGGTCCGGTCAGGCGGCGATCGGCACCGCGGCCGGTGAGCAGTTGCGGGTCAGCGGCAGCGGTGAGGCGTACGTGGCGACCGCCGGACTGCGTTGACGCTGACTCACCGCGACGACACAAGTCCGACTTTCCCGGAATAGCTTGACGCTGTGCTGCTCGGGTGTGACTCTATGAGTACGCAGCGTTATCGCGACGACGGTCCGACAACGTGCGGGGAACCAAACCGGGGGGATGCGCGGGGCGGGCGGGAGTGGGCGGAATTTCTGTCCATCACCGACCGCCCCGTGCGCTGTCCGCGGACCGTGCCTGGCGCCCGTCGCCGACGCGCGTAAGGTGGAGGGTCGGCGCAGACATCGTTCGACAGGAGCTTTCATGACCAGCACCCTCCCGGCGTTCCCCAGCGGTACGCCGTCCGAGGCCCGGCCGAGCACCCTCGCCGAGGGCGACTTCAAGGTGGCGGATCTGTCGCTTGCCGAATACGGGCGCAAGGAGATCCAACTCGCCGAGCACGAGATGCCCGGCCTGATGTCGATCCGCCGGGAGTTCGCCGAGGCCCAGCCGCTCGCCGGCGCGCGGATCACTGGCTCGCTGCACATGACCATCCAGACTGCCGTCCTGATCGAGACGCTGGTGGCCCTCGGCGCGCAGGTGCGCTGGGCGTCCTGCAACATCTTCTCCACTCAGGATCACGCCGCCGCGGCGATCGTCGTCGGCCCGGACGGCACCCCCGAGGCCCCCGCCGGCGTGCCGGTCTACGCCTGGAAGGGCGAGACCCTGCCGGAGTACTGGTGGTGCACCGAGCAGGTGCTCGCCTGGCCGGACGGGCAGGGCCCGAACATGATCCTCGACGATGGCGGCGACGCCACCCTGCTCGTGCACAAGGGCGCCGAGTTCGAGCAGGCCGGGGTCGTGCCGCCGGTCGAGTCCGCCGACTCCGAGGAGTACGCGGTCATCCTCGAGCTGCTGCACCGCTCGCTCCCTGAGGACGGTCAGCGCTGGACCCGGATCGCCGCCGGCATCAAGGGCGTGACCGAGGAGACCACCACGGGCGTGCACCGGCTCTACGAGATGCACCGCGCCGGCACCCTGCTCTTCCCGGCCATCAACGTCAACGACTCGGTGACCAAGAGCAAGTTCGACAACAAGTACGGCTGCCGGCACTCGCTGATCGACGGCATCAACCGGGCCACCGACGTGCTGATCGGCGGCAAGATGGCCGTCGTGATGGGCTACGGCGACGTGGGCAAGGGCTGCGCCGAGTCGCTGCGTGGCCAGGGCGCCCGGGTCGTGGTGACCGAAATCGACCCGATCTGCGCGTTGCAGGCCGCGATGGATGGCTACCAGGTCGCCACCCTGGACGACGTGGTCGAGCAGGGTGACATCTTCATCACCGCCACCGGCTGCTACGACGTCATCACCAACGAGCACATGGCCCGGATGAAGCACCAGGCCATCGTCGGCAACATCGGCCACTTCGACAACGAGATCGACATGGCCGGCCTGGCCAAGCGCTCCGACGTCGAGCGGGTCAACATCAAGCCGCAGGTCGACCTGTGGCGCTTCGCCGACGGGCACGCCATCCTCGTGCTCTCCGAGGGCCGCCTGCTGAACCTGGGCAACGCCACGGGGCACCCGAGCTTCGTGATGTCGAACTCGTTCGCCAACCAGACGATCGCCCAGATCGAGCTGTTCACCAAGACCGAGGATTACCCGATCGGCGTCTACGTGCTGCCCAAGCACCTGGACGAGAAGGTCGCCCGGCTGCACCTGGGCGCGCTCGGCGCCAAGCTGAGCACGCTGACCAAGGAGCAGGCCGCCTACCTGGGCGTTTCCACCGAGGGTCCGTTCAAGCCGGACCACTACCGCTACTGATCGACACGTTCGTACCGGGTCGGCTGTCCGCAGCCGGCCCGGTTCGTCGTTCCCGGCCGGTTCGGACCCTGGTCAGTCCGGGTGGGAACGACGGCGGGCGGGGCGGAACCACGTCCACAGACACCAGGCCAGCCATCCGAGCGACACGACGGTGGCCAGCGCCCGCATGCGCAGCGCGCTGAGCAGCAGCACCACGGCCAGCACCGTCAGCCACGGCAGGAATCCCTTCACGGCGGGATCCTTTCACAGCCCGGACGACACCGGCTGATCGTCGCTCGGCCGAGGCTAGGTCGCGACCCAGGTGAGCTTGTCGAGAACGGCTTGACGAGGCCTCTGATCAGGAGGAAGGTATGGCTGCCCTAAGTTAGCTGAGAAGTGCCTGAGGATCTCGGAGTCCCGATGTTCGCCACCTATCTGATCGGCCTGCGGGAAGGCCTGGAAGCGACCCTGGTGGTCAGCATCCTCGTGGCCTTCCTGGTGAAGTCGCAGCGGCGGGACCGGTTGCCGCAGGTCTGGGCAGGGGTCGGCTTGGCCGTTGCGCTCTCGGTGCTCTTCGGCTGGCTGATCGAGTACACCTCGACCTCTCTGCTGGCCCGCTCCGAGGACCGCGAGTTGTTCGAGGCGATCACCTCCGTTGCCGCCGTCGTCTTCGTCACCTGGATGATCTTCTGGATGCGTCGGGCCGCCCGGAGTATCGCCGGCGAGCTGCGGGGCAAACTCACCGAGGCGCTGGCCGTCGGCTCTCTGGCGGTCGCCGGAATGGCCTTCCTCGCGGTGATCCGCGAGGGCCTGGAGACCGCGCTGATCTTCTACTCCGCCGCCCAGGGCGCGGCCGGCGACAGCGGGCCGCTGCTCGCGCTGATCGGCGGCATCGCCACCGCCGTGGTGATCGGCGGGCTGCTCTACGCCAGTGCCCTGCGGATCAACCTCAGCAAGTTCTTCACCTGGACCGGCGCGCTGCTGATCCTGGTCGCCGCCGGCATCCTCAAGTACGGCGTGCACGACTTCCAGGAGGCCAGCGTCCTGCCCGGCCTGAACGACCTGGCCTTCGACATCACCACCGTGCTCGACCCGAGCACCTGGTACGCCGCGCTGCTCGCCGGCATGTTCAACGTGACTCCCGCGCCCACCGTGCTGGAGACGATCGCCTGGGTCGGGTACGCCGTGCCGGTCCTCCTGCTCTTCCTGCGCCCGACCCGCCGCAAGTCGGCACCCGTCGCGGCAGCGGGCGGGCCCGCGAGCGAGGCGGCCCCGACGACCGGCGCGAGCGACACCGCGAACACCCCCACCCCCACCACCGCTACCGGCACCGAGCGCGGGGCCGACCCCGGGGCCGACGCGGCGACCACGCCGCAGCGTGCCTGACCCCACGAGGAGAGAAAGCTCAGATGCGTACGGCCCGATTTTTCGCGCTGGCCGCCGCCGGCGTGCTGGCGACGACCGGTGTTGCCGCCTGCTCCGACTCGGAGAAGGGTGACTCGGCCACGGCCGGCGGCCCGATCGTGGTCAAGGCCAGCGACACCGCCTGCGACGTCGGCACCACCGACCTCGGCGCCGGCACCGCCACCTTCAAGATCACTAATTCCGGTGCGAAGGTGACCGAGTTCTACGTGTACGCCTCCGGCGACCGGGTGATGGGCGAGGTCGAGAACATCGCCCCCGGGCTGAGCCGTGAGCTGCACGTGGAGCTGCCGGCCGGCACGTACGAGACGGCCTGCAAGCCGGGGATGAGCGGCAAGGGCATCCGGGGCGCGCTCAAGGTCAGCGGGTCGGCGCAGCCGCTGACCGCCGACGCCGCGCTGGCGGGCGCCACGGACAACTACCAGCGGTACGTCAAGAGCCAGACCGGCGCGCTGCTGGAGAAGACCGAGGAGTTCGTGGCCGCGGTCAAGGCCGGCGACGTGGCGAAGTCCAAGGCGCTGTTCCCGGTGGCCCGCACCTACTGGGAGCGGATCGAGCCGGTGGCCGAGATCTTCGGCGACCTCGACCCCAAGATCGACGGCCGCGAGGAGGTCATCGAGGAGGGGATGGAGTTCACCGGCTTCCACCGGATCGAGAAGGACCTCTGGCAGTCCGGCGACATCAGCAAGGACGGCCCGATCGCCGACCGGCTGCTGGCCGACGTCAAGGAGATCGTGGCCAAGGCCAACGCCGAGAAGCTCTCGCCGCTGCAGCTCGCCAATGGCGCCAAGGAACTGCTCGACGAGGTGGCCAGCGGCAAGATCACCGGCGAGGAGGACCGCTACTCGCACACCGACCTGTGGGACTTCGCCGCCAACCTGGAAGGTTCCAAGGCCGCCGTGTCCGCCCTGCGGCCGGCGCTGGAGCAGCGCTCGCCGGAGCTGGTCACGCAGCTCGACACCGAGTTCACCAACGTCGAGGCGCTGCTCGGCAAGCACCGCGACGGCGACGGCTGGAAGCTGCACAACGCGCTGAGCAAGGCCGAGCTCAAGGAGCTTTCCGACGGCATCAACGCGCTCGCCGAGCCGATCAGCAAGGTCGCCGCGGTCGTCGCCCGGTGACCGGACGTCAGGGGGAGTCGAGTCGATGAGCGGAAGCAGGCTGAGCCGGCGGCGGGCGATCACGCTCGCCGGTGTCGGAGTGGCCGGAGTCGCCGGGGTGGCGGCGGGCGCGGGCGCGCTGATCAGCGACTCTCGTGACTCGGCTGCGGCCAGCGACCACCCGGCGGGGGCGGTGCCGTTCCATGGTGAACACCAGGCCGGCATCGTCACCCCGGCTCAGGACCGGCTGCATTTCGTCGCCTTCGACGTGATCACCAAGGACCGGGCCCGGCTGGTCGAGCTGCTCCAGGAGTGGACGGCTGCCGCCGTGCGGATGACCGCCGGGCGCGACGCCGGGGTGCTCGGCGCGGTGGGCGGGATGCCGGAGGCCCCGCCGGACGACACCGGCGAGGCGCTCGGCCTGCCCCCGTCGCAGCTCACCCTGACGATCGGCTTCGGGCCGACGCTGTTCCGCGACGCCGATGGCCGGGACCGGTTCGGCATCGCCGACCGGCGCCCGGCCGCCCTGGCCGAGCTGCCGAAGTTCCCCGGCGACGCGTTGCAGCCGCAACTCTCCGGCGGAGACCTCTGCGTGCAGGCGTGCGCCAACGATCCGCAGGTGGCGGTGCACGCGATCCGCAACCTGGCCCGGCTCGGTATGGGTGTGGTCAGTGTTCGCTGGTCGCAGCTCGGCTTCGGTCGTACCTCGTCGACCTCCCGCGACCAGGCCACCGCGCGCAACCTGTTCGGCTTCAAGGACGGCACGGCCAACCTCAAGGCCGAGGACACCGACCTGCTGCGCGACCAGTTGTGGGTGCAGCCGGGCGACGGGCCGGACTGGATGGCCGGCGGCTCGTACCTGGTCACTCGCAAGATCCGGATGCTCGTGGAGACCTGGGACCGGACCTCGCTGGCCGAGCAGGAGGAGATCGTCGGTCGGACCAAGGGCAGCGGTGCCCCGCTGGGCAGGACCGACGAGTTCGACGAGCCGGATTTCGCCGCCCGTGGTGACGACGGGCAGCCGGTGATCGCCGAGCACGCCCACGTCACGCTGGCGCACCCCAGCCGCAACGCCGGCGCGCACCTGCTGCGCCGGGGCTACAACTTCGTCGACGGCTCGGACGGCCTCGGTCGGCTAGACGCGGGCCTCTTCTTCATCGCCTACCAGCGGGATCCACGCCGGCAGTTCGTGCCGATCCAGACCCAGTTGGCCCGGCACGACGTGATGAACGAATACCTTCGGCACGTCTCCAGCGGCCTGTTCGCCTGCCCGCCCGGAGTGCGCGACGGCGGGGACCACTGGGGGCGGGCACTCTTCGGCTGACCTCGGTCGTGATCGTGACAGTGCGACCGGCCGGAGGTAGCGGTGGCGCCAGGCGGCGCCGAAGGGGGATCATGGTGATGGCTCGGCTCCGGAACTTTCCGCGCGCCGAGCCCCCGCACCACGTGGCGCCGCCGCCGCAGGTCGGGATGCCACACTTGCCGGCGGCGCTATCCGTGCCGGGTGACGCCGGTCCCACCGAACTGAATGGGGATGCAATATTAATCCCATGAGAGCCCGGGTACTGGTGGTCGACGACGACCCCGCACTCGCCGAGATGCTCGGCATCGTGCTGCGTAGCGAGGGCTTCCTGCCCTCGTTCGTGGCCGACGGCGAGCGGGCGTTGGCGGCATTTCGCGACAGTCGTCCGGATATCGTGCTGCTCGACCTGATGCTGCCCGGAATGAGTGGTATAGACGTGGCCCGCTCGATCCGGGCCGAGTCCGGCGTGCCGATCGTCATGCTGACCGCCAAAAGCGACACCGTCGATGTGGTGCTCGGCTTGGAGTCCGGGGCCGACGACTACGTGGTCAAGCCGTTCAAGCCCAAGGAGCTGGTGGCCCGGATGCGGGCCCGGCTGCGCCGGGGCGAGGATGTGGCGCCGGAGATGCTGACCATCGGGCCGCCCAGCAACCAGATCACCATCGACGTGCCCGCGCACACGGTCAGCCGCAACGACGAGGAGGTGAAGCTGACTCCGCTGGAGTTCGACCTGCTGGTCGCGCTCGCCCGCAAGCCGCGTCAGGTCTTCACCCGCGAGGTGCTGCTGGAGCAGGTCTGGGGCTACCGGCACGCTGCCGACACCCGGCTGGTCAACGTGCACGTGCAGCGGCTGCGCGCCAAGATCGAGCCGGACCCGGAGCGGCCGGAAATCATCCTCACCGTGCGGGGCGTGGGCTATAAGGCGGGGACCGGATAGCCTGGTCACACTGTGTCGACCTCCCCGCCCCCGCACCCCCCAACCACGGTTCCCCGCCGGCCCGGCGCCGGCTGGGAGCTGTGGCGTGCCCTGAGCGGGCGGGCCACCCGGATGGTCGCCCGGGTGCACCAGACCTGGCGCCGCTCGCTCCAGGTCCGGGTGGTGACCATCACGCTGGTCGCCTCCAGCCTGCTGGTCGGCGGTTTCGCGTACCTGATCGCTGACAAGATCACCACGATCCTGCTCGACAACGCCCGCACCGATGTCCGGATTCGGGTGAACAGCGGCGCCGGCTACGCGGTCAAGCAGGTCTCCCTCTACGGCCAGCCGCAGGAGGCGCAGCTCCAGGAGACCATCGAGGACACGGTCAATTACCTGGCCGGCGGCGACCCCCAGCAGACCGGTGGTGTGGTGGTGGCGATCACCGCCGACGGCTACCCCAACATCATCCAGACCCGCACGGCGCCCGCGGTGAACGTCCAGCCACTGATCAGCCCGGAGCTGCGGGCCGCGGTCGCCGACGGCAAGGTGGCCAGCCAGATCCGCACCGGACGGCTCACCGGGGAGCCGACCAAATATCTGGTGTACGGCTCGCCGGTGCCCACCCGGTTCGGCCAGATCGAGTTGTACTACCTCGTGCCGTTGACCCGGCAGGACGCCACCGCCGCCGATGCCCGAGCCACCGTGGTGGCCACCGGGGGTGCCCTGGTGATCCTGCTCGGGCTGCTCGCGGCCCTGGTCACCCGCCTGGTGGTAAACCCGGTCCGGGTCGCCGCGCGGACCGCCCAGCGGCTGTCCGCCGGCCTGCTCGACCAGCGGATGGTGGTCAACGGGGAGGACGACCTCGCTCTGCTCGCCGCCTCGTTCAACCAGATGGCGACCAACCTGCAACGGCAGATCCTGCGCCTGGAGGAGATGTCCCGGTTGCAGCGCCGGTTCACCTCCGACGTCTCGCACGAGCTGCGTACCCCGTTGACCACGGTCCGGATGGCCGCCGACCTGATCTTCGCCGAGCGCGACGAGTTCGATCCGGCGGTGGCCCGCAGCGCCGAGCTGCTCCAGGCCGAGCTGGACCGTTTCGAGGAGCTGCTCACCGACCTGTTGGAGATCAGCCGGTTCGACGCGGGCTTCGCCATGCTGGACGCCGAGCCGACCGACCTGGTGCCGGTGGTGCACCGGGTGGTCGACCGGTTGGCCGGCCTGGCCGAGCGGGTGGGCGTACCGATCGAGCTTGATCTCCCGGGCACGCCGGTGATCGCCGAGGTCGACCCGCGCCGGGTCGAGCGCGTGTTGCGCAACCTGGTCGGCAACGCCGTCGAGCACGGTGAGGGCCGGCCGGTGCTGATCACCCTCGGCATCGACGAGACCGCCGTGGCGATCACCGTGCGGGACCACGGGGTGGGGCTCAAGGTGGGCGAGGAGAAGTTGGTCTTCAACCGGTTCTGGCGGGCGGACCCGTCCCGGGCCCGGCAGACCGGGGGCACCGGGCTGGGCCTGTCGATCAGCCTGGAGGACGCCCGACTGCACGGCGGCTGGCTGGAGGCGTGGGGTGCGCCCGGGCAGGGCGCCCAGTTCCGGCTCACCCTGCCGGCCCGCGCCGGTGACCGGCTTACCACCTCACCGCTGCGGCTGGTGCCCGCCGACGCCGCGCTGCCGTTCGGTGGCCCCCGGGACGGTGGCCCGCTGGCCATCGGGCCGGGCACCGGCGGGGCGCTGGCGATCAACCCGGCACCGGCCGGGGACGGGCAGCGGGCGGAGGTGAGCTCGTGAGGCGTCAGGGTCTGCTCGGGGCAGTGGGCGTGGTGTTGCTGCTGGGTGCCGGGTGCGGCATCCCGGAGGCGTCCGACGTGCGGGTGGACGGCAAGGGTGGCACCGCGGCGGAGGCCGCTTCGGTCAACGGCCGGGGCAGTGAACCGCCGTCGCGGACGGCCAGCGGCAGTGCCAACGACGCGTTCGTGCGCAACTTCCTGTCCGCCGCCGCAGGCGAGTCGGACCGGGCCTACGAGCGGGTCAAGCTGTTCGTTGCCCCGGAGCACCGGTCCCGCTTGCAGGAGAAGAAGGGCAGTGAGGTCGCGCTGACCGTGGTCCGCCTGCGGGAGACGGTCTTCACCCTCAACAGCGACTCGACCACCACCGTGAAGATCACGGTGCAGCAGATCGGCGTGCTGGGGACCAACGGCACCCTGGCTCCGCCGGTGGCGACCGAGACGGAATACGAGTTCGGGCTGCGCAGCGGGGCACTCGGCGGAGCCGGCAACGACGAGCGCGCAGGCCTGTACGTCCTCAACCCACCGAACGTGCTGCTGCTGAGCGACGTCGCCCTCCAGCAGTACTACCAGGACGAGTCGATCTACTTCTGGAACTCCGACCGCAGTCGGCTGGTGCCCGACCAGCGTTACCTGCCGCTGGCCGTGCCGGACGAGCGCCGGGTCAACGAGGTGGTGAAGTGGCTGGTCGGCGGCCCTTCCGAGTGGCTGCGCCCCGGTGTCGTCGGGCTACCCGACCGCACCGAGCTGATCAACAATGCCACCGGTGCGAACGGCCGGTGGGAGGTCAACCTGGACATGTCCGGTGACGACAAGACCCGCATCGACCAGCTGATCACGCAGCTCGCCTGGTCGCTGGGCGACCTGCCGGGCGAGCTGGAGTTGAAGATCCGCAACAACTCGCAGCCCGTACAGGATCTGAACGAGCGCCGACTGTCCCGTGGGCTCTACCCGATCACGGAGAGCCCGCAGCGGTTCGGCGTGTACGAGGGCGCCATCCGCCCGCTCGACTTCGTCGGTGAGCCCAGCGGCGCCGTGCCGTTGGCGGCCGAGGCCAACCGCAACATCGTCTCTGCCAGTCTGGCCCGGGACGACAGCAGGATCCTCGCCGCGATGGTGGTGACCAGCGGCAAGGGCCGGCACCGGCTCGCCGTGGGCACCGGCCGCGTTCCGGTCAGCGTGCCCAACCGGAGCGGGCCCGAGTACGCCTCGATCAGCCGCCCGGTCTGGCTGCGCACCATCGACTCTCGCCCGGCTCGGGGCCTGGTGGTGGCCGACGGCCGGCTCTACCGCTTCGACGAGGCCGCCCGGATGTACCCGGTACCGCTCAACCTGCCCTCCACCGAGGTCACCGCGGTGGCGGCCGCGCTGGACGGCCAGCGGGTCGCGTTGATCGCCGGCGGCCGGCTCTACGTCGCGGCGGTCAACCTGGACGGCGGGGGAGTCTCCATCGGCCCGCCCCGGTCATTGGTCACCTCGCTGACCGGCCTCACCGCGGTGGACTGGGGCAGCGAGGACCGGCTGGTGGTGGCCGGGTCCGCCGGCCAGCCGGCGATCTACGAGATCAGCGTCGACGGTGCCCTGGAGACGCCGCTGCGGACCGACGTGGGTGCCAAGGTCAACCACTTGGCGGCGTACCCGACCAATCGCAGTGTGCCGCTGCCCAGCGGGGCGTACATGTACGAGGCGAACGGGGTGGCCTACCGCAGCAGCCCGTTCGAACGGATCGAGGCCCAACGGGTGCGGGACATCGCCCCGCCGCCCGCCGGGGTCCGCGCGAGCAACCCGTCGGCCCCGTTCTTCCTCTACTGACGTCGTGCGCGGGCTCTGGGCGGATCTCGCCGATCTGGTGGTGCCCGCCGACTGCGCGGGCTGTCGGGAGCGCCGGCCCGGCCTGCGGCACGGGGTCTGCCCGACCTGTGTGACGGCGCTGGGCGCACTCCGCCCCCGGGCCGTCCTTCCCACCCCCGTCCCGCCCGGCCTGCCGCCCTGCGTCGCCCTCGGCCCGTACGCCGGCCCGCTGCGCGAGGCCCTGCTGGCATACAAGGAGCGCGGCCGGCACGGGCTGGCCCGCCCACTCGGCGCTCTGCTCGCCGAGGTTGTCGCGGCGGCGGTCGGCCGGGCCTGTCCGGTGGCGCTGGTGCCGGTGCCGGACACCGCGGCAGCGGCCCGGGCACGCTACGGCGACCACCTCGATCGGCTGGCCCGGCACTGTGCGGCCCGGCTGAGCCGGGGCGGCTGGCCGGTCCGGGTGGACCGGCCGCTGCGCGCGCTGCCCCGACCCGACTCGGTGACCCTGGACAGCGCCGGCCGGGCGGCGGCGGCCGAGGCGGCGTTCCGGCCCCGTTCCGGTGCGCCCAGCGGGGGCGGCGCACCCGTGGTGGTGCTGCTGGACGACATCGTCACCACCGGGGTCACCCTGGCCGCTGCGTCCCGGGTGCTGGCCGGGATCGGGCGGGCACCGAGTGTCGCCGTGGTGCTCGCGGCGACCGAGAAACGACTCCGTTCGTAACCGACCGTGTTTCCGTTTCACCCGTTGGTGTATGAGCTGCGAAAAATACTGGGCCGTCTCGGCAACTTGGGGTGACGACCGGGCGAACAAGAGTTAGCGTTTCGCTGTCGGGGGTAGGAGGTCATTCCACCCGCCTCCGGCGGTGAGAGGAGGCGTAGCCGTACTGACCGGTCGACGCCAGCGGGGCTCCCCAGGGCGCGCGACCGGGTTACCGGATCGAAGACCGTCCGAACAAGGGAGGTCACGTGGACATCGTGGTCAAGGGCCGTAACGTCGAAGTGCCGGACCATTACCGGGTGCACGTAGCCGAGAAACTCGCAAAGGTCGAACGCTACGACCACAAACTTATTCGTGTCGATGTCGAGCTGTTCCACGAGCGCAATCCGCGCCAGGCCGACCACTGCCAGCGGGTGGAGATCACCTGCATTTCCCGGGGCCCGGTGATCCGGGCCGAGGCCTGCACGGATGACTTCTACAGCGCGCTCGACGCGGCCATCGCGAAGCTCGACACGCGGCTGCGCCGCGCGGCCGATCGTCGCCGCGTACACCGTGGTCGGCACGCGCCGATCTCCGTCGCCGCCGCCACCGCCGACCTGCCGGTCGCGGACCTGGTGGCTGCCCCGCTGAGCGCGAACGGTGACGGTGCCCGCTCCGGCACGGCCGTCGCCGAGCGGGTGGAGGAGGAGTACGACCAGCAGCCGTGGCACATCGCCCGGGAAAAGGTGCACCCGGCGGAACCGATGACCATCGACGACGCCCTGTTCGAGATGGAACTGGTCGGCCACGACTTCTACCTGTTCCAGGACAAGGAGTCCGGCCGCCCGAGCGTCGTCTACCGCCGCCACGCCTACGACTACGGCATCATCTCCCTCGCCACCTGACCGGGCCTGACCCGCGTCGATCATGGAGTTGTGGTGGGGCGGCCCCGACCGCCCACCACAACTCCATGATCTGTCAGCGGAGGTCGGCGGGTAGCAGGGCGAAGGTCAGGTCGTCGAGGCGGGCGCCGGCCAGGCCGGGGAGCCGGGCGCGCTGCAGGGCCTCGCGGTGGAAGCCGACCCGCTCCAGCACACGGTGCGAGGCGGTGTTCTCCGGCACGGTGCCGGCGGTCAGCCGGGCGATGGCGGCCGGCCCGAACGCCCAGCCGGCCAGCAGCCGGACCGCTCGGGTGGCGTACCCCCGGCCCCGCCAGGCGGGCAGCAACGCGTAGCCGATCGACCCCTCGCCGCTGGACACGTCGGTGTACGACAACCCGCAACTGCCCGCCGGCTCGCCGCTGGCCACGTCAGTGATCAGCAGCCGGGCGATGTCGCCGGTCAGCCACCCGCTCTCCGCGAGCCGGCAACGCCGCTCGATCGCGGACCGCTCCGGCGGCACGGGCGGCGCCTGGTTCGCCACCACCTCGGGCCGGCTGTGCAGCCGGTACATCAGCTCCGCGTCGTCCGGGGCGAGCCGGCGCAGGGCCACCACCTGATCGGTGAGCACCCCGCCCGGCAGGTCGGGCAGCAGCCGGGCGGCCGGGCCGGGCGGGTCGTCGGTGAGGCGTACCCAGGCCAGCAGGTCGTGCCGGACGCCGTCGCGGCGCGCGCCGGCCCAGCGGCGTACCCCCTCGTGGTGGAAGCCGGCAGCCAGCGCGACCCGCTGGCTCGGCCCGTTCTCCGGGTCGGTGAGCAGCTCCAGCCGGACCGTCCCGGTGTCGAACGCGTGCTCGCTCAGCGCGCGGGTGGCCGCGGCGGCCACCCCCCGCCCGCGCGCCGCCGGCCGCACCCAGTAGCCGACCTCGGCCTGACCTCGCGCGGGCACCGGGTTGCTCAGCCCGACCCCGCCGAGCAGCCGGTCGGTGGCCGGGTCGGCGACGGCGTACACCGCGCCGCCCCCGGTCCAGACCGCCGGTGCGCCGGCGTCGATCCACCAGCGGGCGTCGGTCTCCGTGTACGGGGCCGGCATGCCCGGAATGAACCGCTGGGTGAGCGGGTCCGCGCAGGCGGCGACGACGTCGGCGGTGTCGGCGGCCCGGAACGGGCGCAGCCGTACCCCGTGCGCCTCGACGACCTGCTGCAGGGTCACGTCAGGTCCTTGGGGAGCAGCGCGGCCACCCAGACGTCGACCCGCTCACCCCGGTGCTGCAGGCCGCCCCGGGCCGTCCCCTCGAACGCGAAGCCCGCCTTCTCGGCCACCCGGCGGGAGGCGGTGTTTCCCACGTGCGCCTTCCACTCGATCCGGGCCAGTCCCAGCGTGGTGAAGCCCCAGGCGCTCAGGGCGGCCAGCGCCGCCGGCATGTAGCCGCGGCCACGGGCCGCCGGGGCGGTCATGAAGCCCACGTCGGCGAGCAGCGGATCGGCGGGGGAGAGCCGCAGGTCGATCGAACCGGCGTACCGGTCATCCGGGTCGGCGATGACGAAGCAGGCTGCCTCCCCCCGCGCCCAGGCTTCTCGGCCGAAGTTCTCGTACCACTGCGCGTCGGAGCGCTCGTACGGGTCCGGCACGGTGGTCCAGCGGATGGTCTCCGGGTCCCGGCAGGTCTCCACCACGGCGTCCAGGTCCTGCTCCTCCATCGGACGCAGCCGCAGCTCGCCGGCCCCGGCGGTGGCGAACAGGGTGGGTTGCGGGCGGCCGAAGACGGCGGCCCGCAGGGCGGCCAGGGTGCCCGGACCGGCCGGCTCGGTCGACCCCGGCTCGGGCACCTCGCCGGGCAGCAGAGACCCGATCCAGCCGTCCGCGCTGCCCTTGAGCGCCGGGTCGGCCAGCCGCAGCCGGCCGTCGATCCGGAACCCGGCCCGGAGCGCGACCAGCCGGGAGGCGTGATTGCCCACCTCAGCCTGCCAGATCAGCCGGCGCAGCCCGAGCGTGTCGAAGGACCAGCGGGCCACCGCGCGGGCGGCCCGGACGGTCACCCCTCGGCCGCGCGCCCACGGGGCCGTCCAGTAGCCGATCTCGCCGGTGCCGGCATCGCTGATCGAGATCAGCCCGCAGGAACCCAACAGCTCGCCGGTGGTCGGGTCGCAGACCGCGAACGGTGCCCCGGTGCCCTCCGCCCAGGCCCGCCCACTCATTTCGGTGACGAACCCGTGCGCGTGTTCGGGTAGGTATGGGCGCGGTACGGTGGTCCAGCGCTGGATGTCGGGGTCCTGGCACGCGCGGTGCACCGCGTCGGCGTCGGCGTCCCGCCAGGGCCGCAACAGCAGGCCGTCCTCGATGATCTCCACAGGCTCCACCCGTGCATCGTGCCGGAACGTTCGCCGACGGCGTAACCGGATAACCTTCGGTACGCACCCGGTGCGCGAGTTATGTCGGGTTCGGCGGGGTGGACCGCCGCCACCAGTGACCATCGCGCCGATGGAGCGCCTACGATGGTTCGAGACTGTCTAGGGGAGCGTTGATCCGTGTCGATTCTGGAAAAGGTCCTTAACGCGGGCGAGGGCCGCATGGTGCGCCGGCTCAAGGCCATCGCCGCCGCCGTCAGCTCGATCGAGGACGACTACGTCAACCTCACCGACGAGGAACTGCGGGGCATGACCGAGCAGTTCCGCGAGCGGCTCGCCGACGGCGAGACCCTCGACGACCTGCTGCCGGAGGCGTTCGCGGTGTCCCGCGAGGCGGCCGCGCGGGTGCTCGGCCAGCGGCCGTACGACGTCCAGGTGATGGGCGGCGCGGCGCTGCACTTCGGCAACATCGCCGAGATGAAGACCGGTGAGGGTAAGACGCTGACCTCGGTCATGGCCGTCTACCTCAACGCGCTCTCCGGCGACGGCGTGCACGTGATCACGGTCAACGACTACCTCGCCCAGCGCGACGCGGCCTGGATGGGCCGGGTGCACGAGTTCCTCGGGCTGACCGTCGGCGTGGTGCTGCCCAACCGGCCGGCCACCGAGCACCGTGCCGCGTACGAGTGCGACATCACCTACGGCACCAACAACGAGTTCGGTTTCGACTACCTGCGCGACAACATGGCGTGGTCGAAGGACGAACTGGTGCAGCGCGGGCACAACTTCGCGGTGGTCGACGAGGTCGACTCGATCCTGATCGACGAGGCACGTACCCCGCTGATCATCTCCGGCCCGGCCGAGCACTCGGCCCGCTGGTACGGCGAGTTCGCCGGCGTGGTGGCCCGGCTCCAGCCCGGCACCGACGGTGAGGGCGACTACGAGGTCGACCACTCCAAGCGCACCATCGCGGTCACCGAGCGCGGTGTCGCCAAGGTAGAGGACCGGCTCGGCATCGACAACCTGTACGAGTCGGTGAACACTCCGCTGGTCGGCTACCTCAACAACGCCATCAAGGCCAAGGAGCTCTACAAGCGCGACAAGGACTACATCGTCAGCGACGGTGAGGTCCTGATCGTCGACGAGTTCACCGGTCGCATCCTGCACGGCCGCCGCTACAACGAGGGCATGCACCAGGCGATCGAGGCCAAGGAGGGGGTGGAGATCAAGCAGGAGAACCAGACCCTGGCCACCATCACCCTCCAGAACTACTTCCGCCTCTACAGCAAGCTGTCCGGGATGACCGGTACGGCGCAGACCGAGGCGAGCGAGTTCAACAAGGTCTACAAGGTCGGCGTCGTGACGATCCCGACGCACCGCCCGATGGTCCGCGAGGACCGGCCGGACGTCATCTACAAGACGGAGAAGGCCAAGTTCAACGCGGTTATCGAGGACATCGCCGAGCGGCACCAGATGGGTCAGCCGGTGCTGGTCGGCACCGTTTCGGTGGAAAACTCCGAGATCCTCTCCCAGCTGCTGCGCCGGCGGGGCATCCCGCACAACGTGCTGAACGCCAAGTTCCACGCGCGGGAGGCCGAGATCGTCGCCCAGGCCGGGCGTAAGGGCGCGGTCACCGTGGCCACCAACATGGCCGGCCGTGGCACCGACATCCTGCTCGGCGGCAACGCCGAGTTCCTCGCCGCGAACGACCTGCGCCAGCGCGGCCTCGACCCGCTGGAGAACGAGGACGAGTACGCCAAGGCGATGGAGGAGGTCCTGCCCACGTGGAAGCAGGCCTGCGACGCCGAGGCGGACGAGGTTTCCGCCGCTGGTGGCCTGTACGTGCTGGGCACCGAGCGGCACGAGTCGCGGCGGATCGACAACCAGCTGCGCGGTCGCGCCGGCCGGCAGGGTGACCCGGGCGAGTCCCGCTTCTACCTGTCGCTGCAGGACGAGCTGATGCGGCGCTTCCGGGCCGGCGCGGTCGAGGCGGTGATGGAGCGCTTCAACATCCCGGAGGACGTGCCCATCGAGTCGAAGATGGTCACCCGGCAGATCAAGAGCGCCCAGGCCCAGATCGAGGGCCAGAACGCCGAGATCCGTAAGAACGTGCTCAAGTACGACGAGGTGCTCAACAAGCAGCGCCAGGTCGTCTACGCCGAGCGGCTCCGGGTGCTCAACGGCGAGGACCTCTCTGAGCAGGTCCGCAACATGATCGACGACACCGTCGAGGCGTACGTGCGGGGTGCCACCTCCGAGGGGTACGGCGAGGACTGGGACCTTGAGCAGCTCTGGTCCAGCCTCAAGCAGCTCTACCCGGTCGGCGTGACGATCGAGGAGTTGGAGGAGGAGGCCGGCGGCTCCCGGGCCGGCATGGACGCCGACTTCCTGGTCGCCCGCCTCAAGGAGGACGCGAACGCCGCGTACGACCGCCGTGAGGAGCAGGTCGGCACCGAGGGGGTGCGCCAGCTCGAGCGGATGGTGCTGCTCCAGGTGATCGACCGCAAGTGGCGTGAGCACCTCTACGAGATGGACTACCTCCAGGAGGGCATCAACCTTCGGGCGTACGCCCAGCGCGACCCGGTGGTGGAGTACCAGCGCGAGGGCTTCGACATGTTCGCCACCATGATGGACGGCATCAAGGAGGAGACGGTCGGCTTCCTCTACAACGTCGATGTCCAGGTGACCGAGCCGGAGCCGGACGCGGAGGAGGTCACGCTGCTCGACAAGCCGGTGGAGATCCGAGCCAAGGGTCTCAACCGGGCGCCGCAGCGGCAGGGCCTGCAATACTCCGCCCCCACCATCGACGGTGAGGCCAGCCCCGGCGCGGTGGCCGTCGAGCAGGCCGAGCAGCAGGCTCCTGCGCTCGGTGTGGGTCGACCGGCCCCGGGTGCCCCGGCGTCGCCGGGGGCGAGCGCCCCGTCCGCCCCGCAGCGGCCGGCCTCCGGGCTGCGTGGCCCGGCGGTGCCGTCGGCCGCCTCCCGACGGCCGGCACCGAACCAGGCCGAGGCCAGCAACGGCCCGTCCCGCAACGCGCCGTGCCCGTGTGGCTCGGGCCGCAAGTACAAGCGGTGCCACGGCGCCCCCAACGGCGGCAACTGACCGATAGCAGCGCGACGGGCCCCGGCCGATCTGGCCGGGGCCCGTCCGTGTCCCCAGCACCGACGCCGGGGGCCTGCGCCGACCGGCCGGGCCCGCCGCGCGGCGCGGGGTGGTGATCGCCTGGTCGGGGTGATCGACTCCATGTCGGCGATGTCGCGTTGTCTTGGCGCCGGGATGCCCCAATGTCGGCGACATGGAGTCGATCAACACCTCAACCGGCCGCCGGGCCCCTTCCCCGGCCCTGGTCGGGGACGAGGTCCGGCTGCTCGCCGCCCCGGTGCAGGCCGGCTGGCTGGCGGCGCTGGAGGGGCGGCCCTGGTCGGGCGGTCCCGGCGGGGCGGTGGTCGCGCTCAGAGGATGTGCAGGGCGGTGCAGAGCCAGCGGCCTCGTCGGTGCTCCAGGCGGAGCGCCATCGCCCAGGTCCGACCACCGCCGCCGGTGACCACGGCGGCTGCCTCCACCGCGGACTCGCGGGGCTCGCAGAGCCGCAGCCGGAGCAGTCGGACCACCGGCCGCGCGGCGCGGCGGCGGGGTGAACCGGTTCGCCCGGACGCCCGGGCCAGCTCGGTCAGCAGCTCACCGGCCCGGCCCGGGTCGAGCAGGGGCCGCACCTGCGCCGGTGACCGGTAGCCGTTGACCACCTCCAGGCAGGTGCCGACGAAACGGTGCGCGGCCCGGGTCGCCTCGGGTGCGGTCGCCGGTGGCAGCGGTGCGCCCGGGTGGGTGGTGGGCCGGGTGGGCACCCGTCGGAGGGCGGCGCGACGGTCCGGCGGCCGAACCGGGTCCGGACGGGTCGAGGCGAACAGGTCGAGGGCGAGTTGGCCGTGGGTCGGCGCCGGCCAGTACGCCCCGTCGGCCTCGTCCGCGTACGGCGGGTCGATGGGCGGGACGGGGCGCAGCCGCACGGGTGGTCGGGACGGACCGGGTCGCGGCTCGCTCATCGTTGCCCCCTTTGATCTTGCGTTTGCCTTCGTTTGCCTCCGGCAGGCTCGATTCTGAGTGATGGAACGGCTGCGGTCAATGGCGCAGTGGAGGCAGAGGGCTACTCCGGGTCGCGCTCGACGAGCGGGTTGTCCTGGACCCAGTCGGCGGTCTCGGTGTACTTGCGCTCGATGTACTCCTCCAGCCGGGCACGCTCGACCCGCCACTGGCCTCGTCCACCGATCTTGATCGCCGGCAGTTCCCCGCTGCGCACCATGTGGTAGACCTGCGAGTCCGACACGTTCAGCTCGGCGGCGACGTCGGAGAGCAGCAGGAACCTCGGCTCCACAGAAACTCCCGGGGTTGATGTCGTTTGCCTTAGTTTGCCATTGACAGCCCCGGCGGCCCAGCACGCGGGGCCCGGCGGCGGACCGGCCATGGCGAGACACAC
Organism: Micromonospora sp. NBC_00858; assembly: GCF_045207365.1. Classification (NCBI taxonomy): domain Bacteria; kingdom Bacillati; phylum Actinomycetota; class Actinomycetes; order Micromonosporales; family Micromonosporaceae; genus Micromonospora; species Micromonospora sp. NBC_00858. The sequence continues at coordinate 5,259,960 of NZ_CP108828.1, read as the reverse complement.
CGGCGGGGAACTTCCACCGGCCGGAGGCGAGGTGTATGACGGTCACGGCGTGCGGCATGATCTGCGCCCGTGCCGGCTGCCGCCGGTGGAGGACTGAGCGGGGAGACGACCGGTGACCGACGAGCTTGTCCGGGTGTATGTGCCGGCGACCGTACCGATGCTGGCCCGGCTGCGGGAACAGGGGCTGACCGCCGACAGCGGGCACGCGGTGACCCCGGCGCTGCGCGAGTGGTACGCGGAGGGCGATGAGGAGGAGTTGGAGTACGTGGCGTTCACCCGCGCCGCCCAGGACGCGCTGCACCTGCTCCGGGCCGATTCGGCCGCGCCCCGCCGTCGGGTCGTCGTCTCGGTCGACCTGCCTCCGGCTGCGGTCGGCCGGGGTGATGGTGAGCTGGGTTCCAGCATGGTGACGTTGGCCGACGCCGTGCCGGTGGGCGCCGTCGCGGCGATCCACGTGGACGGCGCCGACGCTGTCGAGGAGGTCGCCGCCGCGGCCGACGTGGTGGCTGAGGCCGCCGCTGGCGACCCCGACGCCCAGTTCACGGTCGACGGCGCCGAGGACCACGAGTTGGAGTGGTACGACGTGACCGAGTTGGACCTGCTGTTGCGCGCTGCCGGCTGAGCCGGCCGCCCGGTCAGCGGGCTGGGTCGGCCTCGGCCTGGTCCGCGTCGACAGGGTCCGCGTCGGCTGGATCCGAGTCGAACGGGTCGGCCCGGTCCGGGGTGCTCGCCGCGACGGGTTCGTCGTCGTCGGAGTGGGCTGGGCTGAGCGTGCGGCCGAACGCGATGAGCGCGGTCAACGCCCCCACGAAGAGCACCCAGATGCCGTTGTCCACCCGCGAGGTGCCCAGCGAGGTCTGCGCCACCGCGTCCGCCTCGCTCAACGCGCTGGCCAGGTCGAGCAGTGACCGGCCACCGATCCGGATGATCACCTCGGCGAGCAGCAGGAGCAGCCCCGGCCCGGCGCCGGCGAGCAGGTAGGCCGGCCAGCGCAGCGTCGGCGTCTCGGGGTCGCGGCGGACGGCCCGTCGGCGTGCCCAGGTCAGGTAGCCGAAGGCGAGGAGCCCGGCCAGCAGCCCGGCGAGGAGCGATTCGGTGCGCGACACCCACTTCGCCGCGTCGACCAGCGACTCCTGGCTGTCGCCCGCGCCGTAGAGGTCGAACAGCGGGTCCCGGGCGGGGCTGAACGCGACCACGAAGACCAGCGTGCCCAGCGCGGCGGTGGCCACCGCACCGACCGCCGGGGCCGTCCGCGCACCGGCGATCGCGCCACCGATGATCGCCGCGGCCGCGGTGGTGCCGGCGATCACGTTGGTGGTCGACGTGTCGAAGTAGGTGAGGTTGATCGCCAGCGCGGCGGCCAGCCCGACCAGCATTCCCGCCCCGATCGCCCCGACGAAGCGCAGGGTGACCCAGTCGCCGTACCGGCGGGACAGCACGTTGCCGCAGGTCAGGGCGACGGCCGCCCCGGCCACCAGCGCAGCTGAGATCACGCCGGGCAGGGCGAACGCGGAGAGGCTGATCGCGGTGACCCCCGCCGCCGACGAGATGATCGCCTCCCTGGTCGACCAGAGCATGGCGGCCAACCAGCCCAGCGCCAGCAGCGCGAGCACCGCGGCACCGGGCGCGGGCACCGGCCTGCCGCTGGGGGTGGCCGTGTCGACCGCCGGCTCGTCCGACTCCGCGGCCGGGACGCGGCCGGGCTGCTTGGTCATCGTCTCCCCTTCGAGGCGGCAGGTCACCGACCACTCAGGGTACGCGGGTCCGCTGGGCGCCCCCGCCGCCCGGGACTGGCCGCGACCGGTACGGCCCGGCCCGGCTCCCCCGGGACGGGTGCCCGGCGTCCGCCCGCGACGCATCGGTAAGGGGAGGAGGGGTGGGGCGGTCCTTGATGGGAGGGTGGTGGTGCAGGTGAGGCGGGCACCCCCGCATGGAACAATCGCGGGAGGTCCCGCCGCTGCTCGGCCCTGCCGCGTGGCGTCCGGTGTCCGGCCGTCCGGTCGGTGCCCGCGGGTCCGGTTTCGCCACTGCTGTCGAGATCGCCAGGAGCCTTGATGGACGCCGTGTTCTCCGTACCCGAGCCGCGCAACGAGCCGGTTCGCAACTACGAGCCGGGCAGCCCCGACCGGGAGCGGCTCCAGCGGCGGCTGAGCCAGCTCGCCGCCGAGCGCATCGACCTGCCGATGACCATCGGCGGCGAGCAGCGGATGGCCGCCGGTGATTCGATCAACGTGGTGCAGCCGCACCAGCACGCGCACGTGCTGGGCGTGACCGCGCACGCCACCCACGACGACGCCCGTGCCGCGATCAAGGCGGCCAAGGATGCCGCTCCGATGTGGCGGGCGCTGCCGTTCGAGGAGCGCGCCGCGATCTTCCTGCGCGCCGCCGAGCTGCTCGCCGGTCCATGGCGGGACACCCTCAACGGCGCCACCATGCTCGGCCAGTCGAAGACCGCGATCCAGGCGGAGATCGACGCGGCCTGCGAGTTCATCGACTTCCTCCGGTTCAACGTGCACTTCGCCCGGCGCCTGCTGGAGGAGCAGCCGAGCTCCTCGCCCGGCGTCTGGAACCGCTTCGACCACCGCCCGCTGGAGGGCTTCGTCTACGCGGTGACCCCGTTCAACTTCACCGCCATCGCCGGCAACCTGCCCTCGGCGCCGGCCCTGCTGGGCAACACGGTGATCTGGAAGCCGGGCCCGACGCAGCAGTTCGCCGCGCACTTCACCATGCGGCTGTTCGAGGCCGCCGGCCTGCCGCCCGGCGTGATCAACATGGTGACCGGCCGGGGCGAGGAGGTCTCCGACGTCGTGCTCGCCGACCCGGACCTGGCCGGCATCCACTTCACCGGCTCGACCAAGGTCTTCCAGCAGCTCTGGCGGACCGTCGGCGACAACATCGCCCGCTACCGGGGCTACCCGCGGCTGGTCGGCGAGACCGGTGGCAAGGACTTCGTGGTCGCGCACACCAGCGCCGACGTGGACGCCCTGCACACCGCGCTGATCCGTGGCGCCTACGAGTACCAGGGCCAGAAGTGCTCGGCGGCCTCCCGGGCGTACGTGCCGCGCTCGCTCTGGGAGGGTGGGCTGCGGGACCGGCTGGCCGCCACCACCGACTCGCTGACCTACGGCGACGTGGCCGACTTCAGCAACTTCGGCGGCGCGGTGATCGACGACAAGGCGTTCGCCCGGCACACCGCCGCGCTGGAGCTGATCGCCGGCGACGACACCTGCCGGGTGCTGGCCGGCGGCACCGCCGACGACTCGGTCGGGTACTTCGTCCGGCCGACGCTCTTCGAGTGCAGCGACGCCGCCCACGAGACCTTCACCACCGAGTACTTCGGGCCGATCCTGGGCGTGCACGTGTTCGACGACGCCCGCTTCGACGAGGTGGTCGCGCAGGCCGAGTCGATCGCGCCCTACGCGCTGACCGGGTCGGTGTTCGCCACCGACCGCCGGGTGATCGACGCGGTCGGCGAGCGGATGCGGTACGCGGCCGGCAACTTCTACATCAACGACAAGCCGACCGGCGCGGTGGTCGGGCAGCAGCCCTTCGGCGGCGCCCGGGCCAGCGGCACCAACGACAAGGCGGGTTCCTGGCTCAACCTGGTCCGCTGGGTGTCGCCGCGGACGATCAAGGAGACCTTCGTGCCGCCGACCGACCACACGTACCCGCACATGGGCTGACCGGCGCCGACCGCCGGCGGCGCGCGTGCGCTGCCGGCGGTGGTCCGGCCGGGGTTCACCCCATCGCCGTACCCATCGATGGTCCTCAACGGACAGTCTGTCGCCGACAGTGCACATAGGAAGTCCTGTCGGGTGGCAAACCGTCAAATCCTGGACGCCGCGAGCGCAAAGTGGCAGCGTAGTGGGCATGGCGGATTCCGGAGTCAACCCTACGGCGGCGGCCCTTCTCGGCCTGCTCCATGAGGGCCCGATGACAGGCGGTCAGTTGATGGCCGCCGCTGAGCGCCGGCTGGCGCCGTACTGGTCGATGACCCGCAGCCAGGTCTACCGCGAGTTGCCGGTGCTGGCCGAGCGGGGGTTCGTGCGGCTCGGCAAGCCGGGGCCGCGGATGAGCCAGCCGTACTCGCTCACCGCTGCCGGGAAACGGACATTTTCCCGCTGGCTGACGGAGAACCCGGGGCGGGACACCATCCGCAACCCGATCGCGCTCCGGATGGCGTTCGGCGAGCTGCACTCCGCCAGCCAGCTGAAGGGGCTGTACGCCTCCGCCAACGAGTACCACACCGAGGCCCTGGCGCAGGTCCGGGAACAGGTGAAAAACGCCAAACGGGACGGGGAGACGTACGACGCCAGCGCGCTGGAGTTCGCCGTCGCCTACCACCGGGCGGCCCTGTCGTGGCTGAAGTCCGCCCCCGTCGGGTGACCTCCGGCGGGTTCGCCCATAGGGAACGAGCTGCTTCGCTCGCGGCACAGTACGCTTGTCTGTCGTGACCGCTGCCGATTACGCCGAACAGCTCAAGGAACTCGACGCGACCCTGCGAAACATCGAGGCCGTCCTCAACCTTGACCGTCTGCACGAGGACAAGGCCCGGCTTGAGCAGGAGGCGTCCGCCCCCGATCTGTGGGACGACCAGGCCAAGGCTCAGCAGGTGACCTCGCAGCTGTCGTACGTCAACGGCGAGATCAGCAAGCTGGGCAGCCTGCGTTCGCAGCTCGACGATGCCCAGGTGCTGCTGGAGCTGGCCGAGGCCGAATCCGACCCGGGCGTGCTCACCGAGGTCGAAGCGGAGATCACCGGGCTGACCAAGGCCATCCAGGAGATGGAGGTCCGCACCCTGCTCTCCGGCGAGTACGACTCCCGGGAGGCGCTGGTCGCCATCCGGGCCGGCGCCGGTGGCGTGGATGCGGCGGACTTCGCCGAGATGCTCCTGCGGATGTACCTGCGCTGGGCGGAGCGGCACGGCTACCCGACCGAGGTCTACGAGACCTCGTACGCCGAGGAGGCGGGCCTGAAGTCGGCCACCTTCGCGGTCAAGGTGCCCTACGCGTACGGCACGCTCAGTGTCGAGTCGGGCACCCACCGGTTGGTCCGGATCAGCCCGTTCGACAACCAGGGCCGCCGGCAGACCAGCTTCGCCGGCGTCGAGGTGTTGCCGGTCACCGAGCAGACCGACCACATCGACATCCCCGAGAACGAGATGCGGGTCGACGTCTACCGCTCTTCCGGGCCGGGCGGGCAGAGCGTCAACACCACCGACTCGGCGGTGCGGCTCACCCACATTCCGACCGGCATCGTGGTGACCTGCCAGAACGAGAAGTCCCAGCTGCAGAACAAGGCCTCCGCGATGCGGGTTCTCCAGGCCCGGCTGTTGGAGCGTAAGCGCCAGGAGGAGCAGGCCAAGCTGGAGGGGCTCAAGGAGAACGCCGCCGGCTCGTGGGGGGACCAGATGCGGTCCTACGTCCTGCACCCTTATCAGATGGTGAAGGATCTCCGAACCGAGCAGGAGACCGGCAATCCGAGCTCGGTCTTCGACGGCGAGTTGGACAGTTTCATCGAAGCCGGCATCCGCTGGCGCAAGCAGCGCCAACTCGCCGGCGACGGTGCGTGACGACACGCAGGCGGAGCGCGTCGTCGATCTCCTGGTAGAGCCCTAATCGAGGACGCGCGGCGTATCTACGGGGCGTGGGGCTTGGCACTGTCGTTACACCGCGTAGACTCACCACCCGTGATTCAGCTTGAGCAAGTGACGAAGACGTACCCGAAGGCGTCCCGGCCTTCGCTCGACAACGTGTCCGTCTCGATCGAGAAGGGCGAGTTCGTCTTCTTCATCGGTCCATCCGGCTCCGGCAAGTCCACAATCATCAAGATGCTGCTGCACGAGGTCGCCCCCAACAAGGGGCGGGTCATCGTCAACAGCAAGGACGTCACCTCGATGCGCTCCTGGAAGCGACCCCACTTCCGGCGCTCGATTGGTTGCGTTTTCCAGGACTTCCGGCTGCTTCCGAACCGCACCGCGTACGAGAACGTGGCGTTCGCCCTTGAGGTGATCGGCAAGACCAAGGCGGTTGCCCGCCGGGTCGTGCCCGAGGTGCTGGAGTTGGTCGGGCTCGGCGGCAAGGAGCACCGCTACCCGCACGAGCTCTCGGGTGGTGAGCAGCAGCGCGTCGCCGTCGCCCGGGCGTTCGTGAACCGTCCGCTGATCCTGCTGGCGGACGAGCCGACCGGAAACCTGGACCCGGACACCTCGATCGAGATCATGCGTCTGCTGGACCGGATCAACCGCACCGGCACGACCGTCGTGATGGTCACCCACGACTCCAACATCGTGAACCAGATGCGCCGCCGCGTCGTCGAGATCGAGAGCGGTCGCATCGTGCGTGACCAGGCCCGCGGCGTCTACGGGTGAGCCGGCGCTCCACCCCTGCGCAGCCTGACGACGAACACCTGATGCCGGAGACCCGGAGGAAACCCCGATGCGCGTGAAATACGTCCTGTCCGAGGTATTGGTCGGACTGTGGCGCAACGTGACCATGTCCATCGCGATGATCATCACGATGGCGGTCTCGCTGACCATGCTCGGCGCCAGCGGTCTCATGTACCGCCAGGTCGACGACATGAAGGACCTCTACTACAAGAACATCGAGGTTTCGATCTTCTTGAGCCAGGAGGTGACCGAGCAGCAGCGCACCGACCTGAATGCCAAGCTGGACGGCGACCCCCTGGTGAAGGAGGTCCTCTATGTCAACAAGGACGAGGCGTACAAGCGCTTCAAGGAGATGTACCAGGACGCGCCGGACCTGGTGAACGCGGTCAAGCCGGACCAGCTGCCCGAGTCGTTCCGGCTGAAGCTGAACAACCCGGAGCAGTACAAGAACATCTACGACCAGTACAAGGAAACCGAGGGCGTCGACGAGATTGTCGACCAGAGCCGACTACTGGACAAGATCTTCAACATCCTCACCTCGATCCAGAACATCGCGCTGGCCGCCGCCATCGTGATGGCCGTCGCCGCCCTGCTGCTGGTCGCGAACACCATCCAGGTGGCCGCCTACAGCAAGCGGCGTGAGGTGGCGGTCATGAAACTTGTCGGCGCTTCCAACTGGTTCATCCAGGCGCCGTTCGTGCTGGAGGCGGTGGTGGCTGGCCTGATTGGCTCGCTGCTCGGCCTGGTTGCCCTCGTCGCGGCGAAGTATCTGCTCTTCGACGGGTCACTCAGCGCGTTGCAGGGCCTGCTCTCGCCGATCAGCTGGGGTGACATCCTGTTCATCTTCCCGCTGATGGCCGGCGTCGGTGGCCTGGTCAGCGCCGGCACCGCCTGGATCACCCTCCGCTTCTACCTGCGGGTCTAGGCGCCGTACGGGTCGTCCCGTCATCGCCCGAGGGCCCTCCCGCTGCCGGAAATAAACGGCGCGGGAGGGTCCTTGTGATTCAGGTAGCATGATCGGTTGTCCGGCCGGAGTGATCCCGGCCATGGACCGTCCGGGAGAGGGGGTGGCACCGATGCCACGGGAAAAGGGGCGCAAGGTCGTCGCCTCCAACAAGAAGGCGCGTCACGACTACTCGATCCTCGACACGTACGAGGCGGGTATGGCGCTCACCGGCACCGAGGTCAAGTCGCTGCGGGCCGGGCGCGCGTCGCTGGTGGACGCGTTCGCCCAGGAGCGCAACGGCGAGCTGTACCTGCACTCGATGCACATCCCGGAGTACACCCAGGGCACCTGGACCAACCACGAGCCCCGGCGTACGCGCAAGCTGTTGCTCAACCGGGGCGAGATCGACCGGCTGCTCGGCAAGACCCGCGAGGGCGGTCTCACCATCGTCCCGTTGCAGGTCTACTTCTCCGACGGCTGGGCCAAGGTGGAGATCGCCCTGGCCAAGGGCAAGAAGTCGTACGACAAGCGTCAGGACCTCGCCAAGCGGGACGCGGACCGGGAGATCGCCCGGGTCTCCGGCCGGCGCGGCAAGGGCATGGACGACTGAATAATCCTGTTTGTCCGGGTCGGCGCGCCGGCCCGGGGCTCGGGATGAAACCCGTTGCGGCAGGCGTTAGTCTTGTCAGTGCCGCCACATCGGTGGCCTGTCGAGGGGGTGACTGGTTTCGACTTCGTACGCAGCGACAGGGGAAGCGAGCCGAGGAAGCCGACGTCGTCTCGAGAATCGGTCGTCGGAAACTTATAAGCGCCAAGAACAATCGCGCTGACTTCGCTCTCGCCGCCTGAGGCGAGTAGCTAAGTCTGTCGGCCTGGGAACGCCTTCGTCCCAGTAGCCGGCATCAGCTAGAAGGCTGGCCAATCAGACCCGGTCGCGGGGTCCGTGCGGCGAGATTAATCAGCGACTGGGCCCGTCACACCAACTTGCTCGCGTGAGCGGTGGGGCCGAGTAGAGGCACAGCGAGCTGCGCTCGGAGAAGCCCTGACAAACCGGCGAAGGACCCGGGTTCGATTCCCGGCACCTCCACCACCTCGAAGCGATGCGCCCCGGCCCCCCGGCCGGGGCGCATCGTCGTATCCGGGCCCACTCGGCTCCGGCATTCCCGGGAGCCATGACGCCGGCCACGGCGTGGCTCGCCTACGCTGCCGGCTGTGACGAACGAGGAGCTGCGCCTGTCGGTCGGCGCGTCACCCGCTCAGCGCACCGTCTCGGTGGTGGTCGGCGTCTTCGTTGCCGCCGTCGGCGCGGCGTTCGTGGTGCTGCCCCTGGTCGCCGACGGGCTGCTGCGCCGGCTGACCGGCCCGGGCGACGGGCTCGCCACCTACGAGGAGGCTCGCGACCTGCCCCCGGGGCTGCTGCCGCCCGGGCTGCAGGATTCCGGCAGTGGCGGGGACCAGACCGGCCCCGGCCCGCTCGTCGGGCTGTGCGGCCTGCCGTTCGCCCTGCTCGGTCTCTACCTGGTGCTGCGGGTGCTCCGCACGGCCGCCTGGCTGGACGGCAGCCGGGTCCGGGTGCGCGGGGCGTTCGCCAGTCGGACCGTCGACCTCGCCACCGCCCGGATCGACGCCGCGACCCTGCCGTACCGCGAGGCGGGGGACGACGTGCGGGCGTGCGGGCACCGGGTGCCGGTCGTCGTCGCCACCGACGGCGAGAGCGGGCGGCGGGTCACCATCCCACTGCGCGGCATGGGGCTGGACACCCTGCCCCCGTCCGAGTTGCGGGCGCTGGCGGACGCGATCAGCACCGGGCGTCCCGTGGACGGGCGCGACGGCGACGCGCACGCCGCCGCCAGCCACCTGCGCCGCCTGGCGGAGCACCCGTCGGCGGGCTGACCGGCTGCACCGCCCCGCGAAAAAGGCATGCCTGTGGTGTCTGCGGGACTGATGCTGCGGATGGGGCAGATGAGGCGTCCGAGGGCTCTGGACAGGGCGGACGAGCGGGTTCACCATCGCGGTATGCGGTAGCAATGCAGCGCGGGAGGTGCCCATGGCCGCCGGTCCGGTCCAGCAGCCGTCACGTGCCGTCCCGCATCCGCATTCGGCCGGTCTCCCCGCCGGTCCGCACCCCACCGGGCTGCCCGGTGACCCGCGCCCGGCCGGGCTCGCTGGTGACCTGCACGCGCTCGCCCGGGCCGTCGCCGTCGCGGCGACCGAGCCCCGTTGGCGCGAGCGCGTGCTGGTCCGGTTGCGCCCGGTCGGGCAGGGCTTCGCCGAGCACGTCCGGGTCACCGAGGGTCCCACCGGTCTCTACTGGGAACTGCTCGCCCACTCACCCCGGCTGGTCCACGGGGTCCGGCTGCTGACCCGGGAGCACGCCGCGATCGTCGCCGCGATCCTGTCCGTGCAGCGGGCCGCCGAGCAGCCCCAGACCTGCCCCGACGAGGTGCGCGGCCGGGCTGGGCACCTCGTGCGGACGCTGGCGCGGCATCGACGGCGCGGCGCCGACCTGCTCTGGCAGGCGTACCAGATGGATCTGGGCGGCGAGACCTGAGCCGGCTGCCGGGGGTCGGGGAACCGGAGCGTCGGCGGGTGCGTCGTACCAGCATGCGTCGATCGATCCTGCTGCTCACTCTGCCCCTGCTGGTGCTCGCGGCGGGCTGCGCTCCGACCGAGGCCGACGCGCCCACCGCCCCGGAGCACCGTTCGGAGGCGTTCGAGCAGCGAGCTACCGAGGTCGCCGAGGCGTGGCGGCCCGGTGCCGACTGGCGCACCGGGTACGTCCCGTTGCAGGGACCGACCATCCTCAACGGCGACCCGGGCTTCACGCCGGACACCGAGGCCGCCTTCCGGGCCGGCTGGTACCGCGCGCAGGTCCCGATCCCGCCCACCCGGGTCGGCGGGGAGATCCGCTTCCTGGACGGACGGCTGACTCTGCCGTTGGTCAGCGCGGCCGAGGCGTACCGGCAGCTCGACCAGGGCGATCCGCTGCCCTGTCCGGGACGGCCGAAGCGGCCCGGACTACCGACCCCCGGCCTCACCGTCGAACCCGGACCGGACGGCTGGGTCAGCAGTGGCCCAGAGACCGCCTGCCTTCCGCTGACCGTCACCGGGGTCACGCTCGGCACCGTGCCGGTACGCACCAGCCGGGGCGAGGCGCAGGTCCCGGCCTGGCTGTTCACCATCGAGGAGCTGGCCATCCCGGTGGCCCGGCTCGCCGTGGCGCCGACGGCGGTCACCGCGGTCCCCGAGCCCACCGCGCCGGTACGGCCGCTGCCGGACGGGTTGGTGGCAGCCCAGGACCTGACGGCGGTCGACGGCGCGCGGCTGACTGTCCGGCTGGGTGTCGGTGCCTGCGACACCGGGATCACCCCGCTGGTGCAGGAACGGCCGGACGTGGTGGTGGTCGGCGGCGGGGTCACCCGGTCCACCGGCGAGTGCATTGACCTGCTCAAGCTGGAGCCGGTCACCGTCACCCTGGCCGCGCCGCTGGGTGCCCGGCCGGTGCTGGACGTCTCCACCGGCGCGCCACTGTCGATCGCCCCGCGCTGACCGCGTACGACCGCCCCGGACGGGCCGCTGGTGCTGATGGCCCGGTGAGCGCGGGTCAGAGGATGCTGGGCACCTCGGTGCCGATCGGTACCGGCAGCACGGTGGGACGGTTGGCGCGCAGCCCGGCGGCGAGCGCCGCGCCGAGCTGGTCGGGGGTCTCCACCACCTCGGTGGCGCAGCCGTAGCCGGCCGCGATCGCGGTGATGTCCAGCCCCGGCAGGTCCAGGCCGGGCACGCCGGGCGTCTCCTTCAACTCGGCGAACGCCTTGAGGATCGCGTACTGCTGGTTGATCGGGACGATCACCACCACCGGCAGCGACAGCCGAGCGGCCGTCCACAGCGCCTGCACCGAGTAGTGGAATGAACCGTCACCGACCACCGCCACCACCGGCCGGCCGCGTCCGGTGTCCCGCTCGGCTAGGGCCACGCCGATCGCGGCCGGCAGGCCGTAGCCGAGGCCGCCGCTGGCCATCGTGAAGTACGACGCCGGGCGGTTGATGCGCACCCGGCGGCGCAGTGCGGACAGATTGGACGGTGACTCCTGGATCAGCACCCCGTCCGCCGGCCAGTGCGCGGCGAGCGCGGCGAACAGGGCGTCGGCGCTCAGCGGCGCGGTGACCTCCGGCGGCGCCATCGAGTCCCGGGGTGCCGGTGGTGGCCGGTCGGCCGGCGGCACCATGTCGACCAGCGCCTCGAGGGTGAGCCCGGGATCGCCGAGCAGGCTGTCTCCGACCGGGGCCCGGGCGGCCTCGTCCGGGTCGTCCGTGACGTGCAGCAGCCGGGTGCCGGCGGGCAGATGGTTGCCCGGCACGTACGGGTAGTAGCGGAACACCGGGGCGCCGATCACCAGCACGGTGTCGTGCCCGCTCAGCGCCTCGGCCAGCGGCCCGATCGCGAACGGCAACACCCCACGGAAGTGCGGGTGGTCCTCCGGGAACACGCTCCGCTCCGGGGCGGGGGCGGACCAGACCGGTGCCGCCAGCCGCTCGGCCAACGCCACGGCGGCCGCCCAACTCCCAGACCGGTCCACCCCCGGCCCGAACACCAGCGCCGGGTTGTGGCTGCCGGCCAGCACCCGGACGAACTCGTCCAACCGCTGCGGGTCCGGCGCGAACCGGGTGGCCACCGAGCGCGGCGCGGGCGGCGGGTCGGCCGGCTGGGCCCAGTCGTCCATCGGCAGGGAGAGGAAGACCGGCCCGGCCGGGGGCTGCACCGCGGTCGCGTACGCCCGCAGCAGCGCCGCGGGGATGTCCTGCGCGCGGACCGGCTCGTAGCCCCACTTGACGTACGGCTGGGGAAGCTCGGCGGCTCGGCGGCTGGTCAGCCGGGGTTCGAGCAGCAGCATCTCCCGGGTCTGCTGGCCGGCGGTGACGATCAGCGGGGTCTTGTTGTGCCAGGCGGTGACGAGGTTGCCCATGCCGTTGCCGGTGCCCGGGGCGGTGTGCAGGTTGACGTGCGCGGGCGCGCCGGTGGCCTGGGCGTACCCGTCGGCCATCGCGACCGCCGTCGCCTCGTGCAGCGCGTGAACGTAGTGGAAGTCGGCCGGGAAGTCCCGCAGGAAGGGCTCCTCGGTGGAGCCGGGGTTGCCGAAGACGGTGGTCATGCCGAGGGCGCGGAGTACGTCGTACGTCGCGTCCCGGACCGTTGCCATCGCCACCTGCTTCCGTGTCGCGCGCAGGGACGACCGCGGTCGCCCTCCCGATCAGCCGAATCTATCGGGATGTGACGGACGTTTCGGGCGTTTTCCAGGCGTCGGTGACCCGACCCACCGCAGCGGGCTGCGCCCGCACCGGTTCAGGGCAGCGGGAAGGGCAGGGTGATGCCGTCCAGTGCTCGGCCGCAGGCGCAGTCCCGCGCGGCGGGTAGCGCGGCCAGCGCGTCCAGCAGCACGCCCCGCAGCCGGTCGGTGTTCGCCGCGAAGACCCGGAACACCTCGTCCTGGGTCACCGACTCGCCGGCCTGCAACCCGGCGTCCAGGTCGGTGATCAACGCGATCGACGAGTAGCAGAGGGCCAGCTCCCGGGCGAGCACCGCCTCCGGGTGGCTGGTCATGTTGACCACCATGCCGCCGATAGAGGTGAACCAGCGGGACTCGGCCCGGGTGGAGAACCGTGGGCCCTCCACGACCACCACCGTCCCGCCGTCCACGGCGGTGACGTCCCGGCCGGCGGCGGCGGTGAGCAGCGCCCGCCGGCCGCTCGGGCAGTACGGGTCGGCGAACGGCACGTGCACCGCGCCCTGGTCGTAGTAGGTCTGCGCCCGCCCGCTGGTCCGGTCGATCAACTGGTCGGGCACCACGAACGTGCCGGGGCCCAGCTCCGGGCGGAGCCCACCGACCGCACACGGGGCGAGCACCTGGCGTACGCCGAGGGAGCGCAGCGCCCAGAGGTTGGCCCGGTAGGGGATCAGGTGCGGCGGGTACCGGTGGTCGCGGCCGTGTCGAGGCAGGAACGCGACCCGCCGCCCGGCCACCTCCGCGATGGTCACCACGTCCGACGGCGGGCCGTACGGAGTTTCCAGCTCATGGGTGGTGCCGTCGAGGAGGGCGTACAGGCCCGACCCGCCGATCACCGCGAGGTCCGCCTTCGGTGCCATCGACCCTCCGTCTTAACTGTCCGATCACCTGCCGGTCAGACCTTAGCCAGCACCCGGAGTGCAGGCTATGGTGCCAGGCATGGCGTTGACAGCGCGGCTGATCCCGGTGCACCGTGCGGGTCCGGTGAGTGACGGATCCCCGGCGCGGGTTCACGGTTGACGGGTGTGTGGGATGCAGGGAGAGGGCCAGGCGATCGGCGGACGGGCGATGGAGTCGATGACCGGGCGGCTGCTGGTCGCGACTCCGGCGCTCAAGGACCCGAACTTCGACCGCACGGTGGTGCTGCTGGTCGCCCACGAGCCGGGCGGCGCGCTCGGCGTGGTGCTGAACCGGGCCACCGAGGTGCCGGTCGCCGAGGTGCTCGGCGACTGGAGCGACCTGGCCCGCCACCCGGCGGTGCTCTTCGAGGGCGGCCCGGTGCAGCCCGACTCGGCCATCTGCCTGGCCCGGATGCGGCAACCGCTGCGGCGGCTCAAGGGCTTCCACCAGGTCTCCGGGGCGGTCGGAACGATCGACCTCTCGATCGACCCGGAGCGGCTGCGGGAGAGCATCGGCGGCATCCGGGTCTTCGCCGGCTACTCCGGCTGGGGGACCGGGCAGCTGGAGCAGGAGATCGCCGACGGTTCCTGGTTCCTGCTGGACGCGCTGCCCGGTGACGCCTTCGTCGACCGGCCGGACGACCTGTGGCCGATGGTGCTGCGTCGGCAGGGCGGGATGATGTCCGCCGTCGCCCACTTCCCACCGGATGTGGCGCTCAACTGACCCGGGTCGGTGGGACCCCGCGAGATGACCATGCCGGGCGGGATGTGTATAGTTTCCCAGTGCCCGGGCGACCGGGAAACAACAAGGGGCCGTGGCGCAGCTGGTAGCGCACCACACTGGCAGTGTGGGGGTCAGGGGTTCGAGTCCCCTCGGCTCCACCCTTATTGACCAGGGCGTTCGTCAACACTGACGGGCGCCCTTGGTTGTTGCAGTATGCGGAAGTAGCCGAGCGAGTAGCCACAGCTACTGTCCCTCGCCCCACAACACGTTTTCCATCGCGTCGGCAGCCTGGACAAGCTGAGTGGGCATGACGTGGCTGTAGATGTTCATGGTGATGCCGATCTGGGAGTGGCCGAGGAGTTCCATGAGCACCCGGGCAGGCACGCCCTGGGCGAGCAAGAGCGTGGCGGCGGTGTGCCGCAGGTCGTGAAGGCGAACCTTCGGCACCAAGCGAGTCGATCCGTCGGCGGCAGCCGCCTCCTCGCACCGGACATTGGCCGCCACCAAGAGCGCCTTGAAAGCCCTGGTGTCGTTGCGGTGGTCTACGGGGCCGCCCGTGGTCGAGGCGAAGACAAGTCGAGGGTCTGCCCAAGCACCGCCGAGCGCGTTGCGCTCCTCTAGCTGTCGCCGCTGGTGCCGGCGGAGAGCGACGACCAGGGCAGTCGGCAGCGGTAGGACCCGCATGGATCTGGCCGACTTCAATGGGCCGAATGAGAGCTTTTCGCCAGCCGACCGTGCCCGGGTGAGCTGACGGCGTACCCGCAGGGTCGCGGCGTCGAGGTCAATGTCCTCCCACCACAACCCGAGCACCTCGCCCTGGCGCAGTCCCAGCGACAGACCGATGACCCACCGGGCTTCCATGCGGTCGCCACGTGCGGCGGCGAGGAGCTGCCGCGCCTCCTCCACCGTGAGGGGGCTCACCTCGTTGTGCGGCAGGGTGGGCGGTTGCACCGATACGGCGACGTTGCGGGCAATCAGGCCCCAGTTGACGGCCACGGACAACGCTCGACGGATCTGCGCGTGCAGATACCGCAGCGCGCGCCCTACGAGAGCTGAGGCGGCTACGTGAGCGGCTGGCGCCATGGCGTCGGGATGAGGAAGTATCCGAGCTAAGTCGCGCTATCAAGCGACTGACGACCGCCTGAGAGGGACGCACCACTGATGATGGACCTGGTGACAGCAGCTACTGCGGCGGAGGAGAAGCAGCGCGACTCCGTGGTTGCCCTACTGCCGGTCGGCAGCTTCGAACAGCATGGGGATTTCCTGCCGCTCATCACCGATACCGTCGTTGCCTCCGCGATCGCCCGTGACATCTCCAGGGCGTACCCGGCCATGCTGCTCCCACCGGTCACCATCTCGTGCTCGCACGAGCATGCCAGCTGGCGCGGCACTGTCAGCATCAGCTCCCGCACGCTCTACCAGATCGTGGCCGACGTAGCCGAGTCCTTGACCCGTTCTGGCGTCGAGCACCTGGTCCTCATCAACGGCCACGGCGGCAACTACGTCCTGTCGAACGTCGTGCAGGAGTACACGGCGGCCAACGGACCCACCATGAGCCTGTACCCGCAATCGCATGACTGGACCAAGGCCCGCCAGGAAGCAGGCATGGAAACCGGCAACCACGACGACATGCACGCCGGCGAGATGGAAAGCTCCCTGCTGCTTCACGTCGCCCCGCATTTTGTACGCGACGGCAACGAGACCGCGGACTGGCTAGCCGACGACCGGCCGCACCTGTTGACGTTGGGGATGGCCGCCTACACCACCAGCGGAGTCATCGGACGTCCATCCCTTGGCACCCGTGAGAAGGGCAAGGCGGCGTTGGAAAGCTTCACCAACTCCTTTGCGGACCACCTACGGGTCCACGGCATCTAGCGGCGCACAGGCCGGTGTGGTTCAGTCAGTCGCGCTGCCGGTCTACGAGCATTCCTTGCGTCGCCGTAGCGTTGTCGGACCGCTCGTCGACGGAGGAACCCCATGGCTGCCAATTCACTCGCCGACTCCAGCGCGGGAGCGGTCGTTTTCATGCTCATCGTCGGCCTGCTCTTAGCGCTGTGGCCGATCGCCATCATCACCAACTTCCGGGGCTACCGGGACTCTCACGCGCGTCGCTCGACCGCGACGGGCCGCCGATTCAATCCGGGGGTGAAGTTCTTCGGCGAGCCAGACCCCGACCACGAGCGTGCCTTCTCGCGCGTCATGCAGTACATCGTGGCCGGGGTCTTTTTGGTAGCCGCAGTGGCTGTCGTCGGGGCGGCATCAGCTGAGCTCGTTCGGCGGATGACCGGGGGATAGTGCCGAGAGTTCGGCGCTTATCGAACGCCTGTGCTAACTCGGCCGACTGCCGGGTGTCGGGCTCCACTTGATGCGTTACGCATCTGTTCCCAGTTGATGGGTGACAGTTCGTCGGCCGACGGGTGCCAGCTCGTCACACCGCGTGACGGATCCGCCGCCTACTGCCGGGCGACGGACAGTACGCGCCAGGGACGCGCGGACAGCGGCAAATGAGGATGCCGCTAACCCGCCTGTCATCTGACGAGACAGCCATCTCCGACCTCTCCGCTAGAACAGCGGTGGGGTCGTTCTGGGTGGAGGGAACACCCGCTCGATGCCTGAAGCCCAGGTCGAGCGGGTGTGCGTTCCTGTCGGCTGTCTACCGGCCGGGGTGGATCGGCTCGACCATCGCCCTAATCATGTCCGCCCGATGCTCCGAGTCGGAGGATCGAAGGACGATGACAGCTCCGGCCACAAGTACGCCGACGACGGCAAGGCGAGTCAACGGCGACAGGCTCGACTGAACGGTTTCGATCTCCACGACGGTCTCCTAACGCTTCGGCGACCGAGCTGGAGACAAGCAGGACTCAGCTCGGCCACCTATGGGCCAATGACTGAGGTCCCGCTCCGACTGGGCGGAAACCTTGTATTGCTCTGACCACGCGCTGTGTAGGTACCGCTATGTATTCGCTCGTGTTCTGTCTGGTCTCTTCTATAGAAGGCTCGTTCGGTAGTCGGCACCGAAGTTCGCCGCAAAGCATTGACCAGAGGGTCAGACGCCACCCCGAGGGCTGGCACTTGCCGGACAGCGTACCCGACCACCACGACCACTGCTGCGAAGGCACCCCAGCCGGCTGAGCAGTCAGTCGCCGAGTCGGGTGACGGGGATGCGTTGAGTGACGGCGGCGATGGTGACTGTGCAGGCGCACTCTCGCCCGGATAGTCGAGTGCACTCAACTCGGCAGAAGCGGATGTTGCCGCATCCGCGTCTTCGGCCAGAGGTTCACAGTCGGTAGCCAGCGAGTCGGGGACCGCGTAACCCATCAAGCGGAGTCAACGTGTAACGCATCAACCGGAGTACGACACGGCCGACTGCCGGCCGGCTGCCGGTCTAAAACTGACGGACATCGTTGACACCGGGGTTTCCGGCGACTACGGAGACCATCTATGTCTACCCCTCACCCCTCCCTCGATCGTGAGGCCAAGCGGCGCCTGGCGATCATCCGCCACGTCGAGGAGGTCTGCGGCAACGTCGCGCTGACCTGCCGGTACTACGGGATCAGCCGGCAGGCGTACTACATCTGGTACCGCCGCTACCAGGCCGAAGGCGTCGACGGGCTGCGCAGCCGATCCAAGCGGCCCAAGACCAGCCCCAACGCCACCCACGTCGAAGTCGTCGGGAAGATCATCTACCTGCGGCAGAACTACCACTTCGGGCCGGAGAAGATCGCGATGTACCTCAAGCGGTACCACGACGTCGACATCAGCCACTCCGGAGTGTGGCGCATCCTCAAGCGCCTGGACATGAACCGACTCCCGGCCTCGCAGCGCTACAAGCGCCACGACAAACGGTGGAAGCGGTACGAGAAGCAGCTGCCCGGCCACCGGGTCCAGATCGACGTGAAGTTCATCGAACCCATCACCTCCGCCGGCGCCCGACGTGGCGGCCGCAACAAGTACTACCAGTTCACCGCGATCGACGACTGCACCCGGCTGCGGGTGCTACGGATCTACCCGCAGCTCAACCAGAAGACCGCGATCCAGTTCGTGGACTACGTGCTGCAGCGGCTGCCGTTTCAGGTGCAGGTCATCCAGACTGACAACGGCGCCGAGTTCCAATCGGCGTTCCACTGGCACGTGCTGGACAAAGGCATCCACCACGCCTACATCAAGCCACGAACGCCGCGGCTCAACGGCAAGGTGGAGAGATCCCACCGCATCGACGCCGAGGAGTTCTACCGGATGCTCGACGGTGTCGTCATCGACGACGCCCAAGTCTTCAACGACAAGCTCCGCGAATGGGAGGACTACTACAACTACCATCGCCCCCACGGCGGCCTCGGCGGCCAAACTGGGCTTGACCCGTTTCGACGGACAGGGTCGTTGTGTTGATCTTAGTTAGGCGGCTTGGTCGATCGGTAGCGGTTGTGAGCTGGTGGCCTCGAAGGCCGCAGGGCTGAGGTAGCCGAGGGTTGAGTGTCGGCGACGGGTGTTGTACCAGCCTTCGATGTATTCGAATATGGCCTGGCGGGCGGCTTGGTGGGTGGGCCAGGCCTGGCGGTGCAGGAGTTCGGTTTTGATGGTGGCGAAGTACGATTCGGCGACTGCGTTGTCCCAGCACTGTCCGCGCCGGCCGACGGACAGGCGGATGTCGTGACGGTGTGCGAGGCGGGCGTGTTGGGCGCTGACGTATTGGGCGGATTCCAGTGGTCGTCGCAACACCTCGATCAAGGGGTGTGCGAATGGGGAGACCACCGGGCTGGGTGACCGCGATGACGGGTCGACCGGCGATGCGGTCACCAGGACGGCCGGACCTGAACGCCAGGGATGTCCAGCGACAGTTCTGGCGGCGGATCGCCGAAGGCTTGTCGAGCGAGGAAGCCGCGCTGGCCTGCGGTGTGTCGCAGCCGGTGGGCGGACGGTGGTTCCGTCACGGTGGCGGCATGCCGCCGCTGTGTCTCAAGCCGCCGTCAGGCCGGTACCTGTCGATCGCCGAGCGGGAGGAGATTGCGCTGCTCAAGGCCCAGGACAAGGGCGTGCGTGAGATTGCCCGGCTCATCGGCCGTGATGCGTCGACGATCTCGCGGGAGCTGCGCCGCAACGCGGCCACCCGTTGCGGTCGGCTGGAGTATCGGGCCTCGGTCGCGCAGTGGCATGCCGAACGCCGCGGCCGTCGGCCGAAGGTCGCCAAGCTCGCCGCTAACCAGCGGCTGCGCGACTATGTTCAGGAACGGCTTGCCGGGGCGGTCACTGACGGCGAGGGCCGGCCGATTCCAGGTCCGAACGTGCCGTGGAAGGGACGCCGCCACGGACGTCGCGCCGACCGTCGCTGGGGCACCGCGTGGAGCCCGGAGCAGATCAGCCGCCGGCTGCGGCTGGACTTCCCCGATGATGAGTCGATGCGGATCTCGCACGAGGCGATCTACCAGTCGCTCTACGTTCAAGGCCGCGGCACGCTGCGCCGGGAGCTGACGGCGTGCCTGCGCACCGGACGAGCTTTGCGGGTGCCGCAGGCCCGGACCCGCAGGCGGGGCCAGCACTTCCTCAGCCCCGAAGTCATGATCAGTCAACGGCCGGCCGAAGCCGACGACCGCGCTGTCCCGGGGCACTGGGAAGGCGACCTGATCATCGGCCTGCAACGGTCCGCGATCGGCACGCTGGTCGAGCGCACCACCCGCTTCACGATGCTGCTGCACCTACCCCGCATGGAAGGACACGGCCAGCAACCGGTCGTGAAGAACGGCCCGCCGTTGGCCGGACACGGTGCTGAGGCGGTCCGCGACGCGATCGCCGGCCAGATCACCACCCTGCCCGAGCAACTACGCCGATCGCTGACCTGGGATCAGGGATCGGAGATGACCCAGCACGCGCGGCTGCGCCTGGACACCGGGATCGAGGTCTACTTCTGCGACCCCCACAGTCCATGGCAACGCGGAACCAACGAGAACACCAACGGTCTGCTACGGCAGTACTTCCCCAAGGGAACCGACCTATCCCGACACAGCATCACCGACCTCGACGCCGTCGCCGCCGCCCTCAACAGCCGGCCACGAAAGGCCCTGGGCTGGAAGACCCCCGCAGAAGCCCTCGACGATCACCTAAGATCTATCCAACAAGCCGGTGTTGCAACGACTCCTTGAACCTAAGTTGCGTGCCGCGGTCGGAATGAAACACCAGCCCGGGCTCGGGTCGGCGGCGTGCGAGAGCGTCGGCGAGGGCGGCGTCGACCAGGTCGGTCTTCAGGTTGTCGGCCACGGCCCAGCCGACGACCCGGCGTGATGCGAGATCGATGACGGTGGCCAGGTAGAGCCAGCCCTGCCACGTGTTGATGTAGGTGATGTCGCCGCACCAGCGGGTATCGATTACGCCAGGATCAACACGGAAGTCGCGGCCGACCAGGTCAGGCCGGAGCCCGGCGACCGGATCCGGGATTGTGGTCGTGCGCCAGCGGCGTGGGCTCTTGCCGGCGAGTCCGGCGGTGCGCATCAGCCGGGCGACGCGTTTGCGGCCGTGCCGTAGCCCCTGCTCGGTGAGGTCAGCGTGGATCCGCGGCGCCCCGTAGGTGCCCTTGGACCGTTCGTGCAGCACGGTGATCTTGTCGGTGAGCCGGGCATCGACCCGCTCGCGCTGCGACTGGGCGCCGGTTTTCTGCTGGTAGTAGGCGGATCGGGAGACCTCGAGCAGTTCGCAGGCACGTTTGACGTTGTGCTTGCCGGCCTGCTCCGCGGCGATGAACGGGAAGACGTTCACCGGGTCTCCTTGATGCTCCTATGTCAAGCCGCCGCCGTCATCACGGTTGTCAGGTTGGTAGGAGGCAACGGCGTGACGGTTCGGGCGGACTGGGATGCGCGGCGTTCGTCGGCGAGGAGGGCGGTGAAGACCCGGTCGGACAGCCTGCGGCGCAGCAGCCGCAGCGCTTCGGTGCGGGTCTTGCCAGCGGCGAGCTGCTTGTCGACGTAGTCCTTGCCAGGGCCGACGCCGCGGGCCTGCGTGACGGCGATCATGTGCAGGGCGGTGTTGACGACCCGGTTGCCGCCACGGTTGAGCCGCACCCGCACCGTGTTGCCTGACCAGACCGGGATCGGGGCCGTGCCGTTGAACCGGGCGTAGGCGTGCCTGGAACGGAACCGGTCGGCGCCGGCGGTCTCGCCCAGGATCATCGCCGCGCCGAGGACACCGCAGCCGGGAACTGCAAGCAGGCTCGGCGCCAGGACGCGGACCAGGTCGCGTAGTTCCCGCTCCAAGCTGTTGATCTGCACCGTCAGCTCCCGACACCGCACGAGGAGGTCCCGGGCGATCCGAGCCACCGTGCCCTCAGCCCCGGCGAGCCGGTCGTTGAGGTCGTCGATGACGCAGTAGCGGCGCAAACCTCGAGACGGGATGTGCAGGCCCGGGTCAAGTTCGTGCAGATGCCACCGCAGCCGGTTGACCAACTTGGTCCGCTCCGCGACCAGGTCCCGGCGGTGGTCAGACAGGAGTTTCACCTGCCGGGCTGGGCCGTCCAGCCGGGCCACCGGCAGGTCCGGTTCGCGAAGCGCCGCGTGCGCCACCGCGAGCGCGTCAATCGGATCGGACTTGCCGGCCTGCCGCGAACTCCGACGCGCCGCGGCCATCAGCCGGGTCGGCACCCGCACCACCTGGTGCCCGGCGCGCAGCAAATCGCCTTCCAGACGGCGGGTCAGGTGCCGGCAGTCCTCCAGCGCGAAGCGGACCTGCGGCCATTGCGCGGCCCACTGCACCGCCTGCAGATGCCCATCGCTGGTCGTTCCGACCGTTCGTTCGCCGAGCTTGCGGCCCAACTCGTCCGCCGCCACCAGCGTGTGGCTGCGCTTATGCGCGTCGACCCCGATCACGACCATGCCGTCTCCCTCGCCTTGAGCAGCTGAAACCTTCAGCCGGGCAGCGGGGGCACGCCTTCATCGAGCATCGGCACGCACCTATCAAGCCACACCGCGGCCCGGTGCAGGATCCGGCGGGGCCGCACATCAACGAAAAGCCACCAGCCGAAGGCCGGGGCAGCAAAGAAACGAGCGAACCCCGCCGGACCACGATCAGGCTGGCATGAACGCGAAGAAAGCCGTCGCCCGTTTGAGCACATCGACGTCTTCGCGCAGCCTGCGGTTCTCCTTGCGCAGCTGTGCGAGTTCGGCCCGTTCGTCGGTGGTCAGCCCATCGGCGCGGACGCCGGTGTCGAGCTCGGCCTGCTTGAGCCACTCACGCACTGCCGTCTCGGTCAGGTCGAAGTCCTGGCTGACCTGCCGAAGCGTGCGGTCACCACGCTGACACAACTCGACGATCTCGGCCTTGAACTCCGGCGTGAACGAACGCCGAGGCCGTGGCCGCTTCTTTCCCACGCTCTCCCTGATGCTGGACATCCTCCCGGAGACCCCAGGTCCCCTGATCTCGGATGTCCGTCAAAACGGGGCAGGCCCAAACCCCCTACGAACGCCTCAAGCAAAAGACCACGACCCAGGCGTAAACGATCACCGTCGGTTGCACACCGGCCGGCTGCCGGGGGCTGTTCAA
The DNA here is from genome assembly GCF_045207365.1 of Micromonospora sp. NBC_00858. Classification (NCBI taxonomy): domain Bacteria; kingdom Bacillati; phylum Actinomycetota; class Actinomycetes; order Micromonosporales; family Micromonosporaceae; genus Micromonospora; species Micromonospora sp. NBC_00858. Next base: position 5,237,199 of record NZ_CP108828.1, on the reverse strand, counting down.
ACTTTCTGTACGTCTTCAAGGCGGCCCTGGACGGGCCGCACGCGCCGCCGCCTGGGCGCGCGCCGGCCGCCGCCGCTGGCGCTCTGGCGGCCGTCACGCCTGACGCCCGGCGGCTGGCGCGGAAGGCGGTGAGCCCGGGGGCCGCCGCAGAAAGACAGGGTGTTGACCGGTGAGAGGTTGGGCCGGCAGCCGGCCGGGGCCGCGCGGCCAGGACCGCGCGGCGTAGGGGGCGCACACGCCAGCCACGTCGGGCGAGTGGCGGCGTGCGCGGGGTTGCGGTTACTGCGCCTCCGGCGGGGGCGCTCCGGCTCCAGGATGGCCGGGGCTCCGCCGGCGAGTTGCGGTCCGTGGGTGGTCGCGGTAGGCCATCCCGCCTGCCATCGACCCGGGCAAGCCGAGCAGACCACCACCCGGCCCGCCAGCGTCCGAACCTGCGTCAAGGTCCGCTTGACGTGGCGGGCCGGGCGGCGGCCCGCTCCCCAGGAGGGCGGGTCGACGGCAGACAGTGAGGATGGCGGCGGCAGGATCGTGTCCGATGTGAGGTCAGTCAGCGCTGACTGTGGCTGCTGCGTGAACAGTGGCTTCCGCTGGTGCGGGTCGGTGTTGCAGCCCGCGTACGTCGCGGCTGGCGAGCATTCCGAGTATCGCGAGGAGGATGAGACCGGCCGCGCCGACCAGCGTGGCCGCCACGCCGACGGTGTTGGCTACCGGGCCGGCGACGACTTGACCGACGGGTATGGCGACGAACGAGCCGACCATGTCGTACGAGTAGACGCGGGCTAGTTTCTCGGTGGGCACGTGCTCCTGCACGGTGGTCTCCCAGGCGACGCTGAACTGCACCACCCCAATGCCGGCGAGCAGGGCGGCCAGCAGAAGCACGCCGACGACCGGGGCCAGCCCGAGGGCCAGCAACAACAGTGTGTTTCCAGCCATGCAGACCACCCCGAGCAGCAGGAGCCGGTGTACGCGTAGCCGCAAGGCGACAACCGCCCCGATCACCATGCCGGCGGTCTGGGCCGCAAGTACGAACCCCCATGCTTGCCGACCGATCGTCTGGTCGGCGACGACTGGCCCGAGCACATTCACCCCGCCGGAGAACGCCGCGTTGATCAGGCAGAACCCGGCCACGACGACCCAGAGCCAGGTCCGGGAGGTGAACTCGCTCCAGCCGTCATGCAGGTCGGCGAACACATGAGAACGTTCGTGGGTGGGCTGATCGATCGGCGGCACACGTACCAGTCCGAAGAGCAGCGCGGCGATGGTGAAGGTCGCCGCGTCGACGGCGAGTCCCCAGCCGGGGCCGACGGCGGCCACCAGCAGCCCGCCCAGCGAGGCGCCGGCGATCATTGCGGAGTTGAAGAACAGCCGGTTGATGGCGTTGGCCTGGCGTCGTAGCTGGGCCGGCACGGTCTGCGGCACGAGCGCGGAGGCGGCCGGCAACGCCAACGCACTGGCCAGCCCGTTGACCGCCGACAGAACGATCAGCATCGGCACGGTCGCCGAACCGGTCAGCACAGTTGCCGCTACCGTAGCTTGGGAGCCAGCGGCGAGCAGACTCGCGGCCACCATCACCAGATGCCGCGGCAGCCGGTCGCCGATCACACCGCCGACCAGCAAGAACAACACGTTGGTCAGGGAGCGGGCGCCGACGACCAGACCGAGGTCGCGGACGGAGCCGGTCAGGTCCAGCACGGCGAACGACAGCGCGACCGGCGCTACCGCATTACCGGCCATCGTGACCGTGCGGGCGGCCACGAGGTAGCGGAAGGGCGGGTACCGCAACGGCCTCAGCGCCCCCGCCGCGCTCACGCCTCCGGCTCCATCTCGAACAGGGCAACCGTCGTGCTGGTGCGGACGGCCCCGGGCGTGCCCGGCGGCACCGCGGCACGGTGCAGATCGGCGGTGGCCTCGCGGATGCGTGCGGTCACGTCGCGCCACCTATAAGGGTCAACCCACAATTCGGGGTCAGCGAGGTGGTTGTGCAAGGTCCGGCGCTGCACCTGTCACTCTCCTGTCACGCTAGCTCCACGAACGGCCCGGGCCGACCCTGAATGACAGACGAAATCGGCCTCACCAGGACGGGCCACAACTGGCGAGAGGTGTCGTCGGGGACTGGCGGGGAGAGCAGCGGCCCGGCCACAGCTCAGCACCGGGCCAGGTTAGCGAAGATCGGGAGATCCGCCTCGGAGTGTGGGAGACCGGCAACGGCTGGTGAGTGACGAAGTGAGTGACGACCGCGGTGCACCGGACGGACGTTGACGGACGACAAGGGACTGTTTTCGCAGGTAATGCCAGTGTTAGCGCCTGGTCGAGCCCCTGTGATCGTTCCTTCGGGACGACGGAGCTTGACACCCATAGGAGCATCGGGATAGCCGGCAAGTGTCAGTCCTGCTTTGAAGAAAACTCGGGATCAGGTGTCGGATTGGTAGCCTCATCCGCAGGTGCCTTACCGTTCCGGCTTCTGGATTGCTCAATATTGTCGAGAAGTGTCTGGACTCGCAGCACGTGAGGGTCGAGCTTCGTGTCTATCTCTGCCGTAGAAGCGCGTTCCCTGCTGAGATATAGGGGGCCGGCCGCCGGAAGCCCCCGCAGATCGAGGGCGATATAGAGGCCGACAGTACTTGGTACAGGATCGTAAAACGGATCGAACAAATACCACATAACCCGCTCATGCGACGCGGGGTCGTGCAGCTCTATGTATCGCACCATCCCTTGCCGCGCCGAGATCTGGCCAGAGTATACAAGGGGGACGTTTCTGTCATCGTCCGTTGGCGTAGATTTCGCATAGATACTTAGTTTGCCGGTTAAAAGGGAATACTTGACGTCCAAGCGTCGTTCAAAAACATGACCGGAACCCGTTGTGCTCCTGTGGTACGCCCACCAAACGCCCAAGTACTTGCGTCGGCCGGGCAATCGCGTGTACTTGATCAGAATGTAGACTTGTCGCATTGCGAGAGGTGTAAGGCCGAGAAGGAACCCGAGAGAGACTTCCGCCCAATTCACTCCATCCATCTCTGCTCCTAGAGGCGCTAACAGCGCTGACCCTCGATGTCATACGGTAGTGCACCTATGCAACATCGCGGTCCGATTCACGCATTAAGTACCAGGTCGCCTCTATTCTCGGAAGTGCATGCGAGGCAGAGCAGGGCTTCGTTCGGCGACGGCGACACGCACGCCGTTTGTCCTACATGTAGACGGCGGGCTCTTGTCGCGGCCGATACGCAGCCGCTTCCGGGTGGCCCGGAACTCCGTCTCGACCTGGCCGCCGTGCAGCATAGAAGTACAGAACCAACGAGGCTGCCACAGCCCATTATCAACCGGCCGAGGCTCGCGACCTGCCCACCGGGCCGTCAGCAACCGCCTCGCCGGTAATCCACAGGTCTAGGTCGACAGCCGGGACGGCGACGGCGTCAGCGTGCCCGATGCGTGCCCGATGTAGCGGTAAGCAGCGGCCAACACGAGCACCCCCGGCGCCCCGGCTGCCAGCGCTGGGCAGCTCATCCATCAGGCACCGCGACTACCTGATGCAGATCAACCCCGCTTCCCAAGCTGACAGTCGGCACCTTCCAAACTGACGGTGCGCGGTGCGGCGTGGACTCGGACGTCAGCCGAGGCCGCAGTGCCGTTAGCTTGTCGCTGTCCCGGGAGACATCTACGCCCGCCGGCCAACGATGCCGACGAGTCGGCCGATGCGATCAGCCCATCCGGGTAGCCACCTAGGCGGTACATAGACGTCGGTCCCACCCCTCGACCGGTCGACGGCAGCAAGGTCTCGCTCTATCTGATACTTGATGTAAAGGCGGCGAGGCCGAGCGGTCAGCACCTCACTGCGGATGGTGTCGGTGGCAGCAACAGCAAGAACCTCTGTCCGGAATTGGTCTCTCTTTGCTTTGGCCATGAGTTCGTCGGTGCGGCTGGCTACCTCGCCCCGGGGAGTGTCACGTCTGTGCGGGGTCATCTGGTACGACCTCCACGCGTTGTAGCTAGCGTGCCAGTCTCGATCGGCTTCAGCCCAGTCCGACACTGCTTCACGAACCGGCTTCGAGCCATACAGCTCGGTCCTGCTGATGACAGCTGATTGCTCTGCCCGGTCGGGCAGCGCAGGTGCCGTTTCCCATCGTTCGGTGTCCATCGTCTCACTCCGAGCCTGTTCCGCCGTCCGCAGCATTGCGACGTAATCGTCGTAAGCAGCGGTACGCCGCTCCCAGAGCCGATCAAGGTGGAGCGACTTGCGCTGACCTCGAAGAGTCGCCCATGTCAGGACTATGTTGCCGCCGATGGCGGCCAGGGCCACAACCGATGCTTCGCTGAACTGCATAGATGTAGTTTGGCAGGCCGAGTCGAGCGGGTTGGGCCGCGCGAGGCTTGGCCGGGTGACCAATTGGGTGACGACGGAGGCGGGCCAGGGCGGATGTCGATGGACGATGGTGGACCGTGCGGGGAAGCTCAACTGGCCACTCGCCGCAGGTCATCGACCGGCGATGGTTCCTTCGGGACGAAGAGGTCCGGCGTGGGTGGCTTCGCCCTGCTCACCTAGGTGTGGAGGCCGTAGGCGGCAGCCTCTTCCGGCGAGAAGATCAGCTTAGCGCCGAGCGCCGCAAGAGGAGCCTGCTTCGTCGCCTTAACGAAGTTCTCGTCGGAGGTTACGTAAGCATCACCACCCGAGCGAATGTGGCAGTGCAGGCCGAGACCATCGAGACGGCGGTTACGCCACTTGTGCTCGGCCTTCTGCCGGTCCACCTCGTCGATGTCGGCCGGTACTGCCTGGCCGTAGTCGTAGGGCGAAGAGAACAGCACGTCGTGGATGCGCCGCAGCTCCACATGATCATGGTCCCCAGCGACCACACACCAATCGGAGTAGGTGAGGCCAAGAATTGCTACCGGCTTCACAAGCTCAAGGTGATCAAGACCTGCGGCCTTCAGACGGGCTTGGAAGAACCCGAAGTTCGGTAGGTACTCGCCGTCACGCCGTCGTTCCGCCGCTGTCGTTGCAGCAAACCGGACCTGGGCGAGTCCCGCGTCGTGTTGTTCCAGGAGTGCTCGCACTCCGGAAGCAGCAGGCCTGTTCTCTTCGAGAGCTACCAAACAGTTCGTGTCCAGGGTCAAGGTGAGCACAACATCGATGCTGACACGCGCACGAGGACCGAAGCCACCTGCACGGCCGACCCGCGCGATGACGCCTCCCGGGCAGTCTCTGGGCCGTGACGGGGCCGTCAAACGCGGACCAACGATGACCGACGAAGACCAGCAGCACCCGACAAAGAACCAGGTCAGACGCTATGTGATAGCGCCTGACCTGGTGGGCGACAGACGAGTCGACCTGTACGCCCTATTCTGTGGTGCCCTGACCTCCACTGGGATCATCGCTGGAACCGTCCCCAAGCCGTCTGCGAATTTCGTTGATGATTCCCCGCAGGTGGTGTAGAGCTTCGGCGAGCTCAGTAGGAGCCACTGGGCCGGTGCCGTGTACGAGATAGTTCCGTAACTGGCGCAGCCTGTCGTATTCGACGGCCATCTCTAGGGGTAGGAGATTCCGCTCTCGCAAGAGCCGGCCAGGGGGCATCGTGTATTTGCGCAAGCCGAGCGCGGGGCCGAGCTGTCTAGTGAGATGCTCCAGCTCTACCCACAGCATCAGATAAGCGCCAACTCGAGCAGCGGAGTCGTCTTCTTCCGGGTTTGAGCCGTAGAAAGCAGCACGTCGAGCCTCGCGGAGTTCCTGGTACACCTTATAGCGTGACGGGTCCTCAGCTAGCAGGCCGTCAATGATCTGCTCCGCTAAAGGGCGCCTCTCTAGATCATTATGCAGGGCTGCTAAATATGGCGAAAGTTGATCTGGAGTATCGACGCCTAGCCTTGACAGTAGGTCAAAGAGTAGGTCAACTCGCCCCAATCCAGCCTCGTTGACGGGCCGATCCATTTCATCGGGCACGCGGCTCAGTAGATGAACGGCCAAGTCGTAGTGGTTCGCGAACCTGCGGCCACTGCTTGTAACCCGAACTTCACCCGCCTTCTGAAGTCTCTCGAGCGCAATCTCGCCGGCGAGGACCAAGCCGTTGAGCTGATCCAGAATCGCGAGCTCGTCTTCAGAAAGGTTGCCAGCCAAAGGCTTATATACCAGGTCATGCTCAACTTCGGCCCATGCGTGCATAAGCACAGATGCGACTTGGATCTCGATTCGGGCAAGTGAGTAGCGCTTGTCGCTCAAGTCCTGTTCTTTTAACTGCACTCGATAGTGCGCGGCCGCATAGCCGCTGAAGCGTTTGCCGGCTCGCAGCTCTCCGTGCTCCGGAAATTCCTTTATCTCGGCTACATTGAACAGCCTTCGGATAATTCCATCAACTTGTTGAATCTCGGCAGGAAAATACAGGGCAACTCGGATTCCTGCCAGGTCGACGATATCACTAAATACACTGTCGACGCTTTTGTAGGGCCCATTCTTTAGCTCGCGCTGCCGGCATTTTTCCTGTAGGCGATCTCGAGACTTTGCGCGATGCGTGACGATAGACCGTATGCCCGCTGCCTGCAGAGTGGATTCAAGCTCCTGTGATGCAAGGCGTCCGGCTTGTTCGTAGAAATCGTACTCCTTGGTGTATCGAGCGATAAATTCTTCTACGAAGTCCATCAAGCCCTGCCCCGCTACTCGATGCCCGACTATCTTGCTGCGGCCTAGCATAGCTGCTCTAGTAGCGTGAAGGAAGATCGAAGTGGTGCGCTGCGTGTTGATGAACGCGCACTCTGGGAGCGCCAGAAGCTGGACTCAGAAAATGCTGGTGCCCGCCAACGAAGACTGCGTCCCACCCGACGTGATCGACCAGAACTGGCTGTGGTTGGAGTTCGGTGGCGAGTTACTCGATGCCGACATGCGGCGTCTACCAGCTAGAGCCCGTTGGTCAGAACCGGCCCGCGATGGATCGCGTGGGAGGTCGGGATGCTGGGGCTCTTACTTCAGCGGACCTGTACGAACCGGCACCCCCGGTCTTGGACTTGGAACAACAGCTTGGATCGGGTGGAGCCTGTCGACAGCGGCGGCGACAGCAACCGGCGTGGACGAGGGTGCCCGCCGACGGACGCGTGCGGACAGTCGCCCGAGGTCGCGAACACGGACAGACGTCGCCGGACGATCCGCACAGAGCTTGTAAGCGAGGCGTCAGCCGGACGTAGCGGGCCCGACTTCAGGACACATGGACCGGCAAGGCGTCTCACCGCCGATGACGGCCTAGGGTGGGCAGGCCACTGCTGACAGCTCTCACCGACCTGCCACGTTCCTGCTCTCGGTCACGTCGGTCTGCTTCTACTGCTTGTTCCTTCACCCTGGGAAGGTCCGACGCAATCTGCCTGCTCACGGGTTCGCTGACCCTGAGCAGCATCCTCATCGCCATGCGGGCCTCCCGGACGGCTTGGGCGCAGTCCCTGCACAACCTGACCCCTGGCAAGGGTTTCAAGAGCAGGGGCGACCTATCGTCGAACTGGCGCCGGCACATGGACCGCGTCGGGCTTGCAGGGTTCGGCCGGTGCAACACCGCCTTGCGCCCGTCCTGAATCGATCTCCAGCCTGCCGTGCTCCAGCGATCTCCCACAGGGGCAATCTAGACACGCCCGACGCGGGCCGACATCAGCGATTTAGCCCGTATACAGCCGGCCTCACGCAGGGCGCCTACACCACGGACGTGACCCTATGCCGCTCCGCGATCTCGCTCCCACTGCTCTAGCCGCGCTCTCCTCGCGAGGCCCGCAGGCGAGTCTGGGCGGCGGGCAGCCTCTACGATCTCTGCCAGCCGCGGGCCGCGACCGGCAAGCACGTCGAGGACGGCATTCACCACGGGCGGCTCCAGCGCCAGCTGTAACGTCCACTCGCTGCTGTCGTAGCAGCCGAAGATCCGGTTCTCTTGGTCGACCTCGACGAGGCGGCTTCCCGGAACGGCCTCGCCGTTGTGGCCCCCCACACTCGCCTCGACGAACAGCTGCGCAAGCATCTCCTCCCCCCGAGGCGTTTCGAAGAAGGTTGTCGAGAGTGAGCCATCCAAGAGCCACTCGACGAAGGCGACCGCGTCGTCAGTGCGTCGTTCGAGTCTGACGTCTTGGGGCTCCGTCTCGTCCAAGTGAGTGGTGCTGGCGATGACACCGGGAGTGACAAGGCCGATCGCCGTCCGGTCGATGCCGGACGTCATACTGCCCGTTTCGGTGAAGCTCAACTCGCCCCACTGAGGGGTCAAAAGCGGTTCCGTTCCCCACGACTTGGGATCCTCGGGCAGAAACCGCTCCCCCTCAGAAGTGGAGAAAACAGGCCAGCGGGCTCCGTTCACGTACAGCACCCGGTGCACGTCTCTTTCCCGTGCACTCGCGGCTTGTTCGATGTGCTGCTCCCACATCACCGGGGACCACCGGCTTTCATCGACCAGTTCGCCGCCACCGGGTGCGGAGAGGACCAGCGGCAAGTCTCGTAGCGACTCCCGGCTCGCCTGAATTCTGGTGATCTGGTCCGGGTGAACCTCGCCGAGCGTGGGGTCGGAGCCGATGAGTGCAGCTACATCCTTGTCAGGACAACGGATCTCGTCCCCTTCGGCACCGCGTCGCCACAGCGTCTCGCCCCTCCGCAGCACCTGTGTGCGCTCGAGCAGCTGCTCTTCGTCGCCTCGGGGGCTGTAGCGGGCAATCTCATAAAGGAGGTCGCCGTCCATGCTTCTTCTCCTGATGCCGTCTGAGCTGTCCCGCCACTACTGAAGACGGGTTGGCTAGGACGTCGCCGCTCTTGAGCCCACTGGACATCCAAGGGCTGTCGCCGTACGTCCTGGTTGTAGCGGGGACCATAGATCATGCCCCTGACAAGACTGATCATGAGGGTGTGGCAGACGTATGACGAGCACCTACTGCAGGCAAAAAGGAACTTTTGTGCCGCCAACGGGCCGGCGGCACAGCATGGTGAGCAGCCCGCCGAGTAACGCTCCCCGCTCGTGGACGAGTAGCCACGCGAGTAGCCAAGGCAGTGCATCCCGGCGGACATGTCCGTACCTTGGCGGAGTCGGTGAGCAGCGGCGGGCGAGGTTGACCAGGCCTCGCCCGCTGCTGGCAGTGTGGGGGTCAGGGGTTCGAGTCCCCTCGGCTCCACCCTTGGTTGTAAAAGCCAATCGGCACCAGTCAATTGACTGGTGCCGATTGGCTTTTCGTCGAAGGGTGGTTCGTACCACCACGTGCCGAGCTGCGATGCGGGTCCGTTTTCAGAATCCGATGGCTTCGCGGAGCAGCAGGACGGTGCCGCGCCCGGGATGGGGTTCTGCGTTGAGGACGAGAAGGCGGTTGACGGCGCTGGGCTGCCCGTAGGCCACCTGGGCGCGGGCGCTCTCCAGCGGGAGGGCGTGGTCTTCGAGGCGGCGCAGCGCGGTGTCCAGGTCGGGCACCACCTTCTGCGCCCCGACGATCCAGATCGCGCGGGCGGCGCCGCCGGCGTAGGCGGGTAGTTGGCTTCCGCTGGCCGAGGCGACCACGAGGGAGCCGGTTTCGGTGAGCGCGGCGACGCTTCCCACCACGACGTCGGGGCTGGCGAGCAGCCGCCGGATGTCGTCGGCGCCGGTGACGCGGTCCATGGCCAGTACGTGTGGCTTGACGGCCTGATACCGCCCGCTGGTGTTGATGGCCTCGTCGATGCCAGACAGGCGGAGGGTCTCGCTGGCCGCGGTGAAGACGCTGGCGCCCTCCGGTATCAGATCCTCGATGCGCGTACGGGCGGCGGCGGCGTCGTCGAGGATCTCGACGGTGAAACCATGGGCTGTCAGCGCAGCGGCAGCCCGTTCCAGGATCTGCGCGGGTGCCGGGTCGGCGAACATCGTTGCCGGAATCGGGGTGGTCGTGGTGCCTCCTGGGCTGGACGCGGTGACGGTGGCTTCGGGTGCCGAGCCCGCCAGTGGAGTGCTGTCGAGGTACCTGACCTCGTAGACCCGCTCGGTGAACCGCCAGCCGTCCTGGGTGCGCTGGTATCGGTCGTGGTAGATGGCGTAGTTCAGGCCCTGGCGACCGTCGAGGGTGCGCGCGAGCTCCTGGATGTAGGCACGGCCCGTCGCGGTGTCGCCGTCGAGTTGGATCGTGCCCGAGTGCGTGGTCTGCACAAAGAAGTCCCACTGGGCCTGCAGCCGCTCGCCCCCGGCGCGGATCTCCTCCCGGCCGACCAGTTCGGCGGGGATGTTGGGCATCCGCAGCGCGCCGTCCGGCGTGAACAGCGACGCGAGGCGGGTGCGGTCGCGCATCATCGCCGCGTCGGTGAACTCGCCGCGCAGTGCCTCGATCTCGACGCGATCCGCGATGGCCTGAAAGTCACTCATCGGCTCCTCCTGCCTCCCTGTCACATCGAGCCCGGCGTATGACGCCCGCTGGATGGTGTGTTCGTCTCAGCAGTACGACAACGCAGCCCCTCGGATTGTGAGGCGACGCCAACCTCACAATTCGGTGCGCTGTCTTGTCGAACTGGTAAGGGCAGCTGCGACCGAGGGAGTCGGCGACACCATGGCCACCCGATCCGAACCAGGGCACGCCCGACCCGATCCGGGCCTGAGCGCGATCATGAGCGAGCGGCGCCAACTGATCAACCTCGCGTACCGACTCCTCGGCTCCCTGGCCGACGCCGAGGATGTCGTCCAGGAGACCTACGCGCGCTGGTACGCCATGCCGCAACAGCAGCAGGAGGCGGTCGAAACCCCCGGTGCCTGGCTGACGACGGTCGCCAGTCGCATCTGCCTCAACCTGCTGGGCTCGGCGCGGGCCCGGCGGGAGACCTACGTGGGCGAGTGGATCCCGGAGCCGCTGCCCGAACGTACGGAGTGGAACAGCGGACGGTCGGACGGCAGCGCCGTCGACCCGGCTGACCGGGTCACCCTCGACGAGTCGGTCAACATGGCCTTCCTCGTCGTGCTCGAATCGATGACTCCGGCCGAGCGCGTCGCGTTCATCCTGCACGACGTCTTCCGCTACTCGTTCGCCGAGGTGGGCGAGATCGTCGGCCGTACGCCGGCGGCCTGCCGGCAGCTGGCCTCGTCAGCCCGCCGTCGTGTTCGCGCGACGCAGGCTCCCGCAACCCCGACAGCCCGCCAGACCGGCATCGTCAGGGACTTCAAGCGGGCATGGGAGGCCAAGGACATCCATGCCCTCATCGGCCTCCTCGACCCCCACGCCACGGCGACCGGCGACGGTGGCGGCCTCGCCAACGCCGCGCCCTGCCCGATCGAAGGAGGCGAGCAGATCGCGCGCTACCTCGTGGGCCTCGCCGGCAGGGCAACCAACGTGACGATCCTGGAGCGCACGGTCAACGGCCAGCCCGGTCTGGTGGCCCTGCAGGACGGCGTCACCGTGGCGGTGTACGCGTTCGACTTCGTCGGTGACCGGATCACGCGCCTTTGGGCCGTACTGAACCCCGAGAAGCTCCGGCCCTGGCTGCCCGCTCCGCACGGAAGACGACCAGGGTGAGGCCGTCGGCACCGCCGATGGTGGGCACGGACTGGCCGTCGCCGCGATTCCCGGCCACCCCGACATCGAACCTTTGCCGCCCCGCGTCCGTACCACTGCGCGGGAGGTCAAGCCATGACCGTGCGTCGAGTGCTCGCCGCCGTGCTGGTCGCTGCGGCGACCGTGCCGGTCAGCGCCGCGCCGGCCGGGGCGCACGGAGCGCCGACCGACCCGATCAGCCGCGCGGCGGCCTGCGGACCCGAGGGCCGGCTCGCGGCCACCAGCGCCTGCCGGGCGGCCGTCGAGGCGGGTGCGGCGGTCCGCGAGTGGGACAACGTCCGGGTGGCCGCGATCAACGGCCGGGACCGGGAGCGGATCCCGGACGGGGAGCTGTGCAGCGGCGGGCTCTCCGCGTACCGGGGGCTGGACCTGCCCCGGACCGACTGGCCGGCCACCGAGCTGACCGCCGGTGCCCGGTTCACCTTCCGGTACCGGACCACCATCGAGCACCGGGGCACGTTCCGGCTCTACGTCACCCGGCCCGACTACAACCCCCGGGCACCACTGACCTGGGCGGATCTGGAAGCCCGCCCGTTTCTGACGCTGACCGACCCGCCGGTGCGGGGCGGGGCGTACCAGCTGCCGGGCCGGCTACCGGCGGGTCGCGACGGCCGGCACCTGATCTACACGATCTGGCAGAACTCCAACACCCCGGACACCTACTACTCCTGCTCCGACGTGGTGTTCCGCTCGGCGCGCGCCGGCACGGCGACGGGCACGCCCAAGCCGGCCGCCGCGACGAAGAGCACACCGCGTACCGCCGCGAGCCGGCCGGCCGCCACCGACCCGGCGGTGGTGGCGGCGGCCGATCCGGGCGTGCCCGTGGCGTCGGTGACCGACCTCGGCGCCCGGTGGCCGGTGCTGGCCGGCGCCGCCATCGTGCTGGTCCTGGCGCTGCTGATCGGCGCGAGCCGGCGGCGGCGGAGCGGCGGCCCGCCGGTCGGCCGGCCGTGCGAGGTGCGCAACCACCGGGCCGGGCGGCGCCGGATCTGGTGACCCGGCCCGCCGGCCCGGCGGCGCTCAGCCCAGGTGCCGGTCGATCTCAGCCAGCTCCTCGGCGGTGAAGTCGAGGTTGTCCAGCGCGGCGATGTTCGTCTCCAACTGCTCGACGCTGCTCGCCCCGATGATCAGGCTGGTCATCCGCGGGTCGCGCAGCGCCCAGGCCAGCGCGAACTGGGCCAGCGACTGGCCACGGCCCTCGGCGACCGCGCCGAGCCCTCGGATGGTGGTCATCTTCTCCTCGCTGAGGTCGCTCTCGTTGAGGAAGACGCTGGTGCGCACCCGCGAGTCGGCGGGGATGCCGCCCAGGTAGCGGTCGGTCAGCAGGCCCTGGGCCAGCGGGCTGTACGCGATGCAGCCGGCGCCGACCTCCTCCAGCGTGTCGAGCAGACCGTCGGCCTCGGTCCACCGGTTGAGCATCGAGTACGACGGCTGGTTGATCAGCAGCGGCGTGCCCAGCTCGCGCAGGATCGCGGCGGCGCGAGCGGTCTGCTCGGAGTTGTAGTTCGAGATGCCCACGTACTGCGCCTTGCCGGAGCGGACGATGGCGTCCAGCGCGCCCATCGTCTCCTCCAGCGGGGTGTCCGGGTCGAACCGGTGCGAGTAGAAGATGTCGACGTAGTCCAGCCCCATCCGCCTCAGCGACTGGTCCAGGGAGGAGATCAGGTTCTTGCGCGAGCCCCACTCGCCGTACGGGCCGGGCCACATGAGGTAGCCGGCCTTGCTGGAGATGACCAGCTCGTCCCGGTACGGCCTCAGGTCGGTGGCGAGCATCCGGCCGAAGTTCTCCTCCGCCGCGCCGGGCGGCGGGCCGTAGTTGTTGGCCAGGTCGAAGTGGGTGACACCCAGGTCGAAGGCGCGCCGGACGATGTCGCGCTGCCGTTCGAACGGGCGGTCCGGGCCGAAGTTGTGCCACAGGCCGAGGGAGACGGCGGGCAGCCGCAGGCCACTGCGTCCGCTGCGCCGGTAGGTCATGGTGTCGTAGCGGTCGTCCGCGGCGAGGTAAGTCACGATCAATGAGCCTAGCCCTGGCAGGTTGCGCGGGATCAGGCGTGTGAACCAGGACATCGGGGTAGCTTCGACGCCATGCGTTTCATCGCGCTCGACACTCCCAAACCGCTGTCCAAGATCGGGCTGGGCACCTGGCAGTTCGGCTCCCGCGAGTGGGGCTACGGCCCGGCCTTCGAAGCGCAGGCGACGCAGATCGTCCGGCGGGCCGTCGAGTTGGGCGTGACCGTCTTCGACAGCGCGGAGATCTACGGCTTCGGGCGCAGCGAGCGGATTCTCGGCGCGGCGCTCGGCGATGACCGGCCCAAGGTGGTGGTCGCCACCAAGATCTTCCCGGTGCTGCCGGTGGCTGCCGTCGTACAGCAGCGGGCCGTCGCCTCGGCGGCCCGGCTCGGCGTCACCGCCCTCGACCTCTACCAGGTGCACCAGCCGCACCCGCTGGTCGCCGACCACAGCACCATGCGCGGGATGCGGGCGTTGCAGGACGTCGGGCTGGTCAACGAGGTCGGCGTGAGCAACTACGGGTTGCGCCGCTGGCAGGTCGCCGAGGCGGCGCTCGGCCGGCGGGTGCTCAGCAACCAGGTCCGCTACAGCATGCTGGACCGGGCGCCCGAGCAGGACCTGCTGCCGTACGCGCGGCAGGCCGGCCGGGTCGTCATCGCGTACAGCCCGCTGGCCCAGGGCTTCCTCTCCGGCCGGTACGACGCGAAGAATCCGCCGAGCGGCGCGGTCCGGCGGGCCAACCCGTACTTCCTGCCGGAAAACCTGGAGCGGGGCGCCACCCTGATCGACACGCTGCGCCAGGTCGCCGACGCGCACGACGCCACCCCGAGCCAGATCGCGCTGGCCTACCTGCTGCGCCACCCGAACGTGCTGGCCATCCCCGGCGCGTCCGGCGTGGAGCAGATGGAACGCAACGCGGCCGCCGCCGACATCGATCTCGCCGATGACGAGTACGCCGCGCTGGCCGAGGCCGCCAAACGGTTCCGCCCGGTCACCGGCCTCGCCGCGATGCCTCAAATGCTGCGCGCCCGGTTCGCCAACCCGACGGAGAAGTGAGCACAGTGGACGACATCACCGCACTGATCCTGGACGACCACGCCGCCTTCCGGCGCGGCTTCGCCCGCTTGGACGACGCCCGCGACGAGCAGGAGTTGCTGGCCATCTGGGATGCCCTCGCCCTGCACCTGGACATCCACGCCGAGGCGGAGGAGGCGATCCTCTACCCGCACCTGGTCAAGCACGGCGACGATGGCGAGGACGAGACCGCCGACGCGATCGGCGACCACAACAAGATCCGGGACGCCATCGCCGAGTCCAAGCTGCACCCGGTCGGCTCGGAACGCTGGTGGGCGGCCGTGGGCACGGCCCGCCGGGAGAACAGCGAGCACCTGGCCGAGGAGGAGGACGAGGCGCTGCCCGACTTCCGCCGGCACGCCGGCACCGAGCTGCGTGCCGAGCTGGGCCAGCGGTGGCTGACCTTCTACGGCGAGCACAAGAACGGGCGCAACCTGCCGTTCCGCGACAAGGACCCGCAGTCGTACGTGGCCGACCACCGCTGAGCGCGGCTCGATCTCCCCGGCACGGGGGAGTCGCAAAGGGCGGCCACGGCAGCAGAATGACGGGGTGACCCCCCGAGCGATGCTGGCCCCGCTGGTCGCCGGCAGCACCTGGCGGCGTGGCGTGTTCCTGCTGCTGGGCGGGGTGTTGGCGCTCCCGTACGGGCTGCTCGCGGTGACCTTCGCGCAGTTGCTCGCCGGCTCGGAGGTCCCCCGCCCGCTGGTGTTCGCCCTGCTGGTGATCGCGGTGGTGATCGCCGTGGTGCCGCTGCTGCTGGATGGCAGCCGGGCACTGGAGGTCGCGGCCGTGCGGGCGCTGCTGGGCGTCGACCTGCCCGACCCCGTGCCGGGGCACCGCGGCGACCGGGATACCCGGCTGCGCAGCGCGCTCTGGATTGGCACCCACCTCACCATCGGCGCTGCGGTGATGGTCGCGTTGATCACCGCCGTGCCGATGGCGTTGGCCTTCATCGCCCAGCAGTTCGGCATCGGCGCCGAGCTGATGAGCCGGGAACGGTTCGGGCCGCTGGACGGGCGGGACACCGGCTGGCTGACGCTGACCGGAGTGGCCGTGCTGGTCGGCCTCGGCTACGCCGTCGCCGGGCTCGGCGCGCTCGCCGGGTCGATGGCGCCGGTGCTGCTCGGCCCGGCCCCGGCGGAGCGGATCGCCGCCCTGGAAGCGCAGGCCACCCGGCTTGCCGAGCGCAACCGGTTGGCCCGGGAGCTGCACGACTCGGTCGGCCACGCGTTGACCGTGGCCACCCTTCAGGCCGGGGCTGCCCGCGAGATGCTGGACACCGACCCGGAGTTCGTCCGGCGGGCGCTGAGCGCCATCGAGGACGCCGGGCGTACCGCGATGGACGAACTTGACCACGTGCTCGGGCTGCTCCGGGAGACCGGGGGCGACCGGCCCTCGGTGGCGCCGCAGCGTACCCTCGCCGACCTGGAGCGGCTGTTCACCGACGCCCGCGCGACCGGGCTGGCGGTGCACGCGCAGCGCAGCGGCGACCCGGCGCGGGTGCCCGCGGTGGTCTCCCGGGAGGGCTACCGGATCGTCCAGGAAGGGCTGACGAACGCCGCCCGATACGGGCAGGGGCCGGTGACGCTGCGGCTGAACCTGCACCCGGACGCGCTGGACCTGGAGCTGGTGAACGCGGTGGGTCGGCCCGATCGCGCCGACCCGGGCCGCGGCGGCCGGGGCCTGGACGGCATGCGCGAGCGGGTGCTGCTGCTCGGCGGCCAGCTCACGGTGGGGCCGGACGGCGACCGGTGGCGGATCCAGGCCCGCCTTCCGTACGAGGGGACGCGATGACCACCGGGGTGCTGATCGTCGACGACGACGAGCTGATCCGCATCGGGTTGCGGGCCATCATCGATGCCCAGCCCGACCTGCGGGTGCTCGCCGAAGCCGCGGACGGCGCCGAGGTGCCGCCGCTGGTCGCCCGGCACCGGCCGGCCGTGGTGCTGATGGATGTGCGGATGCCCGGCATCGACGGGATCCAGGCCACCCGGCACCTGTTGGCCACCTCCGCCGACCCGCCCCGGGTGCTGGTGGTCACCACCTTCGCCAATGACGAGTACGTCTACGAGGCGTTGCGCGCCGGAGCGGCCGGCTTCCTGCTCAAACGGGCCCGGCCGGCCGAGGTGGTGGAGGCCGTCCGGGTGGTCGCGGCGGGCGAGTCGCTGCTCTTCCCGGCTGCGATCCGTCGACTGGTCGGGGCGTACGGGCCGGCCGGGGGCGACCGGCTGGTTGCCGCCCGGCTCACCGAGCGGGAGGCCGAGGTGCTGCGGCTGATGACCAGCGGCCGGTCCAACCCGGAGATCGCCGCGCACCTGGTGGTCGGGGTGGAGACGGTCAAGACGCACGTCGGCAACGTGCTGGCCAAACTGGGCGTACGCGACCGCACCCAGGCGGTGATCGCCGCCTACGAGTCGGGCTTCGTCACCCCGTCCGGTTGACGCGTCCCTCCTGAGGGGGATTGGGTTCACCGCCGCCCGGGAGGGTTCCGGCCGGCCGCCGGTCGACGCTGGGAGCATGACGACGATCACTGCTTCCAGACCCCGTTCCGACTCCCGCTGGCCGGACCGGCTGGCCCCGCTGGCCGCCGGTTGGCTCGGCCTGTGGGGCGTCCTCGCCTTGCTCGGCACGATCACCGGCGCCGGCTACCCGTTCGGCGCGAACGACCCGCACGGCGGCGACGCCAACCTGCTTCGCCTGGTGCCGGTGGAGTTGGCCACCCCGCTCTTCGCCGGCCTGCTGCTGACCACCGCGGTGGCGGCGCTGGCCATGAGTCGTCCGGCGGTCCGCCCGTCCGGCCCGCTGCGGGTGCTGCTGGCCGGCTACGGCTGGACGGTGGCGTTCGTGCTCGCCGTGGTCGTCCCGGACGCCCGGGTGCTGGTCATCCTCGGCTATCTGCCGATGCTGATCGTCGGGGCGCCGTTCGGCTGGCCGCCGGTCGACTATGCCGAGATCTTCACCTGGGCGCTGTTCGCCCGGTTCGCCGCGCTCGTCGGCGGTCTGCTGCTGGCCGGGGCGGTGCTCGCCTGGCAGCGCCGCACCGCCGGAGCCTGCGTCGGCTGCGGCCGCGGCGACACCGGCCGGGGCTGGACCACCCCGGCCGCCGCCGCGCGCTGGGGTCGGTGGGCCGCCGGCATCGCCGCGGCCATCCCGCTGGCGTACGCGCTGACCCGGTTCGCCTGGGCGGCCGGCATCCCGCTGGGCATCTCCCGGGAGTTCCTGACCGAGATGCGCGAGACCGGGCTGGTGTGGGCCGGGTTCGGGCTGGGCGCGTTCGCCACCGTCGGCGCGATCCTCACCCTCGGGCTGGTGCAGCGCTGGGGCGAGCGGTTCCCGCGCTGGATGCTCGGACTGGCCGGCCGCCGGGTGCCGGTGAAGCTGGCCGTGGTGCCGGCCACCCTGGTCGCCGTCGCGGTGACCGCGGCCACCCTGGGACTGCTGAGCAACCCGGAGTTCTGGCAGCTCACCCACGGGTTCAGCCTGGCTGGGGCGCCGATGCTGCTCTGGCCGTTCTGGGGGCTGGCGCTCGGCGCGGCCACCTACGCGTACCACCTGCGCCGCCGCGGTGCCTGCCGGCGCTGCGACCGGAGCTGAAGGTGGGAGTGGGGGTGCCCCCCCGATGCACGGGGCACCCCCGCGAGTGTGAGCTAGCGTGGGTCGGGTGACTGCGCCCTCCCCGGTAATTCCGGTTCCACCGGCCGACCTGCCCGGCACGCTCGGCGCGCTACGGGCGGCCGGTCACCAGTACCGCACCGTCAAGCAGGAACTCCGCGACAACCTCCTCGCCCGGATGCGCAACGGCGAGACCCGCTTTCCCGGCATCGTCGGCTACGACGACAGCGTGCTGCCCGAGGTCGAGCGGGCGCTGCTCGCCGGGCACGACATGGTGCTGCTCGGCGAGCGCGGCCAGGGCAAGACCCGCCTGATCCGCGCTCTCGGCGGGCTGCTCGACGAGTGGACGCCGGTCATCCCCGGCTCGGTGCTCAACGAGCACCCGATGCACCCGCTCACCCCGGCCTCCCGCGCCCAGGTCGCCGAGGCCGGCGACGACCAGCCGGTCGCCTGGCTGCACCGCTCGATGCGCTACGGCGAGAAGTTGGCCACCCCGGACACCAGCGTCGGCGACCTGATCGGTGACGTCGACCCGATCCGGATCGCCCAGGGGCGCACCCTCGGCGACCCGGAGACCATTCACTTCGGGCTGGTGCCCCGCACCAACCGGGGCATCTTCGCCGTCAACGAGCTGCCCGACCTGGCCGAGCGGATCCAGGTGGCGCTGCTCAACGTGCTGGAGGAGCGGGACATCCAGGTCCGCGGCTACCAGCTACGGCTGCCGCTGGACCTGCTCCTGGTGGCCAGCGCCAACCCGGAGGACTACACCAACCGGGGTCGGATCATCACCCCGCTCAAGGACCGGTTCGGCGCGGAGATCCGTACCCACTACCCGCTCGAGCTGGAGCTGGAGCTGGACCTGATCCGGCAGGAGGCCGACCTGGTCGCCGAGGTGCCGGAGCACGTGCTGGAGGTCCTGGCCCGGTTCGCCCGCGCGGTGCGCGAGTCGCCGTCGGTGGACCCGCGCTCCGGTGTCTCCGCCCGGTTCGCCATCGCCGCCGCCGAGACGGTCGCCGGTGCCGCGCTGCGCCGTGCCGGCCTGCTCGCCGCCGGTGGCACCCCGGGGGGACGGCCGGAGTCCGCCGTGGCCCGGGTCGGCGACGCGGTGTCGGTGACCAGCACGTTGCGCGGCAAGGTGGAGTTCGAGAGCGGCGAGGAGGGTCGGGAGATCGAGATCCTCGCCCACCTGCTGCGGACCGCGACCGCCGAGACGTTCCGGGCACACCTGGCCGGGCTGGACCTGTCCGGCTTCACCGGGCTGGTCGAGGACGGCGCGGCGATCGAGACCGGCGAGCTGGTCGGTGCCGCCGAGCTGCTGCGCCAGGTGGGCACCGTGCCCGGGCTGGCCAAGGTGCTGGACCGGCTGGGCCTGGGCGACGCTCCCACCCCCGAGGAGGCCGCCGCCGGCGTCGAGTTCGTGCTGGAAGGGCTGCACCTGACCCGCCGGCTCGGCAAGGACGTGACCGACTCCGGTCGCACCGTCTACGGCGGCCGGGGCTGACCGTGGCCGGCAACCGGTTCCGGTACGGGCAGTGGCGCGGCGGGCCCGACCCGCTCGCGCCCCCGTACGACGTGCAAGAGGCGGTGGACGCGGTCGGCGCCGAGGTGCTGGCCGGCGGCAGCCTGCGCGAGGCGCTGCGCGACCTGCTGCGCCGTGGCCCGCAGGGGCGTGGCGGGCTGGACGACCTGGCCGCCCGAGCCCGGCGGCTGCGCCGGGAGGCGCTGCGGCGGGGCGATCTGGACGGCGCGGTGACCCGGGCACAGGCACTCCTCGACCAGGCCCTCGCCGCCGAGCGGGACGAGCTGCGGGGGCGCGACGACGACGCGGCGCGGTTCGCCGAGTCCGTGCTGGACAACCTGCCCCGCTCCACGGCGCGTGCCGTGGAGGAGCTGGCCGGTTACCAGTGGGCCAGCGAGGACGCCCGCCGGTCGTACCAGCAGATCCTCGACCAGCTCCGCGACGACGTGCTCGGCCAGCGTTTCGCCGGGCTGCGGGACGCGGTGCGCGCGTCCGCCGACCCGGCCACCCAGCAGCGGCTCGCCGAGATGATGCGGGACCTGAACGACCTGCTGGCCCGGCACGGCCGCGCGGAGGACACCACCGACGCGTTCGCCGAGTTCATGCGCCGGCACGGCGACTTCTTCCCGGAACGGCCGGAGACCGTCGACGAGCTGATCGACGTGCTGGCCCGCCGTTCGGCGGCCGGCGAGCGGCTGATGAACTCGCTCTCCGATCGGCAGCGCGCCGAGCTGTCCGGGCTGATGCAGCAGTCGCTCGGCGACCGGCTGGCCGGGGAGTTGTCCGCGCTGGACGCGAACCTGCGGGCGCTGCGGCCGGATCTGCGGTGGGGGCGCGGCGAGCGGGTCCGGGGCGAGCAGCCGCTGGGCTACGCCGACGCGGCCGGCGCGTTGAGTGAGATCGGCGAGCTGGACGACCTGCTGGACCAGCTCGACCAGGAACACCCCGGGGCCACCCTCGACGACGTGGACGTCGACGCCGTGGCCCGGACGCTGGGCCGGGACGCCGCCGACGAGGTCCGCCGGCTGCGCGAGTTGGAGCGGGAGCTACGCCGGCAGGGCTGGGTGAGCCGCGACGCGGGCGGGCTCACGCTCAGCCCGAAGGCGCTGCGCCGACTCGGCGGGACCGCGCTGCGACGGGTCTTCTCCGAGCTGACCGCCGGGCCACGCGGCCAGCACGACCTGCGTTCGGCGGGCGCCGCCGGCGAGGTCAGCGGTGCGTCCCGACCCTGGCAGTACGGGGACGAGCAGCCGTTGGACGTGGTTCGCACGCTGACCCGGGCGGTCAGCCGGGGCGGGCCGAGTGTGCCGGTGCAGCTCGCGGTGGACGACTTCGAGGTGGTGGAGACCGAGAAGCGGGCCTCCGCGGCGGTGGTGCTCTGCGTCGACCTCTCGTACTCGATGATCTCCCAGGGTCGTTGGGGGCCGATGAAACAGACGGCGCTGGCGCTGGCGCACCTGATGGAGACCCGGTTCCCGCAGGACGCTCTGCAGATCGTGGGTTTCGGCCGGGAGGCGATGACGCTCAGCCAGCAGGAGTTGGCCGCCGTGGAGCCGGACGGGGAACAGGGCACGAACCTCCAGCACGCGCTGCGGCTGGCCGGCCGGCACCTGCGGCGGCACCCCGACGCCGAGCCGGTGGTGCTGGTGGTCACCGACGGGGAGCCGACCGCCCACCTGGACCCGGACGACGGGGAGGCGCTGTTCCACTGGCCGCCGCTGCCGGAGACGATCGAGGCGACCGTCCGAGAGGTGGACCGGCTCAGCCGCTACGGCGCCACGCTCAACCTGTTCATGCTCGGCGACGATCCCGGTCTGCGCCGGTTCGTCGACGCGGTGGCCCGGCGCAGCCGCGGTCGGGTGTTCACCCCGGACACCGACGATCTGGGCGAATACGTGGTGAGCGACTACCTCCGCTCCCGCCAATCCCGCCGCTAACCCCCGCGGGGCGCGGTTGACTGGGGGTGTGGAGAGCGGGGGGCTGCGGCGGGCGTATGACGCGGTGTTCGCGGAGATCGACGCGGCGGGGTTCGGTCCGCCGCCGGAGGGTCAGCTCAGCGCCGAGCAGATCGTCGCGCACCTGGTCGCCAACGACGAGCTGATGATCCAGGCCACCGAGGCGTTGCTGGCCGGTTCGACGTTCGCCTACTACGACCTGGATGACATGCACCGCCCGCAGCTCGACGCGCTGGTCGCCGAGCATGGTGGCCTGCGCGGCCTGACCGCGCTGCTGCACGGCACCAGCGACCGGCTGTGCGCGCTGGTGGACCGACTGGGCCTGGCGGCGGAGACGTCGGTCGAGACCCACCTGCGCGAGGGCTTCGACCTGATCGTCGAGGAGCCGCTGCCCTGGTCCCGCACCCTCGACCTGCACACCCGGGTCCATCTCCCCAAACACCAGGCCCAGCTCCACATGCTGCGCAGCCCTTGAGACGTGTCGTGCCTGCGCAGCCGTTCGGGCGTGGCGTGGGTTGGGCAACCCGGTCTGCTGAGCGTGGTACCTGTGAGTCATCAAAATGCTCACAGGTATCAGGCTTGTCGCAGTGACGGGCTCGGCCCGCCGCGCGGGGCGGATCAGGTGTCGATCAACTCCGGGCGTGGGTGGAACGTGCGGCGGTAGGTGGAGGGGGCTACGCCGACGCGCTGATGTAGTCGCTGGCGCAGGGCGGCGGTGGTGCCGAAGCCACAGTGGTGGGCGATCTGGTCGACGGTGAGGTCGGTGGTCTCCAGCAGCAGCCGGGCGTGGTCGGTGCGCTGTTGGAGCAGCCACTGTGCCGGGCTCAGCCCGGTCTCCGAGCGGAAGCGCCGGGTGAAGGTGCGCACGCTCATCCGGGCCTGCTCGGCCAGGTCGCGCAGCGCGATCGACTCGTGCAGCCGCTGCCGGGCCCACTCCCGCGCGCCGGCGGTGCTGGTGTCGGTGGCCTTCGGCACCGGCTGCTCGATGTACTGCGCCTGGCCGCCGTCCCGCCAGGGCGGCATCACACAGCGGCGGGCCGCCCGGTTGGCCACCTCGCTGCCGTGGTCGAGGCGGATGACGTGCAGGCAGAGGTCGATGCCGGCGGCCACTCCGGCCGAGGTGAGCACCCGGTCGTCGCCGATGAAGAGCACGCCCGGGTCGAGGTCGACCCGGGCGTGCAGCCGGCGGAACCGCTCCGCGTACGCCCAGTGGGTGGTGGCTCGACGCCCGTCGAGCAGCCCGGCGGCGGCCAGCACGAACGCCCCGGTGCAGATCGACATCACCCGGGCACCCCGTCGGTACGCCGACCGCAGCGCCTCGGCCACCTCCGGTTCGAGGGTCCCCAAGGTCAACGCGCTGCCGCCGTGGATGCCCGGGACGATCACCGTGTCGGCGGTGTCGAGCAGTTCCAGCCCGTGGTCCGGGAGCACCTGGAAGCCGGCGGTGCTGCGGACCGCCCCGCCATCCGGCGTGCAGATCCGCACGTCGTAGAAGGGCGTCTCGTCGGCGCTCCGGGCGGTGCTGAAGACCTGGGACGGGGTGCCGAGGTCGAGGCCGACCACCTGGTCCAGGGCGAGTACGGCGATCCGGTGCGGGCGCGCGGTCATGGCCCGATTATTGCGCATGATGGCTTTCCGGCCACTCGTCGCTGCCGGAGGCGCCGCCCAGACTGGTCGCGTGTCCAAGAACCGCCGCCTGCATCCCGCCTGGCTGGTCGCCGCCGTCGCCTTCGTGGCGCTGGTCGGCGCGGCCGGGTTCCGCGCCACCCCCTCGGTGCTGCTGCACCCCCTGCATGAGGAGTTCGGCTGGCCACTGGCCACCATCTCCGCGGCCGTCTCGGTCAACCTGCTGCTCTACGGGCTCACCGCGCCGTTCGCCGCCGCGCTGATGGACCGGTTCGGCATCCGCCGGGTGGTCTCGGTGGCGTTGCTGCTGGTCGCCGCCGGCAGTGGGCTGACGGTCTTCATGACCGCCAGCTGGCAGCTGCTGCTCTGCTGGGGCGTACTGGTCGGGCTGGGCACCGGCTCGATGGCGCTGGCCTTCGTGGCCACCGTCACCGGGCGTTGGTTCGTCCGCCGGCGGGGCCTGGTCACCGGGGTGCTGACCGCCGGCGGGGCGGCCGGGCAACTGGTCTTCCTGCCGCTGATCGCGGTGCTGGTGCGCGACCACGGCTGGCGCACGGCGGCGCTCGTCGTGGCCGGAGCCGCGCTGGCGGTCGTACCCCTGGTGGTGTGGCTGCTGCGCGAGCACCCGGCGGATCTCGACCGGCCCGCCTACGGCGCGACAGAGGTCGTCGCGGCGCCACCGGCGACCGGCGGTGCGGCGAGCCGGGCGCTGGGTGCGCTGGCTGCCGCGGCCCGGACCCGACCGTTCTGGCTGCTGGCCGGGGGTTTCGCGATTTGCGGCGCGACCACCAACGGCCTCGTCGGTACGCACTTCGTGCCGGCCGCGCATGACCACGGCATGACCGAGACCACCGCCGCCGGGCTGCTCGCCCTGGTCGGGCTCTTCGACATCGTCGGCACGATCGCCTCCGGTTGGCTGACCGACCGGGTGGACAGCCGCCTGCTGCTCGGCGCCTACTACGCACTGCGCGGGGCGTCCCTGCTGGTGCTGCCGAGCCTGTTCGCCGGCACCGCCAAGCCGAGCATGCTGGTGTTCATCATCTTCTACGGCCTGGACTGGGTGGCCACCGTGCCGCCCACCGTGGCGCTGTGCCGGGAGTACTTCGGCAGCGCCGGTGCTGTGGTGTTCGGCTGGGTGTTCGCCGCCCACCAGTTCGGCGCGGCGTTCGCGGCGACCGGCGCGGGGCTGGTCCGGGACCGGCTCGGCGACTACGCGATGGCCTGGTACGTGGCCGGCGCCCTGTCGATCGGCGCGGCCGGTCTGTCGCTGCTGCTGCGCAGGCGGCCGGGCCGGCCGGTGCCGGAGGCCGTGCTGGTCGCCGCCACCGCGCCCCGGGCGTGGAGCTTCCGGGGCTGAGGCCGGGCGGTCAGCCGAGGGTCCACTGCTGGGCGGGCCGACCGTCGCAGGACCGCTGCCGGACCTCGTCCCCGGCCTCGGCGCCGTCGTCGTCGGCCTGCCCGCACTTGCCGCTGTGCACCGCGACCAGCAGCACCGGGCCGGTGCCGGTGGCGGTCAGCCGCCACTGCTGGTTGACCTGGCCGTGGCAGGGGAACTGCTGCATCCGGGCGCCGTCGTCCGCACTGCCGCCCTCGACGTCGAGGCACTGCCCGTAGGCGGCGTTCGTCAGCGTCACCACGTCCGCGCCGGCCGGGTTGACCACCCACTGCTGCTCCGGGCCGCCCGTGCACGCGGCCAACTCGGCTTCGGCCTTCTCGCCGTCGCCGTCCAGCCCGAGGCAGAGCCCGGAGGCGGCCCGCAGCACCTTGGGGCCGGTGGCCGGGGCGGCCGGGGTGGTGGCCGCCGGGGTCGGTGACGGCTCGGCCGCAGCGGTCGGGCTCGGCTCGGCCGCCGGGGTCGTGGGCTCGGCCGCGCTGGTCGGGGCGCCGACCGTCGCCGGCACCACCGGCTCGTCGTCACCGTCGAACAGCCCGGTGGCGAAGACCACCCCCAGGAGTACGCCGACCAGCCCGACCGCCAGCGCCACCCGCAGCAGCGGGTCGCTCAGCAGGCCGGAACGGGGCGCCCGGCGACCGCCGTAGACGGTGCCGGCGGGGTCGGGGCGTTCCTCGGGCGCGGACATGCGAGCCATCCTCACCCACGGCGGCGGGCCGGGGCCAGTCGGACACCGGCGGCCGGCCGCCACGGCGGACGGGTCAGTCGACGACCCGGACGTCCTTCCAGAACGCCACCCGGTCGCGCACCATCTCGGCGTCGGGCTTCGGCTCCGGGTAGTACCAGACCGCGTCCTCGCTGGTGCTGCCCTCGTGCTCGAGGGTGTAGTAGGAGGCGGTGCCCTTCCACGGGCAGACGGTGTGCGTCGCGGACTCTTGGATCAGTTCGTCGCGCAGGGCGGAGCGGGGGAAGTAGTGGTTGCCCTCCACCAGCACGGTGTCGTCGCTCTCGGCGACGACCAGGTCGTTCCACATGGCTTTTGGCATGAGACCAACACTAGGCCGTGCTACCGACGATGACAGTGGTCGGTGCGGGGAGGCTCACCGGGTCGGCTGTGGGTCGGTGACATCGGCCACGGTGGCCGCGAGAGCGGCGATCGTGGCGTCGGCGTCGACCGCGATGGCGAGTCCGCGCTCGCCGGCGCCCAGGGTGATCTCCCGGCCGCGCAGCCGCTCGTCGGCGATCACCGGCCAGGGGGTGCTCGCGCCGAACGGGGTGATGGTGCCGCGCTCGTAGCCGGTGGCGGCGAGGGCGCCGGCCGCGTCCGGCATGGAGAGACGGTGCACCCCGAGCAGAGCGCGCAGCTTGGGCCAGGAGACGACCCGGTCGCCGGGGGTGAGCACGAACAGGTGGTCGTCCGCGCCGCGGCGGACCACGATCGTCTTGACCACGTCCGGGACGGCCACGCCCCGGGCGGCGGCGGCCTCCGCCAGGCTGGCGACCGGGCCGTGGCTGACCAGTCGGTAGGGCAGGCCGGCGGCGTCCAGGGCGGTGATCGCGGGCGACGGCATGCCCGCCACGGTAACCGCCCGGCCAGCCACTGGACGGGAAACGGCCGTCGTCGACATCCCACCGAATCCTGGGTACGGGCGTAAGGTGATCACATGCGCGCTGAGCGTGTGGATCCCTCGATTGACCATGATCAAGCGGTGGCCACGTTGCGGCGGTCGTACGCCGCGGTGCCCACTGGCGAGCCTGTCCGGCTTGCCAAACGGACCTCCAACCTGTTCCGTCCCCGGTCCGCTCCCCGAACTCCGGGGCTCGACGTGAGCGGCCTCGGCCGGGTGCTCTCGGTCGACCCGACCGGGCGTACCGCCGACGTGCAGGGCATGTGCACCTACGAGGACCTGGTCGACGCGACGCTGCCGCACGGGCTGATGCCGCTGGTGGTGCCGCAGCTGCGCACCATCACCCTGGGTGGGGCGGTGACCGGCCTCGGGATCGAGTCGACCTCCTTCCGCAACGGCCTGCCGCACGAGTCGGTACGAGAGCTGGATGTGCTCACCGGCTCGGGCGAGATCATCACGGCCCGGCCGGACGGCGAGCACGCCGACCTGTTCACCGCGTTCCCCAACTCGCTGGGCAGCCTCGGCTACGCCACCCGGCTGCGCATCGAGCTGCAGCCGGTCGGCCGGTACGTGGCGTTGCGCAACATCCGGTTCACCCAGTTGGAGGCGCTCACCGACGCGATCGCCGAGGTGACCGCGACCCGGTCCTGGGCCGGCGAGCCGGTCGACGCGATGGACGGGGTGATGTTCAGCCCCGGCGAGGCGTACCTGGTGCTGGCCACGTTCACCGACGCGGCCGAGCCGCCCAGCGACTACACCGGCCAGGGGATCTACTACCGGTCGCTGCGCCAGCGCACCCGCGACGTGCTCACCGCGTACGACTATCTCTGGCGCTGGGACACCGACTGGTTCTGGTGCTCGGCGGCTTTCGGCGCGCAGCACCCGGTGGTGCGCCGGCTCTGGCCGGCCCGCTACCGGCGCAGCGACGTGTATCACCGCCTCGTCCGGCTCGAGCATCGGCACCAGGTGGCGGCCCGGATCGACCGGCTGCGCGGCCAGCCGGCCCGGGAGCGGGTGGTGCAGGACGTGGAGGTTCCGCTCGAACGTACGGCTGACTTCCTGCGCTGGTTCGCCGGCGCGGTGGGGATGAATCCGGTGTGGCTCTGTCCGTTGCGCCTGCGCGAGCCGGAGGGTCCGGGCTCCGCGCGGTCCTGGCCGCTGTATCCACTCCGGCCGGGGCAGGACTACGTCAACATTGGGTTCTGGGGGAGCGTGCCGATCGCGCCGGGCGCCGCCGACGGCGACGTCAACCGCACGATCGAACGCAGGGTGTCGGAGTCGGGCGGGCACAAGTCGCTCTACTCCGACGCGTACTACGACCGGGACGCCTTCGATCGCCTCTACGGCGGCGAGACCTGGCGCGCGGTGAAGGACCGCTACGACCCGGACCACCGGCTGACGGGACTGTACGAAAAGGCGGTAGCACGAGCATGAGCCTGACCGACCGAGATCAGGGGGCGGCGAGCGTCCCCGCCACCCCGCCGGCGGGGGGCCGGCAAGCGGTTCCGACTGTGGCGGACGTGGTCCGTGCCGTCACCGCAGGGCCACTGCCGGTGCGGATCACCGGGTACGACGGCAGCGCCGTCGGCCCGGCCGACGCCGGGATCACCCTGGCGATCCGCTCCGAGCGGGGCCTGTCGTACCTGCTCACCGCCCCCGGCGACCTGGGCATGGCCCGGGCCTACGTCAGTGGCGACCTGGCGTTGCAGGGAGTGCACGAGGGCGACCCGTACGAGGCGCTGCGGGTGCTCAAGGATGAGCTGCGGCTGCGCCCACCGTCGTTGACGGAGGGGCTGGCGCTGGCCCGCAGGCTGGGCTGGGAGCGGCTGCTGCCGCCACCGGCCCCGCCGCAGGAGGCGCAGCCGCGCTGGAAGCGGGTGATGAACGGGCTGCGGCACTCGCGCGTCCGGGACAGCACCGCCATCTCGCACCACTACGACGTCTCCAATGCGTTCTACGAGAAGGTGCTCGGCCCGTCGATGACGTACACCTGCGCGGTGTACCGGTCCCCGGACGACTCCCTGGAGCAGGCCCAGGCGGCGAAGTACGACCTGGTCGCCGGCAAGCTGGCGCTCAAGCAGGGGATGCGGCTGCTCGATGTGGGCTGCGGCTGGGGTGGCATGGTCCGGCACGCCGCGCGCGAGTACGGCGTCAAGGCGCTCGGGGTGACCCTGTCGAAGGCGCAGGCCCAGTGGGCGCAGGCCGCGATCGAGCGGGAGGGGCTGACCGAGCTGGCCGAGGTGCGGCACCTGGACTACCGGGACGCGCCTGCGGAGCAGTTCGACGCCATCTCCTCGATCGGGCTGACCGAGCACATCGGGGTGCGCAACTACCCTGCCTACTTCGGGGCGCTGCGCGATCGGCTGCGGCAGGGCGGGCGGCTGCTCAACCACTGCATCACCCGGGCGGACAATCGGGCGCCGCACCGCTCCGGAGCGTTCATCGACCGGTACGTCTTCCCGGACGGTGAGCTGGCCGGGCCGGGTCGGCTGATCAGCGAGGTGCACGACGCCGGGCTGGAGGTGCACCACGAGGAGAACCTGCGCCAGCACTACGCGCTGACGCTGGCCGCCTGGTGTCGCAACCTGGTCGAGCACTGGGACTTCTGCGTGTCCGAGGTGGGCGCGGGCACCGCCCGGGTGTGGGGGCTGTACATGGCCGGGTCGCGGATGGCGTTCGAGCGCAACGGCATCCAGCTGCACCAGGTGCTGGCCACCCACAACGGCCCGGAGGGTCAGAGCAGCTACCCGCTGCGGCCCGACTGGCTGCCCTGACCGTCACCGCCTGAAGCCGCGCCGAAAAGTCGGCGCGGCTTTTGGCGAACCGATTGACAAACAAGTTTTGTACGTACAAACTGATTTTGCCATGAGAGACGTCCTGTACCTGGAGCAGATTGAGCAGGCCGAAGCCCTGCTCAAGCCGCAGCGCGTCGCGGTGCTGCGGCAACTGGCCGAGCCGCGCACCTGCACCGAGATCGCGGCCCGACTCGACCAGACGCCGCAGCGCGTCTACTACCACGTCAAGCAGCTCGTCGCGGCCGGCCTGGTCGACCTGGTCAACGAGCGCAAGGTTCGCGGCATCACCGAGGGCATCTACCAGGCCGCCGCCCGGTCCTACTGGCTCTCCCCCCGGCTGGTCGGCCGGATCGGGCTGCGCCGGGCCCGCGACGAGCTGAGCCTGGGCTACCTGCTCGACCTGATGGAGGAGGTCCAGGCCGACATCGCCGGCCTGGACCGGGCAGCGCCTGAGCTGCCCTCGATCGGGGTCTCCGGCGAGATCCGGGTGCCGGCCGAGCAGCGCCAGCAGTTCCTGCACGACCTGCAAACCGCACTTCAGGACTTGTTCACCCGCTACGGCGGCAGCGAAGGGGATGCCTTCAAGCTCGCCGTGGCCTGCTATCCGAAAGGGAACGACCATGAGTGAACCGATGAAGGTGCAGGCCCGCCTCTCCGCGCCCGTCGGGCGCGTCCGCCAGGCACTGACCGACCCGGCCGAGCTGCGACTCTGGCTGGCCGAGCACGTCGAGGTCGAGCTGCCCGAGCGGTACGAGTTCTGGGGCCGGTACACGCCCGAGGGCGACGCCCCGCACCAGCGACTGCTGCACGCCGACGACGACACGCTGCGCTTCAGCTGGCTGCTCGACGGCGTGGAGACCACGAGCGAGTTCCAGTTGACCGCCGAGAGCCCGGACAGCACCGTGCTGACGCTGACGCAGAGCCACTTCGACTTCGCCGAGGCGATGAGCGGCTCCAGCATCCGCGGCGTGCTGCAGACCTACTGGTCGCTGGCCATCGCCAACCTGGCCGCCCACCTGGAGGGTCGGTCGCTGCTGCCGCGGACCGACTTCACCTCCGCAGACCTGCGCGGTGAGCTGGTCATCG
Organism: Micromonospora sp. NBC_00858; assembly: GCF_045207365.1. Taxonomy (NCBI): domain Bacteria; kingdom Bacillati; phylum Actinomycetota; class Actinomycetes; order Micromonosporales; family Micromonosporaceae; genus Micromonospora; species Micromonospora sp. NBC_00858. Next base: position 5,207,011 of record NZ_CP108828.1, on the reverse strand, counting down.
CCGCCCCCGCCGACAAGGTGTGGCAGTCGCTGACCGACTCCGAGCAGGCCAGCGCCTGGTTCGGCTACCCGATCGGCATCGAGCCCTGGGTCGGTGGCCGATACGCCATGGGCGGCTTCGACGCCGGCTACGCGGCCAAGGTCATCGATCTGGAGCCGGGGCGGAAGATGAGCGTCGACTGGGGGCCGACGGGCATCACGAGCTGGGAGTTGGCCGAGTCAGGTGGGCGGACCACGCTGACCTTCGTGCAGAGCGGCTTCGACGAGGGCAACCCCCCGTACGGGGCCTGGACCGGGTCGGTGTCCGGGTTGGCCGAGCTGCGACGCTTCCACGAGGTGCCGGCCTGGCAGCCGATCTGGCTCCCCGCCGAAATCCCCGGCCTGGAGCCCGAGCCGACCGGAGCGGCCAGCTGACGCCGCGACACCCCTGGCGAGCGCCGGCCCACCGCACCACGGGCCGGCGCTCGCCGCGTGTCCGGCGGCGGTGCTGGTGATTTATCGGGCTGGAGTGGGTACTGGCTGGCGATGTTCTTCATCTTTGGTCTGCGTACCAAGGTCGACCGTTCCGGGGTCGTGCAGCAGGTCTGTCGCCACTGCGGCAACCACGCCGCGCAGGTGATCACCCGCCGATCGACCAAGTTCACCCTCTTCTTCGTCCCCCTCATCCCGGTGCGCACCCGGTACGCGCAGCAGTGCACGTTCTGCGGGGCGCAGTACGAGATCTCCAAGTCCGACGCCGAGCGTCTCCCGGTCGGCTGAGCCGCAGATGGCCCGCTTCCTCTGCTGGCTGATCCGCCGGCCGCCGCCGTCCTCCGGCCCTCCGGTGCACACCGCCCCGCGCGCGCCCTGCACCCCCGGCCGGCGGAAGCACCGCCGCACCCGCCGTCCCCTGGCCGGCACCAGGCTGCCCCGCTCGCCCTGGAACCGCTCCGCCGGCCGCTGACCACATCCCTCGCATACCCACCTCCGCCGCCCACCTGGCGCAGGCACACCGGTCAGGTGTCAGCCATCGGTGCCAGGGCGAACAAGGGCGGCACCGGATCGGCCGCCTGGATCGCGGCAACGACCTGTGTCAGTTGCTGGTAGTCGCCGCCGGCCGTCCTGATGAGGGTGGCCGCATCGGCGTGGTTGCCGAGGTAACACTCGGCGATGGCCCGCAGGAGAAACGCGACGCTGCACAGGTCCGGCGGGTCAACACCCGGCCGAATGTCGAGCAGCAGCGACCGCGCGTGCTCCGGCTGCTGGTTGAGCAGGTGAGCCAGGCTCATAGCGACCCGAGCGGACAACCTGTGCGGCTGCACGTGGAAGCCGATCTGGGCCAGTTCCGAGATCTCCAACACCTCTCGGTGTTCGACCGGCGATCTGGTCACCACTGCGGCGTGCAGGTACCACAACCCGAACTGGACGGTGAGCGCCTGCCCGATTGCGGCGGCGGCCATGGGATCGGTGCTGCCGGCGCGAGCCAGCGCCGCAAGGCGCTCGGCGTCGGCGATGAAGTCCGCCGCCGACTGCGCGTGCCCCGTGCTCCAGCGCCGTTCGAAGGCAGCGAGCGCGAGTCGCGGGTCGTTGCCGTCGCGAACCGGATCTCCGAGAAGATCGTCGTCAACGTCCCCTCGGGCAATCGCCCGCAACGTCCTGTACACCTCCTCCTGGTAGTAGCCCGCCCCTAGCGCGGCGCCGCTGGCCGTTGGCGCCAAGAGCCAGCGGAGCAGGTTGCGGCCGTCACTGTGGGGCGATATCCCGGGAATGAGATTGACCACCCCGAGCAGCACCGCAACAAGCGCTGCGCCGAGCAGCGCGACGCGGGTCAATGCCGTGCTCGTCAACGCCGTTGCGGCACCGAGCACCGCCGCAGTGCACAGGTTCGCCATCGGGCCACCGAGGTAGAACAGCACCATCCGCAGCGGCAACGCGGTCGCCGACGACGGCGGGCGGACCGCCACTTCGCTCCGCCACCCGGTGAAGGGTGCGATCCGGACCGCGATGACCGGCAGGCGCAGCAGCTTCGCCGCGACGAGGTGCCCGCACTCGTGCAGGACGACGTGCACCCACAACGACACGCAGGTGAGGCCAACGGCGGCGATCGCACCCGTCACGGACTCGGTGACGAACAGCGCGAACGCCACCGCCTCCAACACCAAGAGGATGGACGCGGCGACCAGCCGTCGGCGGGTGGTGGTGATCACCGGGAGATAGTACGGCCGGAACAAGTAAAGGCCCAGGCACATGCCGTACGCACGTCGCACACCGCGACGCCGATCCACGTTCGCGATGCCCGCCCGACTTCGCCATTATCTTTTCAGCCGCCGATAGGGCGGTCATTGACGCCGCTCGACCATGCCGATGATCTTGCGTGGCGGATTCCGCCGGCACACACACCGGTTATCGCCGCCCTGGCGGCACTCGGCCTGCCCCATTTATGGGGCAGCTCGACAGGAGCGCGTACCAGGGCAGAGGGTCCGGGCCCGCGACACCCTCACCGCGCTCCGGAACGAGATCAGCGCACGGCCGCTCCTGTGTGGCCGGACCAGCTCGATTTGCGCGGCCGTCCGGACCTTGGCGGGCACCCCGGGCGCTGGCTAGGCTTTCGGGGTTTGCCGTGGTCAGGTCCGCCGAGGGTGCACGCACGACGAAGAGCCGGAGCGACCGTGTCGCGACAGGACGTGAAGCAGGCTGCGGGGGAGTCCACCCCTGCCGAGCCGAACGACGTGCCGCCGACCCCCACCGACCCGACCCTGCTGACGCCGGTCCCACGGGTGCCGGCCGCCGGGCCGGCCGTTGCCGTCGCGCCGGCCCGGCCGGGACGCGCTGGGCTGACCGCTGTGGCTGCGGTGGTTCTCCTGGAGGCGTTCTGGCTGGTCGCCGCTCTGCCCGGCGCCGCGCTGGTCAGCGACCTGGGTGGGCTGCTGGTCGCCGGCTGGGCCACCGTCGCCTGCGCCCGGGTGGTCCGCCGTCATCCGGCCCCGCTGCGCCGGTTCTGGACGCTGCTGGCGGTCACCATGGCGCTCGCCGCATTCGGCCGGGCGATCTGGACGGTGCAGCGGCTCGGCGGCGGCGACCTGCCACACACCCCGCTGGTCTGGGCGGTCTTCACCGCCGGCATCCTCACCGGCACCGCCGCGCTGCTCTGCTCGCCCTCCGCGCCACGGACCGCCGTCGGGCGGGCCCGGAAGCTGCTGGACGGAGTGATCGTCGCGCTGGCCCTGGTGCCGATCGGCTGGGTGCTGGTGTTCCGGGGCGTCGCCGCCGCCGAGCTGGCCGATCCGGCGCGCACCCTCGGGCTGCTCTACCCGATGTTCGACCTGATGCAGCTCACGATCCTGGTCGCGGTCTCCGGCCCGGCCCGGCAGGTGTGGCGGCCGATGAGCGTGCTCGCGGCGAGCCTCACCATCCGGGTGGTCGCCGACGTCGTCTACGTCTCGCTGGTCGCGCGCGGCGACTACGCCGCCGGTCACCCGATCGACCTGTGCTGGCCGTTGAGCTACCTGCTGATCGGCCTGGCGACCCGGAACCCACCGCCGCTGGACTGCGACGGCACCGACGACACCGCCGAGTCACCTCCGCCGCCGTGGTGGCGGGTGGCGCTGCCGTACCTGCCGGTCGGAGGGGCCATCATCGCGGTGGTGCTGGCCCGCCGCCCAACCGGGCAGACCCCACAACTCGTCTTCGTGACCATGATGGTGCTGCTGGCCGCCCTCGCCCTGCGCCAGGGGCTGGCCGCCAACGAGAACCTGCGTCTGGTGGCCCGGCTGCGCCGGCTCGCGTACGGCGACCAGCTCACCGGGCTGCCCAACCGGCTGCTGTTCAACCGGAGGCTGCGCCTGGCCCTGCGTGACGGCCGGCCGGTGGCCGTACTGCTGCTCGACCTGGACGGGTTCAAGCAGGTCAACGACCGGTTCGGGCACGCCACCGGCGACACCCTGCTGACCGGGCTGGCGGCCCGGATGCGAGCCGTGGTGGATGGCGACGGCACCATCGCCCGGCTTGGCGGGGACGAGTTCGCGGTGCTGGTCGACGGCGACCGGCCCGTGCCCCCCGAGCGGCTGGCCCAACGGCTGCTGGATGCCCTGCAACCCTCCGACGGCGACGACGACGTCGGCGTGCACCCGTCGGCGAGCATCGGCATCGCCGAGTACGGCCCGCAGCACGCCTCCCACTCCGACCTCCTACGCGATGCCGATATCGCCATGTACGCGGCCAAGGCGGCCGGTAAGTCCGCCTACCGGACATGCACCCCGGCGCTGCGCGAGTCGGCCGTCTCCCGGGCCGAGCTGATCGCCGACCTGCGCCGGGCGGTCGACGAGGAGCAGCTGCACCTGGAGTTCCAGCCCATCGTCGACCTGGCCACCGGCGCGGTACGCAGCGCCGAGGCGCTGGTGCGGTGGCGGCACCCCCGGCTCGGGATGCTGCCGCCGGCCCGGTTCCTGCCGCTGGCCGAGGAGACCGGTCTGATCCTGCCGATCGACCGTTGGGTGATCCACGAGGCGTGCCGGGCCGCGGCGACCTGGCGGGACCGGGCGCCGGACGCGACCGTGGCGGTGAACATCGCCGCGGCGCATCTGCGCCGGCCGGACCTGATCGCCACGGTCACCGCGGCCACCGCCAGCGCGGGGCTGGCGCCGCGCGCGTTGACCCTGGAGCTGACCGAGTCGGCGCTGATCGAGGGGACCGACGCGGTGCTGGAGCGGCTGCGCCAGCTCCGGGAACTGGGCATCCAGATCGCCATCGACGACTTCGGCACCGGTTACTCCTCACTGAGCTATCTGCACCGCATCCCGGCCACCGAGCTGAAGATCGACCGCTCGTTCGTGGCCCGGTTGGGGGCGGACGACCGGGCGTACGCCACGGTGGAGATGGTCACGCGGCTGGCCGGCGCGTTCGACCTGGCGGTGGTGGCCGAGGGCGTGGAGACCGAGCGCCAGCACGAGGCGATCACCGCGATCGGCTGCCCGCGCGGCCAGGGCTATCTGTACGGGCGACCGGACGGCCCCGCCATGGTGGGTCAGAATCGGGCTTGACCCTCACGTAGCGGCAGGCGAGAGCCTGGTTTCCGGAAGGGAGGGGAACCATGGCGTACACGGTGGGCCAGGTGGCAAAGGTCGCCAGCGTGACGGTACGGACGCTGCATCACTACGACGAGATCGGGTTGCTCCCGCCGAGCGGACGGACCACGGCCGGCTACCGCCGCTACGACGACGCGGACCTGGAACGGTTGCAACTCGTCCTGTACTACCGGGAGCTGGGTTTCCCGCTTGAGGAGATCGCCGCGATCATCGACGACCCGGCGGCCGACCCGGCCGCGCACCTGCGTCGCCAGCACGACCTGCTGACGGTACGGATCAAGCGGTTGCAGGAGATGGTCACGGCGATCGAGTTCGCGATGGAGGCGAGCAAGTTGAACATCCAACTCACCCCGGAGGAGCGGTTCGAGGTCTTCGGCGACTTCAACCCGGAGGAGCACGAGGCCGAGGCGGAACAGCGCTGGGGCGACAGCGAGGCGTACCGGGAGTCGAACCGGCGGGCCTCCCGCTACAGCAAGGACGACTGGCTGCGGATCAAGGCGGAGAACGAGGACTGGGGTCGGCGGATCGTCGCGGCGCTGGCCTCGGGCGCGTCAGCGGACAGCCCGGAGGCGATGGAGTTGGCCGAGGAACACCGGCAGATCATCAGCCGCTGGTTCTACGAGTGCTCGTACGAGGTGCACACCGGACTGGCCGACATGTACCTGGCCGACGAGCGGTTCACCAGGCACTACGAGAACATCGCGCCGGGCCTGGCCGCGTACCTGAACGAGGCGATCCACGCCAACGCGATCAGCCGCGCCTGATCGGGCAGGGCGCAGACCCGGAACAGCGGCCGGTGCGGTCCGGCTACTCTGGCCGGACCGCACCGCGGTCAGCGTCGATCGGCCACCGGCCGGGGGGCGTGCCGCCCGGGGGGAGATGACCGTGAAGAAGCCGAAGCTGGTCGCCGCTGGCGCCATTCTCGCCGTGGCGGTAGCCGCCGGGGCGTGGGCCCTGGTCGCCACCGGCGACGAGCCGGACGCGGGCCGTCCGGCGGCCGACGCGTCACCCGCCCCGGCCGCGACCGATCCGGTCAGCGTGCTGGTCGCCGCCGCCGGGAAGGTCGACCAGCAGACGTACAAGCTGACTGTGAGCACCGGCGGGGCGTCGGGCGGGGACGGCACGGTGCTGCTGTGGGACCCGAAGGCGCGGCGTGGTCTGGAGACCACCTCGCTCAAGGTGCCCACCGGCGAGGTGAAGATCGAACGCCTGACCACCGGGCCGGACGTCTACGTGCGGGTCACCGCCCCGGACCGCCGGATCCCGGTCTGGGACGGCAGCACCTGGTGGCACGTCGGCGCGCCGGGCGCCCCGGCCGGCAAGCAGGGCCTGGACAACACCCGGCTGGCCGGCACGCTGACCGCGCCGGCGCAGGTCCGGCAGACCGGCGTCCGGGAGTACGCCGGCACCCTGGACCTGCGCGAGAGCGGCGAGGTGCTGGGCAGCGGAGTCGGAACCGTGCTCGGCGAGCGGGCCGGGGCGGTGCCGTTCACCGCCACCGTCGACGAGCAGGGGCGGCTGGTCCGCTACCGGATCGAGCTGGCCAGCGAGCAGTCGCAGACCGCGCAACTGGACCTGACGTACTCGGACTTCGGGCTGTCGGTCGCGGCCGACCCGCCGGCGGCCGACCTGGTCGGCGAGGACCCACCGGCGAACATCCCCGGCGCCTGACGCCCGGCTCATCGGTGTCGCGGCGTGGATACCCCTGCCTTCAGGGGGGAGGAAACGCAGCTCCCTATCAGGGATAGGCTTACATGAACTACCGGTAGGATGTGAGGTGTGGGTGAGGTGGTGAAGCGGGCGTACAAGTACCGCTTCTATCCGACCCCGCAGCAGGCTGAGCAGTTGAACCGCACCTTCGGGTGCGTGCGCAAGGTCTACAACCTTGCCTTGGATGCGCGCACTCGCGCGTGGGCGGTGCACGGGCAGCGCAGCACCTATGTGCAGTCGTCGGCGTGGCTGACCGAGTGGAAGCGCACCGAGGATCTGACGTTTCTCAATGAGGTCAGTTCCGTGCCGTTGCAGCAGGCGCTGCGGCACCTGCAAGCCGGGTTCGCCGCGTTCTGGGACAAGCGGTCGCGTTACCCGCGTTTCAAGTCCAAGCGCAAGTCTCGGGCGTCGGCGGAGTACACCCGCTCGGCATTCCGCTGGCGCGACGGACAGCTCACCCTCGCCAAGATGGACGCGCCGCTGACCATCGTGTGGTCCCGGGCCCTGCCCGACGGCGCCGAGCCGTCCACGGTCACAGTGTCCCGCGACCCGGCCGGTCGGTGGTTCGTGTCCCTGCTGGTCGAGGATCCCACCGTGACGCCGCTCCCGCCGGTCGACACGGCGGTAGGGGTGGACGCGGGCATCACCAGTCTGCTCACCCTGTCCACCGGGGAAAAAATCACCAACCCGCGTCATGAGCGCGTTGACCGGCGCAAACTGGCCAAGGCGCAACGCAGCATGGCACGCAAGGCCAAGGACTCCGCCAACCGGGCCAAAGCCCGCGTGGCGGTGGCTCGGATTCATGCCCGCATCGGCGACCGGCGGCGGGACCACCTGCACAAGCTGTCGACTCGACTCGTCCGTGAGAACCAAACGGTCGTGATCGAAGATCTCAGTGTGCGCACCATGCTGCGCAACCACAGTCTGGCCCGCGCCATTTCCGATGCGGCGTGGACACACCTGCGCAGCATGGTCGAGTACAAGGCCGCCTGGTACGGGCGGACCGTGATCGCCGTCGACCGCTGGCATCCGAGCACGAAGACCTGTTCGGCGTGCGGTCGGATCAACACGGCCATGGCTCTCGGCGTTCGCTCCTGGACGCGCCCCGGCTGTGATGCCGTGCACGACCGGGACGTCAACGCCGCCCGCAACATCCTCGCCGCCGGGCTGGCGGAGAGGTGAAACGCCTGTGGAGGGACGGTAAGACCAGACCCGCGCAAGCGGCGAAGGCGCGGCCCGGTGAAACAGGAACCCTCTCGGGTGACCGAGGGAATCCCCGCCCTTCAGGGCGGTGGAGGATGTCAACGGGACTGGCGTCACCCGTCCGGGCGGCCGTGCTCTGACGAGCGCGATACCTCAGTGGTATCAAAATGACTCTGAGGTATCAGCGTCATCACCAACACCGCCGGGCCGGCCGTTGAGCCGCGCGAAACTCAACCCCGGATGGGGCCTGTGGGCAGGCCGGGTGCCAGCCGGCGCATCGAGGTGAAGGTGGGCACCAGCGCCTCGTACAGCTCGGCGAAGAGCGGCAGAAGCGCCGCGTACGTGGCGGCGGCGGCCGGGTCGGGGCGGACCGTCTCCTCGATCCGTACGAGGTCGAAGGCCACGTCGATGCTGGGGATCAGCCCCAACGCCTGCATGCCGAGCATGGCCGCGCCGAAGCTCGACCCCTCGGGCCCGGTCGCGAAGCTCACCGGCAGGCCGAGCACGTCGGCGAGCATCTGCCGCCACAGGCCGCTGCGGGCGAAGCCGCCGCCAGCCCGGACCTCACGGACCTCGTTGCCGGCCGCGCGCACCGAGCTGAGCACCAGCGCGAGCTGCTGACAGACCCCCTCGAGCGCGGCGCGCACCAGGTGCTCGCGGCGGTGCCCATGGGTCAGCCCCACGTACGCGCCGCGGGGCAGTGCGCTCCAGTGCGGCGCCCGCTCGCTGTGCAGGTACGGCAGCATGATGAGCCCGCCGGAGCCGACCGGCGCCCGGGCCGCCAGTGCGACCAGCTCCTCCTCGGAGTGCGCGCCCAGGTCCGGGGCGAGCGCTTCACCGGCCCAGCGGAGCACGATGCCGCCGTTGTTGATCGCGCCGCCGACCGTCCAGCGATCCTCGGTCAGCGCGTAGCAGAACACCCCGCCGAGCGGGTCCACGCCGGGCCGCTCGACCATCACCCGCATCGCGCCGCTGGTGCCGATCGAGCAGGCCACCATGCCGGGGTGCACCGCGCCCAGGCCCAGGTTCGCCAACGGCCCGTCGCCGGCGCCGACCACCACGGGGGTGCGCTGCGGCAGGCCGGTCGCCGCCGCGGCCTGCGGGGTGAGCCCGGGCAGTACGGCGGTGGTGGAGACCAGTTGGGGCAACTGCTCCTCGGTGATGCCGGCGATGGCCAGTGCCTCGCTGTCCCACTCCAGTCTGTGGATGTCCATCAGGCCGGTGCCCGAGGCGACGGAGTGGTCGGTGACCAGCACCTCGCAGAGCCGCAGCAGTACCCAGTCCTTGATGCCGACCCAGTGCGCGACCCGTTCGAAGAGTTTCGGTTCCTGCTCGGCGAACCAGAGCAGCTTGGGCAGCGGCGCCATCGGGTGCATCGGCGTCCCGGTGCGTCGGTGCAGGGCCAGGCCGGACGGCACCGCCCGCAGGCGCTCGGCCTGCCGCGTGGATCGCGAGTCGGCCCAGGTCACCGACGGGGTCAGCGGTACGCCGTCCGCGTCCAGCCCGATCAGGCTGTGCATGGCGGATCCGAACGACAGTCCGGCCACCGGCTCGGCCAGCTCGGCCACCACCGCGCGGATCGACACCAGCACCGCGTCGAGGATGACCTGCGGGTCCTGCTCGGCGTACCCGGGCTGTGGGTCGTCCAGCGGGTAGCCGGCCGTGTGGTTGGCGAGTTGTCGGCCATTGGCGCCGTACGCGACGACCTTGGTGCTGGTGGTGCCGATGTCGACCCCGATCACCACCTCGGGCCGGGTTTCCTGCGGCACGACCCTCACCCCCTCCGTACGGCGGCATCGCCACCCGGCTGCGGCTGACGTTACCGAGCGAGACGGCGCTCCGGACCGAATGAGTGTCGGCAGCAGTATCGCCCTATCGTGCAATTTGCTCCGCCGATCGGGTACTTCGCCCTTTTTTGGCGTGTCCGGGCGGCGCGCCGCCGCTGTTAAAAGGTGTGACACCCCGGTTGGTGGCCAGCGCGGCGGAGGAGTCGGCGTGGCGAAGACTGATTCGACGGGTTCCACATGGCGGTACCGGTGGGCGCGTCGGCAGAACGTTCGGCGGGTCAGCACGTTCCGCGGCGCCGAGGCGGCGTGGCGGCGACGCGACGACGAGTTGCGGCGGCTGCGTGCCCTGGCCGCCGACTTCCAGGGCTCTGCGGCAGCCGGCGCCGGCCTACCGTTGGAGCTGGCCGGCGACGAGGTGGTGCTCTGGGCGCTGCCCGCCGCACAGCTCGTGGAGGTGCGGCACACCACGGTGCTGCCCGCGCCGGACCTCACGGTCGCCCCGCCGGCCGGGCCGTTGCGCCAGCGTCGCCCGGACGGCGTCCGGGTCGCCGACGCCGGCATGGCGGTGATCACCAGCCGTCGACTGGTGCTGCTCGGCGGGCGCGGCCGGCGTGACTGGGCGTACGGCCGGATGACCGGCCTGGGCCACGACCCGGCGGCGCCGGTGACCCTGATCCAGGTGCTGGACCGGCGGCGGACCTCCGGGCTGATGCTGCCCACCGACGCGGCGGCGGACTTCCGGTTCAAGCTCACCCTGGCCTTCGCCGACGCGATCGAGCAGCGTCCCGCGGTGCTCGCCCAGCTCGACGAGCTGATCGCCGAGCACGCCCAGCTCAAGCCGTTCCGGCCGGCCGCGGCCACTCCCGGGCAGGCCCGGCTCTCCGCGCTGGTGCCGGGCGGCCGGCGAACCGTCGCGGTTGCCGCGGCCGTGGCGCTGCTGGTGCCGGCGGCGCTGTTCGAGTCGGACCCGTCCGACCCGACCGGCGGCGCGGAGGTCGCCGTCGCGGCCACCCCGGCGTCCAGCGTCAGCGCGGTTCCCGCGCTGCTCTACCCGGCGGCCCCGCCCTCGCCCCGCACGACACCGAAGCCGACGAAGTCGCCGCGCCCGTCGCCCACGGCGACCCGGGACCAGCGCTGCGGCGCGCCGGAAAACCCGCTGGGGTACGACTTCTGCGGCGGAACGCGGATCCGCCGGCCGGCCACTGAGGTTTGCGACTGGTTTGACTGCGTGCCGCAGTTCTGGGCCGGTCGGGGTTACCTGGTGCAGTGTCGCGATGGTTCGGTCAGCCTGAACGGTGGCCGGTCGAACGCCTGCATCGAGCACCGGGGCGTGCGGCGAACCATCTGGAAGTGACCGTTTAATGCCGGTTTAGGCCCGCGCGTCGACTTCGGTCGGTCAGAATTGGCCGGGTGGAGATCCGGTCCGACGACGGTGCCCGGGTGAGGATCCGCCCGGTTGGCTATCAGCCCGGCATCGATCCGCCCGACGACCCCGACCGGTCCGCACCCGGTTGGCGCGACTGGCTGCTCATCGAGGTCGACGCCCGTACCGCTGACGGTCAGACCTGGTCGCATCACTACCCGAGTCTCCTGGTGGAGGAGGCCCGCGCGCTCGGCAGTTGGCTGCGGGGTCAGGCCGAGGCGGCCGTCGGCCCGAACCCGCCCCCGGCGGTGGTCAGCTTCACCGAACCCAATCTGACCCTGCGAACGCGGGTGATTCGCCGTCGCCGGCTGGAGTTGACCGTCGAGTTCTCCGCCGAGTCGCTGCCGCCGTGGATGCGCCGCCCGACCACCGCGATCTACCCGCTGGTCCTGACCGTCTCCGCGGACGCGCTGGTGGTAGCCGCCGAGCAGTGGGTCGGGCACTGCGAGGCGTACCCGCCGCGTGCGCCGTCGCGGTTTCCGGCCCGGGGCCCGCTGCCCGGGCCGATGACGCACCCCCGGCGCGCCGGCTGACCGGCCAGCCGCGCATCCCCGCAGTCGCGACACGGCCCGCCGCCGATGTCGTTCCTTGTCCCGGCGGTACCGGGCTGCTCTGATGGGCGGTCATGGGGGATGAGCAGGTGCACCGCACCATCGAGACGGTGTGGCGGATCGAGGCCGGGCGGGTGATCGCCGCCCTGGCCGGACTGGTGCGCGACGTCGGCTGGGCCGAGGAGTTGGCCCAGGACGCCCTGGTCGCAGCCCTGGAACAGTGGCCACGCGACGGCGTACCGGCCAACCCGGGCGCCTGGCTGACCACAGTCGGGAAGCGGCGGGCGATCGACGCGCTACGCCGCCGGAGCCTGCTGGAACGCCGGGTCGCCGAGCTCGGGCACGACCTCGGCGACGAGCAGTTCACCCCGGACTTCGACGCCGCCTTCGAGGAACGGATCGACGACGACCTGCTGCGCCTGGTCTTCACCGCCTGCCACCCGGTGCTGTCGCCGCAGGCACGGGCGGCGCTGACCCTGCGGATGCTCGGCGGCCTGAAGACCGAGGAGATCGCCCGGGCGTTCCTGGTGCCCGAGACGACCGTCGCGCAGCGGATCACCCGGGCCAAAAAAGCCCTGGCCGACGCGAAGGTGCCGTTCGAGGTGCCCGGCGTCGCGGAGCGCGGCGAACGGCTCGCCTCCGTGCTGGAGGTGATCTACCTGATCTTCAACGAGGGCTACTCGGCGACCGCCGGCGACAACTGGATGCGCCCGGCCCTCTGCGCGGACGCGCTGCGCCTGGCCCGGGTCCTCCAGGGACTGATGCCCGACGAACCGGAGGTGCACGGGCTCGCCGCGCTGCTGGAGATCCAGGCGTCGCGCACTGCGGCCCGGGTCGACCCCACCGGCGAGCCGGTCCTGCTCATGGAGCAGGACCGGGGACGCTGGGACCTGATGCTGATCCGCCGGGGCCTGGCCGCGCTGGACCGGGTCCGCGCCGCCGACGGACCGCCCGGCCCGTTCACCCTCCAGGCGGAGATCGCGGCCTGCCACGCGCGGGCGCGTACCCCGCAGGAGACGGACTGGGCGCGGATCGCGGCCGGCTACGCGGAGCTGGCCCGGGTCGTGCCGTCGCCGGTCGTGGAGCTGAACCGGGCCGTCGCGGTCTCCTTCGCCGACGGCCCGGCCGCCGGCCTGGACCTGGCCCGGGCGCTGGCCGACGAGCCGGCGCTGGCCGGCTACCACCTGCTGCCCAGCGTGCTCGGGGACCTGTTGGCGAAGCTGGGCCGCTACGACGAGGCGCGGTTTGAGTTCGCCCGGGCCGCTCAGCTCACCAGCAACGAACGCGAGCGTGCGTTGCTGCTCGCCCGCGCCGCCGACTGCGCCCGGGGCGTCGCGCCGACCCGCTGAAAAATCGCCGGAAGAAATGTCAGCCGCCATGTCGTATCCCGACCGAACCGCTCGACGCGTCAGTGGAAGCCGGCTCGCACCGGCGCACGAGACCGGCCACCGGTCGGTCGGGACAGATGAGGAGATCGGCATGACGACGACGGCGAACGCGATGGGCGCAGGGTCCGCGGTGGCGGGCGTCGGCTCCCGGCGTACGACGACAAGGGCGCTGCTGGCCGGCGGGGCCGCCGCCGGCCCGCTGTTCGGGGTGGTGGCCGCGGCCCAGGTGCTCACCCGCGACGGGTTCGACCTGAGCCGGCAACCGTTGAGCCTGCTCGCCCTCGGCGACCTGGGCTGGATCCAGATCACATTCGTGGTGACCGGACTGCTCGCCCTGGCCGGCGCGGTCGGGCTACGGCGGACGCTGGGCGGCGAGCCCGCCGGAACGTGGGGGCCGGCGCTGGTTGCCGTGCACGGTGTCGGGCTGATCATCGGCGGGGTGCTGGTCTCCGACCCGAGCATGGGTTGGCCGACCGGCGCGCCGGAGGGTGCGCCGGAGACGCTGAGCTGGCACGCCGTCGGCCACGGCGTCGGCGCGGCGCTGGCCTTCGGATCGCTGACCATCGCCTGCCTGGTCTTCGGCCGCGGCTGGTGGCGGGCCGGGCGGCGTGGCTGGGCGGCGTTCTCCCTCGGCTGCGCGTTGGCCGTCGTCGTGGTGCTGGCCTGGCCCGACCAGGACACCGTCAGCGTCCGGATGGCGCTCGCCTGCGCCGTCATCTTCGCCTGGCTGACCGCGCTCTGCGGCCGGCAGCTCGCCCGCTGACCGTCGTTTCATCGATCACGAGAGGACCGAACCGATGCGCTACATGCTGATGCACAAGCTCAACGAGAACCTGCCGGGGGCGTTCGACCCGAGCCCAGAGTTCATCGCCCGGATGGAGGCCTTCATGAAGGAGGTGGCGCAGTCCGGGATACTGCTCGCCGCCGAGGGGCTGTGCGAGACCTCCAAGGGCGCCACCCGGATCACCGTGACCGGCGGCAAGACCACCGTCACCGACGGGCCGTTCACCGAGACCAAGGAGCTGATCGCCGGATTCGCGCTGGTGGACGTGCGCTCCCAGGAGGAGGCGGTGGAGTGGGGGCGGCGGTTCGCCGACGTCTTCGCCGAGACGATCGGCGAGGTCGAGGTGGACATTCGCCGGGTCTACGAGGCGCCGGAGGCCGGCCAACCGGCCTGATCCGGCCACGCCGTGCCGCCGCCGTGCCGCCCGTGCGACTCGGCGGCGGCTTTGCCCGGCTCGGCGCGCGACAGTGTCGGACGGTCGTGGTACCTCTGCGGTATATCGATACTCCAGAGTCATCACGCTCGGGCGGCACCTCCGCCGGAAGGGAGCCCGGGATGCCCGGCTACGTGCAGCTCGGCGAGGTCAACACGTTCTACGAGCGCGATGGCGCGGGGGAGCCGCTGGTGCTGCTGCACCCCGGCTTCGCCGACTCCCGGGCCCTCGGGCAAAACGTGCCGGGGCTGGCGAAACGGTTCACCGTCTACCGACCGGACCGGCGCGGGCACGGTCGTACCCCCGATGTGGACGGCCCGATCAGCTACCAACTGATGGCCGAGGACACCATCGCGTTCCTGGAAAAGGTGGTCGGCGGGCCGGCGCACCTGGTCGGGCACAGCGACGGCACCCCGGTCGCGCTGCTGGTGGCGCTGCGCCGCCCCGACCTGGTCCGCCGGCTGGTGCTCGCCGCCGGGGTGTTCCACCACGACGGCTGGATCGACGGCGCCGTCGACCTCGACGAGGAGACCGTCGCGTTCTTCGTGCGGTACCACGGCGAGGTGTCACCGGACGGGCCGCAGCACTTCCCGATCGTCAAGGCCAAGCTGGACCGGATGCACCACGAGGAGCCGACGGTGACCGTCGCCGACCTGGCCGGCTACCCCGGCCCGGCGCTGGTGATGGTCGCCGACGACGACGAGGTCCGCATCGAGCACACCCTGGCGCTGCGCGACGGGCTGCCGCTCGCGCAGCTCGCCGTGGTGCCGGGCACCAGCCACGGCCTGCTCGCCGACAAGCCCGACCTGTGCAACCGCCTCATCATCGACTTCCTCACCGAGCCGATCGAATCGGCGGCCAACCCGGATGGCGCGGCCGGCAACGGCCACGGGTAGGGTGACGTCCGTCAGCCACGAGAGGAGGTGAGCCCGGTGAACACCCACTGTCACGTCTGGGCGCTCCACTCGGCCGTCCCCCTCAGCTGACCATTCGCGTCGGGGAGCGCCCTCCTTACCGGAGGACCAATGACCATCTCCCCGTTCCGCATCGACGTATCCGATGCGGTCCTCGACGACCTGCGGGCCCGACTGGCCCGTACCCGCTTCACCGACCGCAGCGGCGAGCAGCCGTGGCAGGGCGGCGCCGACCCCGACTACCTGCGGGACCTGGTGTCCTACTGGCGCGACGGGTTCGACTGGCGGGCCCGCGAGGCGGAACTCAACGCCTACCCACACCACCTGGCCCTCGTCGGCGGCCGGAAGCTGCACTTCCTGCACGTCCGCGCGGCCCGTCCGGCCGGTACGCCCGCGCCGTTGCCCCTCATCCTCAGCCACGGCTGGCCCAGCAGCTTCGTCGAGATGCTGCCCCTGGTCGACCGGCTGACCGACCCCGCCCGGTACGGCGGCGACCCCGCCGACGCGTTCGACGTGGTGGTGCCCTCGCTGCCCGGCTTCGGCTTCTCGGAGGTACCTGACGAGCCGGTGACCCGGGCGGTCCTCGCTCGGACGCTGCACGAGTTGATGACCGACGTGCTCGGCTACGAGCGTTACGGCGCCTTCGGCGGCGACGTCGGAGGGGTGGTCACCGGCTGGCTGGGTGCCCTGTACCCGGAACAGGTCGCCGGCATCCACATGATCCACCCACCGTTCCCGGCCAGCTTCGACGCCCGCCCGCTCTCCCCAGCGGAGCAGGCGTACCTGGACGCCGAAGCCGCGTACGACGAGACCGACGGCGGCTACAGCGCCATCATGGGCACCCGGCCGGACACCCTCGCGGCGGCGCTGGTCGACTCACCGGCCGGGCTGGCCGCCTGGCTCGTCGACAAGTACCGGGACTGGAGCGACAACCACGGTGACCTGGCGAACAGCTTCGACCGGGACACCCTGCTCACCATCATCACGCTGTACTGGGCCACCGACACGATCGGCTCCTCGTTCCGGCAGTACGCCGACTTCGACCACAACACCCCACGACCCGACATCACCGTGCCCGCCGCCTTCACGGTGAGCACCGAACCCTCGCAGGCCAACCTCCCCCGAGAGATCGCCGAGCGGGCCTGCACCGACATCCGGCACTGGAGCGAACCGGGCCGCGGCGGGCACTTCATGCCGCTGGAGGAGCCGGACCTGCTCGCCGGCGAGATGAGGCAGTTCTTCACCTCGCTGCGCCCGTACTGACCGGCACGGGAGCCGGGCCGGTCAGCGCCCTGGCTGACCAGCGCCCGGCGTGGCCGGCGGCTGTTTCGGTTGTCACCGGAACAGCCGCCGGCCACGCCGGGCTACGCGCCGAGCGACGCCTTGGCGGCGTCGATCGCGTCGAGCAACTCCTCCTGGTACTCGAAGCCCTCCTCGACGACGGCCATGTTCACTCCGCATTCGCGCTGCCGCGCCCGCAGCAGCGTCTCCTCCACCGGAGCCACCGGGAAGGCCAGCGGGTCGAGGCCGGGAGCCCTGGCCACGTCGTCGACCAGGAGCCACTGGTTGTGCTCGTCGTAGCCGACCACCCCGGCGGCGATTCCCCTGGCCCACTGGTCGAACAGCCCGGCCAGGCTGGTGGCGGCACGGACGGACTCCCAGGCGTCTTCTGAGATCACGTAACGCCAGATCTCACCCTCGTGCTCGCCCGCGAGGACGAACGTGTAGAGGAGGAAATCGAAGTGGAACAGGGGCAGTTGCTGCCGCCAGGGGAACGGCGTGCCGATCGACAGCCCCAGATAGTCCAGCGCGTCCCCACCCTCCGGCCATGGCATCCGCCATCCAGCGTTGGGCAGCAACCGCCGATCGGGCCATCGCTGCGACTGCAACCAGGTCAGCTGCTCCGCGACGTGATCCACCCCGAAGATCCGGTAGACCACGCCCGGCGGCTGCCCGGCCGGCGACTCGCCCTGGTCGGGCCAGTCGAGGCCGGCAGCCGTCGCCGCGACGCGGTACTCCCGCACCGCGTCGCGCAACACGCGCATGTCATCGAGCATCAGCAAGCTCCTCGGCTACGGGGCCGTGGGGGTCATGCAGAGGCTAGCCCCGCCCCCGCTGACCTTGAAGGCGAAGCTCGTGCCGCCGGCCTCGACCCACGGCTTCACCGGCAGCACGATGAACTCGGTGTTGTTGTTCACCTTGCACTTGCCGTAGAACGCGTTGATGTCGTTGGCCTGCGGCAGCGACTCCGTCGTCGACACCAGCTTGAGGCTGGCGACCTGGCCGGTCAGGTTGACCGCCTGGTTCGTGGACCAGAACGGGAACTCGTCGCAGGTCTGCCCGGGCACCCGCACGTCGCACGCGTTCGGTTTGAACTCCACTCTGTTGAACCATCCGTGGTTGTAGCCCTTGGCGCGCGCCGCCTGCCCTCCCACGCTGCGCGCCGGGTAGAACCACACCGCCCGGGTCGGCGGCTGCGGGAATCCGCCGTCACCCATGGCGGCCACGATGTGCTTGCCGGTCTCCGTCATGTCGGCGCCCTTGTAGTTCTTCGCGCCGGGGACGTAGACGATGACGTTGTCGTCACACCCGGCCTTGCCCTGGGTGCCGCGCTGGGCCGTGCACGCCGAGTCGATGATCCGCTTGAGTCGCGAATCCTCCGTGGAGTCCCACGCGAAGTCGAGATCGCGCTGGTCGGCCACCAGCTTCGTGGTCTTGATGACCTCGGCGTAGACCTTCAGGCTGTTGTACCACTCGCCCTCGTCCAAGCCCCAGTTCTCGAACGTGTCGAAGTCGACGTCGTGCTCGATCGGGTACTCGATGAGGCCGTTCACGCCGATCGTGCTGGGGAACAGGATGGCGAGCAGGACGCCCAGCACGACACCGATGCCGATGCCGGCGGCACCGACGACGATCCACGAGGTGCCGGCGGCGGCGACCTCAGCGGCCGCGACGACCTCGACCGTCTCCGCGATGGGAGCCAGCAGCGTCGCGCAGGCTCCACTCGCACACCAGGCGATCGGCGCCACCGGGCCCGGCACCAGCAGGCGGGCCTGCGCGGCGTCCACCGACGAGATCACCGGTCCGCGGCCGGACGGGGCCACCGCGAAGAGCATGTCGGTGATGTTGTCCGCGCAGTCGAGCAGTTTCTCGCCCGACGGCGGCAGGAACGCGTCGAGGCAGCTGCTGTTCGCCGCCCGGTAGCAGCCGAGGAAGATCTCCGTGCTGCCGGCGGGTACCGGCACCGTGGCACGTGAGCTGGCCGCGATGTAGAAGTCGCCACCGGCGCCGGCGCACTGCGACGTTTCGCTGGCGGTCGTCTGCGTGGTCGCCGCCGACACCTCGTCCACATGGATCATCGTGGTGAAGTCACCGGCGAGCTCCCGCGCCACCGTGCCATCGGCGCGCAGCGCCTCGACCCGGAACGCGTACGGCGTGTACTCCTCGAGCGGCTCGATCGGGAGCTTGATGACGCTGTCCGCCGTGCACGGGTTGGCCACGTTGCCGTTGCCGTCCACGCAGAGCTGCTCCAGCGCGAACTGGTCGTAGATCTCGCCGTCCAGGTAGGCGCGGTAGCTCGCCTCGTTGGCGGGCTGCGGGTGCCAGCTGGCTATGGCGCCCCCCTCATCGGGGTCCAGGGTCAGACCGGCGTCAACGTCCGGCGGCGGCGGCAACGCGTCCGTCGTGAAGGACGTCGTGGCGGGCGTCGCCGACCGGTTGCCCGCCAGGTCGATGGCGACCACGGAGACGGTGTGGTTGCTCAACGGCTGCAGCCCCGTGATCGAGTACGAGCGGGTGCCGACAGTGGTCCGCTGCGCCGTGCCGCCGTCGACCTTGACCTCGTATCCCGCGAGGCCGTAGTTGTCGGTCGCCGCGCCCCAGCTCACCTTGGCGCTGGTCGCCGTGATCGTGCCGACCGCCAGGTTCGGGACGTTGCTCGGCGGAATCAGGTCCACCACGGTGATGTCGCGCAGAATCTTCGCGTACCGGCCGGGTTCACGCTCGGCCCGGGAGCAGACCTGGACCGGGCCCAGGTGCGGCGGGCGCATGCTGGTGGTCCACGAGGCGGACCAGTCCGTGACGCCGGGCGGCGGCGGACCGAAGGTGAAGCTCGACGAGGTCGTCTTCTCGATCGAGACGTCCACCATCGTGGCCTGCTTGTGCAGGTAGCCGTTGATGGCGATCTTGCCGTTCGCGTCGACCGCGACCTCCGACCCGGCTGTCGGTCCTTCGAGCCGAATGGAGGCGTGGTTGATGTCCTCCGGTACGGACGGGTCGGCGCAGGCCGGAAGTTGTTCCTCGACCACCGCCTGGGCCTCCGCCTGGGCAGCCGGCTGGCTGATCAGGGAGACCGGTAGGACGAGCGCGACGGCGAATGCCGTCGCGCGCAAGGACCTGCTGAAATATCGAGTACGTCTGTTGTCGGCCATGCCGCTCCATCCCCGTGATTGATCAATGACGGGGCACAGTCTGTCATGGTGATCTATATTTAGAACACCCTATTTTTAGTCCATGCTCGCGAGGGGAACGCCCGCATTACCGCGATAGCCCCGGCGTCCAGGCAGGCGCCGGTGAGCGTCTTTCAACCGGCGGCGCGAGGCCGGCAACGTGCGACTGGTCGCCTGCCGCGCTGCCGTGGAAGCGGGTGCCGCAGTTCTTCGCCTCGCTGTGCCCGTCGTGACCACTGGCGGAGCCGGGCCGTTCGGGTGTCACGCCGAGGTGCGTGGTCTCGTCATGGGCGTATGAGAACAATCGTGCGAACCGCCGCCGCCCTGCTCGGGCTGGCGAGCGCGGTCGTCGGGGTGTGGGCGATGCTCGCCCCGGCCTCGTTCAGCACCTGGGCCGACTTCCCGCCGCACCGGCACTTCGTGCACGACATCGGTGCCTTCCAGCTCGGCATCGGCGTGACCCTGCTGCTCGCCACCATCTGGGCCGACGCGCTCACCGTGGCCTTCGCCGGCTACATGGTCGGCGGGACCGCTCACACGGTGGTGCACGTCGCCGACCGCAATCTCGGCGGCACCACCGGGCAGACCTTGGCGATCGGCGGTGCTGTGGTGGTAGCCGGCGCCGCGTTCGCGTACCGGTGGCGCGAGCGGGGTTGGGTGCTCGGCGTGGTTTCACCGACCGGTGTGCCGGCGCTGGCACCGTTCGGCCCGCAGAAGACGGTCGTACTGACTACGTACCGCCGGGACGGCCGACCGGTCGGGACGCCGGTGAGCATCGCGGTGGCCGGCGGCCGGGCGTACGTGCGCAGCTTCGAACGGGCCTGGAAGACCCGGCGGATCGGCAACAACCCGATGGTCACGGTGGCGGCGTCGACCGCGCGCGGCGTGCCGACCGGCTCGGCCGTCCAGGCCACCGCCCAGCGGCTGGAAGGCGCGGAGTACGACATGGCTGCCCGCACGCTGCGCCGCAAGTACCCGCTGCTGCACGGCGTGCTCGTGCCGCTGATGCACCGCCTCGGGCGGCGCAGGACCGGCCGGACGGTGCACTTCGCGATCGTCCCCGCGAGCGACCGGGCCGAGCTGTCCGAGGTCGGCAGCCCTCGCGGGTAGCCAAATCTCTCCTTTCGGGAACAAAGGGAAGCATCGATCCCGCCCGCGTTGCCTGTCACGTACATGAGCGGTTGTACCGCGTGTGACCGTGACCTCACGCCCCACCGCCCTGGAGCCGCACTGGCGGATCGCCTGGGCCGAGCGCGAGAACCAGCGGCGGCGACGCGCGTACCGCAGCGCCACCGACGCCTGGCTCCGACGCAAGGACCACCTGACCCGGCTGCGGATCGAGGCCGTCGGGTTCCTCGGGTGCACGCAGCCGCGTACCGGTCTGCCGGTGGACCTCGCCGACAACGAACTCGTCTTCCGGGTACTCCCCAACGCGGAGCTGGTCGAGGCCGAGGCACGGCACGTCGTCGGACTGCCGACGCCCGGCCCTCTCACCTGCGCCGACACACCCGACGGCGCGCTGCCGGCGGGCCTGCGGGCCCTTGACGCCGGCATGGCCGTCGTGACCAACCACCGGGTGGCCTTCGCCGGGCATGACCACCGGCGCGAGTGGAGGTACGCGGACCTGTCGGCCCCCGCCCACCACCCCGACGTCCCCCTCACCCTGCTGCACACCACCGACCGCGGCCCGCTCGCCGGGCTGCTGGTGCCGGCCAGCGCAGCGGTGAACGCCCGCTTCTACCTCACCCTCGCCATCGCTGCCGCCGCCGGAGAACGCGCCGCCGTCGCCACACAACTCGACGCCCTGCTGGACGCCCACCAGGGCGCACGACCGACGCCGCCGCCGCTTGTCGAGCCGGACGAAGCCCCGCTGACAGCGCTGCGCCCCGACCGCCGGGCGCTCGCCGTCGCCGCCGTCGGGGTCGTGGTGTTCTCGACACTGGGCCCGGGCGCTCTCGGGCCAGAGCAGGCCGGCCCTGTGCAGCGGAGGGAAGCGGCCGTCATCGTCGCCACGGACGCTCCGGCGGACGGCGACGCCGTTGCCCCCGTCCTCCCCATCGGACCGGTGGCACCGGAGCGGAGTAGGACCGGGCCGGTTGGCCGTGCGACGCGGGCCCCCACCACAGGCGCCACGCCGTACGGGCCATCGACCACCGGCACGCCCGTCCCGCCGGCGGTTTCGGCGTCGCCCACCGCTGAGGGCCGGCCGACCGCTTCGGTCCCGTCCGCCAGTTCGGTGCCGACGCCCGGCCCAGCTCCCACCACAGACCCGCCCCCGGTTGGCCGACCGGCTCTGCCCACCGCATCGGCCACGCCCACCGCACCGGCCCCGACTACTGCCACGCCGTCGCCGGACCCCGCCCTGATCACGCTCTGTCTGGATCCCCTACAGCTACCACTGGTGCACCGGCTGCTCTGCCCGCCAACCGAGCCGTGACCCCTTCCTGACTCAGCCCATCGCGCCGAAGTCGGGGATGGTGATGGTGCCGTCCTCGGCGAGGGGGAAGCCGGGGTTCCAGGCGATCTCCCACACGTGACCGTCAGGGTCGGTGAAGTAGCCGGCGTAGCCGCCGTAGAACGTCTCCCGAGCCGGTTTGGTCACCTCGGCACCGGCGGCCACCGCCGCCGCGAACACCTCATCGACCTCAGCCCGAGAGCGGACGTTCTGCGCCAGGGCCATCCCGCCGAAGCCGCCGTCACCCGGATCGTCGACGCCCGCGTCCTCGGCCAGCTTGTCCCGCCCCCACAGCACCAACGCCGACCCACCGGCCTGGAGGAAGACCGTCTCCTCGACCTCCTGGCCGCGCCAGCCGAGGTGCTCGTAGAACGCCTTTGCGCGCGCCACGTCTGTGACTCCGAGGGTGATCAGGCTGATTCGCTGTTCCATATTGGTAGATCCAATCACTGCGGGGCGTGGCAAACGGCCTCGACGTTGTTGCCGTCCGGGTCGCGAACGAACACCGCGAAGTAGGTCGGGTGGTACTCCGGCCACACGCGGGGCGCGTGCAGCACCTCCGCGCCGGCCTTGATGGCGGCATCATGGAACGCCTCGACCGTGGCGCGGTCGTCGGCGGTGAAAGCCAGGTGCAGCTCGCGGGCCTCGCCGCGGGTTTCGGTCGGGCCCAGCCAGAAGTCGGGCCGGTCCCGGCCGTAACCGACGACGTTCGGGAACTCCAGCAGCCGGCGGCCGCCGAGCGGGGCGAGCACAGCGTCGTAGAAGGCGGCGCTGCTCGGCACGTCGCGGACCTGGACTGACAGGTGGTCGATCATCGCGGGCTCCTCCAAGCGTCTCCGGGCGAGGCTGACGCCACGCTAGCGGCGGGGTACGACGCGTGGTCCGTGTTCGCAGTGGATCGCCACCGGACACCACCCCGGTCGTCCGCACGGGTGCTCGTACCGCTGATGCGCAACCACGGCGGCTCGCCGCCGGGGTGCCCGCGCACCGCACCCACCTGCCCGCGGTGGTGCAGCCCTGATGCCGATGGACGGGGCGTCGGCTGGCGGACCCGGCGCCGCTCACCGCCGCCGTCAGCCCGGCCCTCGCCGCGCTACACGAGCGGGTGGCCGCGCAGGTGGCGCGGGCCGGGACCTACTGACAGCCGGGCCGGCCGGACGCGTCGGGGCGGCGGTCATCGCGGCGGGCCGCTCACGCTATGGCCCTCTGTGCCTGTGGCAACTCCGGGCTGGCGCGTCGGCGCCAGCCCGGAGCAGCGTTCGCGCTACTTCAAGGCCAGCACGGCCAGGTAGCCGAGGTGATCCGATGCCCACCGGCCGTCGGGGGTCTGCCGCTTGGTCCCGAAGATGAGGCTCGAGACGGGAACGACCGCCCCCCGGAACAGGACCATGTCGATGCGGTGTTCGACGGCGTCGGCGGGTTGGTTCAGGTCGTCGCCCAGACCCGCGGTATAGCCGGGTTCACCCGGATGCAGGATCTGCCACGTGTCCCGCATCCCGCCGGCCACCAGCGCCGCGTAGGCGAGCCGGTTCTCGGCGACGGGCAGGTCGGGGCCCGTGTTGAGGTCCCCGGCGAGGATGACGTCACCCGGTGCCGTGGCGAGGGGGCCGCCCAGCAGCTCGCGCGCCTGCAGCACCCGGACACCGGCGTGGAAGGCCTCCAGGTGGGTGTTCACGAACCGGAACGGGCGTTGCCCGTGCACCACATCCACCGCGGTCCAACCGCGGGTGCTGGTCACGGTCCCGTTCGTTGCCGCGAGCGTGAAGGTGAGGTTGTTGGTGAAGGTGCCAGACGAGGAGTCGGTCACCTTCACCCGGCCGCCGTGGCGCACCAGGATCACGTCGCGCATCGTGAGCCGGACGTCGAGGAAGTGCGGCGCGCCCGCCGGCGCCTCCAGATCGGCCTCGGCCTGTACGACCGCGACGTCGTACGCGTGACCGGAGCGGCTCAGCTCGCCCATGAGCAGTGCCAGGTAGTCGTACCGGATTTCGGTGGCTGGTGCGGGGTCACCGAACGTGCCGGTGCGCCACAGGGCGACCTCCTGCAGTCCGACCAGGTCCGGCTTGTTCTCGGTGATCTCCCGAGCGAGCAGCTTCGCCCGGGCGGGAAAGTTGACCAGGTCGACGTGGCCTAACAGCGCGGAGTTCGCGGCCAGGAACGCCCCTGGTGTCGGCGCGCCGATGGATGGCGTCAGATCGCCGCCCAGATAGAGGTTCCGGGTCATCACGGTGACCTTGGACTGTCCATCGGCGTGGACGGGTGCGCCGAAAATGCCGAGGCTGACCAGGGCGATGGCGGCTGCGAGGGTGACTCTCGCCGTTCGCCAGGAGGTGGGGGGTGTCGGGAGCATCCTCTTCGATCCTCTCTCCCGGCGACTACGCCGGCGTCGGACGTGAGATCGATCCGGTGGTGCGGATGGGGACGCGTAAGGCGGCGTCGCGACCTGTCGGCGGGGCGCGGCCCGAGGCGGTGCGTGCACCGTATCGCCGCGAGGCGGTCGGGGACAGCCGTGGATATCGGCGGTTCGGCCCCACCGGCCAACCGGTACGGGTACTCGACGGTATCCACGGAACCAGCCGAGCCGGTCGACGGCTACGTCGTGTCCTGCGCCGCCGTGCGCGGTTGTACCGGGTGGACGCGGAACCCCTTCGCGATGAGAGGCGACTCGGTGGCGACGGTCGGGACGGCGGTGGGCTGGCGGGCCCGGTGGGTCAACCGAGAGAACGAGCGGCGGCGCACGGCGTACGAGACCGCCGTCGAGGCGTGGCGACGACGCGACATGGAGCTACGGGAGTTCTGCGCGTGGACGGAGGAGCCGGAGCCGCGGGCGGAGACGCCGGTGGGGCTGCCGGTGGCCCTCGACCAGGATGAGGTCGTGGCCACCGTGCAGTCCGGCGCGGAACTCCTCGAGGTGACGGCTCGGCACACCGCCGGCCTGCCCGCACCGGAGCTGGCCGTCGTTCCCCTCGAGGACTCGGTCCGGGTACGCGGGTTGACGAAGGGCGTCGCGGTGGTCGACGCCGGCATGGCGGTGGTCACCGACCGGCGGCTGATCCTCATCGGGCGCCTCGGGGTCCGGGAGTGGCCGTACCGGCAGCTGACCGGGGTGGCACACCACCCGGCGGAGCCGTTCACCCTGCTGCACGAGCACGGGCCGGGCAGGATCCGGGGAGTACGGGTACCGCCGACGGCGGCGTCCGCCTTCCGGCTGCGACTCACCGTCGCGTACGCCGAGGCCGTCGGGGAGCGGGACGCGCTCCGGGACCGGCTCGACGAGGCGGTGGTGGCGCACTGGCGTACCCGGCCGGCAGCACCGACACCGGCCACGCCCGCCGAGGCCCCGGCCGCCGCCCGCCTCGCCCGTCCGGCGCTGGTCGCCGCCGTCGCGGTCCTGGTCGCCCTGGCGGGGGTCGCGGGCGCGGTCCGCTGGTCCGCGACGGACCGCCCGGTGGTCGGAATGGACTTCGACGGCCGCCCCGGCGCGACCTCGGCCGACCCGGATGACCCCTCGCAATCCACCGCCGTCGGCGCGCCGCTCAGCTCCACCGCTCCCACCGCTGGTCCGCAGCGGGACGCCACCACCGCGCCCGGCACGTCCGGCCCCGCTACGGCGCCGGGGCCCGGTTCCGGGCCGGTCACCTCGCCTGGACCGGGCCCGACCGATGGTGCCTCACCGACCAGACCCTCCGGGTGGCCGTCGGCCAGCAGCACCGGTGGCGGTAGCCCGAGCCCGACCACCGGCTCGCCGAGCCCGGCCCCAGTGGACCTCTGTGGCGCACCGGAGAATCCGTACGGCTACAACTACTGCGGCGGCTCCTACATCAACGACCCGCCTGCGGACGTCTGCGACTGGTTCGACTGCGTGCCCACCTTCTGGAACGGCAAGGGCTACGTGGTGCAGTGCGAGGACGGACTGGTCAGCATGACCGGCGTGCCAGGCGGGCCGTGCGCCGACCACGGCGGCACCCGACGCCCCGTGTACGCCTGACCCGTCCATGCCCTCACCCTGTCCCGGCGTCCCAGTAGACGTGCCGCCAGCCCCGTTCGGCGTACTTCCGCGCGGTTCGCACGGTAGGCCGGTGACGACGAGGGCGAGCGGGCCGACGTCCGGGTCGGCGGTGGCGTCGGCCAGCGCCGGGCGGTGGTCCCCGGCCGCGAGTGCCTCCAGGCCGAACACCTGCGGCGCGAAGTGGTACAGCCCGGCGACCTCGCTGGCCACCGCGTACATCTCGAAGGGGTGGAGATTGCCGGCCGAGGGGGCGGCGCGGAACCAGAGGTTGTCTCCGGCGGTTCGGGTGACGCCGGCTGAGTAGAACAGCAGGCGGGCGAGGAGTTCGCCGTCGATGGTCGGGTTGCTCGGCGGTATCCGTCCGGACAGGGTCACCGCGGCCGGCGCGGCGGTCGGCGGCAGGTCGCGGTGGAGGGGGTGCACCGGCGTCTTCCCAACCTCGCCGAGCCCGGCCCGAGCGGGCGGGCGGCCTGATGGGGCGGCGGGGCAGACGGACGCGTCGCGCGGTGTAGGTGGCCCATATGCCGCCCCGCGCGCCCACACCCGCCACCTCGTGGGCAGCGAACGCCGCGCGAGGTATCGCCCCGACGGCGGGACAGGGGCGCGGGTCGTAGGTCGCCAGGGCAGCGCCCGGCGTACCTCAACAGCTCTCACGGACCTGTCAGGGTCGGCCTCCGGCGGCAGAACCGGCGACCGCCCCTACACCCATACCAGCCACCCTGCGGTGACAGATCCCATGAGCGCACGACGTCGCGCTTCGGGTAGTGCCGGTCCACCTGATCGGCGGGAACGCTATCTGGCATCCCGCTTTTCGTCATCCCACCGCGCCAGTGCGTCGGAGAGGTCGTCCAGGAACGCGTCGACCTGCGCGCGGTCGTACCCGTGTATGGCGGCCGGAAGGCTTCCGCGAGCCCGTTCAATCTCTGCCTTCGCCCCGAAGCGCTTCAGCATCACGTCCGAGATGAGCGCCTCCTGGCCCTGCCTGATGAGGTGATTCACCCTGGCCGGGTCGTATCCGCGCAGCACCATCGTGAAGTCCGGCGAGTCGAAATGCTGCCGAATCAGCTGCCGAAAATCGGTGAAGCGGCTGCCGCCGAAGCGGGCGAGGGCGGCCCCCACCTCGTCCGGCGCTTCTCGGACGTCCTGCAGTTCAAGCAGGACCAGGCAGGGACGGTCGTCCACGGGGCTTCGTTGGGTCAGCGGACGATTGAGGGCCGACCCGCTGGCCGGCACCAGCAACAACACCGGGGAGGGCGTCTTCCTGCCGGTGAGAACCGGCAGCGGCTGATCGAGGACGATCGTGTCGATCTCGGCCCACGGCACCAGCCGGTCGATTCCAGGCAGCCGTACGGTCAGCCCTTCGGTCCCGATGTGGAACCTGAACGGCCGGAGCCCGTAGAAGGCGAGTATGGCGCCCATCAACAGGCTCAACACGCCGATGATCAGTGTCCCGATCCCACGGAAGGCACTGTCAGTCCGGCCGCACAGCAGCATGAAGATGCCGAACGCCCAGAACGCGATGCCACCGACCAGGATGGATCGGCTCCTGCGAAGCTCCACGGTCCTTTCCTGCTTTCCCGAAGGGTGCTGACGCAAGCGTTTCAGCCGGGCGCAAGCGGCTATGCCCGGCGTGGCGGAGAGGCCAGCCGGTCGATCTCAGGCGGCGATGGCCCGAGCGGCGGCGTACATGTCGGCGGGGAGCCGATGCTGCAGCCGCCAGATGATTCGCATGGGTCGGTCGCCGCTGTGCTCTTGGTACGTCATCGGCCCGGCGTACAGGTACGGCGGCGCGCCCAGGGCGAAGTAGGTCGGGTGGTACTCCGGCCACACGCGGGGCTCGTGCAGCACTTCCGCGCCGGCCTTGATGGCGGCATCGTGGAACGCCTCGACCGCGGCGCGGTCGTCGGCGGTGAAGGCCAGGTGCAGCTCGCGGGCCTCGCCGGGGGTTTCGGTCGGGCCGAGCCAGAACTCGGGGCGCTCTCGGCCGTAGCCGATGACGTTCGGGAACTCCAACAGTCGGCTGCCGCCCAGCGGGGCGAGGATGGCGTCGTAGAAGGCAGCGCTGGTCGGGAGGTCGCGGGCTTGGACCGACAGATGGTCGATCATCGCTGGCTCCTCCACGAGTGTCTGTGCCCTGGGCTGAGGTCACGCTAGCGACGGGGTGTGACGCGCGGCCCGTGTTCGCAGCGGGCGCGGCCTGGAACGAGAGGTAATCGTTGTGCCAGGTCTGGCAGCGGTCGATGGGACATCACGAGGTAAAGCCACGGAACGAGGGAGTCATCGGATCGACGTCGGCCTGGCCGGTGGCGCCCACCGGCGCACGAGCTGACTTACGGCTTCACGCGCCCTCTGTTGCGCAGCTTCACCAGCTTGCGCGTAGGGTGCTCGCGGAGCAAAGCGGCTTCGCCGCTCTATCGTCCGAACCGTGGCGAGAGCAGGCACGGAGGCCTCGACAAGGTGAAACTTCGGCGGGAGCAATGACTAGTTCTGACGATCCTGTCTCCCCTCCATCGACGGACGGCGGGGGCGGCTGGGTTGCCACGGTCGAGGGATTGCATCTGCGAGGCCGGCGAACCCGCGACACCGCCCCCGAGGTCGCGCTGCGGCGTGCCGTACACGCGCTCGGTCTTCGCTACCGACTGCGACGGACCCTGTCGAATCGTTGCCGGCCGGACCTGGTGTTTCCAGGTCCGCGAGTCGCGGTGTTCGTAAACGGATGCTTCTGGCACGGTTGCCCGCGGCACGGGCCATCTCAGTTCAGGGGGCCCAACGCGAAGAAGTGGGCGACGAAGATCGCCACCAATCAGGCGCGTGATCAGCGCATCGACAACGAGCTGGCCGGAAGCGGCTGGCGAGTTGTCAGGGTGTGGGAGTGCGAGGTGCGTCGGGGGGCAGAAGAAGCGGCGCGTCGGGTTGCCGCGACGGTGCGTGGACAGTTGCTGTCGGAGTCCACCGCGGCACCTGGCGTTACCGCAACCGTTCACTCGGTCAATTCCGTGTCAGGCGATCGCGGTTGACGGAGTCGGCCGTACTGGTGTTCTAATTGCGCGGTCGAGGTTCGGAAGTGAACCTCAAGAGGAGTACGGGGCTTGGGAAACCCGCCACTGGCGGGAGCGGCTTTCTGCGCGATGCGCCGGTTGCCGCCAAACTGGGTGCGTCCCCCGACGTGGCGCACGGCGAGTGTGACATCCTGGTCCCCGTCGTTGTTATCGAACGGAGGAAGCGTCGTGGGCGTGCAGAACATGTACAGCGTGGCACCGTCTGCAGCACGGTTGACCGACTCCCTGCGTGACATCGGCTATGACTTTCCTACTGCGGTGGCCGACATCGTCGACAACAGTGTCGCCGCGGGTGCGGGTCGGGTCGAGATCGATATCATGTTCGACGGCTCGGAGTCGTGGGTGATGATCGCCGACGACGGCGAGGGTATGAGCGCGAACGGGCTACTGGAGGCGCTGCGCTACGGCAGTCGACGCGACTACGGTCGCGGCGATCTTGGTCGGTACGGGCTGGGGCTGAAGACCGCATCGCTGTCACAGTGCCGATCGCTCACGGTAGTGAGCCGCAGGAGGGCTGCCACAGCCCGCACCGTGTCGCGGATGATCGATCTCGAACTTATCGCCGAGATGGACGACTGGGTCGTCG
Organism: Micromonospora sp. NBC_00858; assembly: GCF_045207365.1. Lineage (NCBI taxonomy): Bacteria > Bacillati > Actinomycetota > Actinomycetes > Micromonosporales > Micromonosporaceae > Micromonospora > Micromonospora sp. NBC_00858. Next base: position 5,177,199 of record NZ_CP108828.1, on the reverse strand, counting down.
CGGAACCTGACAGCGACGAGCACCTCGCCCGCGCCCGCGCCACGGTGGCAGGCCCGGGTGGAACCGTGGTGCTATGGCGGAGGCTGGACCGAGTCCTGCCGGAGCGCAACCCGGAGGGCGGCTGGGCGCGCCGCCGGCTGGAGGCGCTGGCAAAGAAGACGGCGGACCATCTGGGCACAGTCTTCCACCGCTTTCTCGAGGGTGACGTCGGTACCGGCCTCGTGATTACGGTCAACGGTGAGAAGGTCAGGCCATGGAACCCGTTCGCGCCGGACGAGCCAGCCCGTGAGGCACTTCCTCCGCTGCGCTTTGAGGTAACCGTCGGTGAGGCTACCGGCATGGTGGCGCTGCAACGGTACGTCCTGCCGTCCCGTGATCAATTCAGCTCGTCGGGGGAGTTCGAGCGGCTGTCGGGCCCACTCAACTGGAACCGTCAGCAGGGCCTGTACGTCTACCGTGCCCAGCGACTTGTCCAGTGGGGCGGTTGGAACGGTATGCGAGGTATCGACGAGCACACCAAGCTCGCGCGTGCGTCGCTCGACTTCGACACCGATCTTGACATCGTCTTCAACATCAACGTCGCGAAGATCAGGGTGGCGATGCCGCCGCAGCTGCGCCAGCTGCTCGAGCGCCCCGTCCACGAGCTGTGTCTGCGCGCGGACGACGCCTATCGCAAGAACTCGCGCAGTGCTTCCGAGGGCCCGAAGGCCTCGTTTGAGCAACTCACTGCTATTTCGCGAAGCGAAGCGTCGGCATCTGGGCCGTCCATGCCGGTCGTTGGCTTGGCGTTGCGGGCAGCGGCGATGCGCGCAGGCGAGTACTCGGCGCTGCAGCGCATCGGGGAGACGCTGCGGGCCGAGGCCCCGGACATTGCGGCGGCGCTCGGCTTCAGGGATTGATCACAGCCGCGAGCCGCGAGGCGCGACTCCGGCGTACGGCGGCTTCGCTGCACGTGGCATTGAGCGGGCAGCGCGGGCACGCAGGTTCGGTGGGCCGGCAGATGGAGGTGGCCACCTCTATCAGGCCGAGGTGCGCCCGCCGGGCAGTAGTGTCGTCGCCGATCATTCGGGCGACGGCCAAGCGTCCCGCCGTCATTCTGTTACTGCGCTCGGGGTGCTCACCGGTGAAGCGGGCGGCGACGCGTGGAATGCCCTTGGTGATGAGCACGGGCTCCTCCGCGTCGTCCTCGCCGCGGGTCGGAACCGCGAGGATGGCGAGGTCGATTACCGAGGCATCGACGCCCTGGAGATCGATGATCTTGTCGTCATCGAGAAGGTCGGGTTGCGACGCGACCGTGCGCGCCAGTTCGAGCAGCCGCTCGCCGCGGTGCTCACGTTGGATCCACCGTCCCATCTCGATCAGCTCGTCGCCAGCGTCAACGGTGTCCTGTGGCTGTTCCCAACGCGCCAGCAGCGGCCACACGAACCGGACCTGATCAGGGGCGGCCCGGTCGAGGAGCATCTCGGCCGAGATCACCTGCCAGCGTGTCCGGGCGCACAGCCACGGAAGGGCTGGTTCGTCGAGGGTGTCGAACCAGTTGGCGAGCGCCTCGGCGATGTCGCGGCTGCGGTAGTTGACCGGTCGGCGGGCATTCAACGCTGTCATCACGGCGCGCCCGAGTTGGGCGCCCAGCGCAGGCGGAACGGCGTTGCCAATCTGGCGGAAGGCCGCCGATGGGGGGCCGGCGAAACGGAACCAGTCCGGGAAGGTCTGGAGCCGTGCCGCCTCACGCACGGTTAGTGTGCGGTCCTGGCGGGGGTGGATGTACCAGTAGCCGTCCTTGGCGATGTGCGCGGTGATCGTGCGGGAGTAGTCGTCCTCACTCAGACGCTTGTACTTGTCGTCGAAGATGTCATCGCGGTAGCGCTTGACGTCGTCTGGCAGGTCCGAGTACCGGGTGTCTGCGCCCATCATGTCGAAGGCTCGTTGGTCGTCCTCGCGTACCGGTCGGGTGATGTGGTCGAAGACCTTGCCGGCGTCTCGTGGCACGACGTCCCGACGCATCTCCTTCTGGAACGCCGAGACCGGACCGTCGTAGTCTGTCCAACCGTCCGCCCCGCCCTCAGGTCGCCAGCCGCCCTCCACCTCGGGCAGGTCGCCGATGGCGTTCCACACCGACACCCGGTCGGGTACCTCCTCCGGCCAGTCGAAGGCGACACCGTCGCGCAGTGCTACCAGAATCAGCCGCTGCCGGAACTGCGGCACGCCGTATCGCAGCGTGTCAACGACCCGTTCCTCGACGGCGTAACCGATGGACTCCAGCTCGTGCACCATGGTCCGGAGGATGAACATCTCCCGGTCCAAGGCCATGTCCGGAACGTTCTCCATTACGACGGCGGCCGGTCTGGCCAGCTGGATCACTTCCAGGAACGAACGCCACAGGTCCCTGCGCTCGTCGTGCGCCGGGCGGAGGCCGTGACGGACCTGGTGGCGGATCAGCGAGCGGCCCGCCCGGGAGAAAGGTTGACACGGTGGGCCACCGGCAAGCAGCTCGATCCCTGCCGCCTTGATCAGGGCGGCGATGCGTGTGACGTTGGCCGACTCTCCGAGGTCACAGTCGAGCGTCAGACCGGAGTAGTGGTGCCTGTGCGTCTCGACGGACTCAGGGTCGCGATCCGCCGAAAGGATCACGCGGAATCCGGCCTCGGTGAGGCCGAGGCTCAGGCCACCCGCGCCGCTGAAGAGATCGGCTGCCAGCCGCTCGCCCCGCCCGCGGCACGCCGTCGCGAAGCGGAGAAACTCGTCGTCGTCCGCGCAAGCGTGCGGGTGTGGCGCCAAGCGCACGAACGGGCCTCGTACGAGCTTGACCCCGTAACCTGCCCGACGTTGTGCGACACCATCGTCCGTCACCCCTGCCACCCCTCCGGATCGGTCTGAACGCACTGGGCAGGTTACCTCTGCGGGCCGACGGTGCAGACCAGCCGCCCCAGCATCGACGTCCACATCTCGGTTCATCACCGGCCGGCCGCTCATAGATCTTGGTACAACCGGTCCGGAAAGGGTCCGACGGGCCGACGGCAGCTCGGCCCAGTGGGTCTTGTCGCAGTGTCCTTAACGTGGGAAGTTGGTGCCATCAGCGACTGAATCGGCGCGTACCGTCACCGCACGATGCCGAGCAAATCCTCCGGAGAACCGCATGCTCCTCACAAGTCCGCCTGGGATGTGTGGCCCGCTCCACCCTGCCTGCGTTCTGCGACGCAGAGGTTCGCGTGGCTGAACCGGACATCGGTGCCTACGCGCACAGCCTTATCGAGGACGTCAGGGCCCAAGCCGAGATCGAGGGTTGCGACCTTCAGGAGGCGTTCACTCAGCTGATGCTTGACCAGTTGGCTGCCGACGGGCACACCGAGGACGCCGTGGCCGTGCACTTCAAGGACCACGGAGTGGAGGTCAGTGGCTACGGCGCGGCGTCTGACGACCGTTCGCTGGACCTGTTTCTCACCTACTACAGCCCTCGTGCCGACGACGACCACAAGGTCGGCCGGGCCGAGGTCGAGGCGGCGTTCAGGCGCTTGGAAAACTTCCTGTCCCGCTGCGTTGTTGGCACCCTCACGCAACGGGATCGTTCTTCAGATGTGGCTGGCATGTGCAACGCGGTCAGCGAGAAATTCGGCAGTGTCGAGTCGGTCCGTCTTGTGCTGGTCACCAACGCCCGCAGCGTGGTCCGCGACGGTGTCGCCCCGATGTTGTTCGAGGGGCGGCACGTCACCCGGGAATTGTGGGACTTACGCCGCCTGGCCAACTGGTCAGCGTCCGGGAACAAGGCTGAGCCGATCGTGGCAGAGTTCCCCCGGGGGCTGCCCTGCCTGGCGACCCCACGCACGGACGAGGACTACTCGGTCCTTCTCGCCATCGTGCCCGCCCGCGGCCTCGCCGATCTGTACTCGGCGCACGGTGCGCGCCTGCTGGAGCTGAACGTCCGCTCGTTTCTGCAGGTGCGCGGGGCCGTCAACCGAGGGATTCTTGACACCCTCAGGAGCAACCCCGAGCGGTTCCTCGCCTATAACAACGGAATCGCCGCCACCGCCTCAAAGGTGGACTTCGAAGACGTCTCGTCTGGTGAGCGGGTGATCCGCCGCATCCACCACCTGCAGATCGTCAACGGTGGGCAGACCACCGCGACCATTCACCACGCCCACCGCAACAAGGTTGACGTCGGTGCGGCGCACGTGCAGATGAAACTGACGCTCGTCTCACCGGACAGGCTCGACGACATCGTTCCTCAGATCTCGGCCTACTCCAACACCCAGAACCGCGTCACCGCCTCCGACCTGAAGGCCAACAGCGCGTTCCATGTCGACGTCGAGCGCATCATGCGAACCCTGTGGGCGCCGCCCAGTGCTGCGCATCCCCACGACACACACTGGTTCTACGAGCGTGCCCGCGGCCAGTACGCCAACGCCCTGACGCGTGAGGGCACGCCTGCCCGGCAGAAGGTGTTCAAGGCCGCCAACCCTCCGGCCCAAAAATTCACCAAGTCTGACCTGGCCAAGTTTGAGCACTCCTGGGCAATGCAGCCACATCTGGTGAGTCTCGGGGCGGAGAAGAACTTCACCCTGTTCTCGCAGCGGCTCGACGAGCAGCCTCCGGCGGTGGACAAGCAGTACTGCCGGCACCTGGTGGCCAAGGCGATCCTGTTCCGGAAGGTTGACAAACTCGTCGCCAGACACAACTTCGGCGGGTACAAGGCCAACATCGTCACCTACACCATCGCCAAGCTGGTCCAAGCCACCCGGGGCAGGATCGATCTCGACCGCATCTGGCGGACCCAGGACCTCACCACCGCCCTGCAGGACGCGATCACCGACGTCTCCCTGCTCGTCCAGAAGGTCATCACGTCGCCTCCTGAGGGCAGAACCAACGTCGGCGAGTGGACAAAGCGGCCGGAGTGCTGGACGGCCGTACACGACCTCGAATGGATCGTCCCCACACCAATGGCAACGGAACTGGCCGATGTCGACACATACGGCCTCGACATGGATCTGATCAGGAGTACCTCCGTCACCGACTGGGCCGAACTCGTCGCATGGGGCGCCGACACAGGGATTCTCAACGCCGAGCAAGGTCGGTCCGCGGCGGAGATCGCCCAAGCCCTCGATCAGGGGTGGGACCCCGCCGGAAAGCACGTCCGCGTCGGACTGGAGGCCATGCGCCACGGCCGGCGCAACGGCTTCCGCCCGGTCAGCGGATTCTGAAGCCTCGCCGGCACCGCCGGCCACCACTACGGGGAGCGGTAGATGTCTGTCTGGTCTCAGGAGGTTCCCACCGAGGGGTCGGTGGAGCTGCCTCCCGATCCACGGGCCATGGACGCACTCGGCCGTAACCATTCGCTGGAGACCGCCTTGGCCGACCTGGTGGACAATTCCATCGACGCCGGCGCCACCGACATCCTCGTCCGGTTCGTCCAACGCGACATCCGGCTGGTCGGCCTCTACGTTGTTGACAACGGCCAGGGCATCGAGCCCGAACGCATCGACGACGCTATGACCGTCGGCGGGCAACGCCGGTACACGGGCGAGGATCTCGGACATTTCGGCCTCGGGCTCAAGGCGGCGTCGTTCAGTCAGGCCGCCAGCCTCACCGTGCTGTCACGTGCCGCCGGACGGCCGGCTGTCGGTCGGCGGTGGCAGCTCAACGCCAGCCGGCAGGGCTTCGGCTGTGACATCGTGCCGGCCACGTTCGCCGCGGCAGAACTCGACCGCGACTGGCAGCTCCCGACAAGCGCATCGGGGACGGTCGTGCGGTGGGACCGTGTCAACGGATTCCCCTCGTCGGACGATCCCGACCAGGTCGACGAGTTCCTCAGCCGCACGATCTCGCACCTGCAAGGACATCTCGGCCTGACCTTCCATCGCATCCTCGTTGACCGGGGTGTGCGGATCGTCATCGACGTGGAGGACACCAACCTCGGTGCCGGCGTACGCCACCCGGTGGCGCCGATCGACCCCTTCGCCTACTCCGACACACTGCCCGGCTGGCCGAAGGACCTCATGGTGCGGACCGACCAGACCAACGTGGTCCTCCGCTGCCACATCTGGCCGCGCCGGTCCAACGCACCCGAGTACCGGCTACCCGGCGGAGCGGAAACGCGACAGGGCCTGTATTTCTACCGGCGAGGGCGACTCCTGCACGCCGGGGGCTGGGAGGGCATCCACGCTGCCGACACCCGACTACAGCTCGCCCGGGTCTGTATCGACATCGACGGCGACGCCACCGGAATGTTCGTCATGAACCCCGAGAAGTCCCGGGTCTCGGCAGGACCCCGCTTCGCCCACGCCGTTGCCAGGGCCCGTGCCGACGACGGCACCACGATCACCGACTACCTCCAAGCCGCCGAGGCAGCATGGATCAACGCCACTCGGCGGACGACCGCACGACGCAAGGCGGTGATACCGCCCGGTAAGGGACTCCATCCCAGGGTCTCCCGCGAGATCCGCAACGAGCTGCCCCTGCTCCACGACGACCCCCTCAACATTCAGTGGAAGCGGTTCACAACTGACGCGTTCCTCGAGTTCGACCGCGAAACCAGGACGCTGTGGCTCAACCGGGCATACCGGCAGGCCTTGCTCGGCGGACGCCGCGGAGGCATGAACGATCTGCCTGTGCTCAAGGCGCTGCTGTTCCTGCTCGCCGGCAACGTCTTCGAAGGCGTGCACTTCGGCGCTCGCGACAAGGACAACATCGATATCTGGCAGGAAGTCCTCACCGCCGCCGCGAAGGCGGAGAGATCAGCCTTCGAGGCCCGGTCGTGACCGCGCCAGCCGACCGTCACCTCAGTACCGACAGCTTCGCCGACTACCTCCGCAGCCCGGTCCCGATCGACCACCCGATCCCCGGGTTACCTCGGATCGTGCTCTTCGTCGACCCACAGAGCAGCCGGGTCGGGCTACGCGGACCGGCAACGCCTCACGAGGTGCCACCGCTGGGGCTCGAACACCTCACCGTGCACGCTGTTCACCACGATGGCCAGCGCCTAATCGAGATCGCCGTCACCGACTCCCGTCTGTTCGTCGATGCCTATCCCCTGCTGTGCGCCGTCGCCGACCGGGTTCAACTGGACCGGCAGACAATTACCGCGGCGCTCACCGAGACCCTGCGTCGCCTCGGACACCTCCTACAGACTGAGGATGTCCTGTCGCAGGAGAAGGAAACCGGACTGGTCGGGGAGCTCCTCGTCCTCGCCGGCCTCGCGCACACCGTCGGACCGGACACCGCGCTCGCGTCTTGGCGAGGCGGGCAGGCCGAGGAGCACGACTTCGGGCTTCCCGATCACGACATCGAGGTCAAAGCCACCGTCTCCGAGCGGCGCACCCACTGGATCTCGTCGCTGACCCAGATGGTCGCGACCGGCGAGCGACCACTCTGGCTGGTGTCCCTGCAGGTCACCTCGGCCGGCAGCGGCGGACGCACACTGCCGGACCTCATCGCAGGAGTCCGCACCCGCCTGCCGTCCACGACCCAATGCACCGCGTTCGACGACCTGCTGCGCAGCTCGGGCTGGCGTGACCGGTTCGGAGCCACCTGCCAGCGGCGATGGCGACTACGAACCCCGCCAGAGGCCTTCCAGGTCACCGAGGCATTTCCCCGCCTCACGCCCCGGCTCCTGGCAGACGCAGGCGTCGACGGCACGCGCGTGACCGACATCCGCTACCGGCTGGACCTGACCGGGCTGACCGGCCATCCGATGCCGCAGATCCTCACCGACGCACTCACGAGGGGACAGCTGGAACTGCCATGAGCGACATCGTCACCACCGCCTACAGCGCCGCACTCGACGCCATGCAGCGTCCCGGACCCAAACGCCTGCACGCGCTGGCCGCAATGCTGGGCGGCGATGCCCCGGACATCGCAGACGGGTCCGCGCTCCTGACGCACCTACGAGACGTCGGCCCCGAGGACGCCCTGCGCCAGCAGTTCGCCCACACCCTGGCCGCCTGGGACCACGAACAGAGCAGCGCCACCTGGACCGACGGCACCAGCCGCAACACCGCCGAACGCCGCGCAGCGGTGATCGCCGCGCTCGGCGTCGACGAGCCGACAGCGGACCTGTTCGCGGACCTGTTTCCTTATGCCGCAGCCGACGGTCCCATCGTCATCGCCGACGACTGGGAGGAGTGGCGTACCCCGGAACGCCGCACCGAACGTAACTTTTACTGGGCGCACTACCACCGCTACCTACTAGACAAGTGGCGCAACCCGGACGCCGTCGCCGACCTCGACAAGGCCACCGAGGAGGTCGTCCGGCGACTGTCCGACCCAACCCGACCCGTGGCATACCAAGCGAAAGGGCTCGTGGTCGGTTACGTCCAGAGCGGCAAGACCGCCAACTTCACCGGCGTCGTAGCCAAGGCTGTCGACGCTGGCTACCGACTCGTCGTCGTCCTCACCGGCACCACGAACATGCTGCGCGCACAGACCCAGCGGCGCCTCGACATCGAGCTGTGCGGCCGCGAGAACATCGAGCGCGAGATCTCCCCGCACGACCAGAAGGCGCACGAGTACCAGGACGACCCTGACTGGAAACGCGACCGCTTCGTCCGTCACGGCGGACGGCCCTCCGACGCCGGATACCCCGACATCCACCGCCTCAGCAACCATGCCGGGGACTACAAACGGCTCAAGATGGGCTTCTCCGCCCTAGAGTTCAAGGGGCGCGAGCGTAACCGGAAGTTCTTTGATGCCGCGAACCTGCACACGAGCGACGCTCGTCTCGTCGTCGCCAAGAAGAACGCCCGCGTCCTCGAGGACCTAGTGGCGGACCTGGGCCGTATCAGCGACCGTCTCGGCGAAGTGCCAGTGCTGATCATCGACGACGAGTCTGATCAGGCGTCGGTCAACACTGTGAGTCCGAAGAAGTGGAAGGAAGACAGCAAGAAGCGCACCGCGATCAACCGGCTGATCGGGCAACTGCTGCGGATGATGCCCCGGGCACAGTACGTCGGCTATACCGCCACCCCCTATGCCAACGTGTTCGTGGACCCGTCCGACGTCGAGGACATCTTCCCCCGAGATTTCCTCATTGCCTTGGACCGGCCCGACGGCTACATGGGCGCGGACGATTTCCACGACTTCGACGCTGAGCTGGCCCTCGACCAGCGTCCGCTCGAAACGTCGAAGGAGCGGGCACACGTCCGCTACCTCAGCGACGAACCCGACGACGACGAGCTGCGCCGGGCTGTGGACATGTTCGTCCTCACCGGCGCCCTGAAGCTATACCGCCAAAGGCACGGCACGTCCTACCGGCACCACACAATGCTCGTCCACGAGGCGATGGGCAAGGATTCCCACCGACAGACCGCCGCATTGATCGGCACCCTGTGGAACACCGCCGGCTACTACCGGGCGACCGGTTTGGCCCGGCTACGCGACCTTTATCATTCCGACGTCCTGCCCGTGTCCCGCGCCCAGGCGCCCACGCTGCTTACGCCGGACAACTTCGACGACCTGCATGTCGACATCGGCGAAGCGTTGAGACTCATCAGCCCGGCCGACCGGAACAGCAGCCCGGTGATCGTCGTGAACAGTGACAAGGACCTCGAGAGCCAGCAGGAAAGCCTCGACTTCGACAAGCGCGAGATCTGGCGCATCCTGGTCGGCGGCAACAAACTTGCCCGAGGGTTCACCGTCGAAGGGCTGACTGTCACCTACTACCGGCGTGCCACCACCCAGGTCGACACCCTCATGCAAATGGGTCGATGGTTCGGCTTCCGACCTGGCTACCGAGATCTGGTCCGTCTCTACACCACCCCCGACCTGCACGAGATGTTCGAGGCCGCCTGCCGCGACGAGGACTTCCTCCGACGGGAACTGCGCCAGTACGCCACCCCGACCGAGGGAACGAAGCAACTCACCCCGCGGCAGATCCCGCCCCTCATCGCTCAGCACCGGCCGGACCTTCGACCAACCGGCCGCAACAAGATGTGGAATGCAAAGCTCGTGTTGAAGAGCTCACCGGGCAAGCCCATGGAACCCGTGGCCTTCCCGTCGACCGCGTCGAAAATGAGACACAACATTGAACAGTGGAAGCCACTGCTCGCCGCCGCCGACCGGACCGTCAGATTCGCGGTGCCCGGCGCGAGTACGACCTACGAGGCGGAGATCGCGGTCATCAGCCACGCGGCACTACTTACCGTGCTCGGTAACCTTGAGTGGCTCGCAGACGACACCTTCCAACCCGAACTCGCGTGGTTGCGCCGGCTTAGCGCTGATCAACTGGCACGTTGGGTCGTCCTGCTACCCCAACAGACAAGGACCAGCACTCGGCGCGTGGTCGCAGGACACGGTCCCTTCAGCATCTTTGAACGCCGGCGCACGTCGTCCGGCGCCTCGTTCAGGGTGTTCAGCGAGGAACGACACCGCAACGCGGCCATGAGGATCGCCGGAGTCGAGACGGCGACCCCGGATCCCGGAGCTGACGGTCTCAGGGGCGAGTCCACGGGAGCGATTATCCTTTACCCCACCGTCGAGAGGGACAACCTCGACCGCGGCCAGGACGACGCCATCGCCGATGAGAAGGTCACCATCGGATTCCACCTGGTGACCCCTCCCAGTACGGTGCCTGCCGGCGGCAAATTGATGCACTGGGTGACGGTGGATAAAACAAATCCCGGAGCACTCGTAGTGGATGTTCTGCCCTGATCGGCGCGCAGGCCCAGTTTTCCCAGTGAGAACTAGGTGGGCGGAGCCGGTGACGAAAGCAAGACCCATCTCCGTCGATGAAGTTGGTCATGACCCGACACGATGTGGATCGGTCAGAAGCGGGAGATGTCTTATGAAGGATTCGATCGCATTGCCGGGGCGGCAGGTGCTGCGACCGCGGGCCCGGATCATGTTGACGCTCGGCCAGGAGCTGATAAGCAGCGAGGCGGTCGCCCTAATCGAGCTAGTCAAGAACAGCTACGACGCAGATGCGAGCACTGTGCTCGTGTCCTTGCAGGATGAGACACGGCAAAGACCTGCACGTTTGGTTGTACTGGACGATGGCCTGGGAATGTCGGCGAGCGTAGTGGCAAACACCTGGTTGGAGCCGGCCACTCCGAGTCGCCGACGTAGAAAAAAGAGCCCTGCCGGGCGACGATCGCTCGGCGAAAAAGGGATCGGACGATTTGCGGCCATGAAGCTCGGGCGCCGCTTGAATCTCGTCACTCGAAATGTCGCAGACGCGACCGATGAGTGCTATCTCTCGGTGGATTGGGACGCTTTCGCTGATGATGAAGCCTACCTCGATGAGATTCCTATCCCCTGGGGAGTGCGACCCGCCGATGCCTTCACGCGAGGCGGCGATGTGGCCCTCACGTGGCGAAAGCGGATAGGCCTATACGACGACAACGCTTCGCCGGGCAGGGATGCTTTTCCTAGTCCGCTTAGTGGAACAATTATGGAGATGGAAGGGCTTCGTACTGCCTGGAACGAGAATATATTAGAAGATGTGCATAGATCGCTTTCTCGTTTGATCTCTCCGGCAGCTGATGATCTGCTCCAGAGAAGCTCACGGGATTTCAGAATCTTGCTCGATTTGCCGCCGAGGCTCGGGAGCTACTCCGGATGGGTGGGTGCTCCGGATGAGCTAAGTCGTCCTCACTATCGGCTCTTGGCGTCCGTCGACGCTGGCGGGACAGCCCGCATTACGATGCGACTTCGAGGGGAGGGTGAATCGCGTCCCACCATTCAGGCTCAGCTTCGAGGGGTGGGTGGGAGGATCCCCGTTTGCGGCCCCTTCACCTTCAATTTGCGGGTTTGGGATCGGGATCGTGAGGGCCTGCAAGAGGTCGCTCCAGGAACGCCGTTTCAAGACTTTCGTCAACTCCTCAATCAAGCTGCCGGTGTTAGCATGTATCGCGATGGCTTCAGGGTTCTTCCTTATGGTGAACTCGGGGATGACTGGCTCGCTCTTGACCGGAGAAGAATCAACGACCCAACTAAGCGGTTGTCGAACAACCAGGTCATCGGAGCAGTCAACATTACCCGGGACATGAACCCTTTGCTCGTTGATCAAACGAATCGCGAGGGTTTGGTCGAAGGGTCGGCGTTAGATGACCTACGCCAGCTCGTCAAGGAGCTTATTCTACAGGTGGAGAATGCGCGGTATGAGGTAAGGCCGCGCGACCCTAAGAGAGTTCCTTCCCGAGTTAATCCACTTGAATCTTTCCAGCTCACTGAGCTGAGAGATGCAGTTGCTGCCCGCGCTGACAATCAGCTCCTTGCCTTAGTTACCGACACGCAGGAGCGTTTGGACGAACATAGTTCTGAGGTAAAAGAGGTCGTAGCTCGTTATCAGCGTCTAGCGACCCTGGGTCAGCTCGTCGATCGAATGATCCATGAAGTGGCTCAGCCTGCTCTTGCTGTTAGGCAAGCCGCGGTGGCCGGTCTAGAGATAATCGAAGATTCGCAGACCTCGGCGCAGCCTCGACCTTCAGAATGCCAAACGCTGCTCGAGGAACTTGAGGTCGAGTTCAAGGTTGCCAAAAGTCAAGCGCGTGTTGTCAGTGATGTACTTCAAAGGCTCGCGCCATTTGGCGGCAGGCGCAGGGGAAGACCGCACCTGGTGGTTGTCGAAGAGGCCATGCGAGACGTTTGTCGCATTCTTGAAGGTGACATCAAGGCTCACGGTATTGAAATAACTCTCCCAGCGGGGGAGACGGTGGTAACTGTAGACGGAACAGAGCTCCAAGAAATTCTCTTGAATTTAATAGCCAACAGTCTTTATTGGGTTGGGCGGGCACGTGCGGGCCACGTCGGTACTGTAGCTGTGAGGATGTCAAGAGAGTCTGACGGAAGCCTCAGTATTTACGTTTCGGACAACGGTCCAGGTGTTCCAGAGCCGGATCGGGAAAGGATTTTTGAGCCTTACTTTACGACGCGGGAAGGTGGTGTTGGGCTAGGGCTAACGATCGCGGGACAAATTATCGAGGACTACTACGGCGGATCCCTTGCCCTCATCAGCCCAGGCGAGCTGGGGGGGGCAACTTTTAGGGCGAATCTAACGAGGCGGGTGGGGGCGTGATGACTAATGTGAGTGAGCCGAGGTGGCGAGTCCTGCTAGTCGAAGACGAGCCAGAGTTGGCACGAGGCACGAGCGGTTCATTGCGTCGGAGGCCAATAAATGCAGCGGGTGAGTATGCGAGCGTTGAGGTTGTCGAGTCGTTTGAGGCGGCGCTTGGCGTCATCGAGTCGAGCTATATCGATATGATTATTCTTGATATCCGTGATCAAGGTGCGGTCGCGGCCGCGGAGGGAATCAGTGTCGCCGTAGGGGATGATGCGACGTTGGCAGACAAGGGACTCTCTGTCTTCAAGGAAATGAGGCAGCGAAGATTCATCCCCATCGTCTTCTACTCAGCCGTTGCGCATCTTGCCAAGGCTTTGCATCAACCGCCATTCGTGACGGTTGTCAGTAAGCTTGATGGCGGGGACACCGTTCTTCGTGATCGAATAAGGGATGTCTTTGATTCTGGTTTGCCGACACTCAATCAAGCGCTTGCGCGCCACGTCGAGGAATCTCTCCGGACCTTCATGATCGACTTTGTTGAGAAGGAATGGAGTGAGCTGGGTGATCCTGCACGTCGCCCTGACTTGGCTTATCTTATGGTCCGCCGCCTAGCCCGCTCGCTTGATTCTGGAATGATCCCGGAGCTGGCTGCTGAAACTGCAGTCGCCGCTCACGGGAAAGTTCATCCAACTCGGCTGTACGTAATGCCGCCGGTGGGTGACCTTGTTACTGGCGACCTTCTCTTTTCGGACGAGGGTGGATGGTTCGTTCTACTTACGCCCGCCTGTGACTTGGTTGATCGAGGTGGAGGCAAACGAAAAGCCGAATTCGTGGTACTGGCGCAGTGCCTCCCGCTGACCGAAGCGGCAGAGTATGCTAGCTGGTGCGAAGCAGGGCGGCCAGAAACCTTCAAGGCGCTGGATTCGCTGATTGCAAACAACCGGCTCCAGTATCAGAAAGACCGCTATTTCTTCCTGCCCGGTGCGTGGCAGCACCCAGATTTGATCGTGGACCTTCAGCGGCTTGCCCACCGACCCTTCGGCGACCTTCACGATCTGCGACGTCTGGCGACGCTCGACGACCCCTACGCGCAGTCGCTTGTTGCTCAACTAGGACGATATCTGGGTCGGATGGGTACGCCTGACCTGGACGTTGTCTCGGTTAGGAAAAGAATTCCGTCTGCTAATTCTGCCGCTGATGTTCCAGTGCAGGCAGACAGACGGTCGCCTGAACCAAGAGAAGCAGGTGGATGATTAGATCGGCAAGGTGCGCTTGGTTTTGGGGCGTCCGTCCAAAAGCAGGCAGGCCCTCCAAGCCGCTCACGAGCTTCACGTGCAGTTTGAGGGGAAGGGGTGTTGATGCGGTTGCCAGAAGGCAGAGCATCAACACCCTTCGCTGCGTCCGCAGCTCCGCGCTGTGTTGGGACTTACTGGTCTAGTCGACGACTATCGTTCGAACAAGGACATCGAAGGTCGGGGCGCCCTTCCAACTGGGCTGCAGCTGGGCCGCTTCGCTCCATCCCCATGAGTGGTAGGCGGCGTGAGCAGCGGCGTTGTCGGGGCGCACTAACAAAGTTGCCCGCTGCTCGGCCCGTCTGCCGATCATCTCACCGTGTAGCGCCCGTGCAATCCCGCGGCGCTGCCAGGCTGGACGCACCAATAGTTCAGAGACCGCGAACGTCCGTCTCCCATCCTCTTCCGTAAATCCTTGCGGAACGGGCTCCTGAATGCCCTCCCACCACTTCGTGTCATGCGACAGCGGAAACCCGTAGATGTAGCCCACCAGGTCCCCGTCGACCGACGCGGCCACCAGGGCCCAGCCATCTCTGGACACGTGCGCTGCAAGCTGACGCCGGTACCGGTGATCGTTGTAGAGGGGCCCATCCTTCGCGTGAGCGTCCAGGTAGACGTCCACCAGTTGATCGACCAGTTCCCGGGCCTCGTCGGCGGTGTAGTGCTGCAGATGCAATCTGTCCAGCATCATGTCCTCACGCTGTCGTATGCCTCGACGAAGGCACGGGTCCGGGGCGTCTTTCCTGCCGAAGCTCCAAGACGCGATCGGACTTCGGCGAGCAGTCGCGATACACGTCCGGACTGCACCGGGCCCAGTAGTGGGAGCGCTTCGATACCCACCCTCGCCGCTTCATCCACATCGCCCTTCCACCACTCCGCCCGGGCGAGCTGGACTTTGTAGTAGACCGCGTTCCGTCGATGAGCTGCGGAAGGGGCTCCGGTTACGGCGCGGAAGGACGTCGCCGCACGCTCGGGCTGGCCGAGCACCAGATAGGAGAGCCCACCAATGCCGGTGACCTCCTCGGCCGTCACGAAGGAGATGAACGGCAGGTCATCCTCGTGACTGCCGCCGTCGAACTCACTCCGGGCCCGAGTCATCTGTCGTTCGAAGGTGGACCTGTCCTGCATCGTGGCGTGCGCGTGGGCTGCTCGGAGGTGCAGCAGGGTCCGCAGTCGGGGTGTAGCCCAGCCGGTGGAGGCGCGAAGCGCGGCGTCCGCGCACTGCACCGCCTCGGCCGGCCGATCCTCCCGTAGTAGCAACGACATGCAGGCCAGCGCACGTACTTCTACCCGCAGGTCATCCGCGATCCGGGCGCGAGTGACCGCTTCATCGAGAAAGGGACGTGCCTCCGCGCGGCGGTCCGCGTCGATGGCGAGCCAGGCTGCCTGGATCGCCAGATCCGCCAGAGCGCCTTGTAGTGCATCACCGACGGAACGGCTGTAGGTCGTAGTTGCCGCCCAGGTGGAAAGCCGTCTGTGTACCTGGATGGCGGCATCGCAGAGTGCGTTCGCGCCTATCACTGCGTCTGCTGAGCGGAACGCCTCAACGAGTGAGGCGGCGTACTGCACCTGCTCCATGCCAATGGCCCGCGGTGGCTCTACCTGGTTGACCAGCAGGCCCAGGTTCCCAGTTGCGCCGATGCCGGCAAGAGCGGCGAGTGCGTGAAACTGTCGGCGATCCGTGGTGCCACCTTCTTCGTACGTATTCATTTGGGACTTGGACGGCCCGGCAACGACTTGGTCTGGCAGGGCAAACCAGAGACAGGATTCTGGTATCCCGAGAAGCTCTGCCCAGTGTGACAACCGGTCCAGGTGTACGAGGGGCGGCCCGTTCTCCACCCGGCTTAACTGCGCCTGCGTGATTCCCAGCCACCCCGCCACCACGGTTTGCGGCAACGCGACCCGCCCGTGGTACGGATGGCATCGGTAGGCCCGGATCACCCGCCCCAGATGCCGCTCCGCCAGGGCGCGCCGGACCGGCTCGTGGTCCCAGAAGCTCGCCGGCACCACCGGCGGCGCACTCAAGCGATCACGCTCGGCGGCCTGGCACGGCGTACACCGTCCGCTGTCGTTGTCCCGTGCCAGCCGTCCGCCGCACCGAGGGCAGTTCGCAGGTGTCACCGGTGGCCCCATCCGTCTCGCATCATCGAGCCCATCCATTGAACACGTTCTGTGGAGGGCCGGTATACGCGCGACGTATATCCCATGCCCACCGAACCACTAGGCATATAGCCGCCTCGTCAGGGCTGGCGAAACGACCGCAGCGCCTCGACGACCACACCCCATCGCCCCGGCCCGTGCATCGGGTTCAGCGCGTTCCCGTCGGCGACGACAACGCCCGCACCGCGCAGCACCGCCAGGTGACCGCCGTACGCCGGATGCGCCGCCAGCTCTGCCTTGACGTGCGGGAGAGCAACGATCGGGAGGCCCGCGCCCAGCGACTCGTTGAGGACGCCGAGCGCCAGGGTGTCGTTGATGCCGAGCGCCCACTTCGCCATCGTGTTGAACGTGACCGGCGCGGCCAGCACCGCATCGGCCGGCGGGTGCGGCTCCGGGTCGCCGGGCATCCGCCACTCCACGCGTACGAGATAGCCGGTCTTGTCTTCCAACGCCGCCCGGTTGAGCCGCGGCGCGGCGGTGGGACTGAGGATCAGGCATACCCGCCATCCGTCGGCGATCAGCAGGTCGACCAGCTCGTGGATGTGTTCCGCCGGACCCGCGGCGCAGACGACCAGATACAGCACCGGGCGTTCCGTCATGACCGCAGTCTGCCCGACCAGGACGACCCGTAATCGACCAAATGCGGACCGCGCATGCACTCGACGATCATCGCGACATACCGGCGTACCTGGTCAACCGCGAGGGTCGACGCATGGCCCGGGGCGGGTGCCGGCTCCGGAGCTGCGCCGACCCGAACGGCGCAGCTCCGTCCCCGCCCGCCCCGGCGCCACTCATCCGTCAACGTCTCGGAGCCGGCATGCCCACCCTGATCGACGACTTTCCGGTCCTCACGCCCGTCACCGACGAGGACCTGCACACCGCGCTGCGAGCGGTCACCATCCACGTTCCCGAACGCTGGCCGCAGGGCGAGCTGTGCCGCAGCGAACGCGTCCCGTACCCGTGCCGGCTCGCCCGCTGGGGACAGGCGACCCTCGAAGCTGCCGGCTTCAGCGAAACCGAGGTCGAGCACCTGACCTGGATGCGCCCATGACCGCGGCTGAGGCGGTCGCCCGTTGGCTGCGCCTGGTGGTGGCGGACACGGAGCTGTCGCCGTACCTCATCGGGGGTGACCTGGGCCGACTCGCCGCGCACCTCACCGCGAGCCTGGCGAACGCACTCGACGGCGAGCCGGCGGCGGCGGACGGCTGGCACGGCCTGGGACTGTCCGAGGCGCAGCACCGGCGGGTCATCGACTACCTGGTGGGAGTGCTGTGGGCGTTCGACCTGCCCGACGACCAAGTCGCCCGGGTCCAACGGGCGTTCAGTGGCGAGGTGGACGCGTGAACCTTGCCACCGCCTGGGCGTCGGTCGACGATCGGGCCGCCAGCGACTTCTGGTGCACCCTCGAAGATCGTCGTCCGGGGCTGCTCCCCAACCGCGACGCCGCACTGTTCTTCGCCACGCTTGGCCAGCTCATGGCCGGTGGCGGCGACGCGGCGAGCCGGGCCGCACTGCTGATGGTGCTCGGCCGCGCCTACCGTCGCTTTGACCTACTCCCGCACGCCACCACCATCGGCGACGCGCTGCTCGCCACCGTGGCCCGGCACGCCCACCCACTGTGGACACCACAGCTCGCCATCGCCGGAGAGCGCGCCGTGTGCCGCGCCACCCATGCCATCCGTCGCGCCGCCGCCCAGGTCGGCGACGGGCCGGCCTGGTGGCCCGTCCAGGTGATCGGCCACGACCGGCCGTCGCCCGGCATCGTCATCCTGACGGTACGTCCCTGGCGGCGGCTGCCCTACCAGCCCGGCCAGGCCGTCCCGGTCTGCACACCCCGCCTGCCGGGGCACTGGCGCTGGCTCTCGCCAGCCAACGCCCCGCGCGCAGACGGCACCGTCGAGCTGCACGTCCGCGCCATACCCGCCGGCACCGTCTCCCACCGCCTGGTCCATGACGTACGCCCCGGCGAGCTGCTCTGGCTCGGTCCACCCGGCAACACCGGCTTGGGCCTCGACCCGGCGTGTACCGATGATCTGCTGCTCGTCGCCGGTGGCACTGGCCTGGCCCCGCTGCGCGCCCTGGTTGAACAGGTCGCCGCGGCACCGGACGGCCGGCGGGTGACGCTGGTCGTCGGCGCCCGCACCTTCACCGACCTGTACGACTCGATCACCCTCGACAAGCTGCAACTCGCCCACGACTGGCTGACCGTCGTGCCGGCCTTCTCCGATGACCCGTGCGCAGATCCGGCCGAGCAGGGCGACGCCCTGACCATCGCCTTCGACCTTCACCAGCGCGATCAGGAGATCTACCTTTGCGGCCCACCCGCGATGCTGGCCGCCGCCCGGTCACGGCTGCGTGCCCTTGGCATCCCCGCCGGGCGCGTCCACCTGCCCGAGAGCTTCGCCCGCTGATGGCTGTCTACCGGAGTCGACACACCTTGACCGGCCCGTTGACCCCCGACCGGATCGCTGCGGTGGCCCTGCCCCGCACCCGGCTCGGCCGCCGCGGCTACGAACCCGATCACGTCCACGCGCTGCTCTACCGACTCGCCCAGGAGCTCCACGAACGAGGCCGCCAGCTCGACCTCGCTCAAGCCGAGAACCACCGCATCAAGCACGCCCTCCACACCTGGCAGACCCAACAGGCGGGTTCCCAGGAGAGCTGGCGGGGCCGGTTGGGCGTCGATTCTGGACGGAACCGCGTGGAGCCTGATTGACGATGCCGCCGTGCGTGGGTCGACGAAGGGAAATGCCCCCACCCGCTGTCGGAGCCGTGGTGGGCGCCGTTGCCGTCCATGTCAGCCGCCGCCTCCGCCGGTCCGTGCCAGCCCTGCGCCATGGACGGGTGCGCGCTCCTGCCCGATCGGGCACCGTGGGCGGAGCGTCGGTCCAACTATTCGGTACCACCGCACAAATGATCAAGGCTCTGTGCTGGCTGTTTGCTGATCATGGCGAACCGTCCGGGCGATGGCATTCACGGCCAGAAAACACCGAGGGTTTCCCTGTGCAACCCAATCCGTCACCCGACACGGGCAACGGTTACCCGCAGCCATCGGACCCGGCCCAGCCGATCCCCCCGACCGCGTCGTACCCGACCACGCCCGCCCCATACCCACCGCCGCATGCCGCGCCGTACTCCGGCCCGTCCGCTGTCCATCCACCACAGTCGGCCGTGCCCTACTCGGGTCCGCCGGCGGGTTACCCGCCGCAGTCAGCGGCGCCCTATTCGGGTCCGCCAGCCGCTTACCCGCCACAGTCGGCCGTGCCCTACTCGGGTCCGCCGGCGGCATACCCACCGCAGTCAGCTGCGCCCTACCCTGGTCCTCAGGCTGCCTATCCACCTAGGCCGTACGCGCCTCAGCCGCCGGTCCCGCCCCAGCAGGCGTACCAATATCCCGGCCAGCCTGCGCACTATCCGCCGCAGTTTGCCGCGCCGATGCCTCCACCCGTCTACACCAGGGAATACATCGGCACAGGGTTCCACGTAGCCCACATCACGCTCTCCGTACTCACCGGTGGATGCTGGCTGCCGGTGTATGGCCTGCTCTACTACAAGAAGTCCCGACCGAAGACGGTGACCAGCTACGGGCGGTGACATCGGGGCATCTGTCGCGACGGCATGACGACGGGCATCCTCGGCGAAGACGGGATCACGAAAACGGATTCGCGTCGGTAGCGTTCGGGGATGCCCGATGCCGCAGATCTGCTTGCCGATTTCAGTCCACCGCAGCCGTACACCAGGGGAGCGGCCGACCGTGCTCCCCGCTCACCGGGTGTGCACGTGGTCCTGGAGCGCGGTGTGGTCCTCTATGTGGGGAGAACAAAGAACCTGCGCGACCGCCTCCGGCAGCATCTGACCGGAGACCGGATTGCGTCGGTCCTGCACGAGCAGGTCGGTCACGAAATCGACAAGCGCGGCATCGAGGCGACGGCCTCCGATGTTGCCGACTGGTTGGCCCAGCGCGAGGTCCGTTGGCACGAGACCGACAACCCGGAGGCCGCGAAGGACGCCCTCGTGCTGGCTTTGAAGCCCCGCTTCAACCGGCAGATCCCCAAGTAGCGAGGATGCGCCGGGGGTGGAGGGCGGCACCCTAAGTCTCCAGGCCACGCCGAGCCTGCGCGCTTCCGGTCCGTTACGCGACGTAGTCGGCTTGGAGATAATGCCTGGTCAGGTGGCTACCTACCGTGAACCCGTCATCGCGAACGGCCTTGGTGTCGGCGCCGGTTTCCCGAACCGCGCACCCGCAGCCCAGGCCTCAGACGGGAGAAACAGATGCGTGTTCAGAAGGAATCCCGACGGTTCGGTGCCCGAGCGTCCGTACTCGTGCTCGGTCTTGTCGTGGCAGGCGCGGTGCTCGCCCCGGCGAGCCCGGCGTCCGCCGCGGTCCCCGGTCTGGTGCGGGTCTCCGTGACCAGCGTCAGCAACTCGGCCGACTTCCACAGCGCCACGGCGACCTGCCCGACCGGGAAGGTGCTGACCGGTACGGGATACGAGCTGAACGGGGTGACCGGTGAGGGCATCGTCGACGACCTGCGCCCCAACGGCGGCCCGGCCACCGCGCCGACGGCGGTCACCGTGGGCGCGTACGAGACGGAGGCGTTCGCCGGCAACTGGTCGGTGACGGCGTACGCGATCTGCGCCAACCCGGTGCCCGGTCTGGTGCGGGTCTCCACGACCAGCGTCAGCGACTCCGCCGACTTCCACAGCACCACGGCGACCTGCCCGGTCGGGAAGGTGCTGACCGGTACGGGCTACGAGTTGAATGGCGTGACCGGCGAGGGTGTCGTCGACGACTTCCGCCCCAACGGAGGCGTCGCCGCGGCACCGACCTCGGTCACCGTCGGCGCCTACGAGTCGGACGCCACCGCCCTGAACTGGTCCGCGACCGCGTACGCCATCTGCGCCAACTCGCTGCCCGGCCTGGTGCGCGCGTCCACGGTGGGCACCAGCAACTCCCTCGACTTCCGCAGCGTCGTCGCGACCTGCCCGATCGGGAAGGTGATGACCGGCGCCGGCTACGAGCTGAACGGGGTCACCGGCGAGGGCATCGTGGACGACTTCCGCCCCAACGGCGGTCCGGCAACCGCCCCGACGTCGGCCGCCTCGGGCGCATACGAGGAGGACGCGTTCGCCGGGAACTGGTCCGACACGGCGTACGCCATCTGCGCGACGGCGTAGCAACCACGCATCCGGTGCAGCCGCCGCACGCATCCGCGGGGCGGCTGCACCGGTGACGTGTCAGGTCAGGAGCCGCCCTGGCGGTGCACCCGCCCCTCCCGGGCGACCGTGGAGCGGCCCTGGTCGCGCTCAGTTCCGGCGGAGCCGGTCGCGGTACGGCGGTGCCGTTGATCGGGCGAGTGCTCCATGGGCGAGCCCTGGCGGCCAGGAGCGCCGCTGCCCGGATGCCGCCGGCCTCGTGCCGACTCGCCGCCGCTGTCGTGTTTGTTCTGCTTGTGGCTACCCATGCAACGCGCGTACCCGGTCGCTCGGCGGCTAGTCCTGAGCCCGGTCGGGGCCGTGGTGGCGGGCAGCCCAGTTCGACACCACACCAGGTGGGCAACCCAGTCGGCAGGCGCCGGTGGCCGGTGGACGAGCTACTCGACCTGCTGAATAGTCGGGGGCCGCATCGGGCCAGGAATGTAAGGGGATCGGCTGAGCTGGAGCAGCCCGGCCTTGCGCGCGTATGAAGGGAACTCCGCCCCGGTGCACGGCAGTCGATGCTGTGTCTCCCGCAGTGCATCGATGATGGCACCGGCGTTGACTTCTGTGAGCCTGCCGGACCGGCATCTATCCGCGAGAAGCCATATCGTGCCGTGCACCTCCAGGCCGTAGGCGCGGCCGACCCTGGTAGCGGTGCGGTCGTCCGTGACTGCCGTACCGCCGTGCATCTCTGCCGCAGCGAAGACGCTCGCCTCGCCGACGTCTCGTCTGTCGGCGCCGATGCGGCGTACCCAATCCGAGAAGCAATGGATCTCGGCGATCGTGTCGAGTGCGATGACGTCGATCCAGGCAAGCCTCAGTGCCGCCGTGAGAGCGGGCTCCCGCTCGGCACTGGTACGAAGCTCGTCGAGTACGACGGCGGTGGTAGCGGCACGCCTTCCGACAATCATGTCCGCCAGCACGTCGAGTCGGTCGGCGAGGGCGAAGTGGTGCAGCACGGTGGTGTCGAAGACGAGCAGGGGCTCGCTATCCCGAGCTGCGGGGCTCACGGTGTCAGGTCTGTCTCATCGCGTGCGGGCAGATCGTCCAGTCCGATTTGGCCATGCAGGAGTTCGACCGCGCGGGCGTCCGATACGAGATGTCGACGCCATGCCTCCATGACGGCATGTGAGTAACCCGGCGGTACGCGAATGGCGTCCAGATCTGGCTGGGGCGCCCAGCCGACCGCGTCCATGATCTCCGCCCGGGTTGGCGTGGTCCGGCTCCAGCGGGCCGATGTCATATCGAGCCACCCAGCTCGTTCCGCCTGGCGCAGCGCCAGCGACCACGACGTTCGGTAGTGCGCGGTAAGCCGGATCATCTCTTCACGAGAGGCTGCCCGGCTGCTGACATCTCCGAACGCGGCGACCGGAAGGAGAAGTTCGGCGGCGAAAGCGTTGATCAGGCTTTCCCGGTCGGCGCGGGACACGTGTACGGCCAGATCGCTGGAGTATTCGTCGCCCAACACCAGGTGGCCCAGTTCGTGGGCTGCGGTAGCTCGACGTCTTCCGGGATCTCCCTCGACGCTGACGACCGACACCGCCAGGTCCCCGTCCACCATCGATGCGCCTTCGCCGGGCAGGTCGCTGACGAGGACGTACTGGCCGCTGCGTTCGCAGAACCCCATCAGGGTGTCGATGGGCTCTGTGCCGATACCGCGGATGTCGCGCAGCCATTGAGCAGCGGCGCGGGCATCCTCGTCGGAGGTGACGCTGCCCTCGTACCGCACGGGGTTGATGAGGGTGAGTGTGCCGGCGTCAAGGAGTTGACGGACGTCCCTGAGCCAGGAGGCGAGCGTGATCTCCAGCCGTTGAGAACGCCTCGCCACGTCCGTGTCGTTGTCCTCGGCGAGAAGTTCCGAGCGGCGCGAGATCACCGCGGGCCGTCGCTCAAGCAGATGATCGATGGGTACATCGAGTGCGGCCGCGAGCCGGATCAGTTCCAACGCGTCCACACGCCGGACACCCGACTCGATCTTAGCGATCATGGTGCGATCCAGGCCGAGCTGAGCACCCAGTTCGGCCTGGGAGAGGCCAGCCCCGAGCCGGGTCTGGCGCACCTGCTCGCCGACCGTCGTCCAGTCGCCGGTTTCGGTCATGGTGCGATAATCGCACGCCCTCCTGCTCCGCGTCTTCACCGCAGCTAATTGACGTTGGCGAAATCGGATGGTGGTGCACGCCCCTCGATACCCCGATATGGCGTCAGCGGTCAGCGTGTGGGAGTGCCCAGCCCTAGCGTTCGGGCGACGGAGATGCCTGCCTGCCGCAGGCTGCTCCGCGATTCGAGGGAGACAGTCATGACGATGGCCGGCGAATTGACGTTGCCGGGGGAGCAGGCTCCGATCACCGTCCATCCGGATCGGTGGCGGGCAGCGTTGCCACCAGACGCGTGGCCTGACAACCTTCCATTGAGCGGCGACGTCTGGCGGCGCGACGTCTTCGCGGTGGCCGATGCCTACCGGGCGGGTTCCGCAAGCCCTCGGCAACTGCTGACCGCCGTGCTGATGTGGGGCTACGGACCCATCGGGTACGGGCCCTGGCGCGCCGCCAAGTCGCTCGACGCCGATCCGGACGGCCAGCGCCTGGCCCACGCCCTTGAAGAAGTGTCGGCGCCGGACGAGGACGCGCTGCGTACGGCGTACCGACGCTTCCGCGACCCCAACCACGCTCGCCTGCCGTGGTTGGGGCCGGGCTTGTTCACGAAGGTCCTCTACTTCGTCGGCTACCGGCGAGGGGTGGGCGGTGTGCAGCCGCTGATCCTCGACCGCGTGGTCGCCAGCCACCTCCCCGCCGAGGCCGGCGTCGGTCGCCGAAACGGCTGGTCGTCCGAGGAATGGCTGGCGTATCTGCGCTGGGCGGCCGAGCAGGCGCAGGCCAGAGGCATTGAACCGGACGCGGTCGAGATGGCCGTCGGCGACAACCGCTGAGGCGGCTACGACACAGCGCGGAGGCGGGCGTCGAGGGCGTCGAGGTCGGGGACGAACCAGATGTGGTCGGCCCGGTTCGACTCGTGCACCAGGGCGCGCAGCGCCGAGCTCTCCGCCAGGTGAGCCGAGATGTCGCCGACCACGGCCAGCCGCAGCCGGTAGTTCACGAACTTCTGCATCACCTCGCCGGCGAAGCGGGTGCCCAGCGAGAAGAAGCGTTCGTCGAACCGGCTGGCCGGCATGGCCACCACCTGGGCGCCGAGGAAGGCCGCGCCGATCAGGTCCAGCGCGTCCTGCTCGGTGGCTATCGGCGGGCCGGCCGGGTCGCAGACCAGCACCTGCACGCCGACGCGTTCCTGGACCTCGTCAGGCATCGTTGACCTCCCGGTCGAACAGGCCGTTGTCGGCGTTGAGTACGGCGTCGAGCAGATGCAGCAACTCGGCGGTGGCGGCGGGATCGCCCAGGATGATGATCTTCAAGCGGTGCCGCTCCTCGTCGTGCACGGTCTGCACCCGTAGCGGGTTCGCCGGGTCGTGGCCGGTGTTGGCGCTGGCGAGCATGAGCGTGCCGAGTCGGTCGGCGGCGGCCCGGTCGACGCCGTCGATCTGCACGATGCTCGACACCTCCGCCGGTCCGGCGGTCGTGGTGGCGGTGCGGGTCTGCCCGGTGAACGCGTCGAGGTCGCTGGCGGCGATGCGGTACTGCTTGCCGATCCGCACCGCCCTCAGCCGGCCGGCCCGGATGTAGCCCCGCACCGTGCGCACGTGCAGGTCGAGCCGGTCGGCGACCTGCTCTACCGAGTACATGTCGTCCTTCATCACTCCCTACCCTACCTCGATAGGGAAGGTTAGGGAGTGATGGGGAGTGCACCCTGACGGCATCAACTCCAAAGGGCCTGGGGCCACCAGGGTCACCACCGGCGGCGGCCTCAGCAACGACCAGGAAAAGCAGCCGACCGCTGTCAGACGGTTCCAGTACCGTCTGGAAACCATGGACGCGCGGCTCGGCGACGCCATCATCGGGCGGGATCATCCCGCGGGTCTGTTGCGCGCTGAGCTGGATCGGGCCGCTACCAGCCACGGCGGTCTCGTCCTGGTCACCGGCGAGCCGGGCATCGGCAAGACGACCCTGGTCACGGCGGCGGCCCGGGAGGCCCGGCAACGCGGCGCGCTGGTGCTCGGCGCCGCCTGCTGGGATTCCGACAGCGCCCCCGGCTACTGGCCGTGGGTGCAGGTGCTGCGCGGCCTGCAACGCTCCGCCGACGACTGGGCGGTGGCGCGCCCGGCCGCGGAGCCGGCTCTCGCGGCCCTGCTCGGCGAGGCCGACACCAGCGGCGAGCAGGTCGGCCGCACCGCCAGTTGGGCCGGCGTTGACACGGGCGCGGACATCGGCGACCGCGAGGCTTTCGCCCTGTACGACGCGGTGACCGCCGCGCTGGTCGCGGTCTCCCAGGAGCGGCCGGTCGTGGTCGTTCTCGACGACCTGCACTGGGCCGACCCGGCCTCGCTGCGGCTGCTGGGGTTCGCCGCCCAGCACACCTGGTTCGAACGGCTGCTGCTGATCGGCACCTACCGTGACGCGGAGGTCGAGTCGGGCGAGCACCCGCTGCGTCCGCTGCTGATGCCGCTGGTCACGAAGGCGACCACCATCACCCTCACCGGCCTGTCGCGGGACGAGGTGGCCGCGCTGATGGCCCGTACTGCCGGGCGGGAGCCCGACGCCGGTCTGGTCGACGAGGTGCACCGCCGTACCGGGGGCAATCCGTTCTTCATCGAGCAGACCGCCCGGTTGTGGCGCGCCGACGGTGCGGGCGGCACGATCGCACCCGGCGTACGGGAGGCGGTCCGGCGTCGGCTGGCCCAGTTGCCCCCGGCCGTGGTCGAGGCGCTCACCGTCGCCGCCGTGTTGGGCCGGGAGTTTCACCGTCAGGTCCTGGCGGCCAGCGTGGCGGCGCCGGCCGCCCAGGTGGACCGGCTGCTCGATCGGGCGGTGACCGCCCGACTGGTGGTCGCCCGGGGCGGCGGCCGCTTCGCCTTCGCCCATGACCTGGTCCGGGAGACGCTCTACGACGGGCTCACCGAGGAGGACCGTCGGGCCCGGCATGCCGGCGTCGTCCGGGCGGTCGACGCTCTGGCGGAGCTCACCGAGCGGCTGATCCCGGCCGACCTGGCCCGCCACGCCTACCTGGCCGGCCCAGCGCTCGACCGGGCCCGGGTCACTGAGCTGCTGGTCGCCGCGGCACGGCATGCGTTCTCCCGGCTCGCCATCGACGAGGCGGGGGTGCACTTCGGCCGGGCGCTGGAGGTCGTCGAGGACCGGGCACAGCGGGTCCGGATCCTGGTCGAGTTCGGTCAGCTGCGCTACCACCACGCCGGCCGGGAGGAGGCCGGGCAGTTCCTGGCCGAGGCCGCAAAGCTGGCCCGCACGCTCGACGACCCGGTCCTGCTGGCCCGCGTCGCTCTCACCATCCATCGCACCCGACAGGTGGAGATTGGGCGCTCGGTCGAGGCGGCGGAGCTGGTGCGGGAGGCATACCGGCGGCTGATCGGCGAGCCGGATGGCACCGCGTCGGTCGGCACGTTGATCGCCGACCTGATCACCGCCACCGAGACGATCGCCCGCCGGGGCCGGGACGACGAGACGCTCACCTTCAGCCTGTGGGCCCGCCATGACACCACCTGGGGGTTGGGCACCGCCGGTGCACGGGCGGCGCTGACCGCCGAGATCCGGGACGTGGCCCGCCGCACCGGCGACCGGGAGACCGAGCTGTGGGCCACCTCGCTGCGCTGGGTGGCGCTGCTGGAGCTCGGCGACCCCTGCTTCGCCGAGGAGTTCACCTCCTTCGTCACCGCCGGCGAGCAGGACGACCTGGCCCGACCTCGGGTGGCGGCAGCCGTCGACGGTGGGATCATCGCGGCGTTCCGGGGTGACTTCGCCGAGGCCGATGAGCGTTTCGCCATTCTCACCGACCTGGCCGACCCGGGCCACGCCGAGTTCGCGTTCATGGGCCATCACGTGCTCTGGTCCCGGCTACTGCTGCAGGGCCGGTTCGACGAGGCCGCCACGCTGCTGAACGGGTTGGGTCCCACCGACTACCCCTATCGGGATCTGCTGCTGGCGATCACCGCGGCGGAGCGTGGTGACGACGAGGCGGCGGTCCGACTGACCGCCGGCATCGAGGCCGCCGGCATCCGGTACCCGCGTCCGGTGTCGCCGCTGTGGCTGCGGCTGCGCGCGCAGGCCGCCGCGGCGTCGCGCGACCCGCAGCGCTGCGACGACGCACGAGCGGCGCTGACCCCCCACCGTGGACAGTGGACGGTGGGGCTCTTCGGCTGCGACATCAGCGGCCCCGTCGACCACTGGCTGGCGGTGGTCGACGCCGCACAGGAGCGCTGGGACGACGCCATCGCCGGTTTCATGGCAGCCCGCGACGCGGCCAACCGGATGGGCTCCCGGCCCTGGTCGCTCATTGCCAGCGCCGAGCTGGCGACCGCACTGGCCAGCCGCGACCAGCCGGGCGACGCCGCGACGGTGGCCGCACTGCGCGCGGCCACCGCCCGGGACGCCACCGCCCTCGACATGGCGCAGGTGCTCGACCGGCTCGGCGGCCCGGCACCCACCGGCGCTGCCAAGCCAGGCCAGGTCATCGCGTCGGGCCAGGTCATCGCGTCGGGCCAGGCCGTCGCGCCGCGCCAGGTCGTCAAGCCGGACCAGGCCGCCGGGTCAGGCCAGGCCATCGGGTCGCGCCAGGTCCCGCCGGCCGGAGCGCCGGTAGAGGAGTACGAGTTCCGCCGCGACGGGCCGGTCTGGCAACTCGCCTACGCCGGTGCCGTCGTACACCTGCCCGACGCCAAGGGGCTGCACGACCTGCACCTGCTGCTGAGCCGGCCCGGCAGTGACGTACCGGCGGTCGAACTGCTCGACCCGGCGGCCGGGCCGGAGTTGGTCGCCGCCCGCCGGATGGGTGGCGACCCGGTCCTCGACGACGAGGCGAAGGCCCGCTACCGACGGCACCTGGCGCGCCTCGACGAGGAGATCGACCGGGCTGCCGTGCGCGACGACGACCGGAAGGTGGCCGAGTTGGACGCCGAGCGCGGCGCGCTGCTCGACGAGCTGCGTGCGGCTGCCGGGCTGGCCGGCCGGAGTCGGCGGCTGGGCGACGAGGCCGAGCGGGCGCGCAAGACGGTCACCGCGCGGATCCGGGACGCGCTGCGCAAGCTCGACGAGCGGCACCCGGCGCTCGCCAGCCACCTGCGCGAGGCCGTCTCGACCGGCAGCACCTGCCGCTACCTGCCGACCCAGCCGCTGCGCTGGCGGCTCTGAAGACCGTGCGGCATGGACCCGGCCATCCGAGGGCCGGGATGCCGCGACTGACGCGGGTATCCACGGCCGGCGCGATGCCCGATCGGCGCCGGCCGTGGGTCCGGCTCAGTCCTTGTCAGGGCTGGGGTCCAGGACCCGGGCGAGCCAGTCGGTCTGGGTGCGCCGGGCCGCGGCCGAGACGCGGACATGCGGGAACAGCGCCGAGAATCCGTGGAAGCCACCGGCCCACAGGTGCAACTCCGCCTGGCCGCCGGCGGCCCAGATCCGGGTCGCGTAGGTGACGTCCTCGTCGCGGAAGACCTCGGCGGTCCCGGCGTCGATGTAGGTGGTCGGCAGGGCGGACAGGTCGTCCGCCAGTGCGGGTGAGACGTACGCGGAGACGTTCTCGCCGGGGTGCTCACCAAGGACGCTGCGCCAGCCGAATTCGTTCATCTCCCGGGTCCACACGCCGTCCAGCCCGCTGTACTGACGGCTGGAGGTGGTGGTGTTGCGGTGGTCGAGCATGGGGCACGACAGCAACTGGGCGGCGATGACCGGGGTGCCGAGGTCGCGAGCCATGAGCGTCACCCCTGCCGCGAGGCCACCTCCGGCGCTGGCACCGGCTACGACGATGCGGGCGGGGTCGATGTCGAGGTCCGCGGCGTTCTCGGCCACCCAGAGCAGGCCCTGGTAGCAGTCGTCGACCAGCGTCTCGCCAGTTGCTTCCGGGGCCAGCCGGTAATCCACGGAGACCACGACGGCGCCGAACAGGTCGAGCCATTCCAGCGGGACGTCGATGTTCGAGAAGCGGTCGCCCCACATCATCCCGCCGCCGTGGATCCAGTAGACGCAGGGCGCTCCAGCAGCACGATCGGTGGGGCTGAAGATGGACAGCGGGATCTGAACCCCGTCACCGGCCGGGACGGTGACCTCGCGCCGCTTCACCGCGCGGCCTTCCAGGTGGGTCTCGATCGGCGGTTGGGGGAAGTGGCGCAGCTGCTCGATCGTCTCGGGGCCTAGGGGCGGCATGGGCGGCAGCTCGGCCAGGGGCACGAGCAACTCGGGGTCGATGCCCGGTCGGGGGGTGTTCATCAGGGTCCTCTCGCTGATCAGGGTCGGGGTGATGGGTATGGTCGCCGGTTCAGAAGGTCGCCTTGCCGCCAACCGGCACCGCGTCGGTGTACGTCGACTCGCCGGCCAGCAGCGGCTGAAGCTTCGCGACCAGGGCCTGCGCCTGCTCGCCGCCGAAGAACGCGCTGTGCGCCTCGGCGCTGGTCCAGCCTTCGATGACGTGGACGACGTCAGGGTTGGAAGCCGAGCGGGACACCAGGAAGACGAGGCAGTCGTCGTGGGGCAGGGACGGCGCGTCGAGCAACAGCGTGATCAGCTCGTCAGCCTTTCCCGGCTGGGCGGTCATGGTGGCCTGGAACCCGTGCTGGGCAGTCATTGAAGTGTCTCCTGAATCATCGAGCTGCGATCAGCTCGTGGGAAATTGACACTCCTATGGAAGCATCGCCACCAGGGAAAACGTTAGACAGATGCTCTCTGCTTCTTGCCTGATCCTCCTGTTGTGGCGAGTATTGGCCTTGTGCTTCAATCGGGCTGTGGACCTCGAAGAGCTGCGGGCGTTGCTGGCCCGCCACGCCCGGCCGGACATGAGCACCGCCATCGACGGGGTGCTGATTTCGAAGGTCGAGCACCAGACCGCGCCGACCACGTCGATGTCGGGCACCGTGCTGGCACTCATCGCCCAGGGCGCCAAACAGATGGCGCTGGGCGACCGCGTGTACGAGTACCGCGCCGGTCAGTACCTTGTCGCGTCGGTCGATCTGCCGGTCACCGGCCACTTCACCCAAGCCAGTGCCGACTCGCCGGCTCTCGGGTTCGGGCTGGTGCTGCACCCGGCCACGGTCGCGGAGTTGCTGTTGCAGGCGGCACCGGGCGATCTCCCGCCCCTGACCGGCGGGACGCCGTCGGGGATGGTGGTCAGCGACGCTCCCGACGAACTCGGCGACGCGGTGATCCGACTGCTTCGGCTGCTGGACCGGCCGCGGGACGTCAGGGTGCTCGCGCCCCTGATCAAACGGGAGATCCTGTGGCTGCTGCTCGCCGGCGAGCAGGGTGCCGCCGTCCGGCAACTCGGTCTGGCCGACAGCAGCCTCAGTCACGTCGCCCGGGCGGTCCGGTGGATCCGCGATCACTATGCGCAGCCGTTCCGGGTGGAGGATCTGGCGCGGCTGTCGGGGATGAGCGTGTCGGCGTTCTACCGCAACTTCCAGGCCGTGACCGCCATGAGCCCGATCCAGTTCCAGAAGCAGATTCGGTTGCAGGAGGCGCGGCTCCTTCTCGCCACACACCCCAACGACGTCACCGGGGTGGGCATCCGCGTCGGTTACGAGAGCCCGTCGCAGTTCAGCCGCGAATATCGTCGCCAGTTCGGCGCGCCTCCCAGCCAGGACGCCGCCCGCCTGCACGGCATTACCCGCGCCGATGTGCCGGCGGTCGTCTGACGCCGGCGGACACACCTCGGTGGTCAGACGACCGGCGACGGGCGCCGCCACGTCGGTGGCGGCGCCCGTCGATCAGAGCAGGGTCAGCGGCGGTTGTAGCGGTACATGGTGAGCGTGCCGAAGACGACCACGAACCCGACGCTCCACACCAGCAACCACATCGTGGCCGACGCATCCGACGAGCCGGACATGGCCGCGCGCACCGCGGCCACCAGCTGCGTCACCGGGTTGACGTTCACGAACGCCTGGAGCCAGCCGGGCATGGTGCTCGGCTCGACGAAGACGTTGCTCAGGAACGTCAACGGGAACAGCACCATCATGCTGACGCCCATCACCGACTTCTCGCTGCGCAGGACCAGCCCGAAGAACGTCCACACCCAGGAGAACGCGAACGAGAAGACCACCAACAGCCCGATCCCGGCGGCGACGCCGCCCACCCCACCGTCGGGACGGAACCCGAGCGCCAGCCCGACGCCGAGGATCACCAGGGAGGCGAGGATGTACCGCAGCACGTCGCCGAAGATCATGCCGACCAGGGCGGCCGGCCGCCAGACCGGCAGCGTCCGGAACCGGTCGAAGATGCCCTTCTCGATGTCGGTGTTGAGGCCGACGCCGGTGTACATGGTGATCATCACGACGCTGGTGACCATGATGCCGGGCAGGAAGAACTGCAGGTAGTCGCGCGGGCTGTCGGCGAGGGCGCCGCCGAACAGGTACGTGAACATCAGCACCATGATGATCGGGAACGCGGTCACGTCGAAGAGCTGCTCCGGCACGTGCTTGATCTTCAGCATGGCCCGCCAGCCGAAGATCAGCGACGCGCCCAGCGCGCTCGGCCGGGGGGGTCGTGCACCGGGCGCGAGCACGGTCGCCAGCGCCTCGGCGGACGGGACGTAGACGGACGGCGCCCGTTCGGTCGTGGTGGTGGTGGCCTCGCTCATCGGGCTGCCTCCAGCTGGTCGTCCCGCTCGTCGGCGGGCACGGCGGGGTGGTCGGTCAGGGCCAGGAAGACCTCGTCCAGGCTGGGCTGGCCGAGGGAGAAGTCGTCGACGACGATGCCGGCGCGGGCCAGGTCGCCAAGCGCGCGGGCGGCCTGCGCGCTGGCGTCGAGGTCGCTGCCGGCCTCGCCGACCCGAGCAACCAACGCGACCGGATCGGCTTCGAGCTGCACCGGTACGCCGAGTGCCGCCTGGAGCACCTTCTCCGCCTCAGGCCGCTGCCCCGGGTCCCGCAGTCGCAGGTGGACGGTGCCGGAGCCGACCGACGACTTCAGCTCGCCCGGGGTGCCCTCCGCGATCACCCGGCCGTGGTCGACGACCGCGATCCGCCCGGCGAGCTGATCGGCCTCGTCCAGGTACTGGGTGGTCAACAGCACCGTGGTGCCGTGTGCCACCACCGCCCGCACGATCTCCCACACCTGGTTGCGGCTGCGCGGGTCGAGACCGGTCGTCGGCTCGTCGAGGAAGAGCAGGTCGGGGGTGTTGAGGATGCTGGCGGCGATGTCGATGCGCCGCCGCATCCCACCCGAGTACTTCTTCACCTGGCGGTCGCTCGCCTCGGTCAGGCCGAACGCGGCGAGCAGGGCCGCCGCGCGGTCGCGGGCTGCCGGCTTGCGCAGGCCGAGCAGGCGGGCGAGGAGCACCAGGTTCTCCGTACCGGTCAGGTCCTCGTCGACGGAGGCGTACTGGCCGGTGAGGCTGACCCGGCTGCGGACGGCGTCGGCCTCGGTGACCACGTCGTGCCCGAAGACCCGCGCCTTGCCGCCATCGGGTCGCAGCAGCGTCGCGAGCACCCGGACCGCGGTGGTCTTACCCGCCCCGTTGGGGCCGAGCAGCCCGTAGACGGTGCCGGCGGGCACCTGGAGGTCGATGCCGGCCAGCGCCCGGGTGTCCCCGAACGAGCGGGTGAGCCCCTCGGCCTCGATGGCCAGGCCGGTGGTGCGTCTACTCATGATCCTTACCTTTCGTCAGACGTTTTCAGGAGGCGTACGGCCGGGCGGCGCGGCCGTCGCGCAACGCCAGACCCCACCAGCGGAGCTGGTCGAGCAGGACGCGGGTGTCCCGGCGTAGCTCGTCGGTGCACTGCGGCGTCGGTTCACCGGCGAGCAGGTCGATCCCGACGACGTCGCGCACCGTCATCGCGTGCAGCGCCGTGAAGACGGTGCGCAGTTGGTCGACCGCGTGCAGGCCGGTGGACCGGCAGCCGTACGACACGAAGCCGACCGGTTTGGCCTGCCACTCGTCGTACGCGTAGTCGATCGCCTGTTTCAAGGGTGCCGGGAAGCTGTGGTTGTACTCGGGGGTGACCACGACGAACGCGTCCGCCCGGCCGACCTCGCGGACGAACGCCCGGATGGACGGGGTCGGCTCGGCCGGATAGCTGGCCGGGAAGTCGTACTCGCTGAGG
This sequence comes from Micromonospora sp. NBC_00858, assembly GCF_045207365.1. Classification (NCBI taxonomy): domain Bacteria; kingdom Bacillati; phylum Actinomycetota; class Actinomycetes; order Micromonosporales; family Micromonosporaceae; genus Micromonospora; species Micromonospora sp. NBC_00858. The sequence goes on along the minus strand of NZ_CP108828.1, from coordinate 5,143,415 downwards.
TCAACGACTGTCACCGTGAGGTCGTCGTGCCGCTCGGCCTGATCGACGAACCAGCGGGCGACTCTGTCTCCCGCCCGCCCCTCGCGGGTGCTGCCGACGATCACGGCGATCCTGAGCGGTGTCATCGTTTCCCCTCCCGGCTCCCGGACTCTCACCAGTCAGGCGCGAGGGGACGTCCGGCGGCCCGCTAGATCCGATCTAGCGGGCGCGGACTGCTTGTCGCCAATGGTGCCCTGATGCCCCAACCGAAGTCGACGACCGATGCTGGCCGTCCGGCTGTATCAGCCCTCTGACCAGTGCATCCAGTCGGCCAGATGGCAGTGTTGCGGCCATTCCATTGAGTTACGACGCCCGATGTTTGTACGTTTCCTGGCGGCGCGGGCAGGCAGGGGTGACCGTTCCGGTGAGGCCGCATCACGGTGTGGTAACAAGTATTAGCGGTGTAGATCTGTCGGCATTTAGCGCGCGTACCCACAACGGCAGGTCACAGTGTTCTCCGTCACACGAGTCTCTTCCTAAACATTGCGAGCTGTCCTATTTGGTCGGGACTTCGACATGGTTCGTGGTGCTGTAGCAGCGTGTACCCCCTCGGGTACTCATCGCTGTCGCAAGGCGGGGAGCGTGATGGTCATGGACGAGCCGCACTCCGTACGAAAGATGATGATGAACATTGCCTTCGCCGGGGCGGCCGCCGTTCTTGTCACCGCCGCAGGCGGCACAGGTTGGCTCCGTCACCGCCTCGATGCGTACGGCGAATGGTTCGTCCGCAACGGCAACCTGCTGGAGGGCCTCGCACGAACCCTCTGCCTGGCGGCGGCGCTCATCCTCGGCGGGGTGATCTTCTCGAGGTTGCGGCAGCGTCTGGGCGAGGAGAAGACCGTGGCGCAGCGCCCGGGACAACCCGACGTCCCGTGGTTGCAGCGCCTACAGGCGTCGGCGGCCGAGCGCCTCAGCGAGCAGGACCGCAAGGCGATCACGATGTTCGTGGAGCTCATCGTCGACCCGGCCCGCTCCCGCTCTCGGCTGGCGGAAACCGTCGACCTCGACGAGCGGGCGGTAAGGCAGCAGGTGTCGATCTCGTTCGCGCTGCCCGACGCCGAGGACGGCGGAAGGGCTCTCTACATCCCGATCCTGCAGCCGATAAAGGGCGAGCTGGTGGACAACTTCCAGCTCCAGTCGGCCGGCGGCAGTTCGTTGCCGACGCTCTCCTACGAGGAGACCACCAAGCTGGCTGCGGCGGGGCTTCGGCTCATCCTGATGGAGATCTTCGCCGCCAAGGATGCGCCTTCCCCGCCCAAGACACTGGACGAGCCCGTGCGCGCGGCCGAGCTGGCCATGCTTCAGATCGTGGCGACCCGTGGGCCACTGCACACCGGGCAGGTGCACCGACGGTTGGACGTCATTCTCGAGGAGATCAAATTTCCCGACGACGACAGCCGGGAACGCGTCCGCAAATACGTCGCGGCCCTTAGCTGGTCGTACCCGATCGTCGCGGTTGTCTCCACGGCTGACGCGTCCAGCGGGCGATTCCTGATCAAGTACGAGCGGACCTTCGTACCGGCGTCCCTGACCACGAGCTGGCGGGGGCTGCTCCGGCTCGGGCTCGGTCTCAAGCCGGACAAGGTGGCGATACCGGTGGAGCTGGCGCTCACCGCCGAGAGCTACCACCTGCGGGTCAACGCTCCGGCGAACAAGTACGTCATCAAGCAGTACCTGCAGTGCCGGCACTGCCGGGTCCTGCTGACTCGCCAGTGGCGCGGCAGGGCACCGGTCGGGATCCCCGCCGACGAGGACCGGGCCGGTAAGAAGCCCGACAACAAAAGGCACCTCTGCGCGCACGAGCTCGACCAGACGAGAAGTGCGACCGACGACGACCGGGTCACCGACCACCATTTCCGAGTTCGTCGCAAGCGCGGGCAAAACTTCGTGCATGTCTATATGCGGGGATATTCCCGGGCCGCGCCGAAACTGCGAGACCTGCAACTGATCACCACCTTCAAAGAAACCCCACCCGGCGCCCGTGGCCGCGCGGCGATCACCGCCCTGGCCACCACCCTCCTGCTCGCGGTTGCCGGCAACCTCCTGAACAGCCCGCAGGGCACCCAAGTGGGAGGTCTGCCGGCCCTGATGCTCGCGTTGCCGGCAGTGGCCGCCTCGTGGTTCGGCCTCTCGTCGGACAAGGACGCGCTGGTCGGTGGTTCACTGCTTGCGCGTCTGTCACTCGTCGTCAGCGGGGTGGTCTCGGTGATCGCGGTTGTGCTGTATCTCAGCTCCCCGCCACCGAACGCACCGGCACCGATCGCCGGGGGGAGCATCGCCGACCCGCTGACCTTCGTTGGAATCACTGACTGGCGTTGGATCACGCTCTGTATCGTCTCGGCGTTGAACCTGACCTATATCAGCTACCGGTTCGCGCTCAAGCTCGTGCACTTCAATGACCTGATAAGGCGCGAAGACCTTGGTGCTGGCGACTTCGCATGGCGATGATGAGAGAGACTGGAGGACCTGTGGCGACACCCGACACACCACAATCCGAGGGGCAGCCCGAGGATCGGTATCTCGTCGACGACGCCGTCTGGGTGCTGCCGTCCAGCAGTTACGTGGACCCGGGGCCGCCGTTGGAGACAAGCCTCTTCGACGATCCTCAGCGCCTCAACCGGGCCTGGTCACTCACCATGTCGACCCTCCGGGCGGAGGCCCGGGAGTCGCCTCAGCAGCGTCGGCAGGTCGAGGATCGCGCCCGTGCGTTGATCGACGAGGCGAACCTGTCGGTCACACCCTCAGGCGACCGCGACGCCGGGAGCTCCGTCGAAGCGCCGGCCCCCATCGCTGAGCCCAAGGACGGGCCGCGCACGGGTTTTGCCGACCGGGTCGACCGACTTGCCCAGGCGACCCTGCGGGTCGCTCGGCTGCGACACAGTTGAGGAATGGCAAAGGTACGCATCGAGCCGTGGCACGAGGCCGACCTCGACCTGCTGCGGCAGCTCAACTCACCGGAGACGCGGAAACACACCGGCGGTCCGGAGACCGACGAGCAGGTGCTCGCCCGGCACGACCGCTACGTGCACTTCGCCGAGGGCGGGCAGGGCTGCATGTTCACCCTGGTGCTGCCCGACGGCGCGCGGGCGGGCAGCGTCGGCTACTGGGCCCGCGAGTGGCGTGAGCAGCCGGTGTACGAGATGGGCTGGGCGGTGCTGCCCGCGTACCGGGGGCAGGGGCTGGCCACCGCCGCGGTGCGCGCGGTCGTCGACGTGGCCCGCGCCCGGCGGACCCGCCGCTACGCGCACGCCTACCCCTCGGTCGACAACCCCGCCTCGAACGCGGTCTGCCGCAAGGCCGGCTTCACCCTGCTGGGCGAGACCGGTTTCGAGTACCCGCCGGGGCACATGATGCGCGCCAACGACTGGCAGCTCGACCTGACCGCCCCACCGGCCGAGGGCTGACGCCGGCGGGGCGGTCACCGCGAGGGCACGGTCACCAGGTGGTGTCGAGGCGGTGCCGCTGCTCAGCGGTCAGCTCCAGGTCCACCGCCGCCAGGCTCTCGTCGAGCTGAGCCACCGAGGAGGCGCCCACCAGCGGGATCGACGGCAGGTCGCCGCCCAGCAACCAGGCGAGCACCACCTGGTTGACCGTCGCACCGGTCTGCCCGGCCACCTCCCGCAGCGCGGCCAGCCGGCGCGGCGCGCTCGGCAGGTCGTACGCCGCGCTCAGCGGCTTGTCCGCCCGGGTGAACGCCCCCTTGAGCAGCGGCGAGTACGCCACCAGGGTCAGCTCGGGCTCGGCGCGCAGGTAGCTCAGCAGGTCGCCGCTGACGCCGCCGGGCTCGCCGTCCGGGTCCAGGTCGCTGGCCAGGTCGGTCCGGTTCGGCAGGTAGCTGCGGTGGTACTGGAGCACCTCGTACCCCGGCAGGCCGGCGGCGGCGGCCAGCGCACGGGCCCGCTCGACCCGCCAGGCCCGGTGGTTGCTCGCCCCCAGCAGGCCCACCGTCCCTTCGGCGACCAGCTCGGCGAAGCCCTCCACGGTCTCCGTCAGCGGCACCACGCGGTCCTCGATGTGCGCGTAGAGCAGGTCCAGCCGCTCCACGCCGAGCCGGTCCCGACTGCGCTCCGCCGACTCGCGGATCACCTTGGCCGACAGGCCCTCGGCGTTGTCCAGGTAGCTGGTCCCCGGAGCCAGCGGACGGCCGCCGACCTTGGTGGCGATGACGATCTCGGCGCCGACGCCCCGGCTGCGCCGCCACCGGCCGAGCAGCTCCTCGCTCTGCCCGCCCTGGCCGCCGTCCACCCAGAACGCGTAGTTGTCCGACGTGTCGATGAAGGTGCCGCCGGCCTCGACGTACCGGTCGAGGATCGCGTACGAGGTGGCCTCGTCGGTGGCGCTGCCGAAGAGCATCGCGCCGAGGCTGAGCACGCTGACCTCGCGCCGGGTCGCCGGGTCGGTGCCGATCGTGCGGTACCGCATGGGATCTCCTCTCGTGCGCCCTACCGGTGGGCGCCCGCCCGCCACCCTGCCGGTTGGAGCGCACTCGAGGTCAACCCGTCACCAGGGCAGCTCCCCGTACCCGCCGCCGGCGTCCATCTGGAAGCCCCACAGCAGCCCGCTGGGCCCGTCCGCCGGCAGCGTCGCCAGGTGCACGCTGACCTCGGCGCCCTGCTCCGGCGTCCGGAAGCCGCTGTTTCCGTTGAGGTCGGTGGCGCAGTAACCGGGGTTCGCCGCGTTCACCTTGATCGGGGTGTCCCGCAGCTCCTTGGCGTACATCGCGGTGATCATGTTCAGCGCCGCCTTCGACGACGGATACGGCACCGAGGTCAAGGCGAACAGCGCGCCCGCCGGATCGGTCATCACCGCGATGGAGCCGACCTCGCTGGAGACGTTGACGATCCGGGCCGCCGGTGCCCGGCGCAGCAGCGGCAGCAGCGCGTTGGTCATCGCCACCACCCCGAAGACGTTCGTCTCGTACACCCGACGCAGTGTCGCCACGGTGGTGTCGCTGGGCAGCGCCCGCTGCCCGTCGCCGAGCACGATGCCGGCGTTGTTGACCAGCACGTCCAGCCGGCCGTACTCGGCCTCGACCAGCTTCGCTGCGGCCGACACCGATTCGGCGTCGGTGACGTCCACGGGCACGAACCGGGCGTCCGCACCGCCGTCGCGCAGCTCCCGCTCGGCTGCCCGACCCCGCTCGGCGTCCCGCGCGCCGACCAGCACGGTCATCCCGAGGTTGCCGAGCTGTCGGGCGGTGGCCAGGCCGATGCCCTTGTTGGCCCCGGTGATCAGGGCGATCATGTTCGTTGTCATGCCCTGGACACTGCCCGCCGGGCCGGGCCGGCGGGAGAGACCGGCTGAGGCTGGGACCAGGGGTACCACCCTCACCGCCGGTGGCTGAGGCAAGCTTGGGGACATGGACCGCAACTGCCTGCGACGTGACGAACTGGCGGCGTTCCTGCGCAGCCGCCGGGCCCGACTGCGTCCTGCCGAGGTTGGCCTCCCCGACGGGGTCCGGCGTCGCACGCCCGGCCTGCGCCGGCAGGAGGTTGCCCAGCTCGCCGGCATGTCGGTCGACTACTACATCCGCATCGAGCAGGGCCGTGGCCCGCACCCGTCCCGGCAGGTGCTGTCCGCGCTGGCCCGGGCGCTGCTGCTCAGCCGGGACGAGCGTGAGTACCTGTTCCGGGTGGCGGGGGAGAGCCCACCACTGACGGCCGGGCCGAGCCGGGAGGTGACCCCTGGGCTGCGGCACCTGCTCGACGCGATGACCGAGACCCCGGCGTACCTGGTCGACGCGGCGTACCACGTGCTGGCCTGGAACCGGCTGGCCACGTACTTCGTTGGGGATCTTGCGACCGTGCCCACCACGGACCGCAACATGATCCGCTGGATGTTCCGCCGGCCCGCCGAGGACAGGTACTGGACCGACCCCGACCTGATTCGGTTCGTCCGCGCCTCGGTCGCCGACCTGCGCGCCGCCTATGGCCGCTACCCCGGCGACCGGGCGGTCCAGCAGTTGGTCACCGAGCTGCTCGGCACCTCGCCCCGGTTCGCCCAGCTCTGGGCCGAGCACGACGTGGCCGAACGCCGGCCCGTCGTCAAGCGGGTGCCGCACCCCGAGCTGGGGCCGTTGGAGTTCGAGTGCCGGGTACTGCACGTGCAGGAGACCGACCAGCGGATGATCGTCTACGTCCCCGAGCCCGGCTCGCCCACCCAGGCGGTGTTCCGCCGGCTCGCTGAGCGCGTCGGTTCCTGACCCGACCGGCAGCCGACCAGCCCGTCCCCGTGGGCGGATCGCCGGTAGAGCACGCTGTGCCGCTCGCGGCTGCGCACCACCAGGCCGGAGCGCAGCAGCACCCCCAGGTGGTAGGAGACGGTGGCCGGGGCCAGCCGGTGCCGCTCGCTGAGCTGCCCGGTGGAGCGGGGCACGTCCAGGTCCGCCAGGATCGCCGCTCGGCTCGCACCGACCAGGTCATCGAGCCGGCCCGCCCGGCGCTGCTCCGCCCGCCCCACGCCGAGCGGGTAGACCAGCACCGCGTTGCCCTCGTCGCACAGCTGGGTCGACACCTGCGGCCAGGCCAGCGCCGACGGCGCGAGCACCAGCTCCGCGCCGGTCAGCGCGGTGGTGATCCGGTACGAGCTGTCGATGGTCAGCGACCTGCCGGTCCAGCCGACCTTCGGGTGCAGATTGTTCAGCATGCTGCCCACCCCGGCGGTCGCCATCGCGGTGGCTCGGACGGCCAGTTCGGCCTCCAGCATGGCCCGCACCGCCGGCCACTGCTCGGCGAGCGCGGCAAGCCAGAAGTGCCGCAGCCCGTCGGTGACCCGCCGGGCCAGGGTGCCGTCCTCGACCGCCGCGCGGACCCGCGCCGGCATCCCGTCCGCCGGGAACCGGGCGTTCACCTGGATTGTCACCTCGTCGTCCGGGGTCGCCGCCATGGCCGCCAACTGCCGGTCGAAGACCGCGTCGAGCGGGCCCAGCGGCGGCTTCGGCGTGAGCAGGTCAGGCGTGTAGCCGAGCCGGCCGGGTGGCGTCACCAGCGCCGCGACCAGGGCCACGTCGGGGTGCCGCAGCGCGGCGCGGGCGGCCGGCCCGGGATCGCCGTGCACCGGATGCCCGAACCGGGAGAGCGCGGCCCGCATCCAGGACGTCACCTCCGAGGCCGGCGAGATCGCCAACCGGAGCCGGGCGAGGCTCGGGCCGTCCAGATGCGCGACCATCACAGCGCGGATCGTACAAGCGGTGGCGTCGATGCGCGGTCCGCATTCGAGCTGGTTCGAATCACTACCCGGCGGAGCGGCGGGCCGGGTTGGCTGCGACGGCAGAGCCACTCGTCCTGAGGAGAACCCGATGCTCCCACCTGCCTCCGCCCGTCCCGCCGGCCGGCTCGGCCGCACGATCGCCCTGGTCGGGCTCACCGCCGGCCTGCTCGCCGCGGCTCCCGCCGCGGTGTCGGCCGCCACCCCCGGCCCAGGCGACACCACTACCGGCGACGCGGCCGCCCGGGGCTGCGAGCGCTCCTTCGACCGGGCCGTCCGGGCGTACGTGGACACCACCGCCCGGCGCGACCTGGACGGCTTCGCCGCGCTGCTGCACCCCGACGTCACCTCCGTCTTCGCCTCCGACGGGGAGGTGCTCGACGGCAAGCGGGCCACCGTCGACTGGCTGCGCGGGTTCTTCGCCGACGACTCCTGGACCCAGTCGTTCAGCGTCGCGAAGCAGACCGTGGCGGGCTGCCGCACCGGCTTCGTGCTGTTCGACTCCGTCTACGCGGTGCCGGCCAGCGGCACCCGGGTGCCGCTGCTGATCGGGGTGAGCTACACCTACCAGCACGGCCGATGGCTGGTGCTGCAGAACCAGGATTCCGTCGGCCGGATCTGACCAGGGGGGTCGCCATCCGGGGGGAGGGGCGGGCGCGGCAGCAGCGGCGCCCGCCCCACGGCGGCGTTCAGGCGATCTTCTCCAGGGCGGCCGTCGCGAGCGGGGCGATCTTCGCGATCAGGGCGGTGCCGGCCGCCAGGTCGCCGTCGCTCGCCGAGGCGTCCACCTCCATGACGAAGTTGCCGCGTACCAGGATGAGCGTGCACTGGTGCCGGGTCGCCTCCCCCTTCAGCCGCTCGCAGAAGGTGATCACGTCCGGGCCGTTCGGGACCGGCGGGGGCGAGGGCCGCACGATCGTCGAGGTACGCCCGTCGTTGGGCACCTCGTACTGCTTGCACGTCGCGAGGACGGACCGCAGCTCGTCGGCGAGCTTGCGGCCGGGGACCTTCAGGTAGCCAACCACGTACTGCCGGACCCACACGGTCTCGCCGTCCCAGCTCCGCTCGCGGTAGGCGGTGCGCTGACGGTCCGACGGCAGGCTGGCCTTACACAACGAGATCAGCTTCCACGCGTCGGTGTTCTCGTCGGTGTACTGCGCCGTCTCCGGGTGGAACTCCGCGTCCAGGTCCAGCATCGCCCCCGTCACCCGGCTGCGTACCTCGGCGGCGGAGGTCGGCGCCGGGCGCGGCTTCGGCGGGGTCGGTGACGCCGACACCGCCGGCACGGACCAGCGGGGGGCCTCGGCGGCCCGGCTCGCGGAGCAGGCAGCCGGCACGAGCAGCAGCAACGACAACAGGGCCAGGATGGTACGGCGGAGCGACATCGCCGGGCGCGGTCCTTTCACGCGGAAAGGGGGCCCGGCCGGGCCCCCTTTCTATGTGCGCCGTCGCCGGCCGGCGTGTTACGCCGGCAGGTAGGCGAACGTGTCCGGGTGCGCGCCCTGCCGGCCGGCCTCGCCCTTGTTCAGCGTGGTGATCCGCTCCATCGCTGCGTCGTCCAGCTCGAAGTCGAAGATCCGGATGTTCTCCTCGATCCGCTTCGGGGTGACCGACTTCGGGAAGATGATGTCGCCGCGCTGCACGTGCCAGCGGAGCACCACCTGCGCCGGGGTCCGGCCGAGCTGCTCGGCGATGTCGACCACCGTCGGGTCGCCCAGCACCATGCCCTGCGCGATCGGCGACCACGCCTCGGTGAGGATGTTGTGCTCGCGGCCGTAAGCGCGAACCTCCTCGTTGCCGAAGTACGGGTGCGCCTCGATCTGGTTCACCGCCGGCACCACGTCCGCCTCAGCGGCCAGCCGCTGCAGGTGCGGCACCTGGAAGTTCGACACGCCGATCGAGCGGGCCCGGCCGTCGCGCTGGAACTCCTCCAGCACCTTCCAGGTGGAGACGAAGTCGCCGTCGTACAGGGTCGGCAGCGGCCAGTGGATCAGGAACAGGTCGATGTAGTCCATCTTCAGCGCCGCCAACGTCGAGTCGAACGCCCTGCGGGCGTCGTCCGGGCGGTGGAAGCCGTTGTTCAGCTTGCTGGTGATGTAGACCGCGCCCCGGTCGAGGCCGGACCTGCGCACGGCCTCGCCCACCTCGGCCTCGTTGCCGTACATCTCGGCGGTGTCGATGTGCCGGTAGCCCACCTCCAGCGCCGTGGTCACGGCGGCGACGGTGTCCTTCGGCTCGATCTGGAACACCCCGAAGCCGAGCTGCGGAATGGTGGTGCCGTCGTTCAGGCTGATGTCGGGAATCGTGCTGGCCACTGCGGCTCCTTCGCGTCTTCGTCCGAGGCATCCGGGGCGCGCAGTCGCGTCCACGTCCGCCACCTTGTCATCCATACCCGAGCGGGAGGTCGATCTTGTCATCCATACCCGAGCGGGAGGTCGATTCACCGTTTCTCCCGTGGTGACGAGCGCAACGCCGTGTGCCGGCCGCTCACCCGGTCGTGTCGAACAGCACCGGCCAGGGTCGCGCCGCCGGCACCGACGGTGGGCCGGGCGGCGTGGGCGGCGTGGGCTCGCCGGCCAGCACCTCGGCGGCGAGCTGCCCGAACATCGGCGCCGCCGGGTGCGCCGAGCGGTCCGGCCAGGCCGCCGAGGTGCGTTTCGGCAGCGGTGCGCCGGCGATCGGCCGCCAGGCGATCCGGGGCTCCCGACGGGCCACCGTCGCTGGCTCCACCGCCACCGCGCCACCGGCCAGCACCAGCCCGAAGAGGAACTCCGGGTTACGCGCCGGCCGGACCCGGGCCGGCCGGTAGCCGTGCCGTCGGCACACCGCCAGCAGGTGGTCGTGCCAGCCGGGTGCGGTGGCCCGGGGCGCGGCCACCAGGTCGAGGCCGGCCAGCGCGGCGAGCGTCACCTCCCGGTCGCGGGCCAGCGGCGAGGTGCGCGGCAACAGCACCCCCAGCGGTACGTCGACCGGGGTGCCGAAGCGCAGCCCGTCCGCCGCCACCGGGTGATGCACCAGCCCCACGTCCAGGTTCCGTTCGGTGAGCATCCGCACCTGCTCGCCGGTGGTCAGCTCGTGCAGCTCCACGTCCAGCCCGGGTGCCCGGGCGGTGAGTTCGTCCAGCAGCGCGCGCAGCGTCACGGCGGGCGTCTCCGGTGGCACCCCGGCCCGCAGGACACCCAGCTCACCCGCGCGGACCTGCCCCATCAGGTTGCGCAGCCGACCCTCACCGGCGAGCAGCTCCTCGGCCTCGCCGAGCAGCAGCTCACCGGCGGTGGTGAGCCGCACCTGGCGGCGGGACCGGTCGAACAGCTCGACGGTCAGCTCCCGTTCCAGTCGCTGGATCGACTGGCTCAGTGGCGGCTGGGCCATCCCGAGTTGCTCCGCGGCACGCCCGAAGTGCAGCTCGTGGGCTACCACCACGAAGTGCCGCAAATGCCGGAGCAGGTCCACGGCCGGACCCTACGCCAGCGCCGGCATCGTGCTGCTGGATACCGTTCCGGGGTGGACGTGGGGGAGCGCATCGAGGTCATCTTCGCCAGTGCGGGCGTGACCGCCAGCCTGCACGCCGTCGACCTGGACGCCGTGGACCTGACCGCCGGGTCCACCAGCGGTGCGGCCGGCAGCCGTGGAGAGGTCGGGGTGCGCGCCGACGAGCAGGTGGTGATCGCCTCGATCTTCAAGATCCTGCTGGTGCTGGAGTTCGCCCGGCAGGTCGTCGCCGGTCAACTGGACCCGACCGAACGGGTCCTGGTCACCGCCGCCGACCGGCTCGGCGGGTGGGGGCTGGCCGGCTGCACCGACGACGCCGAGGTGTCACTGCGTGACCTGGCGTACTTCGCCATGTCGGTCACCGACAACACCGCCGCCGACCTGCTGCTGCGCCGGGTCGGCCCGGACCTGCTGCCGATGCTCGCCGCCGAGCTGGGGCTGACGCGCACCCGCGTCCGAGGCGGCCCCCGGGACCTGGTCGAGGGGATGCTCGCCGACGTGGGCGCGCGGACCGAGGCGGAGTTCGCCCGGATCTTCCCCACCCTGCCGGACGACCGGGTCTGGGCCATGCGGGTCTTCGACCCGGCGCGCACCACGTCCAGCACCGCCCGGGAGATCACCCGGCTGCTCACCCTGATCTGGCGCGACGAGGCCGGCCCGGCGGAGGCCTGCGCGATGGTCCGCACCTGGATGGCCCGGCAGATCTTCTGGACCCGGCTGGCCGCCGGGTTCCCGCCCGGCGTGCGGGTGTCCGGCAAGACCGGCACCCTGCCCGGCCTGCACCTGGAGGCCGGCGTCGCCGAGTATCCGGACGGCGGCCGGTACGCCATCGCCGTCTTCGCCCGTGCCGACCGGCTGACCCCGCGCCGGATCGACGTGGACCTGGCGATGGGGCACGCCGCTCGGACAGCCGTCGAGGCGCTGCGCGGCGATTGATTTCTCGCTCGTCCGAGCCTCGCCGCACCGTCCCTGAGCCGGCCCGATATGCGGGTGCGTATCGGTGCGGGTGGTGTTGGATCTTGGACCTGCGTCGAGTGGCGCTGATTGGCTCGTGGCGACCAACCGCCCGACCACGGGGAGTAGATCCTTCATGCCCAGTCTCGACCGCCGTCGCTTCCTCCGCGACGCCGCCGCCACCACCGCCCTCGTCTCCGCCGGCGGCCTCGCCGCCACCTCCGCCGCCCCGGCCCAGGCCGCGCCGCCGGTCGCCGACCCCGCGCCGACCAACCGCCGCAGCGGCGCGGTCAGCTTCCGCTGGTGGGGTACGGCCGGCTGGCGCATCGACATCAGGGACCGGACGGTGCTGGTCGACCCGTTCCTCAGCCGGATCGACACCGGGCTGTTCACCGGCGCGTTCAAGCCGGCCACCGCGTTGACCGTGCGCACCGACGTGATCGACCCGCGGGTCGACCGGGCCACGACGGTGCTGGTCACGCACACCCACTGGGACCACTTCATGGACGTGCCGTACATCGCCGGCCGCACCGGCGCGCGGGTGTTCGGCACGCTGACCGCGTACCACCTGGGGTTGGCCTACGGGGTGCCGTCGACGCAGCTCAGCCCGGTGAAGGGCGGGGAGGTGCTGGACTTCGGCGATCACACCGTCGAGGTGGTCGGCTCGCTGCACAGCCGTAACCCCTCGTACTCGCTGGCCTTTCCGGGGGTGCGGGTGAGCCAGCCGGCGCAGCCGGCGACCATCGCCGACCTGCCGGAGGGGGACACGCTGGGCTACCTGCTGCGGGTCGATGGCGGCCCGTCGGTCTACTTCACCGGGGCCAGCGACGTCGCGGAGCGCAACCTCACCGGCCTGGCGCCGGACGTGGCCATGGTGGCACTGCAGAACGCCACCACCACGGGCGACTACCTGCCCCGGCTGCTGGCCGGTCTGGACTACCCGAAGGTCGTGGTGCCGGTGCACTGGGACAACTTCGAGACCGGGTTGCAGAATCCGCCGGTCGTCGCCCCGGCCGACCGCCAGCGGTTGGACGACATGATCGCCGCGGTGCGTCGGATCTCGCCGCGCAGCCGGGTGCTGGTACCCGAGTACGAGACCGCGTACCACTTCTGACCGACCCCGGGGGCGGTCGCGGGTGGCCGTCGCGACCCCCGCCGGGTCAGCCAGCGGCCAGGTCCGCGAGGGCGCGCACCGACTTCCAGTTCCGCGTGGTGCCCACCACGCCGAGCTTCTTCTCCAGGTACGCGTTGGTGAACTTCGACCGCCCGTAGCCACCGTCGGGGTAGTGCAGGAAAACCTCACGACCGCTGACCGTGAACGCCACGTTCTCGCTGCCGGGGACGGTCAGCCCGCCCACCGCCGACTTCGTCGGCCCGCTGCGCAGGAAGGCCACCAGCAGCCTCGTCGGGTCGTCCTCCCGCTCGGCGTACGGGTTGCCGCCGGCCACCGCCGCCAGCTCCCGGGCGCTGCGCACCAGCACCGGCACGGTCAGCCCCAGCTCGTCGGCGAGTGCCCGCTCGATCCCACCGGCCAGTTTTTCGGCGTCGCGCACGCTGCTGCCGAACACCACGTTGCCGCTCTGCAGGTACGTCTTGACATCGTCGTGCCCGAGGTCGGTGACCAGCCGGCGCAGGTCGGCCATCGCGAGCCGGGTGGTGCCGACGTTGACCCCGCGCAGCAGGGCGACGTAGCGGGTCATGGGGCTCCTCCTCGGATACTGAGCGGACCCGCTCAGCGTAGGTCGACCGGCCCCGACCCGCCCGATCGCCGGTTGGCATCATCGCCGGATGACCCGCGTTCCGGCCCGGCCGCCTCTCGAGGGCCCCAAGGGGGGCGGTCGGGCCGCTACGGTCCACGGATGCGATCCGCGCGCCCGGTCGGGCTGCTCCTGTCCGCCGCCGCCGTCGTGCTCTGGGCGATCGGCATGACGGTGCTGCAACCGCTGACCGAACCATTCGGCCCGTGGTCGGAGCGGTTGCCGGGTAACAACGCCTACTGGGCGCGGGACCTGCGGTTCGCGGCGATCGTCGCGGTGGCACTGGGGCTGGTGCTGGCTGGCCGGGGGCGTCTGAGCTGGAGCGGCCCGGCGGTGCTGCTCGGCGGTCTCTGGGTCGCCGCCGACGTGGCGATCGACCGGGTCGACCCGGGCGGCGACGGGGCGACCGTACTGCTCGCCGCGGGTGGTTGCGCGGTCGTCGGCGCGTTGGCGGCGGTCCTGCTGTGGCGGGAGCGAGGCGCGCCGCCGGCCGGTCCGGATCGGCCGGCGCTGATCGCTGCGGCCTGCGTGGCCGGGGTGCTGACGCTGGTGGCCGCCGGCATGGAGTCGCCGACTGACCGCGAGCCGGAGCTGAACCAGGCGGCGGTGGCCACGGCGGCGCTGCTGGTCGCCCTGACCATCGGCGCCGCCCTGGCGGCGGCTCCGGCTCCGGCCCGCGCCCGGTTCTGGCTGGCGGCGGCTCTCGGCGTCGCGGCGGCGTTCGGTGTCGGGCTGATCCGTGCCGTCCCGCCCGGCCCGCGGCTCCTGCTGGAGCTCGCCCTCGGGGCGGTGCTGCTCACCGGCGTCACCCTGCTGGCCTGGGACTGGCCGGGCGGTCGACCGGCCTGGCGACGTCACGCGCTGGCTGGCCTCGCCGCGCTGGTGGGCCCGGTGCCGATGCTGGTGGTCGCGGCTATCGCCATGATGGTGCTGCTGCCGATCGGTGCGACGTTCACGGCGCTGGCGGGCAACAGCCCGATCAACGCCGCCGACTCCGACGTGCTGCTCTCGCTGGCCGGGCTGCTCTCCGGGCTGGGGATGGCGCTGCTGCTGGCCCTACCGACCCTGGTCGACCGTCGCTGACTCACTCCACCACCGGCAGCACGACCTCGTTGCGGCGCAGGAACCACGGCTTCCACGGCGAGTCGAAGCGGGCGTACCGGATGGCGCCGGTGGGTTGCAGCCGGGCCGCGGTGACCGCCCGGCCGAGCGCGGTGGCCCGCTGCCCGAACGCCTGCTCCGTCCACCGCCCGGAGAAACGCATCGCCGCCGCGAGCTGCGCCGGGATCTCGCGGATCCGCACTCGGGGGTCCACCGGCTCGGGCAGGGTGGCGGCGGTGGAGTTGGCCGGCATGACGAACTGAACCAGGTACGCGCCCGGCCGCTCGCCCTCCTCCTGGACCACCGGCACGGTCATCGGGATCTTCTCCGTGCCGGTGGCCTCCGGCATCACCGGTGTCGTCAGCCCGGCCGGGTGCCGCGCCCGGTTGGCGCCCCCGAGGTACGCGGCCAGCGGCCGGAACGCCTCCAGCGGTGCCCGGGTGAACGACGCCTCGACCTGCATCTCGGCCACCAGGTGGGCCGGGTACCGGCGCAGCTCGAAGCCCGGGTGTCGGGCCACCACCCGGTACGGCTGCCGCTCGGTCATCGCGCGCTCCCAGTGATCTCCTGGGACAGACGCTACCGCCCTTCCGGCCCGCGCTCGGCAGAAGTCGTCTCCTGCTGCCCGGGCGTGACGGCGCGCCCGTTCAGCCGCCAGTACTGCCGCTTCTCCTCGTCGCGCAGGACCACCCCGAGCCGGCCCAACTCCCGGCGCAGTTCCCGGGCGTCGTCGCGGCGATCCTTCCGGACCGCTCGGTCGCGTGCCCGCAGCAGGGCGTCCGCTCCGGTGGGCAGACCGGGCAGCTCGGGCACCCACAGCCGGTACGCCGACCGGTGCGGATCGCCGTCGGCCCACCCCCATCCGTGCGTCCGGAACGCCGCCGCCAGCCGGTCGGCCGGCAGGTCCGTCGACTCCCGGGCCAGCTCGGCGCCGTCGGAGTCGAGCAGTACCAGGCGCCCGTCGTCGACGAAGACCACCCGGGTCTCGGCCCGCCCGACGGTCCGGTCCTTGCCGGCGCGGCGCAGCCGGACCTGCGCCGCGTCGACGGTGACGATGAGCCGTTCGGCGGTGCCGTTCCCGGCGACGACCAGACCGGCCAGCGCACCCACCGCGGCCGTGCCGGCGATGGCCTGTGCGTCGGGCAGCCGGTCCAGCAGCCCGAAGAGCCACTGCACGGGTGCCCAGGGCAGCCCGGCGACCCAGCCCGCCGCCAGCGCGAGCAGGCCGCCAGCGGCGGCACCGAGCAGCGGGAAGCCACCCCACATGACCACCAGCTCCAGTGGGCCGCCGCTGACCACGGTGCGCGGACGGTTGCCGGCGACATCCATGGTCAGGACACCTCCCGGCGGAGCGTCCGGACCAGGCCGGCGGCCAGCGGAAGGACCATCCAGACCAGCAGGGACACCGCCATCCGCCCCCACTGTTCGCCGGTGATGGTGTCGCTGCTGAACAACGGTTCCATGGTCCGGCTGGTGTCCAGCCAACTGGCCGGGCCGCGCAGGGGCCGGACCACCTCGCCGAGCACTCCCCAGAGGGTGGGCAGCAGCAGGTAGCCGACGATGGCCAGCGGCGGGTTGAGCAGCAGCAGACCGAAGGCGGCACCCATCAGTACGCCGGTGACCTGGAGGATCACCGCGTTCAGGATCAGCGTCCCGTCGATGCGCCAGCTGCCCGCGCCGCCGGTGGCCGACGCCACCAGCGTCCCGACGGCGGCGATGGCCAGGCTGGCCAGCACCGAGGCGAGTGCGGCCAGCACCACCGCGATCAGCTTCGCGGCCACCACCCGCTCCCGGCGGGGTACCAGCGCGTACGTGGTGAGGGCGGTGCGCTGGGACCACTCGCTGGTGATCGACAGGATGCCGAGCACCGGCAGCAGCACCCCGATCGGCAGCAGCGAGGGCGTGAAGAAGTTGACGAAGGTCTGTGCGGCTTCCCTGGCGTAGATCAGCTGGAGGGTGACGATCGCGGCGGCGACCAGGCCGATGGTGATCAGCAGCCAGCGGCCGGCCCGGGTGTCGGCGAGCTTGCGCAGCTCCACGGCGGTGAGCCGGAGCAGCGACGGTCGGTGTACCGGATTGTGCTGCCGGGGTGCGACGGCGCCGGCGGTGGGCGCGGTGGTGGTGGTGGTCATCGGACGGCCTCCTTGGTGGATTCGCCGGCGGTCAGGGTGAGGAAGAGCTGTTCCAGGCCACCGCCGCTGGCGGGGCGCAGCTCGGCCAGCGCGACACCGGCGTCCGCGGCGGCCTGGCCGACCACCTCGGCGTCGGCCTGCACGAGCAGCCCGTCGGAGCCGTCCGCGGCGGTGAGGCCGGCCGCGTCCAGCGCCCGGCGCAGTGCCGCGCCGTCGCGGGCCCGGACCAGCGTGCCGCCACCAGCGAGCAGCTCGTTCTTGTCGCCCTGGGCCACGATCCGGCCGCCCCCGATAACCACCAGCCGGTCCGCGATCGCCTCCACCTCGCGCAGCAGGTGGGAGGAGAGCAGCACGGTGCCGCCCCGGTCGGCGAAGTCGCGCAGCAGGCCGCGCATCCAGAAGATCCCCTCCGGGTCCAGGCCGTTCGCCGGCTCGTCGAGGATGAGCACCCGGGGGTCACCGAGCAGCGCGTGCGCCAGCCCGAGCCGCTGGCGCATGCCCAGCGAGTACGCCCGTACCCGCCGCTTGGCGGCCACCGCGTTCAACCCGACCAGGTCGAGCTTCGCGGCGACCTCGCGCCGGTCCAACCCCATGGTGTACGCGGACAGCGTCAACGCCTCGCGGCCGGTGCGACCGGCGTGCTGGGCGGAGGCGTCCAGCAGCACCCCGACCTCCCGCCCCGGGTTGGGCAGCTCCCGGTAGGACCGACCGGAGACGGTGGCTCGGCCGGCCGTCGGTGCGGTGAGCCCGCAGATCATCCGCATGGTGGTGGACTTGCCGGCGCCGTTCGGGCCGAGGAAGCCGGTGACTGTGCCCGGCTCGCACTGGAACGACACGTCGTCCACGGCCGGGTGCGGCCCGTATCGCTTGGTGAGGTTCTCCACAGTGATCATGTCGTCGAGCCTGCCCGCGCCGCCCGGCCATCCGCTGCGGCCACCGGTCGGCGCCGCACCTACCTTGGTCGACCGACCGGTCTCGACTTTGGTAGCTGGTCGTCGTGCCGGTCGGCTGCCTAGCATGGCCTCGTGACCAGCCTCGCCGTGCCGGAACACCCCTGGCTGCTGCCCGGGGCGCTGGCCGGCGCGGCCAGCCCGGACGCGGCCACCCGGCGACCGCGCCGCACCACCCGGGACTGGGCGGTGGACACCCTGGCGTTCCTGCTCTCCCTGGTCTGGGTGCTCTTCGCCACCGCGGACGCCCTGTCGCCCGACCCGGCGATGACGACCGCGCTTCCGCACGACTGGATGGCCGGCGTGGACGCGCTGCTCGGGCTGACCTGCTGCGGGCTGCTCTGGCTGCGTCGGCGGTGGCCGCTCGGGCTGGTGGTGGCCACCACACCGCTGACGCTGTTCTCGATGGCCGCGGCCATCCCGCTGTTGATCCTCTACTTCACCGTGGTGGTGCACCGGCGGACTGCCGTCGCGGTGGCGGTGACCGGCGCCGGACTGGTCACCAACATGGTCTTCAGTTTGCTGCGCCCGGACCCGAACATGCCGTACTGGGCCACCGCGTCGTGGGGCGTGGTGCTCAGTTTCGTCGTGCTGTCCTGGGGGATGTTCGTGCGGGCCCGGCGGCAGTTGATCGTGTCGCTGCGGGACCGGGCCGAGCGGGCCGAGGCCGAGCAGCAGCTCCGGGTGGCCCAGGCCCGCCATCTCGAACGCACCCGGATCGCCCGGGAGATGCACGACGTGCTGGCTCACCGGATCTCGCTGCTCAGCCTGCACGCCGGCGCTCTGGAGTTCCGCCCGGACGCGCCGCCCGACGAGGTGGCCCGGGCGGCCGGGGTGATCCGGGGCAGCGCGCACGCCGCCCTGCAGGACCTGCGGGAGGTCATCGGGGTGCTGCGGGCGGAGGGCGACGGCGACGCCCCGGAGCCTCCGCAGCCCACCCTCGCCGATTTGCCGGCGCTGATCGACGAGTCGCGCACGGCCGGTGTGCGGGTCAACGTCAGTGACAGCGTCGTCGCGCCGGGGGACGTGCCGGCGGCGCTGGGCCGGGCCGCGTACCGGATCGTGCAGGAGGGGCTGACCAACGCCCGCAAGCACGCGGCCGGCGCGGCGGTCACCGTGGACCTGGCCGGCGGGCCGGGCACCGGCCTGACCGTGGCGATCGGCAACCGGTGGCCGGTGGGCGCCCCGGCGGGGGGAGAGGTGCCGGGCGCTGGCACCGGCCTGGTCGGCATCACCGAGCGGGTCACGCTGGCCGGCGGCCGGCTGGCGTACGGGCGGGACGACGCGGGCGACTTCCGGCTGGCGGCCTGGCTGCCGTGGCCGGCGTGACCGGGCCGCCCGGCCAGGCCGGGGCAGCTACCGGCACCTCGCCAGTACGGGTGTTGATCGTGGACGACGACGCGCTGGTCCGGGCCGGGCTCTCGATGATCCTCGGCGGCCTGCCGGACCTGATCGTGGTGGGCGAGGCGGCCGACGGAGGCGAGGTGCCGGCGGCGGTGGCCGCGTACGCCCCGGACGTGGTGCTGATGGACATCCGGATGCCCCGGGTGGACGGGCTGACCGCCACCGAGGCGCTGCGCGCCCAGCCGCAACCGCCGGAGGTGCTGGTGCTGACCACCTTCGACGCCGACGAGCAGGTGCTGCGGGCGCTGCGCGCCGGGGCGGCCGGCTTCCTGCTCAAGGACACCCCGCCGGCGGAGATCGTGCACGCGGTACGCCGGGTGGCGGCCGGCGAGGCGACGCTCTCCCCGACGGTGACCCGGACGCTGATCGCCCATGTGACCGCCGCCGCCCCGGGCCCGGCCGGCCCCGACCCGCGCCGGGAGCGGGCACTGCGGTTGCTCACCGGGCTCAGTGAGCGGGAGCGGCAGGTGGCCGTCGCGCTGGGCCGGGGCCGCACCAACGCGGAGATCGCGGGGGAGCTGTTCATGAGCGTGGCGACGGTGAAGGCGTACGTCTCCCGGCTGCTGACCCGCCTCGACCTCAACAACCGGGTCCAGGTGGCCCTGCTGGTGCACGACGCCGGCCTGGTCTGAGCCTCCCGGTTGGGGGCACCGGTTAGGGGTACCGGAATTGAACCTTTGTCCGATGCCGGCCGTACCACTGCCCGAGGATGTCGGTGCGGTGGGTCCGCCGTACCGCTGCCGAACTGCGGGAGGCCTGCCGTGCGAGTTGGTGAGCAGTCGACGGATCCCATCGATCAGGTACTGGGTGAGGTGCCCATGCCGGCGCCGCTGACCCCCGAGGATGTCCGGCTCGCGGTCCGGGCGGTGGTGGTGCACACCGCCGAGGAGTGGCCGACCGGGCCGCTGTGCCGCAACGACGGCGCCTCCTACCCGTGTCGCCTGCACCGTTGGGGGCGACGGGTGCTGGAGACGCACGGGCTCAACGAACGCCAGATCGAAGCGTTGATCCGGCACGGCAACCCGTTCGTGCACGTGCCCTTCCCGTTCACCGCGAACGGGTCGGCGCCCGCGCGTCCCGCTGGCTACCCGGCCCAGGCGCCGCGTACCGGCGGCCTGCCGGCGCGGCACCAGGCCGCGCGGGTCGTCCCACCCGGGGTACGGCCCACCGCTCCCGGCCGGCCGGTGACTCCCCCCGTCACCGCGCCGCGCTGGCCCCGGGCGAGCTGAGCGGCACTACCCCTCCGCCGCCCGGCCCGGGGCGACAGGACGTCGGCCCGACGCGGGTGTTTCCCCACCCACGCCGGGCCGACGTCGTGCTGTCCGTACGGGTCAGTCGTTGCCCGCCCCGATCCCGCAGTCCGGTGCGGACCAGCTCGTCGTGTTCGAGCTGCGGTCGCTGTTGTTCTCCCGCCGCGAGTCGACGTGCACGTGGTCGTCGTGGTCGGGGTAGCCCGGCCCGTAGATCCCGCTGAAGCCGTTGTTGCGGGCACCACGGGCCACCTCGCACAGCGACGACGTCCGCGAGGTGACGTCGGCCGCGTTGCCGTACAGGTGCTGGCTGTCCGACGCGCCGCCGACCTGGTTGTTGCAGGTCCGGCTGCGGAACCCGCTCGTCACGTTGAGCGGCTTGTCGCCAAGGCTCCTGCGCAGCGCCTCCAGCTTCCACATGGTCTCCAGCGCGTTCTGCCGGGTCTGGGCCTCCGACAGCGGGCCGCCGCTGTACCCGCCGCGGCCGCACCCGTCGTCCAGTTCGCTGTAGGTGAAGTGCGCGGGCGTGCAGTCGTTGTCCTGGAGCTGGTACAGCTTGGCGTAGGTCTGCGGGCCGGCGATCCCGTCGGCGCGCAGCCCGTACGCCTGCTGGAACCGCTTGATCGCGGCGGCGGTCTTCGGTCCGTAGCGGCCGTCGAGCTCCACGATGTCCCGGTTCCCGGCCCAGCCGGCGACCCGGATCTGCAACTGGCGGACATCGTCGCCGGAGCGTCCCTGGGTCAGGGTGCGGTTCCAGGTGTAGCAGCCGTCCGCGTGCGCCGCTGGCGCGGCGATCACCGCGGCGATCGCTGCCCCGGGCAGCGCCAGGGCGAATGCGACGGCAGCCCGCTTCAAGGTGTTTACACGCACAGAAGTCCTCCCGATAGGAGAGCGAATGGGGTGGGCTTCGGGACATCGACCGGGACGTCCCGTGATTTCCACCCTCGCACTGATCAGTGCCGTTGGCGGCAATTAACGAGAAATGTCCTCACGATTCGCGTTACCTGGGTCCCGGCTGGGAATTGGGCTGATTTGTGAAACAGCCATTCACCCCGATTGCCCCGCGCACGGGCTAACCACACCGAACGTCGCGATTGGCCACACCGAGGGTGATGTTCCCCTGTCGTACTCGGGCGGTAACGTCAGCCCCGGGCGGCGGACTGGCGGAGGTGCACGTGGCACGCGGTGGCGTCTTCTGTGTCGAGGGGCAGTGGCACCGCGACCTCAACGAGCGGGGTTCCGTGCTGCCCACCCTTGAGCTGCTGGAACGGCTGGGCAAGATCCGTTTCATCCACAAGGACGCGGCGACCCGCGACGAGCTGTTCTATTTTCTGGACCGCTGGCTGCTCAAGCAGTACGCCGACCACCGGGTCGGCTTCTTCGCCATGCACGGCGAGCCGAGCCGGCTCTGCCTCACCGACTGGCAGTCGGTGGAGTTGAACGAGGTGGCCGAGCTGATGGCCGGCCGCGCCGAAGGGCGCCGACTCTATTTCGGCAGTTGTTCGGTGCTGCGCGCCTCCGACGCGGTGCTGCGCGAGTTTCTGGAGGTCACCGGCGCCGCGCTGATCTGCGGTTTTACCCGGGAAGTCGACTGGGTCGAATCAGCGGCCTTCGAAACCGTACTGCTCGACGTGCTGGCCAACGGCCAGCGACACAATGCCGCCGAGCTGCGAATGGGCTCGGCGCACTGGGCGCCGCTCGCCTCGTACCTCGGTTTCCGGGTTATCTACGCCAACGGCCGGGCCTGGCGCCCGTCCGGCCGGCCCCGGGTGCCCGCCCAGGTGGTGCACCGCGCCGTCACCCGGCCCAGCTGACCCGCCGCCACCGATCGGCCGCCGCCCTGGTAGGAACAAGTGATGGCGCCCAGCATCGCGAAGAACACCCGGGTCGACCGGGACACCCTGCTCGACTTCCTTCGGCCGCGACACCGCGTCGTACTGATGACCACCCGGGCCGACGGCCGCCCGCAGTCCTCCCCGGTCTCCGCCGGCATCGACGGCCAGGGCCGGCTGGTCGTCTCCACCTACCCCGAGCGGGCCAAGGCGACCAACATCCGCCGCGACCCCCGGGTCTCGGCCTGCGTGCTCTCCGACGACTGGAACGGGCCCTGGGTGCAGCTCGACGGCACTGCCGAGGTGCTGGACCTGCCCGGAGCGCTGGAGCCGCTGGTCGAGTACTTCCGGTGCATCTCCGGCGAGCACCCGGACTGGGACGACTACCGGGCGGCGATGGTGCGCCAGGGCAAGTCGCTGATCCGGGTCACCATCGACGCGTGGGGTCCGATCGCCACCGGCGGCTTCCCGGCGCGGCTCGCCGGCTGACCATGACCGGCCGGCCCCGGGTCAGTACGCGGCGGTGAAGCGCGCGTTCTGGTGCCGAGGCTGCTCGATCTCGTCGACGATCGCCACCGCCAGGTCCTCGTAGGTCAGCACCGAGCGGCCCTGATCGTCGGTGACCGGCTGGTCGGTGCCGGTGCGGTAGTGCCCGGTGCGCTCGCCGGGGTGGAACTCCAGCGGTGGCGGGGAGACGTAGGTCCACGTCACCCCATCGGCGGCGGTTCGGTAGTAGTCCAGGGCGTCGGCCTGGCCCAGCGCCGAGTCCCGGTACTGCGCCGGAAAGTCCGGCTCGTCCACGATGCGGGTGCCGCGCGGGGTGAGCAGGGTCGACCCGCCGCCCAGGTGGATGATCCGCGGCGCGGCCGGCATCCCCCGCAGCGTGGTCACCAGGTTCTCCGCCGCGTTCCGCCACAGCTCGGGTCCGCCGCCGCCGATCGCCACCACCAGCGCGTCCGCGTCCGGCGCGACCTCCCGGACGCTCCGCTCACTGGTGGCGTCCCCGGTCACGACCCGTACCCCGGCGGGCAGGTACGAGGTGGCCTCCGGGCGACGGACCGCCGCGATCACCCGGTGCCCCCGGCCGATCGCCTCGGCGGTGACCCGCGAACCAGCGGTGCCGCCCGCGCCAAACACGACGATGGTGCTCACGATCGCCTCCCGCCTCCGGCTGTCCGCCTCCAGGCTAGGGAGCACGCCGCCCGGGAGATGCCGTAACGACGAACCCGGCCGCCATGTTCGGCGGACCAAAGGGCTGGCATCTATCGAATACGGTGAGCCGTACAAGATCCACCGACCCCCCCCGGGAGATTCATGAACCACCTCTCCACCCGTCGCCGGCTGCTCGCCTGGGCGGCGCCGGTCACGCTGGCCCTCACCGTCGTGGCGCCGGCGCTCCCAGCCCAGGCCGCGCCGACCAGCGCCCCGACTCCGGCCGTCGTCGGCCCGGTCGACAAGGACCTCAACGGCGACGGCGTACCGGACCTGGTGACCATCGGCGGCACCGCCGGGCTCGACGTGGGCGTGTGGGCGGCGCTCGGTCGGGTCAACGCGACCACCGGCGTGGGCACCGGCCGGGTGAGGGTTCCGGCGGTGAACATCGGGGTCTACGGCAACGGAGTCACCGGCACGAACTCGCCGGCCGACTTCGACGGCGCCCAGGTGATCACCGGCCGCTTCTTCGGCACGGCGAACCAGGACTTCCTGGCCTACTACCCGGGCATCAACGCCGGCCACGCCAGCGTCATGGCGGGTGCCGGTGACGGCACCATGCCCAACCCCTACATCAGCGGTAACAACGCCAGCATCGACGCCAACAGTCTCATCGACGAGTACGGCAACGCCCCGATCCAGATCGTCAACGGGTACGCGGCGGACGGCGTCGACACCGGCATTCCGGACCTGCTCGGCATCGGGGGCGACGCGACGAACGGCTACCGGCCGGCCTACTACCCGAACCTCTGGGCGCCCGGCGCCTACTTCCCCCGGTTGGCGCTGACCAACGCCACTCCCACCGGCGGCAGCGACTGGGAGAACTGGACCCTGGCCAGCACCGAACTGACCTCGGGTGCGGCGCTGGTGCTGCGCAACGCCTCCACCGGTGACCTCTTTCTCTGGCAGGGCGTCACCATGACCGACAACGGCGACGGGACCGGCGTGTTGGCCTACACGCCGTACCGGCTCGCCTCCGGCTGGAACACCGGCGTCGCGATCAGCAGCCTCACCGCCGCCGACCTGAACGCCGACGGCGTGGCCGACCTGTGGGCGGTGTTCCCCGACGGGACCGTGCGGGCGTACCTGATCTCGAACCTGTCGGCGACCCGTGCGGCGAAGGTGCGGGCGATCCAGCCACAGCAGCTGGGCTGAGTCAACGCTGCGGTCCGTCGCCCGTGCGGGCGGCGGGCCGCAGCGAGCACTGCCCTCCCTGGTTGCACGGCTGCGGCCCGCAGCGCCGGCCGCGTCGGGTCAGGCGACCAGGGCGGAGTAGACGAGCTGGCGCAGTTGGGAGCGCAACGGGTACGTGCTCGACGGCATCAGCTGGGTGAAGAGGAGCGCGGTGATCTCCTCGGATGGGTCCACCCAGAACGCGGTGCTGGCCACCCCGCCCCAGTAGTACTCGCCGACACTGCTCGGCACCCGGCTGGGGATCGGGTCGTCGATCACCGCGAAGCCGAGGCCGAAGCCGACCCCGTCCAGGGTCGTCTCGGCGAAGCCGCCGGTGGACAGGGTGCCCAGGTCCTGACCCTCGGGCAGGTGGTTGCGGGTCATGAAGCGCACCGTGCGCGGCCCGAGCAGGCGGACCCCGTCCAGCTCGCCGCCGCGCAGCAGCATCTGTGCGAAGCGGTGGTAGTCGGCGGCGCTGGAGATCAGGCCGCCGCCGCCGGAGTGCAACACCGGCTTGCGGTACGCGAGCGAGCCGAGCCTGTCGTAGCGGACCGCCTGGCCGCTGCGCGGGTCCGGTGCGTAGAGCGCCGCCAGCCGCTCGGCCTCGTCGCCCTCGACCCACCACCGGGTGTCGGTCATGCCCAGCGGGCCGAAGATCCGGTCGGCGAAGAACGCGTCGAGGCTCTGCCCCGAGACCACCTCGACCAGCCGGCCGAGCACGTCGGTGGCGACCGAGTAGCCCCAGGCGGTGCCGGGCTGGAACAGCAGCGGCAGCTCGCCGAACGCCGCGCAGGCACCGGCCAGGTCGACGTCCGCTGGCGGGTACAGGTCGTAGCCGGCGGCCCGGTAGAGCCCGTCGACCACCGAGGTCTGCATGAAGCCGTACGTCAGGCCGGCGGTGTGGGTGAGCAGGTGCCAGACCCGAATCGGCTCGATCGCCGGCACGGTGTACGGCTTGAGCGTCGACCCCTTCGAGTAGACCCGCAGGTCGGCGAACTCCGGCAGCCAGCGGCTGATCTCGTCGGTCAGCTCGAACCGGCCCTCTTCCCACAGCATCATCGCCGCGACCGAGGTGACCGGCTTGGTCATCGAATAGATCCGCCAGAGAGTGTCGGCCTCGACCGGAGCACCCGACTCCCGGTCCCGCAGCCCGTACGTCGAGGAGTGCGCCACCTCGCCGCGGCGGGTGACCACCACCTGCCAGCCGGCCAGCCGGCCGGCGTCGACGTACCCGCCGAAGTGTTCGTCGATCCGCGCCAGCCGCGCCGGGTCGAAGCCGATCTGATCGGGGTCCTTGCTCCGCGCCACACTCACGTCGCCGAAACTACTAGTCGGTTCGCCGGTACCGGAAGGGGCTGCCCTGGACCCGTCGTCCGGTGGTCGGTGGCCGGCACTAGCCTGGTCGGATGCCGGAGCTGACCGAGGACGTGACCTTCCGCCACGAGGACTGGTACGGCGAGGAGTTGACCGACCGGCACTTCGTGGGCTGCGAGTTCTTCCACGTGGACCTCACCGAGGCGGTGAGCCGCGGCGCGGTCTTCACCGGCTGCACGTTCGGCAACGTGTTGTTCAACGCCTCCCGGCACGTCGACTCCGCCTTCACTCGCTGCACCTTCAAGCGGTGCAACTTCTTCGAGGCCGAGTTCACCGGTTGCAAGATGGTCGGCAGCACCTTCACCCAGTGCGACCTGCGTCCGCTGACGGTCTCCGGCGGCGACTGGTCCTTCGTCGCGCTGCCCGGCGCGGACCTGCGCGGCGTCCGGCTCACCGATGTGCGGATGCGCGAGGCCGACCTGACCGGCGCCAACCTGACCGGCGCCACGCTGAGCAGCGTGGACCTCTCCGGCGCGCAGCTGCACAGCTCCCGGCTGGGCGGCGCCGACCTGCGCGGCAGCGACCTGACCGGGCTCGACCCGACGGTGGTCGAGCGGGCCGGTGCCATCATCGACGGCGAGCAGGCCGTGATCATCGCGCAGGCGCTCGGCTTCCAAATCGGCTGACGCGAGGGGTGCTCGCGGCGACCGACGTCCCCGTCCGAGCGTGCCCGTGCGTCCGATACTTCCGGTAACGGCTGGACACGCCCGCCCGTCCGGATCTAGCGTGTCGATCACATCGGCGCAGACGTGAGAAGGCCCACAGTGGACGGTGCGATCCGCACGGGTCGATGACGGCCGGGCGGCGGAGTTGGAGGGGTCGGTGGCGGACGAAGACCGCACGCGGGCGAATTCGCGGGCCGGGGACGAGTCCTCCGACCTACCGGCGCATCGACCGCGCGTCGTCACCATCAGGCAGACCCGCAGCGCGCTGCGCCGCCTCGCCCGTGCCCGGCGACGTCGGTTCTGGGCGGTGGAAGGGCTCGCCGTGCTCGTCTGCCTGGTGGTCCTGGTCACGTACCTCGGCACGCGATCCGAGCCGGAGGCCGGCGACGAGCAGGCAGGTCGCCCGGACGGCGTACACGCCGGAGCCGTCGCCCGTTCCACCGGCTTCCCGGGTGCCGAGGGGCGCACCACCGAGACCGGGCCGGCGACGCCTGGCCTGCGTCCCCGGCAGCGTCCACCGTCGCCCGACCCGACGCCGTCGGTCAGTGCGTCGGTCCCGCCGGCGCCACCACCGGCAGCGGGATCGACGCTGTCGGTGAGCCAGGGTGAGATACCCGCCGAGGTCAACCTCACCGCCGTGGGCACCAGGGACTGGATGCACTGGGGGCTGAGCGGCGGCAAATCGACGGTCCGCAAGCGCGCCGGTTCCGGGGAGATCATCGACGGGGGTGGCGTCGGCACCCGGGTCGGCTGGGACGGCAACCAGGAAACCGTCCGCTGGTCCGACGGCACGCCGGAGCGGTCGGTGAGCGGCAGCGCGAATGGCGTCTACACCTGCGGGGCCGGCAACGGGTTCAGCCTCGCCGTCGCCGGCAGTGGCGAGCCACGCACGGTCCAGCTCTATGCCGGGACCTGGATGGCCCGCGGCCGGTTGGACGCGCGGTTGTCCACCGGTGGGCCGACCAGCACCGTGCGGCTGGAGGACCCGTACACCAGCCGAAGCGCCCAGTTCACGATCCGGTTCCGGCTGCCGAAGGGCGCCCGTCTGGTGCTGACCTGGACCGTCGAGAAGGTCTTCACGGAGCACTGCGGCAACGTCGGCCTCCAGGCCGTGGCGGTGCGCTGACCGGCCGCCGTCAGCACGGCGTTCGCCCTGCCGGGAGCGGCTGGCGGCAGTAGCCTGGGCGCGAGTGCCACCGATCCGTAGGGAGCGCCGATGACGGCCAGCGAGCAGGTGGTGGACAGCCCTCAGGGCTGGGTCGCCGAGCACATTCAGCGGTACGTCGAGACCGGCGGCGCCGAGGGGCACGAGTGGCGGCCAGGCGTCTACACGCTGCTGCTGACCACCCGAGGTCGGCACAGCGGCAAGCTGCGGCGCACCGCGTTGATCTACGGCCGGGACGGTGACGGCTACCTGGTGGTCGGGTCGCAGGGCGGTGCCCCGAAGCACCCGGCCTGGTTCCTCAACCTGCTGGCGGAGCCGCAGGTCGAGGTGCAGGTCGGTGGGGAGACGTTCACCGCGCGGGCCCGCACCGCGACGCCGGAGGAGAAGCCGCGGATGTGGTCCACGATGGCGGCCATCTGGCCGGCGTACGACGACTACCAGGCCAAGACCGACCGGGAGATCCCGGTGGTGGTGCTGGAACGGGTCTGACCTGGCGTCTGTTGTCGCGCTCAAACTGCGGGACAGTTTGTCCGTCGGGCGGGGTCGAGGGGGACGTAACTTTCTGCTGTCCTCGTCCGACCATCCAGTGTGGAGGCAGCGCAGATGAGCGCCCGTACCGCCCACCGCGTCCGTCCCGCCGCCTCGTCCGGCGCCGGTGAAGCGTCCGGAGAGGTGCTCCGCGACATCCCCCTGCCGCCGTACGTGACGGGCGAGGACGCCCAGTTCGCGGTGCGAGCGGTGGTGGTGCACGCGCCCCGGCGGTGGTCCGGCGGGATGGTCTGCCGCAACGACGCCAGCCCGCACCCATGCCGGCTGCACCGCTGGGGCACCCGGGTGCTGGCGCTGCGCGGCCTGCGGGCCGCCGAGATCGCCGCGCTCATCGAGCGCGGCGATCCGACGGCGGTGGTCCCCGTGCCGGACCGTCCGGCCTGACCGGCGGCTGGGGTACGCGCCGCGCCGTTCAGCAGGTGATCGGCTTGACCCAGGAGCACTCCACACCCTCCGGGGTCCGGGGCGTCTCCGGCACCGACGGCACTGCCGTCCGCGCCGCGGTCGAGCCGTCCTCGCGGTACCCGGCCAGCGCCACGGCGATCTGATCCTCCAGCGCTTTGACCGACGCCGTCAGGTAGTTGTTCAGCAGGATCGAGAACGCCAACAGCCGGCCGTCCGCGCTGGTGACGTAGCCGGACAGGCCGGAGACTCCGGTCAGGCTGCCGGTCTTGGCGTGCACGTTGCCCGCGGCCGGGGTGCCGGCCATCCGGCTGCGCAGGGTGCCGCCGACGAACCGTTCGGGTTGCCCGGCGATCGGCAGCGCCGCGTACCAGGTGGCGAACCAGGGTTCGGCCCGGACAGCGGCCAACAGGTCGACGAACTCCGTCGCCGGCACCAGGTTGCGCCGGGACAGGCCCGATCCGTCGCGCTGGCGCAGCTTGCCGGTGTCCATCCCGGTGTCGGCGACGTACTCGCTGATCGCGGTGAGCCCCGCCGACCAGGTGCCCGAACCGGAGAGCACCCTGCCGATCTCCTTGGTCAACACCTCGGCGTGCCCGTTGTTGGAGAGCTTGAGGAACGGCGTCATCAGCT
The DNA here is from genome assembly GCF_045207365.1 of Micromonospora sp. NBC_00858. NCBI lineage: Bacteria > Bacillati > Actinomycetota > Actinomycetes > Micromonosporales > Micromonosporaceae > Micromonospora > Micromonospora sp. NBC_00858. The sequence continues at coordinate 5,114,125 of NZ_CP108828.1, read as the reverse complement.
CGCCCAGGGTCATCGAGTCGTGCCGGGCCACCGGGTGGGCCGCCTCGGGGGTGGGCTGGCCGAGAACGGTCCGGCCGAGCACCCGGACGCCGTGCCGGTGCAGCGCCGCCCGGAACACGTCGGCCGCGTAGCCGCTGGGCTCCCAGACGGTCACCCAGTCGCTGGCCGGCGCATCGCCGACCGCGATCTGTCCGCTCACCACGATGGTGTTGCCGCCGTGCTCGCGCTCGATCGAGATCGAGGTCTCGCCGTCCGCGACCGTCTCGGCCCGGTTGTCGATCCGGACGTAATCGGTGGGTGGGGTGGTGCTGACCACGGGCGGGGCGCCGGCCCGGCCGGCCGGGGCGGCGTGCACGATCACGGTGCCCGCGTCGTAGTCGGTGTCGGGCGCGACCGTCAGCGCGGAAACCTGGGCGGCGTAGTAGTAGGGCTCGTCGTCCCAGGTCCAGTCGGGGCCGAGTCGGGTGCGGTCGTAGCGGGAGTCGTCGGCGATCAGGGTGCCGGTCACCACCCGGACGCCGTCGGCCGCGACCTGCGCGGCGAGCGCGTCGTAGTCGGCCGCGAGCATGGTCGGGTCGCCCCCGCCGCGCAGGTACAGGTTGCCGGAGAGCAGCCCGCCGCGACGCTTGCCGGTGGTCCGTACGTCGGTGGTGAAGCGGTGCCCCGGGCCGAGCAGTTCCAGGGCGGCGGTCGAGGTCAGCAGCTTGGTGTTGGAGGCCGGGATCAGCCGACGGTCCCCGTTGCGGTCGTAGAGGGTCTGTCCCGTGCTGGTGTCGACCACGACCACCGAGGCCTGCGCGCCGGCGAGCCGGGTGTCGGCGAGGATCGTGTCGATGGTGGCGTTCAGTCGGGTCGTCGCGGGGGTGGGCGACTCGGCGGTGGCGCCGGGCGCGCCGGCGGTGGCCGCGGTGGCGACCAGCGCGAGCAGCGCGAGGGCCCTGGGAAAGTGACGACGATGCATGCGCTGATGCTGCCACGAAGGTATTCGCCGGAGAAGAGTCTCAGACGAAGGTTATTGCCAGTCGTGCTAGGTCGGCCGGCCGACCGACTTGTCGTGGCCGCCCCAGTAGTGCCGCTGCGCCCCCATGATCAGCGGTGCCACCAGCGCGGCAAGTGCCCCGCCGAGCAGGGGGAAGACGATGAACACCCAGAGTTGCCGCAGGGCCACGCCGCCCTCGAAGACCGCCGGGCCGAAGGCGCGGGCCGGGTTGACCGCGGCGCCGGTCAGTGTCAAGCCGACCAGCTGGGTCGCGGCCAGGGCCAGTCCGATGGCGGCCCCGGCGGTGCCCGGATTCTCGCTACGACTGGTCACGACCAGGACGACCAGCACGAAGAGGAAGGTCAGTACGACCTCCAGCACGGCCGCGCCGCCCCGGTTGATGTGCGCGCCGTACCCGTTCGAGCCCAGCGCCCCGGACTGGTCCGCCACGTCACCCCAGCGGGTCAGTGCCCACAGCACGAAGGCGGCCACGGTCGCGCCGGCGAACTGCGCGATCCAGTAGGCCACCGCGCCGATCGCCGAGATCTTTCCGGAGAGCAGCACGCCGAGCGTCACCGCTGGGTTGACGTGACTGCCGGAGAGCGGGCCGATGGTGTAAACCAGGGCGAGCATGACGAACCCGAAGGCCAGCGCGACCACCACCACGCCGCCCTGGACCCGCGCCGCGACGGCGCTGCCCACCCCGAAGAAGACCAGCAGCAGGGTGCCGAGGAACTCGGCGGCGGCGCGGCGGGCATCTTCCATTCGTCCAGCCTAGGGATAATTTAGGCGGTTTCGTGTCGGATCGGCGGTCTGTGATCGGCGCGACGGCGGCGGCGGGCACAGCGGCGGTACCCGCGGTGTTGCACCCCACGTGGACACCCACTCCGTCGACGTCGTGGTGATCGGTGCTGGCCAGGCCGGCCTGAGCGCTGGCTACCACCTGCGCCGCACGGGCTTCGCCCCGGGCAGCGGCTTTGTCATCCTCGACGGCGACGACGGCCCTGGCGGAGCCTGGCAGCATCGCTGGCCGACCCTGCGGATGGACCGGGTGCACGGCATCCACGACCTGCCCGGGCTGCCCTTCCCGCCCGCCGACCCGCAAGGGCCGGCGGCCGAGCAGGTCAGCGCCTACTTCGCCGAGTACGAGAAGGCCTTCGACCTGCCGGTCCAGCGGCCGGTGCGGGTCCGCGCGGTGCACTCGCGCCCGGACGGCCGGCTGGACGTACACACCGACGGCGACCAGTGGACCGCGAGGGCACTCATCAACGCGACCGGTACGTGGACCCGGCCGTTCTGGCCGCACTACCCGGGCCGGTCGTCGTTCCGGGGCCGGCAGCTGCACACCGCCGACTACCAGGGGCCGGCTGAGTTCGCGGGCCGCCGGGTGGTGGTGGTCGGCGGCGGCACCTCGGCGGTGCAACTGCTCGCTGAGGTCTCCACCGTCGCGGCCGCCACCACCTGGGTGACCCGTCGGCCGCCGGAGTTCCGGGACGAGGAGTTCGGCACCGAGCTGGGCCGGGCCGCGGTGGCCCGGGTGGACGTGGCGGTGCGCGCCGGGCGCCCGCCGGGCAGCGTGGTGGGCGTGACCGGGCTGCCGGTCACCCCGGAGATACGCCGGCTTCGCGAGCGCGGTGTGCTCGACCGGCTACCCGTCTTCGACCGGATCACGCCCGACGGGGTGGCCTGGGCCGACGGGCGGTTCGTGCCCGCCGACGTGATCCTCTGGTGCACCGGCTTCCGGGCCGCGCTCGACCACCTCGCCCCACTGGGGCTGCGCGGGCCGGGCGGCGGTATCACCATGGACGGCACCCGGGTGGCCGCCGACGAGCGGATCCACCTGGTCGGTTACGGCCCGTCTGCGAGCACGATCGGGGCCAACCGCGCCGGCCGCGCGGCAGTCAACGAGATTCGTGCGTGGCTCGCCCCGGTCGCCGCTCTCGACTGATCCAGCTCTATTTGACGGATCGCCCGGCAGCGGGCAACGTAGGTGATGACGGGGCCCGTCAGCTGCCCCGACGCGATGCGACGGCGACGACCGTTCGCCCCTTCTGTCGCCTCCCACGTGTGCTCGTACGCGGACCGACTGTCCGGTCTGCGCGGTAACCGACCGCGAGCCGAGAATCCACGAGGAGTTCCGCCAATGCTCACCATGACCGACAACGCCGTGCTCGTCATCCGTGACCTCGCCAACCAACAGGACGTGGCCGAGGACGGTGGGGTGCGGATCGCCGCCGACACCGAGGCCGGATCGCTCACCGTGGAACTGGTGCCCGAGCCGGCGCAGGGCGACCGCGTGGTCGACAACCAGGGCGCCCGGATCTTCCTCGACGAGGACGCCGCCGAACTGCTCGGCGACGCCTCGGTGGACGCCACCGTCGACGACGAGGGCATCATCCAGTTCGGCTTCACCGAGAAGTAGCAGCCCGGCTCAACCGGCGCGGCGGGTCTCGCCGCCGCGCGGCTGTCGCAGCGATCGCCCGCGCTGCGGCGGGTCCGGCCTGGGCTGCGAACCCGGGGCGCTGCCGCCGGCCGGGCGCAACAGCGCGGTCAGCACGTGCGCCAGGTGGTGCGACGTGCTCCATGCCGCCCAGTTGGCGGCCGAGCCGGCACCGGCACCCCGTCGAGCCCGGCGCAGCAGCTCGTGGTCGCCCCAGGAGAAGGCCGCGCCGGTGCTCGGCCAGTGCGGCGCCGACACGAGCGTGCGGCACAGGTCGGCGAACCGGTCGTCGCCCCGCCCGCCCCGGCGGGACCAGCGGTAGACCCACCAGCTCCCGTCGGCGGTGTAGCGCACGGTGGGCAGCCGGTCTCCGGGGTCACCCGATCCCGGCAGGGCCGGGCCGACGCCGTAGTCGCCGTAGTCGACCCCGGCGTCGGTCAGCCGCTGCCAGAGCTGCCAGTCCCAGCGGTCGAGCCGGACCGGCTCGTCGGTGGGCAGCCGGGACAGCGTCGGCGGCATTCCGCCCGCCGCCACCGTCACCGACCGCCAGGAGTGCCGGCGGGCCCAGTCCAGCAGCCGGCGTACCCGCGGCTCGGCCAGCCGCACGTCCGCCGGGCAGCACACGTCCCCGGCGTCCACCAGCAGGTCGCACTCCTCTGGCACCAGCCCGGTGAGCCGCCAGATCCGCTCGACGGCGGTGGTGCTCGCGGCCGGCCCAGCCCGGTCCTGACCGGCACGCAGCCGGACCAGCGCCCGCCGGGCGTACGTCCGCGCCGCCGCGCCGTGCGCGACCAGCCGCCGGTCGCTCTCGGCGAGCCCGACCACCGGCACCAGCGGTACGCCCCAGCGGGCCAGTTCCGTGTCGGGAGTGTCCGGGAGGCCGGTGACGTCGACGGCCGTCAGCAGTCCGGCCGGCATCCGGCGGAGAACGTCCATCGTGGACCGATCGACAGCGCCGACCTCCAGGATCGGGGCGAGCAGTGGGGCGGCCGCGGGGTCGAGGTGGCTCAACGCTTCCAGCTCGCCGCGCCGGCTGGCGAGGATGGGGCGGTAGACAGGTTCCGCCGCCCGGCCTTCGTGGGCGGGCACCATACGTCAAATCTAGCCAGGCATGCGCATATGTCACAGGCCGTCCAATCCAAAATCGGCTGCTCGGCTGTCGGCTCGGCGACTACGCTCGCCGGATGCTCACGCCGGCCCACCGCTACCGATCCGACGACGAGGACAGCGGGCGCTGGACGGGTTTCCCGTTCCGGGACGGCGATATCGTGATCAGCACCCGGTCCAAGAGCGGCACCACCTGGATGCAGATGATCTGTGCCCTGCTGGTGCTGGGCACCCCGGAGCTGCCGGCGCCGTTGACCCAGCTGTCACCGTGGCTGGACTGGCTGGTCGAGCCGAAGGACGAGGTGTACCGCCGGTTGGCCGCCCAGCCGCACCGACGGTTCATCAAGACGCACACCCCGCTGGACGGTGTGCCGCTCGATCCCCGGGTGCATTACGTGGTGGTGGCCCGGCACCCGCTGGACATGGCGGTGTCCCTCTACCACCAGGCCGGCAACCTGGATCGGGTGCGGCTCGCCGAGCTGACCGGTCAACCTGCGCCGGCCGGACCGCCCCGGGCGCGTCTGCCGGTACGCCAGTGGCTGCCGAGCTGGGTCGACCGGGAGGCCGACCCGCGCACCGAGCTGGACTCACTGGCCGGGGTGCTGTGGCACCTGAGCGACGCCTGGGCCCGTCGGCACGAGCCGAACGTCGAGCTGGTGCACTACGACGACCTGCGGGCCGACCTGGGCGGCCAGATGCGTCGCCTCGCCGACCGGTGGGGCCTCACGGTGCCTGCCGAGCGCTGGCCCGAGCTGGTCGAGGCGGCCACCTTCGGCCGGATGCAGGAGCGCGCCGACCAGCTCGCCCCGGACACGCTCGGCGTGCTGCGCGACCGCCGGGCCTTCTTTCGCCAAGGTGGCTCGGGGCAGGGGCGGGATCTGCTGGACCCGGCCGGGCAGGCGCGCTACCGGGCGCGAACGGCCGCCCTCGCGCCGCCGGACCTGCTCGCCTGGCTGCACCGCGACGGCTGACCAGCCGGCCGGGGCGCACAAACGAGCGCACGGCGCCGCTTCGACCGAGGTCGGAACGTCGCCGCGCTCTGGCCGTCTCCCACCACCGCAGCCGTTCGGCGGTACGCCGGCGGGGACCTGGCTCGACCGGCCGCGTGCACCGGTCAACCTGTCGATCCCCGGCCGGGGCAGATCCAAACCTGCCCAGCGTGGGGAATTCCACCATCTGCGCGTCCCGGCGTGGCGCGCCCCCGAACCGGGTATGAGCGCGACATGGAGCATTTCACGATCGCAACCGTCGCCGAGAAGAGTCCGGACTTCCGCCGAGTGCTGTGGACCGGGGAGCACACCCAGTTGGTCGTCATGACCATTCCGCCGGGTGGAGAGATCGGCGAGGAGGTGCACGAGGGCATCGACCAGATCCTGACCTTCGTCAGCGGCGCCGGCGAGGCGCGGGTGGCCGGCGAGAAGCGGGAGGTCGTCGCGGGCGACCTCGTCGTGGTGCCGTCGGGCACGAAGCACAACTTCGTCAATACCGGCCCCAACCCGCTGGTGCTGTACACCGTCTACGGCCCGCCGGAGCACGCCGACCAGGCCGTGCACCGGACCAAGGAGGAGGCCGACAAGGCCGAGGAGGCCGGCGAGGACGAGCCGCCGACCGGCTGACGGAGCCGCTGGCGGCGGTCTGATCCGGGCCGATCCGGGTACCCGCTGCGGGTGGAGCAGCAGCCGGCGATCTCCGACTACGGGTTCCTCTCGGACTCCCGCTCCGGCGCGCTGGTCGGCAGGGACGGTTCGATCGACTGGTGGTGTCCGGACCGGTTCGACGGCCCGTCCGTGTTCGGGCGGCTGCTCGACCCGCGCGCCGGGCACTTCCGGTTGGCGCCGGTTGGCGCCGGCCGGCCCGGGTACCGGGTGGAGCGCGCGTACCGGCCGGACTCGCTGGTGCTGCGCACGGTGCACCACACACCGCACGGCAGCGTGGCCGTCACCGACGCGCTCGCCGCCGAGATGGGTGCCCGCGCGCACGAACTGGGCAAGAACTCGCCGGCCGTGCTGATCCGGGTGGTCGAAGGGCTGTCCGGTCGGGTCCGGATGGAGTTGGACTTCGCGCCCCGGCCCGAGTACGGGCTGCTCACCCCGTACCTGCATGACCAGCCGGATGGCGGGGTGCTGGCCGGTGCCGGTCCGGTGGTGCTGGTGCTGCACGCGGGTGACCTGCCGCTGCGCGCCAGCCGGGACCGGGTGACCCACGAGTTCGAGGTCTCCGCCGGCCAGGTGGTCGGGTTGGACGTGGCGTTCGGCGAGACGTACGGCACCCCGCCAGCTCGGCTGGACCCGGTGGCCGCGCTCGCCGAGACGACGCAGGCGTGGGAGGCGTACCGGGATGCGCACGGGTACGACGGCCGGTACCGGGATCTGGTCCGGCACAGCGCGACCGTGCTGACCGGCCTCACGTACGCCCGCAGTGGCGCGGTCGCCGCGGCGTTGACCACGTCGCTGCCGGAGCGGCTCGGCGGCGACCGCAACTACGACTACCGGTACTCCTGGCTGCGCGACTTCTCGATGACCTTGCGCGCCCTCTGGGTGGCGGCCTGCCCCACCGAGGCGGCCCGGCTGTTCGCCTGGGTGTCGCGCTCGATCGGCCGGATCGGCGACGATCCGGTGCCGGTGCTGTTCGGGCTGCGGGGGGAGCGGGACCTCAGCGAGCACGAGTGCACGCACCTGCGTGGCCACGCAGGCAGCGCGCCGGTCCGGATCGGCAACGACGCCTGGCGGCAGCGGCAGCTCGACGTGCCGGGCGAGGTGATGTCGGCGGTCTGGCGGCTGCGCGACTACCTGGGCACGACGTTCGACGGGGAGTTGCGGGAGATGGTGCTCGGCCTGACCGAGCAGGTGGCGAGCACCTGGCACCTGCCCGACCGGGGCATGTGGGAGACCCGGGACAGGGAACGGCACTACCTCTCCTCGAAGGTGCTCTGCTGGCTGACGATGGACCGGGCGGTGCGGCTCGCCGACCGGCTCGGCGAGCGGGCCGATCCACATCGCTGGGCCGCAATCCGCGACGAGATCCGCGGTGAGGTGCTCCGCCAGGGCTGGAACGACCGGTTGGGTGCGTTCACCGGCGCGTTCGGCTCGGCCGAGATGGACGCCTCGGCACTCTTCATGCCGGTGGCGCACTTCCTGCCGGCCACCGACCCCCGGATGCGCTCCACCATCGCTGCGGTGGAGCGGGAACTCGGCACCGAGAACGGGCTGGTCCGGCGCTGGACGGACGACCCCGCGGGCTTCCTGCTCTGCTCGTTCTGGCTGGTGGAGTGCCTGGTGATGACCGGCGAGCGCCGACGGGCCGAGGAGTTGTTCGAGCAGGTGGTGGGGCACGCGAACGATGTGGGTCTGTTCAGCGAGCAGATCGACCTGGTCACCGGTGCACAGCTCGGCAACACCCCGCAGGCGCTGTCGCACATCGGCCTGATCAACGCGGCCTGGCGGCTGACCGAGCCGGACAGCTACTGACCGGGGTACGCCGCCGGGAACTGACCGCGACGTGCCGCGTTGCCGTGCGGTGAATCCTGCAACAGACCTGCAAGCGCCAGGCATTGACGCTGATGCGTACGCGGTCCTAGCCTCAAAAAGACGGGAAAGCCCTTTCCCCAGGCTTTGATCCCGCTTCACCCCGCTCTGGAAACCGGGCATCCGACGGGGCGCACCGATCCCAGGTCGTGGCATCACGCGGTGCCAACACGTCCTCGCACGGACGGCCGGGGGATCGCCACCACATGCGTCAAGGAGGACAACTGTGCAGAAGAGACGACTCCCCGGCCGACGACCACTGCTGCTCGCGGTGGGCGCCGGCGCGACCGCGGCAGCCCTCGCGGCCGGCATGACCTCGGCCTTCGCGGCCACCGTCTTCACCGACGACTTCAACGACGGCAACGCCTCCGGCTGGTCCAAGTCCGGCGGCACCTGGGCCGTCGACGGCTCGGGCGTGTTCAACCAGTCCAACGCCGGCAGCGAACTGGCCCGGCAGTTCGCCGGCCAGACCAGCTGGACCGACTACGCCGTGCAGGCCCGGGTCAAGCCGGTGAGCTTCGGCTCGTCCAGCGCCCTGGTCGGGCTGGCCGCACGGTCCACCAGCAGCACCAAGATGTACCGGCTGGCCCTGCTCGGCTCCGGTCGGGCCGAGCTCCAGGCCGTCAACGGCAGTGCCATCACCGCGATCGGCTCCGCGTCACTCGGCATCGGCACCGGCACCTGGTACACCCTGCGCATCGAGACCAGCGGCAGCACCATCCGGGGCTTCGTCAACGGCACCCAGATCGCCGCCGGCAGCAACAGTCTGGCCGGCGCCGGCCGGATCGGCCTGGTCACCGCGTACGCCAGTGGCAGCTTCGACGACGTGGCTGTCGACTCGGCCGGTGGCGGCACTCCGACCACCCCGCCGCCGAGCACCCCGCCACCCACCACGCCGGGCCCGACCACCCCACCGCCGGCAGGCTGGCCGACGCCCACCGGCAGCCAGAAGGTGGACGCGACGATCCCGGTCTCCGGCACCTTCGACGGCGGGCTCAAGCGCTACTACGGCATCGGCGACGGCGGGCAGAGCGAGAGCCAGGACCCGATGTTCGAGCTGGCCGCCGGTGCCACCCTGCGCAACGTGGTCATCGGTGCGCCGGCCGGTGACGGCGTGCACTGCGAGGGCAACTGCACCCTGATCAACGTCTGGTGGGAGGACGTGGGCGAGGACGCCGCCACCTTCCGCGGCGGCACCACGTACACCGTCGACGGAGGCGGCGCCCGGTCCGCCAGCGACAAGGTCTTCCAGCACAACGGCTCGGGCACCGTCTACATCAAGAACTTCCGGGTGGAGAACGCCGGGAAGCTCTACCGGGCCTGCGGCAACTGCTCCACCTCGTATCAGCGGCACGTAGTGATCGACAACGTGGTCGTCCGGGACACCGACGCGATCGCCGGCATCAACACCAACTGGGGCGACACCGCCCGGTTCAGCCGGATCACGATCGTCGACGACCCGGACCGGGACACCTCGATCTGCGTCAAGTACCGCGGCGTGCCGAAGGGCGACGAGCCGACCGAGATCGGCGAGGGCGCCGACGGTGTCAACTGCCTCTACGCACCGTCCGACATCACCTACCAGTAGGCCGGCCGGAGGGCACCCCGCGGACCGCACGGTCCGCGGGGCACCCGCCCGTCTCAGGCCAGCACGGGTACGCCGGAGACGTCGACGGTCTCCGAATACTTCAGCCCGGCGCCGGTGTTGAGCACCACGACCCGCTCACCGGCCCGGATCCACCCGCCGGCGCGCAGTTGCCGCGCCGCGGTCAGGCAGGCCGCGCCCTCCGGGCAGAGCAGCAGCCCCTCCCGGGTGGCGAAGTCCCGCAGGTCGGCCAGGATGTCCGCGTCGTCGACGGCGACCGCGGTGCCGGCGGACGCCCGCAGCGCGCCCAGGATCAGCTCGTCGCCCAGGGGCGCCGGCACGGTGATGCCGAACGCCACGGTGTGCGCGTCGGCCCACGGCTCGGCCCGCTCGTCGCCGGCGGCGAAGGCCCGCACGATCGGCGCGCAACCGCTCGACTGCACGGCCACCAGCCGGGGCAGCTTGTCGCCGATCCAACCCAGCTCGCGCATCTCGTGCAGCGCCTTGTGGATGCCGATCAGACCGACCCCGCCGCCCGTCGGGTAGATGATCACGTCGGGCACCTGCCAGCCGAGCTGCTCGACGATCTCGTACCCCATCGTCTTCTTGCCCTCCAGCCGGTAGGGCTCGCGCAGCGTGCCGGCGTCGAAGATCGCGCCAGCGGACTCGGCGATCAGCTCGGCCACCCGCCGGCCGGCGTCGCTGATCAGCCCGTCGACGAGGCGCAGGTCGGCCCCGGCGGCAACGCACTCGTTCCGGCAGATGGTCGGCGCCGCCAGCGGCATGACGATGGTGGCACCCATCCCGGCCCGCGCCGCGTACGTCGCCCAGGCCGAGCCGGCGTTGCCGTTGGTGGGCATCGCGATGCGCTCGACGCCCAGCTCGCGGGCCCGGCTCACGCCGACCGCCGCGCCCCGCGCCTTGAACGAGCCGGTCGGGATCAACCCCTCGTCCTTGACCATCAGGTCCGTGATGCCGATCTCGGCGCCGTACGCGGGCGCGCGCAGCAGCGGCGTCCAGCCCTCGCCGAGCGTGGTGATGTGTCGCGGGTCGGCGACCGGCAGCAGCTCCCGGTAACGCCACAGGTCGGCCGGGCGCAGCGGGAAGCGCTCCGGCGTGACCGCCTTCGCCACCGCCGGCAGGTCGTAGCGGGCCAGCAGCGGGGAGCCGCACTCGCAGAGGTTCTGCAACCGGTCGGCGTCGTACTCCCGGCCGCAGCGCGGGCAGTCCAGGTGGGTCAGGTACACGTCGCTCCTCGCCGTCAGACCGCGTCGATGCTCAGCCAGCGTCGGCTGCCCCGGCCCGGCTCGTAGACCGAGTCCAGCCGCTTGGCGATCACGCCGGGCAGGCCCTGCTCCCGCCCGGTGCGCAGCGCCTCGTCGCCGGCGCCCGGAAACCACGGCGGAGTCTGCCAGTGCGTACCGGTCAATGCCAGCCCATCGAGCAGCTCCCGGCGTTGCGCGTACGGCACGTCGACGCTGCTCACGCCCTCCAACCACAGCAGGTCGACGAGCAGGTACTGGGCGCCCGCCGGAACCCGACCGCCGCTGGCCGGACGGGCCGGGCGGACCCGGCCGGCGCCGTCGATGCGGACCAGTACCCCGTCCAACACCGCCTCCGTCGGCGCCAGCGCCTCGGCCAGCGCGCGCAACCACGGGTACCCGGCGGTGATCTCCTCGTCGGTCTCGGAGAGCAGCCGGAGCCGGCCGCCGGAGACGTACGCCATCGCCCGGACCCCATCCCAGCGCAGCTCGTACCCCCACGCGGCGCCGTCCCGGGGGAGCCCGGCGGCGGGCGTGGGGTGCATCGGGCGGACCAATTCGGGCATCGGCATCCAGCCGGGCGGAGCCGGGTCGGTGCGCCGGACCATCCAGTCCCGCCCGCCGGTCGCGAAGAGCGCGTAGCGGCCGGCGGTCCGCTCACCGGAGAGCGTCACGATCACCTCGTCGTCGCGCCACTTCTCGCAGTGGTAGGTGCCCCGGTCGTGGATGACCATCCGGCCACCGCCGTACTCGCCGGCGGGGATCTCACCGGAGAAGTCGAGGTACTCCATCGGGTGGTCCTCGGTGTGCACGGCGAGGTGGTTGCGGCCCGGGTCGCGGGGCAGGCCACGCGGCACCGCCCAGGAGGCCAGCACTCCGTCGTGCTCCAGCCGCAGGTCCCAGTGCAGGCTGCGGGCGTGGTGCTGCTGGATGACGAAGCGGGCGTTGCCGTCGTCGGGGCCGGCCGCGGTCGGGCTCCGCTCCGGCACCGGCTCGGGCGTGCGGGCCGCGTCCCGGCGGCGCCGGTACTCCTCCAGCCGGTCCGTCACACCCGCATTCTCCGGCAAACCGGACGGTTGCGCTGGACACCGGAGTGTCCGGTTCACTCGCCGGCCGGGTCCGCGGCGGGGTAGAACGGTCCTCATGGACCTCACCGACCAGCCCACCGTCCTGCTCCCCGGTGACGTGCGGATGCCCTTGCTCGGGTTCGGCACCTGGAAGGCCACCGGCCAGGCCGGCTACGACGCGGTGCTGGCCGCGCTCGACACCGGCTACCGGCACCTCGACACCGCCACCATGTACGGCAACGAGCGGGAGGTCGGCCGGGCGGTGAAGGAGAGCGGGCTGCGCCGGGAGGACGTCTTCATCACCACCAAGGTTCCGCCGAACCGGGTGGGCCGGGAGCGGGAGACGCTGGAGGCCAGCCTGGAGGCGCTCGGTCTCGACCAGGTGGACCTCTGGTTGATCCACTGGCCGCCGTCGCCCACCGACAGCATCCCGATGTGGCGGGAGCTGTTGGCCGCCCGGGACGAGAACCTGACCCGGTCGGTCGGGGTCAGCAACTACAGCACCCCGGAGATCGACGAGCTGATCCAGGCGACCGAGGAGAACCCGGCGGTCAACCAGATCCGGTGGAGCCCGGCGCTGTACGACCGGCAGCGGCACGCCGAGCACCGGGACCGGGGCGTGGTGCTGGAGGGGTACAGCCCGTTCAAGACCAGCGACCTCAGCCACCCGGTGCTGACCAGGATCGCCGGTGCGCACGGCGTCTCGCCCGCGCAGGTGGTGCTGCGCTGGCACATCGACCACGAGATCCCGGTGATCCCGAAGTCGGTGACCCCGGAACGGATCACCGCCAACTTCGACGTCTTCCACTTCTCGTTGACCGCGGAGGAGATGCGCGACATCGACGCGCTCGGCGGCGCCTGACAGCGCTCCCGCTGCCAAATTCCTTCAGTGACCGGCTCGTTGATGAAGGGTATCGACATCGACGCTCGTGACGGTATAGCGTGCCCGTCATCACATTCGTCGATGCGTTCGAACCCGTCGTCGCTGGAGGATCTTCATGGCCCGGTCACCATCCATTCGTCTGCGCCGCCGCGGGATGCTCGGCATCCCCGCCCTGGTGGCCGTCGCGCTGACCACCGTTGCTCGGCCCACCCCGGCGAGCGCCGCGCCGAAGGTCGAGTGCCTGGCCGACCTTCTCGGGCCGTCCTGATGGCCACGATTCCCTGGCTCGTGGACGTGCTGCGCGCCGCCGGGGTCCAGGTCGTCGTCGAGGGTGACTGGCTCAACCGGATGCGGCCGGGATCGTTCGACCCGATCGGGGTGCTCTGGCACCACACCGCCGCTACCTCCAGCGCCAGCAACCCGCACCCGGCGCTCAACATCTGCATCAACGGCCGGTCGGATCTGGCCGGCCCGCTCTGCCAGGCGCTCGTCGACTACAACGGGGTCTTCCACGTCATCTCGGCCGGCCGGTGCAACCACGCCGGGGCCAGCGGAGGCAGTGGGCCGATTCCGGCCGGAGACGGCAACACCCTGATGATCGGGTGGGAGATCGACTACAACGGCGTCAACCAGGAGATGACCGCCGCGCAGTACAACGCGTCGATCGCCGCCACCGCCGCCGTGCTCACCCGGCTGGGCAGGGACAGCAGCTACGCCCGGGGGCACCGGGAGACCAGCACCAGCGGCAAGATCGACCCGTCCTTCATCGACCTGAACGTGATGCGCGCCGACGTGGCGGCGAAGATGTCCGGCGGCAACCCCCCGGCGTGGTCCTCCATCGTGGACAACACCACCGCTGGCCGGTTCACCGCCAGCGCCAACTGGGGCGCGTCGACGTACTCCGCGCAGCGGTACGGCGCCGACTACCGGTACGCGGAACCCGTCGCGTCCAGCGACGCCGCGTGGTACAAGTTCAACGTCCCGGCCACCGCCAACTACCGGGTCGACGCCTGGTGGCCGGCGACCTCCGGCTACAACAGCGCCACCCCGTACATCGTCGCCACCAGCACCGGCAACCGGACGATCATCGTCGACCAACGGGCCACCGGCGGGCAGTGGCGGTCCCTCGGCACGTTCACGCTTCCGGCCGGGGACGCCAACCGGGTGGCCGTGAGCCGGTGGAGCAGCGCCACCGGCCTGGTCATCGCCGACGCCGTCCGGCTCACCCGGGTCTGACCCTGTCGTGGTGCGACGATGTGCGGTGAACCTGAACGACCTCGGTCCCGAGACGCAGCTACGGCTGATTGATCGCATGCTGGCTCTGATCGAGGAGTTCTCCAAAGCTGGTGAAGTCCCGGGCGGGTAGGGCAAGGGAGTGCGGGTGATCAGTGGGGGTGTGACCGGATGGTCACGCCCCCACTGCCAGTTGCCTACCGCTCAGGAGCGGGAGCAGGCCATGCCATTGAGGGTGAAGCTCGTCGGCGACGAGTACGCCCCGCTCAGCGTCCCCTGGTACCCGAAGCTGGCCGTGCCGCCCGGGGCGAGCGTGCCGTTCCAGTTCAGGTTTCGGGCGGTCACCGTGGACCCGCTCTGGCTTACCGTGGCGTTCCACGCGCTGGTCACCTGCTGCCCGCTGGGCAGCGCGTAACTCAGCGTCCAGCCGTTGACCGTGCTGGACCCGGTGTTGGTGATCTGGACGTCGGCGGTGAAGCCGCTGTTCCACGAGTTCGGCGTGTACTTCACCGCGCACCCGGCGCCGCCCGGCGGCGGGGTGGTCGGGGGCGGCGGAGTCGTCGGGGGCGGCGTGGTGGGCGGTGGGCCGCCGCCGTTGACGGCGGCAGAGAACGAGGTCACCGCCAGACCGGCACCGCCCTGCCAGGGCTCGAAGCCGGCCTGGATGCTGGTCAGGTACCAGCTGTTGGTGATCGCACCCCGGTTGCGGACGTCGGTGATGAAGTCGAGCACGCTGAAGTTCAGGCTGGTGATCGGCGACGGCGCGACGTACGAGATGACGTTGTTGCCGCCGTTGCTGCCCCGCCAGACCTCCCAGGTCCGGCCGACCAGGGTGGCCGTGCCGACCGGTGAGCCGATGGGCTGGATCGAGCCCTGCCGGTTGAGCCAGATCATGATCTCCATCTGGTTCACCCCGTCCCGCTTGGGCGTCGGGTCCAACCAGATGTCGTACGAGGCGTTGTAGGTCGCGCCGCTGACGTACCGGTAGTTGATGCTGCTCGTGGCGCTGCTGATCTGGCTCACCTGGATCGGCAGGTTCGTGCCGGGAGAGCAGTTGGTGTAGTGACAACCGAAGAACACCGAGGGGTACGCGGTGGGCGCGCCGTTGGTGGGGTTGCTGCCGTTCTGCGTGGTGATCTCGAAGCCGGTGTCGGTGACGTTGATGCACTGTTGGGCGGTGGTGCCCCACCGGTTGTTCTGCACCACGTACCGGCTCTGGATGACGGTCGAGCCGTACTGCTCACAGATCTGGGTGTCGGCGGAGGCGTTGCCGCCGAGGGCCACAGCGACGATCGAGCCGCCGAGCAGCAGGCCAGCGGCGACCAGGGCCCGAAGTGGACGTTTCATGACGCTCCTTGACTGCGGCGCGTGCCGGGCGCCGAAATGAGGTCGGGGCAGGTACGGGAGCGCTCCCACGCTCGATGACACATTTACATGTCTGAAAGTAGTGCGCAACCGTACGCGTCAAACTGGTGAAATGTGAGGATTGCCACGCGCGCGCCGGACAGTCGGCAGCGGACGTCCAGCTAAGCGGCGGGAGCCGCCGACGAGCGACTCCGGCGGGCCAAATGGGCCCTGGTGTGCGCCGATAGCGCCGAGTAGCGTGTTGCCTCCAACGCGTGCCGCATCCCCTCCGGAGGCGTACACCACCATGGGTGGCTCCCCCCTGCGCATCCTCGTCGTCGGCGCGGGCATTGCCGGCCTGGCCGTGGCCCGGGCGTTACGCCTGGCGGGCTTCCGGCCCGACGTCACCGACAAGCTGCCGCCGGGGGAGTCCACCGAGACCGGCCTCTACCTGCCGGGCAACGCGGCCCGCGCGCTGCACCGGCTGGACCTGCACGACCCGGTACGCCCACTCGGGCAGGTGATCCGCCGGCAGCGCTTCTTCGACGCCGCTGGCGCGCCGCTCTGCGAAGTCGACCTCGACACCCTCTGGGCCGGCGTCGGCGAGTGCCGGGCGCTGCCCCGGGCGGACCTGCACCGGGTGCTGCTCAGCGGAGCCGGCGGCGCCGTCCGGCACGGCGCCGAGGTCCGCACCCTGGATCTGCTCCCGGGCGGGGTCGGGGTCACCTTCACCGACGGCACCAGCACCGAGTACGACCTGGTCATCGGTGCCGACGGGCCGCGCTCCTCGGTCCGCGCGCTGGCCTCGCTCGGCGGGCCGCCCCGACCCGTCGGGCAGGTGGTCTACCGGGCCGTGCTGCGCGACGGTCCGCCGGTCAGCGAGTGGACCGCCCTGCTCGGCCAGCGCTCCGGGTTCCTGATGGTGCCGATCGGTGCCGGACGGCTGCACTGCTACGCCGATGAGGCCGGCACCGAAGCGCCGGCCGACCCGCTGGCCCGGCTGCGCGAACTCTTCGCCGACTACCGCGGCCCGGTGCCCGAGGTGCTCGCGGCGCTCGACGGGGTGCACGTCGGGATCACCGACGAGGTGGAGCTGGGGCGCTGGCACCAGGGGAGGGTGCTGCTGGTTGGCGACGCCGCGCACGCTACCGCGCCGACACTGTCCCAGGGTGCGGCCATGGCGCTGGAGGACGCGGTGGTGCTGGCCGACTCGCTGCGCGCTGCCGGCAGCGTGGAGGCGGCCCTGGTCGCGTACGAGAGTCGCCGCCGTCCGCGTACCCGCTGGGTGCGGGACCGGACCCGGGACCGCAACCGGACCAGGGACGTACCGCCAGCGCTGCGCGACCCGCTATTGCGCGGACGGGGCGGTCGGATCTTCGGAGAGCACTACCGCTTGCTGGTCGGGCCGCTGTAGATCGTGTCCCGCCACCCCACGCGGCGCTCCGACCTGCCGGGGACTATTCTTCCTGCGGATAACGGCCCGCCAATAACCAGCGTGTGCCGAGCGGGACAACCGAGAACCGGAGGCCACTCGTGACCACCGTCGCACCCAAGCCGGTCGTGACCCGGCCCTGGCCGGTCCGGGAGCCGGTCAAGGGGTCGGCCATCGCGCGGCTGCTTCGTACCACGGACGCGAAGCAAATCGGGATCATGTACATGGTCACCGCGTTCGTGTTCTTCATGATCGGTGGCCTGATGGCCCTGGTCATGCGGGCTGAGCTGGCTCGACCCGGGATGCAGTTCCTGTCGCCCGAGCAGTACAACCAGCTCTTCACCATGCACGGCACGATCATGTTGCTGTTCTTCGCGACGCCGGTCGTGTTCGCGTTCGCCAACTACGTCGTGCCGCTGCAGATCGGTGCACCCGACGTCTCCTTCCCGCGGCTGAACAGCTTCGCCTACTGGCTGTTCCTGTTCGGCGGGACGATGGCGACCGCCGGCTTCCTCACCCCGGGCGGTGCCGCCGACTTCGGTTGGACCGCCTACACGCCGCTGAGCAGCGTCGAGCACTCGCCTGGCGTCGGCGCCAACATGTGGGTGATGGGGCTGGCCATCTCCGGCCTCGGCTCGATCCTCGGTGCGGTCAACCTGATCACGACGATCCTGACCCTGCGCGCGCCGGGCATGACCATGTTCCGGATGCCGATCTTCACCTGGAACATGCTGGTCACCAGCCTCCTGGTGATCCTGGTCTTCCCGCTGCTGGCCGCCGCGCTGTTCGCGCTCGCCGCGGACCGCCTCCTCGGCGCCCACGTGTACGACCCGGCGACCGGCGGGCCGATGCTCTGGCAGCACCTGTTCTGGTTCTTCGGGCACCCCGAGGTGTACATCATCGCGCTGCCGTTCTTCGGCATCATCAGCGAGGTCATCCCGGTCTTCTCCCGCAAGCCGATCTTCGGCTACAAGGGGCTGGTCGCCGCGACCATCGCGATCGCCGCGCTCTCGATGAGCGTCTGGGCGCACCACATGTTCGCCACCGGCCAGGTGCTGCTGCCGTTCTTCAGCTTCCTGAGCTACCTGATCGCCGTGCCCACCGGTATGAAGTTCTTCAACTGGATCGGCACCTTGTGGCGGGGGCAGATCAGCTTCGAGACGCCGATGCTGTTCGCGATCGGCTTCCTGGTCACCTTCCTCTTCGGTGGTCTCACCGGCGTGCTGCTGGCCAGCCCGCCGCTCGACTTCCACGTGCACGACTCGTACTTCGTGGTGGCGCACTTCCACTACGTGCTCTTCGGCACCATCGTGTTCGCGGTCTTCGCCGGCATCTACTTCTGGTTCCCGAAGATGTTCGGCCGGATGCTCGACGAGCGCCTGGGCAAGGTGCACTTCTGGCTCACCATGATCGGCTTCCACACCACCTTCCTGGTGCAGCACTGGCTCGGCAACGAGGGCATGCCCCGTCGGTACGCCGACTACCTGCCCAGCGATGGCTTCACCACGCTGAACATGGTCTCCACGATCGGCGCGTTCATCACCGGTATCTCCACGCTGCCGTTCATCTACAACTGCTGGAAGTCGTACAAGACCGGCCCGGTGGTCGAGGTGAACGACCCGTGGGGTTACGGCAACTCGCTGGAGTGGGCGACCAGCAGCCCGCCGCCGCTGCGCAACTTCGACCGGATGCCCCGGATCCGCTCCGAGCGGCCGGCGTTCGACATGAAGTTCCCGGAGCTGGCCGCCGGCGGCCAGAGCCTGGCCGGTCCGCCGGAGGGTGGCGCCAAGCCGCTCACCAGCGAGTCGGACGGCGGGGCCAGCTACCGCGAGGACATCGCCAGCGACATTGACCGGAACTGACGCTCAGCTCAGCAGCCGTACGACGGGCGCCGCCCCCGGGACCACCGGGAGCGGCGCCCGTCGCCATGTCCGGCCACCGTCGGACCCGCGGTCGCCTCATGCCCGGCCCGGCCCGGCCCGGCCCGGCCCGGCCCGGCCCGACTGGCTTGGCGCGGCTGCCCGGCCGCGTGGCTCGGCTCGGCCTGGCGTGGCTGGCGCGGTTCGGTTCGTTCGGCTTGGCTGGCCGGCTGGCGTGGCGCGGCTCGGTTCGGCTCGGTTCCGAGTCAGTACACCTAGCGCAGCCGGCGGGCGGCTCAGCTCGGCCCGTGCTTCCGTCCGGCCCGGCGCGCTCGGCTTGCTTCGGTTCGGTCTGCGCTTCCGGCCGACCCCGGGGTCGCCCGTCCCGGCTGTCCGGCCACTGTTCCACATGAGCTTGATACCTGTGAGGCATAAATTTGCCTCACAGGTATCAAGCTCTTTTGTGCATGCTGCCCGGACGATCGTCGCCATCTCGACGTGGCCCCTGAGAACAGCGCCGGCCGCCCCGGTGCCCGCTGGCCCGGTGCCGGCTGCCTGCTGGCTCGGCGCCGGCCAGCTCTCAAGGCTGGCGATCGCAGCGCCAACCAGGCGGGACGGGCGCGTTGCCGCCCACCGGGGTGGTGACCCGGGACGTCAGCGGGTGGCGGGGGTGACGTCGGCTTCGACGGGCGGCGCCAGGGTGGCCGTGATGGCGTTGCGGCGGCGGC
Source organism: Micromonospora sp. NBC_00858 (assembly GCF_045207365.1). Lineage (NCBI taxonomy): Bacteria > Bacillati > Actinomycetota > Actinomycetes > Micromonosporales > Micromonosporaceae > Micromonospora > Micromonospora sp. NBC_00858. The sequence goes on along the minus strand of NZ_CP108828.1, from coordinate 5,094,682 downwards.
GCAGTTCGATCGGGAGCACCACCAGGGTGACCAGCGCGCCCAGCGCGCCGGTCACCACGAAGCCCCAGAGCGGCTCGCTGGCGTCGATCACCGCGCCGGCGAGCGGAGCGCCGATCGCGATGCCGACGGTGACCGCCGACCCGTGGAGGCCCATCGCCTCTCCGCGTACCTCGGGCGGGGCCAGCCGGCTGACCGCGTCCGAGGCGGCCGCGATGGTCGGCGCGCAGAGCGCGCCGGCGGGGATCAGTGCCAGGCAGAGCAGCCACCAGTGCGCGCCGCCCAGCCCGATCGGGATGGTGCAGAGGCCGAGCGCAGCGGTCAGGGCCAGCGGGGAGATTGGACGGTGTACGGCACCGTAGGCGAAGCCGCCGGCCAGCGAGGCGACCGCCCAGATGGACAGAACCGCGCCGGTCCAGCCGACCTCGCCGCTCGCCCGCAGCACGGCCACCACCGCCACGTCGGTGCCGCCGAGCACCAGCGTGGCGGCGGTACTGACGGCCAGCACGGCGAGCAGTCGGGGGGTCAGCCACTCGCGGCGGGGCACCCGGCGCCGCGGGCCGGTCGGCTCGCTGGCACCCCGGATGGGCGGGTTGAGCAGCCACAGTCCGATCCCGGCGGCGACGATGCCGGTACCGACCAGGTACAGGGTCGTGCGCGCGGAGATCGCCGTGACCAGGGCCACCGCCAGCGCCGGGCCGATCATGAAGGACAGCTCCACCGACATCGAGTCCAGCGCGTACGCCGGGCGGCGCCGGTCCTCCGGGACCATCGCGGCGATCGACTGGCGGACCACCGAGAAGATGGGCAGGGCCAGCGAGCCGGCCACGAAGGCGGCCGGCAGCAGCAGCGGGTACGACAGCGAGGGCGCGGTGGTCCAGAACACCGCCTCGGCGATCGCGGTGAGCACCAGGACCGGGCGCAGGCCACGCCGGTCCACCAGCCGGCCGAGCAGCGGGCCGCCGATCGCCGCACCGACCGTGACGGCCGCGCCGACCAGGCCTGCCGCCCCGTAGCCCCGGTCGAGGTCGAGCACCACGTAGAAGGTCAGCGTCACACCGGTCGCGGTGAGCGGGATGCGGGCGAGGACGGCGAGCAGCAGCAGCGACCGCAGGCCGGGCACGGCGAGCGCTTCCCGGTAAGGCTTCATGTTCACGTGGGTCCGTACCTCCGGCGACATCCTCGACCGGCGGCGGGCGGATGACCAACCAATTACCGCCTCATGCGGCCCTGATCACAGGCTGACCGCGCATGGTCACCCCGGCGCCGTCCAGCGCCCGCAGCGCCACGTCGGTGGTCTCCGGAGCGACCGCGGCGGTCAGTTCGAGCAGCACGGTGGTGGCGAAGCCCTCCCGGGCGGCGTCCAGCGCGGTCGCCCGGATGCAGTGGTCGGTGGCGATGCCGACCACGTCGACCTGGTCCACGTCGTGCCGGCGCAGCCAGTCGGCCAGGCACTCGCCGTCCTCGGCGTGCCCGTCGAACCCGGAGTACGCCGCCGCGTGCTCGCCCTTGTGGAAGATCGCCTCGACCCGCCCGGTGTCCAGATCGGGGTGGAACTCCGAGCCGCTGGTGCCGACCACGCAGTGCCGGGGCCAGGACTCCACGAAGTCCGGCGGGTCGCCGAAGTGCGCGCCCGGGTCGATGTGGTAGTCCTTGGTGGCGACCACGTGTGCCCAGCGGTCCGGCTCGGCGGCGAGCAGCCGGGAGATGCCGGCGGCCACATCCGCGCCGCCCCCGACGGCCAGCGAGCCGCCCTCGCAGAAGTCGTTCTGCACGTCCACGATGATCAGTGCGTTGGCCATCGAGGTCTCCCTCCTCACGATCGGGTCTGCGGTGCCGGTCCTGGATGAGCTCAGTCGGCGGGTACGACGCTGACCGGTACGGCCGGGTCGCCGCCGGAGAGCTTCAGCCCCTCCCACGGGATGGAGATCAGGCATTCGCGCAGGTGCTCCCGCGACTCGTCCAGCGACGGTAGGGCCACCGGCTCGCCGTCGACCACGTACGAGCGCTGGAGCATCCGGTCGTTGGGCTGCCGGTCCGGTACGCCCTGCGGGACGATGATCTCCTCGGTGGCGGTGCCGGTCGGCTTGTGCCGGCGGACTGCCACCTTCCGGCCACCGATGGTCGCCTTGTGCTCGGAGCGCTTCACCACCGGCCGCCCCTCGACCTCGACGAGCTTGTAGACCAGCCCGGCGGTCGGCGCCCCAGAGCCGGTGACCACGGCCGTGCCCGCGCCGTACATGTCGACCGGCTCGGCGGCCAGCGAAGCGATGGCGTGCTCGTCCAGGTCGCCGGAGACGATGATCTTGGTCTCGGTGGCGCCCAGCGAGTCCAGCAGCTCCCGGGACTGCTGAGCGATCACCGCCAGGTCACCCGAGTCGATCCGTACCGCCCGCAGCTCCGGCCCGGCCACCGCGATCGCGTTGCGAATGCCTTGGCTGATGTCGTACGTGTCAACCAGCAGCGTGGTGTCCTTGCCCAGCGTGGCAACCTGCGAGGCGAACGCCGCCCGCTCGTCGTGGTGCAGAAGCGTGAACGCGTGCGCCGCCGTGCCCGCGGTGGGGATGCCGTAGCGCGCACCGGCGGCGAGGTTGGACGTGAACCGGAACCCGGCCAGGTACGCCGCGCGCGCCGCGGCCACCGCGGCCTCCTCGTGCGCCCGCCGCGAACCCATCTCGATCAGCGCGCGACCCCGCGCGGCGGTCACCATGCGGGCCGCCGCGGCCGCCACCGCGCTGTCGTGGTTGAGCACGGAGAGCACCAGGGTCTCCAGCACCACGCACTCGGCGAAGCCGCCCGAGACGGTGAGGATCGGCGAATTGGGGAAGAACAGCTCACCCTCGGCGTACCCGTCGATGTCGCCCGTGAAGCGGTAGTCGGCGAGCCAGGCCGCGCCCGCCTCGTCGACCACACCGGTCCGGCTCAGGAAGTCGATCTCCGTCGGGTCGAACCGGAAGTCACGGATCAGGTCGATCAGCCGGGCCGTCCCGGCGACCACGCCGTACCGGCGGCCGGTCGGCAGCCGACGGCTGAACACCTCGAAGACGCAGCGGCGGTCGGCGGTGCCGTCCTTCAGAGCCGCACTGACCATCGTCAGCTCGTAGTGGTCGGTCAGAAGCGCGGGGCGGAGGGTGCTCACCGCCCAAGCCTAAGGTTCAGCCTGAGTCGCCGCTTTCGTGCCCCGGGATCGATCGCAGCGCAGCCCACAGCTCAGCCCGGGCGGTCACGCCGAGCTTGGTGTAGATCCGCTGGAGGTGGTTCTCCACGGTGCGGGCGGAGAGATAGAGCCGCTCGGCGATGGCCTTGCTGGTCGCACCGTGGGCGGCGAGGCGGGCCACCTGCCACTCCCGTTCGGTCAGCACCGGCGCCCCGGCGTGCAGCGCCGGCGTGCGGATCAGCTCGCAGCGGCTGAGCAGCCCGGCCAGGCGCTCCCGGGCCTCACCGGCCGCCGGCGAGTGCTGCTGCCGCAGCCGGTGCAGCGCTTGGGCGGTGGCCTCGGCGGCGTACACGTGCAGCTCCAGCGCGGCGTAGTCGTCGGCGACCGCGAGCAGATCCGGGGCGGAGTCGGTCACCGCGGCCCGGGCATGCCGGGCCAGCAGTGGCGGGAGCACCCCGTCGACCCGCTCGGAGAGCTCCGCGAGGCGCTGCGCGACGGTGCGCCGGCCGCCGTCGGAGCAGGTCGGCCCGACCGGTGCGCCGGCCTGGTCCAGCCGGACCAGGTCGTGCAGGACGTGCACCTCGTGCCCGGCGAAGCCGTCCGCGCGCAGCCGGTCCACCAGATCGGTGAGCTGCTTGGCCGCGCCGGGCAGGTCGCCCGACGCGGCGAGCACGGCGCCTCGGGCCTGCTCCAGCCACGGATAGAGCACCGACATGCTCGGCGAGTGGGTGCGGTCCGCCTCGGCCATCGCCTCCGCTGCCTGCGCCGCGTCGCCGCGCAGGGCCGCCGCCTGGGCCCGCTCGGCCTGGGCCAGACCGGCGTAGACCCGGCTCGTGGCCAGCACCGCGCAGGCGCCCAGCGAGGTCCGCATCGCCGCGTCGCTCTGCCCGCGCAGGCGGGCCGCGTACGCCTGGAGGATGGCCAGGTACCCGGTGCCGAGCCGGAAGTCGCCGGCGCCCGCGAGGTCGGCGAACTCGTCGGCCACGATCGCGTCGATCCCGGCCAGGTCGCCGGTGAGCATGAGCCGGGTGCCCCGGGCCAGCTCCAGGGCCAGTTGCAGGTACGGCATGTCGGTACGCCAGCTGGCCGCCGCGGAGTGCACCTGGGCGATCGCCGTACCGCTGCGGGCGAGCTGGCCCTGCGCGGCCTGGACGTACGCGATGGTGCTGCGGGCCAGCTCGCGGGCGGCGACGCTCGCTGCCGGTCGGTCCAGCACCCGCTGGCTGAGCCGCACGGCGGTGGTCGTGTCCAGCCGGTGCAGTCGCATGATCGCCTCGAAGGCGTGCACCCGGGACCGGTCGGCGGAGTCGCTGAGCTGCTCGACCCGGCTCGCCATCTCCTCCACCGTGGACTCCTGGCTCAGCCCCCAGTAGCTGACCATCCCCCGCACGGTCAGCCACCGGCAGAGCCGCCGCTCGTCGCCGGGCTCGGGAGTCACCGCGTCGAGGACGTCGATCGCCTCGTCCGGCCGGTCGGCGAACATCAGGATGGTCGCCAGCAGCTCCGCCGCGTCCGAGCCGCCGTCGGCGTTGAGCGCGGCGCGGGCCAGCCGGGTCGCCAGTGGCACGTCGTAGCGGGTGAACGCCTGCACCGCGGCGTCCACCAGCAGGGCGGCGTCCTGCGCGGTGCCCGAGTCGAGCCGCCACACCGCCACCCGCAGAAGGTCGTCGCGGCGGCGCTTTCCGACCCGCTCCAACAGCTCGGCGAGGTGCGCCTGGAGTCGTCGGGTGCGGCTGACCGGGCAGCGGCGGCGCATCACCTCGCCGTAGAGCGGGTGGGCCAGCCGGACGTCGGTCCGCCGGTCGCTCTGTACGACGCTGATCAGCCCGCGTTCCTCGGCGATCTCCACGTCGACCGGGTCGGCGGCCAGGTTGAGGAGGTGCAGGCCCAGCGGTTCGCCGAAGGCGACCAACTCGACGACCGTGCGGACACCGTCGGTGAGCTGCCCGACCCGGGTGTCGATCAGGTCGGTCAGGTTGGGTGCCAGCTCCAGGCGCCCGGTCCACTTCCAGATGCCGTAGGTGCGCTTCAGCTCCGCGCTGCCGTTGGCGGCGTGCACCAGCTCGCGCAGCAGCAGTGGGTTGCCGGACGACAGGCGGCCGAGCCGGTCGGCGGAGCCGGCGTCGACCGGGCCATCCAGGATCGCCGCCAGCAGGCCGGCGGTCTCCGCCTGTGGCATCGGGGTCAGCTCGATGTGCTCGACCAGGTCGTCGGTCCAGAGTGCCCGGATCGGCAGCGGGATCTGCTCGCCGTCGCGCAGGGTGCCGACCACGGTGGCGTTCTCGTCCCGGGCGACGAGATGCACGAGCGCGGCCGAGGGCGGGTCGAGCAGATGCGCGTCGTCGATGGCGAGCACGATCCGGCGGCCGGCCGCCTGCTGGTGCAGCACGCCCAGGGCCCAGCGCAGGATGCCGGCGGGGGAGAGCCCCTGGGGTTGCTCGGCGGGGAGGACCTGCACCAGCCCGCCGAACGGCAGTGCGGCGGTGGTAGCGCTGGCCGCGATGGACCAGATCGCGTACCGGTCGGTGGGCAGGGTGCTCACGCCCTCGCGCAGCAGCCGGCTCTTGCCGATGCCCGCGCTGCCGCTGAAGAAGAGCCCCCGGCCGGCCTCGCCGGTCACCGCAGCCAGCAGGCGGTTGAGCTCGTCGGTTCGGCCGACGAACTTCCATCGACTCATCCGGGCAGCATATCCATCGAAACCTGTCTGCGCGCGGACCGTCACGCACCGAAGTTGAGTAATCTCGTGATTACCGGTGAGTATGCGATGTGTTCCGTCCGGTCATCGGGCCGCCCGTACTGTTCCGATATCCGGGTACTGTCACCGGATTCAACGCGACCGGCGCGCCGGTCGCCTGCCCTGGGAGGCCACCTGATGAAGCAGGGCCCTCTCCCCTCGGTCGACTCGTCGGACGACATGGCCGGCCCAGTCGAGCTGCCCCGCTGCGGCCCGCTGCCCACCCAGGTCGGGGTGACCGGCCCCGCTCCGGAGGAGCCGCTCGGCGTGGTCGCCGTCGGCCCGGCCGGCGCCGAGCGGCGCGCGGTGCTCGCCACCCTGCTCGGGCTCGACCCGGTCATGCTCACCGTGCCGGCGGGCAGTTGGCTGGTGGTGCGGCATGCCAAGGAGCCCACCCGCGCGGCGTACGTGCCGGGCTACCGCCAGCCGCACTCGTACGGCGCGGACCGGGACGCGGCCGGCCCGGCGCTGGCCCGCCCGCCCCGGCGTGTCGAGCTGAGCGTGCCCGAGCCGCTGCTGCGGCACTTCACCCTGATCGACACGCCGGACAGCGGCACGCTCGGCGTGGCCGGGGGTCGGGTGCTGCTCGACGCGGTCGGCCGGGCCGGCGCGCTGCTCTTCGTGATCGCGGCCGACCAGGCGTTCACCGCCGCGGAGTTGAACCTGCTCGCCGAGGTAGCCCCCGCCCCGGTGAAGGTCGTCTTCGCGGTCACCCCCGGCGCGGCGGGCTGGGCGCCGGTGCCCGACGGCGCGGCGACGACGGAGGACGCGGGGGCGTCCGTCCCGCCGGCCGGCGGTCTGCCCGGCGAGGTCGACCCGGTCGCGGTGACCGTGGAAGCGCACCGGGCGGTGCTGCTGGCCGCGGTGCCCGCACTGGCCGGCGCGCGGTGGTTCCCGGTCGCCGACGCCGACACCGCTGCCGACCTGCGCCGGGCGCTGGTGGGTTGGTCGGCCGACGAGGGGTTGCACCGGGCCAGCGTGGATCCGCCGGTGCTGCCGGGCCAGCACGACCGGGTGGCCGTGGTCGCTGACCCGGGGGACTGGTCCGAGCAGCTTGACCGGCAGGCCCGCTCCTGCGCCCAGCGGATCCGCCAGCACCTCGCGCTGGAGTTGGCGAACACCCACCTGCGGGTGGTTCAGGAGATCGTCTTCGGGGTCGGCTGCGCCGGCCTGCCCGAGCTGCTGGACCGGGAGATGGCCGCGTTGTCGCTGTTGGCCACCGCCCAGTGCGACCACGCGGTGCGGGGCATCGTGGCCGATGCCGCGACCCGGGTGCTCGGCGCTCCGCTGGCCGAGGGCGTGCGCCGCCGGATCGCCACCGCCGTGCAGTACGGCCTGGCTGACCATCGGCACGGTCGCGACCTGGACCGGGTGTTGCTGATCACCAGCACGGCCGGGGTGGCCAATCTGACCGGCCCGGAGGCGATCGACGCGCTGTCCGGCTATCCGGCGGTGTCCCGCGACGAGGTGCTCCCGCCGGTCGCGGTGGCGCTCTCCGGCGGGTGCTGGCAGACGTGGCGCACTCCCGGCAACGACGATCACAACGCCGCGCGGGCGTGGTCCCAGCGGGCGCTGCGGGAGGTCGAGCTGGGGTTGTCCCGGGAGATCTCCCGACGGTTCGAGGTGATCCGCCTCTCGCTGGGCGCGGTGCTCTCCGATGCAGTCGACCACGGCATCCTGCTCGCCTGACGCCGTGGCTGCCCCCCGACCCGGGTCGGTACCACACCTCGCGTTCGACGACGTCCAGGGCGGGTCCGGGGCGGCCGGAGAGGGCGATCCTCGCCGGGCCGGCGTTCCGGTTCCTCGGTTCCGGGAAACCGGTGGCACGATGGGGGGCATGGCGGCTCCGCAGGTTGCACCGGTCGAGACGCCGGACACTGACGAGGTGCCGGCGTCTGACCGGCAATGGGTGACGATCGTGTGGGACGACCCGGTCAACCTGATGACGTACGTGACCTGGGTCTTCCAGAAGCTTTTCGGCTACAGCCGGGAGAGGGCCGAGCAGCTCATGCTGGACGTGCACCACAAGGGCCGGGCCGTGGTCTCCACCGGCGCCCGGGAACGCATGGAGCACGACGCGTCGCAACTGCACGCGTATGGGCTGTGGGCGACGGTGGACCGCTCGTGAGCATGTTCCGTCGCCAGGCCGGCCGCTACGTCGCCACCTTCGCCGTCGACGAGGTGCGGGTGCTGCGCAAGGTCGCCTCCGAGGTGGTCGGCCTGCTCACCGACGGCTTCGACCACACCGACCCGGTTGTCGGCCGGCTCTTCCCGGCGGTCTACCCGGAGGACGCGGCCGGCTCCGCCGAGTTCCGCCGTTACACCGAGGGCGACCTGAAGACCGCGAAGATCGACCAGGCCGGGGCGATCCTGGCCGCGCTGCCCGATGAGGCCGGCGGCGAGGTGCGGCTGGACGCTGAGGCGGCCGAGGCGTGGCTGCGGGCGCTGAACGACGCCCGGCTGGCGATGGGTGTCCGGCTGGAGATCAAGGACGGCACGGACCTGGGCGAGGAGTTGGACGACGCGGTGGCCGAGGACCCGGCCTCCAGCCGGGTGTTCCAGCTGTCGGTCTACGCGTACCTGGGATATCTGCAGGAGTCGCTGCTCAACGCCTTGATCGACTAGCGGTGACCGGCACCACTTCGGCCCGTGCCCGCCAGGCGTTAGGCTGGAACACGTGCTGAGCATCGACCGGTCGATCATCGACGCGATCGTCGCCCACGCGCGCCGGGACCACCCCGACGAGGCGTGCGGCGTGGTCGCCGGTCCCGTCGGCAGCGACACCCCGACCCGGCACATCCCGATGGACAATGCCGCGCGGTCGATGACCTTCTACGAGTTCGACTCGATGGAGCACCTGCGGGTGTGGCGGGAGATGGACGACCGGGACGAGGAGCCCATGGTCATCTACCACTCGCACACCGCCACCGAGGCGTACCCCTCGCGGACGGACGTCTCCTTCGCCGGTGAGCCGGGCGCGCACTACCTGCTCGTCTCGACCCGCGAGCCCGACTCGGAGGAGATCCGGTCGTTCCGGATCGTCGACGGTGTGGTCGCCGAGGAGCCGGTCCGGATCGTGGAGGCCGGGGTCGACCCGCATGCCGTCCAGTCCTACATGTTCGGGCAGAGCCCGGCGACGGTCGACTACGAGTGTTCCGGCCGCTGACCCGTCAGCATCCGCACCCGTTTCGTCCCGTCACCGTAGGCACACCTGAACGAGGAGCACGACATCATGGCCATTGAGGTTCGCATCCCCACCATCCTGCGCAGCTACACCGGCGGCGCCAAGGTCGTCGAAGGCGCCGGCGACACCCTGAGCGACCTGCTCGCCGATCTGGACTCCCGGCACGGCGGGCTGCGGGGCCGGCTGGTCACCGAGGCCGGCACGCTGCACCGCTTCGTCAACGTCTACGTCAACGACGAGGACGTCCGCTTCCTCGGCGCGCTGGACGCCAAGCTCGCCGATGGCGACAGCGTCACCATCCTGCCGGCTGTGGCCGGCGGCGCGTTCGGCTTCGCAGCGGCAGCGGCGATCAGCCAGCACAGCGCCGCGGCGGCGGCGATCAGTCAGCACAGCGCCGCGGCTGCGGTGGCTCGCGGCGCCGTCGCTGCCCGCTGAGGGCGGTCGCCATGGCGCGGTACGACAGCCTGCTTGACGCCTGCGGGGGCACGCCGCTGGTCGGCCTGCCCCGGCTCTCCCCGACGGTGCCCGACGGGGCGCCTCCGGTGCGGCTCTGGGCCAAGCTGGAGGACCGGAACCCGACCGGCAGCATCAAGGACCGCGCGGCGCTGTTCATGGTCCGCGCCGCGGAGGAGTCCGGCCGGCTCCGGACGGGTGACACCATCCTGGAGCCGACCAGTGGCAACACCGGCATCTCGCTGGCCATGGTGGCCAAGCTGCGCGGCTACCGGCTGGTCTGCGTGATGCCGGAGAACGTCTCCACCGAGCGGGTCCAGCTGCTCCGGATGTACGGGGCTGAGATCATTTTCTCGCCGGCGGCGGGTGGCTCCAACCAGGCCGTCGCCACGGCCAAGCAGATCGCCGCCGAGCACCCGGACTGGGTGATGCTCTACCAGTACGGCAACGAGGCGAACGCCCGGGCGCACTACGAGACGACCGGCCCGGAACTGCTGCACGACCTGCCCACCATCACGCACTTCGTGGCCGGGCTGGGCACCACCGGCACCCTGATGGGCACCGGGCGCTACCTGCGGGAGAAGGTCGACGGCATCCAGGTCGTGGCCGCCGAGCCGCGCTACGGCGAGGTGGTCTACGGCCTGCGCAACATCGACGAGGGGTACGTGCCGGAGCTCTACGACGCCTCGGTGCTCTCCCGGCGCTTCTCGGTGGGCACCCGGGACGCGGTGCTGCGCACCCGGCAGCTCGTCGACGTGGAGGGCATCTTCGCCGGCTTCTCCACTGGCGCCATCCTGCACGCCGCGCTCGCGGTGGCGCATGAGGCGGTCCGCGACGGTCGCCGTGCCGACGTGGCCTTCGTGGTCTGCGACGGCGGCTGGAAGTACCTGTCCACCGGCGCGTACGGCGGGACGCTGGCCGACGCCGAGGACGCCCTGGAGGGCCAGCTCTGGGCCTGACCAATCCGGTCGGTTTGTGCGGGCCGTCGACGTTCGCGTCGGCGGCCCGCACGCTGTCCACAGCCTCGTGAACGGGTGTCACGTTCGTGACAACTTCCAAAGGATGATTCTTGCTGCCGGGCACCCCGGCGTAGGCTGCGCAGCGTGGCGCACGCGTCGGTAGAGATCACGGCCTGGACGATGGCCGACACGGATGCTACTGACAGTGACAGCGAGACGACTCGATGCGACTGACCGTTCTGGGTTGCGCCGGGAGCTTCCCCGGCCCCGAGTCGCCGTGTTCGGCCTACCTCGTCGAGGCGGACGGCTTCCGGCTCCTGGTCGACTTCGGCTCGGGTTCGCTGTCCAGCCTCCAGCGGTACGCGGGGCTGCACGCCCCGGACGCGATCCTGCTGACCCACCTGCACTGCGACCACATCCTCGACGCCGTGTCGTACGTGGTGGTCCGCCGATACGCCCCGGACGGCCCCCGCCCGGCGCTGCCGGTGTACGCGCCCTCCGGCGCACCGGACCGGCTCAGTGCCGCGTACGGCGACGACGGCACCGTGGAGGACGTCTACCAGTTCTACGCCCTCCAACCGGGCACCTTCCCGATCGGGCCGTTCACGGTCACCGTCGACCGGGTCAACCACCCCGTCGAGACGTACGGCGTGCGGCTGGAGCACGGCGGCCGATCGCTCTGCTACTCCTCGGACACCGCGCCCTGCGACGCGCTGCTGCGGCTGGCCCAGAACGCCGACGTCTTCCTGTGCGAGGCCAGCTACCTCGACGGCGCGGACAATCCGCCGGATCTGCACCTCACCGGCCGGGAGGCTGGTGAGACGGCGACCAAGGCCGTGGTGGGCCGGCTGCTGCTTACCCACCTGGTGGCCGCCTGGGGCAGCGAGGCGCACACGCTGGAGTCGGCCGCCGGTGCGTACACCGGGCCGCTCGAGGTGGTCCGGGCCGGCGCCAGCTACGACGTCTGACCCATCGCGTCCCGGTCTTCCGGGTCGGCCAGCGGTCTTGTGCCGTACTGTTCGCCAGCCGGTCAGCGGACGGTCGTCTGGCGCACCCGTGGCACCCGCACGGTGTGGGCATGCGGATCGCCATCGTGACCGAGTCGTTCCCGCCGGACGTGAACGGCGTCGCGCACTCCGTGGTGCGGACGGCGGAACACCTGCTCGCCCGGGGCCACGAGCCGGTCGTCATCGCGCCCGCCCCGTCCGGGGCCGGCCGGCAGGACACCGACGGGTTGCCGTACCCGGTGGTGCGCATTCCCAGCGTGCCGTTGCCCCGATACCAGGGGTTCCGGCTGGGAGTGCCGACCACCACCCGGCTGGCTGGGGCGCTGCTGTCGGCCGAGCCGGACGTGGTCCACCTGGCGAGTCCGTTCATCCTCGGCGCTCGGGCGGCCACGCTGGCCAGCCGGCACCGGCTGCCCACGGTGGCGGTCTACCAGACCGACGTCGCGGCCTATGCCCGGGCGTACCGGGTGGGCTGGGGTGAGGCGGCAGCCTGGCGTCGGCTTCGGGAGATTCACAACTCGGCGCAGCGCACCCTCGCCCCGTCCACCCGGGCCGCGGCCGACCTGATCGCCAACGGGGTACAGCGGATCTGGCTGTGGCGGCGGGGCGTCGACGCCGTCCGGTTCGACCCGGCCAAGCGCTGCGCGGCGCTGCGTAACCAGTTGGCCCCCGGCGGGGAACTGCTGGTCGGCTACGTCGGCCGGCTGGCCCCGGAGAAGCGGGTGGAGCTGCTGGCGGCGACCTCCCGGTTGCCGGGCGTACGGGTGGTGGTGGCCGGCGACGGCCCGGCCCGCCGCCAACTGGCGCGGGCGCTGCCCGGGGTGAACTTCCTGGGTGTGCAGCACGGCGAGGACCTGGCTCGGCTCTACGCCAGCCTTGACCTGTTCGTGCACACGGGTCCGCACGAGACCTTCGGCCAGACCCTCCAGGAGGCGTTGGCCTCCGGCGTGCCGGTGGTGGCGCCGGCCAGCGGCGGGCCGGTCGACCTGGTCGACCCGGGGGTGACCGGGCTGCTGGTGCCGCCGAACGACGGGGACGCGCTCGCGGACGCGGTGGCCGAGTTGGCCGGCGACGCCGACCGGCGGCGGGCGTACGGGCTGGCCGCCCGGGCCGCCGTGGGCCGGCGTAGCTGGGCCGCGGTCGGCGACGAGCTGATCGGCCACTATCACGCCGTACGGGCCGGGGCCGCCACCGTCGGCCTGCCAGCCGCGTCGTGACCGGGACGGCCGGTGGGCTGCGGATCGTGCGGCTCGCCAACTTCGTGACCGCGCGCTCCGGCGGCCTGCGCACCGCGCTGCGGCATCTCGGCGAGGGCTACCGGGCGGCCGGGCACGATCCGGTGCTGGTGATACCCGGCCGACGGGCCACCGACGAGAGGCACCCGTGGGGTCGGGTCGTCACTCTGCCCGGGCCGGAGCTGCCCGGCAGCGGCGGCTACCGGCTGCTCGCCGGTCGGCGCCGGTTGGCCCGGGTGCTCGCGGAGTTGGCGCCGGACCGGTTGGAGGTCTCCGACCGGTCGTCGCTGCGCTGGACGGGGAGTTGGGCGAAGGCGCACGGGGTGCCGTCGGTGATGGTCTCGCACGAGTCGCTGACCGGGCTGCTCGGCCAGTGGGGCGTGCCGGACGCGCTGCGCCGACCGACCGCCGACCGGCTCAACCGGGCGACCAGCCGGGCGTACGACCGGATCGTGTGCACCACCCGCTGGGCGGCCGAGGAGTTCGACCGGATTGGCGCGGACAACGTGGACCTGGTGCCGCTCGGGGTGGACCTGGGCACCTTTCGTCCGGACCGGGCCGACCCGCGGCTGCGTGAGCGCTACGCCGACCCGACCGAGCTGTTGCTGGTGCACTGCGCCCGGCTGTCCCCGGAGAAGCGCCCCGAGCTGGCCGTGCGGGCGCTGGCCGAGCTGCGCCGGGCCGGCGTGCCGGCGGTGCTGGTGATGGCCGGGGACGGCCCGCTGCGCACCGCGCTGGCCCGCCGCGCCGCCGACCTGCCGGTCACGTTCACCGGCTTCCTGCCCGACCGCGCCACCGTGGCCGCGCTGCTCGCCAGCGCGGACGTGGTGCTGGCACCCGGCCCGGTGGAGACCTTCGGCCTGGCCGGGCTGGAGGCACTGGCCTGTGGCACCCCGGTGGTGGTCAACGCGGCCAGCGCGCTGCCCGAGGTGGTCGGGACGGCGGGGCTGGCCGCGTACGGCTCGGGGGCGTCGGTGGCCGCGGCGGTGACCCGGCTGGCGGCCCGGCCGGAGGCGGAGCGGCGGCGGGCCGCCCGGGCCCGGGCCGAGGAGTTCGGCTGGCCGGCGGCCGTCGCCGGATTCCTCCGGGTGCACGGCGCGGAGTCCGGTCGGGGCACCCCGGGGCAGGGAGATCACCGCACCACATAGGGTGCAGGCATGGCGCGACCTGACGGGCGAGGGCCCGATCAACTTCGACCGGTAACCCTGACCCGAGGCTGGAGCACCCATCCGGAGGGCTCGGTGCTCGTCGAGTTCGGCGGCACCCGGGTGCTCTGCACGGCGAGCGTCACCGAGGGGGTGCCCCGCTGGCGCAAGGGCTCCGGGCTCGGCTGGGTGACCGCCGAGTACGCGATGCTGCCCCGGGCCACCAACACCCGCTCCGACCGGGAGAGCGTCAAGGGTCGGGTCGGTGGCCGGACCCACGAGATCTCCCGGCTGATCGGCCGCAGCCTGCGCGCCTGCATCGACCTCAAGGCGCTCGGCGAGAACTCGGTGGTGCTCGACTGCGACGTGCTCCAGGCCGACGGCGGCACCCGGACCGCCGCGATCACCGGCGCGTACGTGGCGCTGCACGACGCGGTGGACTGGCTGGCCGCCCGCAAGGCGTTGGCCGGGAAGCCGGAGAAGGTGATGCACCGCTCGGTGGCCGCGGTCAGCGTGGGGATCATCGCCGGCGAGGCGCGGCTCGACCTCTGCTACGAGGAGGACGTGGCCGCCGAGGTGGACATGAACGTGGTCTGCACCGGTGCGGGCGACTTCGTCGAGGTGCAGGGCACCGGCGAGGCGGGCGTGTTCGCCCGGGAGCAGCTCGACGCCCTGCTCGACCTGGCCGTCGCCGGCTGCGCGGACCTGGCCGAAGCCCAGCGGAAGGCCCTCGGCTCGTGAGCGCGAGGAGTGCGCTTGCGAGCCCCGCAGCCGCGAACAAAGGTGATCTCTCATGAACAAGGTCCTGCTCGCCACGCGCAACCGCAAGAAGCTGGTGGAACTCCAGCGGATCCTGGACGGCGCGCTCGGCGCGCACCGGATCGCCCTGCTCGGGCTGGATGACGTCGAGCAGTACCCGGAGCTGCCGGAGACCGGCCTGACCTTCGGCGAGAACGCGCTGATCAAGGCGCGGGAGGGCTGCCGGCGTACCGGGCTGCCGACCATCGCCGACGATTCCGGGCTGGCGGTGGACGCGCTCAACGGGATGCCGGGTGTGTTCAGCGCCCGGTGGTCCGGCCAGCACGGCGACGACCATGCCAACCTCCAGTTGGTGCTGGATCAGATCGCCGACGTGCCCGACGAGGAGCGAGCCGCCTCTTTCGTCTGCACGGTGGCGCTGGTGCTGCCCGGTGGCAAGGAGCACCTGGTCGACGGCCGGCAGTCCGGGCGGGTGCTGCGCGCCCCGCGTGGCGACGGTGGGTTCGGCTACGACCCGATCTTCCTGGGCGACGGGCAGAACCGGACCAACGCCGAGCTGACCCCGGAGCAGAAGGACGCGATCAGCCACCGCGGCAAGGCGCTGCGCGAGCTGGCCAAACTGGTCGCCAAGGTGCTGCCGCCCGCCGCCTGACCCGCGGCGGACGACAGCGACCCCGCAGAGGTCAGCCCAGCGGGCCGACCTCCCGTTCGATGGCGGCGCGCAGCTCCGGGCCGGCCAGCACCGCGCGGGCCGCCTCCATCACCGGGGCGAGGAACACGTCCGGGCCCGGCTCACCGGCCGCTCCGCCCAGTGCGGCGACCGCGGCCCGGCCGGCCGGCGACGGCTCCAGCGGGGCACGCAGCTGAAGGCCGCGTACGCCGGCCAGCAACTCCACCGCGAGCAGGCTGGTCAGGTTGTCCAGCACCGTGCGCAGCTTCTTGGCCGCCGCCCAGCCCATCGAGACGTGGTCCTCCTGCATACCGCTGGTGGGCAGTGAATCCACCGAGGCCGGGGCGGCCAGTCGCCGGTTCTCCGCGACGATCCCGGCCGCCGTGTACTGAGCGATCATCAGCCCGGAGTTCACCCCGGCGTCGGGGGAGAGGAACGCCGGTAGCTCCCGGGAGCGGGTGACATCCAGCAGCCGGTCCACCCGCCGCTCGGCGATCGCGCCCACCTCGGCGGCAGCGATGGCGAGGAAGTCCGCGGCGAAGCCGAGCGGCGCGCCGTGGAAGTTACCGGTCGACTCGACCCGGCCGTCCGGCAGCACCACCGGGTTGTCCACCACCGACACCAGCTCCCGACCCGCGACCGTGCGGACGAAGTCCAGGGTGTCCCGGGCCGCGCCGGCCACCTGCGGCGCACAGCGCATCGAGTACGCGTCCTGCACGGCGTGCGCCAGGTCGTCGCGGTGCGAGTCCATCACCCGGGAGTCCTGCAGCAGCCGGTGGATGTTCGCCGCCGACGTCGCCTGGCCGGGGTGCGGCCGGATCGCGTGCAGCTCGGGAAGGAACGGCCGCTCCGAGCCGAGCATCGCCTCGATCGCCAGCGCGGCGGTCACGTCGGCCATGGCGAACAGGTGCGCCGCGTCGTGGATGGCCAGCAGCAGCATGCCGAGCATTCCGTCGGTGCCGTTGATCAGCGCCAGCCCCTCCTTGGCGGCCAGCTCGATCGGCTTGAGCCCCGCCGCGGCCAGCGCGTCCGCCGCGTCCTGCCGATCGCCGGCCGGGCCGAGCACCCAGCCCTCACCGAGCAGCACCAGCGCGCAGTGCGCCAGCGGCGCCAGGTCGCCGGAGGCGCCCAGCGAGCCGTGCTCCGGCACCCACGGGGTGATGTCGTGGTTGAGCAGGTCGACCAGCGCCTCGGCGATCAGCGGGCGGACCCCGGAGCGGCCCAGGGCGAGCGACCGGACCCGCAGCAGCATCATCGCCCGGACCACCTCGCGCGGCATCGGGGCGCCCACCCCGGCCGCGTGCGAGCGGATCAGCGCGTGTTGCAGCTCGGCCCGCCGCTCCGGGGCGACGAAGGTGTTGGCCAGCGCCCCGAACCCGGTCGAGACGCCGTACACGGGCCGCCCGGCGGCCTCGATGCCGTCCACGATCGCGCGGCTGGTCGCCATCGCCTCCCGGGTGGCCGGGTCGAGCACCACCGTGGCGGTGCCGCGGGCCACCGCGAGCACGTCGTCGGCGAAGATTCCGGTGGGTTGGATGGTCACGGTCGTCATTGCAGTACTCCGTTGAGCAGGACCTGGCGGATCAGTGGAACACCGGGCCGGTAGGCCAGGTGCAGGTACGAGGGGGCGTCCAGGACGACAAGGTCGGCCCGGGCGCCGGGGGTGAGCACGCCGATGTCGTCGCGGCGCAGCGCCCGCGCGCCGCCCAGCGTCGCGGCCCGGACCGCCTCCGCCGGGGTCATCCGCATCTCGCGGACGGCGAGGGCCACACAGAACGGCATGGACGAGGTGTACGACGAGCCGGGGTTGCAGTCGGTGGCCAGCGCGACGGTGACGCCGGCGTCGAGCAGCCGACGGGCGTCCGGGTAGGGCGAGCGGGTGGAGAACTCGGCACCGGGCAGCAGGGTCGCCACCGTGGTCGCCGAGGCCAGCGCGTCCACGTCGGCGTCGCTCAGGTGGGTGCAGTGGTCGACGCTGGCGGCGTCCAGCTCCACGCCGAGCTGGACACCGGGGCCGGGGCCGAGCTGGTTGGCGTGCACCCGCACGCCCAGCCCGGCAGCCTGCCCGCAGGCGAGGATGGCCCGGGCGTGGTCGACGTCGAAGGCACCCCGCTCGCAGAACACGTCGATCCACTTGGCGTGCGGCGCGGCGGCGGCCAGCATCGGCCCGCAGACCAGCCCGACGTAGTCGTCGGGACGGCCGGCGTACTCGGCGGGCACCACGTGCGCGCCGAGGAAGGTGGTCTCGGTGCTGGTCTCCGCGGCGATCCGCAGCGAGCGGGCCTCGTCGGCGACGGTCAGCCCGTACCCACTCTTGATCTCCATGGTGGTGGTGCCCTGGAGCAGGGCCTCCCCGCGCAACCGGCGTACGGTGGCCCGCAGCTCGTCGTCACTGGCGGCCCGGGTCGCGCCGACCGTGGTCCGGATGCCGCCGCCGGTGTACGGCTGGCCGGCCATCCGGGCGGCGAACTCGGCGGCCCGGTCGCCGGCGAAGACCAGATGTGCGTGGCTGTCCACGAAGCCGGGCAGCACGGCGGCCCCGCCGGCGTCGACCCGCCGGTCGGCGGCCGGCGCGTACGACGCCGGCCCGACCCAGGCCACCCGGCCGTCCTCGACCAGCACGGCCGCGTCGCGGCGGATGCCCAGCGGGCCCTCGCCAGCGCCGTTGGTGACCAGCTCCCCGATGTTGTCGACCAGCAGACTGCTCATGCCGGTGTCACCGCCTGGATCGAGGCCGCCAACTCGGCCGGCACGTCCACGCTCAGGTGCCTGCCCTCGGCCACCACCACACGGCCGTCCACCACGACCTGCTCGACGTCCGCCGCCCCGGCCGCGAAGAACGCGCCAACCGGCGGCACCCCGGCGGTGCGGGCGCTGTCCAGCCGTACCGTGACCAGGTCGGCGCGGGCTCCCACGGCGATCCGCCCAGCGTTGGCCCAGCCCAGCGCGGCGTGCCCGGCGGCGCTGGCGGTGCTGAGCAGCTCGACCGGGGTGAAGTGGCCGCGCCGCCGGGTGCGCAGCCGCTCGTCCAGCTCCACCGCCCGGGCCTCCTCGAAGAGGTCGATCACGGCGTGGCTGTCGCTGCCCAGGCTCAGCTGGATCCCCACGTCGGCCATCCGGCGGGCCGGGCCGATCCCGTCGGCCAGGTCCCGCTCGGTGGTCGGGCAGAGGCACGCCCCGGTCCGGCTCTCCCCGAGCAGCGTCAGGTCGCCGCTGGTCGGGTGGGTGACGTGCACGGCCGTGGTGTTCGATCCGAGCACGCCGTGCTCGGCGAGCAGCGCGGTCGGCGTGCGGCCGTGCACGGCCCGGCACTCGTCGTTCTCGGCGGGCTGCTCGGAGAGGTGCACGTGCAGCGGCGCCGACCGGTCCCGTGCCCAGGCGGCCACCGTGCCGAGTTGGTCGGCGGGGACCGCCCGCACCGAGTGCACGGCAGCGCCGACCCGCGCGTGCCCGTCCGTCGGCTGGAACGCCGTCACCCGCTCGGCCCACCGGGTCGCGTCGCCGTCACCGAAACGCCGCTGCGGCCCGGCCAGTGCCCGGCCGTCCACGCCGGCCGTCAGGTAGCAGGTGTCCAGCAGGGTGAGCCGGATCCCGGCGTGCGCGGCGGCCTCGACCAGGGCCGCGCCCATCGCGTTCGGGTCGTCGTAGGCGCCGCCGTCGGGGCGATGGTGCAGGTAGTGGAACTCGCCGACGCAGGTGATCCCGGCCAGCGCCATCTCGGCGTAGACCGCCCGGGCCAGGGCGAGGTAGGTGTCCGGGTCCAGGCGATCCGCGACGGCGTACATCCGGTCCCGCCAGCTCCAGAAGTCGCCCCGGCCGCCGTGGGTGCGCCCGCGCAGCGCCCGGTGGAACGCGTGCGAGTGCACATTGGACAACCCTGGCAGGGTCAGCCCGGGCAGGGGCACGGCATCGGCGTACACCTCGACCCCGGCCGGCGGCCGGCTTCCGGCGGTCAACGGCGTCACGCCGGTGATCCGCTCCCCGTCGGTCTCGATCAGCACGTCGGGCGTGGGCTCGGCGTAGTTGGGCAGCCAGGCGTACTCGGCGAGCCAGCGGGTCGGGGTCACCGGCATGTCAGCTCCTCAAGGACGCGGGCCAGCGCCCGTACCCCGGCGGCGCAGTCGGCGTCGGTGGCCGCCTCGGCGGGGGAGTGCGACACCCCGCTCGGATTGCGCACGAAGAGCATGGCCGTGGGCAGGTGCGCGGCGAGCACTCCGGCGTCGTGTCCCGCGCCGGTGGGCAGCACCGGCGCGTCGAGCAGTGTGGCCAGCCGGCCGGCCAGCCCGCCGTCGAAGGCGACCAGCGGCGTCGCGGACTCCTCGGTCAGCGTCACCGCCGTACCGTCGCGACGGGCCCGCTCGGCGACCTTGCCCCGCACCGCGTCAACCAACCCGGAGAGGGTCTCCGGGTCGGCGGCCCGGGCGTCCAGCCAGCCGGTGACCTTCGACGGGATGGCGTTGGTGGCGTTCGGCTCGACGGCGACCCGGCCCACGGTGGCGTGCGCGCCGCGCAGCCGGGCCTCCTTGTTGGCCGCCAGCACGGTGAACGCGTAAGTGAGCATCGGGTCGCGGCGGTCGGCCATCCGGGTGGTACCCGCGTGGTTGCCCTCGCCGACGACGTCGAAGCGCCACCGGCCGTGCGGCCAGATCGCGCTGGCCACCGCGACCGGCGCGTCCGTCTCGACCAGCGCACGGCCCTGCTCGACGTGCAGCTCCACGAAGGCGCCGAACCGGCCCAGCAGCTCCGGGCGGGCGCCCGCCGGCTGGTCGCCGAGCGCCTCGGCGAAGCTCACCCCGGCCGCGTCGCGCAGCCCGGCCGCGCGGTCGACCGGAAGCGCCCCGGTGAGCAGCCGCGACCCCAGGCACGGTACGCCGAAGCGTGCCCCTTCCTCCTCGACGAACGCGCCCAGCACCAGCGGTCGGCCCGGCGCGACGCCGGCGGCGCGCAACTCGTCGACGGCGAGGAACGCGCTCACGATGCCGAGCGGCCCGTCGTACGCCCCGCCGTGCGGCACCGAGTCGAAGTGGCTGCCGGTCAGCACCGCGTCCCCGGCCTCCGGGTCACCCCAGTGCGCGAAGAGGTTGCCGTTGCCGTCCTCGGTGACCGGCATGGCTCGGCGGTCGGCCTGCGACCGGAACCAGTTGCGTAGCTCCAGCTCTGGCTCGGTCAACGCGTAGCGCAGGTAGCCGCCGCTGCCGGCGTCCCGCCCGATCGGCGCGATCTCGTCCCACAGCGTCCGGAACCGGCCGGGAAGGTCGTCGGTCACGCCGGCCCTTCCGTCATCGGGACGCGGACGCCAGTGCGTTCCGCGACCTCGCGGGCGGAGTCGTAGCCGGCGTCGACGTGACGGATCACACCCATGGCCGGGTCGTTGGTGAGTACCCGCTCGATCTTCTGCCCGGCGAGGGCGGTGCCGTCGGCTACACAGACCTGCCCGGCGTGGATGGAGCGGCCGATGCCCACCCCACCGCCGTGGTGGATCGACACCCAGGAGGCACCGCTGGCCGTGTTGACCAGTGCGTTGAGCAGCGGCCAGTCAGCGATCGCGTCGGAGCCGTCGGCCATCCCCTCGGTCTCCCGGTACGGGCTTGCCACGCTGCCGGTGTCCAGGTGGTCCCGGCCGATCACCACGGGGGCGGAGAGTTCGCCGGAGGCGACCATGTCGTTGAATCGCACACCTGCCTTGTCCCGCTCGCCCTGGCCGAGCCAGCAGATCCGGGCCGGCAGGCCCTGGAAGGCGACCCGCTCACCGGCCAGCTTGATCCAGCGGGCCAGGGACTCGTTCTCCGGGAACAGCTCCAGGATCGCCCGGTCGGTGGCGGCGATGTCGGCCGGGTCGCCGGAGAGCGCCGCCCACCGGAACGGGCCCCTGCCCTCGCAGAACAACGGCCGGATGTACGCCGGCACGAAGCCGGGGAAGTCGAACGCGCGCTGGTAGCCGCCGAGCTGCGCCTCACCCCGGATCGAGTTGCCGTAGTCGAAGACCTCGGCGCCGGCGTCGAGGAAGCCGACCATCGCCTCGACGTGCTTCGCCATCGACGCCCGGGCCCGGTCGGTGAACTCGACCGGCTTCGCCGCCGCGTAATCCCGGGCGTCGGCCAGCTCCACCCCCACCGGCAGGTACGCCAGCGGGTCGTGCGCGCTGGTCTGGTCGGTCACGATGTCGATCTCGACGCCCCGGTTCAGCAGCTCGGGAAAGACCTCCGCGGCGTTGCCGACCACGCCGACGGAGAGCGCGCGCCGGTCCCGCTTCGCGGCCAGCACCCGCCGCACCGCGTCGTCCAGCGAGTCGGCCACCTCGTCCAGGTAGCGGTCGTGCACCCGGCGGTCGAGGCGGGTCCGGTCCACATCGACGATCAGGCAGACGCCGCCGTTCATGGTGACCGCGAGCGGCTGCGCGCCGCCCATCCCGCCACACCCGGCGGTGAGCGTCAGCGTGCCCGCGAGGGTGTCCTTGAACCGCTTGGCGGCCACCGCGGCGAACGTCTCGTAGGTGCCCTGGAGGATGCCCTGGGTGCCGATGTAGATCCACGAGCCGGCGGTCATCTGCCCGTACATGGTCAGGCCCAGCTGCTCCAACCGGCGGAACTCCGGCCAGGTAGCCCAGTCGCCGACCAGGTTGGAGTTGGCCAGCAGCACCCGGGGTGCCCACTCGTGGGTGCGCATCACCCCGACCGGACGGCCCGACTGCACCAGCATCGTCTCGTCCTCGCGCAGGTCGGTCAGCGTGCGGACCAGCGCGTGGTACGACGGCCAGTCCCGCGCGGCCTTGCCGGTGCCGCCGTAGACCACCAGGTCGTCGGGGCGTTCGGCCACCTCCGGGTCGAGGTTGTTCATGAGCATCCGCAGGGCGGCCTCCTGTGGCCACCCACGGGCGGTGAGCTGGCTGCCCCGTGCGGCACGGATGGGCTGGGTCATCTCTGGTTCTCCTCCGGTCAACCGAGGAACAACTGTCGGCGGGTGGCGGAGGCTTCGAACGCCTCCAGTCGGCGCTGGGTGTCGGCCGGCGCGGCGTCGCAGATCGCCTGCAACAGCACCATGGCCAGGGTCATCGGGGCGGTGTGCAGGTCGAAGACGAGCTGGGCGCCGACCGCGGCGGGCAGCACCACGTCGGCGTGCTCGGTGGCCGGGCTGACCGGCGAGTCGGTGATCGCCACCACGGTCAACCCGGCGGCGCGTGCCTCGCGCAGCGCGTCCAGGGTCTCCCGGGGGTAGCGGGGCAGCACGAAGGCGAGCAGCGCGCCGGCCCCGGCCTCGGCTGCCTGCTCCAGGCGGTCGGTGAGCAGGCTGCCGCCGTCGTCGAGCACCCGCACGTCCGGGTGCACCTTGGCCGCGAAGTAGGCGAAGTAGGCGGCCAGGGGCGCGGCGGCCCGCAGGCCGAGCACCGGCAGCGGGCGGCTGGCGGCGAGCAGCCGGCCGGTCTCGGCGATCCGGTCCCGGTCGGCGAGCTGACCGGCGAGCCGGTCCAGGTTGCCCATCTCGGCGCGTACCGCCTGCTGGAGTTCGTTGCCGGCGTCCGCCGGCCCACCGGGCGCGGCGGTGGTCAGGTCGCGCAGCCGGCGGCGCAGGGCCGGGTAGCCGTCGTGGCCGAGTGCGACGGCGAAGCGGGTGACCGACGGCTGGCTGACCCCGGCCAACTCGGCGACCTCGGCCGCTGAGAGGTACGCCACGGCCGGGGCGTGCTGGACGAGGCAGTGCGCGATCCGGCGCTGGGTCGGGGTGAGTCGCACCCCATCGAACAGATCGAGCACCTGCTCGACCGGCGCCCCGACAGCTCCTTCATTCACGCCAGGACTCTATGCATCAAAACTTTCAGACGGCAAGGGTTCGCATGAACCACTCGTTCTACCGACCTGTCGTTCGGCCGACCGGCGGGACGCTGAGTTGGCACAGGCTCTGTAGGATCCGCACGGCGGTTGAGCGGAGGAGTGGCATGCAGCCGGAGAGCCCGTACAGGTACACCCATTTGTTGGGCGCGTGCCAGGTTGGTAAGGCCTGGGCGGCAGTGGACGGGCAGGGGCAGTTCGCCACCGTGGCCGTGTTGGACGGGGTCGCCGCGTCCGACCAGCGCTGGCGCGAAGCCTTCGGCACCGCGGCCAACGCGCTGGCGCAGGCCGCCGGCGGTCACCAGTATGCCGCCGCGGACCTGTCGGCCGCCCACCCCTGGGTGGCCTACCGGGCCGAGCAGGGGCACGCGCCGCAGCGGCTCTTCCAGAGCCTCGGCATGGACTACCAGCCGGTGCCCGACGTGCCGGTCTCGGCTCCGCCCTCGTCGGCGCCTCCGGTGTCCGGCGTGCCGCAGCAGGCCAGCGGCCCCCCGCAGTCGCAGGCGCCCGAGCTGGTGTCGGAGATGCCGCAGCTTCCGTGGGCGGTGCACATGAGCCCCGTCTCCGGGCAGCCAGTGTCGGCGTCCCCGCAGCCGGTCTCTGCGGCGCCGGCCTCGCCCGCACCGCCGCCGGTCTCCGCCGCACCGCAGTCCCCGGCGTACACCCCCAGTGTCGCACCGGTCCCGTCGTTCGATCCGCTCTCGTCCTCTGGTGGGCGGCGGATCGCCCCGGTGGCGCGACCGCAGCGCAGTCGAACGGGGCTGTGGGTCGGCGCCATCATCCTGACCGCCGTGTTGGCCGGCGGTGCCGGACTCCTCGGGGGCGGTGCCCTCAGCGGCGACGCGAAGCCCGCGAGTCAGGCGTCGGCCAGCCCACCCGCGCCGCTGTTCGAGAAGACCCAGTACGCCTTAAACAAGGCGAAGTTCGACCCCGATCTGGTGCCGCTCGCCGAGCCTTGGCTCGGCCGGATGGGTGATTGCGCGTCCGACCGGGAGGCCGCCGGTCCGAAGCTGCCGAAGGACGAAAAACGGCACGTCTTCTGCCGGTACGGCAACGTGTCCGTCCACTTCGCGCTCTTCGAGTCCACGACGACGAAGGACGCCGCGCGCGCCTACCGTGAGCAGCTCGCCTTCGTCGCCGGCACCCTGTCGCCGGGTATCAGGCAGGGGGCGCGAACCACTGGTGGAGCCAGCGGGGCCACGGGCAGCTACGTGGAGTACGCCGGCGATCCCGGCGACGGGCGGCCCGTCATGTGCGGCATCTGGTGGGACCGTGACGACCGGCTGGGCTCGGTGTATTTCGAGACCCCGTGTGATGCCGGGATCGGCGGCAACTGGGACGCGCTACGGGACCTGTGGCATCGGAACAGCTGAACGTCGGTGGGCGCCGGAGTTCGGGCAGGCCTACCAGAACTCGTAGATGAGGAACGTGGCTTCCGGATAGCGGATCGTGTCGCGCAGTTTCAGGCACGACTCGTTGATCTCGGTGCCCGTCACGAGGTACTTGACGCGATGCTGCCGGAGAAAGGGGCCGCAAGGCTCGGTGTTGACCCGGAAGTGATCCGCCCCTGTGAGGGTGAAGGTGGTCGTTGACATGACGGCGGGATTCCGGTCGAACGTGAACCAGACGTGCGCGTAGCGGTTGTAGACGAAATCCTGCTGGCCCTGCTCGTCGGCGGTCCGCCACAGTTGGGACTGCGGGTACGCGTAGACGCCGGACAGTGACGGAGCACCGTTCATGTAGGCGAAGTTCTGGATGATGCCCACCTCGGCGGCCCAGACGGCATCCGGATCTTCAGCGGTCATGGCTCGGATGGACCGGGACAGCGGCGTCTGGGTCAAGGTCGTCGTGCCACGGTAGAGCGGATGGATGAAGGCCGTCATGGCGACCGAGACGGCCAGTAGGACCGATGTGGCCCAGGCGAAGCGGCGTCGCAGTGCCAGATAGGCGACCAACGGCACGGGAACGAGCGACAGGACGAAGCCGCCGAGGTGCAGGTAGCCGGGAAAGGTCCGCACCACGTGCAGGCTGAGCAAGGTCTGGACGAGCAGCAGTGCGAGCGTGTAGCCGATGATGGCGGTGCGGCCTGGCAGAGCCGACCGTTGGTCGTGAAGCCGCCGGACGAACAGCACCAGCCCGATGAAATTGAGCAGGCCGATGCCGATGAGCAGCCTCGTATGCGGCACCCGATCCAGAAACAGAAGCCTGCCGAAGGCGCTCAGATGGGGCACGAACAGCCAGGCGAGTGCTCCCAGGAATGCAAGGTTGACGAGCAGTAGCGGCCAGTCGACGATGCGTCTGGTTCGGTGCGTCTGGTACAGCAGGTAGAGGGACGGTGCGATCAGGTATGGGAGCATGAGCAGGAAATTGGAGTTCTCGCTCTGATTGGTCAGCCCCTTTTCCGGAAGGCTGTATTTCGCTGCTGAGCTGCTCGACTCCAGGCCCAGGCTGGTGTGCCCGGAAAACAGGTGGGCCAGGTCGAAGCCGCCGCTTCGGGTGAGGCGTTGGCCCGGGTAGGCGGTCTGCAGGACCGTGTTGATGACATCCAGACGGGTGGCGACGAATAAGCCGATCAGGATGCCTGCGACCACGAGCGACGCTGCGGCGAAGACCAACTGGCGTAGCCGGGCAGTGCGCGGCGCGCCGTACCGCTCGACAAGGTGACCCACACAGAATATGGCCAGCGCCAGGGCGCAGGGAATCTGGAAAGGCGGATAGAGGATCAGCGCGAAACAGGTGAGCAGGTACGCCAGAAGTACTGCCCAGGCAATGGTGGTGAGCAGCCGTTTCGAACGCAGCAGCAGAACGAAGACCGTGGCGATGAACAGCGCGTAGTACAGCGGCGCGAGCGTGTTGTACTGGTACCACCACTGCACGAACGGGCTGAAGAAGAGTGTCAACGAGAGCCCGGCGGCAAGCCAGTACTGGCCCGGTGTCAGGACCAGCACGAAGCAGTAGCCACTCAGGATGAGCAGCAGCGCAATCAGCCACCACTTGAGTGCGAAGGCGTAGTCGAGCGGGAGCACCAGGAATGCGAGGTTGTGCGGCTTGAAGGCCGTCGACCATTCCTTGTATGGCACATCCACGACCACGGAGACGTCCGCGCCCTGCCCGATGTTCGGGTTGATCCGGGGGTAGCCGGCGGCGTCCTGCGCGATGGTCAGCTGAGTGTTGACGATCCACTCATCCGACCGGATCAGCTGCGGCTCGTTGAGCAGCAGGTTCGCGTCCGGCTGCGAACCGTACAGCATGGACTGGTAGACGCCCATCGACGAGCCGCTTATCTGCAGGACGGTCAGCAGCGTCAGGAGGACGGCGAGCAGGGCCGGAAAGAACCAGATGCCGCGGGCGAAGGTCCAGCCGAACCGCGCGAGCCGGGAGCGGGCGTCCGACGGGCCCGCGGACATGGCCTGACCGTCGGCGGTGATCACTGCCACGCGAGCCCCTCTCGTCATCGCCCGTCAGAGTCCTGGCCGCGGCCAGCGGCATTCGCCGACCTCGCCCAGCGCGAAGCCGTCCACAGCGCCCGAGCGAGGAATCGGGCGGCTACGTCGTCGCCCGCTGCCCTGGCGCGGCCACGGGCCCGCCCGTGCTGTCGTCCACGGCGGGCACCGGCGAGCCGACCAGGCGCGCCGCCTGCCGGTGCCGGCGCGGCGCCGGCGGCAGCCCGGTCAGGAACTCCGGAAACATGCCGAAGAACGTCCGGGCGCTGCGCAGCTCCAGTGTGTGCGCTCGTGACCACCGGAACGAGTTCGTCGCGCGGCCCCAGTGGTGTGTCCATCGGACATCACCGAGCAGGGCGACCGGGAACCCGTTGCGCCAGGCGCGCAGACCGAGTTCGTGGTCCTCGTAATAGAGGAAGAACTGCTCGTTCCAGCCGCCCAGCTCGATGAAGTCCGTGGTCCGTGCGGCGACTGCGGCGCCCATGACCCAGGCCACCCAGACCGCTGTGCCAGGATCGGCCGTCAACCGGTACGAGGCGTGCAACCGGGACAACGGCCAGAGCTTTCGGTTGCCCAGCTTGGCGGTGGCGTAGGGAAAGCCGCGGCCGTTGGGCTGGGGAATCCCGTCCGAGGCGAGCAGTTGCGGCGCTGCCAGGCCGCCGTGCGCGTCGAGGTGGCGCTGCAGCACGTCGAACCCGTCGGTGGGGCTGATCTCGAGGTCCGGGTTGGCGAACAGGACGTACTCGCCCGCCGCCTGGCGTAGCCCGACGTTGTTGGCTCTGGAGAAGCCGACATTCTCCGGCAGCCGGATGACCTGCGCGCCCAACTCCTCCGCGACCGCGACCGAATCGTCGGAGGAACAGTTGTCCACGACGATCCACTCGTACGGCTTGGCCTCGCCACGCCAGCACTTGCGCAGCGTCTCCGCCGAGTTGTAGGTGACCGTCACGACACTCCAGCGACGTCCTGTCATCACGTTCTCCGAACTGTCAGGTAGCTGAACAAGGTGGCAAAGCCGAACCGCTTGCCCTGCCATTGGCGGCGGGCGCTCGGCCCTCCACGCAGGCCCTCGCCCACGCCACGGAGGAACGGCCGCAGCAGGCCCTGACGCACACGGCGGACAGCCAGCCCGAGGTGCGCCAGGGCCAGCACCGGAATCGCGACGAGCATCAGTGGCCAGGTGAAGGTGCGGGCCGCGACCAGGAGTCGGTTGCGGGCCAGCAGGAAGGCGCGGAACGCCTGAAGTTTGTGATCACCCTCGACGCTGTGGCCGCCCGCATGCGGCAGCACCAGCTCCGACCGGCGTGTGTGTACGCCAGACGCGTAGAGGCGGAAGGCCAGGTCGGCGTCCTCACCCCAGGCGAACAGGTGCTCGTAGAACCCGCCGAACCGACGGAACAGGTCGGTCGGGAACACGGCGGCGCCGCCCGACGGACCCAGCGGTCCGCGTGCCGCCGTGGCCGGCCGATCGATGAACAGCGAGATCGGGTTCAGGTCGATGCCGACGTACTCGCCGCCGTGCATCGCCAGACCGACCGCGATCGGCGTTCCGGGAGCCTCGGCCACGGCGGCACAGATCTTCGCCAGCGCGTCCTCGGGCAGCCACACATCCGGATTCAGCAGGAGGACGTGGCTCGTCGTCGTGTTCGCCACCGCCCGGTTGCAACCCGTCGCGAAACCGGGATTCGACGGGTCGGGCAGGTACTCGTAGCGGTCATCGTCCAGGCAGTCGGCGATGACCTTCTGGCAGCCATCCTCCGGCGAGTTGTCGGCGAAGAGGAATCGCACCGGAAGACCGTCGGCACTTCGTACCCAGGTCGGCAGCGTTTCGGCGAGCATGCTGGCGGACCGGTAGAGCACCGTGACGATCGTTAGCGTTTCCATGTCGGCATCACCAGCTTGGGCCAGGCCGGCATCGCCAGCTTGGAACGATTGCTCACCAGGTAGAACACGACGATTCCGGGCACCAGAGACAGCCAGAACGGCTGGATGACCGGGTAGTACTCGTAGACCCCGAAGGTGGCGTAGTAGATGAGGAAGGCGCGCCCGAGATGGTGTGCTGGGCTGTGGGTGTCGCTCAGTCGACGTTCGGCGAAGCCGACGATGAGCCCGGTCAGGGCCAGGATCAATCCCGCGCCGACCGGCCCGAAGTCCATCAGCGGCACCGCCACGAAAGTCGCGGTGTTCATGTAGAACGGCTGACTGAGCCCGCCGGTGATCTTGTAAAGGTCGACCGGCCCGAGGAGCCGCTCTCCGACAGAACCGGTGAAGGTCAACGAGTAGCGACCCCAAGCCGGGTCGTACTCCTCCCGGTGCTCCCAGAGCCGACCGAACGTCTCTACCGACGAACTGAGCGAAAGGTCAAGGGACCCCACGCTCGTATAGATCGGATTGCCACCGTACTGAGCCCGAAACTGGTCCTCGAACGTGCCGGTGCCGGCCAGGGTGCGCTGCCCGCCGAGGTAGACCGCACCGCCCACCACGCCGAGGCCGACCAGGACCACGACCAGCGCCGCGACCTGGCGCTGTTTGGCACTCATGCCGCCCGACTCGCGCCGCGTGGAGAGTGCGGCGACAAGCGCCGGGACGATCCCGACCAGCACCGAGTTCTTGCTGGCTCCGAGCGCTGCCCCGAACGTGAAGACCAGGACCAGGAGCAGGTACCGCCAGCGGGTCTCGGCCTTGCCGTTCAGCACCCGAAGGAGAGAGATCGCCATGCCGAGCGTCCACGCCTCGGCGAGCAGACCTACGACGATGTTCGACCTGAGGCCCAGCTCTGCCCGGGCGACGTCCGGGTTGTCGGCGAAGAGCGGAGGCAACTCACCCCGGAACTTCAGTGCGGCTCCGACGATCGCGATGAGCAGCACGACCAGCAGGAAAGCCGTCAGGCGGCGGTCCGACGGCCACTGCAACGTGGGTCGGGTCGACCGGGTCGCGCCGCCGAAGGAGGAGCCGGAGAGCCGGTCATGGCCCGCTGGCTGAATCCACCACAGTGGCGGAGCCTTCGGTGGCTCCGCCGCGGCGTTCGGCCGGCCGCGGCCGGCCAGCCGTCGACCGACATACCAGGCGGCGAGGAAGCAGGCAACGAAGACCCCGAGCACCGGGATGGCGTTGCGGCCCGCCGGGGAGTCGTATGGCCCCGGAACCGTGATCACCGCGAGGAACACGAGCGACCACGCGGCGGAACAGACCGCGAGCCACATGGCGGACCGCGCCGCGATGAGCGCGACGGCGGCGAACGCCGCCACCACCCCTGCTGCCGGGTTGACCAGGAAGATCGGTACGACGACGGCGACCGCGGCGACCCAGAGCCCGATGGTCAGGTACTTCTGGAAGATCATTCTGCGTTCCTCGTCAGGAGTGACCGGTAGAGGCTCTGCCACCGCTCCACGCACCGATCGAAGGCGTACTCCTTCGCGTACCAGTCCGCAATGGTGCGTCGCTGCTCCGAGGTCGTCGCTCCGACGGCCTGGCGGATGGCGGAGGCGATCGACGCAGGTGTGAGGTCGCTCTGGAATGCCAGCGTTCCGGCTGCGTGCTGGGTGACCTCGGCCAAGCCTCCCGCACCCGAGTGGACCACCGGTACGCCCAGGGACATCGCCTCGAGGGCGCTCAGGCCGAAGGCCTCGACCCGGGACGGCACGACGAGGCAATCGATCTGGCGTAGGAAATCGGCGGCGTTGACCCGGCCGACGAGTTCCAGGTTCGGTCGGGGATCCAGGGCCAGCGCCCCGCTACCGGCGATCTTGAAATCGGTGTCCGCCATGAGCGACGCGACGTCGGGTATCAGGTCGACGCCCTTCTCGGGCTCCACCCGGCCCAGATATCCCACCACGATCCGACGGGACGGGTCCGGCATCCGCGGCGGTGCCGAAACGGGCCAGGCCGCCGGGAGGGGATTGGGGATCAGATGGACGTTCTCGACATGGCCACGGTTGCGCAGCTCGTCGGCCTCGAACTGTGACACGGCCACGCTCGCGTGCGGACGCAGGCGACGCATGACGAGGTCGAGCGTGATGTTGGACTGGATGCTGGCCTTCCGCTTCAACGATGGCGCCGTGTCGCGGAACTGCCACAGGCTGGTGTGCATGGTGACCACCAGGGGTGTACCACGGCGTTCGGTGGCCAGGGCGGCCCGAGAGTGCATCGCCGCGGACAGCAGGTGAGCACACACCACGTCCGGCTTGACCTCGTTGACGAGACGCCGAAGCGAACGGGCGTACCCCAGGTCGACCCGACTTGTCGCGCTGAGATTGACCCACGGAACTCCGGAGTCCCGGAGGGAGGCACCCACCTCGTCGTCGGAGGTGGCGGCGATGACGTCGACGTTGGTCCGCGCATGCGCGGGGATGATCTCCGTCAAGATCCGCTCCGCGCCACCGAACTGGCGCCGGCCGGACCCGCCCGTGGTGCAGACGAACAACACCTTCATCGGGCACGTAGTCCTTCGACAGCGCCCCGTGCGATCGCCCGCCGCACCGGATTCGGCCCGACGGCCGCCCGCAGCAGCACCCCCACCACAAATGCGGCGCTGGCGATCTGGCCCCGCCTGCCGGCCATCTGCCGGGTGGCCCGGATGAACTCACGCGTCCGACGCTGGGAGATCTCTTCCTCGGTCCAGCGCCGCTTGGCGGTGACGTCGTCCTCGTGCATGATCACCGCGTCGGGCAGGTATGCCAGGCGCAGGCCCCGCTGCTGCACCGCCCAGCACAGGCGCATGTCCTCGCCGTAGAAGAAGGATGTCTCGTCGACGCCACCGATCGCATCGAGGGTGCTTCGCCGCAGCGCTACGAACGGCCCGGTCAGCCAGTCCGCCTTCGCCGGCTCGGCGATGATCCGCAGGTTCGGCAGGACCATGCTCAGACCGGTGGCGTGGGCAAGCCCGACAGGCACGCTCAGGAAGCGACCACCCTCCGTCTGGGCAACGCCCGACGGGGTGACGACACCCGGGAAAGCTGCCCCCACCGCAGGATCGTCGAGTGCCTGCAGCAGGCGCTCAACGGCGCCCTCGTGCACGATGATGTCGTTGTTCGACAGGATGACGTTCGTCCTGGTGGTGTGTCGGACGCCCAGGTTCATCCCCCTGGCGTAACCCAGGTTGGAGCCGGACTGGACGTAGCGGACGCCCTGCTGAGCGCAGAACTCGCTCAGCGCCTGCCGGATGTCCTCCGAGCTTCCGTTGTCGACGACGACGATTTCCGCCTCGCGGGGCAACGACAGTACGCAGGCACGCGTGCGGTCGTAGTCCTCCCAGGCGAGGACCACAATCGAGACATCCAACTCATACCGTCCCAGGACTTCGCGGCTGCGACTTTCGCAAGCTCGTACGAGAGATGAAGGCGTGTACGCCGTAGGCGAGCGATGAGGCGAGCGCCGCTCCGATCACGCCAGCCCAGGGAATGACCCCGAAGTAGGCGGTTATCGCGACGGCCAGTGTGATGACCGCTGCGACCGTCGTCGCCTTCTCGCCGCGCATCTTCAACAGCAGGGAGCTCCAGGTCTTGCCGGCCGCGGCGGCCAGCGTCCCCGGCAGGAGGCAGAGCCCCACGATCCAGGCATCCCGGTACTCCGGCTGCAGGAAGCCCAACACGGCCAGTGCGGCCACGGCGGCCAGGGCCACCGGAAGCGCCGCCCTGACAACAGGTGCGGCCCGGTGTGACGTTGCGTCGACGTCCCGCTCGGCGAGGATCCGTTGAGCGCGAACCACGGCACCGGCCTGCGCGAACTCCAACGCCGCGACCGCGAGGGTGTAGACGCCGAGCGGTCCGGCCCCGACGAACCTGGCCACCAGAATCTGGTTGAACCGCAATGTCATCATCTGCGCGAAGATCCCGGTGTGCAGATTTCCGGCCGCGAGCAGGTCGGAGCGGTAGTCCAGAGCCCGGGCCGTGGGCGCCGGCGCGGGCCCGACGCGCCGGACCATCCCCAGCACCAGGACGCACACGGCGAGAGCGCTGACCCACTGGACGGCGAGCCAGACCACGCTCCACAGACCGCCGTCGAGGTGCCCGGCGGCGTAGAGAGCGAGGTAACCACCGACCAGGATCGCCCCACTCACCGCACGCATCGCGTAGACGACCATGAAGCTCTTCTGCCGCAGCGCGATCGACGAGACCGTGTTGAAGATGGTCAGACCCGCCGCGGACCCCACAGCGATCACGTAGCTACCGAGGCCGGCAACCGCGATGAGCAACGCGGCGGCGACAGCGGAGAGGGCGACCGAGGCCCCCAACAGGGCGAGGACCCACGGACGGCCCCGGGAGAAGACCCAGCCGGCCGGGCGGGACAGCAGGAACGTGTCCAGCGACAGACCACCGATGGCGGCGCCCAGCGTGGCGCCCACCATGTTCGCGGAGAGTTCGCCACGCTCCGCCGGGGGCAGCGCCACCGACAGGACCGCCGCCAGGCCGGTGAGGCCCAGGGCGCCGATGAAGAGACGTTCGGGTGCGAGGAGCCGCCGGAGCAGATGCACCGCGCGACGGCCGGGGGGTGGTGTCGCGTCAGAGCCCGGCGACGGCCGAGCAGCATTGACCAGCGACACGCCGTTTCGCCCCCCACATTTGCGACACGTGCAGTACGACGAGTCGTACGCCGCTGGTGATTTCTACCGGATGGCCGCTTCACCTGCAATCGCCCGAGCGGTTCTACCCGCAGGCACCGAATCTCGTCCGTGGCAACCGAATGGCCTGAGGCGTGGTCAGCGGCCCCCGGCGCGGAAGACTTCCGCGACCGTACGGAGCACGACCTTGACGTCCAACCACAGCGACCAGTTCTCGATGTAGTAGTTGTCGAACCGCGCCCGGTCGGAGATCGGGGTGTCGCCGCGCAGGCCGCTGACCTGGGCGAGACCGGTGAGCCCGACGGGTACGCGGTGGCGCGCCGCGTAGTTCGGGTACTCGGCGGAGAACTTCTCCACGAAGTAGGGCCGCTCCGGCCGCGGCCCGACCACGCTCATGTCGCCGCGCAGGATGTTCCACAGCTGGGGCAGCTCGTCCAGCGAGGTCCGGCGCATGAACCGGCCGATCGGCCCGACCCGCCGGTCGTGCGCGATGGACCAGTTGGTCTGCGACTCCTGCTCGTTCACCGGACGCATCGACCGGAACTTGATGACCTTGAACGGCTTGCCGTACCGGCCGATCCGCTCCTGATAGAAGAAGATGCCCCGGCCCCCGTCGATGAACGTGGCGATGGTGCAGAGCAGCAGCACGGGGCTCAGCAGGATCAGTGCGACAGCGGCGAACAGCATGTCGGACGCCCGCTTGATGGCCCACCGCGGACCGGTCAGCGAGATGTCGCCGATCTTGACGATCGGGAACGCGCCGATGTGGTCCGGGTAACCACTGTGCGAACGGGAACCCCACAGGCGCGACACCGCCCAGAGGTCACAGTGGGAGCTGCGGGGACGTAGCAGGGTCTCCATGAGCGTGGACTCGTCGCAGTCCGGGTCGGCGATGACCAGGACCTCGCACTCCAGCAACCGCACAAGGTGGTCGAGGTCGGACAGCGTGCCGCTCAACGGAAGCACCCCGGTGCCCTCGCGGGACGGAGCGTCGACGCAGCCGACGAACCGCAGACCGTACTGCGGGTAGCGGCGCAGCAACCGGGCGAGTTCGACACCGATCGGCCCACCGCCGACGATGATCGCGTTGTGCTCCGCCCACCGACGCTTGCGGGACAGGACGGTGAACGCCCTGCTGGCCGCGCGCCCGAGGATCACGAGCGCCGCCGACAGCGCGACACCCCGCATGAACCCGCCCACGTACGTCACCGAGGAGTGGCGCTCCGCTGCGATGATGGCCACCACTGCGGCGGAGGCGAGCAGTCGCCCACCGAGGCTCGGCAGTTCGTCCAGAATGCTCACGTGACGGCGGGGTCGGTAGAGACCGCCGACCGCGAAGAAGGCCACCGTCAGGACGGCGTTGGCCAGGGTCCCGCGCCAGTAGTTCTGCGTCAGCAGCAGCGGAGCGATCAGCGCGACGGCGTCGACGGGCGCGACCATCATCCACGCCCGCAGCCATCGGGTCCGCGACGAGGTGCTGGACCTGGCGTACGGCAGGACGGCGGTGGTGCTGAGACCGGCCGCCTCTGTCTGGGCCTCCGACTCCCGGGCTTGAGGGACGGGTGGAGCATCGTAGTGACGGGGCGGCCCGTCGCCCGGAAGGTCGAAGTGCCCTTCGCCTATCTGAGGCGTGGGCGAATGGCTCGTCGCCGATTGGCCTGACACGTGTGGACCTCCCCGTGAACGCCCTCGGTCACATACCACGACCAGAAGGGCGACCGAACTTTACGATCGGTAGGGGCGCCGCGCCATGGCCGGCAAGCCAGTTCCTTGTCCTACTTTGCGGCGGACAGAATCTCCGGCACGTTGTCGTTGCGCACCGCGTTGAACACCCGCGTGGCCTTCTCCTTGTCGGCGAGGACGACGCTCTCGCTGCCGATCTGACCCGTGCCCTTCGTGGGGCAGGTGAGGAACGTCAGGTTGCCGCTGCGCAGTTCGCGAAGCTCGGCCGCGAGGTCCAGCAGGTTCAGGGACTTGTCCACCGCCACCGCGTCCGCCGTCGCCTTGACGAAGGAGTTCAGCTTGGCCGGGTTGGCGAGCGTCCCGCCCGACGCCGCCTTGTCCAGGATCGCCTTGATCACCTGCTGCTGGTGGCGGATCCGGGCGAAGTCGCCATCGGCGAAGGCGTGGCGTTCGCGTGCGTAGTCGAGCGCCGCTGCCCCGTCCATCTTCTGCGGGCCGGCGTTGAACGTCCGGCTGCCGTTGAGCGCGTACAGCGTGGTGAAGCCCTTCTCCACGTCCACGTTGATGCCACCGAGCGCGTCGACGATCTCCTTGAATCCTCCGAAGTCGACCATCGTCACGTGGTCGACGCGGACGCCGGTGAACTTCTCGACGGTCTGCACCATCAACGGAACGCCACCCCACGCGAACGATGCGTTGATCTTCGCGTCCCGGCCACCCCGCCCCTGCGGGGACTTTGGCACGTTCACCCAGGTGTCCCGGGGGATCGAGATGAGCTGCGCGCTCGACCGGTCCTTCGGGAGGTGGGCCAGGATGATCGTGTCGGTGCGGGAGCCGGAGTCGTTCTCCGGGTCACGCGAGTCACTGCCGAGAATCATGATGTTCATGGCGCCCTTGGCGGTCTCGACCACCTGCGGGCGCTCGGCCTCCGGCACCTCCCCGAAGGCGTCGACTCGCTCGATCCCGGAGTTGATCGAGCGGAAGTAGAGCCCTCCGGCGACCATGCCGGCACCGCCGAGCAATGCCAGGACCACGAAGGTGATCAGTACGACCTTGCGCCACCGGCGACGCCGCGGAGGCGCCTCCTCGGTCGGCTCCGGTGGCGACTGCGCCTCAATGAGCTGAGTCTCGGGCTCCGCGAACTCCTGGCGATACTGCATGGTCGCGATGCTACTAATTGCTGCTCCAGCGCCGTACCCCCCGTCCGTGCCATACGGGTCTATTTCCGGACCGAAAATTTCTTCGACCATCGGTCACGTGAACCTGGTATGAAGCTGCCGTGGACGCCACTCAGTTGCGCCGAGCCATCGCCCGCACTCCCCTCGCACCCGTCGCTGCCTTCCCCAAGCGGCTTGCCCGGGTCGCCCGCCACGACGCCAAGGTGCTCCGCATCTCGGCCCGGTGGCTGGTCACCTCTCGGGAGCACCACAACTACACGTACGAGCTGACCAAGCTCAGCCGCCACCACCTGTCCTGGTTCGTCAGCGTGGTCTGCGACCGGCCCGTCAAGGAGGTCCGCGGGTGGCTCGACGAGATCGAGTCAGACCACGCGCTGCGCCAGCACATCGAGCAGGCCACCGCCGCTGCCTCCCGCCGTGGCCTGGCGGACAAGCAGGTCCACTACGCCCGGCGGATCGGCTGGTACGCGATCGTGCGGGCCACCCGCCCCGCACACGTGGTGGAGACCGGCGTCGACAAGGGGTTGGGCAGTTGCGTCCTGGCTGCCGCCCTGCTGCGTAACGCGCAGGAGGGTCATCCGGGCCGGGTCACCTCGCTGGACATCAACCCGGAGGCTGGCTACCTGGCCGCCAGCCCGCCCTGGTCCGACGTGGTCGACCTGGTGATCGGCGATTCGATCGCCTCGATCGGGGCGCTGGACCGCCCGGTCGACCTGTTCCTGCACGACAGCGACCACAGCCGGGCCCACGAGAAGCGCGAGTTCGACGCGGTGGAGCCGAAGCTCGCCCCCGGCGCGATCCTGCTCACCGACAACGTCACCAGCACCAACGTGCTCGCCGAGCACGCCGAGCGCACCGGGCGGCGGTTCCTCGCCTACCGGGAGAGCCCCGCCAACCACTGGTACCCGGGCGACGGCATCGGCGTGGCATGGTAGCCGGGTGCGGCTGACATCGATTCACACGTACCCCGTCAAGGGTTGTCACCGGCTCGACCACGACGGCGCGTTCGTGCAGCCGTGGGGGCTGGCCGGTGACCGGCGCTGGATGGTGGTGGACGCCAACGGTGTCGGCATCACGCAGCGCGAGACCACCCGGCTGGTCGGCCTGCGTGCCACCGTGCGCCCGGGAGGTCTCTCGCTGCGCGCCGACGGGCAGCCAGACCTCGACGTGCCCGAGCCGGCCGGCGGTGATCCGATCGCGGTGCGCACCTTCCGCAACCGGAAGCTCCCCGTTCCCGCGCTGCCGGCCGGCCCGGCGGCCGACGCCTGGCTCGGCGCGCTGCTCGGCCGGCCGGTCCGGCTGGTCTGGCTGGCCCGGCCGACCCGCCACCTGGCCGCCGCTGACCGCGAGCACGACACCGGTGACCAGGTCAGCTTCGCCGACGCCTACCCGCTGCTGCTGGCGAACGCCGCCTCCCTCGACGCGCTCAACGGCTGGCTGGCCGAGGCCGGGGAGGAGCCGGTGCCGATGGCCCGGTTCCGGCCCAACCTGGTGGTCGAGGGGGCAACGGCCTGGGCCGAGGACGATTGGGCCGGCCGGTCGATGCGCATCGGCGACCTGCGGTTCCGCGCCGCCGGGCCGTGCGACCGCTGCGTGGTGACCACCACCGACCAGGAGACCGGGGTACGCACGAAAGAACCGCTGCGCACACTCGGGCGGTATCGCAACGTCCAGCAGAAGCTCCTCTTCGGCCTGAATCTGGTACCGGTCGACAGTGGACCGTTGGCCGTCGGCGCCCCACTCGTCATCGAGCCCTGACCGGCAGCGCTGCTCCGGGAGCGCACCGGTCACCGTCCGTCGATGCTGTCTTAGCTTTGGCTTAGCCGGCTTGTCCGGCACCTCACGGGTCCGGCAGCATCGCCGTCGTGACGGACGGAAGCGCTCCCGGCGGCGTCGACATCGAGCTTGACCTGGATCGGGCTCCGGACGACCGGCCCGCGCCCTCGTCCGGCCCGGTGCCCTGGCTGGTCGCCACCGGCGTCACCATCCTCGCGGCGGCGCTCGGGCTCACCCTGACGCTGCGATCCGGCTCCGCCCCGGCCTGTGCCGCCGGCCGCACGCTCGCCGCCGCGCCGCCCACCGGCACCGCCACGCACAACGGCAAGGCGACCTTCTACGACTCGAACGGTGCCGGCGGCAACTGCTCGAACCCGGCCGCGCCGGCCAACCGGCTCTACGTCGCGCTCGGTCCCACGGAGTACGCCGCCGGCGCCGCCTGCGGCGGATTCCTCGACGTGACCGGCCCGAAGGGCACAATCCGCGTCCTGATCATGGATCAGTGCCCGGAGTGCGCGCCCGGACATCTCGACCTGTCCCGGGAGGCGTTCGCCCGGATCGCCGACCCGGTCAAGGGCCTCGTCCCGGTCACCTACCGCGCGGTCGTCAACCCGGCGCTGCCCGGCCCGCTCACCTTCCGCATCAAGGAGGGCGCGTCGCAGTGGTGGTTCGCCGTCCGGGTGGGCAACCACGGCAACCCGCTGCGCGCCGTCGAGGTCCGGCAGGGTGACAGCGGTCCGTGGCAGACGGCCGTGCGCCAGGACTACAACTACTGGCTGATCGCCTCCGGCGCGGGCGCCGGGCCGTTCAGCATCCGGGTGAGCGACGTGTACGGGCACCGCGCCACCGTCGCCGGCATCAAAATGGCACCCGGCCAGGTGCAGACCAGCGTGGTCCGGATGTACGCGACCGGCGCCGCGGCGGCCACCCCGCGCCCGCCCGCCTCGGCGCGGCCGTCCGCCACCCGAGCAGGGGGTACGCCGACACCGGCCCGCCGCCCGGTCGAGGTCGCGAGGGCGAGCGCGCCGGCCGCCGAAACGCCGTCGACCCGCCCGGCCGGGGCCACGGCCCGCTGGTGCGGCTGACCGGTCAGTTGGTCGTCGTCAGGTCGAGCCACATCAGGATCTCGTCCCGGTCGTCACCGGGTGCCAGCCGCAGAGCGCCCGGCAGCCTGCCGATCTCGCGGTATCCCAGGCGGCGGTAGAACCCGTCCAATCCCAGCCCGTCCCGCACCGTCACGTGCAGTGCCTCGTGGCCCAACTTCCGGCCCAGCCGCGCGGCCTCGCGCATCAGCGCCGAGCCGTACCCGGTGCCCTGGGTGTCCGGGTGGACCATCACCCGCTTCAGCACGCACCAGTGCGCCTTGAGCGGGAACCGGTTGTCACTGAAGATCAGCACGGCCACCATGCGGTCACCGGCGTACCCGACCAGCAGCCGGTCCGGCCCGTCGGCGATCCCGGCGAAGGTCGGGTCGGCGGTGGCATGGACGTCGGTGGCGGTGACCGGGGGCACGAAGCCGACCGCGCCGCCAGCGTTGGTGACGTCCACCCAGAGGGCGACGATCTCGGCGCGCAGCTGCGGTGTCAGGTCGGGATCGAGGACGAAGTGCAGGCTCACGGCACCCATCCTGACCGCGCGAGCACCCGATCGGCCCGAGGTGTGCTCCGATCAACAGCGCGGGCCCCGAGCACTCACGTGTGGCTCAATCGTGCGGGAGGGGGGACTCGAACCCCCACGTCCAAATAGGACAATAGGACCTAAACCTACCGCGGCTGCCGTTACGCCACTCCCGCCAACTTGCTGATTCTAGAGCGTCTGGCTACGGCGGTGTCACCTCGGTGATGTTGCGCGCGGCGGCGGCCGCCGTGGCCAGCGCCTCGGGCGTGTACTTGTATCGGACCATTCACGCATGGTGACGGCCCGGTACGACAGTCAGTCCAGGCCGAGGTCGCGGCGGAGTTTGGCGACGTGCCCGGTGGCCTTGACGTTGTAGAACGCGTGCTCGATCTTGCCGTCGGCGTCGATGACGAAGGTCGAGCGGATCACGCCGGTCACGGTCTTGCCGTACAGCTGCTTCTCGCCGTACGCGCCGTACGCGTTGAGCACCGCCTTGTCCACGTCCGAGACCAGCGGGAAGGTGATCGCGTCTCGATCGCGGAACTTCGCCAGCTTCTCCGGCTTGTCGGGGGAGATGCCGACCACCTCGTAGCCGGCGGCCTGGAGGGAGGCGAGCGAGTCGCGGAAGTCGCAGGCCTGCT
The DNA here is from genome assembly GCF_045207365.1 of Micromonospora sp. NBC_00858. Lineage (NCBI taxonomy): Bacteria > Bacillati > Actinomycetota > Actinomycetes > Micromonosporales > Micromonosporaceae > Micromonospora > Micromonospora sp. NBC_00858. Next base: position 5,054,659 of record NZ_CP108828.1, on the reverse strand, counting down.
TGGTGCAGCCCGGGGTCATCGCCGCCGGGTAGGCGTAGAGGACCACCTTGCGGCCTCGCAGGTCGGACAGGGTGAGCTGGTCACCGGTGTCGGTGGGGAGGGTGAACTCGGGGGCGGGGTCACCGGGAGTGAGACGGTCAGGCGCGGTCATGGCCCGACCCTACCGCCGGGCCGGCCGATGCCGCCGCTGCCGACGCGCCAGCGCGGCGACGATCCTGACCCCTGCGCCGTACCTCCGAAGGTGATCAAGAACATGCGTTGTTGCCAGAGTCTGGCAACAACGAGGTATGGGAAATAGGCTGACCTCGCCGGCCCGTACGGGCCCGCTGACGCGTGGGAGGTCGCGTGGAAACCCTGGCGATGCACATCTCGAACGGGATCATCGATGGTCCCGTCGCAGCGGTCTTCGCGGCACTGGCCCTCGCCGCGCTCACCGGCTGCGTCCTGCGCGGCCGGCGCGACCTGGACGACCGGCTTGCCCCGATGGCCGGCCTGGTGGCCGCGTTCATCTTCGCCGTCCAGATGCTCAACTTTCCGATCTTCACGGCCGGGGTGAGCGGCCACCTGCTCGGTGGCGCGCTCGCCGCGATGCTCGTCGGCCCGTGGGTCGGCGCGCTCTGCGTGGCCGTGGTGCTGGTCGTGCAGGCGCTGATCTTCGGTGACGGCGGCGTCGCGATGCTCGGCCTCAACATCACCAACATGGCGCTGCTCGGCACCGCCGCGGCGTACCTGCTGATCGCGGTGCTGCTGCGGGTGCTGCCCCGTACCCGGGCCGGCCTGGCCGTGACCGCGTTCGTCTCCGCGATGCTCAGCGTGGTGGTCGCGTCGCAGGGCTTCGTCCTGCAGTACTGGCTGGGCGGCACCACCGACCTGGGCGGCAACCTGGCCGGCCTGGCCGGAACCATGGCCGGGGTTCACCTGCTGATCGGCATCGGTGAAGGGCTGATCACCGCGACGACCGTGCTCACCGTCGCGAAGGTGCGCCCCGATCTCGTCTACGCCTTGCGCGGGCTGCGGTCGACGTCCGCGCCCGCCGTCCCGGTCGTCGGAGGTGTCCGGTGAAGAACCGTTCCTGGGGTTTCCTGGTCGGCGGGCTGCTGGTCGCCCTGCTGCTGGCCGGGGTCGTGAGCAACTACGCCTCGTCCCACCCCGACGGGTTGGACTCGTCGCTGCTGAAGGGCTGCACCGTCGACGCCGATGACAACATCGTCGGCGGAAGCTGCCCGGCCCAGCAGACTCGGGACCACGAGTTGGGGGACAGCCCGCTCGCCGACTACGGCGTGCGGGGAGTGGGCAACGACTTCCTCTCCACCGGCCTCTCCGGGGTGCTCGGGGTGCTCCTGACCTTCGCGATCGGCGCCGGCGGCTTCTGGCTGCTGCGCCGCCGAGGCACCACGTCGACCCCGGGTGACACGGCGACGTCCGCCGAGGGCGCGGCGCCGGCCGAGGGTGATGCGGCGACGTCCCGCGCCGGCGCGGCCGGCTGAGCGAGGAGTACACGGATGGGTGCCGGTCACGGGCACGTGCTGTACCGGGAGTCGGACTCTCCCGTGCACCGGCTTCCGCCCGAGGTCAAGATCGTGGCGATGGTGGTCTTCACCATCGCCGTGGTGGCCACCCCGCGCGCGGCGTTCTGGGCCTTCGGCGCGTACGCCCTGCTGGTGGCGGCGGTGGCGGCGCTGGCCAGGGTGGGGCCCCGGTGGCTGCTCAGCCGGGCACTGATCGAGGTGCCGTTCGTGCTGTTCGCCGTGGCGCTGCCGTTTCTCGGCGCCGGTGAACGGGTCGACGTGCTGGGCCTGCGACTGTCCGAGGACGGGTTGCACGGCGCGTGGAACATCGTGGCCAAGGGCACCCTGGGCGTCCTCGCCTCGCTGCTGCTCGCCGCGACCACCACCACCCGGGACCTGATCGTGGGGCTGGACCGGCTGCACTGCCCGCAGGTGCTCACCCAGATCGCCACGTTCATGTTGCGCTACCTCGACGTGCTGGTCGGCGAGGCGCGGCGGATGCGGGTGGCGCGGATCTCGCGGGGTGACGACCCGCGCTTCCTGTGGCAGTTGCGCGGCTTCGCCGCCGGGATCGGGGCGCTGTTCCTGCGGGCCTTCGAACGCGGTGAGCGGGTCTACCTGGCGATGCTGTCCCGGGGCTACACCGGGCGGATGCCCGCGGTGTGGCAGGGCGATGGCGCGGCGACCGCCGGTCAGTGGCTGGTCGCGGCGACCGTGCCGGTGTTGGCGGCCTCCATCGCCGCCACCGCCGTCGTGCTGACATGATCGGTGCCGTGCAGACCGCTGTCTCGCTGGACGTTCGTGGCGTTAGGTACGCGTACCCGGACGGGCATGTGGCCCTGCACGGGGTGGACCTGACGGTGCCGCGCGGCGACCGGGTGGCGCTGCTCGGGCCCAACGGTGCCGGTAAGACCACGCTGGTGCTGCACCTCAACGGCATCCTCACCCCGACCGAGGGCAGCGTGAGCGTCGGCGGGCTGACCGTCACGACGGACCGGGCCACCCTCGCCGAGGTGCGCCGCCGGGTGGGCATCGTCTTTCAGGACCCGGACGACCAGCTCTTCCTGCCCACGGTGGCGGAGGACGTCGCGTTCGGGCCGGCCAACCTGGGCCTGCGCGGGGCGGAGCTCGCCGCCCGGGTGGACGAGGCGCTCGCCGCGGTGGGGATGAGCGAGCACCGGGACCGGGCGCCGCAGCACCTCTCCTTCGGGCAGCGCCGCCGGGTGGCGGTGGCCACCGTGCTCGCCATGCACCCGGAGATCCTGGTGCTGGACGAGCCGTCATCGAACCTGGACCCGGCGGCCCGCCGTGAGCTGGCCGAGATCCTGCGGGAGCTGCCGGTGACCCTGCTGATGGTGACGCACGATCTGCCCTACGCGGCCGAGCTGTGCGAACGCGCAGTGATCCTGGACGCCGGCCGAATAGTCGCCGACGCCCCCACCCTCGACCTGCTGTCCAACCCCACGCTGCTCGCGCGCCACCGCCTGGAACTTCCCTACGGCTTCGCGCCTCGCCCCTGACCCGCGGGCCTGGAGGGTGCGGGTCAGGTCTGGGCGGGGGCGGGGGTTCGGGAGGCGGCGCGTAGGCGGAGGATGCCTGCGGCGGTCGCGCCGGCGCCGGTGATCAGCACCAGCGTGACCATGATCCGGGCGTACTCGGCCGGCCAGGGGACCGGGGCGATGGAACGGGCGAACACCGCGGCGTTGGCCACCCCGGCGAAGAGCGCCAGACAGGCCCCGGCCAGCGCCACCGCGAAGTCGGCGGCGGGGCGCCGGGCCAGCGCGTAGCAACCGGCGGCGATCGCGCCGAGGCCGGTGAGCAGCGACCAGACCTGCCCGGACAGCAACCCGACCAGGACCCCGCCCACGCCCTGGGCGCCGGCGTCCAGTTCCCGGCCCACCGGGTACAGCACGGCGACCGCGCCGCCAGCGATGAGCAGCGCGCCCAGCGCGGACAGCGCCCGTGCGCCGGCCGGCGCGGCGGCGGCGAGCAGGCCGAGCGCACCCACCGCGAGCACCCCGACGATGGTCACCGCCCACCAGGTGTACGCGTCCGGCGGCGGCACCCAGTCCAGCGTGCCGCGGATCTGCGCCGGGTCGCCTCCGTCGCGCAGCGGGATCGTCCAGTCCCGGACCCGGTGCTCACGATCCGGCGCGGCGCGGACGGCGTCCGGCGGTGCCGACTCCTGCCACAGCGCGCGCTGGTCGTGCCAGCGGGCCGTGGTCCCGTCGGCGATCCGCTGCCAGGACGGCGCTGCCGCCGGGTCCGCCTCGGCGGGCAGCGTGGTGTCCCCGCCGATCGTGCGGTTCAGGTACGTGGCGGGGGACCGGCTGTTCTCGAACACCCCGTCCGGGCCGATCCGCAGGTACGGCTCGCCGGAATAGCCGATCACCTCGATCGGGCGGCCGGTGCGGTTGGTCAGCTCCACTCGGGCGCCCGCCTCGATCACCCGTACCTCCAGCCCGGGTCGGGCGGGGGCGACGCCGGTGGTCCGGGTCCGGTAGTCGGTGCCGTCCGGGGCGTCCGCGCCGTGCGCGGCGGCCGGTGCCGCGGTGAGCAGGGTGGCCGCGCAGGCGGCGGTGGCGACCAGGCCGGCACGGGCCAGCAGGGTACGGATCACTAGCCGGCCGCCGCCACGGCTGCGGTGAGGCCCTGCGGGCTGCGGTCGGCGAGCGGCTGACCGTTGACCAGGATGGTCGGCGTGCCGGTGACGTCGTCCCGGCTGGCCTCGTCGGTGACGTGCTCGGTCCACGTCCGGTACGTGTTGTCCTTGACGCAGCCGGCGAACGAGCCCCGGTCGAGCCCCACGCCGGTGCCGATGTCGATCAACTCGTCGTCGCTGAGCCCGGCGCTGCCCTCCGGCGGCTGCTTGTCGAAGAGCGCCTTGGCGTACTCGCGGAACTTGCCCCCGGCCGCGGCGCAGCCGGAGGCGGCCGAGGAGCGGGTGGAGTACTCGGTGGTGGAGAAGCGGTTGAGGTACGCCACCGGGTGGTAGACCACCGTCGCCTTGTTCTCGGCCACCAACTGCTCCAGGGTCGCCCCGCTGGTCTGCTCGAACTGCTTGCAGGCCGGGCAGAGGAAGTCCTCGAAGATGTCGACGGTGACCGGCCCGCCGCCGGTGACGATGCCGGTGCCGTCCGCGTTGGCGCCGGGCGGGGTGGTGAAGTCGTCCGAGCGCTGGCTGGACCAGACGCTCCAGCCGATCACGCCGGCGATGACCAGCACGGCGACGGCGGCGGCGGAGACCCAGAGCGTGCGCCGGCGGCGCCGTTCGCGGGCCAGTTGCTGGCGGACCACCCGGGCCGCGTCACGCTGCCCCTTGCGACTACTCATCCTCGTCCTCCAAGGCGGGTTCACCGGACAGCCACCCGTCCACCGAGACGGGCGTACGCGGCCAGATCAGGAGAAAACCGGCCAGCACCAAGAATCCCAGGTCGCGCAGGATCTCCGGGAGGTAACTCGGTGCCTGCCCCTCGGCGAGCTGCCCGCCGCTGCCGAAGCAACCGCAGTCGATGGCCAGGCCACGCGCCCAGGCCGACGCGATCCCGGCGATGAAGACCACCAGCAGTACGGCGGAGACCACCGCGCTGAGCCGGGTGGCCAGCCCGAGCAGCAGGAGCACGCCCAGCGCCAGCTCGACGAAGGGCAGCGCGGCACCGACCACGGTCGCCACGTCGTACGGCATCACCTGGTAGGCGTTGACGGCCCGGCCGGAGGCGGCCAGGTCGCCGACCTTCGACGCGCCGGCGACCAGCCAGACGGCGGCGAGGCCAAGTCGGGCGGCGGTGCCGAGCCAGGGCCGGATGGTGGACCAGCGGGCGGCCCGGGTGGGAGGTGCTGTCACGGTCATCAGGATCGCGGCGTGGATACCTCCGCCTTCAGGCGGAGGAGGAAACGTCGCTCCCTCCCCTCGATAGTCGTCTTACATGATCCACTGCTAGGATGTGAGGTATGGGTGAGGTGGTGAAGCGGGCGTACAAGTACCGCTTCTATCCGACCCCGCTGCAGGCTGAGCAGTTGAATCGCACCTTCGGGTGTGTGCGAAAGGTCTACAACCTCGCGCTGGATGCGCGCACGCGCGCGTGGGCGGTTGACCGGCAGCGCAGCACCTACGTGCAGTCGTCGGCGTGGCTGACGCAGTGGAAGCGCTGCGAGGAGTTGGCGTTCCTCAATGAGGTCAGTTCCGTGCCCTTGCAGCAGGCGCTGCGGCACCTGCAAGCCGGCTTCGCCGCGTTCTGGGGCAAGCGGTCGCGCTACCCGCGTTTCAAGTCCAAGCGCAAGTCTCGGGCGTCGGCGGAGTACACCCGCTCGGCATTCCGCTGGCGCGACGGACAGCTCACCCTCGCCAAGATGGACGCCCCGCTGACCATCGTGTGGTCCCGGCCCCTGCCCGACGGCGCCGAGCCGTCCACGGTCACAGTGTCCCGCGACGCGTCCGGCCGGTGGTTCGTGTCCCTGCTGGTCGAGGACTCCACCGTTAAGCCGCTTCCCCCGCTCAGCACGGCGGTGGGCGTTGATGCGGGCATCACCAGCCTGGTCACCCTCTCCACCGGGGAGAAGGTCACCAACCCGCGCCACGAGCGCGCTGACCGCCGCAAGCTCGCGAAGGCGCAACGCAACCTGTCTCGCAAGGCCAAGGACTCCGCCAACCGGGCGAAAGCCCGCCTCGCGGTGGCCCGGATTTACGCCCGCATCGCCGATCGGCGGCGGGACCACCTGCACAAGCTGTCGACTCGACTCGTCCGCGAGAACCAAACGGTCGTGATCGAAGATCTCAGTGTGCGCACCATGCTGCGCAACCACAGCCTGGCCCGCGCCATCTCCGACGCGGCGTGGACACAACTGCGCAGCATGATCGAGTACAAGGCCGCCTGGTACGGGCGGACCGTTATCGCCGTTGACCGCTGGTATCCGAGCACGAAGACCTGTTCGGCGTGCGGGCGGATCAACACGGCCATGGCTCTCGGCGTTCGCGCCTGGACGTGCCCCGGCTGTGGCGCTGTGCACGACCGGGACGTCAACGCCGCGAAGAACATTCTCGCCGCCGGGCTGGCGGAGAGGTAAAACGCCTGTGGAGGGACGGTGAGACCCGACCCGCGAAAGCGGCGAAGGCGCGGCCCGGTGAAACAGGAACCCCCTCGGGCGACCGAGGGAATCCCCGCCCTTCAAAGCGGTGGAGGATGTCAATTGTCGTCCCGTCTTCCTCAGCCGGTCAGGGCGTCGCCGACCGCCTCGACCAGCTCGTCGCGGGCCCGGGCGACCCGGGAGCGGATGGTGCCCACCGGCACCCCTTCGACGGCGGCGGCCTCGGCGTACGACAGGCCGAGCAGTTGGGTGAGCACGAACGCGGCGCGCCGCTCAGGGCTCAACCGGCGGACCAGGTCGCTGGCGCCGAGCTGACCGGCCGGGTCCGGGTGCGGTCGGTCGGTGTACGCGTTGGCCGCCAGCCGTTCGTCGAGTCGCCGACGGCGGACCACGGTGCGCAGGTGGTCGGCGCAGGCCCGCCGGGCGATGCCGAGCAGCCAGGTGCGGACGCTGGAGCGACCCTCGAACGCGGGCAGTGCCCGGAACGCCCGCAGGTACGTCTCCTGGGTCAGATCGTCGGCGCTGTCCGGGTCCACCAGGGCGGCGGCGAAGCGCCAGACCTCGACCTGGGTCAGCCGGACGAACGCGGCCTGGGCGGTCGGGTCGCCGTCGCGCGCGGTCAACGCCCACTCGGTGGCCGGGTCCCGGGCGACGCCACCGGCCGGGTCAGCCGGACCGGCGGCACCGGTGTCACGCGGGACGGGGATCACGACAACCCAGGTTACGCGGCGCGCGGCGTGGCGACAGGGCCCTTCGACCCTGGATGGTCTGCGCCACGTCGGGAACTTTTCCTCACCGTGGGCCGACTACCCCGTCATGACTTGCGACCACGTACGCGCGGCGCTGTCGGCGCGGCTGGACGGGGAGGACCCGCAGACGTCGTCGGCGGTGCTGGACGCGCACACCGCCACCTGCGTCGGCTGCCGCGACTGGCTGGCTCGCGCCGAGCAGGTGACCCGGCTGGTCCGGGTGCAGCCGGTGGAGGTGCCCGACCTCACCGCCGCGGTGCTGGCGGCGGTTGCCGCCGATTCCGCGCACCGCAGCCCGGCCGCGGTCCGGCGGGCCCGCCGGCAGGTGCTGCGGATCGCGGTGGCGGTGGCCGCGGTGGCCCAGTTGGCGATCGCGCTGCCGATCCTGCTCGCGGGGCTGGGCGTGTCGGTGGACCCGCACGCCAGCCGGGAGATGGCCTCGTTCGACGTGGCGCTGGCGGTGGGCTTCGCGCTGGCCGCCTGGCGGCCCGAGCGGGCCCGGGCGTTCCTGCCGGTGGCCCTGGTGCTGGCGGTCTGCCTGGCCGGCACCAGCGTGGTGGACATCGCCAACTCGACTACCGCGCTGGTGCACGAGGCCGGCCACCTGGCCGCCGTGGTGCAGGCGGGGTTGCTGTGGGCGCTGGGCCGCACCAGCGGGGCGGACCGGCCGCTCGCGCCGGCGTTGGCGGCAGGGCGCGGGTGAATGACTCACCCGACTCGGGTCGCCGAGATCCACTCCGGTCGGCGAGCATGGCCAACATGACTGTCGCCCCCCGCCGCTGGCTCGCCCGGTTGGCCGCCACCGCCGGCCTTCTGGTCACTGTCGTCGTCCTCCTGATCACCCCGGCCACCCCCGCCAGCGCCCACGCGGTGCTGCAGAGCACCAGCCCGGCCGCCTCGGCCGTGGTGCCGAGCGGGCCGGCCGAGGTGGTCCTCACGTTCAGCGAGTCGGTGCGCAAGGTTCCCGGCAAGATCCGCGTCATCGCGCCGGACGGCTCCCGGGCCGATCGGGGTGAGCCGAGCTTCGACGGCGCCACGGTGACCATCCCGGTGGACCCGGCCGGTGAGCGCGGCACCTACCTGGTGAGCTTCCGGGTGATCTCCGCCGACAGCCACCCGGTCTCCGGCGCGTTCACGTACTCGGTGGGCGCGCCCTCGACGCCTCCGGTCGACTCCGGCGACGACAGCCGGGCCGACCCGGTGGTGGGCGCCGGGGTGAAGGTGGCCCGTTTCCTCGGCTATGCCGGCCTGGTGCTGCTGGTCGGGCCGGCGCTGGTGCTCGCCGCGCTGTGGCCACGACGGCTGTCCCGGCGGGGCCCGGCCCGGCTGGCCTGGACCGGCCTCGGCCTGGTGGCCGTCGCCACCCTCGCCGACCTGTGGCTCCAGGTGCCCTACACCGCCGGAGGCGGCCTCTTCGACGTGACCAGCGAGGGGTTCGGCAGCGTGTTCGGCAGCGCCTTCGGTGCCGCCCACCTGGTCCGGCTCGGCCTGCTGGCGGCCTCGGCGTTCCTGCTCCGGCCGCTGCTGGCCCGGCCGTCCGGCCGCACTGACGCGATCATCCTGGCGGTGCTCGGCGGGGCCGCCCTGCTGACCTGGCCGCTGGCCGGGCACCCGGCGGCGTCCCCCGCGCCGGCGGTCTCCGTGGTGGTCGACGCGGTCCACCTGGGCAGCATGGCGGTCTGGCTGGGCGGCCTGCTGATGCTCGGCGGCTTCCTGCTGCGCCAGGCCGACGAGCGCGAGTTGGGCGCGATCCTGCCGATCTGGTCGCGCTGGGCGGCGCTCGCCGTCTCGGCGCTGCTGTTGGCCGGCATCGTCCAGGCGTTGATCGAGGTGGCCACCCTCGACGCCCTGTTCGGCACCACCTACGGGCGGCTGCTGCTGGCGAAGGTCGGGCTGTTCGCGCTGGTGATCGCCGTGGCCGCGTACTCCCGGCAGTTGGTGCGCCGACGCACCGCGGCGCAGCGGCCGGTGCCGGTACGCCGGGCGGTCTGGGTGGAACTGGCCGTCACTGTGGTGGTGCTGGGGCTGTCCGCGACGTTGGTGCAGACCACGCCGGCCCGGACCGCCGTGTCCGAGCCGTCCGGTACCCAGGCCGGTCTCTTCTCCACCACCCTGTCCAGCCCGCTCTTCTCCCTGCAGGTCGAGCTGGACCCGGCCGAGCGGGGCAACAACTCGCTGCACCTGTACGCGTACACCAAGGACAACCGGCCACAGCCAGTGGCGGAGTGGCGGGCGACCGCCGCGCTGCCCTCGGCCGGGATCGAGCCGATCGAGATCCCGTTGCTGCCGCTGACGGACAACCACGCCTACGGCGACGTCAGCCTGCCGGCCGCTGGTGACTGGCAACTGCGGGTCACCGTGCGTACGTCCGACATCGACCAGGCCACGGTGACCGCCACCGTGCCCATCCGTTAGAGAGGCTCTCGAATCCCATGACCCGTCTCCGGCGTACCGCAACCGCCGCCACCGCCCTGGCGTTCACCGCCGTCGCCACCGCCGTCCTCGGCTTCGCCGGCCCGGCGTCCGCCCACGTCACGGTGAACCCGAAGGAGGCGACCCAGGGCGGCTACGCGCGGGTGGCGTTCCGGGTGCCCAACGAGAGCGACACCGCGTCGACCACCAAGGTGGAGGTGGTGCTGCCGGAGAACGCCCCGGTCGGCTCGGTGTCGACCATGCCGGTGCCCGGGTGGACGGTCGCCGTGGAGAAGCGCAAGGTGGACCCGCCGATCGAGGTGCACGGCAGCCCGATCACCGAGGCGGTGGCCAAGCTGACCTGGACGGCCACCGGCGACGCGGGTGTGAAGCCGGGCCAGTTCCAGGAGTTCCCGGTCTCGATGGGGCCGCTGCCGCAGGTCAACACGATGGTCTTCAAGACCGTGCAGACCTACTCGGACGGCAATGTCTCGCGCTGGATCGAGGAGCCGACGCCGGGGGCGGAGGAGCCGGAGCACCCCGCCCCGGTGCTCACCCTCACCGCCGCGTCGCCGTCGGCGGCGGCCGCGCCCGCCGCAGCGGGCGTCGCCGCGACCGACGACGACGATGACGACGAGGGCGAGGGGGCCGCGGTGGGCCTCGGCGCCGCCGGTCTCGTCGCCGGCCTGGCCGGTCTGGTGCTGGGCGGGCTGGCGTTCGCCCGGACGCGCCGGGAGCCGGTCGCCAAGTCCTGACCCCGCCGCACCCGCTGGCCCGCCGGAGCGATCCGGCGGGCCAGCGTGCTTTCCGGGACCGGAACCGGCCGTGCCGTGGATATCCCCTGATCAGCCGGCGTACGTCGGTAAGGTCTGCCGGGTACCTGGCTACGGAGGGAGACGGAGCGGATGCGGTTCGTGCGGGCGATCGCCGGAGTGTTGCTGTTGGTCATCGGGATTCCGGCGCTGCTCGCCGGTGGCGCGCTCTGGCTGGTGACCCGGCACGCCGACCCCGGGGGGACCTTCGCCGCCCGGTTCGAGACGGTCCGCACACCCGGCCACGCGGTCGTGGTCACCGACCTCGACCGACTGCTGCGGCAGGAGGTGCCGTTCGCCCGTACCGCGCAGGCCCGGCTGCGGTTGGACGCCCGCACACCGGACGGCCCGGCCTTCGTCGGCCTGGCGCCCACCGCCGAGGTACGCCGCTGGCTGGAGCCGGTCCCGCACGCCTCGGTCCGCCGGGTGGCGCTGGCCCGGGGTCCGTTGCCGGTACGCACGGACCCGGCCGGCCCGGCCGTCGGTGCTCCGGCCGCCGCCGGATCGCTCACCCCACTGGGTCGCCCGTTCTGGGTACGCGAGGGAATCGGCTCGCTGGAGTGGAGCGCGGACGATCTGGCCGGCGAGCCGATGAGCCTGGTGGTGATGCGCCCGGACGGCGGTGGCGACCTGGCCCTGGATCTGCGCGCCGAGTTGCAGGCGGGCTGGACCTCTCCGGCCACCTGGGGGCTGCTGGCCGCGGGGGTGCTGCTGGTGGTGTGCGCGGTGCTGCTCCTGCTGCGACCGCTGCGCCCACGTGAGGTGGTCTTCGTGGTCGAGCCGGACCAGGTGCCGGTGCTCGCCGGCCGGCTCGGGGTCAGCTCGTTAAGCGGCCTGGGCGCCCCACCCGCCGGGGACACCCCGGCGGCGCGGCCGCTGCCGGCCGGGCGGCAGCTCACCCCGGTCGGCTCCGGCGCGGGTGAGCGGCCCCGGTCGGCGATCGGCACCGCACCGGCCCGACCGGCCACCCTCGCCGACCTGGACACGCCGGCCCGACCGCCGGAGGTGACCTTGAGCCTGGCCTGGCCGCCAACCGCTCCGGAGGCGGCGACGGCTCGGCCGGTGGCGGTGGACGGAACGGCGAGTGGCCCTCCGCGCTGCCGACGCGGAGGGCCACCTTCACCGGGGGATCGGTGCTACCCGAGCGACGCTTGAGGTAGGTGAGACCAGATTAGCGCCGATAGCGGCTACTGGGGAGTTCTGTCCATTTGGTGCGACTTTTCCACCGCGCGGCCCGACCGGACCGGCAGGGTCACCAGCAGCAGCAGGCTGAGCAGCACATAGCCGTTGCGCAGCACGAAATCCACCGGGTCGTCGGTGCGGACCGGGGCCACACCCCAGTCGTGGAACGACACCACGCCGTAGATGATCAGGGCGGTGATGCCCACCGCGAGCCCGGCCAGCCACCGTCGCCGGCGCACCTCGTCCGGACGGTCGGCGCTCAGGGCCGCGTCCGCGAGCAGCACCACCGCCGGGACGAACCAGTAGATGTGGTGGGTCCAGGTGATCGGGCTGACCATGGCGCCGACCAAGCCGGTCAGGGTCAGGCCGGTCAACGCGTCGCCGGCCCGGGCGGCGCGGACGGCCCGCCACAGCCCGTAGACGGCCACCACGGCGACCACCGCCAGCCACAGCAGCTGGTTCGGCTTCTCCGGTGCGCTGAACCGGCTGAGCAGGCCGAACAGGGACTGGTTGCCGGTGTAGTCGGTGCGGCCCACCCGCTCGGTGGCCCACAACTCGTGGGTCCAGAACCGCCACGAGTCGCGGGGCGCGATGGCCGCCGCGAACAGGGTCGCCGCCGCAGCGGTCGCGCTCGCCACCGCCGCGGCCCGCCACCTGCGGGTGGCCAGCAGGTACACGATGAAGATGCCGGGGAAGAGCTTGAGTGCCGTCGCCAGACCGACGCCGACCCCGGCCCAGCGCCGCGCCTGCGGCACGGCGAACAGCAGGTCGGCCAGGATCAGCACGACCAGCAGCATGTTGATCTGCCCGAAGGTGATCGTCTCGCGGGTGCTCTCCACCGCCAGCACCAGCAGCACCGCGACGGTCAGGGTGAACGCCCGCGGCAGGTTGTGCCGGGCGATCACCGGCAGCACCAGCCACCGGGTGGTCACCACCACGGCCAGCACGGTGAGGACCGTGAAGATCGCCACGGTGGCGCCGAGCCGGATCAGGCCGAACGGCCAGAGCAGCAACGCACTGAACGGCGGGTAGGTGAAGTACAGCTCACCCTGCACCCGATCCGGCTGGACGTAGTCGTAGAGCGGGTTGCCCGCCGTCCACCAGTCCATCGCGGACATGTAGATCTTCAGGTCGAAGAAGTTGTGCACCAGGCCGGGCAGGTAGAGCGCCGGCAGCACGGCGATCAGGGCCACCACCGTGACCAACCGACGGACCGTACGGCCGCCGGGATCGTCGTCGGTGACGGCTGGCGGTGCGACGGGTTCGGCTGGCACTCCGAAACCCTAGCGGGCTGCTCCGCCGAGAGCGCGCAGCTGCGGGTCGTGGGCTGCGCGTAGGCTGTCCCGGTGGCTGATCTCCTCGTCTGGATCGACTGTGAAATGACCGGGTTGGACCTTGGCAGCGACAAGCTGATCGAGGTCGCGGCACTGGTCACCGATCCCGACCTCAACGTGCTGGGTGACGGCGTCGACGTGGTGATCCACGCCGATGAGGCCGCGCTGGACGCGATGCCGGAGATCGTCCGGACCATGCACGCCAAGTCCGGCCTCACCGAGGAGGTGCGCCGCTCGCCGGTGACCCTGGCCGAGGCCGAGGACCAGGTGCTGGAGTACGTCAGCAGCTTCGTCAAGGATCCGCGTACCGCGCCGCTGTGCGGCAACTCGATCGCCACCGACCGGGGCTTCATCGCCCGGGACATGCCCCGCCTCGACGCGCACCTGCACTACCGCATGATCGACGTCTCGTCGATCAAGGAGCTGTGCCGCCGCTGGTACCCCCGGGTGTACTTCGGCCAGCCGCAGAAGGGCCTGGCGCACCGGGCGCTGGCCGACATCCGGGAGAGCATCCGGGAGTTGGAGTACTACCGCCGGACGATCTTCGTGCCACTGCCCGGCCCGGACGTGGAGACCGCCAAGGGGATCGCCGCGGAGCTCTGACCCGCGCGCTCGGCCCCGTGCATGGCCGGCACGGTGGTCGCCGGTGCCGTCGGGGGAGCCGGGAACCCGCTGGACGCGGTCCGCCGTGGTGTGGCTATTATTGGTCCGCACCCCGCCCGGGGCGATCTACCGGGCGACGGCGGCGTGGTGGCTGTAGCTCAGTTGGCAGAGCACCGGGTTGTGGTCCCGGTTGTCGTGGGTTCAATTCCCATCAGTCACCCCATACGAAAGCCCCCCTCCTGCGAGGGGGGCTTTCGTCGTTTCGGCTGCTCAGGCGGTCGGCGTCGGGGTGGGGGCGCTCCCGTCCGTGGCGCCCGGGGTGGCCGAGGTGTCCGGATCGGCCTGCGGCTCGTACGGCAGGGCGCTGCCCTTGACGTACTCGTCCCAGCTCATGTTCCAGTCGGTCCAGCCGTTGCCGTTCTGGAGCTTGCGCTCGGTGCCCTTGACCGTGATCGGGTCACCGATCTGGGTGTTCTTGAACAGCCAGTCACCGTTGGCCATCGACACGTTCACGCAGCCGTGCGACACGTTCACCCTGCCCTGCTGTCCCTCGGACCAGGGGGCCGCGTGGATGAACTCCCCGCCCCAGGTGAGCCGCTGGGCAAAGTCGATCTTGGTGCGGTAGCCCTCCTCGGGGCCCAACTCCTCCATGGTGTCGAAGACGGTCTTGCGCAGCTTCTCGATCACGACCATGGTCCCGCTGGACGACGGGGTGGCCTTCTTGCCGAGGCTGACCGGAATGGTCTTGATCACGGAGCCGTTCCGGGTCACCGTCATGCGCTTGGTCTTGTTGTCGACCGTCATGACCACCGATGCGCCGATCTTGATGTCCACGCTGAGGTCGGCCCGGCCGTACCAGTTGTCACCCAGCGGCAGGCCGCCGGCCTGCACCCGGTAGGAGACCTTGCTGTCGGCCTTCCAGAACTCCTTCGGCCGGTACCGGATCTCGGTGGGGCTGACCCAGTGCCAGATGCCCTCCTGGGCCGGCGTCGAGGTCACCGTCATCCGGCGCTGCACGTCGTCGCGGTAGTCCTCCGGGATGCCCCGACTGAACTTCACGATCAGCGGCATCCCGACCCCGACCACCTGGTTGTCGCCGAGGAAGCTGCTCACCCGCACCTGGTTGGACGGCTTGGCCATCGTGGTGAAGGTGCTGGTGGCGGTCGCCGGACGGCCGTCGTCGCCGGTGGCGGTCACCGTGGCCGTGTAGCTCGTGCCGTACGCCAGCGCTCCGGCCGGAAGCCAGGTCTTACCGTCCGCGGCGAGGGTGCCCTCGACCGCCTTGCCGGCCGCGTCCTTGAGCTCGACGGCGGTCTCCACGGCGTCCTTCGTGCTGAAGGTGATGCCGGTGGAGGCCGGAACGTCCTTGGCGTCGGTCGCCGGTTCGCTGATGGTCGCCGCCGCCTTCGGGGCTGGGTTCTCGCCGCCACCCTGCCACGAGGACGGCTTGTCGCCGCTGCCATCGGTGCAGGCGGAGGTCAAGGCCAGCGCCACGGCGAGAAGCCCTGCCGCGAACACGCGGCGTCGCCCACCGGGCCGGATCAGCTGGTGCTGGCTAGCTCGCATGATTCCCTCACAGTCGTGGTCCCGGACCCATCGTCTCCTACAGACGCGCCAGTACCGGCTCCGGTTGCCGAGGGTGAACCGGAACACGCCGACGATGATGCCGGAATCTTGCTAAAATCCGGCGATTCGTGAGCCTGACTCGTCTCCGTACCGGGACTGAGGGGTCGCCGCTGGCGCCGTCGCGTCGCGGGCAGTGCAAGGGTACGCGCCGGCCCGCCTCATCGCACGGGCCGGCGCGGGACGCCGGATGGCTCAGAGTGCCGGGCCGGACCCGCCCGAGGGCACCGGCAACGCGCTGCCCTTGACGAACTGCGACCAGCTCAGGCTCCATGCCGTCCAACCGTTGCCGGCGGCGAGCTTGCGCTCGGTGCCCTTCACCGTGATCGGGTCACCGATCCGCGTCTTCTCGAACAACCACCGGGCGTTCGCCATCGACACGTTCACGCAGCCGTGCGACACGTTCTGCCGCCCCTGCACGTGCTCCGACCAGGGCGCGGCGTGGATGTACTCGCCACCCCAGGTGAGCCGCTGGGCGAAATCGATTTCGGTGACGTAGCGGTTGGTCGGGTCCGGATCGTCGCGGGTGTCGAAGACCGTGGACTCCTTCTTCTCCATCACCACCATGGTGCCGCTGGAGGACGGGGTGCTCTTCTTGCCCAGACTCACCGGAACGGTGCGGATCAGCGCGCCGTTCTCGTACACCGTCATCTTCTTGGTGGCGTTGTCGACCTTCATGACGAACGACCGGCCGATCTTGGCGGTGGCCTTGCGGTCGACGTCGCCGTACCTGCCGTTGCTGAGCGGCACCCCGGCCAGCGCGATCCGTACGGTGATGGTGGTGCCCGGCTGCCAGTACTCCGGCGCCCGGTAGTAGGCCTGCGTGCCGTTGTCGACCCAGTGCCAGGCCCCCGGCTGCGGCGGGTCGGTGCGGACGAACATCCGCTTCTGCACCGCCGCCCGGTCCTTCTTCGGGATGCCCGGGTGGAACTCGGTGACCACCGGCATGGCCACCCCGTAGCTCTTGTCGTCGAAGAGGTACAGGCCGGACCCGACGGTCGACTTCGGCTTGGCCATCGTGGTGAAGTTGCTGGTGCCCTGACTGCTCGTGCCGTCGGGCGCGGACGCGGTGACCGTGGCCGTGTAGCGGGTGTTGTACTTCAGTGGGGCGGACGGCACCCAGGAGGAGCCGTCGGTCCGCAACTTGCCCTCCACCGCGCCGCCACCCGCAGCGGTCAGGGTGACCGCGGAGACCTTCCCGCCGTCCGGGAGCTTCGCGCTGATCTCCGTGCTCACCGGCTTGTTCTTCGTGCCGTCGGCCGGATTCAGCGCCAGCGGGGGGCCGCTCGGCGCAGCCGGCGCCGCTGGCTGGGCCGTGCCGGGGTCGGCGCTCGCGCTCGACTCGACCCCACCCACGAATTCCGGCTTCTTCTGCTCGTCGCCGCACCCGGTCAGTGCCAGCGACGCCGCCAGGGTCAGAGCGCCCACCACCGCCCCGGCTCGCGTGAACCGTGCCATCCCCACCTCTGTTCTCGCGTACCTGGCGGACATCGTGCCGTATCACCGCCTTGGCCGACGGTCCCGTCTCTGCCGCGCGGGTCGGTTTGGGGCCTTTTGCCGGCTAAGCTCGACCGAAGGGGGGACATGGGCAACCGGATTGGAGCCCGGTTCGGCGGGGTGCTAATCTTCTCTCCGTTGCCGACGAGCGCCGCTAGCTCAACTGGCAGAGCAGCGGACTCTTAATCCGCGGGTTCGGGGTTCGAGTCCCTGGCGGCGCACCAGCAATCATCTGGGCATTCACCCCCTCATGGGTGGGTGCCCAGATGTCGTTTCCGGGTGAGTCATTAGCAACGGCGACAGCAGCCGTGTCACTCGTCAGCGTCATCACCTGCCTCTGGTTCCGGCTCGCTGAGCGCCGCATCCATGTGGCTTGCGGCCTCCTGCTGCATCGCCGGCATGACGTGTCCGTAGATGTTCATGGTCACCGCGATCTGCGAGTGGCCGAGGATGTCCATGACCACCCGTGGCGACACGCCTGCGGCCAGCAGCAGGGTCGCGCAGTTGTGCCGCATGTCGTGGAACCGGATCGGCCGAACACCGGCTCGCGCGATCAAGCGGCCGAAGGCAGTGTTCAGGTTGCGTGGTTCGACGTGGCGACCGGTGGCGGTGGTGAAGACAAGCCCCGACTCTTGCCACTGCCCGTTGGCGAGTCTGCGCTCATGCTCCTGCGCGTTGCGGTGTCGCTTGAGCGCCTGGTGCACGACGGCCGGCATCGTCAGCACCCGCCGGGAGCGGCGCGACTTGGGCGGGCCGAACACCACACCGTCACCGCGAACCCGCTGCAATGTCTGCCACACCCGTAACTGTCCGGCGTCCAGGTCGACATCCGACCACCGCAGTCCGAGCAGTTCACCACGTCGCAGACCAAGAGCCAACGCGACGACGAACAGGGCATGCAGCCGGTGTGCCCTTGCTGCCGTCAGGAAGGCGCGGGCTTCGGTCTCGGTCCAGGGGTGGATTTCCTCCCGATCAGGAGTGGGCGCCTGCACCAACCGGGCGACGTTGCGGGCAAGCAACTCCTCGCGTACGGCCTGACTGAGCATCGCTCGCAGCACCGCATGAACCTGCTGAACGGTTCGTGGCGACACCTGACCACTTGACCTCCGTAGGAGCATCGGGATGGCGCGGGCGTCATCTGGTGCCTGAGGCTGCGTTACCCGACCTTGGAGACGATCTCTACAAGGTTGCCGTCCGGGTCGCGCAGCAGGGCGTTGCGGTTGTTGTTGCCGGCATCATGTGGCGGTTGGATCGCAGGGACGCCAGCGGCAACCAGCTTCTCGAAGGCCGCGTTGACGTCTCGTGTCCACACCACCAGGACCATGGCAGGTCTGCCCGGTTCCGCCTCCACCCCGTGGACCCTCTTGGCAGCCTCGACCGTGCCGAGTCCGACGGTGAATCCGCCGAGCCGAAGCTCGATGTGCTCCGGGACTCCCTCGGTGGGAGTCCGGAACGTCTCCGTGAACCCGAGCAGATCGCGGTAGAAGCGGATCCCCGCTTCGATGTCGTGCGTGTAGAGATTGACGAATGCTGTCTCGAACATACGTGCCACCATAGGAGTTCGCGGTGGTCTGCGCTGTCCTGCAAGGCGGAGCGCGCCGAAGCCGACTTGGTCTCCCCGAGTTCCCGGGGACCTGTGAGAGAGGTGCAGCCGGCGGGGAAGCCAGGCCGTCGCCAGGCCGCCGCCTAGCCGTCGGCCGTCAACCAACGGTGACGAACGACGACCATGGGCGACGACGTCTGCCCAGGTCACAATGGGTGGATGGGCTACTGGCCGGCCGAAATTACCGAGGCTTACCTGTAGTTGGTGAACCGGTGAGGCGAGCCCGCTTGCCATGGGTGAAGGTAGACCGAGACGGCGGCCGACGGAGCTTGACATCCATAGGAGCATTGGGATGGCAACAGCACGTGGTGGGTTTGATTGCTTGGACGGTCTGCGCCCGTGAGATTGCGAAAGGTTATCCCACCGACTTTCGTCCCTTTAGGATCTAGGATCTAGGATCTAGGATCTAGGATCTAGTGCCTCGTCATGCAGCCTTGAACGGGTAATCCGGGTGGCGGATCTTGGAGTTGGTGGCATATCCGGTTTTTGGTCGGGCGTGCTGGTTGCGCCATCGGATGTAGTCGCCGATGGCGGCGTCCTGCTCGGCGTGGGTCCGGTGGTCGGTGCCGTTGAGCGCGAAGTACCGCACGGCGGCGAACTCGGCTTCGATCCAGTTCAGCCAGGACGCGTAGGTCGGCAGGAACACCAGCTCGACCTGGTTGGCTTCGCACCAGGCGCGGACCTCGGGGTGCTTGTGCGGGGAGAAGTTGTCCAGGATGACGTGCAGCGTCTGGTCGGGCCAGCGGCGGCGCAGGGTCTTGAGGAAGCTGAGGAACTCGCGCCACCGTTTGCGGTCGCGGATGCGGTAATGCAGCCGGCCGGTGGCCAGGTCCAGGGCGGCGATCATGTGCCGGACCCCTTGGTCGCGGGTGTAGGTGGCCCGCAGCCGCACCGGCTCGCCCTGCGGTCGCCAGGCCCGGCCGGGGCGGGGTTGCAGGTTCAACGGCCCGAACTCGTCGACGCAGATCACGCGCCCGTCGGCAGGTGGATGGTCGTAGAGGTCCAACACGCGGCGCATCTTCGTAGTGAAGTCGGGGTCGGTGCTGGCCTTCCACGTCTTCGTGGCCTGCCAGGACACCCCGCGCTCGTGCAGGATCCGCCGGACGGTCTCCACGCTGATCGTGCTCACGCGGCCGGTGTCGATCAGGTAGTCGCGCAGCTTGGCAAGTGACCAGCAGGAGAACGGCCGGCCGAGGAAGCGGGGGTCGCACCGGGCGATGACGCAGATCCAGTCCCGGGTCTGCTCATCGATCCGTCTCGGTGCGCCCCCGCTCCATTTTGGGTCCAGCGCGTCGAACCCCCGCTCGTTGAACGCGTGGATCACGTCCCGCACGTAGTCCTCGGTCACCTTGAGCAGGTGGGCGATGTCCGGCGCCGGCTGCCCCTGGGCGGACATCAGCACCACGATCGCCCGTCGCAGCTTCACCGGATCCTTCGCCGTCCGACCGATGCGCTGCAACCGCTGCCCCTCGGCCATCGAAACCTGCCGGACGAACACCTCCGGGCGTCTACCCACTGGCCACCACCTCCCAAGAATCGTTGGGAGACAGCCTGCCCGACACGTCCTCAGAACCGACGGATTACACGATCAACGTTCAAAGACGAGGCACTAGGATCTAGGATCCCTCGGGCATCGACGCGGCGGATCGTTTGTGTCGGTGTCCGAGGGAACAGCCGCCACTAGGCAAAGAGATCCTCCAGGACCTGGGCAACGCCGTCCTCGTCATTGCCGGCTGTGTGGTTGGCTGTCGCCGCGAGCACCGAGCCGTGTGCGTTTGCGACGGCATATGAGGTGCCCGCCCATCCGAGCATGGGTAGGTCGTTGGGAGCGTCGCCGAAGGCGATCACCTCAGCTGGATCGACCTCCCAGTCCTGGCAGAGCGTGGCCAGGGCCGCGGCCTTGGATACGCCTGGCGCGGCGATCTCCAGCGGCGCGCGTTCGGCAGACCATGTGCATTCAACGAACTGACCGAGACTGGGACGCAGCCGCGTCCAGGCAGCATCGGGATCCTGATCGGGTAGCCAGACCATGATCTTGACCAACTGGTCGGCAACGAGTTCCGAGAGCGCCGCTACGGGCACCCGTTCGTTGTCCAGCGTCGGGCGGTAGCGGTAGCCGGGTTCGAAGAGCACCTGGTAACCGGTCTCCACGGCAAATCCCGCCTCCGGCACCAGACGCGAGACATCCGCCACCACCCGCTGCGTCACGTCCTGACGCAGCGGGTGAGTGATCAGAACCTTGTGGCTGCCGACCTCGTACCGCACCGCCCCGTTACCACAGATTGCCATGTCGATGAGACTCTCGGACCCGAAGAGATCCTCGATGACGCGGGCCGGGCGGGCAGTTGCCGCCACCACACGCGCGCCAGCCGCTCGCGTGATTCGCAGTGCCTTGCGGGTGCGGTCAGACAGCGTCGAGTCGCTGCGGAGGAGGGTGCCGTCGAGATCCGTGGCGATGACGCGAGGAGTGACCATGGAGCCATCTCACCACAGTTGCAAAGCACGGCATGGCTACGGCAAACGTAGCTGGGAGGACCTGCAAAAGGCCGTACCGGAACGGACTGCAGCCACCAGTGGGCGCAAGACCAAGCAGCCAACCGAGCAGCCAAAGCTACGAACGGCGAGGGACGTCGGCGGACCACATCGCCAGGTCGGCGAAGACCAGGACCACGACCACCGCTAGGCCGCGACCAACTCGTATTGCGCGGGCCAGGGCGAGGCCTGGCGCGACGACGCTGCATCGTTGGGCGTCACGTGCTCGCGGCCGTGGCTGTTAGTCCGTCGCCTCCGGCGTGGGCGGCAGATGCTGGTAGACCTGGGTGTCATCGATCCTGTGAGCGAGGACGTAGACGTGTTCAACCGCGGGCGCCGTGACATCGCTCGCTCCGACGTAGCAGCCCGTCTGTGGCATTCTGACCACCGCTGGCAGGCTGACGTCGGCGGCGACTTCCACCGGCATCAGTCTTCCGTCGACCGGTCCACCCAGAAACCATGCCGCTATTGCCGCCACTGCTTGGTCGCTTGTTCGTTCCTCCGCCTGCCCGGTACCGCTTAATCGACCGGAGGTAGCCAGTGAGCCTGTCCGCGCAACGGTGTGAGTACGTCGGGTAGCTCGTCGATCGGCTACGACTACCCGCACGAGGGCATCCGGGTCCTCGCCGCCCACGCGCCGCGGCTGGAATCGGTGCTGCTGGCGGCGAAAGTGGCCGGCTACGCCAACGTGAACATCGACGGGACCCTGGTCGAGACTGACCGGTGCCGCACACACCTGGGCCGACACCGGGGGTGGACCTGTGGTGGTCCGGCAAGCACGACAACCATGGTGGCAACGTGCAGGTCGTGACCGCTCCGGACGGGTGGCTGCTGTGGACCTCGCCGGTACGGCCCGGCCGGAGAAACGACACGACCGCCCTGCGTGAACACGACATCCTGCCGCTGCTGGCCACCTGGACCAACGACGACCAGCGGGTGCTCGGCGACCTCGGCTACGAAGGCGAAGCCGACACGATCACGATCGCGTTCAAGAAGCCGAAGAACGGCGCCTTGCACCGACGTGCAGCAGCAGTTCAACAGAGCCCACAACGGTGTCCGCGCCATCGGCGAACGCGGAAACGCCCCGCTCAAGACCACCTTCAAAGCATTGCGCAACGTCAGCTTGTGCCCTTGGAGCATCGGCAGAATCACCGCGGCAGCCTTCGTACTCCTGCGCTTCGACCACAACCGCACAACCTGATCACCCAACGCCACGACCGGTTACGCGGAAAGGCTCACTGGGTTGAGGCCTAGTCCTCACTCGCGTGACCTGGGTCGTCGATCGTTGGCTGTGCGCGACATGCGCGCCGGGCGGAGGCCCGCCGAGAGGGTGTAGCAGCGGATTAGTCAGCCGCCTGGGGTTCCGCTATCCGTGTCGGAGGCCCTGACCGGCGTGGTACGACTGCGTCAATAGTGGCGCGAGGCGGACGGAAACGGGCGGAAGATGACGGTCGGTGGCTTGCGCGGTCTGTTCCGTGGCCGCGAGGGGGAACTCCTACTCGACCTGGTTTATGTCTTCGCGCTCACCGGGATCTCGGAGCGGCTGATCCTGGACTTCACCACACAGCGGCGGGTCGTTCTGCCAGAACTCGGTCAGACGGCGTTGTTGCTGCTGGCCCTCTGGTATACCTGGGTCCGCGCGGCGGTCCTGACCAGTGCCTACGATCCGCGAAAACGGGCGATCCGGCTCGCACTCGTCTTGGTCATGTTCGGCAGCATGATCATGGCGGTTACGCTGCCCTTTGCGTTCGGCGATCGAGGCGTGGTCTTCGCGGTCACCTACGTCGCCATCCAACTCGGCAAGCCCCTCGTCCTCCTGCTCGGCCGGTACGACCTTGAACGGCACAGCTGCGCGCGGATACTTTGCTGGGCGGCGGTATCCGCCGTACCCTGGATCGCCGGGGCGGTTCTCTTCGCGCAGAGTCCCGCGCGCGGGGTCCTGTGGACGCTGGCGTTGGCGCTGGACTACACGGGACTCGTCCTCGGCTGGCCCGTTCCGCGACTTGGCCGCACCCGTATCGAAGACTGGAGGCTCGCCGGCGAGCACATCGCCGAGCGTTATCAGCAGTTCATCGTCATCGCGCTCGGCGAGACGATCCTGCTCACGGGACTGACGTTCGCCGACGAGTTCACCCCTGATCGGGTGGTGCCGAGCGTCGTGGCGTTCGCCACCACGATGCTGATGTGGCGAATCTACTTTCACCGCGCTGGGGCGGTGTTGCCCGCCGCCATCGAGGCCATCCCCCGCCCAGCCCGCCTCGGTCGGTCTGCGTTCCACACCCACCTGGTCATCGTGACCGGCATCCTTGCCACCGGCGTCGGCCACGCACTGGTCATCCACCATCCGGTCGGAAACGAGGATCCGCTGTGGCTAGCGGTCATCCTGGGTGGGCCCGCGCTGTTCCTGGCCGGGCGGTCCGGCCTCGAGTACGAGGTGTTCGCCCGGGTGTCCCCGTCCCGGCCCATCGGACTTCTCGCGCTTGCCGCTTTGGCGCCGGTGATGGTCCTCCTGCCGCCGCTGATCGCCACCAGCACCGCAGCCACCGTGCTGGCCGGTGTCGCGGCGTGGGACACGATACGCGAGCGGGAACACCCAGGTGAGGAACCCTCGCCGCCCGGGTCAACCCGACAGCAACGCTGACAACAACCGAGGCAGGCGATCTCGGATCGCATCCGACACTGGCTCCCACCACGGCCGAGGTCACGCTCGTCGGACCGTGACTATGGATTTGCCTCTTAATCCGCGGGTTCGGGGTTCGAGTCCCTGGCGGCGCACCAGCAATCAAGGCTCTGGCCTGGTGGTTCTCCACCTGGCCAGACCCTTTTCGTGTCCGTGGCGAAGGCAGGGTGCTCAGTGGGTGGTCGGGAGCAGTGAGACCGTTCCGGCGGTCGGTGGACGTGGCGTCATGGACACGCGCTCGGGCCTGACGGCGGCGGCGAGCGGTGCTGGCCCGGGTGGAGCTCCGGCTTGCGACGATTCGGGGTCGGAAGTGTTGCTGTCAGTGACGGTCGCTCCAACGCGGCGGTGCGTTTCGCCGAGCCGGTGAGGCACGTGTCAGTCGCCTTTGGGTGATCGGTTCCGGGCCGCGAGCCGGTTCCTGAAGATCAACTAATGGTGGTCAGGTTTGGTTGCATCGCCTCTTATGTCCTCAGCTCTTCGGCTGATTCACTGAACAGTGATCTCCATAATTGGCCCCGAAACCCCGATTTGAGCACGCGAGTGCTCGCACGGCCTGCCGGCGCTTCGCCCAGCGACCCGCCGAAGGTGTTGTCTCCGGTCGCGGTCGTCCCGACGCCACAGTCTTCAGGTCGGCCCAGTGACCACGCTCCGTGACAGCTCGGAAAACCGGGTGTCGAATTGCCGGTGTCCGGAGGGATCATCGGGAGATGGATGACCAGCTGGCCGTGCGGCGGTTGTCGCCGCGGCGGTGGCGGGTCCTGTCGTTCCTGGCGCAGCATGGTTTGGCGGGTCACGGCCGAGGGGACGGAGGTGCTCCGCCGCGACCTGACGGCGTCGGGGCGGCCGGTACCGCTGCAGCTAGGCCAGCGGCCTCCGGGCGCGGCCGGACTGGCGCCGAGTACGCCTCAAGGCGACACTTCCCGCCGCGGACGGCCGCACGGCCCAGAACAGAGCTGCGCGTCCCTACCCCTGGTAAGGACGCGCAGGCTCGTTGTGGCCAACCCCCGCAAGACCTGGCGGCGATCCTCATCCGAGAACGTCCGCTCCACCGGCTCCCACGGCGGCCGCTGGCGGTTCAGTCGTCGGTCGGGGGTGGTGCCAGTTCGGCGTGCCGCACGACGTAGTCGCCGGCGGTGACCGGGGCGAAGGGCGCCGGCGCCATGCAGGTGCCGACCGTGCCCTCGCGCCACTGGCCGTCGGGCCCCTGGTCGGCGTTGACCACCGCCCACGAGAAGCCGACCCGGTCACCGCCCGGACCGTCGTACACGCTGAATCCCAGCCGGCGACCGACCAGGTCAGCCGCCAGCGGGTCGGCCTCGGTGACCACGGCGGTGAGCGTCGCGGTCCGTGCGGCAGTGACCAGGCAGTCGACGCGGGCCGCGAAGCGGACGGTGACGCCGTCCGCCGCGAGCCGGTGGGCGACGCGGACCGTGCCGGTCGCGTCGGTGGGCAGGCCGTGGGGGGCGCCGGGCATCGGTCGGGTGTACGGGGTGGCGTGCGCGTCGAAGGTGAAGCTGCGTACGTCGCGGTCGGGCGCGAACGTCAAGCGAACCTCGCCTGCCCCTCCCGCGCCGGCCGTCTTCGGTTTGTGCGCTGTGGCGCTGGCGCCCGGCACGGCGACCAGCGCCACGGCGACCACGACCGCCGCCGCGCCCAGTCCCCGAAACGTCTTCTTCATGGGTCCTCCCTCGTGGCGACCGGTCGTCGCCGTCGAGATCCACGCTGCCGGCACGCGACACCCGCCGCCTCCCCTGGTGGCGCGAGTCGACTCCACCCTGAGAGGGAGCTAGGAGCGCGGCGAGCTGCATAGGCGGTCATGCGTGCGCGCTGGCCGTCGAGGGCTTTGGCGATCGCGCGAATGACAGGCGTTCCAGGTCGCGGTGCGGGTCGCTTCCACGCCAGACGCCATGTCTGGGGTCTGCGCTACCGTCGCCGCCATGCCGCTGATCACAATCGCCGATGAAGCGACCGGAGCGCCGAGCGGGCCCGAGTGGACTATGGAGATCTTCGAGGAAGAGGTAAGACTCGACGAGCTGATTCGCCGGCGGGTGTTTCTGGAGGTCGCCGAGTCCGGCGCACGCGTTGATCCGGAGAAGCGGACCCGGGCGACGCTCGAGGCGTTCGGCCGCAACGGTTTCGTGGTGCTGGTCGACGACCGTCAGGTGACGAGCCTGGACGACAAGGTCCACCTGCACGCGGGGTCCCGGGTCACGTTCCTCAAGCTCGTCCCGCTGGTGGGTGGCTGATGGGCACGTATGACCCGGAGCAGGCGCTGCGCCTGGTGGTCAACCGCGTCAAGGAGTGGTACGAGCGGCTTGACGGCTTCACCCTCAACCGAAGTGATCAGCGGGAGTTCGTCAATCAGGTGGCCACGGTGTGTGGCTGGGCGCCGGCCGACGCGGGTTGGGTGCTGCTCGCCGCGCTGAACGACCCGGACGGGCCGTACGGTCTTCTTCCCGCGCAGCTCGAACTCCTTCCGGAGGCCACGCGACAGGCCGAGCTGCTCGGCTCGGCCGTGGCGGCGCTGGAGGACGCCGAGGCGGATCACGATCGGCGGGTCGCCGCGGCGATGACGGTGATCGGAAGCCTGCCGCGCCGCCACAACATCACGAAGGACGACCCGTGGGGGGCCGCCTGCCGCGAGGTGTGGGCCCGGACGGAGCAACTCCTGGCCGCGCAGCCGGCGGACGTGCGGCAGACACTGTTCGACGCATTGACGGTGCCCGAGCAGGACAGTGACGGGCGGACCACGCTGATCCGCTGTCTGCTCTCGGCCGGTGGGCTGGACGGTTCCGGATGGCTGGATCGGCTGGGCGGTCACGCCCGACTGGGATTCAACGACTGGAGCTACAGGCTCCTCAAGTGGACCTGGGAATCGATCGCGACGGAGTACCTCGCCGGACGTACGCACCCGGCGGCGCTGGCAACCTGGCGTCGGACGCGAATCGAGCACTTCGTTCGCGACGTGGGCGACGCGGACGAGACGCTGTGGCCCATTCCCAACGTCGGTGAACCGTGGGCCGACCGCGCCATCGTGGACATCGAGGCGATGCCCGAGGAACGCCGGTCCGCGTGGCGCGCGTTGCTCGCCCACTGCCTGCTCGGCGCGGAGAAGGCGAGGCCGACGGCCGCCTGGCAAAAGAGCGCCCGGCTCCTGCTCGACGCGGTCGGCGGCGACGAGTTCACCGCCCGGCTCGATGACTGGCTCCCGCTGGTGGGTCTGGCGCGTAGCCTGCCACTGCGCATGACCACGTGTTGTAGGGGTCACTTCGCCGACGTACCGCCGCGGATGCTCGACCGTCACAACGTCGGGCTGCTGTGGGGCCTGATCTGGATGCGGGCGATCTGCCCGCCGTCGGAGGACACCCTGCGCAGCCTCGGCCAGATCGCGGAACGGGCCGCCCGCAAGATACCCGGGCATGGTCCGGCGAGCCCGAAACTGGCGAACGTCGCGGTCGGTGCGCTCATCGACGCCGATCATCCCGCAGCCCTCGCGCAACTGGCTCGGCTGGCGTCGCGGCTGACCTACAAGAGCACGCTGCGCATCGTCGAAAAGGGCCTGACCAAGCACGCCGAGGCGCTCGGCATCGGCCGTGAGGACGTCGAGGAGATGGCGCTGCCCGGCTTCGGGCTGCCGCTCGCTGACAAGCTGGGTGACTGCTCGTACGAGGTTGAGGTTCGCGGCACCGACGCCGCAGTGGTGTGGCGCAATGCGGACGGCAAGGTGGTCAAGGCCCCTCCGGCGCAGGTGCGCAAGGACCACGGCGAGGAGGTGAAGGAGCTGAAGGCGACCGTCACGGACATCGGCGCCACGCTGATCGGCACCCGTGACCGCCTGGAAGGGCTGCTGCGGCGCGACCGCACGTGGACCGCCGAGCAGTGGCGCGAGCGGTTCCTGGATCACCCATTGGCCGGGACCCTGGCCCGGCGGCTGATCTGGACCGTCGACGGCGTCGCCTGCTGCTGGGGCGGTGATGCCCTGCGGACCGTGGAGGACGCGGTGCTCGAGCCCGCCGACGGCGCCACGGTCCGGCTCTGGCACCCGGTCGACGACTCGGCCGCGGTCGGTTCCTGGCGGGACTTCCTGGCCCGGCACGCGATCACCCAGCCGTTCAAGCAGGCACACCGGGAGCAGTACCTGCTGACCGACGCGGAGCGGACCACCGGTACGTATTCCAACCGGTTCGCCGCGCACATCGTGCGCCAGCACCGCCTCAACGCGCTCCTGTCCCGGCGCGGCTGGTCGCACGTGCGACACCGCAACGACGGCGCCTCCTACGACATGCCCTGGTTGGCCCTGCCCGACTGGGAGCTGCGCGCCGAGCTGGGCATCGCCGGGATCGAGGATCGGGGCGACGACCTGATGTTCGACACGATGGCGACCGATCAGCTGCGGATCATCCGGGAGGACGGCACGCCAATGCCGTTGGAGCAGGTCCCGGCGGTCGTGCTGAGCGAGGTGATGCGCGACGTCGACCTGTTCGTGGCCGCCGCCGGGGTGGGCAACGACCCGAACTGGTACGACGGTGGCCCGCTGGGCCGGTATCGCGACTACTGGGCGCGGAACAGCTTCGGTGACCTCACCCCGCGCGGCGAGACGCGCCGGGAGGTGCTGGCCGAGCTGATCCCCCGGCTGGCGATCGCCGACCGCTGCACCGTCACCGACAAGTTCCTTGAGGTGCGCGGCGATCTGCACACGTATCGCATCCACTGCGGCACGGGCAACATCCTGATCGCCCCGGACGGCCGCTACCTGTGCATTATCCCGGACTCGGCGAAGGCGAAGGAGCCGGAGATGTTCCTGCCCTTCGAAGGCGACAGCCGGCTCGCCGAGATCATCAGTAAGGCGCTGCTATTGGCGGCCGACAAGAAGATCAAGGACCCGGTGATTTTGCACCAGCTGTGAGGCGCTCGGCCTCGCGTACGTCGCCATGTCGAGTCGAGGAGGCCGCGACGTCGGGTCGCGACCTCCTCCACTGGTCTGGTCGGTCAGTTGGCCGTGGCCGATCCTGCGTTCAGCAACGCCGGATCCACATCGGGGACGGCGAGCCTGGGGTTCCACCCTGCCGCCACGACACGCATGACGAATCCTGCGGCCTCCTCCAACTGACGTGCACTAGCGAGCCCACCAACCACGGCAGTCCGCGCACCAAGATCCTCAGTCAGCCTGCCGGCGCGTTCAAGCGCCTCGGGCTGATCGCCGCAGATCGCCACGACCGGCGCCGAGTCGCGCGGTCCTGCGTAGGGCCAAGACGCTCCAGCGAACAAGTGGAATGCTTTGACCACGTGAGCGCCCGGCGCAACGCGAGCGACAAGCTCTCCTGCCGAGCCCGACGTCGGCTTCAGCTGCCCGGTGGCGTAGTCGACAGCGTTGGTGCAGTCGATCACCGTAACCCCGCTCAGTGAGCCGTCAGCACCACCGACGAGGGAGAGCGCCTCCTCCAGGCCCTCCCATGCGACCGCGACCACGACCACCTCGACCTGTGCTGCGAAGTCGGCGGGACCGACAGCCTGGGCTGCGCCGCCGATCTGGCCAGCAGCCCGACTGGCGTTTTCCGGGTTGCGCCCTGTTACCACGACCAGATGGCCAGCTCCCGCCCACACTCGGCCAAGCGCTATAGCGAGGTTGCCCGTTCCCAGGATTCCTACGTTCACCGCGATCTCCTTCATCTGTGGGACGACCTGGGGAACGTTAGGAGGCAGCTTCCTACCGTTTGGTGGGAGAGATCCTGCGAAACTGGAACGATGATCGACGGCACCTGCCAGACGTTTGTCTCGGACTGTCATGTCCGCGCGGCAGTTGAACTCATCAACCACACGTGGGATCCGGTAGTCCTGTCAGCGCTACGCGCCGGCCCAACGAGACGCAACGACCTGCTAGTACGCATCACAGGCATGAGCGACAAGGTCCTGACGCAGGCATTGCACCGCCTGCGAGCGCGGGGACTGGTCGTCCGGCAGGGCAACGACGAGCGGCCGCCGGGAAGCCACGGCGCCGTCTATCAGCTGTCGCCTCTGGGCGGGTCGTTCGCCAACGGCCCACTCGCACAACTGGCCCAATGGGCCGCAGCGAACCAGGCAGACCTCATCGAGCCGTCAACAACGTCATGACCCGCAACGCCTATCGATGACGTGCGGATTCGGGCTTCGTCGCACCCTCGCCCTAAGGTTCGCCCGTGATTCCCCGAAATTTGAAGATCCTCGATCAGGTACACGCCGAGGCGCTGAGCCGGGACGTCCCAGCGGACGACGTGGAGCAGTGGTTGGAGCTCGCCCGTCCGTGTGCGCTCCTGACCCAGGAGGGGGATGGGCCGGTCGTGGGCGTGGTCCGGGGTCCCGTGATGCTTCCCGCCGACGCCGAGGACCCCGAGTACCCCCTCATCGCCACCATCGACTGTGCGGCCGTTCCGGCAGGCGTAACGGATCTTCCGCTGCCGTCCGACGGTCAGTTGCTGCTGTTCGGCTGGCCCGAAGAGCACGGCTGGGGCGAGGTGAGGTACGTGCCGGCAGGCGTGGCCGTCGAGGAGCGAGAGCAGTACCCGCCTGGCTTCCCTCCGGACGAGCCGGAGAATGCCGAGGTTTACGCGGAGCTCCCGCAGGGCGATCTGCACCTGACAGTCGATATCTCCCTGCCCTCCGTCCCGACGGTCCCAGGACCCCCGTGGTCCGCGCCGCAGCCTGGAAATCCCCAGTTCGAGGCACTGACCCGGGTGTGGCGGGACGTCCTGGCCGATGTGCCGGACGGCATGTTCTCGTACGGGGGGCACACAACGCCGCTGCTGATAGGCGGACACGGCACGGGATGCAACGGCTTCAATCCGGCCTGGTTGGCCGCCGACCACGCGATGAAGGAGGAGCGACCCGACTCCGTCCGGCCGGGGCCACCCAGCCCTGGTGACTGGGTTCTGCTGGCCGAGTTCCACGGCGGCAGGCAAGGAGGAGCGACCATCTACTGGACGATCCAACGTGACGACCTGATCGTCCAGCGCTTCGACCGTGCCCGCGTCTTCGTGTACTGGAATCCCTGAGGCCGGGCCAGCTCACTGAGCTGATCTCCACCGTGTGCTGGGCATTCGCCGTCGAGTCTGACGGTGGGTGCTCCGCACTGTTTCTTCACGCGGGCGTGGTCTCGCCGGATAGGTTCGCGTTCGGTGGGTAAGCGGCGCGCGTGCCCGGGAGCGAGGAGCCGGCAGCCGAATTCGACCCGGCCCCACACGGGCGGTTTCGCGCTGCCCTGACGTTTGCTGGCCTGCGGGAGCGTGGGCAGCGCGCGTTACGCTCCCGTGCCTGGCGGTTACGCCTGTACGGTCTGCTCGCCCTGCAGGCCGGCGTCGCGGCGACGATCGCCTGGTTCGTGGCGTACGAGTTCCTGGACAATGCCTCCCCGGTCGTCGCACCCACCACCGCGGTCGGCATCGTGGCCGCCGCGATGGGGTCACGCCTGCGGCGCACCGTCGAGTTGCTGATCGGGGTCGTCCTCGGGCTCGCCGTCGGTGACACGCTCATGCCGCTGTTCGGCATCGGTCCCTGGCAGACCGGCGTGGTCGTCGTGCTGGCGATCATCGTCGCCGTACTGCTCAAGGGTGGTGGTTCCCTGCTCACCCAGGCCGGTGGTACCGCGGTGCTCATCGCCACCCTGGAGCCGCCCGTACGCGAACTGTCCATCCCCCGCTTCGTCGACGCCGCAGTCGGCGGGCTGGTCGGGCTGGCGGTCGGTCTGCTGTTGGTGCCCATCCACCCGCAGAAGACGGTGCTGCGGCTTGCCGAACCCGTCGTCGGCCCGGGGGCCGCCGCCATGCATAAGCTGGCTGCGGCGCTGCGTGCCCGCGACCTTGGCGAGGCCGAGCAGAGCCTGCGCGAGTTGCGGAATCTCGGCCCGCAGGTCAACGCGCTGAACGAGGGGCTCAGCGCCGCCCAGGAGGTGGTGCGCTTGGCGCCCTTGCGCTGGCGTGAGCGACAATCCCTGGCCTTCCACACGGAGTCCATCCAGCATCTTGAGCGCAGCCTGCACAGCTGCCGGTCCATGGCGAGACGACTCACGACAGCCCTCAAGGACGGTGAACCGATACCGGAGGAGTTCCCCGCGGCCATCGACCTGCTGGCCGCCGCTTTGCTGACCCTGAGGTGGACGATCCAGGCCAATGAGGAGCCGCGGGAGGCGCGTGAGCAGATCCTGACGGCCGTCGAGCTGGCCGGGCAGGCGCAGGGGGGGTCGTCACGGGACAGCGGCGGCCCGCACCCCCACCGATTGCACTACTCGGGGCTGGTCGCCGTGGGGGAGATCCGGACAGCCGCGCACGATCTGCTCATCGCCAGCGGGCTGGATGCCCGCACCGCGGCCAGCATGGTGCGGCGGGCGGTGGGTTGGGAGGAGGAGGACTGAGCCAGCTCCGCGCGTCACTCGAACAGGCCGGCCGGCGGTGCGTGGTTCCCCTCCTTGACGTCCGAGTAGTCGCGAGCCTCGGCCACGAGGCCCGCCTCGTCGAAGCGCAGCAGCGTGCAGCCGGAGACGGTCACGGGTTTGTCCTTGACGTGGATCACCGCCCAATACTCCACCGCTGCCGCATCGCCGTCGACCTGCGGCTCGGCGAACCACACCTGCGCGGGGCGGGTCTCATCGGCGAAGCACTCCTCCAGATAGACCCGAAGGCCGGACCGCCCACGGTACGGACGAAACATCGAGGCCCAGTGGTCGCCGCTCTCGCTCTGCAGGGCGGTGAGCGCCTCAACGTCCCTGACCGGCCAGGCATCGGTCCAGGTCCTGGCCCACCGTTGGGCCGCCTCTCGCGTGTCCACGTACGCCTCCTCGGTCAACCGGCACCTCTGTCATCGCCAGTCGTACCACTGACCCCTGACATCCCAAGGGACACTGCCTACTCCTGAGCCACCAGCCGTGCGACCGTCTGGGCGAGGAGCTTCGCCCGCGTTTCCGGGGTACGGGCCTTGAGCAGCGGAAGGATCACGGCGTACCGGGCGGATCGGCCGAGCCGTTCGAACGCGGCGGATGCGCGGGGGTCACCGGTCAACGCGGCCGTGAGATCGGGCGGCACCTCGGCGGTGCGCTGCGACTCGTACGCCGCCTCCCATCGGCCGTCGGCCTTGGCGGCCGCGACTTCCGCGAGCCCGGCGGCCCGCATCCGCCCGGCCGCCGTCAGCGCTTCGACCTTCGCCACGTTGACCTGCGACCACGAACTCTGCGGGCGTCGGCGCGAGTACCGCTGGAGGAACGAGACGTCGTCGAGGCCCTTACGGTGGCCGTCGATCCAGCCGTAGCAGAGAGCCACGTCGAGCGCGTCCGCGATCGCGATCGAGGCGAGCCCGGAGTGTCGCTTGGCGATCCGCAGCCACGCCTCGCCCCGCACCTCGTGCCGCGCGGCGAGCCAGGACTCCCATGCCTCGGCATCGGGAAAGTCGAGGACGTCCACGTCATGCCGGCTTCATGGAGGAGAGGACGTCGAGGTAGTGCGGGTTGTTCATGACGCCCAGCACGTTGCCGAACGGGTCGACCACCGCGGCCGTGACGAACCCCTCGTCCCCGTGCGGGGTGATCGGCTGGTACTCCGTGGCGTCCATCGCCAGCAGTCGCTGCACGGTGGCGTCGAGGTCGTCGACGTGCCAGTGCATGACCGCGCCGCCGGGCCCGGTCGCGCCGGGTGGCGCGTACCTGCGGTCGATGATGCCCAGCTCTCCCTGGTAGTCGCCGATCCGGAACTCGGTGTAGGCCGGGCGTCCGTCGGGCCCCGACCGCAGGAAGTACGCCTCCTGGCCCAGGAACTCCGCGTACCAGGCCGTTGCCGCTGCCACGTCGTCCGCCCAGATGTTGAGTGTGGCGAATCCTCGCAGGCTCATTACGCGTCCTCTCGTCGATGTCTTCCGGGTCACGGTATCGACGATTGCGGAAGGTGAGCTTCCGCAATGAGGTGGCACGGTCGGAGAAAGTCGCGCGCCCGATCAGATCGGTGTACCCACGGCAGCGATGACAGGGCTCCGGTAGGCCGTGTACCACGCCCCTTCTCGGGTAGTCGCCGCCGTCGGTATGCCGAGGGGCGGGAGTCAGCGTGGAAACGACCTGGTGGATGAGCACGGGCTGGTCGGTGATCTGCAGACCGCCGCGCTGATCAGCAAGGACGGCACGGTCGACTGGTTCTGCGCACCCCGCTTCGACTCGCCGAGCGTCTTCGGCGCTCTGCTCGACCGTCGCAAGGGTGGCCACTTCCAGCTCTCCCCGGACGGCGTCGAGTACACGAGTAAGCAGCTCTACCTGCCCGGTACGCCGATCCTGATCACCCGCTTCCTCAGTGACGACGGTGTGGGGGAGGTGGTGGATTTCATGCCCGTCACCGGTGAACACGCCACCGACCGGCACCGGCTGGTACGGATGCTCCGGGTGGTGCGGGGGAACATGCGATTCCGCTTCGACTGCCGGCCCCGGTTCAATTACGGGCGGGATTCGTTCACGCTTGAGACGCATCCGGACGGCGACGTCTTCCGCAGTGCGACGCTCACGCTCACCCTGACCCCCTTCAAGGATTCGAAGCGTCTGATCGACCAGCGGAACGTCCGGCGCGACGCGGGCGGGGTGAGCGTGGTGTACACCCTGCACGAGGGAGACGCCGGCGGGGTGGTCGTCGAGACGGCGTGCCCGCATGCGCCCCGAGCGCTGACCGATGACGAGGCGCACGACCTGCTCAATCAGACCCGCGACTACTGGCGCAGGTGGCTGGGACGTTCCCGCTACACCGGCCGCTGGCGCGAGATGGTCGAGCGGTCGGCAATGACCATCAAACTCATGACGTACGCGCCGACCGGCGCGCTGGTCGCTGCGCCCACGGCGGGGCTGCCCGAGCAGGTTGGCGGGGAGCGGAACTGGGACTACCGCTACACCTGGGTCCGGGACGCGTCCTTCTCGGTGGGCGCCCTGCTCCGCCTGGGCTTTGCCGACGAGGCCCAGCAGTACCTGCGGTGGCTCGACGCGCGGATCCAGGACGCCAAGGACGCCGACCTTCCCCTGCAGATCATGTACCGGGTCGACGGCTCACGGGACCTCCCCGAGGAGGTGCTGGGTCAC
Source organism: Micromonospora sp. NBC_00858 (assembly GCF_045207365.1). Taxonomy (NCBI): domain Bacteria; kingdom Bacillati; phylum Actinomycetota; class Actinomycetes; order Micromonosporales; family Micromonosporaceae; genus Micromonospora; species Micromonospora sp. NBC_00858. Next base: position 5,019,971 of record NZ_CP108828.1, on the reverse strand, counting down.
CTGGAGGGGTACCGCGGCTCGGCGCCGGTGCGCGTGGGCAACAACGCTGCGGGTCAGCTGCAGCTCGACATCTACGGCGAGGCGCTCAACTCGTTGGACCTTGCCGACCGGGCCGGGTTGCGCGCCACTCACGAGGGCTGGCAGAACACGACACGGCTGATGGACTGGCTCTGCGAGCACTGGGATCAGCCCGAGGCCGGCATCTGGGAGACGCGGTCCGGCCCGCAGGACTTCACGTACGGGCGGCTGATGTCCTGGGTGGCGCTCGACCGTGCCATCCGCCTCGCGCAGCGTCACGGGATCCCCGGCGACATCGCCCGCTGGACCATCGAACGCAACGCCATCTACCAGCAGATCGTGGCTCGTGGCTTCCATCCCGAGCGTCGCGCCTTCGTGCAGCATTACCGCACCCACATCCTGGACGCGTCGCTGCTTGCGATGCCCGCGCTCGGCTTCATCTCGCCGACCGACCCGATGTGGGAGTCGACGCTGCGGGCGATGGACGCCGAGTTGGTCTCCGACAGCCTCGTCTACCGCTACGACCCGTCCGCCTCCCCGGACGGCCTGGCTGGCACCGAGGGCACCTTCAGCATGTGCAGCTTCTGGTACGTCCAGGCACTCGCCCAGTCCGGCCGGCTTGAGGACGCCCGGTTGACCTTCGACAAGATGCTCACCTACAGCAGCCCGCTCGGTCTCTACTCGGAGGAGATCGCCCCCAACGGCGAGCAGGTCGGCAACTTTCCGCAGGCGTTCAGCCATCTCTCGCTGATCAGCACGGCGGTCAACCTCAACGAACTCCTCGACGACTAGCGCTGATCAGCGGCCGCACCCGTCAGAAGAGGGTCAGGGGATCGACCGGTATCGGTTCGGGCAGTGCTTCCAGCTCGGGTACGCGGGCCCGTACCTCGTCGTGGAAGCGGCGGGCGAGCACGGGCGCGTCGGCGTTGTCCGGGGTGTGGATGAATACCGTGGGCGAGCGCCCCTCGCGCAGCCAGTCGGCGGTGACGTCGACCCAGCGCTGCCACCCCTCGACCGTCCGCGTGGTGTCGTCGCGACCGAGGTAGCGGACGATCGGCCGATTGGTCAGCGCGAGCGACCGGAGCGGTACGCGCGGCTTCTTGGTCCAGGCATCTCGTTCCGCGTCGCTGGTCGGCGGGCTCGCGAAGAACGCGGTCGTGTCGAAGGGGATCCACTCGGCGGCCACGGTGGTGAGTGCCTCCGCGAGGAGCTGGGCCGCACGGGGGTCGTCGAAGAACGCGGGATGGCGGACCTCCACGGCGTACCGGTGCGACCTGGGGAGCTGGCCCAGAAACCGGCTCAGTGTCGGGACGTCGGCGGGGGAGAACGACCCTGGCAGTTGGATCCAGAGGGCGTGGGTGCGTGGGCCGAGCGGCTCGATCGCGTCCAGGAAGGCGCGCAGCGGTTCCTCGAAGTCGGTGAGCCGACGTTCGTGCGTGATGACCTTGGGAAGTTTGAGGACGAACCGGAAATCGGGATCGGTCTGCCGGGTCCACGACGTGACGGTGTCCCTGGCCGGCGTCGCGTAGAAGGTCGTGTTTCCCTCGACGGCGTCGCACCAGCTGGCGTAGTGCCGTAGGCGCTCCTGTGGTGGAAGCGGATGCGCCAGCAGTCGTCCCTGCCACGACTTGTGGGTCCACATCGCGCATCCCACGTGAAGCCGCATGACCGCCCTTCCTCCGGGTGAACCGCGCCTGACCGGAGCCCACGGTATACGCGCCGCCGGCGGGAACGGGACCGACGGTGCGGCGGGTAGGGTCCGACGCCATGCGCGTGCTGTTCGCCAGTTTGGCGTCCGTCGGTCACACCTACCCGCTGATCCCGCTGGCGGTTGCCGCGCGGGAGGCTGGCCACGAGGTGTACTTCGCCGCCGGTGCGGAGGTGCACGCGCCGCTGGCCGCGAACGGCCTGCGGCCGTTCCGCCCCGGCGACGCGTTCTACGAGGTGTACGCCGAGGATCTCGAACCGGAACTGGCCCGGTTGCGCCCCGACCTGGTGGTGCACGAATGGGGACTGCCGGGCGCGGCGATCGCCGCCCAGCGTGCCGGCATTCCCGGTCTCTGGCACGGGTTCGGTCGGATGTTCCCCGACGGCATCGGTCTCGAACTGCCCACGAAGACCGGCGAGGTCGCCGGCCGCCCGCACCTCGACATCTGCCCGCCCTCCTTGCAGGACAAGGATTTCCTCGCCACGGAACGCCGGATCGAGCTGCGACCGGTCCCGTTCTCGACACCGGCGGCGCTGCCCGCGTGGGTCAGCCGTCACGCGTCCCGGCCACTGGTCTACCTGACCCTCGGTACGGCGTTCGGCACGCCGGAGCTGCTGGCCACCGCCGTCGCGGGATTGGCGACGCTGGACGCGCGGGTGGTGGTGGCCGCCGGTCGGGTGCCCCCGGAGCAGCTTGGCGAGGTGCCCGACCAGGTGACCGTGCACCCCTGGGTGCCTCAGGCGGAGCTGCTGCCGTACGTCGACGTGGTGGTGCACCACGGCGGCAGCGGCACCACCCTCGGGGCGCTCGCAGTCGGTGTCCCGCAACTGATCCTGCCGCAGGGTGCCGACCAGTTCGCCAACGCCGACGCGGTCAGCGCCGCCGGTGCCGCCCTGTGCCTGCTCCCCGACGAGGTGAACGCGGACGCCATCGCCGAACACACCCGGAGGCTGCTGCCACGCCAGGGGAGCGCCGAACATCGCGACGCGGCCCGGACGATCGCCGAGGAGATCGCCCGCATGCCCTCCCCGGCCGCCGTCGCCCGCCGCCTACCCGAGTACGCCAGGGCGGGATAGACCTACCCGACGGTCAGGTCGAGCGTCGCGAGCTGCGTCGGGTCGGCCACCACCTCGATGCCGATGATCCGGTCGGTGACGATGAAGCTGATCGCGAGCCGGAGATCCCCGCCGAGGTTCACGACCGCGCCGGGCACCCCGTCGACGTACGCCGGAGACGCCGCCTGGGCGCGGCCGTTGAAGAAGCCGGCGATCGCGGCCGAGCCGTGCGTCTCGGCGGCCGACCCCAGGCCCGCGGCCACCGGATCGGCGCGCATGACGACGTGCGGGTCGAGCAGGCTGACCAGGTCGTCGAACCGGCCCTCCCGCGAGGCGGCGAGGAAGGCCTCGACCACCTGCCGCTGACGGGCCGGGTCCGTCTCCCGGACGGTCCCGTCCTGGTGCACCCTGCGGCGGGCCCGGCTGGCGATCTGGCGGACCGCGGCGGGACTGCGATCGACCACGGCGGCGATCTCCTCGAACGAGACCGCGAACATGTCGTGCAGGACGAACACGAACCGGTCGGTCGGCGCGAGGGTGTCCAGCACGACCAGGAGCGCTCGGCCGACCGACTCGGTCAGCATGGCCTCCCGCTCCGGGTCGACCGGCCCGCCGTCCGACGGGTCGGGCTCCGATGTGGCGGTGTCCCACGGCTGCTCGGGACGGGTGGTACGCGTTCGCAGCCGGTCCAGGCAGACCCGGCCGACGGTGGTCGTCAGCCATCCGGGCAGGTTGTCGATGCCCGCGATATCCGCTCGGCTGAGCCGTAACCAGGTGTCCTGGACGGCATCCTCGGCCTCGGTGCCGGAGCCCAGCATTCGGTGGGCGACCGCCCGTAGCCGCGACCGGTTCTCCTCGAAGCGCCGGGCCAGCAGGTCCGCCTCGCTCACGACCGCTCCGCCCCCGGGTGCACCCGAGCGGTCCTGTGACCGCTGACACATCTGTCACGCCGTCGGCTCGCGGGCCGACATCCCAGTGACAACCGGGACGTCGTAAGGCGAGACGTGCCGGGCAGCCTAACAAGACGGGACGACAGAAATGATCATCGAACCGCGCATCCAGAACCCCGCCGGCCTGCTGCCGGACGCCGTGAAGGCGATCAACCTGCTCTACAAGGCCGCGCACTCGGTCGGGGTGCCGGGCAGCACGCTGGAGCTGGTGCACCTGCGGGTCAGTCAGATCAACGGATGCGGTGCCTGCGTCGACTCCGGGGCCCGGGGCGCCCGAAAGGCTGGTGAGACCGAGGAGCGTCTGTTCTCGGTGGCCGCCTGGCGGGAGACCCCGTACTTCACCGAGGCGGAACGGGCCGCGCTCGCGCTCGCGGAGGCCGCCACCCGGCTCGCCGACCGGGCCGACGCGGTGCCCGACGACGTCTGGGCGGAGGCGGCTCGGCACTTCGGCGAGAAGGAGCTGGCCGCGATCGTGCTCTGGGTGGCGACCAGCAATTTCTTCAACCGGCTCAACGTCACCACCCGGCAGCCCGCCCCGCAGGCATGGGGCTGACCGCGCCGTGACGAGGCAGCCCGGGGTGCCGCGCCGCACTCCGGGCTGCCGGCGACCGTCAACTTGAGGTTGACGGCGAGAGAGCGTCAACCTATGGTTGACGCATGACGGATCCTATTCAGATGACCAATCCCGTTCGCCTCGACGACCTGATCCAGGCGATCAAGAAGGCGCACACCGACGCGCTCGACCAGCTCACCGACGCCGTGATCGCCGCCGACCACCTGGGTGACGTCGCCGACCACCTGATCGGGCACTTCGTCGACCAGGCGCGGCGCTCGGGCGCCTCCTGGACCGACATCGGCCGCAGCATGGGGGTCAGCAAGCAGGCCGCGCAGAAGCGCTTCGTGGCGAAGGCGTCGACCGAGGCGGCGGCGCTCGACCCGAACGCGGGCTTCGGCCGGTTCACCCCCCGCGCCCGCAACGTGGTGATGGCCTCACAGGAGGAGGCCCGCGCCAGCCGGCATGCCGAAATCGGCCCGGAGCACCTGGTGCTGGGCCTGCTGGCCGAGCCGGAAGCGCTGGCAGCCAAGGTGATCGTCGCCCGGGGCGTACCGCTGGAGACCGTGCGGGAGACGGTCAGCGCCGCCCTCCCGGCGCCGGCCGACCAGGTGCCGGACCTCATCCCGTACGACGCGCGCGGCAAGAAGGCGTTGGAGTTGACCTTCCGGGAGGCGCTGCGGCTCGGGCACAACTACATCGGCACCGAGCACATCCTGCTCGCCCTGCTGGAGCAGGAGGACGGCAAGGGAGTGCTCACCGACCTCGGGCTGGAGAAGGCCGCCGTCGAGGCCGACCTGCTCGCTGCCGTCGCCGCGGTCGCCGGGCAGAAGTGACCTCGCGGGGTCAGGGCGTCGGAAAGCCGTAACGCAGGGCGTGCTCCGCATCGGCTGGGTCGATCTGGCGTACGCCCGCGTCGGCGAGCCGCTTGTTGACCTCGTCGAGTTGCTCGCGTACCAGTCGGGCCTCCTCCTCGGTGACCCGTCCCCGATGTGGCTTGCCAGCGTGTTCCAGCGTCCCGTAGTCGATCTTCTCGGCGCTCTTGCGGGCCTTGGGCGGACGGACCCGCTCGGCCGTCTTGAGTAGCTGCGCCATCGGCACGTCGGTGGCCATCGCGTCGAACTCGCTGGCGGTCAGCACCACCCGGCGCGGCTCGCCGCCGCCGTGCCGGTCATGGATCTCGACCACCGCCACGTCCAGCGCGGCGTCATCGACGTTCTCCACCTCGGTCGGGGTGGCGTCCAGTTGCACGGGCCCGGCGATCAGGTCTGGGTGCTCCAGGACGACGATGCGGACCACCTCGTCGTCGCTCTGCAGAACCGTGCCACTGAAGTCGGAGACGTGGATCGTCTTCTTGCCCATGCGCGGAGCTACTCCTGTCGTAGGCCGGGATTCCGGACCAGAAGAAATTACCCGACAGGTGTGCGAAAGCCCGCGTTGGACGGCTCGGGTGTGTCGTGGTCGGTACTGCCGGAGTCAGCGGGTGTTGAGGCCGGGCCGGGTGGAACTGCCGGCCGGCAGCTTGTTCAGCTCCGCCCAGGACAGGGCGGCCGCGCCTTTCGTCGTACGGGTCCCGCGGTATCGCGGCTGGGCCGGAAAGCCTTCGGCGGGCTCCGTTGACCGCCAGAGTCGCTCGGGGTCCTGCTGGTAGCGGTCGTTCGGCTGAATCGGCATGACCATACCGTCCCAAAGAAAGGTGTCCATGTATGGAAATAGATATGACGGTCGATCGGTGCGCGTGGTTCCGTTTGCCGGCACGGGGATTGACGGTGACTCGAGCCGTACCCCGCGCGCCGCGTCGGTAATCGACCGGATCGGTGGACTCGACGAAAGAGTGATCCTCGTCGCTCGGCCAGATACCCCCGGGGGTATAGGCTGCGGGTCATGGAGAACGCGAATCCCACTCGACTGGCCGTCGCCGCCACCCTGCACTGCCTGACCGGCTGCGCCATCGGCGAGGTGCTCGGCATGGTCATCGGCACCGCACTCGGCTGGTCCGACCTGGCCACCATCGCCCTCGCCGTCGCGCTGGCGTTCGTCTTCGGCTACGCGTTGACGGTCCGCCCGGTGCTCCGCTCCGGACTGCCGCTGGGCCGGGCGATCCGGGTGGCCCTGGTCGCCGACACGCTCAGCATCGCGGTCATGGAGGTGGTGGACAACGGCGTCATGCTCGCCGTGCCGGGCGCCATGCGGGCCGGCCTCGCCGACCCACTGTTCTGGGGCAGCCTGGCCGGCGCGTTGGCGGTGGCCTTTGTGGTCACCGTGCCGGTGAACCGGGCCCTGATCGTCCGCGGGAGGGGGCACGCGGTCGTGCACCAGCACCACCACGGGGAGCACCACCCCACCACTCCGGCGGCGTCGTAGACTCCGGCCCCGGCCCCGACGGATCGCCCCGCCCGGTAGCGTCGCCCGGCGTACGGTGATCCACGACGGGCCGGGTGACGGGGAGGTGCGCATGCTCGACCGGCGGCTTCAGCTGCACCTGGCCACCTGGCTCGGCCAGTGGCCGGCCGGGAAGGGGCTGCACGTGGTTGCCTCGCACCGGCGGGCCAGGCCGGCCTGGGATGGCCGGCTGCGCCCGGCGCTCGCGGTGGACAGCGGTGAGAGCGCCGTGCTCTCCGTCCCGCCGGACCGGGTGGCGGCGATCCGCGCGCTGGCCCGGCGTACGCCGGACCGGCTGCTGCCGGCGCTGCCGGAGGCCGTCGGGTTGCCCGACTGGTGCGTGCACGACGGTCCCTTCCGGTGGAGCCTGGCCCCCGCGCCGCTGCCCGACGTGGGGGAGTGGACCGAGTCGACGGCCCCCGGGCTGCCGCCCTGGCTTCGGCTGTTCGACCGTCCGGTGCTGGTGGTCCGCGACGCGGACGGCAACTACCTGGCTGGGGCCGGGATGAAACGGCACGACGCGTACGGGCAGGAGTTGGCCATCGGCACCGTGCCCGCCGCCCGGGGTCGCGGCCTCGCCCGGCGGCTGGTGGCGCAGGCGGCCCGGCGGGTGCTCGACGAGGGGGCGATCCCGACCTACCTGCACGAGCGGGACAACGCCGCCTCGGCCCGGGTCGCGGACGCGGCAGGCTTCCCGGACCGGGGCTGGCGGGCGTACGGGGTCTATCCGCGCTGAGCGGCCGTCGGCACCGCGAGTGCCCGCGCAACGCTGTCGTCGTAGGGCGCGGACCGTGGATCCCGGGCCGGATCCACGGTCCGCAACCTCCCCCCAGGTCCCGGTTTCGGGCGCCCGGCCGCCCGCTGGGCAGGGCCGTTCGTGTCGATCACGCTACGTATCGAACACACTCGGTGCAAGGTGTGAGCTGTCGGTTCGGAGTGTCGAATAGCGGACTTGACCTGCGGTGGAGTCGAGCGAAGCTGCTGGCCGGGTCAGTGACGTAGCGTGCGGATGAGGTCGAGGACCTGTCGGGTCACCGGGCGAAGTACCCGCAGCCGGGACAGCGCCACCAGCCGGTCGATCAGCGGCACGACGCCGTCGATCAGCTGCCGGGTCTTGGCCTGCCCGGGAGATCGGTCGTGTACCCAGTAGAGGACCACGCCCATGTACGCCAGCCAGAGCAGCTCGGGCAACTCGGGGCGCAGCTCGGCGTCGACCTTGGCGGTCGAGCCCGTCAGCACCTCGGCGAAGAGGTCGATCGCCGCCTGTCGGGGGCCGGACGACTCTGCGGAGAAGGGGCTGAGCGGGGAGGTGGGCTCCGCCGCCGTCTTGAAGAAGGTCGCCGCGAACTCGTGCGACGGGGTCAGCACGTCAATGCCGGCGTGCAGCACTCCGGCGAGCCGGGCGGCGAACGCGTCCTCCCGGTCGAGCACCGGCTGGGCGGCGGCCCGGTGCTCGACCTGGGACTGGGCGTAGAACTCCTGGATCAGGTGGTCCTTGGAGCCGAAGTAGTAGTAGGCGTTGCCCACCGCCACGCCGGCTTCCTGCGCGATCGCGCGCATCGTGGTCTGGGCGTAACCACGCTCGCGGAACAGCCGCATCGCGGTGTCCCGGATCAGCTGCCGGGTCTGCTCGCCCCGGGCGGTCGCAGGTTCACCCGCAGTGGTCGTCGGCGCAGGCTGCTCGGTCATCGGGGTCACCGTATCCCGCTGGTTCGTCCGTCGGCTCGGCCCACGGATCGCGAACCCGCTCCCGTATCGCTGAGGCGGTGGCCACCACCTGCCGGGCGAGCGGCAACAGGCTCGGTCGGGCCAGCCGTTCCGCCGTGGACCGGTGGTCGGCCAACGCCCAGAGGCAGGCGAACCAGGCGCCGTCGCCCGCGTACACCTCGCCGGTGTCGGCCACCACGGTGAGGTCGCGCAGCGTCGCGTCGTGGTCCAGGCCGGGAAAGCGCCGCCGGGCCTCGGCTGACCCGGCGGGCACGAACTCCAGGGGTACGAGCTGGGCGTGGGATGCCAGCCATCGGCGGGCGGTACGGCAGAGCGGGCAGTTCGCGTCGAACAGGACGGTGAACCCCCGGATCCCACCGCCCCCGTGTGCGGTGGGATCCGGCAGCCCCTCGGGGCCGCCAGCCGGTGTGACGGTCATCGGGCCGGAGGGTTGGTCACCGGCCCCGCGCCGACCGGTGAGGACGGCATGGGCAGCCGGCCGATCGGTGCGATGGGCGGGTGGGTGGCGAGCTGGCGGAGCCGAGTCCGGCGGTAGCGGCCGAGCGCGAAGACGTTGAAGAAGTGCAGCGCGCCGAGCACCAGCAGTACCAAGCCGATCTTGAGGGATAGCTCTTCCATCGCCTGGCTGGTCGAATCCACTGGGTCGGGGTGCTTCATCGCCACCGTCACGTAGCCGAGGTTGAGCAGGTAGAAGCCGACCACCAGGAGGCTGTTCACCGCTCGCGCCAGCCGCTCGTCGGCGAACACCTCCTCCAGGAATACCTGTCCGTTGCGGGACAACGCCCGGGCCACCCAGATGGTCAGGCCGATGCTGACTGCGAGGTAGATCAGGTACATCCAGACCTTGATGTCCATGCGCACAGGGCCCTTCTTGAACGTGTTCAACTACCGACGGTGTCAGCGTAGGGCAGTTCTTGAACGTGTTCAAGAGAGAATGGTGGGCCGTTCCCGCCCCGACCGGTTGCCGCTCTGCCTCAGCCGGACAGCCCGAGCGCCTCGGCGGCCGCCCGGCCGTTGGCGTGGCTCGCGCCGTACGTGGTGACGAAGGCGCGTACGCCCGCCGGGCGCCACTGCGCCGGCCAGCCCATCTCCACCACGGTCACCGGGTGGTCCGCGGCCAGGCCGGCGATCAGCTCCGGGCCGCCGGGCAGCCGGTGCAGGTGCCGCCCGACCAGCACGATCGGTCGGTCACCGGCCAGCCCGCGCAGCGTCGCCTGATCGGTCTCGGCGGCGATCACCCGGACCTCCTGCACTCCGTCCAGGTGCGGACCGAGGCCCCACGGCACCCGCCCCTCGGCGATGGTGGACTCGGTGTGCAACTGCACCACCAGCGGACGGTCCAGGCCGGTGAGCACTCCGTCCACCCGGACCGCCCGGCGCGCCGCCGCGTACCCCAGGTCGGTTTCGGTGGCGGTCGCCGATGCGCCGGCGGCCCGGGTCCAGGCGGCGAGCGCGGCGGCGCGGCCGGCCGCCTCCTCGACCCGGGAGGTCGCCAACCGCCCGTCGGCGAGCGCGTCGACGATCTCGGCGGCCACCCGCTCGACCAGCCCGGCGTCGACCTTCGCGCCGATGCAGAGCAGGTCGGCCCCGGCGGCCAGAGCGCGGACCGCGGCCGGCCCGACACCGCCAGCGGCCACCGCGGCGCCCTTCATCTCCAGTGCGTCGGTGATGACGGCGCCGGTGAAGCCGTACTCGGTGCGGAGCAGGTCGACCAGGACGGCCCGGCTGAAGGTGGCCGGACCGGTGCCGGTCAGCTCCGGCACCCGGATGTGTGCGGTCATCACCGCGCGCGCCCCGGCGGCGACGACCGCGGCGAACGGCGGCAGGTCGCGTTGGCGCAGCAGGCTCAGCGGGACGTCCACGGTGGGCAACTCGTGGTGCGAGTCGGTGATGGTGGCGCCGTGGCCGGGGAAGTGTTTGGCGCAGGCGGCGACGCCGGCGGCCTGTAGCCCGCTCACGGCGGCGGCCGAGTGGGCGGCCACCCGCACCGGGTCCGCGCCGAACGACCGGGTGCCGATCACCGGGTTGTCGTCGGCGGTGTTCACGTCCACCGTCGGGGCGAGGTTGACGGTGATGCCGAGTGCGGCCAGCTCGGCGCCGATCGCCTGGTAGACCCGTCGGGTGAGCGCCACGTCGCCGATCGCGCCGAGGGCGGCATTGCCGGGGTACGGGCTGCCGGTGGCGTGCGCCAGCCGGGTCACGTCGCCACCCTCCTCGTCGATGGCGATCAGCACGTCCGCGCGGCCGACGCGCAGGGCGGCGGTGCTCGCCGCGACCTGGGCCGGGTCGTGCACGTTGGTGCCGAAGAGGGTGTGCCCGGCCAGCCCGTCGGCCACCAGGTCAACGGCCCAGTCCGGCGGGATCGGTCCCGGGTACGCGGCAAGCAACGTGCCGAGCGCGAGCCGGCGTAGTCCTGGATCCAGCCCCACGTGATCTTCCCCTCTCGGTGCCCGGCGGGCACGAAACGTCGTACGGCGGTGGTCATCGCCCTGCCGGGTCGGCCGAGCGTTCCACCTCCGCGTGGCCGTTACGCTACGGCTACCCGTTCGCAGGTCGGTTTACAGTTAGCAAAGTTTACTAAAACTAAAGGACGTGGCATGAGTGCGACCCGGCTGCCCGGCACCCCCCGCCTGTTGCGGGCGCTGAATGACCGTGCGGCGCTGGAACTGCTCCTCGAACGCGGCCCGTTGACCCGGGCCCGGCTCGGTGAGCTGACCGGGCTGTCCAAGGTCACCGCCTCCCAGTTGGTCGAGCGGCTGGAGGAGCGCGGTCTGGTCAGCCGTGTCGGCGAGCAGGCCGGTGGACGAGGGCCGAACGCCCAGCTCTACGCCGTACGCCCGAGCAGTGCCCACGTGGTCGGGGTGGACGTCGGGGCGGATCGGGTGGTGGCTGCCTGCGCCGACATCACCGGCGCGGTCATCGGCCGGGTGGAGCAGTCCACCCGGGACACCGACGACCCGGTGGGCGTGGTGCACAACGCCGTCGTGCAGGCCGCGAGCAGCGCCCAGGCGCAGCTGAGCAGCGTACGGCGGATCGTGCTCGGCACGCCGGGTCTGGTCGACCCCGGCACCGGTGACATCACCTTCGCCTTCAACCTGCCGCGCTGGCACAGCGGGGTGCTCGCCGCCCTGCGCGACGACCTGCACACGCCGGTGGTCTTCGAGAACGACGTGAACCTGGCCGCGGTGGCCGAGGCGCAGTCCGGCGCCGCGCAGGGGCTGACCGACTTCGTGCTGGTCTGGGTGGGCGCTGGCGTCGGCCTGGCGATCATGCTGGGTGGGCGGCTGCACCACGGGAGCAGCGGCGCGGCCGGTGAGATCGGTTACCTGCCGGTGCCCGGCGCGCCCATCCCACGCGACGTCTCCCGCCGCGCCAAGCCGGCCTTCCAGCAGTTGGTCGGGGCGGACTCGGTGCGCGCGATCGCCCGCGAGTACGGCTACCCGGACGCCGACGCCGCCGACGCGGTTCGCGCGGCCGTCGCCGACGGTGCCGGTGGCGGCCCGATGCTCGACGAGTTGGCCCGCCGGCTCGCGCTCGGCGTGGCCAGCACGTGCGTGGTGCTCGACCCACCGCTGGTGGTGCTCGCCGGTGAGGTCGGTCAGGCCGGCGGCGCGGCGCTCGCCGACCGGGTGCAGCAGGAGGTCGCGGCGATCACCCTGGTCCGGCCTCGGGTGGTGCCCACCGGGCTGACCGAGGAGCCGATCCTGCGCGGTGCGCTGCGTACCGCGCTGGACGCCGTCCGCGACGAGGTGTTCGGCTCCACCGTCGGCTGAGCCCGCTGGCGGGGTCATGTGAAGGAATATTTCACCGCCGGCCATCGTGCTGCAAGCTCTTGCCGCATCCGTTCCGGTCCGCCGGGCCGCCCGGACCAGGGCGGGCGGCCCGCAGCAGGTGGGGCCGCCCGGCCCAGGCGGGCGGCCCGGCGGAGGCTCACATCAGGTCGCGGCGGCGGAACACGGCGAACGCCGCCGCCGTCAACCCGCCGGTGAGCACGAGCAGTACCGCCAGGGCCGGCGCCCAGGTCAGCGAATAGAACCCGTCGCAGAAGCCGCCGCCCACGCTGTCGCCCCTGCAGAGCCGGCCGTCGTAGAACCGCGCCTCACCGCTGAGCCACGCCCCGATGTAGCTGGAGAGCATCAGCTGGTCCGGGCGCGGGGCGTCGACGATCTGCAGCACCAGCCGGGCGCCCAACTCCCAGACCACCGCGTACGCGGCGACCGCGCCGAGCGCCGCCGAGGTGTGTCGGCCCAGCGTGGCGATGGCGAAGCCCAGCGCGCTGGCCAGCAGCACCAGCACCAGGCCACGACCGTGCACCGCCCCCAGCGAGCGCCAGAAGTCCCCGCCCAGCCGGCCGGCCAGACCGGCCGTCTGCCCGATCACCCAGAACGTGGCGAGGTAGACCAACGAGGCCGTCACCGCCAGCGCCAGCACCGTGCCGAGCAGGGTGCCCAGCTTGACACCGAGCACCGTCATCCGGCGCGGTCGCCAGAGCAACAGGTTCACCACGCCGCCCGAGTTCAGGTCCGCGCCGATGTAGGAGGCGCCAACCAGGAACCCGAACAGCACCAGGAACGCGATGAGGAAGTAGAGCAGCGGGCGGGCCTGCTGGGCGAAGCTGAACACCCCGGGGAGGAAGTCGGCGGCGATCGGCAGCCGGTCCTGCCGGATCGGGTCGATCTCCGAGCAGTCGGAGGGGTAGTACAGCTCCGAGTCGCTCGACGGGAACGTGCCGTTCTTTCGGGCCAGGCACTGCTGGAAGTGGTTCTCCATGCTCTGCCGCGCCTCGGCGGCCTGCGCCCGCGCTGTGCTGAGTTCGCTCGCGGTGGGCTTGTGGGAGCCGGCCAGGGTGGTCGCCGCGGTGACGGCGAACGCCAGTGCCAGCAGGACGACCATGAGCTGCACGAAGCGACGCGCGGACAGCCGCTCCAGCTCGGCACGAACCAGGTTCACGCGTCCACTCCCCGATCGAGATTGATCACAGCGTCACCCTCAACGTCGGGCGGCAGCGCCGAGTCGTCCACCTGGCGGGGCACCGACGGGTGCCCGCCGGCGCCGGTCAGCTCGAGGAAGACGCTCTCCAGATCGGGCCGCAGCGGGGTCAGCTCGCCCACCCACAGCCCCTGCTCGCCGAGCACCTGGCTGATCGCCGCCGGGTCGGTCACCCCGCCCACCACCAGTGCCCCGCCATCGACGGTCGCCGCCATTTCGGCCGCGCGCAGCAACTCGGCGGCGCGCTCCGGCTCGGCCACCCGGACCAGGAACTCGTGCCGGTCGTGGCCGGCCAGCACCTCGTCCACCCGGCCGGCCGCCACCCGTCGCCCCTGCGAGATGATCGTGACGTGGTCGCAGATCAGCTGGATCTCGGCCAGGATGTGACTGGACACCAGCACCGTCACGCCGGCCGCCGCCAGCGACCGCATCAGGTCCCGCATCTCCCGGATGCCGGCCGGGTCCAGCCCGTTCGCCGGCTCGTCCAGGATGAGCAGCTGCGGATCCTTCAGCAGCGCGGACGCCACCGCGAGGCGCTGCTTCATGCCCAGCGAGTAACCCTTCACCCGCTCGTCGCCCCGGTCGTGCAGGCCGACCAGCTCCAGCACCTCGTCCACCCGCGAGGTCGGCACCCCACCGGCCCGGGCCAGCAGCCGCAGCGTGCGGTGCCCGGTGAAGTTGCCGAAGAACTGCGGGCTCTCCACGATGGCGCCGACCCTGCCGGCCACCCGGGGCAGTTGCTGCGGCGACGGCTCGCCGAGCACCCTCATCTGCCCGCTGTCGGCCCGGACCAGCCCGAGCAGGGCACGCAGCGTGGTGGTCTTGCCGGAACCGTTGGGGCCTAGGAAACCGTGGATCTGGCCCGCCTCGACCAGTAGGTCGAACCCGTCGACCGCGACCCGTCGGCCGCTCCGTAGGCTCTGAAAGGTCTTGCGCAGACCCTCGATCTCGATGACCGCGCTCATTCGCGCGACTCCGTACCTCGACCGGGCATGGTCGGTCCTCCGGGTGTGGTGATCAACGACACGGTGCCTCACCCTATGGCCGCGGCGCCGCCCGCGGGGGGCATCGCCGCGCTGCGTGGTTGGATGGTCCGGTGACTGGTGACCTGATCCGCGGCGCTGCCGGCGCCGCCTCCGCCTCCGCACCCGTGGACCCGGATCTGGTGGTCAGCCTCGACAGCGTCGGTGTACGCCGGTCCGGCACCGCTCTACTGCAGGACCTGACCTGGCGGGTCGAGCTGGACGAGCGCTGGGTGGTGCTCGGTCCCAACGGGGCCGGCAAGACCACCCTGCTCAACCTCGCCGCCGGCCGACTGCACCCCACCACCGGTGTCGCCCACGTGCTCGGTGAGCGGATCGGCCGCACCGACGTCAACGAGCTGCGCACCCGGATCGGGCTCTCCACCGCCGCGCTCGCCGAGCGACTGCCCGCCGACGAGCGGGTCAGCGACGTGGTGGTGACCGCCGCCTGGTCGGTGGTCGGCCGCTGGCGGGAGAGCTACGAGCGCGGCGACGAGGCGCGGGCGCGGGCGCTGCTGAGCCAGCTCGGCATCGGCGGCCTCGCCGAGCGCCGCTACGGCACCCTCTCCGAGGGTGAGCGCAAGCGGGTGCAGATCGCCCGCGCGCTGATGACCGACCCGGAGCTGCTGCTGCTCGACGAGCCCGCCGCCGGGCTCGACCTGGGTGGGCGCGAGGACCTGGTGGCCCGCCTGGCCGAGCTGGCGTACGACCCGGACGCCCCGGCTCTGGTGCTGGTCACCCACCACGTGGAGGAGATCCCGCCGGGATTCACCCACGCACTGCTGCTGCGGGAGGGCGTAGCCGTCGCGCAGGGCCTGCTCGCCGAGACGCTGACCGGCGACAACCTCTCCAAGACCTTCGGCCTGCCGCTGGTGGTCGAGCGCTCGGGCGACCGCTTCACCGCCCGCGCCGCCTGAGCCCGGGACAGGGCGGGAGGTCACCGTGCCGCAGACCCGGGTGGTCGTGGTGGGCAGCGCCAATATGGACCTGGTCGCGATGGCGCCCGCGCTGCCCCGACCGGGCGAGACCCTGCTCGGCACCGACTTCGTGATGGTGCCCGGCGGCAAGGGCGCCAACCAGGCCGTCGCCGCCGTCCGGGCCGGCGCCTCCTGCGCCTTCCTCGGTGCGATCGGCTCCGACGCGTTCGGCGTGACCCTAACGGCCCGAATCGCGGCGGCCGGGGTGGACACCGGCCAGCTGCGGGTGGTCTACGGCACGTCCGGGGTGGCGCTGGTGATGGTCAACGCGGAGGGGGAGAACGCCATCGTGGTGACCCCCGGCGCGAACGACGCGCTGCTCGGCCTCACCGAGGAGGAGTTGTCCACGGTCCGTGCGGCGGACGTCCTCGTCGCCCAGCTGGAGATCCCGGTGCAGACGGTGGCCGACGCCGCGGTGGCCGCCCGCGCCGCCGGCACCAGGGTCATCCTGAACGCCGCACCGGCCCGGGATGTCCCGCCGGAGCTGTTCGCGGCGGTGGACCTGTTGGTCGTCAACGAGGGTGAGGCGCAGGCGTTCACCGGCCGAGGTCGGGAGCCACGGGCGCTGCTCGACCTGGTGCCCCGGGCCGTGCTCACCCTCGGCGGCGAGGGCGCCTGGTACGTCGACCGCGAGGGCGCCGAGGTGCACGTGCCCGCCGTCCGGGTCGATGTGGTCGACTCCACGGCGGCGGGCGACGCGTTCACCGCCGCCTTGGCCGTCGGTTGGGGCGAGGGACGGGACCTGGTCGACGCGGTGCGCTGGGCGGCGGCGGCCGGCGCGGCCTGCGTGCGCCGGCTCGGCGCCTCGGTGGCTCTGCCCCGCCGCGCCGAGATCGACGAGCTGTACGCCCGGGGCTGACCCGCCCGCGCTACGCCGGCCGGCCCGTCGCCGCTCCGGTGCGGAAAGCCCGGCGGTACGCCGACGGCGAGGTCAGCATGACCCGACCGAAATGGTGGCGGTAGGTGACCGGGGTGTCGAAGCCCACCGCGCCGGCGATCTGCTCGACCGGGGCGTCGGTCTCCTCCAGCAGCGCCAGACTGGCCCGGACCCGCTGGTCGATCAGCCACCGGATCGGGCTGGTCCCGGTGGCCCGGGCGAAGTGCCGCAGGTAGGTGCGGGGCGACATGTGCGCCCGCCCGGCGAGCTGGGCCACGGTCAGCGGCTCGGTGAGGTGCGCGAGCGCCCAGTCGATGCTGGCGGCGATCCGGTCGTCGTCCGGGTCGGTGGTCACCGGCGCCTCCACGAACTGGGCCTGCCCACCGTCGCGGTGCGGGGGGATCACCAACCGACGCGCGACCGCGTTGGCGATCGCCGAGCCGTGGTCCCGCCGAACCACGTGCACGCAGAGGTCGAGCCCGGCGGCGCTGCCGGCGCTGGTGAGCAGGTCGCCGTCGTCGAGGTAGAGCACGTCCGGGTCCACCTCGACCCGCGGGTACCGCCGCGCCAGCAGCTCCGCGTACTGCCAGTGGGTGGTGGCCCGCCGCCCGTCCAGCAGCCCGGCGCCGGCCAGCGCGAACGCGCCAGAGCAGATCGACATGATCCGGGCACCCCGCCGGTGCGCTCGAAGCAGGGCGCTCACCAACTCGGATGACGGGTCGGCGGTCACGTCGGGCACGCCGGGAACGATGACCGTCTGTGCCGCCGCCAGCTCCGCCAGGCCGTACGGGGTGTGCAGGCTGGCCCCACCGACGACCGGCACCGGCCCGGGCCGCTCAGCGCAGACCACCAGGTCGTACCAGTCGACGTCGAACTCGGGCCGGGGCAGTCCGAACACCTCGGTGACGATGCCGGTCTCGAACACCGACATCCCCGGGTACGCGAGCACGGCGACGCGGTGCCCGGCGGCCGGCCGACGGGCCGTTGGCAACGGGAGTGGGTTGGCGGCCACGGCGCGGGTCGGCATGGCGGGATGTTAGCGCAGGGCGTCGTTTCCGCCACTCGTCCGGAGCGGGGACGGCGGCCAGGATCGGTGCATGACCTACACCTTCGCCGTCCCGGCGGCTGACCCGGCCACCGCCGCCGCCCACCTCCTCGCCCGGCTCAGCGTCGAGACCGACGTCAGCGACGTGCACGCCGACCTGTCCGCCCGTACTCCCGGGTTGGTGGTCGTCGACTCCCGGGGGGAGGCCGCCTGGGCACAGGGACACCTGCCGGGGGCGGTGCACCTCCCCACCGCCGAGATCGCCACCCGGGCTGCCGGGCTGATCCCAGCCGGGTCGGCGGTGGTCACCTACTGCTGGGGGCCGGGCTGCAACGGTGCGACCCGGGCCGCGTTGGAGTTCGCCCGGCTCGGCCACCCGGTCAAGGAGATGCTCGGCGGGTTCGAGTACTGGGTGCGGGAGGGGCTGCCGGTGGTGACCGGGACCGGGGTGACCCGTCGCCCGGTCGACGACCTGACCGCGCCACGGTCAACGATCACCTGCGACTGCTGAGGCGGCGGCGGACAGGTCGTCGCTGGCCGGCGAGGGCTCAGACAGCGTCGTCGCTGAGCTTCTCGCCGCGCCGGCGCAGCATGCCCAGCCCCGGGATGCCGGCCACGGCGAGCTTGAGGTCGCGGGTGACGTCCAGCAGGTCGTGCAGGTCGGGCCCGACCCGGTCGAGGGTGGCGAGGATCGGCAGGATGTCCGCCGTCAGGTGCTCCTTGAGCTTGGGCAGCTCGTCGATCAGGTGGATCGCCGCGGTGATCTCCTCGTGGCTGAGCTGCTCGACGAACCGCTCGGTCATCGGTGCGGCCCGCCGTAGCGTCGGCTCGTACGCCGCCAGCAGCTCGGCCGCCGTGGCGGCCGCCTCCGCCGCGGTGCCCACGGTGACGGCGGCCCGGCCAGCCACCGCGTCGGCCTCGGCGACCACCGTGCCGGCCACCCGCGCGACCTTGTCGGCCTCCTGGACCAGTACGGCGGCGGCCGTCGCCACCTCGGTGGCGGTGTCGATGGCGGTGGTCGCGGCGGCGCTGATCACGGCCACCTCGCGGACCGCCGTCTCGGCGTCGGTGAGCACCTGGTCGGTCCGGTCCAGGGTCGTCTCGATCCGGTCCACCACCCCGTTGATGCGGGCCAGCAGCGCCTCAACCCCGTCCAGCACCGCGAACGCGCGGGCGGGCACGGCGGCGAACGAGGCGGCCGAGCCGAGCGCCTGGTCGAGAGCGGATCGGGTCAGGCCGACCACGGCGGCCGGTGTGGGGAGGGGAATCGCCATGGGATCAAGTGTGCGTCGGCCGCACCACAACCGCCCGGCGGCGCTCGGCCGGCGCGCTCGGTGGAGCGTCGGGCGGGTCGTCCGACGGTAGGGTGCCGGCATGTCGGCACCCACGCCGCACCGCCCGCCGAGCACCCGCACCGCCGTCCTGCCCGCCGGCAACCCCGCCCCCTCACGCGGACCGTGACGAGGGGAGCGAGGCGGCGCTGGGGATGCCTGCCGCCCGGTGCCGGGCCGCGAGGTGGCCCGGGTCGTGCCGGGCCCACCGGCGGTGCTCGGTGCTCGGCCGAGCCGATCCGGTTCTGGGTGTGGGCCGCTATCGGCGGCTGGTCGGGCGGACCGGGTGGTTGTGCTCGACCGCGCGCTGCACCGCCCGGTAGATCTGCCCGAAGCGCAGCGCGTCGCCGGTGCACAGCAACCGCACCGGCTGGCCGCGCCAGCGCGCCCAGATCTCCAGTTGCCGGCTGCCCCGGGCGTACGAGCGGTCCAGGTGTTCGAAGAGGAAGTCGGCGACCGGCCCGACGGCCAGCCCGACCAGCACCGAGGCGCCGACAATCGCGATCGTCACGGTGGGTGAGCGGTGCAGCCAGACGGCCACGCCGATGCCGAGCACGGCCGCGATCAGCGGACCGGCCAGCGCGGCGCCGATCGCGCCTCGCCCGACGAGCACCCGCCAGGAGCGGCTGCCCCGGCGGTGCCAGATCATGCTGATGTCGGCCAGCGCGTAGCTGCGGCCCTCCACCCGGACTGCGGTGGAGGTGACCTGGACCGACTTGTCGTCGTAATAAGTGATCATCGCTGGACTCCCGCCCGCGGGGCTGACACCAGACTACTTACCCCAACGAGCCGGGTCGTAAGGTTGGCACGCGACTTCGACGAGGAAGTGAGGGCAGCGTGGGCGAGTTCGTTCGGCTGGAGACCAAGGACGGCATCGGCACCATCCGGCTGGAGCGGCCGCCGATGAACGCGCTCAACACCCAGGTGCAGGAGGAGTTGCGCGCCGCCGCCACGGCGGCCACCGACGACCCCGAGGTCCGCGCCGTCATCGTGTACGGCGGGGAGAAGGTCTTCGCCGCCGGTGCGGACATCAAGCAGATGGCCGAGATGTCCTACGTGGACATGGCTGAGCGAGCCGCGAACCTGTCCAGCGCGCTCGGCGCGATCGCCCGGATCCCCAAGCCGGTCGTCGCCGCGATCACCGGCTACGCCCTCGGCGGGGGCTGCGAGTTGGCGCTGGCCTGCGACTGGCGGGTGGTGGCCGAGGATGCCAAGCTCGGCCAGCCGGAGATCAAGCTGGGCATCATCCCCGGGGCGGGCGGCACCCAGCGGCTGGCCCGGCTGGTCGGCCCGGCCCGGGCCAAGGATCTGATCATGTCCGGGCGGATGGTGGACGCACAGGAGGCGCTGCGGATCGGCCTGGCCGACCGGGTCGTCCCGGCCGCCGAGGTCTACGACGCGGCGGTCGCGCTGGTCACGCCGTACCTGACCGGGCCGATGCAGGCCCTGCGCGCGGCGAAGCTGGCGGTCGACGGCGGCCTGGACATGGACCTGAACTCGGGCCTGGCCTGGGAGAGCCAGCTCTTCGCGGCGCTGTTCGCCACGGACGACCGGCGTGAGGGCATGGCGGCCTTCGTCGAGAAGCGCAAGCCGGGCTTCACCGGCCGCTGAGCGGACGGGGCCGGCGGCACGTGTCGCCGGCCCGACGGTCAGCCGAGGACGGTTCACATTCTGCTTACCGGCCAGTAGCGTGTGGCTTCGGTCATGAGCGACGAAGGGGAGCGGCGATGACGGAGCGGGTCGAAGGTCACGGCGGGGAGCTGGCGCTCGCGGCGCTGCGGGCGTACGGGGTGCGCGAGATGTTCACCCTCTCCGGTGGCCACGTCTTCCCGCTCTACGACGCCGCGCACCGGAACGACTTCCCGATCTACGACGTCCGGCACGAGCAGTCCGCGGTCTTCGCCGCCGAGGCGGTGGCCAAGCTCCAGCGCCGTCCCGGCCTCGCCGTGCTCACGGCCGGTCCCGGTGTCACCAACGGCATCTCCGGCATGACCAGCGCCTACTTCAACGCCTCCCCGGTGCTGGTGCTCGGGGGCCGGGCGCCGGCGTTCCGCTGGGGCTCGGGCAGCCTCCAGGAGATGGACCACCTGCCGCTGGTCGCCCCGGTCACCAAGCACGCCGAGACGGTGTTCAGCACCGACGACATCCCGCGCGCGGTGGGCGCCGCCCTCACCGCCGCGCTCACCCCGCACCGCGGGCCGGCCTTCCTCGACTTCCCACTGGAGACGGTCTTCTCCGTCGCCGAGGCCGAGGTGCCCGCCCCGACCGGCATCGACCCCGTCGCGCCGGACCCGGACGAGGTTGCCCGGGCCGCGTCGCTGATCGCCAGCGCGCAGCGGCCGGTCATCATCGCCGGCTCCGACGTGTACGCCGGCGACGCGGTGGCCGCGCTGCGTGAGGCGGCCGAGGCGTTGCAGGTGCCGGTCTTCACCAACGGCATGGGCCGCGGCTCGCTCCCGCCGGAGCACCCGCTCGCCTTCGCCAAGGCGCGCCGGGCCGCGCTCTCCGGCGCCGACGTGGTCGTGGTGGTCGGCACCCCGCTCGACTTCCGGCTCAGCTTCGGTGACTTCGGCGATGCCAAGGTGGTGCACATCGTCGACGCGCCCAGCCAGCGGGCCGGGCACGTGCAGCCAGCCGCCGCCCCGGCCGGCGACCTGCGCCTGATCCTTTCCGCGCTGGCCGACCACGCGGGTGACCGGGCCGACCACAGCGGCTGGATCGCCGATCTGCGCGCCGCCGAGGACGCGGCCCGGGCCCGCGACGCGGCGGAGATGGCCGCCGAGACCGACCCGATCCGGCCGGCCCGGATCTATGGCGAGCTGCGCCGGGTGCTGGCCCGTGACGCGATCACCATCGGCGACGGCGGCGACTTCGTCTCGTACGCCGGGCGGTACCTGGAGCCGGCCCAGCCCGGCACCTGGCTGGACCCGGGTCCGTACGGCTGCCTGGGCACCGGCATGGGCTACGCGATGGGCGCCCGGGTCAGCCACCCGGACCGGCAGATCTGCGTGCTGATGGGCGACGGCGCCGCCGGCTTCTCGCTGATGGACGTCGAGTCGCTGGTCCGCCAGAAGCTGCCGGTGGTGATCGTGGTCGGCAACAACGGCATCTGGGGGTTGGAGAAGCACCCGATGCAGGCCATGTACGGCTACGACGTGGCCGCCGACCTCCAGCCGGAGCTGCGCTACGACACGGTGGTCAGCGCCCTCGGCGGTGCGGGGGAGACGGTCGCCAAGGCCGCCGACCTGGGTCCGGCGTTGCAGCGGGCGTTCGACGCTGGAGTGCCGTACCTGGTCAACGTGCTCACCGACCCGACCGACGCGTACCCCCGGTCGTCGAACCTGGCCTGAGTCGCACCTGCCGCCGCCGTTGCCCGCCCAGCGGGCGGCGGCGCGGTCTTTCCGCAGCTAAATCAGCGGAATGTCAGCGCCGATCGTCGTAACGTCAGCCCGGGATCGGCGGGCTGTCAGCCCTGTCGCCCATGGTGGTGCCACCACCGGAGACGACAGGAGTTGCGATGGACTACGCAGTCCGCGCCGAGGGTCTGGTGCGTCGCTTCGGCGCCACCACCGCTCTCGCCGGTGTTGATCTGGCGGTCCCGACCGGGACCGTCTTCGGCCTGCTCGGGCCGAACGGCGCCGGCAAGACCACGGCCGTACGGGTGCTCGCCACCCTGTTGCGCCCCGACGAGGGGCACGCCACCGTCGGTGGTTTCGACGTGGTCCGCGAGGCCCACCAGGTGCGCCAGTTGGTCGGCCTGACCGGCCAGTACGCCTCGGTCGATGAGACTCTGACCGGCGCGGAGAATCTGCTGCTGATCGGCCGGCTGCTCGGGCTGAGCCGGGCCGACGCCAGGTCGCGCGCCCGCCAACTGCTCGCCGACTTCCAGCTCAGCGACGCCGCCGACCGGGCCGCCAAGACCTACTCCGGTGGCATGCGGCGTCGGCTGGACCTCGCCGCCAGCCTGGTCGGCCGGCCGCAGGTGCTCTTCCTCGACGAGCCGACCACCGGCCTGGACCCGCGCAGTCGCAACGACCTGTGGGACATCGTCCGCACCCTGGTCTCCGACGGGGTGACGGTGCTGCTCACCACGCAGTACCTGGAGGAGGCCGATCAGCTCGCCGGGGAGATCGCGGTGGTCGACCACGGTCGGGTGATCGCCCAGGGCACGCCCGAGGAGCTGAAGGCCAAGACCGGCGGGCAGACCCTGACCGTGCGACCGGCCGAGCTCACCGACCTGGGCACCGTGGTCGCCATCGCTGGCGAGGTGTCCGGCGTGACCCCCGAGGTGGCCCAGAACGCCGTCACCGTCGCGGTGAACGACCCCAGCGTGCTGCCCGCGGTGGTGAGTCGCCTCGACGCCGCCGACATTCCGGTCGCCGAGCTGGCGCTGCGCGGCGCCAGCCTGGACGAGGTCTTCCTCTCCCTCACCGGCCACCGGGCCGAGGACGCCCCGGCCGACACCGACCTGGAAAGGACCTCGGCATGACCGCCGCCACTCTCACCCCTGCGCGGACGCCGGCCCGCCGGCTCGGTCCCGCTGCCGGGCTGCGGCACACGTTCACGCTGGCCTGGCGCAGCCTGGTGCAGATCAAGCACAACCCGATGGAGCTGCTCGACCTGAGCATCCAGCCGGTGATGTTCGTGCTGCTGTTCACCTACGTCTTCGGCACCGCCATCGCCGGCTCGTCCGGCGAGTACCTCACCTTCATGCTGCCCGGCATCATGGTGCAGAACGCGCTCTTCGCCACCATGACGACCGGGTTCGGGCTGAACAACGACCTCACCAAGGGCGTCTTCGACCGGCTCCGGGCGCTGCCCATCGCCCGGTGGGCGCCGCTGGCCGGTCGGATCCTCGCCGACACCGTCAAGCAGGCCTGGTCGATCGCGCTGCTGCTCGGCGTCGGGGCGATCCTGGGCTTCCGGGTCGGCAACGGGCTGCTCGGGGTGGTCGGGGCGTTCGCGCTGCTGCTGACGTTCACGCTGGCCGCGTCCTGGATCTCGGTGCTGGTCGGGGTGCTGGTGAGCGAACCGGACAAGGTGCAGATCTTCGGCTTCATGGTGATCTTCCCGTTGACCTTCACCAGCAACATCTTCGTGCCCACCGACCGGATGCCGGGCTGGTTGCAGAACTGGGTGGAGGTCAACCCGGTGACCGTGGTGGCCGACGCGCTGCGAGGGCTCCTGGTCGGCGGGCCGGTGGCCGGCCCGGTGCTCCAGACGCTGCTCTGGGGCTTCGGCATCGCGGTGATCTTCGCGCCGCTGGCGGTGCGTGGGCTCAAGCGTCGGGTCTGACCCGCAGCGGCCCGGTCGCCGGCACCGGCGCGGCCGGGCCGGTGCTCACACCTCCGGCCGGTCACCCTCCCGCGGCGGATCACCGTCCTGGCGGCGCAGGTCGTCCTCGCGTCGGCGCAGGTCTTCCTCCCAGCGGCGGAAGAGCTCCTGGTCCTGCTGTTGGGCGCGGTCCTGCACCGAGCGGAGGAACTCCGGGTCGTCGTCCGGGGCGAGCGGGCGCGGGCGCTGCCGCCCGGTGCGGCCGTTGCCGGCCGGCCCGGCCTTGCGGGTCCCGGCGCTGGGCACCCGGCCGGCGAGGAACCAGGCGATCGAACCGATCAGCGGGAAGAACAGGATGATCAGCACCCAGGCGATCCGGGGCAGGGCACGGATCTGGCCCTCCTCGGCGGAGAGACAGCTGATCAGCGCGCAGACCGCGAGGACGATCTGCACCAGGAAGAGGAGTACGCCAAGCCGGGCCATGCACCTATCATGGCGCACCCCGTCCCGTCACCACAGTCGGCGAACCACCAGCAGCACACCCAGCAGTGCGAGCCCGACGGTGGCCAGCGCGACCAGGGGCAGCGTGCGGCCGCCGGTGCGCGCCGGCCCGGTGCCGGTGGCCCGGGGCCAGCAGAGCACGAGCACGGCCCCCCAGACCAGCACGGTTGCGCCGGCGATCAGCGCCCCGGTCGGGTCGCCGGTCGACCCCAGCCGGACGGCCAGCGCGGTCACCGCGGTCAGGGTCAGCGCGGTGCGCCGCCAGGCCAGCCGGGTCCGCTCCGGTTGCAGCCCCGGGTCGCGGCCGGCGGTCACCGGCCGAACCCCGGCCTCGGGCGCGGGTCGCCGGTCACGATTCGCCGACTGCCCGGACCAGCACCGCGACCACCAGCAGCACGGCGCCGGCTCCGACGGCGAGGGCGAGGATGGCGGGGAAGCGGGAGGCGGGCAGCTCCTGGCCGAGCCGGATGGCCCGTTCGGTACGCGCCCAGTGGTCCACGGCGCGGACCGCGACGGCGCCGCCGAGCAGCAGCAGCGCGACCGCGATCACCTCCCGCAGGTGGGTCAGCGGCAGCGGCGGCAGGAACTGCGCGGCGGCCAGCCCGCCGCCGACCAGCGCCAGGCCGGTACGCAGCCAGGCCAGGAAGGTGCGCTCGTTGGCCAGGGAGAACCGGTAGTCCGGTGGCTCGCCGACCGAGCGTAGGTCCGCCGGGTCGAACCACCGCCTGATCGCCTCCCACACGACGCCGATTATCCGCTTCCCCTCCGGCTTAGCCTGGGGCGGTGACCGATCTCGACGTGATGACGCTGCGTACCGCCTATGACAACCAACTCCGCCCGGAGATCCCCGACCCGGTGCCAGCCGGGGTGACAGTGGAGCGGGACGGGCCGCTGGTCCGGATCATCGGGCTCGACGCCGGCGGGTTCCTCACCTACCGCGACCTCGGCGGGTTGACCCGGGACGAGCTGGACGCGCTCATCGCCCGGCAGGTGGAGCTGTTCCGCCAGCGCGGCCAGTCGGTGGAGTGGAAGCTCAACGAGCACGACGAGCCAGCGGACCTGGCGGACCGCCTGCGCGCCGCCGGGTTCGTGGCGGAGGACCGGGAGACCGTGGTGGTCGGCCCGGTCGCGCCGCTGGCGGCCGCGCTGCCGGTCGCCCCCGAGGGAGTACGTCTGCGTGAGGTGACCAGCCAGGCCGACCTGGAGCGGATCGCCGCCATGGAGGAGGAGGTCTGGCAGGAGGACCGCTCGCACCTCGTCACGGGGCTGGCCAAGGAGATCGACGCCGACCCGCACTCGATCACTGTGGTGGTGGCCGAGGCGGGCGAGACGGTGGTGAGCGCCGGCTGGGTGCGTTTCCCGGCGAACACCGGCTTCGCCACCCTCTGGGGCGGATCCACCCTGCCGCAGTGGCGTCGCAAGGGCATCTACCGGGCGCTGGTCACCTATCGGGCCCGGCTGGCCGACCAGCGGGACCGGACGCTGCTGCAGGTCGACGCATCCGAGGACAGCCGGCCGATCCTCCAGCGGCTCGGCCTCGTCCCGGTCACCACCACCACCCCGTACGTCTACACTCCGTGATCATGGAGCAGCGGTTGACGGAAGATGAGCGGCTGACCCTCAAGACCGGTGTCTTTGGCGCCGTGTTCCTGGTCTCCAACGCCGCCCCGGGCGTGTTGGGGGTGATCCGGGAGAGCTTCGCCGCCTCCGGCGCGCTGGCCGACGCCAGCGGGGTCGTCAAGGATGCGCTGACCAGCGGTCCGCTGCCCCGGCTGCCCCGGGACTCCCAGCTGGAGATCGAGTCGGTGGTGCTGCCGGCGCTCGGTCGGGCGGTGCGGATCCTGCGGGAGAAGTCGCCGGCGGACGTGGAGGCGTACCGAGAGGTGGTGCTGACCGCGGCGGACCGGGTGGCCCGGGCGCACGACGGGGTGGCCCCGGCGGAGGCCGCGGCCATCGACCGGATCCGGGGTGCGCTGGCCGGACCGGCCTGAGCAGGCGGCGGCCCCGGGCGACATCGGTGAGCTGTGTCACTCTGAGTGCCCCGGGGCCCGCAACCTACTGGCAGGTAACATTGCGCCGTGGGCAACTGCACAGCAGCCCGCGGTTGACCGGGCGTCGACCGACGCGCGAGGCTGCGCCCGAGACCGGGCGAGCGAATCGCATCACCACACAGGAGGGTCGTCGAACGCGATGAATATCGTCGTACTCGTCAAGCAGGTGCCTGATTCGGGCGCGGACCGCAACCTGCGCAATGACGACAACACCGTCGACCGCGGTTCGGCGAACAACGTGATCAACGAGATGGACGAGTACGCCATCGAGGAGGCGCTGAAGATCAAGGAGGCGCACGGTGGCGAGGTCACCATCCTGACCATGGGTCCGGACCGGGCGACCGAGTCGATCCGCAAGGCGCTCTCCATGGGCCCGGACAAGGCCGTGCACGTGGTGGACGACGCCCTGCACGGTTCCTGCGCGGTTTCCACCTCGAAGGTGCTCGCCGCCGCGCTCGGTCAGCTCAACGCCGACCTGGTGATCTGCGGCGCGGAGTCCACCGACGGTCGGGTCCAGGTCATGCCGCACATGCTCGCCGAGCGGCTCGGCGTCGCGGCGCTCACCGGCGCCCGCAAGCTCACCGTCGACGGCGGCACGCTGACCGTCGAGCGGCAGACCGAGGAGGGCTACGAGGTCGTCACCGCCTCCACCCCGGCCGTGGTCTCCGTCTGGGACACCATCAACGAGCCGCGCTACCCCTCCTTCAAGGGCATCATGGCCGCCAAGAAGAAGCCGGTGCAGACGTTCTCCCTGGCCGACCTCGGCGTCGCACCGACCGAGGTGGGCTTCGACGGCGCCACCAGCGCCGTGGTCGAGCACACCAAGCGCCCGCCGCGCTCCGGCGGCGCCAAGATCACCGACGAGGGCGAGGGCGGCGTCAAGCTGGTCGAGTTCCTCGCTACCGAGAAGTTCGTGTGAGAGCGGGTCTGGACATGTCTGAGGTTCTCGTCGTCGTCGAAGCCACCAAGGAATTCGGCGTCAAGAAGGTCACCCTGGAGATGCTCACCCTCGCCCGCGAGCTGGGCACGCCCAGCGCGGTCGTGCTCGGCGGCGCTGGTGCGGCCGAGGCGCTGAGCGGCAAGCTGGGCGAGTACGGCGCGGAGAAGATCTACGCGGCCGAGGGTGACGAGATCGACGGCTACCTGGTGGCCCCCAAGGCCACCGTGCTGGCCGAGCTGGTCAAGCGGGTGCAGCCCGCCGCCGTGCTGCTGGCCTCGGCGCAGGAGGGCAAGGAGATCGCTGCCCGGCTCGCCGTCAAGCTGGAGAACGGCATCCTGACCGACGTGGTCGGCCTGGCCGCCGACGGCACCGCCACCCAGATCGCCTTCGCCGGCTCCACCATCGTCAAGTCCAAGGTCACCAAGGGCCTGCCGCTGGTCACCGTCCGGCCCAACTCGGTCACCCCGACCGCGGCGGCGGCCACCCCGACGATCGAGCAGCTCACGGTGTCGGTCACCGACAGCGACAAGCTGGCCAAGGTCGTCGAGCGGGTCGCCGAGCAGAAGGGCTCCCGCCCCGAGCTGACCGAGGCCGGGGTGGTCGTCTCCGGCGGTCGCGGTGTCGGCAACGCGGACAACTTCAAGCTGGTCGAGGAGCTGGCCGACCTGCTCGGCGGCGCCGTCGGCGCGTCCCGCGCGGCGGTCGACTCCGGCTTCTACCCCCACCAGTTCCAGGTGGGCCAGACCGGCAAGACGGTCTCCCCGCAGCTCTACGTCGCGCTCGGCATCTCCGGTGCCATCCAGCACCGGGCCGGCATGCAGACCTCGAAGACCATCGTCGCGGTCAACAAGGACGGCGAGGCGCCGATCTTCGAGCTGGCCGACTTCGGCGTGGTGGGCGACCTGTTCAAGATCGTCCCGCAGGCCGCCGAGGAGATCCGCAAGCGCAAGTGACCGACCCGGGGCTGCCGCCAACGGCACACCCCGGCACCGCACGACGAACAGTGGCCGCCCGAGTGGGCGGCCACTTTCGTGCTGGCGGAAAGGGAGCTGATCGGCGGGCCGGGGAGCTGAGCCGGCCCGCCGATCAGCCCGTCAGGGTGCCCCTCAGCAGGCTGTCGCCGGAATGGGCGGGCTTGTTGTCGTACTGCTCGGCGGAGACGTCGACCACCGAGTAGGAGCGCAGGTCGACGTTCGAGGGCAGGGGCAGCAGCGCGTCCGGGCCGTCACCGAGGGTGCCGACCGAGAACATCTGCATCGTCGTCGGGTTGATGAGCCAGACCTCGTAGTACCCCGGCACGCGCGGGAGATTCGCCACGTGCAGATGTAGTTCGCCGCCCTGGAAGACCCGGGCGTCACCGTTGGCAGCCGCCCAGCGTGACCAGCCACCGCGCCGGTCTCCCGGACCCGGTCCGGATGCGGGCGGGGACGGGGGAGAGGAACCCCTTCCCGCCCCGGCCGTACCGCGTCGAGCGGGGGCCTCCGGGGTCGGCCGCTCACCGGAGTCCCCTCCGCCATCCGGTCTCCGACCTGTCGGCCGTAGGCTGAACGGTGATGGCTTACCTGGATCATGCGGCGACCACTCCGATGCTCGATGAGGCACTGGAGGCGTACGTCGCCACCGCCCGCGAGGTCGGCAACGCGTCCTCCCTGCACGCGGCGGGTCGCCGTGCCCGCCGCCGGGTCGAAGAGTCGCGCGAGCGGGTGGCCGCCGTCCTGGGCGCCCGGCCCTCCGAGGTGATCTTCACCGGTGGTGGCACGGAGAGCGACAACCTTGCGGTCAAGGGCATCTTCTGGGCCCGCCGGGGAGCCGGCCCCGACCGCCGACGGGTGGTCTCCAGCGCCGTCGAGCATCACGCGGTGCTGGACGCGGTGGACTGGCTGGCCCAACACGAGGGGGCCGAGGTCGGCTGGCTGCCGGTGGACGCCGCCGGTCGACTCGACCCGGAGGACCTGCGCGCCGAGTTGGCAGCGCACACCGACCGGGTGGCCGTGGTCACCGCGATGTGGGCGAACAACGAGGTGGGCACCGTCCAGCCAATAGCCGAGCTGGCCGCCGTTGCCGCCGAGCACGGTGTGCCGTTCCACACGGACGCCATCCAGGCCGTCGGTCAGGTGCCGGTCGACTTCGCCGCCAGCGGGGTCGCCGCGCTGACCGTCACCGGGCACAAACTGGGCGGTCCGACCGGGGTGGGGGCGCTGCTGCTCGCCCGGGACGTGGCGGCCACGCCGCTGCTGCACGGTGGCGGCCAGGAACGCGACATACGCTCCGGCACCCTGGACACCGCTGGCATCGTCGCCTTCGCTGTCGCCGTCGAAGCGGCGGTGAAGGGCCAGCAGGAGTACGCGGCCCGGGTCGCCGCGCTCCGTGACGACCTGATCGAGCGGGTCCGCCAGGCGGTGCCCGAGGTGATCTACAACGGTGACCCGGTCGACCGGCTGCCCGGTAACGCGCACTTCTCCTTCCCCGGCTGCGAGGGCGACGCCCTGCTGCTCCTGCTCGACGCCCAGGGCATCGCCTGCTCGACGGGCTCGGCCTGCTCGGCCGGGGTGGCCCAGCCCTCGCACGTGCTGCTGGCGATGGGCGCCGACGACGACCGCGCCCGCTCCTCGCTGCGCTTCACCCTCGGCCACACCAGCACCCAGACCGAGATCGACGCCCTCATCGCCGCCCTCCCGGCGGCCGTCGACCGCGCCCGCCGAGCCGCCGCCCACCGCACCCAGCGCTAACCCCCCCTCCGCGGCCACCCCTCACCCGGTCGATCATGGGGTCGTGGTGCCCGGAGTGCGATGGCAGGCGGCTTTTGTCCCCCACCACAACTCCATGATCGACGGAGCGGGGGGCGGGGTGTTGTGGCGGGGATGGGGGTGGGTTGGGTGGGTGGATAGGCTGGGGGAGGGAAGGGAGTGGGCTGGTGAGGGTGTTGGCGGCTATGTCGGGCGGGGTTGACTCGGCCGTGGCGGCGGCGCGGGCGGTGGCGGCCGGGCACGACGTGACCGGCGTGCACCTGGCGCTGGCTCGCAATCCACAGACCTACCGGACCGGGGCGCGTGGCTGCTGCACCCTGGAGGACTCCCGGGACGCCCGGCGGGCGGCCGACGTGATCGGCATCCCGTTCTACGTCTGGGACATGGCCGACCGGTTCCACGCCGACGTGGTGGACGACTTCGTGGCCGAGTACGCGGCCGGCCGTACGCCGAATCCCTGCCTGCGCTGCAACGAGAAGATCAAGTTCACGGCGGTGCTGGACCGGGCGGTGGCCCTGGGCTTCGACGCGGTGGTGACCGGCCACCACGCCCGGCTCGGCCCGGACGGGCTGCTGCGGCGCAGCGTCGACGTGGCCAAGGACCAGTCGTACGTGCTGGCCGTGCTCACCCGCGAGCAGCTGGACCGGTCGATCTTCCCGCTCGGCGACTCGACCAAGGCGCAGGTCCGCGTGGAGGCCGCCGAGCGTGGCCTGGCGGTGGCCGACAAGCCGGACTCGCACGACATCTGCTTCATCGCCGACGGCGACACCCGCGGCTTCCTGGCTGGCCGGCTCGGTGCGGCGCCCGGCGACGTGGTGGACGCGAGCACCGGCGCGGTGGTCGGCAGCCACACCGGCGCGTACGCGTACACCGTGGGCCAGCGTCGCGGGCTGCACCTGGACCGACCCGCCCCGGACGGCCGGCCGCGCTACGTGCTCTCCATCACACCGAAGACCAACACGGTGACGGTCGGCCCGGCCGAGGCGCTGGAGGTGTTCCAGGTGCACGCCGAGCGGCCGGTCTGGACCGGTGGCTCGCGTCCGGACGCGCCGGTCGAGTGCGAGGTGCAGCTGCGCGCGCACGGCGAGGTGGTGCCGGCCACCGTGGCCCTCGACGGCGACCGGCTCCACGCCGAGCTGCGTCGGCCGGTCCGCGGCGTCGCCGCCGGTCAGGCCGTGGTGGCGTACCGGCCGGACCCGGCCGGCGACGTGGTTCTCGGCTCCGCCACCATCGCCGGCTGACCCGGCGCTGAGCGGCCGCCGCGAGCCAGGGCCGGCGAGGTGGCCGTCGCAGCCCGGGGCATCTCGCGCACCGGATACCCTTCGGCCGTGACAGATCAGGCGTGGCCCTGGCCGGCCGGCGCGGCAACCGGTATCGGTTCGCTGCCCGGCACCGACATCGCCGAGGCCCAGCGGGTGGTCCTCGGCGAGCTTCCGGCGCTGCCCCACCTGCCCGAGCTGCCGGCTCGCGGCCCCGGCGCCGACCTGATCGGTCGTACCGCCGGAATGCTGGTCGAGCTGCCCGTCGAGCTGTACGCGGGCCGTTGGCGGGTCGCCCCGCGCCCAGGCCGTGACCTGCGCCGTGCGCGCGACCTGCTGGAACGCGATCTGGACCAGCTCGCCGAGCAGGCCGAGGAGTACGCCGGCCCGATCAAGGTGCAGGCCGGCGGCCCGCTCACCCTGGCCGCCGCGCTGGAGTTGCCGATCGGCGGCCGGTTGCTGCGTGACCCCGGCGCGGTCCGTGATCTCACCGACTCCCTCGCCGAAGGGCTACGCGTGCACGTCGCGGCGGTCGCCCGGCAACTGCCGCACGCCTCGGTGCTGCTCCAACTGGACGAGCCGTCGCTGCCGACCGTGCTGGCCGGGCGGGTGCCCACCGAGAGCGGGCTGGGCGCGTACCGGGCGGTGGAGTCGGCGGACGCGGCGGCGCTGCTGCGCACGGTCGTCGAAGCGGTCGGCGTGCCGACCGTGGTGCACTGCTGCGCCCCGGACGTGCCGCTGGAGCTGATCCGGTCGACCGGCGCTGCCGCGGTCGCCCTCGACCTGAGCCTGCTCACCGAGCTGGACCCGCTGGGCGAGGCGATAGACACCGGCCTCGGGCTGCTGGCCGGGGCCGCGCCGACGCGGCCGCCGTCGACCGGTCCGGCGCCGACCTCCGCCCAGATCGCCGATCGGGTACGCCAGCTCTGGGACCGCCTCGGCTTCTCCCGTCGACAGCTCGCCGAGCAGGTGGTGGTCACCCCGGCCTGTGGCCTCGCCGGCGCCACCCCGGAGTACGCCCGGACGGTGCTGGCCGCCTGCCGGGACGCCGGCCGGCGCCTCGTCGAGGACTGAGGTTTCCTGTCGTACCTGGTGGGCAGGATGAGCGTCATGGTTGGACAGCTACGTTCAGTGGTGATCGACTGCCCGGATCCGCGGGCGCTGGCCGCGTTCTACGCGGAGCTGCTCGGCATGCCTTTGGCCGAGGGCGACTCCGACGACGAATGGGTGGTGCTGGGCGGCCCGCCCGGGCAGCAGCCCCGGCTGGCGTTCCAGCGGGCGCTCAACCTGCGTCCGCCGGCCTGGCCTGATCCGGAGCGCCCGCAGCAGTTCCACATCGACGTGACAGTGACCGACGTCGAGGCCGCCGAGAAGGCGGCGCTGGCGCTCGGCGCGCGACGGCTGCCGGGTGAGGGCGACGGCTGGCGGGTCTACGCCGATCCGGCCGGCCACCCGTTCTGCCTCTGCTGGAACTGAGCCTGGCGTGGATCACGGCGGCCGGGCATCATGGCCGCCGTGATCCACAACTCTCCGCTGCGCGCCTCGGGGTCGCTCTTCGGTCTCGCCTACGGCGATGCGCTGGGCAAGCCGACCGAATTCCTGACCGTCGCCGAGATCGAGCGACGGTACGGCCCGACCGGTCCGCGGGAGCTGTCCGGCGAGCCGGCGCTGGTCACCGACGACACCCAGATGGCGCTGGCGGTGGGCTGGGCGCTGCACGAGGCGCCGTCGCTCACCCCGGAGGTCGTGGAGCCGCTGCTGCGGCGGCGTTTCCTGGCCTGGGCGATCAGCCCGGACAACAACCGCGCCCCGGGGATGACCTGCCTGCGCGCCTGCGCCGAGCTGGGCCGTGGGCTCCGCTGGCAGGAGGCGACGGTCGCCGGGTCGAAGGGGTGCGGGGCCAACATGAGGGTGACGCCGGTCGGGTTGCTCGACGTGGACCTGGACACGCTGGCCGGGTTGGCCCAGCTACAGGCCGGGTTGACGCACGGCCACCCGACCGGGCTGGCTGCCAGCGAGCTCACCGCGTACGCGGTCTTCGCACTGCGCGGGGGCGCCACGCTCGCCGAGCTTCCCGCGATTCTCATCGACCGGGCGCGCACCCAGCGCCGGGTGTACCGGGAGCAGTGGTTGGGTGACCTCTGGCAGCGCCCCGGGGTCCGTAGCCCGGAGGAGTTCATCGCCCAGGGCTGGGACGAGTGCCTGGCGGTGCTGGGGCGACTGACGACCGCGCTGGGACAACCGGATGATGGCGCTGACCCGTGCCGGGTCACCGGGGATGGCTGGGTGGCCGAGGAGGCGCTGGCCACCGCTCTGCTCTGCGCGGTACGGCACGCCGATGACCCGGTCTCGGCACTGGCCCGGGGTGCGACCACCGCCGGTGACTCCGACTCGATCGCCGCCCTGGCCGGCGCCTTCGTGGGTGCGGCCGCCGGGATGGCCGCCTGGCCACCCGCCTGGGGCGACCGCATCGAGTACGCCGACCAGCTCGCCACGCTCGGCGCGGCCTGGGACTGATCCCGTTCGGCGGCGGGGGCGTGCCCCGCCCCGGGGGATCGCCGGGGCGGGGGACGGTCAGCGGGTGGGCAGGTGGTGCAGGCTGCGGACCCGTCGCCACAGGTCGCCGTCGCAGTTGCCGGCACGATCGGCGAAGGCGGCCGAGCTGATCCGGGCCGGCTCGGTGAGGCTCAGGTAGCTGTCGTGCTCGGCGCCCGGGTCCCAGTCCCGGGTGGGGACACGCACGTGGTCGTCCCGGTCGCTCTTGTCCTGGCTGGTGATCTTCAGGACGTCGGCGCCCCGGGAGTCGGCGCGCAGCACCAGGCACGGCCGGACCTTCGACCCGCTGCCGTCGGCGTACGGCACGTCGGCCCACCAGATCTCGCCCGGGGCCGGCTTGCCGGTCACCCGGTCGGTGTCGCGCGACCGGGGCTTGGTGGCGGGCCGGTCGCCGCCGCGCGGCCGGGGCGGTGTGGTGCGGCGGCCACCGGTACGCGCCGTGGCGCCCCGGCCCGGCCGGGTGCCCGACCGCCGGTTCGCCACCCGGTGCCGCCAGCTGTTCCACGCCCAGCCGGCGGTCAACGCCAGCAGGATCGCCACC
Organism: Micromonospora sp. NBC_00858; assembly: GCF_045207365.1. Classification (NCBI taxonomy): domain Bacteria; kingdom Bacillati; phylum Actinomycetota; class Actinomycetes; order Micromonosporales; family Micromonosporaceae; genus Micromonospora; species Micromonospora sp. NBC_00858. The sequence goes on along the minus strand of NZ_CP108828.1, from coordinate 4,985,467 downwards.
GCCCAGAGCAGGGCCTCGGGCATCGGTACCTCCGCCTTCCGGTGGCCCCACCGGCCACCGTCGTCCGGCGATCCTCGCACGCCGTCAATCTTGCCGCCCGTCAACCGCGCGGCCGGTGGGCGCGGGTGGCCGACGGATTGTCTGACCGGCCCGATACCGTGCGGGAGTAGCGTGATCAGGGAGGTCGCAGGCGTGTCCGAAGGTGGCGGTGTGTCCGAGGAGCAGATCGGCCAACAGGTCAGCCCGGCGCAGGAGGCGGCGGCCGGCGCCGAGCCGACGCCGCAGGCGCGGGAGCGGCACGCCACGCTCAGCGGCGAGTTGACCGAGCACCAGTACCGCTACTACGTGCTGGACGCGCCGACCATCGCCGACGCCCAGTTCGACCAGCAGCTGCGCGAGCTGGAGGCGCTGGAGGAGGAGTTCCCAGCGCTGCGCACGCCGGATTCGCCGACCCAACGGGTGGGCGGCACCTTCTCCACCGACTTCACCCCGGTCACCCACGCCGAGCGCATGCTCTCGCTGGACAATGCCTTCGCCGACGAGGAGCTGTCCGCCTGGGCCGAGCGGGTCGAGCGGGATGCCGGCGGCCCGGTGCCCTACCTCTGCGAGCTGAAGGTCGACGGGCTGGCGATCAACCTGACCTACGAGGCCGGCCGGCTCGTTCGGGCGGCCACCCGTGGTGACGGCCGCACCGGCGAGGACGTCACCGCCAACGTGCGCAGCATCCGCGACGTGCCCAGCCAGCTCACCCCGTCCGCCGAATTCCCGGACGTGCCCGAGCTGCTGGAGGTCCGGGGCGAGATCTACTTCCCGATCGCCGCGTTCGCCGACCTCAACGCGGGTCTGGTCGAGCAGGGCAAGGCACCCTTCGCCAACCCGCGCAACGCCGCCGCCGGCAGCCTGCGGCAGAAGGACCCACGGGTCACCGCCTCCCGGCCGCTGCGCCTGGTGGTGCACGGCATCGGCGCCCGTCGCGGGTTCCAGCCGACGGCGCAGTCCGAGTCGTACACCGCGCTGAAGGCGTGGGGGCTGCCGACCAGCGACCGGTGGCGGGTGGTGCCGGATCTGGCCGGTGTGGCGGAATACATCGCCTACTACGCGGAGCACCGGCACGACGTCGAGCACGAGATCGACGGCGTGGTGGTCAAGGTCGACCCGGTCTCCATCCAGGGTCGGCTCGGCTCGACCAGCCGCGCCCCGCGGTGGGCGATCGCCTTCAAGTACCCACCGGAGGAGGTCACCACCAAGCTGCTCGACATCGACGTCAACGTGGGCCGCACCGGGCGGGTCACCCCGTTCGCCGTCCTCGAACCGGTGCGGGTGGCCGGCTCCACCGTCGCACTGGCCACCCTGCACAACGCCCGGGAGGTGGAGCGCAAGGGTGTGCTGATCGGCGACACGGTGGTGCTGCGCAAGGCCGGTGACGTGATTCCCGAGGTGCTCGGCCCGGTGGTCGAGCTGCGCCCGCCCGACGCCCGGCCGTTCGTCATGCCGACCAACTGCCCGGCCTGCGGCACCCCGCTCGCGCCGTCCAAGGAGGGCGACGTCGACATCCGTTGCCCCAACACGCGCAGCTGCCCGTCCCAGCTACGCGAGCGGGTGTTCCACCTCGCCGGCCGCGGCGCGTTCGACATCGAGGTGCTCGGCTACAAGGGTGCCGGGGCGCTCCTGGACGCGGAGATCATCACCGACGAGGGCGACCTCTTCCAGCTCGACGCCGAGCAGCTGTCCCGGTCCCCGTTCTTCGTCAACAAGGACGGCAGCCTCGGCACCAACGCGGTCAAACTGCTCGACAATCTGGCGGTCGCCCGCGAGCGCGACCTGTGGCGGGTGCTGGTGGCGCTCTCCATCCGGCACGTCGGCCCCACCGCGGCCCAGGCGCTCGCCCGGCACTTCCGCTCGATGGAGGCCATCGACGCGGCCAGCGAGGAGGAGCTCTCCTCGGTCGACGGGGTCGGGCCCACCATCGCGGCCAGCATTCGAGAGTGGTTCGCCGTGGACTGGCACCGCGAGGTGGTCCGCAAGTGGGCCGAGGCGGGCGTACGGATGGCCGAGGAGGCTGTCGACGAGGGGCCGCGCCCGTTGGAGGGGCTGACCGTGGTGGTGACCGGCACGCTCGCGGGCTTCTCCCGGGACCAGGCCGCCGAGGCCGTGCAGAGCCGGGGCGGCAAGGTGAGCGGGTCGGTCTCCAAGAAGACGAGCTTCGTCGTGGTGGGAGACAACCCGGGGTCCAAGGCCGACAAGGCGGCCAGCCTCAAGGTGCCGGTGCTCGACGAGGACGGGTTCCGGCTGCTGCTGGACGCGGGTCCGGACGCCGCGCGGGGGGCTGCCCGGCTGGAGGGCTGACCGCCGCCGGCGTCTCGCCGCACCGGCTGGTCGCGCATACCAACTTAATTACGACTACGACCGATTCGTGACTGTCATACCGGGAAACTCGGGGCTGAGGGCGTTTCATTGGGTCACGGCGTGCTCACCGGCACGCCGACCGTCGGTCGGGAGGTGTGATGGAGGTCGCCGACCCGCGCAACTTCGTCCCTCCCGGACGGGTGGCGCCGTTCGCCGGCTTCGTCCTCGGCATCCTGGCGGTCGCCGCGTTGACCGCCGCCGGTCCACTCGCGACACTCCCCGGCGAGCTCTCCCGGCTGCCGGTGGCGTTCTGGACGATGGCCGCGCTCGCCGTGGTCTGCGATGCCCGCCCGTTCGTCCCCCCGGGGCGTCGGCAGTCCTCCGCGGTCTTCCCCTCCACCTGCTTCACCTTCGCGATCCTGCTCGGCTGGGGGCTCGGCCCGGCGGTCGCCGTGCAGGCGGTGGGGGTGGTCGTCTCGGGCTGGCGGATGCGGCACGCCGCGTGGCGGACCGCGTTCAACGTCGGCCAGTACGCCTGCGCTCTCGCCGCCGCGTACGGGGTCATCCAGCTCGGGCCGGGCACCATCTTCTCCGGCGGCCGGTTGCACTGGACCGACGTGGCCGCCGTCGGCGGCGCCACGGTGGCGTGGTTCGTGGTCAACTACGGGCTGGTCAGCTGGGCGGTGCGGCTGCGCTTCGGCGACCGGTGGTGGCCCACCGTCCGGCAGGGCCTCGGCTTCGAACTGCTCTCCACCGGCTCGCTGCTGCTGCTCGCCCCGGTGCTGGTCGCCGCCGCGCGCGTCAGCGCGGCGCTGATCCCGCTGGTGCTGGTGCCGCTTTTCGCCGTGTACCGGATGGCCCGGCTGACCGTCGAGCAGCAGCACCTCGCCGCCGCCGACCCGCTCACCGGGCTGCCCAACCGCAAGGCCCTGCTGACCGAGGTGGCGGAGCAGGTGCACCTGCACGCCGAGCGGACCGCCCGGGGGGAACCGGACGGGCACCTGGCGCTGCTGCTGATCGACCTGGACCGCTTCAAGAACGTCAACGACGCGCTCGGGCACGCCGTGGGCGACCGGTTGCTGGTCGAGGTCAGTGCCCGGCTCACCGACGTGGAGCCTCGGCCGCAGATGATCGCCCGGCTCGGCGGGGACGAGTTCGCCATCGTGATGACCGGGCTGACCGACGCGAGCCAGGCGCGTGACCTGGCCGACCGGGTGGTCGGGGCGCTGGCCGAGCCGGTGCCGTTGGACGGGCTGCCGCTGGACGTGGGTGGTTCGATCGGGATCGCCCTCTTCCCCGAGCACGGCGAGGACTTCGCCACCCTGATGCGCCACGCCGACGTGGCGATGTACGACGCCAAGCACCGCAACGACACGGTGGCGCTCTACGCCCCGGAGTCCGACCACAACTCCGCCGAGCGGCTCGGCCTCCTCGCCGACCTGCGCCGCGTGCTGGAGTCCGGCCCGTCGGCCGACGAGCGATTCGACGCCGAACCAGCGCGACACGGCGAGCTGACGGGACAGGCCGACGGGAACCGTCGGGATTCCGGGCCGGTCGAGCCAGTGGGCCCGGAGCGGGCTGTCGACGTACCCCTCGGGGCGGCGGCGGAGGTGCGCGGCGGGGATGGTGCGGCGCTGCCCGCCGGTGACCTGCCCGCCGAGGCCGCGCCGCACGCGGGCGTGGCACCGGTGATGGCCGCGGCGCGGCGGGTCGGCGGCCGGTGGTGGGTTCGCCGGCGGCGGCCCGACGCCGAGCTGGTGCACGCCGACGAGCTGATCAACCGGATCGCCACCGGAGCCGACCCGATCCGTGGCCGGAACGCCCGCGCCACGGTCGCCGGTACCCGCCCCGGGCCGGCCCGGGACCGGCACTCCGGCGGCGGGCGCGGGCGGCGATCGCCAAACGGCGGTGCGGTGCCCGCCCCCGCGCTGACCGACGGCGGTCCCGGTCCGCGGCGCGACATCGGGCGGGGCGCCCCGGAGCAACCGCTCGCCCCGACCGAGTGGGCGCGCTCCGGTGGTGAGCCGGCCGACGACGCCGGCGAGATCACCATGTACTACCAGCCGCAGATCGCCATCGCGACGGGCGAGGTGGTCGGCGTCGAGGCGCTGCTGCGCTGGCGGCACCCGCGCCGGGGCATGGTCGACCCGGAGGAGCTGATCCGGGTCGCCGAGCAGAGCGCGGTGATGCGGCTGCTCACCCGGCGGGTGGTCGACGACGTGGTGGAGCAGCTCGCCAAGTGGTCGGCGGCTGGCATCGGGCTGCGCGCCGCGTTGAACGTGAGCGTGCGCGACCTGCACACCGGCGAGATCGCCGATCAGATCGCCGACCGGCTGGCCCGCTACGAGGTGCCGGCCGAGCGTCTGCAACTGGAGATCACCGAGGGTGCCCTGATGGCCGACCCGCGTCGGGTGCTGGCCACCATCTCCCGGCTGCACCGGATCGGGGTGGCCATCGCGCTGGACGACTTCGGCACCGGGTATTCCTCCCTGCAACACCTGCGCCGGTTGCCGCTGTCCGAGGTGAAGGTGGACCGCTCGTTCGTGCTCGGCATGGCCGGCGACGCCGACGACGCGGCGATCGTCCGGTCGATGATCGAGCTGGCCGGCGCGCTGGGGCTGCGGGTGGTCGCCGAGGGTGTGGAGGACGAGCGGACCTGGCGGATGCTGCACGCCGCCGGCTGCGACGCCGCGCAGGGCTGGTTCTACGCCCGACCGATGCCCGCCGAGGAGCTGGTCACGTGGCTGGCCCGGTACCGCCCGGTCCGCCCGACCGGCGGCCCGGAGCCGGACAACGGCCTTCGTACCCCCCGCTGACCCGCCCGTCGACGCCGCGCACGGGTCGGCGGAGGGGGAGTCGGGGACGCGGCACCGGAGCGGAACAATAGACTCGCTCCGGTCACCGCGTGTCACGCTCACCCGTCGCGCGGCCGGCACACCGCCCGACCAGCAGGACATCAGAAGGGGGCACGGATGGCCGCCATCTCCCGCGAGGAGGTCGCGCACCTGGCGCGCCTGTCGCGGCTCGCCGTCACCGAGGAGGAGCTGGACACCTTCGCCGGCCAGCTCGACGTGATCCTCCAGGCGGTCGCCCAGGTCGGCGAGGTCGCCGCGGCGGACATCCCGCCGACCTCGCACTCGGTGCCGCTGACCAACATCCTGCGGGAGGACGTGGTCACGCCGTGCCTGACCCCGCAGGAGGCACTGTCGGGTGCGCCGGACGCTGAGGACCAGCGGTTCCGCGTTCCGCGGATTCTGACCGAGGATGTGGCCTCATGAGTGACCTCACCAGAATGACCGCGACGGAGATCGCCGCCCTGGTCGCCGGCGGCGAGACCTCCGCCGTCGAGGTGACCCGGGCACACCTGGACCGGATCGCCGCGGTCGACGACCGGGTGCACGCCTTCCTGCACGTCGACACCGACGGCGCGCTCGCCGCGGCCCGCGCGGTCGACGAGCGCCGGGCCGCCGGCGAGGAGTTGGGCCCGCTGGCCGGGGTGCCGGTCGCGGTGAAGGACGTGCTCGCCACCCGGGGCGTACCGACCACCGTGGGGTCGAAGATCCTGGAGGGTTGGCGCCCACCGTACGACGCCACGATCGTGCAGCGGCTGCGCGCCGCCGGCACGGTGATGCTCGGCAAGACCAACATGGATGAGTTCGCCATGGGCTCCTCCACCGAGTACTCGGCGTACGGCCCCACGCACAACCCGTGGGACCTGAGCCGGATCCCGGGTGGCTCGGGTGGCGGCAGCGCCGCCGCGCTGGCCGCGTACGAGGCGCCGCTGGCGATCGGCTCGGACACCGGCGGCTCGATCCGCCAGCCCGGCGCGGTCACCGGCACCGTCGGTGTGAAGCCCACCTACGGCGGCACCTCCCGCTACGGACTGGTCGCCTTCTCCTCGTCGCTGGACACCCCCGGCCCCTGCGCCCGTACGGTGCTCGACGCGGCCCTGCTGCACCAGGTGATCGGCGGGCACGACCCGCGCGACTCCACCTCGATCCCGCAGCCCGTGCCGGACGTGGTGGCGGCGGCGAAGCTCGGCGCGACCGGCGACCTGACCGGCGTACGGCTCGGCATCGTCAGCGAGTTCGTCGGCGAGGGCGCCGAGCCGGGTGTGATGGCCGCGTTCCGCGAGTCGGTGGACGCGCTGGCGAAGCTGGGTGCGGAGATCGTCGAGGTGTCCTGCCCGACGTTCGCCTACGCGCTGCCGGCGTACTACCTGATCGCGCCGAGCGAGTGCTCCTCCAACCTGGCCCGGTTCGATGGTGTCCGGTTCGGTCTGCGGGTCGGCGACGACGGCAACCGGTCGCTGGAGGAGGTCATGTCGCTGACCCGGGAGGCCGGCTTCGGCCCGGAGGTCAAGCGCCGCATCATGATCGGCACGTACGCCCTGTCGTCGGGTTACTACGACGCGTACTACGGGCAGGCGCAGAAGGTCCGGACGCTGATCACCCGGGACTTCACCGCCGCGTTCGAGCGGGTGGACGCGCTGATCTCGCCGACCACCCCGTCGGTGGCGTTCCCGTTGGGCGCGCGCACCGCCGACCCGTACCAGATGTACCTGGCCGACCTGTTCACCATCCCGACCAACCTGTACGGCGGGCCGGGCATCTCGGTGCCCTGCGGCCTCTCCGAGGGGCTGCCCGTCGGCCTGCAGGTGATGGCCCCGACGATGGCCGACGACCGGATGTACCGGGTCGCCGCCGCGTTGGAGTCCGCGGTCGGCACGTTCACCCCACCGGCACTGTGAGGCAGGAGCCCAGATGACGACGACGCTGCCCGCGTACGACGAGGTCGTCGCGCGCTACGAACCGGTGATCGGCCTGGAGACCCACGTCGAGCTGGGCACGAACACCAAGATGTTCTGCGGCTGCCCGACCGACTTCGGTGGCGAGCCGAACACCCGGGTCTGCCCGGTCTGCCTCGGCCTGCCCGGCTCGCTGCCGGTGGCCAACAAGGCGGCCATCGAGGCGATCATCCGGATCGGCCTGGCGTTGAACTGCTCCATCGCCGAGTGGTGCCGGTTCGCCCGGAAGAACTACTTCTACCCGGACATGCCGAAGAACTTCCAGATCAGCCAGTACGACGAGCCGATCTGCGTCGACGGCTACCTGGACGTCGAGGTCAACGGCGAGACGGTGCGGATCGAGATCGAGCGGGTGCACCTGGAGGAGGACACCGGCAAGACGCTGCACGTCGGTGGTGCCACCGGCCGCATCCACGGCGCGACCGAGTCGCTGGTCGACTACAACCGGGCGGGCATTCCGCTGGTCGAGATCGTCACCAAGCCCATCCCGGGCACCGGCGTGCTCGCCCCCGACGTGGCCCGGGCGTACGTCGCCGAGCTGCGGGACGTGATCCGCACCCTCGGTGTCTCCGACGTGCGGATGGAGGAGGGTTCGCTGCGCTGCGACGTGAACACCTCGCTCAACCTGCCGGGACAGGAGTGGGGCACCCGCACCGAGACCAAGAACGTCAACTCGCTGCGTTCGGTGGAGCGGGCGGTCCGTTCGGAGATGCTCCGGCAGGCCTCGGTGCTGGACGCCGGCGGCCGGATCACCCAGGAGACCCGGCACTTCCACGAGGACACCGGCGACACCACCCCGGGCCGCTCGAAGGAGACCGCCACCGACTACCGGTACTTCCCGGAGCCGGATCTGGTGCCGATCGCCCCGGACCCCGCCTGGGTCGCCGAGCTGAAGGCCGCCCTGCCGGAGCTGCCCCGGGTGCACCGGCGTCGGCTCCAGCAGCAGTGGGGGCTGTCCGACCTGGACATGCAGTCGGTGCTGAACGCCGGCGCGGTCGAGCTGATCGAGGCCACCGTCGCCGCCGGCACCACCCCGGCCGCCGCCCGCAAGTGGTGGCTGGGCGAGCTGTCCCGCCGGGCCAACGAGAGCGGCGTGGAGCTGGCCGACATCGGCGCCACCCCGACCCAGGTCGCCGAGTTGCAGGGCCTGGTGGACGCCGGCAAGCTCAACGACAAGATGGCCCGCGCGGTGCTGGAGGGCGTGGTCGACGGCGAGGGCTCGCCCACCGAGATCATGACCAACCGGGGCCTGGAGGTCGTGTCGGACACCGGCGCGCTCACCGCCGCGGTGGACGAGGCGATCGCCGCCAACCCCGGCATCGCCGACAAGATCCGTAGTGGCAAGGTCGCCGCGGCCGGCGCGCTGGTCGGCGCGGTCATGAAGACCACCCGCGGTCAGGCCGACGCGAAGACCGTCCGTGAGCTGGTCCTGGAGCGCCTCGGCGTCCAGGGCTGACCGTCCGAAAGGGCCCCTTCTCAACGCCTCGTGCACAGGAAGGGGCCCTTCCTGACGTCCCACCCCGCTGGGTCGCCCACTCGGGCGGCGTGATCCGTACCCCTCGCGAGGGCGTCAACGGCGACGCCCGGATGGAGCCACCGTGAACCACCACGACCTCGATGTGCTCGACGAGATCCAGCGGCGGGTGCTCTGGCTCGCCACCCGGATCGTGGACGCCGCCAACCACGACCGGGCCACCGGCGACGGGGTGAAGGTCGGCGGGCACCAGGCGTCCAGCGCCTCCCTGGTCACCGCGATGACCGCGCTCTGGTTCGCCCACCTGGACGCCGAGGACCGGGTTGCGGTCAAGCCGCACGCCTCTCCGGTGTTCCACGCCATCCAGTACCTGCTCGGCAACCTGGACCGCTCGTACCTGCCCCGGCTGCGGGCCCGCGGCGGCCTCCAGTCGTACCCGTCGCGCACCAAGGACCCCGACGAGGTGGACTTCTCCACCGGCTCGGTGGGTCTCGGCGCGGCGGCTCCGCTCTTCGCCGCCGCCACCCGGCGCTACGTCGACGCGCACTTCGGCGCCCGGCCGCACTCCCGGTTCGTGGCGCTGATCGGCGACGCCGAGCTGGACGAGGGCAACATCTGGGAGGCGGTCGCCGACCCGGCCACCACCGGTCTGGGCAACGTCATGTGGCTGGTGGACTTCAACCGGCAGTCGCTGGACCGGGTGGTGCCGGGCATCCGGATCAACCAGTGGCGGGGTCAGTTCGAGGCGGCCGGCTGGCACGTCGTGGAGGTCAAGTACGGCCGTCGGCTCGCCGAGGCGTACGCCCGGCCGGGCGGCGAGGTGCTGCGCGACTGGATCGACGCGATGCCCAACGAGCAGTACCAGTCGCTGTTCGGACTGGCCGGCCCGGCGCTGCGCAAGCAGTTCCTGGACGGTGCGCCGGCTGAGGTGGGTGCCTTCGTGGGAGGCATCGCAGACGAGGAGCTGGGCCCGCTCGTCACCGACCTGGGCGGCCACGACCTGTCCGCGATGCTCGACGCGTACGCCCAGTGCGACGCGGTCACCGACCGGCCCAGCGTCGTCTTCGCGTACACCGTGAAGGGGTGGGGGTTGCCCATCGCCGGCAATCCGCGTAACCACTCGGCGCTGCTCAGCACCGAGCAGGTCGACGTGTTGCGTGCCGCGCAGGGGCTGACCCGGGAGACCGAGTGGGACCGCCTCGACCCGGCGTCACCCGCCGGCATCCGGGCCGGTGCCCGTCGGGAGGCGCTGTTCCGCGCGCCCCGCGAGCGGGCGCTCGGCGTCACCGTCCCGGAGAGCACCGGAGTACGCGCGGCCAAGCCGATCTCCACGCAGGAGGTCTTCGGCCGGGTGCTGGTGGACCTGGCCCGGGACCGGGAGGTCGGCCGCTACCTGGTCACCACGGCGCCGGACGTGGCCACCTCCACCAACCTGGCCGGGTTCATCAACAAGACCGGGGTGTTCGCCCCCACCGAGCAGCGTTCCTGGACCGAGGACCGGATGCTGCGCTGGACCGAGAGCCCGGCGGGGCAGCACATCGAGCTGGGCATCTCGGAGATGAACCTGTTCCTGCTGCTCGGGCAGCTCGGCCTGTCGTGGGACCTGTCCGGGCAGCCTCTGCTGCCGGTGGGTACGGTCTACGACCCGTTCGTGCTGCGCGGCCTGGACGCGTTCCTGTACGGCACCTACTCCGGCTCCCGGTTCGTGGTCGCCGGCACCCCGTCGGGCATCACGCTGGCCCCGGAGGGCGGCGCCCACCAGTCCACGATCACCGCTTCGGTCGGCCTGGAGCTGCCCGGGGTGACCTTCCTCGAACCGGCGTACGCAGCCAGCCTGGACTGGCTGCTCTGCGACGCGCTCGGGCAGATCGCCGGAGGGTCGGCCCCGACCGCGACCGCCGCGCCCACCGAGGACGGCGCGTACTACTTCCGGCTCAGCACCCGACCGCTGGACCAGGCGCCGTTCGAGGCGGCCCGGGCCCGGATTGGTGACGCGGTGCTGCGCCGGCAGGTGGTCGCCGGGGCGTACCGGCTGGTGGACGCGCATCAGGCGTACCCGCACCTGGCCGACGCCCCGGTGGTGCAGCTGGCCGCCTCCGGTGCGGTGCTGCCCGAGGTACTGGCCGCCGCGGCGGAGCTGGCCGACGAGGGCGTCGCCGCGCACGTGGTGGACGTGACCTCGCTGGATCGGCTCTACCGGGCCTGGCAGCGCACCCTGCGCCAGGGCGTACGGACCGCCACGGTGCCCAGCGTGCCGGGCGCGCTGCGGTCCGCGTTCGACGACCGGGTGCCGGTGGTGACCGTGCACGACGCCGCGTCGCACGCCATGGCCTGGCTCGGTTCGGCGCTCGGCGCGCCGGCGGTGCCGCTCGGGGTGGACGAGTTTGGCCAGTCCGGCAGCGTTGCCGAGCTGTACGAGCTGCACGACCTGCTGCCCGGCAGCATCGTCAACGCCGCCCTGGCCGCCCTCGCGCTGCGCTGACGCTCACGTTCCCGACGCTGCCGCCCCGGCCCGCGCTCAGCGGGTCGGGGTGGGGGTGACCGAGGCGGGTGCCCCGGCGGACGGGTTCTCCACCACGTGCCGTTCCAGGTTGACCTGGGCCTGCCCGGTGCCGCCGACGGTGATGTCGTCGTACGCCTGGAGCATCTTCTGCTGGTCGAAGTAGAGCACGGACATCGACAGCGGGGTCGGCTTCTCACCCTCCAGGCCGCGCAGCCCGGCACCGCCGGTGGAGCCCTCCACCATCAGCGTGGTGGGCTGCTGCCCGGGTGCCTGGGGCAGCTTGGAGACCTGCCGGGAGTGGGTGTGCCCGGCCAGCACCAGCGGGCAGGTGCCGGCGAGCGGCCCGGCGGACGCCGGATCGTGCACCAGCGCGATGTTCACCGGCTGCGGTGAGTTGCGCACCGTGCTGGCGAGCTGCTCGCCGGCCCCGATCACCTGGTCGGCCACCTGCTGGGTCAGCCCGCTGCCGGCCGGGGAGGTGTTCTTGTCCGGGGTGAAGCGCGGGTCGCCGATGCCGGCGATGGTCAGCCCGGCGACCGTGGTCGTCGAGTTGTTCAGCACGATCGCGTTCGGTTGGCGGGCCACCGCGGCGCCGGTGCGGCCCGAGTCGTGGTTGCCCCGGATGAACACGTACGGCTTCTTCAGCAGGCCGATCGAGCCGACGAAGGACGCCTCCGGCTCGCTGCCCCAGTCGGTGATGTCACCGGTGTCGATCACCGCGTCGATGCCGAACTGCTCCACCACCGTCCGGATCAGCTGCCAGCCGGTCGGGTTGAGGTGCATGTCGGACACGTGCAGCACCCGGGTGGTGCCGGGCGCCGGCTCGTACACCGGCAGCGCCGACACGGTCGTGTAGAGCTGGCTGACGTTGCCGACGATGCGTTGCAACTGCTCGGCGTACTTGGTGTAGTCGTTGGCGATGCGGCGGGCGTCGCCCACGATGGCCGGGGCGTTGACCAGCAGCCCCTCGTAGCGCGGCTCCTCGATCGCCTGTGGGCGCAGGGTGGCCGCCGCCGTGCCGAGGCTGCCGGCGGTGACGAGCAGCGCCAGCCCGCCCGCCCAGGCGGTCCGCCGCACATCGCGGAAGATCAGCCCGGCGAGGATCAGGGTGACCAGCACCACCGAGGCGAGGGTCCGCAGGCCGAGCCGCATCACCCCGGACCGGACGTCCTCGACGGCGCTCTGGCTGGCCCGGCTGATGCTGGCCGGGTCGTCGAGCAGCGCCTCGGTGCGTCCCTGGTCCAGCGCGCCCAGCCGCACGGTGAGATGTGTCGGCCCGTCGTGGCTGTTCAGCAGCAGCGCACCGAGCGGAGGCACGTCGACTGTGGTGCCGCCGTCGCTGGCAGGGGTGAGGGTGAGGCTGGCCCGGAACGGCCCGATGTCGGTGTCCACCCGGCCGCCGGCCAGCACCCCGAGCACCGCCCCGGCCAGGGCCACGGCGAGCACGGCGAGGATCACCCCGGTGCGGCGCAGTGCACCGAGCCGGCCAGCCCGCAGGCCGGCCGACCGCTGCGGCTCGCCATCAGTCACCGACTCGCCACCGGTCACCGGGTCGTCCCGGTCTCCGGCGTCGTCGTGCTGCTCGTCGCGCTGCCCGTCCATGCTGAGATTCTGACCTGCCCGTCTGAGGATCTTGGCAAACCTGCACGGATGGTGACGAAGGTCAGCTGCGACCGCCGTCGCCGCCAGCGAAGACCACCCGCAGGAGCCGGTCGTCGTCGGCCGCCGGGTTACCCCGCCCGTCGTGGTTGGAGGTGCTCACCCAGAGCGACCCGTCCGGCGCGGCGGCCACCGCGCGCAGCCGGCCGTACCGGTTGGTGAGCAGCTCACTGGGCTGACCGAGCAGCGTGCCCATGTCGGTCAGCTCCATCACCCAGAGCCGCTTGCCGCGCAGGCAGCCGGTGACCAGCAGCCGATCCGCGGCGGCCAGCCCGGAGCAGGACGCGTCCGAGGTCGCCCACTGGGTGATCGGGTCGCTGTACCGCTTGTCGCCGGCCCGCCCCTCGACCTGCGGCCAGCCGTAGTTGCCGCCCTTGGTGATCTGGTTGATCTCGTCCCAGGTGTTCTGGCCGAACTCCACGGCGTACATCCGCTTGGCGGCGTCCCAGGTGAAGCCCTGCACGTTGCGGTGCCCCAGCGACCAGACCGGGGAGCCGGGGTACGGATTGCCCGCGGCGGGCTTCCCGTCCGGGGTGATCCGCAGGATCTTGCCGCCGAGGCTCTTCACGTCCTGGGCGGCGGGGCGCTCACCGGCGTCACCCGTGCTGGCGTAGAGCTGCCCGTCCGGGCCGAAGCCCAGCCCACCGCCGTTGTGCACGTTGGCCTTGGGGATGCCGGTGAGGATCGGGGTGGGCTGCCCACCGAGCTGCAGCCGGACGACCCGGTTGTCCTGCTCGGTCGTGTAGTAGACGAAGACCGTGCGGTCCTTGTCGTAGCCGGGGGAGACGGTGATGCCGAGCAGGCCGCCCTCGCCCGCCGCCGCCACGTCGGTGATCGTCTGCACCACCCGGACCCGCAGCCCGTCCGGCCCGGACTCGGGACCGACCTGGAGAATCCGGCCGCTGTCCCGCTCGGTGACCAGCGCGCCGCCGTCCGGCAGGAAGGCGATCGCCCAGGGCACCCGCAGCCCCTTGGCGAGCACCGTCGCCACCGCCTGCTGGCCGGCGCCGCCGGGGCTCGCCGGCGCCGACGGGGTCGGCAGGTTGGGCGGCTCACCGGCCGGGTCCGGCTCCGGCTCGCCGAAGCTGCAACCGGCGGCGAACAGCAGCGCCGCGCAGGACGCCGCGAGGGCCGCCCGGAGGCGGCGGGTGCGAGAGTACGAGGGACGGGCGCTCACCCGGCCCAGGGTATCCCGCCGGACGGCCCGGCCGGGCCCGACAGGACACGGCGGATGCCGGCGGTGCTCCGGGGTGGACCGTTCAGCGTGCCCGCACGGCCAGCAGCGCGGTGTCGTCCTCGCGGTGCCGGGTCGAGGCGAGCAGCAGGTCGCACAGCTCGTCGAGGGGCAACGTGTCGGTGCCGGTCAGCCGGTCCAGCAGCTCGGCGAGCCCCTCGTCGATGGACCGGTCCCGCCGCTCGATCAGCCCGTCGGTGTAGAGCAGCAGGGTGTCGCCGGTGGCCAGGCTGGTCGACTGGCTGGTCCGCCGCACCGGCCGGGCCAGGCCGAGCAGCGCTTCCGGCGGCGCTTCGAGGACCTCCACCGCGCCGCCGGCACGGACCAGCAGGGCCGGCGGGTGCCCGGCGTTGGACCAGGTCATCTCCCAGCCACCGGACCGTTGGGGACAGATCCGGACCAGCGTCGCGGTGGCCGCGATCGGCAGCCGCAGGCCGCGGATCGCGCCGTCCAGGTGGGTCATCAGCTCCCCGACCGCGTCCTGCCGGCCGAACGCGTTGCCGCGCACCAGGTTGCGCAGCTGGCCCATGGTCGCCGCCGCCTCGATGTCGTGCCCGGCCACGTCCCCGATCGCCGCGATCAGGTCCCCATCGGGCTGGACGAAGGCGTCGTACCAGTCACCGCCCACCTCCACCCGGTCGGCCGCCGGCTGGTAGCGGGCCGCCAGCTCCAGCTCGGGTACGACCGGCAGCTGCGGCAGCATGCTGTGTTGCAGCACCTCGGCGACGTGCCGCTGCTCGCCGTACATCGAGCTGTTGCCGATTGCCTGCCCGGCGCGGCGGCCGATGTCCACCGCGGTGAGCAGGTCGCGGTCGTCGAACTGCTGGCGCTGGGCGTCATTGACCAGGGTGATCGCGCCGAGCACCGTGCCGCCGGCGGCACGGACCGGCACGCAGAGGTAGGAGGCGATGCCCAGGCGGCCGGCGATCGACGCCATTTCCGGATCCGTCGTGCCACGTGCCACGTCGGCCAGCGACGCCACGCCGCCGAGCCGGGGCCGGCCGGTCCGCAGCACCGCCCGGATGGCCGAATCCGCGCTCAGCCCGGTGCGCAGCAGCTCGGCGAAGCGGTCGACGTCCGCAGTCCGGGCGGGGTCCCGGTGTACCGCGACCACCTCGCGGGGCAGGCCGGTCGGCCCGACCAGGGTGAGCAGGCACCAGTCGGCGAGCAGCGGCACCATGGTGTCGGCGAGCCGGCGCAGCGCGGTGCCCACGTCCAGCGTGCCGGCCAGCGTCTCGCTCAGGCCGGCGAGCAGTTCCAGTCGCTCGTGCGCCCGCACGACCCGCCGACGTGCCTCCTGCGCCCCGTCCAGTGCGATCCGCAGTCGCAGCTCCGACGAGCAGGCGGCGGCCAGGTCGGCCAGCGTCCGCAGCTGCCCGGCGGTCCAGGCCCGCGGCTTGCTGTCGATGGCGCAGAGCGAGCCGAGCACCCGGCCGGAGAGGTCGGTCAGCGGCATCCCGGCGTACGCGACCACGCCGAGGTCTTCGATGGCCAGGTTGTCCCGCACGCGGGGGTAGAGCCGGGCGTCCGGCAGCACCATCGGCACCTCGATGTCCACCACGTGCTGGCAGAACGAGTGGCTCAGCGGGGTCTGCCGGCGCTCCGCCCAGGGCTCCGGCAGCCCGACCGCGCCGGGGAAGAACTGCCGCTCGGCGGAGACCAGGGAGACCAGCGCGACGGGTACGTCCAGCAGGTCGCTGACCAGGCGGGCGAACCGGTCGAACGCCTCGTCCGGGGCGGCGTCCAGCCCGGTGTCGGCGAGCGCCCGCAGCCGTGCCGGGTCGCCGAGCGCCAGGGGTGGTGCGATCGAACGCCGGGGGCGGGCGGGGGAGCCGTCGGTCATGAGCACCTGTCTGCCGGGGCGGAGGCCGACCGGCGCTCCGACCATCCGTTATACCTGGTTCGCGCCGCGGCCGAACGTCGGTGTGCCGAGTCTCGCCCGGGCCGACTCGGCGCGCCATCCCCCGGGACGCCGGTTCGCCGCCGTGCCCGCACCGGCCGCCGGTGCGGGGGCTATCGTCGGCGGACGTGAAGGTATGGATTCCGCACCAGGCCGGCCTGAACCTCGTCGGCGAGCTGCCCCCGAACGTGACGGTGGAAGTCGTCGAGCACGCCGAGCGGCTGCCCTCAGCGGTGGCCGGCGTGCGGTTCTGGGTACCGCCGTTCCTGGCCGGCTCGGACGCGACCGCGCTGCTGCACGAGCTGCCCGATCTGGCGGTGGTGCAACTGCTCTCCGCCGGTGCGGACGCCTGGGCGGGTCGGACGCCGACGGGTGTCACGCTCTGCGACGCCCGGGGAGTGCACGATCCGTCCACGGCCGAGTGGGTCGTCACGGCGATCCTGACCCAGCTACGGGCGTTCCCGGCCTTCGTCCGGGCGCAGGCCGACCGGCGGTGGGCATTTGGCGACGTCGCCCCGACCGACGAGCTCACCGGCAAGAGGGTGCTCATCGTCGGGGCCGGTTCGATCGGCACCGCGGTACGGGACCGGCTCGCCCCGTTCGAGGTGAGCTTCACCCTGGTGGCCCGGACCGCCCGGCCCGAGCAGGGGGTGCACGGCGTCGAGGAGCTGCCCAGGCTGCTGCCGGAGGCCGACGTCGTGGTGGTGCTGGTGCCGCTCACGGACCAGACGCGCGGCCTGATCGACAAGGAGTTCCTGACCGCGATGCCGGACGGTGCGTTGCTGGTCAACGCGGCCCGGGGGCCGGTGGCCCGTACCGAGGCGCTCGTCGCCGAGCTGGGCACCGGCCGGATCTCGGCGGCGCTCGACGTCACCGACCCGGAGCCACTGCCCGCCGATTCTCCGCTGTGGACGATGCCGAACGTGCTGCTCACTCCGCACGTGGCCGGGTCGGTGCGAGGGCTGCTGCCGCGCGCCTACCGGCTGGTCGGCGATCAGGTGCGGCGCTTCGCCGCCGGCCAGCCGCTGATCAACACGGTGGTCGACGGCTACTGACCGCGTGGCTCAGCCGGCCGCGCCGGGCAGCGTCTGGCCGGTTGCCGAGACCAGCCGGGGCAGGTCCGAGCCGCGTACCGCCGGTAGGACGACCTGCTGGCCGTCGTCGAGCCGGGCGACCGCCCGCCCGCGCGGGTCGGTGGCCAGCTCGACGACCCGGTCCCAGCCGATCCGGCGCTGCCCCGCCAGTGCGCGCAGGCGCAGCTCCCGGTCGTCGGCGTCGGTGCCGGCCCGCCAGGCCCACACGCCGACGGCGAGCGGGACGAGCAGCACCGGCAGCAGGTACGCCCGGGCGTTGGCCAGCGGCAGGGCGCCGATGAAAGCGATGATCGCGGCGGCCAGGATGCCTTGGTTGTACCGGAAGCGGATCGTGTTGGGCGTACTCACCCTCCGATGATCCCACCCCCGGCTGGTCCGGCTCGCGGCGGGCGGTGCCGGGCCGCCCGGCACGCCGTACAGTGACACGGGTCACTGCCTCCTTTCGGTGGCCGGCGCGTAACCGATTTGACCGCCGGTCGTTCTCGACTGGTGGGCAGCGGACCCGCAACGTCCGATGTCCCGCACCGCCGCACCGCCCCGTGCCCCCTCACGAAGGCGACCGCCGTGCTCCTCGCGTACCCGTTCCGCGTCCTCGTCCCCCGCCGGGCGGCGCCGGAGGCCGCCGTGTCCACGGCGGTGACGCTGCTCGTCCTCGCCGGCGCCGCTGGCCTGGCCCCGACGTCGGTGGTGATCGCACTGGCCGGCGGTGCGGGCGCAACGCTCGCCGGGGTGCGGCTCTCCCGGCTGGCCACCCGGCGCTCCGCCGATCCGTCGCCCGCCGATCTGTCGCACCCCGCCTCGTCGCACCCCGATCTGTCGCACCCCGATTCTTCGCCGCGTGCGGCGGCGGTGCTGCTCGACGCGGCGGTGGTGGCAGCCGGTGTCAGCGCCGCCGTGTTGCCGCTGGCCGACAGCGGGCATCGGGCCGCCGCGCTGGTCGGGTCGCTGGTCGTGGCGGCCCTGTCCGCGGCCGGGCTGCGCCGACTCGTCGGCCGGACGCGGTCACCGAACCAGGCCCGGTTGCGGTTGCTGATCGAGGCGACCGGCCCGGCCATCGGGCTGGCCCTCGCCGGCTGGTTGCTGCTGCCCCGCGACACGCTGCCGGTGCCGGCCCGGATGGCCGCCGCGCTGGTGCTCGGCGGGCTTGGCATGGCGGCGCTCAGTGCGTTCAACGGCCCGTACCGACGCGCGGCCGGCGCGATCTGCCGGGGTGGGGTCCTGCTCACCCTGGTCGGATTGGTGCTGTTGACGGCCCTGCCGCCCGTGACGGCCGGTCGGGCGGCCCTGCTGGCCGTGCCACCGCTGGTGCTCGGGATGCTGCTCACCGCGCTCGGTGCGGGCGACGCGGTGGCGCAGGGCGAAGCGGTGACTTCGGGCGACGCGGTGGCGGCGGGCCACGCGGTGGCCACGGGCGACGCGGCGGCGGTGGGTCGGGTCGCCCCGGCCTGGCCCCGGGCAGTGCTTCCGGCGGCGGTGCTGCTGCTGGCGGGGAGCCTGCACCTGGGCGCGGGCCGGGCGCCGGATCGGACGAGCGTGCTGCTGGCCCTGGCGGCGGTGCCGCCACTGGTGCTGCGCGAGCTGCTGCGCGCCGGTGACGCGGCCTCCCCTGAGCGGCGTGCCGCACACCGCCGGCGTAGCGGTCGGGCGGTCCGGCACCGCCGTGCGGCTCAGCAGCGCTGGCTCGGCACGTCGGAGCACCCAGGTACGACTGCTGTCGGGTCGGCCATCTCGTACGGTGTCGGCTCGACCTGGCCGCCCGACGACGGCGCGACCTGGTCGGCGTTCGGCCGTCGGTCCGTTCTGTCCGGTGGGGGCGGTCCGGGGGACCGCGCGGCCCTGCTGGACGCCCTCGCCGCGATCGGCGACGTGCCGGTGCCGGTCGGCGCGCTGCTGCTGGTGGACCTGCACAGCGCTGACGCGATCGGGCCGACGGGCCGCGAGGACGTGGTTGTCGAGGCGGTCCGCCGGGCCCGCGCGATCATCGCGCCCGGTGACCTGGTCGTCGGGTGCACGGGCGCCGGCTTCGCCGTGGTCACCTCCGCCGGCCCGGTGGTGGCGTACGCGCTGGGCACCCGGCTGCTGACCGTGCTCACCCCGCCCTACCAGCTGGCCGGGTCGGTGCTGCGGGTGCAGGCGAGCATCGGGCTGGCCGAGGTGAGTGGCGCCGGGCCGGCGGACGTGCTCCGCCAGGCCGAGCTGGCCCGGCGGCGGGCCGTGCAGCTGGGCCGGGACCGGGTCGAGTGGTACGACGCGTTCCTGGAGGAGCAGCTGGTCCGCCGGCTCGATCTGGAACGTGAGCTGCCCGGTGCGGTGGCGCGTGGCGAGCTGGACCTGGTCTACCAGCCGGTGCTCGACCTGGCGAGCCGGCAGCCGGTGGGCGCCGAGGCGTTGTTGCGCTGGCGCAGCCCGGTGCTCGGCACGGTGCTCCCGACCGAGTTGCTGCCGGTCGCCGAGGACCTGGACCTGGTCGGCGAGCTGGAGTGGTGGGTCCTGGACCGGGCCTGCCGGCAGTTGGCCGACTGGTCGGCGGGCAGTCGGGAGCTGTGGATGGCGGTCAACGTCACCACCCGGGAGCTGACCACCCCCGACTTCGTGCAGCGCGCCGCCGCCGTGCTGGCCGCGTACGGGGTGTCGCCGGAGCGGCTGGTGGTGGAGGTGGCCGAGCCGAGGGTCGCCGCCGACCTGTCGACCGTGGTGGCCCGATTGGCCGGCCTGCGGTCGCTGGGAGTCCGCACCGCCCTGGACGACTTCCGGGCCGAGCACGCCTCGCTGGCCCAGCTCCGCCGGCTGCCGATCGACCTGCTCAAGGTGGGCCCGGAGCTGGTGGGCGCGCGGCCGGACGGGCAGCCGCCGCTGATCGACGTGGTGGTCAACGTCGGCGAGCGGCTGGGGGTGGAGATCGTCGCCGAGGAGCTGGAGTCACCGGCCCAGGTCGAGGGGGCGCACCGGGCCGGCTGCCGGTACGGGCAGGGCTTCGCGCTGGCCCGCCCGGCGACCGCCGAGCGGGTCGAGGCGTACTTCGAGGAGTTTCCCTCGACGTCCCGCTGACCGCCCCTGGGTGAACCGGTTCACCTGTCCCGGGGCGGTGCGGTGCTGCCGCGCGGGGTGAGGTGCGGGGTCTCGTCCTGCACCCGGGTCGCCGGCTGTCCGGCGATGACGGCGAGCAGTTGCCGGGCGGCGTGCGCGCCGTACGCCGGGATGTCCCGGCCCAGCGCGGTCAGCGGCGGGTGCACCAGCCGGCAGAGCGGCGAGTCGTCCCAGGCCACGATGGACAGGTCACCCGGCACGGTGAGCCCCATCTCCTGGGCGACGGAGAGCCCGGCGATGGCCATCACGTCGTTGTCGTAGATGACCGCGGTGGGCCGCTGGGCGGAGCTGAGCAGCCGGCGGGTGGCCCGTCCGCCCTCCTCGCCGGTGTAGTCGGACCAGACGGTGACCGCGTCGACCAGGCCGAGCCGCTGGCACACCGCCGCGAAGGCCTCGGTGCGGATCTCGGTGTGCCGCAGGTCGGGCAGGCCGCCGACCCGGGCGATCCGCCGGTGCCCGAGCGCGACCAGGTACTCCACCGCCTCGGTCAGGGCGGCCGCGTCGTCGGACCAGAGGCTGGCCAGGTCGCCGGTGCCGCCCGGCCCGCCGATCACCACCGCCGGCAGTTGGAGCTGCTCCAGTGCGGGGATGCGGCGGTCGTCGGTGCGCAGGTCGCAGACGAGCACGCCGTCGACCCGCCGCTCGCCCCACCAGCGTCGGTAGACCGCGATCTCGGCATCGTGGTCGGCCACCACCTGGAGGGTCAGGGCGTACGAGCGGGCGGAGAGTTCGGCCTCGACGCCGCTGATCAGCTCCATGAAGAACGGCTCGATGCCCAGTATCCGGGCGGGCCGGCACAGGGCCAGGCCGACGGCCTCGGCGGTGGCGGCGGAGAGGGCCCGGGCGGCGCTGCTCGGGCTGAACCCGATCTCGGCGGCGATGGCCAGGATGCGCTGCCGGGTGGCCTCGGAGACGCCGGGCTGCCCGTTCAGCGCGTACGACACGGCGCCCTTGGACACCCCGGCGCGTCGGGCGACGTCGGCGATGGTCGGCCGCTTCACCGGCGTGCTCCTCCACTCTCCGGCCACGGGGGCCGGATCTTCTGACTGCCGCGGCAAGCCGGCGGCCTCAACCTAGCGCAACCGGTGTCGGTGGCTGCCAACCGACCGTCCACGGTAGACCTCGGCCACCGGGCGCGGCGTACTTGCCCGGTTCAGCGTACCGGTGCGTCCTCGGTTCGGGCGTGCCGGCCGGTACGTGGAGCTGCGGCAGCAAGCGCTACACCACGCCTGTTCGCGCTCCCATGGGCTTTTACCTGGACCGCTCGTGCACCACGTTAACGAGCCGTTGACACTCCTGGAACCGGCCCGTACGGTGGCCTAACTTATCCGGTTCAGTCAACGTCTCTCGATGTCGGGAGCGTTCCCACTTGTTCGGAGGATGCCATGAAACGCTCCTGGACCCGGTGGGCCCGCGCGGTCACCGTGGGCACGGTCGGTCTCGCCCTGGTCGCCGCGTGCAGCGGCAAGAGCGGGCAGGATTCCGGCGCGACGGACGGGCAGGTCACCCTGAAAATCAACTTCTGGGGTGACTTCGGCCTCCAGGACCTCAAGACGAAGTACGAGGCGGCCAACCCGAACGTCAAGATCCAGCTGAACTCGGGGGAGTACAACGCCCAGCACGAGGACCTGCAGAAGAAGCTGGTCGCCGGCTCCGGCGCGGCGGACATCGCCGCCATCGACGAGGGCTTCATGGTGCAGTTCCGCAGCCAGTCGGACAAGTTCGTCAACCTGCTCGACAAGGGCGCCGGCTCGTACGAGAGCAAGTACCTGGCCTGGAAGTGGAAGCAGTCGCTCTCCGCCGACGGCAAGACCCAGATCGGCCTCGGCACCGACACCGGCGGCCTGGCCATGTGCTACCGCACCGATCTGTTCAAGGCCGCCGGGCTGCCCACCGAGCGCGACCAGGTCTCGGCCCTCTGGCCCACCTGGGACAGGTTCATCGAGGTCGGCCAGCAGTACACCGGCAAGACCAACAAGAAGTTCATCGACGCCGGCAGCAACCTGTTCAACCCGATCCTCGGCCAGCAGCAGGTCGGCTTCTACAACGAGCAGGACCAGCTCCAGATGGAGCAGGGCCCGAAGGTGGCCTTCGACTACACCATCAAGGCGATCCAGGCCGGTCTCTCCGCCAACCTGGCCAGCTTCCAGGCCGACTGGGACAAGGGCTTCACCAGCGGCTCCTTCGCCGTGCTCGCCTGCCCGGCCTGGATGCTCGGGCACATCAAGGACACCGCCCCCGGCACCCAGGGCAAGTGGGACATCGCCGCCGTGCCCGGTGGCGGCGGCAACTGGGGCGGTTCCTTCCTGACCATCCCCAAGCAGAGCAAGCACGTCGACGAGGCGTACAAGCTGCTGGAGTGGCTGGTCCAACCGGAGCAGCAGATCGAGATCTTCAAGAAGGTCGGCAACCTGCCGTCGCAGCCCGCCCTCTACAGCGACCCGGCCATCGCCGACTTCAAGAACCCGTTCTTCACCGACGCACCGGTCGGCCAGATCTTCCCGAAGATGGCGCAGGGCCTGACCCCGCAGTACCTGGGCAAGAAGAACGGCCCGACCCGGGTGGCCGTGGAGAACGTGCTGATCCGGGTGCAGAACAAGACCCTCAAGCCCGAGGCCGCCTGGGCCGAGGCGGTCAAGGAAGCCGAGAAGGCCAGCACCTCCTGAGCCCGCTGGGCGGGGGCGGGCCGGACCCGGGCCGCCCCCGCGCCATCCGCGCGTACCCCGTCTCTTCGGCCCTGGAGTGTCCCGATGTCCACCACCCGCGCCGCGCCCGCGTCGTCGGGCCGCCGTGCCGCCGCCGGGCGGCACGGTCACGGCACCGACCCGGACCACCGCCGGCCCAGCTGGCGCGACCGGCTGTACCGGTTCGACATGCGCTACATGCCGTACGTGTTGATCGCGCCGTTCTTCCTGATCTTCCTGGTCTTCGGCCTGTTCCCGCTGATCTTCAACGGCGTCATCGCCCTGCGGAACTACCGGCTGGACGATCCGACGCTCACCGGGTGGGCCGGTCTGGCCAACTTCCGCCAGCTCTTCGGCGACGACGACTTCTGGAACGCGCTCTACAACACATTCGGCATCTTCCTGCTCTCCTCGGTGCCACAGCTGCTGCTCGCGCTGATCGTGGCGTCGTTGCTCAACCGCCGGCTCCGGGCGCAGACCTGGTGGCGGGTGGGCGTGCTACTGCCGTACGTCACCCCGATCGTCGCCTCGACCATGGTGTTCAGCGTCTTCTTCTCCCGCGACTTCGGGATGGCCAACTGGGTGCTCGGCCTGTTCGGCATCGGCGACGGTGACCCGATCAACTGGCGGGCCGACAAGCTGCACGCCTGGATCGCCATCGCCACGATGGTCAACTGGAAGTGGATCGGCTACAACGCGCTGCTCTACCTGGCCGCCATGCAGTCCATCCCGCGCGACGTCTACGAGGCCGCCGCGGTCGACGGGGCCGGCCCGTGGCGTCAGCTCTGGCGGATCACCGTGCCGATGATCCAGCCGGTGATCGTGTTCACCGTCATCCTCTCCACCATCGGTGGGTTCCAGCTCTTCATCGAGCCGATGCTCTTCGACCTCAACGCCCAGGCCGCCACCGGCGGACCCAACGGTGAGTGGCAGACCATCGCGCAGCTGATCTACAAGGTCGGCTGGAAGGACCTCAACCTCGGCTACGCGGCCGCGATGAGCTGGGCGCTCTTCCTGATCATCCTGGTCGTCGCCGGGATCAACACGCTGCTGACCAACCGACTCTCCGGAGGGCGATCCAGGTGAGCGCCGTCGACACCACACCGCCCCGGTCGGCGGTCACCAAGAGCCGTCGGCGACGGGCCGCCCTGATGGGCCGCGCCCCGCAGGACACCCCGGCCGGCGTCGGGACGTACCTCCTGCTGGCCACCACCATGCTGTTCGCGGCGTTCCCGCTGTACTGGATGTTCGTCATCGCCACCAGCAACGACGAGGCCCTGGCCCAGATCCCACCGGCGGTGATCCCCGGGGACCGGTTCCTGGTCAACCTGGACGAGGTCTTCTCCCTCCAGAACGTCTACTTCGCCGCCTCGCTGATCAACAGCGTCATCGTCTCGACCGTGGTGACCGTCTCGATGCTGTTCTTCTGCTCCCTGGCCGGGTTCGCCTTCGCCAAACTGCGCTTCGCCGGCAGCCGGTGGCTGATGCTGTTCGTGGTGCTCACCCTCACCGTGCCGAACCAGCTCGGCGTCGTCGCGCTGTACATCGTGATGGGCAAGCTGGGCTGGAACGGCACCCTGCTGGCGGTCATCGTGCCCGGCCTGGTCACCGCGTTCGGCGTCTTCTACATGCGGCAGTTCATCCTCAACACCGTCCCCGACGAGCTGATCGAGTCGGCCCGGATGGACGGCGCGACCACCATGCGGGTCTACCGGTCCATCGTCCTGCCGGCGATCCGGCCGGCCCTCGCGGTGCTCGGCCTACTCACCTTCGTGGCGACCTGGAACGACTTCCAGTGGCCGTTGATCACCCTGGGCGGCACCGACTACCCGACCTCGATGGTCGCCATCTCCGACCTGGCCAGCGGCAACTACGTCATCTACCGTCGGGTGCTCGCCGGTGCGTTCGTGGCTACCATCCCCTTGCTGATCATGTTGTTCATCGGTGGACGGCAGATCGTCCGCGGAATCATGGAAGGTGCGGTGAAGTCTTGAGCCGACAGGCACTCCACGACGGTTGGACCCTGCAGGCGACGCCCGGAGCGCAGGTGCCGGCCGAGATCGCCGGGCTGACCGTCCAGGCCACCGTGCCCGGTTGCGTGCACACCGACCTGCTCGACGCCGGGCTGATCCCCGATCCCTACCTCGACGACAACGAACTGGCACTGGCCTGGATCGGGCGCACCGACTGGAGCTACCGGACGAGCTTCCGGCGCCCGGCGGGCGACCACGATCGGGTCGACCTGGTCTGCGCCGGCCTGGACACCGTCGCCACGGTCACCGTCAACGGTGTCGAGGTCGGCCGCACCGAGAACATGCACCGCGGCTACCGGTTCGACGTCCGAGCGCTGCTGCGCGACGGCGACAACGACCTGGTCGTCGCGTTCGACTCCGCCTACCGCTACGCCGAGGCGCAGCAGGAGCGACTCGGCGACCGGCCCAACGCCTATCCGGAGCCGTTCCACTTCATCCGCAAGATGGCCTGCAACTTCGGCTGGGACTGGGGCCCCACTCTGGTCACCGCCGGCATCTGGCAGGAGATCGGCCTGCACGCCTGGTCCACGGCCCGGCTGGCCACCGTCCGCCCGCTGGTCACCCTGGCCGGCCGGGACGGGCGGGTCGAGCTGCACGTCGAGGTCGAGCGGGTCGCGGACGTCCCGCTGACCGTCCGGGCCACCGTCGCCGGCGCCCACGCCGAGGTGGTCGTCCCGGCCGGGCAGCGCACGGCCGTGCTGACCCTCACCGCCCGCGAGCCCGCGCTGTGGTGGCCCCGGGGGTACGGCGAGCAGGCGCGCCACCTGATGGAGGTGACCCTGCACGCGCCGGACGGCGACATCCTGGACAGCTGGTCCCGGCGGATCGGCTTCCGCTCGGTCCGACTGGACACCACCCCCGACGAGCACGGCACCCCGTTCGCGCTGTCGGTCAACGACGTCCCGGTCTTCGTGCGCGGGGTCAACTGGATCCCGGACGACGTGTTTCCCAACCGGGTCACCCGGGAGCGACTGGCCGAGCGGTTCGACCAGGCCACGGCCGCCAACATCAACCTGCTGCGGGTCTGGGGCGGTGGCCGGTACGAGTCGGCGGACTTCTACGATCTCGCCGACGAGCGCGGACTGCTGGTCCAGCAGGACTTCCTGTTCGCCTGCGCCGCGTACCCGGAGGAGGAGCCGTTCGGCAGCGAGGTGGCCGCCGAGGCCGCTGAGCAGGTGACCCGGCTGGCGCCGTACCCGTCGCTGGTGCTCTGGACCGGCAACAACGAGAACATCTGGGGCTGGCACGACTGGGACTGGCAGGAGGTGCTGGCCGGGCGCACCTGGGGTCGCGGCTACTACCTGGACGTGCTGCCCCGCATCGTCGGCGAACTGGACCCGACCCGCCCGTACTGGCCGGGCAGCCCCTGGTCAGGCACGGAGGAGATCCACCCCAACGACCCCGCGCACGGCACCACGCACATCTGGGACGTGTGGAACACCGACGACTACCGCAAGTACCGGGAGTACGTGCCGCGCTTCGTCGCCGAGTTCGGCTACCAGGGTCCACCGGCGTACGCCACCCTGCGTCGGGCGCTGAGCGACGAACCCCTCGCCCACGACTCGCCGGGGATGGCGCACCACCAGAAGGCGGCCGGCGGGGACGCCAAGCTCCAGCGCGGCCTGGACGCGCACCTGCCCGTCCCGGCAGATTTCGACGACTGGCACTACCTGACGCAACTCAACCAGGCTCGGGCGATCCAGCTCGGGGTGGAGCACTTCCGCTCGCATCGGAGCGTCTGCGCGGGCACCATCGTCTGGCAGCTCAACGACTGCTGGCCGGTCACCTCCTGGTCGGCCGTCGACGGAGACGGCCGGCGCAAACCACTGTGGTACGCGCTGCGCCACGCGTACGCCGACCGGCTGCTCACCGTGCAGCCCCGCGAAGGCGGCCTGGCCCTGGTCGCGGTGAACGACGGTGGCACGCCCTGGCGGGCGTCGGCCTCGGTGACCCGGTTGACCCTCACCGGCGAGCCCCGGGCGAAGACGACGATGGAGCTGGACGTCCCCGCGTACTCGGCGGTGACGCTGGCGCTGCCGGCGGAGCTGTCGCAGCCGGAGGAGGCCCGGCGGGAGCTGCTGGTGGCCGAGGCGGGGGAGAGCGCACGGCGTGCGCTCTGGTTCTTCGCCGAGGACCGGGACGTCGAGTGGCCGGCGGCGGCCTGGGACGCGACGGTCGAGCCGGTCGACGGTGGACAGCGGGTCCGGGTCACCGCCCGCACGGTGTTGCGCGACCTGATCCTCTTCCCGGACCGGCTGGAGCCGTCCGCCGAGGTGGACGATGTGCTGGTCACCCTGCTGCCAGGGGAGTCGACGACCTTCACCGTCCACGCCGACACCCCGCTGGACGCCGCAGCCCTCACCTCCCGGCCGGTGCTGCGCTGCGTCAACGACATCGGACGAAGCTAAGCAGCGTCACCGGTCGCCTCGGCCGATTCTCTCCAGACAGTCCATGGCAGGTCGCGGGGCTGGCGGCGTTCATCCCGATCGGCGTCGCCAGCAACCTCGTCACGGGACAGGGGGCCATGGCCTTAGCGACCGCAACCCGCGCTGTCGGCGAGCGCACCGTCAGGGCAGTATTACCGCGTCGTGGACGCTGGTGACAGCGCGGCCGACAGAGGCGAAAACGGTCGTCGAGCCACGCGGTACCCCGGGGGAGCGCAATGGTCACCGAACATGTCCGAGACGCGGCGGCGACGGCGTTCGTCTTCGGGTTCTTCGCCTCCAGTTGGTTCGGCTGGGCTCAGGAGGCGCCGCCGAAGCCGTGGCGGCCGGTGCTCATCGCCGGTTCGGTTCTCTCGCTGCTGACGGCTGCCGCCGGTGGTCTCCTCGCCTGGAGTCACTGGTCGGACGGTACGGCGTTCGACGCCGACACCAGCCGCACCTTCGGCATCGTCGTCGGGATCGAGTTCGGGGCTGCCGCCGTCGGTGCTGGCCTGCTCGCCCTGCTGGGGCGCCGTGAGCTGACCGCCCCCTGGGTCGCCCTTGTCGTGGGCGTGCACCTCTTCCCGGTGGCGGTGCTGATGGACTACCCGCTGATCCATGTGGTCGCCGCGCTGGTCACCCTGATCGCGGTCGCGGCGATCCCGGTGGCCCGGGCGCGCGCCGTGGCGGTGAGCGCGGTGGTCGGGCTCGGCACCGGCGTCGTGCTCCTGGTCGCCGCGGTGTCCTCATTGCTCATCGCGCTGGTGGCCTATTGAGAGGCTGCCCGTGGGCCAGCCCGGGGCGATCGACCGGGCGTCAGCGACGAGCGGTGGGCCTGAGGGGTAGGACGTCCCTCAGGCCCACCGCTCGTCGGAGCGCGTGGCGGGTCAGGCCCGGGCGGCGGCCAGCACCTGGCCGACCAACGCCCCGGACGTGCCGGACCGCTCGTACTCGGGCCGGTGCAGAGTGCCGCCCATCAGCGGCGCCGGGTTGCGGTGCACAGCCGGGCTGTCCGAGCTGACCAGGGCCGCGAAGTGGTACTCGTCGGCGCCGGTCGCCTCGACGATCCGGGCGATGTTGCGCGGGGTGATGCCGCCGCCCGGCATGATGACGATCCGTCCGGCGGCCCGGCGGACCAGGTCGGCGATGAGCGGAGCACCCTCCAGCACGCTGACCTCCTGGCCGGAGGTGAGCACGCGGTGCACTCCCAGCTCGACCAGTTGCTCCAGGGCCGCGTACGGGTCGCGGACCATGTCGAACGCGCGGTGGAAGGTGATGCTGGCGTCGCCGGCTGCGGCGATCAGCCGGCGCGTGGTCGGTACGTCGACATCACCCTCGGCGGTCAGCGCGCCGATCACGATGCCGTGCGCACCGGCCGCCACCGCGGCCTGCACGTCCCGCTCCATCGCCTCGATCTCCAGCGGCGAGTAGATGAAGTCGCCGGCCCGCGGCCGGACGATCACGTGCACCCGGATCCGGGTGACGGTGCGCAGGGTCGTCTCGATGGTGCCCAGGCTGGGGGTCAACCCGCCGTCGAAGAGCGCGGAGCACAGCTCCACCCGGTCGGCCCCGGCCTCCTCGGCGGAGACCGCCCCCTCGACGCTGTCGATGCAGATCTCGAATGTGCTCATGACTCTTCCTTTTCGGTGCGAGACGATGCCGCGGTCCAATCGATGACGGCGCCCACGGCGCCCACGGGTTCGCCGCCGCCGAGCACCGGCACCCGGCGCAGGGCGTCGGCCCCGCCGACCGGTACGCCCACGGCCTCCAGGGCGGCGAGCGCGATGGCGGTAGTGGCTCGGGGTGAGCCGTCGACCACCTTCACCGCCACCGCGTGGCCATCCGGGGCGGCCACCGCGAGTACGCCCTCGGCCCCGCCCTTGGCGAGCACTCCGGGTAGCGCGCGCATCAGGTCAGTGTTCGGGTGCCCGTGCCAGCCGCCCACGTACTCGGGGTACTGGCGCATGGCCTGGGCGACCCGCTCCTCGTCGCTGCCGGTGGGTGCCGTGACCAGCGCCTGGAACGTGCGGGCCAGGCCGGTCAGCGGCAGGCCGAACAGCGGTGCGCCGCAGCCGTCGACCGCCTGGTGCGTGATCGGCGTGCCGGCCAGTCGGGCGACGGTGGCGGCGGTCTCCCGCTGGAGCGGGTGGTCGGGATCGAGGTAGTCGTGCGTGCTCCAGGACCGCGCGACGCAGGCGACGAGCATCGCGGCGTGCTTGCCGGAGCAGTTCATCCGGATCCGCTCGCGCTGCCCGCCGGCGCGGATCAGCCGGTCCCGGGTCAGCTCGTCCTCCGGCCAGTCCACTGGGCAGCCGAGCGCGTCCTCGGTCAGACCCGCGCCGGCGAGCATCGCCCGGACCACCTCGACGTGCCGGTCGTCGCCGGTGTGGCTGCCGGCGGCGAGGGCCAGCGCCCGGCCGGTCAGTGGATCGGTGTCGCCCGGCCCGGCGGTCGCCGCGATCCGACAGGCCAGCGCCTGCACCGGCTTGAGGGTGGAGCGGGGGAGCACCGGCTCGTCGGGTACGCCGGCAGTGCGGGCGACCGTGCCGTCCGGGTCGAGCACCACGACGCTGCCGTAGTGCCGGCTCTCGACGAAACCGTTGCGGACGACCCGGGCCAGTTCGGCGTAGCGGGGGATGGTCACCGGATGTTCCCTTCGGTGAGCGACGGCGGCAGGTCCGCGGATCGTCGTCCGCGCCGGCCGGTGAACCGACCGTTGCGGGCCTGGAGTACGCGGGCGAACTTCGACAGCGACGCGTTGACCACCAGGTAGATCAGCGCCACCACCAGGAATGTCTGGATCAGCAGGTGGGTGTACGAGGAGAGCACCTGCCCGCTGTAGAGCAACTCGGTGTAGCTGACCACGAAGCCGAGCGAGGTGTCCTTGAGCAGCCCGACCAGCTGGCTGACCAGGGACGGGGTGAGCTGGAGCAGCGCCTGTGGCAGGACCACCAGCGCCATCACCTGGCCGCGGCGCAGCCCGACCGCGAGGCCGGCCTCGGTCTGCCCCCGGTCCAGGGCCAGGATGCCGGCTCGGAAGATCTCCGCGAACGCCGCCGAGTTGGAGACCACCAGTGGCACCACGAGCTTCCAGAACAGCGGGAAGTTCATCCCGTACTGCGGCAGGGCGAACAGCGTCACGTAGATCAGCAGCAGCGTGGGTACGGTCCGGAAGATCTCGACGTACGCGCCGGCCAACCACCGCAGCGGTCGGTGCGCCGACAGCCGGCCGAGCGCCAGCAGCAACCCGAGTGCGGCGCTGAGCACGGCGGTCGCGGCGGCGGCGCGCACGGTGGCCCAGAGGCCGTTGAGCAGGTACCGCCAGATCGGCCAGGTGGTGAACGGTTCCCAGCGGGCGGCGGCCAGCTCGCCGTGGCTGGCGAACTGGTACACGGCCGCGACGACGGCGCCGACCAGGACGACGGCGCCCAGCACGGTGGCGATCCGGATCCGTCGCCGGGCCCGGGGGCCGGGCTCGTCGAACAGGATCTGTTGGGTCTGGTTCATCGGACGATCGCCAGCCTTCGCTCGAGCAGGCCGGTGACCTGACCGATGATCAAGGCCAGCAGCATGTAGGCGAGGCCCGCGCCGGTGAAGACGGCGAGTGGCTGGGCCTCGATGAGGTTCACGGTGTTGGCGGCCTGGGTCAACTCGACCACGCCGACGGCGGCGGCCAGCGAGGTGTTCATCAGCAGCGCGATGCAGATGTTGCCGATCGGCTGGATCACCGCCCGCAGTCCCTGCGGCAGGATCACGTGCCGCAGGGACTGACCGAAGGTGAGCCCGATGGCCCGCGCCGCCTCGGCCTGGCCGACGCCGACCGTGTTGATCCCGGCCCGGATCGCCTCGGCCAGGTACGCCCCCTCGTAGACGGCGATGACGATCGCGGCGGAGGTGAACAGCGGGAACGTGATGCCGATGGTCGGCAGCGCGAAGACGAAGAGGACCAGCAGGGCCAGCAGAGGCAGGTTCTGGAACACCTCGACGTACGCCGTGCCGATGGCGCGCAGCAGCGGTACGGGGGCGATCCGCAGGGTGGCCACGATGATGCCCAGCAGCATCGCGCCGACGGTGGTCACGACGGTCAGTTCGACCGTCGTGACCAGGCCGTGGCCGAGTTCGCTCAGGTGGGCGGTGAGGGCGTCCATCGGCGCGGGAGGCTACTCAGGAGCCGTCGGCGGAACCGAGGGCCGGCGGAGTGGGCGCCCCGCCCTCCACCACCGAGCCGAGGGTGGCCTCCCAGACCTTCGCCCACGTGCCGTCGGCCTGGATCTTCGTCAGCCACTTGTTGACGAACTCCTTGAACTGCGCGTCCTCCCGGTTGAGGCCGATGCCGTACGCCTCGGTGGTGAACGGCTCGCCGACCACCTTCATCCCCGGGTTCGCCTTGGCGCCGGAGGCGAGCAGCGTGAAGTCCTGCACGTACGCGTCGCCGCGCTTCTGCAGCAGCGCCTGCAGCGCCTGAGGGTCGGTCCCGAAGGCGATCTGCTTCGAGCCGGGAGCGGCGCTGGGCAGCGCGGTGACCGCGGGGGTGTTCGCCCCGACGATGACGGTCTTGCCGGCGAGGTCCTTGACGCTCTTGATCGAGGTGTCGTCCTTGCGGACCCCGACCGCCAGACCGGAGGTGAGGTACGGCCCGGCGAAAGCGATCTGGGTGGCCCGCTGCGGGGTGATGGTGTACGTCTGGAAGACGACGTCCACCGACTTGGCCTGGAGCATCGCCTCCCGGGTCTGGGTGCCGATGGTCGTGGTCTTCACCTCGGTCTTGCCGGTGATGTACTTCGCCAGCAGCTTGGCCATGTCGGCGTCGAAGCCCTCGATGGTGCCGCTGACCGGGTTCTGCTGGGACAGCAGCGGTGCGTCCAGCGAGCCGCCGACGCTGAGGTAGCCGCGCTTGCGGATCGCGTCCATGGTGGAGCCCGCCGGGATGTCCGCGTCGGTGGCCACCGGGGCGGCGTCGTACACCGACTGGGCGACCACGCCGTCGCCGCCCAGGCCGGGGTTGCCGGGCAGGGCCGGTGCGCCGCTGTCGCTGTCGCCGCCGCAGCCCGTCGCGGCGAGGGCCACCGCGACCGCGGTGGCGGTGAGGGCGAGCGAGCGCCGCCCGGTGAAGCTCATCTTGAGGATTGACATGACACCCTCCCGTTTGGGGGCTAGTGCTGGAGGATCTTGGACAGGAAGTCGCGGGCCCGCTCGGTGCGTGGGGCTGCGAAGAATTCGTCGGGGGCGCCGGACTCGACGATCCGGCCGTCGTCCATGAAGACGACCCGGTCGGCGGCGCGGCGGGCGAAGCCCATCTCGTGGGTGACCACGATCATGGTCATCCCCTCGGCGGCGAGAGAGACCATCACGTCGAGCACCTCGTTGACCATCTCCGGGTCGAGGGCCGAGGTCGGTTCGTCGAAGAGCAGCACCTTCGGCCGCATGGCCAGTGCCCGGGCGATGGCGGCCCGCTGCTGCTGCCCGCCGGAGAGCTGGGCGGGGTGGTGGTTCGCCTTGTCGGCGATGCCGACCCGCTCCAGCAGCGTCATCGCCTGCTGGCGCGCCTCGGGCCGGCCGATCCGGCGGACCCGGGTGGGGCCGAGGGTGATGTTGTCCAGCACCGTCTTGTGCCCGAAGAGATTGAAGGACTGGAAGACCATGCCGACGTCGGCGCGCAGTCGGGCCAGCGCGCGGCCCTCGGCGGGCAGCGGCTCACCGTCGATCTCGACGGTGCCCTGACCGGCCGTTTCCAGCCGGTTGAGGCAGCGGCACAGGGTCGACTTTCCGGAGCCGGATGGCCCCACCACGACGACCACCTCGCCAGCGGCCACCGTGAGGTCGATGTCCTTGAGCACGTGCAGTGGACCGAACCACTTGTTCAGGCCGCGGACCGACACCGTCGGTCGGTCCGGACCCGTCGTCCCGGACCGGCCGGCGCGATCGGAGACCGTCGTCGGTGCCACCAGACGCCCTCACTTTCTTCGACTGCAGAACTAAGTTTGCTTCATATCGAAGCAACAGCGCCATCTAAAGGTAGACGAGAAATTAAGTCAACCGGTTGCTTGAACAAACTGCGGGTGCTAAGAAGCTGACGTGACGATTGACGACGCGCCGCGCGACGCTCTCCGGAGCAGCCCCCGGGAGCTGCTGCGCTGGGTTGCCACTGGAGCGGCCGTCAGTCGCGCCGACCTGTCCCGGCTCTCCGGGCTGTCCCCGTCGACGGTCTCCCAGCGCGTGGAGGCGTTGATCAACGAGGGGTTGCTGGAGGAAACCGGCGCCGGGCGGTCCCGGGGTGGCCGACGGCCGCGCCAGCTCGCCGTGCCCACCGGCGGCGCCGTGGTCGGCGCCATCGACCTGGGGGCGCATCACGCACGCGTCGGCACACTGGATCTCTCCGGCCGGGTGGTCCAGGCCCGTACCCTGCCGGTGCGCATCGAGGACGGTCCGGAGGAGGTGCTCGGCGGGTTGTTGGCCGAGGTCTCCGCGCTGGTGGCCGTGCCCAGCGGGCCGGGCCGGGAAGCGGCCGGCGGTGCGGTGGCGGCGGGCGCGCTGCGGGGCATCGGCATCGGCATCCCCGGCCCGGTGCAGCACGCGACCGGGCGGATCGTCAGCCCGTCCCGGATGCCAGGCTGGAACGGCTTCGACGTCGCCGCCTTCTGTGCCGACCGGGTCGAGGTACCGGTCCTCGTGGACAACGACGCCAACCTGATGGCGCTCGGTGCGCACCGCACGGCACATTCCGAGTTGGACCATGCCGTCTACATCAAGGCCGGCACCGGGATCGGCTCCGGAGTGATCTCCAGTGGACGGCTGCACCGGGGCGCACAGGGATCGGCCGGGGACATCAGCCACTGCCGGGTGGTGGCCGATCCCGCACCACCCTGCACCTGTGGCAACGCCGGTTGCCTGGAGGCGGTGGCCAGCGGCGCGGCCCTGGTCACCGCGCTACGTGACCAGGGCGTGCCGGTCTCCGACCTGACCGGCGTGATCCGCCTGATCGACGACGGTGACCGGCATGCCACCGCGCTCGCCCGGCAGGCTGGCCGGGCCATCGGCGAGATCCTGTCCGTGGTGGTCAACTTCTTCAACCCGCAGGTGGTGGCCATCGGCGGCCGGCTCGCCGACTGCGAACCCCTGCTCGCCAGCATGCGGGGCACCCTCTACGAGCGGTGCCTGCCGCTGGCCACCCAGACCCTGCTCATCGAGCGGGTCGCCACCGGCCAGGATGTCGGCATCACGGGCGCCGCTCACCTGGTGATCGACCACGTCGTGGCAAGCAACTAACCCCGCTGCACACCAGCCCTCGCCGAAAGGGCTGCGTACGCGTGCGGCACCGCGAAGACCGGCGGTGTCGGGTCAATGGGCACGGCGTGGCTCCGGGATGGGGCCTGCCCGGCTCCTGAAACGGCACTGCCCGGCCGGTGAGTCTCCTCGCCGACCGGGCAGTATTCCGATTCTGGTCAGTTGCCGGCGGTCAGGCCCTCCAGGCCCTTGAGCATCTCGGCGAAGTCGGCGGTCTCCGCCGCCGGCGGCGTCTCGATGGTCGCTGCCTTGCCGTAGTCGGTGTAGTCGACCACCATGTCGCCCATCTTGCCCATGACCATGCCCGCGCGTCGCGGCCGGTACTGCTCGTCGACCCACAGGTCGATCTTGATCTCCTTGACGCCCTGCTTGGCCAGCCCCTTCTCGACGTCCGCCCGCAGCTTGGCGTCGACCTGCCCGAGGTAGGTCGTCACGGGGGTGGTGACGGTGTAGTGGACGGTAGGCGCCCCGTTTACCGTCTCCTGCCCGACCACAGTCACACCCTCGGTGGCGAGCAGCGTCTTGACCTGCTTGATCGGGTCGACGTCCTCGAACTGCTTGGTGAAGTCCATCCCCGCCTGCTCGCCCACAGCGCTCAGGTCCATCTTCATCCAGCGCTTTCCGCCCGTGCTCGCGCGGTCCTCTGCCGGGATCTCGACGTAGACCACAGCGCCGATCATCCGGACGGTGGTCGTGGTGCCGTCCGGGTCGGACGTCTTCATCTCGGCCTTGAGCGGGTCACCCAGGTCCAGGACACCCTGCATGGAGATCTTCTCGCCGCCCGCCGTGCCCGTCATCGTCACGGTCACCGAATCGGTCTTGTCGGTGGCGTCGACCGTCTTCTGCAACGATCCCTTGAGATCACTGGCGAGCAGCTCCAGGACGCTGGGCTGCTTCGGCGCCTCGGACGAGCCGGACTTCGCGCCGCAGGCAGAGACAGCGAGCGCAGTGAGCGCCGAGACCGCTACCACCGCGGTCTTCTTCCAAAGTGACACGTGAGCGCTTCTTTCCCCGAAGGATTTGGGTCTCCCCAATAGACCGACGACACGCTATCCCACGCTGTCGACCCCGGGGCAACACCTTTCCGTCGATCTATCGTTGGTGCCCAGGACCGCGTTGGGGCCGGCGCGTCCACTCACTCCGGGACGCGGCGGTAGGCGCCGTCGCTGGCCGAGGTGGCCATCGAGGCGTACGCGCGCAGCGCCGCCGACACCGGCCGCTGCCGGTCGGTCGGGGTGTACGGCTTGTCGCGCTTCTCCTCTTCGACCCGCCGGGCCTGGAGCACGTCCTCCGGCACGTTCAGCTCGATGGACCGGCCCGGGATGTCGATGACGATCTCGTCGCCCTCGCGGACCAGGGCGATCAGCCCACCGGAGGCCGCCTCGGGGGAGACGTGCCCGATGGAGAGCCCGGAGGTGCCGCCGGAGAAGCGACCGTCGGTGAGCAGCGCGCAGGAGCGGCCCAGCCCTCGACCCTTGAGGAACGAGGTGGGGTAGAGCATCTCCTGCATGCCGGGGCCGCCCTTGGGGCCCTCGTACCGGATCACCACCACGTCCCCGGCGACCACCTGCTTGGCCAGGATCGCCGTCACCGCGTCGTCCTGGGACTCGTAGACCTTCGCCGGCCCGCGGAAGGTCAGGCAGTCGTCCGGCACACCCGCGGTCTTCACCACGCTGCCCTCCGGGGCCAGGTTGCCGTGCAGGATGGCCAGCCCACCGTCGGCGGAGTACGCGTGCTCCCGGTCCCGGATGCAGCCCTCGGCTGCGTCGGTGTCCAGCGACGACCAGCGGTTGGTGGTGGAGAACGGTTCGGTGGTGCGCACCCCGCCCGGCGCGGCGTGGAACAGCTCGACCGCCGTCGGCGTCGGCGAGCCGCCCCGCACGTCCCAGTCGGTCAGCCACTGGGCCAGCGAGGGCGAGTGCACGGCGTGCACGTCCCGGTTGAGCTGCCCGCCCCGGTCCAGCTCGCCGAGGATCGCCGGAATGCCACCGGCGCGGTGCACGTCCTCCATGTGGAAGAGCGGCGAGTTCGGCGCGACCTTGGCCAGGCAGGGCACCCGCCGGGAGATCGCGTCGATGTCGGCGACGCCGAAGTCCATCTCCGCCTCGCGGGCGGCGGCGAGCAGGTGCAGCACCGTGTTGGTGGAGCCGCCCATCGCGACGTCCAGGGCGACGGCGTTCTCGAAGGCGGCCTTGGAGGCGACCGTGCGGGGCAGCACCGAGTCGTCGTCGCCGTCGTACCAGCGCTTGGAGATCTCCACGATGGTGCGGCCGGCCTCGACGAACAGCGACCGGCGCGCGGCGTGGGTGGCCAGCGTCGAGCCGTTGCCGGGCAGCGCCAGCCCGATGGCCTCGGTGAGGCAGTTCATCGAGTTGGCGGTGAACATGCCGGAGCAGGAGCCGCAGGTGGGGCAGGCGGAGCGCTCGATCTCGCCGAGCTGGTCGTCGGTGACCGCCTCGTTCGACGAGGCGATCATCGCGTCGATCAGGTCGATCTTGCTGTGCACGACGCCTTCGATCGCCATCGTCTTGCCGGCCTCCATCGGGCCGCCGGAGACGAAGACGGTCGGGATGTTGAGCCGCAGCGCGGCCAGCAGCATCCCGGGGGTGATCTTGTCGCAGTTGGAGATGCAGACCAGGGCGTCCGCGCAGTGCGCGTTGACCATGTACTCCACCGCGTCGGCGATCAACTCCCGGCTGGGCAGGGAGTAGAGCATGCCGCCGTGGCCCATCGCGATGCCGTCGTCGACCGCGATGGTGTTGAACTCCCGCCCCACACCGCCGGCCTCGGCCACCGCGTCGGCGACCAGGCCGCCCATGTCCTTGAGGTGTACGTGACCCGGCACGAACTGGGTGAAACTGTTGGCGATGGCGACGATCGGCTTACCGAAATCGTCGTCGGTCATCCCGGTGGCCCGCCAGAGGGCCCGGGCACCGGCCATCGTCCGACCGTGCGTGGAGGTCTTCGACCGCAGCTCAGGCATGCGTACCAGTCTGACACCGCCGCCACGGTGGCTGTCCAGAGTGCGCGCGTGTCCCAACAGATGCACATCCGGTCCCCCACGACGAGCGCGCATCCGGCACTCTTGGGGGCGTGCATCTCCCCCCGGGCATGGTCGCCGTCGCGGTGCTGAGCGGGCTCGTCGCCGCTGCGGCCGTCGTACTGCTGACCGTGGTCGCCCGGCGGCGCACCGGGTCGCGCCGGCCCGCGCATCTGCTGCTCGCGGTGGCCGCCGGGGTCGCTCTGCTCAGCCTCGTGGTCGGGGTGGTGGCCGCGCTCGCCGCGAACGACCACTGGGTGCACGAGCAGGGTCAGCGCACCGGCTGGGCCACCGTGGTGGCGATCGGCACGGCGGTGAGCGGGCTGGCCTTCGCGGCCGGATTGCTCCGGCTGCCCGGGGTGGCCGCCACCTCGGCGGCTACCGCCCGGCTCGCCCTGGACGGCTTGATCATGGCCGCCGCGCTGTGGTTCGTCGGCTGGGTGCTCTTCTCCGAGCCCACCCGGTTGCTCGGCGCCTCCACCCCGATGGCCTGCCCGGCGATCCTGGTGGCCACGGTGGCCGCCGCGCTCGGCGCCGGGCTCGCCGTGATCGTCGTCTTCCGGGCTGCCGCCCCGCGCCAGCGGCTGGCCGCGCTCGGCGTCGGCATCAGCGCGGTGACCTGCGGCGGGCTGGGTCTCGCCGCCGGGCTCTGCCAGGCCGGGCCGACCATGGCACTGACCGGCGCGGTGGTGCTCGCCGCCGGCCTGCTGACCGTTGCGCTCGCGGTGCTCCGGGCCGACCGGCCGGGGCAGGTCGAGCTGGACCTGACCGGTCGCGACGGCGAGTACGCGATCGCCCCGATGCTGGCGATGGCCGCCTCGGCCATGCATCACCTCCTGCAGGGCGGCCGGTTCACCGCGGCGGGCATCGTGGCCGGCAGCGTGGAGGGCTTCGCCCTGGTGGCCCGGCAGTACCTCACCCTCAAGGACGTCCGGGACTACGCCGGCCGGTTGGCCGAGCGGGAGGCGCACTTCCGTGAGCTGGCACACACCGATCCGCTGACCGCGCTGGCCAACCGGCGGGGGCTGCTGCGCGCGCTGCACGACAGCGCGGCGGCGGGCACCCCGTGCGTGCTGCTCGGGCTTGACCTGGACGGCTTCAAGAACGTCAACGACATGCGCGGCCACGACGTGGGCGACGCGGTGCTGGCCGAGGTGGGCCGGCGGCTGCGCGGCAACCTGCGCCCCGGCGATGTGGCGGCCCGGCTCGGGGGCGACGAGTTCGCCGTGCTCATGCCGGGGCGGCCGGCCGAGGCGGACCGGGTCGCCGAGCGGCTGCTCGGGGTGCTCAACCGCCCGTACGACCAGCCGGAGGGGCCGGTCTTCCTGTCGGTGAGCATCGGGGTGGCCGGGTGGGCCGGCGAGCCTGACGTGGAGTTGCTGCTGCGTCACGCCGACCTGGCGCTGCGCTACGCCAAGCAGCGCGGCAAGAACCGGATCGAGCGCTACGAC
Source organism: Micromonospora sp. NBC_00858 (assembly GCF_045207365.1). Taxonomy (NCBI): domain Bacteria; kingdom Bacillati; phylum Actinomycetota; class Actinomycetes; order Micromonosporales; family Micromonosporaceae; genus Micromonospora; species Micromonospora sp. NBC_00858. The sequence continues at coordinate 4,946,448 of NZ_CP108828.1, read as the reverse complement.
GCCACGTACGACCAACTGCTGCGTCGGCGCACCACGCTGGAGCACGAGCTGCGCGGCGCCATCGAGCGCGACGAGCTGCGGCTGGCCTTCCAGCCGGTGGCCTCGCTGCCGTCGGTGCGGCCGGTCGGCGCCGAGGCGCTGCTCCGCTGGCACCACCCCGAGCTGGGCAACGTCCGTCCGGACGAGTTCATCCCGCTGGCCGAGGAGTGCGGGATGATCGCCACGCTCGGGGCCTGGGTGCTGCACCAGGCCTGCTACCAGCTCTCCCGTTGGCTGGCCGACGGGCACGACGTCTGGGTCTCGGTGAACGTCTCGCCGCGCGAGCTGCACGCCCCGGAGTACGTGGTCCAGGTCGCCGAGGCGCTGCGCGCCCACCACGTGCCGCCGCAGCGGCTGGTGCTGGAGGTCACCGAGCACGCGGTCGCCACCGACCTGGACGAGTTGATCCGGCGGCTGACCGCGCTGCGGCTGACCGGCGTACGGATCGCGCTGGACGACTTCGGCGCCGGCTACTCCTCGCTGGGGCAGCTCCGCCGACTGCCGATCGACATCCTGAAGATCGACCACAGCCTGGTCGCCGAGCACGAGCCGGTCCGCCCGGTCGGCAAGGACGGCCCGGCGTTCGCGCCGATGGTCGACATCGTCATGCGACTGGGCCACCAGCTGGGGCTGGAGGTGATCGCCGAGGGGGTGACCACGCCGACGGAGTTGGCCGCGGTGGTGGCGGCCGGCTGCCGGTTCGGTCAGGGCGCGCTCTTCGGCTGGGGTGTGCCGGCCGAGCACCTGGAGGCGATGCTGGAGGCGGCCACCTCGCCGGGTGCGCGACCCGCGCCGCTGCCCGCGCCGCGCCGGGTTTCGGGCGGGCCCGGGCAGGTCATCCCGGTTGCCGAGGGCGTGTCGCCGGCGGACGCGCCGCGTTCCGTTAACCAACATGTGGGATCAGTTGACTCATCGCGTGAGATGCGTCAGGCTTAGCCGCATGTCGTCGTACCGGTCGCTGCGAGTACTTACCTGAGCGCACTCTCCCTCATTGAGAGTGCGCTGGCCCCGTGCATCTGCACGAGGGCCGTTTTTATTGCCATCGGAACCTGTCGGGGCGGGCCCCGCCCGCGTCGCATCGCTTGACAAGCCCCAGCCACTCCAGCCGAAGGCCAGAACCGCCATGACGAGACCCACGCCCGAGACCCTCGCCCATACCGCCCGCCGTGCCCGCGCGGCCACCGAGCCGGCCGGCGACGTCGACCCCGCCGCCGCGCGCACCCCGGCCAGCCCGGCCACCCCGGCGGTACGGCCATCCGCTCCGGCCCAGGTCTCCGGCGCCGGTTCGCTGGTGCGGTCCCTCGAGGCGCTCGGCGTCGACGTCGTCTTCGGCATCCCGGGCGGCGCGATCCTGCCGGCTTACGACCCGCTCTACGACTCCACCGTCCGGCACATCCTGGTCCGGCACGAGCAGGGCGCCGGGCACGCGGCGACCGGGTACGCGCAGGCCACCGGCAAGGTCGGCGTCTGCATGGCCACCTCCGGCCCGGGCGCCACCAACCTGGTCACCCCGATCGCCGACGCGTACATGGACTCGGTGGCGATGGTGGCGATCACCGGTCAGGTGGCCCGCCCGTCGATCGGCACCGACGCCTTCCAGGAGGCGGACATCCAGGGCATCACCCTGCCGATCACCAAGCACAACTTCCTCGTGCAGACCGCCGAGGAGATCCCGCAGGTGCTGGCCGAGGCCTTCCACCTGGCCAGCAGCGGCCGGCCCGGCCCGGTGCTGGTCGACATCCCCAAGGACGTGCTCCAGGCGCCGACCACCTTCGCCTGGCCGCCCACCCTGGATCTGCCCGGCTACCGGCCCACCCTGCACCCGCACGGCAAGCAGATCCGGGAGGCGGCCCGGCTGATGGCCGCCGCCCGCCGGCCGGTGCTCTACGTGGGCGGCGGGGTGCTCAAGGCCGGTGCCACCGACGGGCTGCGCAAGCTGGCCGAGCAGACCGGCATCCCGGTGGTCACCACGCTGATGGCGCTCGGCGCGTTCCCCGACTCGCACCGGCAGCACCTGGGGATGCCCGGCATGCACGGCACGGTCGCGGCGGTCTACGGCCTGCAGAAGGCGGATCTGATCGTCGCCCTGGGTGCGCGGTTCGACGACCGGGTGACCGGCAAGCTGGACTCGTTCGCCCCGGACGCGGCAGTGGTGCACGCCGACATCGACCCCGCCGAGATCGGCAAGAACCGGCACGCGGACGTGCCGATCGTGGGTGACGCCCGGCACGTCATCGACGAGCTGATCGCCGCGGTGACCATCGAACGGTCGGCCGGGCACAGCACCGACCTGGCCGACTGGTGGACTCAGCTGGACGACCTGCGCGACCGCTACCCGCTGGGCTACGACGAGCCGGCCGACGGCACGCTCTCCCCGCAGTACGTGATCAAGCGGCTGGGCGAGATCGTCGGCCCGGACGCGATCTTCGTGGCCGGGGTGGGCCAGCACCAGATGTGGGCGTCCCAGTTCATCTCCTACGAGAAGCCGCACACCTGGTTGAACTCCGGTGGCCTCGGCACGATGGGCTACGCGGTGCCGGCGGCGATGGGCGCCAAGGTCGGCAAGCCGGACACGGTGGTCTGGGCGGTGGACGGCGACGGCTGCTTCCAGATGACCAACCAGGAGTTGGCCACCTGCGCGCTGGAGGGCATCCCGGTCAAGATCGCCGTGATCAACAACGGCAACCTCGGCATGGTGCGGCAGTGGCAGACGCTGTTCTACAACGAGCGGTACTCCAACACCGAGCTCGGCACCCACAAGCACCGCATTCCCGACTTCGTCAAGCTCGCCGAGGCCCTGGGCTGCGTCGGGCTGCGCTGCGAGAACGCCGCTGACGTGGACAAGACCATCGCCGCCGCCATGGAGATCAACGACGGCCCGGTGGTGATCGACTTTGTGGTCGGCAAGGACGCCATGGTCTGGCCGATGGTCGCCGCCGGCACCAGCAACGACGAGATCATGTTCGCCCGCGGCGTCCGCCCGGCCTTCGACGAGGATGACATCTGACATGAGTGAGCGAAGCGAGGTCGTGGCATGACGATGCACACCCTGTCCGTGCTCGTGGAGAACAAGCCCGGCGTGCTCGCCCGCGTCTCCGGCCTGTTCTCCCGGCGCGGGTTCAACATCGACAGCCTCGCCGTGGGCGAGACCGAGAACCCGGACGTCTCCCGGATCACCATCGTGGTCAACGCGGAGTCGTCCCCGCTGGAACAGGTCACCAAGCAGCTCAACAAGCTGGTCAACGTGCTCAAGATCGTCGAGCTGGACCCGCAGGTCTCGGTCGCCCGGGAGTTGCTGCTGGTGAAGGTCCGCGCCGACCGGTCCGCACGGACCCAGGTACTGGAGACGGTCAACCTGTTCCGCGCCCGGGTGGTCGACGTCGCGCCGGACACCCTGACCATCGAGGCCACCGGCACCCCGGACAAGCTCGACGCGCTGCTGCGCGACCTCGAGCCCTTCGGCATCAAGGAAATGGTCCAGTCCGGGCTCGTGGCGATCGGGCGCGGCTCGCGTTCGATCACCGCTGGCCCCGCGCTGCGGGCCGCCTGACCCATCCACACGGACCACGACGGGCCGCCCCGGCCGTCGTACGAAAGGGAAGTCCCAATGAGTGTTGAGGTGTACTACGACGACGACGCCGACCTCGGCCTGATCCAGGCCAAGAAGGTCGCGGTCATCGGCTACGGCAGCCAGGGCCACGCCCACGCGCTGTCGCTGCGCGACTCCGGCGTTGACGTGGTGATCGGTCTGCCGGAGGGCTCGAAGAGCCGCCCCAAGGCCGAGGAGCAGGGCCTGCGGGTGGTCACGCCGGCGCAGGCCGCGGCCGAGGCCGACGTGATCATGGTGCTGGCGCCGGACACCGCCCAGCGTGCCCTGTACACCGAGTCGATCGCGCCGCACCTCGCCCCGGGCAAGGCGATCTTCTTCGGTCACGGCTTCAACATCCGGTACGGGCTGATCAAGCCGCCGGCCGAGGTGGACGTGGCGATGGTCGCGCCGAAGGGCCCGGGCCACCTGGTCCGCCGGCAGTACGCCGACGGCAAGGGTGTGCCCTGCCTGGTCGCCGTCGAGCAGGACGCCAGCGGCAACGCGCTCGCGCTCGCCCTCGCGTACGCCAAGGGGATCGGCGGCACCCGCGCCGGCGCGATCAAGACCACCTTCACCGAGGAGACCGAGACCGACCTCTTCGGCGAGCAGGCGGTGCTCTGCGGTGGTGCCGCGGCGCTGGTGCAGACCGGTTTCGAGGTGCTCACCGAGGCGGGCTACGCCCCGGAGGTCGCCTACTTCGAGTGCCTGCACGAGCTGAAGCTGATCGTCGACCTGATGTACGAGGGCGGCATCGCGAAGATGCGCTACAGCATCTCCGACACCGCCGAGTACGGCGACCTCTCCCGTGGCCCGCGCGTCATCGACTCGCGCGTCAAGGACGAGATGCGCAAGATCCTCGGGGAGATCCAGTCCGGCGAGTTCGCCCGCGAGTGGGTTGCCGAGGACGAGGCGGGCCGGCCCAACTTCAAGAAGTGGCAGGCCGAGGGTGCGGCGCACCCGATCGAGGAGACCGGCAAGAAGCTGCGCGGCATGATGAGCTGGGTCGACCGGCCGATCACCGAGACCGCCTGACGTCGCGGCGCGACCGCCCGGCCGTCCAGACACGGCCGGGCGGCCGCGCGCGCTACTCAGCCGCGCTCGATCGACCTGGCCTCACCGGCTGCCCAGGCTGCCTCCTCGTACCGGCCGAGGCCTTTGAGAATGCCGGCCAGCGTGCGCAGCGCGGCGACCAACCAGTGGTCGTACCGGACGGGATCGTGCTCGGCCAGCCAACGGAAGTGCCCCACCGCCTCCTCGGCCGTCGTCACGGCCGCTTCCGGTTCGCCGAGCTCTGAGCGGCACGTGGCGATCACGAACAGCAGTCGGCCGAGCGCCGGCCGGGCCCGCAGCGGCTCCCAACGGGCCCAGAAGGTCAGATCCTCGCGGGTGTTCGCTGTCAGCGTCAGCGCCTCGGCCCACCGGCCGTCGCTGGCGAGGGACTCGGCCAGCCCGGTCACCGCGTCAAATCGGGCGGGCATGTACCGCAGCCGCGCCCAGGCGGGAAGCCGCCGGAAGGTCTCGACCGCCTCCTCCCGGGCGGCCAACGCCTCGACCGGCGCGTCCAGCGCTGCCCGGCAGCTACCGAGCACGGTGAGCGACCGGGCCAGCCCCGTCAGCTCTCGGACGCCGAGCGGCGCGCAGCGTAGCCATGTCGCCCGGGCCTGCTCAGCAAGGGGCAGCGCGTCCTGAGGGGCGCTGGGGGAGAGCAGGCTGGCCATCATCAGGTGCGCTGCGGCCAGAACGGCCAGTCCGTCTCGGTCGGTCGCGTTCTCGACGTACCCGATCGCCTCCCAGCCCTGGTCGAGCGCGGAGGCCACGGTGCGGTCGTCGGGGACCGAACCCTGCGCGACGAGCGCTCGCGCGAGCCCCACCTCGTGCCGGCCCGACCGGCCCTGGACCAGCCGCCGGTAGAGCGCGACCGCCTCGTCCGCGGCGGCGGTGCGCCGGACCACGAAACCGCGTCGGATGCTCACCTGCTGGGACCGGGTGACCAACGCCTCGGCCAGCATCGGACCGAACCGCGCGAGATCGACGCGGGTCAGCTGTCGGAGCAGCGTGATGCGGATGACGAGCGGCACGGGCGGCTCCTCCCCGAGGGCTGGTGCCTCCGGTTGTAGCTGGCCAGGGCAACCATGTCGGTCAGGTGAACGCCCGATGTCCGTCGCCCGACCCGGCGTGTGAGGGCCCTCACCCCACGGACCGGAACATGCCGACCAGCGAGGCACCTACGATCGCGGGTAGGTGCGCAGCCGGCACCTGACGGCCACGGCACGGATCAGCGCAGGGCGCAGTGCGGCGCCTTACCGCCCGGGCCGATCGCAAACACGACCTCTACGAGGACCGATGAATCCTGTCGTACTGATCGCCGAAGAACTCGCCCCCGCCGCCATCGAGGTGCTCGCCTACGACTTCGACGTCCGTCACGTCGACGGCACCGACCGTCCGGCCCTGCTCTCGGCGCTCTCCGAGGCCGACGCCGTCATCGTGCGCAGCGCGACCCAGATCGACGCCGAGGCGATCGCCGCCGCGCCGCGACTCAAGGTGGTCGCCCGGGCGGGTATCGGGCTGGACAACGTCGAGGTGCCCGCCGCCACCGCGCGCGGCGTCATGGTCGTGAACGCGCCCACCTCGAACATCGTGTCCGCCGCCGAGCAGGCCGTCGCGCTGCTGCTCGCCGTGGCCCGCAACACCGCGAGCGCCAGTTCCGCGCTCAAGGCGGGGGAGTGGAAGCGGTCGAAGTACACCGGCGTCGAGGTGCAGGGCAAGACCGTCGGCGTGGTCGGGCTCGGCCGCATCGGTGTGCTGTTCGCGCAGCGCATCGCCGCGTTCGGCACCCGGCTGATCGCGTACGACCCGTACATCCAGCCGGCGCGGGCGGCGCAGCTCGGCGTACGCCTGGTCGGGCTGGAGGAGCTGCTGCGGGAGAGCGACTTCATCTCCATCCACCTGCCGAAGACCCCGGAGACGGTGGGCCTGATCGGTGAGAAGGAGCTGGCGATCGTCAAGCCCGGCGTCCGCATCGTCAACGCCGCCCGCGGTGGTCTGGTCGACGAGCAGGCGCTCGCGAACGCCATCGCCGAGGGCCGGGTCGCCGGTGCCGGCGTCGACGTGTACAGCAAGGAGCCCTGCACCTCCTCGCCACTGTTCGCCTTCGACAACGTGGTGGCCACCCCGCACCTGGGCGCCTCCACGCACGAGGCGCAGGACAAGGCCGGCCTGGCGGTGGCCAGGAGCGTGAAGCTGGCGTTGCAGGGCGAGTTCGTCCCGGACGCGGTCAACGTGCAGGCCGGCGGCGTGGTCGCCGAGGACGTCCGGCCGCTGCTCCCGCTGGCCGAGAAGCTCGGCCGGGCCTTCACCGCGGTCGCCGGCGGTGTCGCCGCCAGCGTCACGGTCGAGGTTCGCGGCGAGATCGTCAGCCACGACGTGTCGGTGCTCAAGCTCGCCGCCACCAAGGGCCTGTTCAGCTCGGTGGTCGAGGAGCAGGTCACCTACGTCAACGCCCCGCACCTGGCCGCCGAGCGTGGCGTCGAGGTCACCCTGGCCAGCCTGGCCGAGACGGCTGAGCAGCCCACCCTGGTCACGGTGCGCGGCGCGCTGCCGGACGGCCGGACGGTCAGCGTCTCCGGCACGGTCACCCACGCCGGTGCTCGCGACGTCCTCAAGCTCACCGAGGTGGACGGCTTCGACGTGGAGATCGGCGCGGAGGGCATCCTGCTCTTCCTGCGCTACGCCGACCGGCCCGGTGTCGTCGGCACCGTCGGCACCCTGCTCGGCGAGTCGGGCATCAACATCGCCGCCATGCAGGTGGCCCGGCGCGAGGCGGGCGGCGAGACGCTGATGACGCTCACCGTCGACCAGGCGCTCGGCGCCGACCTGCTCACCTCGGCGGCTGACTCGATCGGCGCGACGGCGGCCAGCGCCGCGGATCTGCGCGACGAGTAGTCGACGGCAGCACTACGGGGGGCCCGGCGATTCGCCGGGCCCCTCGTCGTACCCGTGGTGGGGTGTCCTGCCGCCCGGTCAGCCGGGCAGCCGGGCCGGGGGCGGGTAGACGGAGCCGTCCTGCGGGTCGAAGAGCATCAGCCCGTGCTCGCCGGCCAGCCGCTCGATGTCCAGCAGCACCTGGTCCGCACAGGTCGGGTGCAGGTTCAGCTCGACGTGGTCGTGGGCGGCGTGCAGCGGCGTCACGGCCCACGGGCTGTCCGGGCCGGGGTGCCGGTCCGGGTAGGAGGCGGTGATCGCCCGATAGAAGCTGACCACTCGCGGGTCCGGGTATCGGTCGACGTGCCGCCCTTGCCGGCACCCCTCGACCGCGGCCCGCACGTCCTCGGGCGTCGCCCCGTCCTCCAGGGCCCACACGCTCAGATCGAAACTCACGGCGGACAGCGTGCCATCCGTCGTTCACCATGTCGAAACTGCCTCGCCGCAGGCCAATCGCCGATCCGCCACACTCCGGTCTCGACGGTCCGCTGTGGAGACTCTTGCGTCGAGTTGCGTCGATTCGCTAGCGTACCGACTGCGGTCACTGGCCGAGTTCGCGGCGCCGACCCGTCTTCGGGTGGCGCGGTCGACGTCCGGCCCGACCGGTCCGCACCCCTCGATTGTGCGAGCCACGCGCACTCGTCGCTGACCGGCCCCCACGGTCGTTGCCGAGACTGTGGGGGCCGATCGCGGGCCCGAGTGGCGGCCGACGTGCGAATCGGACGCAGCGCCACGGGGAGGCGGGCCGGTGCGGCGACGTTCCGTTCAGCGCCGGTGGGCGAAGAGTGCGCGGTAGTCGGAGCCGGCGCGGAACCAGGACAGGCCGGTGGGGCCGGCGGCGTAGAGCGCGGTGGCGTAGGCGTCGGCGACCGTCAGGTCGGGGCCGACGACGGTGGCGGCGACGAGCTGACTGGCCGGCTCACCGGTGTGCGGATCCACCACATGTCCCTGGCGCCCGGTCACCCCGGAGGTGCCGACCGCTCCGGCGGTCATCTCCAGCACCAGCGGCGCGCGTTCGGGTGCGGTCGGGTGATGCACCGCCACCCGCCACGGGCCGCCGTGTGGCGCGTGGCCACGGACCACCAGGTCGGCACCGGTGAGTACGGCGTAGTCGTGGATGCCCGCGGCGCGCAACCGGGCGGCGGCGCGCTCCACCGCCCAGCCCCCGAGCAGGCCGCCCGGGTCGAAGCCGCCGGGCACCGCCCAGGCGTCGAACCACCCGTCGGTGGCGGCCCGCATCGCCGTGCAGCGGTCCACCAGGTCGGCCAGTGGGGGGTACGAATCGGGACTGATCTCGCCCCGGCGCAGCATGGAAACCAGACTCTCGGGCCGGTTCGGGCCATAGGTGAGGTCGATGGCGCGCAGCTCGGCGACGCTGTCCCGCAGTGCCTCGCCGACGCCCCGGCGGCCGAGCCACTCGGGTGCGTTGAGCAGCAGGGTGTACTCGGCGGTCGGGGTCTGCACGGTGTGCTGAACGGCGATCCGGCCCTCGGTGGCGCTGGCCGGATCGATCCGCTGGCGGCGGCGGCCCAGCCGCAGGTCCGGCCGGCGGTTCCGGAAGGCCGACGGATCGGGCCAGCGGGTCCGCGGCTGCTCGTCGATGCGCATGGCACCTGCCCCTCACAGTGTGGCGTCGCGTCATCGGCGACCCCGTGTCGCGGGCCCCCCTGACCCGCTGACCCCTACGTTAGGCAGCGGAGATGATTGGCCCATGGATCCCACCTGTGAGGGTGCTGTGTATCGGTGTGTCCCAGATTGTGGACGATCCGTACCGGGAGGCGGGACGGCGACGTACCGTTGCCCGGTACGGGACAGTCGAACAGAGGAGTGCGGGCGTGACGCGGATCGCGGTGGTGGCCGGGGACGGCATCGGGCCCGAGGTGGTCGCGCAGGCCCGCAAGGTCCTCGACGCCGTGCTGCCCGGCGTGCAGGCCACCGAGTACGACCTCGGAGCGGCCCGCTGGCACCGTACCGGAGAGGTGCTGCCCGACTCGGTCCTGGCCGAGCTGGCCGGGCACGACGCGATCCTGCTCGGCGCGGTCGGTGACCCGACCGTTCCGTCGGGAGTGCTGGAGCGGGGCCTGCTGCTCAAGCTCCGGTTCGCCTTCGACCAGTACGTCAACCTGCGCCCGTCGCGGCTCTGGCCCGGGGTCGCCGGCCCGCTGGGCAACGTGAAGCCGGGCGAGGTCGACCTGGTCGTGGTGCGCGAGGGCACCGAGGGTCTCTACGCCGGGGCCGGCGGTTCCCTGCACCGGGACACCCCCGCCGAGGTCGCCACCGAGGAGAGCCTGAACACCCGGCACGGCGTGGAGCGGGTGATCCGCGACGCGTTCGCCCGGGCCGGTCGCCGGGAGCGGCGCAAGGTCACCCTGGTGCACAAGACCAATGTGCTCACCCACGCCGGGTCGCTGTGGGCGCGTACCTTCGACGCGGTCGCCGCCGAGCACCCGGACATCGCCACCGAGTACCAGCACGTCGACGCGGCCGCGATGTTCCTGGTCACCCAGCCGCAGCGCTATGACGTGGTGGTCACCGACAACCTGTTCGGCGACATCCTCACCGACATCGCCGCGGCGGTCACCGGCGGGATCGGGTTGGCCGCCAGCGGCTGCATCAACCCCGAGGGGGCGTACCCCTCCATGTTCGAGCCGGTGCACGGCTCGGCGCCGGACATCGCCGGGCAGGGCATCGCCGACCCGGTCGCCGCGGTGCTCTCCGCCGCGCTGCTGCTGGAGCAGCTCGGGCACGCCGAGGCCGCGACCCGGGTCAACGCGGCGGTTGCCGCCGAGCTTGCCGGCCGGACCCCGGGCGTGACGCTGCGTACCGCCGAGGTCGGCGACCGGCTCGCCGCGCACGCCGTAGCCTGACTCGCCCCGGGGCCGACCCGCCACCCGCCAGTCGGTCCGACGAGGGGCCATCCGGGGTTCCCTATGCCCCCGAGCGGCGCTACCCGCTGAACGACCGTTCGGGGTAAGTTTCTGGCACAGCCATGTCGGTGTGCGGTCCCGCATGCCGTTGTCCCGCAGGGAGGTCAGCGCGATGAGCGGTGGTGACAAGCTCGACTTCGAGATCCGTCCGAATCCCGCGCCGGTATCCGCCGCCGACCGGGCCGCCCTGCTGGTCAATCCCGGGTTCGGCCGGGTCTTCACCGACCACATGGTCACCGTCCGGTACGCCGACGGCAAGGGCTGGTACGACGCCCGGGTGGAGGCGCGCGCGCCGATTCCGATGGACCCGGCCAGCGCGGTGCTGCACTACGCGCAGGAGATCTTCGAGGGGTTGAAGGCGTACCGGACCGCCGACGGTGGCGTGACGATGTTCCGGCCGGACGCCAACGCCGCCCGGTTCGCCACCTCGGCGCAGCGGATGGCGATGCCGGCGCTACCGCCCGAGGTCTTCGTCGACTCGCTGCACAAGCTCATCGAGGTCGACCGGGACTGGATCCCGACCGGCGAGGACGGCAGCCTCTACCTGCGGCCGTTCATGTATGCCAGCGAGGTCTTCCTCGGCGTCCGCCCGGCCAACGAGTACCTCTACCTGGTGATCGCTTCGCCGGTCGGCGCGTACTTCACCGGCGGGATCAAGCCGGTCACCGTCTGGGTGTCGCCGGACTACACCCGGGCCGCGCCCGGCGGCACCGGCGCGGCCAAGTGCGGCGGCAACTACGCCGCGTCACTCGCGGCCCAGGCGGAGGCCATCGAGGCCGGCTGCGACCAGGTGGTCTTCCTGGACGCGGTGGAGCGCCGGTTCGTCGACGAGCTCGGCGGCATGAACGTCTTCTTCGTCTACGACGACGACACCGTGGTCACCCCGCCGCTGACCGGCACGATCCTGCCGGGTATCACCCGGGACGCGATCATCACGCTGGCCGGCGCGGCCGGGCACCGGGTCGAGGAGCGGCCGGTCACGTTCGCCGACTGGCAGGCCGACGCGGCCAGCGGCCGGCTCCGCGAGGTCTTCGCCTGCGGCACCGCCGCGGTGATCACCCCGATCGGCGGGGTCCGCTTCCCGGACGGCGAGTTCCTGATCGGCGGCGGTGAGCCCGGCCGGGTCACCATGGCGCTGCGCCAGCAGCTGGTCGACATCCAGCGGGGCAAGGCTGCCGACCCGCAGGGCTGGGTGCACCGGGTCCTCTGACGCCCGCACGCGCCCACCGGTCCGGCTGGACGGGTGGGCGCGGCCGGGTCGACACGGTCGGTTCGGAGGGCGATACCGCACGGGCATCACCATGACCGTGCGGTATCGCCCCCGACGACCGGCGGGCTAGTCGAGCAGGTGGTCGCGGAGGGCGGTGAGCTGCGCCTCGGTGACCCCGGCGTGGCGCAGGTACCCCTCGACCGAGCCGTGCCCCGCGCGCAGCTCGGCCAGGAAGATCTCCATCGCCTCGGCGGGCGAGGCCAGGAACGGTGCCGGCACGTCCACCCTGCCGCTGGTGGTGGTGGCGGCCAGCCAGGCGCTGTACCGGGCCGACGCCTCCGCGCTCAGCGCGTAGTCCGAGACGATGTCGGCGTCGTCGACGCCCAGCACGGCAAGGGTCAGCGCGCAGACGATGCCGGTGCGGTCCTTGCCCGCCACGCAGTGCACCACCACCGGGGCGTTGGCGGAGTCCGCGATCAGCCCCACCGCCTCGGCCAGGCCGGCGGTGCCGGTCTGCGCCAGGTCGGCGTACCGGTCCGCGAGGTAGCGGGCCAGGCTGGCACCCTCCTCGTGCGGCTGCCCGGCCCAGTCCGCGTGCTCCGGGTGGATGTGCCGGTAGGTCAGCCCCGGGTACGCCGGCACCCGGCCGTCCCGGTCCACCTCCTGCGGGCGACGGAGGTCGATGACGGTGCGGATGCCGATTGCGGCAAACGCGTCCCGGTCCTGCTCGTCGAGGCGGTGCAGCGAGTCGGAGCGGTAGAGCCGGCCCCGGCACACGGTCCGGTCGTCGTGGCCGGCGTAGCCACCGACGTCGCGGAAGTTGAAGGTCGCGGGCAGCGAGATGTGTCGGTTGTCGTCGATGGCGTCCACGCTGCCACGGTAACGGCCGGTGGGGCAGTGCCCCACCGGCCGTCGGGTCCGTTCGGCTACCGTGCGGTGCCGGGCGGGAGTGCGCCGTACGTCTCGTCGTAGTAGCCGCCCAGCCGATCCCGGTAGCTCGGGTCGCTGTGGCTGGTCTCGTCGTACTCCGGGGCGGCCTTGATCTGGTCGCGGGTCCGGTCGACGGAGACGGTGCGCTGGTCGTGGTCGACCTGGTTGACCGTGCCGGCCGGCAGCATCACCTTCTTGCCGAAGATCCACGGGCCGGTGTCCACCACCAGGTAGCTGCCGTCCACCTCGTCGCTGGCGCTGTCGATCTTGCCGATCCCGCCGTCGATGGCCTCGACCTTGTAGCCGACCAGGTCGGCGTCGGCCACCCCGGCCTGATCCCGGTAGCGCCAGGGGTCGAAGGTGCCGGCCGGCGCGCCGCCGGGCACAGCGCCCTGGTCGCCGCCGCGCAGCGGGTCCGGCCCGGCGTGGGTGGCGTGCGGATCGATCCTGTCCATGCCGTTCACTCCTGACTGTCGCCGATCGTCTCGGCGTCGGTGGGTGCGTCCCCGCAGGAGCTACCCGGCCGCCGGGGTCCGGAAACGGTGAGGGGTCGACACCGCAGGTGCGGCGTCGGCCCGTCGGGGCGTACCGACCCTGCGTCGGCGTCCCGCCATGTGGGTTATTCCTCCCAAATACAGGAGCGGGGTGGCACAGTAGTGATCGTGACCAGCACCGCCCTGATTATTGCGACCTAGCGCGCCGGCCCTCCCCTCCGCCGAGCGCGCAGACCTCCCGCACCCGCGGGAGGTCTTTTTGTTGCTCCCAGAAAGGATCCTGATGACGTTCCAGGTCTTCGACACGACGTTGCGCGACGGCGCCCAGCGCGAAGGGCTCACCTACTCGGTGGTCGACAAGCTGGCGGTGGCCCGGTTGCTCGACGAGTTCGGCGTCGGCTTCATCGAGGGCGGCTGGCCGGGCGCGGTGCCCAAGGACACCGAGTTCTTCCGCCGGGCGCGCAGCGAACTCAACCTGCGGCACGCCGTGTTGGTCGCGTTCGGCGCCACCCGCAAGGCCGGCGTCGCGGTCACCGACGACCCCCAGGTACGCGGCCTGCTGGACGCGCAGACCCCGGCGGTGGCGCTGGTCGCCAAGGCCGACATCCGGCACGTCGAGCGCGCGTTGCGCACCACCGGCGCGGAGAACCTGGCGATGATCCACGACACGGTCACCCACCTCGTGGCCGAGGGCCGCCGGGTCTTCGTCGACGGCGAACACTTCTTCGACGGCTACCGCCACGACCCGGCGTACGGCGCGGCCGTGGTGCAGACCGCGCTGGCCGCTGGCGCCGAGCGGATGGTGCTCTGCGACACCAACGGAGGCATGCTGCCTTCCCAGGTGACCGCCGCGATCGTCGACCTGACCCAACGGCTCGGGGTCGACGCCGGGCTGCTCGGCATGCACGCGCAGAACGACACCGCCTGCGCGGTCGCCAACACGATCGCCGCCGTGGAGGCGGGCGTCCGCCACGTCCAGGGCACCGCCAACGGGTATGGCGAACGCCCCGGTAACGCCGACCTCTTCGCGGTGGTCGCCAACCTCCAACTCAAGCTGGGCATGCCGGTCCTACCGGAGGGCTGCCTGGAACAGATGGTGCGGGTCTCGCACGCCATCGCCGAGATCGCCAACATCGCCCCCGACACCCACCAGGCGTACGCCGGGGCCGCCGCTTTCGCTCACAAGGCGGGGCTGCACGCGAGCGCGATCAAGGTCGACCCGTTGCTCTACAACCACGTGGACCCGTCGGTGGTGGGCAACGACATGCGGATCCTGGTGACCGAGATGGCCGGCCGGGCCAGCGTCGAGCTCAAGAGCCGTGAGCTGGGCCTGGATCTGGCCGGCCGTCCGGAGGCCCTGACCCGGGTCACCAACCGGGTCAAGGAGTTGGAGGCGGGCGGCTGGTCCTTCGAGGCCGCGGACGCCTCCTTCGAGCTGCTGGTCCGCTCCGAGCTGCCGGAGGGCCGGCCGGCCCGGCCGTTCACCCTGGAGTCGTACCGGGTGTTGGTCGAGCACCGCGAGGACGGCGCGGTCGTCTCCGAGGCGACCGTCAAGATCCGGGTACGCGGCGAGCGGGTGATCGCGACCGCCGAGGGCAACGGCCCGGTCAACGCCCTGGACGAGGCGTTGCGAGTGGGGTTGACGCGGCACTACCCGCAACTGCGCGACTTCGAGCTGGCCGACTACAAGGTGCGCATCCTGGAGGGCAGCCACGGCACCGGCGCGGTCACCCGGGTGCTGCTGGAGACCGCCGACGGCAACGGCCGGGACTGGACCACCGTGGGCGTGCACCACAACGTGGTCGAGGCCAGCTGGCACGCCCTCGTGGACGCCCTCACCTACGGCCTGGCCCCCACCACCGTCTGACCCACGCCGGCCCCCGGATCGCGGGCGGGCGGTCAGGGGGTGGGGAGGGCGAGGGTGGCCAGCACGGGTCGGTGGTCGGTGGCGGGGAGGGTGAGCACCGTGACGGAGCGGACCGCGATACGGCGATCCACCAGCACGTGGTCGATGGTGACCGGCGGGATGAGGTCGCCGTCGTACGGGCCCCAGGTGCCGGTCAGCCCCTCCCCGGAGGCGTCCGCGGCGTCGACGTAGCCGGTGTGCAGCAGGGCTCGCAGCGGGCTGTGGTCGAGGGTGGCGTTGAAGTCCCCGGCAAGGATCCGCAGGCCACCGTCCGGGGTGGCCGGTGGCTGCGCGGCCAGGTCGGTACGCCAGGCGTCGACCTGGTCCAGCGCGTACGGCGCCGAGGGGTGGGCCGACTCGACGCGGACCGGGGGCGCGCCGGGCACGACCAGCGTGCCGTACGCCTGACTGAAGCCCCACCCTTCGAGGTTGTGCCGGATGCCGGCGTCGGTGATCGGCCACCGCGAGTAGAGCCCGGACCCGGGTGTGCCGATCTGCGGGTTGAGCTGGCGGTGGGGCAGCAGTTGGTCGAGGCCGAGCCGGTCCAGGGCGGCCTGCGCGTCCGGGGTGAACTCCTGCACGGTGAGCACGTCCACCCGATGCTGCCGGACCAGTTCGACCAGCGTCCGCGGGTCGGCGGAGCCGGCGAGCAGGTTGGCGGTGAGCAGCCGCACGGTCGGCCCACCCGCCGCCGGCTGCGGGGCGGCCAGTGCCCGGGGTGCGACCACGCCGAGCAGCGCCACCGCGGTCAGCGCCGCGATCGCCGCCGGCCACCAGCGCCGCAGCGCGAGGGTGAGGGCCAGGGCCAGCACACTCCAGCCCGCGACGTACGGGGTGAAGGCGAGCGCCTGCACCAGCGGCCCCCGGTCCAGGCCGGCCAGCCGGGCGGCGGCCCAGGCGGTCGTCGGGACGACCACCAACCAGCAGAGCACCGTGCCGAGCCGGTCGGCGCGGCGTCGGGTCGGACCGGGGGGAGCGTCGACGATCACGGCGGTCAGCCTAGCGGAACTCGTCGCGCCATTTCGTGAACTGTTATCCGCTCACATTTCACAATTATCTGACGGCTGGCCGACAACTCCCTAAGGTCAGATCAACTATTGACGCTCAGCTTTTTGCGATGCTACGTTCCACCTGGCCTAAACGACGCAACTCTGAGTAGTAAGCCCAGCTCAGGCCGGATCTCGATCGTTGAGAAATCAACCTCACCAGGTGCGCGTGAGAGACCTTTTTCCGGTCCCATTGTCGTCGTCCACCTATTTATAGGCAGTCATCCGTCCCGCCCCGCGGGTCGGCCGAATCCGCACGGTCACACAAGGGGGACCTGTCATGAAAACATCTTTCCGACGCAAGGCGGCAGCGATTACGTTCGCCGTTCTGGCGCTCAGCCTGGCCGGTGGGGGCATCGCCGTCGCACAGCCGTCGGCGAAGGCGACGCAGGAGGCCGTCCAGCCGGCTGCGCGCGGCACGAACGCCCAGCCGCCGGTGACGGCGGAATCCGCCCGCAAGGCCCGCGCCGCGCTGAAGGCCAACTCGACGCTCATCGCGACCACCAGCATCGTCGTCGTCAACGCCAACGGCACCAAGGTGCGCGGCGTCGGCACCGTGATCAAGTACGGCCCCGGCCAGTACGAGGTCCAGGTCGGTTACACCGTCACCGCTGGTGTCTTCGTGGCCACCCTCGGCCGCGGTGACGCCTGCTGCGTCCCGGCGGGCGGCGAGATCTCGGTCGCACCGCGGCTGAGCACACCGAACGCGGTCTTCATCCAGACCCGCAACTCGGCCGGTACCCCGGTCGACCTGGGCTTCCACCTGGTCATCCACACCGCCTGACGGCACGGGTGCCGGCCCCACGCGGGGCCGGCACCCGGTTCGTCCTGCAGCCGCCGGTTCATGGCGATGGTCAACTCCAGATCACCGACATCGGGGCATCCCCGCACCGGGACACCGCGATATCGCCGACACCGAGTCGATCAACAGCGACCGCCACCGGTCGGGGCTGACGGCGTCCGGTCTGCGGCACGTCGCGTGGCTCATGCCATCCCGGGATGTTGTCCCCCGACCGGGCAGTTCATCCCGACCCCGCCCACCTCGGAGGCTTCGGCGCCGATAATCCGACGTTTGCCGGGCCGCCGCCCGGGAAGCAAGCACCGTGACGGACATCTCGGACACCCTGGCCAGCATGCCCAGCTCGGTCGATCCCGAGCCGACCGGCGTCGAGCTGGAACAGACCCTCTTCGAGGTCAAACGCGTGATCGTGGGGCAGGATCGGCTCGTCGAGCGCCTGCTCACCGCCCTGGTCGCCAATGGCCACTGCCTCCTGGAGGGAGTCCCCGGCGTGGCCAAGACGCTGGCCGCGCAGACCCTCGCCACCGTGGTCGGCGGCACCTTCTCCCGGATCCAGTTCACTCCGGACCTGGTTCCCTCGGACATCGTCGGCACCCGGATCTACCGGGCCTCCAAGGAGACCTTCGACATCGAGCTCGGCCCGATCATGGCCAACCTGGTGCTGGCCGACGAGATCAACCGAGCCCCGGCCAAGGTCCAGTCGGCGCTGCTGGAGGCGATGGCCGAGCGGCAGGTCTCCATCGGCGGGCGGAGCTGGCCGGTCCCGGCGCCGTTCCTGGTGCTGGCCACCCAGAACCCGATCGAATCCGAGGGGGTCTACCAGCTCCCGGAGGCGCAGCGGGACCGGTTCCTGATGAAGGTGGTGGTGGACTACCCGAGCGACGCCGACGAACTGGCCATCCTCTACCGGATGAGCACCGACCGGCCGAGCCCGCGCCGGGTGCTCGACGCGCAACGGCTGCTGGACCTCCAGGCCCGGGCGGAGCGGGTCTTCGTCCACCACGCGTTGGCCGAGTACGTGGTCCGGCTCATCCTCGCCACCCGTGATCCGGGCCGGTTCGGGTTGCAGGAGCTCGCGCCGCTGCTCGCGTACGGGGCCAGTCCACGCGCCACCCTCGGCCTCGTCGCGGCCGCCCGGGCACAGGCACTGCTGCGTGGGCGGGAGTACGTGCTGCCCGAGGACGTCCGCGAACTGGCCGTGGACGTCCTCGCCCACCGGCTGGTGCTCTCCTTCGACGCCGTGGCCGACGGGGTGTCGGCCGAGACCGTGGTCCGCCGGCTGGTGGAGGCGGTGCCACCGCCCAGGATGGCCACCGGGCATCCGCAGCAGACCCAGGATCTGGCCGCGGCATGAGGCGCGCGAGCACCACGCCGGTCGCTGTGCCGGCGGACCCCGGCCTGGCCGAACTGGCTCCGGACCAGCGGCTGCGCCGCCTGGAGCTGACCGTCACCCGCCGGCTGAACGGCCTGCTGCACGGCCAGTACCGCGGCCTGCTGCCCGGGCCGGGCAGCGAACCCGCCGGCAGTCGGGAGTACCGGCCGGGCGAGGACGAGGTCCGCCGGATGGACTGGGCGGTGACGGCCCGAACCGCCGTGCCGCACGTCCGGCAGGTCGACGCCGACCGTGAACTGACCACCTGGCTGTTGGTCGACGCCAGCGCCAGCATGGAGTTCGGCACCGCCGACCTGGACAAACGGGAGTTGGCGGTCGCCGCGGTCGCTGCGATCGGCTTCCTGACCGCCGGTGTCGGCAACCGGCTCGGTGCTCAGGTGCTGCGCGCCGACGGGGTACGCCGCTTTCCGGCCCGGACTGGGCGTACCCATCTGCTCGGTCTGCTCCGCGCGCTACTGGCCGCCCCGCGCGCCACCGGGCCCGACGACCGGCCCGGGCGGATGCCGTCGGTGGGGGTGTCGGTGCCGGTCGGGCCGCCGGAGCTGACCGACGGGCTCGCCGCGCTGCACCGGGTCGCCAACCGACGCGGTCTGGTCGTGGTGGTCTCCGACTTCCTCGACGGCCTGCCCGACGACCCCGGTGAGCCGCCGCCCTGGGAACGGACCCTGCGCCGGCTGGCCGCCCGGCACCAGGTGCTGGCGATCGAGGTGACCGACCCGCGTGAGCTGGAGCTGCCGGACGTCGGCCTGATCACCCTGGTCGACCCGGAGACCGGCCGCCGCCGGGAGGTGTGCACATCGGACCGTCGGCTGCGGGAGCGGTACGCCGAGGCCGCAGCCGCCCAGCGTGACCAGGTCCACCAGGCGCTGCGCCGCAGTGCGGCCACCCACCTGGCGCTGCGCACCGACCGGGACTGGAGTGCGGACATCGTCCGGCACGTGCACGCCCAGCGCCGGCTGGCCGCCGCGCCGGCCGGTGTCGCCCGGGGAGGTGCCGCGTGATCTGGCAGTCGCCGCTGCGGCTCTGGCTGCTGCTCGGCGTGCTCGCCCTGGTCGTCGCGTACCTGGTGATGCAGCGCAGACGCAGCCGGTACGCGGTCCGCTTCACCAACCTGCGACTGCTGGACCGGGTGGCGCCGGAGCGGCCGGCCTGGCGCCGGCACGTACCGGCCGGGCTGTTCCTGGCCATGCTGGCGCTGCTGGTGGTCGGCTTCGCCCGGCCCACCGCCGAGGTCCAGGTGCCCCGGGAACGGGCGACGGTGATGGTGGCCGTCGACGTGTCCACCTCCATGCTCGCCACCGACGTGGAGCCGGACCGGCTGGCCGCGGCCAAGCAGGCGGCCCGGCGCTTCGTCGAGGGTCTGCCCGACGAGTTCAACGTGGGTCTGGTCGCGTTCGCCGGCAGCGCGGCCGTGCTGGTGCCACCCGGCACCGACCGGGACGCCCTGGAGGACGGGATCGGCCGGCTCGCCGAGGGGGTGACCGGGGTGCAGGGCACCGCCATCGGCGAGGCCATCAACACCTCGCTCGGTGCGGTCAAGGGCTTGGACAGCCAGGCCGCGAAGGAGCCGCCGCCGGCCCGGATCATCCTGCTCTCCGACGGGGCGAACACCTCCGGGATGGATCCGATGGAGGCGGCGGCGGACGCGGTGGCGGCGGAGGTGCCGGTGCACGCCATCTCCTTCGGCACCCCGTCCGGGTTCGTGGACAGGGGCGGGCGGCCGATCCAGGTGCCGGTCGACGGGCAGACCCTCAAGGCGGTCGCCGACGAGACCGGCGGCATGTTCCACGAGGCCAGCACCACCGAAGAGCTGCGCGCCGTCTACGACGACATCGGCAGCTCGGTCGGCTACCGCACCGAGCGGCAGGACGTCTCGGCCCGGTTCATCGGCCTCGGCCTGGTCTTCGCGATGGGCGCCGCCGCCGGCTCGATGCGCTGGTTCTCCCGGCTGCCCTGACCCCGCCGCGCAACGGACTTCGACCGGAAGGAGTACGCATGGCAGTGCAGACCGGACTGGGCGAACCGCGCGGTCCCTGGTTCATCTCGCCGGAGCTCGACCCGGACGGGCGCGGGTGGTGGGACGCGCCCGGTTCCGGCCGGGAGCCTGGCGGGCGGCGGCCGGGCCGCCTGCTCGCCGCGCTGGCGGTGGTGGCGCTCTCCGCCGTCTCCGGGGCGGTGGCCGGTGGCGTGGTGGCCAGCCGGGACGGCGTCCCGGGCGAGGCCGCGGCGTCCGCCGCCCCGGTGCCGGCGGAGTTGGTCACCGCCGCCCAGCGAACCGTGCCCGGAGTGGTGTCGGTGCTCGCTGGCGCGAACGGCGGCTCCGCGACCGGCTCCGGCTTCGCTGTGGACGACGAGCAGCACCTGATCACCAACGACCACATCCTGGCCAAGGGCGGTGGCGGACCGGTGACGGTGGAGCTGCCCGACGGCCGCCGGTTCGCCGCCGAGGTGGTCGGCCGGGAACCGCGCAGCGACCTGGCGGTGCTGAAGGTGCCACCGTCGGCCGGGCTCGCCCCGTTGCCGCTGGCCAAGCCGGGGGCGACCCGGGTCGGTGAGCCGGTGCTCGCGGTGGGCTCGCCGCTCGGTCTGTCCGGGACGGTCACCGCGGGCATCGTCAGTGCGTTGGACCGTCAGGTGCGGTTGGGCAACAACCGGCACAGCGCGGTGCAGACCGACGCCTCCATCAATCCCGGTAACTCGGGCGGGCCGCTGGTCAACGCCCGCGGTGAGGTGGTCGGGGTGAACACCGCGATCGCCACCATCGACGGCAATGGATCAATCGGCATCGGTTTCGCCATCCCGATCGAGCAGGTGCAGCAGACCGCCGACACGATCATCGGCAAGGGCGGCTGAGCTGCACGGACTGCCCGGAGGTGGCCGCTGGGATCACGGGCAGTGTCGGATATCCGGCCGGAGAGCATCGGGCCATGGAAATATTACGCTCGGTATGGATACTGGCGGAGGTGGAGCGTCCTCTTCTCACGGTCCTCCTGCTGGTGGGCCTGGTCATCGGATGTGCAGTGGGGTCGGCGTACACCCGCGCGCGGCGTGGGTGGAGCGATTACCAGACCGTCAAGAAATCGGTGCCGGGTGCCCGCCGTGGCGCCTGGCTGCTGATCCGCGGGGTCGCCGTGAAGGCCGCGGTGATCGGGCTGCTGCTCTTCGGCGCGGTGGCGTACGCCGCGGTCGGCTCGGACGAGGAGACCGCAGGCCCGGCGCCCAGCCCGTCAGCGACGCAGAGTGAACCGCCGCACCGCTGACCCCGGGAACGCCGGTGGGGGTTAGCCTCGGGGCGTGGACGACGGACTGCGGGTGACCGACCGGTGGGTCGTCCCTGCCGGGGAGCTGCGGGAACGCTTCTCCCGTTCGTCCGGGCCGGGTGGGCAGGGCGTGAACACCGCCGACTCCCGGGTGGAGTTGAGCTACGACCTGGCCAACTCTCCGGCCGTGCCCGAGTCGGTCCGGTCGCGGGCGCTGGCCCGGCTGGCCAACCGCCTGGTGGACGGGGTGCTGACGATCGCCGCCAGTGAACACCGGGCGCAGCTGGCCAACCGGGAGGCCGCCCGCGAGCGGATGCTCGCGTTGTTGCGGGAGGCCGCGTCGCCCCCGCCACCGCCGCGCCGGCCGACCCGTCCGTCCCGGGGCGCCAAGGAGCGCCGGCTGGCCGAGAAGAAGCGTCAGTCCCAGCGCAAGCGCGACCGCCGGACCGACGGCGAGTAACGACCACCAACGCATCTCCAGTCCGAGCGGGAGCCTCTTGGGCTATCGGCTGACAGAATCTGGAATCTGTCAGTCAAAGGATGTACGCTGGCCGGGCAACCCAGGTGAGAGGAACACCCCATGGACACCCGCACCCTCGGCACCACCGGCCCGGCCGTCTCGGCCCTCGGGCTCGGCCTGATGGGCATGTCGGACCTCTACGGCGCCGCCGACGAGGCCGAGAGCATCGCCACCATCCACGCCGCACTGGACGCCGGCATCACCCTCCTCGACACCGGCGACTTCTACGGCATGGGTCACAACGAGCTGCTGCTGCGCGACGCGCTGCGCGGCCGCAACCGCGACAACGCCGTGATCAGCGTCAAGTTCGGCGCCCTGCGCGACGCCGACGGCGGCTGGAACGGCATCGACGTCCGACCCGCCGCGATCAAGAACTTCCTGGCGTACACCCTGCGCCGGCTCGGCACCGACCACGTCGACATCTACCGCCCGGCCCGGCTCTCCCCGGACGTGCCGGTGGAGGACGTGGTGGGCACCCTGGCCGAGCTGGTCAAGGCCGGCCACATCCGGCACATCGGTCTGTCCGAGGTGAGCGCGGAGACGCTGCGCCGGGCGCACGCCGTGCACCCGATCACCGACCTCCAGATCGAGTACTCGCTGATCTCCCGCAACCCGGAGTCCGAGATCCTGCCGACGGCCCGCGAGCTGGGCGTCGGGATCACCGCCTACGGGGTGCTGTCCCGCGGGCTGATCAGCGGCCACTGGAC
This sequence comes from Micromonospora sp. NBC_00858, assembly GCF_045207365.1. Classification (NCBI taxonomy): domain Bacteria; kingdom Bacillati; phylum Actinomycetota; class Actinomycetes; order Micromonosporales; family Micromonosporaceae; genus Micromonospora; species Micromonospora sp. NBC_00858. The sequence continues at coordinate 4,923,647 of NZ_CP108828.1, read as the reverse complement.
GGCGCGGCGGGAGACCGCAGGCACCGACTTCCGGAGCCACCTGCCCCGGTTCTCCGGCGCCAACCTGGACCGCAACCTGGCCCTGGTGGACGCCCTGCGCGCCATCGCCGAGGCCCGGGGGGTCACCGTGGCGCAGATCGCCATCGCCTGGGTGCTCGCCCGGGGCGAGAGCATCGTGCCCCTGATCGGTGCCCGCAGCCGGGACCGGCTCACCGAGGCCCTGGGCGCTGCGGCGGTCACCCTGACCGAGGCGGACCTGGCCGCGATCGAGGCCGCCGTCCCGGCCGGCGCGGCAGCCGGCACGCGCTACGACGAGGCGCAGATGGCGTTCCTGGACAGCGAGCGGGCATGACCGCCCGGCCGTGGCGCGACCGCCGGCCGGGGGCCGCGCCACGGCCGTCCGCGCGGTCAGGGAGGCTGGGGTGATGAGCGACGCCACCGCCCTGACGGCCGACCGCATCCTCGACACCGCCGAGGAGGTGCTGCGCCGGTACGGGCCGGCCAAGGCCACCGTGCTGGACGTCGCCCGCGCGCTGGGCGTGAGCCACGGCAGCGTCTACCGGCACTTCGCCAGCAAGGCCGCGCTGCGCGAGGCGGTCGCCGACCGCTGGTTGGCCCGGGTCTCCACCCCGCTGATCGAGGTTGCCACCGGGCCCGGCCCGGCCCCGCAACGGCTGCGCCGCTGGCTGGCCGAGCTGAGCGGCACCAAGCGCCGGATCGCCCGGGAGGACCCCGAGCTGTTCACCAACTTCCACCAGCTCGCCACGCTCTCCGAGGGCGTGGTCGCCAACCATTTGGAGGTCCTCGCCGGTCAGCTCAGCCTGATCGTCGCGGACGGGGTGGCGGCCGGCGAGTTCAGCGTGCCCGACCCGGCGGTGGCCGGCCGGGCGCTGTTGCAGGCCACCGCCCGGTTCCACCATCCCGCCCACCGCGCCGAGTGGAGCGAGCCGGGCCTCGACGACGACCTGGCCGCGGTCGTCGCGCTGCTCATCGACGGTCTGCGTACCCGCCCGGCGAGCTGACCTGGCCGACCCCGGTCAGGCGGGAACGGCCGCGAGCAGCCGGTCGCGCAGCACGGCGGCCCGGTCGGCGAACCCGCGCTGCGCGGCGGCGTACTCCGCCCGGCCCTCCGGCGTCTCCACCCGTACCGGGGGGCAACCAAGCGCTGCCAGGTCGTACGGGCTGGCCCGCATGTCCAGCGTGCGGATCTCCCGGGCCAGCGCGAAGGCATCGGCCACCAGCTCCGAGCTGACCAGCGGGGAGAGCTTGTACGCCCACTTGTACAGATCCATGTTGGCGTGCAAGCAGCCCGGTTGCTCGTGCGCGTGCTGGGTCTCCCGGGTCGGAGTGAGCAGGTTCAACGGCCGGGCCGGCGGGGTGAAGAACCGGAACGCGTCGAAGTGGCTGCACCGCACGCCCCGCTCCTCGACGATCGCCGCGGTCCGTTCCGGGTCCAGCCGCAACGGCCAGGCGTTGTGCCGCAGTTCCTCGCGGGTCTGCCGGTAGACCATCGCCCACTCGTGCATCCCGAAGCAGCCGAAATGCGGCGCCCGCCCGGCGGTGGCCGCCAGCAGCGAACGGATCCAGCCGATCGACTCGCCGCGCCGCGCGCGTACCGCCTCGGTGTCGAGGGTGACCCCGGCAGTGGTGGCGCGGTAGTCCCGGCCGAACTCGGCCGGATCCGCGCCGTGCAGCTCGACCCCGGCGCCCGGGTGCCAGCGACGCAGTTGGGCCGGACGGTGCGAGTAGTAGGTGAACAGGAAGTCGTTCACCGGGTGCCGCTCACCGCGGCGTCGGCGGGCCAGGTGCGGGGTCAGCCAGACGTCCACCCGCTCCTCGTGGGCCCGGCGGCGGGCCTGCCAGGTCGCCACGTCGAGCACGGCGGGGGCGAGGGCGGCGGTCACGGACCCCAGGGTACGACCGCCGCCCGCCCGCCGGTCAGGGCATGTCCACCCGCACGCCGGCGGAGAACACCCCGCTGCGCAGCTCCAACTGCCGGGGCGGGTCCCGACCGTCGACGGTGAAGACCAGCGGGAGCACCACCCGGCTGCCCGCCGCCATCGGGTCGGCGAAGACGTCCCGACCGAGGTTGGCCGCCCTGGTGGCCGACTCGTCGGTGCTCACCCAGCGTCCCCCGGGCAGGTAGGCCCGTTGCAGCTGACCGTGCCAGGGCTGGTGGTCGCCCGTGACGTTGCGCACGCCCACGGTGGCCTGGCAGCGTCGACCGGCGGCCGGAGCCGCACCGCCCCCGTCAGCCGGCCGGGCGGCGCCGGCCGAGCCGCAGGACATCCCGTACACGGTGAACTCGAACGCCGACTCGCGTAGCGGCACACCAACCGGCCCGGAGACTCCGGTGCCCATCCACGCGCCGCTGGTCGGCTGCTTCTGGGTGTCGATCGCCGCGACCCGCTGGGTCGCCGTCCACCCCGCCGCGCCGATCACCCCGGCCAGCACCGCCACGGCAACGCCCACCAGCAACCAGACCGGCGGGGTACGCCGGCGCTTCGCCGGGCTGGGTGCGGCCGGGCGCGGGTAGATCGTTCCCCGTCCAGCGTCTGGCCCGCCGCCGGTGGCCAGGGCGGCGGCCGTCACCCGACGCCCGCGCCGCCGTCGCCACACCCAGACCAGACCGGCGCTGAGCAGCAGCAGGATGGCCGCTCCCGCCAGCAGCACCGGGATCCGCTGCCAGGGCGGTGTCTCGGTGACCTTGGCCGGGGGTGGCGCTGCCGCCTGCCAGGTGGCCGTGCCGCAGTCGTACGGCCGGCTGCCGTCGCTGGTGAACGCGCAGGCCGGCGCGGTCAGCGGCTGGCCGGGCGCGGTCGCGGTGAGCGCGGTGCCCAGCGTGGTGGTGCTGTGCGCAGGCAGCCTCAACCGCCAGGTCACCTCTGCGGCGGACCCGCCGGCCCGGGTGGACCGGCCGCCAGCGCTGATCGAGGTGGCCGACGAGCCGGGTGGCAGCTCCTGGCGCACGGTGGTGTCGACCGGCGAGTTGCCCACGTTGCGCACGTGGATCCGGTACCGCGGCGCCGGGCTGCTCTCCGGGGCGACCGCCACCGTGACCGGTGGCGGCGGCGTCGACGCCGGTACCCGGGCGGGTGGCGCCACCGCCGGTGGGGCCGAGGGTGGTGTTGGCTCCGCGGTCGCCGTGGGCGCCCGCGCGGCCACCGCCACCGGTGGCGGCGTGCTGGTGACCGGTGGCAGCGTGGCCGCCGCCGAACCGGGCGTGGCCGCCGTCGTCGGTCGTGGCGTGGCTGCCGCTGGTTGTGGCGTGACGGCCGGTGGTCGTGGCGCGGCCGCCGCCTCCGGAGCCGCCGCCGGCAGGGCCGGCACGGCGGCGAGGATGCCGAGGCAGTGCACGAACACTGCGAGGGCTCTGTGGTGTCGTGTCGATGCAGGCATACGAACGAACCTCCGGAGCCGACGCTAGGGGCGGGCTCCCTCCGTGCGGGTACGAAGTCGGGAAGTCCGCCCCGGCCGTTGCCACCTCGGGTAGGGTGCCCCGCCCTGACGGGTTGAGCACACCCAGCAGCCGGTCCTGGCCGGCAGGCCCGTCGACGGGGCTAGATTGGCCAGGTGCGTATCGCTCGTTTCGCTCATGCCAAGGGAATGTCGTTCGGGGTCGTCGAGGGCGAGGCGGAGGCTGGGCTGCAGGGCCTGACCATCGCCGAGATCGAGGGTCATCCGTTCGGCCAACTGTCCTTCAGTGGGGCCCGCTGGGCCCTCTCCGACGTCCGGCTGCTCTCGCCGATCCTGCCCAGCAAGGTGGTCTGCGTGGGTCGCAACTACGCCGAACACGCCGCCGAGCACGGCAGCGAGGTGCCCAAGGAGCCGTTGCTCTTCCTCAAGCCGTCCACCTCGGTGATCGGCCCCCGGGACGCCATCCGGCTGCCGATCTTCTCCAAGCAGGTCGAGCACGAGGCGGAGCTGGCGGTGGTGATCGGCGCGCCGGGGGCGCGCCGGGCCGACCGGGCCGCCGCCGAGCGCGCCATCTTCGGCTACACCTGCGCCAACGACGTCACCGCCCGGGACCTCCAGCGCTCGGACGGGCAGTGGACCCGGGCCAAGGGCTTCGACTCGTTCTGCCCGATCGGTCCGTGGATCACCACCGGCCTGGACGTCTCCGACCTGGAGATCCGGTGTGAGGTGGGCCGCAACCCGGAGGAGATGGAGGTACGCCAGCTCGGCCGGACGAAGGACATGGTCTTCGACGTGCCGGGCCTGGTGTCGTACATCTCGCATGTGATGACTCTGCTGCCCGGCGACGTGGTGCTCACCGGCACCCCGGCGGGGGTTAGCCCGCTCGTCGAGGGGGATACCGTCACCGTGCGGATCGAGGGCATCGGCGAACTCAGCAACACCGTGGTCCCCGTCGCCTGATCCGCGCGATGCCCCTGTTTCCACAGCTCACGCGTGGTTCGGGGGGATCGGATTTGGCCTGCCGGCACCGGGAGGGTAATGTTCACTCCCGGCGCCGCAAGGGGCCAATGGGGTATGGGGTAATTGGCAGCCCGACTGATTCTGGTTCAGTTAGTCTAGGTTCGAGTCCTGGTACCCCAGCGCAGCTGGGATTCGCGAGAATCCCGGAACGCTGGATTCTGACGGAGTTCGACTCCGCCCCTTCGGGGGCGGAGAGTGGTCTCTGGTAGAGTGCAGCTCCTCCGCCCGCGAGGGCTGAGGAGCAGAATTAGTTCTGGCCCCGTCGTCTAGTGGCCCAGGACGCCGCCCTCTCAAGGCGGTAGCGCCGGTTCGAATCCGGTCGGGGCTACATCTGTGCACAGCCCGTCTCACCTGGTGAGGCGGGCTGTTTCGTGTCCAGCGGAGTGCGCCGGCCGCCCCGCACCCCGGGCTCACCCCCGGGTGCGGTGCCGCTAGACTACAGCCGCACCGCCCGCGAGGGCGGTGAAGCAGGAAAGTTCTGGCCCCGTCGTCTAGTGGCCCAGGACGCCGCCCTCTCAAGGCGGTAGCGCCGGTTCGAATCCGGTCGGGGCTACAAACCAAAGGCTCGTCTCGCTGCGCGAGACGAGCCTTTCCCGTCCCACCCCCACCCACCCACGTTGATCATGAAGTTAGCGGTGCGACACGCCGGTGCGGGTGACGCCAACTTCATGATCACGCGTCGGTCAGAGGCCGGAGAGGCGTTGGCCGGCTCGCACCACCGCCATGGCGTGACGTTCGCCGGGGCGGCGGCCGAGGCGCTCGATCGGGCCGGAGATGCTGACCGAGGCGATCACCCGGCCGGTGCGGTCGCGGATCGGGGCGGAGACGCTCGCCACACCGGCCTCACGCTCGGCGACGCTCTGCGCCCAGCCACGGCGGCGTACCTCGGCAAGGGTGCGGCCGGTGAACTTGCTGCGCGGCAGCAGCGGCATCACCGCCTCCGGCGGCTCCCAAGCGAGCAGGATCTGAGCCGCCGAACCGGCGGTCATCGGCAGCACCGAGCCGACCGGAACGGTGTCCCGCAGGCCACTGGCGCGCTCCGCCGCCGCTACGCAGATCCGCTCGTCGGCGCGGCGCAGGTACAACTGTGCGCTCTCGCCGGTGGCGTCGCGCAGCGCGGCCAGCAACGGCTCGGCGGCGGTCAGCAGGACGTCCGGCGCGGCGTTGGCCAGCTCACCCAACCGGGGGCCGGGCCGCCAGCGACCCTGGGTGTCCCGGACCAGCATCCGGTGGATCTCCAGTGCCTGTGCCAGCCGGTGTGCGGTGGCCCGGGGCAGCTTCGTACGTTCAACGAGTTCGGCCAGGCTGGCGCCGTCGACACAGGCGGCCAGGATGACCACCGCCTTGTCGAGAACGCCGACACCGCTCATACTGTGTCCCACAAGCCGAAACTTACCTCCCAGAATTTAGGATGTCCAGATGGTGGGAGTCACTCCTGAGCCGAGGACCCTGGCCGAGAAGGTCTGGGACGCGCACGTCGTACGGTCCGCCGCTGGTGAGCCGGACCTGCTCTTCATCGACCTGCACCTGCTGCACGAGGTGACCAGCCCGCAGGCGTTCGACGGGCTGCGGCTCGCCGGGCGCCGGGTGCGCCGTACCGACCTGACGCTCGCGACCGAGGACCACAACACCCCGACCGGGTACGCCGATCCGGCGTTCCGGCTCCGCCGTGGTGACCTGCTCACCATCGCGGATCCCACGTCGCGTACGCAGATCGAGACGCTGCGCCGCAACTGCGCCGAGTTCGGCGTGCGGCTGCACCCGCTCGGCGACGACAACCAGGGCATCGTGCACGTGATCGGCCCGCAGCTCGGGCTCACCCAGCCGGGCCTGACGATCGTCTGCGGCGACTCGCACACCGCCACCCACGGCGCGTTCGGCGCGCTCGCCTTCGGCATCGGCACCAGCGAGGTGGAGCACGTGCTGGCCACCCAGACGCTGCCGCAGAGCCGGCCGAAGACCATGGCCGTGAACGTCACCGGCCGACTCGCCCCCGGGGTCACCGCCAAGGACCTGGTGCTCGCGCTGATCACGCAGGTCGGCACCGGCGGCGGTCGCGGGCACATCGTCGAGTACCGCGGTGAGGCCATCCGCTCGCTCTCCATGGAGGGGCGGATGACGATCGCCAACATGTCCATCGAGTGGGGCGCCAAGGCCGGCATGATCGCGCCGGACGAGACCACCTTCGCGTACCTCAAGGGTCGGCCGAACGCGCCGCACGGCGCGGACTGGGACGCCGCGGTGGCGTGGTGGCGGACGCTGCCCACCGACGAGGGCGCGCGCTTCGACGCCGAGGTGACCCTGGACGCCAGCCAGATCACCCCGTTCGTCACCTGGGGCACCAACCCCGGGCAGGGCGCGCCGCTGAGCGCGCCGGTGCCGGACCCGGAGGAGTTCGCCACCGACTCGGAGCGCGCCGCGGCCCGCCGGGCGCTGGAGTACATGGACCTGCGTCCCGGCGTCCCGTTGCGCGAGCTGCCCATTGACGTGGTCTTCGTGGGTTCCTGTACCAACGGCCGGCTGGAGGACCTGCGGGCCGCCGCCGACGTGCTGCGCGGCCACAGGGTCGCCGACGGGGTCCGGATGCTCGTGGTACCCGGCTCCGCCGCCGTGCGGGAGGCCGCTGAGGCCGAGGGGCTGGACAAGGTCTTCGCCGACGCCGGCGCCGAGTGGCGGTTCGCCGGCTGCTCGATGTGCCTGGGGATGAACCCCGACACGCTGAAGCCGGGCGAGCGGTCCGCCTCCACCTCCAACCGCAACTTCGAGGGCCGTCAGGGCCGGGGTGGGCGTACCCACCTGGTTTCCCCGCCGGTCGCCGCTGCCACCGCCGTGGTTGGCCGGCTGGCCGCCCCCGCCGACCTGTAGAAGGGACCCGACCGATGGAGTCGTTCACCACCCACACCGGGACGGCCGTGCCGCTGCGCCGCTCCAACGTGGACACCGACCAGATCATCCCGGCCGTGTACCTCAAGCGGGTGACCCGGACCGGTTTCGCCGACGGGCTGTTCAGCGCTTGGCGGGAAGATCCGGCATTCGTTCTCAACGATCAAACGTATTCCGGAGCGTCGATCCTCATCGCCGGCCCGGAGTTCGGCACCGGCTCCTCCCGTGAGCACGCCGTCTGGGCCTTGCGGGACTGGGGCTTCCGCGCGGTGGTGGCCCCGCGCTTCGGCGACATCTTCCGCGGCAACGCACTCAAGGAGGGTCTGCTGCCGGTCGAGTTGGAATTGAAAGCCGTCGAAGAGTTGTGGGGCCTGATCGAGGCGGATCCGAGCACCCAGATCACCGTCGACCTGACCGCCCGTCAGCTCCGGGCCGGGGATCTCACCTGGTCATTCCCGCTGGACGACTTCAGCAGGTGGCGGTTGCTGGAGGGCCTGGACGACATTGGACTCACCCTTCGGCACGCCGCCGACATCGACGCCTACGAGACAGGCCGACTGCCGTTCCTGCCCTCGGTGGCATAGCCGTACGCCCGACCGCACACTGGATTCCACCCCCATCGGGGCAACCGGTGGGGGTGAATCCGTTACGACACAAGGGCTTTTTTCTACCGAATGTTTGTGTCCCGGCAGCACAGGGCATACCGTGCGCGCAGAATGGCTCGCGTCGAGTCAGTTGCACAATCGGGAGGAAGTCGTGAACAAGGCCGAGCTCATCGAGGCGCTCGCCGTTCGCCTGGGGGACCGGAAGACGGCGACGAACGCCCTCGAGGCGGTCCTCACCGAGGTCCAGGCGGCGGTTACCAAGGGCGAGAAGGTGGCGATCACCGGATTCGGAGCATTCGAAAAGCGTGTGCGTGGCGCGCGAACAGCGCGCAACCCGCGTACCGGCGAGGCGGTGAAGGTCAAGAAGACGTCCGTGCCGACCTTCCGCCCCGGCGCTGGGTTCAAGGAGATGGTGGCCAGCGGCAAGGTGCCGAAGGTCGCGGCGGCGGCGAAGAAGACCGCCACCACCACAACCAAGGCCGCCGGCACCAAGGCGGCGGGCACCAAGGCGGCAGGCACCAAGGCGGCAGGCACCAAGGCAGCGGGCACCAAGGCCACCGCAGCCAAGGCGGCCACCAAGAAGACCGCCCCGGCCAAGGCGGCCAAGACCGCCACGGCGACCAAGACGGCCGCCAGCAAGAAGACCGCCCCGGCCAAGGCGACCAAGAGCACCACGGCGACCAAGACGTCCGCCAGCAAGAAGACCGCCGCGGCGAAGAAGACCACCGCGGCGACCAGATCCACCGCGGCGAAGAAGACCACCGCGGCGGCGAGCAAGAGCGCGGCGGCCAAGAAGGCCCCGGCGAAGAAGGCTCCGGCCAAGAAGGCGGCCAGCAAGCGCTGATCGACCGTCACGAAAGGGCGTCCACCCGTAGGGTGGGCGCCCTTTCGCCGTCACCGACCCGTTGACCGGGCCGGCCGGCACGCGCAGAATCGCCGTGCCGGCCCCCTCGGCCGGCCCGTCGACGGGAAGAGGGCGCCGGTGCGCTACCGCCTGCTGACCACCGGATCGCTCGCGCTGGGCGTCATCCTGTTCATCGACGTGCTGCGGGTCTGGCTGCCCGGCATCATCACCATCTTCGGCCAGGCCGCGTCCACTCCGGCCGAGCTGATGGGCGCGTTCGCCCTGGGCTGGTTCGTGCTCGCGCTGGCCGCACCGGCGCTGGTCCGCCGGGTGGGCGTCCGCCCGGTCACCGTCGTCGCGGCCGTTGTGCTGGCTGCCGCCCGGCTTGCGCTCACCGCCACTCCCGGCGGGCGTCCGCAGCTCTGGTTGGCCACCGCCGGGCTGCTCGCCGGGCTGGTCTGGCTCCTCGGCGTCGCCGCCAGCACCGACCGGCCGGTGCCGGGGCTGGCGCTGGGGCTGGCGGTCAACGCGGCCGTACACGCGTTGCTGGACACCCACGACCTGGTCTGGCGGGGCGACTGGCTGGCCTGGTTGCTCAGCGCCGTCGCGGTGACGCTGTTCCTGCTCGGTACGGCGCTGCCCACCGCGCCGGCCGGCCCCGGCGGCGCCCGGGCCTGGCTGCTGGCCGGTCCGGCACTGCTGCTGGCCGGGATGGTGGCGCTCGCCCCGGCGCTGGCCCGCACCGGTACCTCGTACCTGGTCGCCGAGGACGGCCTGGCCCGCTCGCCGCTGCTCGGGTTGGCCCCGGTGCCGGTGGCCGTCGCCGGATTCCTGCTGGCCGCGTTGACCGGCCCGCCCGGGCGGTGGGGCCGCGTGCTGGGGCCGGCGGCATTGCTGGCCGGAGCGCTGCTGTTCGCCCTCGACCGGGGCGACCTGCTCGTCCCGGCCGTCCTGCTCGCCGCCGTCGGTCTCGGCGCCTGCCTGGCCCTCACCGACACGGCCGGAGCCACCAACACGGCCGGCGGCACCGATGCGGCCGGCGGCACCGATGCGGCCGGCGGCACCGATGCGGCCGGCGGCACCGACACTTCCGGCGCGACCGGGAGTGCCGACGAGGCCGGCGGAATCGGCGATGCCGGTCGCCCCGAGGTCGCCGCTGCTGGCGGGCCGCCGGCCGGCGCGACAGGCAGCGCGCGGTGGGCGGGCCGCCGGGGGTACGCGGTCGCCGCCGGCATGCTCGTCTTCGTGCTGGGCGCCGTCGGGTACTACTCCGCCTACGACCTCGGCTACCCCAACGCCGCGGTGCCGGTGGTGGTCGCCGGACTGGTCGCCGTCGTGGCCCTCACCGCCGGTCCCGTCGGCCGTACGGCACCGGCACCGTTGCCGCCGGTGCGGACCACGGCCGTGGTCGCCGCCCTGGCCCTGCTGGCGCCGCTGCTCGCCGACGATGTGCCGGTGGCCGGCAACCGGGACGGTCCGCCCGAGCGGCTGACCGTGGTGGCGTACAACATCCGGATGGGCTTCGGGCTGGACGGTCGTCTCGACCTGGACGGGCTGGCCGATGCGGTCCAACGGCAGGCGCCCGACGTGGTGCTGCTCAGCGAGGTGGACCGGGGCTGGCTGCTCAACGGTGGCCACGACACCCTGGACCTGCTGGCCGACCGGCTCGGCATGCCGTACGTCTTCGGGCCGGCCGCCGACCCCGTCTGGGGCGACGCGGTGCTCAGCCGCTGGCCGGTGACCGATCCGCGGACCCTGCCGCTGCCCGCCGTCGGGGCGCCCACCGGGGCGCAGGCCCTCGCCGTCACCCTGGACCTCGGCGACGGTGTCCGTACCGCCGTGGTCAGCACCCACCTGCAACCGCCGCCCGACCAGGGCCCGGTGGTCCAGGCCCGCGCGGTCGCCGACTTCGCCACCGGGTACGCGGCAGGCTGGCCGCTGGTGGTGGCCGGTGACCTGAACACGGAGCCGGGCGACGAGGCGTTCGGACAGTTCACCGAGGCCGGTCTGGTCGACGCGTTGGCGGCCGCCCGACCGCTGGCGACCAGCCCGGCCGACGACCCGCGCGAGCAGATCGACCACGTCTTCGTATCGCCCGGCCTGACGCCCACCGATCCGGTCGCGCCGCGCGGCACGGCCAGCGACCACCTGCCGGTCGCGGTCACCCTCACCCTCCCGCCCCGCTGACCCCGCTCCACGACGCCCGGGGTCGGCGGGGGCTACAGGCGGTCGGCGGCGAGCAGCCGGTCGGCGGTGAAGGCGAGCAGCCACCCGCCGCCCTTCGGCGTGGTGAAGTCCTCGTCGTCGCGGCCGGTCAGCCGTTCCAACGCGCCCGGCAGCACCTTGCCCTGGCTGCACACCGCCACCTGCCCGCCGGCGCCGGCCAACTCGAGCAGTCGGGCGGCGGTGGCGAGGACCTGTTCGTCGTGCTGCTGGCCCGGCTGTGGCTCGTCCAGGTCACCGCAGATCTCGATCGGCAGGTCGAGCAGCGCGGCGGCCGGGTCCAGGGTCTGCACGCAGCGGCGCGGCGAGGCCGAGAGCAGCCGGGCCGGCCGGACCACGGCCACCAGCCCGGCCAGCGCGTTCGCCTGGGCCCACCCCTCGGCGTCCAGCGGCCGGCCGGTGTCCGGGCCGGTCCAGGTGGTCCGTTTGCCGGCGTGCGCATGCCGGACCAACGCGATCGTCCCGGTCACCGGTGGCAGTGCGGCGAACGCGGCCAGCACCTCGGCGTCGTGCGGATAGCTGACCAGCCGGATGGCGTCGTCCACGGCGAGCCAGCGCGTGTCGTCCACTTCGGTGCCGGGCTGGAAACCGCCGGTGCCCACCGCGAGCATCGACCAGTAGTCGACCAGCTTCGGCTGGCCCTCGCTGCGGTAGCGCACCGACGGCAGTCGGACCTGCGGCACACCCCGGACGTCGGACTCCTCGGCGACTTCGCGGACCGCCGCGACCAGCGGATGCTCGCCCGGCTCCAACTTGCCCTTCGGCAGCGTCCAGTCCCCGTAGCGCGGGCGGTGCACCAGGCAGACCTGTGCGCCGTCGGCGGACGGCCGCCAGACGACCCCGCCGGCCGCCCGGATGCCGGTCACGGCAGCCAACTGGTCCGCCGCCGCCGGGTGGCCAGGTGCCAGGCCGCCGGGAAACGGCCCCGCATCCGGCGTACGGTCGCGCGTTCCCGCTCGGCCAGCCGCCCGGCGGTGACCGCCATCTCGTGATCCTCCGGCCGCTCGGCGGCGATGGCCAGCCAGGTGTCCGCCGCAACGGCGGCGTCCTGGTGCTCGCCGAGCACGTCCTGCACCCCGGCGAGCGCGCGGGACAGTCGGCGCGCGGCCTTGCTGAGCGCCGGGGCCACCGCGTTGACCGCGTACCGGGCCTGCTTGCCCTCCTTGCGTACGGCGTGCCAGCGGTCGTCGGGCGCCAGCGGGTCGAGCGCGTCGACGCCGTCCGGCCCGGTGAGCCGCTGCCAGGGGCGGGCCACCAGCCCGGGCAGGGCCCGCGTCGCCGGGGCGGCCGCGCGGCTGGTGAGCCGGGGAGCGTTGGCGGCCAGTACCAGGGCGTCCACCAGGGCCAGATAGCGCGCGGAGCGCAGCGCCTCGTTGACGGCGGCGAGCGCCTGCCGCTGCCGCTCGGCGAGCGCCTCGTCCAGCCGGTCCACCGCCCCCGGGTCGAGCGGGCTGAGCGGATCAGCGGTCGCCGTGCGCCGCAGCCGGTCGCGCAGCACCTCGGCGTCGCGGGCCGCGCCGAGCACCCCGGCCAGCCAGCGAAGCTCGGCACGCAGCGGGCGGGACCACTTCCTGCGGACCAGCGGCGCGAAGGTGCGCAGGTCGCTGCGGAGCCGCCGGCAGGCAACCCGCATCTGATGCACCGCGCTGTCGCCCCCGCGGCCCGGTACGCCCAGCCGGACCAGCGGGTCATGCGCCAGCAGCCGGCGGACCTCCTTGCGGACCGCCTCGGTCACCACGTCACCGGCGCTCGGGTCGGCCCTCAGCCCGGCCGGTGCGACCAGATCCGGCTCGGCCCGCGCCGCCGCGCCCAACGCCCGTACGTGTTTCGGGGTGAACGACCCGCCCCGCGCACCGGCCTTCCGCAGCACCGTGCCGACGTGGTCCAGCAGCTTCCGGTCGCCGGCCTTGCGCTCCACCTCCAACTCCCGGAAGGAGCCGATCGTGGCGCCGGAGTCGTCGAGCACGGTCACGTGGTCGTCCACCACCTCGGCGAGCACCGTGCCGCCCTTGTCGCACACCTCGTGGGCGTGCCGAACGGTCCGTACCACCGTCACCGGCGCCAGCGGCGCGCCCCGGTGCAGGGCGGTGACCATCTCCACCAACTCCGGCGGCGGCTGCTTGACCGGCCCCGGCCGCGAGATCTCGTGCCGGACGCCGGGCGTCGACGTGGGCAGCTTCACCGTCCAGGGCAGCTCGTCGCCCCGGCGGTGGCGCAACGAGGCCCCGGCGCGGGCCAGCCGCAGGTCGACCGTGTCGAGGTAGCGGGCGACCAGCGTCACCGGCGGCAGCGCCCGGACCCGGCCACCGTCCGGCGACGTGGCGGACAGGTCCGGCAGCACGTAGGCGTCGTCCACCTCGTACTTCTGCTCCTCCTCCACCATCAGCTCACCCTATGTCGCTACCCGGTCAGCCGGCGGTGCCACCGACGCGGCGCAGCAGCAGTTCCTGGAGATGGACGCGGGCCGCATCGTCGCCGGTGCGCCGGGTCCAGCGGCCGTCGCCGGCCAGCTCGAACGCGTCCACGTCGGGGCCCATCGCCAGGGCCAGCACGTGGTCCAGCTCGGCTCGGGCGACCGGGTCGCTCACCTGCACCAGCGCCTCCACCCGCCGATCCAGGTTGCGGTGCATCAGGTCCGCCGAGCCCATCCAGAACTCGGCCTCGCCGTTGTTGCCGAACCGGAAGACCCGGGAGTGCTCCAGGAAACGGCCAAGGATCGAGCGGACCCGGATGTTCTCCGACAGCCCCGGCACCCCCGGGCGCAGCGTGCACATGCCCCGGATGAGCAGGTCGACGTGCACACCAGCCTGGGAGGCCCGGTACAGCGCGTCGGTCACCCCCTCGTCGACCAGCGAGTTGACCTTGAACTGGACCAGGCCCGGCATGCCCAGTCGGACGTGTGAGATCTCCCGCTCGATCCGCTCGATCAGGCCGCTGCGGATGCCCTGCGGCGCGACCAGCAGCCGCCGGTACGCGGTCTGCCGGCTGTAGCCGGTGAGCACGTTGAACAGGTCGGTGAGGTCGGCACCGATCTCCGGGTCGGCGGTGAGCATGCCGAAGTCCTCGTACAGACGGGCGGTCTTCGGGTGGTAGTTGCCGGTGCCGATGTGGCAGTACCGGCGGATCTGGTTGCCCTCCTGCCGGACCACCAGCGCGGTCTTGCAGTGCGTCTTCAGGCCGACCAGGCCGTACACCACGTGGCACCCGGCGCGTTCCAGCGTGCGGGCCCAGCCGATGTTGGCGACCTCGTCGAAGCGGGCCTTCACCTCCACCAGCACCACCACCTGCTTGCCGGCGGCGGCCGCGTCGACCAGCGCGTCGACGATCGGGGAGTCTCCGCTGGTCCGGTAGAGGGTCTGCTTGATGGCCAGCACGTTCGGGTCGGCGGCGGCCTGCTCGATGAAGCGCTGCACGCTGGTGGCGAACGAGTGGTACGGGTGGTGCACCAGGATGTCCCCGTCGCGCAGGGTGGCGAAGACGCTGCGCGGCACCTCGCCCTCGGTGAGCCGGGGGTGGGTGGCCGGCACGAACGGCGGGTCCTTGAGATCGGGTCGGTCGGCCTCGCCGTAGACCTGCCACAGCGCGGAGAGGTCGAGCAGGCCGGGCACTCGCAGCACGTCCTGGTCGTCCATGTCCAACTCCCGGACGAGCAGCTCCAGCATGTGGTCGGAGATCGACGCGGCCACCTCCAGCCGGACCGGCGGGCCGAAGCGGCGCCGGGCCAACTCCCGCTCCAGAGCCTGTAGCAGGTCCTCGTCGCGGTCCTCGTCGACCTCCACCTCGGCGTTGCGGGTGACCCGGAACAGGTGGCACTCGACCACCTGCATGCCGCTGAACAGCTGCCCCAGGTGCACCGAGATCAGGTCCTCCACCGGCAGCATCCGCACACCGGGCTGCTCCCGGTCCACCCGTACGAAGCGGGGGACGTTGTTGGGCACCTTCACCCGGGCGAACAGTTCCGAACCGCCGTCCGGGTCGCGGACCGCGACCGCCAGGTTCAGCGACCGCCCGGAGATGTACGGGAACGGGTGCGCCGGATCCACCGCGAGTGGCGTCAGCACCGGGAAGATCTGCTCCCGGAAGTAGGTGCGCAGCCGCTCCCGTTCAGGGTCGCCCAGCTCACTCCAGCGCAGGATGCGGATGCCCTCGCCGGCCAGCTTGGGCAGCACGTCGTCGCCGAAGCAGGCCGCGTGCCGGGCCACCAGCTCGGCGGTCCGCTCGGAGATCAGATCCAGCTGGGTACGCAGGGGCAGCCGGTCCCCGCCGCGTACCGGCAGGCCGGCGGAGAGCCGCCGCTTCAGACCGGCGATCCGCACCATGTAGAACTCGTCGAGGTTGCTGGCGAAGATGGCCAGGAACTTGGCCCGCTCCAGCAGCGGGGTGCGCTGGTCCTCGGCGAGCGTGAGGACCCGGGCGTTGAAGTCGAGCCAGGAGAGCTCGCGGTTGAGGAACCGGTCCTCCGGCAGCGGCGTGGGCGCCGGCGGCTCGTCGTCCGGCTCGCCGCCGGTCTGCGGTCCGTACGGCCGTACCCCACCGGCCTCCGGCCCGTCCGTCTCGGTCGGCTCGGCGGCGGGGTCGATGACCTCGTCCAGGCCGGAGGAGGCGGCGGCCGGGTCGGTGTCGAGCGCGTCGGCGCGGGCGGCGCCAGCCCTCTCGGCCCTGGACGGGCGGAAGCGGCCGTCGGCGCCGCGCGTGCGGACGCCGTTGAGGGGGTCGGTGGTGGGCGGGCTGGCCGGGTGCTCGCGAGGGGTGCTCACCCGCTCATAATCACCCGATTCTGGTTAACGCAAAATGAACTTGGCTTCGCCAGCTCAGTTCATCGTCGGCAATGTCACCCGGACGACCTCGCCGTCGGGATCGGTGTCGATGCGGACCCGCTGGCCGAGCCGGAGCAGCCGCAGCCCGGAGGCGTCGAAGGCCCGAGCCGGGAAGCGCATCTCGGTGCCGTCGTCGAGCAGCAGGACCCCGCTGCGCGTCGCCGCGTCGTAGCTGGCCACCGTGCCTTGCATGCTGGCACCGTACACCGGGCGGGTCAGCCCGCGGAGTGCGCCGGGGAGCCCGCGTCGGTCAGCGCGGCGGTGTGCGGCCCCAGCCCGAGCTGGGCGGCGGCGGTCAGGTCCGCGGCGGTGTCCACGTCCCGGCGGAGGCTGGGCCAGTCGCCGGTCAGCGGGAGCGCTCCGCTCGCCGCGTGCGCCGCCGCCGACCCCACCCCGAACCGCGGGTCCAGGGGGACACCCGGCGGCGCGGCGAGCAGCACCGTGCCGCCGCCCGGGGCGTCCGGCACGAACCGGCGTACCCCGGCCGGGCCGGTCTGCGCCGCGAGCAGCGCAGCGGCCAGCTCGGCCGGGCGCAGCGCCGGCAGGTCGGCCGTGAGCCCGGCCACCCACCCGGTGGTCGCGCCCGCCGCGCCGTGCCGGAAGGCGGCGTTCAGGCCGGCGTCCGGCTCGTCGGGGAGCACCCGTGCGCCGGCGGCCCGGGCCGCCGCCGCCACCCGGGGGTCGTCGGTCACCACCAGGGCCTCGGCGACCGCCGGGCAGGCCAGCACCGCGCGGAGCGTGTCGGCCGCCAGTGCCAGCGCCAGCTCCTCGTGCGGTACGCCGGGCAGCCCGCCCCGCAGCCGGCTCTTGGCGGCGGCCAGACGCTTCACCGGCACCACCACGGCCCACCTCGGCTGACTCACGCCCGCAATCCTGCCAGCCGGCCGCTGGGACCCTCTCTGGCCGTACCGGGGGCGAGCAGGCATGATTTCCGCTGCGGGTGTCGCGGGCGGGGTTCCGCGGCGGGGCCGGGGCGCGACGAGGAGGCACAGTGGCACGGCGGAGGCTGGGGTTCTGGCAACGGTTCGCCGTGGCGCTGGTCAAGCCGGTGATGATCGTCTGGACCCGGCGTACCTGGCGCGGCCTGGAGCACCTCGGCGGAGACGGCGGCGTGATCATCGTGGCGAACCACATCTCGCACGCCGACCCGCTGGTCTCCGCGCACTTCGTCTACGACTCCGGGCGGTGGCCGCAGTACCTGGGCAAGGCCAGCGTGTTCCGGGTGCCGGTGGTCGGCTGGATCCTGCACAGGTGCCGGCAGATCCCGGTCGAGCGGGGCACCGTCGACGCGGTCCGCTCGCTGGAGACCTCGGTCGCCGCGCTCGACGAGGGCGGCGCCGTGGTGATCTACCCGGAGGGCACCACCACCCGGCAACCGGACCTGTGGCCGATGAAGGCCAAGACCGGCGCCGCCCGGCTGGCGCTGGCCACCGGCGCGCCCGTGGTGCCGTTGGTGATGTGGGGGCCGGAGAAGATCTTCGACCCGCGGACCACCCGGCTCAACCTGCGCCCACGGATACCGGTGACCGTGGTCGCCGGTGAACCGATCGACCTGAGCCGGTGGGCGGACGCCCCACCGACCCGGGCCACCCTCGAGGAGATGACGGAAGCCATCATGCTGCGGCTGCGGGACATGCTCGCCGAGATCCGCGGCGGTACCCCGCCGCCGTTGTGGGAACGACCGGCCCGGCCGTCCGCCGAGCGCCAGCAGCAGGGTGGTGCCGCGTGAGCGAGCGCAGCGGGCGAACCGTCGGACACGGCCACGTCGCGGTGCTCGGCGCCGGCTCCTGGGGCACCGCGTTCGCCAAGATCCTCGCCGATGCCGGGCGGGACGTCACGGTCTGGGCCCGCCGGGCGCCGGTGGCCGAGAGCATCCGCAGCGAGCGCCGCAACCCTGAGTACCTGCCGGACCTGCTGCTGCCGGCCCGGGTCACGGCCACCACCGACGCCGCCGAGGCGATCACCGGTGCCGAGGTGGTGGTGCTGGCCGTGCCGTCGCAGACCCTGCGCGGCAACCTCGCCGAGTGGGCCGGGTACCTGCACCCGGACGCCACCCTGGTGTCGCTGATGAAGGGCATCGAGCTCGGCACCACCAAGCGGATGAGCGAGGTCATCGTGGAGACCGCCGGGGTGGCCGCGGACCGCGTGGTGGTGGTCTCCGGCCCGAACCTGGCCCCGGAGATCGCCGCCGAGCAGCCGGCCGCCACGGTGGTCGCCGGAACGAACGGCCACCGCACCGCGCTCGTGCAGGCGTCGATCCGGACGCCGTACCTGCGCCCGTACACCAACGACGACGTGATCGGCTGCGAGCTGGGCGGCGCGGTCAAGAACGTGATCGCCCTGTCGTACGGCATCGCCACCGCGATGGGGTTCGGCGACAACACCCGGGCCATGTTGATGACCCGCGGGCTGGCCGAGACGGCCCGCCTGGGCGTGGCGCTCGGCGCCGACCCGATCACCTTCGCGGGCCTGGCGGGCATGGGCGACCTGGTCGCCTCCTGCTCGTCCCCGCTGGCCCGCAACCGCACCTTCGGGGAGCACCTGGGCCGGGGCGAGACGCTGGAGCAGGCCCAGGCCGCCACCCGGCAGACCGCCGAAGGCGTGAAGAGCTGCCTGGCGATCCGTGACCTGGCGCGGGCACACGGGGTCGAGATGCCGATCACCGAGCACGTCGAGCGGATCTGTCACGAGGGGATGGACCCGCGTCTCGCCGTGGAGAACTTGATGAGCCGGACAGCCAAGCCCGAGTCGTACGAGTGAGGATTCGATGAGCGATCTGGGAGACGGCACCCGCTGCGTACGCGCCGGGCTGCCCGAGCCGGCACCGGGGGACCCGTTCCTGCCGGGGCCGGTCTTCGCCGCGCCGTACCACCTCGACCCGTGGGAGGGCCCGGCCGGCTCGCCGAACGGCTACGGCCGCCCCGACAACCCGACCCGGCGGCTGCTGGAGGCGGCCGTGGGCGAGCTGGAGGGCGGTGACTGCCTGGTCTTCTCCACCGGTCAGGCCGCCATCACCGGGATGCTGCTCACCCTGTTGTGCCCGGGGGACACCGTGCTGCTGCCCAGCGACGGATACTTCTCGGTCCGGGCGTTCGCCACCGGCGTGCTGGAGACGATGGGTGTCCGGGTGCTCTTCGTCCCGACCGTCGGGCCGTACCCGTCGCTGGAGGGCGTCCGCCTGGTGCTGGTGGAGACGCCGGCCAACCCGGGCCTGGACGTGGTCGACGTGACCGCCCTGGCCGAGCGCGCGCACGCTGCCGGCGCCCTGCTCGCGGTGGACAACACCACTGCCACCCCGCTCGGCCAGCGCCCGCTGGACCTCGGTGCCGACCTGGTGGTCGCCTCGGGCACCAAGGCGCTCACCGGCCACTCCGACCTGCTGCTGGGCTACCTGGCCAGCCGGTCCGCCGAGCTGATCGAGGCGATGACGGTCTGGCGCTCCACCACCGGGGCGGTCCCGGGTGCGTTCGACGCCTGGCTGGCCCACCGGTCGCTGGCCACCCTCGACCTGCGGCTGGCCCGGCAGAGCGCGAACGCCGCCGCGGTCGCCGACCTGCTCGCCGGTCGGTCGGACGTGACCGGCCTGCGCTGGCCGGGTCGGCGGGACGACCCCGCGTACCCGGTTGCCTCGGCGCAGATGCGACGGATACCCGGGGTGCTCTCGTTCGACCTGGGCGACGCCGACCGGGTGGGCCGCTTCATCGACGCCGCCCGGCTGGTGGCGGCGGCCACCTCCTTCGGTGGCCTGCACACCACCGCCGACCGGCGGGCGCAGTGGGGCGACGACACCTCCCCCGGCTTTGTCCGGTTCTCCTGCGGGGCGGAGGACACGGCCGACCTGGTGGCCGACATCGCGGCCGCGCTGGACGCCGCCGGGCCGGTCTGAGTTATCGTGTCGGCGGCCCGCCACAGTGGGCCCAGACCGGAGGAGGTGAGTCCGATCCGCCAGCCCAGAGGACCGGCGCTTCCTCCCGTGTGCCCGCCGCGATAGCGGCCGCGGGAGCGCCGGCGAGCGTTTCCCGGAGGTTTCCCATGGCACCACCGTTTTCCACCGACCGACCCGCCCTCGTGCACCGGCTGCGCACCGCCGGCTGCGTCTACGCCGAGGACGAGGCCGACCTGCTACTGGCCGCCGCCGACACCCCGGCGAAGTTGGCCGCCCTGACCGACCGCCGGGTGGCCGGCGAACCGCTGGAGCACCTGCTCGGCTGGGCGGAGTTCTGCGGCCGGCGGATCGCCGTCGCCGCAGGCGTCTTCGTGCCGCGCGGCCGGACCGCCCTGCTGGTCGAGGCGGCGGCCGCGGTGACCGGCCCGGCGCCGGCCGTGGTCGACCTCTGCTGCGGCTCCGGGGCCACCACGGTGGCGCTGGCGCACCGGCTCGCGCCCCGCTGGCTGGCCGCCGCCGACATCGACCCGGCGGCCGTGGCGTGCGCCCGCCGCAACCTCGCCGGGCTGGCCGCCGAGGTGTTCGAGGGTGACCTGTTCGCACCGCTGCCGTCGCACTGGCGGGGTCGGATGGATCTGGTGGTCGCCAACGCCCCGTACGTGCCGACGGCCGAGGTGGCGCTGATGCCCCCCGAGGCGCGGCTGCACGAGGCCCCGGTGGCGCTCGACGGTGGGCCGGACGGGTTGGCCGTCCTGCGCCGGGTGGCCGCTGGCGCGGTCCGGTGGCTGGCACCCGGTGGACACCTGGCGGTGGAGGTCAGCGCCGGGCAGGCGGATGCGCTCTGCGCGGCGCTCCGCGCGGCCGGGCTGGTGCCGGCCGTACGGCACGACGAGGACCTGGACGCCACCGCGGTGACCGCCCGCAGCCCCGGCTGAGCCCGGTTGGGGTGGGCGGGCGTGGCGGGGGAGGGGCCCACGCACTAGCCTCGGCTCACACTCACGACGGCGGGAGGCGGTTTCGGTGGGCAGCGCAGGGGTGCCGGTGGTCGTCGGGTTGGACAACGGCGGCACCAGCAATAACGCCACGGTGCTGACGGTCGACGGCCGCTTCCTGGTGGACGGGCTGTTGGAGATCCCCAGCGAGGTGCGGGACGGGCCGGACGCGGCGATCGAGGCGCTGGCCCGGGCGCTGGACGGGGCCCTGGCGCAGACCGGTGTGCCGCGTGAGCTGGTCCGGGCGGTCGGGCTGGACACCCCCGGCCCGGCCAGCGCCACCGGCGTCATCTCCTCGCGGGGTTCCACCAACTTCTCCCAGCCGGCCTGGCGCGGCTTCGACGTGCGCGGCGCGTTGGAGCGGCGGCTCGGCCTGCCGGTGGTCTACCACAACGACGGCAACGCAGCCGCGCTCTACGCCCACCATGTGTACTTCGGCGCCGAGGCGATGAACCGGTCGTCGGTCTCCGCGATCGTCGGCACCGGCCTCGGCGGCGGGGTGGTCGAGAGCGGTCGGGTGATCGCCGGCGCGGCCGGGATGGCCGGGGAGTTGGGTCACGTGCACATCCCGCTGACCGGGCTGCTCGGCCCGGGGCAGCCGGAGCCCACCTGCGCCTGCGGCTTCGTCGGGGACGTCGAGAGCGTCGCCTCGCTGACCGGCATCGAGCGCAATCTGCTGCCGTACTGGCTGACCCGGTATCCCGACCACCCGCTCACCGCAGAGCCGGTGGCCCGGGCGGCGAAGCTGGTCCGGGGCTACGGCGAGCGGGGGGACGCGCTGGCCCGGGACCTCTTCGCCCAGCAGGCGATGGCGCTGGCCCGGTTGTTCACCGTGGCGGCCAACTTCACCGACCCGCACGCGTACTTCGTCGGCGGCGGGGTGGTGGAGGCGGCGCCGGAGTTCCGCGACTGGTTCCTGGCGACGGTCCGCGAGCACACCGTGCTCCGGGAGGAGCAGGCGGCGGTGGCCACCTTCGCCCTGGTGCCGGAGCGGGACATGGCCGGTGCCCGCGGGGTGGCGATCGCCGCGCTGGAGGCGCTACGTGCCGTGCCGGAGCCCAGGCCGCTGGTGGCCTGAGCCCGGCCCGGCCCACCTCGCCCGGTCAGGGGCGGGGCGGTGCCTGGGCGAAGGCGGCCCAGGCGGCCGGCGGGAACAGCAGGGCCGGGCCGGCCGGGTCCTTGGAGTCGCGGACGGCCACCAGCCGCGGGATCGCGGCCACCTCCACGCAGGCGCCCTCGTCGCCGCTGCGGCTGCTCTTGCGCCATGCCGCCGCGGCCAGCGCCGCTGTGATCGTCGGTGTCATCGGTCCTACCGTCCCTTCAGGAGTGTCAGGAGCTGGTCGCGGCTGTCGGCCGGGCTGAGCGCCACGCTCCGCAGGTGCTCCATGATCTTGGTGCAGGTGCGTGTCTCGCCGGCTCGGTCGAGGATCATCTGGCCGGCGACGGTCTCCACCGAGGCGATGATCGGGTCCTCCGGGTCGGCGAATTCCAGGATGTGCAGCGAGCCGCGGGTGCCCCGGTGGTAGCCGGCGGAGAGCGGGATCACCTGGACGGTGATGTTCGGCAGCTCGGCCATCTTGACCAGGTGGCGTAGTTGCCCGTCCATCACCGACCGGTCGCCGACCGGGCGCAGCAGCGCGCCCTCGTCGATGATCGCGTCGAGGATGGGCGGCTCGTCACTGGTGAGCCGCTGTTGCCGGTCGAGGCGGACCTTGACCCGCTGCTCCACCAGGTCGTCGCCGAGGGTGTGCGGCCCGCCGCGCATCACGCCTCGGATGTAGTCCGCCGTCTGCAGCAGGCCGGGCACGACCGAGGGCTCGAAGTTGGCGATCGCGGTGGCCTCGGCCTCCAGGGCGATGAAGTCGATGGTGCGTGGGTCCAGCAGGTAGGAGTACGACACCCACCAGCCCGGCTTGCGGGCGTCCTTGGCGAGCTGCACCGCCGCGGCCACCTCGTCGGCGCCCACCCCGTACGAGGTGAGCAGGGCGCGCACGGTGGCCGGGCTGATCAGCGTCTGCGCGTTCTCGTACCGGGACAGGGTGCTGCGGGTGCTGTTGATCTCGTCCGCGGCGGTCTCCAGCGTGAGCCCGGCGGCTTCCCGGTGGTGGCGCAGGGCGATGCCGAGCCGGCGGGCACGGGCGGTCTTCGGAGCCATGCATCGATGGTCGCACACATCTGCGGGAACGTCTGCATGAGAGAACGTCGATGAGAGTTGCATTCATTGCTGTACACGTGTCAATCTGTCATCGCGTCCTCACTGCCGGTTGTCGTGGCGACGGTGGTGGTGAGCGACCGGAGGGGATGGGGCACGCGGCGATCGGGTTTCTCCCCCGTACTCGATCGCCGCGTGCCGCCGCCATCCCGGCCCACCGGAAGGAGACGACGTGCGTACCGGTCAGGAGCCCCCCGCCGTGCCCCCGGACGGCCGGCGATGACCCGCTTCCTGGTCGTGCTCACCGACGTGCGTCCCGTCGAGGGCATCGACCGCAACGAGCGGACCGCCCCCGAGCGGCGCCGGCAGGTCGTCGGCGCCAGCAATCGGGAAGCCGCCGACCGGATCGCCGGGGCGTTCATGGCCCTGGGCATGGTCCGGGCCGGCCGGCAGCGGGTCAAGGTGATCGCGGTCGGCCGCCGACACTCCCGCGACTGACCACCCCGACCAGCGCCCCGCGCTCCGTCGAACATCCCGTCACGCACCGTATATCCTCTGTTGACCGAATGCCGTGTCGTGCCGTGGCTCGCCGGGTATCGCCTCGCCCCACCGCCACGCACAGTAAGGTCAACCGGGTGAGCGCCACCGGCGAGCACGACCAGCCGCAGTCGCGTACGAAGAGGTGACCGGAGTGACCACCCCAGGCAGGACCCGCGTGGCGATCGTCTTCGGCGGCCGCAGCCCGGAGCACGGCATCTCCTGCGTCAGCGCGGGCAGCGTGTTCGGCGCGCTCGACCCGGACGAGTACGAGGTGGTGCCGGTGGGCATCACCCGGGCTGGCCAGTGGGTGTTGACCAGCGGTGATCCCGCCCAGCTCGCGATCAACGCCCGCCAGTTGCCGGAGATCACCGCCGATTCCGGCGAGGACATCGTGCTGCGCGCCGACCCGACCGGCAACGGGCTGATGGTGCTCGACCCGACCGAGGGCCCCCGGGCGCTGGCCGACGTTGACGTGGTCTTCCCGGTGCTGCACGGCACGTACGGCGAGGACGGCACCATCCAGGGAATGCTGGAGATGGCCGGCATCCCCTACGTCGGGGCGAACGTGTTCGCCTCCGCCGCAGCGATGGACAAGGAGTTCACCAAGAAGCTCTGCGCGGTCGAGGGCATCCCGGTCGGCCCGTACGCGGTGCTGCGCAACGGCATGACGCTCAGCGAGCAGGACAAGGAGCGGCTCGGCCTGCCGATCTTCGTCAAGCCGTCCCGGGCCGGCTCGTCGTTCGGCATCACCCGGGTCACCGACTGGGCGCAGCTGGACGCGGCCGTCGCCACCGCCCGGCAGTTCGACCCGAAGGTCATCATCGAGGCCGCGATCGTCGGCCGCGAGATCGAGTGCGGCGTGCTGGAGGGCGAGGCCGGCGGCGCGCCCGAGGCGTCCGTGCTGGCCGAGGTGCGGGTCGTCGCCGACCACGACTTCTACGACTTCGAGGCGAAGTACCTCGACGACTCCTGCGAGTACGACATTCCGGCCGGGCTGCCGGAGAAGGTGACCCGCCAGGTGCAGGAGTACGCCGTCCGCGCGTTCACCGCGCTGGACTGCGCCGGCCTGGCCCGCGCCGACTTCTTCGTCACCCCCGAGCTGGACATCTACCTCAACGAGATCAACACGATGCCCGGGTTCACCCCGACGTCGATGTTCCCGCGGATGTGGGCGGCCTCCGGCCTGGAGTACCCGAAGCTGGTCAACCGCCTGATCCGTACCGCCCAGCGACGCGGCGTCGGCCTGCACTGAGCAGCCACCACTCCGCAGCGGCCAGCACGACGACGGGGCCGCTGCGGAGCGGCCAGTACGACGACGGGGCCGGCCGTGTTTCCGCTCGGGGGCCGGACGCCGGTCGGATCAGGCCCGGCAGCCGGCGGGGATGGCGCCCCCGGAGGGCACCGATGCCACGACCGCGTCGGAGAGCGGCGACACCCACTGCAACGGCTGCTCGTACGAGAGTGGAACGCGCACCGTCACCGGCGTCTCCCGGTCGACCGTGGTGAGCACGGTCGCGTCGCCCTGCACGACCGGGTGCCAGCAGACCGAGTTCACCCGCCAGACCTCGTCGGTGGCCGGGAAGGCCGGCTCGGTGCCGCCGCAGGCGACGGTGAGCGCCGGGTCGCCGTACGCGGCGTTCTGCTCCGGGCCGGCGGTGACCGGGCGCTGGGTCAGGTCGCGGATGCTCTGCGGCAGTTGGGAGAGCAGGGCGCGGCAGACCGTGGCCGGGCGGGCGGCCAACGCCGGGGCGGCCATCTCGACCGGGGCGGTGGACTGCACCCGGGCGGTGGTCGCGGAAGGGCTGGGCGCGGCGGCCGGATCGGCCGGGGAGAGCTTGGCGAAGGCCAGCACGGCCACCAGCAGCGTGACCGGCAGCGCGATCAACGTGGCCAGCAGGGCGGCGCCGCGAATGGTCCGGTCCCGGCCGGCCGGCGCGTCCGTGGCCGGCTCGGCCGGCTCGCGGATACCGTCAGCCGGCCCGGTCCCGTCGGCCACGTCACGCGTCGCGTCGGACCCGTCGCCGTCGAGTGCGGAGGAGGAGGGCCTGATCTCGTCCACTTACAGCCGCACCACCGAACACGTGAGGGTGCGGGTGATGCCGGGCACCATCTGCACCTTGCTGACGATGAGTTTGCCGAGCTCGTCGACGGTGTTCGCCTCGGTGAGGACGACCACGTCGTACGGCCCGGTGACGGCGTCGACGCGCACCACGCCGGCAAGGTCCGCGATGAGACCGGCCACGTCACGTGCCCGGCCGACCTCGGTCTGGATGAGGATGTACGCCTGTACCACGACTCGACCTCCGTCCGTCGCCGCCCCGGGGCGGCCCGAAGGGTGAAACTACCTTACGGACCAGGTCTGATCCCTATCGGTGGTCAAGGAGAAGCAGTGAGCGAGCGCGGCGGAGCCGGGCAGAACGGGCGGAACGCCGGCAGTGGCGCCAGCGTGGCCGGGATCGGCGAGTTCGGGTTGATCGGGCGGATCACCGCCCGGCTGCCGTCCGGGCCGATGACCCTGCTCGGCCCAGGGGACGACGCGGCGGTGGTGGCCGCCCCGGATGGCCGGGTTGCGGCCTCCACCGACGTGCTGGTCGACGGGCGGCACTTCCGGCGGGACTGGTGCTCGGCGCGGGACGTCGGGCATCGAGCGGCGGCGGCCAACCTGGCCGACATCGCGGCGATGGGCGCCACCCCGACCGCCCTGTTGGTCGCCCTCTGCATGCCCGCGGACCTGGAGACCAGCTGGGCCGAGGAGTTGGCCGACGGGCTGGGCGCCGAGGCGGCCACGGTCGGCGCGAGCGTGGTCGGCGGGGACATGTCGTCCAGCCCCACCCTGACCATCGCGGTCACCGCGTTGGGTGACCTCGGTGGCCGCCCGCCGGTGGTGCGCTCCGGCGCCCGCCCCGGCGACGTGCTGGCCCTGGCCGGCCGCATGGGGTACGCGGCGGCCGGACTGACCGTGCTCACCCGCGGCTTCCGCACCCCCCGGCTGCTGGTCGAGGCGTACCGGCGGCCGGAGGTGCCGTACTCGGCCGGGCCGCAGGCCGCCCGGCTCGGCGCCACCGCCATGATCGACGTGTCGGACGGGTTGCTCGCCGACGTCGGGCACGTGGCGGCGGCCAGCGGGGTGGCGATCGACGTGCGCCGGGACGCGTTCGAGGTACCCCGGCAGATGGCCGACGCCGCGCAGGCGCTCGGCGTCGACCCGTACACCTGGATCCTGGCCGGTGGCGAGGACCACGCGTTGGCCGCGACCTTCCCCCCGGCGGTCGCGTTGCCGCCGGAGTGGCGGCCGATCGGCCTGGTCACGGCCGGTGCCGGGGTCACCGTCGACGGGGCGGCCTACGACGGCCCGCGCGGTTGGGACCACTTCCGGTGAGGCTCCAGGCCCGTCGTACGCTGGATACCGTGAGTGAGATCGAGATCCGGGTGGCGCGGTTCGACGCGCCGGTGGCGCAGCAGTTGATCAGTGCCGCGCTGGCCGACCTCGGTGCCCGCTACGGCGGCACCGGCGACGACACCCCGGTGGACGCGACCGAGTTCGAGCCGCCGGACGGCGCCTTCCTCATCGCCTTTCTGGCCGGCGAACCGGTCGGCTGCGGCGGCTGGCGCAGCCACGGCGCGGACACCGCGGAGCTGAAGCGGATGTACACCGCCCCGGTGGCCCGTGGGCGCGGTGTGGCCCGGACGGTGCTGGCCGCCGTCGAGCGCTCGGCCCGCGAGCAGGGCCGCAAGCGGATGGTCCTGGAGTGCGGGGACAAGCAGCCCGAGGCGATCGCCATGTACACCTCCGCCGGCTACGACCAGATCCCGAACTTCGGCTTCTACAAGGACGCGGAGGGCTGCGTCTCCTTCGGCCGCACCCTCTGACCCGACGGGCGCGGGCGGCGGTGCTCAGCCGGTGGTGATCCGGATCCCGCCGGCTGCCCGGGCGGCCGCGCCGGTCGCCTCCGCCGGGTCGGTGCCCCAGGCCAGCACCTGGCCGCTGCGCCGCACCGACGAGGTGACCTCGGCCACCTGGTCGCCCACCGCCACGCCCACCCCGACGTCCAGCACACCGGGCACCCGACGGGCTGCGCGTACCCCGTCCACGGCGGTGACGGTGCCCGGCGGGGCGAGCAGAAACTCCACCGCCGCCGCGCCGGACGGCCGCGCCGGCAGGTCCGGGCGTTCCCCGCGCAGGGTCCGCAGGTACGCCGCCACGAACCCGCACTCGTAGGCGACCGAGATCAGCGCGGTGATCAGGTCACCGGGCAGCCGGGCGGCGCACTCCACCAACGCCGGGCCGTCGGCGGTACGGATCCACTCGCTGTGCAGCACGCCGGTGCGGAAGCCAGCGGCGCCGGCCAGCCGGGCCGCCACGTCGAGCAACTCCCGCCGGGCATCCTCGGGCAGCGCGGACGGCACGGTGTGCCCGGTCTCGACCGGACGCCCACCGGCCAGCACCCGCTTGTCCGTGACGTTGCCGAAGCGCACCTCGCCGTCGGCCACCAGCAGCTCCACGCTGTGTTCGGTGCCGATCAGCACCTGCTCGGCGAGGACTGCGGTCGGCAGGCCACGGCTGGTGGTGTCGGGGGAGGTCTCCGGGTCGGCGCTGGCGGCCCACGCGGCGGCGACCAGGGCCGGATCGGGGACGATCTGCACGCCGAGGCTGCCGGCGCGGCGGGTCGGCTTCAACACGCACCGCCCACCCTGTCGGTGGGCGAACGCGGTCGCCTCGGCGGCGGTGCCGACCAGCGCGAACGCAGGGTTGGTCAGGCCGGCCGCCGCGGCGAGCAACCGCATCCGGTGCTTGTCGGTGAAGATCTCGGCGGCCTTGACGCCGGCACCGGGCAGGCCGAGCGCGTCGGCCAGCCGAGCCGCGGCGAGCACCCCGTACTCCTGGCCGGGCACCACCAGCCGCGCGGCGGTCAGCCCCGGTTCCCGGGCGAGCAGCGCCGCCGGGTCCAGGTCGGTCTGGTACTCCGCGGCCACCACCCGGGAGACGAACGGCAGCGCGGCGCAGTGCCGGTCGAGGTCGCGGCGGCGGATCAGGTCGGGTTCCTCGACCACCACCACGCTGCCGGTGGGCAGCAGTTCGCCGAGCCCGCGCAGCAGGTCCAACGCGGCGCCCACCATGACCATCTCGTCCCGGCCCAGGTCCAGCTGCACCCGTCACCCCTCCGCCCGCGCCGGACCGGACGGCCGGCGCAGCGCGACCCTAACCGGACGGCGGCCCGGGTCGGCAGCCGCGTCGCGTACTCGTCAGCGACCCCGCGCGGACACGACAGAGCCGGCGGACCACAGGGGTCCGCCGGCTGAGCCGTACGAGAAGGTGGGTGCTACCGCGTCAGGCGCGGGTGACCTTGCCGGCCTTGATGCACGAGGTGCAGACCTGCAACTTCTTGGTGTTGCCGCCACCGGCCGGGGTACGCACCGACTGGATGTTCGGGTTCCAGCGGCGGTTGGTCCGCCGGTGCGAGTGGGACACGTTGTGGCCGAAGCCCGGTCCCTTGCCACAGACGTCGCACACGCTAGCCACGGGATACTCCTGGGATTGAAACGTTCATGAGGTCGCCGGCAGGTGCTGCCCGGGCAACCTGGTCAGGTTACCCGATGACCCGCCGACCCGGCGAACCGGCCCGGTCGGGCGACCGCCCGCGCCCCAGCCCGCAGGTGGTGCTGGGCACTTCCGCCGTCTGGTGGGCCGGTCCGGCGGCAACGGTACCGGAAGCCCTGACCACCGGCGCCAGGATCACCGCCGGTCCGGCGGCGACCGGACACGCCGGACGAGTCCGACGGGTGTCGGCGTGCGCCAGTAGGCTTCTGGCCGTGCTGGACACCCTCGACGCCGCCGCGGTCCGCCGCTGGTGCGCGAGCGGGCTGGCTGCGCTGAAGCGCCACCAGGGTGAGATCGACCAGCTCAACGTCTATCCGGTGCCTGACGGCGACACCGGCACCAACCTGGTGCTCACCCTCACCTCGGCCCAGCAGGCTCTGGCGATGGACCTGGACACCCTCCCAAACAGCGGGCCGACCGCGCACGGGCACGCGTTGCGGCTGATGGCCCAGGGCGCGCTGCTCGGCGCACGCGGCAACTCCGGGGTGATCCTGTCGCAGATCCTGCGCGGCTTCGCCGACGCGGTCGTCGCCGTGCCGGCGGTGCGCGGCCGGGAGTTGGCCACCGCGCTGCGGTCCGCCACCGCCGCCGCGTACACGGCGGTCGCCCGGCCGGTGGAGGGCACCCTGCTCACCGTGGTCGGCGCGGCCGCTCTCGCGGCCGAGCGCACGGACAGCGACGACCTGCCGGCGGTGGCCCGGGCCGCGGCGCGGGCGGCGGCCGAGGCGCTGGCCCGGACCCCGGAGCAGCTGCCGGCCCTGGCCCGCGCCGGCGTGGTCGACGCAGGCGGCCGAGGGCTCTGCGTGCTGCTCGACGCCCTGGTCGAGGTGCTCACCGGGGAGGTCGCCGCCCGGCTCGCGCCGGCGCCGCGCTCCGCCCGGCCGGCGGCCACCGTTGCCCGGGAGACAGGCTCCGACGAGTACGCCTACGAGGTGCAGTTCCTCCTCGACGCCGACGCCGAGGCGGTGGCCGGGATGCGCCAGGCGCTGAACGCACTGGGGGATTCGCTGGTCGTCGTCGGCGACGGGCGTGAGCCGGAAGGCACCTGGAACGTGCACGTGCACGTCAACGACGTGGGTGCGGCGGTCGAGGCGGGCGTCGCCGCCGGTCGCCCGTACCGGATCTCGGTGACCCGCTTCGCCGACCAGCCGGAGCCGTCCCTCGGCCCGGCGACGGACGGCCGAGCCGCCGTGGTGGTGGCCACCGGCGTCGGGATCGCCGGGCTGTTCGCCGCGGAGGGCGCCACCGTCGTGCCGGGCAACCCGTCCACCGGCGAGCTGTTGGACGCGGTGCGCAGCACCGGCGCGGCCCGGGTGGTGGTGCTGCCCAACGACCCGAACACCGAGGCCGTGGCGAGCGCGGCGGCCCGCGAGGCACACCGGTACGGCATCAAGGTGAGCGTGGTGCCGACCCGCTCGCCGGTCCAGGCGCTGGCCGCCCTCGCGGTCCGCGACGGCGCCCGCCGCTTCGAGGACGACGTGATCGCGATGGCCGAGGCGGCCGGCGCCTGCCGCTACGCCGAGGTCTGCCACGCCAGCCGGGAGGCGCTGACCGTGGCCGGCCCCTGCCGCCCTGGCGACGTGCTGGCGCTGGTCGAGGGGGAGGTGCACCTGATCGGCACCGACCTGACCGACACCTGCGCGGCCGTCGTCGACCGGATGCTCGGCGGCGGCGGGGAACTGGTCACCCTGCTGGCCGGGGTGGACGCGCCGGCCGGGCTCACCGATGCCGTCCGTGCGCACGTCGCGCGGCGCTGGCCGTTCGTCGAGGTGCAGGCGTACCCCGGCGGCCAGCCGTATTATCCGCTCCTGGTGGGAGTCGAATGAGCGAGCCGGCCACGGTGGACACTCCGTTGAAGAAGCTGGTCGGGGACAAGACGGCCAAGGCGTTGGCCGCTCACCTCGACCTGCACACTGCGGGTGACCTGGTCTACCACTTCCCGCGCCGCTACGACGAGCGCGGCGAGCACACCGACATCCGCTCGCTGGACGTCGGTGAGCAGGTCACCGTGATGGCCCAGGTGCAGCGCACCGCGGTGCGCCCGATGCGCCAGCGCCGGGGCAACCTGCTGGAGGTGACCGTCGGCGACGGCTCGGGCGGTTTGCTGACGCTGACCTTCTTCGGCAACCAGGCGTGGCGCGAACGGGAGCTGCGTCCGGGCCGGTGGGGGCTGTTCGCCGGCAAGGTCACCGAGTTCCGGGGCAAGCGTCAGCTCAACGGTCCGGAGTACGTCCTGCTCGGCGAGGGCGGCGAAGGCGAGGCGGCGCTCAGCGACGAGATCGAGGAGTTCGCTGGCGCGCTGATCCCCGTCTACCCGGCCGCGGCGGCGGTGCCGACCTGGGTGATCGCCCGCTGCGTGCGGGTCGTGCTGGACACCTTCACCCCGCCGGAGGATCCGCTGCCGGCCACCGTGCTGGCCAGCCGCAACCTGGTCGGGCTGGGCACCGCGCTGCGGGAGATCCACCGGCCGACCAGCAAGGAGGAGCTCTACCGGGCGCGGCGGCGGCTCAAGTGGGACGAGGCGTTCGCCGTCCAGGTGACCCTGGTGCAGCGCAAGCACCGGGCCGCTGACTGGCCGGCCCGGCCCCGTCCGGCACGCGCCGGTGGGCTGCTGGACGCCTTCGACGCCCGGCTGCCGTACGAGCTGACCGCCGGTCAGCGCGACGTCGGCGTGGAGATCGCCGCGGACCTGGCCGCCCCGCACCCGATGCACCGGTTGTTGCAGGGCGAGGTGGGTTCGGGCAAGACGGTGGTGGCGCTGCGGGCGATGCTCCAGGTGGTCGACGCGGGCGGGCAGGCGGCTCTGCTGGCGCCCACCGAGGTGCTGGCCGGTCAGCACCACCGCGGCATGCTCGACCTGCTCGGGCCGCTCGGGCGGGCCGGCGAGCTGGATTCCGCCGACAACGCCACCCGGGTGGAGCTGGTCACCGGCTCGCTGGGCGCGGCGGCCCGCCGCCGGGCGCTCGGCGAGGTGGCCAGCGGCGCCGCCGGGATAGTGCTCGGCACCCACGCGCTGCTCTACGAGGGGGTGGACTTCGCCGACCTCGGTCTGGTGGTGGTCGACGAGCAGCACCGCTTCGGGGTGGAGCAGCGTGACGCGCTGCGGTCCAAGGCAGACCAACCGCCGCACGTGCTGGTGATGACGGCCACCCCGATCCCGCGCACGGTGGCGATGACCGTCTACGGCGACCTGGAGGTCTCCACCCTCTCCCAGCTGCCCCGGGGTCGCTCGCCGATCGCCTCGCACGTGGTGCCGGCCGCCGAGCGACCGGCCTTTTTGGATCGGGCCTGGCGCCGGCTGCGCGAGGAGGTGGCCGCCGGCCACCAGGCGTACGTGGTGTGCCCGCGCATCGGGGAGGGCCCGGCGTCGGAGGAGGAGCCGCCGCCGGTGGACGACAACGGGCGCCGGCCGCCGCTGGCGGTGACCGAGGTGGCACCGCTGCTGGCCGAGGGGCCGCTGAACGGTTTGCGGATCGGGGTCTTGCACGGGCGTCTGCCGGCCGACGAGAAGGACGCGGTGATGCGGTCCTTCGCCGCCGGTGACCTGGACGTGCTGGTGGCGACCACGGTGGTCGAGGTCGGTGTGGACGTGCCGAACGCGACCGTGATGATCGTGCTGGACGCCGACCGGTTCGGTGTCTCCCAACTGCACCAGCTCCGAGGCCGGGTCGGTCGAGGTGCCGCCGCAGGGCTCTGCCTGCTGGTCAGCGAGGCGGCCGAGGGGTCGTCGGCCCGGGAGCGGCTGGACGCGGTCGCGTCCACCAGCGACGGCTTCAAGCTCGCCGAGCTGGATCTGGAGCAGCGCCGCGAG
The DNA here is from genome assembly GCF_045207365.1 of Micromonospora sp. NBC_00858. Lineage (NCBI taxonomy): Bacteria > Bacillati > Actinomycetota > Actinomycetes > Micromonosporales > Micromonosporaceae > Micromonospora > Micromonospora sp. NBC_00858. The sequence goes on along the minus strand of NZ_CP108828.1, from coordinate 4,890,858 downwards.
GGCGACGTGCTGGGCGCCACCCAGTCCGGACGCCGCTCGCACCTGCGGCTGCTGTCCCTGCTGCGCGACGCCGACCTGATCCGCGACGCCCGCGCCGAGGCGATCGCCCTGGTCGAGGAGGACCCGGAGCTGACCCGGCATCCGGCGCTGGCCGCGTCAGTCACCGCCCTGGTCGACGAGGACCGCGCGGAGTACCTGGAAAAGGGCTGACGTCCGGTCCGGCCGTGGCGGTTCGAGCCGCTCCGCAGCAAGTGCTCACGGGACGCATGGCACGCGCGTCCACCGGCCCGGCGATGCCGTCGATGACGGGGAACGGCCGAGGGCGCGCCGACCGGATGGTCGACGCGCCCTCGGTTTCAGCGCAGTTCAGATCAGGCGGTGAAGGTCACCCGACGCCGCCGAGCGATGACGAAGAGCACCGCGCCCGCGATCAGCAGAGCGATCGCGCCAGCGGCGATGCCGCCCGCCGCCGCGCCGGTGACCGGGAGGCCCGGCTCGTCGCCGCCCCCGCCACCGCCGCCGCAGTCCTGCTCCGGCGTGTAGACCGCCTCCATCTCGAGGTCCAGGTCAGGCAGGGCGACCAGAGCGGTCTCGGCCTTGCTGGCCTTGAAGGTCACCTTCTCCGACCCGCCGGCCGCGACCGTCCGGGTCTCGGTCTTGTCGCCGTAGGTGAACGTCGCCTTGACCGGCAGGCCACCCTCGGGGTTGGTCACGGTGAGCGTGAAGTTCTTGCAGTCGGCCTCGGTGGTCACGACTGGCAGCGGGCAGTCCTCGGGGCGCTGCCACGAGTACGTGCCGTTCTCGATCACCTTGCCGTCGACCAGCACCTCGATCTTGCCGGCGTCGGCGGCCGGAACCACGATGCTGTTGTCGGCCTTGCCGGCCGCGACGGAGACCTTCTTGGAGAAGCCGTTCTCGCCCTTGACCTCGAACTCGACCGGGTACTTGCTGATCTTGCCGTCGTTGCTCAGCGAGACGGCCACCGAACCGTCGCAGGCGGAGGTGAAGGTCGTGGCGGGGGTGGTGCAGCTCTTGTCGCCGCCGTTGTACCAGCCCTGCGGTCCGCTGGACCGGTTACCCGGGGCGCCCGGCGAACCCAGCTTCTTGTTGTCGTACCGCTTGCCACCCTCGACCAGCGGGTCGATGACCTGCTCCGCGTCGCCCCAGATCAGGTCGACCTGGGTGTGGCAGTCCGGGATCTCGACCTTCAGGTCGATCTCGGTCTGGGTGCCGCCGATCCAGTCGCTGTCCGGCGTGCCGTACACGTACTGCGGGGTGGCGAACTGCGGCCGCGGCGCGAAGTACGACACCAGCGTGAACCACTGCTTGCCCTCGCCGCAGAGCGGCAGGTCACCGTCGAGCTTGACGGTGGCGGTCCCCTTCGGACCGTCGAACGTGTGGCTGTACTTGGCCTTGCTGGCGTCGATGCACTTCGGCGCCGGCGTGCAGGACCTGTCGGCCGCGAGGTTGATGCTGCCCTCGTTGGTGGCCTCCTGGCCGTTCTTCTTCCACTTGCCGTGCACGACGAGCTTCGCGGTGGCGGTGTCACCGGGCACCCGCTGGACGGCCTTCACGACGCCGCCCTTGGCGATGACGTAGCCCTCCAGGGCGACCGCCTCGGCGCCTTCGACGGGCACGGTCACCGGGGTGGCCGGGGTCGGGGTCACCTTCTTGAGGGTGACGGCCTTGTCGCGCTCGCTGTTCTCCACCTTCCACGTAATCACGCGCTCGCCGGTGAGTCGATCGCAGTCGGCGGTGGCGGTGATGGTGGTGTGGTGGGCGCTGGCTGGGGCGGCCACCGCGACGGCCCCGGTGAGGCCGATGAGGGCGGCTCCCAGGACGGCCAGCGGTCGCCGGAGCGACAGCTTGGGACGGATCACGGGTACTCCTGGAGTGCTGAAGCGTCAGGGGTGTTGGCGCGGGAGCGCAGTGGACGGACGGTAACTGCACGTCCGGATGTCGGGCGCCCTCCCGAGCCGCGGGCCGACGGGTGGCCGTCGACACCCGGCAGACCCTAGCGAGATCGCCGTGAGTGATACAGCCCTCAGGATTCGTTAAGACGGATGTTATGAATGTGAGATCATTGATATACGAATAGTGATCATGTGCTCTCCCAGGCGATACCTACGGTGTCGGTCGTGGTCTCCGCCGGCTCGCGTAGCGTCGGGGTATGAGCAGGAGGAAACGGTGACCCGGATCGTGGCCGGGACGCTCGGCGGCCGGCGGATCGCCGCGCCTCCCGGCGCCGGCACCCGACCCACCTCCGACCGGGTCCGGGAGGCGCTCTTCAGCGCCGTCGAGGCCGAGGTCGACCTCAATGGCGCCCGCTTCGCGGACCTGTACGCCGGTTCCGGCGCGGTCGGGCTGGAGGCGCTCTCCCGGGGGGCCCGGCACGTCCTGCTGGTCGAGTCCGACGCTCGGGCGGCCCGGGTGATCCGGGAGAACGCGGCGGCCCTGCGGGCCGGCCCGGCCGTCCGCCTGGTGGCCAGCAAGGTGGCGACGGCGCTGGCCGCCGGCCCGGACGGTGGGCCGTACGACGTGGTCTTCGCCGACCCGCCGTACGCCGTGCCGGATGCGGAGATCACCGCGCTGCAGACGACGCTGGTCGACGGCGGCTGGCTGGTGCCTGACGCCCTGGTGGTGGTGGAGCGGTCCAGCCGCACCGGGCCGGTCGACTGGGTGGACGGGATCACTGCCGAGCGCAGTCGCCGTTACGGCGAGACCACCCTTTGGTACGGTCGCCGATCATGAGACGTGCGGTGTGTCCCGGCTCGTTCGATCCGGTCACCAACGGACACCTCGACATCATCGGCCGGGCCAGTCGGCTCTTCGATGAGGTGATCGTCGGCGTGCTGATAAACCAGTCGAAGAGTGGCCTGTTCACCGTCGAGGAGCGGATCGACATGCTCCGCGAGGTGACCGCCTCGTACGGCAACGTGCGGGTCGAGTCGTTCCGGGGGCTGCTGGTCGACTTCTGCCGCGCCCAGCAGGCGAGCGTGCTGATCAAGGGCCTGCGGGCGGTCAGCGACTTCGACTACGAGCTGCAGATGGCCCAGATGAACATCGGGCTGGCCGGGGTCGAGACGTTGTTCATGCCGACCAACCCCCTCTACTCCTTCCTCTCCTCCAGCCTGGTCAAGGACGTGGCCAAGTGGGGCGGCGACATCTCCGCCCACGTCCCCGACCCGGTCCGGGAAGCCCTCCAGTCCCGCCTCGGCCCCCGCCCGTAACCCTCCGCGCCGCCGGTCTGCAGTTGCGGTCGGTGGATCGCGCGCCCCTGCGGCGACCGGGCGGGTCCGGTCGTGGCAGTGCAAGATCGACGGGGCTGAATCGTGGGTGGTCGCGGAATGTCATGATGTCGCGACGCGCCGGGTTGGGGTGGATGGGGCAGGTGTGGGGCGGGCACGACATGATTGGTAGAGCGGGGAACCGGCCGTAGCCCGCATCATGGAGGTCGGCCGAAGAATGACAGGGAGTGAGGTACCGGTGGACCCGCTCGATCGCATCGACGAACTGATCGCCATGGTGGAGCAGGCCCGCTCCGTCCCGATGTCGCGGAACAACTGCATGGTCGACCGGGGTGAGATGATCGCGGCCCTCGACGAGGTGCGCGCCGACCTCCCCGCCGACCTGCGTCGTGCGGCCGCGCTGCTGGACGAGCGCGACAAGATCATGGAAGCCGGCAAGCGCGAGGCGGACCGGATCATCAGCGAGGGTGAGGCGGAACACGCCCGCCTGGTCTCGGTGAACGAAATCACTGTGTCGGCCGAGCACGAGGGCGCCCGGATCATCGCCGAGGCTCGGGCGGAGGCGCAGCGCCTGCGCGATGAGGTCGACGACTACGTCGACACGGCGCTGGCCAACTTCGAGCAGTTCCTCACCCGGGCGCTCGCCTCGATAGAGCGTGGCCGCGACAAGATGCACGCGCTTCGGGAGATCGGCACCTTCGGTGGGGATGAGGCCGAACGCCCGCTACCCTTTTGAGCGGCACCTCACCAGCCGACATTCTCGGGCGGGCGTCGCCCCCGGTTCGACGGTCCGGCGGTCGCCCAGGTAACCTTTTTTGTCGGCCTCTCACCGGCCGGAGTCTGACTATGCCCAAGCACTCGCCATCGACACTCGACCCCAGGTCGCCGCTGGTCCTCGACACGAGGGACCTGCCGCGCCGCCCTGGCGCGTTGCGTGAGGTCCAGCGGGTCGTGCCGGCACCGGCGGACCTCGGTGTGGAGTTGATCGGCGTGCCGGAGGGCGCGGGCCTCGACCTCGATCTGAGGTTGCAGTCGGTGTCCGAGGGTGTGCTCGTCTCCGGGACCATCACCGGTCCCATCCGGGGCGAGTGCGGGCGCTGCCTACGCGAGATCAACGAATCGATGGCCGTGACGATCCAGGAGCTGTACGCGTACGAGAACAGCACCACGGACGTCACGACCGACGAGGACGAGGTGGGCCGGATGCAGGGCGATCTGATCGACCTGGAGCCGGCGCTGCGGGACGCGTTGGTGCTCACGCTGCCGACCAACCCGCTCTGCCGGGAGGACTGCCCAGGACTGTGCCCTGAGTGTGGGGTGCACTGGGACGATCTGCCGGCCGACCACAGTCACCAGCAGATCGACCCGCGTTGGGCGGGCCTGACGCAACTGACCCGTACAGAGGAGTAAGAACCGTGGCCGTCCCGAAGCGCAAGATGTCGCGCAGCAACACCCGGTCCCGCCGGGCGAACTGGAAGGCGACCGTGGTCGCGACCGTCGCGTGCCCGCAGTGCAAGTCCCCGAAGCTGCCGCACGCCGCCTGCTCCGTCTGCGGCACCTACAACGGCCGCCAGGTTCTCGAGGTCTGACCTGGACGCCGAGTGACGCCCCCGACCCCAGGTCGGGCGGCGCGCGCACCCTGGCATTCGCCCGGTGCCCCGGCTCCCTCCGACGCCGGCCGGCCTACTCCGGTCGACGTCCCGGTGGAGCCGGGCACCGCGCGGATCGCCGTTGACCTCCTCGGCGGGGACGACGCTCCCGCCGTCGTGGTTGACGGCGCTCTGCGTGCCGTGCGCGCCGACCCCAACCTGCATCTGCTGCTCGTCGGCCCGAGTGAGGTGGCCGACGAGCTGATTGCTGCCCTCGATCCGGCCCAACGGGCCCGGATCACGGTGCGGCCGGTTCGCGACGCCGTCGGCATGGCCGACCATCCGAGCGCCGCCCGCGCGGAGAGCACCGTCCGGGCCGCTGTCACCGCCGTCCGCGACGGCACCGCCGACGCCCTGGTCTCCGCCGGTGCCACCGGCGCGACCGTCACCGCAGCCGTGCTCGGCCTCGGCCGCTGGCCGGAGATCCGCCAGCCCGCCCTGGTCGCCACCCTGCCCGCTGTCGCCGGGCCGGTCGTCCTGCTCGACGTCGGCGGCTCGCTGGAGCCCCGTCCGGCCACCCTCGCCCGGCACGCCGTGCTCGGCGCCGCGTACGCCGCGGTGGCGCACTCGATCGCCGAGCCTCGGGTCGGGCTGCTCTCCGTCGGCACCGAGGCCGGCAAGGGCGACCGGGTTCGCCGCGCCTCCGACCCCTTGCTCGCCGTCGAGCCGCTGCCCCGCGGGGCGCGCTACGTCGGCCTGGTCGAGGGGTACGACGTGGCCCTCGGCGCGCGCGCCGATGTGGTGGTCACTGACGGCTTCACCGGTAACGTGCTGCTGAAGGCGATCGAGGGCGCGTACGCGATGGCCGGCGGCCCGCCCGTCGGTGGTGTCGCCCCCCGCGCCGCCGCCCTGCTCGGAGTGGCCGGAACGGTGGTCGTCTGCCACGGCGCCGCCCGTGCCGACGACGTCGCCTCCGGCATAGCCCTAGCCGCCCACCTGTGGCGGCGGCGCGCCACTGACCTGATCTCCGCGTTGCTCGACGGCGACGCCGCGACGGACCGCACAGACCGTTCCACCGACACCGAGGTACGCACATCATGAGCAACGACAAGCGGCGGCAGGCGTCCGTCGGTCACCTGGAAGCCGCCTTCGGCGTGAGCCTGGAACCCGACCTGTTGCAACGCGCGCTGACCCACCGCTCGTACGCGTACGAGAACGGCGGCCTGCCGACCAACGAGCGGTTGGAGTTCCTCGGCGACTCGGTGCTCGGCGTGGTGATCACCACAGCGCTCTTCCACAATCACCCGGACCTGCCCGAGGGGCAGTTGGCCAAGCTGCGGGCCAGCGTGGTCAACATGCGCGCGCTCGCCGATGTGGCCCGTGGTCTGGGCCCGGACGGCCTCGGCGCGTACCTGCTGCTCGGCAAGGGCGAGGAGACCACGGGCGGCCGGGACAAGGCGAGCATCCTCGCCGACACCCTGGAGGCGCTGCTCGGCGCGATCTACCTCCAGTACGGGCTGGACACCGCCGGGATCGTCATCCACCGGCTCTTCGACCCGCTGATGGCCGAGTCGGCCGGTCGGGGCGCCGCCCTGGACTGGAAGACCAGCCTCCAGGAGTTGACTGCGGCGCTCGGGCTCGGCGTGCCGGAGTACCGCATCGAGGGCACCGGTCCGGACCACCTCAAGACGTTCACCGCCTGGGTGGTGGTGGCCGGCAACCGGTACGGCGGCGCCGAGGGGCGCAGCAAGAAGGAGGCCGAGCAGCGGGCAGCCGAGGCGGCCTGGCGGATGCTCGCCGACCAGGACGACCAGGACGACAAGGACGACAAGGACGACAAGGACGACAAGGACGATCAGGACGGCCAGGACGGCCAGGACGGCCAGGACGGCCAGGCTGGAGCGGACGGACGGACCAACCTGGACGGCTCGGCCGACCGCGAGGGGCCGATCGGGCCGATGGAGCGGGCCGCACGGGTGGCCCGGACCGAGGAGGCCGACCACGCGGCGCAGGCAATGCCCGCCGACGTCGCGGCGGAGCGGGCCAACGGCGCCGGTCCGAGCAGCAATGGCGCGGGTCCGGCCGCCGGCGGCCACGGTGCCCAGACGGCCGGCGCCGACCGGGCCGGAGCGACCGAAGGCCGTGAGACGGGGCGACGCCGTGCCTGAGCTGCCCGAGGTGGAGACCGTCCGGCTGGGGCTGGCGCAGTGGGTCACCGGCCGCCGGATCGCGTCGGTGGAGGTTCGTCACCCCCGTGCGGTCCGCCGGCACATCCCCGGCGGCGTGCACTTCGCCGACGTGCTCGCCGGCCGGACCGTGCTGGACGTCCGCCGCCGCGGCAAGTACCTGTGGCTGCCCCTGGACAGCGGCGACGCGGTGATCGGGCACCTCGGGATGTCCGGTCAGCTGCTGCTCCAGCCACCCGGCACGCCGGACGAGACCCATCTGCGGGTGCGGTTCCGGTTCGCCGACGACGGGCCGGAGCTGCGCTTCGTCGACCAGCGCACGTTCGGCGGGCTCTCGGTCAGCGAGGGCGGTGCCGAGCTGCCCGCGGAGATCGCGCACATCGCCCGCGACCCGATGGACCCGGAGTTCTCCGACGCGGCTTTCGTCGCCGCGCTGCGCCGCCGGCGGACCGAGGTGAAGCGGGCTTTGCTCGACCAGACCCTGATCTCCGGCGTGGGCAACATCTACGCCGACGAGGCGCTCTGGCGCGCCGGGCTGCACGGTGCCCGTCCCACCGACGCGCTGACCGGCCCGGCCGCGCAGCGCCTGCTCGGCCACGTCCGCGACGTGCTCGCTGAGGCGATCAAGGAGGGCGGCACCAGCTTCGACGCCCTCTACGTCAACGTCAACGGCGAGAGCGGCTACTTCGACCGGGAGCTGAACGTCTACGGCCGGGAGGGTGAGCCGTGCCGGCGGTGCGGCGCGCCGGTCCGCCGCGAGGCGTTCATGAACCGGTCCTCGTACAGCTGCCCACGCTGTCAGCCGCGGCCCCGGGGTTCCCTTCGGGGATGACCCGGAGTCGGCTCCGGGTCGGTGCCGGCGGGTCGCGGCCGACCGCTCCGGGCTGGACCCCGGCGGTTGTCCGAATCGCGGGCTGATGCCCGCCGCGCCGCCCGAGCGGTCCCTTCGATGTGGGGGGACCGGACTCCGGGGACGGCCGGGGCCGATCCCGGATGCGTCCGCCTCGTCACGTCCCTAGCGTCAGCACCGTTGACAGGGGGCTGACGTGACAGGGGGACCCGAGATGGGGACGAGACCGGTGACGGTGCGGATGGCGCGGTGGAGCGCCGAGCACCCGTGGCGGGCGATCGCGCTGTGGGCCGTGTTCGTGGCGGTGTGCTTCGTCGGTGGCAACGCCGCCGGCCTCAACGAGGCGACCAGCGGCGACCAGGCGATCGGGGAGGCGGGCCGGGCCGGCCTGATTGTGGACGCCGGCGCCTTCGAAGACCCGGCCGTGGACAATGTCCTGATCACCTCCCGGGGCGGCGCGTTGGACCCGGCGGCGGCGAAGTCGGCGGCGGACGATGCGGCGGCCCGGCTGCGTACGGTCACCGGGGTCGCCGAGGTCGGTCAGCCGGTCCTCTCCCGGGACGGCTCGGCGCTGCTGTTGCCGATCACCATGTCCGGCGACCCGGACACCGCGTCGGACCGGGTGCAGCCGCTGCGCGACGCCACCGCCACCGTGCAGGACGCGCACCCGCAACTGCGCGTCGAGCAGGTCGGTGGGCCGTCGATCGGCCAGGCCCTCGACGACACCCTGGGCAAGGACTTCAAGCGCGCCGAGCTGCTCAGCCTGCCGGTCACCCTGGCCATCCTGATCATCGCGTTCGGCGCGCTGATCGCGGCCAGCGTGCCGGTGCTGCTGGCGCTCTCCTCGGTGGCCGCCGCGATGGGTCTGTCCACCCTCGCCTCGCACCTGGTGCCGGCCACCGACACCACGGCCCCCGTGATCCTGCTGATCGGCATGGCGGTCGGGGTCGACTACTCGCTGTTCTACGTCCGCCGGGAGCGGGAGGAACGCGCCAAGGGCCGCTCCGGGCTGGACGCGGTGGAGATCGCGGCGGAGACCTCCGGGCACGCCGTGGTGGTCTCCGGCTTCGCCGTGATCATCTCGATGGCCGGGCTGCTGCTCGCCGGCGACGTGGTCTTCTCGTCGCTCGCGGTCGGATCGATCCTGGTGGTCGCGGTCGCGGTGGTCGGCTCGCTGACCGTGCTGCCCGCTCTGCTGGCCAAGCTCGGTCGCTGGGTTGACCGGCCCCGGGTGCCGCTGCTCTGGCGACTGACCGCGCCGCGCGCCGGCCGGCACGGCGAGCCTCGCTCGCCCCGGCTCTGGCCGGCGGTGCTCCGGCCCGCGCTGCGCGCTCCGGTACCGACCCTGGTCATCTCGGTCGGTCTGCTGCTCGCGCTGGCCTCCCCGGCGCTCGGCATGAAGCTGAAGTTCCCCGGCATGGAGGACCTGCCACGCACCACCCCGGCAATGCAGGCGTACGACCGGCTCACCGCCGCCTTCCCGAGCACCGGCACCAACCACGTGGTGGCGGTCCGGGCACCGGCCGAGCAGGCCGACCGGGTCCACGCCGCGCTCACCGACCTGGCCGCCCGGGCCGCCGGCGACCCGCTGTTCGCCCCCACGGAGACGGACGGCCCGAAGATCGAGGTGTCGGCCGACCGGCGGGTGTCGGTGCTGGACGTCGCCACCCCGTACGCCAGCCGTGACGACCGCTCCGTGCAGTCGCTGGAGAAACTGCGTGAGGACCTGGTCCCGGCCGAACTGCGGGACATCCCGGGCATCGAGTACGCGGTCGGCGGCGGCGTGGCCGACAGCGAGGACTACGCACAGCACATCCGGGACAAGCTGCCGCTGGTGATGGGCTTCGTGCTGGTGCTCACCTTTCTGGTCATGATGTTCACGTTCCGGTCGGTGGTGGTGGCGGCCAGCTCGATCGCGTTGAACCTGCTCTCCGCCGGTGCCGCGTACGGGCTGCTGGTGCTGATCTTCCAGGGCGACTGGGCGGCCGGGCCGCTCGGCTTCACCTCGATGGGTGCGATCGTGTCCTGGCTGCCACTGTTCCTCTTCGTGGTGCTCTTCGGCCTCTCGATGGACTACCACGTCTTCGTGGTCAGCCGGATCCGCGAGGGGATCCGGGCCGGCATGTCCAACCGGGACGCCGTGGCGTACGGGATCACCTCGTCGGCCGGCGTGGTGACCAGCGCGGCGATCGTGATGGTCGGGGTGTTCTCGATCTTCGCCACGTTGAGCACGATCGACATGAAGCAGCTCGGCATCGGCCTGGCGGCGGCGATCCTGCTGGACGCCACGATCATCCGGGGCGTGGTGTTGCCGGCGCTGATGACCATGCTTGGCGACGCGAACTGGTGGACTCCGCGCTTCCTTCGGCGGCGTCCGGCGCCCGCGCCCACCGAACCGCCGGCCCCCTCCCCAGAGCTGGTGGCGGTGCCCTGACCCGCACGTGCCGCCGGGCCGAGCCGCGACCGCGGCTCGGCCCGGCGGTGTCTCACTCACCGTCGCGCCCTTGTCGGCCCTCGAACGTTCAGGGCAGCGGGCAGGCTGCCCGCCAAGCGTCCAGCGCCCGTTCCTTGCGGATCGACGCGAAGCCGTAGCCGACGGTGGTGACGCAGAAGTTGTCGGTCGAGCCGGTGTACTCGACGTGGAAGACCGGCTTGCCGGCGTCGGCGAACGGCAGCAGCTTGGCGCACTGGTCCAGCCGGACGCACTCCTCGTTGACCGCGAAGTCGAAGTCCGGGGCCAGCGCGGCGAGCTGCGGCACGTCGTTGACCAGCCCGGGGGAGAGGTCCAGCGACCGGGCCAGCTGCGCCAGTCGGCGGTTGAACAGCAGTTGGTCGTCGAAGTCGAGCGGGAAGCCGGTGCGAGACGCGTACCCGTCGGCGTCGGCCAGCGCCACCGCGCCGAAGCCCTTGCCCCGGCAGAGCCGGAACCGGTCGGCCAGCACCGGCTCCAGCGCGTCCCACCCCCGGACGTCCAGCCACCGGCTGCCGGGCCGGCGGCCGACCGAGCCCTGTACGGCCACCGGGAACCGGCTGGCGTCCGGGTCGACCGAGCGAACCGAGCCGACGTGCACCTGGCAGATCAGCCGGCGCTCCCGGGAGCGCAGCTCGGCGGTCTGGGCGGCCGTGGTGACCACCGGGTCGAGCAGGAAGACGTCGGCGTCCACCGCCGGGTCGAGCGTGCCGCTGAGCTGCCACTGCCACTGCCAGTGGCGAGCCTGGTCGGACGGCCACGGGGTGGGCGCACCGGGCGGGGTGTGCAGGTCGACCCGGCAGCCGTACACCGGCACCACCAGGACGAGCGCGACGGCGGCCGACAGGATCCGGCGCAGCGGGCGTACGGCGGCGCGTCGCCGCGGCCGGATCCGCATCGGCAGCTCCCGGGTCGCGGGCGGCCCGTCGCCGCCCTCACCGGTACGCCGACGCCCCCACGCTCCGGCCCGACGTACCTCACCGGGTCAAACGAGCGCGGGGGCGGGAACGACGCGCGGTCAGCGCGGCGCCGCGAAGACCTGCGTCCAGTACGGACCGTTGCTGTTGGCGATGCCAACGCCGATCTCGGTGAAGGCGCAGTTCAGGATGTTGGCCCGGTGGCCCGAGCTGTTCATCCAGGCGTCCATCACGGCGGCCGGGGTCTTCTGGTTCCACGCCACGTTCTCGCCGTAGGTGCGCCAGGTGTAGCCGACCCTGTCCAGCCGGACGCCGGCGTTGCTGCCGTCGCTGCCGGTGTGCGACATGTTCTGGTGGTCGGCCTGATCCTGGCTGTGCCGTTGTGCCGCGGTCATCAGCTTGTCGTCGATGCTCAGCGCCTTGCAGCCGGCCTTGGTGCGCTCGGCGTTGACCAGGTTCACCACCTCTTGGGCCTGGGCGCTGACGGTGCCGCCGCTGGAGCCGGAGCCCGAGCCGGTGGTGGTGCTCGGCGCGCTGGTGCGCGGGGTGCTGCGCCGCGAGGCGGCGGTGGTCCGCGATGACTCCGGGGTCGGCTTGACGACCTTGCTCGGCGTCGGGCTCGGCCGCGCCGGGCTGGGCGAGCCGGTCGGGGAGGGCGCGACCAGGTTGTCGCCCACCGGCTCCTCGGTCGGCACCGCCGGGGCGGCGGCGAGGGTGTCGTCGACAGCGCTCGGCTCGCTGGCCGCGCCGTCTCCGCCGGGCAGGGCGAGCGCGCCGACGCCGAAGCTCACCACGAGGGTGGCCGCTGCGGCGGCGCCGCCGATCATCAACGGGCGGCGCCAGCGCCGCTGGGACCGGTGCCGGCCCTCGTTGGAACGGCCCGCGCCGGTCGTATCGGTCTGCCAGCCGCCGGTGGTCTCGTCGCCAGCGTCGGTGCTCCAGCCGCCGGTGGTCTCCTCGAGCGGGCGACTGGCGCGCCAGTCGCCGGTGGTCTCGTCCCCCGGTCGGTTGGCGGGCGCGTACGCCGGCCAGGCAGCGGTGGGGCCGTCGGCCAGCCCGGCGGGGGTTGCCGGTTCCGACTGCCAACGGCCGGTGGGCTCCGCGCGGTGCCACTCGTCGCCGGGTTGGTCGGGGTCGTCTCCGAACAGGTACGCCGAACGGGGTTCCGGGCGGTCGCTCAGCCAGTCCGGCTCGTCGGTCGGCCGCTCAGCGCGCCGCGGGGCGCCGTTCGGGTCCATCGGGTCGGTCCAGCCGTACACGCACTGCCTCCACGGGGTCGGTTATAGGCCGAGGTGACGCTACGACTAGCCCGCTACCTGCGGCAACGTGGCTAAGGAAGAGTTAAGGGGAAGTCGGACGCCAAGGTGCGGACTTCCGGCAATCACGGCGTACAGTAAAGGTGTCCGGACAGAGAGTGTCCGTGCCTTGAGGCAGCCCCCCGACAAGTGGACAGGTCGACGTAGAGATGATCTACGGCCTGCGAGAACTTGACGAAGGAGGGGTTTGCGGCTCAATATATAGGTGTCGCCAGTCGCGCCCGGTCATGCCCAGATACAGCTGGAATGACAGCCGCGTACAAATGGGCGCGCGTTGGCCGGCCTTTCCGGCAGCGCATATCAAGGAGTCAGCATGGCGAAGGCCCTCTACGGCCACGTAGGTGCAGCGCCCGACCGGCGTCTGCTCGACGAGGTCACCCGACTGCGTGCCAGGGTTCAGGCACTGGAGTTCGAGATCACGCGTCTGCGTGCCGACAATGATCGGCTCGCGGCGGCCGCGGCGGAGGCGGACGACCTGCTCCGTCTGGCCGAGCCGGCGCTGACCTGATCTTCGGGGTCGGAAAACTGAATCGCACCATCGCAAAAATGCGCGCCGACACCTCTGTGCCGGCGCGCAACGCTGTCCGGCTCCTATCGCGGACGACGATTTATGATCTTGTTGTTGACCGCTTGGGAACCGCGCCGACTGTTTCCGAAAAGGTGTCGGCTGGCGGGTCGATCATGAATGGTGTTTGCCTTTCTCGTCACCACCGCAACAACAGCGCGACCGGCTCGCGGTCGCTTCCCGCACTCACGACGGGTGTGACCCGGGGCGGGTCGAGTGCCCGACCGTTCCCGCCACCGGGTTAGTCTGCGGGTTCACCCAGGTCCGCGCAGCCGGCGACGGTACGGCGGCCACCGGACGAGGATCGAGAAGGTGTATCTCAAAAGCCTGACGGTCAAGGGCTTCAAGTCCTTCGCCTCCGCCACGACGTTGAAGCTGGAGCCCGGGATCACCTGCGTGGTGGGCCCCAACGGCTCCGGCAAGTCCAACGTCGTCGACGCCATCGCCTGGGTGCTCGGCGAGCAGGGCGCCAAGGCGCTGCGTGGCGGCAAGATGGAGGACGTGATCTTCGCCGGCACCGCCGGCCGGGCGCCGCTGGGTCGCGCCGAGGTCACCCTCACCATCGACAACACCGACGGCGCGCTGCCGATCGAGTACACCGAGGTCTCCATCACCCGCCGGATGTTCCGCTCCGGCGAGAGCGAGTACGAGATCAACGGCAGCACCTGCCGGCTGCTGGACATCCAGGAGCTGCTGTCCGACTCCGGCATCGGCCGGGAGATGCACATCATCGTCGGCCAGGGCCGGCTCGACGGCATGCTGCACGCCAAGCCGGAGGACCGCCGGGCGTTCATCGAGGAGGCGGCCGGAGTCCTCAAGCATCGCAAGCGCAAGGAAAAGGCGCTGCGCAAGCTCGACGCGATGCAAGTTAATCTCAACCGGCTGACCGACCTCACCGCCGAGCTGCGCCGCCAGCTCAAGCCGCTGGGCCGGCAGGCGGAGGTGGCCCGCCGTGCCGCCGCCATCCAGGCCAACCTGCGCGACGCCCGGCTGCGGCTGCTCGCCGATGACCTGGCCACCCTGCGGAGCACCCTCGATCGGGAGATCGCCGACGAGACCGCGGTGCGGGAGCGGCGCGAGCAGGTCGAGGCCGAGCACGCCGAGGTGCAGGGCCGGCTCGGTGAGCTGGAGGCCGCGCTGGCCGAGGACGCCCCGCTGCTCGCCGCCGCCCAGGACACCTGGTACAAGCTCTCCGCCCTGCAGGAACGCTTCCGCTCGATCGAACAGCTGGCCCGGGAGCGGCTGCGGCACCTGAGCACCAGCGGCGACGACGAGCGGACCGGCCGCGACCCGGACCAGCTGGAGGCCGAGGCTGAGCGGGTCCGCGAGCAGGAGGAAGAGCTGCGCGGGGCGCTCACCGACGACCAGATCCGACTGGCCGAGGCGGTGGAGCACCGCCAGGAGCTGGAACGGCAGCTCGCCGCCGCCGAACGGGAACTGGTCGCCGCCGCCAAGGCCATCGCCGACCGGAGGGAGGGCATGGCCCGGCTCACCGGCCAGGTCAACTCAGCCCGGGCCCGGACCACCAGCGCCGGCGAAGAGATCGAACGGCTCGCCGTCGCGCACGCCGACGCGCTGGGCCGCGCCGAGCAGGCGCAGGCCGACCTGGACGCGGTGGCCGCGCAGTCCACCGAGGCGGATCGGGACAACGCCGACCTGGACGCCCGGCACGCCGAGGCGGTCGCCGTGCAGGACCGGGCACAAGCCACCGCCCGGTCGCTGGCCGACGCCGAGCGGGCGGCGGAGAAGGACGCGGCCACCTGGAAGGCCCGGGAGGAGGCGCTCGCCCTGGGCCTGCGGCGCAAGGACGGCGCGGGTGCGCTGCTCGCCCGTGCCGGCGACGTGCCCGGCCTGCTCGGCAGCCTCGCCGGGCTGCTCACCGTCGCGCCCGGGAACGAGGCCGCGCTGGCCGCCGCGCTCGGCGGCCTCGCCGACGCGGTCGCGGTCAGCGGGGTGGACGAGGCCGTCGAGGCCATGCGGCTGCTGAAGATCTCCGACGCTGGCCGGGCCGGCCTGCTGGTCGGCAGCCCCGCCGGGCCGGGCATGACCGGCTCCGCCGACGCGCTGCGGCCGAAGCTGCCCGACGGGGCCCGGTGGGCACCCGACCTGGTGGAGTGCAGCGCCGAGCTGCGCCCCGCCGTGCACCGCGCGCTGCGCGACGTGGCGCTCGTCGACGATCTGGCCGCCGCCGCCGAGCTGGTTGCCGGCAACCCCGAACTGCGCGCCGTCACCCCGGACGGTGACGTGGTCGGGGCGTACGCGGCGGCCGGTGGGTCGGCCAAGGCGCCCAGCTACATCGAGGTGCAGGCTGCCGTCGAGGAGGCCCGCACCAACCGGCTCGCCGCCGAGCGCAGCGGCGCGGAGCTGCGCGACCAGCTCGTCGAGGCGCGTGCCGAGGTGACCGCTGCCAAGGAGGCCGTGCAGCACGCCGCCGCCGAGAAGCGCGAGGCGGAGAGCCACCGCAACGCCGCCGCCCGCCGGCTGGCCGAGCTGGGCGCGGCGGCCCGCTCGGCAAAGGCGGAGACCGACCGGCTCGGTGAGTCCCGGGCCCGCGCCGAGGCGGCCCGGCAGCGGGACCTCACCGCGCTCGACGAGCTGGAGGAACGGCTGCGGCTGGCCGAGGAGACCCCGGTCGACGCCGAGCCCTCGGCCGAGGAGCGGGACCAGCTCGCCGCGATGGTGCCGCAGGCCCGGCAGAACGAGATGGAGGTCCGGCTCGCGGTGCGTACCGCCGAGGAGCGCGTCTCCTCGATCGCCGGCCGGGCCGACTCGCTGGCCCGGCAGGCCACCGCGGAGCGGGCAGCCCGGGAACGTGCCGCAGCCCGGCGGGCCGCGCGCACCCGGGGCGCGGGCATCGCCCGGGCCGTCGCCGGCGGCGCCCGGGAGGCGCTCACCCGGCTCACCACCTCGATCGCGGCAGCCGAGGAGCACCGCGACGCGGTGGCCCGGGAACGGGCCGCCCGCGAGGCGGAGCTCCAGGAGGTACGCGGGGCCGCCAAGCGGTTCGGCGCGGAGCTGGAGCGGCTGACCAGTCAGGTGCACCGGGACGAGGTGGCCCGCGCCGAGCAGCGGCTGCGCATCGAGCAGCTGGAGGCCAAGGCGGCCGAGGACTTCGGGCTGGACGTGGAGACCCTGGTCGCCGAGTACGGCCCCACCCAGCCCGTCCCGCCCACCCAGGCCGACGTCGCGGCCGCCGAACGTGACGGGCTGCCGGTGCCCGAGCCGGTCCGCTACGAGCGGCCGGTGCAGGAGAAGCGGGCCGGCAAGGCGGAACGCGAACTGGCCCTGCTCGGCAAGGTCAACCCGCTCGCGCTGGAGGAGTTCGCCGCGCTGGAGGAGCGCTACAAGTTCCTCTCCGAGCAGTTGGAGGACCTCAAGGCCACCCGGCGGGACCTGCTCACCGTGGTCAAGGACGTGGACGAGCGGATCCTGGAGGTCTTCGCCAGCGCGTTCGAGGACACCGCGCGGGAGTTCGAGCAGGTGTTCACCGTGCTCTTCCCCGGCGGCGAGGGCCGGCTGATCCTCACCGACCCGGAGGACCTGCTCACCACCGGCGTCGAGGTCGAGGCCCGCCCACCCGGCAAGAAGATCAAGCGGCTGTCCCTGCTCTCCGGTGGCGAGCGGTCGCTCACCGCGGTGGCCATGTTGGTGGCGATCTTCCGTGCCCGGCCCAGCCCGTTCTACATCATGGACGAGGTGGAGGCGGCCCTGGATGACGTGAACCTGGGCCGGCTGATCACGTTGCTGGCACAGTTGCGGGAGAAGAGCCAGCTGATCGTCATCACCCACCAGAAGCGGACAATGGAGATCGCGGACGCGCTCTACGGAGTGACCATGCGCAGCGGCGTCACCCAGGTGATCAGCCAACGGCTCAACCGGGCCGACGAGGACGACCAGCGGCAGGACCGCGGCGAGGAGTACAGGTAGTGGCTCGGGAACGCGCGACGGCGCTGCTGCTGGATCTGGACGGCGTGCTGCGCCGGTTCGACCCGGCGGTGGCCGCTGGGGTGGAACGGGAGTTCGGCCTCGCCGACGGGGTGCTCACCGAGATCGCCATGCAGTGGGGGCGGCTCCAGCCGGTGCTCACCGGTCAGGTCAGTCACGCCGACTGGGTGAGCAGCGTGGCCGATGCGCTGGCCGAGCCGGCCGGCGGTCCGGACCAGGCCCGGGCGGCGGTGGAGCAGTGGCAGCGCTACCGGGGCGAGGTGGACACCGAGGTGCTCGACTTCGTCCGTGAGGTACGCGCCGCCGGGATCCGGGTCGGACTGGCCACCAACGCCACCGACCTGCTCGACGCCGACCTGGCCGCACTCGGCCTCACCGACGAGGTTGACGTGGTGGTCAACTCCTCCACGCTGGGCGTGCACAAGCCGGCACCGGAGTACTTCCAGGCGGCCTGCGCGGCGCTGGGCATCCTGCCGGCCAAGGTGCTCTTCGTCGACGACGAGGACTGGGCGATCCGGGGCGCCCGCGCGGCCGGGCTGTCGGCGCACCGCTGGGGCGGCCACGGCGACCTGCGCTACCTGCGGGCGGCGCTGGCGTACTGAGCGCGGGTCACTCGCCGGTGGCGCCGTCGATGCGTTCCCGGATCAGGTCGGCGTGGCCGTTGTGCCGGGCGTACTCCTCGATCATGTGCACGTAGACCCAACGCAGGTTGAAGACGCGCTTCTTGGCGCCGACCTCGGTGAAGGTCTCGTCGAGCGAGTGCCCGGCGGCGGCCTCCCGGGCCAACGCCACCTCGCGGTGGAAGATGGCGAAGTCCGCCTCGGCGTCGGCGGCGCTGACGTCGTGATCGGCGTCCGGCGTCTCCGGGGTGAAGTACGGGTAGTCGACCGGTTGGCCGGCGAAGCTCTCCCGGAACCACCACGCCTCCACCTCGGCCAGGTGCCGGACCAGGCCGAGCAGGGTCAGCCCGGAGGGCAGCACGCTGGGCGTGCGCAACTGGTCCTCGGTGAGCCCGGCGCACTTGAGCAGCAGCGTCTGGCGGTGGTAGTCGAGCCAGCCCTCGAGCATCGTGCGCTCGTCGCCGACGTACGGTTCGGGGGTCCGGGTGATCTCCGGTGCGGTCCAGGTCATGCCGCGTATCCTGCCCGGCGTCCCGGACAGTCCGCGACGGGTTGTCAGGGCACCACGACGACGGGCCAGCGCCCGGTGCGGACCAGACGGGTGGCGACCGAGCCGACCAGCCGGTGACCGGCCTGCTCGGAGGCGCCCACCACCACCATGTCGGCCTGGAACTCGTCGGCCGCCGCCCGCAGCTCGCCGTACGCGTCGCCGCGCCGGCACAGGAAGGTCACCGGTACGCCCAGCTCCTCGGCCCCGCGCCGGCACTCCCGGCGCAGCTCGTCGGCCAGCTCGTTGTGGGTCCGCTGCACCGCGCCGGCGTCCATCCCGGGCACCAGGGCGGTCAACCCGCTCGCTGAGCTGACGAAGACCACCACCAACGCGGCACCCTGCCGGCGGGCCAGGCCGGCGGCGTACCAGCCGGCCCGCTCGGAGGTGCGGGTGCCGTCCACGCCGACCAGGACCACCCGGGGCCCGTCCGTGCCGCGTTCGAACGGCAGCGGGCGGGTCCGGGGGCCGTACTCCTCGCGGTCCGGTGCTCCCACGCTCATGGCTGGCTACCTCACCTCTGCTCGCCGGTACGGACCACGGCGGCACCAGCGCCGGCCGCGATGGTTGATTCTTGCTCGATCTCGGCACCGACCGGGGAGCTGTTGTGCTGCCGCAGCGGCACCTCCTTGATGAAGCTCACCGCGATCAGCGCGATCAGCGCGAAGGGGGCGGCGGCCAGGAAGATGTCGCCGGCGCCGTGACCGTACGCGCTCTCCACCACTGCCCGGATCGGGCCGGGCAGAGTGTGCACGTCGGGCAGGACACCACCGCTGCCCGAGCTGGACGCGGAGATGCCGAGCCGGGCCAGGCCGTCTGACGTGTAACCCGTGACCTTTTGGGCGAGCACCGCGCCGAGCGCGGAGACGCCGATCGCGCCGCCCAGGCTGCGGAAGAACGCCACCACCGAGCTGGCCGCGCCGAGCTCGTGCGTGCCGACGGTGTTCTGCACGGCGAGGACCAGGTTCTGCATGGTCATGCCCAGGCCGATGCCGACCAGCGCCATGTAGACGCTGAGCAGGGTGAAGCTGGTGTCGGCCCGGAGCGTGCCCATCATCGCGAAGCCGACGGTGAGCAGCGCAGTGCCGATCACCAGGAACCGCTTCCAGCGGCCGGTACGGGTGATGATCCGGCCGCTCAGCGTCGAGGAGACCAGCAGGCCGAGGATCATCGGCAGGGTCATCAGGCCGGACATGGTCGGGCTCTGGCCGCGGCTGATCTGGAAGTACTGGCCGAGGAAGACCGAGGCGCCGAACATGCCCACGCCGACCGCGATGCTGGCGACGACGGCCAGGGTGATGGTGCGGTTGCGGAACAGCCGTGGCGGGATCATCGGCTCGGCGGCGCGGGTCTCCACCCGGATCGCCAGCGCGGCGAGCACCAGGGCTCCGACCACCATGGCGACGCTCTGCCAGGAGGCCCAGGCGAACTGGTTGCCGGCGAGCGAGACCCAGATCAGCAGCAGCGAGACGGCCGCGGTGATCAGCGTGGCGCCCCACCAGTCGATCTGCGCCTTCCGCTTCACGACGGGCAGGTGCAGGGTCTTCTGGAGCACGACCAGCGCGGCGATGGCGAACGGGACGCCGACGTAGAAGCACCAGCGCCAGCCGAGCCAGGAGGTGTCCACGATCACGCCGCCGATCAGCGGGCCGCCGATGGTGCCGACGGCCATCACGGCGCCGAGGTAGCCGCTGTAGCGGCCGCGCTCGCGTGGCGCGATCATGGTCGCCATGATCACCTGGGCCAGCGCGGTGAGGCCGCCGGCGCCGATGCCCTGGAGCACCCGGCAGGCGATCAGCTCTTCGGTGCCCTGCGCGGCGCCGGCCAGCACCGAACCCAGCACGTAGATCCCCAGGGAGAGCTGGACCAGGAGCTTCTTGCTGGTGAGGTCGGCGAGCTTGCCCCAGATGGGGGTGGTCGCGGTGGTCGCGAGCAGGGCCGAGGTGACCACCCAGGTGTACGCGGACTGACCGCCGTGCAGCTCCGTGATGATCCGCGGCAGCGCGTTCGAGACGACCGTGGAGGAGAGGATTGCGACGAACATGCCCAGCAGCAGCCCGGAGAGAGCCTCCAGAATCTGCCGGTGGGTCATGTCGACGCCGGTCGCCCGGGTGGGCGCTGTCGCCTGGCTCATCGTTGCTGCCTCCGAGTGGAGTCGAGGTGGAACGGCGGGGGCCTGCGGTGCGGCGGCCGCCTGGGAGTTGCCTGAGGCAACCATGCCTCTTGGTTGCCTCAAGCAACAACTTGTCGGAGGGGAGGAACATTCCGGGTCGGCGGGGGTCATTTCCGGGTGTCGTTGAACCGGGCGAGAAGCCGGGCGAACTCCTCGACGTCCCGTGCTGGCCAGTCGTTCAGGGTGCGCAGGAACTCTCCCACCCGCGCGGACCGGGCGGCATCGAACCGGCGCTGGCCCTCCTCGGTGAACCTGATCTGCGCGGCCCGCCGGTCGCTCGGATCGGGGTCGCGGCGGACCAGGCCGAGCGCTTCCAACCCGTTGATCTGCCGGCTCAGCGTTCCCTTGCCGACCCCGAGCCGCGCCGCCAACTCGGTCAACCGGATCGACCCGCTCCGGCGCAGCCAGAGCAGCAGCCCGTAGGTGTTCGGTTCGAGGTTCGGGTGCACCTCCCGGCCGATCTCCCAGGAAACCGCCCGACCACGGCGCAGCAGGGCGGTCAGTTCGTGCTCGACCGCCCGGATCGGCTCCGACAGGTGCTCGTCCACGGGCTCAAGACTACGGTCGGGTCGGATCAGCCGTCGTGGGAGAGTCGGCGGGCCATCACCGGGCGTAGTCGTCCGTCACTCGTGGTGCCCTCGATGGTCACGTCGGCCCCCCGGCCCTGATGGGTCAGTGTGGCCACCGCGTTGCCGAAGTACGGGCCGGCCAGCTTGCGCCAGCGCACCCCCGGCCGGCGGACACCGGCCGAGCGGGCCAGCGCCCGGGCGGCCCCGGCCGGGCCGGACGACCAGCCCAGCCGCATCACGGGACGCATGCCGGCCGGTACCTGGTTGTGGATCGGCGAACAGGTGAGCTGGTGCACCGGGGTGACCACCGTCGGATCGGCGAACCGGGCCCTCGCCACGTACGAGTGGTGCACGTCACCGGAGAGCACGCTGATCGACGCTGGCGGGGCGTACGCCGGCCCTGCGCCGACCCGCGCGCCGGGCTCGCTCGGCGTGCCGGTGCCGATCCGGGCGAAGGTCTCCGCGAGCGCCTCGAAGGATTGCCGGAAGGCCGCCCAGTGCTCCAGGTCCAGTGCGCGGCGCAGCTTCTCCGCCCCGCGGGCCACCCAGGGCCGGTGCGAGTCGGCCAGCTTCTCGTTCCACGCCTCGACGTGGTGGATGCCCTGCGGCAACAGCCAGGGCAGCGAGGCGCCGACCACCAGGTGGTCGTAGACCCCGTGCGCCTGGTCGAGGAACCAGGACCACTCGCCCGGCGGCAGCATGGCCCGGTTGCCCTGGTCGAGCACCCGGCTGCACCGGTTGTCCAGCATGACCAGCCGGGTCCGGCCCAGGTCCAGTGCGTAGCTCCACTGGTACTGCACCGAGCGCCAGCGCTCGGTGTCGTGCGCCAGGTCGGACTCCTGGTCGACCCGGTGCCCGAAATCCCGCAGCACGCCGGTGGCGTCCTCGGCGGCCACGACCTTGGCGAAGACCGGGTCGGCGGCGACCTCGTCCGGGGAGAGGTTGCCCAGGTGCTGGTAGACCCAGTACGAGGCGAGCCCGCTGCCGATCCGCTCGGCCCACCACGGTTGCCCGCGGAGCTCCGCCCGCCAACTGGCCGAGGTGTTCCAGTCGTCGATGATCTCGTGGTCGTCGAACATCATCACGCTCGGCACGGTGGAGAGCAGCCAGCGGATCTCCGGATCCCGCCAGGACTCCAGGTAGAGCTTGGTGTACTCGTCGAAGCTCACCACCTGGTCGGCCGGGGCGCCCTTCGGCCGCCGCCGGCGCCGGCGCAGCAGCCGGCGCACCGTCGGCGAGGTGACGTCGGCGTAGACCTGGTCGCCGAGCAGCACCAGCAGGTCGGGCCGCGCGGCCGACTCCGGGTCGGCCATCAACCGCCGGGCGTACGCGTCCAGCGCGTCCGGCGGGAGCTTGCGGGTGGTGGCGTGCTGGGTGGTCTCCCGGCATGAGCCGAAGATCAGGCTGACCGGCTGGTCCCGGTCGTCGGCGGCCCGGGTGCGGATCACGCTCGGCGGGAAGCCGCTGCTCGGCACCGGCCAGACGACCTCGTCGTCGACCAGCACCTCGTAGGTCGTCGCGCTGTCCGGGGTGAGCCCCTCCACCACCACGAGCGCGTAGTGGTGGTCGTACGCCGAGAAGGTGGGTGTGGTGCCGCCGGCGCCGGACGCGGTGCGGACCGTGACCACGGCGGGCGCCGCCGTCTCCACCCAGATGGTCGCCCGGGTGTCCACCACTCGCCGCAGGAGGGGGCCGATGAGCAGGTGTGGGGCGGGCATGCGGCCGAGCCTACCGCCGGTTCCTGGCACCGGTCGGGTGCGGTGGCTGGGACGCCATCGCCGGCATCTGACAGGATTCCGGCATGGCCGAATATCTCGTCCTCGTTCTGGTCCTGCTCGGTGTGCTGATCGTCGGCACAGTCGGGCTGGTGGTGCCGCGACTGCGGCGGCGGCCACAGCCTCCGCTACCGCGCACCGAGGTCGACACCCGGGCCGAAGAGGATCTCGCGGGCCCGCCGGTCGAGGCACCGGAGTCCGATCTGTCCACCGGTGTCCTGGTCGAGCCGCCGGTCATCGAGGCGCCCGCGCCGGCCGTGGAGGTGCCCGAGCCGACCGCCGGGCGGCTGGTCCGGCTCCGGTCCCGGCTGTCCCGCTCACAGAACGTCTTCGGCAAGGGCCTGCTCGGCCTGCTCGCCCGCGACCACCTCGACGAGGACGTCTGGGAGGAGATCGAGGACAGCCTCATCACCGCCGACGTCGGCGTCGACGCCACCCGCGACATCGTCGACCGGCTGCGCGAGCGGACCAGGGTGCTCGGCACCCGCTCGGCCTCCGAGCTGCGCGCGCTGCTCGCCGCCGAACTGGTCAACGCGCTGGACCCGAGCCTGGACCGGTCCCTGCGGACCGCGCCGAAGGACGGCGTGCCGGCGGTGCTGCTGGTCGTCGGCGTCAACGGCGCCGGCAAGACCACCACCTGCGGCAAGATCGCCCGGGTGCTGGTGGCCGACGGCCGCAGCGTGCTGCTCGGCGCGGCCGACACCTTCCGGGCCGCCGCCGCCGACCAGCTGGAGACCTGGGGGTCGCGGGTCGGTGCGGAGACCGTCCGCGGCCCGGAGCGCGCCGACCCGGCCAGCGTCGCCTTCGACGCGGTCAAGCGCGGCATCGACACCGGCGTGGACACCGTGCTCATCGACACCGCCGGTCGTCTGCAGAACAAGATCGGCCTGATGGACGAGCTGGGCAAGGTCAAGCGGGTCGTGGAGAAGCAGGGGCCGATCGACGAGACACTGCTCATCCTGGACGCCACAACAGGGCAGAACGGCCTGGAACAGGCACGGGTCTTCACCGAGGTGGTCAACGTGACCGGCGTGGTGCTGACCAAGCTCGACGGCACCGCGAAGGGCGGCATCGTGATCGCCGTGCAGCGCAAGCTCGGCATCCCGGTGAAGCTCGTCGGCCTCGGTGAGGGCAAGGACGATCTGGCCCCGTTCGACCCGGCGCAGTTCGTGGACGCGTTGCTGGGGACCGAGGCCGCCGGACGGGACGCGTAGTCTCGGGTGACCACCGACGATCGCGCGTACGCGGGCTGGCGCGACCCCGGCCACCCCTCGCAGCGCCTCGGGAGACCGTACGTGACTTCGCAGGAGATCCCGCTGCACGGCGGCAACGTGAGCACCGTGGTCCGGGTCGGAGACACGGTCCGCCGCAACGCCGGGCCGTGGACCCCGTCCGTGCACGCCCTGCTGCGGCACCTGGAGTACGTCGGGTTCACCGGCGCCCCCCGGGCGCTCGGCATGGACGAGCGCAACCGCGAGGTGCTGTCGTACCTGGAGGGGGAGTGCGGGGAGTACCCGCTCGCCCCGCACTGGGTGACCGACGAGGCGCTGGTCACCGTCGCCACCATGCTGCGGATGTTCCACGACGCGCAGTACGGCTTCACCCCGCCGCAGGGGGCGGTCTGGCGCTCGTTCGGGCCGCCGCCACCGGACACCGAGGTGATCTGCCACCACGACGCCGCGCCGCACAATGTGATCTGGCGGCCGGACGGCACGCTCGGGCTGATCGACTTCGATCTCGCCTCGCCGGGTTCCCGGATCTACGACGTGGCGTACGCCGCCTGGACCTGGGTGCCGATCTTCGCCGACCGGGACTCGATCACGCTGGGCTGGAAGCGTCCGGACCGGCCGCGCCGGCTGCGGCTCTTCGCCGACGCGTACGGGCTGATCCCCCGGGACCGGCACCGGCTCATCCGGACCATTCGCAAGCGGATCGTGGACCACGTCGAGGGGATCCGCCGGATGGCCGCCGCGGGTGAGCCGGCCTTCGTCCGGATCGTGCACAAGGGGCACCTGCGCCGGCCGATGCGCGACCTGCGGCTGCTCGACTACGAGCGGCACGCGCTGGAGAACGCCCTCCGCTGAGCCCTGGCCGGTCGATGCCCGGCCGGCCTCGGTGAGCGCGTCGGTCGATGTGCCTGGCCGGTCAGCCATCGGCGTACGTCGTCTGGATGATCCACCACCGTCCATGCCGCTGGCTGTGCGGACTTCGTGACACGTACGAAACAACCCGTCACGAAACGGAAACCGGCACGAGACCCTGGGTGAAACAGCCGGCCGCGAAGCTTCCGCGCAACCGGCCTACGGGCGACGCTGCCCCGGAAAGCCGCGAAGGAGGACTTCACCTTTAGGAGGCCAGCGTGCCTGAAGCACCGACGATCGGCGGCGCCAATACCGTTTGGCTGCTGGTTTCGACCGCGCTCGTGCTGCTCATGACCCCGGGACTGGCGCTGTTCTACGGCGGCCTCAACCGGGCCAAGGGCGTACTCAACATGATGATGATGAGCTTCTCCGCCATTGGGCTCATCTCTATTCTGTGGTGGTTCTACGGCTTCAGCGTCGCCTTCGGGACCGACGTGAACGGATTCTGGGGCGACCCGGGCGCGTACCTCGGCACCAAGACCTTCCTCGCCGAGACCGACCTGTGGGGCGCGACGGCGGAGAACCCCAGCGGCATCGGGGTACCGCTCTACGTGTTCATGGCCTTCCAGATGGTCTTCGCGGTGATCACCGTCGCGCTGATCAGCGGTGCCATCGCCGACCGGGCCAAGTTCGCCGGCTGGCTGCTGTTCGCCTTCGGCTGGGCCACCCTGGTCTACTTCCCGGTCGCCCACTGGGTGTGGGGCGGCGGGATCATCGGCGGTGACATCCACGCGTTGGACTTCGCCGGTGGCACCGCGGTGCACATCAACGCCGGTGCGGCCGCGCTGGCTGTGGCGCTGGTGCTCGGTAAGCGGCTCGGTTGGCCGCGCGAGGGCATGAAGCCGCACAACATCCCGCTGGTCGCGCTCGGTGCGGGCCTGCTGTGGTTCGGGTGGTTCGGGTTCAACGCCGGTTCGGAGCTGACCGTCGACTCGGTCGCCGGGCTCGCCTTCATCAACACCCAGCTCGCCACGGCGGCGGCGGTGCTCGGCTGGATCGCGGTCGAGTGGATCAAGGACCGGAAGCCGACCATGGTCGGCGCCTCGTCCGGTGCCGTGGCCGGCCTGGTCGCCATCACCCCGGCCTGTGGTTTCATCGCACCCTGGGCCGCCGTCCTGCTCGGCATCGTCGCCGGAGCCGTGTGTGCGCTCGCCGTCAGCCTCAAGTACAAGCTCGGCTACGACGACTCTCTCGACGTGGTCGGCGTGCACTTCGTCGGCGGTTGGATCGGGTCGCTCTGGCTCGGTCTCTTCGCCACCAACTCGGTCAACGCCGCGATCAGCGACGTGGTGGGTGCCTCGGACGGCCTCTTCTACGGCGGCGGCGCGACCCAGTTGGGTCGGCAGGCGCTCGCCGGCCTGATCGTCTCCGTCTGGTCGTTCGGCATCGCCTGGGTGCTCGCCTTCGTCATCGAAAAGACGATCGGCTTCCGCGTCAAGGGCGAGGCTGAGGTCGATGGCATCGACATCGCCGAGCACGCCGAGAGCAGCTACGACCTGTCCCCGTCCGGCGGCGGCACGGGCAGCGCGTTCGCGATGGCCGGCATCGGCACCCCCGGTGGCGGCGCGGCGAGCGGTGCCAAGCCGGAGGCGGACTCCGCCGAGCCGGTCAGCGCGAAGGTAGCCGGTTAACGTTCCTGGGATGGAGGGGTTGGACATGAAGCTGGTGACCGCAGTCATCAAGCCGTACCAACTGGACGCGGTGAAGGAGGCTCTGCACGCCCTCGGGGTGGCCGGGCTGACCGTCAGCGAGGTACAGGGGTACGGGCGGCAGAAGGGGCACACCGAGGTCTACCGGGGTGCCGAGTACACGGTCGAGTTCCTGCCCAAGATCCGGGTAGAGGTGCTCACCGACGAGATCGACGTGGAAAAAATCGTGGACGCCATCGTCGGGGCTGCCCGCACGGGCAAGATCGGCGACGGCAAGGTCTGGGTCACCGGTGTCGAGGAGGTCGTCCGGGTGCGTACCGGCGAGCGCGGCCTCGACGCACTCTGACCCGGACCACGACCGACATGACCTCGTTGATCAAGGGGAACGCGTCAGGGCACGCCGGTGACGGCGACGCGGACCTCTTGATCAACGAGGTCGTCGGCGTACCCGGGGGGATCGGCGAGCCGGCCCGGCTGGCCCGTGCCGCGGCGTACGACAGGTTCCTGCGGGGGTTGCTGCCCGAGGGCGACGGGGTGGCGCTGGTCGCCGTCGGCGGGCTGGGCCGGCGGCAGTGCGCCCCGTACGGCGATCTCGACCTGGTGCTGCTGCACGCCGGGGTGCCCGGCACGGACGAGCTGGCCGCCTCGGTCTGGTACCCGATCTGGGACGCCGGCCTGCGGCTGGACCACTCGGTGCGTACCGTCGCCGAGGCGCTCTCGGTGGCCCAGGACGACGTCAAGGTCGCCCTCGGGCTGCTCGACGCCCGGCTGGTGGCCGGTGACCGGTCGCTGGCCGACGCACTGATCCGCACCGCCGCCGACCACTGGCGGCGGACCGCCGTCCGCCAGTTGCCCGGGCTGCGGGAGGTCACCGCCGCCCGCTGGCAGGCCCACGGTGAGCTGGCCTTCCTGCTGGAGGGCGACCTCAAGGAGGCCGCCGGCGGGCTGCGCGACGTGGGGCTGCTGCGGGCGATCTCCGCCGCCGGGATCACCGACGCGCTGCGCCCCGCCGTGCGCGCCGCCCACCTGCGCCTGCTGGACACCCGGGACGCCCTGCACCAGCAGGTCGGCCGCCGGGTCGACCGGCTGTTGGCCCAGGAACGGGACGGGGTGGCCGCGCTACTCGGCCTCCGACAACTCCAGCTGGGCGGGTCTGACCCCGCGCGGCGACCCGGAGCCGTCGTCGAGGACGGTGACACCCTCCTGCGCCGGGTCGCCGGCGACGCGCGCACGGTCAGCCACGCCCTGGACGACGCCTTCCGGGCCGCCGACCGGCTGCGCTCGGGCCGTTCCCGGGGCGGGAACACCCGCCCCGCCCGCCGCCCGGTGGCCCGGGACGTGGTCGAGCACGACGGCGAGCTGGTCCTCGCCCGCACGGCGATCGGCGCACGCCCCGACCCGAGCCTGTCGCTGCGCGTAGCCGCCGCCGCGGCGGCCACCGGACTGCCGATCGCCCGCGCCACCTGCGAGTGGTTGGCGGCATACTGCCCGCCGTTGCCCGCGCCCTGGCCGGCCGAGGCCCGGGCCGCGCTGACCACGCTCCTCGGCGCCGGGCCCGGCCTCGTGCCGGCCTGGGAGACCTGCGACCGGTACGGGCTGGTCGACGGCTGGCTGCCCGAGTGGACCCGGCTGCGCAGCCTGCCCCAGCACAACCCGGTGCACCGGTACACCCTCGACCGGCACCTGGTGCAGACCGCCCACGAGGCCAGCCGACACGCCCGCGAAGTGGACCGGCCCGACCTCCTGCTGCTGGGCGCACTGCTGCACGACATCGGCAAGGGGTTGCCCGGTGACCACAGCACGGTCGGCGTACCGCTGGCCGAGGCGGTGGCGACCCGGATCGGTCTACCCACCGCCGAGGCCGAGCTGATCGGCAAGCTGGTCCGGCTGCACCTGCTGCTGCCCGACGTGGCCACCCGCCGGGACCTGGCCGACCCGGTCACCATCGCCTCGGTGGCCGAGGCGGTCGGCGACACCGGCACCCTCTACCTGCTGCACGCGCTGGTCCGCGCGGACGCGGCGGC
Source organism: Micromonospora sp. NBC_00858 (assembly GCF_045207365.1). Lineage (NCBI taxonomy): Bacteria > Bacillati > Actinomycetota > Actinomycetes > Micromonosporales > Micromonosporaceae > Micromonospora > Micromonospora sp. NBC_00858. Next base: position 4,862,274 of record NZ_CP108828.1, on the reverse strand, counting down.
CACCGGGCCGGCGGCCTGGTCGGACTGGAAGGGTCGACTGGTCGCAGAGCTGGTCGCCCGGGTCCGCACCGCGCTGGACACCGGCGTGCTGCCCGAACCGCCGGCCCCCGACCCGGCGCTGCTGGCCGGGCCACTGCCGGTCGTCCACCTGACCGGGGACCGGGTGGCGGTGGCCGCCGCGGACCGTCGGGGCCTGCTCGCCACGGTGGCCGGCTGCCTGGCCCTGCACCGGCTGGAAGTGATCTCCGCGGACGCCTCCGCGGTTGACGGGCGCGCCCTGGTCGAATGCCGGGTGCAGCCCCGCTACGGGCTGCCGCCGGACCCGGTTTCGCTCCGCGCCGACCTGCGCAGAGCGGTCGCCGGCGATGTGTCGGTCACCCAGCGACTGCGCGGCCGTGCGCTCGCCGCCCGGAGCGGCGGCGCGGCCCCCCGGGTGGTCTGGCACCGGGAGGCGGCCACCGACGCCGTGCTGCTGGAGCTGCGCGCCGCGGACGCCGCCGGGCTGCTCTACCGGGTCACCTGCGCGCTCGACGAAGCAGGCGCCCTGGTCCGCGCGGCCCGCATCTCCACCCTCGGAGCCGACGTGGTCGACGCCTTCTACCTGGTGGGCGGCTGGCCGGACGACGCCACCCGGGCCCGCCTGGAGGCCGCGGTCCTGGCCGCCGTCTGAACCACCCTCGGATCCGGCCTGCCACCCGGCCCTGCGCGGCGCTTCACGGCCCTGCGCGGCGTTTGCCTAGCCGCCGCGCTGCCCTCGGATCTCGTGCGTGCTGCAGACGCCCCGGGGGTAGTCGCTGTCCGGCTGCCGCGCGCGGTGCCCCCTGGATGCTCGGCCGTCGGACCCTCGTTCCAGCCGGTCACTCCCACGAGCGTGATACCTCAGAGTCATATTCATGCCTCAGGGTCATCACGCTCTTTAGGCTGTCCGCCACAGACCCGGTGCGACCGAGACTTCCGCCCGCTTTCGCCGCCCCGGGTGCGTCGCAGCGGGGTGCGTCGCCCGGGGCGCGTTGCCGGGTGCGCTGACCGACCGAGGCGGTGGTGACGGCGCGGTTGTCCGACCGGCACATCGCCCCGCAGAACGTGCAGTGCCTGCTGGGCGCGGCCGGTGGGCTGTACGGGTGCGCTGGCGGGAGTGCCAGCCGGCGCGGCGGGGTTCGGCGGGGCGGGGCAAACAGGGAGGCGTGGTGGCGCTGGGGCGGCGGGTACGTCCGGGGGCGTAGTGGCGGTGCCGCCCGTGGACGCACGCCGACTGGCGTCGACGCCGGCAGAATGACGGCCATGCGGCGGAGTGGGCAGTGGGCGAGGCGGGCGGCTCCCGATGCCGTGCTCGCCCTGGTGCTGCTCGGATTCGGGCTGCTCGCCACCGGCCTGGCCGGGGACAACCAGCCGGGGTCGAGACCGGTGGACGCCACCTGCCGGGTGCTGATCGCGCTCGCCGCGTTGGCCCTGCTGGCCCGGCGGCGTGCTCCGGTCGCGACCCTCGCCGTGGTTACCGTGGCCACCGCGACGTACCTGGTGCTCGGGTACCCGTACGGGCCGGTCCTGCTCACCTTCCTGGTCGCGGTGTACACCGTGGCGGTGCGGCTGCCGGTGCGCCCGGCGTCGCTCGCCATCGGTGGCGCGTTCGTGCTGCTGCTGACCCACGTCTTCTGGTCCCGGGGCCCGGCGCCCGGCTGGGCCGGAGTGCTGCCCGCGTCGGCCTGGGCGGTCGTACCGTTCGCGGTGGGAGTGGTGGTGCGGGTCAACCGCGAGGCCGCCGAGCGCAGCCGTGCCGAGCAGGCCCGCACCCGTGCCGAGCAGGCCCGGCGCCAGGCCGACGAGGAGCGGCTGCGCATCGCGCAGGAGGTGCACGACGTGGTGGGACACGGGCTGGCCGCGATCAGCATGCAGGCGGAGATCGCCCTGCATCTGCTGCCGAAACGGCCCGAGCAGGCGGAGACCGCGCTCACCGCGATCAGCCGGACCAGCCGGGAGGCCCTGGACGAGCTGCGGGTCACCCTGGGCGCCGTACGGCGGGGAGCGGAGCGTGGGCCGGTACCCGGCCTGGCCCGGCTCCCGGCGCTGCGTGACCGGCTTGCCGGGGCCGGGCTCGCCGTCGAGGTGCGGCTGGTCGGTGATCCCCGGGAGCTGCCGGCGGCGGTGGATCTGGCCGCGTACCGGGTGGTGCAGGAGGCGTTGACCAACGTGCTGCGGCACGCCGGGGTGGCCAGCGCGGAGGTGACCGTCGGCTACCGCTCCGACGAGGTGACCGTCGAGGTCACCGACCGGGGCACGGGCGCCGCCCGCGCCGGGTTCGAGAATGCCGGCGACGAGAGTGGCGGGCACGGTCTGGCCGGGATGCGCGAGCGGGTCGACGCGCTGGGCGGGCGGCTGGCCATCGGGCCGCGCCCCGACGGCGGGTTCCGGGTGCACGCCCGGCTGCCGGTGGAGCCGTCCCCGTGATCCGGGTGCTGATCGCCGACGACCAGGACCTGGTCCGGATCGGGCTGCGCGCGCTGGTCGAGAGCGAGGACGACCTGGCACTGGCCGGCGAGGCGGCCGACGGGCTGCGCGCGGTGGAGCTGGCCCGCCAGGAACGGCCGGACGTGGTGCTGATGGACATCCGGATGCCCGGCATCGACGGGATCGAGGCGACCCGGCGGATCGTCGCCGACCCCGACCTGGCCGGTACGCGGGTGGTGGTGCTCACCACCTTCGAGCTGGACGAGTACGTCTTCGACGCGCTGCGGCACGGTGCGAGCGGGTTCCTCACCAAGGACACCCGACCGGCCGAGCTGCTGCGGGCGATCCGGCTGGTCGCCGAGGGGGAGGCGCTGCTGTCGCCCTCGGTCACCCGTCGGGTGGTGCGGGAGTTCGCCACCCGGCCGTCCCGGGTCGCCCGTCCGCACCCCCGACTGGACGCGCTGACCGACCGGGAGCGCCAGGTGGTCGGGTTGGTCGGTGAAGGGCTGAACAACGAGGAGATCGCCGCCCGGCTGGTGGTCAGCCCGGCGACCGCGCGGACCCACGTCAGCCGGGCGATGGGCAAGCTGGGAGCCCGGGACCGGGCCCAGCTCGTCGTCTTCGCGTACCAGTCGGGGTTGGTGTCCGGTTGACGGCGCCGGCGGCCCGGCGCGGGGCGCGGCCGGGGCGGCCGGGACGCGGGGCCGGGCCGGCCGACAGCGGCCGTGCGGCCGGCCGGTTACCCTTGCGGTGGCCGGACTCCGCACTGCCGGCCGCGTTGTGCCCGCCGGAACACTGACAAACGGGATGTTCGCGTGTTTGACACCTTGAGTGACCGCCTGTCCGGGATCTTCACCAAGCTCCGCGGCAAGGGCCGGCTCACCGACGCCGACATCGACGCCACCGCGCGCGAGATCCGTCTCGCGCTGCTGGAGGCGGACGTCGCGCTGCCGGTAGTCAAGGGCTTCATCGCGAACGTCAAGGAGCGGGCGCGCAGCTCAGAGGTCTCCCAGGCGCTGAACCCGGCCCAGCAGATCATCAAGATCGTCAACGAAGAGCTGATCAACGTGCTCGGCGGCGAGGGCCGGCGGCTCCAGTTCGCCAAGCAGCCGCCGACGGTGATCATGCTGGCCGGCCTCCAGGGCTCCGGTAAGACCACCCTGGCCGGCAAGCTGGCCCGCTGGCTCAAGGGCCAGGGGCATCAGCCGCTGCTGGTCGCCGCCGACCTCCAGCGCCCCAACGCCGTCGGGCAGCTCCAGGTGCTCGGTGGCCGTGCCGGCGTCGAGGTGTACGCCCCGGAGCCCGGCAACGGCGTCGGCAACCCGGTGCAGGTCGCGCGCGACTCGATCGAGCACGCCAAGCGGGCCGCCCGGGACATCGTCATCGTCGACACCGCCGGCCGGCTCGGCATCGACACCGAGATGATGCAGCAGGCCGCCGACATCCGCGACGCCGTCAACCCGGACGAGGTCATCTTCGTCATCGACGCGATGGTCGGTCAGGACGCCGTCCGTACCGCAGAGGCGTTCCGCGACGGCGTCGGCATCACCGGCGTGGTGCTCTCCAAGCTCGACGGCGACGCCCGCGGCGGTGCCGCGCTGTCGGTGCGCGAGGTGACCGGGCAGCCGATCCTGTTCGCCTCCACCGGCGAGAAGCTGGAGGACTTCGACGTCTTCCACCCCGACCGGATGGCCAGCCGGATCCTCGGCATGGGCGACGTCCTCACTCTGATCGAGCAGGCCGAGCAGGCCTTCGACTCCGATCAGAAGGAGAAGATGACCGCCAAGCTGATGGGCGGCGAGCAGTTCACCCTGGAGGACTTCCTCGACCAGCTCATCGCGGTGCGGCGGATGGGGCCGATCGCCAACGTGCTGGCCATGATGCCGGGCATGGGGCAGATGAAGGACCAGCTCGCGGATCTGGACGACACCCACTTCGACCGGGTCACCGCGATCATCCGATCGATGACCCCCGCCGAGCGCACCACCCCGAAGATCATCAACGGCTCCCGCCGGGCGCGCATCGCCAACGGCTCCGGGGTCACCGTGATGGACGTCAACCAGCTGCTCAACCGCTTCGCCGACGCGCAGAAGATGATGAAGCAGATGGGCGGCATGATGGGCCTGCCCGGCGGTGGCCGGCGCAAGGCGACCAAGTCGCCCAAGAACAAGCGCAAGGGCACCAAGGGTGGCGGTCGGCCGCGTACCGGGGCGGGCGCGGGGATGCCGGGCGGCTTCCCGGGTGGCATGCCGCAGCTCCCGCCGGGGATGGACCCGAACGACCTGGCCGGCGGTCAGGGCCTGCCACCCGGCTTCAAGCTCCCGAAGATCGACTTCAACAAGCTCGGCAAGGGCGACAACCGTCCCCGGTGAACGGGTGTCGGTGAGGGCGGGCGACATCGCGGACGACGGGATGATCCGGTAGGACTGTGCACATGGCTCTTCATGTGCGCGGTGTGCTGCTTCCCGACGACGAGGTCCGGGATCTCTGGCTGGTCGGCGACCGGGTGACCTTCACTCCGGTGCCCGGAGCGGAGACGGTCTCCGACGGTGGCTTCGTCCTGCCGGGGCTGGTCGACGCGCACTGTCACATCGGCATCGCCCGTGGTGGGGCGCCGATCACCTCCCTGGACCAGGCCTGCGAGCTGGCCCATGTCGACCGGGACGCCGGGGTGCTGGCGATCCGCGACGCCGGCTCGCCGTACCCGTACCCGGAGTTGGACGACGAGCCGGGCCTGCCGCGACTGGCCCGCGCCGGCCGGCACGTGGCGCCGCCGAAGCGCTATCTGCGCGACATCGGGGTGGAGGTCGGCGCGGCCGAGGTGGCGGCCACGGTGACCGCGCAGGCGCGCGCCGGCAACGGCTGGGTCAAGCTGGTCGGCGACTGGATCGACCGCGGCGTGGGCGACCTGGCGCCGGCCTGGGACGCGGACACCCTCACCGCGGCCGTGCGGGCCGCGCACGACGCCGGGGTACGCGCGGCGGTGCACACCTTCTCCGAGTCGGCCGTGGAGATCATGGTGCGGGCCGGGGTGGACTCGGTGGAGCACGGCACGGGGCTGAGCCTCGACCTGATCGACGAGATGGCCCGCCAGGGCACCGCGCTGATCCCCACGATGATCAACATTGCCACTTTCGGCGGGATCGCCGAGCAGGCGCGGGACAAGTTCCCCGGGTACGCCGAACACATGCTGGCACTGCGGGACCGCTTCCCCGAGGTGGTGCGGGCCGCGCACGAGGCGGGCGTGCCGATCTACGTGGGCACCGACGCGGGCGGTGGCATCGACCACGGGCTGGCCGCCGAGGAGATGCTGCTGCTGCACGAACGGGCCGGAATGGCACCGCTCGACGTGCTCGCCGCCGCCTCCTGGGGCGCCCGGGAGTGGCTCGGCTTCCCCGGCCTGGTCGAGGGCGGCCTCGCCGACCTGACCGTCTATCCCGAGGACCCCCGCCACGACCTGCGCGTCGTCCGCGCCCCGTCCCGCACCATCCTCCGCGGCCACGTCATCCGCTGACACACGCGCGGCCCGCACTGTCCTGCAAGATCGCGCGGCCCGCGCGGCCCGCGCGGTCGTGGGTCCGCGCACGGCCCGCGCGGCCTGCAAGATCGCGCTCGATCCTGGATGTAGTGGCCTCGGCGTCATCAGGATCGCGGCGTGGATACCTCCGCCCTCGGGCGGAGGAGGAATCGCCGCCCTCTCACCTCGATAATCGTCTTACAGAATGGACTGCTAGGATGTGAGACATGGGTGAGGTGGTGAAGCGGGCGTACAAGTACCGCTTCTATCCGACCCCTGAGCAGGTTGAACAGTTGAATCGCACCTTCGGGTGTGTGCGAAAGGTCTACAACCTCGCGCTGGAGGCGCGCACGCGCGCGTGGGCGGTTGACCGGCAGCGCAGCACCTACGTGCAGTCGTCGGCGTGGCTGACGGAGTGGAAGCGCTGCGAGGAGTTGGCGTTCCTCAATGAGGTCAGTTCCGTGCCCTTGCAGCAGGCGCTGCGGCACCTGCAAGCCGGGTTCGCGGCGTTCTGGGGCAAGCGGTCGCGGTACCCGCGTTTCAAGTCCAAGCGCAAGTCTCGGGCGTCGGCGGAGTACACCCGCTCGGCGTTCCGCTGGCGCGACGGGCAGCTCACCCTGGCCAAGATGGACGCCCCGCTGACCCTCGTGTGGTCCCGGCCTCTGCCCGACGGCGCCGAGCCGTCCACGGTCACGGTGTCCCGCGACGCGTCCGGCCGGTGGTTCGTGTCCCTGCTGGTCGAGGACTCCACCGTTAAGCCGCTTCCCCCGCTCAGCACGGCGGTGGGCGTTGATGCGGGCATCACCAGCCTGGTCACCCTCTCCACCGGGGAGAAGGTCACCAACCCGCGCCACGAGCGCGCTGACCGCCGCAAGCTCGCGAAGGCGCAACGCAACCTGTCTCGCAAGGCCAAGGACTCCGCCAACCGGGCGAAAGCCCGCCTCGCGGTGGCCCGGATTTACGCCCGCATCGCCGATCGGCGGCGGGATCACCTGCACAAGCTGTCGACTCGACTCGTCCGTGAGAATCAAACGGTCGTGATCGAAGGTCTCAGTGTGGGCAACATGCTGCGCAACCACAGTCTGGCCCGCGCCATCTCCGACGCGGCGTGGACGCAACTGCGCGGCATGATCGAGTACAAGGCCGCCTGGTACGGGCGGACCGTTATCGCCGTTGACCGCTGGTATCCGAGCACGAAGACCTGTTCGGCGTGCGGGCGGATCAACACGGCGATGACTCTCGGCGTTCGTGTCTGGACGTGTCCCGGCTGTGATGCCGTGCACGACCGGGACGTCAACGCCGCCAGGAACATTCTCGCCGCCGGGCTGGCGGAGAGGTGAAACGCCTGTGGAGGGACGGTGAGACCCGACCCGCGAAAGCGGTGAAGGCGCGGCCCGGTGAAGCAGGAACCCCCTCGGGTGACCGAGGGAATCCCCGCCCTTCAGGGCGGTGGAGGATGTCAAGAGGATGCCACTACATCCAGGAGCTTGTCTCATCCTGTTTGGGCTGCTCAGGGATGGTTGACAGGTCGTGGTGGTGTGGTTGGGGTGCTGGTGTGCGGGTGTGGATCTTCGGTGTTGATCATCTGTCTAGCGGTTGATTTCGGTGTTGGTCAGCACGAGTAGGGCGCGTAGCAGGGTGGTGGCGTGTGGGCGCCAGCCGTGGCGTAGTCGGGTGAGGATGCGCCAGTTCTTGAGGTGAGCGTGGGCGTGTTCATTGGCCGCGCGTTCGCGGCTGAGCAGGGTGTTCACGCTGTGTTGGGCGGGGGTGAGGGGTGGTGGCGGTTGCCGCGTCGTCCGGTGATGACGGTGGGGTTCTCGGGTTGGTCGTCGAGGCGGGTGTGGATGCGGTCGCAGATGACGGCGAGGTCATGACGGCGTAGCCGGGTGGGTAGGCGTAGGCGTTTGGCTTGGGTGGCTTCGTGGGTGCGGGCGCCGGCGGCGGCGGAGATCCAGAGCAGCCGGCCGTGGTGGTCGGTGAGGGTGAGTACGCGTAGGTGGTGAGCCTTGTGTTTGCCGCACCACAGGCGTCGTTCGGCGCGGCCGCTCGGGCGGTGCACGGGCAGGCAGGTGCCGTCGAACAGCAGCGGGTCCTCACTGCTGGTGCGGGCGGTGTGGGTGAGGACTCGGTCCAGGCGGGGCGCCATCGCGGCGAGAGTGGTGATGGTTTGCCGAACCCAGCGGCGCACGCTGTGATGCGACACCCCGTAGGCGGCGGCGAGGTCGGCGGGACGCTGATCATGGCGGAGCACGGCCAGCACGATGAGGGCGACCTGCTCATCGGGCAGCTTGCGCCACCGCGAGCGCACACCACGGCGATACCGGCGGATCGCTTGAGTGATCATGGTCAGCGACTTCGTCGACAAGGGCAGATGGACCTGGTAGACCAGAGCATGGCCCTCGGTGGGCGTGTTGTCGTGTGTCACGACCTGCAACCCTCACCGAGGGCCCTGCTATGAGCCACGCGCAACACCGGAACAGATCGAACCTTCCCGAGGGCAGTCGATCATCAGCGAAGATCACCACACCCTGACCAGCGCCGCGACCCCACGACTCGTCCTGTCAACACCACCCCACCAGCCCAAACAGGATGAGACAAGCTCCAGGAAGCAGCGCGATCTTGCGGGGTGGCAGCGCCCCTCGGTGGGTGGCCTTGCGGGGCGGCAGAGCCGCGCGTGGGTTGATCTTGTGGGTGGTGTGGTGTGCCGGGCTGGTCCGTGGGGGTCAGCGGGGCGCGCGGGCGGCCGTCATGAAGAGACGCACGGCCAGGTCGGCCAGGGCTGCGGCGGTCTGGTCGATGGGGTCCCGGGGGAGCACGATGTGGCTGACCACCAGGCGGACGATGGTGTCGGCGGCGAAGGCCAGCGCGGCCGGGTCGGCGTCTGGCAGGTAGTCGCCGACCCACTCGATCAGCGCGCCGGACGCCTCGGTGAGCACCACCTCGGCCCGGGTGGTCAGGTACGGCAGCAGCTCGTCCGAGCCGCCCCGGGCGCTCGTCAGGATCGCCTTGACCAGCGGGTTGTCCGCCGCCGCGGCGAGGGTGTGCGCGATCGCCGCGTACGCGCCGGCCCGGACGTCGGGACCGTTCGCGACCAGCGCGGCCCGGACGTCGCCGACGAACCGGTCGACCTCCTGTCGGGCGAGCGCCTCGGCCAGGCCGGCCTTGCTGCCGAACTCGTTGTAGACGGTCTGCCGGCTCACCCCGGCCGCGGTGGCCACCCCACCCATCCGGACCGCGTCCCAGCCGGCGGCGATGGTCCGCGCGCGGGCGGCGTCCACGATCGTGTCCCGCAGTCGCTGTCGCGGTGAGTCCGTCGATGCAGTCATGGTGGTCGAAGTGTACGGTCGCCCCGGCGGCGCGCCCAGGGGCCGACACAGTCGCCGCGACGAGTGGGTGCGGAACACCGCCCGGCGCGGCGCGACGCCTCCCGGACGCGGCGGCCCTCCGTGCGACGCATAGGATATGCGGTCATGGCACGCGTGCTCACTCCCCGCGCGGAGGACTTCCCCCGCTGGTACCAGGACCTGATCGCCAAGGCGAAGCTGGCCGACAACGGCCCGGTCCGCGGCACGATGGTCATCCGACCGGCCGGCTACGCCATCTGGGAGCGGATGCAGGCCGAGATGGACGCCCGGATCAAGGCGGCCGGCGCGGAGAACGCGTACTTCCCGCTGTTCATCCCCGAGAGCTACCTCAAGCGTGAGGCCCAGCACGTCGAGGGCTTCTCGCCGGAGCTGGCGGTGGTCACCCACGGTGGCGGCAAGCAGCTCGCCGAGCCGGTGGTGGTGCGCCCCACCAGCGAGACGGTGATCGGCGAGTTCATGGCCAAGTGGATCGACTCGTACCGGGACCTGCCGCTGCTGCTCAACCAGTGGGCCAACGTGGTCCGGTGGGAGCTGCGCCCGCGGATTTTCCTGCGTACCAGTGAGTTTCTCTGGCAGGAGGGGCACACCGCGCACGCCACCCGCGAGGACGCCCGGGCCTATGCCCGGCGGATCCTGCACGAGGCGTACGAGGACCTGATGGTCAACGTGATCGGCATCCCGGTGGTGGTGGGCCTGAAGACGGCCCGCGAGCGGTTCGCTGGCGCGACCGCCACGTACACCTGCGAAGGCATGATGGGCGACGGCAAGGCGCTCCAGTTGGGCACCAGCCACGAGCTGGGCCAGAACTTCTCCAAGGCGTTCGACATCAGCTACTCCTCGGCCGAGGGCGGTCGGGAGCACGCCTGGACCACCTCCTGGGGCACGTCGACCCGGATGCTCGGTGGCCTGATCATGGCCCACGGTGACGACAACGGCCTGCGCGTGCCGCCGAAGCTGGCGCCGGTGCAGGCGTACGTCATGGTGGTCAAGGACGGCGACGGCGTGCGCGAGGCGGCGGCCAAGCTGCGCGACGGGCTGCGCGACGCCGGTGTCCGGGTCGCGCTCGACGACCGGACCGACACCCCGTTCGGCCGCCGGGCCGTCGACGCCGAGCTGCGTGGTTATCCGGTACGCGTCGAGGTCGGCCCCCGCGACCTGGCCGCCGGCAAGGCGGTGGTGGTGCGCCGTACCGACGGATCGAAGGCTCCCACGCCGGTGGCCGACGTGGTCGGCGCGGTGCTCGCCGCCCTGGAGACCGACCAGCAGGTGCTGCACGACCAGGCGCTGGCCAACCGGGAGTCGCGCACGGTGGAGGTGGCCACCCTCGCCGAGGCGATCGAGGCCGCCGCGACCGGCTGGGCGCGGGTGCCGTGGTCGGCGGTCGGCGTGGCCGGCGAGGCCGAGGCGAACGGCCAGGGCGTCACGGTGCGCTGCCTGCTCCGCGCCGATGGCTCGGTGCCGGATTCCGAGGACGAGCCCGACCTGGTCGCGATCCTCGCCCGCGCCTACTGAGGTGCGTCCGAGCGGCCCCGCCGACCGGTTTGCGCCGGGTCGGCTGATCATGCACCGCAACGTGCGGCACGGCCGGATCGGGTGGGTCCGGCCGGGCCGGGTGGTCAGCGACGACGAGCGCGGGCTGCTGGTCTGGATCGCCCGGGACTCGCCGGTGGCCCACGAGGTCACCGAGGCGGGGCTGGGGATGCGGGCGATGCCGTTCGCCCAGTGGATCTCGTCGACGTACCGGCTGGCGCACGGCCGCTGGAACGGGCCGCCGCTGCTGAAGTTCCTGCCCACCGGGGCGGCGCACTCTGTCTGGTGGTTCCGCGATGAGCAGGGCCGGTTCGCCCACTGGTACGTCAACCTGGAGGAGCCCGGCGTCTGCTGGGATGACGGCCCGGTGGCCGGGGTCGACGTGGTGGACCAGGACCTCGACGTGCTGGTTCGCCCGGATCGCCGTTGGCAGTGGAAGGACGAGGAGGAGTTCGTCGAGCGTCTCGCCTTCCCCGACGACTACTGGGTGACCGACGAGAAGGCGGTCCGGGCCGAGGGGGAGCGGGTGATCGCGCTCGCCGAGGCGGGTGAGTTCCCGTTCGACGGCACCTGGTGCGACTTCGCACCTCCGGACGACTGGGACGTACCGGACGAACTGCCGCCGGGATGGGACCGCCCGCCGGTGCGCTGAGAGGTGTCCCCGGTCACCGGCCGGGGTGAGCCGGGCGCGGTGTCCGGGTCCGGTGCGAGAGATCGGCGTCGGATCTGGCAGAATGGGTCGCTGGTATCCGGCGCGCGTCCGGCGCCCTCTAACCCAGGCGCGTTGCCAGTCCACCGAGTGGTCTCCGGCCCAACCCCACTGTGCCGTCGGCGCTCACCCATACACACCGCCCGTGCCGGGCTGGTGAGATCGCAACAGGAGCGAAACAACTGTGGCCGTAAAGATCCGGCTCCTGCGGATGGGTAAGATCCGCAACCCGCAGTACCGCATCGTCATCGCCGACTCGCGCACCAAGCGTGACGGTCGGGCGATCGAGTTCGTCGGGGTGTACCAGCCGAAGGAGGACCCTTCGGTCATCGAGGTCAAGTCGGAGCGGGTCCAGTACTGGCTGTCCGTCGGCGCTCAGCCGAGCGAGGCGGTGCAGCGGCTGCTGGAGCTGACCGGTGACTGGCAGAAGTTCAAGGGCCTGCCGGCCCCGCCGCCGCTGCTGGTCGCCCCCGAGCGGGCCGACCGCAAGGCGGCGTACGAGGCTGAGGCGAAGGCCGCCGCCGGGCTCGCCCCGGAGGCCCCGGCCAAGCCGGCCAAGAAGGCCGCCAAGGCCACCGAGGCCCCGAAGACCGAGGCTCCGAAGACCGAGGCCCCGGCCGAGGCTCCGAAGACCGAGGCCCCGGCCGAGGCCCCGGCCGCCGCTGCCGACGCCGGTGAGCAGGCCTGACATGCCTCTGCGTCCGGCGTTGGAGCACCTGGTCAAGGGCATCGTCGACCACCCGGACGACGTCCGGGTGCGGATGGTCGATTCCCGTCGGGGCAAGCGGCTGGAAGTCCGCGTGCACCCCGAGGACCTCGGCACTGTGATCGGGCGGTCCGGCCGGACCGCCAAGGCGCTGCGCCAGGTGATCGGCTCCATCGGCGGGCGCGGGGTACGCGTCGACATCGTCGACTCGTACTGATGCAGCTCGTCATTGGCAGGATCGGCAAGCCGCACGGCGTCCGCGGTGAGGTCACCGTGGAAGTGCGGACCGACGAGCCCGAAGCGCGGTTCGCCCCTGGCACAGTGCTCCGCACTGAGCCGGGGGCGACGCCCCCGACTGCATCCGAGCGGAGCACTGGTGTGCTGCGCACTGAGCCGGGGGCGGCTCCGCCGCCCGAGCCGGCGGACGGGCCCGGGGTGCTGTTCCGGGTCCCGGCGGAGCTGACCATCGAGGCGGCCCGCTGGCACCAGGGGCGGATGCTCGTGGCGTTCGACGGTGTACTGGACCGCGACGGCGCCGAGGCGCTGCGCGGCACCCTGCTCGTGGTGGACAGCGCCGACGTGGAGCCGCCGGAGGACCCGGAGGAGTTCCACGACCACCAGCTGGTCGGGCTGGCCGTGGTCACCCCAACCGGTGAGCGGCTGGGCGAGGTGGCCCGGATCGACCACGCGCCCTCCTCTGACCTGCTGGTGCTGCGGCGCCCCGAGGGGCGTACCGCGCTGATCCCGTTCGTCCGGGCGATCGTTCCGGAGGTCGACCTGGCCGGTGGACGTGTGATCGTCGACCCGCCGGCCGGACTGCTCGATCTCTAGCCCGCTGGAGCACCCCCGCATGCGCGTCGACGTCGTGTCGATCTTTCCGGAGTACTTCGCTCCGCTGGACCTGTCGCTCATCGGACGTGCCCGGGCCAACGGCGTACTCAAGCTCGCCGTGCACGACCTGCGGACCTGGACCCACGACGTGCACCGCACGGTCGACGACACCCCCTACGGCGGCGGGCCGGGAATGGTGATGCGCCCGGAGCCGTGGGGTGAGGCGCTGGACGCGCTCGCGCCGGCCGAGGCCCCGCCGCCCCGGCTGTTGGTGCCCTCACCGGCCGGTGCCCAGTTCACCCAGGCCATGGCCTACGAGTTGGCCGCCGAGCCGCACCTGCTCTTCGCCTGCGGCCGGTACGAGGGGATCGACCAGCGGGTGCTGGCGCACGCCGCGACCCGGATGCCGGTCACCGAGGTGTCGCTCGGCGACTACGTGCTCTTCGGCGGCGAGGTGGCGGTGCTGGTGATCCTGGAGGCGGTCACCCGGCTGCTGCCCGGCGTGCTGGGCAACGCCGGCTCGCTGGACGAGGAGTCGCACGCGCACGGGCTGCTGGAGGCACCGATCTACACCAAGCCGCCGAGCTGGCGCGGGCACGAGGTGCCGGAGGTGCTCCGCTCCGGCGACCACGGGAAGATCGCCCGCTGGCGGCGCGAGGAGGGGCTCCTGCGCACCGCCGCCCGGCGCCCGGACCTGCTCGCCGCCCTGCCGCCCGATCAGCTCGACAAACGGGACATCGCGGCGCTGGACCGGGCCGGATTTCAGTCGCCACCGGATGATGTGGCAAAGTAGGGGGGTTGCCGCATCCGTCCGCGCCCGCGGGCGGTTGCGAGGATCCCCGACCGGGGTCGGCTCGCCGACCACCACCCGGAGATCAGAATCACCCACCCGCGCGCCGAGTGACGGTGCGCCGTGAGCCTTACGAGGACGCAGCGATGAACATCCTGGACGCCCTTGACGCCCAGTCGAAGCGGACCGACCTTCCCGACTTCCGGGCCGGTGACACCGTCAAGGTGCACGCCCGGGTCGTCGAGGGCAACCGGTCCCGTGTCCAGATCTTCCAGGGCGTCGTCATCCGCCGCCAGGGTGACGGTCTGCGCGAGACCTTCTCGGTCCGCAAGGTCAGCTTCGGTGTCGGCGTCGAGCGGACCTACCCGATCAACGGCCCGGGCATCGACCGGATCGAGATCGTGACCCGCGGTGACGTGCGTCGCGCCAAGCTGTACTACCTGCGCGAGCTGCGCGGCAAGAAGGCCAAGATCAAGGAGAAGCGGGAGAAGCAGCCCAGCTGACTTCACGCTCGCCACGCCGCCTGAACTGCGCGTATGCCGTACCGACCGGACCGCACTACCCTGGTCGTACGGGCGCAGCGAGGCGGCGGCCCCGCCCACGTGGCGGGCAGCCGTCCACAACCGCCCGTGGAGCCTCGACGAGGCTCCCGGGCGGTTGTGTATCTGCGGACCGGGGAGTGGCGTGGTGCAGACGCTTGACGAGGACGGCACCGTCGATCCGTGGCGCCGACGGGCCCGGCGCACCCGCCGGCAGATGCCCCTCTGGCAGGAGCTGCCGCTGCTGCTGGTCGTCGCGTTCTGCCTCGCGGTGCTGATCCGCACCTTCCTGCTCCAGGCGTTCTTCATTCCGTCCGGCTCGATGGAGGACACCCTCCTGATCGGTGACCGGGTTCTGGTCAACAAGGTCGTCTACGACGTCCGCGACCCGGTGCGTGGCGAGGTGGTCGTCTTCCGGGGCACCGACCGCTGGGCGCCGCAGGTCGACGAGCAGCCCGAGCCGGGCTTCGCCGGCAAGCTCACCCGGACAGTCGGCGACCTGGTCGGGGTGAGCCGCCCCGGTGAGAAGGACTTCATCAAGCGGGTGATCGGCCTCCCCGGCGACCGGATCAAGTGCTGCGACAGCCAGGGCCGGGTCACCGTCAACGGCACCCCGCTCGACGAGCCGTACGTGCTGCGGGACTCCCCGCTGGACCTGCCACCCAACCCGGGGGAGTGCCGCTCCCGGCGCTTCGACGAGGTGGTCGTACCACCCGGCCAGATCTTCGTGATGGGCGACCACCGGGAGGTCTCCCAGGACGCGCGCTGCCAGGGCCCGGTGCCGATCGACAACGTGGTGGGCCGGGCCTTCATGGTGGTCTGGCCGTCCTCCCGGTGGACCGCGCTGTCGGTGCCGTCGACGTTCGACGACGTGGCCGGGCCGGCCGCCGCGTCCTCCGGGGCGCCCCCGGTCCGACCGACTCCGCAGGGCGGTGTGCTGCTGCTTCTTCCTTTGATAGCCGTGCTGCGTGGTTCTCGCGCGTTCCGGACGGTGCCGTCCAGTCCGGCAACGTAGGCTCCTTGGCGTGATTGACGAGCAGACCGACAAGCCCCGCAGCTCCTTCTGGAAGGAGCTGCCGATCCTGCTGGGTGTGGCGATCCTGGTCGCGGTGCTGGTCCGCGCCTTCGTGCTGCAGACCTTCTTCATCCCCTCCCCGTCCATGGAGAACACTCTCAAGATCGATGACCGGGTGCTGGTCAACAAGCTGGTCTATGACTTCCGATCACCGCACCGCGGCGAGGTGATCGTGTTCAAGGCTCCGATCGAGTGGAGCGGCAACCCCAAGGGCGAGGACTTCATCAAGCGGGTGATCGGCGTCGGCGGCGACCACGTGGTCTGCTGCGACCCGCAGGAGCGCTTGGTGATCAACGGTAAGGCGCTCGACGAGCCGTACATCTTCTCGATGGACGGGGTCCGCGACAAGCCGGCCGACCAGGAGTTCGACATCACCGTGCCGAAGGGTCGGCTGTGGGTGATGGGCGACCACCGCTCGGCCTCGGGCGACTCGCTGGAGCACTGGCAGCAGTCCGGGCAGAACATCACCGATGCCACCATCCCCGAGGACGAGGTGGTCGGGCGGGCGTTCACCGTCTTCTGGCCGGTCAACCGGGCGACCTGGCTGACCGTGCCGGAGCAGTTCGAGGGCATCCCGAAGCCGTAGGCCGACCGGGGCGTGGGCGATCCGCCGTCGGTCTGGCAGGCTGGGGCGGTGACCGTCTACACCCCTCGACGCGCGGCCCGCGTGCTGCTCGTCGACGCGGCCGGCCGGGTCCTGCTCTTTCACGGCTTCGACCCGGCCCGCCCCGGGCACCGCTACTGGTTCACGCCGGGCGGCGGGCTGGATCCGGCGGAGTCGCCCGCGGCCGGCGCGGCCCGGGAGTTGGCCGAGGAGACCGGGTTGCGGCTCGACCCCGCCGAGTTGGGCGAGCCGGTCTGGTCCGACACCACCGAGTTTCCGTTCGACGGCAGGTGGTACCGCCAGCAGCAGGACTTCTTCCTGCTCCGGGTGCCGTCGTGGCAGGTGGACACCGCGGGCTTCGACGACATCGAGCAGCGCAGCATCGCCGGTCACCGGTGGTGGCCGCCGGATGAGCTGGCGGCCAGCGGTGAGCGGTACTACCCGGCCGAGCTGCCAGCCCTGCTGACGCGGCTCCTGCGCCCGACCGCCGGCGCCGGCCGGGACGAGGCGTCGTGCTGACCCCGCCGCGCACCGTCGTGCGCCGGGAGGCCGGGCTGTACGCCTTGGAGCGGGCGCTGCAACGGCGCGGCTTCCGGCAGGTGGCCGGGGCCGACGAGGCCGGCCGAGGCGCGTGCGCCGGTCCACTGGTCGCCGCCGCGGCGATCCTTCCCGAGGGGCGGCGCGGCGAGATCGACGAGCTGGCCGACTCGAAGCTGCTGACCCCGGCCAGCCGGGAGCGGGTGTACGCGGAGGTCGTGGACCGCGCACTGGCGTACGCCGTGGTGGTCATTCCGGCCGACGAGGTCGACTCCCGAGGTCTGCACGTGTGCAACCTGGCCGCGATGCGCCGGGCGCTCGCCTCGCTCACCACCCGACCGGAGTACGTGCTGACCGACGGCTTCGGCGTGGACGGCCTGGGCGTGCCGGGGCTGGCGGTGTGGAAGGGCGACCGGGTGGCCGCCTGCGTGGCGGCGGCCAGCGTGCTCGCCAAGGTCACCCGGGATCGGATCATGGTGGAGCTGGACGGGGTGTTCCCGGCGTACGGTTTCGCCGAGCACAAGGGCTACATCACCCCGGAGCACACCGCGGCGCTGCGGGAGCACGGGCCGTGCCGGGAGCACCGGTTCTCGTACATCAATGTCGCCGCGATCTCCGGCCGTGACGGCCGGCCGCCGCGCGCCCGTCGGCCCGTCGGTCCCGGTGCGGACGAGCCGATGGAGCGCTCCTGGGCGTCAGGGGGTACCGTCGGCGTGGCGTTGGGCGAGCAGCCTCGGCCTCCGGCGCCGGTGGGGGAAGATGTGGTCATGGAAGGCGGAGTGCGATGAGCGCGGAAGATCTCGAGAAGTACGAGACCGAGATGGAGCTGCAGCTCTACCGGGAGTACCGCGACATTGTCCGCCAGTTCTCCTACGTGGTGGAGACGGAACGCCGGTTCTACCTGGCCAACCAGGTCGACCTGCACGTGCGCAACTCCGACGGCGAGGTCTACTTCGAGGTCGAGATGCACGACGCCTGGGTGTGGGACATGTACCGTCCTGCCCGCTTCGTGAAGAACGTCCGGGTGATGACCTTCAAGGACGTCAACGTCGAGGAGCTGGAGAAGCCCGACATCTCGCTGCCCGCCGACTCCGGCTTCGGCGGCTGACCGCGCCCGTCCCGCCCGGGCGTACCACGGGCCCCCCACCCGTGGCGTAGCCCTCGCGACCGGTCACTCGGCCGGCACCACGACCTCGACCCGCTGCACCAGGTTGTTGGCGAAGCCGCCACGGTTCCACGGCTGCTCGACCGGCTGGGTCCGCCCGGACGCGTCGGTCGCCCGCGCGCCGAGCACGTACCGGCCCGGCGTCGCGGTCCACTCGTGGCGCCACCGCCGCCAGGCGAAATCCCCGCCCTCCGCCGGGTCCAGCTCGGCCTGTGCCCAACTCGCCCCGCCGTCGGTGGTCACCTCCACGGCGACCACCGGCGCGTGCCCCGACCAGGCCCGACCGTCCAGAGTGCACGGTCCAGCCCGAAGCACCCGACGGCGGGACATGAAGTCGGGGAAGCCGGGCGGGCGGACCAGCGCGCGCGGCTCGATCCTGGTGACCGGCACCCCCGGGTCGTCGGCGTCACGGCGCACCCGGTAGGCCACCGCGTTCTGGTAGCCCTCGAACGGCTCGGTCCGGACGTCGATCGAGTGGACCCACTTGACGTGCGCCATGCCGTACCAGCCCGGCACGATCAGCCGCAGCGGCGCGCCGTGCTGCGGCAGCAGGGGAGACCCGTTCATCTCGTACGCCAGCAGCACCTCCTCACGCAGTGCGTCGGCGACCGGCAGCGCCCGCTGGTAGTCCTGCTCCACCCCGCGCTCGACGCCGTGATCGGCGCCCGTGAAGACCACGTCGACCGCGTCCGGCCCGAGACCCGCCTCGCGCAGCAGCGGCGCCAGCGGGGTGCCGGTCCACTCGGCGTTGCCGACCGCCTCGACCAGCCAGGGCTGGCTGACCGGCCGGGGGTGCAGCAGGGCCCGACCGTTGCCGGCGCACTCCAGCGTGACCTGCTGGGTGACCCGGGGCCGCTCGCGCAACTCGGCCAGGGTGACGGTCAGCGGCCGGTCCACCGCACCGCCGAGGGTCAGCGCGTGCGTGTCCGGGTCCAGCTCCGGGATGTCGTAGTGGATGAGCAGGTAGTGCAGCCCGGCCGGGGTGACGTCGTAGCGCAGCGCCTCCAACGGGATGCCGTGGTTGCGAGCCGCGAGCTGCAACTCCTCGGCACTGATCGCCTCGTCCGCCTCGGCCAGCCGGGACGGGCCGCTCACGTCGGCCACCGTCGGCGCGCCGACGGCCCCGGGGTACGGCGTGCTGTCGTCCTTGCCCGGCCCCGACTTCCGGTCATCGACAACGGTCATGTGGGCCTCCCCGGTCCGTGCGGCGGCGCTGCGCCGCGCTCGCGGCCCAGCCTAGGCCCTCCGCGAAGGTCCCAGCACTGCCCCGTGCGCGGCCTCCCGGAGCGGAGGGAGTTGCCGGCAGCAGGGCCGGCCGGTCGCGCGACGGGAGCGGCAGATTGGCGGGTCGGCGGCGTGGTCGGGCAGGGTCAGCGGGGGAGGAAGTGGAACATCGTCACCCCGGACGGCAGCGGCCGGGGACAGCCGAGCTGGCGGTGCACGCCGACACCGACCCCGTCCGCCGGGGTACCGACCGCGACCGGGGCGAACCCCTCCTGCGCGAACCAGTCACAGATGGTGGGCACCAGATCGGGCTCACGCCGATGCCGAGTCCAGATCACCGTGCCGCCACTCGCGCAGAGCGCGGCGCTGTGTCCGATGGTGGCCCGGACGTCGGCGTCCGAGACGTTGCCGAACACCCCGCAGAGCAGCACCAGGTCGGCCGGGGCCAGATCGGCGTACGCGTCGGTCACCGCCGCGTCGCCGACCACCACCTGCACGCCGGGAGACCGGCCGCCTCGGCGGCGTCCACGGCCACTGCGGCGTTGCGCGGGTCCAGCTCGACCAGGCGGGCGGTCACGTCGTCGCGGCGGGGGTGCACGGCGAGGACCGGGATGAGGTCCCGACCCTGGCCAGCGCAGGCGCTGACCACCCGCAGCGGCCCGGCCGGCGCCCGGTCCAGGGCAGCCCGGACCTGACCCCGCACCTCGGCCAGCCGGGCGGCCAGCGCCGAACCCGGCTGGTCGTAGTCGCTGTGCCAGGCGAGCCAGTCCCGGTTCATCCGCCCAGCCTATGGAGCCTCGGGCGGCTCTGACATAGCAGATCGTCGACGGCTTCGGGTGGTCGTCCACAGCACCGCCGGTCATCCACAGCTCGGCCGCCCGGGGTGGTGGGCGACCGGGGCCCGTCGGAGGCTGCCGTCATGCGACCGCCACCCGCCCCGCGTACCGGCTCGATCCGCCGCACCGTGCTGTTCTGCGCCGCCTTTCCACTCGCGCTCACCATCCAGCTCTGCTGCCTCGCGCTGCTGGTCGCGGCTGTGCCCGGTCGTCCACCGGCACCGGTCGTGCCGGTCGCGGTGGTGGCGTCCGTCCCGGCCGAGGCCGGGCCGGGGCGGTTCCGTTGGCCGGTCGACGGGCCGCCCCGCCCAGTGCGCCGGTTCGACCCGCCGCCCCGGCCGTGGCTGGCCGGGCACCGGGGGGTGGACCTGGCCGCCCCGCCGGGAGCGGTGGTCCGCAGCGCCGGGCCGGGCACCGTGCTCTTCGCGGGCCCGGTGGCCGGTCGACCGGTGGTCACCGTCGGGCACGCCGGCGGGCTGCGGACCACCCACGAGCCGGTGCGCCCGGCGGTACGCCCCGGCCAGCCGGTCACCGCCGGTGCGCCACTGGGCGACCTGCTGCCCGGGCATCCGGGCTGCCCGGCCGTGGTCTGCCTGCACTGGGGGCTGCGCCGAGGTACGGAATACCTCGACCCGCTGGCCCTGCTCGGCCTCGGACCGGTCCGACTGCTCCCTCTCGGAGGGGTCAGCGCTGGGCGAGCAGCGCCGGCAGCCGCACTGCCAACCGTTCGTACTCGTCGGCGGTGTTGTAGACCTGACCGGCGAGCCGCAGCCACCCCCGCCCGTTCCAGTTCGTCACCGCCACCTCGGCAGCCAGCCGCTCGCCGATCCGCGTCTGCAGCGCCCGCGCAGCGTCGATGGTGGTAGCCGTGCCAGCTGGCAGCGGAATGAGACGCAGAGCAACCCCCGGTCCGCCCGGGTCGGGCAGGTGGGCGGGGGACACCCCCAGCGCGTCGCCCACCACCCGCTGGCCGTACGCGGCGAGCGCGGCGTTGTGCGCCCGCACCCGGTCGACGCCGAGACTGCGCAACGTGAACAGGCCCGCCGGGGCTGCCAGCCAGGAGGTGTAGTCGAGGGTGCCCTGCCACTCGATCCGGGCCGGGAAGCCGGAGTCCTGCTCCCAGGAGACCACCAGCGGCTCGATCCGGTCCCGCCACGTCTCGGCCACCGCTAGCAGGGCGGTCCCGCGTGGGGCGTACCCCCACTTGTGCAGGTTGCCCGCCCAGAAGTCGGCACCGATGCTGCTCACCGGGGTCGGCAGCATGCCCGGCGCGTGCGCGGCGTCCACCAGCACCGGCACGCCGTGTTCACGGGCCACCCCGACGATGGCGGCGGTCGGGAAGAGCTTGGCGGTGGCCGAGGTGAGCTGATCGACGACGAGCAGCCGGGTCCGCCCTGGGCGCAGGCCGGCACGGATGGTCTGCACCACCTGCTCGTCGGTGGCGGCCAGCGGGACCGGCAGGACCCGGCTGACCGCGTCCGTCCGGCGGCACTCCCGCTGGATGGCCAGGCTCACCGCCCCGTACCCGTGGTCGGTGCTGAGCACCTCGTCACCGGGTTGCAGGCCCAGCGACTGGAGCACCACGGCGACACCGGTGGTGGTGTTGCCGACCAGGGCGCTGCCATCCGGGTCGGCACCCAGGAACCCGGCGAGGTGCCGGCGGGTGTGCGCGATCCGATCGACCAGCCCCTGGGTGAAGAAGCGCAGCGGGTTGCTCTCCATCTCGTCGCGCAGGCGCTGCTGGGCGCGCTGCACGCCGATCGGCACCGCCCCGAACGAGCCGTGGTTGAGATGGCTGACCGCCGGGTCGAGGGCGAACAGCAGGCGGGCGCCCGGGATCGGCTCGGGGGGTTGCGGGACGCTCACCCGATGAGCGTAACCGCCGGTCGATCATCACCGAGCGGTTCGCCAACCGGGCAGGGCCGGCGCCGATCCGCCGTGGCTCGGTTGGCTGCTCGTCGCTGGCTGCGGCCGCTGGTGGCGTTCGCTGTTGCATCTGCTGGGCTGCGTCAATGCGGAGCCGGCCGCCGGGGTCAGGCGCGGGGGTGGGCCTGGCGGTAGGCAGCGCGTAGCCGCTCCACCGAGACGTGCGTGTAGATCTGTGTGCTGGCCAGCGACGAGTGGCCGAGCAGCTCCTGCACGGCGCGCAGGTCCGCGCCGCCCTCCAGGAGATGGGTGGCGGCGGAGTGGCGCAGCCCGTGCGGGCTGGTCCGGGGCAGGCCGGTGGCCTCGGCGTACCCGCCGACGATCTGCCGCGCGGTGGTCGGGTTGAGCCGGCCGCCCCGGGCGCCGAGCAGCAGCGCGTCACCCGAGCGGGCGCCGGCCAGAATCGGGCGCGCCCGACGCAGCCAGTCATCCAGCGCCCGCTGTGCCGGCACCCCGTACGGCACCGAGCGCTCCCGCCCGCCCTTGCCGAACACCCGGATCACTCGGCGGCCGTGGTCGACGTCTCCGACGTCCAACCCGCAGGCCTCGCTGATCCGCACCCCGGTGGCGTAGAGCAGTTCCAGCAGCAGCCGGTCGCGCAACGGGACCGCCTCGGCCGCCGCACCTTCTGCCGTGCCAGGCGTCGCATCCGGCGTTGTCCCGTCCGGTGTCGGCCCGCCCGGCGTTGCGCTGTTTTGCGTGGCCCTGCTCGGTGTCGGCCCGCCCGGCGTTGCCCGGCCGGGCGTCTGCCCCGCCGGTGCCGGGCCGGCCGGTGTTTTCAGCGTTGATGTGGGGACGGGTGGCAGCCGGGTCGGTGCCTCGACCAGGGCGGCGGCCTGGTCGGCGCGCAGGACCGAGGGCAGCTCCCGGTGCGCGCGAGGGCTGGCCAGCGTGGCGCCCACGTCGGCGGGGAGCAGCCCTGCCCGGTGCGCCCACGCGCTGAACGCCCTCGCCGACGCGGCCCGCCGGGCCAGCGAGGTACGGGCGGCACCGGTGGTCCGCTGTCGGGCCAGCCAGCTTCGCAGCACGGACAGGTCCAGTTCGGCCAGGTCGACGCAGCCCATCCGGACGGCATGGTCGAGCAGTGAGACCAGGTCGGTGACGTACGCGCGGACGGTGTGCGCCGACCGGTTGCGGACCCTGGACAGGTGCTCGGCGAAGTCGTCGACCGCATCGCGCAGCGCAGGCGGCAACTCCTGGTGCACGGCCCGGGTGCCCCGGGCAGGCCGGCTCATCGCGGCCCGGCCGGCGGCGTCGCGGTGCGGGCCGGGCGATCGGCCCGCGCATCCCCGCTGACAGCTGGCACGGCACCAGCCTACGGCCGAGCGTCGTCCACCGCCGGCCGCGCCACTGTGGTCACCGCCGGTGTGTTCACCGCCCCTGTGGTCGGCGTTCCGTGCGCTGCTGCCGTCGGCGTCTCCGGTGCCGGCGTCCCGCGCTTGGGTCGAGTGGGCGGGGCGAGGGCGTAGCCGTCCTCGCGGCGGACGACCAGCGACAGTTCCTCCAGGAGGGACAGCTTGCGCAGCGCGATTCGCACCCCGACCCCGGCTCGGGCGGCGAGCCTGTCCACGCCCAATGCGCCTCGGCGGGGGAGCGCCTCCAGCAGCGATCGGGCATCGTCGTCAAGCCCGTCGGCCGGCCGCTGCGGGCCTCGCGCCACCGGGGCCAGGTCCGCGCCGATCCGGCCCACCTCCTCGAGCACGTGCCCCACCCCGGTGACCAGCCGGGCCTTGGGAAACTCGCGGAGCAGTTCGTGCGCGCCGACGGACATCGCCGAGGTCACCGGCCCGGGCACCACCATGGCCGCCCGGCCGGTGTAGATGGCCCGCCGGGCGGTCTGCGTCGCGCCGCTGCGCGCTGACGCCTCCACCACGACGGTGCCGAGAGTGCCGCCGGCGATCACCCGGTTGCGGATCAGGAACCGGGGCCGCAGCGGCTCGGCACCGGGCGGCCACTCGCTGACCAGCAGCCCGGTGTCGGCGATCCGGTCGAAGAGAGCGGTGTTGCCCACCGGGTACGGCCGGTCAAGCCCGCACGCCAGCACCGCGACCGTCAGCCCGCTGGCGTTGAGGGCGCCCCGATGGGCGGCCGCGTCGATGCCGAACGCGCCACCGGAGACGACGGTCCAGTCCCGCTCGGCCAGCCCGTACCCCAACTCGGTGGCGACATGCTGGCCGTAGCCGGTGGCCGCCCGCGCCCCGACGACGGCCACCGAGCGTTCCAGCGCCTCGCCCAGCGGCCAGCTCCCGCGTACCCAGAAGCAGAGCGGCGGGGCGGTCTCGCCGTCCACCCGCCTGGTGGTGTCCGGCAGTTGCAGGGTGGTCAGGCCGGCCACCCGGACTGGCCACTCCTCGTCGTCCGGGGTGACCAGCCGGGCGCCGAGCCGGTCCGCCCGGTCCAGCGCCTCGGCCGCCACCGCCCGAGCGTCGCCGGCAGCCGAGCGGGCGGCCACGGTGGTGTGCAGCCAGCCGTCCGGGCTGCCACCGTCGAGCAGCAGATCCAGCGTTGCCACCGGGCCCAGCCGCTCGACCAGCCGGTGCACCGCGCGGGTGCCCGGCTCGGCCAGCCAGGTCAGTGCGACCCGGGCCAGCCTGCGTTCCTCGTCGGTGCTCACGTCGCCTCCCCTGTCCGTAGTTGGATCGCCTCCCGGACGTCCTCCCGGTCCGGCCGGTCGCGGCCGTCCAGGTCGGCGATCGTCCAGGCCATCCGGATCACCCGGTCGAAGCCGCGTGCGGACAGCGAGCCGGAGTCGAGACGGCCGCGCAGCTCGGCGGTGTCCCGGGCGGGCAGCCGCCACGGCGGTCGGCGCAGGTGCGGGCCGTCCACCTCGGCGTTGAGCCGTCGCCCGAGGCCAGCCCAGCGAGTGGCCGCCGCCTGCCGGGCCACCGAAACCCGCGCGGCGACCGTGGCCGAGGACTCGGCGTCGCTCTCGGACGCCATCAGCTCCGCTGCCCGTACCGGCATCAGCCGCACCTGGACGTCGATCCGGTCGAGCAGCGGCCCGGACAGCCGGCCCAGGTAGCGGCGGCGGACCAGCGGCGTGCACTCGCAGTGCGCGTCGCCGGCCGGCTTCGCGCACGGACAGGGATTGGCGGCCAGAACCAGCTGGGTCCGGGCCGGATACACGGTGCCGCCCCCGCTGCGGGCCAGTTGGACGCGGCCGTGCTCCAGCGGCTGGCGCAGCGCCTCCAGCGCGCCCTTGCTGAACTCCGGCGCCTCGTCCAGAAAGAGCACCCCGCGGTGGGCCAGTGACACCGCGCCGGGCCGGGCCAGCCCCGAACCGCCACCGACCAGCGACGGCACGGTCGCGGTGTGGTGCGGTGCCTGGAGCGGCGGGCGGCGCAGCAGCCGGCCGCCCGGTGGCAGCAGCCCGGCGACCGAGTGCAGCGCGGTGACCTCCAGCGCCGCGTCGTCGTCCAGCTCGGGCAGGATCGACGGCAGCCGTTCGGCGAGCATCGTCTTGCCGGCACCCGGTGGGCCGAGCAGCGCCACGTGGTGCCCGCCAGCGGCGGCGACCTCCAGTGCACGCCGGCCCATCTCCTGCCCGGCGACGTCGGCCAGGTCCGGACCACCGGTGGCCGGCTCCGGAATGTCCGCTGGGGGTTCGATCAACGGGCTGCCGTCCCGGACGAAGGCGACCAGGCGGTGCAGGTTGTCCACCGCTCGTACCCGTACCCCCGGGATGACCGCCGCCTCGGCGGCGTTGCCGGCCGGGACGATCACCCGCCCGATGCCCTCCCGTGCGGCGGCGGCGACCATCGGCAGCACGCCGCGCACCGGCCGGACCGTCCCGTCCAGGCCCAGCTCGCCGAGGACCACCACGCCCTCCAGGGGGAGCAGCGGCAACTCACCCGAGCCGCCCAGCAGCGCGGCGGCGATGGCCAGGTCGAACGCCGAGCCGAACTTCGGCAGCGTCGCCGGCAGCAGGTTCAGGGTGATGCGCCGGTTCGGCCAGCGCTGGCCGGAGTTGACCACGGCGGCGCGGACCCGGTCCCGGGCCTCGTGCAGGGCGGTGTCCGGCAGCCCGGAGATCACCACCGCCGGCAGGCCGGCCGCCAGGTCGGCCTCCACCTCCACCAGGTGACCGGTGACCCCGACCAGCCCCACACAGAGCACCTTCGCATAGCTCACGGCGCGTCACCGCCGACCCGCTCTCCCGCAGCCTGCATCTCAGAAGGCGCCCTTCAAGTGGTCGACGAGGGCCGGACCGGCGTCGGGCAGCCGCACCGAGAGCACGTCGAACCGCACCTCGTCAGCGGTCGTCCCGGTCTCGGCCAGCCAGCGCGCGGCGAGCCCGCGCAGGCGGCGGGCCTTGGCCGGCACAACCGCCTCGGCCGGGGTGCCGAAACCGTCGCCCCGGCGGGTCTTCACCTCGCAGAAGGCGAGCACCGGCCCGTCCCAGGCGATGATGTCGATCTCCCCGTCCGGGCAGCGCCAGTTCCGGGCGATTGGCCGTAGTCCCGCGCCGATCAGGTGCCGGGTGGCACAGCGCTCGCCGTACGCGCCGACCGCCTGGTTCCGCTTCGTCATGGCCGGCACGGTGCCCCCCGAGGCACACACACCGCGACCCTTCCGGTGGACGGCTGTGGATGACGGGCGTCATGTGGACAACCGGACGATCAAGCCCGCCCTGTGCTAGGCGCACGTGGGAACGCGGGATCAGCGTCTGGCGTTCCTCGCCGATGTGGACCTGCTCTGGCGGCCGGACCGCTGAGCCGCCGCGTCACCACCCACCTTGCGTGACCTGCCCGCACCGCGTCGCCGCACGCGTGGAGGGGTCAGCAGCGGTGGCGGCGGGCGGGGCTGAAATGGCGCGGTCGCGGCTGGTCGCATACGGTGCCGGACGTGGACGGACGACGGAGCTTTCCGGAAGATCAGGAGTCTCGCTGGAATCCCGACGAGCGGGGTCGCGGCTACGGCGAGTCGGAGTGGCGTGGCGCGGGCGAACCGCGGTACCGGGACGACGAGGTTCCCGAGCAGCGCGGTGCCGACGAGGGGCGCTACGGCGAGGACACCGGTGCGGGTCGGCGCCGGGAGTCGGCTCGGGTCGGCTCGACCGGGACCGACCTGACGCCGCCCGAGAGCACCTCGGGCCGGTTCGCGGCGGTGCCCGACCGGCTCGGCGAGCCCGACTCCGGCCGCTTCGGCGCGGTGGACACCGGTCGCTTCGGTACGCCAGAGCCCGACTCCGGCCGCTTCGGCGCGGTGGACACCGGTCGCTTCGGTACGCCAGAGCCGGACTCTGGCCGCTTCGGCGCCGTCGACGCTCAGGCTGGCCGCTTCGGTACGTCGGAGCCTGAGTCGGGACGGTTCGGCGTGGTCGACCCGTTGAGTGACGGCCGGCCGGAGGCCGACGGTTACCGGGCGACCCGTTCACGGCGGGCAGAGCGTGACCCGTCGGAGGTCTCCGGTGAGCTACCCGGGCGGCGGGCTGCCCGGGACGCGGCGTCGGCGGGCTCGCCGCTGGTCGCCGGCCGGGAGTCGACGCCGCCGACCGGCGCCCGCGAGGCGGCACCCGTCGGCGACCCGGCGGCCGGTCTGCTCGCCGACCAGACTCGTCCGGCCCCGCTCGGCGGGTACCCGATCGTCGAACCGGCCCGGAGCGGCGATCAGCCGCATCCGCTGGAGATGCCGACCGGTCCGATGGCCCCGGTCGGCCCCCGGGGCGGCGATCTGCCCGCGGGGGAGCCGCCGGCGTACCCGCCGGTCGCCGACGGCGTCTACCGGACCCGCCGCCCGGCACTGGCTGCGCTCTTCACCCTGCTGGTGCTGATCTTCGAGGTCCCGGCGCTGCGGGTGCTACTGGCCGGTGTGACCGGTGATCCGCTGTCGGCCGGGAACGTGGTGACGGGCATCGCCCTGGTCGCCGGTCTGCCGATCCTCGCGACCGGGCTGTATGGGCTACGAACCGGCGGTCTGGCACTCTCCGACGGCCGGGGCTGGCTGCGCCCACCGGCGGCCTACCTGATTGCCGGCCTGGTGCTCTTCGTCGCCGCCGCGCTCGCCGCCGGCTGACCCGCCGCGGCCACTCCCGGGCGGGCCGCACCGCTCGGGAGTGGCCGCGCCCGCGCCGCGTCGGACCGGGCCGGGCCGTGTTGGGCCGGGCCGTGCCGTGTTGGGCCGGGCCGGGGGCCGCGTCGGACCGGGCCGCGGCCCGGCCACGCCAAGCCGAAACTGCATGATCCGCGCAACATCCTGGAAAGAGTGGCCTCGGGGGACGCGGAGGCCACTCTTTCCTGGAAGTAGTGCGGATCATGCAGCGCGGCGGGCGGACGGGGCCGGCGGGGGCCGTGCGGCCAGAGTGGGGCGGCGCGCACCCCGGGGCGGTCGGACGGGTGAGGGGCGTACACTGCCAACTGGCGACCGCCTTGCGCGGTCGACCTCGCGCGCCCTCTCCACGAATCGTCGTGGAGCGACGGCCTCCCTGGTCCCGATCTTGTCGGGAGCACCATGGCCGGCGACCAGGCGCCAGGACGCCCGGCCACCGGCCGGGCGTGACAACCAGGGATCTTGAGGAGTACCCCACCATGGCCGTCGTGACCATGCGCCAGCTGCTGGAGAGCGGTGTCCACTTCGGGCACCAGACCCGGCGCTGGAACCCGAAGATGAAGCGCTTCATCATGACGGAGCGCAACGGCATCTACATCATCGACCTGCGCCAGACCCTCGACTACATCGAGAAGGCGTACGAGTTCGTCCGTGGCACCGTCGCCGAGGGCGGCAGCATCCTGTTCGTCGGCACCAAGAAGCAGGCCCAGGAGGCTATCGCCGAGCAGGCGACCCGGGTCGGCCAGCCGTTCGTCAACCACCGCTGGCTCGGTGGCATGCTGACCAACTTCCAGACGGTGTACAAGCGGCTCCAGCGGATGAAGGAGCTGGAGGGTCTGGGTGACCTGAGCGGCACGGCCGCCGGGTACACCAAGAAGGAGACGCTGCAGCTCTCCCGCGAGAAGATCAAGCTCACCCGCACGCTGGGTGGTCTGCGGGACATGCAGAAGCTGCCGGCCGCGGTCTGGATCGTCGACACCAAGAAGGAGCACATCGCCGTCGACGAGGCCCGCAAGCTGGGCATCCCGGTGATCGCGGTGCTCGACACCAACTGCGACCCGGACGAGGTCGACTTCCCGATCCCGGGTAACGACGACGCGATCCGCTCGGCCGAGCTGCTGACCAAGGTCGTCGCCGCCGCCGTCGCGGACGGTCTGATCGCGCGTTCCGGCCGCCGTCGGGGCACCGACGAGAAGCCCGAGCCGGGTGTCGCGAGCGACGAGCCGCTGACCGAGTGGGAGCGCGAGCTGCTCGAGGAGCCGAAGAAGGCCGACGAGTCGGCCGCCCCGGCCGAGCAGCCGGCGCAGGCCGCCACCGAGCAGCCGACCGCCGCCCCGGAGCAGCCGGCGCAGGCCGCCACCGAGCAGCCGGCGACCGCCACCGCGGAGTGACCGCCCCGTCGCTGCCCCGCCGTCCGTTTTTTCGTACGGCGGGGCAGCGGCGGTATGCCGGGCACGATCGGCCCGGATCCGGGTAACCGGCACCTCTGACCATCCACACGCCGTCTCAACACCGAAGAGAGAGCCATGTCCCAATTCACCGCCGCGGACGTCAAGAAGCTCCGCGACCTCACCGGCGCCGGCATGATGGACAGCAAGAAGGCGCTGACCGAGGCCGAGGGCGACTTCGACAAGGCAACCGAGATCCTGCGCGTCAAGGGCGCCAAGGACGTCGGCAAGCGGGCCGGCCGGACGGCCGCCAACGGCCTGGTGGCCCACTCCGGCCAGGCGCTGCTCGAGCTCAACTGCGAGACCGACTTCGTGGCCAAGACCGACTCGTTCATCGCCCTGGCCCAGCAGTTGGTCGAGCACGGCGAGCGCTCCGGCGTGAACAGCGCCGAGGAGCTGCTGGCCAGCGAGCTGAACGGCAAGCCGGTCGCTGACCTGATCCAGGAGCAGTCCGTCAAGATCGGCGAGAAGCTGGTGCTCAACCGCTTCGCCAAGCTGGACGGCACCACGGCCGTCTACCTGCACCGCAAGGCCCAGGACCTGCCCCCGGCGGTCGGCGTGCTGGTGCAGTACTCCGGCAAGGCGGACGAGGCCGGCGACGCCGACGCTCGTGGCGTCGCGATGCAGATCGCCGCGATGCGGCCGAAGTACCTCACCCGTGACGAGGTGCCGGCCGAGGTCGTCGAGTCCGAGCGGCGCATCGCCGAGCAGACCGCCATCGAGGAGAACAAGCCCGCGGCGGCGCTGCCGAAGATCGTCGATGGCCGGGTGAACGCCTTCTTCAAGGACTACGTCCTGGTCGAGCAGTCGTCGGTCACTGACAACAAGAAGTCGGTGAAGCAGGTGCTGGCCGAGGCCGGCATCGAGGTCACCCGCTTCGTGCGGTTCGAGGTCGGCCAGGCCTGAGCCGCCACCGGGCGCCGCAGGCGCCCGTGGGCAGGAAACGTCGACGAGGAGGCCGCCGGTGTACGTGACAGGCACCGCGGCCTCCTCGTCACATAAGGTCGGCAGCGGCAGGTTCGCTGTACGCGGCGCACGGGGCGTGCGCGTGGGGAAGGGCGGGGCGGATGACGCAGGTTGTGAGTGACCGGACGCTGGCGGCGGACGATCCGACGGCACCGCCGCCCGGGCGGGCCCGCCGGGTGGTGCTGAAGCTCTCCGGTGAGGTGTTTGGTGGCGGCGCGATCGGCGTCGACCCGGACGTCGTCCAGGCCATCGCCCGGCAGATCGCCACCGTGGTCCGCCGCGGTGTGCAGGTCTCCGTGGTGGTCGGCGGCGGCAACTTCTTCCGCGGCGCGGAGCTGCAGAAGCGCGGGATGGATCGGGCCCGCGCCGACTACATGGGCATGCTCGGCACCGTGATGAACTGCCTCGCCCTGCAGGACTTCCTGGAGAAGGAAGGCATCGAGACCCGGGTGCAGAGTGCCATCACTATGGCCCAGGTCGCCGAGCCGTACATTCCGCTGCGGGCGATCCGGCACCTGGAGAAGGGCCGGGTGGTCATCTTCGGCGCCGGCGCCGGGATGCCGTACTTCTCCACCGACACCGTTGCCGCTCAGCGGGCGCTGGAGATCCGGGCTGACGTGGTGCTGATGAGCAAGAACGGCGTGGACGGCGTCTACACGGCCGACCCCCGGATCGACCCCACCGCCCGCAAGCTCGACTCGATCACCTTCTCCGAGGCGCTGCGCCGCAACCTGCGGGTGGCCGACGCGGCCGCGTTCAGCCTCTGCATGGAGAACGGCCTGCCGATGCTGGTCTTCGGCGCGCAGGGTGACGACACCATCATCCGCGCGGTGGGTGGCGACAAGATCGGCACCCTGATCACCGCCTGAGCCCGGCCCCGCCCGCGGCGACGGCAGCAGCGGTCCCGGCGACTTTCAGCAGAGCCCACGACGAGCACAGAAGGAGGCGAGGAGACCGGTGATCGACGACACCCTCCTCGAGGCCGAGGAGAAGATGGAGCGTGCGGTGGAGCACGCCAAGGAGGAGTTCGGCGCCATCCGTACCGGTCGCGCCAACCCCGCCATGTTCTCCAAGATCATTATCGACTACTACGGTACCCCGACGCCGCTGACCCAGATGGCGTCCATCGCGATCCCCGAGCCGCGGATGGCCATCATCAAGCCGTACGACAACTCGCAGATCAACGCGATGGAGAAGGCGATCCGCGACTCGGACCTCGGGGTGAACCCGAACAACGAGGGCACCCAGCTGCGCATCCTGCTCCCGCAGATGACCGAGGAGCGCCGCCGCGACATGATCAAGGTGGCCCGGCACAAGGGTGAGGAGGCCAAGGTGGCGATCCGCAACGTCCGCCGCCGCGGCAAGGAGGAGCTGGACCGGATCGTCAAGGACGGCGAGGCCGGCGAGGACGACGGTCGCCGCGCCGAGAAGGAGCTGGACGACCTGACGCAGCGCTACGCGGCCAGCGTCGACGACCTGGTCAAGCACAAGGAGACCGAGCTGCTGGAGGTCTGACCTCCGGCCCGGCATCCGCCGGGTGTGCAGTCGACGTGAGGCCCGACCCCATTCGGGGACGGGCCTCTTGCCGTCTGGTCAGGGAGGGATCCGGCCGGTCAGCGAGGGATCCGCCGGTCCGGGTGGGCCCTGGCCGGCGCCGCCTTCGCCCCGCTCGCTGCCAGGGCGGGGAGGCGGGGGCGCCATCGTCCACCTCGCGCCGGAGGCCGGTGCAGTAGGCTCGGCAGGATTCCCGGCCACCGGGCGGTGAACACCGGGAATCGACCGACCGTCGGGGCGGTCAACCGGAGGAACAAAAGTCGCGCGTGTAGGGGATGCTTGTGGTCTTGCGTCATGTGGTGGTACTCGTGCCGCGTCGCGGTGCGTGATGTCCCACCCCGACCCCTACAGCAGCGAGCCTCGTAGCTGGGACCGGCCGGAGCACCCGGTGGCCCTGCCCTGGCCCGAGCCGGAGTTCGAGCCGGGCCATCGGAGCCGCCGTCCGGCTGCCGGCGCTGAGCTGTATGCCGAGCCGCGCACCCGCCCGTCGGCCGACCCGTACCCCGCCGACCCGTACGCGGCTGAGCCGTACCCCGCCGGCCCGTATCCCGCAGAGCCGTACCCCGCCGGCCCGTATCCGGCAGAGCCGTACGACGAGCCCGGCCGGCCGGTCCGCCCGGACGACCGGGACCGGCACGACCGCTTCGACGGCCGGGGCCGGTACGAGGACGACCGCAACCAGCCGGACCGGTACGACGAGCGGGGCCGTGTCGGCCAGTACGACGCCCGACCGCCCGCTGGCGGCGACGGCCCGGCCCGTTTTGACGGCCCCGAGCGTTACGACGCCCCCGAGCGCTACGACGGGCCTGACCGTTACGACGGCCCGATGCGCCACGACGACCGCGATGGCCCGGTCCGGTACGACGACGATGCCGGGTATCCGACCGCACAGCTCGAACCGGTGCGGGACGACCTCGGGCCGGACCAGGACCCGGCGACCGAGTCGGAGCCTCCGCCCGGCCGGCGGTCGAAGGGCCGACGCCGCGCGAGCGCCGACCGACCGGCCACCCAGCAGGGGGGCACCGGGCGGGCTGGCCGGAACCTGCCGGCGGCGATCGGGGTGGGTCTCGGTCTCGGCGCGTTGATCGTGGTGCCGCTGGTGTTCTACCCGCTGGCGTTCCTGTTCGTGATCGCCGCAGCCGTCGGCGTCGGTATCTGGGAGATGGCCCGGGCGGTCCGGCGCAGCGGCGCGCACCCGCCGCTGGTGCCACTGATCGCTGGCGGCGTGTTGACCGTGGGTCTGGCCTGGTTCGCCGGCCCGGACGCGCTCAGCCTGGGGCTGCTGGTCACCGTCCTGGGCACCATGATCTGGCGGTTGGGCGATGGCCCGGCCGGTTTTCAGCGGGATCTCACCGCGGCCACCCTGATCGCCGTCTACGTGTCGTTCCTCGCCGGATTCGCGGCGCTGCTGGCGGCGGCACCGGACGACGGCCCGCTGCGCATCCTGGCCACGCTCATCGCGGTGGTCCTCTCCGACACCGGCGGCTACGCCGCGGGCGTCTCGTTCGGTCGTCACCCGATGGCGCCGTCGATCAGCCCGAAGAAGTCCTGGGAGGGCTTCGCCGGTTCGGTCACCGCGGCGGCGCTGGGCAGTGCCCTGCTGTTGTGGCTGATGTTCGACGTGGCTCTCTGGTGGGGTGCGGTGTTCGGGGTGGCCGTCTCCTGCGCGGCGGTCCTCGGCGACCTCGCCGAGTCGATGATCAAGCGCGACCTCGGGGTCAAGGACATGAGCAACCTGCTGCCCGGCCACGGCGGGCTGATGGACCGACTGGACTCGATCCTCTTCGCGGTGCCGACCGCGTACCTGTTGCTGGCGATCTTCGTGCCGTTGGTGAAGTGAGGCATGGAACACGTCGGCGCGGTCAGCCCGATCCAGCGGTCGGGGCCGGTTCGACACCTCCGGACAGGTACGTGTCGCCGATGGCGTGACACACTGGACCAGCCATGACGAGCCTGCCGTTGATCCCCGCCACCTCGGACGCCCCCGCCGCACGCCGAGCCTCGATGCCACCTCAGCACCTCGCTGACCTGGACCTTGCCGGCCGCCAGGCGCTGGTCGCCGGCCTGGGCGAGCCGGCCTTCCGCGCCAAGCAGGTCTCCAACCACTATTTCGGGCGGCTGGTCCGCGACCCGCAGGCGATGACCGACCTGCCGGCGGCGACCAGGGAGCGGCTGGCCGACCAGTTGCTGCCCAAGCTGCTCACCCCGGTGCGGGAGCTGGCCTGCGACGATGGCGCGACCCGCAAGGCGCTCTGGCGGCTGCACGACGGCTCGCTGGTGGAGAGCGTGCTGATGGGCTACCCGGACCGGGTCACCGTCTGTATCTCCAGCCAGGCCGGCTGCGGCATGGCCTGCCCGTTCTGCGCCACCGGCCAGGCCGGGCTGACCCGTAACTTGTCCACCGCCGAGATCGTCGACCAGGCGGTGTACCTGGCGGGGGTCGCGGCCTCCGGCGCAGTCGCCGGCTCTCCGCCGCGACTGTCGCACGTCGTCTTCATGGGTATGGGCGAGCCACTGGCCAACTACTCTCGGGTGATCGGCGCGATCCGTCGCCTGGTCAGCCCGGCTCCGGAGGGGCTCGGCCTGTCCCAGCGGCACATCACCGTTTCCACGGTCGGCCTGGTTCCGGCCATCCACCGACTGGCCAGCGAAGACCTCTCAGTGACCCTTGCGCTGTCGTTGCACGCGCCCGATGATGATCTGCGCGACGAACTCGTGCCGGTAAACCAGCGCTGGAAGGTAGCCGAGGTGCTGGACGCAGCGTGGGACTACGCCGCCCGGACGGGCCGTCGCGTGTCGATCGAGTACGCGATGATCAAGGACGTGAACGACCAGCCGTGGCGAGCCGACCTGCTCGGGCGGCTGCTGGCCGGCAAGTTGGCGCACGTGAACCTCATCCCGCTCAATCCGACGCCGGGCAGTCGCTGGGACGCGAGCTCGAAGCCGGTTGAGCGGGAGTTCGTCCGGCGGTTGCGCGACGCCGGGGTGTCCACCACCGTACGGGACACCCGAGGTCGCGAGATCGACGGCGCGTGTGGCCAGCTCGCCGCCGCCGAGGACACCGACACCGACACCGACCGCGCCGGAGAGGCACCGGCGTGACCGGGCGTGGCGAACGAGACCAGGAGACATAGTGGCGAGTCAGGGTCAGCGTTTCCGGCGCAAGGCGCTCCGCCGGGGATACAAGGTCGACGAGGTGGATGCCTTCCTCGACCGGGTCGAGGCGACGCTCGACGGCCGACAGGTCGGCGCGCCGGTGGCCTCCCAGGAGGTCCACGACGTCGTCTTCCGGGTCCGCTTCAACGGCTACGACGAGTGGCAGGTCGACCTGCACCTGGACCGGGTCGAGCGGCAGCTGGCCGAGCTGGAGGAGCGCAGTGCCGCCGGGCGCGGCGGCGACCCCCGGATGGGTGACCGGATGGGCCCGCCGGACCGGCTGGGTCCGCCGATGCGCGACGACCGGGGCATGGTTCCGCAGCCGATGCCGCCCCGGCCGATGCCGGCGCAGGCCGGCCCACCCGCCGATCGCTACGGCCGCTACGACGAGCCGACCGGCGCCTTCGCCGGCGGGTATGACGCCCCCCGCGGTGGTTACGACGGGCCACGCGGTCCGGGCGGCCCCGGCCCGATGGGGCCTGGCGGCCCGATGGGTGGGCATGGTGCCCCGCAGCGCGGCCTGCCCGCCGGTCCCGGCGGCTACGGCCCCCCGGATGACCAGCGGATGCCCGGTGGCTACGGCCCCCCCGACGACCAGCGGATGCCGGGTGGCTACGGCCCTCCCGATGACCAGCGCTCGCCCGGCGGCTACCCCCCGGAGGAGCCGCGCTTCGACGGCTTCGAGGCCGGTCGGCACGGTCGCGCCGACATGACCGCCGAGATCCGGATGCCCGAGCGGGACCTGCGCGACATGCGGCGTGGTCCGGCCGGCCCGCCCCCGATGCCGCAGCAGGGCATCGGTGGCCCGCCGATGGCCGGTCCGCCCGCCGTTGCCGGCCCGCCGGTCGGGGGTCCGCCGATGGCCGGCCCGCCCGGCAGTGACCTGTACCGGGTCGATCAGATCCGGCGCAGCTTCCAGGTGCGCCGGTTCGGCAGCGGGTACGACCCGGACCAGGTCGACCGGTTCTTCGACACCCTGCTCGGCGGTATGCAGGGCCGCAACCCGATGCCGGTCAACCCGAAGGACCTGGACACGCTCCGGTTCGGCCTGGTGCCCGGCGGCTACTTCGAGGCCGAGGTCGACGCCGCGCTCAAGGACGTGCAGGACATCCTCTTCGGGCGCTGACCCCGGCGCGTACGGACGAGGGCCCGTCCCCCGGGTGGGGGCGGGCCCTCGGCGTTGTCGGCCGGTTGTCCGACGGTCGGTCGGTCAGGAGCGCAGACCGTTGCGCCGCAGCACGGCGTCGCCGATCACGATGATCAGCAGCAGCGCGGCCAGGCCGACCAGCCAGATGTCCTCGACCTTGCCCTCGTGGTTGCCGCAGATCATCGCCAGCAGCGCCAGCGCGGAGAGCACTGCGCCAATGCGCCCGGACTTACGGTGCCCGGGCTTGTGCTGGTCTGGCGACGTTACCGGCTCGCTTCCTGCCACTGTCGGTCCTTCCCTCGCGATCGGATCTTTGGTTAGTCTGGCACGCCTCCTGCCCGGGGCGGCGCGGTGGGGGTTTCCCGGCCGTCAGGCCCTGCCGGCCCGGGCCCAATGGCACTACGGGCGTCGCGGGGCGGCGGTCAGACTCCCTCCGGTAGCGTTTGGCGTACACCTGATTGTCTGTTTGAGGGGGACTGTGCGGTGCGAGTGACCGGAACCGGGCACGCCAGTATGCGGATCGACACGGCCGCGGGCAGCATCCTGTGCGACCCGTGGGTCAATCCGGCCTATTTCGCCTCATGGTTCCCATTCCCGGATAATTCTCTGCTGGACTGGGAGAACCTGGGCCAGGTCGACTACCTGTACGTCTCCCACCTGCACCGGGACCACTTCGACGCGGAGCACCTGAGGCGGTACGTGTCGAAGCAGGCGACCGTGCTGCTGCCCGAGTTCCCCACCTCCGAGATGGAGGACGAGCTGCGGGAGCTGGGCTTCACGAAGTTCCTCAAGGCGCCGAACGAGCAGGTCGTCGAGCTGGACGGCG
Source organism: Micromonospora sp. NBC_00858 (assembly GCF_045207365.1). Taxonomy (NCBI): domain Bacteria; kingdom Bacillati; phylum Actinomycetota; class Actinomycetes; order Micromonosporales; family Micromonosporaceae; genus Micromonospora; species Micromonospora sp. NBC_00858. The sequence continues at coordinate 4,825,330 of NZ_CP108828.1, read as the reverse complement.
GGCTCAAGGTCATGATCCAGGCGCTGACCAGCCCCACCGACGGCCCGATCGGCGACTCCTCGCTCTGGGTGGAGTACGACGGGGTGCGGCTGCTCAACCAGAACGACGCCCGCCCGACCGACCTGAGCGTCTTCACCGAGCTGGGGCACGTGCACGCGCACATGCTCCAGTTCTCCGGTGCGATCTGGTACCCGATGGTCTACGAGCTGCCGCAGGCGGCGAAGACCGCGTTCGGCAAGCAGAAGCGCGAGCGGCAGTTCGACCGGACCTGGCGCTACATCGACGACCTGAAGGCGTCGCACGTCTTCCCCATCGCCGGCCCGCCGTGCTTCCTCGACGACGCGCTGTGGCAGTTCAACGACATCCACGGCGACGAGGGCAACATCTTCCCCGACCAGTCCGTCTTCCTGGCGGAGTACGCCAAGGTCGGCGGCACCAACGGGATCGTGCTGCTGCCGGGCAGCGTCACCGAGGTCACCACCGAGGGCGCGACCACCACCCACCCGGTGCCGATCGAGGAGTTCTTCGCGAACAAGGTCGCCCACCTGGAGGAGATGCGGGAGCGCAAGCGCCCCATCATCGAGGCGGAGAAGGCGTCCTGGCGGCACCCCGAGGTGGACGTGCTCGGCCAGATGAAGGCCCGGATCGAGCCGCTGCTCGACGAGTCGATCTACCTGGCCAAGGGGGTCGGAGGCCCGGTCCGCTTCGACCTCGTGGGCTACGACGGCGAGAGTGTCGAATCCATCGTGGTGGACTTCCCGGGCAAGGAGGTCCGTCCGTACGCCGACGAGAAGGTCCGCTACCGGTTCCGTACCGAGCGGGCGCTGATCGAGCACCTGCTGTTCATCGACGAGGTGGACTGGGTCAACTCGCTCTTCCTCTCCTGCCGGTTCTCGGCGGCCCGGATCGGCCAGTACAACGAGTTCGTCTACGCGTTCTTCAAGTGCCTCTCCGAGGAGCGGCTCCAGTACGCCGAGGGCTGGTACGACGAGCACGAGCGGAGCACCGACGCCGAGGACGTCACCTTGGGCGACTGGGTGATCCAGCGGCGCTGCCCGCACCTGAAGGCCGACCTGACCCGGTTCGGCATCGTCGAGGGCGACCAGCTCACCTGTCAGCTGCACGGTTGGCGTTTCGACCTGCCCAGCGGCCGCTGCCTGACCAGCGTCGGCCACAAGGTCCGCGCCCACCGCGTTGACGCGGAGGCCCCCGCCCCGGCCGGCGAAGCCGTGATCTGACGAGTCGGCCGGGGCGCGCGACGTCGTGCCCCGGTCGCACCTCGATCCGCGTCCGCGCGGCCCCTGCGTGCGCCACGATCAGTGGAGTGGCGAAAGCCGCGGGCCGGTAGCAGCCGGACACCACCGAGAGTGGGGCGGTCGTGGCGGGGGCGGACGCGCGGGAGAACGAGTACCGGTACGGGCGCGGCCGGGAGAAGGCTCGGGACGCTGCCCGGGTGGAGACGTTCAGCGACGGGGTCTTTGGGGTCGTGCTGACGGTGATGGCCGTCGAGCTGCTCCAGACGGGCCCGGCCCGGGAGGGCGGGCGGGAGCTTCCGGACGCCCTCGCCCACGCCTGGCCGTCCTACCTGGCGTACGTGATCACCTTCGCGATCGCCGGGCAGGTCTGGCTCGCCCACCACAACCTGTGGCGGTACGTGGTCCGGGTCGACCAGATGCTGCTGGTCCTCAACCTGCTCGTGCTGCTCTTCATCGCCACGATCCCGTTCACCGCCGACCTGCTGTCGGACAACCTGCGCGGTAGTGCGACCGAGCAGCGGCTGACCGCCGCCCTCTACCTCGGCACCGTGCTCGGTGAGGCGCTCTTCGTCAACCTGAGCTGGTGGTGGGCCCGTCGGCGCGGGCTGCTCCACCCCGACCTGGATCCCCGGCTGGCCCGGGCGATCGCACGGCGGATCCTGATAAAGCCCCTGCTCTACCTGGTCGCCTTCGCCTTCGTCTTCATCGACCCCATCCTCAGCCTCGGCGCGTACCTCCTGCTGGTCGCCTTCTACCTGATCGGGGGTCCCGGCGACCTTCGGCCGTCCGCCGGCCCGTCCAGGGAGGGGTCAGCGGCCTAGGTCGGCGAGGATGCGGCGGGCGGTGTTGTGGCCGGCGGCGCCGATCACGCTGCCGGCCGGATGGCAGCCGGCGCTGCCGGCGTACACGCCGTCGATCCCGGTGGCGTAGGGCATCCGGTCAGTGAACGAGACGGTGTTGTCGACGTGGTGGATGTGCCCGCCGGTGATGCCGAAGTGGGCCTCGATGCCTGGCGGGGGCAGTGGCACCGCGTCGGCGATCAGGTCGCCGGTGCCGGGGGCGTACCGCTCGACGATCTCGATCAGCCGGTCGACGTAGCCGGGCAGCGCCGCGTCCCAGGTGGTGCCGGCCAGCTCGTAGGGGACCGACTGGACGAAGAGCGCCGACGAGTGGTGCCCCGCCGCGTCGGAGAGTGACGGGTCGACGGTGGTGTGCAGGTACCACTCGATGGTCGGTTCGGCCGGTAGCCGGCCGGCCTGCACGTCCGCCCACATGGCGCGCAGCGCGGTCATGGGCGAGGTGGCCTCCCCGCCGACCAGTGACGCGGAGCCGGGCAGCAGGTGGATGGTCGAGCCGAACGGGCTCGGCGTGCCGGCCGGCAGGCAGGAGAAGTGCGGCAGCCCGGTCAACGCCAGGTTGAGCTTCAGCGTGGTGCCGGGCCGGCGGACCGCCGCCATCCGCTCGCCGAGCGGCGCCGGTAGCGCGCCGTCGGGCAACAGGTCCATCAGCCGGTACGGGTCGCACGCGCCGAGCACCACCTGGGCGGCGACCTGCCGGCCGTCGGCGAGCACGACACCGCTCGCCGCGCCGCCGTCAAGGGTCACCGCGGTGACCGGCGTACCGGTCAGGATGGTCGCGCCGGCGGCGCGGGCGGCGTCGGCGAACGTACGTGAGACGGTGCCCATCCCGCCTTCGGCGATCATCCAGGTGCCGCCCGAGCCGGGCAGCCGGCACATGTTGTGGACCAGGAAGTTGTGGCCGGTGCCGGGGTCGTCCGGGCCGGCGTTGAGCCCGGAGAGCCCGTCGGTCACCGCGTACATGCTGACCAGAAGTTCGGAGCGGAACTCGAAGCGGGCGAGGTAGTCGGCGACCGAGCCCTGGACCAGGTCGACGAACACCTGGCGCAGCGCCGGGCGGACGTGCCGCTCGGCGGTCTCCTGGGCCGTCAGCGGCTCGGCCAGCCAGGCCGGGGCGAGATCCTCGCGCAGCGCGGCCAACTCGGCCTGCATGGCGTCGTCGGCGGCCACATCGGCGGGGGAGAAGAACTCGGCGAGCTGCGCCCGGGTCGCCGCGGTGTCACTGCCGAAGAGCAGGTAGGGCGAGCCGAGGCCGCCCGGCGTGGGCAGGAAGTAGTGCGGGTCGCGGCGCAGCACCGGGATCCGCACGTCGAGCGTGGCGAGCAGCTCCGGTGGCATCAGCCCGAGCAGGTACGACCCGGTGGAGTGACGCAGCTCGGGCACCTTCGGGAACGGGGTCTCGGTGCGGGTCGCACCGCCGATCACGTCGGCGGCCTCCAGCACCAGGACGTCCAGCCCGGCGCGGGCCAGCAGGATGGCGGAGACCAGGCCGTTGTGCCCGGCACCGACGATCACGACGTCGGCGCGAGCGGGAAGCGCATCGGGGCTGCTCATGCCCGGGCAGCCTAGTCGCGCCGGGCCGGTTGTGGGGGTGCCGGCGGGATACGGAGCCCGGGAGGCGTCATTTCGCGTTTACCGGATAGTGGATGCGACCGATGCCCCGATGGCCCTAGCGTCATCGGGGCATCGACCGTCATCTTGGAGGTATCCGTGGATCGTCGTACTGTCCTGCGTTCCGCCGTCGCCGGGGCGGCCGCCTTCTCCGGCAGTCTCTGGGCCGGGGCGGCGCTGGCCGCCCCCGCCCAGCCCGGGCCCGGTCCCTACGGGGAACTGTTGGAAGCCGACGCCAATGGCGTCCAGTTGCCCGCCGGTTTCACCAGCCGGGTCATCGCCCGCTCCGGTCAGCGGGTCGCCGGCACCTCGTACCTCTGGCACTGGGCGCCGGACGGGGGTGCCTGTTTCCCGGCCGGCGACGGCTGGATCTATGTGTCGAACTCGGAAATCCCGCTGGTGGGCGGTGCCTCGGCGGTCCGGTTCGACGCGGACGGCTCGGTCGCCTCGGCGTACCGGATCCTCGGCGGCACCAACGTCAACTGTGCCGGTGGCCCCACTCCGTGGGGCACGTGGCTCTCCTGTGAGGAGGTGCCGCTCGGCCGGGTCTTCGAGACGTGGCCGGACGGCAGCCGGGCGGCCGAGGAGCGGACCCGGATGGGTCGCTTCACCCACGAGGCCGCTGCCTGCGACCCGGACCGGAGGGTGGTCTACCTGACCGAAGACGAGGAGGACGGCTGCTTCTACCGGTTCGTGCCGGACACCTGGGGCGACCTGCGCACCGGACGCGTCCAGGTGCTCTGTGCGCCGGCCGGGCAGGTCGCCGGCCCGGTCACGTGGCGGGACGTGCCGGACCGGGACGGCTTCCCGATCCCCACCCGCTTCCAGGTCGGCGCGGCGAAGCACTTCGACGGCGGTGAGGGCTGCTGGTACGACCGGGGGACCTGCTGGTTCACCACCAAGGGCGACAACCGGGTGTGGGCGTACGACGCGGTCAACCAGCGCCTCGACCTGGCCTACGACGATTCGCTGGTGCCGGCCGGCACCGCACCGCTGACCGGCGTGGACAACATCACCGGCACCGCTGCGGGTGACCTCTACGTCGCCGAGGACGGCGGAAACATGGAAATCAACGTCATCACGCCGGCCGGCGTGGTCGCGCCGGTCGTGCGGATCCTGGGGCAGTCCTCCTCCGAGATCACCGGCCCGGCCTTCTCCCCGGACGGATCGCGCCTCTACTTCTCCTCCCAGCGCGGCCCCTCCGGCACCTCCACCGGCAGCGGCGGCATCACCTACGAGGTCACCGGCCCCTTCCGCCGCTGACCCGCTGGGGGCTGCGCTGGGCGCGCCAGCGGGACAGGACCAGGGTGGCTGAGTAGCCGGACAGCACGATGACGTGGAACAGGTAGAGCCAGAGCAGCACGGCGACGCCGGCGCCGATCTCGTCGAAGCCGCCGAACGGCACACCCAGGTCCAGCGGAAGGGAGGCGAAGAGCACGAAGCCGTGCATGAAACCGGACAGGTTCGCCGCCGTGAACGACCCCATCGCGAGCGCCGAGAGCCAGTCCGGTGACGCCGGCCCGACCACGCGGAACACCCATAGCAGCACCGGCGTGAGCACCAGCCAGACCGCCAGGAAGGACACCACCACGCCCAACGCACCCACCCAGCCGCCCTGCTTGACCAGGCCGGTGGTGAGCGGCAGCGCCAGCAGGATCGACAGCAGTAGCGCGGGGGCCGGCGCGAGCAGCGGTAGCAGGAGCAGCCGGCCCCGCCATCCGACCAGGTGCTCGTCCGAGCGAGGCTCGGCCACCGAGACGAACGCCCGCCGTAGGCCCTCGCCGTACAGCGACGCGGGCAGCAGCGAGGCCAGCGCCAGCAGCGGCGTCAACTCCACCCCGGCGTTGACCAGCGCGGCCACCGCCCGGGGCGCGCCGATCGCGGTGGGCAGCGCCTCCACGGCGTACGAGGTGAGCCTGCTTACCCGGTCGGCCCCGGCGACCAGAGAGGTGAGCCAGATCGCCAGTAGAGCCACCGGCACCACGGCGATCGCGCCGTAGAAGGTGATCGCGGCGGCGTGCAGCGACAGGTCCCGCCCCTGCACAGGGCGGAACGCCGCACTGATGATCCGCTTTGTCTGTTGCAGCCCGCCGCCCATCGGGGTTCCTTTCCCCGTACCGCCTCCCGTCACGCACGGGATCGCCCGCCGTGCCGCATGCCGGAGCCGCCGGACGGATGTCATCCGGCGGCTCCGGCGTACGGTGCGCCGGTGGTCAGCCCAGCGGCAGGCTCCGGGCCGCGCCGAGGCTCGTGTAGAAGCAGCCCGTGGTGGGCAGGCTCGTCGCCGCCGGCGGGGTCACCCCGTCGTAGAGCGCCAGCAGGAAGTTCTGCGGGCACCGCCGGGTGCTGCCGGTGCGGATACCGAAGTGCAGGTGCGGCCCGGTGGAGTTGCCGGTGTTGCCGGTGAGGCCGAGCTGCTGGCCGGGCGCGACCGACGCGCCGTTGCTCACCGACCACGCCGAGAAGTGGCAGTAGGTGTAGACCGCTCCGTCGGTGCCGGTGAGGTTGACGCCCTGGCCGCAGGAGCTGTCGTTGATGATGGTCACGGTGCCGGCCCGCACGGCGTACGCCCGGGTGCCGGTGCCGACGGGAAGGTCGATGGCGGGGTAGTCGTGGTGCGGGTCGTCGTACTCGGAGCGCGGCAGCGCGCTCTTCGTCAGCGGCAAGGACAAGCCGGAGCCGCCGGTTGTGGAGGTGATCCGGACGGCGTCCGCGACGACGTAGCCGGTGCCGGTGCTCCAGCGGCTCACCCCGACCACGGGGTGGTCGCCGGCGGCCAGCGTGAAGGTGCCGAGGCCGACCCAACGGCCTCCGTTGGAGCGCTGGTCCACGACCACGGTCTGGTTGCCGCCGGTGGTCGCCACGATGAACGGGGTGGCGCTGTTGTATCCGGCGTCCGCCGGGTACCACACCTCGACGAGGTGGGCGCCGGCAGTCGGGATCGAGGCGGAGAACCAGGCGGCGTCGCTGCCGCCGGTGTAGGGTGTCGCGAACCGGTAGTCGGCTCCGTACTTCTGGCCGGACCAGGACGAGATGCCCCAGTTGGCGCTGGCGGTGAAGCGTCCGGCGGTCGCGTTGTCCACGGTGGTGGTCGCCGCGGACGCGGATCCCACCGGCCCGAACAGCACCATGGCGGCCGCCGTCACCCCGGTGATCAGAGCGCGCGCGGCGGTGGCGATTTTCACGAGGTCTCTCCGAGGGTCGAAGGGGCACGAAGGTCGGTTGGGTGAAGATATTCAACCAACAACCATCGATGATTGAAAGAGACCTTCATGAATCTCCCGGTGGCGGTCCCTGCGGCGGTGCGTGGCGCACGTCTTCCCGATCCGGCGGGGACGGGGACTGTGTCGAGGTGGCGGGGGTCGGTGACGCGGTCGGGAACCCTCGACCGCCCGTTGTGACGATCCTCCGGTGCCCCGCCCCGTGCGGGCGCCGGAGATCGGGGCGTCAAACGGCCGGGAAACCGAGTTGCTCGGCGGACGCTTCGCCGGCCCGCCAAGCGAACGGGTCATAGCCTCGCCCCCGAGCGATCTCGACGTTGAGAGCGAACAGTCGTCGGCCGATCTCGTCCTTGTCCTGGGCGATCGCCGTGGGCCATCCGTAACAGGCGGCCACCGCTTCGTCCAGCTCTCTGTGCAGCTTCCTGAGGTCGGCGTAGGCGCCCTCGTCCACGAGGTCGTAGAGCCTGTTCAGCCCGAACTGCTGCTCGGCGCAGATCTCCTGCCGGCGGGCGATCACCCGCCGACCTGCCTCCGCCACCCGCGCCCGCTGGTCGTCCGTGACGGGGGAAGGCCACGGGAACGTCAGGAATGTGGAGGTCGGGGCATAGCGTAGATCGTCTTTGACAGTCGAGGACTGAAACCACGCCCAGGCGCCGTGAGTGAAGGAGGAGAGGATTCCCATCGAGTAGTCGTCATCAAGAGTGATGGTGACTATCTGATTGCTGGGGCAGGTCCAAGGCTCACACCAGGTCGTCAGTAGGCGTGTGTCTCGTACGTGCACAGCGATGTAGCGAGGAAGGTAATACCACCGAACCCGCAGGCCATGATCCTTGCCGAACTGCCACCACTTTTCGCGTCTGTCCTTGCGGCGGTCATTGTCGCGGATCGGTTTGACTCGATCTCGCAGGATCTCCAGGGCGGCTGGATACCTCATAGCTTCTTCAAGAGGCCGTAGGCCAAAGTCGATGATCCAGCGCCGGGGCCGCTGAGCCGGATCGTCGGCGATATCGTCACCCATCAGATAGGGCCGGACCACGTCCGGGTACGAGGCATCCGTCCGATCGAGGAGTGACCTCGCCTCCTCGGTGGTCAGGATGAAGCCCTTACCCATCGGGCTCGGGCCCTGTTGACATTTTCCCTCGTTCAGGGTGATCCGCTGTGCTTTGTCCGGCGGGTGTTGAGCCTGTACGAAGGAGATGCCGGGCAGCATCCAGAGCGACCCGTACCGGTCCGGCAACTCGGCGAGCGGGAAGTCACACAGCGGAGCCTTGGGATACGCGTCCGGCGCCCAGATCTCGAAGCGGTGGAACGAACAGAGCATGACGAACTGCGGACGACGCCTGGTGGTTACGCTCGTCCAGTCGCGCCAGTGCTCCAGCGCGTCCTTGCGGTGCTGGACGAGGCGCGTCGTCTCCTTCGGCGCCTTCATCTCCACGATGAGCTGAGCGGTCAGGTGCAGGTCCACGATCCCCGTGGACGAGTGTGCGTCTTCGAAGACCGCACCGCGGTCCTTGCGGCTGACCCCATAGCACTCGAACAACTCGTCCAGATAGGTCTCCGCCTCCGAACGCTCGGTGCCGGCGTAGGCCTGCCATCGGGCAACGAAGCCGACCAGTGCCGCCCGGATCTGTTCATGACTGCGCATGGTCAGAAGACCTTAGGCGAATCCACCGACAAGACCTGGCCTGCTCAAAGCCCAGCCCTTCCCGCCCAGGCTATGCCACCTCGACGAAGTCGAAATCCGCCCAGCGGCTCAGTTACGTGAACCGCCCCGGCGTTGACCAGCGCGGCCACCGCCCGGGGCGCGCCGGCGTCCTGGCCTGGAGGGACCTGACGTTGAGACCTGCCGACTCGTCGGTCGACGCGAAGCGGCTGAGGCATCCGCGGGAATGGCTATGTCGTAGGTGTCAGGAGGGGCCATACCGCTCGCAGCGTGAGGACGGCGCCGACGACGAGGACGAGGCTGGCGGTGAGGATCGGGGTGGCGGTGGCGAGTCGGCCGGTCCAGCTCCCCGGCCGCGGGGAAATTCCGCGATGCAGTCGTTGGTGTAGTCCGACGAGTAGGAGCCCGGCGAGGGTCAGGGTGGCGGCCATGCCGAGGCCGTAGGCGAGGACCAGGAGAACGCCGAACCATGTTCGGCCCAGCGCGACTGCGCCGAGCAGGACGATGAGCGCGGAGGGGCTGGGCACGATGCCGCCGGCGATGCCCATGCCGAGTAGGCCGGCCCTGCCGCGGGCATGGTGATGGTGGTGGTGCCCACGGTGATGCTCATGTTCGTGATCGTGGTCGTGGCGGTGGCTGTCACCGTGATGGTGACCCGATGCCGTGACGTCGGACTCGGCGGTGACGTGGGCGCCGGGTGCCGATCCCGCGAGGACAAGTGTTTGCGGCTGTGGCAGCTGGTGCTTCCTCCGGGCGGGGAGCGCTGACCGGAGCAGGCTGGCGCCGATGCCGGCGATGAGCAGGCCGCTGACTACACCGAGCCAGCCGAGGAGGGTTTCACCGGCCAGGGTCGACGCGGTGGTGAGCAGCAGCCCTGCGGTCAGGACGCCGGCGGTGTGGGTGGCGGTGACGGTGGCGCCGACAGTGAAGGCGTCGCGGTAGGTGCCGCGCCGGCCGGCGATGTAGGCGGCCATGACCGTCTTGCCGTGCCCGGGCAGCATCGCGTGGGCGCCGCCGAGCAGCAGGGCCAGGAGGATCGCCAGTACGCCGGCCAGCGGCGTGAGTCGGTCCGCGCCGGCAATCGTGTTGAGTCGGTCACCGAGGGCGGTCATCGATCGGGCGATCGGGCCGGCGGCGGCGATCGCGAACTGACGTTCGCCGCTGGAGGCGGTGCCTGCGCCCAGGGCCTGGATCCGCGCCGAGCGGTGGTTGAGCGGTGATGACAGCAGGTCGTTGGGGTAGGTGCGCAGCTCGTCGGAGATGCTCGTGCTCGGCAACGGCGAGTCGCGCAGTCCGATCCCGTGTCCGACGGCGGTGGCCTCGTGCCAGCCGACGCGGTCGGTGCGGAAGGTGTCCTCGAAGCTGATCGTGGTGGCCCGCCGCAGGTCGACGGTGGCGGTGAGGTGACACTCGGTTCGACCGGTGACCAGGTTCGCCGCCCCGGAGTGGTAGGTGAGGTTGCTGGCAAGAACTGTCCACGTCAGGGTGTGGCCGGCTACCTCGGCGTGTAGGGCGCCTGCCATCGCCGCGCAGGTGGTGGCAGCGCGGGCTGCCGCCTCGGCCGGCTCGATCGTGCCGTTGCCGTCCCGATCGACGGCGGGTTTCTGCTGCAGGGTGGGCAGCTCCGCTTCGTCGAGGACGGCCAGGTCCTCGATCCGGTCGGGATGCAGCTGCAGGCCGTGATAGTGGTTGACGGAGAAATTTCCCAGCGGGTGGGCGGTGGCCGGACTCGTCGGTGCCAGAGCGCACCCGACCGCGATGAAGGTCACCGCCACCGCGGCGCCGGCCTGTCGCCGCCTCATCCGCCGCCGCCGAGAATGTCGAGCAGGCGTCGCGCGATCGGCGCTTGAACGACGTCGAAGTGCGGGTTGATCGTCATCGCGAGGCTGAGATCTTCGCGAGCGTGGTCCCGGTCGCCGAGGGCGTGGCGGATCACACCACGGTGGTAGTAGAAGGTGGCGTTTCGCCAGCCGAGGCGGGTGGCCTGCAGGGAGTAGTCCAGAGCCTCGGCGTCACGTCCGTTGCGGTGCAGCGCCCATGCCAGGGCGTCAGCGGTCAGGACGGTGCGACGGGCGGACCATTCCGCCTGTGCCTCGGTCAATGCTTCGGCGGCCTGGTCGTGGTCGGCGAGGTAGGTCGCCGCGGTGAGGTGATCGGAGATGCCGTTGGCGGCGGACAGCTGCCGGGCTGCGGCGACCAGGTCGTACTGCTGGCGCGCCTGGTCGGCCTTGCCGGTGACGGTGAGGAGGTCGCCGTATTCGATCAGCAGCTCGGGCAGCGGGAGTGCCTGCACGGCGCGGGCGTAGTCGGCGAGGGCGTCGTCGTTCTGGCCGAGCGCGGCGCGCGCCTTACCGCGTCCGGCGTAAAGCTGCTGGTAGGTGGGATCGGCGGTGAGGCCGGCGTCGTATTCCCGCAGGGCTGCCTGCGGGTCGCCGTTGTGGAACGCCAACTCGCCGAGGTAGTAGCGGCAGAAGGCCCGGTCGGCGGGGCTGCTGGCCTGGGCCAGGGCACGGTTGAGCGCGTCGCGGGCTGCCGCGACCTGCCCGCGCTGTTCGAAGTCGTAGGAGGCGCGGGTGAACGCCGCCACCCCTGGTTCGACGTCCAGCATGCGCTGCACCTGGACACGCGCGCCGTCGTAGTCGCCGAGTTGGGTGAGCGCGTCGACCAGCACGCCGTGGACGTTGCCGGAGTGGGGGTTGAGGGCCTCGGCGCGGCGTCCCCAGTCACGTGCGGCGCTGAAGTCGTGGCGGGCGTTGGCCAGCGCCGCCGTGCCGACCATCGCCTTCCAGTTCGTGGCGCTCTCCAGTTCCAGCGAGCGCCGCAACGCGCCGTCGGCCTTCGGGTAGTACGACGGGTCACCGGTGATCCGGCCCTGTTGCACGTATGCCGAGCCGAGCTCGGCCCACGTCGACCAGTCCTTTGGCACATCGACGAGCCGCCGCTGGGCTTTCGCGATGGTGGATCGCAGGGCGTCGGCACCCGCCTGCGGCCCGGTCCGCGCGGGCGGGCCGACCGGGCCCGGGGAACGTTGTTGTTCCTGCAGCTGACCCGTGACGATCGGGGTGCCTACCAGCAGCACGACGCCGGCCAGCAGCAACACGACGGGCAGCCGGGTGAGCCCCCGGCACACGACGGACAGCCGACGCCGCAGACGGCTCATGAGCCACCGCCGACAAGCGTGGCGTACGCGACGAGGTTGTCCCGATAGCTGCCCGCCCGCCGGTCGAACGTGCCGGTGCAGGTGATCAGCCGCAATTCCGCCCGCTCACTGCGGGCGTAGACCGCGCTAGCGGGAAACCTGTCCTTCGGATACTCGTCGAGCCGATAAATCCGGAAACTCATCACCGACCCGGCGATGTCGCGGACCTGAACCTCACTGCCCACCACCAGGTCCCGCAACCGGTAGAAGACTCCTGGGCCGGTGTGCGAGTCCACGTGACCCACGATCACCGCCGGTGGACCTCCTGGCTCCCCCGGCATCGGGCCGCCCGCATACCAACCGGCCACCTGATAGTCGCTGGGGGCAGGAAGTGAGCCGTCCGGCTCACGGGCCAGGTCGACCAGCTCAGACCGCACCCCGATCGACGGTATCGCCACCTCAGTCGGCTGTGCGGGCGACCCGGACCCGCTCTGGCCGGGACGGGGATCCAGGGGTGCGGCCAGCGCACCCGGCGGCGCTGCGGCCGGCACCCCGGGTGCTCCCGTCAAGGGTCGCTCGACCGCCGTAAGCGCGACTGTCATCAGCACGATGAGTCCTCCAACGATCATGAGCAGCGCGCGCAGGGGTCGCCGCCTCAACGGCAGTACGGCCAGTCGTGCGCGTCTGCGCAGCCGCATGGCAACCATCAAAGAGTTCTCCCGCCTCAGATCGGCTGACCACAGTCCGGCCCCGCCCAGCGCCGCCGACGGCTTCCGCCCGCCCGGCTCGGGCGCCAGGGTGCGGCGCGCCCACCTGGCCGCGCCGCACCCCTCAATCAGCTGCTGGCAGGGCTCGAGACGGTCAGCCGGTGACGGCGGCGGCTGACCAGCAGGCCGGCGCCGAAACAGGCCGCCGCAGCGAGGCCGCCTGCGATCCTCACCCAGACCACGCCCGTGGACGCGGTGCCGCCGGCGCCGCTGGGCACGCCACCGGAGGGCATCCCGTCGGCGTCGATCTGGTTCACCGCCACGTTGCTGGGCAGCGCCAGATACGGGAAGGTGTTTCCGAACGGCACGTTGTTCGTGTTGACCTTGTCCCCGGCGGCGAGCGCGGGAACGAGCTGCCCGGTCTGCGCCGCGCCCTCGAAGGCCTGCAGCTCGATGTCCAGCACGTCGTCGGCGAGCCGGCGTCCGTTCGGGAAGCCCTGCAGGTCACCGCCGAGCACACCCAGGCGGTTCGGGTTGGCCGTCACCGGCACGCTCATGTTCAGCCGTAGCTCCTCCGCCGGCACGAACGACTTCGCGTCCACGTCCGCGTTGAGGATCTGCGAGTTCAGATCCGCTTGGATCGGCGGCGTCGACCCGTCCAGGGTCGGCGCGTTCTTCGCGATCCCGGTCAGGAAGATCTCCGCGAGATCGTTGCGCGGCGTGGCCGGTGCCGGAATGTTGTAGATCTGCTGAATCACCCGCGGCAACTCCGGGTTGAGGACGCGGTCGATCAGCGCCTGGTTCTTGCTGTCGTCCGCCGGCGTGCTGGCGTTGAAGCCATCCTTCTGGTTAGCCGCCGGCACCAGCTCATTGACCAACGGATTACCCAGCCGCGACACCTGCACCTGATCCCCGCCGGCCTTGGGGTCGGAGACCTGCATCCCAGACTGCGAGGTGGCGCTCCACACGCCGATCACCGGGTTGCGGGTGTCGTCGTTGTTCAACGCCAGCGCCGATTTGGGCACCTGCAGCGCCACGGTCTGCACGTTGTAGCCGGCCAGGGTGTCCTGCCCCCGCTCGGACAGATTCGCGCCGTAGATCAGGTCGAACACCCGCAGGTCCAGGAAGAACGGATCCTCGGCCTGACCCGCGTACGTCTGACCGCCACCCTCGACCGACGTCACGGCCTGCTGCCGCAGCCGTCCGTAGTCCGGCATCGAGGCCGGGCCAACGTTCGACGGCGCAACGATCCCGTCCCGCACCAGCACCCGCGACTGCCCACCCTTGATCTCGCTGAGGGTGTAGGTCTGCTTGAACAGCAACGTCGGATCGTTCAGGTTGTTGACCACGCCGTTGTTGTAGAGAAAGGTGGTGCCATCGCGCTTGTCGTCGTTGGCGAACACCCACCGGTAGGTGACGTCCGCGCGGGCGTCACCGTTGTTGTCGATGTTGATGTCGTACTGGGCGCCGGGCTTGAAGAAGTAGAAGTTCGGCCCCCCGTTGGGCTCCTGAAACGGCAGCCAGTTAGCGATCAGCGTCACCGTGTCCTGCTTGTCGGGGCTGACGAAGGCATACACGTCGGTGTTGTCCACCTCCGGATCGCCCGCGATCAACGGCGCCTCCCGGTGACTCGATGCGTCAGCCACCTCCGACACCAGGCCCGCGCCACCGGTCGCGGCCACCAACGCCAGCACACCCGCGCTGGCATACCACGCCAACGCACCCCGCCCCGGCCTGGCGAATCTGACACCACCTTGCACGTCCCCCACCCCCGCCTCACCTCGTGATCACTAAGCTCCCGATCAGGACGCATCCCATCCACGATTCAACAGCGACCACTACTGAGCGATGGCACAAACGCGAAAGTTCATACGACACCAGGCGGACTTGGACGCACGTGACACTGCGCGGCACCGTTGCATGAGCGTTGGCAAGATCGAGGCGGGCCTGAGCGGTGAAGTCATCGACCCGCTCTCGCCCGTGGTTGCCTCCGACGTCGGCGTTCGCCGGGTTCCTGTTCCCGACCGAGGTGATCGTGGTCGCGGTCCGCTGGTATCTGCGCCTCAACCTCTCGTATCGCGACGGCGCGACCAATGGCCGGCGGGTGGCGTGGCACGGCGGATCCGGTCGGCCGTCATCTGCCACGCCTGCGCCTCGTCGACCAGGCAGCCGGCGAGCAGCTCGCGGCCCCGGGCGAGGACCGCGAGGGCGTCGGGGTGACCCGGCAGCCACTGCTCGGCGTCCCCGACGGTCAACTCGGCCCGCCGGCCGGGCAGCGGCGTCGCCCCGGGTGGCAGGCCGCCGAGCCGGTCGAGGTGCCCGGCGGAGAGGATCTGATACCACATGGCGTCGGGAATGAGCGCGTCAGCGAGCATCTCCACCCCGGGCCGCCGGGTCACCGGCATTCCGTCGCTCGGGAGCCACTGCGACCACTGTGGCGTGGTCACCCGACGGCTGTCCGGCTCGGCGTTCACCCCGGCCCAGGCCAGCAATCCGCTGTGTGCGTGCAGCTTGTCGCGCAGCCGGTGCATCGACCCGGCCAGGTCGCCAGCGTCAGTAGGGTCGGCGCGCGGCGGCGCGACGGTGAACGCCGCCGCGGGTAGCACGTCGTGGTAGCCGCCGACGGTCGCGGCCACCAGCCGGTTGGTGAGGTCGCCGGCGAGCAGGGTCACCGTGATGGCTGTGGGCAGGGTGGACAGTACGGCGGCGGTGGCCGAGCCGGCCGCCTCGGCGGTGAGCGGAACCCGCACACCGAGCACGACCGCGCTCAGCTCGTCCGCGGGCCCGCGCTCGGCGTGCAACCAGTCGAGCGCCACGTTCAGCAGGGGCGGGGGCAGTTGGCACGAGGCGTCGCCGAACGGCGCGCCGAGTGGCCCGCGCAGGTAGGCCCGCGCGGACACGCCGAACTCCTCGATGTCGTGGCTCGGGCCGCGCCGGGCCACCGAGACCAGAGCGTCGCGCACACCGGCATCGCGCAGTTGCCGGGCCAGCATCTCCGGTATGGCGAGGACATGCTCGGCGGGGAGCGGGCCGAAGTCGATCACGAGGAGCAGCGCGCCGGGCAAGGCGATCGGTGACGAGACGACGGCCGGGCCCACCGGCTCCCCGCCGGCTCCCGTCGCTTCGAGCCGCAGCAGAGCCTGCCGGAGTGCGGCCACCGCCACGGGCACACCGGCGTCGTCCGAGCGGACTTCGATCGTCAGGCAGTGCTGCTCGCGCAGAGTTTCATCGATATCGAGCACTACGACGACGGCCATGTGTCCCCCAATGGTGGCGCATCCGCTCTGGGCGGCAGTCCTATTTTCGATTTCCGCTTCGTGCGTCGATCGTGGATGGGGAAAGGATTGATTGACATTCCTCTATTGACAAGGGAAGGGGCGCGTCGGGGAGCATATTGCCGTCGCTCATTCTCCGGCGACCCTGCCAGGTGCGCTAAGCGCCGAACTGGCCGGTACACGTCATTAGTTCGAATGCGCAAAGCATGAAATAGGGCGGCCCAGATTCCATAATGTAACGCAATCGAAGGGACCGGCGCTGTTACGAATCCCAACGACTATCGCCGCACTTTTCCCAACCCTTCGGCAACGGCCGAGGTCCGTGATCGCCGTACGGGGTGCCGGCTGTCTCGGTAACGTCACCCGCAGCCGGGCGGCGGCACACCGGTCCGGTACGAGGGGGTGGGCGTCGTGGCCGGCTCGGGCGGATTCCGGGGCGTGGTGGTCGGCGGCGCCATCGGTATCACCAGCACCAGGGCGGTCGCCGCGGTGCACCAGCCGGCCGCTGATGCCTTTGCCTGTCCAGGATCGGTCACTCATTAAGATCGCCCGCCATGACCGTTCTCACCACTGAACGCCTGATCCTGCGCGACTGGACCGCGGACCCGGTCGACCTGGCCCGCATCTACGACATCTACTCCCGCCCCGAGATCACGCGATGGCTGGGCGCGGCACCCGGGCTGCCGCTGACCGACCCGGCGCAGGCCGCCGACCGGCTGCGGATCTGGCGGGACCGCCACGCCGCCGACCATGGCCGGTACGGCACCTGGGCGATCGAGGTGCGCGATACCGGTCTGGTGGTCGGCACGGTGCTGCTCAAGCCGCTGCCGGGGCGGGACGAGGCGCGGCGTACCGATGACATCGAGGTGGGCTGGCACCTGCACCCGGATTCGTGGGGTCACGGCTACGCCACCGAGGCGGCCCGCGCGGTGACGGCGCGGGAGTTCGTCACCGGCACCCCGCAGATCTACGCGGTCGTCTCGCCGGGCAACGATCCGTCGATGGCGGTCTGCCGGCGACTCGGCATGGCTCACGTGGGCCGGCGCACCGACTGGTACGGCGGCGAGGAGCTGGAGACCTTCGTCCTGCCCGCCCCGACCGACTGACCACCGCCAGCGACGCGAAGGAAGGGCCCCTGTCGACGTCAGGCGTTGACAGGGGCCCCTTCATTTCCGCCGAACGCCGACGGATGGGCGGCCGTCAATAGTCACGGTGGTCGAAGTGTTGACGCCCTCGTAGCACGTCAGTAACATCTGGTCAACGTCATGCAAAATCTCGACAAAGATGTGCTTGATTCTTTGCATGGGGCCGCAAGTTTCGGCGGGCTGACTCTTTGGCGTCTTTTCTCCCCTTTCCCGCTGCCACCACCACCCTCGCCTCCTCGGCACCTCCCCACACCGGCCGGCACGCCCCCGCGCGTCGGCCGACGACGCGCCGAATCACGCCCCACGCCGTGGCCAGCCCGTCGCGGCACCGTCCCCCCAACGACAGGACAGTGATGAGACGAACGAATCTGTTCAGGATGGTGGCGGCGACAGTCGCGGCCACGGTGATCGCCACGGCAGGGTCGACGGCCGTCGCCAACGCGGCGGAGAACCCCCGCTCCGCCGGCACGACAGCCGCGGCGAGCACCGCCTTCGCCCCGGCGGCCACCAACCTCGCCCAGGGCCGCCCGACCCAGGAGAGTGGCCACGCCGACGTCTACGACTCGTCGAAGGTCGTCGACGGCAACCCGGGCAGCTACTGGGAGAGCACCAACAACTCGTTCCCCGAGTGGGTGCAGGTCGACCTTGGCTCGTCGCAGGCCGTGAATCAGGTCGTGCTGAAGGTGCCGACCTCCGGCTGGGCGACCCGCACGCAGACCCTGAGCGTGCAGGGCAGTACCAATGGATCGCCATTCAGCAACCTGGTGCCGTCGCAGACCTACACGTTCAACCCGGCGAACGGCAGCACGGTCACGATCAACTTCAGCCAGGCCTCGACCCGCTACGTGCGTATCGACATCACGGCAAACAGCGGGTGGCCGGCCGGGCAGCTGTCCGAGCTTGAGGTCTACGGCAGCGGCGGTGGCGGTCCGGACACGACCGCGCCGAGCGTGCCGGGCAACCTCTCGTACACCCAGTCGGGCACCACGATCACCCTCAACTGGGTCGCGTCGACCGACAACCCGGGCGGCAGCGGCATCGCCGGCTACGACATCTACCGCAACGGCACGCTCCTGCAGTCCATCGGGAACGTGACCACCTTCAACGACACGCAACCGGCCACGGCGACCGTGTCGTACCACGTCCGGGCCCGCGACGTCGCGGGAAACCTCTCGGGAAACAGCAACACGGTGACCCGTACCGGCAGCGGTGACACCACCGCGCCGAGCGTCCCGGGGACGCTGTCGCACAGCACGTCGGGCAACACGATCACGCTCAACTGGGGCGCCTCCACCGACTCCGGTGGCAGCGGGCTGGCCGGCTACAACGTCTACCGCGGCGGCAGCCTGATCGCGACGCTGGGCACCGTCCTCACCTACCAGGACAACCAGCCGTCGACGGCGACCGTGTCCTACTACGTCCGCGCCCGCGACGGCGCGGGCAACCTGTCCGGAAACAGCAACACCGTCACCCGGACCGGCACCCCGCCCCCCGCCTGCACCAACGTGGCGCAGGGCAAGACCATGACGGCGAGCGGCTCCACCTTCACCTTCACGCCGGAGAAGGCGAACGACGGGCAGGTCACGACGTACTGGGAGGGCGCGGCGAGCTACCCGCAGACCCTGACCGTGGCGTTGGGCGCGAACCACTCGATCACGGCCGTCGCCGTCAAGCTGAACCCGGACCCGGCCTGGGGCACCCGTACCCAGAACATCCAGATCCTCGGCCGCGACCAGGCCTCGTCCACGTACACCAGTCTGGTGTCGGCGGCGAACTACCAGTTCGTCCAGGGCAACAACGTGGTGACCATCCCGGTCACCGCGACCACTGCCGACGTGCAACTGCGGTTCACCGCCAACACCGGTGCGCCGTCGGGCCAGGTGGCCGAGCTTGAGGTGTGCGGCACGTCGGCGCCCAACCCTGACCTGGTCATCAGCTCGACTACCTGGTCTCCCGCGTCGCCCAGCGAGGTCACCCCGGTCACTCTCTCGGCCGTGGTCCAGAACGTGGGCTCGGCTGCGGCCGGACCCACCACGGTGAACTTCAGCCTGGCCGGCACGGTTGCCGGTAGCGCCTCGGTGGGTGCGCTCAGCGCGGGCGGCTCGACCACTGTCTCGTTCAACGCCGGGACCCGGCCGATGGGCAGCTACAGCGTCTCGGCGGTGGTCGACCCGACGAACACGATCGTCGAGCAGAACAACGGCAACAACAGCTTCACCGCACCGTCGCCGTTGGTGGTCGCGCAGGCTCCGGGGCCTGACCTGCAGGTCCTCAGCATCAGCTCCAACCCACCGAACCCGGCCGTCGGGGCGTCTGTCACGTTCACCGTGGCGGTACGCAACCGCGGCACCACCGCGACCGGCACGACCACGGTCACCCGGTTGGTGGTGGGCGGCACCACGCTCAACACCAACACCGCGTCGATCGCCGCCGGCGCGACGGTCACCGTCGCGGTCGCCGGGAGCTGGACCGCCACCAGCGGCGGAGCCACCATCACGGCCACCGCCGACGCGACCAACACCGTCGCCGAGACCAACGAGACCAACAACGCGTTCACCCAGTCGATCGTGGTCGGGCGTGGGGCGGCGGTCCCGTACGTCTCCTACGAAGCCGAGGCCGGCCGGTACCAGGGCGCGCTGTTGGAGGCCGACCCGCTGCGCACCTTCGGCCACACCAACTTCGCCACCGAGTCCTCGGGCCGCAAGTCGGTACGACTGAACAGCACCGGTCAGTTCGTCGAGTTCACCTCGACCAACCCCGCCAACTCCATCGTGGTGCGCAACTCCATCCCGGACGCGCCCGGCGGGGGTGGCATCGAGGCGACGATCAGCCTCTACGTCAACGACGTCTTCTCCCGGAAGCTGACCCTGTCGTCGCGGCACAGCTGGCTCTACGGCAACACGGACGGGCCGGAGGCGCTGACCAACACCCCGCAGGCCGACGCCCGGCGGCTGTTCGACGAGTCGAACGCGCTGCTGTCGCAGTCGTACCCGGCGGGCACCCGGTTCAAGTTGCAGCGCGATGCCGGCGACTCCGCCTCGTTCTACGTCATCGACATGATCGACCTGGAGCAGGTGGCGCCGGCCGCGAGCCAGCCGACCGAGTGCACCTCGATCACGTCGTACGGCGCGGTCCCCAACGACGGGCTCGACGACACCGCGGCCATCCAACGGGCCGTGACCGACGACCAGAACGGGGTCATCGGCTGCGTCTGGATTCCGGCCGGGCAGTGGCGGCAGGAGCAGAAGATCCTGACCGACGACCCGCTGAACCGGGGTACGCACAACCAGGTCGGCATCAGCAACGTCACGATCCGGGGCGCCGGCATGTGGCACTCACAGCTCTACACGCTGACCGAGCCGCAGAACGTGGTGGGCGGCATCAACCACCCGCACGAGGGCAACTTCGGCTTCGACATCGACAAGAACACCCAGATCTCCGACATCGCCATCTTCGGCTCGGGCCGGATCCGTGGCGGTGACGGCAACGCCGAGGGCGGGGTGGGTCTGAACGGTCGGTTCGGGACAGGCACCCGGATCAGTAACGTCTGGATCGAGCACGCCAACGTGGGTGTCTGGGTGGGACGCGACTACGACAACATCCCCGACCTCTGGGGCCCGGCCGACGGCTTGCAGTTCACCGGTATGCGGATCCGCAACACCTATGCCGACGGCATCAACTTCAGCAACGGCACGCGGAACTCGCGGGTGTTCAACTCGTCCTTCCGTACCACCGGCGACGACGCGCTGGCCGTCTGGGCCAACCCGTACGTCAAGGACCGGAACGTGGACATCGCCCACGACAACCACTTCGTCAACAACACCATCCAGTTGCCCTGGCGCGCGAACGGCATCGCCATCTACGGCGGCTACGACAACTCGATCGAGAACAACCTGATCTACGACACCGCGAACTACCCGGGCATCATGCTGGCGACCGACCACGACCCGCTGCCCTTCTCCGGGACGACGCTGATCGCCAACAACGGGCTCTACCGGACCGGCGGTGCCTTCTGGAACGAGGACCAGGAGTTCGGTGCCATCACCCTCTTCCCCGCCACCAGGGACATCGTCGGGGTCACGATCCGGGACACCGACATCTACGACTCGACGTACGACGGCATCCAGTTCAAGAACGGCGGCGGCAACATGCCGAACGTCGCGATCACCAACGTGCGGATCGACAAGTCCAACAACGGCGCCGGCATCCTCGCGATGAGCGGGGCCCGGGGCAACGCCACGCTGACCAACGTGACCATCACCAACTCGGCCGACGGCAACATCGTGATCCAGCCAGGATCGCAGTTCGTGATCAACGGCGGCTAGGGCGTGTCCTGCCGATCATGGAAGCCAGATGATGGCGGCGATGAGGACGAGGCTGGCGCGGTAGAGAGATGCGCGTTTGGCGTAGCGGGTGGCCAGGTCACGCCATTGCTTGAACCGGTTGAAGCAGCGTTCCACGACGTTGCGCTTGCGGTAGATCGCCTTGTCGAAGGCTGGTGGCCGCCCTCCGTTGCTGCCCTTGGCGGCGCGGCGGGCGACCTGGTCGGATCGTTCGGGGATGACGTGCCGGATCCCGCGGTGACGCAACGCTCGGCGGGTCGAGTCGTGCGCGTAGCCCTTGTCCGCGATCAGCACCTCGGGACGTTTGCGGGGTCGACCCGGTCCGGGCTCGTTGACGCAGATCGCGTCCAGCAACGCCAACAGTTGAGGGTTGTCGCCGGCCTGGCCGGGAGTGAGCAGGATCGACAGCGGCCTGCCGCGTCCGTCGACGGCGAGGTGAATCTTCGTGCTCAGTCCTCCGCGGGATCGGCCGATGGCCTCGCCATCTTGCGTACCAGGCGTCGCCGGACTTGTTGGGGAGCCCCCTTTTTGCGGGCGCCAGCGGCATGCTGGTGCGCCCGCACGATCGACGAGTCCACGCTGATCGTCCACTGCACCGGTGTCCCGTCGTCATGCACCTGTGCCGCCGCGAGGATCCGATCCCACGTCCCGTCGGCCGTCCAGCGCCGCAGCCGCTCATGGCAGGTCTTCCACGGCCCATACCGTTCGGGCAGGTCACGCCACGGCGCACCGGTCCGCAGCTTCCACAAGATCCCGTTAACGACCTGACGGTGATCGCGCCACCGCCCCCGCGCACCGCCCGGCTCCGGCAGCAGCGGCGCGATCACCGCCCACGCTTCATCGGTCAACTCACCACGACGCACCACCGGCACATCGTCAACGATCAACCACTACAAGATCGGCAGGACACGCCCTAGTCCCGACCGAGGGCCGCTGCGGCGGCCCTCGGTCGCCGGCCGGCGGCTTGATCGACACGGGTTCGGCGATGTCGGGGTATCCGGGTGTCTGGGATACCCCGACATCGGCGATCTGGAGTCGATCATCGCCGGGCTCCCAGCGGGCGCTCAGCGCCTCTGGGGAACAATGGCCCCGTGACTTCCCCCCGCGACCTTGTCCTGCTCGGGTCCACCGGCTCGATCGGCACGCAGGCCATCGACATCGTCCGGCGCAACCCGGACCGGTTCCGGGTGGTGGCGCTCGGCGCCGGTGGCGGCAACGTCGCGCTGCTCGCCGCGCAGGCCCTGGAGCTCGGCGTCGACGCGGTCGGGGTGGCCAAGGCATCCGCCGCGCAGGACCTCCAGCTCGCGTTCTACGCGGAGGCGAGCAGGCGCGGGTGGGCCACCGGCGACTTCAAGCTTCCCAAGATCGTGGCCGGGCCGGACGCGATGACCGAGCTGGCCCAGTGGCCGTGCGACATCGTGCTCAACGGGGTGGTCGGCTCGCTGGGCCTCGCTCCTACGCTGGCCGCGCTGCGCGGTGGTCGTACCCTCGCCCTGGCCAACAAGGAGTCCCTCGTGGCCGGCGGCCCGCTGGTCAAGGCCGCGGTGACGCGGCCGGGGCAGATCGTCCCGGTCGACTCGGAGCACTCGGCGCTGGCCCAGTGCCTGCGTTCCGGGTCACGCGGTGAGGTGCGCCGGCTGATCGTCACCGCCAGCGGCGGCCCGTTCCGGGGCCGGGGCCGCGACGAGTTGACGCAGGTCACACCCGAGCAGGCGCTGGCACACCCGACCTGGAACATGGGGCCGGTCGTCACGATCAACTCGGCCACGATGGTCAACAAGGCGCTTGAGGTGATCGAGGCGCACGAGCTGTTCGACGTGCCCTACGCCGACATCACCGTGATGGTGCACCCGCAGTCGGTGATCCACTCCATGGTCGAGTTCACCGACGGATCCACGATCGCCCAGGCCAGCCCACCGGACATGCGGCTGCCCATCGCGCTGGGGATCGGCTGGCCGGACCGGGTGCCCGGGGCCGCCGCCGCGGTCGACTGGACGAGCGCGCACACCTGGGAGTTCGCCCCGCTGGACGACGCCGCGTTCCCGGCGGTGGCGCTGGCCAAGGCCGCCGGGGAGGCCGGGCGCTGCCGCCCGGCGATCTACAACGCGGCGAACGAGGAGTGCGTCGAGGCGTTCGTGGCGGGCCGGCTGCCGTTCCTCGGCATCGTCGACACGCTGGAGCGCGTGTTGGAGGACGCTCCCGACTTCGCCGAACCAGGTACCGTCGAGGACGTGCTCGCGGCCGAGTCGTGGGCACGCGCGCACGCGCAGGAGATCATCGCGGGTTCGGTGGAAGGAGCTTGATGTCGTACCTGCTCGGGGTGGTCCTCTTCGCCCTGGCCATTCTCATCTCGGTGAGTCTGCACGAGGCGGGGCACCTGCTCACCGCCAAGGCGTTCGGGATGAAGGTCACCAAGTACTTCGTCGGATTCGGCCCCACCCTCTGGTCGTTCAAGCGGGGCGAGACCGAGTACGGCGTCAAGGGCATCCCGCTCGGCGGTTTCTGCAAGATCGTCGGGATGACCCCGCAGGACGACGACGTGGACCCGGCCGACGAGCCGCGGGCGATGTGGCGCTACCCGGTCTGGAAACGGACGATCGTGATGGCCGCGGGTTCGATCACCCACTTCGCGCTCGCCCTGATCACCATCTGGATCCTCGCCGTCTCCGCCGGCCTGCCCAACCCGGACTTCCCGACCACCGACGCGCAGGCCCGCAATGAGCCGGCGGTCATCCAGCTCAGCCCGTGCGTGGTGCCGGAGAACGCGCTGCGGGCGTGCACGCCCGCCGACGCGGCCAGCCCTGCCGCGCAGGCGCAACTGCGCGACGGTGACCGGATCACCTCGGTCAACGGCACCCCGATCGGCAACTACGGCGACCTGCTCACCACGCTGCGCAATCTCAAGCCGGGGGAGACCGCGCGGATCGAGTACGTCCGTGACGGGCAGTCGGGCAGCACCAGCACCGTGCTCGCGCAGACCCAGCGTCCGCCCCTGGACGACCCGAAGGGCGCCGCAGGGCCGGTGGCCGCCCTCGGCGTCGGCCTCGTCCCCAGCACCCCCACCCGGGTGACGTACGGGCCGGTCGGCGCCTTTGGCGCGACCGCCTCCTTCACCGGCGACCTGGCCGTCGGTACGGCCCAAGCGCTGCAGCGGCTCCCGCAGAAGGTCCCCGCCCTGTGGACCGCCCTCACCGGCGGCGAGCGGGACGTGGACACCCCGATCAGCGTGGTCGGCGCCAGCCGGCTCGGCGGCGAGGCCGTGGAGAACAACGCCTGGCTGGTCTTCTTCATGCTCTTCGTGTCGCTGAACTTCTTCATCGGTGTGTTCAACCTGCTGCCGCTGCTCCCGGTGGACGGCGGCCACATCGCCATCGCCTGGTTCGAACGGGCCCGCTCCTGGATCTACGCGCGGATCGGCCGGGCCGACCCCGGCCGGGTCGACTACCTCAAACTGATGCCCTTCACGTACGTGGTGATCCTGATTGGTGGTGCGTTCACCCTGCTCACCATCGCCGCGGACGTCGTCAACCCGATCACGCTCTTCTCAAGGTGAGTGCCTGAAGTGACCGCAATCAGTCTCGGTATGCCCGCCGTGCCGCCCCCGCCGCTCGCACCACGCCGGGCCAGCCGCCAGATCATGGTCGGCTCGGTCCCGGTCGGTGGCGGTGCGCCGGTGTCCGTGCAGTCGATGACCACCACCCTCACCTCCGACGTCAACGCGACCCTCCAGCAGATCGCCGAGCTGACCGCGTCCGGCTGCCAGATCGTCCGGGTGGCGGTGCCGTCCCAGGACGACGTCGAGGCGCTGCCGGCGATCGCCAAGAAGTCGCAGCTCCCGGTGATCGCCGACATCCACTTCCAGCCCAAGTACGTCTTCGCGGCGATCGACGCGGGCTGCGCGGCGGTCCGGGTCAACCCGGGCAACATCCGCCAGTTCGACGACAAGGTCCGGGAGATCGCCAAGGCCGCCGGCGATGCCGGCGTGCCGATCCGGATCGGCGTCAACGCCGGCTCCCTGGACAAGCGGCTGCTCAGCAAGTACGGCAAGGCCACCGCCGAGGCGCTGGTCGAGTCGGCGCTGTGGGAGTGCTCGCTGTTCGAGGAGCACGGCTT